>NZ_CP133571.1:0-3214586 GCF_031198805.1 Pseudoalteromonas sp. HL-AS2 | reverse complement strand
AGTCAAACTCCCAGAGATATAATTTTTATTCCCGCACATCATTAATGATTAAAAATCACCTCTGTAATGCGTTTAAATGGCCCAATAAGCGACCCAAGACCGGCTATTATGAAGACACTTTATCCACAAGTAAAAGACTGATTTTTATAAAATTGTTGATATCACGGTATAAAACACTTAACACAATGATTTAATACAAGTTTAATTTTAAAGCCTGAGCATAGATCATAACAAAATTAGCTCTGGATCGCGAAACAAATCTGCGATCTAATTTAGTTTTCCCCTGCTTTTATTCACTTTTTATACAGGGGCTGTGGAAAACTTCTTATTAATGATGATCCTAATAGATCACTCTTTATGATCTACATTAAATAGCTGGTATACTCTAAGGGTAGTGCGTAATTATGATTGACTTTAATACACTTCATCTATAATATCTCGCGCTCGCAATGGCACCTGTGCCAGGATCGCGACCTGCATAGGATGTTTTAACTTTAACCGATCGGAAGAGATTGTTATGAAAAGAACTTTTCAACCAAGCGTTTTAAAACGCAAACGTGCTCACGGTTTCCGTGCTCGCATGGCAACTGTAAATGGCCGTAAAGTATTAGCTCGTCGCCGCGCTAAAGGCCGTAAAGTTCTTTCTGCTTAATTTATAAGTGGAAGACTTTAACTTTGGCAGGGAGTTACGTCTGTTAACTCCCTCGCATTACTCTCGCATATTTAATGAACCCGCCCGGGCTGCAACTCCTTTCTTTACTCTTTTAGCTAAACCTAATGACCAAGATCAACCTCGGTTAGGACTTACTGTTGCTAAAAAACGAGTTAAAAAGGCATGTCAACGTAACCGTATTAAACGTTTAGCTCGCGAATGCTTTCGTTTAAATAAACACAACATCGACAATATAGATATTGTGCTTATGGTTAAAAGTGGTATTGATGAGCAGTCTAATGAAGAATTAACCAAACAACTGACCAAGTTGTGGCGTAAAATTAATGAGCGCTGCAAACCGGGTGCGCCCAAACCACCACCTTTTAAAAAGCGCCCTAATAAATCAGTTAAATCAAATAAACAGACCTAATAGCAATAGAATTACAGGGTTAATTAAGGTATCTTTAGCTCACCTTTTAATCATGCATTTGAAATCTCATATTGAGTCTTTAAATACATGGTATCTATTTACTAAACTTACGTAGGAGCATATATATCATGAGGTTACTTAAACCACTTGTTGCTTTGCCAACGTATTGTTTAGTTTTATTTATCCGCGGTTATCAAAAGTGGATTAGCCCGCTATTAGGTCCGCATTGTCGTTTTAATCCAACGTGCTCTAGTTACGCTATTCAAGCAATTAATTTGCATGGATCAGTAAAAGGCAGTTGGTTAGCAGTTAAACGCATATTAAAATGCCATCCTTTACATTCAGGTGGGAACGACCCCGTTCCTGAAAAATTAACCCATATTAACCACCAACACGAGAAATAAGAGCTGTTATGGAATCGCAACGCACGTTTTTATTCATTGGCCTGATGCTGGTGTCGTTTTTATTATTTCAAGAATGGAATACTGATTACAACACGCCAAAAGCCGATCCGAGTGCCACCACACAAACATTAAACCCAACATCATCAGAATCAGAAGATTATGTACCAACTTCATCTGACTCTGCGTTACCTGCCTCAGCAACTTTAGCAAAACGCTCTGTAATTGAAATTACAACAGATGTTTTCAAAGTTAAAATTGATACCCGAGGCGGTGATATTGTTGAAACTTACTTACTTCAATATGAAGAAACTAAAGGCAGTGAAACACCTTATATGCTGCTTGGTGAGTTTGATGGTAAACAATACTTTTCACAAAGTGGTTTAATTGGCTTAAATGGTCCTGATGCTTCTGCACAAGGTCGCCCAACTTACCACGTAGAGCAAAAGTCATACACTTTAACGGGTGATGAGCTTAGAGTGCCGCTACAGTTTACTGATAGTAATGGTGTTAACTTTACAAAAACCTATGTATTCAAAAAAGGTCAATATGATGTTGCTTTAGAATACACAATTAACAACACCACTAGCACGCCACTTCAAGTACAGCTTTACACACAAGTTAAGCGCACTGTACAAGACAAAGGCAGCATGGTTGATCAAAACTATTTAGGTGCAGCATACGGTACTGATGATGACCCGTACGAAAAGTACAGTTTTTCAGATATGGCTGACAAAAACCTAAATAAAATTACACTTGGTGGCTATGTTGCGTTTATTCAACATTACTTTGTAAGTGCTTGGGTTCCAATGCAGGATCAGTCAAATACACTTTATAGTTTAATTACTAAGAGTAATGCTGCCATCATTGGTGTTAAAGACGAAGCGGTTAATATTCAAGCTGGTAGTGAGCAAACACTTACTGCGACTTATTATATGGGCCCTAAAGAGTCTGATGTACTTGAAGCTATTCACCCAGATTTAGATTTAACCGTAGATTACGGTTGGTTATGGTTTATCTCACAACCTTTATTTGTATTGTTAAAGTGGTTACACAGTATTTTAGGTAACTGGGGTGTGGCTATTATTGCCATTACTATTATCGTTAAGTCGTTAATGTACCCACTGACTAAAGCGCAATATACTTCAATGGCTAAAATGCGTGCCCTTCAGCCTAAAATGGCAGCGCTTAAAGAAAAATTTGGTGACGACCGTCAAAAATTCGGCCAAGCCACAATGGAAATGTACAAAAAAGAAAAAGTGAACCCTATGGGTGGCTGTTTCCCTATTTTGCTACAAATGCCTATTTTCTTAGCCTTGTTCTACGTGTTCTTAGAATCAACAGAACTTCGCCACGCTGAATTTATTTTTTGGCTAACTGACCTTTCTGCGAAAGACCCATACTACGTGTTACCAATCTTATTTGGCGCCAGTATGTTTATTACGCAAAAATTACAGCCTATGACGGTTACCGATCCAATGCAGCAAAAAATGATGACCTTTATGCCGGTTATCTTCTCTGTGTTCTTCTTATGGTTCCCATCTGGTTTAGTTCTTTACTGGTTAGTGTCTAACCTTATTTCTATTGTCCAGATGCTCATCATCTACCGCGGCATGGAAAAGAAAGGTATTAAAGTAAGAGGCTAATTAAGCTCCTACTTATATAAAGGCGACTTCGGTCGCCTTTTTTATTACCTGTTTTTCACCACAGCTATTCGCTACAAATAAATCCATAGGTTACAATACCGCCATAAAGTTACTCATTGTTGGCAAATTAATAGCATGATCAATCAAGACACAATTGCAGCACAAGCAACAGCCCCCGGACGTGGTGGTGTTGGTATTATTCGCGTTTCAGGCAGCCTTGCTAAAAGTGTTGCCGAAAAAGTAGTAGGTAAAATACCTAAAGTTCGCTACGCCGATTATGTGCCATTTAAAAGCCTTGCTGGCGAGCAACTTGATCAAGGTATTGCCATTTACTTTGCCGGCCCTAACTCATTCACTGGTGAAGATGTACTTGAACTACAAGGCCACGGCGGTCCTGTAGTACTGGATATGTTACTTAAAGAAATTAGTAAAATAGAGGGCGTTCGTTTAGCAAAGCCTGGGGAGTTTTCTGAACGTGCATTTATGAATGACAAGCTTGATTTAACACAAGCAGAAGCCATCGCCGATTTAATTAATGCAACCTCAGAGCAAGCCGCTAAAAGTGCCCTACAGTCTCTTCAAGGTGAATTTTCTAAGCACATAGAAACACTTGTAGAAAAAGTAATTCACTTGCGTATGTACGTAGAAGCCGCAATTGATTTTCCCGATGAAGAAATCGATTTTTTATCTGACGGTAAAGTTTCTGGCGATTTAGATGCCATTATTGCCCAGCTCAATACGGTAACCGATCAAGCTAAGCAAGGCAGCATAATGCGCGAAGGTATGCGGGTTGTTATTGCCGGTCGCCCTAATGCGGGTAAATCAAGCTTATTAAATGCCCTTGCTGGGCGCGAAGCCGCTATTGTAACCGAAATTGCCGGCACTACACGTGACGTACTACGTGAACATATACATATAGATGGCATGCCACTGCATATTATAGACACAGCAGGTCTGCGTGAAAGCCCTGATTTAGTAGAACAAATAGGTATTGAGCGCGCATGGGATGAAATAAACCAAGCCGACCGAGTGCTGTTTATGCTTGATGGAACCGACACTATTGATACTGATCCCCATAAAATTTGGCCAGAATTTATGGCTAAATTACCCGTTGGATTAGGGGTTACAGTGATTAGAAATAAAGCCGATTTATCGGGCGATGTTGTTGGTATGGAGCAAAATCAGCAATACCCGGTCATCAGTTTAAGTGCTAAAAATGCCGACGGTATTGAGCTGGTTCGCGAGCATTTAAAAGCCTGTATTGGTTTTGATGGTGCAACAGAAGGCGGCTTTATGGCACGTCGTCGCCACCTTGATGCGCTTGAGCATGCAGCGTACCACTTAGATACAGGTAAAGCTCAGTTAGAAATGCATATAGCGGGCGAAATACTCGCCGAAGAATTGCGTTTAACCCAGCAATATCTAAACGAAATTACCGGTGAATTCACCTCAGATGACCTACTTGGAAAAATATTTAGCTCGTTTTGTATTGGTAAATAAGTTGCCAAATATATTTTAAAGAGCCCTAGAGGCTCTTTTTTATTGTCAAAATCCCCTGCTTTCACTACCTATTTCCTCCCTAAAAACAGCTTTATTGCGCTAATATTAATGCCTGATAAGAGCTGGCCAGTCTTTATTTGTTAGAGTAATGTCGTTATTAACTAAAAATAATGCCACTTTAATAGCTATAAAACGGCTAATTTATAGCATTAATGCAGTCTGTTTTAACTGCAGTGGATCAATTTTACGGTGGCTATTATGGTAATACTTCCTATTAAAATAGCCTTAATTAAGCTTAAGAGCTGCAATATATGTTTATAATTCATTCAATATAGGAGCCTATTTTAGGCTTTTATTGACTCTAAATTACGCATATTTATAAAATTGAGTAGAGCAACACAACACCAAGTAAGCGTGAATTATATTTTTGGTCGGCCAAGTTAGCTAAAATTAATGATGATCTGCGCTGAAAAAATAAATAATCTCAGATCAGTTATCCACAATTAGCCTTTATTACCTTTTATAGAGACTTAAATTTCCGTATTTAACTAAGTAAATATCCTAGATCCGCCATTAAAACTAACTATTTACTGTTAATTGACTCATTTAATAAAAAGATCAGCTTTATTTGATCTCATTTAAATTTATTTTATGATCTAAATAGCACTTATCAACAGGCATTCTATCCACATTATGATCAGGGTATATATTATTGCTTAATAAGCTCTATTTAAGCATTTTCATATTCTTTAAATCAATAACTTAGCGATCAATCATAAATAAAAAAGTGGCTTTAAACAGAGCTTTCCCCACTGTTATCAACAACTTGATCAGAAGATTACATTTAAAGATTATTTGTTAAACCCTATTTAATCAACAGCTTGAGTCGTTATAAATAACCAAGGCTAAAATTACAGCTAAAATAGTTATACAAAAAAGCACTCTTAACTTTACTGTTATACAAACTCAGTTATTATGAGCGGTAATTAAAAGCTATGTGATCACAAAAATTAATGAGTGCAGTAAATATTATTATTGGCAGCCAAATGGGATCCGCTGAATATGTTGCAGAACAATTAGCTGATCAACTTAATGCTCAAGGTATTAGTACGCAACTACATGAACAGCCTGTATTTAACGATATAGATCAGCAAAATACTATTTGGTTAATATGTACATCCACTTATGGTGCAGGGGATTACCCTGAAAATCTGATTAGCTTTATTGACGATTTAACACAAGCTGATGATTTATCTAATATAAAATACTCAGTCATTGGTTTAGGCGATACCAGTTACGATACTTATAACCTTGCTGGGCGCAATATAGATGAGTTATTAGCACAAAAAGGTGCACTTAGAGTAGCCGAACGCTTAGAGCTTAATATTCTTGATGAAGCGCTACCAGAGGATACTGCACTGGCCTGGCTTGACTCTTGGCTAGCTAAAACAGGCTTAAATTAATAGATCAAGCTAAAAAACCAAATTAAAGTTACCCACAATTTACTAATAATTTAATAGTTTTTGTGGATAAACACTGATTAAACTGCATTTATAGCTATGCTTATCCATTGGATAAGATCCGGTTGATATTGCCCTGTGCATAAAGTGCCTTTTTGATCAGAGCTTATTCGCTGGATGATCCGATCATGTTCACAACTTTAGATCTGATCTAATCGCATGTTTTAAATAAAGATCTAAACCTTATCAACAGAAAAGTGCTTCAGTAGTAGTAATAGTAATAAAAGATCTCTTTAAAAGATCCTTTATATTATTAGAGATCACACACTTAGATCTTGACCGCTGTTAATCATTTATCTTCTGCTAAATTCTAGGTAGAATACGCTCCCTTTTGAAGTTTACTGGTTTGATTTAAGTAGGATCCCATTAATGATTTTTCACGAAAATTTTGACGTTATCGTAGTAGGTGGTGGACATGCTGGCACTGAAGCCGCATTGGCAGCCGCACGTATGGGGATGAATACCCTGCTGCTAACTCACAATATGGATACCCTTGGTCAAATGTCATGTAACCCAGCAATTGGTGGCATTGGCAAAGGTCACTTAGTTAAAGAAATTGACGCTCTAGGTGGTGCAATGGCACAGGCCATTGACAAAGGCGGGATCCAATTTCGCACACTTAATTCTTCAAAAGGCCCAGCCGTTCGTGCAACCCGAGCACAGGCTGATCGTGCTTTGTACAAAGCGGCAATTCAAACAACATTGCAAAACCAAGATAACTTAAAGATTTTTCAACAATCGTGTGATGATCTTATTGTTGAAAACGATCGTGTTACTGGTGTGGTTACCCAAATGGGTTTACGTTTTAGTGCTCCAAGTGTTGTGCTAACCGTAGGTACTTTTTTAGGTGGCCAAATACATATAGGTTTAGAAAACTTTAAAGGTGGTCGTGCAGGCGATCCTCCTTCAATTGCATTGGCTGATCGTTTACGTGAATTACCTTTTAGAGTGGATCGTTTAAAAACCGGTACTCCACCACGTATTGATGCCCGTACTGTTGATTTTAGTAAAATGCAAGAACAAGCAGGTGATACGCCTATACCGGTATTTTCATTTATGGGTAAACCAAGTGATCACCCACAACAAATACCGTGTTACATCACCTTTACTAATGAAAAGACCCATGATGTTATTCGTAAAAACTTACATCGCTCGCCAATGTATGGTGGTGTTATTGAAGGCATAGGCCCGCGCTACTGCCCTTCTATTGAAGATAAAATTGTTCGTTTTGCTGATAAAGACAAACATCAAATTTTTGTTGAGCCAGAAGGTTTAACATCATATGAGTTATACCCAAATGGTATTTCGACCAGTTTACCGTTTGATGTGCAAATTGAAATTGTGCAATCTATTACTGGCTTTGAAAATGCTCATATTTGTCGTCCTGGTTATGCTATTGAATATGACTTTTTTGATCCGCGCGATTTAAAACGTTCATTAGAAACTAAATTTATTGATGGCTTATTTTTTGCGGGCCAAATAAATGGTACTACCGGTTATGAAGAAGCGGGTGCTCAAGGTTTAATTGCAGGTATGAATGCTGCTTTAAAAGTTCAGGGTAAAGAGTCTTGGACTCCACGTCGTGACGAAGCTTATGTGGGTGTACTTATTGACGACTTAACTACTTTGGGAACGAAAGAACCTTATCGTATGTTTACTAGCCGTGCTGAATACCGTTTATTATTACGTGAAGATAATGCCGATATTCGTTTAACTGAAAAAGGCCGCGAATTAGGCTTAGTGAATGACGAACGTTGGCAGGCATATAACGAAAAAATGGAAGTGATCGCTAAAGAGAAACAGCGTATTAAAGATACCTGGATCCACAAAGATCATACTATGATAGATCAAGTTAATGCATTGCTAAAAACGCCATTAACGCGTGAAGCTAGTTTAGAGGAATTATTACGTCGTCCTGAAATTCGTTATAACGATCTAATGGCAATTGACGGCTTAGGATCTGAATTTACTAACCAAGCCGCGCTTGAACAAGTTGAGATCCATACAAAGTACGCAGGTTATATTGTGCGCCAGCAAGATGAGATCAATAAACAGTTACGCCATGAGCAAACAATTTTACCAAAAGAGTTTGATTATAAAACCGTATCGGGTTTATCAAATGAGGTTGTTGCTAAGCTGATTGATGCTCGTCCAGACACTATTGGTCAAGCTTCGCGTATTTCTGGTATCACCCCAGCGGCGATTTCGTTATTATTGGTGTATCTGAAGAAGCAAGGCTTGTTACGCAAATCTGCATAACGGCGAGGGTACCTAGTGTTACAGCAACAATTAACTACATTGTTAGCGCAAACTAATATTGCGCTAACCGAAAAACAACAGCAACAGCTGGTTCGTTACGTTGAGTTATTAACTAAATGGAACAAAGCTTATAATTTAACCTCAGTACGCTTACCTGAAGAAATGATGGTTAAGCACATAATGGACAGCTTAGTTGTTGCACCTCATTTACCCGGTCATCATTATATTGATGTAGGAACTGGCCCTGGCTTACCTGGTATTGTATTAGCGATTGCATTACCTAACACTCATTTTGTGTTACTTGATAGTTTAGGTAAACGTGTACGTTTTTTAATGCATATTAAACATGAGCTAGGACTTGATAACGTCACTCCGGTGCAGTCAAGAGTTGAAGAATATCAGCCAAGTGTTAAATTAGATGGTGTACTCAGTCGCGCATTTGCTTCATTGCAAGATATGGTTGACTGGTGTGGACACTTAATTGATCATTCAGGAAAATTTATTGCCCTTAAAGGTGTGTTCCCTAGCGAAGAGCTAGAGTCATTACCGACTGGCGTTAAGTTTGAGCAAAAAATTGCATTAGAAGTACCTAATTTAGATGCACAACGACATTTAATTATTCTTTCTAAAGACTAGGGATCAGAGACACTGTGGCAAAAGTCATCGCATTAGCAAATCAAAAAGGTGGTGTAGGTAAAACTACAACCGCTGTTAACCTAGCTGCATCTATGGCTGCAACAAAACGAAAAGTGTTGTTAATTGATCTCGATCCGCAAGGTAATGCCACTATGGGTAGTGGCGTAGATAAGTATGGCGACGTGCCAACTATTTACGATTTGCTGATAGAAAACAAGCCAATTGAAGAGGTTATAATTAAAGAAACCTCTGGTGAATATCATATGATTGCTGCAAATGGTGATGTAACCGCTGCAGAAGTAAAATTAATGGAATTATTTGCCCGCGAAGTACGTTTGCGTAATGCGCTGGAAAAAATTCAAGACCAATATGAATTCATTTTTATCGACTGCCCTCCTTCTTTAAATATGTTAACAGTAAATGCCATGGCTGCAGCCGACTCTATTTTAGTCCCTATGCAATGTGAATATTATGCGTTAGAAGGTTTAACCGCATTAATGGACACCATTACGCAACTTGCCAAGTTAGTTAATCCTAAGCTACAAATTGAAGGCATACTTCGTACTATGTACGATCCGCGTAATCGATTAGCTAATGATGTATCAGAACAATTAAAACAACATTTTGGCGATAAAGTTTACCGCACAGTGATCCCGCGTAATGTTCGCTTAGCCGAGGCACCAAGTTTTGGTGCACCAGCGATGTATTATGACCGGGCATCAAGTGGTGCTAAAGCATATTTAGCACTGGCTGGTGAAATGTTACGCAGAAAAGAAAAAACAACGCCAGTTGTCGCCTAACTTTGAGGTAAAAAAATAATATGTCTGCTAAAAAAAGAGGTTTAGGCCGAGGACTCGATGCGCTGTTAAGTTCATCAAAACCTGCACCAACAAGTAGCAATGAGCAAAATTCGTCAAATACAACTGACATTATGCACAATGTAACGCAATCTCAACAAAGCGAATTACAAAAATTACCGATCGAATTTTTACACTCGGGTAAATATCAACCGCGTAAAGATATGTCGGAAGAAGCATTAGAAGAGTTAGCAAGTTCAATTCGTGCGCAAGGCATTATTCAGCCAATTGTAGTGCGCCCTATTGCTCAAAATAGCTATGAAATTATTGCCGGTGAACGTCGTTGGCGTGCAGCACAAATAGCTAAGCTTGATACTGTACCTTGTATTATTAAAGATGTACCCGATGAAGCTGCGGTTGCTATTGCTTTAATAGAAAATATTCAGCGTGAAGATTTAAATGCCATGGAAGAAGCGGTTGCTTTAAACCGTTTACTAAATGAGTTTGAATTAACCCATCAACAAGTAGCCGATGCCGTTGGTAAATCTCGTACTACAGTGACTAATTTATTGCGTTTAAATAATTTAAATAATGACGTAAAAACATTGTTAGAACACGGCGATATTGAAATGGGCCACGCTCGTTGTTTATTAGCGCTTGAGGGAGATACGCAATCTGATGCGGCGCGTTTAGCTGTGGCTAAAGCACTTACAGTGCGAGAAACCGAAAAGCTTGTACGTTCAATTTTAGAGCCTGTAGCCGCTAAAGAAGCAACAGAAAAAGATCCAGATGTTAAACAGTTAGAGCAACAACTCGCTGAAAACATAGGTGCCAAAGTAGAAATAAACTATAACAAAAAAGGCAAAGGTAAGTTGGTTATTTCTTACACAAACCTTGATGAATTAGATGGCATTTTAAACCGTATCAACCAAGACTATTCCCAGCATTAATAAATAACATGTCTAAAATGAGACAATTGTCGTTATTTTACACCACAATACAGCTACTCAAGTTGCAAAACTGGCAGGATTAAGTATAATTTCGCCAGTTTTCATACCCTGACAATTAGAACGCCATTAAGGTTAACTAAACGTGACGAATAAGTTAGCAAGACCGTATAGGCTTGCCGCATTGAAATTAATTCTTCTGCAGGGAGTAGTAGCGTTAGTTACTACAATAATTATTTTTTTAGGTTGGGGAATAAATGCCGGGCTATCAGCATTTGCTGGAGGCACCATAGCAGTACTCCCCCACTTAGTATTTGCCCTCTACGCATTCAGATATATGGGTGCGAGTAAAGCAAATCAAGCGTATGCCTCGTTAAAACGCGGCAACGGACTAAAATTTATGCTAACAATCATATTGTTCGCGCTAATACTAAAGCTTTACCCGGTAGTGTTACTGCCTTTTTTTAGTGCTTATGTGTTGGTGTTGTTTACTGGATTGTTTGCACCCGTTTTTTTTAAACATTAACTTTGGGATATAACATGGCTGCAGAAGAAGTTACTCTATCTAGCCATATTCAGCACCACTTGACCAATGCGAAGATGTGTTCGACCGATGCCGGTTTAGCCTTCAATAAAGCATGTGCGGATAGTGGATTCTGGACATGGCATGTGGATACCCTCGCATGGTCTATCGGATTAGGTCTAATATTTTTATGGATCTTCCGTAGTGCCGCAAAAAAATCAACACTTGGTGTACCAGGAAAATTTCAGTGTTTTATTGAAATTATCGTTGAGTTCGTTGGCGACAACGTACGCGATACCTTCCACGGTAAAAGTAAGCTTATTGCGCCATTAGCCCTAACGATATTCGTTTGGGTGTTCTTAATGAACTTAATGGACTTAATCCCGGTTGACTTTTTACCATCATTTGCAGGTTTCGTTGGTGAAACAGCATTCGGTATGGACTCACACGACGTGTACATGAAAATTGTACCGACTACCGATATTAATATGACCTCTGCACTTGCGCTGGGTGTATTTATTTTAATGGTTGGTTTTGCAATAAAAATCAAAGGCATTGGCGGCTTTATTAAAGAACTAACGCTTCACCCGTTTAGCTCTAATAACGTGTTTGTGCAAATTTTATTGATTCCTTTCAACTTGTTACTTGAGCTTATCGCATTGGTTTCTAAGCCATTTTCGTTAGCACTACGTTTATTTGGTAACTTGTATGCAGGTGAATTGATTTTCATCTTGATTGGCGCAATTGGTTTTATGCAGTTACCACTGCACTTTGTATGGGCAGTATTCCATATCTTAGTTATTACACTGCAAGCATTCTTATTTATGATGCTGACCATTGTTTACCTAAGCATGGCAAGTTCAGATAATCACTAATTTATAATCTTTACCTTTAATATTTAACTTTAATTACAATTGAAACTTTGGAGAAAAAAATGGAACTAGTATTAGGTCTTAAGTACATCGCAGTAGCTTTACTAATTGGCTTCGGTGCAATCGGTACAGCAGTTGGTTTTGGTAACATGGGCGGTAAATTCCTTGAAGCATGTGCGCGTCAACCTGAGCTTGCACCTTCGCTACAAGTTAAAATGTTTATCCTTGCTGGTCTAATCGATGCTGTAGCAATGATTGGTGTTGGTATCGCTATGGTATTGTTGTTCGTACTTTAATTTTATTTTTTGAACAGCTTACTATTTAAGGAGGAGCGGTTGTGAATTTAAACGCCACTCTTATCGGTGAATTGATTGCGTTTACGGTGTTCGTACTTTTTTGTATGAAGTTCGTATGGCCACCACTAAACGGTGCAATTGAAGCTCGCCAGAAAAAAATCGAAGATGGTTTAGCTGCCTCTGATAGAGCCGAAAAAGACTTAGAACTAGCGCAAAAGAAAGCTGCAGAACAGCTTAAAGATGCCAAAGTTCAAGCGGCTGATATCATAGACCAAGCTAAAAAGCGTGCTGTGCTAATTGTTGACGAAGAGACAGTTCGTGGTCAACAAGAGCGTGAAAAAATCATTGCTCAAGGGCACTCTGAAATTGAATCAGAGCGTAACCGTGTGACAGAAGAGCTACGTAAGCAAGTAGCAACTCTGGCAGTGGTTGGCGCACAGAGAATTTTAGAGCGTGAAATTAATCAAGCTGCACATAGTGACATCGTTGAAAAACTTGTCGCTGAGCTGTAACTAGGAGGGTATGAGCATGTCTGAATTGACTACTATCGCTCGCCCATACGCTAAAGCGGCTTTTGAACTTGCCGTTGAAAAAGGCACTATTGAAAGTTGGAACGAGATGTTATTTTTTGCTGGCCACGTTGCTAGCAATGAAAAAGCATCTGCGCTTCTAGCGGGTATGCCTACTGCTACTACACAAGCTGAATTATTTATTCAAATTTGTGCTGAGCAGCTCAACGAACAAGGTCAGAACCTAGTTAAGGTGATGGCTGAAAATGGACGTTTGATCGCACTACCAGCAGTTGCACAGTTATTTGCTAAATTTAAAGCAGAATACGACAAAGAAATCGACGTTGATGTGATTTCGGCAACCCCTCTTGTTGCAGCGCAACAAGAGTCATTGGTAGCGGCACTTGAAAAACGTTTCGCACGCAAAGTTAAGCTGAATTGTAGTGAAGACGCAGCAGTAGTTGGAGGCCTTATTATTAAGGCGGGTGACACTGTAATCGACGGCTCTATTCGCGGTAAATTAAACCGCTTAGCCACAACACTACAATCGTAATTGGGAAAAAGAGCATGCAACTTAATTCCACTGAAATTTCAGATCTGATCAAACAACGTATTGAGCAGTTCGAAGTTGTAAGTGAAGCTCGTAACGAAGGTACTATTGTATCTGTTACAGACGGTATCATCCGCATCCACGGTCTAGCTGACTGTATGCAAGGTGAGATGATTGAGCTTCCAGGCAACCGTTATGCTATCGCACTAAACCTTGAGCGCGACTCAATTGGTGCAGTAGTAATGGGTCCGTACGCGGATCTTACTGAAGGCGTAAAAGTATATACAACTGGTCGTATTTTAGAAGTGCCTGTTGGTCCTGGTCTACTTGGTCGTGTTGTTAACACACTAGGTGCTCCGATCGATGGTAAAGGCGCGCTAGATAATGACGGGTTTGAGCCTGTAGAAAAAATTGCACCAGGTGTAATCGAGCGTAAATCTGTAGATGAGCCAGTACAAACTGGTTATAAATCTATCGATGCGATGATTCCAGTTGGTCGTGGTCAACGTGAACTTATCATTGGTGACCGCCAAACAGGTAAAACTGCACTAGCAATCGATGCAATCATCAATCAAAAAGGCACAGGCGTTAAGTGTGTGTACGTTGCGATTGGTCAAAAAGCATCTACTATTGCTAACGTAGTTCGCAAATTAGAAGAGCACGGTGCATTAGCAAATACTATAGTAGTTGTTGCATCTGCTTCTGAATCAGCGGCACTTCAGTACTTAGCACCGTTCGCGGGCTGTACTATGGGTGAATACTTCCGTGACCGCGGTGAAAACGCTTTAATCGTATATGATGATTTGTCTAAGCAAGCAGTTGCTTATCGTCAAATTTCATTACTACTTAAGCGCCCACCAGGTCGTGAAGCATACCCAGGTGACGTATTCTATCTTCACTCTCGTCTTTTAGAACGTGCTTCGCGTGTAAACGCTGAATACGTTGAAAAGTTCACTAATGGTGAAGTGAAAGGTACAACTGGTTCATTGACGGCATTGCCAATCATTGAAACTCAAGGCGGCGACGTTTCTGCGTTCGTACCGACTAACGTTATCTCTATCACCGATGGTCAAATTTTCTTAGAAACTGACCTATTCAACTCAGGTATCCGTCCGGCAGTAAACGCTGGTATTTCGGTATCGCGTGTTGGTGGTGCTGCACAAACTAAAATCGTTAAGAAACTAGGTGGCGGTATTCGTCTAGCCCTAGCTCAGTACCGTGAATTAGCTGCGTTCTCGCAGTTCGCGTCTGACCTTGATGATGCAACTCGTGCTCAACTTGAGCATGGTGAGCGTGTAACAGAGCTAATGAAGCAGAAACAGTACGCGCCAATGTCTGTTGCTGAAATGTCTTTGTCGTTATTTGCTGCTGAAAAAGGTTTCCTTCAAGATATCGAGATCGCTAAGATCATGGATTTTGAAGCGGCTTTACTTTCGTATGCAAATAGCACATACGCAGAGCTTGTGGCTCAAATCAATGAAACTGGTAACTACAACGCCGAGATCGAAGCGCAACTTAAAGAACTTCTAACGAAGTTCAAGTCTACGCAAACTTGGTAATATAGTTATTAATGGTGCGCTTTAGGAAACTAAAGCACACCTTGATTCGGAGAGAGAGTCATGGCCAGCGGAAAAGAGATTAAAAGCAAGATCGGTAGTATTAAAAATACTCAAAAGATCACTAGCGCAATGGAAATGGTTGCTGCGTCTAAAATGAAAAGGGCGCAAGAACGCGTTGCTACAAGCCGTCCATACGCTGCAAAATTACGCACAGTGATTGGTCGTGTTGCTCAGGCAAATCTTGATTTTACCCACCCTTTTTTAGAAGAGCGTGAAGTAAAACGAGTTGGTTATATTGTTATCTCTACAGACCGTGGTCTGTGTGGCGGTTTAAACTCAAATGAGTTTAAAAAAGTTGCACTAGATATTAAAGCATGGAAAGAAAAAGGTGTAAGCGCAGAGTTTGCAACTTTAGGCAGTAAAGCTGCTGGTTTCTTCCAACGCTTTGGTGGTCAAGTCCTTGCTAAAAAAGCAGGCTTAGGAGATAAACCTTCAATTCAGGATATAATTGGTCCTGTAAAAGTAATGCTTGATGCATTCTCTGAAGGTAAAATTGACCGTTTATTCTTGGTATACAACAAGTTTGTAAATACCATGAAGCAAGAGCCAACAGTAGATCAGTTACTCCCTTTGCCAAAAGCTGAAGAAGAAGTATCTGCCCACACATGGGATTACTTGTATGAGCCAAACCCAGACGCTATTTTAGAAGCGTTGTTAGTACGGTTTGTTGAGTCTCAAGTATACCAAGGTGTAGTTGAAAATGCTGCATCTGAGCAGGCTGCCCGCATGGTTGCAATGAAAGCTGCAACAGACAATGCCGGCGACCTTATGGATGAGTTACAGCTTATTTATAACAAAGCTCGCCAAGCAGCAATCACACAAGAAATTAGTGAGATTTGTTCTGGTTCAGCAGCAGTTTAATGCTTCAGGCAAAGATTAACGAGAGGAATAGACATGAGTTTAGGTAAGGTCGTCCAAATTATCGGTGCCGTTGTGGATATTGAATTTCCACAAAACAACGTGCCAGCCGTATATGACGCGCTAAGAGTAACAGATGGCGATTTAACTGGGTTGACTCTAGAAGTTCAACAACAGTTAGGTGGCGGTGTGGTACGTACTATCGCTATGGGTACTACAGACGGTTTGCGTCGTGGTGCTTCGGTAATGAATACAGGTGAGTCGATTCAAGTTCCAGTTGGTAAAGCAACACTTGGTCGTATCATGAACGTACTTGGTGAGCCAATCGATGAAGCTGGCCCAATCGGCGAAGAAGACCGTATGTCTATTCACCGTGCAGCGCCTACTTACGAAGAGCAATCAAGTTCAGTTGAGCTTTTAGAAACTGGTATCAAGGTTATCGACCTTGTATGTCCATTCGCTAAAGGTGGTAAAGTTGGTTTATTCGGTGGTGCCGGTGTTGGTAAAACCGTAAACATGATGGAACTTATCCGTAACATCGCAATCGAGCACAGCGGCTACTCAGTATTCGCCGGTGTTGGTGAGCGTACACGTGAAGGTAACGATTTCTACCATGAGATGAACGATTCAAACGTACTTGATAAAGTATCGCTTGTATACGGTCAGATGAACGAGCCTCCAGGTAACCGTTTACGCGTAGCGTTAACAGGTCTTACTATGGCTGAAAAGTTCCGTGACGAAGGTCGCGATGTACTTTTCTTCGTAGATAACATCTACCGTTACACACTTGCTGGTACAGAAGTATCTGCACTTCTTGGTCGTATGCCATCAGCGGTAGGCTACCAGCCTACACTTGCTGAAGAAATGGGTGTGTTACAAGAGCGTATTGCTTCTACTAAGACGGGTTCAATCACTTCAATCCAAGCGGTATACGTACCTGCGGATGATTTAACGGATCCATCTCCAGCAACTACCTTTGCTCACTTAGACGCAACTGTAGTACTTTCGCGTGATATCGCGTCACTTGGTATCTACCCAGCGGTAGACCCACTTGATTCATCTTCACGTCAACTTGACCCACAAGTAATTGGTCAAGAGCACTACGATACAGCACGTGGCGTTCAAACAGTTCTTCAGCGTTATAAAGAACTTAAAGACATCATTGCAATCCTAGGTATGGACGAGCTTTCTGACGAAGATAAGCAACTTGTATCTCGTGCACGTAAAATCCAACGTTTCCTATCTCAGCCATTCTTCGTGGCAGAGGTGTTTACAGGCGCGTCTGGTAAATACGTATCACTAAAAGATACAATTTCTGGCTTTAAAGGCATCTTAAACGGTGAATTTGATGACATGCCAGAGCAAGCGTTCTACATGGTTGGCTCTATCGAAGAAGCTCAAGAAAAAGCCAAAAGCATGTAACTTAGGAGGGGAGTATGGCAGCTATGACTGTACATCTTGATGTAGTAAGCGCAGAGCAGAGTTTGTTCTCTGGCCGTGTTGAATCGATTCAAGTTACTGGTAGTGAAGGTGAGTTAGGCGTTAATGCTGGTCACGCTCCACTACTTACTGCCCTTAAACCTGGTATGGTACGTTTAGTTAAGCAATTTGGTGAAGAAGAGTTCATCTACATTGCTGGCGGTACATTAGAAGTACAACCTAATCTAGTGACTGTTCTTGCTGATACAGCTGTTCGTGGTGAAGACCTTGACGAGCAAGCTGCAGAAGCTGCTAAACGTGACGCTGAAGCTCAAATGGCGAAAGGTGCATCTGCTGAACTTGATTATAATCAAGCCGCAGTGCAACTAGCTGAAGCAATTGCTCAGCTACGCATTATTCAGCAATTACGTAAAAAGTAAGCCTATCTGGTTTTTAAAAGCCCACATAACGTGGGCTTTTTTGTGCCTGTAATATAAATCAGCAATGTTATAAAAATTATAAATTTACTTTTTGTGCTCACTATTTATCCCTTGTTACTTATATCCATCACTAATCCCCGTTACAATAACGCCATTGAAGTGTCTGAGTGTTTCAGCCAAGATTCAGTAGTCAGTAATTAAGCTACTGAGTATTTGCACATGATGTGATTTACATAATCTACTGTGCACCAGTACGCGCTTATTTAGCTAAAACAACGAAAAAAGGAAATTGTTTTAATGTCTCTAACAACGGTTATTCTTGCAGCGGGTAAAGGTACTCGCATGCGCTCAGCGCTACCTAAAGTTCTTCATAAAGTGGCTGGCAAACCTATGGTGCAGCACGTTATTGATAACGCAAAAGCACTAGGTGCAACTACTACTAACTTAGTTTACGGTCATGGTGGCGAACTATTACAACAACAACTGGCCAACAACAACGTAAATTGGGTACTCCAAGCTGAGCAGTTAGGTACGGGTCATGCAGTAGCGCAAGCCAACTCTCATGTTAATGACGATGATACAGTGCTGATTTTATACGGTGACGTGCCTTTAACTAAGCAATCAACGCTTGAACGTTTATTAGCTGCGACACCTAAACATGGTTTAGCGGTATTAACCGTAAATTTAGCCAATCCAAATGGTTACGGACGTATGCTACGTGTTGATGGCAAGTTAGTGGGTATTGTTGAGCAAAAAGATGCCAGCCCAGAGCAATTACTTATTAGCGAAGTAAATACCGGTATTATGGCCGTTAATGGTCGATTGCTAAAAAGCTGGTTAGGCAACTTATCTAACAATAATGCACAAGGCGAATATTACCTAACCGACATAGTGGCAATGGCGCATAGCGAAGGTGTCGAAATTACATCAGCTCAGCCAGATCACCCAATGGAAGTAGAAGGCGCTAATAATCGTATACAACTAGCTGGTCTTGAACGTGCGTACCAAGCATGGCAAGCACAAGAATTAATGCTTAATGGGGCAACACTTGCCGATCCTGCCCGTATAGATGTTCGCGGAACAGTCACCACCGGTGAAGATGTACTAATAGATATAAACGTGATTTTTGAAGGCAAAGTGACTATAGGTCATAACGTTGAAATTGGACCAAACTGTGTGCTCAAAAACTGCAGCATTGGCGATAACGTTATAATAAAAGCTAATACACTCATAGAAGATGCAACAGTTGCTGCTAAATGTACGCTTGGTCCCTATGCCCGCCTTCGCCCAGGTGCAATTATGGAAGAAGACTCACATGTTGGTAACTTCGTCGAAATGAAAAAAACCCGTTTAGGTAAAGGCTCTAAAGCTAATCACTTAAGTTACCTAGGTGATGCTGAAATTGGCGAAAAGGTTAATATTGGCGCGGGTACTATTACCTGTAACTATGACGGCGTTAATAAAGCAAAAACCATTATTGGCAACAATGCCTTTATTGGTTCTAACTCATCGCTTGTTGCGCCCGTAAATATTGGTGCAATGGCAACAATTGGTGCAGGCTCTGTTATTACGAATACAGTAGCAGATGAGCAACTAGCTATTGCTCGAGGCAAACAGCGTAATTTAGATGGCTGGAAACGCCCAGTTAAAAAATAACGACTTATATTTAGTTAAAAAGTATAAGTAGATAGAAGCGAGTTATTAACTCGCTTTTTTATTGTCTGAACGATATGAGCCCCCTACTCTACATCAGATATTTAACTGAGTATTTTGCTAAACCTTAAAAGGTGCAAAGTACCGGCTCTTAATTTATTTAGAGCTACTCAGTAAAGTACTATAACTAAGCCGCATTTAATTATTTAAACATAACATTTAAACTAAACAACCTACCTTCTACCTAGCGTAACTATAACTTCCCTATTACTGCCATTTATTTGGTGCTTTTTTAAGCTTAAACTTCATTGCAAGCCTTTGTTTGTATGCCTTTTATACAATATTCATTTAATTGTCATAAAGCGGAAATAAAGTGTTGACCCTCACTCGTTTATCCCTATAATGCGACCCCACTGAGAAGGGAAACGCCGAAGCATAGCAAGGCAGCAACTACTCAGAGAGTTAAATAAAACTTCGCTTTTAAATCTTCCAAAAGAAAGTTTAAAACTAAGTGTTGACTCGAAAAATAAAGGATGTATTATACGCATCCCTTGAGACGCTAAAGCGACTCAAACGTTCTTTAACAATATAAAGCAATCATCTGTGTGGGCACTCGTACAGATTGAGTTCTAACAGCCAAGCTTAGTTCGCTAAGTAAGGCAAACAAATTAGAGTCTCAATTGAAAACTGAGTGACCAACAGAAGTAACTTATTTATAAGTTACTTCGGCACAGTCAATTCAATATCGAAAGATATTAAAAAATTCAGAATTCATTGAGCTGTCGAAAGACATAAAACTTTTTAATTGAAGAGTTTGATCATGGCTCAGATTGAACGCTGGCGGCAGGCCTAACACATGCAAGTCGAGCGGTAACAGAAAGTAGCTTGCTACTTTGCTGACGAGCGGCGGACGGGTGAGTAATGCTTGGGAACATGCCTTGAGGTGGGGGACAACAGTTGGAAACGACTGCTAATACCGCATAATGTCTACGGACCAAAGGGGGCTTCGGCTCTCGCCTTTAGATTGGCCCAAGTGGGATTAGCTAGTTGGTGAGGTAATGGCTCACCAAGGCGACGATCCCTAGCTGGTTTGAGAGGATGATCAGCCACACTGGGACTGAGACACGGCCCAGACTCCTACGGGAGGCAGCAGTGGGGAATATTGCACAATGGGCGCAAGCCTGATGCAGCCATGCCGCGTGTGTGAAGAAGGCCTTCGGGTTGTAAAGCACTTTCAGTCAGGAGGAAAGGTTAGTAGTTAATACCTGCTAGCTGTGACGTTACTGACAGAAGAAGCACCGGCTAACTCCGTGCCAGCAGCCGCGGTAATACGGAGGGTGCGAGCGTTAATCGGAATTACTGGGCGTAAAGCGTACGCAGGCGGTTTGTTAAGCGAGATGTGAAAGCCCCGGGCTCAACCTGGGAACTGCATTTCGAACTGGCAAACTAGAGTGTGATAGAGGGTGGTAGAATTTCAGGTGTAGCGGTGAAATGCGTAGAGATCTGAAGGAATACCGATGGCGAAGGCAGCCACCTGGGTCAACACTGACGCTCATGTACGAAAGCGTGGGGAGCAAACGGGATTAGATACCCCGGTAGTCCACGCCGTAAACGATGTCTACTAGAAGCTCGGAGCCTCGGTTTTGTTTTTCAAAGCTAACGCATTAAGTAGACCGCCTGGGGAGTACGGCCGCAAGGTTAAAACTCAAATGAATTGACGGGGGCCCGCACAAGCGGTGGAGCATGTGGTTTAATTCGATGCAACGCGAAGAACCTTACCTACACTTGACATACAGAGAACTTACCAGAGATGGTTTGGTGCCTTCGGGAACTCTGATACAGGTGCTGCATGGCTGTCGTCAGCTCGTGTTGTGAGATGTTGGGTTAAGTCCCGCAACGAGCGCAACCCCTATCCTTAGTTGCTAGCAGGTAATGCTGAGAACTCTAAGGAGACTGCCGGTGATAAACCGGAGGAAGGTGGGGACGACGTCAAGTCATCATGGCCCTTACGTGTAGGGCTACACACGTGCTACAATGGCGCATACAGAGTGCTGCGAACCTGCGAAGGTAAGCGAATCACTTAAAGTGCGTCGTAGTCCGGATTGGAGTCTGCAACTCGACTCCATGAAGTCGGAATCGCTAGTAA
This sequence comes from Pseudoalteromonas sp. HL-AS2, assembly GCF_031198805.1. Taxonomy (NCBI): domain Bacteria; kingdom Pseudomonadati; phylum Pseudomonadota; class Gammaproteobacteria; order Alteromonadales; family Pseudoalteromonadaceae; genus Pseudoalteromonas; species Pseudoalteromonas sp. HL-AS2. The sequence goes on along the minus strand of NZ_CP133571.1, from coordinate 3,192,913 downwards.
TCGCGTATCAGAATGACGCGGTGAATACGTTCCCGGGCCTTGTACACACCGCCCGTCACACCATGGGAGTGGGTTGCTCCAGAAGTAGATAGTCTAACCCTCGGGAGGACGTTTACCACGGAGTGATTCATGACTGGGGTGAAGTCGTAACAAGGTAGCCCTAGGGGAACCTGGGGCTGGATCACCTCCTTATACGATTTAGAACTTATTTGTTCGTAGTGTCCACACAGATGATTGTTAATTAGTGCTTGTCCTTCGGGATAACTAATTAATATGCTCTTTAAAAATTTGGAAAAGCTGATAATAAAATTCTGATGAATAACATTGTTATTTATCAAGAGTTTTCAAAAGTAAAAAAAGAATGGTAGCAGTACCATTCAGTGCCATTTAATTAACTCTTTGAGTTGATTGATTGGTATCTACTTTAGTATTCAATATTGACTTCTGGCGAAGTTAAACTGTCACAAAACAAAGACCCGTTTGGGTTGTATGGTTAAGTGACTAAGCGTACACGGTGGATGCCTTGGCAGTTGGAGGCGATGAAGGACGTATTAACTTGCGATAAGCCTAGTCAAGCTAGTAAAAAGCACTTGAGACTAGGATTTCCGAATGGGGAAACCCACCTGCTTGCAGGTATCGTTAACTGAATACATAGGTTAACGAGGCGAACGCGGAGAACTGAAACATCTAAGTACCCGTAGGAAAAGAAATCAACCGAGATTCCGAAAGTAGCGGCGAGCGAAATCGGAACAGCCCTTAAGCTTATTATGTGTTAATGGAAGGCTGCTGGAAAGCGCCACGATACAGGGTGATAGTCCCGTACATGAAAAGACATTTTAAGTGAAATCGAGTAGGTCGGAGCACGTGAAACTTTGACTGAATATAGGTGGACCATCATCTAAGGCTAAATACTCCCAACTGACCGATAGTGAACCAGTACCGTGAGGGAAAGGCGAAAAGAACCCCTGTGAGGGGAGTGAAATAGAACCTGAAACCGTGTACGTACAAGCAGTAGGAGCCCACTTGTTGGGTGACTGCGTACCTTTTGTATAATGGGTCAGCGACTTATATTTTGTAGCGAGGTTAACCGATTAGGGTAGCCGTAGGGAAACCGAGTCTTAACTGGGCGAATAGTTGCAAGGTATAGACCCGAAACCCGGTGATCTAGCCATGAGCAGGTTGAAGGTTGAGTAACATCAACTGGAGGACCGAACCCACTAACGTTGAAAAGTTAGGGGATGACTTGTGGTTAGGAGTGAAAGGCTAATCAAACCGGGAGATAGCTGGTTCTCCCCGAAATCTATTTAGGTAGAGCCTCGGACGAATACTTACGGGGGTAGAGCACTGTTAAGGCTAGGGGGTCATCCCGACTTACCAACCCTTTGCAAACTCCGAATACCGTAAAGTAATATCCGGGAGACACACGGCGGGTGCTAACGTCCGTCGTGAAGAGGGAAACAACCCAGACCGCCAGCTAAGGTCCCAAAGTCATAGTTAAGTGGGAAACGATGTGGAAAGGCCCAGACAGCCAGGAGGTTGGCTTAGAAGCAGCCATCCTTTAAAGAAAGCGTAATAGCTCACTGGTCGAGTCGGTCTGCGCGGAAGATGTAACGGGGCTAAACTATGCACCGAAGCTGCGGATTCAGAATTTATTCTGAGTGGTAGGGGAGCGTTCTGTAAGCCGTTGAAGGTGACCCGGGAGGGTTGCTGGAGGTATCAGAAGTGCGAATGCTGACATGAGTAACGATAATGGGAGTGAAAAACTCCCACGCCGGAAGACCAAGGGTTCCTATCCCATGTTAATCAGGGTAGGGTAAGTCGACCCCTAAGGCGAGGCCGAAAGGCGTAGTCGATGGGAAACAGATTAATATTTCTGTACTCGATATAATTGCGATGGGGGGACGGAGCAGGCTAAGCAAGCATGGCGTTGGTAGTCCATGTAAAAGTGAGTAGGGCGTTTGTTTAGGTAAATCCGGACGAACATTAAACCTGAGACACGAGACGAGTCACTAAGGTGATGAAGTTGCTGATGCCATACTTCCAGGAAAAGCCTCTAAGCTTCAGATTATATGGAATCGTACCCCAAACCGACACAGGTGGTCAGGTAGAGAATACTAAGGCGCTTGAGAGAACTCGGGTGAAGGAACTAGGCAAAATCGTACCGTAACTTCGGGAGAAGGTACGCTCCTATCTGTGATGAGACTTGCTCTCTAAGCGGACGGGAGCCGCAGTGACCAGGTGGCTGGGACTGTTTATTAAAAACACAGCACTGTGCAAAATCGCAAGATGACGTATACGGTGTGACACCTGCCCGGTGCCGGAAGGTTAATTGATGGGGTTATCCTTAGGGAGAAGCTCTTGATCGAAGCCCCGGTAAACGGCGGCCGTAACTATAACGGTCCTAAGGTAGCGAAATTCCTTGTCGGGTAAGTTCCGACCTGCACGAATGGTGTAACCATGGCCACGCTGTCTCCACCCGAGACTCAGTGAAATTGAAATCGCAGTGAAGATGCTGTGTACCCGCGGCTAGACGGAAAGACCCCGTGAACCTTTACTACAGCTTGGCACTGAACATTGAACCTACATGTGTAGGATAGGTGGGAGACTTTGAAGATGAGACGCTAGTTTTGTTGGAGTCAACCTTGAAATACCACCCTTGTAGTTTTGATGTTCTAACGTTGGCCCCTGAATCGGGGTTACGGACAGTGCCTGGTGGGTAGTTTGACTGGGGCGGTCTCCTCCTAAAGAGTAACGGAGGAGCACGAAGGTTGGCTAAGTACGGTCGGACATCGTACGGTTAGTGTAATGGTAGAAGCCAGCTTAACTGCGAGACAGACGCGTCGAGCAGGTACGAAAGTAGGTCATAGTGATCCGGTGGTTCTGAATGGAAGGGCCATCGCTCAACGGATAAAAGGTACTCCGGGGATAACAGGCTGATACCGCCCAAGAGTTCATATCGACGGCGGTGTTTGGCACCTCGATGTCGGCTCATCACATCCTGGGGCTGAAGTCGGTCCCAAGGGTATGGCTGTTCGCCATTTAAAGTGGTACGCGAGCTGGGTTTAGAACGTCGTGAGACAGTTCGGTCCCTATCTGCCGTGGGCGTTTGAGAATTGAGAGGGGTTGCTCCTAGTACGAGAGGACCGGAGTGAACGAACCGCTGGTGTTCGGGTTGTCATGCCAATGGCATTGCCCGGTAGCTACGTTCGGAACTGATAAGCGCTGAAAGCATCTAAGCGCGAAGCAGGCCTCGAGATGATTTCTCACTAGAGCTATAAGCTCTCTGAAGGGCCGTTGGAGACTACAACGTTGATAGGCAAGATGTGGAAGTGCTGTGAGGCATTAAGCTAACTTGTACTAATTACCCGTGAGGCTTAACCATACAACGCCAAACGCGTTTTATGTGACAGTTCAAGCAAGAAGTTAATATGACTAAAGTAGATATTTACGCAAAGACTTAAAAAATATTATCAGATATTTTCCAAATTCAGTTAATTTGTAGTGATACGAATTAACGCCCTAATTTGCTTGGTAACAATAGCGTTTTGGACCCACCTGACCCCATGCCGAACTCAGTAGTGAAACGAAACAGCGCCGATGATAGTGTAGCATTTGCTATGTGAAAGTAGGACATTGCCAGGCTCCAAATTGTAGAAAGCCCGACTAGAAATAGTCGGGCTTTTTTACGTCTGCAGAAAAGTGAAATGTGGGTGAATAATGTACACAAGTCTCCCGCGTAGGTCGGGCGAGCGTAGCGACACCCGACACTCAAATCATAAAAACATCACCACTAGCCAATGAATGTGGTGCATTTGCACTGTGATTTTCTACCGCTGTGGGCACTACGACATTTTACAGCGTTGTCGCTACGAAGTAGCGCGCCGACTCCAAATCGAGATAGCCCGATTGAAAATAATCGGTTTTTTTTACGTCTGCAGAAAAGTAAAATTCAAGTCATTAATAAGTAAAACTCAAAGATAAAAAAATACTATGCTGATAAACTCAAAGTACATTTATTTTAGACTTGTATGAGCATGACAGCATTTTCTAGCCGAGTTTATTTACTGCGACATGGTGAGCTTACGACTAAAGATGTTTTAGCGGGGCATACCGATTTTATATTGAGTAAAAAAGGGTTTGAGCAGTTAAATATCGCCTGTGGCAGGTTAGCAAATATTGATTTAGTTACCTCATCGTCTTTAAAGCGCTGTAGTGAGTTTGCTCGGCAATTTTGTGATTTTAATAAAATACCACTGAATATAACCGACGATATTAAAGAGTTTAACTTTGGTGATTGGGATGGCCAAAGCTATGATGAACTGTGGCAGCATACTAAAACACCGACAATTGGTGACTTTTGGCAAAGCCCTTGGCTCGTGACGCCACCTAACGGTGAAAGCATGGCTCATTTTTATCAGCGCATAACAACGTGGTGGCAGCAATTATTAGTTAATACTATTTGCCAAGGTACTCGCTCACAACTTGTAATTACGCATGCAGGAGTAATAAAGCAATTACTCGCTATTATTTGTCAGGTGCCAAAACAGTTAAATTATCAAAATATATTTACTGTGGGTTATGGCAAGGTTATTTGTATCGATATATTTTTTGATGAAAATGGCCAAGCTTGGCCTAAAATTATTTTTTAAAAACGCCTGATCCTCTTTTATCACAACGATATCAGTTGTGGGATTTAGCAGTTATCTTTTTACTTTTTTGAAAACGTGAGTTGCTACACAATGTTTAAAATAGCCCCTTTGAATAATCAATTTGACCACCTTATTCACAATAAAATAAATAATAAAACCAAACCCCTAGGGGCACTAGGTCAGCTTGAACTGATTGCATTACAGTTAGTAAAAATACTATCTCAAACGATAAAGAGTGACGTTGAATTTACTGCATTTAAAGCTGAGATTTGTAACCCTACTTTAGTTGTTTTTGCTGGAGATCATGGGATTGCAGCGCAAGGAGTATCAATTGCACCGAGTGAAGTAACTGCACAAATGGTCGCTAACTTTGTCGCTGGCGGCGCTGCTATAAATATATTTTGTCAGCAACTTGGCTGGCAACTTGAGGTTGTTGATTGCGGTATATTAGAAAAAAGCCCTGCTAGCAAGGTACATGATTGCCGACTTGGTAATATAACCGCCCCGCTTAACTTACACATGGCCATGAGCACTGCGCAAGTAGAGCAAGGGTTTAGTAATGCTAAGTCACTGGTTTTACAGCTTAAACAACAAGGCTGTAATACATTGGCTATGGGGGAGATGGGAATTGGCAATACCACGAGTGCCGCAGCTATTATGGCAGCAATATTAAATTTACCTGTGACGCAATGTGTGGGTAGAGGCACTGGCGTGAGTGACGAATTAATTGCGCGTAAAATCAATGTTGTTGAGCAAGCATTACAACTGCATAAAGCCCACTTGGCTGATCCAATAGCGCTGCTTGCTGCAGTGGGTGGCTTTGAAATTGTGCATATTACCGGTGCAATGCTAGCGGCGGCAGAGCAAGGTATGGCCGTTATTGTTGATGGCTTTATTTGTAGTGCTGCGGCTATGGTTGCGATTAAAATTAACCCTATAGTAAAAGAGTATTTAATTTTTGCTCATTGTTCTAATGAACAAGGCCATCAACAAATGTTAAGCAAGCTTGAAGTTAAACCCTTGCTACAATTAGATTTACGCTTAGGTGAAGGCACTGGCGCAGCATTGAGCTTACCTTTGCTACAAGCCGCTCTTGGCTTTTATAACCACATGGCAAGCTTTGCGGATGCCGGTGTTGAGCAGGTTGTATAATATGAGTGACAGTTCACTTTTAGATACCCCAAATAATAAATTACAAACCAAGGTCACGCAGTGGCAGTTAGTATTATTGGCGATTAGCTTTTTAACCCGCATTCCGGTTGCTTTGCGTTTTAATGTTACTAATACTCACCTTAATCAAGCCAGTCGCTATTTTGCATTAGTAGGTTTGTTACTTGGTGGGTTGTTGGCACTTAGTTACTGTATTTTTCAGCTGTTGTTACCGCCGTCTTTAAGTGTGTTATTAATGATGGCTTTTGGCTTGCTATTAACTGGCGCGTTTCATGAAGATGGCTGGGCTGATGTGTGGGATGGCTTTGGCGGCGGTTGGCAGGTAGAGCAAAAATTAACTATCATGAAAGATAGCCGTTTGGGTACTTATGGAGCTGCGGCATTATTTATAATATTGCTGATTAAGTTTCAGAGTCTGGTATTACTTAGTACTTCGCTCACAGCCATTATAACTGCGATATTGCTGGGTCAGTGTTTAAGTCGGGTAATAGCAACCAGTTTAATTATGAGCATGGATTACGTGAGTGAGGATGCCACCTCAAAAGTTAAGCCTATCGCTATGCATTTGTCGTTTAACAGCTTAGCTATTTTAACGCTCACTGCAGTAATTTTATTACTGAGTTTAATTTTCTTAAATATTATTGTATGGCAAACAGCGGTGATTATTATTGCCGTGTTGCTCATTTTACGCAGTGTATTAGTACGCTGGTTTAAGCGCCAGCTAGGTGGTTATACTGGAGATTGTTTAGGCGCGGCGCAGCAGTTATCTGAGGTGGTTATTTACTTAACCTTAGTGGGCTTATTATGAGCAACAACCATGCACTTATTTTAGGTGGTGCCCGCAGTGGTAAAAGTCGTTTTGCAGAACAGTTAGCGATTAAGAGTAATAAATCGGTGATTTATCTTGCCACTGCACAGCCTAATGACGATGAAATGCAAGTACGTATTACGCGCCATCAAAAAGACCGCCCAGCAAACTGGCAATTAGTTGAAGAGCCCATAGCGCTTGCCAAACTACTTAAAGCCCATAGTAAAGCTGATAACTGTATATTGGTAGATTGTTTAACGCTATGGCTTACAAACTGTTTATGCCATAGCGACAAGCATTGCTGGCAAACGCAAAAAGCTGAGTTATTAGCTCAACTTAAAAGCTTACCAGGGCAAGTTATTTTTGTAAGTAACGAAGTGGGGCACGGTATAGTTCCGCTTGGCGAATTAAGCCGTACATTTGTAGACGAATCTGGCTGGTTACACCAAGCATTAGCTGCGCAGGTTTCCCAAGTTGAGTTTATTATGGCGGGTTTAGCGCTTACATTAAAAAATAAACAATAAACCCCTCCCTTAGAAACACACTGCTTAGTTATATATTGTACAACCTGCAGAGTAGGCTTTGTAGGTTGTTTTTAACGAATTACTGCTTCAAATATCTTTAACTTTAACCGCAGGATTTCCAACCACCACGGTGTTGGCTGCCACATTTTTTGTTACTATCGAGCCCGCTCCAATAACGGCATTATCGCCAATAGTTATTCCAGCTAAAATTATTACGCCTGCACCAACCCATACATTATTACCTATACTAATTGGCTGGCTAAAGTTTTCTTTACTTAATCTTTGCTGCGGATCTAGCGCGTGAGATACAGCTAGCAATTGTACATTAGGGCCTATTAAACAGTCGTTACCAATACTAATGGTCGACTCAGGTAGCGGAGAATCTAAAATGGTGCAGTTAATATTTATAAAGGTACGATCACCAATAATAAGTGTACTACCATAATCGCAGTGAAACCCTGCTTCAATAATTACCTCTTCACCGCAATCAAAAAATAAGCTTTTAATACGCTTTAAATTGCCCTTACTGGGGCTTTTATTAAATAAACGGCAGATATCGCCGGCGAGCTTACGCTGAGTTAAATATTCTTTACTGATACTATTAAATAATTGCATATACTTTACTTTATTCGGCTATTACCCCTAGCTTACCGTATTTTAAGTTTTATTATAATTTGATTAAATTGCTTTATTTTTGCTCGTTCACTTGCCATTTAACTAGTTTCGTTTAAAATTGCGCATCTTTCGAAACGAAACTTAATTGCATATCACTTATGACCAAACGAAACACCCAGCAACGACGTCACAATATATTGGCTCAGGTTAATGAGCTTGGTGAAGTGGTCGTGGAAAAATTAGCTGAGCAGTTTCAAACCTCAGAAGTGACCATTCGAAAAGATTTAACTGCGCTTGAAAAAAGTGGCCTGTTACTGCGCCGTTATGGTGGAGCTATTGCATTACCAAAAGAGATAGTAAGCGATGAGATTGATTCTAAGCGTAAAGTGGCTATAGCCAAGGCTGCAGCCGCACTGATCAAAGATCATAACCGCATTATTATTGATAGCGGGCGCACTACAGCAGCAATGATCCCAGAGCTTGCAAGTAAACAAGGCCTAGTTGTAATGACGAATGCTATTAAAGTTGCTAATCGCTTGCTAGCGCTCGAAAACGAGCCAACATTATTGATGACCGGTGGGACATGGGATCCGCATTCAGAATCGTTTCAGGGGCAAGTTGCAGAAAGCGTACTATGCTCTTACGACTTTGATCAGCTATTTATTGGTGCCGATGGCATAGACGTAAAGCGCGGTACTACTACCTTTAACGAACTAGTTGGCTTAAGCCAAGTAATGGCAAAAGCAGCACGTGAAGTTATAGTGATGGTTGAATCAGATAAAATTGGCCGAAAAATCCCAAATTTAGAATTACCGTGGCAAATAGTAACCACCTTAATAACCGACAATGGCTTAGCAGACGATAAACGCAAAGCAATTGAGGCATGTGGTGTAAAACTAATTTGTGCAGAGATTATGGAATAGCCCGTTAACTTGAATTCAGGTTATAAGCGGGCAAATATTTAAAAAATTAATGGAGACACTATGTGTGGAATAGTTGGGGCAGTTGCAGAACGTCCAGTAAATAAAATTTTAGTTGAAGGCCTTAAACGCCTTGAGTACCGTGGTTACGATTCAGCAGGCGTAGCACTGCTTGATGGCAACACCCTTAAAACTGTAAAAGCAGTTGGTAAAGTAGTAAACCTAGAATCGGCACTTGAGCAATCAGGTGTTAGCGGCCATACAGGTATTGCACACACTCGCTGGGCTACTCACGGTAGTGTAACTGAAGCCAATGCACATCCACATGTTTCAAGCGGCCAGCTAGCACTAGTACACAATGGCATCATCGAAAATCACGTAAGCTTGCGCGCCGCATTAAAAGGCGACGGTTACGAATTTTTATCAGACACCGACACCGAAGTTATGGTGCACTTAATTCACCAACTTCGTCAGCAACACAAAACCTTACTCGCATCAGTACAAGCTGCCGTTAAGCAATTTGAAGGTGCATTTGGTACAGTTGTATTTGATAAAGACAACAGCAACGAAATTATTGTAGCGCGCTCAGGCAGCCCACTTGTTATAGGTTTAGGGCTTGGCGAAAACTTTATTGCCTCTGATCAATTGGCACTACTACCGGTTACTCGCAGCTTTATATTTTTAGAAGAAGGCGACGTAGCACGTATTACACGTGACACAGTAGAAATTTTTGATGCCGATGGCAACGCTGTAGAGCGTGAAGTGGTTGAATCAAACATCACTCAAGATGCATCAGGCAAAGGCGATTACCGCCATTACATGCTAAAAGAAATTTACGAGCAGCCACTTGCTGTACGTAATACCCTTGAAGGGCGTTTAAACAACGACCGAGTAGCAATTGACGCTTTTGGCGACAGTGCACAACAAATATTTAAAGATGTAAAACACGTACAAATTATTGCCTGTGGTACGTCTTACCATTCGGGTATGGTTGCACGTTACTGGCTTGAGCAATTTGCAGGCGTAAGCTGTAATGTAGAAATTGCCTCAGAATTTCGCTACCGCCAGTCGTTTGTACACGAAAAAAGCCTACTAGTAACTATTTCACAATCAGGCGAAACAGCCGATACACTTGCTGCACTGCGTTTAGCAAAGCAACAAGGTTACATGGCGTCAATGACCATTTGTAACGTACCTGGCTCATCACTTGTACGCGAATCAGACCTTGCCTTTATGACCAAAGCCGGCGCCGAAATTGGCGTAGCATCTACTAAAGCGTTTACTACGCAATTAGTTGGTTTGTTAATGCTTACTGCGTCTATAGCGCAAGAAAAAGGCCTTGATCAAAGCGCAATTGTTAATGCAATTAAAGTACTACCTGCAAAATTAGAAGAAACTTTACAGCTTGCAGATAGCATTGCCGAGTTAGCAGAAGAGTTTGCCGACAAGCAACATTCACTATTTTTAGGTCGTGGTTCGCAATACCCAATTGCAATGGAAGGCGCGCTTAAGCTTAAAGAAATTTCGTACATTCACGCAGAAGCCTACGCTGCAGGCGAGCTTAAACATGGTCCACTAGCACTAATTGACGCCGACATGCCGATTATTGTTGTAGCACCTAATAACGAACTGCTAGAAAAACTTAAATCAAACGTAGAAGAAGTACGTGCTCGTGGTGGTATTATTTACGTATTCGCAGATAAAGATTCTCACTTTGAATCAGACAACACCATGCGTGTTATCAACGTAAATCACACTGACGATATTATTGCGCCAATTGTTTACACCTTACCATTACAGCTACTGTCGTACTACGTAGCGGTAATTAAAGGCACAGACGTTGACCAACCACGTAACTTAGCTAAATCTGTTACTGTTGAATAACAAGAAGTTAGTGTTATAAGATAAATGTGGGCGAACAATAAAGTTCAGAACTAAACAATAAAGTTTAGAACTAATACATTAAAGTTTAGAACTAACACATTAAAGTTTAGAACTAACACATTAAAGTTGAAAACTTTATAAATCCGGTTAAACTGAATAAAAGTTAACCGGATTTTTTTTATGGCAAGATCAAAGTACGTCCTAACTGAAAAGCAAATCAACAAACGGATTAAGGATGGTCGTGGTGCCGGAAGGCTTTCTAATTACAAGCCATGGCTTTATGTCAATGAAGTACCTTCAGATGGTCGCTCCCAGCGTGTCTACTCTCACCTTACTGGCCGGATTCACCATGTGTTATCGGATCTTGAGTTCGCAGTGTTTCTTCTTTTAGATTATAACGTTGCTGTAACTGATATCCGTGAACAGTTCCCACTGAATAGAGATGACACCCTGAATATATCTAAGGAAGGTCAACTTTGGCATCCTTCGCAAGGAGGGATAAATCTTGTAATGTCTTCAGACTTTTTAGTCAATTTAAGCACCAAAAATCAGCCAAAGTTAGCTATCCAGGTAAAATATTCAGAGGCGCTAAAAGACCCTAGAACAATTGAAAAGCTAGAAATTGAGCGCCGATATTGGCAGCTCAAAAAAGTTCCTTTTTTCCTTGTAACAGAAAAAGAGATAGATAAGGTTGTCGTATCTAATATTGAATGGCTTTATGGAGTTAAAGGATACTTTGATGAAATTATCACTGACGAGTTGTTATTATTATTTGAAAATATGAAAACATATTTTAGTCGCTATCCTAATAGAAAAGTGGTCGACATATGTAAAGAGTATGATAATGCATATCAGCAAGAGTTAGGTAAGTCTTTATATGACATACGTTTAATGTGTGCTGCAAGGCTTATCACATTTGATATTCGTTATCCTTTTCACATTTTGACAGCAAAAGATATTACGTTTAGAAGCATGTCTTTATCTGAGAGGCGTACCTATGTGGCAAGTTAATGAAACTATCGCATTTGATGGTAAGCCCTATCGAGTGCTTTTTACTGAAAATAGCTATTTTTATTGGATTGTTCTTGATGAGAATAAAGGTTTACCAGAAAGAATTTACTTTGATGAATGTAATGTTTGGATTGACGAGGGACGTGTAGAAAAAATACCTGATCCATATGCTTATCTTCAGGCTGAATCTTGGGAACTAGGATCCAGTAATTACCTAGAAAGTCAAAAACATTATGCACTGATAAAACCTATTATTGATGGTGAGGGGGCGTTTAATAAGAGCACCCGAGCAAAAAGGATTAGCCATGCGATTGCTGTATCTGATAAAAGTAAATCGACTATTTATCGTTTAGTTAGACGTTATTGGCAAAGAGGTCAGATAAAAAATGCGCTTTTACCCGACTATAAGAACTCTGGGGCAGCAGGGAAAAGAAGAAATTTCACAAATACTAAAGCAGGTAGACCGCGTATTTATGGTATAGGTAAAGGTGAAGCTGTTAATGAAAATATTAGGAAGCAATTTCGAATTATCTGCGACAAGTATTTGATGAATGATAAAGGCTACTCAATTCGATATGCATACATCAAGTTTGGAAAGGCCTATAAGTTAAAATACCCTGATGTGGCTGAGCACGAAATGCCAACATTGCGACAGTTTCAATATTTTTACAAAACTGAATATACCAAATCTACTCAGATCATAAAGCAGACCCCAAAAGGTGAATACAATAAGGACATTCGACCGCTTCATGGAACAGCTACAGAGCAAGCTTTAGGACCAGGAAGCAGATATGAAATTGATGCTACCATCGCAGATATATATTTGGTAGATGATAACGATCCAAACAAAGTTATCGGAAGACCGACTATATATATGGTTATTGATGTTTTCAGCCGCATAGTTGCGGGATTTTATATTGGCTTTGATAACGCATCCTTCCCGGTGGCAATGAAAGCATTAATATCTAGTTTTAGTAGTAAAGTAGATATTTGCAAAAAATATGGCATAGATATTTCTGATGAACAGTGGCCATGTATAGGGATTCCAGATGTCTTACTTGCTGACCGCGGTGAATTAATGAGCCATCAAGCGAGCTACTTAGTTAATGGTATTAAAGTCCGGTTAGAAAGTGCTCCTCCACGTAGAGGGGATGCGAAAGGTATTGTTGAGAGATCATTTGGATCTTTTCAGGCTAAATTTAAACCTTATATGCCAGGTGTCGTATCGGGTAATAAGGTTAAAAAGCACGGTGAAAAAGACTATAGAGTTGAGGCGGCGGTCGCAAAATCTGATTTTTTTGAAATTATACTCTACTCAATCCTTGCTCATAACTTGAATAAGCCAATGGAGAAATATGATCGTGCTCCTGACATGCCAGAAAGCATTCCTTCTATCCCAATTGAACTTTGGCGATGGGGACTTCAGCACCGTACTGGTAGTTTAAGAACAGTAGATACTGACATCGCTAAAATTTTGTTGTTACCTCGTGAAAAAGTAACTGTATCTGAATTAGGGGTAAAGTTGTGGGGAGTTGTATATACAGCAAAAGAAGTTATCCAAGCTGGGTGGATGCATCGTTCTACGGAAGTTACTAGACCAAAAAACCTTTATGCTGCCTATGATCTAGGCTCTGTTAATCATATATATCTATTTCCAGAAACAGGGAAAAATACTTTTTGGGTGTGTGATATTTCAACTAGAAGTAGAGAGTTCCGTGATATGACTTGGTACCAAGTTTGGGAACGACAAGCGGTGCAAAAACAAGTTTCAGCAGAGGCGAAATACCAGTATTCAGCTGTTGAAAGGGATTTTGATGATCTTCTCGAGAAGAAAATTAAAAAAGCTAAAAATAACCGTAAAGCCAGCACCTTGAGCAATGCGCAAAAAATAAAAGATATTAAAGGGAATAAGCAGCAAATAAGAGAGCAAGAGAGAAAGGAATTGGCCATTAAACCAAATAGACCCAAACAAGAAAAGCCGGCACAGATCGTTCAGCTAAAAGGTATAGAAGAAAATTATGAGCTTCCTAATTTTATACCAGAGCTATTTGATGATGAGGATGATAATTAATGCAAAATAGTCAAAGTCATCGAGTTATTGCCGTTTATCAACCTTCTACTATACCTGCCTATCAAGGAAACCCTTTGATAGAAGCATTACCGCCTTTAAATAGCTTTGTTGATGATTTAAGCGCCTTAAAAGGAAAGTTACGTTGCACACCTGATGATATTCATCAAAATGGAGTTGATAGAGCGCATAGCATTTGTCGTGTTATTGATGATTTTTTTCAACCACTTAGTCAGCATATACAGCTACATGAGCGGATTTCATTGATGATCAGAGGTGGCTACGTAGGGAGAAACCCTGATACAGGTGATTGGGCTAGGCATATTCAAAATGGGTACGAGCGTGTGCTTTCTGGGGATTTAAAGGCGATAAAGTTCACAGAGGTCTATTCAACTGCACAAAGTATGACGCTTATAGGGTGTAGCGGTAATGGAAAAACTACTGCAATGAAACAACTGTTATCGCTATATCCGCAAGTTATCTACCACCCAGATACAAACCTTGAACAAATAATATATCTAAAGATTGATTGCTCTCATGATGGCTCATTGAAAGAATTATGTTTGAATTTTTTTCGGGCGATAGATCGTGCTTTAGGAACATCCAATTACGAAAAACAATACTCAATGAGTAAGCGACCTAGTATTGAAACGCTTTTGGCTGCGATGGCACAAGTTGCAAATGCTCATGCGTTAGGTGTGCTTATTATAGACGAAATTCAACATCTTAGCCGTTCTCGCTCCGGGGGGTCAGAAAAAATGCTGAATTTCTTCGTAACCTTAGTCAATACCATCGGCCTTCCCGTTATTTTAGTGGGTACTCCGCGAGCAAGAGAGATATTTGAAGCCGATATGAGGTCCGCTAGACGTGGCTCAGGCCTGGGAGCAATATTTTGGGACCCGATGGAAGAAGGAAGGGAGTGGAGAGCTTTAACCGATAAATTGTGGTCACTCCAGTGGCTTCAGAAGCGTGATGAAATTTTATCTGATGAAATTCGAACTTTATGGTATGACTTAAGCCAAGGCGTTCTTGATATCGTGGTAAAGTTATTTGTACTGTGTCAGTTGCGAGCAATTACCACCAAAGTTGAAAGAATTACTCCCAAGTTAATGCAGCAGGTGTACAACGATGAATTAATACCGGTCCACCCTATGCTTGCAGCTCTTCGCTCCGATGATCCAGAAGCAATAATCAAGTTCTCAGACCTTAAACTAAGTGACACCGATAAAAGATTACTAAAACTACAGCAGCACGTGGCTGAGTCTGTGCAACAGACTCCGGAAGAGTTTGCATATCAACAGCTAAGAAGTGAAGAAGAGCGACGAGTCTATATAGCTTTAAAAGATGACTTTGACACAAGTCTTTTGGCGCCTGCTATTCGGAAAATATTTGATCAAAATCCAAATTTGACCTGGATTAGCTTATTACCTTTAATACATGCTCACTTAACTAGCCCAGAACAAGCTTTACCTAAAAAAGAAGCTAAACCCAGTAAGGGAAATAAAGCATCATCAATTAAACATACTCAGTGGCATACACTTGATAGTAACGATTTGCGGTTTATTCATTCTCAAGCAGATGTTGACTCGGACATGCATTCGACAATGTTAAAGTTAGGTTTGGTTTTAAATATTCAATCGTTGCTGGAAGAGGTGAGTTAGTATTGCACAATTTTCCTGTTCCATACCCAGATGAGTTAATTTATAGCTTAGTTGCTAGATCTGGCATTCGTAGTGCTATTACAAGTTCTAAGCAGCTGCTTAATCAGGTATTTGATGATCGCAAGGTTATTGCAACGTTAGATTTACCTAGTCATTTATCAGCGATATCTAGTTTGTTGGTGAATACAGGAAAGTTCGATATTCAGCGGCTTATTTATGAACACACAATGTTTCCTATTTACGCACCATTTGTAAGTGAATGCACTAGAGTTCAGGCTATGGCATCTATGGAGAGTGGATCTAACGGTTCTGTTCACCTAATGTTGGGGGCGGTTGCTTCAATTGTTAAAACGCCTGGTAATTTTCGCTCTTGTTCTCTATGCGTAACCGAGCAAAAACAAAAGTATGGAGAAAGCTATTGGTCCAGACTCTGGTATTTACCGGCCTTCCCCTATTGCCCTAAACACGGTATTTTGAACCAATCTAAAATTACTTATCATGATAATAGGCATACATTTCACCTCTGCGATCAAATAATGTGTAACTTACAGCTAAATAACGATAATAAAGATAAGGAAATACAACATTATTTAGCTCAAAAATCACAAGAGTTATTACTTTTACCTTGTCAAAAATCACCTACAAAGTATCAATGGAGCAAATTTTATAATCACCTAGCGCATGATTTCGGTTGCGGAAAAGGAACTAAACAGATCGCACATGAAATGATTGCTGAGCGTGTAACTAGTAAAATCACAATTCCTGAACTAATCGTTGATTTTAGTATGGATACTAATTGGTTACGTACGATATTTCGTCAGCACCGAAAAGCTTTTAGTTATTTACAGCACTTAGCTGTTTGGTCAGCTTTTATTCCTGATATGACAGTAAGTGAAATAATTAAGGAGGTTAAAACCAAAGCTATACTGAGCGTCGCAGTTACTAAAAGCTTCCAACCTGAACCCAAATCTGAATCCCAATTAATTAAAGAAAAACGTATGAAATGGCGCAATTTAATAAGCACAACGCCAATTAAAGACGCGCGTTCGTTATCAGGTGGTGGTGCATTATATGCTTGGCTATATCGAAATGACAGAGAGTGGTTATTAGCATTTAATCGACAACATCACGCAAAATCAGTACCCAGAAAGGAGAAGGTTAATTGGAGCGCAAGAGATCGGTTGTTAACTAAGCAGCTTCTTAAAGTTATTAGGCGTTTAGATACTATTATAGAAGGGCCTAGAAGGTCTAAGTATTACTTACTCAAGCAGTTAAAGCACTCTAATACTATAAGTAAAAAGTTATTTTTATTACCGATATTATCTAGTGCCTTGAATCGATACCATGAAAGTGTTTTTGAGTTTCAAGCGCGACGACTTGTTATGACAATTATAGCAAGGAAGCAAGCAGGATTAGGAGTAAATCGCTGGCAATTAATGCGCTATGCGAGCCTTTCTGAAGAAAGGATACAGCCAATTGTGGTAAAGCTTCTCGATTGGGTTGTTACAGGTTCAAACATCAAATAAGGAAGTAGGATGAGCGCTAGATTTTACAAGTGCGATGATGATGTACGTATAGTTCACATAGGTAAAGTATTAATACGAACAAAAGATACTTCTTATCGGCCTTCAATTGAAGTGTGGTGTTACCCGCCACAGCAAAAAAAGGGTTTTCGTGCGACAGCGTTTGCAAATGTACCTGCACTATATCGAGGTAAAATAATAAACCAAAGAGAGCTTTCAGAAAGCTTTGTAAATAGTGGTCGTTATACCTTCAGAAATAATGATTTCCTTAGAAAAAGCACATTAAGTGAATTTCCTAATTTAAGCTCGGCAGAGTCTGTGAGAAAGCCAGAGTCAGAGCAAAATGCATTTGTTTTAGATAGACCTAATGCCCCTAAGTTGATTATTCCTCAACTTGAACTGGCGCGAGTCTTGTTTTATAGCAGCTCTTATCTATCACGGGCGTCATTGATGTCTTCTCGTTTACTCACTGATTTTAAAGTAGAGGTTAATGCGAAGGCGGACTATGCAAATATTGAAGTACTGCAAATATCAAATTATCCCATTTCAGCTTTCAATGATTCTGCAACAAGAGCGATGTTGAGTTGGTTACTTATTGATAAAAATGCAAAACAATCATTTGAATCAATTTTTAAATACTTCAATACCGAGCTCAATTTAGACGTAGTACCAGGCTTTAAGCGTTGGTTATTTCATTTCGATCCACCACAAATGGCAGGGTGGTCTTTTTCTTACAATGGTAGGTTAGATCCAAGTGGTGAATATTTTTTAGTAGAAAAGGTAACTGATATAACAATTAGTGCACAAATGCCTTCGAGGGTTTATTTTCATAGCCCTAAATTTACGCATACCGATGAAGAGCTGAAGCCAACAAATGGTGGAAAAGGTCTAGAGCTTTATGAGCGCCCAGAAGATCATATGGTTGATGATGACAAAGAAGCCTCTGATACTAACCAAGCCTTTTTATTAGGAGAAAATACTTGCGCGATAAGGTTTAAAAGTCGCTTTTCAACTTCGAAAGCAACAAAACCTAAAAGGAGTCATCGACCAGATAACAGCCAAGAAACCCCTAAAGTAGCAAATGATATTGTGAGTACTAATGAGGCAGGTAGTAACGGTGAAATACCTTCTGCTGACATGGCTGGAGGAATGCAAGATAACAATGATTACTCAGAGAAGTACGCTTCTCGTTTTACGGCCTTTAACATGATGGTTCAGGCATTGGAAGAAAAATACGCTTGTACAATTATAGACTCTTACACTCATGAACTGGATCAGGTTGGGCGTAGTAAATGCCATTTGATTGACTCTGGTGCAAAGAGAACGATTCGTTGTGTTGTTGTTGAACGAAATGGACATGTTAATTATTTACTTGAAGTAGATGTGACTGGGTTGAGTAAGTGGATATCTACCAAGTGTGTGCGGGAAATAGATACCAGTAATTGGCAAGAACAGTTTTCTCGAATCAAAAAAGGAGTGGTAACTCAGTCTCTTGGGTGGCCCACACAAGAAATGGATAATATGTTCGGCTTCAAAAAGCATATTGGTATTTCTCACCCTAAATCTATAGAAGGTCATCCGACGGGTATCCCTACAGAATCAATTTTAGACTGGGCTGGGAGAGTTTCAGGAAAGCTATAGCAGCCAAGATCAAAAAGCTGTAGCTTAGTCTTTCTAACAAAATAATTTGTGATAGGATGATACCTAATAAAATTAATTACGTTGAAGCCTATTAAGTGTTTTGTAGCTTCATGTCCAGCTTCAACAAATAAGTATTACTGAGTCCTTGCAGATAAAGAGTTGCGTAGTGATAAGCCGTTCAATATGAATACGCGATGTAGGTCTTTTATTTTAAACATCGGTTGAATTGGATAAACAAGACGCATGACAAATGATGTTCTAAAACAAACGGTGCCAGCGAGTTCACTCGCTAAAGAAAATGCCAAAGGCAAGCCTAATAGGTTTTCGTAGATAGCTCAGTTGTCACAAGCAGTCAGGTATCGAGAGCTTGCACCGGGCAATATTAAGTATGACGCTTAAGTTGTATAAGCGTGGATAAGCGTTTGAGCCCTTGTTCGATTATGACGTTGTTCGAACACGGGCGACCATTAGTCAGGGTACGGAGACGGCTTTACTGGCGAGGTATTCCCCCCATTGGCTTGTGAAGCGCCTTATTACCTAAACAAGCCTAGTTTAACTGTAGTGGCGAAAGTCACCGAGGCTATACATAAAAGAAAAGCCTTGATTATCAACCATGTGCCGCTATCGAGCGGTGAAGCAACACGTGAAATTGTGCCGCATACGCTGGTTACAATGGCTTACGCTGGCACGTTGGTGGTTTTGACCGCAAGCATAGTGAATTCCGAGACTTTGTACTGACCAGAATAAAGAAACGGTTGTGCTTGAAGGTTCAACTTTGCGTAAGACGGAGCTCGAAACAGAGGACAGGCAATGGAGCCGCTTTGAAGAACTGGAGTTAACGCCACATCCACGAATTAAGTACGCCGAAGCGATTGAACTGGACTATGGCATGTTGATTGTTCAAAGAACGCAGTATTAAAAACAAGTGACAGTCAGTTAACACTGAAAAATTTAGGCCCTTTATATGGCGTTGAAATTTAACAATCGCCCTGGCTATGAATAATAAATAAGATATATACATGAAAGATGAATTAGAAAAAATAAACACACAAGATTATAACACTGCAATTAAAGATATTGCAGGTTTGAAAGACTATACCCTTATTTTTAATATAATTAGCGCTTATTTCTTTGAACCTAATTTGACTGGTTCAAAGATAACAGATGAAAATGAATTTGACATAAGAACCTCTAAAACACGGACTAAAGTTAGCTGGGCGATCAATAAATCAATTCTTCAGTTTGCTAGCGAAGAACATAGAGAGTTAGTCAGCAAGGTCTTTCATAAAAACATTCCCATGCAAGACAAAAAGTTCGCGTTCCTGTGGCATTTTTGCTTAAACAATAGATTATTTAGAGAGATAACAACCCAAGTATTTACCAAGGTGTATTTTTCTGGCAGAGCACAGATTTCTCAGGATGACATAATTGCTTATTTAAAAGAGCGAATATTGCTTGATGGCTCGGATATGCCTTCATGGTCTGAAGATACTCTTTATAGAGTGGCAACTAAGTATCTAAGTCTAATGACAAAATTTGATTTTGTATCAACTGGCAGAGTGAAATCTTTTAATTATATTCGTCCTTCAGCTGAAGCATTGGTACTATTTCTCTACTTTTCAAATTTATTTGTACCTAGCACAAAAAATATTTTTGATAACGAACTACTCCCAGCAAGTTTTATAGCCAAAGAAGATATTCAAGACAGACTCAAAAAGCTTTCGAAAAAAGGCTTTTTTGATATGAGCTTCAACGGAGTAGCGTTGAATATTGAATTAATACATAGCAATAAGGATATATGCGATGCCCTATATAGCTGATCACAAACAAAAGTTTGCTGACCTGGATTTTAATATCGACAACCAAGATCAGCTGCGCCGCCAAGCGAATGGAGGCAACAGTATATTATTCTCTTATCAGCCTGATGAAGAGCATTTATACCTTGAAAAAGCGAGCGAAATTTATGGCGATAAAGTAGTGTTTATTGATATTAGCCAATTATTAGTAAGATTTATTGACGCCGATGGCTGGGGCGCTTTTGCAGAGTACTACAGAGATTTTAGCAATACGCCACATAAAGTCTTTATGTCAGAAGACCCGGAACCTGACCTTTTTGACCTGATCATTTCAGCAATAAAACAAGCCAGCGAGCAAGATAAAATCCCAGTTCTCATTCGCAGTGGCTGTCTATTTGGAACAGGCATTGATAATGTCAATATTATGGAGCAGCGGGATGTTATGAACCTAAAACATCCACTTGTTATCTTCTACCCATCGAAGATCGAAGAAGACAATATCTTCTTCTTGAACTTTAAACCAGCGTCGAAATACCGCTGTACGTTAGTGAAATAAGGACTAATACAAACATGACAACAATTAACGAAATACTAACGTTAGATTTAAAGGAAGATATAAAAAATGTTATTGACCTTGAAGACCGCTCTGATAATGAAATTCAGCAGGAAATAGAGTCATACATCGTTACCGAAGGCATTGGTCGCCATCTCTATGACTTTACAAACCAGTTTACTTCCAACATCAAAGAGACCGGAGTTTGGTTATCCGGCTTCTATGGCTCAGGTAAGTCATACTTTGGCAAAATGCTTGGTTACATCATCGACAATCAAATAATCAATGGCACTCCTGCACGTGAGCGTTTCATCCCGCGTTTAAAGGGTGTTAGCGATGCGGGTCTTATTGAAAATGCTATTCGTAACCTAGCCGCAATAAACAGTCGCGTAGTATTTCTTGATGTCGCTAAGCAAAACACCGAGCGAGGATTAGCATTCACTTTATTTGCCAACCTACTTAAGAACCTTGGTTTTCGTGATGATATATACGGCTATATGGAGTTCGATCTTCTTCTCGATGGCAAGTATGAAGAATTTAAAGCGATAGCGCAGAAGCTTGAGTCTAAAGATTGGGACGAACTCAAAAAAAGTAATCGCCACGTTGCCAGAGTCATGCGAAAAGCGTTTGCAGAAATGGGCTATAGCGAATCTGACTATGAAGACACCAAAAATGTATACAGTGCGGCTATAGATGATTTCTCAGCCAGTAAATTTAAAGTCGAATTAGAAAAATACCTTACGTTTAACAATGACGAAACCCTAGTTTTTGTTTTTGATGAAGCCAGTGAAGCTATTAGCCAAAAGAAGTTTACATTATTAGACCTTGAAGGCATCAGTGAATCACTGTCTAGCATAAGCAATAAAGTTTGGACCATTGCGATTGCGCAAGAAAAGCTCGACGACGTTATTAATAACGCCAACGTAAGCCGTAGTAGTTTAACTAAAGTTACCGATCGATTTAAAACCAAAATCCACCTTGAGTCTACGGAAGTAGATGTCATCATTCGTAGCCGCTTACTTCAGAAAACAGAGCAAGCAAAACAGGACTTGTTAGACTACTACCAAAAAAACGAAGGGCTTATCAGTGATGCGACCAATCTGAAGTCATCGTTCCCAACCAAAACCGAGTCAGCAGAAGACTTTGCTATTTACTACCCGTTCCATAAATACCAATTCGATATATTGCAGAAGTTTTTGTTTAGCTCAAATGCGCTAGTAGCAACTCAAATCGCAGCTCGCGGAATGATCATTACCACGTTTGATATACTGCGCAAGCAAATGCGAGACAAGGAACTTTATAGTTTCACACCTGGTTTTGCGATCTGTAATGAAGCTCAAACTGCCCCACCAGTTGGGTTGGTCAACAAGTACGATACCAGCCGAAAAATATTAAAAGAACATAACAGCAGCATAGACGGCGAGAAGCTTTTAAAGACAATGCACCTCTTGTCAGATTCTGAAGTTGTAGCGCCAACGGTAGAAAACATCACCAAGAGTTACATTTCAGATATCACCAACTATTACACGGTAAAACCTGTTATTGAGGAGGCACTAAAACTGCTGTTAGAAGCTAAAGTGCTATTACTTTCAAACAACAACTACAAAATCACATCTGATCTTGAAGGCAAAATGCTCGAAGAGATGAAAGATTTTGATGTTGAATTATTCAGCAAAAAGCGTGAGTTAATTAAGCACCTAAAGGATTACAAAACTTTTAGTGCAGTTGCTTCCTATAATGATGGCAGTGACGCGTTCAAATTTAGCGTGTTATCTGATCAAGATGATGAGTTGGCACCAGCGGGTAGCAAAAACTTAAAAATAACAGCGTATAGCTTATTTAATATAAGCGATGACCGTCAGGATTTCATCGAACAGCTTAAACTAGATACACAGTACCAAAAAAATGAAGTCACCTTAGTACCAGATACCTCAAGCTTTGTCGAAATTGATAAATTGATCGGTGAAGTTATGCGTTATGGCTATATGGAAGGAAAGTATGAAAGTGACAAAGACCAGTTAAAGCGCCAGATCATTAGAGAATTTGAAGTAATAAGAGAAGAGAAACAACGCACTTTGAGAGAGCTAATTCAAGACGCATATCACAATGCATCCCTGATCTACATGTTCGACGAGCATCTGTTGAACGTTGATACATTTAAGGGAACCATTGCCGACAACCAGCGAAAAATGGTGAAAAACATCTACACCAAGCGGTTATCAAGTCAACTTTCTGATAGCCTGGTCTCGAAGATTTTTAGCACACATAAAGAAAGTCTGAATAAGTTATTTACCGCTAATGATTTTGCATTCTTCGACGGACACGGCAATTTTACCGGCGATCACCTTAAAATAGTTGAAGAGATAAACGCTAAGATAAAGTCGCGCTATATGGATGGTAAATCTCTAGAAACAGACTTATCAGGCGCGCCATGGGGCTATAGCTACGGAACATTAGTAACGACTCTTGCAGTACTGTTCCGTGCCGGTCGACTATCGGTTAAGTTTAACGGCGACACCTATTTTTCTCATGAGCAAAAAGCGGTTCACGATGCCTTTACGAATACCACCAAGTTTAAATCTGCGTCGTTCAAATCGATTACTGCAACGCTAACCGCTGTGCAGAAGAACCAGGCAGTACAACTACTGATGGAACTCGAAACACAGGACCATATCGGCAAAAAGGTAGATTGGAATACAAACGATTTTGACTTGGCTGACAGTATTCGTTTGATGGCTGAACATTTTATCAGTGCTATTACCAACCTGAGTGATACTGATCAAGATTTTGAAGAACTATTCCCCAAAGTGGCAGGTTTAAAACAAGACTTGCAAGGTTTCGCGGGTAAAGTTACCGAGAGTAACTATATCGAAAAGGTTGAGTATCTACTTAATAACAGCGATACGTTCAGCGATGCGGTTCAAGCCATATTAAAAGCTCAGAAATTCATTAAAAAGAACTTTCCAAAAGTTAAAGAATTTAAGCGCTTTATTGACGATGTTCGAAGCGAGCTGATAAAAGCTGATCGCAGTGACAATAACATTGATGAAGCCTATGAAGAATTCGAGCGCTTATTCAAACAGGATATGGTGAAAAACTTTGCCAATCTCGAGCACCAAGTACAAGTTGTAAAAGATGCCTATTACAAGTTAGTTAAGACAGCATCTATAGGTATGAGTCACGAATACAAGATCCTGAACGGCAAAATCGAGGCTTCTTTACGTGAACTGAAGAACTACCCCGTCGCGCCGAACCGATTAAATCAGCAAAAGCTTGATGCCTTAAAAGCCTACGCAGAAAAACGAGTAGTTGGTGAACCAGTACTTGCGTTCAGCATTAGTTGCTCAAATAGTGGTTTTTCTCTCTCCGATATTTTGAATTACACAGCTCAAGCACCGCTAAAAGATAGCGAGCTGCTTATCGTGCAAAGTAGTTTTATCACAGAAGAGCCACAGCCCGAGCCTGTACCCACACCGCAGCCTACACCTAATCGTGGTCCCGCTGGAGGCGAGCCTGCACCGGACCAGACTCCAGTTCCAACACCAGCACCGAAACAACCCCGCAAAGTTGCTTTTAAAGTTTCTAGTAAGGTGATGACAGTGCAAGAGTATAAAACCTTGCTGACTACGCAGCTAACGGCGCTTGCTGCGGCCAAGCCCGATGAAGAAATCGAACTAACTATAGATATTAATAGCGAAGGACTGTAAGCCCATGAAATTAGCTGACCACGTAGACCATTTAAGAGAGCTGATTGAAGCCGCCTTCGATAAGCAATTTGCTAGACTGGGTTTTAGTAAGACCAAGCAAATGGACGCCATCCAGGTAGAAAAACTACCAGAGGAAGTTAAAGCTAAGCGTGAGCGCTTCGCCGTGATGCTGGAGAACCATATCGGTGAAACCGGTGGTTATGAAAGTGCCCGAGAAAAGCTACTGGATGAATTAACCTTTACGTTATTCAACCGCCTTGCCGCCATAAAGGTGATGGAGGCAGCCAGCTTATTTCCGCCCATCTTAACAAAGCAAAAGGAGCATGGTGATCGTTCATTTGGCCATAAAGCCTGGTTAGAAATGAATCCGCACATGCGTGATGAAGAGCTGGAAGGTATTCGCGATTATTTAAAATCAGCGTTTGACGAACTTGGTCAAACGTTGCCGCTATATAGCAAAGCCTACCCTTATGCGCTTTTACCTGATGCCATAAGTTTAAACGATATTATTGACGCCTTTAATGTGGTTGATACTGACGCGCAAGCTAACGAATCATCAGAAGAGACCATCTGGCAAAGTGATGATGTTCTAGGTTGGATGTACGAAAGCTACAACAACAAGAAAAAGGCAAAGTTCAAAGACGAGCAAAAAAATAACAAAGCAAAAACCGAATACAACAAGGTATCACTGCAATCACAGGTGTATACGCCGCGCTGGGTGGTACAATTCTTGGTCGAAAACTCTCTGGGTAAAATATACCTCGAGATGTACCCGCACTCTGAGATAAAACAGCGCTTTAAAATTGCCAATGCACCAACAACACAAATACGATCACCTAAGCCTTTACATGAAGTGCGCACTATTGATCCAGCTTGCGGATCGGGTAACTTTTTGTTGTATGCCTTTGACTTCTATTACAAGCTTTATCTCGACCAAATTGAAAACTATGGTGCAGACTATGATGAAAAAGACATCCCTAAACTCATCATTGAAAATAACCTGCATGGCATAGACTTAGACGATCGTGCTATCCAGTTAGCACAGCTTGGCTTATTTATCAAAGCCAAGAAAAAGCGCCGTACAGTCGGCGAGCTGCATTTCAAGGTGGTATCGTCCGATTTCTATCTGCCTGAGTATGCAGAAGTGAAGCATATCTTCGAAAAAGGCAATTTGGTTTCGGCTCACCAGCAAGAGTTTATTGAGAAAGTATGGTCTGATCTAATGCAAGCCTATAAGTTTGGCTCGCTGATTCATATTGATAAAGAGTTAAAAGAACAGCTATCTCAAGTAAAAGAACGTGCGCTTGGTGAAACGTTTGATTCGACACAAAAGTTAAAAAGGAAAATTGTTGAAGGGGATCTCTTTGCAGCGGCAGATTATGCCGAGCACCAAGAATTCGCAGAAAACTTCTTTGCAAACTTGTTTGCAGCGGTGGAGCAGTATGCTCGAACAGAACGCAATACTTTCTTAAGCGGAAAAACGCGAGATGCGATTACATTCTTAGAGCTGTTAACCACTGAATATGATCTGGCGACTGCTAATCCGCCGTACACTGATAGTGCGGACTTTGGGCCAGACCTAAAAGAATTCATCGAAGACAACTATAAAAAACCATACAAATTCAACACCAACTTGTACGCCACATTTATCAAGCGTTGTTACGAACTTACAGGAAAGGATGGCAAGGTAGCCATGGTTCATCCGCCAACATTTATGTATATCAAGACATTCGAAGATGTCCGAAAATATATGATTGAGAAAACGAGCATCGATCTATTCGTGGAGTGGGGCTATTTGGGAATGTTTCATCAGTCAGCTCGAGTTGATGCCGCGATGTATGTCCTTGATAAAAATAAACAAGAGAAAGACTCAACCTTTATCAAGTTGAACCACATTTATGAAGGCAAACGTTATAACGCTTTTGTTGAGGCATATGATAATTTGATCGATGGTGTAGCTTACCAAAATAATTACACCATCCCGCAATCTAAACTAAAAATTATCAAATCATGGCCGTTTATCTATTGGATTTCTGATGAGTTTAGGGGAAAGTTTGAGCATAGTAGCTTCGATGATACAGCGATGGTTGTTTCAGGGGTAAAAACTGGTGATAACGATAGATTGTTAAGATTCTGGTGGGAAGTTGACCCGTCTGATATTTCAGTTGCCTATTTGGAAGACAAGAAAACATGGGTACCATACTCAAAAGGTGGCGACTTCAATAAATGGTTTGGTAATATTTGGTTGTGTGTTAATTATAAAAATGACGGACAGGAAATAAAGAAGAGCAAAAACTATAATCTTTTACTGCCAAGTAAATCTTTTAAAAAAGGAATTACATATTCTGCTACATCAACCAAAGGGGTTTCTTTCAGGCTTTTAGAAGAGCATTGTCTCTTTGATATGAAAGGTTCTTCAATTATTTTCTCCGACTCAACTAAAACAGAATATGCTCTTGCTTTATTAAATTCGAAACTTAGCTCATACATTGCTAACTGTTTAAATGGGACAGTAGAAACGCAAGTTGGCGATATAAAGCGCATACCTTATGCGGAAAAAAATAAAAATAAGATAGAGAAGCTGTCAACTGACAGCATCAATATTAAGAAGCATCTACAAAAATATTCGCTGGTTGAGTATTTATTTAAAGCTAGTCCATTCGATATTTACGCAAGAGACTTAGATTATAAAAAATCAATATTTTCCTATCTAATCTATGAAAATCACTTGTTAGCACAGGTTCTAATCAACGAAGCTATCATGAATGAGTTGATCTTTCAGGTTTATAATCTAACAGAGCACGACAAACTTATGGTGCTGGCAAAAGAAGGTCAAAGTATAGGAGGTCTTCCTGTTTCGAACGAAGCGAGAGATGCCTATCTGGCGGAAGAGGCTACCATAGAGTTTCCTATGGATGCGATTCGAGATTTTGTATGGTCACTTCAAACCAGAGAGTTTTCTGACGAAGAGCGAGAGTTGGTTGAAAGCGAATTCTTAAACCTTTACCAGGACAATAACGATCTGGAAGCGTTTTGTATTCGACATCAGATCAACCCAATAAATGTTTGTTATTGGTTTAAGCAGAGCAATAAAATTCCTCTTCAGCGGATGCGTAAGCTGGCTATGGAGTTTCTTGCAAACATGATACGCGAAATTCTAACTGAAGATGAAGATGGAATCATTCCGCTGGTGCCTAATGCTGGAGAGAAAGTCCTGCTTGATCGCATCGAAGAAAAATTTTTAGAAAAAGGCTTTAGTTCTGCTCAATATTCGAGCTTTGACACGGTAATTGGTCGTCCCATACATGAATACCTGAACAGAAGTTTTTTTGCGGAACTATCCAATCACTTGAATATGTTCCCGAACCTACCAAAAACCCCATTTATCTGGCATTTAACCAGTGGCCCAGAGCAAGGCTTCGATTGCTATATCATCATCTACAAATGGAGTCGCGATAACTTGCTGCGATTGCGTTCTGTTTATATCGAAAACCGTGAACGCGCTTTGCAAAACCGCCAGAGTGATATTGCTGGCAATGAAAGCGCGGAAGCGCAAAACGAGAAAGATCGTATCTTTAAGCAATTGAAAGAAATCGACGCCTTTAAAAAGAAAATCGACGAACTATTGGCTGAAGGTTACAACCCGATTCTTGATGATGGTGTAGGCAAAAATATTGCGCCTTTACAGAAAAAGAAAATGCTGGCTTATGACGTATTGAATGCAGGCCAGCTAAAAAAATACTTGAACGCGGATTGGTAAGGATGCCCGACTATGATTGATACTTGGTTTAAAGAGGATTTAGCGCGCATCTTGGAACAGCACCCTGTAGCCGTGTTTATTGATGAAAGCGGCGAGGCGGAGTTTCTAATAAAGGGCCTGAAAGGACACTGTGAGGTGTACCTCACCAATGGCGAACTCGACGAGCTGGAAGCGAAATATCGCATTGAAAAAGCCCTGCAAGAGCATCCTAAATCTGAGCACAAGTACGTTATCTATACGCAAATCAGCAAAGAAGACCTAACCTTTGCACGTGAGTACTGTGAGACCAATGGTTGCATCGAAATTCGTTATTTGCAGAACTACATCAAAGATAAAGTTCACCGGACCTTAAACTTAAATATTAACTTGCCGAAAGACGAGTTGATCGCTGCTGCAAAAGTGAGTGTGGGTAAAGACCGTACCTACTGGATGGACTTAAGCCACAAAGGGGCCTCTGAAATCTTTGATTTAGACAAGGAACTGCTGCCCTTTGTTCATGACCCCGAAAACTATGTCACTGAAAAATACGATTCACAGCTGCGTGAAACCTTTTACCGCAAGGTTAATGAGCTGCTAGGCCAAGAATATATCGATAAACCTGCATCTACCCTGGCGTCTGAAGTTGTATCTGCGATGTTAAAGGGCTTGGCGGATAATGACTGTGATAAAACGTTGTTATCGGTTTACAACAGTTGGCTTGATTCGGTGAGTTATCGCAATTCATTTGGCTCATACCTCGCCAAACATAAGTTGGATTCAGCGTTTATTAACAGCAGTGCTATCTGGCAGATCAATCCCGACCACCCATTTAGGCCGGTGGATGAAGCTTGGTTAAAGGAATTAGGCAATAAACTGGCTAATAAATCTTTGGCTAAAGTAGAGTCAGCACAACTAGTTGCTAGGCTGAAACAACGCCATCAAAGCAAACAGGCACAAGCGCTGGGCATTGTGTTTTGGAACGACATTATTACTTTGCTCGACTTTGATCCGAAGGATATGTCCTATTTAAGCAGCTTTGCTGAATGTGTTGAGTTTTACAAAAAGCACTTCTGCCCGCTCGATACCGCCATACGCAATCTGTATACCGAATTTATGCAGCAGCGTGATGCCTTAGAGCCATTCCAAGAACTGTATAAAGAATACGTTGCGCTGTTTTTAGATAAGTGGTTTCAGTATTTTGATCAGTATCAAGAAGATCAGACAGGTATCTTACAATCTATCATTGACCGTGATATCAAAAATGCCAATAGCAAAATAGCCGTGATTGTAGGCGATGGCGTAGCCTATGAGATTGCAGAGCAAGTAGCCATCAAGGTGAAACAACTAGGCAGTCATAGCGAATTGACACGCAAACACATTCTCGCCGATTGCCCCTCTGAAACTGAAAACAACATGAGCCATATTTACATGGCTAATGGTGTGGTTGAGGCAGTTCAAAACAAACGAGAAAGGTATTTCACTTCACAAAACCCAGGCACCATTATCGATTACATTCGCTTAGATGAAGTAAGTGATGAAGCCCTTACTGGACAAGTGCTTATTTGTACCTATAAAGATATCGATGACATGGGCGACAAGCTCAATCATAAGGCACTTAAATACTTCCCTGAGTCGATTGATTTTTTTGCTGAAAAGATTAATCAATTGCTCAAAATCGGTTATGCAAAAGTGTATCTAATCACCGATCATGGCTTCGTATTAACAGGCTTGTTAAGTGAGGCTGATAAAATTACAGACAAGCCCTCTGGCGTGAACTATATAGACGAACGCTTTATTTGGACTGCCGATAAGCAAGAAAACTTTACTCCTAAGTTTATAGAGGTTGCAAAGGCTTATAAAGACTATAACTACCTGTACTTTGCTAGAAACATGAACCCGTTTAAAACACCTGGCACCTATGGTTTTGCCCATGGCGGTTTAGCACCACAGGAACTGGTTACGCCTTATTTTTGCTGGGAACAAAAAAGTGATGTTATGGGGGAGTTACCAGTATCCATTGCCAACAAACATTGCTTAGCTAGCGTAACTGGCGAGCTGTATCAGCTAAAACTCCAAGCTGAATCCGGTGAAGGAAATATGTTTACGCTGGACCGCAAAGTGATGCTGCTGTTTTTTGCTAACAAAGCTCAAATAAACAAGAGTGATGTAATTGCAGTGCAGAGTAATAGTGAAGTCATTAAAGAGTACACATTCGACGGCCATGATGAAATCGAAGTGCAGCTAGTGGATGCAATAACCAAACAGCAACTCGACAGAGTAAAGATTAAAAAGAACAATGACCGAGATCTTGGCGGACTATTTTAAAGCTCGGTTATTTTAAAGAATTCTTGAGAGGAACAGGCAATGGCCGAATTGAATGAGTTGGATAATAAGCTGCTGGAGCATTTCAGAGGCTACGTTGTAAGAAAGGATCTTGTGCGGTCTGTAAAAGTTGGTGCCAACGTTCCCGTTTTTGTATTGGAATATTTAATCGCTAATTCTTGTTCTACCGATGACGAAGAAAAGATTCGCAAAGGGATGGAAAACGTTAAGAAGATTCTTAGCGAACACTATGTAAACCCTGAAGAGAGCTCACTGATTCACTCGAAAATTCGTGAAAAAGGCCGTTATAAAATCATTGATAAGATTTCAGTAGAGCTGGATTCTAAGAAGGATATTTACTGGGCCAAGCTGCAAAATAGCAATATCATTAACGGCAATATCCGTGATGGCTTAGTGAAAGAGCATGAGAAAATGCTGATGGGGGGTATTTGGGCTATTATTGATGTGGAGTATGACCCCGACATCAAAATTGGTCAGCACATTTACCCTTTTGTGGTAACCAACATTAAACCTATTCAGCTTTCATCGTTTGATAACAGCAAAATAATCAACAAGCGTAAAGAATTCAGCAAGAGTGAGTGGCTGGATATTTTGCTTAGAAGTTGTGGTTATGAACCCAGTGCTGAAGGCGTAAGCGACCGTATCAAGATGTTGTTATTAGCGCGCTTGTTACCAATGGTCGAAAGTAATTTCAACTTTATCGAACTCGGACCGCGCTCTACCGGCAAGTCATTTGTTTACAAAGAGTTAACTCCCTACGCCGTGTTAATCTCTGGAGGGCAAGGTACAGTTGCCAAGCTCTTCGTTCACGGTTCAACGGGCAAAGTCGGTGCAGTTGGTCAATGGGATGCTATCTGCTTTGATGAAGCGACAGATAAGATCTTTAAGGATCGTGAAGCTGTACCGTTAATGAAAGATTATATGGAATCGGGTTCGTTTTCTCGCGCAGGCGCTGGAGGGGAAATTACCGGTGTCGCATCGATCATCCTCAACGGGAATATCAACCAACCAGTAGAAACTGTGTTGCAGACCTCTCACTTGTTCAGCCCTTTATCAGATGAAGTGAATAACGATACTGCTTTTCTAGACCGTATTCATTTTTACCTACCTGGTTGGGAGATGATTAAGTTTGCCCCACAGCATTTCACCTCAAGCTTTGGTTTCAGTACCGATTACTTCTCAGAAACATTAAAGTCATTTCGACGAGTGACTTATACTGACGCTTTAGAGAACTTTTTCTCTTTGGGGTCACATTTAAAACAGCGTGATACCAAACCGGTTAAAAAAACTGTTTCAGGCCTTATTAAGCTACTTCACCCTGACGGCGAATATACCAAAGAAGATATACGTGAATACTTAGAGATTGCTCTTGAAATGAGACGCCGTGTTAAAGAGCAGCTCAAGCGCATTGGTGGTATGGAATTCTGGGATACCAATTTCTCTTACATTGATAAAGATACTCAGGAAGAACATTTTGTTGGATTACCAGAGGAGAAAGGCTCTCACCTGATAGAAAACACACCTTTACCACCAGGTGTTTGTTATACCAGCACTAGCGACGGGGATAATGTCGCGCTAGTACGTATTGAAGCGGTGATTACCTCTGGTTCAGGTAAGCTCAATATTTCTGGTGTAAGTAATACTAGTGTGAAGGAAAATATCAAGAATACTTTCCAGTATATTAAGGCCAATGAGAAAACAATTCTCAGTGAACAGCATTCACTTAAGAATTTCGATATCACGATTCAAGTGAGCAACATGCTTGGCGCTTCGATATCAACAGGAATTGGCTCAGCGGTTTATATCGCCATCGTGTCTGCACTTTACAAGAAGAACCTTAAGGCAGGCCTTGCAGTGTTGGGCAATATATCCGTTGGCGGTGCAATTGAAAGGTCCATTAACTTTGCAGACAAGATAACAATGCTGTCTGAAAACGGAGCCAAGTCAGTTGTAGTGCCTATGGATAACTTAACCGAATTGGCGAATATTCCAGCAACGGTATTGGGTAATACAGATGTGCCATTTTATCAGAACAATCAAATGCTGATGCAAAAGGCTATTCTACTTGACTGATTATAAGCATGGCTGGGGGGGTAATTGTCAATTGTGAATAGTAAAGGGTTATACGTGAGGTGAAGCAATCACCTCAAAACCTTTACATTATTCAATATTTTTTGTCAGAACTTGAATAATGGATATGGTATATACTTACTTTAATTCATTTAAGCTTAGCGAAATAGCTTCTTGTTTAAAACGCCCAAAAATATTAACGATTTGTTCGTAAGAGCGGGTTAAAAAATGTGGTTCATTTTGGTCTGTAAGATATGGGCTAACAAGTACTCCATCATGAGTTTCTGGGTCGGTTATGTGAATTTCAGGTTTTAGATGTTTAGCTTTTTTTTCACCTAAAATAACTGCATCTGAAGTAATTACTGTTACATCATTTTCAACAGGTGGTTTCATCTTATCAAACTTAACAACATCCGCCTCAAAAGGGATATCTTGCTTAACGCGATAAGCGTATTCTAAGAGCTTCGGCTGTGCAGGCATATACATAATAGCATTTTGACTTTTAGAGGGAGTAATTCTAAGAATTCGACCTAAAATTTGTCTAAAGTGCATTTCTGTTTTTATATTTGTTAAATGGCAGCATACTTGAAGTCTTGGAATGTTTGTACCTTCGCTGATCATACCTACCGAAACAATCCATTTGCAGGAGCTGTGTCTGAATCGTTGAATAATTTCAGTGGGTTCACTTTCCCGATAAGTAACAACAGCAAATTCATCGTTAAGGTGCGTTTTGAGTATGTTTGCGATGTTTTTTGCATGTTCAACTGAGCTGGCAACAATTAAACCGGCAGCGCTAGGAGAGGATAAACGAATATTGTTTAATTTTTTTTGTGCCGATGAAAGTATGTATTTAATAACCGCTTCATTTTCTATGACGCTTTGGTAGGGCACTGCAGATTCAGATAATAAGCTTTTGAAGCTATTAAATGTTTTAGTTTCCTCACCTTCAACAATAGAAATGTTGTTATTATCAACGGCGACAATTTGAGGTAATCTGCAAACACCGTCTTTAATCGCCTCAGTAAGGCCGTAGATATAATCACAAGAAATTTTATTGCTAGGATATAAGTAGTTTGAAAGAACAATTGGCGCAGTGTCAGACCGCCAAGGAGTTCCTGTTAGCGCCAATGTATAAGTAGCTTTGTCTTTAATGTTTCGTATTATTTTTTCACCCCAAGCGTTAGCATTTTCGATGTTTGAGCCTGCACAATGATGAATTTCATCAAAAATAACAAACACACGAAAGCGAGTAAATAATTGCCAAAAGGTTTTATCTAAGTGTTGCAAGCTTTGATAAGTAAGTGAGCGCCCTTTAGCGCCCAAAAGCCCGTCAAAACGCTCTTTGGTTATTAATTGTAGGCTGTCACAAAAATCATTTGCGACGATAGATGCTGGAGAAAAACATATAACTAAATCAATATGTTTGCTCACTAACATCTGGTTTGCTAACTCAGAGGCCATAATGGTTTTCCCCGCTCCTGGGGTAGCCAAAGCTAAAAAATGTTTTTGCCCATCTAGGTACTTATTGAGTGCCAGGTTTATACATTCAGATTGCCAAACTCTTAACTTCATGTGCTTTGCTGTTTCTCTTGGTTAATTAAGCTTTCTATGGCTTTAATTTTTCCTAAAGTTTTAGTGTTATTATCTCTAGCTTCGTTGTACTTATATTGAATTTCAGTGACTAATTCTGGGAATTCATCATAGAGTTCCTTATAAGCTTCCGTTTCTCCGAGGTTTAACAATAACTCGGCTTTATAATGATTTAATTTAGTCGTTAAAGATTGTTTAATGTCATTACAAAGAGTTACTTGCTGAGAGCTATCAGCGATGTACTCTATTAGTTTTTGAACATCAAATAGCTCAGTTTTAACAAAGCGGGTGCCTTTTTTATTACTAGATGATCTCTTCCTTAACCACCCTTTATTAACAAGCTTTAGAAGCTCAGCGTACAACTTCCGTCGAATTATTACAGGGTCTAAAAAAGGATCTTTACTGATAGCGATATAAGCAGATCTTACATCACTTGTTGTAAAGTTATTAAAGTTGGGAGCTTTAATTATTTGAACTACCAAATTGTCTATTTTCAAAAGAAATTCCAAGCTACGTTAATCAAAGAACCAATTGCTCCGAAAGCGGAGCAATTCTAGGCCTTTTATTTGTGACAATCAAGCTCCGCTATCGGAGCAGGCTAGTTCATGAATATTATTGGTAAGAACGTGAGAGTAATACGGGAGAAGCTTGGCTGGACCCAAGAACAACTAGTGGCTAAGTGTAATCTTAATGATTGGCAAATTAGCCGAAGCACTTTAGCTAAAGTTGAGGCTAATGTTAGAAGGGTGACTGATATTGAAGTTCTTAAATTGTCGATAGCACTTAATGTTCCTATTAGTGATTTATTTGATACATCGCATGATTGTGATCAACGAAGTGGGTTATGAAATTGAGTTCAGTGATTACTTTACTTTGAGTAAATTAGTCAGTAAGTTTCAATCTTTATTGTCTTCAATTTATAGATTTCAGTTTAAATAGTTCAATAAGTTTCAATCTTTAATGTCATAATTTACGTTAATCCAAACTGCTTAATAAGAGTTTTGAATGAGAAAAGTTTTAAACTTTATTGTCTTGCGACAATAAAAAAGACGCGAAAGCGTCTTTTTTTTGCCAGTAACTAAATGCGATTTAAATCACTAACCCCTACTTAATAAGCGTTAAATACGCTAAAATTGCAGGCTAATTTTTAGTAATGAGCCCACACCTTTATGACCTCAGCCACAAGCCCTAGCACTTTTAACGAACTTGGCCTTATTCCAGAGCTATTAGCTCGTTTAACCGACTTGGAATATACCCAACCTACTCCAATTCAAGCTAAGGCTATACCTAGTGTGCTTGCAGGCAGTGACTTAATTGCTGGGGCAAATACAGGCTCAGGTAAAACAGCAACGTTTGCGCTGCCAATGCTACAAAAAATGTTCCTTGAACAAGGTAGTAAAAGCGCAGCCAGCAAAGGTAACTTTGTAACGGGGCTTATTTTAGTACCTACTCGTGAGCTTGCTACTCAAGTAGCCGATAGCGTTAAATCGTATTCTGCTAACTTTAATGGCGCAATTAAAACGATTGCTGTGTTTGGTGGTGTATCGGTTAATACACAAATGCAGGCACTTCGTGGTGGCGCTGATATTATAGTGGCAACACCAGGGCGCTTACTCGATTTAATCTCAAGCAATGCTATTAAGCTCGATAAACTAAA
This sequence comes from Pseudoalteromonas sp. HL-AS2, assembly GCF_031198805.1. Classification (NCBI taxonomy): domain Bacteria; kingdom Pseudomonadati; phylum Pseudomonadota; class Gammaproteobacteria; order Alteromonadales; family Pseudoalteromonadaceae; genus Pseudoalteromonas; species Pseudoalteromonas sp. HL-AS2. Next base: position 3,156,984 of record NZ_CP133571.1, on the reverse strand, counting down.
TACACTCGTGCTTGATGAAGCCGACCGTATGCTAAGCCTTGGCTTTACCGAAGAGCTTGCTGAGTTATTAGCGTTAATGCCTGCTAAAAAACAAACTATGTTATTTTCAGCAACTTTCCCAGAGCAAGTTAAGCTATTAACACAAGATTTATTAAACGACCCTGTTGAAATACAAGTTCAAAGCAAAGACGAAAGCACTTTAGTACAGCGTGTATTTAGCGTTAATAAAGGCGAGAAAACCACTGTTTTAGCGCATTTAATTAAAACCCATAAATGGCGCCAAGCACTGATTTTTGTTAATGCTAAAAAAGATTGTGAACACTTAGCGCAAAAGCTTGAAAAGCGCGGTGTTAATGCACAAGTTTTTCATGGCGATAAAGGCCAAAGTGAACGTACCCGCGTAATAGAAAAGTTTAAAGCAGGCGAAATTGAAGTGCTAATAGCAACTGATATTGCAGCACGTGGTTTAGATATTGAAAAGCTGCCAGTGGTTATTAACTTTAATCTACCACGCAGCCCTGCTGATTATATGCACCGTATTGGCCGCAGCGGCCGTGCAGGTGAAGTGGGTTTAGCGCTTTCATTAGTTGATTATGAAGATTTACATCACTTTAAAATAATTGAGAAGAAAAACAAACTACGTCTTGAGCGCGAGCAAGTGGCAGGCTTTGCAGTGAACCAAGCGAATGTTGATGCCGCACAGGCGCTTAAAAACGAAAAGCCAATGGCAAAACCCGAAGGCACGGGCAAGAAAAAGAACAAAAAAGCAGATCTTGAAGACGATGTTTGGGCTGGTTGGCGAGGTAAATCTAAGTAACCGGAGTTCAAGTTAAGTAATTAGAGTAAACATTGATCTAAAAAGCCGACGTTACGTCGGCTTCTTTGTGCTGCATCAGTATTTTATTTATAAAATACGTCTACAGTACCTTTTACTTTTATAAGTAATGGTTGGCCACGACGATCTAGCGCTTTAGGTGCGGCAACTTTGATCCAGCTTTCGCTGATGCAGTATTCTTCAACGTCAAAACGCTCTTTGCCGTTCAGAGTTACACCAATTTCATGTTCGAATACTTCTTCTACATAAAACTTGCTGCGTGGATTAATCGAAAGTTGGTCTGGTAACTCTGGTTTATTTGTATCAGTCATAATTGTGATCTGCATTGAATAGATAGTGCGCTATTGTAGGCAATACAGGTGTTATGCTCAAGCACGACAACAATAAATGCTAATAAAGTTAGCTATTAAATTTCACAGTTAAGCGCGGCGGTTTAAATTAATAACTAACAGTGCAGCTTGACTGCAATTAATGAAACGTTAAACTAGCCAGTGAAAAGCTCATTTTACGTTGGCGTAAGTCAATACTTTTTAAGGTCACATTCACACGCTCACCAATAGTAAATTTTTGTTTGCTGTTGCTCCACTGTTGTTTGGCAGCATTAAATACAAACTCACCTTGGCTGAAGCTACTCACCGCTACTAAACCCTCAACGCCTGTGCAGTCTAGCTCAACAAAAAAGCCAGCGCTTGATACACCACTAATAGTGGCGGTAAATGTATCGCCAAGGTATTTTTCCATATAGCTACATTTTAAGGCGCTTTCTACTTCACGGCTAATATCGTTGGCTTTGCGCGATTGTGCTGAGCAATGCAAGCTTAATGTTTCTATACTTTCAAGGTTATAAGGGTATGCCTTTTTAGCTAACTTGCTAACGCTAGACGCTTTATTAGCAAACACATTTAAGAAGCTTATCGCCCGCTGTAAACCATTTTGCTGCTTAGCCTGAATTTTGGCGCGAATTGCACGATGGGTTACTAAATCTGCATAGCGACGAATTGGCGAGGTAAAGTGAGCGTAAGCATTGTATGCTAGGCCAAAGTGACCTTGGTTATTAGCCGAGTATTCGGCTTGCGATTGTGAGCGCAGTAATAAAGTACGGATCACGCTGGCATCGCTGCGCTGACTAATGTTATTTAGTAGTTTATTGTAATCGGCTGGCGTTGGCTTATCACCGCCGCCAAGCTGCAGTCTTTTTTCGGCCAGTAGCGCCCGTAGCGTTTGTAGCTTTTTCTGTTGTGGCCCTGCATGTACTCTAAATAATCCGGGGATTTGGTGTTTATCTAAAAACTGTGCGGTACACACGTTAGCGCACAGCATAAATTCTTCAATCATGCGGTGTGCGTCATTGCGCTCTATTGGCTCAATACTGGTAATTTTTTGATTTTTATTCAGATTAAGCTTGAGCTCTTGCGTATCAAAGTCAATAGCGCCGCGAAGTTTGCGCGCTGCGCTTAAATCTAAATAAAGATAATGCAAATTTTTAATCAGTGGCGACACATCAGCATTCAATTCGGCTAATTGTTTAGCTGAGCTAGAATGGGGTTTAGCAATGACAGCATGTGCTTGTGTGTAGGTTAGCCTTGCATGTGAGTGGATCAGCCCCTCTGTAAAATTAGCTTGAGTCACTTGACCATCTTGGCTAATGGTCATATCACACACTAATACCAGGCGATCTTCATGTGGGTTTAACGAGCACAGGCCATTTGATAATGCTTCTGGCAGCATAGGAACAACTTGTCCCGGGCAATAAATAGAGGTGGCGCGTTGTTGCGCTTCTATATCTAACACATCATTGGGTTTTACATAATGCGACACATCGGCAATAGCGACCAGTAAACGCCAGTTTCCTTGCTCTGTTCTTTCGCAGTATACGGCGTCGTCAAAATCTTTTGCGTCTTCGCCATCAATAGTAACAAACGGAAACAAGCGGTAATCTACACGCGCTAATTTATCTTGCTCGGTTACTTCATTACCAAGTGAACTTGCTTGTGCTAGTAAATCCTTGCTCCAGCTATCTGCAACACCATGACGACGCAGCGCAAGCTTTGTTTCCATACCTGCAGAGTGAGGCAGACCAAGTACTTCGGTTATTTGCACTTGAGTTGCATGGCGAAAAGTAGGGTACTGGGTAATTTTAGTGTTTACATACTGGCCCACACTGGTGTTTGCTAATTGGCACTGCGCTACTTGCACTTTTTGTGGGCATTTTGTGTTATCGGCTACTAGCACGTAGTCTGTGCCTTGGCGCTTTAATATACCGGCTAAATGGGTGGTTTTATGCTCAATAATTTTTATTAATTTATTGTTTGAGCGTTTATGACTAGCGGCTTCTTGTAGTATTTGTACTATATCGCCTTCAAATACGTGAGCTAACTGGTTCTTAGCGATAAATAAATCTTTTTCGCTGGCGCTATAATTAACGAAACCAAAGCCATCTGCATGTAGGGTAATTACACCACTCACAAGTAAGGCTTGATCAATAACTTGGTAACCTTTGTGTTGGCTAAACATAAGTTGGCCATCGCGTTCCATGGCGCGTAAACGCCTTCTGAGGGCTTCTTTTTGCTCAGCATTTTTTAGCTCTAAGGCATGCGCGATTTGTTCACGGTTAAGGTTTTTTTTCATTTTGCCAAAAAGGCTTAAAATAAATTCACGACCCGGGATCGGGTTGTCATAAATTGGTGATGATAATGGTGCGGTTGGGTTCAAATTCATAAAACTCTCTTAAATTCGCCCAGCGCTTTTACTGTGTATCTACAAACTAGGAATATAAAAGACTTAAGATTGATAAAGATAAGGTGGAATAAAGCATAAGGCGAGACTGACTCGAACAGTGAGTCGAAAATAAATTAAGCTGCATAGTACATACTCAATTTTAAATGTTTAGTAATACCAATTACTTAATGTAAGTGGTAAAAAATTAGCTCACAGACAAATTAATTATATGTGAGCTGTTAATACACTAAAGCGTATTATTTAACAGTGTTTATATACAAACAATGTTTTCGGCTTGTGGGCCTTTTTGACCTTGAGTAACAGTAAACTGTACACGTTGGCCTTCAGCTAAAGTTTTGAAACCGTCGCCAGAGATTGCACTGAAATGTGCAAACACGTCTGCGCCAGATTCTTGCTCGATAAAGCCAAAACCTTTTGCTTCGTTAAACCATTTTACTGAACCAGTAGTTGTAGTAGACATAATATGTATCCTAAAAAATTAATATAAGTGTGCCTGAAAAGAGGCGATTGAGCCGGAAAAAATAGTTAACTTGAGGATAACGCGTAGGATTATTACTAAAACAACTCGGTACTAACAAATAAAACAGAACTTCTTTCAAACTAGTATTCTAAATGGGTTATTGCTAACCCATTAAATTGTTATGCAATTAGATGCAAACAATGTTTTCGGCTTGTGGGCCTTTTTGACCTTGAGTAACAGTAAACTGTACACGTTGGCCTTCAGCTAAAGTTTTGAAACCGTCGCTAACAATAGCACTGAAATGTGCAAACACGTCTGCGCCAGATTCTTGCTCGATAAAGCCAAAACCTTTTGCTTCGTTAAACCATTTTACTGAACCAGTAGTTGTATTAGACATAATATGTATCCTAAAAAATTAATATAAGTGTGCCTGAAAAGAGGCGATTGAGCCGGAAAAAATAGTTAACTTGAGGATAACGCGTAGGATTATTACTAAAACAACTCGGTACTAACAAATAAAACAGAACTTCTTTCAAACTAGTATTCTAAATGGGTTATTGCTAACCCATTAAATTGTTATGCAATTAGATGCAAACAATGTTTTCGGCTTGTGGGCCTTTTTGACCTTGAGTAACAGTAAACTGTACACGTTGGCCTTCAGCTAAAGTTTTGAAACCGTCGCCTGAAATTGCACTGAAATGTGCAAACACGTCTGCGCCAGATTCTTGCTCGATAAAGCCAAAACCTTTTGCTTCGTTAAAAAATTTTACTGTACCAGTTGTAGTATTAGACATAATAGTATCCTAAGAATTAATAAAAGTGTGCCTTAAAATAGGCAATTTAACAGGGAGAAAACAAGCATATAACTGAGGATAACGCGCAGGATTATTACTAATAACAACGTGGTACTTACAAATAAGCTGGGTTTTCAATCAACCCGATGCAGGCATGTTAGAGTAAGTTAAAACATGTAGCAAGCTTTATATAATTAAAAGTTATATAAAACGGCATGATTATTTTATATCCTTTTGTAAATTAAGGGTTTTATTTTTTAACTTTGTTTTGCATTTTTGATGTGTTTTGATTTTATAGTAGTTACATTCATAAATTTAGTCATTTAACTTTCATAAAAATTACCTTTATTAGTCATATCTATTTTTTATAGTGCAGCGGTTGATCTTTTTGTGGTCACACATTTTTTAAAAAATAATCACTAAATAATGGGAATTATGGATGAAAATTAAAAAAGTTGCTGCGGCAATAGCGCTAACATTTGCGTTTAACGCAGCTAGTTATGCCAATGTATTACCGCAAAGCCAAAAAGACAGCAGTTGGTATAGTGCTGCGCAAACAAAATTAACAACAAAAACTACCCAAGCGCAGAGTGTTAAAGCCACCAAAGCTAAAAACGTAATTTTATTTGTTGGTGATGGTATGGGGGTATCAACGCTAACCGCCGCACGTATTTTACAAGGACAACGCAATAACCAATCGGGGGAAGAGGGTTACTTAAGCTTTGAGACATTTCCGTATTCCGCACAAGTTAAAACCTATAACGTAGATGCACAAACTCCCGATTCTGCGGGCACTATGACCGCGATGATCTCGGGTGTAAAAACCGATGTTGGCGTAATAGGTGTTGACGAAAATATAGAGCGTGGGGTGTGTTCAACAGTTGCGGGCAACGAGTTACTAACAGCAACAGAGCTGGCAGAAATTAAAGGCCTAGCAACTGGGGTTATTTCAACAGCGCGAATTACCCATGCAACGCCTGCAGCAACGTATGCTAAATCGGCCGATCGTAACTGGGAAGACATTTCAGACATGCCAGAGGATGCAATTGCAGCTGGCTGTGAAGATATTGCCTCGCAACTAATTAACTTTGAAAAAAACCTAGAGGCGCGTTTTGTTGGTACTGATATAGATGGCCTTGATGTTGTTATGGGCGGCGGACGTCGGCACTTTTTACCCAAAAACGTAGCAGCTAATTCAACAGACGCAGTAAGCGCAATAGAAGGGGATCGTACCGATAATCGTAATTTGATTAGTGAATGGCAAGCGCAATACCCTACTGCAACGTATGTTATGGACCAAACCGGCTTTGATAATATTGCCGATGACGCTACTAAAGTATTTGGCTTATTTAACGAATCCCACATGCAATACGAAGCAGACCGCGCAAACGATATTGCTGGCGAGCCTTCACTTACCGATATGACTACTAAAGCAATTGAAGTGCTGGGCAAAAACGACAAAGGCTTTTTCTTAACCGTTGAATCGGGTCGTATTGATCACGCGCACCATGCGGGCAATGCCTATAATGCACTTAACGACACAATAGAGTTGGCCAAAGCGGTACAAGCTGCGGTTGATAACACCAATCCAGAAGAAACCCTCATTTTAGTCACTGCCGATCACAGTCATGTATTTACTATTGCGGGCTATCCCAAACGCGGCAACCCTATTTTAGGTCAAGTTGTGGCCGTGGGCGAAACAGCCCCCAGCCTAGCTGCCGATAACAAGCCCTATACCACAGTTGGTTACGCCAATGGTTTAGGGTTTAGAAACTTAGGTGATGAAACAGATGCCGATGCAAGCTATGCAAGTGCTGCTGTGGCAGGGCGCGTTGAGTTACAAGGGATTGATACAACAACCCCTGGTTTTCATCAAGAAACAACAGTGCCATTGGCCTCGGAAACACACGCAGGTGAAGACATTTCATTGCATGCAACAGGCCCCGGTGCTCAGCTTGCACAAGGCGTAATTGAGCAAAATGTAGTGTTTCATATAATTAATCAAGCTCTTGAACTAACTCAGCAATAATGGCGGCTAACATGAAAAAATTAACGGTACTTTCTTTAGCAGTAACTCTTGCACTAACGGGTTGCTCAAGTGACAGCGATAAAAACCAAAATAGTATATTAACTGTCAATAACGTAATTGCTGTCGGGTCTGAGCAATGTGTTAACGGCGGAGTAACAACACAAACAGGCGAAGATACCAACGGTAATGGAATATTAGAAAGCAGTGAGGCTACATCAAGTAACTTAGTATGTAATGCACCAGCTACGTCGCTTAGCAGCGAGCAGTTAGCATCGCTTACTAGTAATGCTTGGTTTAGCGATGCACAAACCAAGTTAGCAACCACAAAAACAGCAAATGCGAGCATAGTGACTGAGTCAGGCAAGGCTAAAAATATTATTTTATTTGTTGGCGATGGTATGGGAATTTCGACAATAACTGCAGCGCGTATTTTAGCCGGGCAGTTAGAAGGTGAAATGGGTGAGGAGCATCAATTAAGCTTTGAAACTATGCCGTATTCAGGTTTTGTAAAAACCTATAACGTAGATGCACAAACGCCCGATTCGGCCGGCACTATGACCGCAATGGCCTCAGGGGTTAAAACCGATGTGGGTGTTATTGGTATTGATGAAGCGGTTGAGCGTGGTAATTGTGTGTCGGGCAAAGGACATGAGCTAGTTACCTCACTAGAGCTTGCTGAAATTGCGGGTAAAGCGACCGGTATTATTTCAACTGCCCGCATTACTCATGCAACACCTGCGGCTATGTACGCAAAATCGGCCGATCGTAACTGGGAAGATATTTCTGATATGCCCGCGAGCGAGTCAGCTAATTGTGAAGATATTGCATCGCAACTGGTTAACTTTGAAGCCAACCTAAAAGCGCGCTTTAATGGTGTTGATGTAGATGGCATTGATGTTGTTATGGGTGGCGGGCGTCGTCATTTTTTACCAAAAGATGCTGCGTTTAATTCAGCCGATGCAGTAAGTGCAGTTGAAGGGGATCGTACTGATAATCGTAATTTAATTAGTGAATGGCAAGGGCAATATCCAAATGGTACTTACGTAATGGATCAAACCGGTTTTGATGCAATTAGCGATGATGCTACTAAAGTATTTGGGCTGTTTAACGAATCTCACATGCAGTACGAAGCAGACCGCGCAAATGATATTGCTGGCGAGCCTTCGCTTTCACAAATGACCGAAAAAGCCATAAATGTACTGGGCAAAAACGACAAAGGGTTTTTCTTAACCGTTGAGTCGGGTCGTATTGATCACGCGCACCATGCGGGTAATGCATATAACGCTTTAAACGACACCATTGAATTGGCAAAAGCAGTACAAGTTGCCATGAATAACACCAATCCAGAGGAAACGCTTATTGTTGTAACAGCCGATCACAGCCATGTATTTACCATTGCGGGTTACCCTAAACGCGGTAATCCTATTTTAGGTAAAGTGGTGGGCGTAGGCGAAACAACGCCAAGCCTAGCGGCCGATGATATGCCATATACAACGCTAGGTTATACCAATGGTGGTGGTTTTAGAAACCTCGGTAGCGAAACAGATGCTGACGTAGGTTATAACTTTGCACCAGTAACAGGGCGGGTTGATTTAACCAATGTTGATACTACTACCCCTGGTTTTCATCAAGAAGCGCTGGTACCAATGAGCTCAGAAACACACGCAGGTGAAGATGTTGGCGTATATGCTATAGGCCCTGGTGCGCACTTAGTGACAGGCACTAATGAGCAAAGCTTTTTATTTCATGTAATGGACTTTGCCGCAGATTTAGTTAAAACAGCAAACGACAAAGTGGCGCAGTAGTAAGTTTATAAATTGTGTGTGCAAAACAACTCGTACTCTGTGCGGGTTGTTTTTATATTATATTTTGCCATAAAACAGCCATTATTTTTAGCTATGTTAAAAGCATAAATTAGAGCCATTTAAAAAGAGTACCCAATGAAAAAAGCATTATTAATGATGACCGTATTATTCAGTAGCAGCGCTTTTTCCCAGCAATGCAATGTTAACCCAGCGCTATTAAAAGCAACTTACACTGTAACCAACAATAAAAATAACGAGCCAACAACTCAAGCGCTAACCCTGTGGCGAAACCAGCAACAAGTAGCGCATCAAAACGAAATAACGACCGAACTGTGGCAGCATTTAACTAATAAGCAAATACGGCCAATTCGTTACTTTAATGCTCAGCAGCGGGGTATTGAATACCAACCGTCAGAAGTACGTGGAGTACAAAACTGGAGTGCAAAAAACCAGCTGGTGGATGCGCATTTAATAGCAAAAATGACGTTAGTAAATACTCAGGGTACAGGTTGTGATGAAGTAAAAAACTATGTGTTAAACGAAGCTGAAACTGAGTATAAGCTGGCTTTATTTACACAGTCAAAGTTGGTTAAAACATTTAGTGTCAGCAGTAAAAAAAGCCAAGTAAGCACCTTACTCAGCCTTAATAATGTAAGCAGTAACGAGCAAGCGATAGTTGCTCAGTTTGCTAAATGGGATAACTTTCAAACTACTGACTATGCCGATATAGGCGACAACGAAAACGATCCCTTTTTAGCTAAAATGATTAACCTTGGTTTTATTGAGCATAGCGCCACTGGCTTTTATAACCAGCAGGGGCAAGCTATCCAAGGTGAGCATTATCATTAGATTTTTTTGGCTTGGCAGCGTCCTCTGTTAAGCCCGCAATATAGTCGTTGTCGTCGCAGGTATTTAAATCTTCTTGTGCTTGTTTGTCTTGTTGTAGTACTTGTTTTAAATCTTCCATACGCTGGCGTACAGCTACACCGTAGCTAATATCGTCGCCCCATAATTTTGCTAACTGTAATACACTGGCGCGGTCGTGATCTCTAAATAGCTTACCAGCTCGCTCGGCATCGGGTTTATTGTTACCTAATAACTCGAGCGCTTTAACTGCAAGGCTGATGGCAGAATCAACAGTTTCACGATTAAAGGCATCTACTTTTAAACTAAGTAATTGATAAGCGTGACGACGGTCGATAGCACGTGCAACAATTTTTAACTGCGGGTAGTTTTTTTGCGCAAGCTTAATAATTTCTAATGTTTTATCGGGGTTATCTATAGCCACTACCAGCATTTGCGCTGTTTTTGCGCCTGCGGCTTCAAGTAACTCCTGACGCCCAGCATCACCATAAAATACCGTTTTACCAAAGCGGCGTAATAATTCAATTTGCGTAGGGCTATGATCAAGTACTGTTATTTCGTAACCCTGGGCATGCAGTAAACGCCCCATTACTTGGCCAAAGCGACCGTAGCCCGCAATAATGACATGTTTAGCGCTGCTAATATGCTCGGGTTTATCAAATTCAGGCTTTACGCTGCTATCGCGTTTTTGCAGTTGCTCGTAAAACATTAATAATAAAGGGGCTATTAACATAGAAATAGCCACCACTAAGGTTGTTAATGCGGTTTGTTCGGGCGTTAAAATGCTTAGCGTACTAGTTACACTTAATAATACAAAAGCAAATTCGCCTCCTTGTGCCAAAGCCAGTGTAAATAATAGTTGCTGCTTTTTATTTATTTTAAAGGTAAAAGCCAGCGCAAATAAAATACAGGCTTTAATTACTATCAATAAAACAACTAAGCTAATCACAGTGCTAAATTGATTAAAAAACAGTTCAAAGTTAATCGACGCGCCCACAGTAATAAAAAATAGCCCTAATAGCAGACCTTTAAAAGGCTCTATGTCGGCCTCTAACTCGTGCCTAAATTCACTTTCGGCAAGTACTACGCCAGCTAAAAAGGTACCCAGCGCAGGTGATAAGCCAATACTTTGCATAACCAATGCAATGGCAACCACTAAAAAAAGCGCAAAAATGGTAAATATTTCACGTATATGTGTTTGCGCTATATATCTAAAAATGGGGGCCGATATATATTTACCGCAAGCAATAATGGCGGCAATAACAGCAATCGATGCACCTACTTGTTGCCAAACCGGCCAGTTGGCAATAATTGAATCACTAACCTCGGCGTTGCCACTCAGTGGTGCAAATGCGAGTAAGGGTAATAACGCTAAAATAGGAATAATAGCGATATCTTGAAATAGCAGTACAGAAAAAGCATTTTGCCCAGCTTCTTGTTTTAGCCAGCCTTTTTCTTCTAGGCTTTGCAGTACAATAGCGGTAGAGGAAAGCGCCAGCATTAAACCAATGGCAAGGGCTGTTTGCCAATGCATGGCAAACAGCCAATAACAAGATGCAAAAATAACGGCTGCGGTTAACACTACTTGTAAACCACCTAACCCTAAAATTGAGTGGCGTAATGTCCATAAACGTGAAGGTTGCAGCTCTAAACCAACTAAAAATAGCATCATTACTACGCCAAATTCGGCAAAGTGCATTACATCGGTTTGATCGCCAACCATAGCTAAGGCATAAGGGCCAATAAGTATGCCTGCGATTAAATAACCCAGCACCGATCCGAGTCCTACTCGTTTGGCAATAGGCACAGCTACAATTGCTGCCGCTAAGTAAATTAAAGCTATTTCTAACACGTGTTTTTCCTAGGTGAGTTTTTAAACCCAAGTGGTTTGCGTATAAATAGAATGACTGACACGCTTATAAAATACAATAATTTAAGTGGCTAAAAATGCTGTTTTTTTTAAAATTTTACAGCCTTCAAAGTATTATTAACGCTGACATACCCTAGCTCTGCTTTAATCATAATGAGATTTTTTTCAGGATTAACGCGAATGTTACTTAGATCAATCGTTAAGCAGCAAAAAAAGGATGCGTAATGCATCCTTTATAACTTTCAACTTTTAGCTAGCACTTTTATTAAAAGCGGTAAGTAATATTACCGTATAAAAAGCGGCCATCTAAACTGTATGGCACGTAGGGGGTGTACGGGAATATTTGACCAAAGTTAGAGTAACCAATGTTATCTACAGTTGCTTGTGGGTACTGATCAAAAAGGTTGTTAGCGCCTACGGCAAATTTCCATTCATCGTTAGGGCTATAAGCCACTTCAAGATCGGTTATCCATTTTGCATCTAGGTATTCATCTCGGTCGCTGCTTGTAGAAATATCAGCAACTTCGCCATAACGCGTGGCACGCAGTGTAGTTTGCCATTCGTTAAAGCTCCAAACAGCCGATAAGTTTAGTTTGCTATCTGGTGTGCCTTCTTCAAAACGGCCCACTTCACGCCGAGCAAATACAACATAGTCATCACCTAACGAATTGAGTTCTTCAGGGTTGTCGTCTATATGGGTGACTTTAGTGTCGTTAAAGTTAACCGCTGCGTTTAAGCGTACGTCGCCTAGGTTATCTAGTTCCAGTAAATAAGTTGCAACTATGTCTACACCTTGCGTACGTGAGTCTATTGCATTGGTAAAGTAGCGTACGCTTTCGGTGTTTAGCTCACCAGCGTTTGCTAAAATTTGCGCAACTGCTGCACCGGCTAGGTTTTCAGAGAGTACAATCCGGTCATCAATATCAATACGATATGCATCAACCGTTAGGCTAAAATTACCTTGAGTGTAGACAAAGCCAGCGGTTAAGTTTACAGAGTCTTCAGCGTCTAGTTTTTTAGCGCCTAATGCTTGTGCTGCTGGAGAGTCACTTGGAAATAAACCTACTTCAAACGCTTGGTTGTTTTCAAGTATGGTTGATATTTGACGATACGAGCTTTGTGCTAGCGATGGCGCGCGAAAGCCGGTACTTGCTGCACCACGTAACGATAAGTTATCAGTAATACTGTAACGCGTTGCTATTTTTGAAGTGAATGTGTCGCCAAAGTCGCTGTAATCTTCATAACGGCTGGCTAAAACCACATTCCACTTTTCTGTTAAGTAGGTATCAAATTCAACAAAAAGTGCTACGTTGTGGCGGCTTTCGTCGGTAACACTTTGCGGACCAAAACCAGATAGTACCTGTGCACCACCTGCTGCAATTGGGTTGCCGTTACTATCAAGCGCGGTAATATAAGAAGCTTCTTCGCCTTGTTCTATTTTGTAGCTTTCGTGGCGGTATTCAGCACCTATAGTAAAAAATACGTCATCTGGTAAACCTAAATCAAATGCTGTGCTGGCATCTCCATTAACAATAAATTGGTCATAAACCAATGCGCCGTTATCAAATTCGGTTTGGCTGGTGGCACCTAAAGATGTATTTAAGCTATTTACTACGCCTAATGCAAAGTCGTTGCGGCCGTAGTTGGTACTTACATCCCATGTCCAGTCGCCTGTTTCACCTTGTAAACCAAGAGCGAGAGAGTAATCTTCTACGTCGGTTTCAATTTGTGGCAAAAAGCCATTAGGGTAAACGTCTAAAATGTTATTTTTATCTACAGCTCGGCGATAAAATCCGCCTGAGTTGCCTTCACGCTTAGAGTAGCTACCAAAAGAGTATAAGTTTAAGCCGTTATCAAAGTCGTAGCCCATGTTGTAAAACAGTGCATAGTCTTCAAGCTCTGCTTTACCAAAGCGGTGATTGTAACGATCGATAGTGAACTCGCGTGGATCTAGGCTACCATCATCAAGGCGGCTATATTGCTCCCGAGGGTCAAAACCAGAGCGCTGGGTAGAGTCGTTATCACGATATTCAATAGACACGTTTACAAAACCGTTATCAGCTAACGAAAAACCAGAATTAGCACTAATAGTACGCGTTGCGCCATCGCTCATTTTACGATCGTCGCCAGTATTAAATGCTAAGTTGCCGTTTGCATCTGCGTACACGCTTTCAAGCTGAGGTACTCCGGCCATTTGAGTATCATATTGTCCGTAAGTTACGCTTACACTGCCGCCCTGCGCTGCATCTTTAAGAATTATATTAATAACCCCTGCAATAGCATCTGAGCCGTATTGCGCTGCGGCACCGTCGCGTAATACTTCTACGCGCTTAATTGCCGATGTTGGGATCATATTTAAATCAACAGCTGTTGAACCACGCCCAACTACGCCAGCTAAGTTTAATAGCGCACCTGAATGACGACGCTTACCATTAATAAGCACTAGGGTGTGATCGGGGGCTAAACCACGCAAAACTGCAGGTTTAGCATGGTCTGTACCATCGCCCATTGTTGCGCTTGGGTAGTTAAAGCTTGGCACTTGGTTTGCAAGTACTTGGCTGATTTCAAGCTGGCCTGTACTGGCCATATCGCGACTGGTAATAATATCAACAGGTACTGAACTTTCAGCAATACTGCGTAAGCTGCGACGAGTACCCGTTACCGAAATTACTTCGATATTTTCTTGTGCTTGACTATCTGGCTCTGCGGCTACAGCTACTGAATAAGGCGTGCTCAATGCAGTAGTAACGGCCAAGCTAAGTGCTAATTTTTTCGCTGAAAAGCGCTGTATGGTCATGTGATCCCCCAAGGGCTGCTATTGTTGAGTCTAAAAGCGCCGCATCTTAAAGAAGCTAATAGGATAGTGCAAAGATCAAAACAAACTAAGTTATGCAAATAGCTAAGGCTGGTGTTTACTTTGCGCTGAACGTACTAATTTAAATAGGTGTGCTTGTGTTGAGTAGTTGCAACCACAGGGTGAATTGAGGTGTTTTTTAATACAATTAATTTAGTAAATGTAAATAAAAAAGGCCAAGTAAATTACTTGGCCTCTTTATTGTTTTTAATGTTTTAATTCAAGAGTTAAGTATTACTCTGGCGCAACGTCTAATGTAGTAAATAACGAGTAACGCACGTTATCTATGCCTTTTTCAGACGACTCTTCGCTCACGCTTGCTTCAATTAAGTATAAACCCGGGTGCTGCCACGTTGTGCTAAAAAAGCCGTTTTTGTCAGTGGTTACTTTAACTTCGCCACGTTCGTTACGGTAGCGTGTATCACCTTTTAATATTGCCAGCTCAACGTTTGCTGCCGGCTTACCAGCTTTGAGCAACTGAAAACGCGCTTGTTCACCAACAAATAAATCGTTAGGGTGAGTTGGGCCGCTAATCTCTAAACCTTTACCAAGTAGTGCAGGCTTAGATGTGCCGTTACGACTTACAAACGTATCAACGGTAGAAAATGCTTTGGTTGTTTTAATATCTGTAGCGTCTGCTGGAATATCTTTACTGTTTTTGCCACCAAAAACACGACGACGCTCACCTTTTGCATCTTTATAAAAGGTCATTAAACGTGGTTCACGTTTCATTGCAATATGGTAAGTCCCTTCGTTGGTTAATTTAACTGCCGCAGAGTTTTTACGCTGTAAAAAGTAAGCGCGAATATTATCGCTAATAGGTTTGCCGTCAGGGCCGATAGCCATCAGTAAATTGTCGTCGTATTGTGCGTCTTTCTCAGTTGGGCGGTATGCTTTGTCGGGAGCAAAAATTTCATTAGAAATACTCGCGTCAATCATTACATAATGCGCTTTATCGCCAGATAAAGAAGTATGCGATGGCACTAACCATTGTGCATGGGCGTTAGCATAGCTTGATGCAAGTGCAGTGACTGTAAGTGCGCCAATTAATGCACTTTTAAGTAAATTGATTTTCATAATCGTTCCTTTTTAAATGGTTTTAGCGGATGCTTTATTTGCTGCTATGTATTACTTGGCAATAATAGTGACGAAGCTTTGTGAAAATTCATTGGTACCATCAATCGTGATTTTACCCTCTTGTGTTAGGTCTATTTCGACACGGCTGTAATCTCGGCCGCCTTCTTCGCGTACCACTTCAATATTAAGTAAGTATTTACCCGGTTTTACTGGGTTACCGTCTAAATCATTGCCCTGCCAATTAATGGTGTAAGATCCAGCTCGTTTGGTTGCGCCGCTTATGCCGTCGAAGTTAAGGTTACTCTTACCGGCTTTACGCCACCATTGGCGTAAGTCTTTAAACCATTCGGCTTTTTGTACCCAAAGTGCCAGCGTAGTAACGTGTTTGCGCTCGCTTGTTTCTAGCCAAACTGCAACATAAGGGCGGTGATACGGTTGTACGTCTAATTCGGGTAGGTTTAATTCAATTTCTAATTGTGCAGTTTGTGCATGCGCAGTCGCTTGAAAAAACGTCGCAACTAGCAGTAATGCTGCGCTTATAAACACTTTAAATTTAATCATTAATACACTCCTTTTAATTGTGGAACCCAACATAAATAAATAACGACAGGCGTTGCTATGCCTAACACCGTTATCCATATTCCTGCTAAGCGTTTTTTTCTGTTTTGAAATAAAATAATCATGCCGGTAATGGCAAATAAGATCATTAATACAGCTGAGATATCTATTACCCAACTCCATGCTTCGCCACTATGTCGGCCTTTATGTAGATCGCCAATTAGGCTTAAAAAACCACCTGTTTGGTAATCAAGGTTTAGTGTGCCACTTATAAAGTCGAGCTCGGCGTAGGCAAACCCCGCGGGTAATGGGTAGTCGAGCATTACCAGTGCGTCCTCTTTTTCCCATTCAATGCTTTTTACGTTAGTGAGCGCATATTGCTTGGCTAAGTAAGCTTCTATTTCGGGGTAGAGTGTAGGTAAGGTACTTAACTGCGCATTTGCTTTGGCAGCCAATGCACTTGGAATTGGAGTTGATATTTGGCCATTATTTTTATCATTTTTAAGCCAGTCAACATGGTTAAGTACTATGCCGCTAACACAAAATAAAATAAGCAAAAAAAATAGCGCTGTAGAAATATAAATGTGTAAAGCCCGGCTGGTGCTATATAAAGCTCGTTTGTTAATAAACGCCATAATAACTGTAAACTAATTAATATTTACCACATGATAATGATTTGTATTAGCTATTACAAATATACTTACTAAACTTTACATTAAGTTTTTATAAACAGCGGGTATTTACGTTGTTAAAGCGGGATGTTCAACTTTTTGGTATGGAAGAGGGTCTTAAAATTAAATAAATCATTACAGCCACTTCAATTATGGCAACTAAAAAAATAACCCAAACAGCAGGAGATGAAGCCAGTAAAAATATAAAACCAACCAGCATGCCCAAAGCGGCGCAATATTTGGCTTTAACAGGCACTACTTTATGTGCTTGCCACTGGTGCAGGGTAGTGCCGTATCGTGGATGATTTAAAAGCCAATGCTCAAGTGCAGGCGATGAGCGAGTAAAGCAGGCCAGAGCTAAAATAAAAAAGATGGTGGTGGGCATAACCGGTAGTACTATACCTATAATTCCAAGTACAACTAGCATTAAGCCAAGTACTTTAAACCATACCTTTTTGTAATATATATAGGTTGTTTTTATATTCACTTAGGTTAGTTTTATTAAATTATAGTTAGTTTGATTATAGAGTAATTAATGCCGAAATTTAAGCGCAATTGCAGTTACTTAATACGTGGACATAAAGGAATAAATAAAATTAGCGCAGCAAAAAGGGCAAACAAAGTTGCCCTTTATAACTAACCTGAGCTGCGGATAATAAACTTATCTCAAGCAGCTATTTTCAGCGCTAACTGCGTTGAATTTACTTGCAATAGGCCAGCTATTGACGCGTAAATTCGCCTTGTTTTCACTGAAAACCTCTGGCTAGAGAAAATAAAATCAAATATAACTATGATTCAATACGTTAGTAAATATCTTAACCAGAGTTCAGGTTAACTAGCTAATTAACCTTGCTTGGCTTAAAAGTAATAACCAAGGTTAATATTAAAGCGACGTTCTGTATCGCCTTCACCAATAATTGTTCCGCCAATAAATGGTTGATTACGTGCTTGGATAAAGTCGAAGTAACTAAAGAAACCACCTGCAGCAACACTCATACCCGTTACATTCATCCAAGTATTTGCGCTGTTATCAGACTTGTCGTAAATAATACCGTAATCGTTGTAAAACTGAATGTCGGTCACTGGGCCCCACTCAAGTGAGTAGTTATAAGCTACGTTGAAGTTAGTCATTGTTGCTTTGCTCGAAACAGTATCGTAATAAGCGTAAGCACCTACAGCAAAACGGTTGCTATTATCGTCTAGGTCGTAGTCGTACTCGCCATGTTGAAATTGTACGTTCCAGTTATTAATTTTGCTATCAAGATGCACAGCCCATGCACCGTAGCTTCCAGCACGGTCATTACCGTCATGTAGGCCGCCACTTAATAGCGATACACCCAGATCGGTAATTACGTTTTTACTATGCTCTACTTGATACGTTGCGCGACCTGCAAAGGTATTGTATTCACCAATTTTATTTACAGGTTCTGCGTATGTACCTTCATTTGGTGCACGACTACCTACAATATCGTACGAGTAACGCTTGCTTTTATCGGAACCACCGTCTACTCCGCCTAGTTCATCATTTTTGAAAAAACCAAGGTCTAGCTTCCAGTTGTCTTTAAGTTTACGTTTTACTACCACACCTAAATCAAAATCGTCTTCTAACCCTACGTAATAGTTAGTGCTAAAAAAATAACTGTGTGAGTTGTACGGGCCGTTACCAAAAGGAACAGATGTTATACCTGCTTGGCCTTCCCAACCATCCACAAACTCATAACCAAGGTAAGCGTATTTAATTACAGTCATGTAATCGTAAAAGCGAATTTCACCATTTAGAGAAATATCATTAATTTCACCAGATACATTTAAACGGAAAATATCAAAATCAAAGTCGCCGCCGCGATCTTTATTGTCATCATCGTATGAATTAATGCTGTAATTAGCGCGAATAGCACCGCCAATTTTAATGCCTTCGTCTTTTTTATCTGATTCAGACTCTGCAACAGCAACAATTTTTGTATCCGCTTTTTTACTTATTTGAGCAACTTGTTGTTCGTGTTGCTCATTAATTTGTTGTTGTTTGGTTTTTTCAGCTGCTAATTGCTGCTCTAGCATCTGCATTTGCTGTTTAAGTTGTTTAAGCTGAGTTTGAAGCGTGTCTAGATCTGCGGCGAATACATTGCTCGACGCACCAGCTAGCATGAGGGCAAGTGTTAATTTCGAAAGTTTAGTCATAAATTGCTGCTCAGATTTTGATTGAAAATTTAAGATGTAAAAGCACATCCTGTGTAAATTTATTATTTAGGAGCTTGAGTAAGCGCACCCACTTCTAACAGAGGCGATGCATCAAGTTTATCTGCATCCATCATTGCGGCAATGCGCTGCATTGACGACAGTAATAGGCTCTGCTCCCACTCTGCAAGTGCCGAAAACTTAGCAATAAAATGCTCTTGTAGTGGTTGCGGTGCTTTATCAAGTAACTCCTTTCCTTTATCGGTGAGGTATAAACTCACTCGACGCTTATCCATTTGGCTACGTACCCGAGTTACTAAGTCTCTACCTTCTATCCTATCAAGAATATTAGTAACGGTTGCCGGGCTTAAATTTACATTTTGAGCTATACGGCTTGCTGTTATCCCATCTGTATGGGAAACCTCTTGCATTATAAGCAGTTGTGGCCCAGTTAAGCCTGAAGTTTTATTCAGTTGCTTAGAGTGTAAATCGATCGCACGAATCACTTTACGTAAAGAAACCAATAACTCGTTATGTTTTTGCATTTAGCTAATCTCGTTAAAAGGGCGCAATGGTTTGCCATAATCGCGAAATGTTACACATCAAGTAAATTGAATTCAAATGATATATTGCATTTTAGCCTGCTTTTTGTGGTTTTTATTAGTTTGAGCAGTAATTAAAATTTGTGTTTTTTAATTTTTAATCTATGTCTGTAGTGTTTTATTCGCTAATGGCTGTAGTATACCTTTAAGCCTATAGAGTATAGATAATGAGTTTTTTTTATCAATTTATAAGTATTGCTAATTTACTGAGGGTGACATTTATAAATAAGTATTAGTACAAAGTAATTATTTATAAATACCTCGCAGGTATTACCGAGTGAAAATAAAGCGATCGATATTTAAATTATTTCGCTTATCATGTAGATGATTTATAAGCTTACTTGACTATTTAGGTGCACATTTAACACTACGTGCCAGCATTATAGGAAATAATATGAAGTTATCACCTTCCGTTAGTATTTGTCATACTGACACCGGTTTAGAATTTATTAATATAAATAGCAGCCATTGCGATGCAAAAATATTTTTGCAAGGCGGGCAAATTACCGAGTTTACCCCAAAAGGTAAGCAGCCATTGTTATGGGTATCTCAAGAAGAAACATTCCAAGAAAATGCCAGTATTCGCGGCGGTATCCCAATTTGTTGGCCTTGGTTTGGAGCACACGATAACAGCGATTTTCCGGCGCATGGTTTTGCTCGAACGAGTTTGTGGCAGGCCGATGAAGTGCATGAAACCGAATACGAAGTTATTGTTAGCCTTAAATTACCCATGAAACTAGTTAATCTTGATTATTGGCCGCATCAATCAAGCTTACGAGTTGAGTTTGTACTAAACGAGCAGTTACAAGTGCGCTTAACAACCACAAATTTAAGCAATACACCGTTTAGCTTTTCGCAAGCGCTGCATACTTATTTTCCAACATCAGATATTAACAATACCAGCGTTGATGGTTTGCAAGGTGCGCAATATACTGAATTTGGCGAAGCTCCAGTAATGCAAAGTGATGTGGTTAGTTTTGCCCGCGAAACCGACATGGTTTATACCCAAGCAGCGCCAGTGCAAACCATTAATACTCCCGAGGGTATAATTAGTGTGGGCCGAGAAAATTCCAGCTCTTGCGTATTGTGGAATCCATGGATAGAAAAATCAAAGCGTTTATCTAACTTTGCTAATACTGAATATAACAACATGCTTTGCCTTGAAGCAGCCAACGTATTAAATGATGCCGTTACGCTCGCGCCAAAACAAAGCCATACCTTAATTACCATCATTAAATGGCTGAGTTGAGCCTTGTATTTATATAAGTAATAGTGAGTTTAAACAATAATATGGTGTTTAATAATCAACAAATAACCAACTTACCACAACATAGTAATATTGAGTTTAAGCCATTGGCGGCTAACGCTTTGCTGCATGTGCAACTTAATTGGCTGGCGTTTTATATTCCTTTAATAACCGGCTTAGTGGTGGCGTGTTACTTAAATGCTGCTTTTGCTAATCTAGCGCAAACGTATTTGTTGATTGGCATGCCAATAATTATCATATTATCAATGTTTTATAATGTAGTGAGTATAAAGCTGCAAGGGGTAGCAATGCGCACCCACGATATCGCGTTTAAAAAGGGAATTATTTGGCAGCAAATAGTTATTTTGCCGCTAGCGCGAGTACAGCATATTGAGGTGCACCGCGGACCAATTGAGCGCAAACTCGGCTTAGCGAGTTTAAAGCTATACAGCGCTGGTGGCATGAGCGCCGACCTGCAAATTAGCGGCTTAACTCACGACGATTGTAAAAATATGCGCCAGTTTGTACAAAACTACCGCAACGACGATAACATCGCACAAGCAACCCCTGCAGATGAGTAACGCTGGTAGCGCAAGTAGTTTACATTGGCAAGCTGTATCGCCTTGGGCGTTAGTGTATTTTGTTGTCCATTTTATGGTGCGAGTTATAAGAGATGGCATATTTAATTTGCTACCTATTACGATTGTGTTTGTAACTCAAGTTGAAAACAAACTATTTTGGGGACAAATTGCCGGAGCCGTCGCGCTTGTTGCTTTGCTTATTTACTCTTTTTTATATTATAAAAGCTTTCGTTTTTGTATTTCTGAAGAACACGAAATTTTACTCAAAAAAGGCGTATTTAAAAAAGAGCGTTTAACCCTTAAATTTGCTCGCGTACAAAACGTAAATATTGCTGAGCCGTTTTATTTTACCCCTATTAACTTAGTAAATTGTATTTTTGATGCCGCAGGTAGCGTAGCGCAAGAAGTGGTACTGCCGGGAATAACCAAAGAACACGCACAACAAATGCGTAAACAAATTTTTGCTTACAAAGCCCAGCAGCAAGATACTGTAACTGACAATGTAGATCACCAAGTAACAGCACAAAGCAGTCTATTTATTAGCAATAAAGAAATTGCTAAGTTTGGTTTAATATCAAATATGGCTATTTTAGCCTTTGCAGCTATTGCGCCATTTATAAATGTTGTTATCGATTTTTTAGAGCAAAAGCTGATTGCTAAAATGGAGGGCTTTTACCAGCAAGAGCTAGGTATAGTGGCCAATGCTGCCATGTTTGCGGTGATCACCTTAATTGTTTTGTTGGTTATTATTGCGGTGTTGTTGTCGGTTGGCATGTCGTTGATTCGGTTTTATAACTACGAGCTGTATTTTAAAGGACAAAAGTTTAAACGCATTGCTGGCTTATTAGAGCGCCATCAGTTATCTATGAGCTTAGATAAGGTGCAATCAATTGTTATAAAACAAAACTTAGTTGCCCGACTATTAAAACGCTTTACCGTTGAATGCTTGCAAGCGAGCAGTGGTGGTATGGTAGCAGGCGTTGCTGCTAAAAATAATAAACAAACCTTGCTCTTACCGGTATTAAACGCGGCACAAGTAAACAGTGTTTGCCAATGGATTTATCCTTGGTTTAATAGCAAAAACCTCGCATTTACAGGCGCAGAGCGCGCACTACTATATAAAAACTTAGTTTTTTATGCGCTTTTACCGAGCATATTAGTATTTGTTTTTTGCTTAGTAGCTGAGTTTAATATGTGGCTTAGTTTAGGTGTATTTGTTGCATTTTCTGGTTTAGTTACCTTGTCGTATCAGCGTTATGGCTATTACTTACATGAAGATAATGGCCGATATTATATGGTGGTGCGCAAAGGCTTGATTGGCGTACATTATCGGGTGTTTGAACTGTATAAAACACAAAGTGCCCGAAGTATAAGTACCTACTTAATGCGTCGCTCAGGGTTAAAAAGTGTGTATATACAACTCGCCTCAGGTTACGCTTTTATGCCCTATATAAAGCAGCAAGATGCTGACTTTATAATTGATTTTACACTTATGCAGGTTGAATCTGATCCCCGTAGCTGGATGTAGCTCTACTAAAAGCATGTGTAGTTTATAGTTGCACATGTTTTATTACACTTTATTACTGCCAACTAAAAGTAATTAGTAATAACCTAGGTGCAGTTAAGGGATCATCTAAGGGACTATAATGAAAAAAACACTTATCGCAGCGGCTTTATTACTTACCGCGCCGAGCTATGGCAACGACTGGCAAACCATTCATACCGAGCACTTTAATGTGCATTACAGTATTGAGCATACCGACTTTGCCAAATCGACTGCTGTAGAGCTCGAAATAGTACGTACCAAAGTGCTTGAGCAACAAAACCGCGCACTCGATAAAACTGTAGATGTAGTGGTGTTTGATCCCTTAAATGCAGCGAATGGTTTTGCGCTACCTACCTCAAATAACCCGATAATGGCACTTTTTACCACGCCGCCACAATCAGATACTGTTATATCAAATACCTCAGGTTGGCAGCAGTTATTGGTATTGCACGAGTACATTCACTTAGTGCATTTAGCACAGCCAACACGTAATAACTGGCAGCAAAAAATACGCAGTCTATGGGATCTATACGATCTAACTTACAGCAATACCCCTCGTTGGGTTGCCGAAGGTTATGCCACGTTAATTGAATCTAAAATGACCGGTCGTGGGCGCTTATTTGATAACTACTCAGAAGCAATATTAGTAGAGTTTGCCCAGCAAGGAGCGTTGCCCAGCTACTCACAGTTAAATAGTACCGAAGGTGGCTTTATGGCCAGCTCCATGGCGTATTTAATTGGTAGCCGTTTTTTAAATTGGTTAGAGCAAAACTATTCAGAGCAAACGCTCGATAGCGTTTGGACACGCATGCAAGGCGTAAAAGTGCGTGATTTTGATCAAGCATTTAGCGGCGTGTTTGGGCAAAGTGCCGCTAAGCTGTACCGCCGTTTTGTAGCTGAATACACTTACAAAGCTATGGCCAAAGAGCAATTAGAACCTAAGCTTAATAGTGAGCTGTGGCTACAGCTTAGTTTATATGCAAGTAACCCTGCGCTTGCAAAAGATGGCAGTAAGCTGGCAATTGTAGAGCGTGATAAAAACGATAACACTAAGCTCATTGTGTACAGCACAGAGCAAAATACTAAAGCCGAAAATAGCTTTAATAAAGCACAAAAAAAGCTATTAGAAAATGATCCCCTAGATATTGCTGACACTGCACCTGGTGTATTTAAGCGTGAGCAAAAACAAGTGCTTAACCAAATTAACCGAGCAGGCATAGCTAACCCACAATGGATTAATAATACCACGCTTTACTTTAGTGCTTTTAGTACTGAGGAATCGGGGAGTTATAATCGTGTTTCTGATGTTTTTAGCTACAACACTGAAACCGGCAATATAGAGCAGCTTACCGAGCTTGCAGGTATTCGCCGTTTTAGCGTAACCAGCGATGGTGAAACCTTATATGCTGAGCAAGTAAGAGGTGGTTACTCAGAATTAGTGAAAGTAAATTTAACCACTAAAGTCGTCACTGAGTTATTTAGTAAAAGTTTAAAAACGGCGTATGACTACCCAATATTAAACCCTGATGAAACTAAATTAGCTTACTTATCAGCATCTTTAAACGAAAATTGGCAATTATATATACAAAATACGGATGGTGAGCACCGTCAATCAGTGGCTATGCCAAACGGGTATCAATATTTAAGCCAACCAAGTTTTAGCCAAAATGGAGAGTCGCTTTACTTTATTGCTGGCTTAAATAGCGCTACCGATATTTATAGTTATCATATTGCAAGCAAAACACTCACTAAACTAACTCAAGGGCAAGAAGCGGTTGCACATCCCGTTGAAATGGCTGATGGCTCATTACTTTATTTCTCGATTAGCGCAGATGGCCCCAATATAAAACAACTAGCGAAAACACACCAAGGGAATATGGTTAGTGATATTGCAACCACTAAACATGCGCCACTGCTTATGGTTAATCAACACACACTTCCAAAAGCTAACATTTACACTAACCAAGTAGGCACACAAAGTAGCTACAATGCACTTGAGCAACAAGCCACTTTTGCACTAGGCGCGCAGTATTATTCGGCTGCAACCAGTTTGTTGAATTTAGGGGTTAAAAGTAGCGATTTATTAAAACAGCTCGACTTACAGGCAGGGTATAGCGCCGACTTGCACAATGGTGCTTTGCATGGTGGTTTTGTGCAGGCAAAATACAGTGCATTACCAGTAAAATTCAAACTTAGCGTGTTTGATTATAATTTAAATACAGCACGCCAATATAAATCCTTAAATCAAACAAGCTTAAGCGCCGATATTACTGCGCGCGGTGGTTTTGCTGCAATAAGTTACCCTCTTAAATTTGGGCAGTTAAACTTAACGCCAGAGCTTGCTTATAATTACACTGACTACAAACAAAACCATAAAAACTGGACGCGCTTAGGCGTTACTCAAAGCTGGCAATATGACCGCCAAGACTTTGTTATAGGCCAAAGTACTTATGCGAGCTGGTACGATGGCAGCAGCAAAAGTAATAATTGGCAAGGTTACGATTTAGCCGCCCAAATTTTTGGTAAAGCATTTGGTATTCCTCTTTATGCAAGCCTTGAGCAAAAGCAACGTGATGATGGCAGCCTTGCATTAGGTGGCTTTGGCTCAAACCTGATTAATCAGCAACAAAGTAGCGAATTTGTACTTTCATCTGAGCTGCCTTTTTACAGTGCAACTGCAAAGCGTTATCAAGGTTATGGTGCTGGGTTTAGCTTTAAAGAGGGGTTACCTTGGCTTTATTACAAGCAACACCAACTTGATAGCATGGTATATGCACAAAGTTACGGCTTAAAATATCAAGGTGATCTTAGCTTTGGGATGGGGCCTGCAGGTATAAATGATTTAACGTTTAATTTGGGCTTATCGCGCGTAGAAGGCGATAGCTTTGCAGATGAGATGCGCGCATGGTTAAGTTTTTATTATTCGCTTTAGCGTTCTTAAAAGCAAAGGTAAAAATAATTAATAACGGGGTTTGAGCGGCGATTTAAGTGCCGTAAAACCCACATTTACTTTGTCATACTTAACGACAGTAACTTAGCTTGATACACATTAAGCTTTTGTTTGTCGCGTTCAAGTTCGATGGCTTTTTCGAGTAAGCTTTGTGTTTGTTGAGTTTTACCTTGCTGAAAGCGTATTTTCGCCAGCTCTAAATACAGATCGGCTATATACGGTGCTTTTACTATTGCTTGCTCAACATGTTTGTTAGCGCTATAAATATTTCCTGTTTGTAACTCATTTTTAGCCAGTACTAATAACTCATAAGGATCTTTTTCTATATTTATTAGTTGTAAAGATAACTGCTGCGCAAGCTGAGTATCACCAAGCTTTTGAGCTAATAATTGATAGTTACTAATTAAATTTATGCTCGCATAATTGTTATTTAATGCTGCTTGATAAATATTTTTCGCGCTTTGTAAGTCGCCAGCATGGCGGTGTAATATGCCTGCTAAGTTAAATAGCTCAGGATCTTTAGGGGTGTAGTTATTAGCTTGCAAAATAAGAGAATATGCCATGTTTAATTGTTTGTTTGCTAATGCGCTAGCGGCTAAATTGCTATAAAACTTAGCGAGTAAGTCATTATGGTTAGCACTACCTGAGTAAACACTGTCTCGAGTTGGGAAGTAGTCGATTAACGTACCTGCGCGGGTTGTTATTGTGCTTATTGGATTTATATTTTTAGCGGTACCTATTTCTTTAGGGGCATAAACCATAGTTCTAAAATGGTTAGCTACATACACTAAGTTACTTTCTTTTGCGTAAACAGGCTCGCTGGTCATTTCTTGAAAACTCGTATCTAAACCAAGAATGCGAGCATAGCTTTGGGTAAGCACCGCTAGGCTAATACAGTTTCCTTGCGCTCGATTAACTGTTTGTGTAGAAGTGAGTGTATCGCCGTGATATGTAAAGTTAGTTAGTTGGTTTTCAAGGTAATTATAAACAACTCTATCGGTACGAATCCCAGATAATAGCTGTTTTTTGGCATACGCTAAAAACTGCTCTGTCTCGACCTCAGACAGCTCAAAAATAGCTTGTTCAGATAAAGTGGGTTGCTGGCTAAATAAAGCATGATTAATTACTTGTGTAAGCGGTATAGTTTGCAGTATTTGCTTTTGATTGTTAGTACTGCTGCAGCCGGTTATTAATGAAAAAATAGTAATT
This sequence comes from Pseudoalteromonas sp. HL-AS2, assembly GCF_031198805.1. NCBI lineage: Bacteria > Pseudomonadati > Pseudomonadota > Gammaproteobacteria > Alteromonadales > Pseudoalteromonadaceae > Pseudoalteromonas > Pseudoalteromonas sp. HL-AS2. Next base: position 3,130,119 of record NZ_CP133571.1, on the reverse strand, counting down.
ATCACAAGCGTATAAAATTTCATAAACTCACTCCATTGATACAAAAGTAAGTAGCTTAAATAGAGTTAATTACTACTTTACCTAACATTATAATGAGTTTGTTTTTTAATCAAGGGTTTGCTGTGCGGCGTTTATTTAAACGGTTTTGTCGTGACTGCTTTTTGCGTGCACGTCGGGTAAGCCATAAATAAAAGCCAGTACCTGCAAGCCATACAGGGCTTAAGCCAATAACAGCCCACAGCACCTTACTTACAAGCCCTGCAAAGTAGCCAAAGTGGAGCTTTCTAAAGCTATCAATTACTTGCCAGCCAATTCCTACTTCGCGAATATCCCAGTTAGCCATGTGCTCGCCAGTTAGCTTACTGTAAGTAATTGTATTGGCGTATTCACTAGCCAGCGGATTGGTTGTGCTTACTTCACCAAATAAGGTAATGTTTTCGTCTGGCTCTAATGGCAAAACTAAAAAAGTACCGTTAAAAGTAGAGATTTGTTTTTTGCTGTCATCGAGTATTTGCTGCAACGAAATGTCGTGACTGTATAAGGGGTTGGTTAGTACATAATGCTCTTCTTGTGCGTGTTCTATCACTTCGTGATACCACACAGCCCAGTTAAAGTAGCCGCCAGTAATGGCTAAAATAATAATAATGGGTGAGCCTAACACGCCGGTCATTTTATGAATGTCGCTAAGCACTATTTGTAGTGTTGCACGCCAGCGTACGCTAAATAAGCGTCGCCAAAATTTGCGATAAATAATCAGGCCGCTAATACCCAATACGAGTAAAAACACCGCAAAAAAGAACCCTAATACAGTGCCCGTTTGCCCTGGTAAATTTTTAAAATCGTTAAGTAAAAAGGTGTAATGCAGCTCTAAAAACCAATCGGTGAAATAATGGCTGGTACCCACAGGCTCTGACAAAATATCACCTGTGTATTGGTTTAAATGTAACTTAGCCCATTGCTCTGTACCGCGCTTTATTAAGTAAACCCGATCAGCAGTATCATCGTTAAATATTTCCCAACTAACTACTATATAATTAGGGTAAGTACGCTCTGTTTTAGCGATTAACTTATCAATAGGTAGTCGCTCAGGTAATGCTTTTACCACAAAGTGGCTATTTGGCATTAGCAGGCCATCTATTTCGCTTTTAAATACTAAAACACTCCCTGTAATGCTAATAACAATAAGGGGGATGATAGCAATAAGGGCAACCCAGCTATGAATTTTAAACAGTGTTTTTCGCATATATAAAGCAAGAAAAGATGACAAGTATTGCGCATGATAACAATTATCAATTGCAATTCAAGTTTTGCAGATGGTTATGCTAAAAACAGCAAAAGCGTGAACTTAAGCTAACGATTTTTGTATAGCTAAGTTGCCAGCTGCTAAAAAAATATTTTCAATTTAGTTGAGTAAAATCTAGTCGCCACTACAATGCCGCTATAATATAAAATCCTTTAAAAACATATGTTTATTATATGTTTCCATTTTAATTCCTATTAACACTTACGTAACGAGCGAGGTTGCTTTGGCACATTTTCTGCCTGTATTGTCTTCATTTATTTTAGTCTTTAGTTTTTTACCACTGCTAAATAAAATTCGTAAAAATCGCAGCGTGTCGGGTTTATCGCTGTTGATGATGACCTTTGGTGTTGCACAAAGTACGTACTTTATTGCCTTTAATCTGTATTTTGAGCGCTTTTATATGGCGCTGCCATTTATAGTAACAGGTATATTAAGTGGTTCTATTTTATACTATTTTGCGCGTTATAATGCTGAGCGAAAAGAGCGTGTTCAGTTACTGTGTATGTTGGCTTTTTCGCTTATTCCATTTACGTTATTAGCTAACCCAGTGCTTGATACAGCTAAGGTACTAACGTGGTTAACCTTTGTTGGTTTGGTAATGAGCTCGGTGCGTGTAATGCCACAAACGTATAAAACTATTCGCAGTGGTGATATTAGTAATTTAAGTGCACGTTATTTTAGCTTGCAGTTTGTGGCGGGTATTTGTGGTTTATTTGCCGAGTTTGCTATGGCTACGCAAAGTATTGCGCATATTTTAACGTTTGTGATGATTTTACTCACCAACGCTGCGCAGCTTGGTTGCATTCAATATTATAAAATGCGCCCTAATACGGTATAACGTTTAAAATAGTAGTGATAATTTAATTTAACTGTGGCAGGTTTAAGCTATTCGTAATTATAAAGTTTAAACCATGCAATTAACTATTCATCAAATAGATGCGTTTACTAATGAATTATTTAAAGGCAATTATGCCGCAGTGATCCCCCTAGATACATGGTTAAGCGACGATTTAATGCTAAAAATTGGCGCAGAAAACAACGTGTCTGAAACCGCTTTTACTTGCCAGCAAAGCGATGGCAGCTTTGCTATTCGCTGGTTCTCACCTTTGATGGAAATTGACTTTTGTGGCCATGCCACACTGGCAGCTGCTTATGTGCTTTGTGAGCAGCATAATTTAGCGCAAGTGCGTTTTTATGCTGCTGCCGTGGGCGAGTTAGTCGTTAATAAAAATAGCGATGGTAGCTTTGCCATGACCTTTCCAAAACAAGCACCGGTTGTTGTATTAAATGCCCCTTCTGCACTGCTAAATGGTTTATCAAAAGCACCCACAAAAGTGCTAAAAAACCGCCAAGCTTATTTTGCTATTTACGATAATGAGCAAGATGTAACTCAGCTTAAAACCGATTCGCAGTTACTAAAAACATTATTTCCGCTCGATGTGGTTGCCAGCGCACCTGGAGATGAATACGACTTTGTGTCTCGCTACTTTTGGCCTGCAAGCGGTGGCGATGAAGATTATGTAACAGGCTCTATTCATACCGGCCTTGCCCCTTATTGGGCTCAGCAATTGGGTAAAACTACGTTAAGCGCTTATCAGGCTTCGAGCCGCGGCGGGCAGTTACTATGCGATGTTGGTGATACATATGTAACGATCACAGGGCATGCGGTAAGGTATTTAACCGGCACTATTTTTATTTAGCAAAGCGCTACATACTTTCTAAATTGTGTATAAATAAACCATGCTATTACTCTTGCGCTGCGAATAAAACGCTTTTATTTAAAAATATAATTTTTGAAAGTTAGCACAGGCGACGCAGCCGCCACTATATACTTATTACTCCAAACCGCGCCTCTATTATTTATTCTTGTTTAAAGTTATTGATTTATAAACTTAAAAATTACAGCTTTAATTTCTCTATAGTATTACTTGTTATTCTTTTTATTAATTGAGAGTTATTTTAGAAATAGTTACTTACAAATGCGTCGTTAATATTTGGTTAAGCTCTGTTATTATGTTGTTAGTGAGTTTTTGAGGTAATTAAGTTATGCAAACAAGAATACTTAAATGGGTTTTTCCTTTTGTTGCACTTGCCATTGGCATAGTGAGCTTTATGGGAATTAACGCTATTGCAGAAGAATCAGCAGAAAAAAAACCAGTAGATACACGCCCTACCGTTAAAGTGGAAAGTGCTTTGGCAAATAATCATCAGGTTATTATTAATAGTTACGGTGAAGTAAAGCCGCTTGAAAATACCCAATTGTCGGCGCAGGTGTCGGGTGAGGTATTAAGTTGGCACCCTAACTTTATTGCCGGTGGTGTAGTTGGCCGTGGCGAAACTCTATTTACTATTGAAAAAGATAATTACCAAGCAGCCGTTTTAATGGCTGAAGCTGAGCTTGCACGCGCACAAGCAGGCTTAATTGAAGAACAAGCACAAGCGCAAGTAGCAGCAGACGAAGCAACACGCTTTCCTGGTAAGGCCCGTACAGATTTATTTTTACGTAAACCACAAGTTTTGAGTGCACAAGCGTCGGTTAAATCGGCGCAAGCTGCCTTAAAACGTGCGCAACGTGACTTAGAAAATTGCGAAATAACTGCGCCATACGATGCGCTCGTTATTAGTCGTAATATTGGTGTGGGTCAGTTTGTATCTATGGGTTCGCAAGTGGCCGAACTTAATAACATAGAAACCGCAGAGGTGATCATTCCTATTGCCGGCTTTGATAGTATTTTTTTACCAGAGCGAATTAAAGGTATTACTGCAACAGTGATTCAAAAAGGACTAAATAGCTTTACTCGTGAAGCAGTAATAGACCGCGATTTAGGTATTGTAGATAGTGCTACCCGCATGAGTAGTTTAGTAGTGCGAATTGACGACCCTTACGGTTTAAAAAGCAAACAACCAGCAATTAAATTTGGCAGCTACGTACAGGTAAGATTTGCAGGCGCTATGCTCAGTAACATTTACCGTTTACCGCAAGCATTAGTGAATAATCAAACGGTATGGATAGTAAATGAGCAGCAGCAACTTGAGCCGCGCAAAGTAACGGTTATTAGAGAAGAAGGTGAGTTTTTTTATATTAACAGCGGTTTAAATGCAGACGATAAACTCGTTGTTACCTTGCCAGAGTATCCGCAAAAGGGCATGGAAGTAAAAGTGGCTGGTACTAGTACTAACAGCGCAACTGAAAGCTCAGAGACAAGCAACTCTAATACTCAGCAGTTGTAAGGCAGCAAAATATGAATGAACCAATAGAGCAAAAACAAACGGGTATTATTGCCTACTTTGCAAAGAATTCGGTAGCTGCCAATTTAATGATGTTTTTTATCATTGTAATGGGGATTATTAGTTACTTTACTATTCAGCGCCAAATGTTTCCTAATGTAGAAATTAACTACATTAATATTGAAGCTAACTATCCAGGTGCATCGCCACAAGAAATAGAAGAAAGCATTCTCATAAAAATAGAAGAGTCGCTTAAGGATGTAACCGAAATTAAAAAAGGCGTGTATCGTGCGTTTCGTAATGGTGGCCGTGCGAGCTTAGAAATAAATACTGACGTTAAACTTACCGACGTGCTCGATAAAGTAAAACTTCGCGTAGATGGTATAGCCACGTTTCCTGGCGGTATGGAGCCGGTAACAATTAGCCAAGTAGAGTTTAGACAAGACGTAATAGGCATGACCTTAGTAGCCGACCTGCCACTGAGCGAGCTTAAGCCAATTGCAAACCAAATAGAGAGTGAGTTATTGCAGCTTTCTAATGTATCGCTAGTTGTTAACGATGTGCCACTTGATGAAATAGCCATTGAAATTGAACCCGATACGCTGCGCCAATATAACTTAACCTTAAGCGATGTAATGAATGCAGTACGCAGATATTCAGCTAACTTTTCGGCAGGGCAGCTAAAAACTGACTCGGGGGTTATTTCGGTACGCGTAGAAAATCAATTTTATAGCGGCGAAGAGTTTCGAAAAATACCGGTAAAAATTGGCGAGTACGGCGCAAAAGTATTATTGCAAGATATTGCCATAATTAAAGACCAATTTACTGAAGGTGAGCGCTACTTTAAGTTTAATGGGCAAAATGCGGTGTACCTTTCGGTTAAAGCAACCCAAGAGCAAAACATGATCCCGGTTGCCGAGTCGGTTAAAGCATTTATAGAGCAAAAAAATAATCAGCTGCCGCCCAGTATACGGTTAGAGCCATTAATGGATATGACTTACTATCTAAATGCTCGCCTTGATATGATGAAAGCTAACTTGTTTCAGGGCGCTATTTTAGTGGCAATTATGTTGTCGTTATTTTTGCGTTTTAAACTGGCGTTGTGGGTAATGCTAGGGCTGCCAGTGTGCTTTTTAGGTGCAATGATGATGATGCCGGTATTTGGTATTAGCATTAATATTATTTCGTTGTTTGCGTTTATTATGGTGCTGGGAATAGTGGTGGACGACGCCATAGTCATAGGAGAGAGCGCCTACACCGAAATAGAAAGAAGTGGTGGTGGTGTTGAAAGCGTAGTGCGCGGCGCTAATCGTGTTGCAACGCCTGCGACCTTTGGCGTATTAACCACAATTGCAGTGTTTGCACCATTTACCTTATCGAGCGGCCCAGAAAGCGCGTTTTTTTACGGTATAGCGGTAGTGGTAATGCTGTGCTTAGTATTTAGTTTGGTTGAATCAAAACTAATTTTACCGGCGCATATTGCTCATACGCACTTTGCACCTATTAAAAAAGGCAGTTGGCGCGATCGCTTTAATACCCGTTTTTTTGGCTTTGTAAATGGCCCGTATAAACGTTTTATAGTGCGCTGCGTAGAATGGCGCTGGACGGTGATGTTTGCATTTATAGCAATGCTTATTCTTAGCGTTGGGTTAATTACCTCAAACAAAGTACGTACTGTACCCACCCCTAAAGTACCGCACGACTTTCCACAAATACGCGTAGAAATGAATGACAATGTTTCAGACATACAAACCATTGCAGCTATTCGCGACATTGAAGCTATGGTGCTGCAAGTTGATGAAGCAACCGAGCGTGAATTTGGTAAAAAAATGATCCGCGATATCTTGGTATTTAACCAAGGTAGAACAGAGTCACAGTTATTAGCGCCATTAGTTGATGAAGACTTGCGTCCGTATAACGCCTTTGAGTTATCGCGTCGTTGGCGTGAGGCTATGCCAACCATAGCTGGCGTTAAGTCGTTAACTATTCAAGATGATGCTGGCGGCGGCGGTGCCAACGGTAATGGTGAGTTTGGCTATTTATTGTATGGCTCAGACATAGACACGCTAAATAATGCAGGGCGTCGTTTTATTCAATTACTGCAGCAACAAAAAGGTTTGTTTGATATTAGCTCGACCATTGATCCTGCTAGTAAAGAAGTGCAAATGAGCTTAAAACCGGTTGCTTACGACTTAGGTTTAGATCTTTCGAGTGTTGCCACCCAAGTAGGTGCTAGCTTTTATGGTGGTGAAGCGCAGCGCGTGATCAGAAACGGCGAAGAAGTACGTGTAATGGTTCGTTACCCTAAGCTTACTCGCGAAGCATTTTCATCACTTAAACATGCAGTGATCACCACACCACAAGGGCGTGAGGTATTACTCGGTGATGTAGTTGAGCTAACCGAAACACCAGGCATTAGTTATATTCGCCGTGAAGGAGGCTATCGTACAGTTTATGTATATGGCAGTATCGACGAAGAACAAATAGAGCCAGGTGAAGTAGTTAAACAAGTTAAAGAGAACTTATTACCGCAGCTTAAAGATGAGTTCCCTACAGTTAAATCTGAGCTTGGTGGCGCAATAGAGGAACAACAAGCGCAAGCAAGTGAGCAAATGATGTTTTTTATTGGCGGCATGATCCTCGTTTATATTTTACTGGCTGTGCCATTAAAAAGTTACTCGCAACCGCTTATTGTTATGTCGGTTATTCCGTTTAGCTTAACGGGGGCTATTTGGGGGCATTATTGGTTTGGTTTAGATATTAGTTTAATGTCGGGCTTTGGTTTAATAGCCGCCGCAGGGGTAGTAATAAACGACTCCCTAGTTATGACCGATTATGTAAACCAAGTGCGCCGTAACGGCGTAAGTATTAAAGATGCCGTTATTGAGGCAGGCTGTGCGCGTTTTAGAGCTATATTACTCACCTCAATTACTACCTTTGCAGGGGTATTACCTATTATGTTTGAAACCAGCCTACAAGCTAAATTTGTTACCCCAATGGCAGTAGCGCTGGGCTTTGCTGTCATGTTTGCTACTTTAATAACACTGATTTTAGTACCGTGTTTATATATTATTTTAACGGATATAGGCGCGTTATTTAAACGCCCGTTTAGTAAAAAAACCACTAAAGCTACAATTTAAAATAGCATTGTTAGTAAGCAGCAAAGTAAAAAGCCAACCGAATTAGGTTGGCTTTTTTGTTTTATATAGAGCTTAAGTATTAGATTTAAATTCTGGTTACATTCTTTTGTTTGATTGTTGCAAGCTTGCGAATTATAATCTTCATCTTATTAATAAACTGAGCTAATATTTAGTTTACATTTGTTTGTTTATTACTCTAAATGTCTTGGCTGTGTATTTGTGTATTACCAATACAAGGTTTGGATTTTAAGGTGTTGCTGTGTTTATGCATACGTCATTGGTCTGTGGAAAATGGACACCAATAGGTTGCTTAAATCAGGATGTCCAATTATCTATTGGCGATTCTGTAGTAGTAACCTTTTATGACATGCAAGGAGAGCTAGTCGATTTATCATTTAGTTATGAAGTGACGGTATCTGAGCAGGGAGGGCCTAATGCGTGGCCGCGCCTAATAGCAGAATATATTAATGTGCATGTTCCCTTAGTTAGCGCAGGGCGCATGACCGATACAGGGCTAGTAGTTGCTTATCGTTATAATCAAATATTTGCACTAGAATCAAGCGGTATTTGTAAAGCGGATGTTAGTTTTAATTGTTTGACTAAACGCAATGTGTCGGTAATAGAAAATAGCGCAGAATACGATAGCGTTTATCCCGCTGGTGGCGATAACTATAATGCGGGCATAAAAGTATTGCAGCCCAAAACAGGGCATATTTATCAGTGTAAAGCATGGCCATTTAGTGAATATTGCCGTGTTAATGGTGAGCAAAGTGCCATGTTTGAACCCGGTGTGGGTAAAAGCTGGGCTATGGCTTGGCAGCAAGTAAAATAAATAGCTTGTATACAGTTTTGAATTGGAATTATTTCTCAAGGTGTTTTTCTTAAGATATTCTTCTTGAGGTACTTTCTTCCCAAGGTGCTCTCTTCCCAAGGTATAAAGACAACAATAAAAATTGCAGAAATTTTAGTAATTGTACTTATACCGTTTAGCCCGCTCAGCAATGAGTGGGCTTTTTTATTTTTATGGTAAACTGGCAAATATTGTTATTTTTTAATCGGTTTATTTGTGTCTACTTCTGATTTTTCTTTGGCCTTGCTGCCAAGCTCCCCTATTGCTGAAAAGCAAGCCTATACCCTTAACACACACGATAAAACACGTATCGATAATTACTATTGGATGCGTGATGACGAACGTCAAAATAAAGATGTATTAGCACATTTACATGCTGAAAACAGCTATTGTGAAGCGCAATTAGCGCCAATGCAGCCATTGCAAAACACTCTTTTTGAAGAGCTAAAGGGCCGTATTGTAAAAGACGACAATACAGTACCGGTTAAAGATGGCAAATACTGGTATCACTCTGAAGTGCGTGGCGATGACGAATATTCTCGTCATTATCGCAGTAGTGATATGAGTACTAGCGATAAGCAAATTTTATTAGATGTAAATAAGCTAGCGGCCGGATTTGAATTTTTTGAGCTAGGCGAAGTAGCACTGAGCCCGTGTGAGCAATTAATGGCGTACTCAGAAGATACTGAAGGGCGTCGTATTTATACCGTGCACTTTAAAAATATAACCACTGACGAAATGCTCACCGATAAGTTAGAAAACACCGAAGGCCAAGTGGTTTGGGCTAACGACAATAAAACGGTTTTTTACGTTAAAAAAGATCTAAAAACATTATTAGGTTACCAAGTATTTAGGCACGTGCTGGGTACAGAGCAAAGCCAAGATGTAATGGTGTACGAAGAGCAAGACAGCAGCTTTTTTATGGGGCTGGGCAAAAGTCGCGACGAAAGCCTTATTATTATTGATTTAGCCAGCACCGAAACTAACGACACTTGGGTACTTGATGCTGACCAGCCAAACGGCGAGTTCAACGCATTAATACCACGCGAAGAAGGCCATGAATTTGACGTTGATAAGCTTGGCGATACTTTTTACATAGTGACGAATTGGCAAGCAAAAAACTTTCGCTTAATGACCGCAACCAGTCAAACTATTGCCGATAAAACCCAGTGGCAGCAGCACACAGCTCATCGCGATGATGTACTGCTTGAAGGTGTTGAATTATTTAACGACTTTTTAGTATTAAGTGAGCGCGAGCAAGGGCAAGCCCGTTTTGTGGTTGTTAATAAACAAGGTGAACGCATGACATTAGCGTTTGAAGATCCTTGCTACTACGCCGCCATAGCAATGAATCCAGAGCCAGAATCACGCAGTGCCCGTATTTACTACTCAAGCTTAACTACGCCTGGCTCGCTATACGATGTTGATTTAACTACAGGCGAAAAAACCTTACTAAAACAACAGCAAATATTAGGAGACTTTAACGCCGATAATTATCAGTCAGAACGCCTAATGATAACTGCACGCGATGGCGTAAAAGTACCTGTATCTGTTGTTTACCGTAAAGAGAGCTTTAAAAAGGACGGTACTAATCCGTTGTTTCAATATGGCTATGGTGCTTATGGCTATACTATTGATCCTAGTTTTTCGAGTACATCATTAAGCTTACTCGATCGCGGCTTTGTGTACGTTATTGCGCATGTGCGTGGCTCAGAAATGTTAGGCAGGCAGTGGTACGAGCAAGGTAAAAAACAACATAAACAAAACAGCTTTAACGACTTTATAGACGTTACTAAAGCGCTGGTTGAGCAAGGTTACGGCGATAAAAATAAAGTATTTGCATCGGGTGGCAGTGCGGGTGGTTTATTAATGGGAGCCGTGGTAAACCAAGCACCTGAGCTTTATTGTGGCGTTGGTTGTCATGTGCCATTTTTAGATGTGCTAACCACTATGTTAGATGAAAGTATTCCGCTAACCACCAACGAATACGACGAGTGGGGTAACCCTAACGATGCGCAATTTTATGATGTAATTGCAGCCTATTCGCCGTACGATAATATTTGCGCGCAAGAGTATCCGCATATGCTAATAACCACAGGGCTGCACGACTCACAGGTACAATATTGGGAGCCGATGAAGTGGGTAGCTAAAATGCGCGAGCTAAAAACCGATAATAATATTTTAGTATTTAAAACCGATATGGATGCCGGACACGGTGGCGCATCTGGGCGTTTTAAAAGCTTAGAAGAAAGAGCGCTCGAAATGGCCTTTTTTATCGCCTTACTAAATAATTAGGCAGCAATTAAAAAGTGCACAAATAAAAACATCGCCACTGTAAAGTAGGCGATGTTTTTATTTTATAGCTGCTTAAATACAGCGGTTAATGCATTTAACTTTTATTAATCTAAGTAAGCTTTTAACATCCAAACAAGTTTTTCTTGCTCTGAAATATAATCACTCATTAGCGCGGCTGTACCTTCGTCGTTTGCATCGGCTGCTTGGCTTAAAATTTCGCGCTGCATTTTAATCAACACACTGTAACCTGCAAGTAAGTTCTCTACTGCAGCTACACCGTCGCTAATACCTTTAGCTTCTTTAATTTTACTTACTTCTAGGTAATCTGAAAACGCATGCAGTGGCGCACCATCTAGCGTTAAAATACGCTCAGCAACTTCATCTACTTTTAAAAGCAATAAGTTATAAATTTCTTCAAACTTAATGTGTAGTTCAAAAAAGTTACGGCCTTTAATATTCCAATGAAACCCACGTGCGTTCATGTACTGAATTTGATAGCTGCTCAGTAGCGAGTTTAATGACTTAATAATGTCTTCACTTTTTGCACTGTTTAAACCAATAGCATTTACCTGTGACATAGCTTGTTCCTTAAATAACCGTTAATAACGTTAACTGCTAATGAGTATTGCCTATCATCAGCCGTTAGTAAAATAATTTAAATAGATGGGATTAATAGCTTAAATAAATCGTGTACTTACATTACTTATAAAAATAATAAATAGATCATTAATAGTAATGGGTCGGATTAATTAAAATACCACCCCTGAAGGGAAAATATATCTTCAACACTACAAATCATGATCCAAAACAAGCTTTAAACAAGTTAAGTGCGCCGCTGTCGCATTAATTGATTTAGGTCAAAAATCATTCGACTTGATAACGCATAATAAGGAGGTAGCAATCATTAGGAGAAATAAAGTGAGCACAAAAACAGCTAAACAACATAAAGCTGAATTGATCGTAACGGGTATCGCCGTGGTAGTGTTTTTAATTGGCGTAATAGCGCATTTAGCCAGTGCCAGCTTTGCTAACTTTGATACTTTTGGTTATATAGCCGCACCTATACCACTAGTATTAGGTATTATATTTTTAATTAGTTATAAAATTGCAGCAGCGGCAGAAGATTAATCGTCTTCGTTTAAGCGCTCTAAAATATAATCGAGTACTTGGCGAGAGTAAATCATACTGGTATGGCTTAAATGAAACACTTTATGTTCGGCCATACCTTTGAGCTTGGTTTCATCAAGTAATACAGTGCCATCAGAGCAACTGCCTTTAACAATAAGCGGCATAAGCCCTATGGGTAAATCACCAGCAATACTGTAAAGTTTGGCTTTAAAAGGCCAATTACCGTTTTTAGAAAGTAAAAACTCTACGCTATTTTTTAAAAAAGATTCAAACCCTTTTTGCTGCATTTTTTGCGCAATATGGCTGCCTTTATGTGGGGTGCCTAAAGTAATTACTTTTTCAACATGTTGGCTTGCAGGCGAGTTCGCCTCAAGATACGCACGAGCAACAAGCCCGCCCATAGAATGGCAAACAAAAGCCGAAGGCTGATCGCCTATAAACTCATCTATTTGCGCAAAAATAGTATCGCGATTAGGAGTGAGCGTATTGTAAGTTAGGTTTAACACTTTTACGCCAGAACTTTTTAAGCGAGAGCACAACGGGCGCATCACAAAGCCAGACATATATAAGCCGTGTAAAACAATAACCTGCTTAACCTTCATACGCCCCTCACCTTGGTGTTATCACATTAACTGCTGTGGTTTTATTTCAATATTGGTCGTGTCGGTATTAACCCACATCTCGCCATCTTGAATAGTAATAGCAAGCTTTATATTACGATCAACCAAATTGGCCAAAGCTTGGGTAACACCATAATCTAAACTAAAGATACTAAGGTTTTTAAAATCACGTAATTTAGGCTGCTGTTTTTGCCACCAAATAGCTTGGTTGTTTTCGCCATAAGTGTAAAGCACCACTTTTTTAGCTTTATTACAGGCTTTTTTAAGGCGCTTTTCGTCAGGTAAACCCAGCTCTATCCACAGCTCTATTTCTTCACTGTAGTTTTTATGCCACAGCTCGGGCTCATCGTCAGAACTTAATCCTTTGGTAAATTCTAAACCATCACAGCTATTGAGTGCAAAAGCGAGTAAGCGGATCATCAAACGTTGTTCGGTTTCTGAAGGATGCTGGGCCAAGGTTAAATTAAAATCTTGGTAAACGTGACGGTCCATATCGCTAAGCGACAACTGCACTTTCATAATGGTGGATTTAAGAGCCATAACTACTTATTTGAAAAAATTTGCGCCAGTATAGCGCAATTAAATGAATTGCCTGTGAAAATAGCAAGAAATTTACAATAGTGTTTAACTGCTGCCATATCAATTTACTGAGTAAGATTAATAATTGTTAGTTATGTTTTATAGCGGTTGATTGGGTTTTATTCATGGGATTGAATTTTTTGTTTTTAGTTTGTATTGGGCATGAGGTTATTTTATTAGTTGTATACCTTATAGGCTGAAAAATAAAGAAAATTTGCTCAATGTAGCCACATACTTTTTATCCGAGCGTAAATAAGATATTTTTCTATCAAAGCTTAAGCGCGATAGCATGATTAAAATTTCAACGGCTAGTTTATTTTAAGAAGAATTAAATCCTCTTTGTGTAGTAAACTGACACTATTAGCCAAGTACAAAAAGTGTAATTGTACTCTTTAGTACCCCACACAGTACCCCATGGCGTTATGGGTTAGAATAAAAGGTTTGCAAATCAAATGAGTAGAGCAGGAATACAGTGGTTCCCTGGGCACATGAATAAAGCCCGCAACGAAATTAAAGAAATAATGCCGCAAATGGATGTGATTATTGAGGTGCTTGATGCGCGCATTCCTTATAGTAGCGAAAACCCTATGGTGGCGACGCTGCGTGAAGGTAAACCGGTAATTAAAATTTTGAATAAAGCCGATTTAGCTGATCCCAAAATGACTCAAATATGGAAAGATTACTTTGAGCAAGAAAACGGCGTAAAAGCAATTGCTTTTGGTAATGATAAAGCGGCTGAAGTACACCGTATTAATGAGCTGTGTAAAAAGTTAGTGCCTCACAAGGTGGGTGCCGATAAGCAAATTAAAGCCATGATTATGGGTATTCCTAACGTGGGTAAATCTACGTTAATTAATGTGTTAGCTGGGCGTATAGTTGCTAAAACAGGTAACGAGCCTGCGGTAACTAAAGCGCAGCAACGTATTAAGCTTGAAGACGGCATTATGCTTTACGATACGCCGGGTATGCTATGGCCAAAAGTTGAAAATGAAAACTCGGGTTACCGCTTAGGCGCAACTGGCGCAATACGCGATACAGCACTTGAGTATGAAGAAGTGGCGAGCTACACAGCTGAGTATTTAATAAAGGCGTACCCTGAGCTACTAAAAACACGCTACAAAATAGATGAACTACCAGAGAGTGACTGGGAGTTTGTTGAATTAGCGGGTAAAAAGCGAGGTTGTATTCGTGGTGGTAACCAAATAGACACTTACAAAATGTCGGAAATTTTAATTAACGAACTACGCGATGGCATTATTGGCCGCATTACTATGGAAACCCCACAAATGCGTGAGGAAGAAGAGATAATGGTTGCTGGTTTACGTGCGGCTGCGGCGGCTAAAAAGCAAGCCAAAGAAGACGAAAAGTTACAACGCCGAGCGCGAGCGCGTAAAAATCGTCGTTAATAATTAATCTGAATTCAGGATAATAAATCTATCTCGAGCAGCTATTTTCAGCGCTAACTGCGTTGAATTTACTTGCAATAGGCCAGCTATTGACGCGTAAATTCGCCTTGTTTTCACTGAGAATCTCTGGCTAGAGAAAATAAATTTAAATATCACCATGATTCAATACGTTAGTAAATCTCTTAACCAGAGTTCAGGTTATTTAGCGTTATAAGTAATTAAAGTTTGTTAAATTACAGACATAAAAAAAGCCCGTAAGGGCTTTTTTAGTTTCATATCTACCGTCACCGATATGAGCAATGTAGCAAGTAAAATAGTAGGGCGGTTACTCGTTATCAACATCAAGGGGCGTTGTGTTGAATTTACAAGTAACCATAGCAGTTAACGTGCGCTACACGTTGTTCCAGGGTCGAGAAACAAATCAGTTTATTTCGTAACAAGTTAGGATGTACTCCCCTCTTGTTGATAGTGATTATCAATTAGATTTAGGTGTGTGTCAACACCCAAATGCAAATAATTCTTATTTATTTTGTCGTGCATGTTTTGAATTGTTAGCACTAAAGTGGGTGCTGCTTTTTTCTGCAAAAACACATATGCTAGATAAATAATTATAAAAATAATTAAAAGAATAAAACTATGTTTTCTATTTGGTCGATTAGCTTAATTGCCGTGGTGTATTTAGGCATATTGTTTGCTGTTGCAGGGTGGGCCGATAAGCGTAAGGTTTTACCTTTTAAAGGCTTAACTTATGGTTTGTCGTTAGGGGTTTATTGTACCTCGTGGGCTTTTTTTGGCACTACCGCACAGGCTGCAAGTAATGGCTGGTGGCTCGCCCCTACTTATGCGGGCACTATTATATTATTTATTTTTGGTTGGCAGCTATATTGCCGCATTGCGCATATTTGTCGGCAACAAAAACTTACCTCAATGGCCGACTTTATAGCCACTCGGTATGGACAATCATCGAGTTTGTCGGGTTTGGTGTCGCTTATTTCGGTGATTGCAATTGTGCCGTATATTTCTTTGCAGCTTAGTGCTACGGCGCAAAGTATTAACTTGCTTACCGACCGAGCACCCACGCAAAGTAATGCAGTGTGGGCCGACAGTACTTTTTATATCACCTTGCTTTTAGCTTTATTTGCTATTTTATTTGGTGCTAGGCGGTTACGCCCAAGTGAGCATAACCCAGGGCTTATCGCCAGTATTGCGTTTGAGTCGGTGGTAAAGTTACTGGCATTTATTACAGTGGGTTTATATGTTTGCTTTGCACTATTTGATAACCCAGTCGCCTTATACGAAAAAGCCTATGAGCTTAAACTACCCACCCAAGTTACCGCTACGCAAAGCCCTGTTTATGTATATGTTGCGCACACCTTACTAGGGCTTTTAGCTACGTTATGTTTGCCGCGTCAGTTTCATATGAGCTTTATTGAAAACAATAACGACAATGAACTGGCCAAAGCGCGGTGGATATTTCCACTTTATTTGTTACTAATTAATTTATTTATTTTACCTATAGCTTACGCCGGCTTGGTTTACTTTAATGGCAATGATATTGGCCACGATTCTTTTGTATTAGCATTGCCTATGGCGGCAAACAATACCCTGGTAACGTTATTGGCATTTTTAGGTGGGTTTTCGGCAGCAACCAGCATGGTGATTGTATCGTCGATTGTATTATCGGTAATGATCACTAATGATTTTATTAATCAGTTTATTTTACGTCGCTCGCAGCTTACCTCAAGTAGCCGTGGGTTAGATAAAAGCAATTTATTACATGCGCGTAAAATTGTTATTGTGCTCATTTTACTACTTAGTTACTTTACTCACCGAGTACTTGGAGAAACCAGCACTTTAGCCACAGTGGGCTTAATGTCGTTTACTTTAGTGGCGCAGTTTGCACCTGCCATGATAATTGGTTTGTGGTGGCGACATGCCTCTTGCAGAGGCGCGCAACTGGGTATTTTAACCGGCTTTGTTATTTGGGGTTATACCTTACTATTACCAAACTTGGCCAGTGGCCTGGGGAGCCAAAGTAGTTGGCTAACAGAAGGGCCATGGCAAATAGCTTGGCTGGCGCCTACCGATTTATTGTCGCTTGGTTTGGAGAGTATTAGCCAAGCGTTATTGCTATCTTTAGGTGCAAATTGCTTAGTGTATTTATTAATGCCCTTTTTTAGCCAAGCCACTCTTGCTGAGCGATTACAAAGTAATAAGTTTATTGCACAACCCCATGATTCACGCCTAGATACTACATTGCATCCGTTGAGTTATCATGACCTGGGGGCTTTATTGCAGCGTTTTGCTGAAAAAGAGGCCAGCCAATCGTTAGTTAATCATTATTTTCCAGATGATAAAAGCCAATGGAAAAGCCCGGCTAAAGCCGAGTTAGAGTTATTGGTAGAGCGTGAAATGTCGGCAGTAATAGGCGGTGCGTCGGCACGGCTTATTTTAGACGTAGCTAAAAATGAGCAGCGCCAACCATTAGAGCAAGTGGCCGAATTTGTAGATGAAGCCAGCCAAGTACTTAAATTTAACCGCGATCTTTTACAATCCACAATTGAAAACATTCAACAAGGTATAAGTGTGGTAGATAGTGAATTGCGTTTAGTGGCGTGGAATAAAGGCTATAAACGTATGTTTACTTACCCAGACGAAGCTTTATATATTGGCCGGCCAGTAGCCGATATTATTCGCTTTAATGCGCTGCGAGGGTTATTTAATAGCGGTAATATTGCCATTGAAATAGATAAGCGCTTAGCGTATTTAAAGCAAGGCAGTGCTTATAAGTTTCAGCGTTCGCACAGCGATGGCCGAGTGTTCGAAATGCAAGGCAACCCACTGCCCGGTGGTGGCTTTGTAACTACTTATACCGATATTACCGAGTTTGTAAAACAACAAAAAGCACTAACGCTAGCCAATGTAAGCCTAGAGGAAAAAGTAGCAACTCGTACCGCAGCATTAACGCAAGCTAACCAAGAGTTATCGCAGGCAAAACAAGTAGCCGAGCAAGCTACTGTGAGCAAAACCCGCTTTTTTGCGGCGGCCAGCCATGACTTATTGCAGCCGTTTAATGCCGCCAGCTTGTTTTGTTCTTTAATGAACGAAAAAGCACAAAGCTCTGAGCTAAAAGCGCTAGCACTCAATATTAAAAACTCATTAGGCAGTGCAGAAGAACTGCTTAGCAGTATTTTAGAATTAACCAAGTTAGATTCTGGCTCATTTAAAGTGCAGGCCAGCGAGTTTGATGTTAGTAGTTTAATTGAGCCGCTACGCAACGATTATTCGGCATTAGCAGCAGAAAAAGGCCTTAAATTTATTGTAAAGCAATACGATGTACGCATACATACAGATAAAGCGCTGTTGCGGCGGGTATTACGTAATTTACTTAGTAATGCCATACGCTATACCGAGCGCGGCGAGGTACGCTTAAAAGTGTTGCTTGAAGATGACAGCCATGTGTCGTTTGTTATTGAAGATACCGGTGTGGGGATTGCCGCAAGCGATCAGCAAAGTATTTATCAAGAGTTTAAGCAGCTGGGCGAAAAGCCCAATGCCGAAGGCCTAGGGTTAGGACTGTCGATCACTAAGCGTATTTGCGACTTACTGCAAATACCTTTGGTTATGGGTTCTGAGCTAGGTAAAGGAACGCAATTTACGCTCACGATGGCATGCACAGTAAGTAAAGCGGTACAACCTACTCAGCGGGTAATGCTTAATCCCGATACCGAACTAGGTCGCTTGCGTATTTGGCTGCTTGATAACGATAAAAATGTGCTTGATGCACTTAAGCAACTACTGCAAAACTGGGGCTGCGAAATAGCCACGGCAACTAATTTAGCTGAGCTTGAGCAATTAAAAGCAAGCGCTGCATTACCACAACTACTTATTATTGATTATCAGCTCGATGATGGTGTAACCGGGCTTGAGGTGCTTAATAAGGCGCAGCTTACTAACTTGCCGGTAATTGTAAATACAGCAAATCATGATGAAAGCATACGTGAGCAAGTGCTTGATGCAGGTTATCCGCTATTGTATAAACCGCTAAAAGCACCGGCATTAAAGCGTATGATTAAGCGACTAACCAAGTAAGTTAACGATGTAGTGTTTGTGGGCTAGTTTACTTCTAACTTACCGACTTGCGATAGCTGGTTAAATAAAATGCCAGCTTGGGTGCGGTTATAAACGTTGAGTTTGCGTAAAATAGCAGAAACATGCTGCTTAATAGTGGTTTCTTGAATCGACATTTCAAAAGCTATTTGCTTATTCAGTAAACCGTCGGCAATCATGGCAAGTACGCGGTATTGTTGCGGGGTAAGCTTTTCGAGATTTAGGGCAAAGCTGCTTTGCTCGTCATTAACAACTACGTCGGTTAAATCAATATCTGCGGGCAGCCAAGTGTCGCCATTGAGTACATGGCCAATAGCTTCGCCTATTATATCGAGCGATGATGATTTAGGAATATAACCTGCGGCACCTAAGCTCATAGCTTGTTTTATAATGCTGGGAGTTTCGTTGGCAGAAACCATAATTACTAAAATGTCGGGGTAATGATTACGTAGTTGCGATAGCGCTTGTAGGCCATTAGCACCGGGAATGGTTAAATCTAAAAATATAAGTTCTATTTCTGGGTGTATTTTGAGTAAGGCAAACAGTCCGTCTATGTCGCTGGTTTCTTGTATATGTTCTTCAGGAACGCAGGTTGCGGCTGCTTGGCGTAATGCACTTCTAAACAACGGGTGGTCGTCGGCAATTATGGTATTCACAGCAAAAGACATTCCAAATATTCTCCAATACATTTAGTTATAAGTGATTTTGCACAGTGAAACAAGGTTTGTCTGTTGGGGATAACACAGACAAACCTTTCACATAATAAAGACTAGAAGCGGTAGCCAACAGTTAACGACACAGTACGTGGGTCGCCAAAGTAGCCAATTAAGGTATTATCACCGCCTAAACCAGGTTGGTATTTGCTTACATTCGTAGGATCACTCGGATCGGGTGCTACAAACTGGTAACCGCCAATCATGTATTCTTCATTGGTGAGGTTTTTACCATATACACCAGCGGTCCAATGGCCGTCGGCGCTGTACCAAGTAACGCCTAGATTAAGCAGTCCGTACGCGTCTTGAGTTAGTAGGCTGTCTTCTTCAAATAAGGCGTAATCACCACGGTGGTAGTAATTACCATTAACTACAAAGTCGCCCATATCTGTGTACATGCGGTACGTAGCGCCTAAGTTAAAGGTTAAGTCTGGCGTGTTTGATACGCTAAAGCGATCAGATTTATCAAAGGCTGCGCCGGTATTTGGGTCAAAATCAATTACGTTATCAAAGCTACTGTCTATATAACCAATTGAGGCATTAAAGCTTAGTGACTCAGTAGCAACATAGTTAAGCTCTATTTCTACGCCATCTGATGTTGATTCACCAATATTACCTAAACGTTGGTTTAGGTCAGATCCGCTGTCGCCTGGGAGTACCGAAATATACTGGCGGTCTTTATGATCAAGGGTAAACAAGGTTATGTTTGCGCGTAAGTTATTATTCCATTCGCTTTTCATACCAAATTCAAATGAATCAACAACTTCTGGCTTTGCTGCTGGTTCAGGCGTGGTGGCTCTTGGGTTAAATGTACCCGACTTAAAGCCTTGGGCGTAACTGGCAAAAAACATAATGTCGTTACTGTATTGGTACTCAACGCCCGCTCGTGGGGTAAAGCGCGACCAATCTTCGCTATCATCTAGTACGGTAGGTACTAGTTGTCCTTCTGGACGAACATAACCTGGGATCCAGCCCGACTCAGGGTAAACAGTGTCGAATATGAGGCCATTATTTACAATCGCTTCTTTGCTGTCTTTGGTATAACGCGCGCCTAGGGTCATTGACCATTTGTTATCAAAGTCGTAAGAGCCTTGAATATAGGCAGCTTTACTTGTTGAGTTACTACAACCACTTACTTCACGAGTTAAACCTGGTAAGTTTAAAGATTTACCAAATTCTTCGAGTATGGCTTCAAACTGGCCACACGACTCGCCATCGTAGTAATACAAGCCCGACACTAATTTATAGTTATCGCCTTGATGATTTAGTTGTATTTCGTGAGTGGTTTGCTCATCTTCATATATAGCGGGTACATCAAAAATACGCTTTGAGGTGTTATCAAAGTCGATATTGGTTGGCGAGTAACCATCTCGGCTGGCGCCAACATATTTAATGCTTGTGCTGTCACTCATATCCCAACGTGCGGTAAAACTATAACCTTCAAGCTCTACTTCGTTCCAGGTAGGTAAGCTGGTGTAAGAGTCGTATACGCTGTCGGGTACTGGAGCGTCAGTGAGTATACTAGGTAGTAAACGATAGCCGCCTTTTGAGTTTGAGGTGTCTTTGGTTTTATCCCAAGCAAGTTTAAAAAATAAGTCATCTGTTGGCGTGTACTCTAGGGTAACGCGGGCTGCGGTTACGTCTTTGTTGTAGTTTTCACGATCTTGATTGGTTAAATCTGAGGTTAAAAACTCACCAAAACCATCGCGGTTTAAAGTAGCAAAACCAAAGCCAACATAGAGCTTTTCATCAATAAGCGGTAGTTGCCCGGTAACTTTTAGATCTTTTTGACCATAACTACCTACCGTGCCTTTAATGTTAAGGGTTGCATCGCCATCCATTTCTTTGGTGACGTATTTAATTGCGCCGCCAATAGTGTTTTTACCATATAGCGTGCCTTGCGGGCCGCGTAGGACTTCAATTTGTTGCACGTCGAGCAAGTCAAGTACCGCGCCTTGTGGACGCGCTATGTATACGTCATCTATATAAATACCTACACCGGCTTCGTATCCCCATAGCGGATCTTGTTGGCCTACACCCCTAATAAATGCAGTAATAGTTGAGTTAGTACCACGGCTAGATTGCAGTGTAGTGTTAGGCGAAAATTGTTGTACTTCGGTCATTACACTAATACCGTTTTCAGCCAGTTCTTGTGCGCCAATAGAGGTTACTGCTACCGGTACTTCTTGTAAGTTTTCTACCGTTTTACGCGCCGTTACTTCAATGCGCTCTAGCTCGCCTTTGTTAACTTGGTTAGTTTGTTGTTCTGCTGCATAACTATTTGCACCGATCAGCGCCAATGACACAGCGAGTGTAACGGGTGCGACTTTTTTATTGAGCTTTATCATGTTGATTACCTTTTATTGTTGTGATTAATGCCAACGGAATAAATACCAGCTATTTATTTGCCTATACCTAAGTGCCGTTGTTTAAGCCTCGCCATCGCTAACTACTAAGATTGCTGCAGACCTTTACTCATTGCTCATGTCACCTGTTAACTACTTTAGAAGATTGTTACAAAAAATGAATTAGTACCATAGTGCTATACCTAGGTTAAACCCATATATAACAATGCCTGCAAGCCTAAATGTAACTATGTAGTACCATAGTGCTATGTATTTAATTACAAATAAGCAACAATATAATTAACATTACTGCGATGTCACCTCATCTTTGTAATAACAATAACTTTAGGAAAGCTTATGCTGAGCATGATAGGGCTAGTAGGTGGTTTAATACTGCTGATTATTTTAACTTTGCGCGGGGTAAATTTATTTATAGCCGCACCGCTATGCGCGTTACTTGTAGCACTGAGTAGCGACATGGCAATTTTTCCTGTCACGGCCGATATTAATTTTATTAATGCTTATATGGATGGTTTTGCTAGTTTTTTAAGTGCATGGTTTTTTATGTTCTTGCTGGGATCACTATTTGGTAAGTTTATGGAAGACACCGGCGCTGCCGATAGTGTGGCCAGTTATATAGTTGGCAAATTAGGTATGAAACATGCTGTTTTAGCAATAGTGATAGCGTGTGCGGTATTAACCTATGGTGGTGTTAGTTTATTTGTGGTGGCTTTTTCGGTGTACCCGATGGCGCTTAGCTTATTTAAAGACGCAAACCTGCCACGGCGCTTTATTCCGGCTACGCTGGCTTTTGGCTCGGTTACTTTTACTATGACCTCGGCAGGATCGCCCGAAATTCAAAATTGGATCCCAATAAAATATTTAGGCACCTCCCCCTATGCCGCATGGGAAGTAAGCCTAGTGGTGGCTATTTTTATGGCGACATTTGGCTATTATTGGCTCAATAAAATGATAAAAAAAGCGCTTGCCAATGGTGAACATTTTGAAGAGCGCGATGACGATCCAAGCGTGGTTGATCGTAAAAGGCCACACCCTATTACTGGGCTTATTCCGCTATTAGTGGTGCTGCTATTGTCATTCACTTTACATGATACATTACAACAAACCGCGCTTATTATTGCCCTACTAGGTGGCGTGCTGAGTATTATGGTAATTAACTTTAAGTACTTTCATGATCTGGCTGGCGCTGTAAATGTAGGAACAACCGGGGCATTAGTGGCAATAGGAAATACAGCCGCGGTGGTTGGGTTTGGTGCAGTTGCCAAAGTGTCACCAGCATTTACTGCCGCGGTTGAAGTAATGACCCATATGCCAGGTAATGAGCTAGTAGGCGCGGCCGTAGCGGTAAGTGTAATAGCGGGGCTAACGGGTTCTGCCTCAGGAGGGCAAGTTATTGCATTACCACTGGTTGCTCCAGGATATATAGATATGGGGGTTAACCCAGAGCAACTACACCGCGTGGTAGCTATTAGTTCAGGTGCGCTAGATACCTTGCCGCACAATGGTTATGTAGTTACTTTGATCCGCGCTATTTGTAAAGAAACACATCAGCGTGCTTATTGGTCTATGGCTGCGTTAACAACCGTAGTACCGCTAATTGGGGTTGCATTAGCAATTGGCTTATTTATTTTCTTTTAAGGGATAACAATGAAAACTAAATTAATAATGAGTGTACTGCTGTTAATAGTAAGCACAGTTGCTTATAGCAATGATAAAATAGCGCCTATGTTGGTTGAAAAACAACATTTTACCACTAAAAATTTTACTACTGTGTCGGGAGTTACGCTTAGCCAAGTAGACGTAGGCTGGGAGAGCTACGGTACTTTAAATAAAGCTAAAGATAATGTGGTACTAATTACGCATTATTTTTCGGGCACGTCGCATGCAGCTGGTAAATATAAAGCCGACGATGCCTTAGCGGGTTATTGGGATGCGTTAATTGGCCCAGGTAAAGCAATCGACACTAATAAATACTTTGTTATTAGCTCAGACACTTTAGTTAATGCCAATTGGCACGATCCTAATGTAATTACGACTGGCCCTGCATCAACTAATCCGGCAACAGGTAAACCGTATGGCCTTGATTTTCCGGTAGTGACCATTACTGATTTTGTTGAAGTGCAAAAACGCTTACTCGATAGTTTAGGTATTAACAAACTGCATGCCGTAATAGGTGCCTCAATGGGATCGTTTCAGGCACTGGAGTGGGCGGTACGTTATCCAGAGCAAGTAGAGCGCTTAGTACATGTAATTGGCGCAGCAACCATGGATGCATGGACTGTGTCGGCACTAGAAAAGTGGGCTATGCCAATTCGTTTAGATAAAAACTGGCAGCAAGGTAATTACTATAATAAAGAGCGCCCGCTTGCAGGGCTTACCGCTACGCTACTAAACATTACCCAAGATGCTATGCATCCGCTTATTTATAACGCTAGTTTCCCAAATTTTGAGGTGCTAGATGACGACGCACTGCAAGATATTCGTACTCTACCAAAAGTAAACCAGGTTTTAGAGGCTAGAGCATTAGCTAAAGCTAAGCTACAAGATGCAAACCATGTGTTGTACTTAGTGCGAGCATCGCAGTTATTTACCGCAGGTAGATCAGCCAATTTAACTGATGCCCTAAAAAAGGTGCAGGCAAAAACCTTATTGCTACCTGCCACTAACGATTTATTACTACGTCCCGAAAATGTCCGCAAAATGCACTCAATAATGGATGAACTAGGTAAGGAGGTTACTATTTCTGAAATTGCGGGAGGCTGGGGTCATTTAGATGGGCTGTTTTCGATTGCGCCTAAAGCGCAGCAAATTAGTGAGTTTTTAGCCAACTAGGAGGCCTGCATGAGCAAAACAATTTTAATAACCGGTGCAGCCAGCGGTATTGGCTTATATATAGCACAGCAATTAGCCGTAGCGGGTCATCATATTATAGTAACCGACCTAAATGCAGCGCACGCAAAAGAAGCGGCAGAAGATATTGTTACTAATGGCGGGAAAGCCCAAGGTTATGCATTAAATGTGGCCGACAGCGAGGCAATTACCGTTTTTTTTAAGCAGTTACCGCAAGCTGTTGATGTACTTATAAATAATGCCGGCATTCAGCACGTAGCAAAGCTTGAAGAATTTCCGGCTGATAAATGGCAATTTTTGCAGCAAGTAATGCTCGTTGGGCCCGCAATGATGACCCAAGCGGTATTGCCTAAAATGCGCGAACAAAATTTTGGCCGAATTATTAATATTGGCTCTATTCATGCCATGGTGGCCTCTAAATATAAGTCGGCCTATGTGGCCGCCAAACATGGCTTAATTGGCTTTAGTAAAACCATAGCGCTTGAAACAGGAGATGCCAATATAACCATTAATACCGTGTGCCCCGCGTATGTGAAAACTCCGCTAGTAGAGCAGCAAATTGCCGCACAAGCCAAAGAGCATGGTTTATCTGAGCAACAAGTTATCGATACTATTATGCTAGCACCCATGCCTAAAAAAGCCTTTATTGGTTTAGATGAAATACACCATACGGTAACCTTTTTAATGGCTGATGCGGCGCGAAACATTACCGCACAAGCTATAGCAATAGATGGCGGCTGGACCGCACAATAGGAGCTAACAATGGCAGGATTCGATAAAGTAGTAAGCAGTTACAGCGAAGCAATGGCAGGGCTTGAGGATGGCATGACAGTGATTGCCGGTGGTTTTGGCTTGTGCGGTATACCGGAGGGACTTATTGGCCAAATTAAACGCCAAGGTATTCGTAACTTAACTGTGGTGTCTAATAACTGTGGCGTAGATGGTTTTGGTTTAGGCGTGTTACTAGAGGATAAACAAATACGCAAAATGGTGGCCTCGTATGTGGGCGAAAATGCCTTATTTGAGCAGCAACTACTTAGTGGTGAGCTAGATGTAGAGCTTACTCCACAAGGTACACTGGCTGAAAAAATGCGCGCTGGTGGTGCAGGTATTCCTGCTTTTTATACCGCCACTGGAGTAGGCACGCCAGTGGCTGAGGGCAAAGAAACGCGCAATATTAATGGTCGAGACTACTTGTTAGAACACAGTATTACCGGTGACTTTGCCATTGTAAAAGCCTGGAAAGCGGATCGCTTTGGTAATTGTATTTATCGCCATACCGCGATGAACTTTAATCCTATGGCCGCCACCGCAGGTAAAATAACTGTACTCGAAGTAGAAGAAATTGTAGAGCCTGGGGAGTTAGAGCCAAGCCAAATACACACTCCCGGTATTTATATCGATCGGGTTATAAAAGGGGTGTTTGAAAAACGCATAGAAAAAGTGACCACCCAAGCAGCAAAGCAATAAGGAGTAAGCTAATGGCATTAACACGTGAACAAATCGCCAAGCGAGTCGCGATGGAATTACAAGATGGCTATTACGTTAATTTAGGCATTGGTATTCCTACCTTAGTAGCTAACTATGTCCCCGATAATATTGCAGTAATGCTGCAATCAGAAAATGGCCTACTGGGTATGGGGCAGTATCCTACTGCCGATGCGCTCGATGCTGATATGATAAACGCCGGTAAAGAAACCGTTACTGCCGCCACTGGCGCAGCAATTTTTAACTCAGCCGAAAGCTTTGCGATGATCCGCGGCGGTCATGTTGACTTAACCGTATTGGGTGCCTTTGAGGTTGACCAAAACGGCAATATTGCTAGCTGGATGATCCCCAATAAGTTAATAAAAGGTATGGGCGGTGCGATGGATTTAGTGGCTGGTGCAAAAAACATTATTTGTACCATGACCCACGCTAACAAGCATGGTGAGTCAAAATTACTCAGTGAGTGCAGCTTACCGCTCACCGGCGTGGGGTGTATTAATAAAGTAATTACCGACTTGGCCTTACTGGAAATTAAAGATGGTGCATTTCATTTATTAGAGCGCGCCCCCGGAGTGAGCGTAGAAGAAATTCAAGCGAAAACACAGGGGCGTTTAATTATCCCTAAAAACACACCCGAAATGACATTTTAATAATAGCTTATTAATTAAGCCCGCATTGTTGCGGGTTTTTTTATAACTTAAAAAGCTACCAATTTGAATCCGCGTTATAAAACCACTCATGTTAAGTAGGTTAGATCAAGCTCTGGCACGTTTTGAAGCTCGGCAACAATGTTTTTCGGCTGCTGTTGAGGTGACGCAGTCTATGGTTGATACCCTATTTGGTTCAAAAGAGCGTGTTAGTACCACAACACGCTTACCCAAAGGAGTCGACTCGCTTACCTTAAAAAAAATAATAACTGCATTTAATGAACATAAAGAAACAGCATTTACAGCTCAGCAAATGGGTGATTTAGTGGGTGTAAGCCGATCGACTGCTCGCCGATATCTAGAATACATGCTTGAAGCAGAGCAGGTTAGAGCTGATCAAAGCTATGGTAGTATTGGTCGTCCAGAGCGTTGCTATAAAATATGCCAATAAAATAAAGAGTACAGAGTAAGGTAAGGCCTCATTAGGTAAATAGATCGCTCGCTCGCACTACAAAAAATAGCTATTTCAAAGGATGGATCATTTTTTTTATATAATTGGCTGCATTTTAAGCGACTTCTATGGTGATGTTCGCTTTAAGTGATGTTATACTCTGGCCGAATAATTTTTCGACTTTATTAAGAGTAAACTAATGGCAGATTTATCGAAGTACAGAAACATTGGTATTTTCGCGCACGTTGATGCGGGTAAAACTACCACCACTGAGCGTATACTAAAGCTTACTGGTCAAATCCACAAAAGTGGTGACACGCACGATGGCACATCAGTTACAGATTTCATGGATCAAGAGTCTGAGCGCGGTATTACTATTCAGTCTGCGGCTGTAAGCTGTTTCTGGAAAGATCACCGTTTTAACGTTATCGATACTCCTGGACACGTTGACTTCACTGTTGAAGTTTACCGTTCACTTAAAGTATTAGATGGCGGCATCGGTGTATTCTGTGGCTCTGGTGGTGTTGAACCACAATCAGAAACTAACTGGCGTTATGCGAATGAGTCAGGTGTAGCACGTGTTATTTTCGTAAACAAATTAGACCGTATGGGTGCTGATTTCTTCCGTGTAACTAATCAAGTACAAAAAGTACTTGGTGCAACTCCATTAATCATGACTTTACCAATCGGTAGAGAAGATGAGTTTGTTGGTGTTGTTGACGTTCTAACCAAGCAAGCATATGTTTGGGATGCGACTGGTCTTCCAGAGAACTACACTATTGAAGATGTTCCTGCAGACATGGTTGACCAAGTTGAGGAATACCATGAGTTACTTATCGAAACTGCTGTTGAGCAAGACGATGAGCTACTAGAAACGTACATGGAAGGTGTAATCCCTTCAATTGAAGATGTGAAGCGTTGTATTCGTAAAGGTACTCGTGACCTTGCTTTCTTCCCAACATACTGTGGCTCAGCATACAAAAACAAAGGTATGCAGCTTATTCTTGACGCAGTTGTTGATTACTTACCATCTCCTACAGAAGTTGATCCTCAACCTCTTATGGATGAAGAAGGTAATGAAAACGGCGAATTCGCTATCGTATCTACAGACCTACCATTTAAAGCGTTAGCATTCAAAATAATGGATGACCGTTTTGGTGCGTTAACATTCGTACGTATTTACTCAGGTAAACTAAACAAGGGTGACACTATCCTTAATGCGTTTACTGGTAAAACTGAGCGTGTTGGCCGTATGGTTGAGATGCAAGCAGATGACCGTAATGAATTAGCTAGCGCACAAGCTGGTGACATCATTGCTATCGTAGGCATGAAAAACGTGCAAACTGGTCACACATTATGTGATCCTAAGCACCCAGTAACACTTGAGCCAATGGTATTCCCAACTCCAGTAATCTCGATTGCTGTACAGCCTAAAGATAAAGGCGGTAATGAGAAAATGGGTGTTGCTATCGGTAAAATGGTTGCAGAAGATCCATCTTTCCAAGTTGAGACTGATGAAGATTCAGGCGAAACTATTCTTAAAGGAATGGGCGAGCTTCACTTAGATATCAAAGTAGATATCCTTAAGCGTACTTACGGTGTAGACCTTATTGTTGGTCAACCACAGGTTGCTTACCGTGAAACTATCACTAAAGAAATTGAAGATAGCTACACGCATAAGAAACAGTCTGGTGGTTCTGGTCAGTTCGGTAAAATTGATTACCGTATTAAGCCAGGCGAAGTTGCTTCTGGTTTCACGTTTAAATCATCTGTTGTTGGTGGTAACGTACCTAAAGAATTCTGGCCTGCAGTTGAGAAAGGCTTTAAGTCAATGATGGGCACTGGTGTTCTAGCTGGCTTCCCAGTACTTGACGTTGAAGTTGAGCTTTTTGATGGTGGCTTCCACGCAGTGGATTCATCAGCAATCGCGTTCGAAATCGCTGCTAAAGGTGCTTTCCGTCAATCTATCCCTAAAGCGGGTGCACAACTTCTTGAGCCAATCATGAAAGTTGACGTGTTCACGCCGGAAGATCATGTAGGTGACGTAATCGGTGACCTTAACCGTCGTCGTGGTATGATGAAAGACCAAGAGCCTGGTTTAACTGGCGTTCGCATTAAAGTAGACGTACCGTTATCAGAAATGTTCGGTTACATCGGTTCATTACGTACAATGACATCAGGTCGTGGTCAGTTCTCTATGGAGTTCTCACATTACGCACCATGTCCTAATAACGTTGCTGAAGCTGTAATCGCTGCAGAAAAAGAGAAAAAAGCTGCTAAGTAATTAGCACCTTAACTCTTTAAAAAAACCCGCACATGTTGCGGGTTTTTTATTGCCCATAATTTATTGCATAAAGCGCACTGTTAATTACCTAATGGTATAAAAGTTACAAATAATTAAAATAAAAAATTAGTAAAACATATTTATAAACAACTAGTTGACATTGTTTTTGTCATTACTAAATAAGTAGTAGTAACAATTGAAATAGGCTCAGTGCTGATGTAGGATTCGCGAGAGCAAGCCTCAACTGAGGATAGATTGCATATGTGGAAGTCTCCAAGTGGGATATTGATTATATTTATTTTTATATAAGACGTTTACGAACATGATTAAGTTAGTGCCAAATTGGTCTCTACAACTGTTTAAATATATTACTGTTATAGGCTTATTTCTTTTAATACCTATATTTTCCACCGTTACTTTTAGAGTGGCGATAATCGTGTTGATACCAACACTACTCACATTTTTTATTGTTAGTAAGATGAACTTACAGCTATTACATTGCTACAAGCCTGGCATATGTTATAAACGAATATTTGGAGAGCGTTATATTAGTAGAGAAGAGATAAAATCTATTTCCTTTAAGTCATTTTTTATTAATACTATTTTTAAAGTATCTCTATTAAATGGTAGAAGTATATATTTTTACAATTGGAGATTAGATGAGAAAACTCGTACTGCCATTTATAAATTATACAGTGATAAAGTAATTGGTTAATTATCTATAATTACGAGCTTGCTTTGTTTTGTAAATATAACCTAATCTAGTAATAAAAAAGGAGCTATTTGTAGCTCCTTTTTTATTTTAAAGTGTGGCGCTAGCTAAGCTTTTTAATTAGCTTTTCTTTTAGCGCTTTCATCTTTGGCGAGCGTGACTTATTAAAGCTTTGTATTGGCATGGTAACCAAGTGCTCTTTTGGCAATGCGGGTATAGTTAAAGGGTATTGCCCTGCGGTGGGTACCGAAATCTCTTTAAGGTGCACTTTAAGTGCCTCTAGCATGGTATCGTTATCTACTTCACTAGGGCAGATAAATATACCTAGCTTTCTGAGTTTAACCCCCAGTTTTATACTGCTTGAATAACGCACTATAGGTGCAGCTAGTACTAAACCTAGTAATATAGGTGATAGCCACCAAAAAAATACCGGCGTGAAGTAATACGCTGTGCTACCCCAAGCAATAGCGACCAAAGTAGAAAATAACGTATAACTAAACGCTTCTTTCCATGGCACCATACGGCCTTCTCGTGGTTGAGCATCCCACTTAACTTTTTTGCCTAAAAACACACAAACAACAAAATAAGCATGAAACACCATCATTAATGGAGCCATGACAATAGCAAAAACTGTTTCTATAATTGCGCCTAACGTAAGCTTAATAGCACCACCGAAGCGGTTTTTTCTGTGCACCAAGGTTACGATTATCCCCATTAGTTTTGGTAGCAATAAAATAACAATAGTAAGATAGAGCAGAGCATCAATTAAATCGGTTTTAGCTATTTGCCAAGTAGGGAACAATTGATAAGCGCGGTTAAAATAAACGTCGCTATTTAAAGCACGTGTTACGGCATCAACCGTACTTAACGCGAGCATAAGTAACCATATTAATGACGAAATATAAGCGGTAGCGCCAAGTAAAAAGTGAAATTTGCTCATCAGCTTTAACTTTGGTGACGGGAGTAATCCAATGTGTTGAATATTACCCTGTACCCAACGTCTGTCGCGCACGGCATAATCTAAAATATTACTTGGGACTTCTTCATAGCTGCCTTCAATATCTGCAAGTAGTAATACTTCCCAATTTGCACTGTGTAGTAATGATGCTTCTACAAAGTCATGGCTGAGTATTTCACCACCAAAAGGAGCATTGCCTTTAAGTGTGGGTAAACCACAGCAGTCAATAAATGCGCTTACTCTAATTATGGCATTATGGCCCCAGTAGTTTGCTTTATCGGTTTGCCAAAATGCCGATCCTGTTGCCAGCATAGGGCTATAAAGTACCGAAGCAAACTGTAAAAAACGACCAAAAAAGGTATCTTGGCGTACCGGAATAGGAATGGTTTGAATAAGTCCTACTTGCGGGTTGTTAATCATGCTTGCCGTTAGCTCTAGCATGCATTTACCTGTCATAACGCTGTCGGCATCAAGGACAATCATATGATCGTACTGGCTTCCCCAGCGCTCACAAAAGTCGGTTAAATTACCTACTTTACGGTGTTTATTATCTTCGCGGCGACGATAAAACAACTGCTTTGATGTCTCGCCTAGGCGCTCACACAAAGCATGCCAAGCACTTAGTTCATTTTTAGCTATTGTTGGATCTTGTGTATCACTGAGTAAATAAAAATCAAAGTTGGCTAATTCCCCAGTCTCTTTTAATGACTGTAAGCTAACTTCAAAGCCTGCAATAACACGGTGTGTATCTTCGTTATAAATAGGCATTACTATGGCAGTTTTTTGCTGAGAAAATGCCTGACTATCAAGCTTTATAGGTTTTATGCGCCTAAGGGTAAGCGGATCAATACGCAGTAACTGCAGTACAAACCCTATAGTACCACTACAAAATGCGGTAACAATCCATGCAAAGGTAATTGAAAATAATGCCAGCAAAGCATATTCAAGTGGTGTCATACCATTTGAGTTTAAAATTTCAAACATAATAGAGATGCCATACGCAGATATACCAATTGCGGCAATGGCAAATAACCAAATACGAAGTGCCTTAAAGGGCATAGATATTTTGGTGGTTTGTTTACTTGATGTCATTTGGATACCAAACATAACTCCATACCTCGCTAATTTCTTTATCATGCAGCTTTAACGATAAGCGCATGTCTACAGGTTTGCCGTTTTGTGGAGCTATTTTAAAAGCAACTCGCCAGCCTAATGAATCAGGTAATTTTTGCACAGTTACATCTCTAACCTCACCCGTTGTTAATTGGATGTCGGCATTTAAATTTAACTTTTCTGAAAGCTTATTTATATCAGGCCCAGCAAAATCAACCGTAAATTGGCGATGGCTTTTAGGTGGCGGATTATCTTCACCCGGTAATGCCGCGCTACCAATGCGAGTGCGAACTGCGCGTGCCTTATCATGCTGAGTTAAGTAAGCATTAAAGGTGGTCATTTTATAGCTTAGCTTTAACGAATCGCCTGCTTTAAATGGTTTTTCAGGTACCCAGTAGCTCACTATGTTGTCGTTTGTTTCTGTATCTGTCGGTATTTCTACCAGCTCTACTCGACCATTTCCCCAGTCACCTTCAGGCTCTATCCACAGGCTAGGGCGGTTGTGATAATGCGCTTCAATATCAAAGTAATTATTAAATTCACGATCACGTTGCGCTAAGCCAAATCCCTTAGGGTTCTCGTATGAAAAAGAGGTTACGCTAAGTTGCGACGGATTATTAAGCGGACGCCAAATCCAGTTGTTATCCTGAGATTGGGTTAACAGTCCGTCTGAGTCATGCACTTCTGGGCGGTAATCGTCAAAAAACTTAGTGCTGTTTTCGCCGTGATAAAACATGCTTGTTAGTGGTGCTACGCCTAATTTTTTCACGTCTTTACGGGCAAAAATTTGCATATCTACTTTAACGCTGGTGTTGGTGGTAGGGTCAATACTAAACTTATAAGCGCCGGCAACCGATGGGCTATCAAGCAGTGCAAAAATGATAATGTTAGTTTGTTCTGGCTGTGGTTTTACTAGCCAAAACTCTTTAAACACAGGAAACTCCTCACCAGACGCTTCAGCAGTATCAATTGCTAACCCTCGCGCCGATAGGCCATACACTTGATTAGGCCCAACAACTCTAAAATAAGAAGCACCTTGAAACACCATTACTTCATCTTTGTACTCAGTGGTATTAATTGGGTAATGCAGCCTAAATCCAGCATGGCCTAATTGTTTATTGGCAATACTCTTGGCTATTTCATCTTTTAAAGGTGCTGCAGTACCATCGTACTGATAAAAGTCAGTACTAAACGGCAAACGGCTAAGTTTAGAATCGCTATCAACTGTATTAATTGTTACTGGTGTTTTATATAAAAAGCCGGGGTGAAACAACTGTAGCTCGTAAAGACCTTCATCTTTCCACATTGACTTGTCTTGTTTAAAACGAATAGAGCGATAATCTTGATATTCAATATTATTTAGCGCATCTAGCTCGATGTTTTTAGGGGCAATATACTCCTCACTCGCTAATTTTTGAGCGCGGGCGCTGATCACATCAAATAAACTGTCTTGCGGGATGGCAACGTCAAGCGTGGCGGAAAATGCTTGCTGAGCTGAAAAAACAAGAAACAAGCTAAGTAATGGTACTGAGGCTTTTTTCCATGTTGATATTAGGTGAATTGGTGCTTTCATTTTCGTTCCTTTATAAAAACATGACTTATTTTTACAGTTAAGATTAATATCGATTTATTAATTTGTTTCATTGGTACTTTTAATAATAAACGTATAAAAAGGCTCAAGTATGCTTTGTTGTTTACAGGCTAAATACGAGAGTGAGTAGATTTAGTACGGATAGTACACAAAGTTTACTGAAGCTTGTCTGAATTACATTTGTATAAAAAGAGAAAAGCCGCAACAGCGGCTTTTTAACAATTATAGTGTTGGCTTTTAGCTTTTAAACCTGCGAAATAAAGTAAGAGGTGCCAAAAAAATAGTTAACCAAAATAATGAGCCAGAGTCATCGTCATCATTTTGAGCCTCATCACTATTAACATTTATAGTAACTGTTTGCTCTAATGATATATTGTCAGCACTATCCTGGGCTTGCACAACTAAAGTAATAAGACTTTGTTGTTCATAATCAAGTTCAGCAGTCACCACGATCTGACCCTGGTTGTTAATAGTTACGCTATTGCTACCCGACACAATAAATTTAACAACGGGAGAGTCATTAGCATTTGGATCGCTAAACGCTAACTGGCCAATCACAGTACCAACAGGGCTATTTTCATTAACAATAAATGTCTGGTTAGCTGCTATAACTGGGGTTTGCTCCTCAGGTGTTAAAATAACCTCAGATTTTATATCAACAATTATTGGATCGTGATCTGATGCACGATATGGGCCTGCTGCGTATAAGCTTGATTGTTGAGCATCACTTTTAAACTCGACATTGTAATCGAGTAAAGTGGGCTCATCGGCATTAATATGCCAATCATTCGTTGCAACTATTTTGCTTAATAATGATGGGCTTACTAAGGCATAATCTAAGCTACCCGCACGTCCAAAAAAACTATAAGAGTAGCCAAGGGTATTACCATCAAGCTCTGCAACTGCATTTTTATAGCCATTGTCGGCAAATGCACGAATAGGATCTTCCATGGCATAGGCATTTAAATCACCAATAAGAATAATATCCTCATCATCAATACCGGTTGGCTTGCTATTAAGCCAGCTTGCGTATGCATTAGCGCCGGCAACGCGTGTTTCATTCCAACATGCTTGGCCATCACTTTTATCTTGGTTTGCTCCTGTTGCGCTACTGCAACCACCTTTTGATTTAAGGTGCGCTACTGCAGCGGTAAATACCTCATCTGTTGCTAATACTTTAAAGCTTTGTGCAATTGGTGGGCGGTTTCCAAAGTCAAACGGAGGTTGTGTGGTGATTGCTGCACTACCTACTTCTACTACTCTATTTACACGATAGATTAAGGCTGTGGTAATTGCATCACTACCAATTTTATCAAGGCCAAAATTAACAAATGCATACTGGTTAGCTGTGTCAAAGTCGTTAAGCGCATTTACTAAGCTAGCAATTGCACTAAACTCACCAAAGCCATCGTTTTCTATTTCCATTAAGCCAATAACATCGGCTTGTATTGCACTAATAGCACTAACAATTTTAGCTTCTTGACGAATAAACTCAGCTTCACTATCGGCACCACGACTAGTGGGGAATCCGGCCCCCTGACCATCGCCATTAAAATAATTAAGAACGTTAAAGCTAGCTACCCTTAGATCCGCATCTACGTGAAGTTCGGGAGCATTTTTACGTGCATTGGTAGTGATAAACTGCGGTGTTATGGTAGGGTGAATGCGATAAGTATCAAAGCTATATGCAAGCACCCCAGTTACAGTGTTAACGGTATCGCCAGTGCGTAGCGTATTTTCGGCAGATAAACCCGGTATAGGGTAAATTGGCTCAATATTTTGTAAAGTTGAGCCATCGTCTAAAAGAATTTTTTTAGTTAAGTTATTCGCTTCAAGTGTGTTGGCGGCATCACCGGGCAGGGCAACTTGTGTACCTTGATACAAACGCTCGGTTGCCAGCTCTATTTCACCATAGCGTCCTAAACCAAAGTTATTAGTCACTATTAATGGCTGCTCTAGTGTAATAAGCATGCCTTCAAATGCTTCTAAATCTGTTGTATTTGTAACTGGGAGTGAGATTTTAGTTGCTGATACAGTTAAACCCGAATTGCAAACGGCCACTTGGGTAACGCTACCAATTTGAGTGGCATTGAAATACTCTTCAACACTGCCTTGTACACGCACATGGTCGCCTACACTCACATTTGCTGCTGCAAAATAAACAAAGATGCCTTCAGAGGTTAGTGGGTTAGTATCGTCATCAACAGGTAAAGAGCTAATAAAAAAACCTTTTAACTGATTGTCACCTTGGAAGTTGGCCGTTACAACCCCTTCTAACTCTACTGTAGTATTAACAAATGGGCTGGCAGCACCAGTACCTTGAATGGCGTTAATGGTTGTTTTATCGTTGCCACATATCAGTGGTTCAAGTGGCTCTGGTTCAGGTTCAGGTGTTGTGCCGATACCAAAAAAACCTAGCCCTGAAAAGTCGTTTTTATCAAATTGTAGCCATTCGTCACTTGGGTTAAAAGTGGAGTCAGGGGTTGCCCGACCAATAAGAATATTTTCCTTACGGCGTAGCGTTTTATCTTTTGTAGTTACGCCCCCGGCAGACCAAATTTCTTTTACCCCACGCTGCCCAAAACTGTCAATAACATTAGAGCCTTGCATTAGTACTAATGCGTCGTCACCATTAAAGTTAACTGCACCACTAAATAGCTGAGCTTTTAATTTAAGCTCATCATTTGCTCTAGAGTCTGAAGTGACAATAACATAGGTACTGTTTGCAGCAAGCAACCCCGTAAGCTCTTCAGTTACACTGGCTGATCCAGAGCCATTTGAATACAAGCTAAGTGAGTAGCCATTTAAAGAAACCTCTGCGGATGATGTGTTATAAATCTCAATAGCTTTATTAAAGCCACTTCCCTCAACATATTCAGAAATTATCAGTTCGGCAGAGGCTGATGCACTAATGCTTGCAATAATAAGCGCTAATGGGGTTATTTTTGTTTTAAACATTGGTCATTATTCCCGTTTATAATTCCAGATAGGATATTAGTTTAGAGAATAAATATTACAAAAATAATATTCAGTGTGAATGATTGTAAATGCAAAGTAAGGCGGGCTTGTTGCCCGCCTTGTAAGGCTTACTTTTTAGCTAAGTATTGTGCAGCTTGCTTAGCAAAATAGGTAAGAATGCCGTCGGCGCCAGCACGTTTAAACGCCAGTAACGACTCCATGATAGTGGCCTCTTCAGCTAACCAGCCGTTATCAATAGCAGCTTTGTGCATAGCGTATTCCCCACTTACTTGATAAGCGAAGGTTGGCACGCCAAACTCATCTTTAACTCGGCGTACAACATCCAAATATGGCATGCCAGGTTTAACCATTACCATGTCGGCGCCTTCTTGCAAATCAAGCGCGACCTCGCGAATGGCTTCGTCAGAATTAGCTGGATCCATTTGATAGGTTTTTTTATCAGCACCCTTTAAGTTACTGGCAGAGCCTACCGCGTCTCTAAATGGGCCATAATAGCTTGAGGCGTATTTAGCTGAGTAAGCCATAATGCGAGTGTGAATGTAGCCATCGGCTTCAAGTGCCTCGCGAATAGCGGCAATTCTGCCATCCATCATGTCCGAAGGGGCAATAACGTCAGCACCTGCTCGGGCGTGCGACAGTGCTTGCTTAACTAGTATGTCAGTTGTGATGTCGTTAATTACGTAGCCACTTTCATCAATAATGCCGTCTTGTCCGTGGGTGGTAAACGGGTCTAGCGCGGCATCAGTAATTACACCTAACTCAGGGAATGCTTCTTTTAATGCACGTACTGTACGTTGTGCTAAACCATCATCGCTATACGCTTCTTCAGCATGTAATGACTTTTTGTCGGCCGGTGTTACCGGGAAAATAGCAATGGCGGGCACACCGAGCTCAACCAGTTCTTTGGCTTCTATAAGCAGTAAGTCAATTGATAAGCGCTCGATACCGGGCATTGATTCAATTGCTTCACGACGGTTTTTACCTTCGAGTACAAATACCGGATAAATAAGATCATTAACGCTAAGCTGGTTTTCAGCCATAAGACGGCGTGAAAAATCATCGCGGCGCATTCTGCGCATGCGAGTATATGGGAAAAGATCTAGACCAGATTGGGCCATATTTATACGCTCCTACTTTGGGATTGTGGGATTGGAAAATTAATCACTTGGTTACGACCATGCTGCTTGGCAAAATACAGTGCTTTGTCGGCACGTTCGGTAAAAATTTCAGGATTATTTATATCTTCAGCAACGCTAGTATACACTCCCGCGCTGATTGTAAATGAAATAGTAGTGCCAGCCACATGCACATTATTAGTAGCAATAGCGTGGCGAATTTTTTCAGCAATGGCTATCGCGCCATCATTTTGGGTATTGGGTAATAACACCACAAATTCTTCGCCGCCGTAACGTGCTACTTCATCAAGCGGGCGCTGTAATTGCTTTTTAATAGTATCAGCAGCAGTACGAATAACCTGATCGCCAGTTAGGTGGCCATAGGTATCGTTTATTACCTTAAATTTGTCTATATCAAGCATAATAACACTTAATGGTGTTTGTTCGCGACGCGAGCGGCGCAACTCCATCACTAATTTTTTATCAAAAAAGCGTCGGTTTTTAATACCAGTTAAGGGATCTTCCATGTTTAGCTGTTCAAGCTCACGGTTTTTTTCTTCTAGTTCTCTTAGCGTTACTTGTAACTCAAAAGTACGCTCATCTACTTGTGTTTCGAGCTCTTGACGCACGCTTTCTTGTAAAGATAGCCGCTCATGTAATAAGGCATCTTGGGCAGCACTTTTGGCTATTAAGGTTTGTTGAGTAGTTACTTGTTCATCGCGCTGTAAAATAAAGAGTTTCATCACCGCATATCCAAGGGAGAAAGCGCAGCTAAGAGAGCAAATAAACACAAAAGCCACTCTACTGTTTGTAAATATATAAAGCCCTGAAACAGTAATAATAAAATAAACAATTGCGGCTAAAAAGCTGCATAAAGCTAGCAAAAGTGCTTTTTGGGGTTCTGATGGGTTTTGGCGAATACAAAGTAAGGTTGTTACAACATAGTAGCCTAAAACAATGGGAGTGGTAATAAGGCAAAATAAGGTGACAACAAGTGTGGGAAAAAGCCAAATAAACGCAATAAGCAGTGCATATATAGCTATTATAATTTTTTGCACTTTAAACCATGTAACGGTTTTAGGCTGGCATACCTGTTGCTGTAGAGGTAAGAAAAGTATAGTTATCAGCATCACCAACATGGGGATCATAAGTTGTACTGTGCCCGCAGAACGTGTGTGGATGAAACTAAAGCCACAAATAAAATATAATAAGATGCTGAGCATTAATGTTATAGCGCCCGTGTAAGCAAAGTATTGCTTACGCGAAAAAGCATATAAAATAAGACAGCTAATCGCTAAAGAAAAAACAAAGCCAATTAATAATCCGTAAAGTAAATTAAGCTTACTTTTATATGTAAAGAGCGCATCTGCCTGCCATAAGGTTAAAGGCACGCGTAACCCTGAGCTATTGCTCACTTTAACGATAACAGTGGTATTACTGCGAGCAGGAAGCGTTAATTTTACCAGCAAAGGTTCGTTTTTTATTTGTTGTTGTGGCAGGAAAGGAGGGGCATTAATATTTATTGAGGAGGATCGTCGCTTATCGAGTAAGTGATATACCTGTACTTCATTTAATAGCGGATTATCGATAGAGAGTATTGGCGTTACACGCGTATTGAGCGTATTTTTAATTGTAAATTGGATCCAAACAGGGCGTTGTTCAATCCCTAAATTAAGTGGTTTGTTGGTTAACGTTTGCCACTGTTTAAGATCGCTCTGCTGGGCGGTTGCTATGGATGTAGGCGCAAAAGAATAATAAATAGAGTTAATTTTTTCAGATGTAAACTGCTCATCGATCTCTATCGTATTAGCGGCTGCTAAACCAGCAAAAAGGATAGTTAATAAGCTTAATAACACCCCAATAACTTTCATTACTTAGCTTTTAAACCAAAAACATTATAAAAGTTTAGAGTAGTTTGCTGCGCTATTGCCTCAGGAGTAAGGTTATATAATTGGGCAATTGTTTCGCACACATAAGTTAATAATGCAGGTTCATTACGGCGAGATTTAGGCTTTGGGCTAACGGTGCGCGGAATCAAAAAAGGCGCATCAGTTTCTATTAACAGTTTATTAAGAGGGATACTGGGGATTAATTGTTGTAGTTCTTTTCCACGGCGTTCATCGCAAACCCAGCCGGTAATGCCGATATAAAGCCCTAACGCTAAGTAGCTTTTTAATGCCTGAGCGTTACCTGTAAAGCAATGTAATACGCCGCGTACATTAAATTCTTTTAAAATACTGAGCATGTCTTCGCTGGCATCACGTTCATGCAAATATACAGGTAAGTTTAGCTGTTCAGCTAGGGCAAGCTGGCGCCTAAGCACGCTTCGTTGTACATCGCGAGGCGAAAAATCACGGTTATAATCAAGGCCGCACTCCCCAATGGCTATAACTTGTTTATGGCTTGCAAGTTGAGTGAGTTGTGTCTCAAGCTCATCAGTAGCCGATTTAGCATCGTGAGGATGTACGCCTGCTGTAGAAAATTGCTGATGCTCTATAGCCAGCTCAAGCGACTGCTCACTGGCTGCTACATCGCAGCCTATAATCAGCATATGCTTTACTCCCGCAGCATTAGCGCGGGCAATAATATCTTGATGCTGTTCATCAAACTGATGGTTAGTTAAATTAACCCCAGCATCAATTAAGCTGTATGGCATTATTGAGTACGTTTAACGCGTATAGAGCGGTTTTGACCTTCTTTTTTTAATAAAAAAGAATTAAATACACCACGACTAATAACCACGTTGTCATCTTCTTTTAGCGTTATGCCGTCAGATCCAATTTGGCGCCATTGTTGGCCGTTTTCTAGAGTAATAATTAACTCACCATAAGCTGCTTCTTTAATGGCTGATACAGTTGAGCTAATAGAGCTGTCATTTTCTTTCGCAATATTTTTATGCTCTAAACCAAACTCTTCTGCTTGTGTTACCGCTACAGCAACAGGTGCGGTGGCTTCTGTATTTGTTGGTGAGAGTGTTTTATTTACAGTAGGCTTGCTCAGCGGTTTACCGGCAACCGTATTATCGTAACAAAGCAGGCGGTTAAAGTCGTTTTCAATAAAGCTACATGCTTGCAGTGCTTGCTCGTTAATAGCTGTGGCTGCAAAAGTCGGTGCGCTTAACAAAACTAATAGTGAGAGTAGTTTTTTGTTCATGTTATTCCTCAGATTCTTGTTGTGGTTTAGCGGTATAAAATTTAGCTAAAATTAGGCCTAGCTCAAACAAAATAAGCATAGGTAGCGCTAATAAAGTTTGTGACAATACATCGGGCGGTGTTAAAAACATCGCTACTACAAAAACACCCACTACAATATAGGGACGTTTTTCTTTTAAGCTTTGCGTTGTTGTAGCGCCGCTCCAGCACAGCAGCATAATGGCTACTGGAATTTCAAAAGCGACACCAAAGGCAAAAAATAGTTTTAGTACAAACCCTAAGTAGCTACTAATATCCGGTGCTAAGGTGAGCATTGCAGGACCCGCACTGGTAAAAAAGCCTAAAATAATTGGCAGTACTACAAAGTAGCAAAAGGCAATACCACCATAAAACAAAAAGATGCTTGAGGCGAGTATTGGCATTAACATGCGTTTTTCGTGCTTATACAATCCCGGAGCTATAAAACCCCAAACCTGGTGTAATATCCACGGAATAGAGGCAAATAATGCGACAAATAACGTTAGTTTAAAAGGGGCAAAAAATGGCGCTGTGACATCAGTTGCTATCATGGTTGCAGTGCTTGGCAAATGTGAAATTAATGGCGCTGCAACAAATGTATAAATGTCGTTTGCAAAATACACTATTGCAATAAAAATAACTAAAATGCTTAATAGTGATTTAATCAGCCGATCGCGTAATTCAATTAAATGCGCGACAAACCCCGATTTTACTTCCTCAGCCATTATTTTTTATACCATTTAGTAAGTTGACCACAAAATGAGAAATTAATTTCACTTTGTATCATCAATATTTTGCTTATTAGAGGGATCGATTTGATTTTTTTTATAACTGTGGGTCACAGACTGAGCGGCCTGTTGTAGTTCAGTTAGTGAACTTTGTAGTTCAGGACTTAAATCGGTTAAGTTTTGTTGCTCCGCTTTTTTAAGGTTTTCGTGTAATTCGTGCACACGCAACTCTTCGCTCACTTCAGCTTTCACTGAGTTAGCAAGCGACTTTGCAGTTTTTATCCAGCGGCTTACCGTTCTAATTGCTACAGGTAAACGCTCTGGACCAAGCACCACTAAACCAACAATTAAAACAACAATTAGCTCCCACATCCCCATGCTAATTAAACCTTGTTATTGTCTTTATTTTTTTCAGTATGGGCAGAATCAAGCGGTGCACTTTCTTCTGATTTTTGAATCTGCTCTGGCTTTTCTTTATCTGTATTTTTTTCGTCAGACATTGCTTTTTTAAAGCCTTTAACTGCTCCACCTAAATCACCACCAATACCGCGTAATTTTTTAGTGCCAAACAAAAGTACAATAATTGCTAATACAATCAATAACTGCCAAAGACTAATACCGCCAAATCCCATGTTTATCTCCCGTTTTCATAATTATAAAGTGTATATTTTAAATACTAATTATACGCCTAAAAATGTAAATAGCACTTAGTTTATGTGCTACGCCATGCTGCTATAAAACCAATAATAGCGCTACTTATAGCGATACTTGCAGCAATTAAATCGTGCTGTAAATAAAATAATGCAGCAATAACCATAGCCGCACTGCTAAACAAACCTAAAACCAAAGGTTTATGAGATC
The DNA here is from genome assembly GCF_031198805.1 of Pseudoalteromonas sp. HL-AS2. Lineage (NCBI taxonomy): Bacteria > Pseudomonadati > Pseudomonadota > Gammaproteobacteria > Alteromonadales > Pseudoalteromonadaceae > Pseudoalteromonas > Pseudoalteromonas sp. HL-AS2. The sequence continues at coordinate 3,087,434 of NZ_CP133571.1, read as the reverse complement.
TCTTCGGAGCCTGTACTTGAATTTGTGATGGGCGTTTTAAGCTTTGATAAATTAGATCGGGCAGCTCTGGCATTTTTTCGGCCCAAAAGGGTAATTGTGCATACATTTGCTTTATAACCGATAACGGACCAACTTGTTGCTTAACCCAGTCTTCTAAAAAGGGCTTAGCGGTTTTCCATAAATCTAATTGTGGATAAAGCTGGCGGCCTAAACCTTCAACATACAGTAAGGTTTTTTGCAGTAATACCAATTGTGGTTGTACCTGCATATTAAAGCGCCTTGCAGTATTAAATAAATTAACCAATACATGACCAAACGAAATTTCAGCTAAAGGCTTATTAAATATAGGTTCGCAGACAGTGCGAATAGCAAATTCAAACTCTTCAATACTGGTGTCGGGCGGTACCCAACCCGAGTCCACATGCAACTGCGCAACTTGGCGATAATCACGATTAAAAAAGGCTATAAAGTTTTCCGCTAAATAGCGTTTATCTTCTTTGTTTAAGGTGCCTACAATACCGCAATCTATACCAATATATTTAGGGTTTTCGGGGTGCTCACGAGAAACAAAAATATTACCTGGGTGCATGTCAGCATGAAAAAAGCTGTCTCTGAACACTTGGGTAAAAAACACTTCAACGCCACGCTCAGCCAGTAGTTTCATATTGGTGTTTTGCGCTAATAAAGCATCAGTATCTGATACCGCAATACCATAAATACGCTCCATTACTAATATATTGTGGCGGCTGTAATCGCTATAAACGGTAGGGATGTAAAGCGAATCTGAGTCTTCAAAGTTACGTTTAAGTTGAATGCCGTTTGCACCTTCGCGCATTAAATCAAGTTCATCAAGTAGAGTCTTTTTGTACTCTTTTACTACTTCCACAGGACGCAGACGTTTTGACTCGTGGTGTACTTTTGCTAACACCTTAGCGAGCTTTTCCATTAAGGCTAAGTCGGCGTTAATTTGTTGATTAATGTTAGGGCGGATTACTTTAATAACTACATCTTGCTCTATACCATTTGTGTCAACTAACGTTGCGGTATGTACTTGTGCTATTGATGCCGACGCCAGTGGTGTTTGTGAAAACTCACTAAAACGCTCGCTTATGTCATTAATTTCGAGAGCTTTTTCTATTATTTTTTGTGCAAGTTCGCCGGGAAAAGGTTCAACCTGATCTTGCAAAAATGCCAGCTCTAATGCAATTTCGTGCGGCAGTAAGTCACGACGCGTAGAAAGCATTTGGCCAAACTTAACCCATACTGGGCCAAGCTGTTGTAGGGCTAAACGTAATCGCAGCCCGGCGGGCTTATCTTTATGCTGATTACGCAGCCAAAATAAACTACCTCGGGCTATTTTCGCAAACCAAGGGATTTTATGTTTTGGCACTAACTCATCTAATCCGTAGCTAAGCAGTGTTTTAGTGATGTAATACAGTCGTGCAGTTGACACAAAAAATCCTTAGCGGGTAGTCAAAGTGGTTAGTAAGGCATTAATACGTTGTTCTATAGCAGCAACTTGGCCTTTAAGCTCACGGTTTTGTTGTTTAAATTGTTTAAGCTCTAACGGATGAATGGTAATTGCCAATTCATCTTGGCATAAGCTTGTTAGGGTGCGGCTTAACTGCGCTTTTGCTTTATTGCCGTGTTGCTGGAGCGTTTTGAAGTGTAAATATAATTGTTGTGCGGGAGCATCACCAAGGTGCGATGAAAGCTGCTCAGGCCAATCTATATCTAGTGTTGAAAATGCATTGCTATAGGTTTGAGCTATGTTTAAATCGCCTTGTAAATCAAGTTTGTCTTGGCGAATTAGCTGGGTAAGCATGGCTGGGTTTTTTAGCGCAAGCAGGGTGTTAAGGTCGGCGCTAATCATGCAATCTGCGTCTGTATCACTGGTTGCGCTATATAAATGAAGTTGCTTGTCGCTAAACACTAGCTGCAGCTTTAGCTGAGAGCCCCTAACATCAACGACTAAGCGCTGATGCTTAACTGCTGCCAACTTTCCCGATAGGCTTGTATCGAGTTTAAGTGCTTGATTAAGTATTCGCTCCACGAGCGAAAGTACTAAGTTGGGTAACATAAAAAAATCAGTTGAGGGAGCCTCAGTAGAATTTTTTTCGGTTGCTTGCTCAAGCGCCATAATTATTTACCTTAGTATTTAAAGCCGCGATGCAGCGCAACAATACCACCGGTTAAGTTTTGATAAGTGGTTTGCTCAAAGCCTGCATCAGACATCATGCTTTTAAGCGTGTCTTGATCTGGATGCATACGAATCGACTCAGCTAAATACTTGTACGATTCGCTGTCGTTTGCCACTAACTTACCCATAGTTGGTAATAAGTTAAATGAATAAAAGTCGTATGCCTTACTGAGTATTTCATGCTCTGGCTTTGAAAACTCTAATACCAGTAAGCGCCCGCCTGGTTTTAAAATGCGGTACATTGAGCGTAATGCTTTGTCTTTGTCGGTTACATTACGTAAACCAAATGCAATAGTGATCAGATCAAAGCTATTATCTGGGAATGGTAAGGCTTCAGCGTTCATTTGCACGTAGTCAATATTGCCAACTAAGCCTAAATTATGGAGTTTTTCACGGCCCACTTTTAACATAGACGAGTTAATATCACCGAGTATAACCTGACCGGTTTCTCCGACTAGTTGGCTAAATTTTGCAGTTAAATCGCCCGTACCACCGGCTAAATCTAAAACATGGTGGCCTTTACGAACGCCAGAGCTGGCTATTGTTTGACGTTTCCATAAACGATGTACCCCAAAAGACATTAAGTCATTCATTACGTCATATTTTGCCGCAACTGAATGAAATACGTCTGCAACCATTGAGGCTTTATCGTTTTCGGCTACCGTTTTATAGCCAAAATGCGTGGTCTTTTGTGGTGTTTCGCTCATCATTAATCTCTATCGTGGTAATAAAGACTAGTGTACTTGATTGTGCCCTGAAGGTGCAATTTGAATATGATTTATCAGCTAATTAATGCTCCGCAGTAAAGCTATTTTGCCCTAAAGAGCGTGCTTTAAATGCCGCATTAGAAGCACTTTTAGTTAATTGCTCAAAGTCAGCTTGTTGTTGCTGTGCAATCCCCAAAGAGAGCTTAATTGCAGGTAATGCCAGCGCGTTTTTTGAGCTGATAAAGCGCAGCTTTGCAACACCAGCGCGTACTTTTTCTGCAATTAAATTGGTTGTTTCACAATCTACGTCGGTAAGTAGTACAGTAAATTGATCTTTTGCAGTACGCCCCGCTAGGCCGCTTTGAAACACATATTTTTGTACTTGTTTAGCCACTTTGCTTAAAATTGCTTCTGCGATTACATCGCCAAAGTTATCAATAAAGTGATCTAAATTGTCTATTTGAATAGCAATAGCACAAACCGGTTTATGTTGATTTGCCCATATTTGCACTTGCTTGGTTAAATAATGGCGTTTATACAAGCCAGTTTGACTATCAATAATATGTTGTTTACGCAGGGTGTTAAGCTGCTTTTTAGTTTTTTCGTGGAGTTGTTTAGCATTACTTAATTGTTGTTTAAACTGTTTGTGTTGCGTTAACAGTGTTGCTGTTTGCTGATCTAGCCTTGTAAGTGCGATCCGGCTATTTTTAATGTTATTTTCATCAAGCGAATGCATACACTCGCTAATATGGCCGGCAAAATTAATAAATTGTTTTTCAGTGTGTTGTGCGCTTTTAGACAGCGAGTTAATTACCCCATTAACATTCTCTATCATCGACACTTCAGTGGCATGGCCTTGATTTAAATGCTCAAAATAGAGTTGCTCGGTAAATAAACTGTCAATAAGAGTGTTACTTGCAATAGCGCGCTCAATGGCGCTATTAAGGTCGTTGTTTACTTGGCTAATATAAGTATAAACAACCTGATAATTAAGTGGTGTAGGTGGCAAAACATGGCGCTCTAAAAATACACACACTTTTGTCATTTTATCTTGTGCTACAGCCATAGAGTCATGGAACATCATTTGCAAATACCAACTAAATACATATGCGTATTAATTTATAAACTCATCCAATGAAGCGTTTCGCATCCAAGCACTTGTACCATAATCATTATATCGGTTATTTAAAAGTAAAAACGACAGTTAGTTATCTAAATTGTAACTTTAGCAACATAATGGCTGCTTTTATCATCAATTACTTTTTGTTTCATTCAAAAGCATGTTTTATTATTGGTTATTAAATACCAACCTGCTTATATCAGTCGTATTAGTTTTTGCGTGCTTGGTCGTATTTATCTTGCTATTTATTTAGCCTGCGATAGGTTTACAAAATCTATTTAATTGTGAAGCTATATAATAATGAATCAACTTTTATCTCGACCATTACGCCACTCGCTACTGGGAATTACTTTTTTATGCACCTTAAGTGCATGCCAAACAACCTCACTTAATGCCGATAAGCAATTTACTCAAGTTGCCGAAAACATTGTGCAAAATAGACAAGATGCTAGCCCTTATAATAATCCTCAGGGTGTAGATGGCTACTTACTACCTAACTTAACTGCCGAGTATTTAGCGCAAGAATATAAAAAAAATACCCAGCTACTTGCCGATTTAGATACGGTAAACATTGATAAGTTAAGTGATGAAAATCGGATTAACTTTAGTATTTTGCGTGCTCAAGTGCAAAATAGCGTGGATGAGTATGTATTTAATGCCCACTATATGCCGCTTACATCTGAATATGGGTTTCATTCAAGCTTGTTGTTTATGGTTAAAAGTTCACAATATAAAACGTTACAAGATTATAAAAATTATTTAGCGCGATTAGCTCAGGTACCACGCTTTTTTGAGCAAAATATTTATTGGATGAAACAAGGTTTAGCAATAGGGTTAACGCAGCCTAAAGCTGTACTTAAAGGTTATGAAGATTCAATTAGTGTTTATATTGTTGATGATGTAACACAATCTGAATTTTATCAGCCATTTTTAACGAATACTGCAGGCTTAAGTAGCAGCGAATTTTATGAGCTGCAACTCCAAGCTAAAACAATAATTAAAGAACAAGTAATAGCAGCATATAAAGATTACCTCACCTTTTTTACTGAAGAGTATCAAGCAGGTGCTCGAGACAGTATTGGTATTTCGGCAACGCCTAATGGGGCTGCTTTTTATGCTAATCGCGCCAAGCATTACACCACTACAGATATGACCCCAAAAGAAATTCATGAGTTGGGCCTAAAAGAAGTGGCACGTATCCGTAGCGAAATGGAAGAGGTAATAAATGAAGTTGGTTTTAAAGGCACGTTCGCTGAATTTATCCACTTTTTACGTACTGATCCGCAGTTTTACGCAACTACTCCAGAGCAGTTACTAAAAGAAGCTGCTTATATTGCTAAAAAAATGGATGCGCAACTGCCTACATTATTTCATACCTTGCCGCGCAAACCTTATGGCGTAGTGGCTGTTCCCGCCAATATTGCTCCTAAATATACTACAGGGCGTTACTCGGGTTCGAGCCGCGACGATCAAGCTGGTTATTACTGGGTAAACACTTATGCGCTAGATAAGCGACCTCTTTACGCGCTAGAGGCGTTAACGCTGCATGAAGCTGTACCAGGGCACCATTTACAAATATCACTTAATGCTGAGCTAGAAAATTTGCCGAGTTATCGTCGTGATGCTTATTTATCAGCATTTGGCGAGGGGTGGGGGCTTTATTCTGAGTACTTAGGAATAGAAGCTGGGTTTTATCAAGATCCATATAGCCGTTTCGGACGTTTAACCTATGAAATGTGGCGCGCTGCACGTTTAGTTGTTGATACGGGAATGCATATGTATGGCTGGAGCCGTGAACGCGCGATGAACTTTATGGGCGATAACACTGCTTTGTCGTTGCACAACGTTAAAACTGAAACAGATCGTTATATTTCATGGCCTGCGCAGGCGTTATCGTATAAAATTGGAGAATTAACTATTAAGCGCTTACGTAAAGAAGCGGAGCAGGCCCTTGGCCAAAAATTTGATGTGCGAGAGTTCCATCATCAAGTGCTACGCCATGGTTCAGTACCGTTATCTGTACTTGAGCAGCAAATTCGTTTGTATATTAAAAACGAACTAGCTAAACAGGATATTTAATTAATCCGCATCAATCGTAATGGCTTATATTAGGGTCTGTTTATCTTTCAAGGTTAAATTTGCAGCAGTGTGTTTGGTATTTAGGCAAGGCAGAGCCTATGTGGTGTGGTTACTCCCCATAAATAGGCGATAACGTAGCATCAATGCCAAACATGCGCTGCCCGAAGGGTTCTGCCTAGGGGCGATTGACTCTTTGTTGCCTACATGGATGTAGGTAAGGGGCGTGAGCAGGACGCGGAAGCTTTGCTCGGTTTTTACTTAGCCCACTAGGTTACAAACCTCGCGCCGTGATTAAATCGCCCCTAGTTTGAACAAATTTCAATCCGCAAAGGTCAACAGACCCTAGGGTTATAAATTAATAAAATGCGCATATCATCTATAATAAGTGATATGCGCATTTGTCTATTGAAGCCATTTTCATTTATTGGCGAAAAAGTACTGCAGAGGGGTTTTGAGTGAACAATTTTATAGTTCTAAGTATTAATGTATTTGCGAGCCTTTTTATTGTTGTATTAGGGTTTATAGTTTTATCGGTTATTATTTTTTATTTTAGAGATATAACCCAAACAAAGCATGCAATTAGGCGCAACTATCCGGTAATTGGTCGGTTTCGATATTTTTTTGAGCGCCAAGGAGAATTTTTCCGCCAGTACTTTTTCGCACTTGATAGAGAAGAAATGCCGTTTAATCGTGCTGAACGTAGTTGGGTATATCGCGCTGCAAAAGATGTTGATCATACTGCTGCGTTTGGCTCGACTCAAAGCCTTGAAGTAACCGGTACAGTGATGTTTATGAACTGTGCATTTCCTACTTTAGATGAAGAAGCGCTCGATCCTAGTAATGTGACTTTAGGCCCTTACTGTAAAACACCTTACACCACTAATTCAATATTTAATATTTCAGGTATGAGTTTTGGTGCTTTGTCAAAACCTGCAGTACGTGCTTTATCTAAAGGAGCTAAGCTTGCTGGCTGTTGGTATAATACCGGTGAAGGCGGTTTAAGCCCGTATCATTTAGAAGGCGGGGGAGATATTGTATTTCAAATTGGTACTGCTAAATACGGTGTGCGCGACGATAATGGCAATTTAAGCACTGCTAAATTAAAAGAAATAGCAGCTCACGAACAAGTAAAAATGTTTGAAATAAAGCTAAGCCAAGGCGCTAAACCAGGTAAAGGCGGTATGTTACCAGGGCGAAAAGTTAACGCTGAAATTGCAAAAATACGCGGTATTCCCGAAGGGCAAGATTCAATTAGCCCTAATGGCCACCTTGAAATTAAAAAGCCGTCAGATATTCTTGATATGTTGGCAACCGTACGTAACGCAACCGGTAAACCAACCGGCTTTAAAGCGGTAATTGGTGAGTATACTTGGTTAGAAACTCTTTTCGCTGAAATAAATCATCGCGGTATTGAGTCAGCGCCCGACTTTATTACTATTGATAGTGCAGACGGTGGCACAGGCGCCGCACCACAGTCATTATTAGATTCAGTGGGCTTACCACTGCGAGAAAGCTTGCCATTAGTAATTAACTTGTTAGAAAAACATGGGCTCAGAGAGCGAGTAAAGGTTATTGCCTCAGGTAAGTTAATCGTACCCTCTAAAGTTGCATGGGCATTAGCACTGGGGGCTGATTTTGTTGTATCTGCTCGCGGCCATATGTTTGCACTAGGGTGTATTCAAGCAATGCAATGTAATAAAGACACTTGCCCTACAGGGATCACCACGCACGACAAGCGCCTGCAACGTGGCTTAAATGTGGCAGACAAAGCACAGCGTGTGGCAAACTATAATAAGTATGTGCACTATGGAGCGGGCTTAATCGCGCACTCGTGCGGCGTATCTAGTGCGCGAGAGTTAAAACGTGAACATGTGCGTATAGTTCAAGAAAGTGGTCTTTCAGAGCCATTAGATAAAATTTACGAAAATTATAAATAACACAGTGAGCATTAAATATATGAGTGCTTAAGCGCACTAAACTAAGCTGCTTTTTTATGCACTCAATATTTATTAGGTCATTAATTAAGGCCCATTGTTACGTAATATAACAATGGGCCTTAATTTTATTTATTTATTTATTATTTGCTTGAATGCCGGTAATTTTTAAACGCTCTAATTCACAGCTAAATAAAAATTCCAGCACTTCTAAATGACGACGAACTTCATCAATATTTCGCCCTACAGCATATAAACCATGGCCACGTATAAGCACTCCGTGTTCAATAGGGGTGTGTAAATGATGGTCGCTTACCAATAAACTTAAATGGTCTATGTCTTGGTCGTTATTAAAAATAGGAATGCTTAGGGTTTCTAAATGCGAGGTAAAACCGGTTAAAGCTTTTTGCATTTCGTAGCCAGTTAAATCGAGTTTATGACTTTTTGTTATTTGCGAAAGCACGGTAGCCGCAACAGAATGCGTGTGCAGTACACATTGCGCTTCGGGAATTAGCTGATACAAGCTCAAGTGCAGTTGTGTTTCGGCTGAGCGTTTTTTTGTTCCTGCCAAAGGCTTGCCTTGTAGATCTAGCTGTAAAAATTGCTCATTGGTCAACTTGCCTTTATCTTGGCCACTAGCTGTTATTACAAAGCCCGACTCAGTTCTTGCTGAAAAATTCCCACCGGTTGCGGGTATCCACTCTTTTTGGCTAACCCACTTCCCAGCTTCAATAAGTTGCGAAATAGCGGTATTGTTGTTTTGCATATATTCCTCACAAACGAGCATCAGTTAATTGTATTTAGACGGCTAAACTTCTATCTTAAGTGATGGTAGCACCGCTTTGCGTGCAAAACCACAATTAAGGATATAGAGTGTTAATAACTAAGCTACCAGCATAAGGTATGTTTTATCAAACTCTAATAACAATTAAGTTGGTTTAGCTAAAAACACTAAAAACTTAAAAGAGGGCGGCACAAAACTATGTCAACTTTAACACTTACATTATTGCAAAGCTCACTACACTGGCTCGATAAAGACGCTAATTTAGCTATGTTTAATAAGCAGCTAGATGCAGTGACTCAGCAGTCAGACTTGATTTTACTGCCCGAAACCTTTGCCACAGGCTTTGCAATAAACTTAGATTGCGCTGAGCCTGAAAACGGCAAAGTACTTACCTGGTTAAAGGCGCAAGCGCATAAACATAACGCAGTAATTGCAGGCTCAGTATTTGTTACGCAAGGCAGTAAAAAGGCCAATCGGTTTTATTGGGTGCAGCCCAATGGAGAAGTAGACTTTTACGATAAGCGTCATTTGTTTTGTTTAGGCAACGAAGGCGACTTTGTAGTAGCAGGACAAGCTCGCAAAGTGTTTACTCTTAATGGCTTTAAGCTATTACCACAAGTGTGCTACGACCTACGCTTTCCGGTATTTCAGCGCAATAACAACGATTACGATGTAATGATTAATATTGCTAATTGGCCCGCAGTGCGACGCCATGTTTGGGATACATTATTAATGGCGCGAGCGATGGAAAATGTATGTTATGTGGTTGGGGTAAATCGCATTGGTGATGATGCCAATGGTGTTGCTCACAATGGTGGCACAGCGGTATATGACTTTAAAGGTGATGCTTTAGTAAAAGCTGCAGATAATAGCCAAGCGCTAATAACCACTACTTTGCACAAAGCACCATTAAATGACTTTAAGGCTAAATTTCCGGCGCATTTAGATGCGGATGCTTTTAACTTAGTATAAAGCAGCTTAAATTAGCCAGCGGCTAATTAAGTGTTAAAATAGCCGCTGATATTTATTGGCGGCAGCACTATGAACAACTCTTTAATTACTCCAGTTATTTTAGCGGGCGGCATTGGCTCTCGTTTATGGCCGTTGTCGCGCCAAGCAATGCCAAAACAGTTTTTACCCTTACTCGATGCTGAACCTACTGGGCAGTCGTTATTACAAAATACCCTAACACGGGTAACCGGTAGGGTATTCAATCGAGCTATTTTAGTGTGTAACGAACAGCACCGATTTATTGCCGCTGAGCAAGCTGCTAGTGCAAATCCGCGCGTATTACTTTTAGAACCCACAGGTAAAAATACTGCCCCAGCAATTGCTTTAGCTGCGCATTATGCGCTACAAAATGGCATAACAGGGCCACTGTTAGTTATGCCAGCGGATCATCATATAAATAATTTTAACTTACTCACCGAGCAGTTACACGGCGCGACAATATTAGCTGAGCAAGGTAAATTAGTTACCTTTTCTATTACGCCTACCGAGCCACACACAGGTTACGGGTATATAAAACAAGGAAGCGCCATTACCGGTACTGACTGCTTTGAAGTAGCTGAATTTAAAGAAAAACCCAGCTTAACCACCGCAACAAGCTACCTGTTAGATGGAAGTTATAGTTGGAATAGCGGTATGTTTTTGTTTACTGCTGCAGCGTATTTACAAGAGTTGGCTCGCTTTGCACCTAAAATTGCCAATTGTGTGGCTAACGCCGCCAATTTTAGTCAGGACTTAGGCTTTACACGCCCCAGTGCAAAAACGCTCGAAGCTTGCCCGAGTGACTCCATAGATTATGCTATTTTAGAGCGCAGTGATAACGTAGTTGTCATGCCTGTTGCCTTAAACTGGAGTGACGTAGGTGGTTTTTCATCACTTGCTAAGTTGCTAAAAAAAGATCCGCAAGGCAACAATGTAAATGCTAATTATGTAGCGCAAAACAGTAAAAACAATCTAATAATAAGCGAAACCGATCATACTATTGCCACCTTAGGGGTAAGTAATTTAGCTGTTATTCATACCCACGATGCCACACTTATTGCGAATCAAAATGAGCTTGATGCACTGCCGTTATTACTCAAAAAAGTAGCGCTTACGCAAACTGACAAGTTAACCCACCACCAAGTTGTTTATCGGCCGTGGGGAAATTATCGTACCTTGGTAGAAAGCAGTGGATTTAAGGTTAAAAAAATAACCGTAAACAGCGGCGCTAAGCTCTCTACGCAGCGCCATCAATATCGTGCCGAGCATTGGGTAGTTGTATCTGGGGTTGCCGATGTATGCATTGATAAGCAAGCACTAACACTCAGTGCAGATCAGTCTTGTTATATTGCCGCTAAGCAAATTCATAGTTTGGCTAATAATAAAAATGCGCCGTTAATAGTAATTGAGGTACAAACAGGCACTATTTTAGATGAAAGCGACATTGAACGGTTTGATGATAAATATGGCAGAAACTAACAACGCTTTACTGCAGCCCTTTGCGTACACACCTTAAATACTCTTCTAAACTTTGCTGCCAAAGGTCGAGCGCTTCATTGATGGCGTTTTTTAGCGGCTTTTTATCAAGCATACGACGCTCTATTTTTTTCAGCGCTAAACCATAACGGTTAAAGCCCAGCTGTAGTGCGGTATTGGCTTGGCGATGTAATAATTTAATGCATTGCTCGGGCTGTTGTTCTACGAGCGCTTGGCAGTGATTTAGTTTACTGCGGGTAGAGAGCACAAACTCGTTATAAATAGACGACACTTCATCAATACTAAAAGAGCTGGTAAGCGTTTCGCTAGCGCTTGCGTCATATAAAGTATCAACCAAATCTACAGCTACAGTAGCCGTTTTAGTTGACTGTGAATCGCTTAGTGCTTGGCGCAATTTTTGGTGTTTAATAGGTTTACCTACAATGTCTTTTATACCCAGCGCTAAGTACTCTTTTACCTCACTAGGGCTTAAGCTTGCAGTAAAGGCTAGTACGGGAGTGCGCTGGTTTTTATGCTCAATTTTAGCCAATGTTTTAAGTACTTGTTGGCCGGTCAAATCAGGTAGGTTCATATCGAGCAGCACTACATCAAAATGATGCGCTTGCATTAACTCTATTGCAGTTTTACCGTCTTTTGCTAACTTAATTTTATGTTCGTCGTCGGCCATAAATTCTACGGCTATTTTTTGATTTAAATCTAAATCCTCTACTAACAACACCTTTAAACCGGTTAAATAATCTTTACTTTGATGACGTTGCGCTACTAGGCTGAGTTCGCCCAGCGCACACGTAATATCAAAGCTAAACACGCTGCCACTCCCTAGGCTACTGGCTATTTCTAACTTGCTATGCAGTTTTTCGAGTAAGCGGCTGGTTATTGCTAAACCAAGGCCTGTACCGCCTTTTTCTTTTCCGGCGCTACTTTGCACATAGGGTTCGGTTAGGTAGGCTATTTCGTCATTCTCGATGCCGGGGCCTGAGTCTTTTACGCTTATTTTAATAGTGTGTTCAAGTTGTTTTTCAGTGATTAGATCAATTTGAATTTTAACGCTACCTTGGTCGGTAAATTTAATTGCGTTACCCACAAGGTTAATAATAATTTGTCTGAGTTTTTGCTGATCGCAGTAGTAACAGGCTTGATCGGGTATATTGCAAAGTAGCTCAAACTTAAGTTGCTTTTGCTCTGCCAGAGGGCTTAGTAATAAGCATAAATTTTGTATCCAAGTTTTAAACTCAATATCTTCTTCGTAAAGAGCTTCGTCGCTTTGATCAAGGCTGGCGTAGTCGAGTACTTTATCAACCAGTAAATTAAGGGATTCGGCAGAGTTAATAATTGCCTCGCAATAGGCTTTATTGCGAGCATCACTTGTTTGGTTCATAACTAACTGAGCACTGCCTAAAATGCCGTTTAAAGGGGTGCGAATTTCGTGGCTGATAGTTGATAAAAACAACCCACGTATTTCTAGATCTTTACGGGCTTTTTTAGTGAGCTTATTAAGATGCTGCTCTCTGCGCTCATTACACAACAGTGCCATGCCAGCGGCATAAAACATAGGTGCTATAACCCCGTTTAAAAAAAGTAACGAGCTAAACCAAGGGCTTAATAGGGTGTCATGTTGCTCAATTTTTTGCATAAATATCGAGCGGGCAATAAAGCTTACGGCAACTAAAGTTAAAATTATAATATAAACAATGCTGCCGTTGGGATAGGGCTTACGTGCATACTTTATAAATATAAACAGTAAAAATGCAGCTTCAGCTATATGCTGTATATCAGATATAAACAGCCTATCTTGAATAGATGGCGAAAAAAAGCTGTAATAACCCAGCATTACGCTGCTAAAAGCAGTAAATGCACAAACAAGTTTAAAGCCAATACCGCGATAATCTAAAAACTGGCTAATAGCAAGGCAATGCACAATTGAGGCCGCAAACATCAATATATTGGCAATGCTAATGGCGACAAGTTCAGGGACTCGCCCGATCAGAGTAAAGCCAATAATAACGCCGAGCAATAAAACAGGATAAAAAATATAAAGCAGAGTGCCTGGAGTGTGTTTATTGGTGCGCCAGGTTAAAAAATTTAGCAGGGTCATTACAACCATAACGGCGATACTGGCAAAATATAGGGTAAAAGAGTCGAGCATTGAGGCACCAATAGCGTGTTATTAGATTAAAAGTATAACAATAATTACTTAACCGAAAATAGCTCGATATATTGTTTAACACATTGAACTGTATTGAAATTAAAACGTATATTTTATTTGCTGGGGAGCGACTTATTATTTAAAGTTTGAGTTTGCTGATTAAGCTTGCCCAGATACAAAAACAGACACGTATGTGCCTGTTTTGTGTTTAAACTAAAGTTTAAATTAACGTATTTCGTCTGGAATATGCTGCTGTGCCCACGATAGTAGCTCAATACGGTTACGACATTTTGTTTTTCTAAATGCGCTGTATAAATGAGTTTTAACTGTGTGAGGGCTAATGCTTAGCTCTTCAGCAATTTCTTTATTTTTTGAGCCATTACTCATTAATGAAATTATGGCTTTTTCGCGCTTGGTAAGTTTAACTGGCTCAATATCGCCTTCGGTAAGCTTATGCAGTGCATCTTTATTAAACTGCAACATACGATTTAATGCATTACACATTATATCTCTGCGATACCAAAGTTGATCTTCAAGTAGTAAGCGAATACCTTTCATCAATACATCGGCGTTATCTGTGGTGTAAAATACACCACGAATTCCGCTAAGTAAGGCACGATTAGCAAGCTCTGGGTTTTCATCCAAATTAAATAATACGATATCGCATTTAATCCGTAAATTAACCAGTTGCTCTTTTAATTTTCCCCACGCATCTTTGCTCGATGTTTCGATAAACAAAAGTCGTGTTCCTACAGGCACATCTAAAATATTGGTGCCTGTGGTTACGCTAATACCTTGCGTTTTTAACAAAGGTTCTAAAACGTTAATACCAATAGTGTTAATGGGCTCTTCATCTAATAACAAAAAGGCTGAACTGCTCATATTATTTTTACTCTTTTATAAAGCTTATGATTAAGTTTACCACGACCTCCACACCTTTTGTATTAGAAAGTCGCGTTGTAACGCAAAAAGCAAGTACGATATTATGATTATTTAAACATAAAATGTTGCAAATAAGTAATTATTTATTGATTGCGATTACAAAATAAAACAACCTAAAAAGCTTATAACTAATTGTATAAAATAAATAGCTGTTTATAGCGCCACTTTTTTGGTGTTTTGATAAGGAGGCCAGCCCATCTCTTTACCTGCAAGCATATGTAAATGAATATGATATACGGTTTGGCCACCATGTTCATTGCAATTCATGACCACTCGGTAGCCATCGTCGGCAAAGTTAAGTTGCTTGGCTAATTTAGCCGCTACTACATATAAATTACCTACTAAATGCGAGTTTTCAGGCGTTACATCGTTAATAGTAGCAATTGCCTTTTTGGGGATAATAAGCGCGTGAAATGGCGCCTGAGGGTTTATATCTTTAAAGGCGAGAGTATGCTCATCTTCATAAATAATATCAGCTGGGATCTCACGATTAATTATTTTAGTAAAAATAGTCTCTTGGCTCATTATATGGCCCCTAATTAAGTATGATTAAAGTAAGCTCCACTAATGACAAACTTTACAAGCAGTGTCAAACTGAAATCAAATAAAGGAGAAAATATGCGTAAATCAATATTATTAGGTAGTGCCGCAGCGCTATTGTTTAGTGTGTCGAGCATGGCAGAAAATATTCACTTTCCAGAAGAGTTTGTACCTCTGCAAGTTGGGGAACGTATTATTGAAAGCTCGATATTTAGCCGTGTTGATGACATAGAGCTAGCACCGGGTAGTTATAAATTAAAGCTTAAATACACTGACTTGTATGACCTAGGTTACGACGATCACGAAGTGGTAGAGTCTGAACCATTTTGGGTAAATGTAACTATTGAGGCGGGTAAAGATTATATTTTAGAGTTTAATCGTGCCAAAAATGCGGTTGCGGCTAAAGTATTTGCACAGTCGCCACAAGTAAGCTTAAAAGCAAAAGGAAGTGCACTGGCTGCGCCATTAAGTGTAATTTCTAATGCCCAGCTTACAAACACTGTGCCAGTACAGCAAGTTAGTAATACAACGGCAATGGCAACAAGCGCCAGCGAAGTAAGTAAACTCGTTGCACCTATTAATGGTAAGGGCATGCCCAGCGCAGCAGCAATGCTCGACTTTTGGTGGCAACAAGCAACCCCAGCTCAACAACAAGCCTTTTTAGAAAAAGTAACCAAGTAGCTTTTATGCAATTAAAAAAGGGCCGAATGTCGGCCCTTTTTGTATTTTAAACACTCGCTTATTAAGCTCGTTATTATTTGAATAATTTATTCAAATAATGCGTCTATAGTGCCATGTGCTAGTGGGTGATAACCCGGGCGTGCTTTTAAGTACACGCTTTGTGCCCAGTCTTTTTTGCCGTTATCAATAAGTGACTTATAAAGCGGGACAATTAGCTTGCGACGACCAATACTGGTTAAGTGCTTATCAAGCGCCGGATAAATTGGCTGGTAGCCATTACCTACCGCTAGCATAAACCAAGCAAAGGCACGTTCAGCGTTAGTTGATTGCGTTAAGTTATACGCAGTATCAAGCTCGCTCATATGTGTTTGGCTTAAATCGCGCGGTAAGTTATTTAAAAAGTGCAACCATTCATGCACCGACCAATTAGCTGTAGGCAATTGCGCTGCTGTGATATCGCCATTTAACCAAGTAGCTGTTGCTGTATCTACTTTATCAAAAGCATCTGATGTTGGATTAGGTGTATCGCTTGGTAAACCTGGCGCAAAAATCCATTCATTTACTTTATCCATGCTCACAATACCAGGGTACTTATCAATTAAGTTAGCTTTTAGGTAAGTAACAAATTGTGCAGTGGTTAAAGATTTAAAGGCAAATTCGTTAAAGTAAGTTTTTACAAAGGCGTCAAACTTATCGCGGCCATATTTTTCTTCTAGGTAAATTAAGAATAATTGCCCTTTGGTATAAGGTACAGAGCTAAACGCATCATCAGGATCGCGGCCATTAAGCTTTAAGTTAAGGCGCGTGTCTGGTGCATCAAGCGTTTTAATTTGGGCGCGAATACCTGCTGCATCAAGGGCTTGTTCCATTACTGCGCGGTCGCGACCAAATACTTCTTCCATAATGCGGTTTTCAACGTACGAGGTAAAACCTTCGTTTAACCATAAATCTTCCCAGGTTGCATTGGTAACTAAGTTACCAGACCAAGAATGAGCAAGCTCATGGGCAATTAGATTTACTAAGCTTTTGTCGCCTGCAACCACGGTTGGGGTAATAAACGAAAGGCGTGGGTTTTCCATGCCACCAAACGGAAAACTTGGCGGTAGCATAAGCAAATCGTAACGACCCCATGCATAATCGCCGTAAAGTGCGTTAGTTTTATCGATCATCGCTTGGGTGTCGTTAAATTCGGCAACTGAAGCATCTAAAATAGTTGGCTCAGCAAAAATACCGGTTTGATGCGACATTGCTTTAAATTCTAAATTACCTGCGCCAATAGCAATTAAGTAAGGCGAAATAGCTTGTGGCATATCAAAAATGTAGTCGCCATCTTTATAAAGTGCGTCTTTATTGTCGGCACTCATTACCGCACGTATATCTTTAGGGGTATGAATGCGCGCTGAGTACGTTACTCGCATTGCTGGCGTGTCTTGTACTGGGATCCAGCTACGTGCATGAATTGCTTGCGATTGGCTGTACATAAACGGGTGTGTTTTGCTGGCTGTTTGCTCTGGTGTTAACCATTGTAGGCCAGACGCTTCAGGGCGGCTATTATAGTAAATACGTACTTTTGGCGCTTGGCTTTTAAAAGTAATAGTTAATTTTGAGCCTTTAACATCATCGCGTGTTGCTAAACTAAATTTAGCTTTATGCCATGTGCCGTTTTGCGTTTGATACATTACTTTATCAATATCTAAATCGCGAGTATCGAGCACTAGAGTTTTACTGTTGTTATTTTGCCATTCTAAGGTGTGCTCAACAAAACCTTCTAATTGCTTGTCGGCAAAGTCGACATCTAAATCAAGGTTTAAATGCGTAGTAATAACGTCATTAAGATTAGCATACGAGTTTTGATCAATAGCATTGGCCATTGCTTGTGAGCACATACCAGCCATAGCTAGGCTTAAAAAAAGAGGTGTGATTTTCATAATTACCCTGAACACAAATAAATAAGTGTTGGTTTTATATCATGATTGGCGAGGCGGGTTGAGCAATTTTTACATTCAGATGCGCTATTTGCGACAATGCGTTAAACTAACGCGATTAGTTACCGGTATATTTAGAGAGCTTTGTGGCGCACTCATTACAAACGTTACATACATTTGCATTAACCAGCCAATGCCAACAATTTGTTAAAATTAATAACCTAGAGCAGCTTAAAACGCAAAGCTTTAAGCCCCCATTTTGCCTATTAGGCGAGGGCAGTAATACGGTATTTTTAAATGATTACACCGGTACTGTTATTAAAATGGCAACTCAAGGTGTACAAATAAAAGAGCGCGCAAACGATTACTTAATTAGCGTGGCCGCTGGCGAAAACTGGCATCAACTAGTCAGCGAGCTGTTGACTAAAAACATTCCCGGGCTTGAAAACCTAGCGCTTATTCCCGGTACTGTGGGTGCTGCGCCGGTGCAAAATATTGGTGCCTACGGAGTTGAATTGGCTAAATTTGTAGAGTCGGTTGAGTATTTTGATATAGCAAACAAAACCTTTAATACCTTAAATAATGCGCAATGTGAATTTGGCTATCGCGATTCTATTTTTAAACACGCGTTAAAAAATAAAGCGGTGATCACTACTGTGCATTTAGCCTTGCCTAAAGAGTGGCAGCCGGTATTGAGTTATGGACCGCTGCAGCAACTTGCAGCCGTTACGCCACAAGCGGTATTTGAGCAAGTAATAGCAACACGTAACAGCAAATTGCCCAATCCTTATACCTTACCTAATGCAGGTAGTTTTTTTAAAAACCCCATTATTACTAATCAATGTTTAGCTGCCTTATTAACAACCTTTGCAGATTTACCGCATTATAAACACGGTGCAAAGCACCATAAAGTGGCTGCGGGTTGGCTAATAGAGCAAGCGGGTTTAAAAGGCTACCGCATTGCAGGTATTGAGGTACATAAACAACAAGCCCTAGTGCTAGTAAATTACGGCCAAAGCCAAGGAAGCGATTTAATTGCGATGATTAAACATATTCAACACAGCGTATTTTCTCGTTACAACATTATGTTAGAGCACGAAGTACGCTTAATTAATAACAATAGTGAATGCCATATTACAGCGGAGCCAACGCCATGAAAGCACCCGATGGAAATAAACTCGCCATTTTAAATGCCCTCAATCAAGGTGGTTTTATTTCAGGGCAGGTATTAGGCGAGCAACTGGGTATTAGCCGCGCAGCTATTAGTAAGCATATTAAAAGCTTACAAGAAATGGGCTTAGATATTTTTAAGGTAACTGGTAAAGGTTACAGCTTAAATAGCCAAGTCGGACTGTTAAACCAAGCGCAAATACAACAACACTATCAAGCGTTAGGTGCAACTACCGCCAAAGTAGAAGTACACCCCATAATAGACTCCACTAATAGTGAGCTAATGCGCCGCATACAAGCAAAAACTGAGCTTGAATCGGGTACTGTTATTGTGGCCGAAATGCAGCAGTTGGGGCGTGGGCGTCGGGGCCGGGTTTGGCAGTCGCCATTTGGAGCCAACTTATATTATAGTTACTTTTGGCGTTTAGATGATGGCATACAAGCCGCTATGGGCGTATCTATAGTGGTTGGCTTAGCTGTATATGATGCTATTAAAGCGCTATACAACATAGAAGTAGAGCTAAAATGGCCTAACGATATTTACCTCAATAAACAAAAGCTCGCTGGCGTATTAGTTGAGCTCGACGCGCAACCGCAAGGTCCTTGTCAGTTAGTTATAGGCATAGGTATTAACTTACAAATGCCAGAGAGCTTTAGTCAGCACATTGATCAAGCATGGACTGATTTAAGTCAACATACGCAGCAGCTTAATAAAAATCAGTTGGTTGCCTCGCTTACTTATTATTTAGAGCAGCGTTTAGAGCAGTATAGTGAAAGCGGTTTACAGAGCATGCATCAGCAATGGAATGCTTTAAATGCATTTGCTGGTGAATGTGTAGAGCTAAATACCGGACATCGTAGTTGGCGCGGAATATGTGAGGGAATAGACTCACAAGGCGGAATTCGTATTCGCCAAGATGGTGAAGTAAAAAGCTATTACGGCGGCGAAATTTCGCTCAGAAAGGCGCAACTATGAAATTACTTATTGATGTAGGCAATACTTCACTTAAAGCTAAGCTGTGGCAAAACGAGCAAGTTCAAGCATGTGATTTAAATAATTTACCTTGGCATGCAATTACACACGTTATTTATGCTTGCGTAGGGCGCAGTGAGCTACTTAATGCTATTTTAGCGCAAGCCGCCTTTAATAGTATTAGCTGCTTTGAAGCTAAAGTAACTAAAACGCTAGGTGGGCTCACCTGTGCTTACGAGCACTTTAATAATTTAGGCATAGATAGATGGCTGGCACTTATTGCAAGTTTTACCTTGTATCCAAATAAGGCCTGCATAGTTGTTGATGCCGGTACGGCTACCACAATTGATGTACTCAATTGTGACGGGCAGCATTTAGGTGGCTGGATTTTACCTGGCCTTGATTTAATGACCCGCTCGTTAACGCAAAATACCCAGCGCGTTTTTGATGATGAAAATACGCCATTTACTAATCAACTGGGAATAAACACCCCAAATGGTTTAAAAAATGGTGCCTTGGTTGCCACCATAGGAGCAATTAACCAAGCTAAACCTTATTTAAATGATAAAAATACGCAAATTATTTTTGCCGGTGGTTATGGTTCGTTATTACAACAGCAATTCAAAGAGAGTATTTTTGATCCAATGTTGGTTATTAAAGGCTTAAATTATTGGTATGAATTAGATGAAAATAGCAATAAATTATAAAAAAGCCGGTTTTTGCCTGAATTGTGAGCATTTAAACAATAAATTCTCATTTATTTTAATTTTATAGTTGCATCCCAATAAAGCTTACTCTAATATCTCGCCCCGTACTAAAGCAGTGCCGACTTAGCTCAGCTGGTAGAGCAACTGACTTGTAATCAGTAGGTCAACCGTTCGACTCGGTTAGTCGGCACCACTTTCCTTTTTACCGAAAGTGCATTAGTAAAGAATTATCGTGGAGGGGTTCCCGAGCGGTCAAAGGGATCAGACTGTAAATCTGACGGCTCAGCCTTCGCTGGTTCGAATCCAGCTCCCTCCACCACTTTATTCTTGACGGTTAGAGGTATTTTAAGAACAGGTTCCTAACGCGGGCATCGTATAATGGCTATTACCTCAGCCTTCCAAGCTGATGATGCGGGTTCGATTCCCGCTGCCCGCTCCAGTTTATGGTGATGCTGATATAGCTCAGTTGGTAGAGCGCACCCTTGGTAAGGGTGAGGTCGGCAGTTCGACTCTGCCTATCAGCACCAGTTTTAAGAACCTCCTTAAACGCTTCCTTTATCTGTCAGAAAAAACTATTTGAAATTTGAAAAAATCAACTTAATCTACCTATGGTGGATTATTTTCATATGTAATATAGATACACAAAACTGATAGGTTCCGTCATGGCAAAAGCAAAGTTTGAACGCGTAAAACCGCATGTTAACGTAGGTACAATTGGCCACGTTGACCACGGTAAAACTACATTAACTGCAGCAATCACTAACGTACTTGCAAAAGTATACGGCGGTGTTGCTAAAGATTTCGCATCAATCGACAACGCTCCAGAAGAGCGCGAGCGCGGTATCACAATTTCAACGTCTCACGTTGAATACGATACGCCTACTCGTCACTACGCACACGTAGATTGTCCTGGTCACGCCGATTATGTTAAAAACATGATCACTGGTGCTGCTCAAATGGACGGTGCTATTTTAGTAGTAGCTGCGACTGATGGTCCTATGCCACAAACACGTGAGCACATCCTACTTTCTCGCCAAGTTGGCGTTCCTTACATCATCGTGTTCATGAACAAATGTGACATGGTTGATGACGAAGAGCTACTTGAGCTAGTAGAAATGGAAGTTCGTGAACTTCTTTCAGAATACGATTTCCCAGGTGATGACTTACCACTAATTCAAGGTTCAGCACTTAAAGCGCTTGAAGGCGAGAAAGAGTGGGAAGATAAGATTGTTGAGCTTGCAAACGCACTTGATTCTTACATTCCAGAGCCAGAGCGTGACATCGATAAAGCATTCATCATGCCTATCGAAGACGTTTTCTCAATCCAAGGCCGTGGTACTGTTGTAACTGGTCGTGTTGAAGCTGGTATTATCCGCATCAACGACGAGATTGAAATTGTTGGTATCCGTGATACAACTAAGTCAATCTGTACTGGTGTTGAAATGTTCCGTAAACTGCTTGACGAAGGTCGTGCTGGTGAGAACATTGGTGCACTTTTACGTGGTACTAAGCGTGAAGACGTTGAACGTGGTCAAGTACTAGCTAAGCCTGGTTCAATCAAGCCACACACTACTTTTGAATCAGAAGTATACGTACTTTCAAAAGATGAAGGTGGTCGTCATACTCCATTCTTCAAAGGTTACCGTCCACAGTTCTACTTCCGTACAACTGACGTAACTGGTGACGTACAGTTACCAGAAGGCGTAGAAATGGTAATGCCTGGTGATAACGTTAAGATGACAGTAACTCTAATCGCGCCAATCGCGATGGACGAAGGTCTTCGTTTCGCTATCCGTGAAGGTGGTCGTACTGTAGGCGCTGGCGTTGTTGCAAACATCGTAGCGTAATAATTAACGTTTAAGTTAATTGTTAGAAAAAGGTCACTTAGGTGGCCTTTTTTAATGCCTGTAATAAAGTGCAGGTTTCAGGTTTTAGATATTAGGTACGAGGCTTCAGGTAGAGCAGAGCGGTGTTAACTTTATCGTCGTAGCGTGGGTTGAGGCTTACGAACCTCGAGGATAAAGCATGAGGGTGGCGTTGTTGGCTTAGATTTATGCAAGTTGAGGATAGAAAAACGCGGCCATTGGCCGCGTTATATATTGAAGTTAGTGTTAGTTATGTTTTTCTAACCTGATACCTGATACCTGATACCTGATACCTGATACCTGATACCTGATACCTGATACCTGATACCTAGAGCCTAATGCTTTTTCGCATACGCTTCGGCTTGTTTCCAAACGCGTAGTGTATTGCCGCTTAAAATCTTTTTAATGTCGGTATCACTGTAGCCCCTGTCCATTAAACCTTGTACTAGGTTAGGATAGCTAGATACGTCTTTTAAGCCAATTGGCAGCGAATCGCCAACACCATCATAATCAGAACCAATACCTACATAATCAATACCAATTAGCGCAACTACGTGATCAATATGATCAAGCACCTGCTCGAGGCTGGCAAATGGGTAGGGGTTTTTAGCGCGATATGCAGCATCAAAATCATTACTTAATTTGGTGCCTTCTTTTTTTGCAGACTCTTTTGTACTTTTTAGCTGCTTGCCCCAACTACCTGCTTTAGCGGTAACAAAGCTTGAGCCAAAGTTAATTTGAATAACCCCGCCATTTTTTTTCAGCGCCAGTAGCATGTCGTCATTCATATTACGCTCAAAACCGGGTGTGTATTTGCGTAGCGATGAATGCGAAGCTATAACGGGTGTTTTAGAGAGTTCTATTACCTGATAAAACGCATCATCAGAAATGTGCGAAACGTCGATTAACATGCCAATGTTGTTCATTTCAGTAACTAGCTTTTTACCAAAAGGGCTTAAGCCTTTCCATTTACGGCGAATGTCGTATGACGAGTCAGAAATATGATTGCTTTGCGAATGAGCAAGGGTAATATAACGCACACCACGGTCGAAAAAGTGTTGTAGATTTTTCATATCACCTTCAATAGGTGAGCCATTTTCCATGCCCATAGCAATCGAAAGCTTACCTTGCTTAAACTGCTCTTCTATATCGGCAGTTGAGCTGGCAATTGCAAATTTGTCGGGTGCACGTTGTGCAATTGCTTCCATACTATCAATAAGTAAATTAGCAAGTTGATAGCTTTTACCTTTGCCTTCAAATTCTAAGTGAGCAGGAATGTAAATCGACATAAATGGGGCATTTAAACCGCCTTGTATAGCGCGAGGGTAGTCAAAGTCACCATCGTCGGTGGCTTTGGTAACGTCGGCCCATTTGTCGTGTAGACGGTAAGGTACATCAATATGGGTATCAATTAAAATTGTGTCTTTTGCCAGCTTAATTGCTTTATCTGATGCGGTTATTGTTGTTGCATTGGCTTGGCTACTTAATGCTAGTGATATGGCTACCACTAGAGTGCTGAGTTTTATCATTTTATGGCTCTTTGGGTAAAAAGCCATTGTGTACTTTCAATACAAAAGTTACAAGTGCTACAAAGTTAACTGTATCTAATCAAACGATTGTGCCTGATGCTCTTCACTTTGCAGCGCTTTAAATTCGCCTTTGGAAATGATAGTTACCGACTCATGTAGTTCTGAGAAAAATACCATAGCTTCACCACTTTTAAGCTGCAGCTTTACTTGGTTTACTTTCGACTCAATACTGGCTTCTACTTCGCCATAATCAGTGCCTTCGCGCAGTACATAGCTTTCTATTAGGTTGTATAAGGTGTCTTTATCAAGTTGCTCGTAAGGAATGATCATACTGACTCTTTGTTGGTTTTATTTAATACATATTGGCCAAAATAACTTGGCACTGCTTGCTCTAACCAAAATACCGGCTTAAATGGATTTTTACCGCTAATAAAGCCCACATGCCCGCCTTTTTCAGAGATGCGCAGCGTAACATGCTCACTCACATCTTGCCTACTTGGTACGGCCTTTATAGAGAGCATAGGATCGTCTTTGGCATGAATAATTAATGTTGGCACCGCTATATGTTTTAAATACGGCATAGCACTGGCTTGGCGGTAATAATCATGTGCATTTTCAAAGCCGTGTAAAGGCGCGGTAAGTTGATTATCAAACTCTAACAAGTCGTCAATTTCCATTAATTGATCGGTAGTTATCGATATTTGCTGCTTAATTTGTGGCAATTTACGCTGCATTGATTTTTTCATGCGATCGAGTAAATATTTTTGATAAATTTTACCTAAACTTTTTCGAATAACATCCGATGATGCCGATAAATCATAAGGTGCAGATACCAGTGCTGCTGCACTTAGCGGGCATTGTTGCTGTTGTTCGCCTAAATACTTAGCTAATACATTACCACCTAGCGAAAAGCCTACCGCAACTAAAGGTCGGTTTGGATATAGCTGCTTTAAGTGGTTTATAAAAAAGCTTAAGTCGGCGGTATCACCACTGTGATAAGCACGTGGTAAGCGATTTACTTCGGTGGAGCAGTTTCTAAAATGCATAAGCACCACTGCAAAACCTTGCTTTTTTAAGGCTTTCATCATGCCTTTGGCATAAAAGCTATTTATATTGCCTTCAAGTCCATGTAGTACCACAGCAAGAGGAGCCGTTTCGTTATGCGGTAGCGACCAAGCAAGCTCGATAAAGTCACCATCGGGAGTATCAAGTTGCTCCAATTGGTAGCGAGTATGATGAAATGGGCGGAAAAAACGCGGCATTATGGTCTGAACGTGACGATTGGTCATCCACCATGCGGGTTTGAACTTATGGATCATGTTTGTACTACACACTTTGCAATAAACGAGGCGCTAGTGTAGCAAATTTTTCGGCTAGGAAAATAAAAAGCGCCTAATCAGTAAACTGATAGGCGCTTTGTGCGTCGTGCTTAATTTTGGTCAGGAATTTCTGCTTCTTGTACTTTCTTAATAAAGTAGTATACAAAGAAAAGGCACAAGCTAATAACGATCCCCAGAAAACCAAACGATAAGAACAGTACTGGGTCGGTAAAAAAATCTCTGAAGAATACGTCCATAACTTGCCTCCTAATGTCTATGGGTTAATCATAAGCTGGGTTTAGGAATACAGTTATGATCAAGATCAAGTTATTTACCTAAGTGAAATAATGAGCGATATGAAGTTGATTTGGATCATGTTTTGAGAAGAAGGTATTAGGTTTAACTGATGGGTAAAGGGAGCAGGTGAAAACAGCTTTGACCACTGAGAATATAAGGATTAAAGAGGTTTTAATTTTTCCCTCTAAAAGCGCAGCGCCTTTTAACCTGTTTGTGAATAAGTCACTTAAAGATCTTTTGCACAAACAGAAAAGAATGAGCAGTAAAAGAGGGTAGGACTCATAAGTATTGAAATATGCGCGAGCTGTTTTTTCTGGCGCTTTGTACCTAAAAGCTGGCCTTTAAATATAATTCAATATTATTTGGCTCGGTACACTCTACCAATTCACATTCATTTACTGCATTTATTAGCATTTGCTGTTGCTGCTTTTCAAGCTTGAGCTCAGCGCTAAGCAGCTCTTTGCGTATGTTTGCATAGTCAGTAATAGCTTGTTGGTGTACTTTTAAATAACTGCGTGCTGCGCGTAGTTGCTGCATCACGTTATTATCGAGCTCATTAACAACTTGTGTTAATACTCCAAGCTGCTGACTATTTACAACTAAGTTTAGTGAATCTAAATACAAGAGTAATAAACACAAATTAACGTTTTTACCTTGCTGGTTTTGTAACTCCAGCAAGGTTTGTTGTTGCACTGGCTTGGCGTACAAAGTGCAGGAAAATTGCCAAAAATGGTCGCTATTGAGCAAGTTCATCGGCGAACGCCTGCTCTTTTTGTTCCATTTCGTCTAGTGCCATAAGGAGCGCTTCTTCAATGTCGTTAAGCTTAGGTGTAAGTGTGGCTTGTTTGGCTAGTAACTCTTTTAGCTTGGCTTTATTGTCATCAGAATATAGCTCGTTATCACCTAATGCTACTTCAACCTCATTGAGCTCTGCAGCGTATTTGTCGAGTTGCTTTTCGAGCTTTTCAATTTGTTTTTTAAGCGGTTGCGTGGCTTTTCTAAATTCGGCCTCAAGGCGTTTTTGCTCTTTACGGTTAATACCTGAATTAGCTTTTACTTCGTCACTTTGCTCTGTTTTAGTCGCTTCTTTATTGGCGTTAAGCAGCCATTGGTAATACGCATCTAAGTCGTAACCAAATTGAGTTACTTTGCCGTCATCTACTAAGTAAAATTCATCGGCGGTGTTTTTAAGCATATGGCGGTCGTGCGATACAGTAACCATAGCGCCCTCAAAGCCTTGCAGTGCCATAACAAGTGCATGGCGCATTTCTAAATCAAGGTGGTTGGTTGGCTCATCGAGTAGTAATAAATTTGGCTTTTGATATACCAGCATGGCAAGTACTAAACGTGCTTTCTCGCCCCCCGAAAAGGGTGCTACTGGCTCAAGCGCTTTATCACCAATAAAGGCAAATCCGCCTAAAAAATCACGCAGTGATTGCTCAGTAGCCTTTGGGTTTAGTCGTTGTATATGTGTTATTGCATTGGCTTTTAAATCAAGAGATTCAAGTTGATGCTGCGCAAAATAACCAATATTTAGCCCATGGTGCTGAATAACTTCGCCAGCTTGAGGCTCTAAATCACCCGAAAGCAGTTTAATTAGCGTTGATTTACCCGCGCCATTTCGGCCAAGTAAAGCAATGCGGCTGCCTGGTACTAAGTTTAATTCTATATTATTTAAAATGGTGACATCACCATATCCCGCTTTGGCTTTATCTATTGTCATTAGTGGGTTTGGTAATGCTTTTGGCTCGGCAAACTCAAAGTTAAATGGTGAGTCGGCATGTGCTGGAGCTAATTTTTCCATACGCTCAAGTGCTTTCACGCGGCTTTGTGCTTGCTTAGCTTTACTGGCTTTTGCTTTAAAGCGAGTTATAAACTGTTCTAGATGAGCAATTTGCTCTTGTTGCTTATCAAACATGGCTTGCTGCTGTAGCATGCGCTCGGCTTTTTGACGCTCAAACTGCGAGTAGTTGCCTTTGTACACGTTGATAAGTTGTTTATCTATATGCCAAATTTGATCAACTACGGCATCTAAAAACTCACGGTCATGCGATATCAGCACTAAAGTGCCAGTATAAGCACGTAAAAAACGTTCAAGCCAATATACTGCGTCTAAATCAAGGTGGTTAGTGGGCTCATCAAGTAATAACAGGTCGGCATCGCGAATAAGCGCTTGGGCTAAATTTAAGCGCATACGCCAGCCACCCGAAAATGAACTTACTGGGTTTTCTATTAAGTTATTAGCAAAGCCTAAACCATGTAATAGCTCACCAGCGGTTGATTCAATGCTGTAGCCTTTAATGTTTTCAAGCTGAATATGTATTTTAGCTTGTGCGTCGCCATCGTTAGCTTGCTCGGCTTCACGCAGTGCAATACGCATAGCGTAATACTGCGGATGACCTTGCAGTACATAGTCTATTGCGCTTATTTCAAGTGCGGGAGTTTCTTGTTTTACTGACGCTATAGACCAGTCTTTAGGTATAGTAAAGTTACCGCCATCGAGCTGTAGCTCTGCTTTGAGGAGGCTAAATAGGGTTGATTTACCACAACCATTAGCGCCTACTAGGCCTACTTTATGCTCTGGAAATAACGTAGCAGATGCATTTTTTAATAAAGCTTTACCGCCACGAAGAAGTTCTATTTCTGAGATTTGGATCATAAATGCGTTACTTTACTGTGCCCTAATTGAATTGCCAATATGATAACACGGATCGTATTGGGCATATCAACCGTATCAACGCATCACGTAATACGATAAAATAACATTAGGTCAAACTGTGGGAAAAATCTCGTGAAACAAAAGAAGCGATTTATAGCTGGGGCAACATGTCCTGAATGTAAAGCCATGGATAGGTTAATGCTTTACAAAGAGCATGATGTAGAAAAAGTAGAATGTGTAGAGTGCGGCCATAAAATGGCACAGCCAGAACAGGCTGTGCAGGCGTCAACACGCCAGTTTGAACAAGTTATAGGCGTGTTTAAACCAGGAGATTAAATCCTTTGCTGCATAGCGGCATATTAATAATGCGGCGGCGGTGGCTCAGGTTCGTTTGACATCATCGATGATGATGACTGCGATTCTTTAATTTTTTCAGCCAGTAGCTCTGTTTGGCGTTTCATTTTTGCCAACAGCTGCTGGTGAACTTTTATTTCGTCATTTAAAATATCAATTGTTTCGTCTTGAAAAGCCACTTTGGCCTCAAGTTCCATTAAGCGATGTTCAATTGTGTTCATTATTCTCTCGTATAATAAATCGCTCTGCGATACCGCTGGAGCTTTCGGTTAATAACGACCTGCCGTTATCTGTAAATGTTACATCGAGCACCACGGCCGATTTAGGCTTACTGCCTTCACGTGGTGTCACTTGCCAAGTTTGAATTTTTTCACCGCTCGATATTTGCCATAAATCAATGCGTTTATTAGGCGACCCAGTTGCTAGCAAATCACCTTGATCGTTAAAGCGTACCGCCGTAAAAACTTTCTGACGCGCAATATACTTCAGTTTACTTACAAGGTCACCTGTAGTCAGCTTCCATACATTTGCTTGTGCCATACTGTCGGCCGTAAATGCATAGCGACCTTGTGGGTCAAGCGTAACTTGAGTAACACGAGTAGGGTGGTTAAAGCGATGAATCACTTGCCCTGTACGCGTATCCCAAAAGTAAGCAACGTAATCGTTTGAACCACTTAAAGCATAGCGCCCGTTAGGGGCAAGATCGACCGTGTTTACTTTTTCTTGGTGGCCTAAAAACTCAATACGGCGGCCAGTTTCAAGGTTAATAAACACTACTACGCCATCGCTGCGCCCGTATAGTACGCTACGGCCTTGATTGCTTATAGCAATATCGCGAATACTGGATTTTTGTATTTTGTAGTAACCTTTATTTTCGCCGGTGGCAATATCCCATACCGCAAAGGTGGTTTTTTCGGCGGTAACAGCCACACTGTTGTCAAAAGCGATCGCAACGGCATAAACCAGGCTATCTTGGGCTTGTTGCTGAAACCATTGGTATTTAAGTGCTTGCTGTTGATTATCCCACAGCGCGACCCCATGGTTAATGGAGGAGACTAAGCTGTATTTACCATCATGCGATAGCGCCGATGAAAACGCGCCTTGTGCAGCATGTTCATAACTGGCAACAGCTTGTTGTTTTTCATCACTACAGGCGATGGCCGATAAACAGCAAAACACGATAAAAAAAGTACGAAATAACGGCATATTACAAGCATTTCCTCTTAACTCTTAGTGATTGAGAGGTTAGACTAGGTCTCGTTGAAGGCCTAGGTTGTTTGTCTAATCACTGGATATGTTTTTAGTTTAGCTAACAACGTAAATTTTAGTTATTAAACAAGCAGCCTATCATGTAGGTCGTTAATCTTTAACTAGTAATAATACAATAAATGGCAACTGCAAAGTGTGTCGGAGATTTAAAATGAAAAAGACGATTAAATTGTCATTGATTGCAGCGTCAGTTTTAGCGCTTACAGCATGTAATCAAGAAGCAAAAAAAGAGCAAGCTGAAGTTAAACTAGACACTGTAGCGCAGCAACAAGCATACGGTATTGGCGCATCGGTAGGTAACTTTTTAAATAAAGACTTAGCCGATAAAAAAGAAATTGGTATTGAACTAGACCAAGCGCTGTTAATTCGTGGTTTTGAAGATGCACTTGCTGGTAATGCAAAAATTGACGAAGAAAAAATTCGCGAAGTATTAACTGAGTTAGATACATCAGTGCGTACTAAGCAAGAAGCACAAGCAAAAGTAGAGTCTGAAAAAAGCAAAGAAGCGGGTGTAAAATACCTAGCTGATAACGCTAAAAAAGAAGGCGTTACTG
The DNA here is from genome assembly GCF_031198805.1 of Pseudoalteromonas sp. HL-AS2. Lineage (NCBI taxonomy): Bacteria > Pseudomonadati > Pseudomonadota > Gammaproteobacteria > Alteromonadales > Pseudoalteromonadaceae > Pseudoalteromonas > Pseudoalteromonas sp. HL-AS2. Next base: position 3,057,193 of record NZ_CP133571.1, on the reverse strand, counting down.
TTACTGAGTCTGGCTTACAATACGAAGTGATTACTCAAGGTGATGGCGAAAAACCAGCTGCAACTGATGTAGTTAAAGTACATTATAAAGGCACACTTTTAGATGGTACTGAATTTGATAGCTCATATTCACGTAACGAGCCAACAACTTTCCCTCTTAACCGTGTAATTACTGGTTGGACTGAAGGTTTACAACTTATGCCTGTTGGTTCTAAATATAAATTTACAATTCCTTCTGAGCTAGCTTATGGCGACCGTGATTTAGGTAAAATTCCTGCTAATTCAACACTTGTATTTGAAGTGGAATTATTAGAAATTCAAAGTGATGCAGATGCTGCAGCAGCAGAGTAAATAAGAGATAAGCTAAAAATAATTTAGCCTACATATACAAAAAGGGACTTTAAGTCCCTTTTTTAATGCGTATAAATAACGGTGCGCTTGTTAATCCGTATGATTAGCAAATAAGTTATCAATAAGCTCATCTTCTAGCGCAAAGCGCGCTTCAAGTGCTTCACCAAGAACAGATAAGTCATTGTCAAAGCCTACTAGTAAATCTTCTTTATCAACTTCAGCGTATTTATCGTTAAAATCTAGCGCAATGTCGGTGGTATCTGTTATTTTTGGGTAAATAGCATTTGCTAGCAATTGGCTTTCTGGGCCTTTACTTTCACAAGCCTTAGCAATGTCATCGTATATTTCAAAGTGACCGGCAGATAAGTAATCCATTAAAATTTGGCAAAACGTTTCAATTTGTTGTGGTTCAGGCAGGGCATGATCTTTTTTATCAGAAGGTGAAAACCCAGCTAGCTTACAATAAAGCACAATGAGGCGTTGTCGCTCGTTTAGCCATTTATCAATTACAGTATGGCTACCCCCCCACTTTTGTTGAGCATTTTCTACACGCGTCAGCATAATCGTTCTCCTAAGCTGGGTTGGTTTTTTAGTTAAAAGTAAAAATTGTTTATACCTCAAGATATAGTTAATTGATGTGTATATCAACTAGTAAAATAGATGATCTAGAAGCAGTTTATTTTATTTGTAGGGAATTGATAATTTATTGCAGGCAAGAAAAAACCACCTGTTACGGTGGCTTAATTTTTTTCTATGGCTTGTTATAACAAGCTTTCTTATTTTTATTAGAAGATTTTTGTTATTGTTATTTTAAAACTTTTATTTTTATTGTTTTAAGATTTTTATTATTGTTTTTGTTAACGCGGGATAAACAATACCAAGGATTTAAGTATGTTGCAAACATATTAATGAAAAGTTTTAATTGTTGCTATTGTTTGCTTGTTTAATAGTCAAAAACAGTTAAAAACTCAAAACATCTTGATCTACCTCCTGTTGCTGTCAATTTAATCGCTTAGCGATAGAGAGGGAATGAATATGGTGGTACAATCTTGCTCAATTTCTATAAGCATTAGGATTATTTTACGCTATGAGCGAATTAAAAAACGACCGTTATTTACGTGCACTTGCAAAACAACCTGTTGATGTAACTCCAGTATGGATGATGCGTCAAGCAGGACGCTATTTACCAGAATACCGTGCTACACGTGCACAAGCGGGCGATTTTATGAGCCTGTGTAGAAATGCTGAGCTTGCTTGCGAAGTAACACTACAACCATTACGCCGCTACCCGTTAGATGCCGCTATTTTATTTAGTGATATTTTAACCATTCCAGATGCTATGGGCTTAGGTCTGTACTTTGAAACGGGTGAAGGTCCAAAGTTCGAGCGTCCAATTTCATCGCTTGCCGATGTTAAAAAAATTCCTAAGCTAGATCCAAACGACGATCTTGGTTATGTAATGAATGCGGTTAGTACTATTCGTCGTGAACTAAAAGGCGAAGTACCATTAATTGGTTTTTCGGGTTCACCGTGGACGTTAGCGACTTATATGGTTGAAGGCGGCAGCAGCAAAGTATTTGGCAAAATTAAAAAAATGGCATTTGCAGAGCCGCAAACGCTACATTTATTACTCGATAAACTAGCTGATTCGGTTATCGATTACTTAAATGCGCAAATTAAAGCCGGTGCACAATCGTTAATGGTGTTTGACTCATGGGGCGGTGTATTAAGCCCGCGCGACTACAATGAGTTTTCATTGCAGTACATGCACAAAATTGTTGATGGTTTAATTCGTGAATACGATGGCCGTAGAGTACCAGTTACTTTGTTTACTAAAAATGGTGGCCAATGGATTGAAGCAATTGCAGCAACTGGTTGTGATGCTATCGGCCTTGATTGGACCATTAATATTAGCGATGCTAAGCGCCGTGTAGGCGACAAAGTAGCATTACAAGGTAATATGGACCCGTCAATGCTGCACGGTACGCCGGAGCGTATTCGTCAAGAAGTAGCGACTATTTTAGAAGACTTTGGCACAGGTAATGGCCATGTATTTAACCTTGGCCATGGTATTACACCAGATGTAGACCCTGAAAATGCGGGTGTGTTTATTAATGCCGTGCATGAGTTCAGTGCTAAATACCATAAGTAATTAATACCAAATAAAGTACTGAGTGTTTAGTGTGTTACTTTACTGCATGCTAAACAACAAAAAGCCCGCTTACTATTCTTAGTAAGCGGGCTTTTTAATAGGGCGTGTTTGGCACTTATGTGTCGTTATTGCCTATTTATCAAATAACCGCATTACATAGGTTATTCTTAGCTTAAAAGCTTTATTTAAATAAGCGATTTAATCCATTTAACGCTGCAACTCGGTAGGCTTCAGCCATAGTTGGGTAGTTAAAAGTGGTATTTACAAAGTATTCAATATTATTGCCGCCATTTTTTTGCTCCATTATGGCTTGGCCAATGTGGACAATTTCTGAGGCGCGCTCACCAAAGCAATGTACACCCAGTACTTCTTTGGTTTCTGTATGAAATAATATTTTTAAAGTACCCACTTCAGTACCCGCAATTTGCGCACGCGCAAGGTGTTTAAATTGCGCACGACCTACTTCATACGGAACTTTAGCAGCAGTAAGTTGCTGCTCGGTTTTACCTACTGAGCTCATTTCAGGAATAGTATAAATACCCGCTGGAATATCAATAATCAGTTTTTCATCACAGTTGCCACAAGAAATTGCATCAGCTGCAATACGGCCTTGGTCAAATGCGGCACTCGCTAGGCTTGGGTAACCAATCACATCGCCTACAGCGTATACGTTGTCAATTTCGGTTTGATAGGTTTCGTTTACTTTTAACTGGCCACGGCTATCAGGTTTTAAGCCAATTGCTTCAAGGTTAAGCTTGTCGGTATTACCGGTGCGGCCATTAGCAAACAAAATACAGTCAGCTTTTACGCGTTTACCCGATTTTAAATGCATAATTACACAGTCATCACGGGTTTCAATATGATCAAACTCTTCGTTATGACGAATTACAATACCGCTATTCCAAAAGTGATAACTCAGCGCGTCAGATATTTCTGTGTCCATAAAGGCAAGTAGGCGGTCGCGAGTGTTAACTAAATCAACTTTGGCACCTAAGCCTTTAAAAATAGAGGCATACTCACAACCAATTACACCCGCACCATAAATAAGTACGCGATGTGGATCGTGGGTTAACCCTAAAATAGTATCGCTGTCGTAAATACGAGAATGGGTAAAGTCTACTTCTGGCGGACGGTATGGGCGCGAACCTGTAGCAATAACAATAGTCTTGGCCGTTAAACGCTCAGTTGAACCATCTTGGCGAGTTACTTCAACTGTATGTTTATCAATAAAACGCGCGTCGCCTTGAAACATTTGAATACGGTTACGGTCGTAAAAACTGCTACGTAAATTAGACTGCTTAGAAATAACTGAGCTGGCATGGCGTAAAATGTCAGGAAAAGTGAGTCGAGCAAGTCGATCACCGGTATTAAATAAAGGGTTTGTTTTATATTCTATATAACGGCTAACCGAGTGACGTAGGGCTTTAGAGGGAATGGTTCCCCAATGTACACAGCCCCCACCTACGGCTTCGTGGCGTTCAATAACAGCCACTTTTTTGTTATTTTTTGAAAGGTTCATAGCGGTACCTTCACCGCCAGGACCCGTGCCAATAATTACTGCATCATATTGGTATGTCACGGGTGTTTTTTTCTTTTCTGGTTGTTTGGCCACAGCCACTCCTATATTAACTAAAAGAGGCTTTTAATAACCTCGCATTAAGTGCTAGCCATGCCTGTTTCTGATTTTCCCAGGCGGCTTCCAGCTCATGGTATTGTGCCATTAATGCTGAACGTTCACACTGCTTTGCCATGTTATTTTTTTTAACTTCTAACACTTGTTTTTGTAGTGAACAATAATTTTGCAGTTTTTTCAGCAGTAAATCATATTCTTGTTGTAATAATGTAAGCTTATCTTGTGCTAAAGGCAATTTTGCAAGACGAACTTGTGTTTTGCTCATTAAAGTTTCGGCCTTGGCTTTTTCAATGCGTTCAACCGGTGTGCGCTTTAGTTTACTGGCTAAACCAAGGGCAGCTAACGAGCGAATAACCCATTTAGTGGGGTCATAATGAAACCACCTAATGCCGTTACGGTAATCACTGGCAAAAATATGATGAAAGTTATGATACCCCTCGCCATATGTAAATAGGGCTAAAAAGCCGTTGTCGCGGGCGGTATTTTTTTCGGTGTACGGACGAGAGCCCCAAATATGGGCTACCGAATTAATAAAAAAGGTAAAGTGCTGACTAAGTACTAAGCGCAGTAAACCGGCAAGTAATAACATGCCCCATACATCGCCAACTAGTAATCCTAGCGTAAGAGGTAGGCCTACATTCATTAAAAGAGCTAACTTTAAATAATGTTTGTGTTGCCACATTACAATTTTATTGCGTTGTAAATCGCGACAGTTACTGTAATCGCCGTAGCTATCAGCTTGATAGTCACGTAACATCCAGCCAATATGGCTATACCAAAAACCATTGGTTGCGGCATAAGGGTCTTTTATTGGGTCGTCAACTTGGCCGTGATGCACACGGTGGTCGCTGCTCCAATGTAGTGCACTGTTTTGCAGTGCAAATGCACCGCCTAAGGCAAACACAAACTCAACCGCCGGATGGGCGTTATAGGTTTTATGTGCCCACAATCTGTGGTAACCGGCAGTAATTGATAAGCCTGCATAAAACATACAGCCGACAAAGGCAATCCAGTGGGCACTAGAAAATCCGTAGTTAATACCATACCAAGGCACAAGCGTTATCGCGGCCAAAAAAGTAAGGCTAAAAAATAGGACGTTGGTCCAAATAAGTGGTGGTTTGTTCATAATTCTCTATCTCAGCGTACAACTGTAAGCTAAAATAATATTTCAAACTCTTGGCGTCAAGTATTAGACTGAGTAATTAAACTATTTTAATCAAAATTTGCTATAAATTCATTCAGGGAGCTGTTGATGTCGGGTGTTAGAGCGCAACAGAAACAAAAAACACGACAAGCGTTAATTGAGGCGGCATTTAATCAATTGAGTGCCGATCATAGCTTTTCAAACTTAAGTTTACGCGAAGTTGCGCGTGAAGCCGGTATTGCACCAACTTCTTTCTATCGACATTTTAAAGATATGAACGAACTGGGTTTAACCATGGTTGATGAAGCGGGTTTAACCCTGCGTCAACTTATGCGCCAAGCGCGCCGACGCATTGCCAGCGGTGGTAGCGTAATAAATACCTCGGTGGTGACCTTTATGGAGTTTATTGACAACTCGAGTAATCAATTTAGGTTATTACTGCGCGAACGATCTGGTACTTCAAAAGCGTTTAGAGCGGCGGTAGCACGCGAAGTTAAGCACTTTATTTTAGAGTTGGCGCACTACCTAGAAAGCGAAACAAAATGCGATGCCACCCATGCGTATATTCAATCTGAAGCCATGGTAACACTGGTATTTAATGCTGGAGCAGAAGCGCTTGATTTAGAGGGCTTACAACGCGATGAGTTAGTAGAGCGTGTTATTTGGCAATTGCGCTACATTACTCGTGGTGCAACGCATTATGTGCGAGAAACAAATAAAGAGATTTAAACAGAGTAAAAAGTTAATCTAAGCACTGTGCTTTACAGTGCTTAGTAATTTAAGCACTTTGCGGTGCTTTATCGTTAAAAAACCTCACCAAACCTTGCTTTAGTGCATAATTATTTCTGTTTAAAGCGATGTTAAATACAAAAATTAGAATTTTTATGCTTGCACCTTGTGCATGGTAATGTTAAAAATAAGCCTCACTCGACACAAATAAGAAAGCAAGATGCATATTATTCGTTTAATTACACTAAAACTGAACCTCTTACTGCTATGGCAAGTGAGCGGGGATTAGTGTGTTTGCATTGAGCTAAACATAAAAAAACCCCGCACTTGCGGGGTTTTTTTTATCTCGCGGTAGGATAAGTTAACAATAAATAGCATTGGAATGAGAGGCTGTTATGCAAGACCAAGATAAAGTATGGATTTTTGATACCACATTACGTGATGGTGAGCAGGCGCTTAAAGCAAGCCTTACCGAAGATGATAAAATTCAGCTAGCGCACACCATTAGTCGCTTAAATGTAGATGTAATGGAAGTGGGTTTTCCGGTATCGAGCCCAGCAGATTTTCGCTCCGTGCAGCGTATTGCTACCGAGGTTAAAGGGCCAATTATTTGTGGCCTAGCGCGCTCAGTTGCTAAAGACATTGAAGCATGTGGCGAAGCACTTCGTAACGCGCAGCAAAGTCGAATTCATACTTTTATTGCTACCAGTCCTTTGCACCTTGAGCACAAGTTACGCATGAGCTTGGACGATGCCACTGCTATGGCAGTTAAATCAATTAAATTAGCACGTAACTATACCGATGATGTGGAGTTTTCGTGTGAGGACGCCGGACGTACACCGCATTGGGATTTATGCCGCATTGTAGAGCAGGCAATTAAAGCCGGTGCTTCTACTATTAATTTACCCGATACAGTTGGCTTTGTAACGCCGGACGAATACGCAGGCATGATCCGCCATTTAATGAACAATGTGCCAAATATTGATAAAGCACGCTTAAGTGTGCATTGCCATAACGATTTAGGCTTAGCTGTTGCCAACTCTATTGCTGCTGTGCAAGCGGGTGCTCGCCAAATTGAGTGTACTATTAACGGCATTGGTGAACGTGCGGGTAACTGCTCACTTGAAGAAGTGGCAATGATCATGAAAATGCGCAAAGACCACTTAAACGTGTATACCGATATTAAAAGTGAAGAAATTTATCGCGCATCTCGCCAAGTCGCTAAAATTTGTAATATGCCAGTACAGCCTAATAAAGCCATTGTGGGCGAGAACGCCTTTGCACACAGCTCAGGTATACATCAAGACGGCGTATTAAAAGCGCAAAACACCTACGAAATTATGTCGCCAGAAAGTGTGGGTGTACCGAGCAACCAATTAAATATGACTTCACGCTCTGGACGCCATGTTATTGAACATCGCTTAGAAGAATTAGGCTATCAAAAGTCTGATTATGATATGGATAGTCTATACGAAAGTTTTATAGCCTTGGCTGATCAAAAAGGTACTGTATACGATTACGACCTTGAAGCGATGATTTACTTTAATCAAATTAACGACAAAGACGAAAAGTACCAATTAGAGTTTGTTAACTCGGTATCTAACTCACAATCGGTAGCCAGCTCTACTATTGGCATGTTGATAGATGGCGAAGCTAAACAAGAAGCAGCAACGGGGAATGGCCCAGTTGAAGCCTCTTTTGCTGCTATTGAGCGCTTAACCGGAATGAGCGTAGAAATGATTGAGTATAACTTAGAAGCCACAGGCCAAGGTGCAAGTTCACTTGGGCAGGTAAACATTATTGCTAAATTTAACGGCCGCCCTTATCACGGTGCCGGCATAGCAGCAGATGTGGTGGAAGCGTCGGTACGCGCTATGGTTCGTGTTTATAATTTAATTTATCGCGCACAAAAAGTGTCTGATTTAAAACAACAAAGGAAAGCAGGATGAGTAAAACAAACTACAGTGTAGCCGTATTAGCGGGTGATGGTATTGGCCCAGAAATAATGGCAGCAGCAGAGCAAGTACTGGATGCAGTGAGCAATAAGTTTGGTTTTACTCTAAACCGCGAACACCATGCAATTGGTGGGGCAGCCATCGATAAGCATGGAAAAGCCTTACCACAAAGTACAGTTACAGCCTGTGAAAATGCCGATGCTATTTTATTTGGTGCTGTTGGTGGTCCAAAGTGGGAACATTTACCGCCCGATGAGCAACCTGAGCGTGGATCACTGTTACCACTGCGCAAACACTTTGGCTTGTTTTGTAATTTACGCCCAGCACAATTATTACCAGCACTAAGCACCGCATCGCCACTACGCGCTGATATTAGCGAGCAAGGCTTTGACATTTTGTGTGTACGTGAGCTAACCGGTGGCATTTATTTTGGTGAAAAAGGGCGCAGCGGCGAAGGCGAAAATGAATCAGCATTCGATACGCAAAGATACTCACGTAAAGAAATAGAACGTATTGCACGTTTTGCCTTTGAAGCCGCAAAACTGCGTAGTAGCCATGTTACTTCGGTTGATAAAGCCAACGTTTTAGCATCAAGCGTACTATGGCGCGAAGTTGTTACCGAAGTAAGTAAAGACTACCCAGAAGTAAAACTTGATTATATTTACGTAGATAACGCAGCAATGCAGCTTGTAAAACAACCAAGCCAGTTTGATGTATTGCTGTGCGATAACTTATTTGGCGATATTTTGTCTGATGAGTGCGCGATGATCACCGGCTCTATGGGGTTATTACCATCGGCTAGTTTGAACCAGTCGGGCTTTGGTTTATACGAGCCTGCCGGTGGCTCAGCCCCCGATATTGCAGGTAAAGGCGTGGCAAATCCGATTGCACAAATTTTAAGTGCCGCACTAATGCTGCGTTACTCATTGGGCCAAGACGAAGCTGCACGCACCATTGAAAAAGCAGTAGCTGAAGCCGTTGCAGCGGGCGTAGGTACGCCAGATATATTTCCAAACGCTGGCTACACTACCAATGATGTTGCTGCAGCGATTGTTGCGCGCATTTAACTAAAAACACATTTTAATGCCGCAGCTCCGTTAGGCTGCGGCTCAAAACAGATTAGGGGATTAGCAAGTGGCCCAAACGTTATACGACAAAATTTGGCAAGCACATACAATTGCCAGCATCAACGAGCAAACCGATTTACTTTATATTGACCGTCATTTAGTACACGAAGTTACGTCACCACAAGCCTTTGCTGGTTTGCGTGAAAAAAACCGCACTGTACGCTGCCCAGAAAAAACCTTCGCTACTATGGATCATAATGTATCGACCAAAAGTCGCTCATTGGATGCTGCTAGCGAAGTGTCGAAAAATCAATTAATGGCGCTAGATGCAAACTGTAAAGAGTTTGGCATTGTGCTTTACGATTTAAACTCAATTAATCAAGGCATAGTGCATGTTATGGGGCCAGAGCAGGGTATAACTTTGCCTGGCACTACCATAGTATGTGGTGACAGCCATACGTCGACTCATGGTGCATTTGGTGCGCTTGCTCACGGTATTGGCACCTCAGAGGTTGAACACGTATTAGCAACGCAAACACTGCAACAAAAAAAGGCTAAGTCGTTAAAAATTCAAATAAATGGCCGTTTGCGTCCCACCGTTACTGCAAAAGACTTAATTATGGCGGTTATTGGTAAGTTAGGTACAGCGGGTGGCACGGGCTACGTTGCAGAATTTTGCGGTGAAGGAATTGAAGCGTTGTCGATGGAAGCACGTATGACGTTGTGTAATATGAGTATAGAAATGGGTGCCAAAGCAGGTTTAATTGCTTCTGACCAAATCACTTATGATTACCTAAAAGGTCGCCCATTTGCTCCTAAAGGCGCTGATTTTGACGCAGCTGTTAAGTATTGGGAAACATTAAAAACAGATGATGGTGCGCAGTTTGATCATGTTGTTGAGCTGGAGGCCAGCAGCATTCAGCCACAAATTACTTGGGGCACTAGCCCAGAGCAAGTGATTGGCGTAGACGAGTGTATTCCTGATCCTGATAAAGAACCTGACCTAATTAAAGCTGATGCGATCCGCAGTGCATTAAAGTACATGGGCCTAAAAGCGGGCGAAAAGTTATCAAGTGCAAAAGTAGATACCGTGTTTATTGGCTCGTGCACCAATAGTCGTATTGAAGATTTACGTGCAGCAGCAAAAATAGTCGAAGGCAAAAAAGTAGTTGCCGGTATTGAAGCGTTAATTGTACCGGGTTCTGGTTTAGTTAAAAAACAAGCCGAAGACGAAGGCTTAGCAGATATTTTTAAAGCAGCTGGCTTTGAGTGGCGTGAACCGGGTTGTTCAATGTGTTTAGCAATGAACGACGACCGCTTAGGTGTAGGTAAACGCTGTGCATCCACCTCAAATCGTAACTTTGAAGGACGTCAAGGCCGTGGCGGGCGCACCCATTTGGTTAGCCCTGCAATGGCCGCTGCGGCAGCTATACATGGTCACTTTGTTGATATTAGAGGAGAAGCCTAATGAGCATTTATTTTAGTGGCTTAATGGCCCCATTGGATAAAAACAACGTGGACACGGATCAAATTATTCCAAAGCAGTTTTTAACCTCAACCAGCCGCGAAGGCTTTGATGCCGCATTATTTTATGATTGGCGCTATTTAGAAAATGACGAGCCAAACCCTGATTTTATTTTAAATCGTCCTTGCTACCAAGGCGCGCAAATATTACTAACGCGCGACAACTTTGGTTGTGGGTCATCACGCGAACACGCGCCATGGGCACTAAAGCAATATGGTTTTGAAGTGATTTTGGCTGAAAGCTTTGCCGATATTTTCTTCAATAACTGTGGCAATAATCAAATGTTAGCCATTGCACTGCCTGGCGATACGCTAGAGCAATTATTTGTGTTAAGTGAGCAACATGACGATATTCATATCGATATCGATCTTGAAAATCAAACACTGACTAGCACTAAATTTGCCCCCATTAGTTTTGATATTCGCAAAGACGTAAAAGAGCGTCTATTAAGCGGCCTAGACTTTATTGGCGTAACCGAAACGCTTAACCCACAAATAGACGCGTTTGAGCAGCAACTTGCTGCAGAGCGTCCTTGGCAGTAAGTTGTTAAAATAAATAAAAAGACGTATTTAGCGCAGCATAAGCTGCGCTTTTTTATTTTAGCGGCAACACATTAATTGTTTTATCAATTTGTTCAAAATAAAAATGCAGTAGCTAAACTAGCGGCGGAAATGGCTGCTATTATTAATAAGTTTATCCTTTTAAAGGTTTGAAAACGGGTTACTTTCGAGTCATCTATGGTCGCAAAAAAGCCATTTTTAAATGATTCAGCAAGGTTGGCATGTGCTGTTCCATCTAAAGAGTTTTGGGTAAGCTTTTGCCATTCATTTGGGTGTTGCTGAGCAAGGTATTTACATAGGGAAAGGTAATAACGATTTTGTAAAATCAATAATAATATGACTATTATTAAGCCTATATAATTTGTCATTTGGTTCTGCGCTCCATGCTAGTTATTAATTTTACAGTTGACAGTATTTAATTATTATATTTTTTTTGCAACAATTTATATTTTAAAATTATCAGCGAGTTGCAAGTATCATTTGTTGATTACTCCTGCACTTTGGTGGTTCATCGTGATTACTTCCTTTAAGTGAGTTAAAGGGCTATGGTACTAAAAACTATTATAAGGAATATGTGATGAAATTATTAACTGCAGCCACTTTATTATTGGCTTCATCAACTGTTGTAGCAAGCCCTGCGCCTTTGGTGTCTATTGCTAGCCACGATGCGTTTTTTAGTAATATTGCTGCACATTGCGGTAAAGCTTATGAAGGCAAGGTAAGTGTTGATAACGCCGCGGGACCAAGCTCGTTTGCGGGCAAAAAATTAGTAATGCATGTACGCAAATGTACCGACAGTGAGCTGCAAGTGCCATTTCATGTGGGTGATGATGCATCGCGCACTTGGATTATTACTAAAACGGGCAGTGGCTTAAGCTTAAAGCACGACCATCGCCATAAAAATGGTTCTAACGACATCTCAACTATGTATGGCGGGCATACAAATGATGCTGGCTTTGCACAAATGCAGTCGTTTCCTGCCGATCAATATTCAAAAGAATTATTTGTTGCACAAGGGATAGCACAGTCGGTAGGTAATACTTGGCAAATGTATATTTATCCTGAGGTATTTACTTATCGTTTAATTCGTCAAGGCCGCGAATTTAAAGTGGATTTTGATTTAACTAAACCCATCACTCCGCCAGCAGCCCCTTGGGGATACACAGACTAAAATTATTCATCTTCGCACTGTAGTAAAACACTTAATGCTGGTTGGTAAGCTCTAGGGTTAGTAGGCATACTTTCGTACTCTTGCACGCCATCCAGCACTTTAAGCATAAATGTTTTATTAAGGCACAAGCGATTAGCATGGCGTAGTAAAAATACACTCTGATTTGCAAAGTGTTTGTAATCGTCTGACTGGATCTCTATTTTATAGTTATCATCGTCGAGTTTTGTTTGGTAATAATGTACTTTATTATCAAAGTCGTAGAGTTTTTCTGTTTTTGCTTGTTCGGCAAAAGCTGTGCCTACGCTTGAACAAGCTAGCAAAGCACTGCCAATAACTAAGCTAATGTTTAATCCTTGCATAAATAATTCCTTTAATTTGCGAACTTTATACCCATTAATACTATCAGTATTAAGCGCTATTTATTTATATTAAGTTTAACACCCAATAAGGGAAAGTGTGATGTTCAAACAAATAAAACAACTTTTTTCTGTATTCGATGAGCAACAGCCAAGTATGCAAGAGCATGATTTAAAAACAGCGGTTGCTGCATTATTAATTGAGGTAATGCGCGCCGATGCTAAGTTAGATGATGATGAACAACATACTTTAACGACTACCTTAAAACGCTATTTTGCATTAAACGATGCAGACGTAAACGAGCTGCTAAATAATGCAAACAGTAGCGTGGATAGCGCGACAGATTATTTTCAGTTTTCAAAACAAATTAACCAACATTGTAGTGCTGCGCAGCGCATTGAAATAATAGAGTTATTATGGCGCTTAGCCTATGCCGATGGTGAGATTGATCCGCAAGAAGAGTACGTAATACGTAAAGTGGCAGGCTTGTTATATGTAACTCATGTAGATTTTATCGCCGCTAAAATTGCGGCGACAAAATAGAGCTTTAGCAGGTTAGCTAAGCTTGCTGGCAACAGTTACTAATTGTTGTGCTAATGCAGACACTTTTTCTGCTGTATTTGGGTTATTAATTTGGCCATTTTCATCGAGTACAGTATGCACAGCCGGTACTGCTAGCTGATCGGCAAGTACTAATGAGCCAACACCACTTAAAATATCACGCACGTGGTTTAAGCCACGTAGACCACCTAATCCACCGGGCGATGCTGCAAATAACGCCACTACTTTATTGCGAAAAGCAGGTACTGCACCTTGCTCTGTGCGAGAAGCCCAGTCGATTGCATTTTTAAGCGCTGCAGTAATAGAGCCATTGTATTCAGGGCTGGCTAATAAAATACCATCTGCAGCACGTAACTTCTCTTTTAACAGCTGCACATCGGCAGGAGTACCTTGCGCTTCAATATCTTGATTAAAAAGTGGGATATTTAAATCGGCAAGTTTAATTATTTCTACTTCTGCACCACTTTCTAATGCAAAGCGTGCTGCTTCATTGATCAGTTGTTGATTAAAGCTGTCTTTACGTAAACTACCTGCTAAAGCAATAATTTTTGGTGCTGTCATGGTTTATCCTGCTAATGTGTTAGTAAATCACTTAACCAAAGTTCGGGCTAATGTAACCTGATCTCCGGATAATAAACTTATCTCAAGCAGCTGTCTTCAGCGCTAACTGCGTTGAATTTACTTGCAATAGGCCAGCTATTGACGCGTAAATTCGCCTTGTTTTCACTGAAAACCTCTGGCTAGAGAAAATAAAATTAAATATAACGATGATTCAATATGTTAGTAAATCTCTTAACCAGAGTTCAGGTTAATGTAGATAATATGGGGCTACTTTACCAAAAAATGACTTGAAGAAAACCCGAATAAACGCAACACTTATGTGCGTATATGCACATAAGTTTAAGGTGGCACAGTATGGCGGTTAAGTTTGAAGATTGGCAAGATGTTAAAGTGGCTTTTGAGGTTGCACGTTTAGGTACCTTAACTGCGGCGGCAGAGGCGCTTAATGTGCACCATAGTACAGTGCTTAGGCGAATTAATAATCTTGAAAAAAACTTAAACACACGTTTGTTTCATCGCCATGCTCGTGGCTATAAAGCAACAGAAACAGGCGCTAAGCTGTTTAGTACCGCACAAGTGATCGACAGCTCTCTTGAGCAGTTACATAATGATATTGCTGCGGCTGATAGCACACTGCGCGGCAGTTTATTGTTAACCACGGTTAGTGGCTTTATGGATGTGCTTGGCGATGTGTGCGAGCAATTTCAGGCGCTACATCCACAAGTGCAGCTTGAGATGATTTTAGAGCAAAAGCGTTTACGGCTCGATCACGGTCAGGCGCACATTGCCGTACGGGCAGGGCCAAGGCCCGATGAAGGCGACTATATTGCACAGCATTTGGCTCAGCTTAACTCGGGTTTATATGCTAATCGGCGATATATTAATAAATATGGTATGCCTAAATCGCTGAGTGATTTACAGCAACATAACTTTATTTCTGGCGTGGCGGGCTTTAATGCGCGGGTGCCGTATTTTGAATGGGTAGATCAGCATATTGCAGCGCCGCAAATAAAACTGCGTGTGTCAGAAACCTCAGAAGCTACGCGTGCTGTAATTAAAGGCTTAGGAATTGGTGGGTTACAGCACAATGTTGCGGCTCAATACGCTAATTTAGTACCCATTTTATCTAATGAATTAATCTGGTGTACTGATATATGGCTAGTAACGCATCATTTGGTGCATCGTACCGCAAAGGTACAGGCGTTTAGCCAATTGTTAAAAACCTATTTTCAAACCAATAAAGCAAGCTAATGTGGCATTATAAAAACTTAGGTGATGCTATGTTTGCAGATGCAGAGCTGGCTAAAATAAAACAGCTAGCAATGGCTACCAACGCACCACTTTACGTTAAATATTACGCAAAAAGTGGACTGCATTGTGAAGTGTTACTGTATTTTTCACCGCACTATCAATCGCTTGCTGCTCTGCTGAGGGCTACTTGCTGTAAAGCCCCTAACTTAGATGAACTGACGGTTTTATAGCTATTTTATAGCGACTTTTTGACTGAAATACCTAAGCGTTTAGCCAAGCGAACTAAGTTTGCACGGTCTACTTTTAAGGTGCGTGCTGCACTTGCCCAGTTATAATTATGTTGCTCAAGCTGCTGACTAATTAAATGATGGGTAAAGGTATCGGTTGCTTGCTTAAGTGATAAATTTTGCTCTGCTATGTTAGTGCTACTGCCAGTGGTGGTGTTTGTGGTACTAGCAGGTAATGATAACTGTGTTGTATTACTCGCACTAAGGTTTAGCTCACAGTGCTCGGGCTTTATGGTAATAATGGCTTGTTGCCATTGGCTTTGTTTGGCCTTTAGTGCTGCGCGGCTAATTACATGTTCTAGCTCCCGTACGTTACCCGGCCACTGATATTGGGTTAACAATAATTGTGCATCGACACTTAACTTAAGTTGTTTTATTGCTAATTTTCGTGCGGTTTGCTCAACAAAAAAACCAGCTAATAAAACCACATCGTTTTCACGCTGGCGTAACGGCGCTACCGTTAGCGGGTAGACACTTAATCTATGGTATAAATCGGCTCTAAAGCGTCCTTCGGCTACTTCTTTTTTTAAATTACGATTAGTAGCAGCAATAACCCGCACATCAACATATTTCACTTCGTCTTCGCCTACTGTTTGTATTTCGCCACTTTGTAATACCCGTAGCAATTTACTTTGTAGTACCAGTGGTAGCTCGCCTATTTCGTCTAAAAATAAAGTACCACCGTGCGCTAGCTGAAACTTACCTTGGCGCGCATGATCCGCCCCAGTAAAAGCGCCTTTAGCATGGCCAAAAAACTCACTTTCGGCGAGATTTTCAGCAAGCGAAGCACAGTTTAAATGAATAAGTGGCTGCTCACTGCGTTTCGAGTGTAAATGAATATTACGTGCAACCAGCTCTTTGCCTACGCCGGTTTCGCCTAAAATTAACACACTAAAATTAGAGGCGGCGACAAGTTTTATATCATTTTTAAGTGCTTGTATTGCTGAGCTTTGACCAATAATTTCGCCGCCATCACGGGTGAGTGCTTCGCGGTTAAGCTCTTGCACTAAGGCGCTAGAATGCTGTGCATGTAATTTGTAATGAGCCAGCTGTAATGCCGTTTTAAAATGTGCGCTGCATAGCGTTTGTAAGGTGCTAAGCGTTTGCGCACTAATAGCGTTAAAGGCATTGGCATTTAGGCTGTCAAACGTAATCACACCTAATAACTGTTGTTGATAAAATAGGGGTAAACCTAAGCAAGCATGTACCGGAATGTCGCCAGTTTTTGCTAGTAGTAAGCCGTCGTACGGATCGGGCAATGGACAGTCATGGGCAAATTGCAGTGGTTGCTGAGTATTACAAATAGCTTCTAAGCGCGGATGCTCACTAAGCTTAAAACGCCGCCCCAGGCTATCTGGCATTAAGCCTTTAATTGCAAGTGGCTTGAGCTGCTCACCTTGTAGCTCAAGCAGTGCGCTGGCATCACTGGCAATCACTGTTTCAAGGACAGTAAGTAATTGCTCAAAACAGTTTTTATCTAATGTGCTTTGAGCCAGCTTTACCGCTACGGCAGTGAAGTTAATTGCGCTGCTCATGTCAAAATGACTCTTATGTGTTTTTTAGTTTGATTTATGGTAGGTCATAAAGACATAAAAAGCAAAGGTGGATAAGTTAGTTCATTGAAATATATATGTTTATTTTATTGGCACGATAAGTGTAATAGGTAGTTAAGTGCATTAGTTGTTGAGGCCGTTATGAACACCTTGGTTATACATAATCCAAGCTACAAAATTGAGACAGCTTGTTTACTGAAAAAACTACTGCTAGTGGCAAACTCATTATTAGCAGCTAGTTGTGCATTACTAATAACCAGTATTTTAATTAGCTACCCTTTTGCCGATTACTTTTCTATACCGGTGCAAATTTCGGCACATATTAGCACTATTGTTATTGCTGCTATTTTAAAAATTAGCTATGTGCTGCGTTGTATCGCACTGCATGGCATGGGGAAGGAAGTTCGTTAATGCGACCTATTAATTTATCTCAGCCGGTACCGGCTAATATTCGCTTTTACCAAATAACGCAGTGGCCAGTATGGATGCTGCCATTTAGACCCTATTTTTTAGCCGCAGGCTTGTTGGCTTTTAGTTCAATAGGCTACTGGTTATTAATTTTAACGGGTAGTGCAACTTGGCAGTTAACAATCCCCGCTACATTATGGCATGCCCACGAAATGTTATTTGGTTTTGCAGGTGTTGTTGCAGTGGGTTTTTTACTTACCGCCGCGCAAACCTGGACTGGAGTACCTAGCATTAGTGGCAAAAAGTTAATGCTATTAACGCTGCTATGGCTTGGGGCGCGAGGCGCATTTTTTGTGTCTTTGCCTGCTTTTGCACAATTTAATTTATATGCGGTGTTAGTGTTACAGCTCGCATGGTGGCTAGGTGTTATTGCAGCATTAGCTAATATGTTATTAACCGCTAAAAGCAAAAATAACTATCAATTTTTAGTGCTATTAGCGGCGCTGTGTACGTTAAATATTGTTTACTTGGCCCTGCTGATTGAACAAAACATGCAGTTTGCGCTTGCCATTGTTGATACAGCAGTATTACTGATGACCTTATTAATTGGCATAGTAGCAGGGCGTGTATTGCCATTTTTTACCAGTAAAGGCCTTGGTTTAACAGCGCAGGTACGTACAGCTAACGTTGACTCAGTATTACTGTATATGAGCGTTTTTAGTATTGCGGTGTTTTTTCTTAGTCAGTTATTTTTTAATCAGCTAAACCCAGGCTGGGCACTTGCTGTTGTTGCTGTGCTGCATTTAATCCGTAGTTTTTATTGGTGGGATAAAAACGTACTTAAAGTTCCTTTGTTATGGTCTTTGCATTTTTCGTACTTGGCACTAGGTGTAGGTTTAATGCTGGTAGCCGTGAGTTTTTACAGCAGTGTTATTTTATTTAAAGATGCATTACACCTCATTACCATAAGTACCATAGGGATGATGATTTTAGCCATGATGACACGCGTATCTCATGGGCATACCGGGCGTTCTTTGACTATTCCACATTATATGGCGGTTGCTTTTGCTTTAGTGTTAGTGGCTGGGATTACTCGTTCTTTACTGCCTTTTGTTATTGGGCCACACCTAGCTTGGCAGCTAAGTGCTGGGCTGTGGCTAATTGCCTTTTTATTATTTTTAATTCACTGCACACCTATTTTAACACAGCGTCGTGTTGATGGGCGTCGTGGTTAACCTATACCTATTTTATTAATTGGGTATTATTCACACGTAGGAAAACCTAGATGTTATCTGATAAAACTATTGAAATTGTTAAAAGTACTGTTCCTTTATTAGCAGAGGCAGGTACGGTTGTTACTGATCATTTTTACAAGCGTTTATTTAGTCATAATCCTGAGCTTAAAAATATTTTTAATATGAGCAACCAAGATACCGGCCGTCAACAATTTGCATTATTTAACGCATTGGCTGCTTATGCACAAAACATTGATAATTTAGAGGTGTTAAAAGCGGCACTTGGGCGTATTAACCATAAACATACTAGTTTAAATATTTTGCCGGAGCACTACCCAATTGTTGGTGCACATTTAATTGGCACGCTGAAAGAGCTTATTCCTGAGCAGTTCACGCCAGATGTTGAATATGCTTGGCGTGAAGCGTATGGCGTACTTGCTGATATTTGTATAACTGAGGAAGCTGCTTTATACGAGCACAGCAAAAATAACTTAGGCGGTTGGGCAGGCACACGTCAGTTTGCAATAACTAATAAGCAGGCTGAGTCAGAGCTGGTAACTAGCTTTACGCTTACGCCAGTTGATGGCGAGGCAGTAATTGCCCATAAACCGGGTCAATATTTAGGTATTAAAGTTAAGCCAGAGGCTAGTGAATATGAAGAGATCCGCCAGTATTCTATTTCGCAAAAAAGTAATGGTAAAAACTACCGTATTAGCGTTAAAAAAGAGTTATTACCAAACCCTGGCATGGTGTCTAACCATTTACACTCACTAGAGCAAGGCGCAATAGTAGAGCTATATCCGCCAGCAGGGGATTTCTTTTTACGAAATAACACCAGCCCTGCTGTGCTTATTTCAGCGGGTGTTGGGCAAACGCCAATGGTAGCAATGTTAGAGACGCTATTAAGCGATACTGCTAATCAAAATATTATGTATTTGCATGCTTGCGAAAATGCTCAGCAGCACTCATTTGCTAATTATTTAAATGAACTAAGCACTGTTTACCCGCGCTTACAAACCATGACTTGGTTTAATCAAGGCGATGCAGGAGCTGATTTTACCGGTTTTATGGATTTACACGCAGTACAAGCGCAATTGCCACTGAGCAACGGCGACTTTTACTTGTGTGGACCCGCTAATTTTATGGCCTTTGTGAAAAAACAACTGCTAGAATTAGGCGTTAATAACGGACACATTCATTACGAAATTTTTGGCCCGCATCAAGATCTATAATATTTATAGAATAAAACTCAATTAAAAAAGCGCGCTATTGGGCATTACTTCAATAGCGCGCTTTTTTGTGCCGTTAAATAACCTGAACTCCGGATAATAAACCTATCTCAAGCAGCTATTTTCAGCGCTAACTGCGTTGAATTTACTTGCAATAGGCCAGCTATTGACGCGTAAATTCGCCTTGTTTTCACTGGAAATCTCTGGCTAGAGAAAATAAAGCTAAATATAACTATGATTCAATACGTTAGTAAATCTCTTAACCAGAGTTCAGGTTAAATATTAAACTGGCTCCTAATACCTTTAAATTAAAGCTTTTTGGTATTGGTTTGCGCGGCATACGCTTGTTGTTGCCAAGCATTAAATAACTGCTGTTGTTTATTTGATATTTTTAAGCCGTAAGTTTTTTGCATATAGGCATAAGCGTCGGCTATTTGTTTACGGGCATAAAAAGGAGGCTCTATTACTCGTTGTTTAAAGTTAACTTTAACTTCACAGCGACCGTATTGGGTGGCGCTTTCACTAAGCATTCCAAATCGATAATTAGAACGATCTGCGTTAATTTCACCAATAGCAGGAGCTAAGTTGTTTATATCGGCTTCCATCTTTCTAAACTTAGCACTTACTTTACGGCAGTTTTTACGCCCGCCATCTTGCCAGCATTGTAATTGGTGGCCAAACTCCCAGGCAGGCACAATATGCTCCCATTCTATGCGTAAAGCGCGTGCATTTACGTTACCTGAGCGGGTATGTGTATTGCGTGGCACATAGCCACAGTTAGTGGGGTCGGGAACTAGTTTTTTACCCTGTTTTTTTATATCGCAGCCACAGTAAATACTTTTAGCATTACTAGGGAGGGTTTTAATTAGGTGTCTTTTAGCGGTTGAAAACCGAGTGAATTCTTCAGCCGATAGCGAAAAGCATACAAAAAAAGCCAACAAGGCTAAAATAAATCGAGTCATATCCATCACATACGTGAACTACAGGAGCGGCTAGTTTAATGACTTGAAGCTAAAAGATAAAGTTTACTTAAAGCCATATTTACCGTTCTTTAGTATTTAACCTTAGCTCTGGTTAAGAGATTTACTAACGTATTGAATCATAGTCATATTTAGTTTTATTATCCGGAGCTCAGGTTATCTACTTTAAATTGTTGTTTAAATAAACAAAAGTTGTTACTTAAAGAGTATGATGAAAGCTCATAAGTTTGTGATTTGGATTGCGAATGAAATTTGTAGATTATTATGCCGTGCTTGGAATATCGCCCGATGCAGACGATAAAGCGGTTAAAGTAGCTTATAAAAAGCTAGCTAGAAAATATCATCCAGATGTAAGTAAAGAACCTCAAGCCGAGGAAAAGTTTAAAGAGATAGGTGAAGCTTACGAAGTTATTCACAACAAAGAAGAGCGCGCTAAATACGATGTGTTACGTCGTAATCAACAAAACCGTGCTCAGCAGCAAGCAAATTATGGCGGTAGCTATGGCTCGTCACAAAACCATTATCAGCAAGGTGATCCCCAAGCCGATCAGGAGTTTTCTGATTTTGTAAATTCAATGTTTGGCGGCGCAGGTGGGTTTAACCATGGCGGGCAGGGCAGAACTGGTGGCGCTCGTGCGCAAAAAGGACAAGATGTGGAAATTGAATTCCCGGTATTTCTTGAAGAAACGTTAGTCGATACCGTTAAACCAATTGAGTTTATGCTGCCGCAGCGAGACAGTAGTGGCCGTGTATCTGAAGTTAAAAAATCGCTTAAAGTTAAAATTCCTGCCGGCTCGGTTAATGGCGAACGCATTCGCTTAAAAGGCCAAGGTGGATTAGGTTCGGCAAATGGCCCTAATGGCGATTTGTATTTGCAAATTCGCTTAGTGCCTCATCCATTATTTGACGTTGAGGGGCATAACCTAAACATAGTGGTACCTCTTGCACCCTGGGAAGCTGCTTTGGGCACTAAAATAAATTTACCTACATTAGCCGGAAAAATCCAACTAACTATTCCAGCTAATAGTCAATCGGGTCAACGTTTACGCATTAAAGGTAAAGGGTTAATTAGTAAAAAAGGCAAAGGTGACTTATTTGCTGTGATTAAAATTGTTAATCCAGCATTGAGTGATGATGTTAGCAAAAAGCTTTGGCAAGAGCTGGCCGAAAAAGCCCATTTTGACCCCCGTAGCAATTGGAGCAAGTCATAATGAAAATTATCGAGGCACCACAAGGCAATTTACTCACTAGCCAAGAATTGTGTGTGAGTAGTGATATTAGCGAAGCCATATTATATGAATTGGTTGAGCACAGCATTGCTATTCCTATTGAGGGCGAGCGCGTTACAGAATGGCAATTTACGGTATCAACAGTGATCTTAGTTAAAAAGGCTGCGCGTATTCAGCATGACTTATCGTTAGATTGGTCTGCTATTGCTTTGGTTTTACAATTATTGGATGAACGGGATGAGTTGATTGCTGAAAACCAAATGTTAAAGCAGCACTTAAGTCGATTTAAACATTTAGAATAAAAAATAGTGGTTAAATTTTAAATGCGAGTAGCTAGCTATTTTTATGGAGCTAGCTCAGCACTTTTATAATAGTGAGCTTTTGGTGCTTAAATATTTTTTATTCGTGAAATAAGAGTAAGTAAAGCGTCAATAAATGCGTAAAAATAGCCGACTATTCAGATAAAAAAGGTGAATATTGCAGAGTTGATTTGGTATAAGCGTAAAACTGCGTTAAAGTTTACAGCGAACTAATTAGAGGATAAACAGCAGACAATGTCGGAAATTCAATTTTTAAATGTAGACCTAGAGCTTGAGTCAAAGCAAGATATTAGCGTGCTTGTAGCTGACCTAAAAAAAATCGCCACTATTTTACATTATGATAAAGACGAATACCGTCAGTTAGCGCG
Source organism: Pseudoalteromonas sp. HL-AS2 (assembly GCF_031198805.1). Taxonomy (NCBI): domain Bacteria; kingdom Pseudomonadati; phylum Pseudomonadota; class Gammaproteobacteria; order Alteromonadales; family Pseudoalteromonadaceae; genus Pseudoalteromonas; species Pseudoalteromonas sp. HL-AS2. Next base: position 3,034,568 of record NZ_CP133571.1, on the reverse strand, counting down.
TATAGAAGTAACAGGCGAAATATCTTCACCGGATAAAGCAATTAACCACTTATGTGAGTTAGTAGAGTCATGCTCGCGGGCTGCACTTAAGCAATGGTTGAGTTGTTCGCGCCGTACCTTTGATATTGGTTTTGAATCGGGCACTTCGCCAAAGTGTTTTAACCAAGCGCTGCACGCCGATACATTATTACGTATATCGGCAATTGGTGCAGGCATGGAAATTACTATTTACCCGCTAGAAAAATAGCGTTAGCCTTTGCGCTCTACAACAGCTGCGGTCATTTTTGATACGCAGCAAAGCTCGCCGCGACTATTCGTTATTTTTATTTCCCATACTGAGCTACGCTTGCCAATATGAAACGCTTTTGCGGTGGCGGTTAAGGTGCCATTACGCGAGGCTTTTAAATGGCTGGCACTGATCTCTTGCCCTACACAATAAAATTTAGTGAAGTCGACCACAAAATTAGCCGCGTAGCTGGCAACACTTTCGGCTAAAACCACGTTTGCTCCGCCATGCACCATGCCTATAGGGTTATGGTGCGCAGGAATTGCTGGCATAGTGGCAACTAAGTAATCATCACCAATTTCAGTTATTTCAATCCCCATGGTTTTCATCAGTGTACCTTGGCCATTTATGCCTTGGTCTAACTGCTTACAAAACGCTAAAGTAATAGGTTGATGCCAAATACTCATTGTTACTCCTTTAAAGGTTGAAAACGATAACCGATAATACGATTTTTCATGGCGATATGATAGCCAAATTAGTGCAGCTACTGCATGGTAATACAGTGCTACTTTTTGCTTTCTACATAGTGCTTAATTTCATCGAGATCTTTTTTTAGCATTTTACGCATCGAACTTTTAAGAAAAAACCCTATCACTGCAGAGATCATTTTTACCCAAATAGACTCAGAGCTATCAGAAAAAGTCATGGTTAAACAGGTGCTAGGTTCGGCGGCGGTAAGTGACAGCTTAGTGGTATAAACTGCCCCGCCATTTTCTGCGCGAGTGCAATAGTATTCATTAGTAACAGCTTCGGTGATCCACATGGTTTCTGAGGCTGCTTTGCCAAAAATTTTTCGTGTTTCTAACCATTTTAGGCCCACTAGCCCTTGTGGTGGCTTCTCGATTATTTTTACATCAATAATGCCAGACAGCATATTGGCACTGTTTTCGATGTCAGTTATTGCCGCCCATACTTTACGTTTAGGACCGTTAATTATTACCGCTACAGTGATATTCATAACACTCTCCGTTAATTCACATTGATGAAGTTAAGGCCCATTACAAAAACGATAGCTAACTAATTTTTAATAACAGCAACAACTTAGTAGTTATGTAATTAATGTAACGTAAAACTAACACTATCGTGATCTGCGTAATTTTATCTGTAATTTACTTGGTAATTTTAAGCTTAGACCAATGCCACCTTTGGCAGCAAAGGCGAGGAGTAATTTAAATTTGCGATTTTCAGATAACTGTATATACTCACAGTTAAATGTACTGTATGGAAAACCAGTTGTATGCGACCATTAACTAACCGCCAAGCGCAAATACTCGAACTTATTAAAGTGTTTATTAAAGACACTGGTATGCCTCCTACACGCGCAGAAATTGCACAAACATTAGGCTTTAAAAGTGCTAATGCAGCAGAAGAGCATTTAAAAGCGCTGGCTAAAAAAGGCGCTATTAAAATGAAACCAGGCGCTAGCCGTGGTATTCAACTTATTGAAGAAGATGAACCAGAACAACTTGGTTTACCGTTAATAGGTCGTGTAGCTGCCGGCGAACCTATTTTGGCGCAACAACATGTTGAGAGCCATTGTAAAATTGACCCGTTAATGTTTAAACCCGCTGCCGATTTTTTATTGCGTGTAAATGGTATGAGCATGCGAGATATTGGTATTATGGATGGTGATTTACTGGCTGTTCATCGCACTCAAGTTGCCGAAAATGGCCAAGTTATTGTTGCCCGCGTTGATGACGATGTAACGGTAAAACGCTTAGAAAAAGCAGGCAAAAAAGTATTATTGCATGCTGAAAATAAAGAATTTTCGTCGATAGAAGTGGATCTTGAAAAGGAATCTTTTAATATTGAAGGCTTAGCTGTTGGGGTTATTCGTAATGCTGACTGGATGTGACAATTAAGCTGTTATAGCTATGTAAAATATCGGCATAATTTAATAGCTCAGATAATTAATGCGCACTTTTTAGTGCGCTTTTTTTTTGCCTTTTTTTTGTGAAAATTCCGCTGCAATGAAAAAATTATATTAAGTTTATGTTTTTTATCATTTAAGTATTTAATACTCGTTATCGCTGTCTTTTTATTTGTAACCCTTGCTGTTGCTCACTTCCTGCTTAGAACAAAATTAAATAAATCCCATATTTACGCTAATCCCCTAATATTATTTGATTATTTTTCAAACTAAAACTTGCTAGTTGTTCAATTATTAACTAATTGTTAATGGGCTGGACTAACAATAACTCACAGCTTTAGTTTTGAGAAAATATATTTATATATCCGGCAGCAATACAAAAATAAAAAATAACAAATTGGCATTTAAAGCTTATGTCTTTTTGTTTTGCACTCGCAACAGTATTAAAGGAGCTGTCACATGGGTAAATTGAGCTCTACCTTGTGGCTTATATTGTTTGTTTTTCCGCAGTTAGCATTGGCAAATAGCCAATATAATATGCGCAAAGGCGTAACCGATATAAGTAATAATGTTTATCAACTACACATGACCATATTTTTAATATGCTGTGTAATAGGCGTGATTGTATTTGCCGTTATGTTTTGGGCACTTATTCATCATCGTAAATCTAAAGGAGCAGTTGCTGCTCAATTTCACGAAAGTACCAAAGTAGAAATACTCTGGACAGCAATTCCATTTGTTATTTTAATAGCAATGGCAGTCCCCGCAACTAAAACATTAATAGCGATGGAAGATGCCAGTAAAGCGGATATCACTATTAAAGTAACTGGTTCACAATGGAAATGGCATTACGAATATATGGGGGAAGATGTTGAGTTTTACTCAATACTTGCCACACCGCAAAATGAAATTGCCAACCTAGCCGATAAAAACCCCAACTATTTACTTGAGGTAGATAAGCCTCTGGTATTACCGATCAATAAAAAAGTACGCTTTTTAATGACCTCCGACGATGTTATTCATTCTTGGTGGGTGCCCGATTTTGCTATTAAAAAAGATGCAAACCCGGGGTTTATTAACGAAACGTGGACCAACATAAACGAAGTCGGTATTTATCGCGGTCAGTGTGCTGAGCTATGCGGTAAAGATCATGGCTTTATGCCAGTGGTAGTAGAGGCTAAGTCAGAGGCCGATTTTAAAGTTTGGCTAGCAGATGCTAAACAAGCAAAGCAAAAAGCAGCAGCAGCAGATGCTGCATTACTTGACCAAACACTCCCTAAAGAAGAATTAATGACTTTGGGTGAGCAAGTGTATATGGCCAATTGTGCTGCATGTCATCAGCCCACAGGGTTAGGTTTGCCAGGCGTTTTTCCTGCACTTAAAGGCAGCCCGATAGTGCTTGGCGATATAAAAGACCACATTGATATTGTTATTCACGGAAGCCCCGGCACAGCCATGCAAGCCTTTGCTAAACAGCTCTCTATAAAGCAATTAGCAGCGGTAATTACTTATAAGCGTAATGCATGGGGTAATGATACCGGTGATGTAATTCAACCAAGTGAAATACAGGCAGCACTTGATGCCGATGGGGAGGCGAACTAATGAGTAGCATAGTAGAACAACCTGACATTAATGAAGCTCACCACGCTCATCATCCTGCTAAAGGCTTTAAGCGTTGGTTATATACCACAAATCATAAAGATATAGGTAGCTTGTACTTAATTTTTTCGCTAACTATGTTTTTTATTGGTGGTGCTATGGCTATGGTGATCCGCGCTGAGTTATTTCAGCCAGGATTGCAATTAGTCGATCCTCACTTTTTTAATCAAATGACCACGGTTCATGGGTTGATTATGGTATTTGGTGCCGTTATGCCGGCCTTTACTGGCTTAGCTAACTGGATGGTGCCATTAATGATTGGCGCGCCTGATATGGCCTTACCCCGAATGAATAACTGGAGTTTTTGGATTTTACCATTCGCGTTTTTAATTTTATTATCATCGCTATTAATGCCCGGTGGCGGTCCTGCGTTTGGTTGGACTTTTTATGCGCCGCTGTCCACAACCTACAGTAATGACAATACCGCCATGTTTGTATTTGCTGTGCATATTATGGGTATTAGCTCCATTATGGGGGCAATTAATGTAATTGTAACCATAGTTAACTTGCGTGCCCCAGGCATGACTTGGATGAAGGTCCCTATGTTTGTATGGACTTGGCTGATAACGGCATTTTTATTAATTGCGGTTATGCCGGTACTCGCAGGTGCAGTGACCATGGTGCTCACCGATAAATACTTTGCAACCAGCTTTTTTGATGCAGCTGGTGGCGGTGATCCGGTGATGTTTCAGCACATATTTTGGTTTTTTGGCCACCCCGAAGTATACATAATGATTTTGCCGGCTTTTGGCATTATTTCTACTATAGTTCCTACCTTTTCGCGTAAAAAACTTTTTGGTTATTCCTCCATGGTATATGCCACGGCGTCAATTGCGTTGTTGAGTTTTACAGTGTGGGCGCATCATATGTTTACTACCGGTATGCCGGTGGCTGGCGAGCTATTTTTTATGTACGCGACTATGCTGATATCGGTGCCCACTGGAGTAAAAATATTTAATTGGGTAGCCACTATGTGGCGCGGTTCAATTACGTTTGAAGTCCCCATGCTGTTTAGTATTGCTTTTATTGTGTTGTTTACCTTAGGTGGTTTTTCGGGATTGATGCTGGCCATTACACCGGCTGATTTTCAGTACCATGATACCTACTTTGTAGTGGCACATTTTCATTATGTACTGGTAACGGGAGCGGTGTTTTCTATTATGGCAGGCGCGTATTATTGGCTGCCTAAATGGACTGGCAATATGTATAACATAGCGCTGGCTAAATGGCATTTTTGGTTATCGCTGGTAAGCGTAAATGTATTGTTTTTTCCTATGCACTTTGTAGGGCTTGCAGGCATGCCACGCCGTATACCCGACTATGCGCTACAGTTTGCTGACTTTAACGCCATTATTAGTATTGGCGGCTTTGCCTTTGGATTATCGCAGTTGTTGTTTGTAGCTGTAGTGATTAAATGCGCACGCGGCGGCGACAAGGTTCCTGCAAAAGTGTGGGAAGGCGCAGAAGGACTGGAGTGGGAGGTAGATTCACCTGCTCCGTACCATACATTTTCAACACCACCGGAAATTAAATAATGATACACGCACCGCTACTTAAGCGCTTAGTTGTTATTTGCTTAGCCATGTTCGCATTTGCATTTGCGTTAGTGCCTTTGTATGACGTGTTTTGTGATATTACCGGCATTAACGGTAAGCCATCATTAGAGCAAGCAAAGCAAAGCACGCAAGTAATACAAAATCGCGAAATAAGTGTGAGCTTTACCACGCATGCACAAAGCGGTGCACCCTTTGCTGTGAAGTCTAAAGAGTACAGTGTTGCGGTAAAGCCCGGTGCTATGCGTGAGGTAATGTTTAGCGCCAAAAATAATAGTGACCAAGATAAAGTAATGCAGGCAGTGCCTTCGGTATCACCCGGTAGAGCAGCAAAATACTTACATAAAATAGCGTGTTTTTGTTTTGATCAACAGCCATTAAAAGCAGGTGAAGAACTAGAGTTTACGTTGCTTTTTTATGTTGATACCGCACTACCAAGTGACATTGAAGAGTTAACTTTATCTTATACGGTATTTGATATTAGTGAGCGGCTAGCAGCCAATAACAACTAGCCTAACTAGTGACAACCAGGAGCAAATAAAATGAAGCAAGAATATGAGCATTATTATGTACCAGATCAAAGCCCATGGCCGATTGTTGGCGCAGTAGCATTATTTTTTATTGCAGTAGGTGCAGCTCTAACCGTAATGAGTGCCGGTAAAGAAGGTGACAGTGGCATTTATATTTTGTACGCAGGTATAGCAGTACTGCTGTATATGTTGTTTAGCTGGTTTAAAAACGTGATTGATGAGGCCGGGAAAGGCTTATATTCGGCGCAAATGGACCGCTCTTTTCGACAAGGAATGAGTTGGTTTATTTTTTCTGAAGTAATGTTTTTTATGGCATTTTTTGGCGCACTTTTTTACGCCCGTATGCTTTCTGTGCCTTGGCTTGGTGGTGCCGATAACAATGCCATGACTAACGAAGTGCTTTGGCCTACATTTGAAGCTGTGTGGCCATTAATTACCACGCCAGGGGGCGACACTACCCAAGCTATGGGATGGCAAGGTCTACCGCTGATTAACACCTTAATTTTATTGACCTCATCAGTTACTTTGCATTTTGCCCATGTGGCAATAGAAAGTGATAAACGCGGCCAGTTAAAAGTGTTTTTAGGACTGACTATTTTATTGGGTGCAGTTTTTTTAGGCCTACAAGTAGAAGAATATATTCATGCGTATAACGATTTAAACTTAACATTAGATGCCGGTATTTATGGCAGCACGTTCTTTTTACTTACGGGTTTTCATGGCATGCATGTGACCTTAGGAACTATTATTTTATTGGTAGTATTTTTACGAATTTTAAAAGGACACTTTACTAAAGATAAGCACTTTGCTTTTCAAGCGGCGGCTTGGTACTGGCATTTTGTTGATGTAGTTTGGTTATGCTTATTTATATTTGTGTATGTGCTGTAGTTATTAAAGGGGCGTTATTGCCGCTAATAAAGCCAAGTTTTAGTGCGGCAATAACAACTATTAATACCACCACAGAAAATAATACGCGACGACCTAAAAAGTGAGACATAGGTCGTCCTTGGGTTTTTCCAGAGACCATAATAAATAAAGCGCGAAACAAGTTAAAAAGTATAAATAATAACAACAATACAATAAAAATTTTAATCATCACTAGGTTGACCCTTTATGCAGTTAATTAGATGGCGTGAACAAAAGTTTAGCTCAATAATCACCATTTGTATGGTGGTGATTGTAGTTTTGGTGTGTGTGCGTTTAGGTTTTTGGCAGTTAGAACGTGCGACACACAAACAACAGCAGTTAGCTTCTATTGCAACGCTGCAAACGCACGGTGTAATGAGCTGGCAGCAAATGCTTAAACTACCTAGTAACTGGAATAAAACAGGATTGTTAGTTGAGTTAACAGGGCATTTTATTAACGATGAATATTGGCTTTTAGACAACCAAGTTTATAACGGGCAGGTGGGTTATGACTTACTGGCACTGTTAAAGCCAAATAACGAAACACATGCCATTTTGGTTAATTTAGGCTGGATAAAAGCTCCCCTATCGCGCGATACATTACCTAAAGTAACCCTACCTAAACACGCTTTTACGCTTACTGCTCAAATAAAAGAAAATAACCTCACTGCTTTTAGCCTCGAGAGTAAAACCAATAACATTGATTTACCAAAGCGAGTGCAAACAATTGAATTAAATAAGTTGAGCGAACAAAGCCAGCAATTATTAGTTAATTTTATGGCGTATCGCCAAGGTAGCGGCGATGCAATAGGTATACCTCACTATACCGCGGTTGTTATGAGCCCACAAAAACACCACGCTTATGCGGTGCAATGGTTTTTAATTGCGCTGGCGTGCGTTTTAGTGGCTATTTTTGCAAGTAAAAAAAGGACACATAATGAAAAATAACCCCCTTTTACTGTTTGTCATTTGCTGCGCTATTCCGCTAATTTTAGCGTACAGCGCGCTTAAATTAGATTGGTTACCTACCGCCATTACTAACAATGGTGAGTTTTTACAGCAACAGGTTAAATATGAAAGTTGGTCGCAAAACAATCATAAGCAATGGACTATTGCCCTAAATTACTCCAATGGATGTACTACGCCTTGTAGTGAGCAATTAGCCGCACTAAATAATTTATACATAGCGCTAGGCAAAAACCAGAATAAAGTAGATGTAGCCGTGATAGGCGAAGTAAAAGCTGCCAACTCCCCGTGGAAAAGTATAGATGCGCAACCAAACTTACAACCGGCTAGTTTGTATTTAATCGACCATATGGGGCTTGTAGTGCTTGAGTATCCATTTAAAACACAGCCACAGGAAAATAGATTAGTACAAAAAGGACTATTAAAAGATCTAAAAAAATTACTGAGTTATTCTCGTTCGAGCTAAGTAGGAAGATGCCATGTATAAAAATTATAAAAACTGGGTATTAATAACGGGCTTATTGGCTTTGATAGTAGTGGCGTTGGGTGCTTATACTCGCTTAAGTGATGCCGGGTTGGGTTGCCCAGATTGGCCAGGATGTTATGGCTTTTTAACTGTACCCAAACATGAAGCCGATATAGCGCAAGCAGCACAAAGTTATCCCGATATGATGTTTGAAACCGCTAAAGCATGGAAAGAAATGATTCATCGCTACTTTGCCGGTACGCTAGGCTTGCTCATATTAGCCTTATTTGTATATGCTTTTTTAAAACGTCAATCGCCAACAACGCCAGTTAAATTACCATTACTACTGTTATTGTTAGTGATATTTCAGGCTGCATTAGGTATGTGGACGGTTACGATGAATTTACAGCCGTTAATAGTGATGGGCCACTTACTTGGTGGCTTTAGTATTTTAGCGCTGCTCACTTTATTATATTTACGATTAAACGCCAAGCCAATAATGGGGGGAGATGCAGGTGCAAGACGCTACTTTGGTTTAAGCCTAGTGGCGCTTAGCGTACTAATTATACAAATAGCATTAGGAGGTTGGTTGGCTGCAAATTACGCTGCTCCGCATTGTAATGGCTTGCCTTTATGTAGTAATGCCCAGCCATTTTCGCTTAGTAGTGTGTTTCAGCTCCCGCTTGAGCATGGTAACTACGAGTTTGGCGTCCTGTCGCAGCAAGCACGTATGTCGATTCATTTATTACACCGTATTTGGGCATTAGTTACTTGCATAGTATTGGCATTAATTATGTGGCGAATATACAGCCGTGCCTACTCGCAAAAAATAAAAAGCTGCGCCGTTAGCGTGTTAGTTGTCTTATTTTGCCAAATTGCTTTAGGCCTCGCAGTGGTGCATTGGCATATTCCGTTAAGTATGGCACTGGCACATAACTTAATGGCTGCCATACTGTTATTAACTTTAATTAGATTATGCTATTACCTCAAAGCACGAACTTAAAAGCACGAACCTAAAATTACAAATAGAAAGGAGCGTTGTTATGGCACTTACAATAGATAAAAAAGCAATACAACCTATAAATACACTACCGCTAATTACACGTAGTTATAATTTACTACAAGATTATTTAGCCATTAGTAAATTTAAAGTAGTCGCTATGTTGGTACTGACCGCGTGGGTTGGTTTGGCGCTAGCACCCGATGTAGGCAGAGGCATGGGTGTACAGTTTATAAGCTTACTTGGCATAGGATTGCTTTCAGCAGCAGCAGCGGTAATTAACCATGTTGTTGATAGCGAAATAGACAGCAAAATGGCGCGTACTCGTCATCGCCCAGTAGCTAAAGGCCGCTTAAGTAAGGCACATGCACTGAGTTTTGCAGCAATAATAGGTGTGGCAGGTTTTATTATGCTAATGCTATGGGCAAATACACTTACCGCCATATTAACCTTATTTGCGCTGGTGGGTTATGCCTTTGTATACACCTCTTTTTTAAAGCGCGCTACACCACAAAATATTGTTATTGGTGGCCTTGCTGGCGCTATGCCACCCTTATTGGGTTGGGTGTCTGAAACAGGGCAAATGGCAGCTGCACCTTGGCTACTAGTGATGATTATTTTTACGTGGACCCCTCCGCACTTTTGGGCCTTAGCTATAGCTCGTAAGAGCGATTACGCACGGGCTAAAATTCCTATGTTACCGGTTACGCATGGTATCGATTTTTCTAAAACCTGTGTGGTTGCTTACTCTGTGTTACTGGCAATTGTGTGTATATTTCCTTATTTGATAGGAATGTCGGGGTTAATTTATTTAATCGGCGCATCTGGATTAAATGCAGTCTTTATTTATAAAGCGATTAAATTAAAACTAGCCGCTAACGACGACACTGCTATGGATTTATTTCGCTTTTCAATTATTCATTTAATGGTACTCTTTATCATATTATTTATAGATAAATGGCTACTATTATGAAGCAATTATGGCTAGGGTTAGTTATTGTTTTAACACTGTTTTTATCGGCGTGCTCAGATGATAATGCACCGCCAGACGTTAATGCTTTAGTGTACGAGAATGCTAAACCTTTAGCCGACTTTAGTTTAGATGATCAACATGGCGAATTGGTTACTAAGCAGCAATTTTTAGGGCAATGGAATTTAGTGTTTTTAGGCTACACCAGCTGCCCCGATATTTGCCCGTTAACACTGGCTAAACTAAATGCGGTGTATAAAAATTTACGTAGTGATTACCCAGTGCAAATTTGGTTTGTATCGGTAGATCCAAAACGAGATACCCCAGCAAAACGCAAAGACTATATTGATTACTTTAACCCCGATTTTTTAGCGGTTTCGGGGGAGCACAAACAGCTTTTCCCTATGGTAAGAGGGTTAGGCTTAATTTACGCTATTAGTGATAGTAGCGAGTCAGAGTATGCAGTTGATCATAGTGCTTCAGTGGCTATGGTTGATGGCAATGGGGCGGTAAGAGCTATATTTAAACCTGAATTTAAACAAGGTAGCGTGCCGTTAATAAATTCCAAAGAGTTAACTCAAGAATTTAAACAAATAGCTGATTATTATAAAAACTAGTTATTTAAACAGTAAATTAAAAAAGGAGCCCTAGGCTCCTTTTTTACTGCTGTAATTTAAGCTATTCAATAACCCAAGGCTGCGAAAACCAAAAATAGCTACCAGCATTGTTAATTGCAGGGGCGGTACAATTAAAGCGCGAACGACCTTTATTGAGCGCTTTAGGTGAGGTGACTTCTACTGTGTTTTTATTTATCCAGGTTAAATTAGCCTGGCCAACACTCGATACATAACAAGCAAACTGACTCTTATGAAAATCCCCCATAGTAAACTCAATAGTGAGTTTGGGTGGGTTTTGCGCCGTTACACTGTCTTCATAAGTGAGCGCGGTTATATTAAATGCGCGAGAATTCAATTTAGTGATCAGCGTATCTAATTTACTATAAAAGCCCGAAGCCGGAAAACGCGGTAAGCGACTAAAGTTAGAATCTTTATTTACAGCGCCAGAATGCTGACCTATACCAATAAAACCAAGCTCGGTTACTAGGGCTTGTAACTTATTGTTAAACTCGCCATACGGATAAGCTAAATATTTATAATCATGGCCAATTTCTGTTTTTATACGCTGCTGTGAATGTAGGATGTCTTGTTTAATGCGGGCTTGCCATTGTGCATCGCTTTCGTTTGCAAGCATATGGTGTAAGTAATCGTGTTGGCCACTATGATTGGCAATAAGTGCGCCTTTTTTTGCTAGCTCTTGGAGTTTATCCCAGCCCATTACATAGCCTTTACCTTCGTCTATTAGCTTAGGATTGACAAAAATTGTGTACGGATAGCCAAACTTTTCTAAAATTGGCGCTGCTTGCTCGTAATTATTGTTGTAACCATCATCGAAAGTAATAGCGACGGTTTTATCTGGTAAAGTGTGTTTTTGCTGCAACGCAGTTATCAGCTCATCTAAAGGAATAACATTAAAGTTATGCTCTTTTAAATAACTTAAGTGCTCAGTAAAAGTGCTCGCGCTAACACTGGTTACCGCCGGAAGGGTTTCACTAACGTGATGATACTGTAAAATAACGGCTGCTTGAGCGCGCAGTGAAATACTAATAAGGATAAATAATACTAAATGAAACAATTTCTTATACATAATAAAGCACACCATAAAAGCTTGTTGTTGTTAGCGGGTCCGATGATATTATCAAATATTACCGTCCCACTGTTAGGAATTGTTGATACTGCAGTAATTGGCCACTTAGGGAGCGCTCATTATTTAGCCGGTATTGCGCTGGGATCTGCGGTTATATCAATATTATTTTGGCTCGCAGGCTTTTTAAGAATGAGCACCACAGGGTTAGTGGCACAAGCTTATGGGCAAAACGATTTAACCCAATTGGCGGCGTTATTAAAACGCAGCTTAGTGCTTTCTTGCTTTGTTGCCGTATTGCTTATCGCCTTATCGCCTTTAATAAAACACGCCATTGCATTTTTATCTGCGGCCAATAGCGACGTGCTTACGCAAGCGTATCAGTATTTTAGTATTCGTATTTTTAGTGCGCCTGCGGCCTTATGTAATTTAGTACTATTAGGTTGGATGCTAGGTATGCATTATGGCCGTGGGCCGTTTTATTTATTATTAGTGACTAATATTACCAATATAGTGCTCGATATATATTTTGTTGTATACCTAGATTGGGCGGTAGCAGGCGCTGCATGGGCGTCACTTATTGCCGATTACACCGCGTTAGTTTTTGCCGTGGTGTTAGTTATTAAATTAGCTAAAAAACGCGGCATAAAACTAAGCGTACCAGGTTGGTTTAGCATTACAAAAATGGCAAACCTACTAAGCTTAAACCGTGATATTTTTATTCGCTCATTTATTTTACAGCTCTGCTTTAGCTTTATGACCTTTTACGGCGCACGAATTGGCGAAACCACGCTAGCAGCAAATGCAGTATTACTTAACTTTTTAATGTTGGTAAGCTTTGCACTCGACGGCATTGCTTATGCCTGTGAGGCAAAAGTAGGGCATGCTAAAGGTCAACAAAGTGTAAAAAATATTGAGCTTTGGGTAAGAATAAGTGTGTTTTGGGGCGCGCTATTTGCCTTAGCATACAGTTTGTTTTTTGCTATATTTGGCCGCTATATTATTACGCTATTAACTAATGTGCCGGAAGTGATCACCACGGCTACGCTGTACTTGCCTTGGATTATAGCCTTGCCATTATTGGCAATGAGTTGCTTTTTATTTGATGGTGTATTTGTTGGACTTACCCGGGCAAAGGCAATGCGAAATAGTATGTTGCTCTCAGCAAGTGTTGGTTTTTTTGGTGTATTTGCAGTGTTTCATCAGTGGGAGAATAATGGTTTATGGTTAGCAATGAGCTGCTTTATGCTAATGCGAGGAGTAACATTAATAGTGAAATACCAAAAGTTAAAGGCAAATAATCAGTTATTAGATTAAGGTAATTTGGTGGCTTATTTCCATAGGTCGGGGTCGTGGTTTTTAGGCTCAATATTTTTAAGTACTTGTGAAAAGCGATTAGCAAAAATACCGCTGTAGCCCCAAGCAGCAAAAAACAAAGCTGGCACTAAAATAACAACGCCAATAATTTGCAAGCTGTAGTGACTGTAATAGCCTAAAAAAATAAATATCACGGCTAGCACAAACAGTGCTACGCCGCGAAAAAAACGCTTTAAGCTAAGCTTAGGGTTGCTCCCTAAGCTATATATAAGCGACTTTAGCATTAAAAATGCTTATTAATAGTAAGAATGATCGCCCGCTTGGTGCTCAGTAATATCGGCAACACCAGTGATCTCTTCAAACTTTTCGATCATCTCTTTTTCAATGCCTTCTTTTAACGTGACATCGATCATAGAACAACCATTACAACCACCGCCAAACTGTAATACAGCAATACCTGCAGCGGTAATTTCCACTAAGCTTACTTGGCCACCGTGGTTAGCAAGTTGTGGATTTACTTCGGTTTCTAGCATGTGTTGTACGCGTTCGTTTAACGATGCATCACCGCTAATTTTACGCGCTTTAGCATTAGGTGCTTTTAGTGTTAACTGAGTACCCATTTTGTCGGTAACAAAATCAATTTCAGCGTCTTCTAAAAAGGGTGCACTTTCTGCATCTACAACGCCGTCAAAACCATTAAAGTTTAGGCGAATATCGCTGTCTTCTACAGCGTCTTCTGGACAATAAGAAACACCACATTCCGCTTGTGATGTACCAGGGTTTACAACAAAAACACGAATGTTGGTTTGTTGTGCTTGATCTGCTAATAGTTTAGCAAAATGCGCTTGTGCTGTTTCGGAAATTGAAATCATAAGACCGTCTATACTTGACTAAATTACTCGGATACTGCATATCATACCCCGCTCATCGTGTTGCGGCTAGTGTTGAGCGTAAAAAGTTGGCATCTATTTTAAGCAATGCTAGCGTGCAAACAACAAACATTTTATGAGTAAATTATATGCGTATAATAATAAAAATAACATTAATGATAATGGTGGCAATACTGAGTTTTTCAACTCAAGCTAAACCATTGTCTTACTACTTTGCAGAGGATGTTGAGTTTGATCCAAGTATACCCACTCCAGAGCAAGTGCTTGGTTATCAAGTAGGTGAGTGGCATGTAAGGCACGATCAGTTGGTGCGTTATATGGAAATACTAGCACAAAAAAGTGATCGAATTAATTTTGAAGTAATAGGGCGCACGCACGAACAGCGACCATTAGTGATGCTGACTATTACCGCCGCCAATAAATTAAAAAATATAGAGCAAATTCGCCAAGCCCATTTAGCGCGTTTAACGCCTAGCAACACGCAATCATCAGAGCAGCCTGGTGTTGTATGGATGGGTTACAGCGTACATGGTAATGAGTCGTCGGGCAGTAATTCTGCATTGCTGGTGGCGTATTACTTAGCCGCAGCGCAAGGTAATGAAATAAATGAGTTATTAAATAATACCGTTATTTTACTCGACCCTTCACTTAATCCCGATGGTTTAGCTCGTTTTGCTAATTGGGCTAATAGTAATCGTGGTATGAACTTATCGTCAGACCCCGTTACCCGAGAACACGTGGAAAGCTGGCCAAGTAGCCGCACTAATCATTACTGGTTTGACTTAAACCGCGACTGGTTATTACTACAACACCCAGAATCGCGTGCGCGTATTGCAAAGTTTCATCAGTGGAAACCAAATATTTTAACCGACTTTCATGAAATGGGGCCAAACAGCAGTTACTTTTTTCAGCCCGGTATTCCATCGCGCAAACACCCGATTACGCCTGATGAAAATGTCAGCTTAACTAAAGCAATTGCAAATTATCATGCTAAAACATTAGACGAAAATAATGCGCTATACTTCACCGAAGAAAGCTTTGATGACTTTTATTATGGTAAAGGCTCAACTTACCCAGACGTAAATGGTGGCGTAGGTATTTTATTTGAACAAGCCAGT
The DNA here is from genome assembly GCF_031198805.1 of Pseudoalteromonas sp. HL-AS2. Taxonomy (NCBI): domain Bacteria; kingdom Pseudomonadati; phylum Pseudomonadota; class Gammaproteobacteria; order Alteromonadales; family Pseudoalteromonadaceae; genus Pseudoalteromonas; species Pseudoalteromonas sp. HL-AS2. The sequence continues at coordinate 3,019,336 of NZ_CP133571.1, read as the reverse complement.
TCGCGCGGGCATATTCAAGAAACCGTAAATGGGCCTCTCAGCTTTGCTTTTACTATTAAAAACCAGCTGCTTACTAGTTTATCAACATTTAAAGCCGCGATAGACAACCGCCAAGCCTTACTCGATTACCAAGCTAAGTTTTATAACCAGGCGATAGATTTAGCAGCCGATGAAAGCTTTCAAGGTTATGTAGTTGCAGGTGCAGCCGATAACACCCGAGTTAACGACTTTTTAAGCATACTGCAACAGCACCAAATTAACGCTTACCCTTTAACAAAAGAGCTAAAAGCAGGTGGTGAAACTTATTCTAGCAATAGCTATTTTGTGCCTTTAGCACAGCCACAATACCGTTTAGTTAAAGCTATTTTTAGCGAACAAAAAAACTTTGCCGATAACACTTTTTACGATGTATCTGGCTGGACACTAGCGCATGCATTTAATTTACCCTTTGCTAAAGTAACCAGTAGTTGGGGATTAAAAGTTGCTGATAACGCATGGCAACAAGCCGCTACACCGCGCTTTGCACAACTTAATGAAGGGTATGCATTTGGCTTTTCGTGGGATGATACCTTGGCGCCAAAAATGCTCAATAGTTTACTGCAGCAAGGGGTAAAAGCCCGTGTTGCATTAAATTCATTAACGGCTAAGTCAGTAAACAGCGAAGAAGTAAATTTTGCAGCGGGGAGTATTATTATTCCTGCAGGGTTACAAACAAATAGTGATTGGATAGCACAGCTTAATCAGGCGCAAAATGAGTTTGGCATTGCTATTAAGCCAATAACGTCAGGATTAACCAGTAAAGGTGCCGATTTAGGGTCACGCTCAATGGCGGTGCTTAGCGCTCCCAAAGTGCTGCTGTTAGGCGGTAAAGGGGTAAGCCAATATGAAGCTGGAGAAGTGTGGTATTACCTAGACCGTTTTGTAGGTGTTGCTCCAACCATTGTTGAGCTAGAGCGTTTGGGCTCAATTGAGCTAAGTAATTACAGCCATATTGTGCTGGCTCATGGTAACTACAGTGGTTTATCTGACGCTGATAAAGTGGCCATAAAAGGTTGGGTTAGAAAAGGCGGTGTTATTTGGGGTCACAAAGGCGGTGCTAAATTTTTAGCGGATCAGCAACTATTAAAAGCCAGCTACTTGTCTCGCAAAGAAGTAGCCAGTGCGTTTAAAACCGACGGTTTAAACTATGCTGATAAAGAGCATTTAGCTGGGCGTCAGCGTATTGCAGGCGCTATTTTTAATACCCATGTAGATTTAACTCACCCACTTACCTTTTCATTACCACGTAATACGCTACCTGTATTTAAAAATAGCACTTGGTTGCTGGAGACCTCAGAGGCACCGTTTGTTAATGTGCTTACCTATACTGAGCAGCCATTACTTGCGGGCTTTACCGATGCTGTAAATGTTACTCAAGTTGCCGGCGGAGCAGGCTTAATTGCGCACTCTTACGGGCGTGGAGCAGTAATTGGTATGACCGACGATCCGGTGTTTAGAGGTTATTGGTACGGTACGAGTAGGTTACTTAGTAACGCATTGTTTTTTGGCCACACGTTTCGGGTAAGTGGCGACTAACTATTAAAATTTTAAATAGGCGTTAAGCAAGTGGTAAAAGCCCACACTTGTTTAGCGCCTGCCTGTTTTAAAGCCTGGGTGGCTGCATTAAGTGTAGCGCCTGTGGTCATAATATCATCAACAATTGCCACCGTTTTACCACTCATATCTGCAGTACATATAAATGCGTCTTTTAAATTTTTAACCCGCTTAGCTTTAGTTAGCTTAGATTGTGCGTGCGTTTTTTTATTACGTAACAGCGAATCACTAAGTAAATTAAAAGATGATAAACACGGTTGCCATACTTGTGTTACTTGATTAAAACCGCGCTGAAAAAATCGACTTTTATGCAGTGGTAATATAATAAAGGTATCGGGCAGCGGGTAATCAGGAGTAAAAAAAGTACTCAATTGTTTAGTAATAACTTGTTGTAATGCATTTTTATAATGTATTTGATTATTAAACTTAAGTTGCTTCAGCCATTGCTCAAAAGGGGGCTGGTAAAACGCACAGGAAAATAACTTATCAAATTCGCAGTTAGGAAACATTTCAATAATATCAGGGCGATATAGCAAGTTTTTTTGCTCGCTTAAATCAAATAATGGTAAATCTTCTAAGCAATACTCACACAAGCCCAGCGCGGCTGGGACTGGGCCTTGGCAAAGTACGCAATGCGACTCAAACAGCCAATTTATAAATGCGTGCTTCATCGGATAAATATACTCATTACAATCGCCTAGTTAAACGCTATTATAAACTTCAGTTTGGTTAAGGTTTGGCAAATATGCAAAATGAATTAGTATTACTACATGGTTGGGGTATGAACAAAGGTGTATGGCAATTAGTGCAGCCAGAGCTAGCATTTATTCATAATAACAACGTACGCAGTATTGATTTACCTGGCTACGGTAGTAGTAAAACATGCCCAAACCCTTATACCTTACACAGCGCTGCAGCACTTTTAAGTGAGCAGTTAAAACCACACTCTATTTTAATGGGTTGGTCTTTAGGTGGGTTATTTGCACTATATATTGCTAAACATTGGCCCGAAAAAGTAGCTAAAGTGATACTTGTTTCTGCTAGCCCCTTTTTTGCAGAGCAAGCGCCGTGGCCGGGTATAAAAGCACAGGTTTTAACGCAATTTAAAGAGCAGCTTGTTAATCATGGTGAAAAAACCATAGAGCGATTTTTAGCTATTCAGGCAATGGGCAGCGAATCGGCTCGTGATGACGTAAAACAACTTAAACAATTGCTAAATCAATATAAAGCCCCTGAAAATGAGGCTTTGACTGCGGGTTTAGATATTTTACAAAATGAAGATTTACGAGCGCTATTTACTCATTGCCCTGTGCCTATAAGCGCTATATTTGGTCGTTTAGATGCACTTGTTCCTTATAGAGTAATTGCCCAAATGGCAGCACTTAATACTGAGTTTGAGTATGAAGTATTAGATAAAGCGTCACATGCTCCTTTTATTTCTCATAAAAATGAATTTATATCTGCCGTTAAATCAATGCTTTAAAATAGAGCGACGAATAGCGCTGGTTAAAGCTTTATTTTGCGCATTAGTTGAGCGATAATTAAACAATATTTATTTTAATGGAGATTTAATATGCCAATAGGATCTGCATTTAATAGTGGCCTAGAAGGGTTTAACCGAGCTAGCCAAGGAATTGAAAGAGCCAGCGCAGAAATTAACCGTGCCAGTATTGAACAACAAGACGATGCGCAACTAGCACAGCAGCGCCAACTTACGGCTGCTCGCTCAGAAGAAGCGGTTACTGCGCCAGTAGCAAAACCTGCCCGTATTGATGAAGCTTTGGTAAACTTAAAAGTTGAAGAGTTTAACGCTAAAGCGAATACGCAATCGATTCAAACTGCCGATGATGTGCTCGGTACATTAATTGATATAAACGTTTAAATATTATGAATATTGTCACGCCATTCCCGTCTATTAATATAAACACCGCAAATGTTTATACCGAAACTGCACGGCGTGATAATCAGTTGCGAGAAGTTATTCCCCCGCCAGCATCAAGTACGGCTAGTAGCACCGAAAATAAAGCCCAAAGTGATGCCGAAAAAGCTAAATTACCGGGTAACAGTGACCCAGCTACTTACGACGCGAAAGGAAAACTGGCCGGTGAAAAGTCTGTTGAGGCACGTGACGAAAGTTCAGGCAATTCAGATAATGCTGAGCAAGAAAACGAGCAAGAAAAAAACCAAACAACAGAACAAGAAGCAGCAAAAGAAGAGCAGCAGTTAGCGCAACAAGAACTACAAATTAAAGAGCTTAAAGCGCGTGATACCGAAGTGCGTGTGCACGAACAAGCGCATGCAGCAGTGGGTGGGCAACATGCGGGCTCGCCTAGTTATGAGTATCAGCGTGGCCCAGATGGCACTAATTACGCTGTGGGTGGCGAAGTGCAAATAGATGTGGGGGCTATAAGTGGCGATCCACAAGCAACCATAGAAAAAATGCAAACAGTACGTGCAGCAGCACTTGCCCCAGCTCAACCATCGGGTGCAGATAGAGCAATTGCTGCCGATGCCACGCAAAAAATAGCCACCGCACAGGCTGAACTTGCAAGCCCAAAAAGTAATGAAGACGAAAAAACAACAAGTAAAGCAGCCGCTTCACTTTCAAGTAATGATAGCAGTGAAGAAAAAACAGCAAAAAGTGCAGAGCAAACTCGCGATACACAAGTTGAAGCACGCGCTGGGCGCATTGCTAATTTTTATCAAATGGCGACATCGCCCGCAAGCAACAGCGGTTTTTCAGCGCAAATATAGTTAACCTGAACTCTGGTTAAGAGATTTACTAACGTATTGAATTATAATTATATTTAACTTTATTTTCTCTAGCCAGAGATTTTCAGTGAAAATAAGGCGAGTTTACGCGTCAATAGCTGGCCTATTGCAAGTAAATTCAACGCAGTTAGCGCTGAAAATAGCTGCTTGAGATAGGTTTATTATCCGGAGATCAGGTTAGTTATGTAGCTTAAGCAATACTGAGCTTAAAGCTTTTATCAAAATACCCAAATAAAAAAACCGCTAACGCGGTTTTTTATTTTTAGCTAGATTTATTCGGAGCTATATAAGTATTACTTTTTCAGTTTAGCGTTAGCAAATGCATCAGCAAACGCATTGCCCATTAGCGCATTACCATTATCACGCTTTGGCTTAGCAGCTCTTGGCTGTGAGTTGTTGTTAGTGCGTGGCTTTTGCGCAGCAGGAGCTGCTGGCTTATTACTGGTATCAATGTCGTCATCTAGGCGCATGGTAAAGCTAATGCGTTTACGTGCGGCATCAACTTCAACTACTTTAACTTTTACAATGTCACCGGCTTTAACAACTTCACGCGGATCAGAGATAAACTTATTAGTAATTGATGAAATATGTACTAAACCATCTTGATGTACACCTACATCAACAAAAGCACCAAAATTAGCAACGTTAGATACAACACCTTCTAAAATCATTCCTGGTTTTAGATCGCTTATTTTTTCTACGCCGGCTTTAAATTCAGCAGTTTTAAACTCAGGGCGAGGATCGCGCCCAGGCTTATCAAGCTCGCTAATAATATCGGTAACGGTAGGTAAACCAAATTTATCGTCAATGTAGTCGTTAGCGGCTAACTTATTTAAAAAGTCGCTGTTACCCATTAAGCTATTTACATCAATGCTATTGTGCTCACAAATACGCTTAACAACAGGGTAAGCCTCAGGGTGAACAGATGAGTTATCTAGCGGATCGCTGCCGTTGTTAATACGTAAAAACCCTGCGGCTTGTTCAAACGCTTTTGGCCCTAAACGCTCTACTTTTTTAAGCTCACTGCGTTTTGCAAACGAACCATTAGCATCGCGGTAGTTAACAATATTTTGCGCTAAGGTTTTGTTTAAACCAGAAACACGGGTTAGTAATGGCACCGAGGCCATATTTAAATCTACGCCTACAGAGTTTACACAGTCTTCTACTACTGAGATCAGGCTTTGCCCTAATTGGCTTTGCGATACATCGTGCTGATATTGACCTACACCTATGGCTTTAGGCTCAATTTTAACCAGCTCAGCTAGAGGGTCTTGTAAACGACGGGCAATAGAAACCGCGCCTCTTAGAGAAACGTCTAAATTAGGAAATTCATTAGCAGCAAGTTCTGAGGCAGAATAGACCGATGCACCCGCTTCGCTAACCATAATTTTATTAAGTTTAAGCTCGGCATTAGCTTTCATTAGTTCAGCAATTAACTTATCAGACTCGCGAGACGCGGTGCCATTACCAATCGCAATAAGCTCAACCTTATGTTGACGACAAAGCAGCTCTAAGGTGCGTACAGATTTTTCCCAGTGATTTTGTGGCGCATGTGGGAAAATAGTTTGTGTGGTTAAAAGTTTGCCAGTGCTATCTACAATCGCAATTTTACAACCGGTACGTAGACCAGGATCGAGCCCTAGAGTAGTACGCGGGCCAGCTGGTGCGGCCATGAGTAGGTCTTTTAAGTTTTTAGCAAATACATCAATTGCACCGGTTTCGGCTTTTTCGCGCATAGCCGCTAAAAATTCATTTTCTAAGTGTAAGCCTAGTTTAATTTTCCACGCCCACTGCACCACAGTTAATAGCCAGCTGCTAGCTGCTTGGTTTTTAATATCTAAGCGATAATGATCAGCTATCATTTGAGCACAAAGTTGCGCTGAATTTTCTGAGCTTGGTTCAGGATTAATATTAAGTTGTAAAATGCCTTCATTACGGGCTCTAAGCATAGCAAGCGCACGGTGCGAAGGTACTTTTTTAAGAGCCTCTTGATGCTCAAAGTAGTCACGATATTTAGCGCCAGCTTGTTCTTGGCCTTTAATTAAGCTGCTTTCAATAACCCCATTTTGACTAATGTAGCTTCTGAACTTCGCGAGTAACTTGGCGTCTTCGGCAAAACGCTCCATTAAAATAAACTTAGCACCTTCAAGGGCTGATTTTGTATCAGCTATGCCTTTATCGGCACTTACAAACTGCTCAGCTTGCTGCTCCGGATCTAGGTTGGCATCATTAAATAGTGCATTGGCAAGCGGCTCTAATCCCGCCTCTATTGCTATTTGCCCTTTGGTACGACGCTTTGCTTTATAAGGCAGGTATAAATCTTCAAGCTCAGTTTTACTTTGTGCAGCATTAATATCGGCGCTTAGCGCTGCAGTTAGTTTTTTTTGTGACTCTATAGTTGATAAAATAAAGCTACGGCGCTCTTCAAGCTCTCGTAAATACGACAACCTTTGCTCTAACAACCGCAGTTGCGTGTCGTCTAGTCCGCCGGTTACTTCTTTTCTGTAACGGGCAATAAAAGGAACCGTTGCGCCTTCATCAAGTAACTTTGTTGCTGCAACAACTTGTTGCTGTTGTGCGTTTAACTCACTGGCTAAACGTGCAGAGATATCGCTCATGCAAAAACCTTATAAAACAAAAATAAGACCAGTTAAATTAACTTAACTGGCGGGTCAATTGCTTGAATAATATCACAGGGGAGGGTAATAAAAAGGTCTTAAAGCAAGCTATTTTGCTTGCTTTAAGATGTAACAATCAAAGCGATAACTTTAATTGTTGTAAAGCGCTTTAATGGGGGTGATCTACGCTCTCTAGTACTTCACTAAATGAGTTAGCAATAGGGGTTATGTGCACAGGTATTTGCAGTGTTTTGGCAATTTCGCGAGCTGAAATTAAGCCACATATTTCATTATTAGCAGTAGTCACTAATAAAAACATAGCGCCACGGTGCTCCATTGTTTGTAGTGCATCGCCAATACATGCGTAGCTTAAGCTTTGCATGCTTACACCGAGTAAATTAGTTAACGGGGTCATTAAGTGGTGTAAGTTAACTTCGCTGCGCGGCAAGCCTATGCGCTGGGCTATTATCATTGTTTTTGAGCTTTGTAAGTCTGCACTCGAAACAATGCCTATTAGCTTATGCTGCTCGTCGGTGACTAAAATAAAGTTTGAAGGTTGCACACTAAGTTGTTTTAGCGCTTGCTCAATGGTTGTTTCGAATGATGCACGCACTGGTATTTTATTCGTAAAGCTATTAATCATTTTAATAGCAGGAGAGGTTAAATCAATAAGCGGTTGTTCAACAGCAAACGTGTTAGCAATAACGCCATGAGAAATATCTTGAATACGAAGTTCTTTAAAGTTAGACATATTAGTCACCTTATTTAGTTATAAAATTTAATAGTTTGAAAAGTAAGTTATTAAATTAAATAGCTAGGTGGGCCTCGCTGATGCGCGCAGCTAAAAGGTTTGTCTAAAATAGTACTCTGGTAATAAGAGTAGGGTGCTTTAGGGAGTGGTTGCAGTACCCTAAGGCTAATAACATAGGCATGAGAATCAAAGTCTATGTCGGGATTTGTTTGATCAGGAGTGTCACAAGCAATAAAGTGAGGGGTAACTATACTTGAGTCTAGTTGTGTGTTTTTAGGGCTAGCATGCAAGGTCAAACTTACACTCATGAAGAGTGCAAACAATACGGCATTACTTAATATGCGCGATACTATGTTTGACATAAATACGACCTTAATTAACGAGTCTCAAATTAAAATTGTGTAACTTGAGTTAAATCAGTTATAGCTCATTGCATTAAGTTACACAATAAAAAGTTAATATGATCTGAATCAAAGCAGCTTAACTATTTTTTTGATAGCTAATGCTATTTACGTACCACTGTTTTTTGCCTTGAGGGGTGATAACGTCAAACTCGTCATCTACTTGTTTTTTTAACAACGCTCGCGCCATTGGTGAATCAATCGAAATATAGTCTTTACGCTCGTAAATTTCATCGGGACCGACAATTTTAAACTTTTTAGTCTCGCCTTGCTCATTTTCAATTTCAACCCAAGCACCAAAAAACACTTTGCCATCTTGCACAGGCGAATAATCAATAATTTTTAAGTCGGGTATGCGCTTACGTAAGTAGCGCACACGGCGGTCTATTTGCCGTAGAAGCCGTTTATTATATTGATATTATAACCCCACCCAAATATATACTAAAATTACTGTTTTAATACTTGTTAGATAATAAAAAAGAGTTAGTATTAAGGAAAAGTAAATATACTATATAATAAAAAGTATGGCATACATCCAAAAAATAAACGTAAAGTATCATGACAAAGAGACTGGCAGTATTTGTGAGTTACCTGCTCTTTATACAGAGAAAGGTGTCGTGATATCACACATAAGATATCTTGCTTGGTACAGCTCTAAAAGCGAGTCATGGAAAGAACGCTCTATATTTTCTTTAAAGCTTCTACTCACATATATTGATGCCGTACCTAACTTTGAAAACTCAACTTTATTATTAAAAGGTTTTACTAAAGCACTATTAATAGGAACAATCGATTACGATAAAATGGATGATGAGCTTGGATTGTATTGGAAGGCAAGAAAGCCTAGAGATGCTAATAATATATTATTTCATATAACGCATTACTCTGATTTTTTAGCTTTACAGAAAGGATTTGACTCATCAAGGATAAACCCCTTCAGAAAAGCAACAAGTTATGAAGAAAGATTAAATTGGTGTGCATATTATCATAAGCATGCAAATGTGTTCTTAAATCACTTATCTAATCAAAAAGATGCTGCCTTTAATGCACAGAGAGTAAGATTTATTGATCGGTTATTAGAGCCTAAAATAAATAATGAAAAAGCGATGAAATTCCCCGATGGTCACTTTGAAAAGCTTCTTTATATTGGAATGGTAAAAGGCTCAACACCAGACTATAAATCTCAAGCTATGACCATGTTATTAAATTATGGTGGATTACGTAAAAGTGAGCTATTTCACCTTTATGTTTCAGATATAACTTTACATCCAATATATCGAGATGAAGCATTAGTTAGGGTCTATCATCCAGAAATAGGCCGCTCACCTGACAGTAGTTTTGCAAATAGGCGAGAATACTTACTCGAAAGCACTTTTTATAAACCAAGAAATACATACCGATTATCAAAAAGACTATATGCGGGTTGGAAATCACCTTTACTCACAAATAAAGACGGTTATTTTGAAGTGATATTTAACCCACCTGAAAAAGCAAAAGAATTTTTAATATCTTGGGTTAACTATCTAAAATATCAACGTGTAGAGCCTGCAAAAACAGACACTCATCCATTTGCATTTACCAACTCCACAGGAGCGCCTGAAACGATAAAAAACTTTCAGCGAATTCATAAAAGAGCAGTTAAAAAAATTGGACTGGAAGTTAAAAAAGAGCTTGGAACTACAGAGCATGGGCACAGGCATGCATATGGTTATCGCGCACGACAACTTGGTTTAAGCCAAGTTGAAATTCAAAAAGCAATGCATCATAAGAGCTCTCTATCCTGCTTGATATATATACAACCAACCTCAGAAGATATTCGTAATAAGATGAGAGAGATTAAATGAGCAAACTTAAAGGTAACTCGAGCCTTCCATTAAATATACCTGTATCAATAAAAACATTGGGTGAATACAAAGCAATATGCAAAAAAAACGGTATCACTAACTCAAGGCTACATTTAGAAAATTACAAAAGCATACCAGGTCTTATTGCACATCCAGAGAGGGTTTTTAAGGATGAGTGGGTGAGCTATAAAGATACATTTGATGTCCCTGATTTTTATTCCTATAACAAGTTAAAGAGTATTATTAAGCCATTAGCTCTTAAATCACAAAAGGAATACAGGGCATTTGTTAAAAAACAAGGTGACCCTCAAATACCAAATGATCCGCAGGGGGTGTGGGAAAGTGAATGGGAAAATTGGTTTAAATTTTTAGGTAAAAAAGAACCTTACAATTTAAAATTTATTGCAAAACCATATATAGCTTGGGCGGTAAAAATAGAAGAATTTATGACCCAAGCATTAGGGGGAGGCTCTAAAAACTCATTGCTTTGTCGATTCGTTCGAATCTATATAGAAAAACATGATAAAAGCTTAACTCCAGAAGCATTTCTTACTAAGCAAAAAGTTAATATCAGACCTTTAAAGCAAGAATTAGAAAAGTTGAATACCGATAATATGCGGCGTAATTTAATAATTGCAGTAAATGAGTTTTTGGACTTTGTGATTACCAATGATCTAACTAGTGAGGATGAGGAAACTGGAGAGATCATTCGAGTAATGGATGCTAGAAACCCTTTATCGCTTCTATCAAATTCATCCAGTGTGATGTCTCCCCAGCGAGCTGAATCAACTAAACCTTGCTTACAGTACTATTTTGTTAAAAAGGCCCAAGAGTGGATAATCCCTGCGAAAGCAAAAAATTTTAGAGACCTAAAGCATTTGCAAAAGTTTGATGCTGACTGGCTGAAAGTATCAGCGTGGGAAGTAGATAAAAGTGATCCTGATTGCGTAATAAAAAAGGTTGGAGAGCAGCTTTATATGTGGTCTCCGATCAATTGGCTGCATACGTTTACTTTGACAAAAGTTCCATTACGGGGTCGTCAGATTGCATATAATGACTCAGGTGAAGCTGATGATGTAATAGCTAATGTTGATCAAAATGGAAAAATAATTTGGGAAAAAAATAAATCTATTTTTTCAGGGTTAACAAAAAACCAAGCTTTTATAAAAAGAATGCCTGACGATAACGCAGGGATGTTTATCACTACAAACAAAACAAGTAATAATGGCCAAGGTTATTCAATTCCGTGGATACCTGAAGATCTTATTTACTGGTTGATAAGACTTCGTAAATGGCAGCAAAAATATAATCCTATAGATAGTCCTACAAACTGGTCTAGTTGTAAAAGAACAAATTTAAATGAGTTGCAACTTAAGGCTAAAGGAATAAATTGTTTTTTATTTAGGGCTTATCAGGATGTTGAGCCACAAAGTGTTGGTAATGCGCTAACACCAAGGTTAGCGGCCGCACTTTATAATGTTCAACCATCAAACTTAGAGCTCGCAACGCTATCAGGGAAGGAAACAACATTAAATCAATATAAGTCTAAGTATACTCCTCACTCTATGCGAGTGAGTCTTATAACGGCTTATATAATGGAAATGGGGATGCCTATTGAAATAGTTATGAAAGTTGTTGGGCACTCGTCAATTGTAATGTCTATTTATTACTGCAAAATTACGCAAGGTGACATTAGAAAACGATTAGAGGAGGGCGAGAAAGAGGCATTAAAAACGAGGGTTGACGCTACTCAAAGTTTAATAGAACAAAATAAGATAGAGAAAGTAAAAAATGAACTGGTATCAAATAATGAAGATTTACTAAATTCATTAACAAACTCTATTCCTGCAGGAAACTTCATTTTCAGGGATTATGGTATCTGCCCATATGCCGCCACTCGTTGTGAAGATGGCGGAGAACTTAATGGTAGTGGTACATCATTGCGTGTACCGGCTCCATCTGGTTATCTAGGGACGCAAAACTGTCTACGCTGTCGTCACTTTATTACAGGTCCCGCATTTATTGGTGGATTGCTATCCATCACTAATGAAATATTACTTTACTCTAACACCCAGTCATCTCAATGTACAAAGTTACAAAATAAAGTAACTACTCTTGAGCATAGTTTAGATGAATTAGATCGTAAAGAGTACGTAGCTAATTTAAAAAAAGAAAAAATAGACTTATCAGAGCGTAAAGTTCTTGAGTTAAAAATAAGAAAAACTGAGTCAGAATATGAAAGTGCAGCCAAGAAAATGGATATGCTTTTATGTGACTTACAGTCAGCCTATAAGCTAATTAAAATGACACAGTCAATAACTAATCAAAAAGACAGCTTGTCTCTAGTTAAAATGAGTGATGCAGAAATAGAGATATCTTTAGAAGAAACATCATTATTTGAGCAGCTGCAAGAGGTTTGTGAGAATGCAACGATTTACGAGTCGGCCAATGCATCGCATGCCATAATTCCAAGATCTCAACTGTTGGATAAAATGGCTGCATTTAATGAAATATCTCCAGGTTTATTCTTGCTAACAGAAGAGCAGCAGTTGCATGCTGGAAATCAACTGGCACGCCTTTTAAAGTCTCGTTTAAAAACATGGTCAAAAGTAAGTCGTGTAATTAATTGTGATATTAAACTCTCCGAGCTTCTTGGTGAGGAACAGGTTTTAAAGTCTGAAATAGAGTTTATTAATAAAAACAATGTATTAACTGGTGTTGAGTCATGAATATGTCACCTGAAAATCTACTAACTGAATTACAAAAAGGGTGTTCCGCTAAAGTTAGTGAAACCCTCGAAGCAATTTATAAGGTTTGTATGGAGCAAAGAAATAGAGGTGTTGATGACTATTCTATTTCTACTATATCAAAGTTAGGCACTCAACGAGGAGTTCCAAAGGCACAAAGCATTCGCAATAAATCGGGTGAAAAATATAGAGCACTTATTGCATCATTTGCAGAGAGTAGCCCAGTAAAAGATCTTGGTAAGCAAAAGCATCAAGAGTTAAATTGGATAGATGAAATAAATAATCCAAAGCATCGATTACTAGCAAAAATTCAAGCTTCCGAGTTAATTGCGACTCGAAAAAAGCTACAAGAAATTATTCCACCAAACCTTAAAATTGATATTTATGACTACAAGTCTACTGGGCTTGATTCAGAGCACAAACTGTCGCCTCAAGAGCGCAGGGCATTAGAATATTTATTATCAAATAGCTTTCAAAGCAAATGGAAATTAACACCAACTGATTATGGGGAGCTTATTGATGAAAATAAGCAGGCTGTTTTTAAAGCGGCTACCCTTGACGCTATAAAAAAAGCTTTAGATTTTTTATAGCCGTAATATCTATAACACACGCTAAAATTTAATTTGCTGCGACAACTAACTTGAAAAACTCCGGTACCGATTGGTCCAGTCATAGAATTTTATGAGGGTGGGTCGTCTTCGTCACCAAACTCAAAATAGACTGACTTAGAAAGAGAAGCTCTTGAATACCTCATATCTAAAGAGTTTATGCGCCGAGCAGGTTTGGAAGTGGGGCCAAACGGTAGTATATTATCAAGTAATGATAAAGATAATTTTCTCCCGGTTGCAACTTTAGATGCTGTTAAAAAAGCATTGCAGTATTTGTAATAGTGGGATGGGGCAAACTAATTGTATACCAATCTAATAACGCGTGAAGGATTAGACAAGCTAAATAAAGAGCTTAATTATCTTTGGCACGACTACAGACCTGAAATAACAAAAAAAGTAGCTTGGGCTGCTAGCCTTGGCGATCGTTCAGATAATGCCGATTATAAAGAAAATAAAAGATTACTTAGACAGATAGATTCTCGAATTAGGTTCCTTAGAAAGCGCATCGAAGCCGTCAAAGTTATTGACTACTCTCCTCAGCAAGCCGGCAAGGTTTTCTTTGGGGCATGGGTAGAGATTGAAAATGATGATGGTGAAACAAAAGCTTTTCGCATAGTTGGCCCTGATGAGATCTATGGTCGTAACGATTACATTTCTATTGACTCTCCTATGGCCAGAGCGATGCTAAAAAAGGAAGTTGATGATGATTTTCAAGTTAAAACGCCAGTAGGGATAAAAGAGTGGTTTATTAATAAAATTGAGTATAAGTAAAGAGCTAGTGCAGCTTATGCGACAACTAACTTGAACAACCCGAAAGAGAGTACTTATATTTCAGCCCTCTGAACTTTAGTCATCAAAGTCTCCTTTGGTATAAAGACTGTTAGTCTGCTTAGAGCGATTTATAGTCATTCACACCTAAGAACTACACTTTAAAGTGGTTTAGGGTATGTGCTTACTGGCTACGAATAATGAGCGACGCGCGCATATTGTTCCATTTAACTTTACTGAAAAGTTTTAGAAATCTTAGTGATGGCAATACCTTAGATTATTTGTTAAAACTATATAATGTAGAAAAATGAGCGTGGCATCGGCAGAAATATGCGCGTTGAGCGCACTATTAAATTGTTAAATCTGTAACACTATGGGAGTTGTGCATTGAAAAGGATATTAGTTTTTTTCTTTTTTGTTATCTTTACTAACATGTCTCAAGCTAATGAAGGTCTTGAAAAAGCTCTCGACCTCTGTACAAAGGCAATACTACCAGAAGGGTCAGAAGAGTTTAGTTATTTTGCAGAGGGATACTGTATCGGAGTTCTCGATACAACGAGCTTTTTATGGGGCACTACTCATATGTCAAGAAATACTAAAATCTGTCCTAAGGATTATCCTCATAAATACCTTAACGAAGTTGTGATTAAGTTAGCAGAAATGAAGAGAGGGGCAGATCTAATAAGGCTGGGTGATCGCGCACCTGTACCAAAAAATGAAAAAGAGGCTCGAGAGCAACTAATTGCAAAAACCTCTCTTCCTCCAGGTTACAAAGCGAATAAAAAAGCACCACCAGAGTATTTTATTGGATGGGCATATGTTCAAACACAAAAATGTGATTGACATAAAGGTATAGGTCACTATCTCCTTACAAGATAGGAATTGCTGTCAATGATGTAGATCGATCATTGATTTAACAAATGCAGGCACTGTGACGTCCACTACATTGCGCCTTTGGCTCCATTCCGTGGGCGCGCGTGCTGCAAGCGTTAGTTGACACTCAGTTTTCAAGCAAAGGAGTGGACTGAGTACTCCTAATGTTTAAAATGAAATTTACTGTCAGTTGTTAGGTATAAAAATGAAGGGTTCTAATAGCTGAAGAAAATGCTTGTATACCCCAGCCTAACTCTATCCTTAAACGCTCAGTATTTTTTATATCTACACCTTGATGTATAAAGTTAATTTGCTCAAGATGACTTGGTTTTGCACTGATTTTTCCATTGCTTAAAATCTCTATAAGGTCTATTTGTTTATGAATTTCAGAGAAGCTATCCATAGCAACACCTTAAATTAAGTTATGTTTCCTCGTGTAACTGAAATCGATGTTACCTGTAGATTGCTACTTAAGGCCTTAAATTCTAGCGTATTTACCGCAATTCACTTAACCCTAAAGCAATAGCCTCTTGCTGAAAGCGGCCTGATATATTAATAATTCGCTCATAGGCACCGGTTAAAAAATGCTCCTCTGTCGCTTCAGGCCTATTGCTCATAATTGGCTGATCAAAAAAGTCAGCAAAGTTATTAAAATCAAACTGAGCTTTGGAAGATTTTTTACTTTGTTTATTAAAAGTGATATCGCTTGAGTCTGTATCTGCGGTGTTTTTTCCAGCAGGAGTTTCAATCTTTTCAAACTTAACTACATCGGCTTCAAATGGAACATCTTGATTAACTCTATACGCGTACTCTAAAAGCTTAGGTTCGGCGGGCATGTACATAATAGCTTCTTGGTTTTTAGAGTTTGTTACCCTCAGTATACGGCCCAATATTTGCCTAAAATGCATTTCTGTTTTTATGTTTGTAAGGTGGCAGCAAACCTGCAAGCGAGGGATGTTTGTACCTTCGCTAATCATACCAACAGAAATAATCCACTTAGTTTGTGCATGCCTAAACTGCTGAATAATACTTGTAGGTTCACTTTCTCGGTAGGTCACTACAACGCTGTCCTCGTCAAAGTAAGTTCGCATTAGCATAGAGATTTGATGGGCATGCTCAACAGACGATGCAACAATCAACCCCGCGGCATCAGGGTTTTTTAATCTGATTGAAGTAAGCTTTTTTTGAGCGGAAGAAACGATGTATTTTATTACCGCTTCATTTTCAATAACTTCTTGATAAGAAACGCCAGAGTCGGTTAATAACGCTTTAAAGCAGTTAAATGTTTTGGTTTCAGCGTCATCTACAACTGTAATTCGGCTATTATCAACAGCTACTATTTGTGGAACCCGACAAACATTATCTCCAATAGCCTCAGAAAGCCCGTAAACGTAGTCGCACGCTATTTTATTGTTAGGCTGTTGATATGATGAAAGAACAATAGGAGCAGCGTCAGAACGCCAAGGAGTGCCTGTTAAGGCTAATGTGTACTGTGCTTTATTTTGAATGTTAAGTATTATCTGCTCACCCCATGCATTCGCATTGTCAATATTAGAGCCAGCACAATGATGAATTTCATCAAATATTACAAAAACACGATATCGTTCAAATAGCTGCCAAAAGTGCACATCTAAATACTGTAAGCTTTGATAGGTTAAAGCTCTACCTTTAGCGCCAATAAGTCCATCAAATCGTTCATTCGTTTTTAGCTGTAAGCTTTCCTTAAAGTCTTGAGAAACAATTGAAGACGGTGAAAAACAAATGATTAAATCGACCATATTGTTTTTTAATAGTTGATCGGCTAATTCTGAGGCCATTAAGGTTTTACCCGCCCCAGGGGTTGCCAAGGCTAAAAAGTGGCTATCGCCGCTCTGGTATTGTGTAAGCGCTAAATTAATACACTCGGCTTGCCATAGTCTTAGTTTCATATTTTCTCTAATGCTTCGTTTTGCTTCAGTAAGCCTTCAATCGCTCTAATCTTGCCAAGTATTCTGGTATTGTTGTCTCTCGCTTTGTTGTATTGTGGCTGAAGCTCATCGACTAATTCGGGTGACTCCAAATAAAGCTCTTTGTATGCCTCAGATTCCCCCATATTCAATAATAGCTCGGCTTTGTAATGATTTAACTTACTAAGTAATAGCGCGTGTTTATCATCTGCCTTTTCTGTAGTTGCAATAGGTATTGCACTAGCTAGCTGAGTAATTACCTCAACGTTAAAGCTCTCTGTTTTATTGAATCGCGTAAATCCTTTTTTATTTGATACCACCTTTTTTAACCAGCCTTTTTTAACAAGCTTGATCAGTTCGGCATATATACTTCGCCTAACTGCTGTAGGTACTAAAGAAGAATCACTTTTTAATGCTAAGTACGCCGAGCGTACATCACTTGTTGTAAAGTTATCAAAATTTGGTGCAACAATAATTTGAGCTACAAGAGGGTCAAATTTCAAAGTAAATCCTAATAAACTTCTTATAATAATGGGTATTATAGGGCGTGGTAGTTAAGCCCTCAACATGAAAATCTAATCATTT
This sequence comes from Pseudoalteromonas sp. HL-AS2, assembly GCF_031198805.1. Taxonomy (NCBI): domain Bacteria; kingdom Pseudomonadati; phylum Pseudomonadota; class Gammaproteobacteria; order Alteromonadales; family Pseudoalteromonadaceae; genus Pseudoalteromonas; species Pseudoalteromonas sp. HL-AS2. The sequence continues at coordinate 3,001,830 of NZ_CP133571.1, read as the reverse complement.
TGCCTTGAGGAAAATCAGGTGAGTGATTTAGTTAAACATTTTGGTGAAAAGCTACGAGAAAAACGCAAAGAAGCAGGCTATTCGCAAGAAGGTTTTGCTGCCTATGTAGGAATAGAGCGCGGTAATTACGGAAAAATGGAAAGAGGTAATGTTAATATTAAACTCGAAACCTTATATAAATTAGTAAACGCATTAAATTGCGAGTTTGAAGAGATACTACCGGCAAGGCAAAAGTATAAAATTGACCTAGACTAACCAAAAACTACTTGGTACTAATATATTATTAATTTTTTAATTAATTAGGGTATATTAATCACTATTACCTCAGGAATATAAATAAGCGAGTGAGTTGCTTTAAGCAAAAAAATCATCTCAAGCTCACTGGCTAACAAGGACTTAATTTACATGTTCGAACAAACCTTTAAAAATATCGACGACATTTTCCATAAAGACGCAGGTTGCTCTAGCGAACTAGACTACACAGAGCAATCGTCGTGGATGCTATTTTTAAAATACCTTGATGACTTAGAGTTTACTAAGTCTCAAGAAGCCGAATTGATGGCAGAAGACTACCAATATATTATTGATGAAGAGTACCGTTGGAGTTCGTGGGCTGCACCGAAAACCGCTAATGGTGAGTTTGATCACGACAACGCCTTAACAGGTACCGATTTAATAGATTTTGTCGATGGCGAGTTATTCCCTTACCTTAAAGGCTTTAAGCTTCGTGCTAAAAGCCCTGACACCATTGAATACAAAATTGGTGAGATATTTAGCGAGATCAAAAACAAAATTCAAAGTGGCTACTCACTTCGTGACGCGCTAGAGAAAGTAGATGAATTACGTTTTCGCTCACAAGAAGAAAAACATGAGCTTTCACACCTGTACGAAGTAAAAATTAAAAACATGGGCAACGCTGGTCGCAACGGCGGTGAATACTACACACCTCGCCCATTAATTCGCGCGATGATTGACGTATTACAGCCACAAATTGGCGAAACCATATACGATGGTGCCGCAGGCTCGGCAGGTTTCTTATGTGAAGCATACGACTACCTTCGCCAAGGTGGTGCCAGCAACAAGCAGCTTTCAACCAGCGACTTAAAAACCCTGCAAGAAAACACCTTTTACGCCAAAGAGAAAAAATCTTTAGCGTACGTTATCGCCATTATGAACATGATTTTGCATGGCATTGATGTTGGAGGACATTAAAGTATGAAACTCGACAATAAATACTAAAACCATGACAATAAAGTTCGAAACTTTTCGATGCTATTTGTCTCAGTCTGCCTTTTGTTCTAACAAGCTTTTGCCCCAAACGTGTTAAAGTAATTACTTTATAGGTCGGCTTTGAGCGATAACCGGACACTGAAAAAGTTAAATTTATTCCTGTGTTTTAAGTAGAAATCTAATTTTGTCCAATAACATTATTAAACGCCGTTTTGGGGCAAAATAACATGCTTAATTCCTAGCTGTTTTAATTACTTGTTTACAAAGGTAATTATTGGTGAAATTATCAGGGTATGTAATATACGCCGTTTCGGTGTGTTATAAACCACCAAAATGGTGTTCAATAAGCTGTTAGCTGTTTTGCTATGTTCTAGGCTTTTTTCAAATAAAAACATCGACTTTCTTTTTGTCGGTTAACAATAAAGCAGCCTTTTCTTGATATAAATCAAAAGTATCGTCTGATATAAATTTATCAAACGTATTAATTATTTCTTTCATGTAAGAGGCTCTTACTTGATAAGTCTGACGTTCAGGATATTCTTTAGCAAGTCCATCTAATTTCTCTGAACTATTAGAAAAATACTCCATAACATTAATTTTTTTATCAGGATCTACATCCCCTCCACCATAAGAAAGGATCCTAAGTTTAGACTCTAAACTATTCATATCTTCTCTTTTTTTGGATATTATGGGGTTTCCTGACTTACCTAATCTAACTGGTTCATCACTATCGTATTTTTGTGTGTATTCTCGTTCCATTTCATTCACATTTTTAACAATACTATGAAGTTCTTTTATACTCATATTAGAAAAGTTGAGCTCTTCTTTTTTAAATACTTTTTCATATGCACTTCCCTCAATTAATGATGAATCAAAAGCATTATTGTCTTTTTTTTCTTTAACTTTAGGATCAAGGTGAGTTGTGTTTATATTAATTTTTAAGCCACTTTCGCTTGTTTTAGTAGAAAAGCTTTTTATTTTTTCATCATCACTGTTTGTAAAAATAGATATTTTACTTTCAAATAGAGTAGGTAGTAGATTGGTGCTGATTTTCATAAAAATCCTTTTTCATATGTCGTTTTCTTTTATCGACATAATTTTATAAAACTTAAGCTTTTATTTTAGATTGTTTTCTATTAACGACTCATAGGGCTGAGTCGTTAATAGAAAGTTTAACTAGCCACCAGATCTTACTTCATAAGTAATTCCACCATAAGTAGATCCAGTTGTTGTTTTATTTTCAACTTCCCAATAATAAGTGCCTGCATTAAAGATAGAAGTGGAAACTGCTACGCTATATCCGCCAGCAACTCTATCTCCATTGCTATCAACCAAAGTCACTTTGAAATCATGTCCGTCATAGTTTCTTAAAATTGCAAAACCGTATCTACGGCAATTACCACCATCATAAGTAAAGCTTGCAATAGTTCGAGTCTGCTCCAATTTAAGACTAGTGTATCTAGTGTAAATTGTAGGGCTACAACGTTCATATTCACTGGTTGTTTGCTCATTTTTAGCTGCTTCTTCAAAATCAAGAATAGAATTCAATGATGCAACTTGATCATGTTGCTCTTGTACTTGAATCGAAGATGACTCTGTAACCGAAGTATCAGCACTGATTGCATTGAAAGAAAAACTTGCAGCAGCAACAACAAACATTGTTGCAGGGAGTAAATGTGAATATTTCATAACTTAAAATCCTTTATTGAGTTAGTTTACAAAAAGCTATACTTTATGATAACTATATTTGACTATTATCAAAAGTACTCTCATAATGTTTTTATCAAAACATCTTAAAGTATACGATAAAAAAATGTCAAAAATTGGATACGCGAGAGTAAGCTCAACAGGTCAAAGTTTAGAAGTGCAACTTGATAAGTTAAATCAAGTTGGCTGCGATAAAATTTATCATGAAAAGCAAAGTGGTAAAACAGCGGCTCGACCAGAGTTTCAAAAGTGCATGAATTATCTTCGGGAAGGGGACACTTTTGTTATCACCAGATTAGACCGTCTTGCGCGTTCCGTTATTCACTTATCACAAGTTGCGGAGCGCTTTCAGGCAGAAAATATTGATCTAGTAGTAATTGACCAAGCAATTGATACATCTACTCCCACTGGAAGGTTAATGTTTAACATGTTAGCAGCCATTGCCGAATTTGAAACTGATTTACGCTCTGAGCGGCAACTAGAGGGTATTGCTAAAGCTAAAGAGCACGGCGTTAAATTTGGTCGACCAACAAAAAGAACCGATGAAATAGATTTAGAAATTTATAATAAAAGGAAAGAAGGTGTACCCATTGGTCAATTGGCAAAAGATTATGACTTGGGTTCGGCTACGATTTATAGAATATTGAATGATGTATTTGAAAAAGTATCAACTGAAGCAACAAAATTATCGCTAGGCTAGATCTCATTCATTCGAGATTTAAATGAATACTTAATTATCCCCTTATTTAATCGGCAATAGTTTGCCGTTATTAAACCATACTATTTCCCATTTGCCGCTTCTGTTGGCTAAAATCACTGACATTTCTACCTCGATGTGTACTTTCGTGCTTATACCACTTTCATTAATTAAGTGATCTATTTTAGGCGGAGGAAAATCATTAAACACAAGGCTTTTTTACATAACTAGCTGTTCTAATAATTAAATAAATAACGCAGTAGTTAGTGGTTTTAACCCATATAAATGATCACTTAGTTTGTGAGATTAGTATTAATACTTCTAAAAAACCTGTTGCAAATAACAGGTTTCGATTTGTTGGCCTGCTACTTGCTCTGATATAAGCATTGTCGTTGCAATATTTAATAAGGGAGCAAATATGCAAATTACTAATACACCGTATGTTAATCATGCTGAGTCAGCCCAACATAGCGCGTTAAGCACAAGAATAAATGATGGACAGGCTACTAACACAACCAAGAAAACCGAAACAGACACCGTTTCAATCAGCTCTGCCGGTCGCAATGCTGAAGCTAAATGGCAAGAAATTGCAAATAAATACGATATGACCAATATTTCTGGAAATGAAGTAATGGGAATGGCTAAAGAGCTTTATGACAATAAGTTAATTTCTAGCGGTCAAATGCTTGATATGTATACACCACCAAGTATTGATTTTAATTTAGATGAAAAAGTTAATTATGTAGCTCACGTGACTAAGGAATTGGAAAGCCTAAAATTACATAGTGACGGGTCAGCTCAAATGAGAAATGCAATTGAAGCTAAGTCTAGAGTGTTTGATATTGTAAAACTTATTGGTTAAATACCCATGTTCGTGTGTCATTGTGAACATGGGTTGTGCTCTAATTCTTGTGTGTTAATTATTGAACGAAAACAGAATCACTCCAAAAACCAAATGGTGATGCTATCGAATTTGCTGAAACATTAACAGTACCACTTATATTTGATGCGCCAAAAAAATCGAATTGATGGAGGAATCCAGTAACTGTTTGGCCTGCACTACAAGTACTTAGGTTTGCTCCACATCTAGGAGTGCTAGATGTGGCAGATACACTAGAACCTGCAAACGTTGCGTTGTTTGTATTACCGTAACCGAACTGAAATACATAAACTCTAACTTGGCCACCGCCATGATTTTGAGTGGTTGAGAACTGATTAGCTGATACAGGGTCTATAGAGGGCGTTCAGAATTCTGTGTCAGCCTAAGTTGCTAAATATCTAGCACACCATCTAACCTACCTTCGAAGTGGATGGCCAATTGCGACAATGTCAGATTCCAATTATGGATTGGCATTGTCCATTTCTTCGAGGCATTCAATATGCCTGCATACAATAATTTCATCAAGCTGTTTTCATTAGGGAATGCTCCCTTAGTCTTGGTGAGTCGTCTAAACTGACGATGTACAGCTTCAATTGCATTTGTGGTATAAATAGCTTTTCGCACGTAATCTGGATACTTGAAGTAAACCGACAGATTGCCCCACTTTCGACGCCAAGACTCGATAACGATAGGGTATAACTTGCCCCATTTGGCATCTAATTCGGCGAGAGCGGCTTCTGCTGCATCTTTAGTGGCTGCCTTATAAACGGGTTTCAAGTCAGCCATAAACTCTTTTTGGTGCTTTGAAGCAACATACTTCATCGAATTACGAATTTGATGAATAACGCACTCCTGCACTTCGGCGTCAGGATAGATTGTTGCTATTGCTTCAGGGAAGCCTTTTAGTCCATCAACACAGGCAATTAAAATATCGGATACACCACGATTATGTAAATCTGTTAATACTGATAGCCAATAGTTAGCCCCTTCACTTTCAGAGATATATAAACCAAGTAACTCTTTGCGGCCCTCGATATTGACACCTAGTACGGTATAAATAGCCTTACTCACGTAGCGCCCATTTTCTTTAATCTTATAATGAATAGCATCAAGCCAGATAAACGGGTAAAGCGTGTCTAAGCTGCGCGCTTGCCATGCTTTAAGCTCTGGTATCAGTTGGTCTGTTACGGCAGTGATGGTGGCCTCTGATACCTCAACGCCATACATATCCTGTATGTGGCCTCGAATATCTCGGTAGCTCATACCTAAAGCAAACATAGATAGGATTTTCTCATCAATTTCAGGCGTTAACTTGGTTTGGTTCTTTTTAACAAGCTGAGGTTCAAACGAACCTGAACGATCTCTGGGCGTTTCAAGTTCGAATTGACCTATGGATGACTTAACTGTTTTTTTGGTTGAACCATTTTTACGGTTAACTTGGGTCTCAGATTCTAAATGCTGCTCTAATTCAGCTTTAAGAGCCGCTTCGGTGAGTTGTTTAATTAATGGTGTTAGAACACCGTCTTCGCCAGTAAGGCCTTTACCAGCTTGAAGTTCAGCTAATGCTTTGTTGAAGTCGAAAGATTGAGTCATGTGTCACTCCTGTTTTCTTAATAATACTGAAATGACACAGATTTCTAAACACTACCTCAGGATTTAATTTCTAGCGAACCTTCATAATTTAAAAGGGCCTCTAAATGAGGCCCTTTCGCAATAAATTACTCTCGTTCTGCATTTCTTCTAAGTTGAGATGAGATATTATCGTTTAACTCAAGCCAACTAAAGTCCTTATTCCAAGCCTGTTTAAAGCTTTCTCCTCCTTGTGAATTATCCAGAATTTCTTTTAAATCAAATATTTTTGAGAAATTATCTTCGTTTACGTCGTAACTTGACCACCCCCTAACTCCCAAGTCAATGTGCTCTAGAAAGCTCGATTTAAACTCGTTAGCTGCGGCCACAAAATCCCCGTTGTCATTTAATTTTTCAGATATCAGACTTTTCTCTTTATCATTAATAGAACCTGTAACTTCTAGCTCACCTGATTGACTGATTGATATCCCCCAGTCTTTATTCGCTAATGATGGTTGTTCGGCCGCTATTTCAGCCACAATATTGTCATACTGAGTAAACATTTTTTCAACAGAGTTGGAAACTTCACCACCCGGCATATAAAGATTCACAGTAGCGATTCGAATATTATTTAACGCTTTTTCTTCTGCTTCCCTTGTTGATACAACATTATTTGTTGATATATTCATTGGCTTATCATAGGTCGCTTTAGGCTCTTTAGGCTGATCATTATGATATATGTCCTTAGCTAGTCGCTCCATTTCACTATTTATTTGTTCTTTACCATTTACAGGTTTATTAATTTTCACTTCTGAACCGTTCGATATAAACTGCGATGCTAGATTAGTATCATTTGAATTAACTTTCATATCATTTTCCTTGTTCGTTATTTATTACTAGTTATCGGCAGGTTATTATCTTACTTTAGTTGTTTCTAATAAGAAAAATTAACTTAATATACATAGATAATAAGCATTACTTAAATCTTAGACTCGGCATATCTTTGTAGAGGTAATGTGGGCGTAGTTTTTTATACTTAATGGCTTCATTTATCTTCCTTGGGTATTTTTCGATTAACCACCATGCGAGCTCTAAAATATAATGCCGCTCAGATAAAGAGCGCTGCTCAAATGCTATTTTTACATCACTTATATGTTGATACGGCATATTTGTTTTGTCACATAAGTATTGTTGTAAATCGGGAGCCAATGAGTGTGAGGCAATAATTCTACAAAGCTGATGCAGTAAATTAAGCCTCTGAGTTTTTACTTGACCTGAATTAACAAAACCACGGTCTAATACCGCTAACTTCCATTTCCACCTTCGATGTACGTTCTGGTGCCAAATATTAACAGGAATAGGAGTGAAATCAGTTAAACTTACCCCGCATTTCCAACACACCGCTAGATCTGGAGCATCTAACTGGTGATATTTTCCAAGCTCTATTCGGTGAAAAGCAACTGCCATTCCACAATGTCTACACCTATCTTCCATGAGTATTAAGTGTTTTGGGCAAAAAGTATAAAAAGCCACTCGCCAAGCAATTCGATAATAAGCGTCTGTACTTTCAGCTAAGCATAGGGGACAATACTGCATGCCAAAACCTGTATGAGTACGATGATATAATTTAAGCGGTGTTATCCAGCGTAGCTGACCTGACAGGCTTGTAGACTCAAATAAACGCCCCTCAAATAGACTTAGCGTTGTTTTCTTTGCTTCCCTAAGTGTTACCCCCGTTTTTACTGACATCTGCTCTAACAACCTTTCAGGCGCTAGCCTATCTATATCCCTATTCCAAAGTTCATAACGCTTATTAAAAGCAAAATGACCAAAGCTTTGTACTTTCAGGCCATTGTGATGTGCAGTTCGCACCATCCATGAAGATAAACACTCCCCTGGTAATGGGTGCGGATGAGCTGGCTATAATTTTCCAGACAACATTTAAATTGCCTTGTCTAACTGACGCTTTCTTTGTGAAGGTGTTACCCAGTTTATTTTATCTAATTGAATCGCCCCGAGTTCATCGGAGACCAGTTTGTTTAAGTCAGGCCACTTTACCTGACTCGTTTAAATTATCATAGTAGTCTGTTTCATATTGAGCTGGTGAAATATACCCAATTGAAGATAATAGGCGTTGATTATTAAACCAATTAACCCACTCTAACGTTGCGTATTCAACAGCATCAACATTCTTCCACGGGCCATTTCTGCGAATAATCTCTGTTTTAAATAATCCATTTATTGTTTCAGCCAATGCATTGTCATAAGAGTCACCCACACTGCCTACAGACGCTTGAATTCCAGCTTCAGCAAGTCGCTCAGTGTATCGTATAGACAAATATTGGCTGCCTCTGTCGCTGTGGTGAATTAACCCTTCGGGGTTGCCACGATGCCAAATAGCTTGCTCTAACGCATCAAGAATAAGCTCTGTGTGCATTGTCGTTGATACACGCCAACCTACAATGTATCGTGAAAAAACATCTATCACGAAAGCGACATAAACAAACCCACTCCATGTGGCAACATAGGTGATGTCAGCTACCCAAAGTTGATTTGGCTGCTCAGCAGTAAATTGACGATTAACTAAATCAAGTGGCTTATCTTGTTGCTCGTCAGGTATCGTTGTCTTATGTGCTTTACCCCGACGAACACCTTGAATTCCCATAACTCGCATCAATCGTTCGACTGTACAGCGGGCGACTTGATGGTCGTCAAGCTGTAGCTGCTTCCATATTTTTCTTGCACCATAAACTGACATATTATCCTCCCACACTTCGCGAATGAGTATTATCAGCTCAGCATCACGCTTTTTGCGGTTAGACAGTCGCTCAGGCTCTCTTTGTATCTGTTTATGAGAATAATACGTTGATGGTGCAATCGGCAATTCCTTGCAAATTGACTCGACACCGTAATGCTCTCTGCAAGCATCAATAAAATCCACTATTACTTCTGTTTGCGGTCGAGCTCCGCTTGGGCGAAAAAAGCGGCAGCTTGCCTCAGGATATCATTCGTTCGCTTGAGCTCTTTATTCTCGCGCTCTAAGACGGCAAGGCGTTCTTCAGTTGATTGCGTATTAGAAGAGGGTTTAGACGGTTGAGCTTGAGATTTCTTGACCCATGCTCTAAGTGTTTCTGGGGTACATCCCAGTTTATCTGAAATCGATACTAGCGCAGCCCAAAGAGAAGGGTATTCATGCTGTTGTGTGGTAACAAGCCTAATTGCACGTTCACGAAATTCTGATGTATAGCGATTTGATTTTTTCATAGTTCCAGTTTCTCAAGTTATTGAGTCTCTGGCAAACACGGGGCGATTCATTCGACAGCGTGCCTATTATCTCATTTTGTCATACACAGTTTTCATCTAAAATAACCTGTTGCGCCTTTAAAAATAGGCGTATACGCTTTGTTTACACCCGTATACATCAGAGGTATTTTAGAATGGCTATTCTAAGCATCCGAATTGACGATAAATTAAAAGAGTCTTTAAGTAGTGAGGCGCAAAAGGAAGGTATTTCTTTATCTGAATATGTGAAGAAATCACTGGAAATTAAGAGCGTTGATACTCATATACTAGCAACAGAGAAAAACTTAAAAAGCTCTGTTGATAGTATTAAAGATTTAGCGCTCGTCTCTCAGGAGACTGTACACGAAGTTGAACTAAATATTCAGCGGCTAAATGAATCGCTTAAAAATGCAAATCACTTAAAAGAAATCAAAAAATTGAAATGGATATTGATTTCTATATCCCTCATCTTTGTATCAATCTCGATCCCAATATTTCACTTTAATATTGCTTATTTCAAAACCTTCTTTTATTAGGCTTTATCCTGAATAATTTAAGGCCTATGAGCCAAGCCTATTAGTAAATATTCCAGTTACCGGAAAGCCTTTGCCGTCCAACACCTCTGTATTAAGCTTTTCACTTTACGATGAATTACCTTCAACAACTTAATTTAAATAAACTTTTTAAAGGCGTTTTCAAAAGACTATAAGTGTATAATTATGGCGCAGGTTTTGCAGTTAATATCACTCATACGATCATACTAAGGAAAAGAACCTATGCGAGTTGATGCAAACGTACATTATTTTAATGGGAACCAGCGTACCAAGCCTTCAACAGAGGCCTCAACGTCATTTTCGGCTGCATTAACAGCAGCACAAACAGACAATGATAAGACTGACAGCAGCACAAAACAGGCGGATTTCACTAGTATGACCCGGCAAGAAATGCGGGACTGGGCCAACACTCAAATCCGCAATGGAGAAATGTCTCTCGATGACGGCAGGCCTTTCATGGCTATGACTATGAAAATACCCGTAAATGGAGGCGAACTGGCAGGTGCACACAGTGATGAAACACGATATAACTTCATTCAAAAAACGCGTGATGGCATCCAAGGCGCACTGTCACGCAATGACGAGACTACTTTGAAGATGTTAGAATCAGCTATGTCTATCATGCAAGACAAAAGTACTGGTGTTAACATTCGTATTTAGAAATATAAAAAGGCCAGAATGTCTGGCCTACATCATTAATAAATCAAAGAATACTGATCTGGACTGACATAGTATTCCATGGCGAATTAGTCGAAGTATTTTGGTATTTGAATAATCCGTTTTGATGACCATCGACATTGTATTCATTGAGGAAACCCACGACAGTTTGCCCAGCGGTACAAGGCCATGTGTAATTACTACCAGTCACACAAACAGGCGTACTTGAGTACATTGTGGAACTCGGAAGTAACCCACCGTTCATCCAAGCAATATGATTATAACCATAACCAATTTCTAAAACAGCAGTACGCAGCTGCTCTCCCCCATGATCACATGCAGTTGTTGTCATACCAACAGTGGACTCCCACCCACAATCAGTTGAACCAACAGCATATACCCACATTGAAGATAGCGGCGGAGCTGATGCTCGAGCCATTAATTCAGACTCCATGCGGATGTTTTTGATTTCGGCAGGAGCTGGAGCATTCTGACTAGTGAGTACAGGAAGGGAGGTAATTACTTGTTGACTGCGCGGAACTTCCTCAGCATAACTCATATTACTTACACCAGTTGCTATGACTACAGATAGCAGGCAATTAATTAAATTTATTTTCATAGTCCTTGAATTTCCCTTTTAATATCAATTGAAAGGTATTTATAGTTCACGCCTTTAGCATTGTCAAAAAATGAAAACATAATGATAAATAATTAATTTTTATATTTGTTAACTGATAGCAGAAAATCAAACACAAGACCTTCATCCAACAACTGAGTTTCACCGGTGAAACTTTAATTTTAGCGGCTAAAATAATGGGGTATCACACTTTGACCTGCAATACCCCCTACCTAACAATTAACCTATTAAACTTATAACCAATTGGGCTACAGAAATTAGGGAAATTAAATTAATAGAAAACCTTCCTTCTACTTTCACTTTATAATGAATATCTATTTTCATTCGCGTGCTCATTAATATTGATAGTGCCCCAACCGCAGTGTAATCTTAAATTGCCGTAAAAGATTGGCGGTTAGAACGTGGCATCCATGCCATTTTACTATCGTTGATTTTCAACCAGGCCTCGTGCCTGGTTACCTTCATTTTTTATGTTTCTTTGATACTAACAAAATTTTTTAACTATCTGCGGCGCTGAAAAAATTAACCTGTCGCCTTAGTTCCGCTTAATCATAATTTAACGCATAGCACTTTTACGAATAAGCAAAAGGTGAGTATTTATTAAAATAATTGCCGGTGTATCTACCATTTCACATTAAAAACAGGTGCGGCGGCACTCTAGGTTACACTGTCGTATTAACCTAGAGGCCTTGCCATGTAAGCGCTAATAACGAATTGCACACGGGAAAGTTACACGCGTGATGTGAACGGTACTTTTGAACGGACTCGATAAAGTTATTGAATAAACAGGTCTGATAAACACAGCCGTACGTATTGCTATCTGTGCGTTGCTAATTTAGAAAAGTCCCTGACACGTTTCTGTCCAGAAACGTGTTACATACCAATGTCCACATAAAAAATCGTTTATTTTTGTAGCAAAGCATAATGCGTACAATTATACTGTGTTAATATACAGTGAATTAGGGCGATTATGCTTTGCATTAAATCCACATCTGACTTTGAAATTGAAAGTGTGAAGTACCCTAACTTTCCCCTCTTAACGTGGGAAGTTGATAATGCAAAGCTAGGGATTGAATCTGGAATGCTTTGTGTGGAAGCAATGCAATTCCTTATTTATGAGTGCTTGAAACGTGGTCGAGTAGATAGTGAAAATACTTGGTGGACTTATGCCCGCCACTTAAATCAATTCCTGACATTCTGTGAACAGAACGGTTTAGATTGGCGAGATATTTCTGAAAGCAGTGAAGATGAAATGCTAGTCAGTGCCTATCGTGACCTTTGTGTTGGGGATTTTGGTATGTCAGTTAATTCGACCAATCAGCATTTAAGAACGATAGTACGGTTTTATAGCTATGGTGTTGGTCGGTGGTTTGACTCATTACCTTATTCACTAGAGTCAGTTTCAGTGCGAAAGGGTCAGCAGTTCTTAGCTCACACCGAGAGAAATGGTGGTAAGAAATACAGCTCTGATTTGATGATGAAAACTTTTGAAAAGAAAGCTCAGTTTTTATCGGCTAATGAAGTTCAAGAATTGTTATCTTCGATTGAAAATCCAACCTTAAAGCTGATGGTTCGCTTATGTCTACAGACAGGTATCAGACGTAAAGAGCTGTTGTTGTTTCCGTTGCACGTAATACGAAACCCAACTGGAAATCGAGCTTACTACGAGGTCAATATTTCGCGAACCAAAGGTGAGAAAGAGCGTAAGATACACATTCCAACACGACTGATGGAAGACTTGTGGCGTTATGTCAATGAGGCTCGTTTTCGGAAGCAGCAAGAGTCAGGAGTGGTATCAGACTGCTTGTTTTTAACGTCTGATGGTCAAGAGTGGACTTCTCAAGGCTCTGCTTTTGGTAAGGCTCTCAAGTCGCTTAATTTGCCCTTTCACGTATCACCGCACATGTTAAGACATACTTACGCAACGCACATGCTAAAAGGAATGCTAGAACATAAAAGCAGCAGATTTGAACCCTTGATGTACCTACAAGCTCGGCTTGGGCATTCAAGTATCACAACCACAATGAAGTATTTGCACTTGGTTAATGATTTAGTCGATGACTTTTCGATTGAGTATCAGCAACAAGTTGATGCGATTGCGTAGGTAAAGTATGGCTAGGCAAAGAAAAAAACTGTCGATTAACAAAGACAAGCTAAAGAAAACGTCGGCAGTAGAGCCAACTATTGACACTACTCAAAATCGAGAAATAGTCCGACCAATCAACCCTGTTGTGAATTACCCCAATATCGGTTCAAAAGGTGGTAATGGTTCTAACATTAATTTTACTCGTTTCTATGGCAAAGGTTATGACGACATTACAAATCGAGTGTACTACACCGCAAAAGCTCTGCTGAAAAATACCGATGCTCTTAGCGAGGAAACTCAAAGAAGTTATTTTAATAGTGGTTTTTCCCATTTCGCTGAATACCTTACATTATTTAGGTATTCAGCGAGTGAGGACTTAACACAAGCAGATATTACACCAGAGTTGATCGACCAATATTTACTGCACCTTAAAGGTAGTGATATTGGGTATAACACCCAAAAAGGTTACTACACTCATCTCAAGTCAATGCTGATACACATGAGGGACAAGGGCTATTGGTCAGTCATTGGTTACATCAACCTAAACAGTGATTTCTTTCCTAAGAGCCCATTTCCAAATTCAAGTAAACGTGCAAAGGGCGAGAAACCTCTGACTTCCCATGAAAAAAGGCAGGTGGTAGTTGCGCTAAAACAAGCAATTAAGCCGATTTATCAAAAGACCGAACCACTAACAGGTATTTACGAAAATCACAGGAACTTGAAGTGGTGCAAGGAATAAAGCTTGATGTTGCTTATCTTATTGAGGCTATCATTGAGCGTAATAGCCAAGTGAGAAAGTCTATCGATTCCGACTTGGTATTTGTCTATGAGCCTAGAGTTGCCCACATAGGTGCAGAGAGAGGTACGGTCTCCTCTCTAGCAGAAAGGCTGCTTCGATATAACATCAAAAAATTCATCAAAGAGTACGACTTAAGAGATGAAGATGGTCGAACGATGAAACTTAATGTAAGCCGTTTTCGCAAGACGTTCATCAATGGTATTTATGAGCTGAGTGGTGAGAGTTTGTTAATTGCTGCGCGGCAAGCCAAACACAGTGGGACAGGAACGCTTGACCACTACCTGCAAGCTCCTGAGCAATCAAAGCGCAACTTGGGCTTAATGGGTGAGATACGAGTTAAAGAGCTAACGTGCGCAGAGCCAAGTGTCCCTGTAGGGCATTGTAAAGACCCTAAGAATGGCGATAAAGCACCGAAAAATGGCTCGTTCTGTAATGACTTTTTAGGCTGCTTCCGCTGTAAAAGCTTCGTTATTACAGGTGATGATTTGTACAAACTCTTTAGTTTTTATTGGGCGATTATTCGAAGCCGTGACGAGTTTGGTCGTAAAGACTGGAAGCGTCATTTAAAAAATGTTCTAAGAATCGTAGATGAAGAAGTTGTCCCTGAATTTGCAAAGCTTGGTCAGCTACAGCGTGTAGAGGCTGAAAAAGAACGGGCAAGATCTAATCCACATCCGTACTGGCAAAACCTTGATATGTTGAAGGTGACGCAATGAGTTCAATTGTGTTAATACTCACGCAAGCTGAGTTTGCAATTCAGCAATGCCCAAAGCCAAGCACCAGTGCGCTTGAGCAAGTCATTGATGGCTCTCTAACGGGTATCGTGACCTACATTAAACTCGCCAATGGTGAATACCAAACGCTATCTCGATTTGAGGAAGATGTATGGGTGTTTCCTGCTAGGAAAGGTACGAAAGCAACTATAGCAAGTGCATTAAACCTTACTTTTTCTACGATTGATGATACTCAAATGAAGCGCATGGCAAAGTGGGTAATCTGGAGCAAATTCAAAAAGGGGTTAGCTCTTAATACTCTTGTGAAAACATTGGACAAGTTGAAAAGTTATTTTCAGTGGGTTTTAAGCTCAGATACTACAGTTACACATGGGCTGACAGCTTTTACCTCAAATGCCTACGTTAGGCATGTAAATACCCTGCACTCAAAACGAAAAGGCGAGACTAAACCACTGACAGCAGTCACCAAGGTGGATAGATTCCGCGTTCTAGAATACCTTTATTACCACTGTAAAGAGTTTGATTTTGTCAAAGAGCATCCTTGGCCTCAATCAACCGCTAATGAGCAAGCAGGGTATGTTGGTGAAGCGTATCGGGAAGCCATTACCAAAGGTAAGACCCCCATTATTCCAAATAAAGTGCTAATTCCGCTGTGCCAGTTCACTAAATCATACCTAGATAAAGCTGATGAAATTCTGGAATCGTCAAAAAAGAGAGAAACATTGCTACTTCGAGATAGCTGTATCTTCTGGCTGTTACTCACAACGGGTATGCGTATCCATGAAATATTAGGCATTAAGCGTGATGCGTATCGCTCTGAAACGAAAGGTGACACCACTTACTACCACATCGAAACTGTCTCTGAGAAAACACATACAGGGTTAGCTGAGTGGATTGCGCCAAGGATAGCCACGGAAGCGATTGATATTCTTGGCCGTTTGAGCGCTCCACTTCAAGACCAACTTGAGTGTGATTTACTAAAAGCGAAAGCAAGCAACGATCATGTGGAAGCACATCGACTTGAGGAAATCTCAAACCACATCTGCCTATCGAAAAACCGGGGAAAAGGAAACGCAATTTACCTATTGTCAGGGGTGGCAATGACTAACACTAGGTTGCCAAACTTATGTGAACAAATAGGGAATAATTGGAACCTATCAGCGCACCAATTCAGACGTACCTTTGCTAATTATGCGGTTCACTCTGAATTAGGTGACTTGAGAGCATTAAAAGACCACTTTAAACATTGGTCAATTACCATGACCACTTTGTATGCCTTTAATGATGCTTTTGATGCTGAATTGTTTGAAGAAATGCTTCGAGAGAAATATCTGGTTGAAGAAGAAATTAAGCAAGATTGGTTTGAACTAGACATGCCTATCACTGGTGGCGACATAGCTCAAAACATCATGAAAGTCCGTGAGGATAAAGAGTTAATTAAATCTT
This sequence comes from Pseudoalteromonas sp. HL-AS2, assembly GCF_031198805.1. Lineage (NCBI taxonomy): Bacteria > Pseudomonadati > Pseudomonadota > Gammaproteobacteria > Alteromonadales > Pseudoalteromonadaceae > Pseudoalteromonas > Pseudoalteromonas sp. HL-AS2. The sequence goes on along the minus strand of NZ_CP133571.1, from coordinate 2,985,552 downwards.
TTGGCTCTCTTAGTGCTATGGCAAAGGCATACTCTAGCTCCATACCAATTCGCTCAACAGGTATTGGGTGGTGCACCAATGATGATGAGTGTAAGTGTGGTAAGCCTGATAGCTGTGAAAGCGGCATTGTAGATAAGCGACACCTGCCCTATTGGGAGGGAATGCTAGTGCAGCAAATGAAACTGATGCAATTGGATGATATTGGTGAAGCTGGTAGAGCGGCGGTAAAAAAAGGCATGGAACGCTGTGAAAAGGTTCTAGTGGCATTGGGTATTGATGTTGAAGCTATGAAGCAAGAGATTAACGAAAGAGAGAATATCGAGGTGATAAATGTCTAACCAGAAAGAAAAAGCGACACATAAAGCGGTTCGACTTGCCATTGTTCGAATCGAAAAAGGTCGTCCAAATACTGTTTCTCATAAACGCAAAATGAGTGTCGCTGCCGTTGCCGAAGAAGCAGGTGTAAGTCGAGCATTGATTCACCGTGATTGCCCTGAACTATTAGAGCGTATTAAAGGCGGTGTAAACAAAGATATTCGACAGCAACGTGATGCCAAACAAACTGAACTTAATAAATACAAAGACCGCAATCGAGACTTGCGGTCTGAGGTGGCAGAATTGAAAGCTATGCTCGCTAAAGTTCAATCACAAAATGCTACGTTAATACGAAAAAACATGGCTCTGAGCAATGTTCTTGCGGACAATAGCAATGTAACGCAACTAATATACAGCTAACTGCCTGAATTTAATGTTAATAATTTCAAATTAAGGTTACTTTTGAGATAGTTAAAAACATCCAAAAGTGTAACCTCAAACAAAGTTATATAAAACAGAAGGTTAGCCATAGTTACATGTAACGAACTATTTATAAATATTGTCTTCCGACAATTGAAGCACCTAACGTTATCCACACCAATACGCTGGGCGAAAACCTACAAGACATTACCCCAAGCAACCAGCACGACATTGTATTAGCTAACCCGCCCTTTGGTGGTAAAGAGCGTAAAGAAGTTCAACAAAACTTCCCGATTAAAACCGGTGAAACTGCCTTTTTGTTTTTGCAGCACTTTATAAAAATGCTCAAGCCTGGTGGCCGCGCCGCTATTGTTATTAAAAACACCTTTTTATCGAATACCGATAACGCCGCCATTGCTTTGCGTAAAGAGCTATTAGAAAACTGCAACTTACACACCGTGCTAGATTGCCCAGCCAAAACCTTCTTAGGCGCTGGTGTAAAAACCGTGGTTTTGTTTTTTACCAAAGGCGAACCGACACAAAAAACATGGTTCTATCAACTAGACCCTGGCCGCAGCTTGGGCAAAACTAACCCACTCAACGATAAAGACTTAAAAGAATTTGTAGAGTTACAAAAAGGCTTTGAAGACAGTGCTAAGTCTTGGTCATTAGCGATAACTGATATTGACGAAGCAACTTGGGACTTATCGGTTAAAAACCCGAACACGCGCGAGGCAGCCCCACTGCGTGAACCGCAAGCTATTATTGAAGAAATTATTGCGCTGGATAAAGAGAGCGAAGCGATTCTAGGTAAGATTCAGGAGTTGTTGTGATGGAGTGGCCGATTGTAAAGCTTGGGGATATTTGTGATTTTCAAAATGGTTTCGCATTTAAAAGCAAACTCTTCACAGATATTGGTGTTCCAATTCTACGCATATCAAATATCCAAAGTGGCTCTATTGATTTAAAGCGAGTTGCTTACACAGACCCAAATTCATACAAAGAAAACTTAGATCGTTACCGTGTTGTAGATGGTGATCTATTGATCGCGATGTCCGGGGCAACGACTGGAAAAATAGGTATAAATAATACAGGCATTGATTTTCTTCTTAATCAACGAGTTGGTAAATTTGTCCCTAGCAATAAATTAGACAAGCAATATTTATATTATTATTTATCTACACAAGTAGAAAAGCATTTAGAAATATCAGCTGGTGCAGCACAGCCAAACCTTAGTACTGAGCAAATAAAAGGGATGAAAATCCCATTCCCCCCTATCCCAGAACAAAAATTCATCGTCGCCGTTCTCGACCAAGCTTTTGCCGATATAGAACAAGCCCGCGCCAAGACCGAGAAAAACCTCAAAGACGCCCGCGAGCTTTTTGAAAGCTGCTTGCAGCAAGTATTTAGCCAGCGTGGTGAAGGGTGGGAAGAGTACCTTTTAGGAGATGTTTGCACTTTTAAACATGGCTTTGCCTTTAAAAGCGAGTTCTTTACCCAAGACAAAGGATATGTGTTACTAACGCCAGGCAATTTTTTTGAAGAAGGTGGATACCGAGACAGAGGCGAAAAGCAAAAATATTACGATGGCACTTTTCCTAACGAGTTTTTGCTATCAAAAGGGGCTCTTCTAGTCGCAATGACTGAACAAGCCGTTGGGTTGTTAGGCTCCCCAGCTTTGGTTCCAAAAGATAGTACTTTCTTACACAACCAACGATTAGGCCTTGTAGAGCTTACAGACGAATTTAGGGATAATCTGAGTATGGAGTTCTTATTTCACTTGTTTAATACAAAATATTTTAGATCTAAGGTACAAGAGACTGCCACAGGTCTTAAGGTAAGGCATACATCGCCTAAAAAAATGCAGGTGATACCTATCTGGCTACCTAGTGATTTAAATAAACAAAAAGAGATTGCTTTAAAGTTATTTAATTTAAAAGAAGAGTCTTTGAAACTTGAAGAAATATATAAAGCAAAAGCCCTTCAATTAGACGAACTAAAAAAATCCATCTTACAAAAAGCCTTTTCAGGTGAGTTAACGAAAACGCTTGAGGTTGATACAAACAAAGGAGCGGTGGCCTAATGTCACAAGCAAGGATGCGTAACGAAGCCGACACCAGAGCTGATTTAATCGACCCTAAGTTAGTCGCTGCCGGTTGGGGTGAAGTTGATAACAGCTTTATTCGCCGTGAACTTATCTGCCCTGGCCAAATTATGGCCGGAGGTAAACGCGCTAATAAAGTGCCGTGTGATTATGTGCTGGTATACAAAGGCCGAAAGCTTGCCGCCGTAGAAGCAAAAAAAGAAAGCCTAACTTATAGCGAAGGTGTGCGCCAAGCCAAAGACTACGCAAAGCGTCTGCAATGCCGTATTGCGTATGCTACCAACGGCCATGATATTTACCAGATTGATATGCTTACAGGCATTGAGACGCTAGTAAATGAATACTTATCACCGCAAGAGCTTTGGGAGCTTACCTTTGAGCAAAAAGGTGATACACCAGAAGCCTCTTTTACCACAGCTTGGCGTGATGCATTTTCTACCATTCCCTTTGAAGCCAAAGGCGATTGGGCACCGCGTTATTATCAAGAAAATGCCATTCATAATGCCCTTGAAGCCATTGCTCAGGGCGAACCACGAATTCTGTTAACGCTTGCTACAGGTACAGGTAAAACCTGTATTAGCTTTCAAACCGCATGGAAGTTATTTCAAACCCGTTGGAGCCTAACCGCGCAAAAAGACATTAGCCTTGCGAAAAAGCGCCCACGTATTTTGTTTTTGGCCGACCGTAATATTTTAGCCAATCAAGCGTTTAACGATTTTGGCTCATTTGGTGAAGACGCCATTGTGCGCATCACCCCTGAAGATATTCGTAAACGAGGCGGCGTGCCGAAAAATGCTAGCGTATTTTTTACAATTTTTCATACCCTTATGTGTGGGCCTAAAACCGAATTAAATAAAGCCACAACAGAAGAGGATGAAAATACACCAATCAAAAAGGCAGAAAACCCGTATTACGAGCAATATCCGGCTGACTTTTTTGATTTAATTATTATTGATGAGTGTCACCGTGGTGGTGCGAACGATGAAAGTGCATGGCGTGATATTCTTAATTACTTTGCCCCTGCTGTGCAACTGGGTTTAACCGCAACACCCAAACGCACCGATAATGCCGATACCTATGGCTACTTTGGCGAACCCGTTTACAGTTATACCCTTAAAGAAGGCATTAACGATGGCTTTTTAACGCCATTTAAAGTGTTACCCATTGTTGGCACTATGGATGAGTACAAGTACATAGAGGGGGATGGTGTTGTTGTAAAAGGCGATCCTGAGCCTGGTAAACTGTACAAAGAAGGTGACTTTAACCGCATTATTACCATACCTCAGCGCGAAGAGCGCCGAGTACACTATTGGATGGATCGCTTTAATCCTAAAGAAAAAACCATCGTGTTTTGTGCAACACAAGTTCATGCCGGTATGGTGCGAGATTTTATCAACCAGTATGCGGTGAAAAAGGGTTGGACCACCAATACCAACTACTGTGTGCGAGTAACCGCAAACGATGGCGTAGCGGGTGAAAACGATTTAAAAACCTTTTGTGATAACGAAAAAACCATTCCGACAATTCTAACTACATCACGCAAACTCTCTACTGGTGTAGATGCACGTAATGTTCGCAATATTGTGCTTATGCGCCCTTGTAACAACATGATTGAGTTTAAACAGATCATAGGCCGAGGCACTCGTACTTACGATGGGAAAGACTATTTTACCATTTACGACTTTGTAAAAGCGCACCATAACTTTGCTGACCCAGCTTGGGATGGTGAACCAATACCCAACAAAGTATGCCCAGAGTGCGGCACAACCCCGTGCCAATGTGAAGACACTGGCGGCGATGGTGCCGGTGAAAAGAAACCCTGTAAAGTGTGTGAACAAAAGCCATGTGTTTGCGAAAAGCCAGAGCCTGAAGGCTGTGATAAATGTGGCGAAAGGCCATGTGTATGTGAAAAGCTTGAAATAAAGCTCTCAGACGGTCGTACAAGGCAAATTAAGCATATTTCCTCAGCAATGTACTGGAGCGCGGAAGGTAAGCCCATTACAGCTAAAGAGTTTGTTGAACGTATGTTTGAAGACCTACCACGCTTCTTTGAAAACGAAGACGAACTACGTGAAATATGGAGTGACCCAACCACTCGCGAAAAGTTATTAGAAGATTTAACTGAAGCGGGTTACGACAGTGAAAAACTCGACAGTATGAAGGCAGTAATCGACGCTCAAGACAGCGATGTATACGATGTTTTATCCTACGTAGCGTATGCCGCAGAAGCGCAAACACGCACGGAGCGAGCTCAACAAGCCAAGCCTAAAATAAACTCAGCCTTTACTGAGTATAAACAACAAGAGTTTATCAACTTTATATTAAATAAATACATTGAAGATGGCGTGCAAGAACTGGCTCCTAAAAAAATGCGTAGCCTAGTAGAGCTTAAATACAACACCATTAATGATGCAGCGATTGAGTTTGGCTCACCAGCCGCGATACGCGATACGTTTATTGGTTTTCAGAAGTATTTATATGCAAGGTAGTTAAATTATCTATAGCTATCAGTAAGCAATTGAAAAAGCTTACTTGATGCCTCTGAGGGGTAAGTGAGCGACTATACTCTTAAGAGGCTGATATAATTATTAATTTAAAAAAAGGTAAGAAGATCAAAAATTACTTTTGCTCTTCTTACTGCTAGGCGTGCTTATAACCAGTATACCCACACCCACCACAATAACTACAGACAATTCAATTACATGCCGCGCATTCTATATCCTGAGAGTTATCAACAGGATTTTTACACGAGTAACAGCTATTTGTTCGCCGGTATTTAGGAGTATTAGAAATACCTTTGTATTCACATGGAGGATTTGTTTACGTAGCCTTCGTAATAGATGTAGTCAATATTTATCTAGAAGATACACTGAACGACTTTCTTAAGTAGGTATTCAAGCATATGTAGACAGTACCGGCGATTCTTATGATAATGCAGTACCTGAAACTATAAATGGTTTATTTATAACAGAAATTATTCGCAGGAATGGCTTGTGGAAAAATTAGATGTTGTTGGATATACAACCTTAGAATGGGTAAATTGGTTTCAATCAACAATTATACTCTTCAATAAGGTATGTTTCACCTGCTCAATATGAAACAGACTACTGTGTTAACTGAAACGAGTCAGGTAAATTGGCCCGACTTAAATAAACTGGACTCCGATAAGCTCGGGGTGATTTAAATTTAATGCATTGAAATTAATATGACTGATTTATACATTTGTTATGAGCAAGAAGTGAGTGAGCGTGAGGTTATAATAATTAACGAGTATTGGAGCCTAGCAAGCTCTGAGATACCCAGTTTCACTTACTCAATTAAAAAGCATGATGAGCTTTATAAAAGCTATAAGAATGATGTCGGAAACCTTACTAGCTTAATTAAAAAAAAGAGCAGTGTTAGTTGTTGCCATCCAAGTTTTATATGCGACAGCTGTAAGTCAAAAGTGACCACTTCATCAAGGCATGAGTGTTTGTCTAGGTTAAAACTAGCATCCTATACATGTGAGCGTTGTTTAATGACAGCAGCAGAGAAAGTTAAAAAAAAATCATTCGATATTATTAACGCCTACAAAAACAAGATATTGCAATCGGACTACCAACTTACGTCTTTAACGTATGTTGAAAAGCTGTGCTTGTTTATATTACTTACTGAATATCAATCAGCAGATAGGCAACCGTTAAGAATAATCCCCGAAGCTTTGCATTTAAGTGGGTGTAGGGAAATCGATATAAAATATATACGAAGCCTTGAGTCAAAAGGTGTGTTGGCTATAGTTGAATCGGTTCCTACAGAAGTTGCTCAAGCTAATAACCAGCTAAAGTATAACCGCTCAAGCTTTTTGGCTCCAGCAGATGTAAAGCGAGGTAATGGTGAGTTTGGCATGGGTGTATATCTGCGCTATACAAATGAGTTTGAATCACCCATAGAGCTCCAACAAAGGTTGTATTCTGAGATATGTTCTCGAAAGTTTAAAGAAAGTGATATTGAAGATCTCCGAATACTGATAAATGATATAAGACTAAACAACTTTTATAAAATTATAGCTTGGGTAAGCGAAGAGTTTCGAGTGCCTATTGAGAGCTCTTTAAAATTAGAAGGGTTACTTAATCATTGTGCAAAAAATTATTCGCCTTTTGTCGTTTGCTATTATATGTACTCAAATGCGGAAAAGGTGGCAGCACAGCTTTATAGGCGAAATACACAAATATACATAGCAAATAAGCTGTTTACTAAGTTGTTTGACAATTATCTTACTATGGCTGCAGAAAAAGGTTGGACACTTAAATATACAAAAAAATTACCTGATACAATTGAAACATCTCCGCTCGAATCTTTAGTTAGCAGTCACTTTTGTGGTAATAACTTTAACTGGCTTTTATTGAACACTAATGAAATATTTGATTATTGGATTTCAGGTGCTGACCTTAATACAGAGTTACTCAGGGTTGAAGCTAAGTGACGCAATATTTAATTGAGCTAGAGATAATAAAGGTATATTGACCTCAGGATTTTTGAGCTGACTTGAAGGTCAGCTCTGTGCCATAAGCGGACTGTAACAATAAAGTTGTAGAATAACCCCAAAATAAGCTCTTGAAGTTAATGGAGCCCATATAAAAGCCAACTTTTTTATCCTTGTTTAGTTTCTCGTTAGATTTTTACTCACCTACATGTATTTTTAGCAAAGCTTCACTGCCATCTAAGTTTTTAACTAGTAATAGTAATATTTCACCTGTTTCTTTATCCATAAGCTTTTTAGCTTTATCTGCTGGGCAGCCCGGGATTTTGCAACCATCAAGTTCGATAACTAATTGACCAACTTTAACTCCAGCTTTTTCTGCAGGAGATCCAGAATGAACTTCATCAATTTTAAACTCGGTTATTTCAGGACTAAAAAACCCATCAACAGACACACCGACGGCAATCCCAACTTTCCCTTTGGCGAAAGCTACAAATGGAAAAAACAAACAAATTAATAGAACCTTCCTAGTTAAATTCAAAAACCTTACTCCTTTAAAAAATTAACCGCCGTTTTAAGCGGTTTGTAATTATTTGCTAAAATATGAAACGACGTGGAACCGACAAAACTGTTAGAGGCCCGACTTGAAAAACCTTATACACGTATTGCTAATTAGTGAATTTTGTTTCTTAATTTCGTTAGCATTTTTATTTGTTTCTGCAACTGCTAAGTCAATTTTAGCTTTGGTACATTTATCAGACAGCTCTTTACTTACAAGGTAATTCTGATCTTTTTGATACTGAGCCATACCTTCTAAACCGTTATATTGATCTCTATCTTCAAGTATTTTATCTTTTTGGTATGGTGCTGGTTGGGTTGCACCACAAGCTGATAACAAAACGATCAGAGAAATTGGAATTAATTTATTGAACAATACCCTTACTCCATGTGTATAATTTAATAGCACGCGAATAGCGCATTTCTCTGCTATAGGCACGATAATATCTACATAGTTTTACCAAATTACCTAAGATATTACTATCTCTAAGTTTCTATCGCCTACAAAAAAGCTGAGTCAACAATATACGCTTTTCCTCATTTCATGAATATATGAGTAAAAAACAGTTTGACCAATCAATTAACTCTTACATTTAGCCACTCTCAATGTCCGCTTCTCGCTCAAAGCCGACCTATAGAATAATTGCTTTAACACGTTTTGGGGCAGAAATGAGTTTGGCAACATCGCCTCTGTTAGATTCCAATCAGCACAGAAAGTACTACCTCTATAAGAACTATGCTTTAGTTCAGTTCACCCTTACAACCGCAGATATTAACCATTAAAGGAGATGTTACACTTTTAAGTATGCATAACAATAATGTTTGAAACTTTTTTGCCTTCCCAGTTCGTTCCTTTTGTGTCAATAGAAGGTATGCATGACAATCATGATCAATACTTAGATTCAATCAACGTGCCTATCCAAAGAAAAATTGTGACAACAAAGATTGAAACTCACTTTTGGACAAAAACGCTTCAGAGTCGAATGACAGCTCTGTGCCAACAGCGGACGGTCAGGAAAATAGTGCCTGAAGTCAAGATTTTCCCCCTTTGGCCTAAAACTCCGCATTATATGCCAGCTTGAATAATATCTTGCTTACACTTTTGCCATGCAACAATATGATCCATATTTAATTCATTTACAGGCTCTACATGAAGCTCATTTAATTGAATATGATTTATAACTTTTAGAGCCAAAATTGATGGATTAAATGCGAAAGTTAATAGAGCAGAAAATTTATCTCGTTGTTTTTCTAAAAATGCATCTATTTTTTCTTTTCCAAATTTGTGTTCAAAAATAAAATTTTGATCATTAATTGGAATCATCATATGTAGCACCCCTTGTGCTGCGGGGTGGCTAAGTTGGCATAGTTCAGAATAACAATCATAAAAATCTGAGCTTGTTTCTTCATCTAACATTTTAACATAGCGTGCGGCTGTTTCTGCTTTATGAGAATCAGGCGCAGATTCACCACTATTTAATCTTCTAGCATGGGAATAGTGGATAAGTTGATTTTCTAAATCTGTGTATATATGGAAATTCGGGGAGTTTTGATTAATGGAGATATTAATATCTTTTATGTTCTTTGAAAGAGTGGTGCATAAATTTGATAGAGAAAAATAACTGTCGGCTACTGACTCAATAAGGCACCTAAATGAAGATGAAAAGGGCAAATATAGTCCAGCCTCATATGAATTATGCATTCCTCTTAACCATTCATAATTTTTAGCAATTGCAGATAAGGAACCAAAATTTGCTCTATACAATAATTCTTTCATATATTGAGATTGCCCCTCACTTGGTGAGGTTTGCGTTAGGGATGTAAATTCACTCTCGTTCATGAAATGATATTTATGATTTTTAACTTCGGAAAGAATCTTATTAATTATAGGGATAAACTGTGATGCTTCTTTACCTAGTATTTTTTCGTACGTGTTTTCCATTACAACTTAACTCCTTTGATGGGCCTGAATATTTCGCCAATAGTTGATTTGGCATATAACTAACTCACTAAGAGGAAAATAATAGTTGGTTTAAATAAGCGACGAAGGCGTAAAAACCAGCTGCTATTTTTCCTTTTGAGTGACTTATAGTGCTACACACTCTCGCTGACGGACAAGCTTTTTGGTGCTGAAAGTTGAGCTCCAGTTTTATCATAAGCTAAGAATTTAAACGATGACTTATTTTTGAGCCCCTTGATTTCTGTCTCTACAACGTTTTCCATTTCTGTTTGTACATTGGCATGCACTTTAAACATTTCTTCATTTGTTTCTTTAATAGTTTTCTCTAAAGCTTCCATAGCTGTACCTAAAACTGGAATTTTAGATAACTCTCCCCACATATAATTTTGTAAGAAAGTAATTAAAAACTCCCATGCGCCATTAATGGAAAAGTATGAGCCATCCTTATTCTTTTTCAGAGTGGCGATAACTTTGCCTAGTCCCTTAATCATAACAAGGCTATCCAGTTCACCGCTTGCTTGAATTTCTTCGAGGATTCTAACTATGTCATTGAATAATTCAGGTAAACGACTTTCTGCTTTGTAGTGTTCATAAATTGAATCAAAATCAAATGCAGTATCAGTTGGGTTTTCAAAAACCCACTTATGACTTTTAATTTGATTTATATTCTTAATTAAATGATCAATTAAGTGAGTTTGCTTCCACGAATTTCCTTGGAAGTGATTGAGTCCTTGAATTAAACTAGGTAGCCACGCTGGTGAGTCTTGCTTAGATATTGAAGCTTTTAAATCATTTGCCTTCGTTAAGGCTTCTTTTCCCTTATTCTTTTTACCCTCAAGTTTTTCTCCTACGAGAGCAGCAACTAATTCATCTAGCGTTTTAATTAATTCTTGATGTTTCTCAGTCACAAAACGCATGTGAAACTGAACGCTTTCATTGGTAGTCAAAGTGTAACTCCTGTAGCACTAACATTTTATAGTGCGCTAATGGCGCATATTTCTGCCGACGCCACACTTATTTATCTATTTTATATAGTTTTATCAAATAACCTAAGGTATTGCTATCATAAAGTTTTCTAAAGCTTTAAAGAAAAGTTAAATAGAACAATATGCTCGCGTCGCTCATTTTCATGAATATATGCGCAAAGAGCTGTTTGCCCACTCAATTGACTATTATATTTATCCAATCTCAAGACCGTTACTCGCTCTATGCCGAAATTCGGCTCAGTCCCATGAGCGGACATTGGGCATCTATACAATGTAAATTGCATGACGCGACCCCTGCGGATTTAGAAATATGAATAAGTCTTAAATTAAACTTTAGATTTGTTTACAGATCTCAATCAAATCTAACTGTCGTATATGCGCCAGAAGCTAATCTTCAACGCCAACATATGCGGCATGATGTTCTTGCTATATGAAGTTGCAATGCTTCTCGATGAACTCTTGCGGATTACACACGACGGTCGAACAATCAACGTATGCGAAACACGCTTTAGCCTTTTTGACAAAGTTTATGTCACCTGAAATCAAGAAACTTGCCCCCAAAGCTGACACTGCATGTTGCATATCATTATTTGAAGCATTGAAACGATCTTTACCCTTTTTGGTTCTGGTAAAATCATCAGCGTGATAACCAGCCCAATTCATTAGACTATATGCACGCGCAACGGCATTTTGCGGTGTGTCCTCAAAGTAATCTGCAAAATCAAAACTATTATTTTCCAATTTAAACGTTGCTTCAATAGCATTTACTACATCCTTGATCTCAATACTTTTTACTTCCAATGCTTTAATGCTCGGCATCTCTCTAAATTGTTGAGGCCCTAATTGTTGCTCATTAGCAATATTAGGCGCTTGCAACGAGGACAATTTTGTTCTCAACTCATCCAGTTGACTATGCATATTTACGAAATAGCTTCTTAACGGTTCATCAAGTTTTTCGAGGTCAATCGAATCCAATTGCGATTCACAATTAAAAATTAAAGTGCCCAAGTTCACCTTTAACTTCTCGTTGATTTCGGAAAAGCTTTCATCAATCGGCAACCCCGAAATTTTACGAGAAGATAACTGGCTAATCTCCATTAGACTAGTAATACCGAGGTCTGCATTTGATTTTTTGTTTTCTAGGTGTGCGTACCATATATTATCTGGCTCTTGGTTGCTAAGTGTATGTTGTAATGGCTCAATATATTTAGCATCTAATTCAGCTAGAATATCGATATGTTCTTGGCGATATTCAGCCTTTGGAATTTGCAAAATTTCATCAAGAGTAACATGAGAATAAACGACCGTTATTTGTTCAGATTTGAGAGCATGTTTAAGTAGTCTGAATAAGTCGTTTGGAGACTCATCTATTTTACGTTGACGTAAATCACTCAATGTATTTTGATCTAAATAGATCACGAAACCCATTGAACACCTCCATTTATATAGCAGCTTATTGAACACCATTTTTGTGGTTCATAACACATCAAAACGAAATAACTATAACTTTTTTAGTGTCTGTTTTTCGCTCACACCAGTCTGGAACATGAAACTTTATCTCTTGAATCATGGAGTAGCATAATAAATACCAATAGCAAGGAACAGTATAAAGTTATATTACTTTCTGTATCGGTAATTTAGTATGGTTTATAGTATGCGTACTAAATATAAGTAATTGTTTTTATTTGTTAAAAGTTAAAATAGTATTCTTTGTGGGGTTATAATTGATAATCTGCATTTTCAGATCTATCTCCTAGGCTGGCCGCCCAGCTTACTATTTTGGTGACTTCAGGGCGTTTTACATTCCATAAATGGGTATGTTCTTGTTGTAATTGTAAGTAGCCTTCGCGGGTAATTAAGTTTGTTTTCACGCCATGTTCTTTTTTAATACTCATACAGAGCAAGGTATTAAAATAACCCAAACTTGTCGAGTGTATTATTAATAAAACACGCGCACAAATGAGTTTGAAATGTTCAGTAACAATCTAAGCGGCTAATAAATTGTTGCTTACAGGTTTTTTCATTTATATTAATGGGTAATAGATTATAAAAATAAGAAACACAATGGGACACGAAACGACAAAAGTATTGGTTGTAGATGATGACATGCGTTTACGCAGCTTACTGGAGCGCTATTTAGTAGAGCAAGGCTTTATTGTAAGAACAGCGGGTAATTCAGAGCAAATGGATCGGCTTATCGAACGTGAAAACTTTCATTTAATGGTGCTCGATTTAATGCTGCCGGGTGAAGATGGTTTGTCTATTTGTCGTCGTTTACGCCAAAAAGAAAACGACATTCCAATTGTTATGCTTACCGCTAAAGGTGATGAGGTTGACCGTATTATTGGCCTTGAATTGGGAGCAGACGACTACATTCCAAAACCATTTAATCCACGAGAGCTGTTAGCGCGAATAAAAGCTATTTTACGACGCCGTGCCAAAGAAGTGCCGGGCGCACCTGCTGCAGAAGAAAATTTGATTGAATTTGGGCGATTTTCGCTTAATTTAGCCACTCGCGAAATGAGCGAAGGCGAAAAAACAATTTCCTTAACCAGTGGCGAATTTGCAGTGCTTAAAGCGCTGGTCTTGCATCCACGTGAGCCGCTGAGCCGTGATAAATTGATGAACCTAGCGCGCGGGCGAGATTACAGCGCACTGGAGCGCAGTATTGATGTGCAAGTGTCGCGACTTCGCCGCATGATTGAGTTAGATGCCGCCAGCCCACGTTATATTCAAACCGTTTGGGGCTTAGGATATGTATTTGTTCCCGATGGTGAAAAGTAATTTATATGGGACTATTTCCGCGTAGCGCATTTGGACAAACCGTTTTTTTAGTGGCGGCTTTGCTGTTAATAAATCAAATAGTATCTTACGTAACGGTGAGCTTATACGTAGTAAAACCTACCATTGAACAAGTTAATTTAATGCTGGCTAAGCAAATTAAAACCGTATTTATTGACTGGGAAGATGGTGTTGAAGTAACCAATGAAGTATCGGATAAGTTTTTTGAAATTACCGGTATTGAAGTAATGACTCAGCGTGAAGCAATGCGCAGTGGTTTGGGGCAAAGTCGCGAATATTCGGTATTATCGCGTAGTATGTCTGAGCAGCTAAATGGCTCTGCGCGGGTGCGTATTAGCCAAACCGATCCACTCATATACTGGGTAGAAGCCCCGCAAGCATTAGGTTACTGGGTAAAAGTGCCGCTTAGTGGGTTTAAAGAAAATAACCTCGAGTTTTTAACCTTTTACTTATCAAGTATTGGTTTTTTAAGTGTATTAGGTGGTTGGTTATTTGCTAGGCACTTAAATAGGCCGCTAAAAGCATTGCAACAAGCGGCGGTTAAGGTAGGTAAAGGCGATTTTAGTACTAAGTTAGCCGAACAAGGATCGAGTGAAGTTATTGCTGTAACACGGGCATTTAATCAAATGTCGCGGGGTATTGCTGCGCTTGAAAACGATCGTCGGCTGTTAATGGCAGGGGTGTCTCATGATTTACGCACTCCACTAACCCGCATTCGTTTAGCCACCGAAATGATGGCAGATGAAGATGACTATTTGCGTGAAGGCATTATTTACGATATTGAAGACATGAACGGCATTATCGATCAGTTCATTGAATATTTACGCCATCACAAACGTGAAGAGCTAAGCTGTGAGGACATTAACGCGTTAGTGGCAGAGGTAGTGCACACTGAGCTTAAACACCAGCGAGTAATTACCTTTAAAGGTAATCCTAGTATTGGCAATATACCTATTAGTGCAGTGGCAATTAAGCGTGTAATAACCAATATGATTGAAAATGCGCTGCGTTACTCAGAAGGTGATATTGAAGTGCTCTGCTATTTTAATAGCAATAAAAAGTATGTTGTTATTGCGGTAAACGATAGTGGCCCGGGTATACCAGAGGGCGAACTGGAGTCGGTATTTGAGCCGTTTAAGCAAGGCGATACAGCACGTGGTAGCGAGGGCAGCGGTTTAGGGCTGGCTATTATTAAACGCATTATAGATATGCATGACGGTAAAGTTAAATTATCTAACCGGCCTGAGGGCGGGTTAAGTGCACAAATTTACTTACCAATTAAAGTATAATACCAACCCACTTTACTGCAGCGGGTTGGTATTAAGTTGTGCTGGCCAAAATTATAAATACGCAGTAAGCGATTAAAGTGCTTTAAAACGAATAGCCGTACCGCCACTGGTGGCCAGCTTAAGCGTTAATTTATCGCTTGCAGTAACAAGGCGTTTTTCGATAGTTAAATCGTACGGATTATTTTTCCATTCGGCATTCTTACCATCTTTATAAATATGTGCCTCAAACTGTTTGCCGTTATCTAAAAAGTCTAAACTAATCTCAATAGTACGCGCTTGCTCGTCAGTCACTGCGCCTAAATACCAGTCGTTGCCGGTATATTTGTCGCGCTTTCGCTCTTTTCGCGCAAATACAATAAAGTCACCTACTGCACCATCAAGGGCAATGCTTTGTTGCCAGTCGGTCGGTACGTCTTGAATAAATTGAAATGCATCGGGTTTAGCTAAATAATTTTTAGGTAGGTCGGCCGCCATTTGAATCGGACTATACAATACAACATACAATGCTAGTTGTTTAGCCAGCGTAGTTTGCGGGCGATTAGTATTAGCGCCTAAACCGTTAAAACTTAAATCGAAAATACCAGGAGTAAAATCCATAGGCCCAGCAAGCATGCGGGTAAATGCCAGCATAGCAATGTGCTCGGGTGGATTAGGAGGAGTACCCCATGCGTTAAACTCTTGTCCGCGTGCGCCTTCTCGAGTGATCCAGTTTGGATAAGTACGGCGCAGTCCGGTATCTTTAATCGGCTCGTGGGTGTTAATACTTATTTTATGTTTAGCAGCTAGCTTAACGTTATGTAAGTACTCGTTAACCATAAATTGGCCGTCGTGCCACTCATGGCGAGCTATACCGTTTTTGTCAATGCGCTTAATGTTTCCGCCATCGGCTACGTAACCGGTTTTAACTTGGCTAACGTTAGATTTTTCATACAATGCAAAGGCATCTGCCATTTGCTTGCGATAGTTACTGACGTTGCCGGATGTTTCGTGATGGCCAATGAGTTGCACGCCTGTTTGCTTAGAATATTTTGTTAGCGCTGCTATATCAAAATCATCGTAGGGCTGAGTAAAGCTAAACACATCACCATTAAAAAACCAGTCGCCATCCCAGCCTGTGTTCCAGCCTTCAACTAATACGCCATCAAAACCATATTTGGCGGCAAAGTCCATGTAGTATTTGGTATTTTTTGTAGTAGCGCCGTGCTTGTCGCCGCTGCCCCAAGTGTGTGTGTTTATATGCATACCCCACCAAATACCTATGTATTTACCTGGTTTTACCCACGACACGTCACCGAGTTTATTCGGCTCATTTAGATTTAAAATAATATCTGAGTTAACTAAATCAACGGCTTTTTCGCCAATTTGAATAGTGCGCCATGGGGTATTAAACGCGCCCTGTTTTTTAACGGCAACACCGCTCGACCATGGCGTTAAATCGGCTTGAAAAACCCCAGGGCGGCGTTGATTAAGTACCATGGCGGCGTAATCAACAAGGGCGGCTTCATGAATACTAATATGCACACCATCTTGGTTTTTAAAGGTAAATGGCGTATGTACCAATGCGGCATCGTTTAATGGGGTGGTATTATATACATATTCGTAGCGATTCCAGCCGCGGGCAGGGATCCACCAAGCTGTAGCTGTGTGGCTGTTATTAACAGCAAACTCGGTAAGCTCTTTGGTTATTTCAATATTGTTAAGGCCTGCTTGTTTTGGTACTTCGTATCTAAAACCCACGCCACTATCAAACGCTTTAAAGCGCACGCTATAAGTACCGCCTTGAGGTTGTGGCTTAGCAAAGGTTACAGTTACCTCGTTATGCTGATCTACAACCGTTTGTCGCTCGCCCCAAGGTTGTTGCCACTGAGTGTTGGTACTTTGTTGTTGAACTTTGGTTATTTTAAAGCTGTTACTAAACGGTGCATGTTGTTTAAATTCAAACCCGAGAGCAGAATTATTAATGACTGTTTTATTTTTAAAACTAATAGAATAACTAGGTGTACTCTGCTCGTCTGAGATGATTATTTTTATATTACCGTCAGGCGATTGTACGGTAGCTGTTTGAGCAACCGTGATACTTGAAAAAGCCATGAGTAGCAGTGCCAATGTGCGCATAATAGTTCCTTGGGTTAGCGACGTGTTTGGCTATCAAGCATAAAGCGAGAGGGTGGTGAATACGACAGGTTGCATACGTATTCAGGGTGATAAAAAGTGAGCAGTTAGGTTGCTTGTACGCTAAGCAATAAAAAAGGGCTCTGTCGAGCCCTTAATTTAGTATTGCTTAGATTGCGAGATTATTTTTTATCAAAAGCGCGTTGCATAAAGTTTGGCGTAGCTAATGCACCGTGATGAATGCCGTTGTTGTAGTATTCGCTGTTCTTTGCAATATCGGCTGCTGCATCTTCTCTAAAGCCATTAAAGTCTGCAGATTTACGCGCTAAAGTTACTGACCATAAACCACTTGGGTATATAGGTTGCGGGAATGGCAGTGTTTGTAAGTCGTTAAAACCTACCGTTAGCATAGCTTCGCGCATTTCAACTAATAACGGCATATGCATAAGCGGTGATTCGCTTTGTTGTACTAAAATGCCACCTGGGCGAAGTGCGTTTAAGCAGCTAGTGTAAAATGCATGATTAAATAAACCTTCACCTGGGCCTACTGGGTCGGTGCCATCAACAATAACAACATCGATTGATTCGCTTGCGGCTTCGCGCATGTATTTAATGCCGTCGTCAAACATAACTGTTGCACGAGGATCGTTGTTAGATTCACACAGCTCTGGGAAGTATTTTAACGACATTTGCGTTACTACTTCGTCTATATCTATTTGCGTAACGCTCTCTACACCAGGGTGCTTTAACACTTCGCGTAAGGTACCGCAGTCGCCGCCGCCAATAATAACTACATTTTTAGGTGCTGGGTGCGCTAAAAGTGCAGGGTGGCTGATCATCTCATGATAAAAAAAGTTTTCGCGGCTACTTACCATAGTGCAACCGTCGATGATCATTAAATTACCAAAGTCGGTGGTTTCGAACATTTCTACTTTTTGAAAAGGAGACTGTTTTTCATCTAACTTTTTGTTAATACGTAATGAAAATGCGCTGCCATCGCGGTCGCTAATTTCAGTAAACCACTTACTTTGATCTAAATTTGCCATAGTTACTATTACACTTTTTTAAGTTGAGGATGAAAAAGGGGGCAATTTTGCCAGTGCTTGACGTTTTGCTCAATGACATTTTAACTGATTTAACCAATAAAGTTAGTTAGGAATGAGGGAAAGTTCAATTTTTGTTAGCCTAGAGGATAGCGACGTATTAAAATGCGTCATTGTATTTAATTGATTAAAGAAGAGTTGCCATGACTTGGGGTTTAGAAACAGCACGTGCCACTTATAATGTTGCACATTGGAGTGAAGGCTATTTTGATATTAACGCACAAGGCGAGTTGGTGGCCTACCCAGATGGCGACCAAGCAAAGGCCGCAATTTCTTTAACGCAATTAACCGAACAATTTAAACAACAGGGTTTAACCTTACCAGTATTGGTGCGCTTTACCGATATATTACAAAACCGGGTAGATACGCTTACCAATGCCTTTACTCAAGCACGAGCAAATCGTGAGTATCAAGGCGAATATACCTGCGTTTATCCAATCAAAGTAAATCAGCAGCGCTCTGTAGTGAGTAAACTTTTAGCTCACCCTAGCGGGCTGGTTGGCCTTGAAGCTGGCTCTAAACCAGAGCTAATGGCTATTTTAGGGGTGGCAAAAGAGCCCATTACTATTGTGTGTAATGGCTATAAAGACAGTGAGTTTTTACGCTTAGCCTGTATTGGTCAGGCTATGGGTCACAAAGTTAAAATAGTGGTAGAGAAGCTCTCGGAGTTAACCACCTTACTGGAAGAAATTGATAATTTAGGCATTGAACCGGCTATTGGTATTCGTATTCGCCTAAACTCAGTGGGCAAAGGTAAATGGCAAAACACCGGTGGCGAAAAAGGTAAATTTGGTTTAACGGCAGGGCAAGTGCTTAGCGCTGTTGAAGTGTTAAAAAAACATAATAAATTGCACTTAATGCAAATGGTGCATTTTCATATTGGCTCTCAAATAGCCAATATTCGCGATATTCACCGCGCTTTGCGTGAATGTGCACGCCATTTTGCTGAACTTACTCAGTTAGGTGTACCACTTAATACCGTTGATGTAGGCGGTGGGTTAGGGGTTGATTACGAAGGTTCGGGTTCACGTAGTGCGTGTTCAATGAACTATACCGTTGCAGAATATGCCCGTAACGTAGTAAATGCGTTTTCTGAGGTGTGTGACCAACATCAATTAACTCATCCGGCCATTATTACTGAATCAGGGCGTGCGTTAACCGCGCACCACGCGGTATTAATTACCGATGTAATTGACGTTGAAAAAGCGCCTAATCACTTAAACCCAGAGGCGCCTGCGCAAAACAGTACACTGGTATTAGATGAAATGTGGCAATGTTTACAGCGTTTAAGCCCGCGTATGGCGCTGGAAATTTATCACGACGCAATGCACTTATTTAGCGAAGCACACGATCAGTACGTACACGGTTTAGTGAGCATGCTAGAGTGGGCGAAAATAGAGCAACTTTACTTTACTATTTTACATCGGGTGCGCTCATCTTTGAGCAATAATGTGCGTGCGCATCGCGAAGTACTCGATGATTTAAACGAAAAATTAGCTGATAAATTATTTGTTAACTTTTCACTATTTCAATCGTTGCCAGATATATGGGGAATTGGCCAATTATTCCCAGTAATGCCTATTGAAAACCTCACTCAACCGCTTACCCAGCGCGCTATTATTCAAGATATAACGTGTGATTCTGATGGGCAAATTCGCGAATATGTAGAAGGTGCAGGTATAGAAACAAGCTTACCTATACCTGAATATACACAAGGGCAGCAGTATCATATTGCAATGTTTATGGTTGGCGCTTATCAAGAAATTTTAGGTGACTTACACAACCTATTTGGCGACACCGACTCAGTGCATGTGGAGTTAAACGATGATGGTTATGTACTTACTAACGCCATTAAAGGTGACAGCGTTAAGGATGTATTAAAGTGTGTTGACTATGATAGCGCCATTTTAGCAGACAACTTTGCAGAGCAAATTAATAAGCTCGATGTGTCTGAGCCATGTAAAGCAGGCTATTTAGCAGAGCTTAATGCGGGACTAGAAGGCTATACCTATTTTGAGGACTAACCTCAGCCATTATTAATTAAGTATAAAAAGCGCAGTAATTAGCTGCTGCGCGCTATTTAAAGGAATAGAAACAATGTCAGTTATCCGCAGTGTATTTAGTATTTTGTTGTACTTTATAAATACTCTTATTTGGTTTGTGCCAATTTTTATTTGTGGTGTTATTAAGCTTATACCAATTAAGCCGCTACAAAAGTTAATGAGTTGGGCCGCCAAACAATTTGCCACTATTTGGGTTACCTTTAACAGCTTAAATCAAAAATTATTTACGCCAACTAAAATTAACGTTACTGGGCTTGAAGATATAAAGCTAAAAGATTGGTATTTAGTTATAGCTAATCATCAAAGCTGGGTTGATATTTTAGTATTGCAACGCGTATTAAATCGCAAAATACCCTTTTTAAATTTCTTTTTGAAAAAAGAGCTTATTTACGTGCCTATATTAGGTTTGTGCTGGTGGGCGCTTGATTTTCCGTTCATGACTCGTACGAGTAAAAGTCAGCTTAAAAAGAACCCTAAATTACGCGGTAAAGATTTAGAAACCACGCGTAAGGCCTGCGAAAAATTTAAAGAAATGCCAGTAAGTGTGGTTAATTTTGTAGAAGGTACGCGCTATACGAAGCAAAAGCACGCTCGCCAAAACAGCCCTTTTCCACATTTGTTAAAACCCAAAGCAGGAGGCGTTGCCTTTGTAATGCAAGCTATGGGAGAGCAAATTACTAAAGTAGTTAATGTGACTATTCATTATCCTGAGGGCATTCCGACCTTTATGGATTTTGCCAGCGGTAAAGTAAAAAATATAAACGTACATGTTGAAGTAAGACCGGTCAGTGACGAGCTAATTGGTGACTACACTAACGATCCCGACTTTAGAGTGCGCTTTCAAAGTGAGCTTAATCGGTTATGGAAAGAAAAAAACCAAACATTAATAAACCTTGAACAAAAATAAATGCATAAAAATATGAGCCTACAGTTACGCTAAAAACACTTAGCTATTCACGGTCAATACAGATTAACTTAGGTAGTGTTTTTTAATGTCACTTTGCTTGGCTCTGTTAATTTTACAGCGGGTATTACCCGCTGTAGTTACTATAATTGGTTATGCTGCAATGGCGCTTTTTACTCTAGCTAGCACTGTAATTTTAAACCTAACTCCCGCAAGGAAATAAAAATACCATGACCGATACCCACTTACAGAAGTTAATAGCGCCTTGGTTTGAAAAAGTGCCCGACGCTTTTTTTCTAAGCACTATTACTGCCGTCGCCATTGGTATATTTTCATTATTATTTGTGTACTTATTTACTCGTCGCTTAATGTTTCCTGCGATCCAAAAAATTGTTACTAAAATCTCACCTGAACGCATTGGCTTACTTGCACCTATGCTAAACAAGCTCAATAAGCGCATAGCTTGCTTACTTTGCTGTGCATTGTTTCTAGCCACATTTGATAGTGTGTACCCGGTGAATGAGATTGCAGAGGAAATTTTAAAAACCTTAGGCCAAGCGCTGCTCATTATTTATGCGGGCTTTATTTTTAGTAGCATAGTGAGTATTGCGGGCGCTATTTATAATCAATTAGATTTTGCCCGCGAAGTACCCATTCAGGGATTAATTCAGGTTGTTAAATTAATTACCTTTATTGTCAGTGTTATTTTAATTGTTAGTATAGTGCTAGAAAAATCACCTACTTATATTCTCTCGGGTTTTGGTGCTATTGCCGCCGTCACTTTATTAGTATTTAAAGACACCATATTGGGGTTTGTCGCAAGCATTCAAATTGCAGCCAATAGACTCGTTACGTATGGCGACTGGATCCAGGTAGATAATTATGGGGCCGACGGAGAAGTAATTGATTTAGGGTTAAACACAGTAAGAGTGCGTAACTGGGATAATACTGTAACTACTATTCCTACTTACATGTTAGTAGCAGGTTCATTTAAAAACTGGCGTAGTATGCAAGAGTCTGCCGGGAGGCGCATGAAGCGCTCGCTTAATATTGATATGAATAGTATTTTTTTAGTTGAAGATGATTTTCGCCAGCAAATAGAAGCGGCTATACCTTTGGCCGACTACATTCGTACGTCTTCACTGCCTGATCCTGTGTCTAATTTAGGTTTGTTTCGCCGTTATGCCGAAGGTTACCTAAAGCAACATAAAAAAATCAATACTTCACTGACCTTGCTAGTACGTGAGTTACAGCCGACAAACCACGGCTTACCGATTGAGTTTTATTGCTTTAGTAGCGATAAACGTTGGATATCGTATGAGCATTTACAAGCCGAAATAATGGATCATTTATTGGCTGTGTTACCTATTTTTGGCCTGCGTCCGTATCAAAGTGTGAGTGGCCAATTTAGCCCACCCACAGCCGTGCCTACAAGCGAAAAACCTAAAATTAAAGTGCCCAATAATACTGAGCCAACCCCGTAGCAATAAAGAGTATTAACAGCCACCAAATAGGTGGCTTTTTTAATCTTAGCCAAGCGAATGCTGCAATAACTAGCGCAATGTGCCAAAAATTGTGCACCGCCGATGTCCAAATAGATGAATACAGCGCCGCGGCTAAAAACCCCACTACAGAGGCATTAAGTGCGGCAATAACACTGGCAAAGCGAGGCTTGTTGGCTAAGTTTAACCAACTTTTTTGAAACGCAAGTATGAGTAAAAATCCGGGCATAAATATAAGTACCGTGGCTATGATAGCGCCTAATAAAGGTTGTTCGGTACTTAGTTGTGCACCTAAGTAAGTAGCAATGGTAAACATAGGCCCAGGCACAGCTTGCGCGCTTGCATAGGCGCTCAAAAACTGATCGCTGCTTAGTGCAGGTACGCTTGCTTGCAATACAGGTAATACTACATGCCCACCACCAAACACCATGGCACCTGCTTGATAAAAGGGGGCAAACAAAGCTAATTCAGTAGTCAAAGGAATGAAACTGAGCGCTAGCAGCAGTGTAAATAACCCTAAAGCGAGCCAATTTATATTACTTTTTGACTTACTTTGCTGTGCGGGTTCAGGATTTAATTTTAATAATGGCCATATTGCACCCACAGCAGCCGCGGTAATTAAAATAGCTATTTGTGTGCCCAGCAGAGGAAAAAGTATTAAGGCTAACGTGCTTAGTACGGCTAATAGCTTTAGGGCTGCGCTAGTGCAAAAGCTTTTTGCCATACTTAATGTGGCATCGGCGACAATAACCACAGCAAACAGTTTTAACCCAGCAATAATGGCAAAATAAACAGCATCAAACTGATGCGCACTTATAGCCAATAGCAACATAATTAAAAATGATGGTAGGGTAAAACCAATAAAGGCAGCAATGCCACCAAGTACACCCGCGCGCTCTACCCCAATGGCAAAACTAACTTGGCTAGAACCAGGCCCAGGCAAGGCTTGGCTTAAGCTTATAAGCTGTGCATAACGGGTGTTAGTGAGCCAATTTAGGGTATCGACAAAATGGCGCTTAAAATAGCCTAAGTGAGCAGCAGGGCCACCAAAACTCATGCAGCCAAGTAAAAAAAACTGTCTAAAAATAGCAATTAACATTACGCCCCAATCCTCGTTATAAATTATAAAATTATCATCCAGTAGTATGACATATTTATGAACTCAGCTATCGATAGAATTTTTGTTGTTATACAGCATAAAACGCTAATTATAATAGATTCTTCATGGCTTGTTCATTCATATATTTGCATAATAGCGCAAAATACTAAATAGATAGGACATAGCATGACTTTAACTAAATCACTTTTAAGCGTAACGGTAGTTGCTGTATTACTTAGCGGTTGTGAAATGAATAACACAGGTAAAGGAGCGGCAATTGGTGCTGCAGCTGGTGGTGTATTAGGTAAGGCTACTGGTAATCATAAAGATAAGCGTATCTTTATTGGTGCTGCAATTGGTGCATTAGCTGGTGCTGCAGTAGGCGATTACATGGACAAACAAGAAACCGCTTTTCGTGATGAATTAGCGGGTTCTGGTGTTGAAGTGGTACGTGAAGGCGATAACTTACGTTTAGTTATGCCGTCAAATATTACCTTTGCAACCGATCAGTCGTATATTTCGTCGGGCTTTCACAATACGCTAAGTGCGATTGCTAAAGTGATGAACAAATACGAAAAAACTTATTTAAGCGTAGAAGGGCATACCGATAGCACAGGTAAAGATAGCTATAATATGAGCCTTTCACAGCAACGCGCTCAAAGTGTTAAAAACTATTTAGTTAATCAGCAAATTATGGCTGAACGAATTAGCACTACAGGTTATGGTGAAACACGTCCAATTTCATCAAACGATAGCGCAAATGGCCGTGCACAAAATCGTCGTGTAGAAATTCAAATAGTGCCCAACACGCAATAAGCACATAAAAATCTAGTCTTTATTGAACTGTAGTTCACATAAGCGCTGGTACAACGGGGAGCTTTGCAGTAATTGCTGATGGCTCCCTGTTGCTATTATTTCCCCGTGTTCCATTACCACAATCATATCTGCATGTTTTACCGTTGCCAGACGATGCGCAATGATCAACGTTGTTCGGTTTTGCATTAAGTGCTCAAGTGCGGCTTGTACATGGTGCTCGCTTTGTGCATCGAGTGCGCTGGTGGCTTCATCGAGTAATAGTATTTCAGGGTCTTTTAAAATTGCTCGCGCGAGTACAATGCGTTGCTTTTGACCGCCCGATAGTCTCACTCCTTGTTCCCCTAAAAAGCTGTTATAGCCTTGTGGTAGCTGTTGAATAAACTCATCAGCATGGGCATGTTTAGCCGCCGCATAAACCTGCTCGTCGGTAGCATCTGGATTGCCGTAGCGAATGTTATGCATTACATCTGAGCTAAATAAAATAGGGTTTTGTGCCACCATGCCCATTTTATTACGCAGCGTATTGAGTGATAAATCTTTAATATTTACATCACGAAACTTAATAGCACCGCTGGCTGGATCGTAAAAGCGTTGTAGTAATTCAAATAAGGTGGTTTTCCCTGCACCAGAAGGACCCACAATTGCCACTGTTTGCCCTTGCTGTATGTTTAAACTCACATTATTAAGTGCGCTTACATCAGGACGAGAGGGGTAATTAAAGCTAATGCTTTCAAGTGTAATGGCAGAGTGGTTAGTGCTACTTAGGAGCTTTTCGTCTTGTGGGGAAATAGGGTTTTCAATTTCGCTTTTTACAGCGAGTAATTCTAGTAGCCTTGCAGCAGCACCTGCTGCGCGCTGCAGCTCACCATAAACCTCTGCCACAGTTGCAACCGACATGGCCACCATAATAGCGTAAAACACAAAGGCACCTAGCTCACCTCCAGTCATAGTGCCGGCTAGTACATCGCTGCCGCCAACCCATAACATAGCGCTGATGGCACTAAAGGTTAAAAATATAACGGCGGCAATTAAAAACGAGCGTTGTTTTATACGGCTTTTAGCGACGTTAAAGGCTTTTTCGACCTCCAGAGCAAAAGCTTGCTGCTCTCGCTGTTCGTGGCTATAGCTTTGCACTACTTTAATATTTTGAATGATCTCACCGGCGTAAGTACTTATATCGGCAATAGCACTTTGGCTGCTACTGGCTAACTTTCTCACTTTGCGGCCAAATACCATCATGGGCACCAGTACTAAAGGTACACAAGCAACGACCACTAAGGTCAGTTTTAAATTGGTAAACAGCAGCATGGCTAAACCACCCACTAGCATTAATGCACTGCGTAGCGCCATTGAAAAAGAAGAGCCAATAATAGATTGCAGCAAAGTGGTGTCGGTGGTTAACCGCGACATTAACTCACCGCTGCGGTTTTCTTCAAAATAACTTGGGTGCAAAGTAACAATACGGTTAAACACCGCTTTTCGAATATCGTTACTGACACGTTCACCAATCCACGACATTAAATAAAAACGACTAAAGGTGCCCACCGCTAATAAACTAATTAGGCCAATAAGCACCAACACAGCTTGCTGTAGCTGTGCTTGCGAGCCGGCAATAAAACCATGGTCAATGACAAATTTAACGCCTTGGCCTAATGATAAATTAACCCCCGCCGTCACTAAAAGAGCAATAAGGGCGGCAATAACCATTAGTTTATACGGTTTAATAAACGCAAAAACAGGTAATAAACTACTAAACGCGGCTTTTTCTGCAGCAGGGGCTTGAGACATAGTGGGTTCTTTTTAATGATTGAGCTTTATATATGGCGTCTGTAAACTAAAATTCAATAGTGCTAAAAATAATCAGCAAGGATAAGTGATGACAAATAAAACGGATAATAAACAATGCAAAAAATAGTGGAATTTAAAAAGCGTGGATTTTTTAGCCACGCTATAGATTTAGATGCATTGAATGAGCGTATTTACCAATTAAATCAAGATGGATGGCGAGTTATTAGCGTAACAACAGCAACGGGCTTTCAAGGGCAAATAACGGCTTATGCCTTATTAATAGAAAATAATGAATTATAAAGGGTGATTAATGGTTTTATCTGTTTGGCTAAGTTTAGCGTTAGTTTGCATAATGGGCGCAATGTCGCCTGGTCCTAGCTTGGCTGTGGTATTAAAGCATACGTTAAGCGGTGGGATGAAAAACGGTATGCTTGCGGCATTGAGCCATGGCGTAGGAGTAGGATTGTATGCAGCTGCATCTTTACTCGGTTTAGGTGCCTTAATGGTGCAGTTTCCTAATGTTTATCAATTATTAGTCTATTTAGGAGCAGCCTATTTAGCTTACTTGGGAATTAAAATACTGCTGGCTAAACCTAGTAATAATGAGCTACAAGTGCAAAAGAGTGAAGTAAGTGCATTAAAGGCGCTACAAGATGGCTTTGCAATTGCATTTTTAAACCCCAAACTCGCTATCTTCTTTTTAGCCTTATTTTCGCAATTTATTGACCCGCAAAATCTTACTCTCAGCATTGGTATTATTATGTGCTTAACGGTATTTGTAATTGATACCGGCTGGTATTTACTGGTGGCACTGTTAACTGAGGTTTCTAAAAATCGCTTTGGTTTTACTAAACAAAACCCATGGCTAGATAAAGTGTTAGGTGCGGTATTTATTGCTTTAGCTATAAAAGTAGTAGTGAGTGTTTAGCTATTGCTGCTATTTATGGCTATATAAATACCTATAAACAGAGTTAACAATGGTGTTGAGTGAGCGTTAAAAACCGAGCACAACTAGGTGCTCGGTAAAGTTATTAATTAAAAGTGATAAGTGATAGACATCATTGCAGTCGTGAGATTGTCGGTGTCTATAATAGGCGAGTCTTCAATATCAGCATCTAGCTGATGATATTTAACCAAGGCGTTAACATTTAAGTTTTTATTGATTTTGTATGTTGCTAACAAGCCAATATTATAGTTAACCGTAGAGCTAAGCTCGTATGCATCAAAAGTGCTAGATTCGCCCTCAGCCACACCGTAATAATAGTTTGATAACTGGCTACTATTAATTTCAACCCCAACGAAAGGCGCTAACATTAGCTCTTTTGTTAACTTAACTGGGTAGTTGTAGTCACCATTAAACTTCAGGCCATCGCTGTGGCCTAGTATATCATGCGTTACACTTGCATTGAGGCGGCCAAAATTTGCGGCGTAACTCACTTTCGTTCCCGCGTATAATGACATCTTGCGCTCATTAAGTGCTTTTATGGCTGGATTGTCGGAGTCTGATGAGTCAAAAAATTGCCCCGGTGCTAACGTGGCAGACCAGCTAAAGCCGTGTTGTTGCAGTAATGTATAGTCGAGTGTGTAGCCACGTAGCGTTAGCTTTTCACCTTGGTAGTTGATCATAGGTAACGCCATCACTTTCGTGTCGGTATTGGCATAGGGCGAATCAACGGCGATCACGCCGCCAGCCACAGACCATGGCGAGTCAGCATAAGCAGCTGAGGTTGTAACAAGTAAGGTGCTGAGCAATATGGGTAATGGTTGTTGCATATTTTAGTAGCTATAAAGTTGCCTAGTAATTTAATAAGTAAGTTTAACGGCAATCGAAAGCCAGTGTTGTAAGTTACTGTATAAAAGTTTGTCGTAATGTAAAGATGGTAAGCGATTTGGTTACGTGTATGCCTGCGCTGATGCAATGCAGCAGCGATAGCTGCTTGGGTGTGGTTGCATTTAAGCCAAGCTCGGCGAGCGCGCACTCACTGTTCACCGCCATTTTTTGAGCTAATTATATAAGGTCTAGCAAGACACCTTGATTGTAAGCATTTTTACACCATTGATATAGTAATGCTTTTCGCAAACTTGATTATCCCAGCCGCCACCACCAGAGTTACCACCACCAGGGCTACCACCACCAGAGCTGCCACCACCAGAGCTGCCACCACCAGAGCTTGGCGAAGAAGTGTTTGATGGGAGTGTATGATCTAAAGCATCTTGAAGGCATTGATCTACAGTATTACTCGTTGTTTTTTGAAGCTGATTTAATGCAATTCCATCTAAATAAGTTAAAAAGGGATTCACTGATACGCTTAGTGCGCCAAACTCTCTTATCCACTTTATTGAGAAAACTACGTCGTACAGCCCTGTACTACCTGTAGGAATATCTTGGTTTTGATTAAAACGCACGCTTGTATTAAAGTTTTTACTTACTTTTTTCCAAGTGCCTTGATATGAAATTCCGCCCACACCAATTGAAAAACCTTCGCTACTATATTCCTTGGCATGAAAAAAGCGTTCTGGATCCTCAAAATCTGCTTTAGCTTTATTGTTTAACTTATGCTGTAGTTCGGATGCAGTTCGCCCTTCAAATACTGCTTTTACTGCATCTGTTATATGAGGGGGACAGCTGTTTTCAGTATTTGAATGAATCATATTGAGTGGGAGGTGCTGGCTTACTTGTAGTGGTGATACATTTAGCTCTGCCTGCATTTCTTTTATAAATTTAGAGAAATTTTTGTCAGTTGTTTTTAACCTAAATATTGCGGTTTCATCATTGTTGCTCAAAGACGTTGGTTCTGCATATTTATTGAGGAGAGGCATATTTGAGCCTTGATGATGATGCCCAACCATAAATGCAAAATGCCCATTACCAAGTACATCTGCAACTATAACCTTTTTAGGATTTGAGTAGCATGCCTGATTATCAATTGTGATAATTTCGTTTGGGTCTGATGAGTAGCATTGAGTTAATGGGGGGTTATCTTTTGCCAACTGATAGGCTTCATCGTAATTACAACCCTCGCACATAAATAAAGTAACGTTGTTATTATTTGCTTCTGCAGCATTTGCAAACACAAATAAAAAAGTCAGAAATATGATTATATATTTCATTTATTTCCCTTAAATATTAATTTTTGTCCCTATTTTAGCTAATTTAAAATTAGCACACCAAATACCAACAGTCAACAATGGTAATAAACACTATTTTAACATCAAGAGAAATAAAGGTTGTAGCGTTAAGGTTGATTGATGGGGGGGTTAATGTAGTAGTAAATCCTCTTTGCATTTTTATAAAAAAACAACTTGAAAAATATTATTAATAGGAAAAGCTGAAATAAAAGAAATAATGACGATTGGTAGATGCTTTTAAGTGAAATTTTTTAAACAAAGTTGAGGGCGATCATACCTGATCGCCTAGCTATTTTAACTCAAAACACCTCATGTACTTTTTCTGCTTTACAAGTAATAACTGTGACATTTTCGTAGCCAACCCGCGTAAGTGCTTCGGCGCCTAAAGTGGCGCGAGCAGCACTGGCGCAGTGTAAATAAATGGGCCGTGAGGCGTCTTTTTCTAGCTCCATTAACTTCATTTCGAGTAAGCCACGCGGAATGTTGATTGCTCCAGGCGCTGCTTTCGCGGCATGTTCAGCCGGTTCGCGTACATCAATGAGTAACCCTTTATTGCTTGCAAGCTCTTGCTTTGCTTGTTGGGCGTCAATACGGCGCTGGTTAGGGATAATTGTTTTTAATAAGTCGGGAATGGATGTAAGCATTTGTTATTCCTTAACGCCAAGTTTGCGTAATAGTGTGATCATTGGGCACCAGCAGGTAAAAGCTGATTGCATTAGATTTAGTGCTATAAATACAGTAAACCATATCCAGCGTGGGTCATGAAAGCTTTGTAATAAAACAGAGATAATAATCATGATGCCAGCAATTAAGCGCAGTGCATTATTAAGCTTCATTATAGTCGGTCATTTTAATGAGTATGTATAGCTACTATATTAGATTTTTATACATTAGCAAGATCTAATGTTAGACATGGCTGTTCTAGCAACCTATACTTACTAACAAATTAAGTATAAGAGCACAGTATGAATATTGACTTTACTGCCATGGCTGCCAACGTAGAAAAAGCAGAGAAATTATTAAAAATCTTAGCCAATAAAAATCGCTTAATGATTTTATGCTCCTTACAAGACACCGAAATGAACGTGTCGCAGTTAAATGAAGCTGTACCTCTTGCACAATCGGCACTCTCTCAGCATTTAGCAGCACTGCGTAAAGCAAATATAGTGGCTACTCGACGCGACAGCCAAACAATTTATTATCGTGTTATTGATAAAGATGCTGTAACACTGCTGGCAACTTTATATGGGTTGTTTTGTAAGGAATAACACAATGAACGCTATAGATAACGCTGTAAAAAGCAGTTTAAGTGGCCGCGTACCAATTATTATTTTTGTGTTGTCGGTACTGTGTGGGTTATTTGCTTTACAGCAAACGCCGCGTGAGGAAGAGCCACAAATAGTGGTACCTATGCTCGACATTTATGTGTCGGCACCTAATGTAGAAGCCCCTGAAGTTGCTAGGTTAGTCACCGAGCCATTAGAAAAGTTATTGGCGCAACTTAGTGGTGTAAAACATATATATTCAACTACGCAAAGTAGTCGTGCTGTGGTTACTTTGCGCTTTGAGGTAGGGCACGATCGCGAACAAGCCATACTCGATACCTACGCCAAGCTCTATAGCTATCAACATACTATGACTCCTATTATTAAAAGCTGGCAAATACGCCCAGTAGAAGTAAATGATGTGCCTATTGTTATGCTTGGGTTATATAGCAAGGATCCTAAGCTTTATAGTGATTATGAATTAACCCGCTTTGCAAACGAAATAGCCAATAATTTACAACGAATTGAACACACGAGCGAAGTAAAAGTAATTGTGGGGCGTAACCGCGCCATTACCGTTAATTTAAATGCCACCGCTTTGGCTGCACACCAAACCACATTAAGTGATGTTTATTATGCGCTTAGTGTATCTAATCAACTCACCGAGGTAGGTAGCGTGGTAAATGCCCAGCAGCAAATAATTTTGCAAGCGGGCGATGTATTAAGAACTAAAACAGCGATAGAACAACTAGTCGTTAATGTTGTTAATGGTAAAAGTGTTTATTTAACCGATGTAGCCCAGGTTAGTGATGGCCCCGATGAGGCGCAAAACTATCAATGGCTGGCGCAGTCAAATGAGCAACAGCATTACCCTATGGTAACGCTGAGTATTGCCAAACAAGCAGGCACTAATGCTGTAGCGGTGGCAAGCGATGTACATGCCATGATGGCAGAGCTAAAAACAAGGTTACTACCAGCAGAAATAACGTACTCAGTACTGCGAGATTACGGCCAAACCGCCGACGAAAAAGTAAATAATTTAGCCTCAAGCTTAGTGTTTGCAGTATTTACTGTGGTTATATTTGTGGGCGTATTTTTAGGTTGGCGCCCGGCAATAGTAGTTGGACTTGCTGTACCCATTTGTTATGGCATTACGCTCTCGCTTGATTTTGCCTTTGGTTACACAATTAACCGAGTGACCTTATTTGCGTTAATTTTATCTTTGGGGTTACTGGTTGATGATCCGATCACAGGTATAGATAACATCAGCCGTTTTATAAATAAAAAGGGTGATAAAAAACAGCAAATAGTGAATGCAATGAGTGAAAT
The DNA here is from genome assembly GCF_031198805.1 of Pseudoalteromonas sp. HL-AS2. Taxonomy (NCBI): domain Bacteria; kingdom Pseudomonadati; phylum Pseudomonadota; class Gammaproteobacteria; order Alteromonadales; family Pseudoalteromonadaceae; genus Pseudoalteromonas; species Pseudoalteromonas sp. HL-AS2. The sequence continues at coordinate 2,953,549 of NZ_CP133571.1, read as the reverse complement.
TCGCACTGCACTATTAATGTCGACCCTAACTATTATGGTGGCATTTATTCCACTGGCTTTTATTACTGGAATGATGGGGCCTTATATGGCGCCAATGGCATTTAACGTACCTGTGAGTGTTATGGTATCAACATTAGTGGCATTTTTTGTAACCCCATGGCTTGCCATGAAATTACTAAAAACTAATAGTGAAGAGCCCGATCAAGCAAATAACAAAACGAGCCTTTACGAGCGCTTACTAACCCCCTTACTGGCCTCAAAACCACGTGCTAAATGGGTACTGTGGATCACGCTTGCGTTATTTATTATTAGCGCCATGTTACCTGTGATGCGATTAGTACCGCTGAAGTTATTACCGTTTGATAATAAAAATGAACTACAAGTACTTATTGATATGCCAGAGGGCACTAATTTAGAGCAAACAGCTGCTTTTACCCGACAAGTGCAAACGCTCACATGGCAATTAACCGAGGTAAGTGAAATAGCCACTTATGTAGGCCAGCCTTCAAGTATGGACTTTAATGGTATGGTACGCGGTTATTACCGACGAGAAGCACCGAACTTAGCTGAACTAAGAGTGCTACTACTAGATAAAACAGCACGCGAGCATCAATCTCATGCGGTGGTAATGCGTTTGCGTAAACAGTTAGCACCATTAGTAAATAACGGCATAGTGATTAAAGTAGTTGAAGTGCCGCCAGGGCCGCCGGTGTTAAGTACTTTAGTGGCAGAAGTTTATCGAGATACATTTATTGATAGGCAAACGCATTATTTAGCCGCAGAGCAAGTTGCAACGCGCTTAAAACAAGAACCTCATGTGGTAGAGGTTGATACTTCAATGGTTGCAGCAGCCCCTTTGCAACGTTTTATTACTGATAAAACGAAAGCGGCGCATAGTGCTATATCTACCGAAAATATCACGCAAACACTTAGCATAGCGTCACAAGGGCAAACGGTTGGGCAGCTTTATGTCAGCAACGAAGCTCAGCCTGTGCCAATAAAACTGCAGTTATCTTATAGCGAACGCAATCAATTTGCACAATTGCTAGCATTACAACTAAGGGGCGACAGAGACATAGCTAAAAATGCGAGTAAATTTGGCTTAAGCAGTGCGCCGCGGCCTTTAGTTGCGCTTTCTGAGCTTGGAGAGTTTACTCAATTAAATGTAGCGCAAACTATTATGCGCAAAGATCAGCGCGAAGTTATTTATGTTATGGCAGAGCTAAATGGGAGAACTCCCGCAGCAATAATTGCCGATGTAACTGCTGATTTAAATATATCAACAGACGATTTTGTAAAAACGCCTTGGTTAGCGCGGCACTTTTTTAATAATGGTGGCACTGCACCTTGGCAATTACCGCCAGGTACGCAAGTAACATTTAGCGGTGAAGGAGAGTGGCGTATTACCATAGATGTATTTAGAGATATGGGGATTGCCTTTGCATTTGCACTTAGCGCCATTTTTATTATTTTACGGCTACAAACACGCTCAGTAAGCTTGTCGCTTATTATTATGTCGGCAATACCACTCACTGTTATTGGTATTATGCCTGGTTTTTGGTTACTTAATCAGTTTGGTGAGCGCAGTATTGCATCAGCTCCCGAGCCGGTTTTATTTACCGCTACTGCGATGATAGGCATGATTGCCTTGGCGGGTATTGTGGTGCGTAATTCACTTATTTTAGTTGAGTTTATTAATCAAGCACGCGCCCAAGGTATGGCAATAAAAGCAGCGTTAATTGCAGCAGGAACAGTGCGCATGCGCCCCGTACTACTAACCGCAGGCACCACATTATTAGGTAACTTAGTGATTACACTAGATCCGGTATTTAGTGGCTTAGCAATTGCGATTATTTTTGGCATTGTGGCATCAACGTTGTTTTCGTTATTTGTAGTGCCGCTTGTTTATTACTTAGTATTTGCAAACACAGAAACCACTGCGGGAGAAACGCATGCAAGGTAAATCAAAACTAGTTGGCTCGTTACTCGCTTTATTAGTGGTAGTAGGCGCCGTATTGTATATGGCGGGCAGCTTTTCAAATAAGCAAGTTGCTGGTTTAAAAACGACCAACGCTAACAATTACCACGGTAAGCGGGAAACGGTTTTACTACAAAAAATATCCCGTAGTGAATGGGTGCCAGGCAGTATTATTGCGAAACAAAATACCCAAATTTCATCGCGAGTTATGGCGCAAGTTGAGCGTTTAAGTGTACGCGCGGGCGATAAAGTAACCAAAGGTGATTTACTCATTACCTTACAACAAGATGACTTTAAAGCGCAATTAGCACAAAGTGAGGCGCAAATTAATGCTATTCAAGCCGCATTAACCCAAGCTACAAAGCAACTTAAGCGAATTGAAAGTGTGTATGCGCAAGGCTTAGTATCGTTAAGTGAGTTAGATAATGCGAAGGCAAATTTTGATAGTTTATCGGCCAATTTAATTGCCGCTAAGCAGCAGCAAACACAAGCCAAAGTTGCGCTGAGTTACACTCGTATTACAGCGCCTATTTCGGGGGTTGTAGTAGAGCGGTTAGTCGAACCGGGTGATACAGCTACGCCTGGGCAGGCTTTATTGGGATTATATAACCCGCAGCAGCTACAAGTTGAGTTTAATGTGCGAGAAACGCAAGCGGTTAAATTGCAGTTAGGGCAAAGTTTAACCATAAAGTTGCCTGCACTTAATTTAACCTCGCCAGCCACAGTGGCCGAAATAGTTCCGGTTGCCGATAGCGCCTCACGTAGTTTGTTAATTCGCTTAGACTTTGACTCTTCTGTAGGGGTAATGCCCGGCTTGTATGCGCAATTAGAGTTAGTATTACCCGATGAACAAGGAATATTGCTAGATAGTAGCTGGATACATGAGTTTGGCCAATTAACTATGCTGTATGTGATTAATAGTGACAATGAGCAAATAGAACGCCGGTTTGTGCGCTTAGGTGAAATAATTGGCGCAAAGCAGCATGTAGTTACTGGGCTTAACCCCGGCGATATTCTAGCGGTAGATTACTTACCTAACTTAGCGCATACAGCTAGGTAACGCTTAGCTTGTTATTATTGATAGCTTTAGAGAGCCGTATTTACTACGGCTTTTTTGTGTTTCTAAATCGTATTAGCTCATTGGTTAGCCAGCTATTTGCGGTTAACTTAGCACCACTGCTTAAAATTACCGTGTAGGCTTTACCACTCCATGAACTTTTACTAGCGAGATTATTAATGAAGTCGTCGGCTGTTTTTGCATAACGTTTAGCTTTACGGTATTTCATGGCTAAATGCTCGGCGGCTTCTTTGCTAGTATGTTCATCGCCATTGCGGATAAAAGTGGCGTTGCTGTTGTAAATAAAGGTAATTAAATGCTGCACTTCTTGGTCGGGTTCTCGATTGGGTTCTTGATTAGGTAATTGGTTGGGGTGTGCAGCTAGGCTTATTTGGCTAAAAAAGGTGAATAATATGGTCAGTAGCCAAGCAGAATAAATACGAGTTTTTTTCATGTTATACATCATCAACTTTTAAAGTGGCTAAAATAGGGTTGTGATCAGAGCTGTTATATTCGCTTACTAAAGTATCAGAAATAACAACACCACGAGCCCACACTTGATCCAGGGCTAAACCAAATGCTTTTGTACGCTTGTCATCTACGTATATAGCTTCTTTAAGGCCCAGTTTAGTCAGCGCGTCATTAACTAGCTTTTGGCGTGCATCGCTCCATGCGTTTAAATCGCCCGCAAAAAGAATTGGCCCTTTGTGTTGTTGCATTATTTTTATACTGGCTTGTAACTGTTGCGCGTAGGCTTTAGTACCAAACGTAAAGTTAATGCCGTGCAAATTAACACTCAATAGACGTTGTTGGTTAGCCATTGCATATTCAACAATGTTAGTTGCTTTAGGGCTTCGTAACCATGGCTCTTTATGAATAAAAGTACAATGTACAGTTGCAGGCCAGCGGCTAAGCGTCATTACACCAGATTGTACATTGCCACTTTTATAACCGGGCGAAAAACGCCAAAAAGGTTTAAGGCTAGTAAGGCGTGTATCTACAATAGCCTCTTGTAATAAAACAATATCAGCAGTTTCATTAAGGTGAGTTAAATCTTTATATAGGCCTTGGTTTTGTGCCTTATAAATATTCCATGAGAGTAACCTAGCTTGTTGAGGAACAATAAACTTACGGCTGTATGTTTTTTGCCTACTTGCCTGTAGTTGCTGATTACAACGCAGAGGAGTATATGCGGTTTCGGTTATACCTTGCGCTTCATCTGATGGGTTTAGTTGTGCTAGCGCCAAGCTAGAGTTTATAGTTAAAAAAGAGCATGCAGCAATAATGCAACGTATTAGCTTTTTGTGCATTTAATACCTTATTTAAAATTAGCAGTGAGCAATATCAATAGTGTGTACTTTGGGTGGTTTAAGCGTTAAAAGTTCATTTTTTAAGTGGTGTTTAAGTAGGGTAATACTTTGTGCTTGAAGTTTAAAGAGAGTTTTAATCACTGTGTTAATTATGTACTAGGCTTACATCCTTGTAAGCAACTACAATGCTATTGTTACTCGTAACGCAGTGCATCTATAGGGTTGAGCCTGGCGGCTTTAATGGCTGGGGCTAAACCAAACACTATGCCAATTAATGAAGTAAAACCAAACGACAACATTACCGCCCATGCCGGAATATACGCATCTGGCATGCTAGGAACCATAAACGAAATAAGCCCCGCTGCGCCATAACCAATGGCAAGCCCAATCAACCCGCCAAATAGCGATAACACCACAGCCTCAACTAAAAACTGCAACATTATAAAGCCGGGTGTAGCGCCTAGCGCTTTAAGGGTGCCAATCACGCGGGTGCGCTCAGTTACCGACACTAACATAATATTCATTACACCTATGCCACCAACTAATAAGCTAATACCAACAATACCTGCGGTTATGGCAGTGGCACTACCGGTAAATTTATCTACTTGGGCGCGGGCTTTTTCAGCAGTTTCAAATTCAAAGTCATTGTCGTCGCCGTCTTTAAGTTTATGTAACTGGCGCAGTATACGAGTAATTTTTGCTAGTACCTGCTCTTCGTTAGCGTTGTCTTCAAGCCTAAACATAATTTGTACATTACTTTGCGTATTGCCTCCCTCTAACGCACTCATAGTGCTAATGGGAATATTAATATAATCGTCTTGATCAAAGCCCAAAAAGCTACCTTGTTTTTCGGCTACACCAATAATTCTAAACCATTCGCCACCTAGCTTTATGTATTCGCCTACCGGATTGTTGGGTAAGTTTAATTTTTCGATAATTGACGGCCCAATAAAAGCTACGCGGCGGCGTTTTTCGTCGTCTTCAGCGCGAATAAAACGGCCTAGATCGGGGTAGGTACGGTATGCTTTTTGATAGTCTTGCTCAGTACCCATAACCCGCGATGAATGACTTTTATTACCATACTCAGCTCCGCCCGAAAAACGCCAAGTAAACATTAGTGCGGTGAGTGTTTCTGCTTCTTTTACTCGTGCTTTTAAGGTTAAAAAATCGTCGTAGCTAAGTTTTGCATTTTTACCAACCATTTCTAGCTCAATACTGGTATACGCCTTAATAGTAGTTACATCGGGCGACATATCAGCGAACTGATCGTTTATTTGCTTGGTAAAGCCTTGCATTACAGCAACCACAGTTACTACTGCGGCCACGCCAATAATAATACCTAAACAGGTAAGGGCAGAGCGCATAGCATTTGCTTTAATTGCTGAAAATGCGGCTTTAGTGCCTTCCATAGTGGCCAGTGCAAGTTTAAACATGCTGCCTTGCTCCTTGGTTTTTAGTTACGTCACTCACTACTTTACCATCCACTAAGCGAATTACCCGCTGACAGTGGTCGGCAATTTCTTGCTCATGTGTAACCAAAATAATGGTATGCCCTTCGTTATGCAGCTCATCAAATAAGGCCATAATTTCGCGGGTGGTTTTACTGTCTAAGTTACCGGTTGGCTCATCACCTAATAATATATGCGGTTTAGTGACTAAAGCACGAGCAATAGCAACTCGTTGACGTTGCCCGCCCGACAGCTGGCTTGATAAGTGATTTACTTTGTCGGCTAAGCCCACGCGCTTTAGCGCCTCAAGGGCTTGTTGTTTGCGTTGTTTGCTAGGGGTAAAGCGGTAAACTAAAGGCTGCATTACATTTTCTAGCGCCGATGCGCGTGGTAATAAGTTAAAGCTTTGAAATATAAATCCGACGCTTTCGTTGCGTTGGTGCGCAAGCTCGGTTTCGGTCATACTTTTTACTAACTTATCTTTTAAATAATACTCGCCGCTGGTGGGGGTATCTAAGCAGCCTAACAAATTCATTAGGGTAGACTTGCCAGATCCTGAGGGGCCAATAATGGCCACATATTCATTGGGCATAATGCTAATGTTTACATCATCAAGTGCTTTAAATATCTCAGCGCCCATTTTGTATTGTTTATTAATATGCTCAAGCTTGATCACCGCAGTCATTAGTTGTTTTCCTTCGCAGCGGCTTTTACTTTTACTGTGTCGCCTTCTTTTAAAGTACTAATAGGGCGAGCCGGGCCAATAACTATTTTGTCACCTTCATTGAGCCCCTCGGTAATTGCTTGTTCAATATCTGATGATATACCAACAGTTACGGTTACTTTACTAACGCTGTTGTCGTTATTTAGGCGCCAAACAAAGGTGCTGTCGTCTTGTTTTTGAATTGCTTCTATTGGTAACTTTAAACCATTTTCGGCAATGCTGGTGGCAATTTCTGCTCTACAGCTCATTCCGGCATATAGTTGACGATCGGTAGCATCGAGTAATACTTTTACCTTAAATGATAACCCTTGTGAGCCAGGCTGATTTTTAGCCGAGGTACCAATGTTTATTACTGTGCCAGTAAAAGGATTATTAGGATAAGCAGCGGCATAAATATTTGCTTTTTGGTGGAGTTTAATACTGGCTATGTCGGTTTCATCAACCCGCAACTCAGCTAAAATAGCACTGGGGTCAGCAACCAGCATTAAGTCAGAGCCTATTATATTGGTCGTTCCGGCAATAACCGTTTCGCCTTCTTTAATATTAACCGAAGCCAATAGGCCACTCATAGGCGCTTTAAAAACACTTTTATTTAACCGATCTTGGGCAATTTGCAACGACGCATGAGCTTGGTTAAACGACTCTTTACGAGATTCAATATCTATTTTAGCTAAGTCGCGGGCACTTGCTAGGTTTTCATAAGCCTCTTCGTTGCCCAAACCGACATCGTAAAGCTCTTTTTGTCTTTTTAGTTGGCGCTCAAAGTTAACTAAGCGAATTTGGCTATGTTTAATTTCTATTTCGGTGGCACGTAGTAGCGCTTTATTGCGGGTTACTTCAGATTCAAATGCAGTGGTATCAAGGCGCATTAAAATATCGCCTTGTTTTACACTTTGGCCTTCTTCGACAAATACTTTATCTACTCGGCCGGTAACTTCAGAGCGCAGCTGAACTTGAGTATTAAATACTAAGTTACCAGACGCCATTATTGAGTCGGCAATATTGCCTAGTTCAACATGGGCGATATTTACCTCGGGCTGTTTTTTATCACCAGAAATTTGTTTTGATACAATTAACGCTATAAAAGCGGCAATAGCGAGTGTGATGATAATGGCTTTTTTCATTTTATCGGTCCGTGAGTGAAAATGTGCAGAGGCTAACTTGCCTCTGCATAATAATTAAAGTACGGCTATAATCGCCCAAACACTAAAAATAATAATACTTGGTAAGGCTGCAAACAGCAGCGCTTTATTAGTTGAGAAATTAGTCCAGCATTTTAGCCCAACCATGCCCAGCGCAATGCTCCAAATAGTGAACAGGTTAATTGATTCTAGTAAGGTATAAAAAGTATGTGTGGCATCAAGCCCAACAATGAGCTGATTGATAGAAGCGTAACTAAACACCGCTTGTTGCGAAATTTGATCTGTGTTGGCCATTAATACTAAGGCGATAGTGCCAAGGCTTGAAATAACCGTAGGCATCATTGTCCATAATGAAAAGCCATACCAAGCACCGTAACTATGTTGTGAGTTAGGATCGAGTTTAGCTATCAGCATATAATAAAGTGCAACTAAAGCATTCATTATTACTATGCCAATAATACCGCCGATCATGCCAAACCACATTTGGTTTGGGGCATTTAGTTCAATCGCTTGACGAATCATTTTTTGCTCGCCAATAGTGGCATCAACACTTGAAACGGCTACTTGCTCATTAATTAAAAACTGTATATCAACACTATTATAAAAAACAAACATACTCGCGGCGGTGGCAACTGCTATACAAATAAGGGCCAACCATGACCAGCCTTTTGCTTGCTCTATACCATTAAACGCTTTACTTGGGCTGATATAAATATCGATTAGTGCGCTTAGCGCGTTAGGTGACTTCATTATTATTCCTTAATAACCTAATTTGGGGGGAATTACTGGCTATAGCATAAGGCAAAATGAGGATAAGGTGATTATTTTATTGTAACGGTTTGTTAACGTAGTTTGTTTAGTGGCCAGGTTATTTATGCTGCTAAAACTAAAAAAGAGCCTTTCGGCTCTTGGGTTGCAGCAATTACAGTGTAATTTTTAAAGTGTAAAGTCTACTGAATAAGCAACATAGGCTTTTACGTCAGAGCCATCTATATCGGTATCAGATAAACCAAAAGTGAAACCATCTTTAGATACTGCTATGCCATAATCAATAATATTGTCATCACCTATAAAATCACCAGAGTAGTGGCCTAAATGAAATGCTATTTCGGTGCCGTTATTGCCAACAGCAAAAGCATAATCTGCCGTTAGGTAAAGTGAGTCAGCAAAGTCTGTACCGTCACCACTTGCTGCAGAGGTTGCTAATACAGCAGCACCAAAGGTGAAGCCTTTTACACTTATACTGCCGTAAATCTCAGAAAAGTCAGCATCAGCCGTGGAAGCTGCATCTGGGTATGCATAATAAATGTAACCAACATCGTAGCTCACGCTTTCATTAATAGCGCCACCAAAGCCTGCATACAAGTCTAATTCATAGGTCATCTCATCGGCCCAAGAGGCATTTGATGCCCAAGCACCGGCATAAAAACCAGACTCGTTGGTGTAGTCAATGCCGCCTGAAATGGCAGCATCACCACTGGTTTGTTCTTGTCCGCGCCATAAATAGTTTGATGTTGCTGCCGCATTAGCGGTTACTTCAGCATAGGTTGCTGTTGATGCGACACTAACTAAAGAGAGTGCTGTTATTGTTATGACTTTTTGTAGTTTTAGCATGTTTTAGTTCCTGTTATATGATTGCATGCCAAAGCTTTAAGGCTTATAGCTTGGCAGCATTTTATTATTTAACAGAAAAGAAGATTGCACGGGGTATGCCAGCTTCACTTTATTGCAGTGAATATGGTTTTAGGTTTTTTAAAACAATAGCTTATAATTAGTAGAGGGAGAGGTGCAGAGATAAGATTTTAAGGGGTTTTACATTTGTGGTGCATAAATTAACCTAGCTGCACCAAATCGGCGCTGCTAGGTTAGTTATTAATAATTAACCAAAAATAGTACGCATTAAGCTAATTGTTTCGTTAACTCCACGACCTTTTTGTACTTCATTAATAATAGAATCACGTTTGCTACGAATATGCTCAGGAATATCGTCAGCTGCAAGTGCGCGGTCTACTAAAATTTCTGCAGATTCTTTACCTCTACGCTTAGTTTTACCTGTACCTGAAGTACTGCGCTTTGGCTTGCTTAGCAGCTTGATGTAATTAGAGCTATCGGCTGTTGTGGTGTCTGCATAGTAAAAAAAGCACGGAATAAGCGCTTTAATGCTTACCAGCTGCTCTTCTAATTCGCTGTCTGCTTTAGCCATTTTAAACCAAGACAGAGTTTGAATTTTTTGTACTATGTCTTGCCAGTAACGCTCAAAGTCAGTGTTTTTTAGCTTGCTAACACCCAGTGCGCCACATAAAGCATCTAATCTATTATTGCTAATAGGAGTAAATACGTCAGGACGACGCATCGCTAATAAGCGAGTTGCTGGAGCGAGCGTTGGCTTTTCGTTACCATCGCTAAAAGCTTTTAAGTAAGCAGCAACAAATTGCTGGTACTCATAATGAGTAATATTACCTTCCAACGGAATATTGCTAAGTGCATCATCAAACGCATCAGGCATATCAGCCAGTAGTTGATGAAACGCTTTAGCGCTTTTAGTTGATGCAAACCATTCAACATCAAAGTTGTAAGTGCTTGGATCAAGCGATGCCATGTGCTTACCACTAAACGCAAGTAAGTCTTCTGGGATCATATCTTTAAGTGATTGCGGGCGAATGCTTGCAATGTAGCTTGTTAAGCGAAGCTGCTCATCAAGTGCAATAAGATCTTTGTGCTGCTCAATAAATGTAGTTACTACAGGCCAAGGCGCTACACGTAACGTTTTAACTTGTAAAAAGCTAATAGCAGAAATAAGTTGGTCGTGCAGTTTTTTTAGTACTGGTAACTGTTGCGGCTCTAGCAAGTCGTAATTCATACGATCTTTGCTTGCGTTAAGCAGTTCATAGCACCAAAGTAAAAAATCATCTGGGTGGTTTTCTACTTTCACGGCCATTAGATTTAGGCTGAGTTCTGAGGATTGCTTCAGAATGTTTTGGTATATTTGGTTTTCTTGCTCGCCTAGCGACATTTGTGACGGTGAAATTAGCAGTTTTTTCATGCCTTGTAGAACCTCGAGTTAGATGCATTTTTTAGCTGGTCTATTTTAGCGCAAATCTTGCAATAACAACAGAGGCATATACAAGCCTTAAGAATACAACAGTTAAAGTGCTCATAATTATTAATTTATTAAAACAATAAAATAGTTAACTTAAGTGATGAAAACTCAATTAGTTTAGATTGTTTGAAAATCATACGGCAGTGTGTTTTTCATGTCTTACTTGTTGAAAAGTAATGATTTGTTGTTTTTTATAAAGCGATCATGTGTTGTTTGTTAATATTTAAATAGTGTTGATATTATTAGCGCGTAGATTCATCATTAAAAAATAAATTAGTTGAAAGTTATTTTTTTTAGTACTGACAATGATTTTAGTGATAACTCTCGCTATGATATGAGTATTATTTGCACATTTGAAAGGACGATCATGAAAACCTTATTTAAAATTATAGGTGTAATACTGCTGTTATGTATTGCACTTATCGTTGCAGCACCCTTTTTAATTCCTACTGATGCTATTTTTAATAAAGTCTCTGAGCAGGTAGAACAAACCACAGGACGTACATTAACTATTAAAGGCGATAAAACGCTGAGTGTATTTCCTGCATTAAAATTAGAACTTAATGATGTACATTTTGCCAACATGAAATCGGGCTCTCGCGCCGATATGGCAAGTATGCAGCAGCTTGCAGTACACATCCCTTGGCTATCGCTATTAGATGGTGAATTTAAACTCGATAAGTTTGTTATTAACGAGCCTGATATTTTATTAGAGACCGATAAAAACGGTAAAGCTAACTGGCAGCTATTTGATGCGGTAGCTGAGCAGCCTAAAGAGCAAACAGGATCTGCGGAAGCTATAAAATTACCTGAGAACTTTGACATTGAGCTAGGGGAGGTTGCCATTTATGGTGGTACCTTTACTTATTTAGATGGTAAAACCGGGGTTAAACAGCAAATAAGTGATTTAGAGCTGGCTATTTTACTTCCATCACTGCGTAAAACATTAGAAGTAAAAGGCGCAATAACTTACATGCAAGAGCGCTTTGAGCTTGATGTAAAACTAGATACGCCAGCAAAAGCGATCGAAGGCACTACTTTTAATATTCAGCAGAGTTTAGATTCACGTTTAGTTGATTTAACCTTTGAGGGAACTATTGCTAAACAAGGCCAAGATATAAAAGGTCAGTTAGCGCTAAGTGGAGACTCGGTAAAAAATATAGCCAAATGGCAAGGTGTAGAGTTAAACGCCAAAGATAACGCCTTTAATGCTTTTAGTGTAAATGGCAAAATGCATTTAGCGGGTGAGCAATTTAAGCTTGAAGAGCTTATTGCCACATTAGATGCACTGCAAATAAAAGGTAAAAGTGAGCTTAATTTAGGTAAACGACTTGCTGTAATGGCAAACATTGACTTAGGTATGCTTGACTTAAACCCATACTTACCAGAAGCCGTAGCTAAAAAAGAGCAGCCAACTACAGACGAAACTAAACCAGCAGAGCCTATTGTATGGGACGACACTAAAATAGACTTAAGTGCCTTAAATACGCTTGATGCTAATGTAGTAATACGCTCAAGTGGTTTAAAAGCTAACGATATTAAACTCGGTGCAAACCAATTTACAGTAGCGTTAAAAAATAGTGTCGCTAAATTAAGCTTAGATAACTTTGCAGCCTATGAGGGAACAGGGAAAGGGGCAATTAATATTAATGCCCAGCAAATACCTTATAAAATAACCACTAATTTTGATTTGGCAGGTATTGATGCACAACCGTTATTAACCGATGCCGCAGGATTTGATAAATTAATGGGTAATGGCTCATTAAATTGGAACTTAACCACAAATGGGCAAAGCCAAAAAGAGTTTGTTAACGCACTTAATGGTGAGTTAGGGTTTGAGTTTGCTAATGGCGCAGTACAAGGCGCAAATATAGCTGAAATGATTCGCAAAGGTAAAGAGTTGCTTAAAGGTAATGTAGGGGCTGTATCAGAAGGACTAGATACTGGCTTTGATAAGTCACAGCAAACCGACTTCTCAGCATTAACGGGTAGCTTTAAGTTTACTAATGGGGTGGGCCATAATAACGACCTGTCGTTAATCAGCCCACTGATCCGTATTTCAGGCGAAGGTGATGTGGATTTACCTAATACTATTATTAATTACCGACTAGTAACCGGTATAGTCGGTTCTATTGAGGGGCAGGGTACAACCGATGATAGTACCGGCTTTAAAATACCACTGCGCATTAAAGGGCCATTCCATGATGTAGGCATTAAGCTTGATTTTGGTAATGCGCTTAAAGAAGAAGCAAAAGAAAAGCTCAAAGAAAAAGCAAAAGACAAACTTAAAGATAAATTGAAAGGTTTGTTTGGCTAAAACCCTGATAAATAATCTACAAGGCACTAAGATAGTGCCTTGTTTGTTTTGTAACCATATGTAAAATAGCTAGATAGCCGTAATTACTCAATATTAATTAGCTTTCCCTCATAATTAATTAAAAAATAACCTACCGCTCCCCCCGTAATGCTGGTACAATTGCCCGCCCTTAAGAGACAACTAGCTTGTTTTTTGAGTGGATTTCAATCGAAATGTCTTGATTTTAAACGAATTTAAGACAAGTTGTAATTACTACACCGGAGGTCATTAACATGATCCAAATGCAAACTCAGCTGGAAGTTGCTGATAACAGCGGCGCTCGCAAAGTGCAGTGTATAAAAGTCCTTGGTGGTTCTCACCGTCGCTATGCAGCGATTGGCGACATCATTAAAGTTTCTGTAAAAGAAGCTATTCCTCGCGGTAAAGTGAAGAAAGGTGATGTTAAAAACGCGGTAGTTGTGCGCACCAAAAAAGGCGTTCGTCGTCCAGACGGTTCTTTGATCCGTTTCGATAGCAATGCAGCTGTTATCTTAAATGATAACTTGCAGCCTATTGGTACTCGTATCTTCGGCCCTGTGACTCGTGAACTTCGTAATGATAAGTTCATGAAAATCGTTTCACTAGCCCCAGAAGTACTGTAAGGAGTCTATCATGGCAGCAAAAATCCGTCGTGATGACGAAGTAATCGTTCTAGCAGGTAAAGACAAAGGTAAGCGCGGAAAAGTGCTTTCAGTTGTTACTGAATCTGGAAGATTATTTGTCGAAGGCATAAACTTGATCAAAAAGCACCAAAAGCCGGTTCCACAATTGAACCAGCCTGGCGGTATTGTTGAGAAAGAAGCGTCTATCGACGTATCAAACGTTGCGATCTACAACTCGGAAACGAGTAAAGCAGATCGTGTAGGTTTCAAGATTGAAGATGGTAAGAAATTACGTATCTTTAAATCTACTGGTAAAACTATTTAATAGTTGGAGTAGAATGATGGCGAAACTGCATGAAGTATATAAAGACAAAGTAGTCGCTGAACTTCAAGAGAAGTTTGGTTTCAGCTCTGTCATGCAAGTCCCTCTGATCGAAAAGATCACATTGAATATGGGCGTGGGCGAAGCCCTAGCTGACAAGAAAATTCTAGATAACGCTGTTGCGGATCTAGCTGCAATCTCTGGTCAGAAACCTCTAATCACTAAAGCACGCAAATCTGTTGCTGGCTTCAAAGTGCGTGAAGGTTATCCGATAGGTTGTAAAGTAACCCTACGTGGCGAACGTATGTGGGACTTTTTTGAGCGTTTGGTATCAATCGCTATCCCACGTATTCGCGACTTCCGTGGCGTAAGTGCTAAGTCTTTTGATGGACGTGGCAACTACAGCATGGGCGTACGTGAACAAATCATCTTCCCAGAAATCGATTACGATAAAGTAGACCGTGTACGCGGTATGGATATTACTATCACTACTTCTGCGAAATCTGATGAGGAAGGCCGTGCGTTGTTAGAAGCGTTTAACTTCCCATTCAAGAAATAAGGGTAGGGTTATGGCAAAGAATTCTATGAAAGCGCGCGAAGCAAAGCGCACAAAACTAGTTGCTCAGTTCGCTGAAAAGCGCACAGCACTAAAAGCTATCATCAGTGATGTTAATACATCTGAAGATGATCGTTGGGACGCGGTACTTAAGCTACAAGCTTTACCACGTGATTCTAGCCCTGTACGTCAGCGTAATCGTTGTAACATTACGGGCCGCCCACATGGTTTCCTTCGCAAATTCGGCATGAGCCGTATTAAAGTTCGCGAAGCAGCTATGCGCGGTGAAATTCCTGGCCTTAAAAAAGCTAGCTGGTAAAAGAATCACGGGAGTAAGACTATGAGCTTGCAAGATCCTATCGCGGATTTGTTTACACGAATCCGTAACGGTCAGTCAGCGAAGAAAGTATCTGTAACGATGCCTAATTCAAAACTGAAAGTAGCAGTAGCTAAAGTATTAAAAAATGAAGGTTACATCGCTGATTTCGCAATCAATGGCGACGTAAAACCTGAGCTTTCTATCGAATTGAAGTACTTCGAAGGCAAAGCTGTTATTGAAAATATCCAGCGTGTTAGCCGCCCTGGTTTACGTATCTATAAGAGACGTGACGAATTACCAAAGGTAATGGGTGGTCTAGGTATCGCTATCGTATCAACTTCTAAAGGCCTAATGACAGACCGCGCAGCACGTAGTGCAGGCGTTGGTGGTGAAATCATTGGTTTTGTAGCTTAATCGGAGGGGAACTATGTCTCGCATAGCAAAGGCACCAATTAGTGTTCCTGCCGGTGTAGAAGTTACATTAAAAGGCCAGGAAATCACAGTTAAAGGCAAAAACGGTGAATTAACTCGTACTATCAACAACGCTGTTGAAGTAAAAGTTGAAGAAAACGTTATTACAACTTTACCTCGTGAAGGCGTAACAGATGCATGGGCTCAAGCAGGTACTGCTCGCGCTCTAATCAACAATATGATTGTTGGTACGCATGAAGGTTACGAGAAGAAACTTCAGTTAGTAGGCGTTGGTTACCGTGCAGCAGCTAAGGGTAAAACATTAGATTTAACTCTTGGTTTCTCGCACCCAGTTCATTTCGCAGTTCCTGAAGGAATTACGATTGAAACTCCAAGCCAAACAGAAGTTCTAGTTAAGGGCGTAGATAAGCAGTTAGTTGGTCAAACAGCTGCTAACATTCGTGCATACCGTAAACCTGAGCCATATAAAGGCAAGGGTGTTCGTTATTCAGATGAGAATGTGCGCCGTAAAGAGGCTAAGAAGAAGTAAGGTAAGACGATGGATAAAAAAACAGCTCGTCTACGTCGTGCTAAACGCACTCGTAGAAATTATATTGAACAAGGCACAACGCGTCTTGTTATCCACCGCACGCCACGTCACATATACGCTCAAGTAGTTACTGCTGAGGGTACTGTACTGGCTGCTGCTTCTACTGTTGAAAAAGCTATTTGCGAAACAGTTAAAGGCACCGGCAACGTTGCAGCTGCGCAAGCAGTTGGTAAAGCGGTTGCTGAACGTGCGGCTGACAAAGGCATCGAAAAGATTGCTTTTGATCGTAGTGGCTTTAAATATCACGGCCGTGTGAAGGCGCTAGCTGATGCTGCGCGTGAAGCCGGTTTGCAATTCTAGGAGTAGACAATGGCTAACGTAGAAGCAAAGCAACAACAGCCTGATCTAGCTGAAAAGCTAATCGCGGTGAACCGTGTGTCTAAAGTAGTTAAAGGTGGTCGTATCTTTAGCTTTACAGCACTAACAGTAGTTGGTGATGGCGCAGGTAAAGTAGGTTTTGGTTATGGTAAAGCACGTGAAGTTCCAGCTGCTATTCAAAAAGCAATGGAAAAAGCACGTCGCAATATGATCAATGTAGACCTAAATGGCAACACATTACAGCATCCTGTTAAAGGACGTCATGCTGGCTCACAAGTGTTTATGAAACCAGCCTCTGAAGGTACTGGTATCATCGCTGGTGGTGCAATGCGTGCGGTACTAGAAGTGACTGGTGTGCAGAACGTACTTTCTAAATGTTACGGTTCTACTAACCCAATCAACGTAGTGCGTGCAACAATCTCTGCTCTTGAGAATATGAATTCTCCTCAGTCGATTGCTGCTAAACGTGGTCTTCGCATAGACGAGATACTGGGGTAACCATGGCAAATCAAACTGTAAAAGTAACACAAGTAAAAAGCTCTATCGGTCGTTTACCGAAACATAAAGCTACATTACGCGGTCTTGGTTTACGTCGTATCAACCACACTGTTGAGTTAGAAGACACAGCATGTGTACGTGGTATGATAAACCAGGTTTCTTACATGGTTAAGGTAGAGGGTTAATTTCATGCATTTGAATACACTTTCACCTGCTGCAGGTTCAAAAACTGCTCCAAAACGTGTTGGTCGTGGTATCGGTTCTGGTCTTGGTAAGACTGGTGGCCGTGGTCACAAAGGTCAAAAATCACGTTCTGGCGGTAAAGTACGCGTTGGTTTCGAAGGCGGTCAAATGCCTATGCAACGTCGTCTACCTAAGTTCGGTTTCACTTCTCGCAAATCATTAGTATCTGCAGAAATAAACCTATACGAAATCGCTAAAGTAGAAGGCGATGTGGTAGACCTAAGCGCGTTACAAGCAGCTGGTCTAGTTAAAAAGAACGTTTTGTTCGTTAAAGTTGTTAAATCTGGCGAAGTTTCACGCGCTGTTACCGTTAAGGGCCTTAGAGCCACTAAAGGTGCACGCGAAGCTATCGAAGCTGCCGGAGGCAAGGTAGAAGACTAAGGAAGTACTAATGGCTAAACCAGGTCAAGATATGCAAAGTGCACAAGGTGGACTTTCGGAATTGAAGCGCCGATTACTCTTCGTATTAGGTGCTATCATTATATACCGTCTAGGTTCATTTGTGCCGATCCCTGGGATTGACGCCGCTGTACTTGCCGATTTCTTCGAGCAACAAAAGGGCACCATTGTTGAGATGTTCAACATGTTTAGCGGTGGTGCGCTTGAGCGAGCTTCAGTGTTAGCACTGGGTATTATGCCGTATATCTCGGCTTCGATTATTACGCAACTATTAACGCATATGTATCCTCCGTTTATAGAGCTTAAGAAAGAAGGTGAGCAAGGGCGTAAAAAAATTAGCCAGTACACACGCTATGGCACGCTTGTGCTTGCTACTATCCAATCAATCGGTATTGCCACAAGCTTACCGGGCATGATGGAAGGGTTAGTTGTTAACCCTGGTATGGGTTTCTATTTCACCGCAGTGGTGAGTTTAGTGACTGGTACTATGTTCCTTATGTGGTTGGGCGAACAAATAACAGAACGTGGTATTGGTAACGGTATCTCTGTTTTAATATTTGTTGGTATTGTAGCTAACCTGCCGTCTGCTATTGGTTCGACAGCTGAAATGGCGCGCCAAGGTGATTTGAATGTTTTTGTACTGTTGATGGTTGCGGTAATCGTATTCGCTGTTACTTATCTTGTAGTGTTTTTTGAACGTGGCCAACGACGTATTGTTGTTAACTACGCTAAACGCCAACAAGGTCGTCAAGTATTTGCTGCCCAAAGCACGCATTTACCACTAAAAGTAAATATGGCGGGTGTTATTCCACCAATTTTCGCTAGCAGTATAATTCTGTTCCCTGGTACAATTGCCAGCTGGTTCGGCCAGGGTGAAGGTCCGGTCGCTGATGTGTTACAAGCTATAGCTACAACGTTGACCCCAGGTCAGCCATTGTATGCAATGGTTTTAGCAGCAGCTATCATCTTCTTCTGCTTTTTCTACACAGCGTTGGTGTTTAACCCACGTGAAACAGCAGATAACCTGAAGAAATCTGGCGCATTTATCCCAGGTATTCGTCCAGGTGAGCAGACATCTAAATACATTGATAAAGTGATGACACGCCTGACATTGGCAGGTGCTTTGTATATAACCTTTATCTGTCTGGTGCCTGAATTCATGACAATGGCATGGCAAACGCCATTCTACTTCGGCGGTACATCAATTTTGATTATCGTAGTTGTTATCATGGACTTTATGGCACAAGTACAGACTCACCTGATGTCTCATCAGTATGATTCTGTGCTGAAAAAAGCGAACCTTAAAGGCTATGGTCGATAAGGTCAGTTTACGGAGTTGAGCAATGAAAGTACGTGCTTCCGTTAAGAAAATATGCCGTAACTGTAAAGTTATTAAACGTGCTGGTGTAGTACGCGTAATTTGCAGTGAGCCTAAGCATAAGCAAAGGCAAGGTTAAGTAAACAGCGTGCAGGCTGAGTTTTCTCGGCCTGTGTTTTTAGTAGTGATTTGGTCTTCGTTTGAGTATCCTTACGGGCTCTTCAAACAGATGATTACCAAATTCGAATATAGGAGATGTGTTAGTGGCCCGTATTGCTGGCATTAACGTCCCTGATCATAAACATGCAGTTATTGGTTTAACAGCTATTTATGGCATAGGTAAGACTCGCTCTAAGGCTATCTTAGCAGCGACTGGTATCGCCGAGACCACAAAAATCGGTGAACTTTCAGACGAAACTCTTGACGTATTGCGTGATGCAGTTGGCAAGTACACCGTTGAAGGTGATCTTCGTCGTGAAGTTACTTTAAATATCAAGCGCCTAATGGACCTTGGTTGTTATCGTGGCCTACGTCACCGTCGCTCTTTACCACTACGTGGTCAAAGAACTAAGACTAACGCGCGTACCCGTAAGGGTCCTCGTAAGCCTATTAAGCGATAAGGGGATAGTATTATGGCTAAGACACCAATTCGTCGTAAAAAGGTTAAAAAACAAGTTGCTGATGGTATGGCTCATGTTCATGCTTCTTTCAACAACACTATTGTAACGATTACCGATCGTCAAGGTAATGCACTATCATGGGCTACTGCCGGTGGTTCAGGTTTCCGTGGTTCACGTAAATCTACTCCATTTGCTGCTCAGGTTGCTGCAGAGCGTGCAGGTACTGCTGCTCAAGAATACGGTTTAAAAAATCTAGAAGTTTTCATCAAAGGTCCAGGTCCAGGTCGTGAATCTGCTGTACGTGCTTTGAATGCTGCTGGCTACCGTATTACCAACATTACTGACGTGACGCCAATACCACATAATGGTTGTCGTCCACCGAAGAAACGTCGCGTTTAACAATAGGTTAGGAGAAATAACATGGCAAGATATTTGGGCCCTAAGCTCAAGCTGAGTCGTCGTGAAGGCACTGACCTGTTCCTTAAGAGCGGCGTAAGAGCTATCGACTCTAAGTGTAAACTTGAGACTGCACCTGGTCAGCATGGCGCTCGTAAAGGTCGCTTATCTGATTACGGTTTACAATTACGTGAAAAGCAAAAAGTACGTCGTATCTACGGTGTATTAGAAAAGCAATTCCGTAACTACTACAAAGAAGCTGCTCGCCTTAAAGGTAATACAGGTGAAAACTTGTTACAGCTATTAGAGCAACGTTTAGACAATGTTGTATATCGCATGGGTTTTGCTAGCACACGTGCAGAAGCACGTCAGTTAGTAAGCCATAAAGCGATTTTAGTTAATGGTCGTGTTGTGAATGTTCCTTCGTACGTAATTGCTCCAGAAGATACTGTTGTAATCCGTGAGAAGTCTAAAACACAAGCACGTATCATCGCTGCTCTAGAGTTGGCTGAGCAACGTGAAAAGCCGACTTGGGTTGAAGTTGACGGTAAGAAATTGGAAGGCAGCTTTAAGCGTCTACCTGAGCGTTCAGATCTGTCTGCGGACATTAATGAACAACTAATCGTCGAACTTTACTCTAAGTAAAGTTAAGAGTTAAGAGAGGATAAAATGCAGGGTTCTGTTACAGAATTTCTAAAACCAAGGTTAGTCGATATCGACGCTATCAACCCAACACGTTCTAAAATAGTTTTAGAACCACTTGAGCGTGGCTTCGGTCACACTTTGGGTAATGCCTTACGCCGTATACTGCTTTCATCTATGCCTGGATGTGCAGTAACTGAAGTTGAAATCGACGGTGTATTGCATGAGTACAGCGCGAAAGAAGGCGTTCAAGAAGACATCATTGAAATACTATTAAACCTAAAAGGTTTAGCAGTAACGTTAGAAGGCAAAGATGAAGTTTTTCTGACC
Source organism: Pseudoalteromonas sp. HL-AS2 (assembly GCF_031198805.1). Classification (NCBI taxonomy): domain Bacteria; kingdom Pseudomonadati; phylum Pseudomonadota; class Gammaproteobacteria; order Alteromonadales; family Pseudoalteromonadaceae; genus Pseudoalteromonas; species Pseudoalteromonas sp. HL-AS2. The sequence goes on along the minus strand of NZ_CP133571.1, from coordinate 2,932,850 downwards.
CTGGCTAAATCTGGTGTAGGCCCTGTGACTGCGTCAGATATTCAGCACGATGGCGATGTAACAATTGCTAACCCAGATCATGTTATTTGTAATTTAACAACAAATAACAGCGAGATCAGCATGCGTATTCGTGTTGAACGTGGTCGTGGTTATGTGCCGGCATCTAGTCGTTTATCCTCTGATGACGATGAGCGTCCAATTGGTAGATTGTTGCTTGATGCATCATTTAGCCCAGTTGAACGTATTGCGTACTCGGTTGAATCAGCTCGAGTTGAGCAACGTACAGATTTAGACAAGTTAATCATTGATATGGAAACAAACGGCACTTTAGATCCAGAAGAAGCGATCCGCCGTGCGTCTACTATCTTAGCTGAGCAATTAGATGCATTCGTAGATTTACGTGATGTAACTGAGCCAGAAGAGAAAGAAGAGAAGCCAGAATTCGATCCTATTCTACTTCGTCCAGTTGATGATCTTGAACTAACAGTACGCTCAGCAAATTGTTTGAAAGCCGAGCAAATTCAATATATCGGTGATTTAGTTCAGCGCACTGAAGTTGAGCTTCTTAAAACGCCTAATTTAGGTAAGAAGTCTCTAACTGAAATTAAAGACGTGCTAGCTTCACGTGGACTTTCTCTAGGCATGCGCCTAGAAAATTGGCCACCTGCAAGTTTAGCTGAATAATCTAAATCACTATATTAGTTTAGTTAGAAGGATAGGGTCATGCGCCATCGTAAGAGTGGTCGTCAATTAAACCGTAACAGTAGCCATCGTAAAGCGATGTTTAGCAATATGGCAGGTTCTTTGGTGAAACATGAAATCATCAAAACTACTTTGCCTAAAGCGAAAGAGTTACGTCGTGTAATTGAACCTTTAATCACACTGGCTAAGACTGACAGTGTAGCAAATCGCCGTTTAGCGTTTGCTCGCACGCGTGATAATGAAGTTGTTGGTAAGTTATTCAGTGAAATCGGTCCACGTAACGCGGATCGTCCAGGTGGTTACACTCGTATTCTTAAGTGTGGCTTCCGTACTGGTGATAATGCACCAATGGCTTATATTGAACTAGTTGGTCGCCCAGCGACTAGCGAAGCAGTTCAAGAAGACGCACAGTCTGCAGAGTAAGTCTTAAAGAAACCTAAAAGCCGAGCCTATGCTCGGCTTTTTCTTGCCTAAAATTTGTTAATCTATATGAATCAGTGAGTACCTTCTATTATGATCGTTTACGAGTACTGACTCATAGATTCTAAATTGATAAGTTGTTTTAACACCTGCTTTAATATCCCTACCTAGTTACTCTTTACTTATTACTCATTCAAAATAGCTTATCAGATCATGGTTAAGGATTATCTTCATAATATATTGTTCGTTTAGAGCTATTATATAATACAACTCCAAAACTTAGATTATCCAGTAGAGCGGCCCACTACGAAGTTTATATTTATAAATCTGATTATAAGGCATAACGTGTACTCATTTACCTATATACCTATATTAAGAATCTCATATCAAGGTTGAGTATTACGGCCTAAGTAAACTTACTTCTTAATATTATTAAATTATGATTAAACATAGCTCGATCAATTCAATTTTCGCCTTTTGATTACTTTAAATGATTTTAAGTAATACGAGTCTTCTCATATTGGTTAGTTATTTAGCATAGATGATCCAAATATGTCTTTATTCATTAGTAGTTGTCATAACTTTAATTTCAAATAGCGCTATAAATTTCTTAACGATAGTAGTTTAGTTGTGTTTTTAAGCGTTTAGCTCAAATACTCAGCGAACAGCAGTTTATTTCAAGTTTTCTTTAAAAAACAGTTGATCTGTTTTCGGATCTCCCTATAATGCGACCCCACTGAGAAGGGAAACGCCGAAGCATAGCAAGGCAGCAACTACTCAGAGAGTTAAATAAAACTTCGGTTTTAAATCTTCCAAAAAAGAAAGTTTAAAACAAAGTATTGACTCGAAAAATAAAGGATGTATTATACGCATCCCTTGAGACGCTAAAGCGACTCAAAACGTTCTTTAACAATATAAAGCAATCATCTGTGTGGGCACTCGTACAGATTGAGTTCTAACAGCCAACCTACTTAGGTAGCGAGGCAAACAAATTAGAGTCTCAATTGAAAACTGAGTGACCAACAGAAGTAACTTATTTATAAGTTGCTTCGGCACAGTCAATTCAATATCGAAAGATATTAAAAAATTCAGAATTCATTGAGCTGTCGAAAGACATAAAACTTTTTAATTGAAGAGTTTGATCATGGCTCAGATTGAACGCTGGCGGCAGGCCTAACACATGCAAGTCGAGCGGTAACAGAAAGTAGCTTGCTACTTTGCTGACGAGCGGCGGACGGGTGAGTAATGCTTGGGAACATGCCTTGAGGTGGGGGACAACAGTTGGAAACGACTGCTAATACCGCATAATGTCTACGGACCAAAGGGGGCTTCGGCTCTCGCCTTTAGATTGGCCCAAGTGGGATTAGCTAGTTGGTGAGGTAATGGCTCACCAAGGCGACGATCCCTAGCTGGTTTGAGAGGATGATCAGCCACACTGGGACTGAGACACGGCCCAGACTCCTACGGGAGGCAGCAGTGGGGAATATTGCACAATGGGCGCAAGCCTGATGCAGCCATGCCGCGTGTGTGAAGAAGGCCTTCGGGTTGTAAAGCACTTTCAGTCAGGAGGAAAGGTTAGTAGTTAATACCTGCTAGCTGTGACGTTACTGACAGAAGAAGCACCGGCTAACTCCGTGCCAGCAGCCGCGGTAATACGGAGGGTGCGAGCGTTAATCGGAATTACTGGGCGTAAAGCGTACGCAGGCGGTTTGTTAAGCGAGATGTGAAAGCCCCGGGCTCAACCTGGGAACTGCATTTCGAACTGGCAAACTAGAGTGTGATAGAGGGTGGTAGAATTTCAGGTGTAGCGGTGAAATGCGTAGAGATCTGAAGGAATACCGATGGCGAAGGCAGCCACCTGGGTCAACACTGACGCTCATGTACGAAAGCGTGGGGAGCAAACGGGATTAGATACCCCGGTAGTCCACGCCGTAAACGATGTCTACTAGAAGCTCGGAGCCTCGGTTCTGTTTTTCAAAGCTAACGCATTAAGTAGACCGCCTGGGGAGTACGGCCGCAAGGTTAAAACTCAAATGAATTGACGGGGGCCCGCACAAGCGGTGGAGCATGTGGTTTAATTCGATGCAACGCGAAGAACCTTACCTACACTTGACATACAGAGAACTTACCAGAGATGGTTTGGTGCCTTCGGGAACTCTGATACAGGTGCTGCATGGCTGTCGTCAGCTCGTGTTGTGAGATGTTGGGTTAAGTCCCGCAACGAGCGCAACCCCTATCCTTAGTTGCTAGCAGGTAATGCTGAGAACTCTAAGGAGACTGCCGGTGATAAACCGGAGGAAGGTGGGGACGACGTCAAGTCATCATGGCCCTTACGTGTAGGGCTACACACGTGCTACAATGGCGCATACAGAGTGCTGCGAACCTGCGAAGGTAAGCGAATCACTTAAAGTGCGTCGTAGTCCGGATTGGAGTCTGCAACTCGACTCCATGAAGTCGGAATCGCTAGTAATCGCGTATCAGAATGACGCGGTGAATACGTTCCCGGGCCTTGTACACACCGCCCGTCACACCATGGGAGTGGGTTGCTCCAGAAGTAGATAGTCTAACCCTCGGGAGGACGTTTACCACGGAGTGATTCATGACTGGGGTGAAGTCGTAACAAGGTAGCCCTAGGGGAACCTGGGGCTGGATCACCTCCTTATACGATTTAGAACTTATTTGTTCGTAGTGTCCACACAGATGATTGTTAATTAGTGCTTGTCCTTCGGGATAACTAATTAATATGCTCTTTAAAAATTTGGAAAAGCTGATAATAAAATTCTGATGAATAACATTGTTATTTATCAAGAGTTTTCAAAAGTAAAAAAAGAATGGTAGCAGTACCATTCAGTGCCATTTAATTAACTCTTTGAGTTGATTGATTGGTATCTACTTTAGTATTCAATATTGACTTCTGGCGAAGTTAAACTGTCACAGAACAAAGACCCGTTTGGGTTGTATGGTTAAGTGACTAAGCGTACACGGTGGATGCCTTGGCAGTTGGAGGCGATGAAGGACGTATTAACTTGCGATAAGCCTAGTCAAGCTAGTAAAAAGCACTTGAGACTAGGATTTCCGAATGGGGAAACCCACCTGCTTGCAGGTATCGTTAACTGAATACATAGGTTAACGAGGCGAACGCGGAGAACTGAAACATCTAAGTACCCGTAGGAAAAGAAATCAACCGAGATTCCGAAAGTAGCGGCGAGCGAAATCGGAACAGCCCTTAAGCTTACTATGTGTTAATGGAAGGCTGCTGGAAAGCGCCACGATACAGGGTGATAGTCCCGTACATGAAAAGACATTTTAAGTGAAATCGAGTAGGTCGGAGCACGTGAAACTTTGACTGAATATAGGTGGACCATCATCTAAGGCTAAATACTCCCAACTGACCGATAGTGAACCAGTACCGTGAGGGAAAGGCGAAAAGAACCCCTGTGAGGGGAGTGAAATAGAACCTGAAACCGTGTACGTACAAGCAGTAGGAGCCCACTTGTTGGGTGACTGCGTACCTTTTGTATAATGGGTCAGCGACTTATATTTTGTAGCGAGGTTAACCGATTAGGGTAGCCGTAGGGAAACCGAGTCTTAACTGGGCGAATAGTTGCAAGGTATAGACCCGAAACCCGGTGATCTAGCCATGAGCAGGTTGAAGGTTGAGTAACATCAACTGGAGGACCGAACCCACTAACGTTGAAAAGTTAGGGGATGACTTGTGGTTAGGAGTGAAAGGCTAATCAAACCGGGAGATAGCTGGTTCTCCCCGAAATCTATTTAGGTAGAGCCTCGGACGAATACTTACGGGGGTAGAGCACTGTTAAGGCTAGGGGGTCATCCCGACTTACCAACCCTTTGCAAACTCCGAATACCGTAAAGTAATATCCGGGAGACACACGGCGGGTGCTAACGTCCGTCGTGAAGAGGGAAACAACCCAGACCGCCAGCTAAGGTCCCAAAGTCATAGTTAAGTGGGAAACGATGTGGAAAGGCCCAGACAGCCAGGAGGTTGGCTTAGAAGCAGCCATCCTTTAAAGAAAGCGTAATAGCTCACTGGTCGAGTCGGTCTGCGCGGAAGATGTAACGGGGCTAAACTATGCACCGAAGCTGCGGATTCATCTTAGGATGAGTGGTAGGGGAGCGTTCTGTAAGCCGTTGAAGGTGTGCCGGGAGGCATGCTGGAGGTATCAGAAGTGCGAATGCTGACATGAGTAACGATAATGGGAGTGAAAAACTCCCACGCCGGAAGACCAAGGGTTCCTATCCCATGTTAATCAGGGTAGGGTAAGTCGACCCCTAAGGCGAGGCCGAAAGGCGTAGTCGATGGGAAACAGATTAATATTTCTGTACTCGATATAATTGCGATGGGGGGACGGAGCAGGCTAAGCAAGCATGGCGTTGGTAGTCCATGTGAAAGTGAGTAGGGCGTTTGTTTAGGTAAATCCGGACGAACATTAAACCTGAGACACGAGACGAGTCACTAAGGTGATGAAGTTGCTGATGCCATACTTCCAGGAAAAGCCTCTAAGCTTCAGATTATATGGAATCGTACCCCAAACCGACACAGGTGGTCAGGTAGAGAATACTAAGGCGCTTGAGAGAACTCGGGTGAAGGAACTAGGCAAAATCGTACCGTAACTTCGGGAGAAGGTACGCTCCTATCTGTGATGAGACTTGCTCTCTAAGCGGACGGGAGCCGCAGTGACCAGGTGGCTGGGACTGTTTATTAAAAACACAGCACTGTGCAAAATCGCAAGATGACGTATACGGTGTGACACCTGCCCGGTGCCGGAAGGTTAATTGATGGGGTTATCCTTAGGGAGAAGCTCTTGATCGAAGCCCCGGTAAACGGCGGCCGTAACTATAACGGTCCTAAGGTAGCGAAATTCCTTGTCGGGTAAGTTCCGACCTGCACGAATGGTGTAACCATGGCCACGCTGTCTCCACCCGAGACTCAGTGAAATTGAAATCGCAGTGAAGATGCTGTGTACCCGCGGCTAGACGGAAAGACCCCGTGAACCTTTACTACAGCTTGGCACTGAACATTGAACCTACATGTGTAGGATAGGTGGGAGACTTTGAAGATGAGACGCTAGTTTTGTTGGAGTCAACCTTGAAATACCACCCTTGTAGTTTTGATGTTCTAACGTTGGCCCCTGAATCGGGGTTACGGACAGTGCCTGGTGGGTAGTTTGACTGGGGCGGTCTCCTCCTAAAGAGTAACGGAGGAGCACGAAGGTTGGCTAAGTACGGTCGGACATCGTACGGTTAGTGTAATGGTAGAAGCCAGCTTAACTGCGAGACAGACACGTCGAGCAGGTACGAAAGTAGGTCATAGTGATCCGGTGGTTCTGAATGGAAGGGCCATCGCTCAACGGATAAAAGGTACTCCGGGGATAACAGGCTGATACCGCCCAAGAGTTCATATCGACGGCGGTGTTTGGCACCTCGATGTCGGCTCATCACATCCTGGGGCTGAAGTCGGTCCCAAGGGTATGGCTGTTCGCCATTTAAAGTGGTACGCGAGCTGGGTTTAGAACGTCGTGAGACAGTTCGGTCCCTATCTGCCGTGGGCGTTTGAGAATTGAGAGGGGTTGCTCCTAGTACGAGAGGACCGGAGTGAACGAACCGCTGGTGTTCGGGTTGTCATGCCAATGGCATTGCCCGGTAGCTACGTTCGGAACTGATAAGCGCTGAAAGCATCTAAGCGCGAAGCAGGCCTCGAGATGATTTCTCACTAGAGCTATAAGCTCTCTGAAGGGCCGTTGGAGACTACAACGTTGATAGGCAAGATGTGGAAGTGCTGTGAGGCATTAAGCTAACTTGTACTAATTACCCGTGAGGCTTAACCATACAACGCCAAACGCGTTTTATGTGACAGTTCAAGCAAGAAGTTAATATGACTAAAGTAGATATTTACGCAAAGACTTAAAAAATATTATCAGATATTTTCCAAATTCAGTTAATTTGTAGTGATACGAATTAACGCCCTAATTTGCTTGGTAACAATAGCGTTTTGGACCCACCTGACCCCATGCCGAACTCAGTAGTGAAACGAAACAGCGCCGATGATAGTGTAGCATTTGCTATGTGAAAGTAGGACATTGCCAGGCTCCAAATTGTAGAAAGCCCGACTAGAAATAGTCGGGCTTTTTTACGTCTGTAGAAAAGTGAAATGTGGGTGAATAATGTACACAAGTCTCCCGCGTAGGTTGGGCGAGCGTAGCGACACCCGACACTCAAATCATAAAAACATCACCACTAGCCAATGAATGTGGTGCATTTGCACTGTGATTTTCCACCGCTGTGGGCACCACGACATTGCCAGGCTCCAAATCGAGAAAGCCCGATTGAAAATATTCGGGCTTTTTTACGTCTGCAGAAAAGTAAAACTTAAGCTGGAAAGTACTAGGGATAATCTCGATATTGTGAAAGAGCGCAGTTTTAAGCTAGTGCGTAGTTGGATTTATTACCAAGCCATCTACTTATAAGTGCATCTACTTGTTTTGGGTGCTGTATTAGCATTTGCTGCGCTATTGGCCTGACTTGATTTAAAGTGTGTTTGTCGCGGGTTAGATCGGCAATTTTAAATTCAGCTAAACCGGTTTGTTTAGTGCCGAGCACTTCACCAGGGCCGCGGATCTCTAAGTCTCGCTCAGCTATAACAAAACCATCGTTACTATCTCTTAACACGCCCAGACGCTTTTGTGCTGTATGTGAGAGAGGTGCATGGTATAAAAGTACACAATGCGAAGCGGTAGCTCCACGCCCTACTCGACCACGTAGTTGGTGTAATTGTGCTAAACCTAAACGCTCAGGGTTTTCTATAATAATCAAACTGGCATTAGGTACATCCACTCCTACTTCAATGACTGTGGTTGCGACTAAAACATGAATATTACCAGCTTTAAACTCACTCATAATGGCTTGTTTTTCTGCAGCTTTCATCCGTCCATGTATAAGGCTTACGTTTAGCTCTGGTAAGGCTTCTTTTAATTGCTGCGCGCTATCTTCGGCGGCTTGGCATTGCAGCACTTCTGATTCATCAATGAGCGTGCATACCCAATAAACTTGCCTGCCTTGCTCATGGCAGGCTAATTTAACGCGCTTGATAATATCGCCTCGACGAGTGTCTGGTAATGCCACTGTTGTTATGGGTGTTCGACCCGGTGGTAATTCATCTATTACAGAGGTCTCTAAATCGGCGTAAGCGGTCATTGCAAGTGTGCGAGGTATAGGTGTTGCTGTCATGACTAGTTGATGTGGGTAACAGTCGCCAAAGCGGCCTTTTTCACGCAGTGATAATCGTTGATGAACACCAAAACGATGTTGTTCATCGATAATAATAAGCACGAGATTATGAAATTTCACCTCGTCTTGAAATAACGCATGGGTGCCGACGATCATTTGCGCCTCACCGGAGGCTATTTTTTCAAGTGTAGCTACACGTTCTCTACCTTTAGTTTTACCTCCAAGCCAGGCAACTGTAATACCTAATTGGTTAAACCAGTTATTAAAGTTAATCCCATGCTGCTCGGAGAGAATTTCGGTAGGAGCCATTAAAGCTGCCTGAAAACCTTGTGCTATAGCAGTCAATGCACTTAATGCTGCTACTAATGTTTTACCTGAGCCAACATCGCCTTGTACTAAACGCATCATAGGGTAAGGCTGTTGTAAATCACCTTTAATTTCGGTGACTACACGACTTTGTGCATTGGTTGGATCAAAAGGGAGTTGCGCTAAAAATTGGCTTTCTAATGCGTTGTTAGGATTTAAGCTGACAGCTTTAACTTGTTGCCCTTGTTGGCGTATTTTTAACAAGCTGAGATTTTGCGCTAGTAGCTCTTCAAAAACGAGCCGCTGCTGAGCCGGATGAGTACCTTGTTCAAGTGCAATTACGTCTATGTCGTTAGGCGGGCGATGTAATAATAGTAAGGCATCACTTAGCCCTAAATTAGAAGGTTGCCATTGCGCTGGAAGCAACTCCTCTACTGAATATTTTTGCAATAGATTAATAGCTTGATCGCTAAGTGCTCTAATTGATAATTGCTTTAAACCTTCAGTGGTTGAGTAAACCGGAGTAAGCGTTGTAGCCGTAGGCTGCTCATTGGGTGTGTCGCTTATGCTATATTCCGGATGACTCATTTCAAAGCCTACACGGCCACGGCGAACTTCACCAAAACAACGTATTATTTTTCCTGCACTGAGGGCATTTTTTTGTGCCGCGGTAAAATTAAAAAATCGTAGTGTAAGTCTGCCGGTGCCATCGTTTATTTGGCAAACTAGCATGCGCCTTTTACCAAAGGTGATCTGGCTTGTTTCAATTGTTGCTTCCACGCTTACATGGCTGTGTAATGAAAGCTCGTTTATAGTATAAAGCCGGGTGCGGTCTTCATAGCGAAGAGGTAAATGAAACAGCATGTCTTGTACTGTAGAAATACCTAGCTTTAGCAATCGCTCGGCCATTTTAGGGCCAACGCCTTTGAGTTCTGTTATTGGGTATTGGCTTAAGCTAGGTTTAGACAAGGTGGGCTCAAATCTTATTATTTGTAAGTGAGTTAAGTGTACTTATAGTGCGACGTGGCATCAAGCATGTTTTAAAGCTTGCCAAAACTGTTCATCAGCCACTATTTCACCGTGCTCATCGAGTGGTGGGTAGGGAAGCTTTTTTAGCTTACATTGCCGAGCAATAATAGGGTGACACCCTTCAAAATAAATGGGATGTTTAATTTCATCACTCAGCATATTGCGACTATAAAGGCCTGCAAGTTCGCGCTGACGTTGAGCTTCAAAGAGTATTAATGCAGCTGCAACGGATACATTAAGTGATTGCACCATCCCTTGCATGGGTATAATAATGTTTTGATCAGCGTGTTTTAAAGCTTGCTCTGAGATCCCTGTTTTTTCTTGGCCGACAATAATGGCGGTTGGCTTAGTATAGTCTATTTCTCTAAAATCAACGGCATCGGTTGATAAGTGAGTCGCGAGTATTTGTATATCGGGATTACGAGCACGCATGGCTGTTGCCGCATCGTCAATATTTTTATGTAAATGTGTTTCCAGCCAGTTTTTACTACCACCAGAGGTATTATTAGTAAGCCACTTTTGGTTTTCTGGCCATACGGCATGCACATGATGACAACCTACTGCGTCTGCACTTCTTACGATAGCGGAAAGATTATGGTGTTTATGTACGTCCTCTAAACACACTGTTAGGTCAGTTTGTCGGCGCGAAAGTACGTCTGCGATTCTTTGATAGCGAGTTTGCTGCATGATTATCCTTTTTTCAGTAATTATACGAGATTTTTAGTGTTAAGGCATTACTGTGCGGCTAATTGGGTTTTGTAGCGATATAAGAGTTTCCGTTGATTGGATAGCTTCAATTGCTTGTATTTTATTTATCAGTACATCTTGCAGATGATCGATTGAGCGAGTCATTACTTTGATAAAAATACTGTAGTTACCTGTGGTGTAATAAGCTTCAACAACTTCCTCTAGTGCTTCTAGTTTAATTAAGGTTTGCGGATAGTCGCGTGCACTATTTAAATTAATCCCAATAAAACAGCACACGTCATAGCCCAACTGCTTGGTGCTGATAGTTAACTGAGTTCCTGTGATGATCCCCGCTTGCTTCATTTTTTCAATACGAACATGAATTGTGCCGGCACTCACATTAAAACGTTTTGCTAATTCTGCGTAGGGTGTGCGTGCATTGGCCATTAATGCATGCAGAATCTGTTTATCGAGATTATCGATTTGATAATTTTCCATTACCTTTACACTCTTTGATTATTGAATCTTAATGTTTTATAGCATTTAATTGATGCTTTTAATATATTAAAGCTATTTTTATTGTGGGTTATTGAATTAAATAATTAAATTGTTACGATAACCATATTGAAGCGTTATTTAAGACGCAATGAGTTACGAAAGTACAATAACTGGGAATGAGGCCAATTATTATGAGTTCACTTTATGTGCAGCAGCAGCAGCAAATAAGTCAAGTTAAGCATTTTTTTTCACAGCAACTAGAGCAGCAATTAGGATTAATAGAAGTACAAGCTCCTATACTTGCTCGAGTGGGCGATGGCACTCAAGACAACTTAAGTGGCCATGAAAATGCGGTAGCTGTAAATATAAAAGCTATTCCAGATAGCCGTTACGAAGTAGTGCACTCACTTGCAAAGTGGAAACGTAAAACATTAGGAGATCATAGCTTTTCTCATGGTGAAGGCATTTATACACAAATGAAGGCGTTACGCCCAGATGAAGACTCGTTGAGTCCTATTCACTCAGTATATGTTGATCAATGGGATTGGGAAAAGGTAATTTGCCAAGATAGCGAGCGCACACTAACGATACTTAAACAAACAGTTGAAGCAATCTATACCGGTATTAAAAAAACGGAACAATTTGTTAGCGATAAATTTGGTATTACGCCATTTTTGCCAAGCAGTATTACATTTGTACATAGCGAAGAGCTGCGAGAAATGTACCCAGATTTTAGTGCTAAGCAACGAGAAAAAGCGATTGCACAAGAGTACGGGGCGGTATTTTTAATTGGCATTGGTGGTAAATTGAGTGATGGTAAAATTCATGATGTAAGAGCACCAGACTACGATGACTGGTCAACGCCAACCTGTGACAAATACGCAGGATTAAATGGTGATATTTTAGTGTGGAACCCATTATTAGAAGACGCATTTGAGCTATCTTCTATGGGGATCCGCGTTAGTCCAGATGTGTTGCAAAAACAATTAAGTATGACGAGTGACGAAGACCGTTTAGAGTTTGATTGGCATAAGGCATTAATACAAAATAAATTTCCGCAAACAATTGGTGGTGGTATTGGTCAATCTCGTCTTGTTATGTTGTTATTACAAAAACCACATATTGGCCAAGTACAAGTGAGTGCATGGCCGCAACAAACTCATGCTACATTTGATGGCTTGTTATAAATAATAAGGCCAATTAGCATAACTGCTTGGGCAATTTAACAAATTTAAATAGCCCCTTAGTTAAGTAGGTTGATTTAATGAGTGCTTCAAAAGCACTCATTTTTAATGCGTTTTAAATTCTACCTCAATTTTATTATTTTGTAGCTTTACACTACACGGAGGATAAGTTCGCGTTGTTTTGAGTACTTTATCAAAAATATGTATCACTACACCTGAATGTAAAACACTGTTAACTGCTAAATTGGCATTATTCAATAAATCATGTAAATTATTTTCTAGGTTTGATAAGCGCTTTTCTAACTGCTCGGCTTGTTGGCAGTAATGCTGTTGAGTCGCGCCAATTTTCCCAATAAGCATATTCTTTTTTTCTATATCCTTAAGTAAATCGGCTTTTTCTAATGCGGCTTGTAAGGTATCAAGTTGTTTATCGGTATTTGCTAAGTCTTGAAAGCAATTATCGGTATCAGCAGTGATTTCGGCCCCCGATGCAGCTAAGTTAATGACCATTTTTGCCCCCGATTCATTGCCTATTTCCCCAGCAATAAGGGTTGTTGCATTTAGCACTTCTCCGCCAAACAGTCTACCCTTGGGGAGCTCTGCTTGACCAACTTGTAGTAGATTAACAGCCTTTATTGAGCAGTGACTTGCTTGGCGTTCAATGAGTATATTAGTTGCTTCAAGGTAGCTATATTGTGCATGTGAAATATAGATGTCACCTTTGCAGTTGAGCGTGCAAGAGAGTGATTTATCTTCAGGTTTATAATGGCCAATAATCCCTTGTTTTACGGTAATGTTACCATCGGCTGTTAACTGTGCAGACTCAACAGTACCAAAAATAGTAATATCGCCTTTAGCCTTTACTCGCATACCTGGCTCAATGTTGCCACTAACAATAACGCTGCCATTAAAATCAATATGACCACTTTTTACTGTAACTTCCGATATGGTAAAAATATCATCAACACGCATGCCATTATTTATTTCAACCGGTACACCAGCAATAGTAGAGACAAGTTCAAGTGGGTTAGATTTTGATATTTCAGTGCCTTCACCAGAAACTAAAGAAAGTATCTCGCCTGATTTAGCTGGGAGTAAGTCGCCAAGTACATTAAACCCTTCTTTACCTGGCGTGGCTGGTTGCTGGCGAATAAGTGTTTCGCCGGGGCTTACACTGGCTAATTTACCAAAGTCGCGCATATCAACACTGCCATCATCTTTTAGTTTTGGTGTTTTTAGACGATCTTTAAGGGTTTTTACTAAAGTATTAAATTTAGTATCTTGGCCATCAATAGGTAATCTGCCTTTAGCCAAAATGCCTTTAGTTGAGCTTCCGGCAGGCATTTCAAATTGTTTTTGCAGGAGTTTTTCTAAAAAAGCTTGTTTATAACCTCTTGCTACTCGCGCTTTTACCAGCTGCATTTTTGCATCATCTAAACTAAGAACATTACCGCCTTGAGCTAGTGTTAATTCGCCAATAGCGAGCATTTTGTCATCACTAATAGTCACGCTTAATATTGCATCGTGTTTAGTTGCTACTACTAAGATAGGCTCAGGGTTTTTACTTTTAAAAAAGTTATTTATAGAGTCATAATCTATTTTACAATCACAAAAATTCGACTCTTCTAGTGCTTCAATTATAAAAGCGGCTGAAGGGGGCGAGTGCTTACCGATATCAAGTAATACATTTCCATTATGAGCAAGCTTAAACACGAGTTAATCCTTTTTACTATCAAAGTTAAGTTTGTTTATATGACAGAATAATAGAGTGCTAGAAATTTACTTTTGAGTCAAGAATTGAGGGTAATAATGCGCAGGAAGTAGCAGAATAAGAGCTATAGCTTTGGCTATAGCTCTTAGAATAAATTAGTTAGTTGAAGGTAACTCCATAATTCCATCAATTTCAACTTGTACATTTTTAGGTAAAGCTCTTACACCAATAGCTGCACGGGCAGGGTATGGTTTTTTAAAGTATTGGCTCATTACTTCGTTAACTATTGCAAAGTTAGATAAGTCGGTAAGGTAAATATTCACTTTTACTAAGTCTTGAATTTGACCACCTGCTTCTTCACATACCGCAGCAATATTTTTAAATACTTGGTGTGTTTGCTGCGCAAAGTCTTCTGATATGACTTCCATCGTCTCAGGTACTAAGGGTATTTGACCAGATAAATAAACAGCAGTGCCTACTTTAACTGCTTGGCTATAAGTGCCAATTGCAGCAGGTGCTTTGTCGGTAGAGATAAATGCTTTATTCATGTGTTTCCTATTTTACTTTTTACGATAGACCTTTTGCACATCAGGCATCACACGAATGCGACGCATAATATTAGCAACATGGATACGGTTTTTAACGGTAATCCCTAAATCTATCACGTATAAATTACTTTCTTTTTCATCGGTGGCAATTTCTACAATATTAGCTTGTGTTGTCGCAACCACATTAGTTAACTTAGCGAGTGCACCTTGGTGGTTAATAATTTCAACACGTAAAGCCGCAATATATTCTTTTTCAGGGTTGTCATCCCATTTAACCACTAAGTATTTAGAGCGATCATTTTCCCACCCACGAATGTTTTTACATTCTTGGCGATGAACTGTTAGTCCTTTACCTTGGCTGATGTGTGCAGTAATAGCATCACCAGGAACAGGGCGGCAGCATTTAGAATAGTTAACCAGCATACCTTCAGTACCAATAATGGTTGCCTTAGCTTGCTTGGCAATATTGGCTACATCACCATCCTCGTTTTGCAATAAACGCTTTGCAATTAGCATACTCATTAAATTTCCAGAACCAATCTCAACTAATAACGCTTGTACTGTAGTGAGCTCATGCTCTTTAAGTACTCTGTCGATATTTTCTTGGGCAATACTGTCGAGCTTACTTTCGCCCAATGCAGAATCGAGTAAACGTCGGCCTAAAAGGAGTGCTTCTTCGTGATGCTGGCTTTTAAGGTAATTACGAACCCCTAAGCGCGCTTTACCTGTAACAATAAAGTTTAGCCAAGTTGCATTAGGGTGAGCGCCAGAGCTGGTAATTATTTCTATCGTTTGCCCTGTATCAATTGGTTTACTCAACGGGTAAGGTTTGCGATTAACACGTGCGCCAACACAAGTGTGGCCCACGTCAGTATGTACCGCATAAGCAAAATCAACCGCTGTTGCGCCCATAGGTAGCTCAATAATACGACCATCAGGTGTAAATACGTAAATTTCTTCAGGGAATAATTCAGTTTTTACATTTTCAACAAACTCAAATGACGAGCCAGCGCTTTGCTGTAACTCTAATAGGCTTTGCATCCATTGGCGTGCACGTTGCTGTGCAGTACTTCCAGCGCCACCATCATTTGCTTTTTTATACATCCAATGTGCAGCGACCCCTTTATCTGCCATATGATCCATGTCATGGGTACGGATCTGAATTTCAACCGGAATCCCATGCGGACCCACCAAAGAGGTATGTAAAGACTGGTAGCCATTTGTTTTTGGCACGGCAATATAATCTTTAAAGCGTGTTTCAATTGGTTTATATAAATTATGCGCTACGCCTAAAACGCGATAACAGATATCCATAGATTCAACCGCGATTCTAAACGCATAAATATCCATTACTTCATTAAATAGCAGCTCTTTATTAAGCATTTTTTTATAAATGCTATAAATATGCTTTTCGCGGCCAGACACAGTTGCCTTTATTCCTGATTGCTCAAGACGCATTTCTATTTCGTTTTGAATGTTAGAAATAACTTCCTTGCGATTACCTCGCGCTTTAGCTACTTCAGATTTAAGTGCACGATGACGCATCGGATATAAAGCCTGAAAACCTAAGTCTTCTAGCTCATTTTTAATATCATGAATACCTAAACGATTGGCTATTGGCGCATAAATTTCTAATGTTTCGCGGGCAATACGGCGGCGCTTATCAGGGCGTAGTGAGCCTAATGTGCGCATATTGTGCGTACGATCGGCAAGCTTGATTAAAATAACCCGAATATCTTGGGTCATTGCCATAATCATTTTGCGGTAATTCTCAGCTTGGAATTCTTTTTTATCTTTAAAGCTAAGTTTATCGAGCTTACTTACCCCTTCAACTAATTCAGCAACAGTATCACCAAAAATTTCAGCTAAGTCTTGCTGGCTAAAATTAGTATCTTCAATAACATCATGCATCAACGCAGCCATAAGTGTTTCATGGTCAAGATGCATACTTGCAAGAATTTGGCTTACTTCAACAGGATGAGTTATGTAGGGCTCGCCACTTGAACGAGTTTGTCCTTCATGGGCCTCTCGGGCTACCACATAGGCTTTTTGCACCAGCTCAACGTCGGCGGCTGGCAAGTATTCTGAGATTTTCTTTTTAAGACCTTCAAAAAGATACATTCACACTCCAATGTTCTTGTGAAGCAAATAGGAAACGGTAAGTTAAGAATATACGATGAAAAGACAGGATTGCCAACGGCTAGTGAAGAAATACTGCGCCGTTGGCTAAAATCAGACCGGGAGGTCGATTATTGGTTGCCACCAACAATAGCAGCAACAGCAGCTAATTCAGCTGCTTCTTGATGTTGTTGCTCTTCACGATCAATAACGTCCATTGATGAGCTATCTACCAAACCTAATTCAATTTCACGTAAAGCAATTACCGTAGGCTTATCGTTTTCAGGGTCTACTAGTGGTCTTTTACCACCAACAGCAATTTGACGGGCACGACGGGCCGCAACTAAAATTAAGTCAAAACGATTACCAATTGCATCTACTGCATCTTCAACTGTTACGCGGGCCATCTCAGCACTCCAAAATAATTTAAAAGCAAAGGCGTAGTTTACTGCAAGCAGCCTGTTTCGCCAATAGCCAGTGGTTAATTTTTATCTGTTTTACTTGCTTAATAGCAATATATGCAAAGCTTACATTATTTAAGTAAGCTATTTAGTAAACTTTGATGACGAACGCTTTGCATTTTTAATGTTAAACGCTGCGCCATAACAATTGTTTCTATGTCGGTTAGTGCAGTATCAAAGTCATCATTAACAATTACAAAGTCGTATTCGTTGTAATGTGACGTTTCTGATTGCGCTTGTGCCATACGCCCAGCAATAATTTCTTGCGAGTCTTGGCCGCGGTTATTCAAACGTTGCTCTAGCTCTGCCTTTGAAGGCGGTAAAATAAAAATAGTTTGTACACTAGGCATAATTTTACGCACTTGCTGCGCACCCTGCCAATCAATATCTAAAAACACATCAATACCAGCATCTAGTTGCGACTCAATAGCTTGTTTTGAAGTGCCATAGTAGTTATCAAACACTTGCGCCCATTCAAAAAAGTCATCTTTAGTTATGAGTGCTTTAAATTCATCGGTTGATACAAAATGGTAATGTACACCATTCTCTTCACCAGGTCGTTTAGCGCGAGTCGTGTGTGATACAGATACCTTCATATCCGTATGCTTTTTCAATAACGCATTTATTAAGCTTGATTTACCCGCTCCCGATGGTGCCGATAAAATAAATAAGTTTCCGCGAGTTTGAGCCATGTTTTTCTCTATCTAAAATAAATAGGCTTGAGTTATAAATAACTCAAGCCTTTAATAACACTATTGCACTTTAATTAACTCTTAGTGCTCAATTTTAAGGCTTGAACATTAAAGCATTACTCAATATTTTGAATTTGCTCACGCATTTGCTCAATCAGCACTTTCAGCTCTACAGCGGCAGTAGTAATGTCACTATTGATAGACTTAGATGCTAATGTGTTTGCTTCGCGGTTAAACTCTTGCATCATAAAGTCTAAACGACGACCACATGCCCCGCCTTTTGTAAGAGTTTTTTTGGTTTCTTTAACATGCGACTTTAAGCGATCTAATTCTTCAGCCACATCTTGTTTTTGGGCTAAATAAATAAGCTCTTGTTCAAGGCGTGATTCGTCAATATTAGCCGTTAAATCTTCGAGTTTTTGCGCTAACTTTTCGCGCTGCCATTTGGCAATTTCAGGCATGTGCGTTTCTACAATAGCTACTTGCTCTAAAATAGCTTCAAGGCGAGTAGCTATCATCTCTTGTAGGTTTTCACCTTCATCACCACGTGCAGATTTAAAATCTTCTACTACTTGGTCAAAGCCTGCAATAAGTGCAGTATTTACACTATCCATATCAAGCTCTTGTGCTTCCATAACACCAGGCCAGCGTAGTATATCAACTGGGTTAATGTCACCATCACTGTGTTGTTGTACCCACTTAGCACTATTTATTAGCTGCTCTGCAAGTGCTTCATTAATTGACAGCTCGCCAACATGCGCAGGGTTTGCTACAAACTTTAAGAAAACTTCAACTTTACCGCGTTGTAAATGTTTACGTAAGCGCTCACGAATTACTGGCTCCATGCCACGAAATTGCTCTGGTGCACGAATAAATGTTTCAAGGTAGCGCTGGTTCACTGAACGAACTTCCCAAGTGCCGGTGCCCCAATCGCCTTTTATTTCGCGACGCGCGTAAGCAGTCATACTGTGGATCATGGATAGTTTCCTAAAATTAATAAATACAATATTACAATGATTATACCGTAACACTGCTTAAGCTCTAGGGAAAATTTAATAGACTGAATATTTTACAATCAGCATGGCATCTACACCGACATGCACTTATAATGTCGCAAATTCTGAATTAAGGGGATCGTCAATGCGTCCAAGCGAAAGAACAGCTAACCAAATTAGACCTGTTACATTTACACGTAATTATACTTTGCATGCAGAAGGCTCAGTACTTGTTGAGTTTGGTAATACTAAGGTGCTTTGTACTGCCACAGTTGAATCGGGTGTACCTCGTTTTATGAAAGGCCAAGGTAAAGGTTGGATCAATGCAGAATACGGTATGTTACCGCGTGCAACGCACACACGTAATGCCCGTGAAGCGGCGCGTGGAAAGCAGGGCGGTCGTACTATGGAAATTCAACGCTTAATTGCGCGTGCACTTCGTGCTGCTGTTGATTTAAAAGCGCTTGGCGAAAACACTATTACTATTGATTGCGATGTTATTCAAGCTGATGGCGGAACACGTACCGCATCTATTAGTGGTGCCTGTGTTGCATTAGTTGACGCACTTACGCATATGCGTGCTAAAGGGATGATCAATTCAAACCCACTTAAATACATGATTGCAGCAATTTCGGTAGGCATCTATAAAGGCCAAGCCATTAGTGATCTAGAGTACATAGAAGATTCAGCAGCAGAAACCGATATGAACGTCATTCTGACCGAAACCGGCAAAATTATCGAAATTCAAGGAACTGCCGAAGGTGAACCGTTTTCGTTCGACGAACTCGATGAGTTACTTACATTAGCTAAGCACTCTATTCGTGAAATTATCGACGTACAAAAGCAAGCATTAGCATAACGCAAAGGATCACTGTATATGAAAGATTATCAAATAGAGTTTATTGAGTTCGCTTTAGAAAAGCAGGTATTAAAGTTTGGTGAATTTACTTTAAAGTCAGGCCGCACTAGCCCGTACTTTTTTAATGCTGGTTTATTTAATACAGGACGAGATTTAGCGCGTTTAGGCCGTTTTTATGCTGCAGCATTAGAAGATGCCGCCATTGAGTACGATGTATTATTTGGCCCTGCTTATAAAGGTATTCCTATTGCAACGACAACCGCAGTTGCTTTAGCAGATCATTACAATAAAGATGTACCTTATTGTTTTAATCGTAAAGAGAAAAAAGCACACGGTGAGGGTGGCACATTAGTAGGCTCTGAACTTAAAGGTAAAATCATGCTAGTGGATGATGTGATCACCGCCGGCACTGCTATTCGTGAGTCGATGGAAATTATCGCAGAGAATGGCGCAGATCTAAGTGGTGTATTGATCGCCCTTGATCGCCAAGAAAAAGGTAAAGCCGAGTTATCAGCTATTCAAGAAGTTGAACGAGACTTTAATACCAAAGTCATCTCTATTGTAAAACTAGCAGATCTAATTAGTTACCTTGAAACCCAAGGGACTATGGATCAGCATTTAGCCTCAGTTAAAGCTTACCGCGACCAATATGGTGTAGCGTAAATAAAAGCCTCGCAATGCGGGGCTTTATTTTGACCTTCATTTATAGAGTTTATTAATGAAAGATGTATTAAAACCAAATGGCCTCGGTCTCAAGCGTGTTTTTAAAGCAAGCTATTGTTCGTACCTTGGCTTTAAAGCCGCGTTTAAAGAAGAAGTCGCATTTAGACAAGAGCTACTCCTATGCATTATTTTGTTACCACTATCATTTTGGTTAGCTTCGTCATTACTTCATTGGGCACTACTTGTTAGTACGCTACTGATCATGCTTATAGTCGAATTATTAAACTCCGCAATTGAAGCCCTAACCGATCGGGTAAGCACAGAGCGGCATGTATTATCAGGTAGAGCCAAAGATATGGGATCTGCAGCAGTAACACTTGCATTGTCGATCGTCGTGATCATCTGGGGCATTAGCCTTTATATAAAGATCGTTTAACCCTACCTTTAAAT
The DNA here is from genome assembly GCF_031198805.1 of Pseudoalteromonas sp. HL-AS2. NCBI lineage: Bacteria > Pseudomonadati > Pseudomonadota > Gammaproteobacteria > Alteromonadales > Pseudoalteromonadaceae > Pseudoalteromonas > Pseudoalteromonas sp. HL-AS2. The sequence goes on along the minus strand of NZ_CP133571.1, from coordinate 2,912,279 downwards.
ATGAGAAGGTATAAAAATATCTTTAGTTGTTAATAGCTTGCTAGTTATGTTGTATTTTTAACGTTTTTAGCTCAAATACTCAGCGAACAGCAGTTTATTTCAAGTTTTCTTTAAAAAACAGTTGATCTGTTTTCGGATCTCCCTATAATGCGACCCCACTGAGAAGGGAAACGCCGAAGCATAGCAAGGCAGCAACTACTCAGAGAGTTAAATAAAACTTCGGTTTTAAATTGTCGAAAGAAAGTTTAAAACTAAGTGTTGACTCGAAAAATAAAGGGTGTATTATACGCATCCCTTGAGACGCTAAAGCGACTCAAAACGTTCTTTAACAATATAAAGCAATCATCTGTGTGGGCACTCGTACAGATTGAGTTCTAACAGCCAAACTATTTACTCTTTATGGGTAATTAGCGAGGCAAAAAAATTAGAGTCTCAATTGAAAACTGAGTGACCAACAGAAGTAACTTATTTATAAGTTGCTTCGGCACAGTCAATTCAATATCGAAAGATATTAAAAAATTCAGAATTCATTGAGCTGTCGAAAGACATAAAACTTTTTAATTGAAGAGTTTGATCATGGCTCAGATTGAACGCTGGCGGCAGGCCTAACACATGCAAGTCGAGCGGTAACAGAAAGTAGCTTGCTACTTTGCTGACGAGCGGCGGACGGGTGAGTAATGCTTGGGAACATGCCTTGAGGTGGGGGACAACAGTTGGAAACGACTGCTAATACCGCATAATGTCTACGGACCAAAGGGGGCTTCGGCTCTCGCCTTTAGATTGGCCCAAGTGGGATTAGCTAGTTGGTGAGGTAATGGCTCACCAAGGCGACGATCCCTAGCTGGTTTGAGAGGATGATCAGCCACACTGGGACTGAGACACGGCCCAGACTCCTACGGGAGGCAGCAGTGGGGAATATTGCACAATGGGCGCAAGCCTGATGCAGCCATGCCGCGTGTGTGAAGAAGGCCTTCGGGTTGTAAAGCACTTTCAGTCAGGAGGAAAGGTTAGTAGTTAATACCTGCTAGCTGTGACGTTACTGACAGAAGAAGCACCGGCTAACTCCGTGCCAGCAGCCGCGGTAATACGGAGGGTGCGAGCGTTAATCGGAATTACTGGGCGTAAAGCGTACGCAGGCGGTTTGTTAAGCGAGATGTGAAAGCCCCGGGCTCAACCTGGGAACTGCATTTCGAACTGGCAAACTAGAGTGTGATAGAGGGTGGTAGAATTTCAGGTGTAGCGGTGAAATGCGTAGAGATCTGAAGGAATACCGATGGCGAAGGCAGCCACCTGGGTCAACACTGACGCTCATGTACGAAAGCGTGGGGAGCAAACGGGATTAGATACCCCGGTAGTCCACGCCGTAAACGATGTCTACTAGAAGCTCGGAGCCTCGGTTCTGTTTTTCAAAGCTAACGCATTAAGTAGACCGCCTGGGGAGTACGGCCGCAAGGTTAAAACTCAAATGAATTGACGGGGGCCCGCACAAGCGGTGGAGCATGTGGTTTAATTCGATGCAACGCGAAGAACCTTACCTACACTTGACATACAGAGAACTTACCAGAGATGGTTTGGTGCCTTCGGGAACTCTGATACAGGTGCTGCATGGCTGTCGTCAGCTCGTGTTGTGAGATGTTGGGTTAAGTCCCGCAACGAGCGCAACCCCTATCCTTAGTTGCTAGCAGGTAATGCTGAGAACTCTAAGGAGACTGCCGGTGATAAACCGGAGGAAGGTGGGGACGACGTCAAGTCATCATGGCCCTTACGTGTAGGGCTACACACGTGCTACAATGGCGCATACAGAGTGCTGCGAACCTGCGAAGGTAAGCGAATCACTTAAAGTGCGTCGTAGTCCGGATTGGAGTCTGCAACTCGACTCCATGAAGTCGGAATCGCTAGTAATCGCGTATCAGAATGACGCGGTGAATACGTTCCCGGGCCTTGTACACACCGCCCGTCACACCATGGGAGTGGGTTGCTCCAGAAGTAGATAGTCTAACCCTCGGGAGGACGTTTACCACGGAGTGATTCATGACTGGGGTGAAGTCGTAACAAGGTAGCCCTAGGGGAACCTGGGGCTGGATCACCTCCTTATACGATTTAGAACTTATTTGTTCGTAGTGTCCACACAGATGATTGTTAATTAGTGCTTGTCCTTTGGGATAACTAATTAATATGCTCTTTAAAAATTTGGAAAAGCTGATAATAAAATTCTGATGAATAACATTGTTATTTATCAAGAGTTTTCAAAAGTAAAAAAAGAATGGTAGCAGTACCATTCAGTGCCATTTAGTTAACTCTTAGGAGTTGATTGATTGGTATCTACTTTAGTATTCAATATTGACTTCTGACGAAGTTAAACTGTCACAGAACAAAGACCCGTTTGGGTTGTATGGTTAAGTGACTAAGCGTACACGGTGGATGCCTTGGCAGTTGGAGGCGATGAAGGACGTATTAACTTGCGATAAGCCTAGTCAAGCTAGTAAAAAGCACTTGAGACTAGGATTTCCGAATGGGGAAACCCACCTGCTTGCAGGTATCGTTAACTGAATACATAGGTTAACGAGGCGAACGCGGAGAACTGAAACATCTAAGTACCCGTAGGAAAAGAAATCAACCGAGATTCCGAAAGTAGCGGCGAGCGAAATCGGAACAGCCCTTAAGCTTATTATGTGTTAATGGAAGGCTGCTGGAAAGCGCCACGATACAGGGTGATAGTCCCGTACATGAAAAGACATTTTAAGTGAAATCGAGTAGGTCGGAGCACGTGAAACTTTGACTGAATATAGGTGGACCATCATCTAAGGCTAAATACTCCCAACTGACCGATAGTGAACCAGTACCGTGAGGGAAAGGCGAAAAGAACCCCTGTGAGGGGAGTGAAATAGAACCTGAAACCGTGTACGTACAAGCAGTAGGAGCCCACTTGTTGGGTGACTGCGTACCTTTTGTATAATGGGTCAGCGACTTATATTTTGTAGCGAGGTTAACCGATTAGGGTAGCCGTAGGGAAACCGAGTCTTAACTGGGCGAATAGTTGCAAGGTATAGACCCGAAACCCGGTGATCTAGCCATGAGCAGGTTGAAGGTTGAGTAACATCAACTGGAGGACCGAACCCACTAACGTTGAAAAGTTAGGGGATGACTTGTGGTTAGGAGTGAAAGGCTAATCAAACCGGGAGATAGCTGGTTCTCCCCGAAATCTATTTAGGTAGAGCCTCGGACGAATACTTACGGGGGTAGAGCACTGTTAAGGCTAGGGGGTCATCCCGACTTACCAACCCTTTGCAAACTCCGAATACCGTAAAGTAATATCCGGGAGACACACGGCGGGTGCTAACGTCCGTCGTGAAGAGGGAAACAACCCAGACCGCCAGCTAAGGTCCCAAAGTCATAGTTAAGTGGGAAACGATGTGGAAAGGCCCAGACAGCCAGGAGGTTGGCTTAGAAGCAGCCATCCTTTAAAGAAAGCGTAATAGCTCACTGGTCGAGTCGGTCTGCGCGGAAGATGTAACGGGGCTAAACTATGCACCGAAGCTGCGGATTCATCTTAGGATGAGTGGTAGGGGAGCGTTCTGTAAGCCGTTGAAGGTGTACCGGGAGGTATGCTGGAGGTATCAGAAGTGCGAATGCTGACATGAGTAACGATAATGGGAGTGAAAAACTCCCACGCCGGAAGACCAAGGGTTCCTATCCCATGTTAATCAGGGTAGGGTAAGTCGACCCCTAAGGCGAGGCCGAAAGGCGTAGTCGATGGGAAACAGATTAATATTTCTGTACTCGATATAATTGCGATGGGGGGACGGAGCAGGCTAAGCAAGCATGGCGTTGGTAGTCCATGTGAAAGTGAGTAGGGCGTTTGTTTAGGTAAATCCGGACGAACATTAAACCTGAGACACGAGACGAGTCACCAAGGTGATGAAGTTGCTGATGCCATACTTCCAGGAAAAGCCTCTAAGCTTCAGATTATATGGAATCGTACCCCAAACCGACACAGGTGGTCAGGTAGAGAATACTAAGGCGCTTGAGAGAACTCGGGTGAAGGAACTAGGCAAAATCGTACCGTAACTTCGGGAGAAGGTACGCTCCTATCTGTGATGAGACTTGCTCTCTAAGCGGACGGGAGCCGCAGTGACCAGGTGGCTGGGACTGTTTATTAAAAACACAGCACTGTGCAAAATCGCAAGATGACGTATACGGTGTGACACCTGCCCGGTGCCGGAAGGTTAATTGATGGGGTTATCCTTAGGGAGAAGCTCTTGATCGAAGCCCCGGTAAACGGCGGCCGTAACTATAACGGTCCTAAGGTAGCGAAATTCCTTGTCGGGTAAGTTCCGACCTGCACGAATGGTGTAACCATGGCCACGCTGTCTCCACCCGAGACTCAGTGAAATTGAAATCGCAGTGAAGATGCTGTGTACCCGCGGCTAGACGGAAAGACCCCGTGAACCTTTACTACAGCTTGGCACTGAACATTGAACCTACATGTGTAGGATAGGTGGGAGACTTTGAAGATGAGACGCTAGTTTTGTTGGAGTCAACCTTGAAATACCACCCTTGTAGTTTTGATGTTCTAACGTTGGCCCCTGAATCGGGGTTACGGACAGTGCCTGGTGGGTAGTTTGACTGGGGCGGTCTCCTCCTAAAGAGTAACGGAGGAGCACGAAGGTTGGCTAAGTACGGTCGGACATCGTACGGTTAGTGTAATGGTAGAAGCCAGCTTAACTGCGAGACAGACACGTCGAGCAGGTACGAAAGTAGGTCATAGTGATCCGGTGGTTCTGAATGGAAGGGCCATCGCTCAACGGATAAAAGGTACTCCGGGGATAACAGGCTGATACCGCCCAAGAGTTCATATCGACGGCGGTGTTTGGCACCTCGATGTCGGCTCATCACATCCTGGGGCTGAAGTCGGTCCCAAGGGTATGGCTGTTCGCCATTTAAAGTGGTACGCGAGCTGGGTTTAGAACGTCGTGAGACAGTTCGGTCCCTATCTGCCGTGGGCGTTTGAGAATTGAGAGGGGTTGCTCCTAGTACGAGAGGACCGGAGTGAACGAACCGCTGGTGTTCGGGTTGTCATGCCAATGGCATTGCCCGGTAGCTACGTTCGGAACTGATAAGCGCTGAAAGCATCTAAGCGCGAAGCAGGCCTCGAGATGATTTCTCACTAGAGCTATAAGCTCTCTGAAGGGCCGTTGGAGACTACAACGTTGATAGGCAAGATGTGGAAGTGCTGTGAGGCATTAAGCTAACTTGTACTAATTACCCGTGAGGCTTAACCATACAACGCCAAACGCGTTTTATGTGACAGTTCAAGTAAGAAGTTAATATGACTAAAGTAGATATTTACGCAAAGACTTAAAAAATATTATCAGATATTTTCCAAATTCAGTTAATTTGTAGTGATACGAATTAACGCCCTAATTTGCTTGGTAACAATAGCGTTTTGGACCCACCTGACCCCATGCCGAACTCAGTAGTGAAACGAAACAGCGCCGATGATAGTGTAGCATTTGCTATGTGAAAGTAGGACATTGCCAGGCTCCAAATTGTAGAAAGCCCGACTAGAAATAGTCGGGCTTTTTTACGTCTGCAGAAAAGTGAAGTGTGGGTGAATAATGTACACAAGTCTCCCGCGTAGGTTGGGCGAGCGTAGCGATACCCGACACTAAAATCATAAAAAACATCACCACCGGCGAATAAGGTTAAACTTAACTTGTGAGTATGATTGAATTGATAATGTAGTTATTCGTTTTTTATCACTAAATACAGCACATAGGCGTAGTTACTGTTGATAACTTTCGCTAATTTTTGATCTTATTATTTGCTATAATCGTTTTATAAATAGCCTGCATAGCCGTATTGAGAGATCAGCACAATGGAATTTGAACAAGATAGCACTTTAACCCTTCCTTTATTTCTTTTTGATGACACTTTAAGTGACAGAGATTTAGAGCAACCTGACTTTGAAATTTCACTGCCACTTGATGACGAATTACTGACTCAACTATGTCAAAACCCTAGTGAAGACAGCAGTATAGCAATTAGTGTTGAGAGCTATCAGCTAACCATAATTAATCCTGAGCTGGCAGATATTGCAGAGCAACAGCATGATGCACAATTAACTTTAACCCGCGGGCCATTATTAAGTGCAGTACTGATTACAGCAGATCAACAAACATTTGTTTCTCCACAAATGGATATGATGCCTACGTTTGATTTAGGCGATGAGGACGAATGATGAGAAAAGTCGTAATAAGTACGCTAATACTGATTATTTTAAGTGGCTGTGCGTATTTAGGTAATGCTCATTACAATGATTTATTTGGCCCTGAGCAAACACAAGATCGTATGGTTTTACATAGTACAATTGAGGGGGCTGATTTTTTACAAAATGTAAAGCCAGTGCTTGATACACGCTGTGTAGTTTGCCACGGTTGCTACGATGCACCATGTCAGCTTAAGCTCTCATCTCCCGAAGGCATTGATAGAGGTTTAAGTAAAGAGCTGGTCTATGATGGTACGCGTTTATTAGCCACTACACCGAGCCGTTTGTTGTTTGATGCAGATGATACCCAGCAATGGCGTGATAAAGGTTTTTCGCCGGTGCTAAATGAGCGCGAGCAAAGCATAGAAGCAAACTTAGCAGGCAGTGTGTTATTTAATAGCTTAGTGCTAAAGCAAAGCTCTGATATTGCTAACAATGAAGTACTTGATGATGATGATTTTGATTTTTCGTTAAGTCGCTCTCAAACCTGTGCCACTATGGGAGAGTTTGATAGGTTGGCGGATGATCAACCACATGGTGGTATGCCTTATGGTTTGCCAGGCGTATCGCGTGAGGAATTTAAGCACTTACAAAATTGGCTGAAAAACGGTGGTAAAATGGCCAATATTGCACCGCCAACAGCGTTTGAGCTACAACAAATTAAGCGTTGGGAAGCATTTTTAAATCAAGATAGTTTAAAGTATCAGCTTTCTGCGCGTTATATTTACGAGCATTGGTTTTTAGCAAACATCTATTTCACTCCAGAAAACACGCAAACCTTTTTTAAATTAGTGCGCTCAAGTACACCACCCGGTGAAGATATTAAACTCATTAGCACACGTCGTCCTTATGATGATCCTAATGTTGAACGTGTTTACTATCGAATGATGCATGAACGCTCAACTATTTTGTCAAAAACACATTTGCCACTTAAATTAAATGATGCAAAGCTAACGCGTTTATATCAGCAGTTTATAGAGCCTGAATATACGGTAGCGAGCATGCCAAGCTATGAGCCAAAGGCTGCCTCTAATCCTTTTAAAACCTATGAAGTGATTCCAATCGACTCAAAATATCAGTTTATGCTTGATGAAGCTGAGTTAATAATTATGGGCTTTATTAAAGGGCCGGTTTGTCGTGGGCAAATTGCACTTAACGTCATAAATGATCATTTTTGGGTTGCATTTGCTGATCCTAAAAAAGTGGCTACTCCTGCTGTAGGTGAAATGCTGATTCAGCACGAAGATGCGCTTGAGCTACCTGCCGCTGAAGAAAGTAACGCATTAGCGATTAAAAGCTGGATTAAATATTCGGTGCGCGAAAAACGTTACTTAAAAGCTAAAGTTGAGCTGGCTAATGAGCTGTTTAAAAATGGCGATCACTTAACCACTAGTTTATTGTGGAAAGGTGATGGTGTTAATAAAAATGCTGCGTTAACTGTATTTCGTCACTCAGACAGTGCTACGGTTGTGAAAGGCTTAATTGGACAAGAGCCTAAAACTATGTGGGTGCTTGATTATGCTTTATTTGAGCGCATTCACTATTTATTGGTTGCTGGATTTGATGTATACGGCAATGTAGGGCACCAACTCGTTACACGTTTATATATGGATTTTTTACGTTTAGAGGGAGAGGGTAACTTTCTTGGCCTATTACCTGAAGATAAACGAGAGCAAATTAAAAGTAGTTGGTATCGTAAGTCACCGCCTAGCTTATCTAAGTTCTTTAAAAGTAACCAAGAGTTTAGCCAACCTAGCGGAATAGTTTATAAAACCGATGATCCGCAACATGAGCTTTATGGCTTAATTAAAACGGCATTATCGCCCGTACTTAGCGAGCATTACGATTACACTAGCGTTTCTGGGCCATTAGCAAGTATTAATACTATGCCTGTTAAGGCAATTAACTTATTGCCACCTGTATCTTATGTATTGGTTAAGCAAACAGACAATAGCCATAAAGCGTATACCATTATTCATCATAACGCACATTACAATATCTCTAGCTTACTTAACGAAGAAGGTCAGCGAGCTTTTGAAGAAGATACTGTCACTCTAGTTCCTGGTTTTATTGGGGATTATCCAAGTGCTATTTGGTATTTAAATAATCAACAGCAAGTTGCAGCATTTGCAGAGCAGTTACCACTGATGCAAATTGAAGCTGATTATCGTGCGTTAAAATCTAAGTTTGGCATTCGCCGTACTCATCCACAATTTTGGCAGTATAGCGACATTTTACATCGGGCTGCTAAGCAGTATCGTGGTGTTGAATACGGTATGTTTGACTATAATCGCTTAGAAAACCGCTAGTTTTAATGAACTAAACGCAAGCCCAGCACTAAGTTGCTGGGCTTTTTTTATTGCTTGCTGCTTATTACTTGAAATAATTTACAGTGCAGGAAATAGCGGTTGCTTCGAAGTTTAACTTTGCGGTAATTTAAATTAAGTAGAATAAATAATAAGAGTAAACAGTGCAGTCAATTCAGCTTCAAGCATTTAGTGGCTATTTACAAGGCCAAGGGCAAAGTCGTTACCATATTAATGACCTAAGTTGGCAGGTTAACCAAGGCGAGCATTGGTTGTTACTTGGCGCTAATGGTGCCGGCAAGTCAGCTATTACTGCTGCGTTAGCTGGCGAAGCTAAGCACAGTAGTGGTAAGCGCAGTTGCAGTATAGATGCTGTGCAATTGGTTTCATCTGATGCGCAAAAACAGCTTATTAATAAAGAACTAAAAAATGACAAACAAAGCTCAGTGAAAGAGCTGTTATTGGGTACAGCCAATTATGATGTCGATTTGGCGCTGCGTTTAATTAACATATTAGACTTTGAGAAATTACTAGCTCGTCATTTTAGAGAGCTTTCAACCGGTGAAACTCGAAAGTTATTATTAATTAAAGCGCTGAGTTCGCGGCCTAATTTAGTGGTGCTTGATGAACCCTTTGACGGGCTTGATGTAGAGTCGAGTACTGCGCTTAATGTCATTTTGGCGCAATTAAGTGAATATATTAGTTTTGTGTTTGTAGTGAATCGTGTAGACGAAATTCCTGCTTTTATTACTCATTATGGTTATGTAAATCAAGGGTGTTTACAGTCTATTTTAGCGCATCCAAATGCAGAGCAAGTAGCCGATTTACTCAAGTTACTGCACTTAGAGCACAGCCAACTGAATATTCCAGAGCGAGATAGCGCGCAAGTTCAAGGGGTGTTTACGGGCAATACCTTGGTAAAGCTAAGCCAAGCAAGTGTAAGTTATAGTGGTTTGAGTATTTTTACAGGGCTTGATTGGACTATTAATAAACATCAGCATTGGCAGTTAAGTGGTAAAAATGGCTCAGGTAAAACCTGCTTATTAAATTTAATTACTGGCGATAATCCGCAGTGTTATAACAACAATATTGAAGTGTTTGGCTTTAAGCGTGGCACGGGGGAGAGTATTTGGGATATAAAGCAACATATTGGCTTTATATCGAATGCGCTACACATGGATTATAGGGTGAGTATTTCGGCATTAAATACTATTGTTTCTGGCTTTTACGACAGTATAGGTTTGTATCAAACCCCAAGTGATGCACAAATTAATATTGCCAAACAATGGCTCGCGTTAATAGGTTTGGAGGAGCAATATAATACCTCGTTTACTCAGTTATCGTATGGCGATCAGCGATTGTTACTTATTGCCCGCGCTATGGTTAAGCACCCAACTTTGCTTATTTTAGATGAGCCCTGTTTAGGGTTAGATGAGGCAAACCGACAGCGAGTGCTATTATTGATTGAAAAAATATGCGCCGCAGGCAGCAGCACGGTAATTTATGTAAACCATCATGCGGCAGATAAAATTAACGGTATAGAGAATTACTTAAAAATGGAAGATTTTAATTAAAACTGAGAGAAAGGTTGAATGAAAAATCACTCAACCTATTTTTTATTTTAAAGACGAGTAACGTTAAAACCTTTATCTTTTAATTGTTTAAGTAAGCCGTGTTGTTCAGGTAAGTGCAGTGCGCCGACGGCAATAAATAGCTGCTCGTTTACTAAACGTGGTGTTAGTTGTTTAATCCAGTTGTTGTTGCGGTTAATGAGCATTACTTGCTCACTAATTTCACCGTAATTACTATCATCAAAACTAGTATTGTAATAATTGGTTAGAGTTTGCATATCGCCATTTTTCCAGGCATCAACTAGCTTAATAAAATAGGTATTAATGTCGGCAAGCTGCTCAAAGGTTTCTGCAATCATTTCATTACTTAATAATTCCATACCATCAAACATTTGTAGTTGTTGTTCAAGAGTCTCCAGCTCCCCTACTTTAATATCTTTATTTTTGGCGTAAGCGAGTACTTGCTTATCAATACCTGTTTTATCTGAATAACCGGCATTTTGAAACTCAATTTGCATCATAGTTACCATTACCGCCCATGGCTTTAAGCCATTAAACATAGCCACATCAATCGACTTTTTGGCAAAATAATCTTTAAGTTTATTGTAATTTTCTGCAGAGAGCTCAGTTTGCAATGTTTTACCGTTTTTTAGTAGCATGAATGGCATAGAGCGCTGCTGCATTTGCAGTGGCGTTAGTTTGTTTATATCTACCTCTACAATAACTTGAGAGCTTGCATCAATTGCATCAGTTACATTTTTAGGCAAGCCTTGCATGCTGGCGTCGCCTACGTGCACAGTGCCAAATAAATAGGAATTAACTCCGTTTTTTTCTATTTTGTATAACGCAGGAGCAGCATAGCTGTTAAGGCTAAATGTTATAAGTAACGCCACAATAAAAAAGTGGCTAATACGAGTAAGAGCATTCATGGTTTGTCCTTAAAATCTCAAAAATTAGTAGTGTAAATACTAACCTAAATTTACCCGGAGGGCAGCGTTAATATAAACGTTAGCGTATTGTTTTCGGTATTACTAGCCGTAATAGTAAAGCCATTTAAGTTACATAAGCTCTGCACAATAGATAACCCTAAACCGTGACGGTGGTTATTAGTTCTAGATGAATCTAGCTGATAAAGCGGGTCGAAAATAGCTTGTAATTGTTGTTCGCTCAATACTGTAGCCACTTTATTACTTAATGAAATGATAGTGGATTTTGGGTTACTTACGGCACTTAATTCGATGTTGTGCTGCGTTAAACCATAAAATAACGCGTTATCTATTAAATTACATAAAATAGTATTAAGGCTAAACTCGTCAGCAATAATGGTTACATTATTTGCAATAGTATTATTTATACGGGTGGCAATATTAGGGTGTTTAAAGGTTAGCTCATTAATTGTTTGTTTGAGCAAATTATTTAAAACGATAGTTTGCGCGTTTAATTCTATGCTGCTAGTTGAGCGCTGCAATAAGAGCAGGTTGTTTACAATGGTTTTCATACGCTCAGAAATACTGAGTACGTCACTGGTATAGGTATCGCTAATACGCTTGTCATCTGGGTATTTAAGTGCGACCTCGGATAAGCTTATTAGCTCTGCAATGGGAGTTTTAAGCTCGTGCGCTATATCGCTGGTAAGGCGTTTTTCATTACTATAAAGCTGCTGATTAGTAGTAATGAATTTATTGAGTTCATTGCGTATAGGCTCTATTTCTTCTACTTTAAAGTCGCTTTCTATAGTTTGTGCCACGGTTGTAATATCGAGACGTTTTATTTGCTCGTTCAGGTTGTGTAGCGGAAATAGCCCTTTATTTACAATGCGTGTAACCAAGTAGCGCACGCCAAATACACCAATCACACAGGTGAGAATAAACACCACATCAATAATGATCAGTACTTTATTAAGCTCGGCCGTTGGGGCTGCTATTGCCAGGGTCATACTGTTAATAGTAGCTGATGCGTTGGTGTTTCTAATATCTTTTTTAGCAACAAAGTGGCTTATAAGTACTCGGCCGCTTTGTCCGTTAGGTAAGTCGTAATCAATTATTTTAGATTCGTTTATAGGTAGTTCTAAAAAAGGCAGTTGAGTGTTTTTATACAGTTGTAACGATTGAGAGCGCTCAAACACCTCGCTGCCATGCCATAATTGGTAAAACTCACTGGCGTCGGCTTGTTCGTATTCCGACATAAATTTACCCGAAAATTCAAACTCAACTTTACCGTTGTCATCCTCTACTAAGGTTTTTAAGTAGTTAGCTTTATTAGTGAGGGATTGATTAAACTGCTCCTCTACCCAAGAATCTACACTTAAATCAACAGTTAAAAATATAGTGAATAATATAACGGAGATCACCGCGCTAATATTATTAACGAGTTTACGTTTTATTGAGTGACTTTTACTTTGTTGTTGCGACATAACCAAACCCACGTTTATTTTTTATAGGGAGTTCGCCATCAAACTGTCTTACTTTTTTACGTATGGTTGATATATGTGCTTCAAGCGCATTTTTAGAGAGCATATCGAACTGACCGACCACCGCTTCACTTATAAGCTCCAGCCCTAATACTCGCTCGGGGGCATTAAATAAGCACTCTATTATTTTGTATTCATTACGAGTGAGTTCAATGGCATGTTGCTGGTAATGAAGTGTTTTTAGCGAAAGATCTAATACACAGTCACCTACGGTAAGCGTATTTTGTTGGTTTTGCAGTGAACCACGGCGAAGTAGCGCAAGCACGCGAGCGTGAAGTTCTTCAAACGAAAACGGCTTAGTTAAATAATCGTCAGCCCCTTTCATAAGGCCATTTATTTTATCTTGCGGCTCACTACGAGCAGATAAAATAAGTACACGGCTTTGGTTATTACTGCTGCGCAATGCTTGCAAAATACTCATGCCATCTACACTCGGTAGCATTAAATCAAGTAATATTAGGTCGTAGTTTCCACTAAGTGCCATGCTTAATCCTTCTGAGCCGTCACCGGTTTCATCTACGGTAAAACCAAGGTTGCCAAGGCCTACTTGCAGGCTGCGCCTTAGTGCTTCTGAGTCTTCAATAACGAGGATGTTCATCTTTGCTCGATTTGTAAAAATAGCCTTGTTACTTTAACAAGGCTTTATTATCAAGTCACTTTGTTAATGATACCAACCATTTGTATAAGCTAAGTTACCTAGGTTGGCATGGGCTAGGGCTTTTTTAATCAGTTGCTCATCGTTTTTACATGGCACAAGCTGATTATTACTATACGTATAGGTGGTTGCTGGTTTTTGCGGTTGTAGCACCACCACTTTATTGTCGTGCATATAGGCAAAGTTTTTGTCGTATTGCATCATTGCGCGTTGTTTGTTGTCGCTAATAGGTTTTGATAAATCATGGCCTATCATAGGGTGTTTGCCACTTACGCCAATTAAAGATAGTAAAGTAACGGGAATATCGAGTTGGCTGGCTAGTTGATTATCGCGTTTATGGGCAATGTCTTTACCAAAAATAATCGCTGGAATTCTAAAGTGATCAATTGGCACCAAGCTAGCACCTGATACACGCGAGTCGTGATCGGCTATTACAATAAATACCGTATCGTCCCAGTAGCTCGACTTTTTAGCTTTTTCGATAAATGTACCTAGCGCGTAGTCAGCGTATTTTGCCGCATTATTGCGGGTTTGTTTTTGTTTGTCGTACAGGGTTATTTTATCGTCAGGAAATTCATACGGGCTATGGTTGGAGCTGGAAAATATAAGACTTAAAAATGGTTTATTTTGTTTTTTAAGTTTAGTGAGTTCGATATCAGCTTGGTCGTATAAGTCTTCGTCTGATGCGCCCCACGAGCCATTAAAGTCTATTTTATTAAAGTTATTTGTATCTACAATATCTTTAAAGCCATTACCTAAAAAGAAGCTTCGCATGTTATCAAAGTGGCTTTCGCCGCCATAAATAAATTGGGTGTTATAATTTTGCTTCGCTAAAAAGTCAGCGATAGTAAAAAAGTCACGTTGTGATTTATCAAGCTTAACAACTGCACGCGAAGGTGTAGGCGTAAAGCCTGTAATTATCGCTTCAATACCACGCACCGAGCGCGTGCCAGTGGCATATAAATTATCAAACCCCCAACCTTGTTGATAAAGGGCGTCAATATTAGGCGTTAGCGGTAAACCGCCAAGTGTGCCTACATAGCGTGCCCCTAAGCTTTCTTGTAAAATAATGACTAGGTTTTTTGGTTTAGTGTTATTCGTTGCGGTATGAAAGGTGTTTGTTGGCGCACTTTTATCAGTAAATGTGGCTTGGCTATCTTGCATATTATTGCGCACTATACTGAGCAGTTCATCTGCTGGCATTTTTCCGTAATAATCTTGGCTAGATTGCTCATTAGAGAGCTGCTTTACCGCAAATGCTACGCTATAAAGTGAGTTAAGGGTTAAGTCGTTAAGTAAGTGATCGGTCGAAAACGATACCATGGCTGGGTTAAGTGGTCTGTGCCCTAATGAATTACGCGCGCCTAAAATAGTTAAGCACACTAAAACTAACGCTAAAATTGATTGATTTAACCTTGTTAGTGACGACTTACTTTGCCATTGATGGCTAAATACTTTACCTGCAAATTTGCAGCTTAAAATAAGTGCTATAACAGCAATAAGTACTTCTAATTTATAGCCCGAAAAAATCATTTTAGAGACTTCTTTAGGGTAAATTAAATACTCTATAAATAAGCGGTTTGGGCGTAAATCATACTCGTTTATAAATGTAGGGGTAATCACTTCAAAAAAAACGAGTAAAGCAGACATACCCACTAAGTAAATTTTAATTAGGCTGCGTATTTTATTTTGCCAACCTACGCTCTGCATCAGTAAAGTAAGTAGCAATACGGGCATAATAATGTAGCTTAAAGTGGCTATATCAACTCTTAAACCACCTACAAATATAGAAAACCACGCATGCGATCCAAATACACGCTCCCCTTGCCATACACTTAAACCAAAGCGAGCAAGTGTTAAAAAGCCAAGGGCTAAAACAGCAAATACAACAAAAATCCATACCGGGCCAAGTGCATTTTTCACCTGAGGTATTACTTTAACTATTAGCCCCGTTATTTTAGGTATAAAATTTAGCTTTAAGCCCATAATACAGCCCACCAAATAAGTGCGGCAATTAACATGGCTATAAACACACTGGCAGAGGCTATATCTTTAGCGAGACCCGAAAGCTCATGGTATTCGCTGCCAATCCTATCAACTACAACCTCAACTGCCGTATTTACTAGTTCAGCAAACAATACAAAAAGCAGGCTGGCTATAAGTAGTAATTTATCGCTTAGTGCAATTTCTTGCAGATACACAAACACACCAAGTAACGAAAACAGTGCTAACTCTTGTTGAAACGCCGCTTCAAATCGACTCATCCATTTTAAGCCGTTAAAAGAATGGCTTAAGGTAAAAATAAGGCGCATTAAGCCTTGGCGTTTTATAACGGTTTTATTGCTCATAGTTGTATTTCGCTTGGTGTTGTTTGGCAGCTCGCAAGTAGATCAAGCGATGCCTGATACGTTTTGCTGTTAATGCCAATTAAATTTAAAAGGGTGTGGAAAATATTGTTGTGTGAGCGTGCAGCATTGGTGTCTAAATTAGCTAAGCAGGTATTGGTAATGCGCTGATTATGCTCATCAGCCCACATATATAGTGGTACGTGGGTTTGTGTGCTAGGCGCAAAGCTATACGGAAAGCCATGTAAATAAGCACCGCCCTCGCCAAGAGATTCACCATGATCTGACACATATAAAAATTGCTTATCTATATTGTTTGGCAGCGTTTTTAATTGCTCAATTACTTGGGCGTTAACAAAGTCGCTGTACGCAATGGTGTTGTCGTAGGTATTAACTAATTCATCAAATGAGCAATTTTGAATATCGCTTCTGTCGCAGGTTGGGGTAAATTGTTTAAATTGTTCAGGGTAGCGTTTAAAGTAAGTTGGCCCGTGCGAGCCCATCATATGCAGTACGATAACGGTGTTAGCTTGGGTTAAATTAGCCAGTTTGTGTTTAAGTGGAGCTAATAGCGCTTCATCAAAACAGTACTTACCATCACATAAAGTAGATTTTGTTGTAGGTATGTCGATAGTAACTACTCGCGTACATACGTCTTTACAGCCGCTGTTGTTATCAACCCAGAGTACATCACTGCCTGCGTGCTGGGCCAAATCAATCAAGTTTTGCTGGCTGTCGGCTTCGAGTCGATCAAAGTTTGTTTGTGTTTGCAACGAAAACATACAAGGTACAGATACCGCTGTAGCCGTGCCGCAAGATGCCACATTATTAAAGTAAGTAACGCCGTGTTTTTGGGTATAAAAATTGGTGTTACGTTTATAACCTTGATAAGCAAAGTTTTCTGCTCGTGCAGTTTCACCAACCACTATTACGGTTACGCTACTGGTATTAGGCGCAATTAGGGTAGGTGCAGCATCTATATTTTTAAATTCCATATTGGTATACAGCAGCTGATCGCGCATATATTTATAGCCGCTAGAGAGATACTGAAATGGAATAATTTCTTTTTTCAAAATGCGGTTATTGCGGCCCGTTGCAGCATAGTCGGCATAAAAGTTTGTAACCACCAATACTATAAGCGCCAAACACGCTACAACTAGCTTTACGCGGCTAAGTACTTCTTGGTGAGGGCGGGTAAAGTGTATTTTTATTTTGCTTAAAACAAAAACAGGCAGGGCACAAAACAGCAGTAAAAAGCCAATAAGCTGCGGATTTAAATAGCTTAATGCTTCGCTTGAATCAGTTTCGAAGGTGTTTTGGATCATAGAATAATCAAACACCACGCCATAATTTAAGGTGCCGTAAAGTACTGCACTGGAAATAACCAATAAAAAGTAATTAAGTGGCTTTAATAACCACCGAACCGACACTATCGAAAAAAATATAATTAGCAGGCAGAGTAGTAATAGCGGTACTGAAAATAAAAATAGCCACGAAAAAGAAGCTAAAGAAGTAATGGCGCTAAAAGAGCCATGAATGAATGGAATATTTATAACCAAGCAATAGTAGCAGGCAATCATTACTACAAAAGCGTTGGCGCTACAGTGAATGTAAAACCGTTTACCACGATTAAGTTTTTGCTGTGTAGATATAGGACTAAGTGAATGCATATTTAGGCTCGTTTAAAACAACAACGCCATGTTATGCAACAACACTTAAGAACTGCTTAAGAGAAGCTACGCATTTCCTGAGGGGGTAAAATAAATTTATTCCCAGAGTATTATTAAAAATTAATCAAACCATAAAAAGGGCATATTAGAATAGGGAATTTATAGCGCTTAACTATTCACATAAAAAAACCATAGCAGGTAATTATAGTGAATATTAAAACCACTTAAATTGCTTATTTGTCTTTTATTTGAATTGAATTTGATGTTGACTTAAGGGGCTCAGCACGGTATTAATATAAAAAGAGAGCAAAGGAATAACCTTTGCGATAATTTAACAACATTTGGTATTAATTACATGCTTGCAAACGCACTAAACCTAGTCCTGATTATTATCGTGGTGATTATTCCCGCGAGGGCTTCGTAGTGCTTTAAAAAACTTAAGCATTTAAAAGCCCTCCGCACTTAACCGTTCGGGGGGCTTTTTGGTTTTAGCGGCAAAATATGTGATTGAATTGTCACTGAGGAATGAGGGTTTTATTAATGACAGGCGCAGAATTAACAATAGATTTATTAGCCAAACACGGCGTAAAAGAAGTATTTGGCTACCCAGGCGGAGCTATTATGCCAATTTACGATGCCTTGTATGGCGCGCCAGTCAAGCACTACCTTACTCGGCATGAGCAAGGTGCAGGCTTTGCGGCAGTAGGTTTTGCTCGTAGTACGGGTAAATTAGGAGTGTGTTTTGCAACGTCAGGCCCTGGTGCCACTAACTTAATTACTGCTCTTGCCGATGCGATGATGGACTCAGTGCCATTATTAGCAATTACCGGGCAAGTGCCTACCGCAGCGATTGGTTCAGATGCCTTTCAGGAGGTAGATGTGTTAGGTATGTCGCTGTCGTGTACTAAGCACAGTTACATGGTAGAGCGAGCCGAAGACTTAGCCGAAATACTGCAAGAGGCCATGCACTTAGCGCAAAGCGGTCGCCCAGGGCCCGTACTCGTAGATATCCCAAAAGACATTCAAATGGCGCAAGTGCCATTTCAGCCTTGGCTAGCAGCAGACGAGTACTTACCAGAACTTGATTTAAAGCAAGTTGCTATTGCTAATCAACTGCTTAGTGAAGCTAAACAGCCGGTTGCTTATGTAGGTGGTGGAGTGCAATCAGCGGATGCACAAGCCCAGTTGATGCAGTTTTTAAATAAAACCCACATGCCAGCGGTTGCCACACTTAAAGCGCTGGGCAGTGTGTTACCCGATTACGAGTATTACTTAGGTATGCTAGGTATGCACGGCGGCCAAGCTGCTAACTTAGCGGTGCAAGAATGCGATGTACTAGTGTGTATTGGGGCGCGGTTTGATGACCGTGTTACCGGCAACTTAGCAAAGTTTGCTGCAAACGCTAAAGTAATTCATTTAGACATAGACGCCGCAGAAGTCGGTAAGCGTAAACCAGCAAAAGCTTCTTTAATTGCTGACTTAAAAACGTCCTTACCTGCATTAGAGTGCTTTGTAACTCCGCAAGCATGGTGCGATTATAACAAAGCAATGATGGTTAAATATGCATGGCGTTACGACTATCCGGGCGACAAGGTATTTGCACCCTATTTACTTAATCAACTTAGCCAACGTATGCCTAAAACGGGTGTCGTGTGCTGCGATGTAGGTCAGCACCAAATGTGGGTGGCCCAGCATATGAAATTTAATCATCCCAGTAATCACTTAAGTAGTGGTGGTGCAGGCACTATGGGCTTTGGTTTACCTGCGGCAATTGGTGCACAAGTAGCGCGCCCCGATGACTTTGTTATTACGGTATCTGGTGATGGCTCTATCATGATGAACATTCAAGAGTTGGCAACAATTCGTCGTAATAATTTACCAGTAAAAATACTTATTTTAGATAACCAACGCTTAGGTATGGTACGTCAATGGCAGGAGCTGTTTTTTGAAGAGCGCTACTCAGAAACTGACCTTTCAGATAATCCAGACTTTGTGCAGCTAGCAGCGGTATTTGGTATACCAGGGCAAACCATAACCCATGCTAATCAAGTTGACGATGCAATAACTGCACTGGTTAATAGTAAAGGTCCATACATAGTACATGCCTGCATTGATAATAAAGAAAATGTATGGCCGCTAGTACCACCAGGTGCAGCTAACGATGAAATGATGACGGGGAAAGCACAATGAAACATAGTTTAACAATCGCCTTAAAAAATCAAAGTATTGCTGTAGAGCGTTTTTTACGCGTAGTACGTCATCGTGGTTTTGACTTAACCCATTTTCAACTCAATATAGACGATGGCCAATA
The DNA here is from genome assembly GCF_031198805.1 of Pseudoalteromonas sp. HL-AS2. Lineage (NCBI taxonomy): Bacteria > Pseudomonadati > Pseudomonadota > Gammaproteobacteria > Alteromonadales > Pseudoalteromonadaceae > Pseudoalteromonas > Pseudoalteromonas sp. HL-AS2. The sequence continues at coordinate 2,892,683 of NZ_CP133571.1, read as the reverse complement.
CCATGTAACCATGACGGTAGACAGCGATAAGCCAATTCACTTATTAACCAGCCAGCTAAATAAGCTGGTGGACGTAAAAGCCGTTACTTTACAAAATTTACAGCAACAAGTGGTTTAAGTGTGCGCGCAGTAAACAATTGCAGAGTGGGTTAATAAACTTACTCAATAACTAAGAATGAGGAATGCTTGCTTATAAAGCAGCAAAACAGAGGTAACCATGGCAAAATTAAGAAGTGCAACAACAACCGAAGGTCGAAAACGTGCAGGTGCTCGTGCATTATGGCGTGCAACAGGAATGACAGATAGCGATTTCGGAAAGCCGATTATTGCGGTTGTAAACTCATTTACACAATTTGTACCTGGGCATGTGCACCTTAATCAGCTGAGCGAATTGATGGCTGAAACCATTACCCAAGCGGGTGGCGTGCCAAAAGAATTTAACACCATAGCGATAGATGATGGTATTGCTATGGGCCATGGTGGCATGTTGTATTCACTGCCATCACGCGACCTAATTGCCGACTCGGTTGAGTACATGGTTAATGGCCACTGCGCCGATGCGATGATTTGTATTTCAAACTGCGACAAAATTACCCCAGGAATGATGCTTGCAGCGTTGCGTTTAAATATTCCGGTTATATTTGTATCGGGTGGTCCGATGGAAGCCGGTAAAACTAAACTTGCTAATATCGATATTAAACTCGATTTGGTAGACGCCATGGTTAAAGGTGCAGATGAGTCGGTAAGTGATGCAGATTCAGAGCAAGTGGAGCGCTCAGCATGTCCTACATGTGGTTCGTGTTCAGGCATGTTTACTGCCAATTCTATGAACTGTTTACTTGAAGCCATTGGTTTAGCACTACCGGGTAACGGTACTACGCTAGCAACGCATAAAGACCGTAAACAATTATATGTTGAAGCGGGCGCACGCATTGTTGATTTGTGCCGCGAGTATTACCAAAAAGATAACCAAGAAGTATTGCCACGCGCGATTGCTAACAAAACAGCCTTTATGAACGCCATGGTAGTAGATATAGCCATGGGCGGCTCGTCAAATACGGTATTACATTTACTTGCTGCGGCGCAAGAGGCAGGTGTTGATTTTGATATGTCGCACATTGATGCACTATCTCGTAAAACGCCCTTTTTATGTAAAGTAGCACCCGCTACGCCAGAATATCATATTGAAGATGTACACCGCGCTGGTGGCATGATGGCAATTGTACGTGAGTTGGGTAAAGCAGGCTTAGTTGATATGTCGGTAAATCATGTCGCTGGGTCAACAATGGCTGAGCTAGTTAAAAAGTGGGATGCAACAGACCCAACTAACGAAGCTGCTCGCAAATTTTATCGTGCAGGCCCTGCGGGTATTCGCACTACTAAAGCAATGAGCCAAGAATGCCGTTGGGATGAGGGCGATAACGACCGCGAACATGGTTGTATTCGTAGTGTTGAACACGCTTTTCGTCAAGATGGTGGTTTAGCCGTACTGTCGGGCAATTTAGCGGTTGATGGCTGTGTTGTAAAGAGCGCGGGTGTAGTTGATGACATGCTACATTTTGAAGGTACTGCCGTGGTGTATGAGTCGCAAGATGATTCGGTAGAAGGTATTTTAAACGACGAAGTAAAAGCCGGCGATGTAGTGGTTATTCGTTATGAAGGGCCAAAAGGCGGGCCTGGAATGCAAGAAATGCTTTATCCAACCAGTTACTTAAAGTCAAAAGGCTTAGCAGAAAAATGTGCCTTGATCACTGATGGTCGTTTTTCTGGCGGCACATCAGGCTTATCAATTGGCCATGTATCACCAGAAGCGGCTAGTGGTGGTGCGATTGCCTACGTTGAAAACGGCGATAAAATAATTATTGATATTGCTACTCGCGAAATTACTTTAGCGCTTAGCGATGCAGAGCTCGAAGCTCGTAAACAAAAACAGCTAGCGCGTGGCAAGCAGGCTTATAAACCGCTTGATCGTCAGCGTTATGTATCATCTGCGCTTAAAGCATATGCGCTACTTGCTACCAGTGCCGATAAAGGTGCAGTGCGCGATTTAGCCAAACTAGAGGAGCTTAGTTAATTATGGTTTCTCAAGAACTCGATTATTTTCGTGCAATTATTCAAGCAAACATGGAGCCGCTGGCTAAAGTAACTGAGGTTAGCAAAATGGCCGAACTCAGTACTAAGCTGGGCAACCATGTGTGGCTAAAACGCGAAGACCAGCAGCCGGTGTACTCATTTAAATTACGTGGTGCATTTAATAAACTTAACAAGCTGCCTAAAGGCTCAGTAGTGATTACTGCATCTGCGGGAAATCATGCTCAAGGTGTGGCGCTGAGTGCCTCACATTTAGGGCATCAGGCAACTATAGTTATGCCAGTAACTACCCCAGAAATAAAAGTAAGTGCAGTGCGTGCACTTGGTGGTGAAGTAGTATTACATGGTCATCACTTTGATGCCGCTAAAGCCCATGCGCTAGAACTTACAGAGCAACTCAACGGTATATTTGTACCGCCATTTGACGACCCAGACGTAATTGTAGGGCAAGGCACAGTAGCCCGTGAGCTAATGCAGCAGTTAAACGAGCTTGATGCGGTATTTATTCCCGTTGGCGGCGGCGGTTTGCTTGCTGGTATGGCGGTATATATAAAATCACTGCGCCCTGATATTAAAGTAATAGGGGTAGAAGCCGACGAAAGTGCCTGCTTACAAGCCGCACTAAAAGCGGGTAAGCCAGTAGAGCTTGATAGAGTTGGTAGTTTTGCCGATGGTGTGGCGGTTAAAATTATTGGCACTGAAACGTTTAGATTAGCGCAAAAGTTTTGCGACGACGTAGTTACCGTAAGCAGCGATGAGATATGCGCCGCCATGCAAGATATTTTTGTATCTACGCGTGCCATTGCCGAGCCTTCAGGCGCGCTTGCCACTGCCGGGCTGAAAAAGTGGAGTCAGCAATCGGGGTTAAAAGGGCTGCATTTAGCTGCCGTGCTTTCAGGAGCTAATTTAAATTTTGATCGCTTACGTTATGTAGCAGAGCGCACCGCACTTGGCGAAAAAAACGAAGCGCTATTAGCCGTTACCATTAATGAAGAAAAAGGCAGTTTTAAACAATTTTGTGCCTCGTTAGGTGGGCGCGCTATTACCGAGTTTAATTATCGTTATGCAGGGCCCGGCGATGCGCAAATATTTGTAGGTATTGCGCTACGTCAAGGGTTACAAGAGCTAGAAGAGTTAAAGCGAGATCTAACCAATAACAATTATCAATTTTGCGACCTATCGGATAACGAACTCGCTAAGTTACATGTGCGTTATATGGTTGGAGGTAAAGCACCTGAGCAATTACATGAACGTTTATTACAGTTTGAGTTTCCTGAATACCCGGGCGCATTAGCACGCTTTTTAGATACCTTAGGCAGTAATTGGAATATTACTTTATTTCATTATCGTAATCATGGTGGCTCTACGGGGAATGTATTAGCAGGTTTTGCAATTGAACCAAGCCAATTTGATGTGTTTAATGAGCACTTAAATCGCTTAGGCTATAACGTACAAGATGAAACAAATAACCCGTGTTTTACCCAGTTTTTAACCTCGCAGCCTCAGGGCAAAAACGTCGATAAACTCGCTTCGGCATAACCCTCTTTATTAACAAGCACCTCGTTGAGGTGCTTGCTTTATCATGTTTTTTACATATTATTATCAATAAATAATAATATGCTTTGAGGGGAACTCGTTGCTAATTAAAGGACTAATCATTGTTTTAGGGCTTTTTTGTTGCCAGCTACAGGCGCAAGAACCGGTTACATTGCAATTAAAATGGACTCATCAATTTCAATTTGCCGGCTATTATATGGCCAAGCATAAAGGCTTTTATAAAGAGGTCGGGCTGGATGTAAATATACTCCCTGCCAAGTTAAGTATGCCCGACAGTTTTGATGCAGTAGCACAAGGTGAGGTGCAGTTTGGCATTGGTCATTCTGGTGTTTTACAGCAACGCATTGCCGGTAAACCTTTAGTGGCAATGGCTGCTATATTGCAGTTTTCCCCTTATTGCTGGATGGTTAAAGACAGCTCTGATATTTTTCATGCACGAGACTTTATTACTAAACGAGTCACTACCAGCGGTAAAAGAGAGAATACTGAGTTATTAATTATGCTCCAGCGCAGTGGCATTAATACCGACCGCTTAGCCCATTATGAAGGTGATAATCCGACCCGCGCATGGATTGACAATAAAGTAGATGCAATGCAAGTGTATGTAACCGACCTACCTTATTACATGGCGCAACAAGGAATTGCTCACAGACTTATTTGTCCGCAAAGGTACGGTATGGATCTGTATGCCGATATTTTGTTTACTAGCCAAAGTATGCTTAAAAACCACCCGCAAACAGTAGAAAGCTTTTATCAGGCAAGTCTTAAAGGTTGGCGTTATGCAATGATGAATATGGATGAAGCGATAGCAGTAACTCAGCAATATGCACCGCATAAAAGCCCCCATCAGCTAGCTTATGAAGCCGAGGTATTAAAAGGCTATGTTACAGTACCCAGTACTCACCTAGGTAATATGTCGATGGCAAAGTGGCGCTTAATAGCTGATTTATATGGTGTTGAACAAAGTGATTTTGACAAAGTAAAAGCTAGTTTTATATATAAGTATCAGGAGCCCGAAAGATTACAGCTTTCATGGATGTTACTGGCAGCAATTATTATCAGCATTATTTCTATCCCGCTGTATTTACGTTTAATCTTCAAAAAATAACCACTTAATGACAGTGGGCTGAGCTGCTATAATTAATTGTGTTTATTTATTTTAAGTTGATATGACCTTAGCTGAGCAGTTTTCTGCACTTGATTCTCTCCTTATGCGTAATCGCCAATATTGGCAATGTACGGCATTTGATTTTGATGCACTACCTTGGCCTGAGCTACAAGAGCCTTTAAATAATTTAACGGATGAAGAAGTTGCCCAATTAGATGGCAATGAAGAACAGTTATATCAATTTTTTGAGCCGCATATTGAGCAACTTGAACAGCTGGTAAATTTGTGTGAGTTACCAACAGCGAACTTAACGCGCAGTGACTATCCGTTTTGGCTTAGTAACGGTATAAAAGGGCGGAAGTTTCAGCAGCTGCAAGATTTTGTAGCGGCTTTACCCAGTAGTACCAAGCCTGTTTTAGAATGGTGCGCGGGTAAAGGGCACCTCGGGCGTATGCTAGCGTTTAATGGTGCTAAAAGCGTGCACAGTATAGAGCTGCAACCGCAATTATGTGAGCAAGGGCAGCACAGTGCAAAGCAGCAAGGCTTAGCTATGCACTTTAGCCAAGCAGATGTATTGAAGGATGACATTACTGCTTTTTTTAAAGCCGATATGCACGCAGTCGCTTTACATGCTTGCGGCGGTTTACATCAAGCTTTTATGCAGCAGGCCAGTGTAGCTAAAGTCTCTAACATTAGTTTTTCTCCTTGTTGTTATCATTTATTTACCCCAGATAATTACCTAGCAATGAGTACGCTTGCACAACAAAGTCTCCTTAACTTAACTCATCGCGACTTAAAGCTCGCACTTCAAGAAATGGTCACCGCGCCTTCACGCATAGTTAAAGTGCGTAACACTGAAGTTGCATGGCGACTCGGGTTTGATGCCCTGCGAAAATCGATTACTAATGAGCAACATTACGTCAGTGTGCCGTCGGTTAACAAGGCGGTGTTTTCAGATTCATTTAAATCATTTTGTGCATGGGCTGCAGACAAAAAGTCGTTAAAGTTGCCACAAGAGATTGATTATAATGAGTTTTTACTTATTGGGCAGGACAAGATAAAAGTAACAGATCGTATTGAACTGGTTCGACATGTGTTCAGAAGAGCAATAGAAGTTTGGCTTGTGCTCGATCGTGCTTTATATTTACAGCAGCAAGGCTATCAAGTCAGTATTAAAACGTTTTGCGCAAAACAGTTAACACCGCGCAATATTTTGATCTTGGCAAATTACCCGTCTTCGAACTGAAAAGAGATGCAATGAGAAAGCTAAAAAATTTATTCGACAATAATAAACGTTGGGCAGATCGCACTAGTAAAGCGGATCCTGACTTTTTTAAAATACTATCAATGCAGCAAAATCCAGAGTACTTATGGATTGGTTGTTCCGACTCCCGCGTGCCAGCCAATCAAATTGTAGATTTACTCCCAGGTGAGCTATTTGTACATCGTAACGTAGCAAACGTAGTTGTACATACAGATCATAACTGTTTATCGGTAATGCAATATGCTGTTGAAGTATTAAAAGTTAAACATATTATGGTGGTGGGGCATTATGGTTGTGGTGGTGTACAAGCAGTACTAGATGAAGCCCGCTTTGGCTTTATTGATAATTGGCTGCGCCATGTTGGTGATGTAAAAGAGAAGCACCTAGAGCAATTAAATGCAGTGCCTGAAAAAGAGCGTTTAAGCCGTTTAATAGAGCTTAATGTAATTGAGCAGGTACGTAATGTAGCGCGCACTAATATAGTACAAGACGCATGGGCACGTGGACAAAGTTTATCGATTCATGGTTGGGTTTACGGCCTAGAAAATGGCCACCTACATGACCTAGAGTCAGTAGTAACTTGTGCATCAGAAGAAGCCGACACTTATAAAAAAGCCGTGCAACACGTGTTTTCAAAACTTGACCATGGATAATTAAAGCGATGACAAAAACGGCGGTAATTATAGGTGCAACAGGGTTAGTAGGAAATGAGTTATTAAAAAAGTTACTACAAAGCGCGTATTTTTCTAATGTAATTGCCTTAAGCCGTCGTGCGCTAAGCATACGTCATCCAAAACTCGTTAATCATATAATTGAGTTTGATGAGTTAACTCAATATGCTGCATTATTTAAAGGCGATGTGTTTTTTTCTTGTTTAGGTACTACTAAAAAGCAAGCCGGCTCAATTGCGGCGCAGCGAAGAGTTGATTTTGATTATCAATTTATTGCCGCGCAATTAGCCGCAAGTAATGGTGTGCAACATTACTGCTTGGTGTCATCAAGTGGTGCAAATGCGCACAGCACTAGCCCTTATTTAAAAATGAAGGGGCAACTAGAGGAGCAGGTTAAGCAACTGCCTTTTGCACGTATCAGTATTTTTCAGCCGTCGTTATTATTAGGTAACCGTAAGCAGTTTAGAGTGGCTGAGAAAATTGGCAGTGTTATTTTACCCATTATAACTCGCCTGCCACTTTTAAAACGCTATAAACCAATAACTGGGGAGCAAGTAGCGCAAAAAATGCTGGTTGTGAGTTGCGCGCAGCAGAGCAATTTAGCTTACTATGTACTTGATGAGCTATTTAACCTGAGCTCCGGATAATAAATCTATCTCAAGCAGCTATTTTCAGCGCTAACTGCGTTGAATTTACTTGCAATAGGCCAGCTATTGACGCGTAAATTCGCCTTGTTTTCACTGAAAACTTCTGGCTAGAGAAAATAAATATAATTATAATTCAATATGTTAGTAAGTTCCTTAACTAGAGTTCAGGTTATTTAATTAATTAGCACTATTACAAAACAAAAAAGCAGCCTTGGCTGCTTTTTTACTTTAAGCGTATATATTATTCAGCATTTGGCTGAGTGCTAAGTTGTTGCTCTAACAGTGCAACTTTAGCTTCAAGCTCAGTTAGCTTTTCACGTGTACGGATCAGTACTTGGCTTTGTACATCAAACTCTTCACGACTTACAAAGTCCATCTCAGCAAGCTTGTTTTGTAAAACTTGTTTGGTTTTACCTTCGAGTGTATCGGCTAAGTTTTTTACGCCTTGTGGCATATTACTAGTGATTTGCTTTGCAATTTCTTCAAGTTTTGCTGGATTAATCATGTTCGTCCCTTGGCTGTTGCCCAGAATTTATAATAACTAATATTACCTTATAGCCAGTGTATTTAACACAGGTTGATCTTTATCGAATTAATTAGTGCAATTGCTATGCTCGCTGTAATGGTTACGTTAAAATTGCCCGTCTTTTTAAATCTCTTTGGTCGTTATGAAACTCAATCCTAAACAAGATGAAGCGGTAAAATATATTAGTGGGCCATGCTTAGTGCTTGCTGGAGCTGGCTCTGGTAAAACGCGTGTTATTACTAATAAAATCGCATATTTAGTGAAACAGTGTGAGTATAAAGCGCGTAATATTGCCGCGGTTACTTTTACCAATAAAGCTGCTAAAGAGATGCGTGAGCGTGTTTTGCAAACACTTGGCAAGCAAGATGCCAAAGGGCTTTGGGTATCTACATTTCATACGCTGGGTTTAGAAATTATCAAAAAAGAACTTAGTACACTGGGCTTTAAGCCGGGTTTTTCGCTATTTGACGATCAAGATACCAACCAGTTATTAAATGATTTAACCGAAGACGAACTTAAAAATGATAAAGACCTACTCAAGCTATTAAAAATGGCAATTGGTAGCTGGAAAAACGAATTAATTTTACCAGAACAAGCAATCCGCGAAGCGCAAGAGCCACAAAAAGCATTATTTGCACAGCTTTATGGTCGCTATCAAAACCAGTTACGTGCTTACAATGCACTAGATTTTGATGACTTAATAATGATCCCTACTTTGCTCCTTACTAATAATGCCACCTCACGGATGCGCTGGCAGCAACGCTTTAAATACTTGCTGGTGGATGAGTACCAAGATACCAATACCAGCCAATACCAACTTGTTAAGCTGTTAGTAGGTGAACGCGCCCGCTTTACTGTGGTAGGCGATGACGATCAATCGATATATTCATGGCGCGGTGCGCGTCCGCAAAACTTAGTGTTATTAAGTAAAGACTTCCCCGGGCTTAGACTTATTAAGCTGGAGCAAAACTACCGTAGTGCAGGGCGAATACTAAAAGCGGCTAATATATTAATTGCCAACAACCCGCACGACATTGAAAAAAAGCTGTTTAGTGAACTCGGTTATGGTGAGCCAATAAAAGTAATTGGTTGTCGTGATGAAGAACATGAGTCTGAGCGCGTAGTGGCTGAAATTATTTCGCATAAGTTTATGAAACGCACTAGCTACAAAGATTACGCTATTTTATATCGTGGTAATCACCAAGCGCGAGGCTTTGAAAAATCGTTAATGAGTAACCGTATTCCATACAAAATTAGCGGTGGTATGTCGTTTTTTTCGCGCTCAGAAATTAAAGATATTATGGCCTACTTACGGCTGCTGGTTAATCAAGACGATGACAATGCATTTTTACGTATAGTAAATACGCCACGGCGCGAAATAGGCACGGTGACACTTGAAAAGCTGGGTACGCTCGCAAATGAAAAGCACATGAGTTTATTTGCTACCTGTTTTGATAATGACCTAGGTTATAGGCTAAAAGGGCGTGGTTTGAACGCACTTACTGGGTTTGCACGTTGGGTTGTGGAGCTATCAGACAACGCGGTGCGCGGTGATACCCTAGAAGCGGTTAAAGATTTAGTGCGTAACATTAACTACGAAGCGTATTTATACGAGTCATCACCTAGTGCCAAAGCGGCTGAAATGCGGATGAAAAACGTATCGGAGTTATATCGGTGGATCACCGACATGCTAACCGGCGACGCCGATAACGAGCCCATGACCTTGGCCGAAGTAGTGAGCAAACTTACATTACGCGATATGTTAGAGCGTAACGAAGAAGAAGATGAAGCCGACGCGGTGCAGTTATCAACCTTGCATGCATCAAAGGGACTAGAGTACCCGTACGTGTTTATGGTGGGTATGGAAGAGGGCTTGCTACCGCATCAGGTAAGTATTGATGAGGACAACGTAGATGAAGAGCGTCGCCTTGCGTATGTTGGGATCACCCGAGCTCAACAAGAGCTCACCTTAACTTATGCTAAAATACGTCGTCAATTTGGCGAAACATCACAAACAGAGCTCAGTCGTTTTGTACAAGAACTACCACAAGACGATTTAGCATTCGAGAATAAAAAAGCACCTAATAGCCAAGCCGAGCGAATGGAAAAAGGTCAGGCGCGTGTGGCTAATCTACGCGCTATGCTTAAAAAACCTGAATAAATTGGTTAACGTTGCAGTGATTCAGAGTGACTAATAGAGGGCTGCAAACTACTGTTAAGTGCAGACTGTTTACCGATAAAAAATCCTAGACCGTGTTTATCTAATAGAGCTCTAAAATTTAATATAGCAGGGCCTTTTGCTATTACTTTAGTGTTTTTAATTTTAGTAATGGCAAGTACTCCCTGCAGTTGTAGGTCGTAGCTAGCTTGCTGCAAAATACGTTTACTAAATGTCGAGCTTAGTAGTAGGTAGTCAAAATCAATTTCGCTAAGTAAGTTAAGCTCGCATTTATCTTTAGCAAAATTATTTAACCCAATAGAGTAGCCGTTTAAAGATAATTGCTTTAAATTTTCAATTTGTGTTGCACTAGCATAACGAATTTCTTGCTCGTCAAAGAGTAAGCAAAGCTGTGTTTTGTTTTCGCATTGGCTCAAAGCATCAGTAAATAAATTAAACTCAGGATGGGCCAATAACAAACTAGAGCAAGGTAGTAAGCCGACGTTTAAGTTAGCGTTACTTGTTTGTGTGTATGCTTGTTGCAGTAGCTGTAGTTCAACATTAAGATGTTGCTCTTTATCGCAGGCAAACTTTTTTAGAATATCAAAACTGGTATAGCCCAATATAGGGTGCTCGCCAAATGCCTCTAGCAATGACTCAGACTGGCAATTTTCATCAAGAGTAATGATCTCAGAACTTCTAAAGTTCATCGGTAGCTGTTCAAGGTAATGCAGTACTGGTGATTGCTGCTCTGGTATTGCTTGCGTTAATAGCGGGTGGAATAGCTCATAGCGGTTTCTACCTGAGTTTTTAGCGTAGTACATAGCGGCATCGGCATCACGCATTATTTCATCCGTATTTTTATAGCTTTGGTTAGAGTAAGTTATACCAATACTTGCACCACTTTGCAGTGACGAGCCTTTAAAACAAAATGGTTCTGCCATTAAGTTAATTATTCTATTTGCAACATCTTCTGCTTGTTGAGGCTCGGTTAAATGAGTCAATAAAATTACAAACTCATCCCCCCCTAAGCGCGCTAATAAGTCGTGCTCGCGAATACACTGCGAAAATAGCTTACTCACGCTAATTAAAAACTGATCCCCGGCATGATGGCCAAGTTGGTCGTTAATACTTTTAAACTTATCTAAATCAATAAATAATACGGCAAAGTGTTGCTCTACAAAGCGATGATATTCTTGCAGGGTTTTTTCAAGTTGAGTTAAAAATAAGCTTCGGTTAGCTAAACCGGTCAGCGAGTCGTGATGCGCGTCGTGATAAAGCTGCTGCTCTATTTTTTTTCGCTCATCAATTTGCATTTGTAAATGTAGGTTAGCTTGGCGTAACTCTTTAGTTTTTTCGTCAACTCGAAACTCAAGCTCCTGATGACTCTTTTTAAGTGCGATATTAGCTAATTTTGTTTGTAATACTGTAGCAATTTGATGGGATACAAAGGTGATGAGTTCGCAATCATCTTGGCTAAAAATATGTTTATTGTTATACGCTTGGCAAACAATTAAACCAATAACACCTTGTGATGTTTTTAATGGTGCGCCAAGCCAACTAGTAGCCATTTGCTTTTCAGGCACAGGTGAAGTGCGTTGTACTGTGCCATCTTGTATAAGCGCTTTTGCTCTATCGGGATGTATAAGCTGAGTTTCTTCGGTGCTAATTACCAGCTCACTATAGCCTTTAGAAAAACGCCTTGATTGAGGGTTCTTTTTAAATTCATCTACGTAATAAGGAAAGCTTAGCCAGCCAGAATCTTTGTTATAAAGTGCAATATAAAGGTTATCAGCATAGGTTATCGACTTTATAATTTCATGCAGTTGTAAATATACATCATCAATATTTTTAGCTTGTGTTGCCAGCTCCGATATTTTAAATAAAATTTGCTGGCGTTGTAGGGCTCGTTTACGTTGTTCGACTTCAAGGTTAAGCGCTGCGTTACTTTGTGTAAGTGCTTGGGTGCGAATTTTAACTTCGGCTTCGAGTTGCTCGCGCTTTTTTACTCGCTCTATTGCGGTAGCTAAGTACAGCGACATAACCTCTAGTAATTGTATTTGTTGAGGGCTGTATCCTTGCTCTGTGTCGTAACTTTGTGCTGCAAGTACGCCTATAATGCTTTTTTCTTGAAATACAGGCACGCCAATCCAGTGCTCAGCAGGCGTACCTAAAGCTTTAAATAAACCATTATTAGCAGCATCTTGCATTTGTTGCTTAGTAAAGTAGGTTGTTTTACCTTGTTTAAATACATAACCAGTTGCACCTTCGTTAAAACTATTATGCTGATTAAGGGCAATAGCAAGACCATCTTTTTCGTCTGAAAAATAAGAAAGTTCTAATAAGTTTGTGTGTCTGTTAGAAAGTACAACATAAAAACTTTTGCTTGGTACGTACTTTTGCAAAATATCGTGTATAGCGGGATAGAGTAAGGTAAGTTCTGCAACCGTGCTGGCTTGCTCTGATAATAGGATCAGGGCATTTTGTAGATGATGTGCATGCTTGTACTTTTTCAGTAGCGCTTTAAGACGTTTATTTTGATGCGCTAAGTTACTAGGTACTGTTAATTTATCTTCCAATGATGTTAACCAGTTGTGTTTTTATTGTATACTAATTGCGCTTATAATTTCATTTTTAACTATTAGCGTCAAGTATATATTCGTTAAAATAGCGGTTAAAAGTAGATAAAAAGCATTAAAAAAGGCTTACCTTAGGTAAACCTTTTTATTTATTGATTTTAGTAGGCTTTTACTTAGTTGTCATAAAGTTAATTGCGGCACTAATTTCGTCTTCAGAACAATCCATACAAGTACCTTTTGGCGGCATTGCATTAAAACCATTCAGTGCGTGATCGAGTAATACATCATTACCTTTAGCAAGGCGAGGTGACCAATCATCAGCCGATTTAGGTGCGCCTAACGCACCAGTACCGTGACACGCAAAACATGAAGCTTGATATACTTGCTCGCCAGAACGTGGGCCAGTAGGGGCTGCAGGAGCGGCCACTTTGTCACCCTCAAGGTATACAGCACCAATCGGTGCGAGACGTTTTTTGATTGCATCGGCAGTCATAGAGTTATCATATGGCTGTGCGTATGCGGTGGTTGCTAGCATTAGTAATGCTGCAGCTGATAGTTTTTTCATTTTGCCTTGCCCACTTCAATTTGAACGTGATCAATCACGATTGTAAATGACGGAATTTAAAACAATTATAACTCCCCTAAGCAATTTATAAAATGCTAAGAGTAGATTTTATTGATTAAATCGACTAAAGATTGCGTTAACTCAATAAAAACAGCAGTTTACTAAATGGTTAAACAGAGTAACTGTTATTCTAAGTTACAAAAATCTAAATAGATCATATTGCTCAAAAATCAGCTTAGTGCGAGCACTTCACTCACCAGTTTAGCTATTCCAGCATCGGCATCGAGTATAGATTGTGCCAGCATATAGGCTGGTGTTGTTACTAGCTTATACTGCTGATCTACAACAATATCATCTACTGCGCAGGTGACATGCTGAGCACCTAAGGTGTTAAGTGCATTAGCTGTGTCACTATCATTACCTATAGTTAGGTGTGCTTGCTGATAAATAAAAGGAATTAAATTAGGAGCAATACACATATAGCCCGCCGCTTTATTGGTATTGGCAAACGCTTTACAGGCATGTAACACGTCAGCATTAATACTTGCCTGTGGCCCTTTTATAGCAAAGTCAGATAGATTTTTTGCAGCACCAAAACCACCCGGTACAATTAAAGCGTCAAACTGTGTAACGTCCAGCTCAGTAATCGCTTTTACTTCGCCGCGAGCAATACGCGCTGCTTCTACAAGTACATTACGATTATCGGTGGTTTCTTCACCAGTGAGGTGATTAATGGTGTGATGCTGCGCTATATCGGGTGCAAAGCATTGATAACTTGCACTATTTTTTGCTATGTGTAATAAAGTCAAAACGGCTTCATTAATTTCACTACCATCATAAACGCCACAACCGGCTAAAATTACTGCAACTTTTTTCATTTTTTATCTGCTCCGTTTAAGTCGGCAAACTAAAATTTAGTTCGATAGATTAGGGTCTGTTAACCTTTGCGGATTAAAATTCGTTCAAACTAGGAGCGATTTGATCGCGGCGCGAGGTTTGTAACCTAGTAGGCTCGATAACTGCTCCTGCGTTATTCTACTGGCTTACATCTATGTGTAAATAAGTAAAAACCGAGCAAAGCTTTTGCATCCTGCTCATGCCCCTAACAAAGAGTTAACCGCCCCTAGACAGACCCTTCGGGCAGCGCATGTTTGGCATTAATGCTGCGTTATCGCCTATTTATAGGGAATAACCACACCACATAGGCTCTGCCTTGCCTAAATACCAAACACACTGCTGCAAACTCAATCTTGAAAGATCAACAGACCTTCAAGTTTAACATGGCAAAAATAATCTGTTTGAAAAATTATTTGTATAGTTACTGTTCGCTAAGCGAGTGATCATAGGGTATATGCCATTTGGTGATCAACCACAGTGAAAAAAATTATAAAGGATCGCTATGATCTTTGATCCATTATGCTAGAATGCTCGTCCAGTTATTTAAATGGATGCAAATAATGGCAATGACTAACAGCGGATGTAACGCTTAAAACTTTTTTCCACATTGGTAAAAAAATAATAAAAAAAGAACCTCGTACTATCTTTTTTAGTAAAAACAACCAGTTAACTTTATTTCTAAGCGTTTTTTAATGCTTTGGAAGAATGGTCTGTGGCTGTTATCTACAAAGTTATCCACAGTTTGTTCTGAATTAATCAACATCAGTAGTATTAATTCGCAGTCGTTTTATTCACTGCCTTATGGCATGCTTATAATTATCTTACTTTTTGTATTTAGGATCCAAATTCACCATGGCTCAGATCCCCGAAAACCCACTTATTTTAGTTGATGGCTCTTCATATTTATTTCGTGCTTATCATTCACCGCCACATTTAACTAACTCAAAAGGTGAAGCGACCGGAGCGATATATGGTGTGATCAACATGCTAAAAAGTTTGATCAGACAATATGATCCCTCGCATATGGTGGTTATATTTGACGCTAAAGGCAAAACCTTTAGAAATGACATGTATAGCGAATATAAAGCGAACCGTCCGCCAATGCCAGATGACTTACGCACGCAAATAGCGCCAATCCACCGTATTATTAAGGCAATGGGTTTTCCGCTTATTAGCATTGAAGGTGTTGAAGCCGACGATGTAATTGGTACGTTTGCGCGCATAGCTTCAGAGCAAAAGCGCCACGTACTGGTTTCTACCGGTGATAAAGATATGGCGCAGTTGGTAAATGAACATGTAACGCTTATAAACACCATGACCGACAGTATCTCGGATCCTGTTACTGTAGTTGAAAAGTTTGGTGTGGGCCCAGAGCTTATTATCGATTATTTAGCTTTAAT
Organism: Pseudoalteromonas sp. HL-AS2; assembly: GCF_031198805.1. NCBI lineage: Bacteria > Pseudomonadati > Pseudomonadota > Gammaproteobacteria > Alteromonadales > Pseudoalteromonadaceae > Pseudoalteromonas > Pseudoalteromonas sp. HL-AS2. The sequence continues at coordinate 2,877,220 of NZ_CP133571.1, read as the reverse complement.
GGGCGATAAAGTAGATAACATTCCAGGGGTAGAAGGGTGTGGTCCTAAAACTGCGGTTAAGTGGTTAGAAAAATACGGATCGCTACAGGGCGTTATGGATAATGCCAGCGAGATCAAAGGTAAAATAGGAGAAAAGTTAGCAGCTGCGCTAGATCATCTGCCTTTAAGCTATCAACTTGCTACTATTAAGTGTGATGTTGAGGTTGAGTCGGATCTTGATACCTTTAAGTTACAAGAGCCCAATAAAGATGAGCTAATTGCGCTTTATGGTGAATGTGAATTTCGTCGTTGGTTAGCTGAGTTACTCGATAACCCTAAAGATACCGAAACACACTTAGCTGTTCCCACTGAGGCTAACGAAGTACCAAAAGTAGCAGAGGCACAATACGAAACTATTTTAACCGAGAGCCAGTTTGATGCATTAATAGAGCAGCTAAATGATGCTGAGCTATTTGCCTTTGATACAGAAACAACCAGCCTTGATTACATGCAAGCACAGTTAGTAGGTATGAGCTTTGCGGTAAAAGCCGGTGAAGCTGCTTATTTACCCGTTGCTCACGACTATCCGGGTGCACCTGAGCAACTAAGCCTTGAGTTTGTAATGCAAAAATTAGGACCTATTCTAGCCGATGCCAAAAAAGCTAAAGTAGGGCAAAACCTTAAATACGATAAAAGCGTATTAGCAAATGCGGGTTATGAATTAAACGGTATTAAGTTTGATACCATGCTTGAATCGTATGTGCTTAACAGTGTGGGTACGCGCCATGATATGGATTCACTGGCACTTAAATTTTTAGGCCATAAAAATATCAGCTTTGAAGATATTGCTGGTAAAGGTAAAAAGCAACTTACTTTTAATCAAGTAGAGCTAGATAAAGCCGGCCCCTATGCCGCTGAAGATGCAGATATTACGCTGCGTTTACACCAAGTTTTATGGCCAAAATTAGCCGCTGACGAAAAACTAAAATCAGTATTCGAAGATATAGAAATGCCACTGGTTAATGTTATTTCTGATATTGAACGCACCGGTGTAGCAATAGACAGCAAAATGCTTGCTGCGCACAGCCAACGCTTAGGCGAGCGTTTATTGGAGCTGGAAAAAGAAGCGTATGAAATAGCGGGTGAACAATTTAATTTAAGTTCTCCAAAACAACTACAAGTATTGTTGTTTGAAAAACTGGAACTGCCAATAATTAAAAAAACGCCTAAAGGCGCGCCTTCTACCGCAGAAGAAGTATTACAAGAATTAGCGCACGACTATCCACTGCCTAAAGTAATTATTGAGCACCGTGGTTTATCAAAGCTTAAATCAACCTATACCGACAAATTACCGTTAATGGTTAACGAGAAAACGCAGCGTGTGCATACCTCGTATCATCAAGCCGTAACGGCAACTGGGCGTTTAAGTTCAACCGATCCTAATTTACAAAATATTCCAATTCGCTCAGAAGAAGGGCGTCGTATTCGTGAAGCGTTTATAGCGGCCGATGGCTATAAAATTGTCGCTGCCGATTATAGCCAAATTGAGCTACGTATAATGGCGCATCTTTCACAAGATAAAGGTTTATTAAGTGCGTTCGCTAATGGTTTAGACGTGCACAGTGCCACTGCAGCAGAAGTATTTGGTGTAAGTTTAGAAGAAGTGACCAGCGATATGCGTCGTAAAGCTAAAGCGGTTAACTTTGGCTTAATTTATGGCATGTCGGCATTTGGTTTAGCACGCCAGCTGGATGTGCCACGCCATGAAGCGCAGCATTATATTGATAAATATTTTGAGCGTTTCCCAGGTGTTTTAGAATATATGGAAACAACGCGTGAAAAGGCCGCTGAAAGCGGTTATGTAGAGACTATTTTTGGACGCCGTTTATATTTACCAGAAATAAAAGCCCAAAATGGTGCACGAAGAAAAGGAGCTGAGCGCGCAGCAATCAATGCGCCAATGCAAGGCACTGCTGCCGATATCATTAAAAAGGCAATGTTAAGTGTACACAGTTGGGTATACGAGCAAGCTCCCAATACCGTTAAGCTATTAATGCAAGTACACGATGAGTTGGTATTTGAAATTAAAACAGACTGTGTTGATGCTTACACAAAGCATATTTGCGAACTAATGTCGCAAGCGGCTACTCTTGATGTACCACTTATAGTTGAAGCTGATGAAGGCGACAACTGGGAACAGGCTCACTAAGTTTATATAATAAAATGACAAAAAAGTGCCTAAGGGCACTTTTTTTATGTCAGTATAAAAATATTAATTACTTAAATAAATAGCCGCTTTAGTTACATAAAAGTTAACCAAAGAAAAGACCCATGTTAAATCATAAGGTGTTGGCAAATATACACAAATTATCTAGAATTTTATTGTACTAGTGCGCTGGCTTTTGTTAAAGTCGCGCCGTCCTCATCCTGTAGGACATCCTGTTGATGATGCATCTGCGAAGATGCAATTATTCATAGCTTCTCCCCAGTTTGCTATACCGGCCTATCATATATTTGATGGGCCGTTTTTTATTCCTAACCTTAATTATTCCCCATTTATTATTCTATAATTACACTTAATCCTTTAGGTGATACCATCATAAGCTCATAAAAAGTACTTTCTATTCATTTGTGGTTCTAATGAATGGGGTATTGTTCATTTATAGAAGGAATTCGTCATGTTTAAAGCATTAGCTATTGCAGGTTTGTCGTTATCAAGTTTAGTTATTTCTAATATCGCTCAGGCCGATTGGCAGTTAGTAAACGATAAAAGCCAATTAAGCTTTGTTTCTATCAAAAAAAATAGTATTGCTGAAGCAAATCACTTTACTAATATTGAAGGCAAGTTATCAGATAAAGGTGAGTTTAGTGTAAATGTAGACTTAACCTCGGCAGAAACACTGATCCCCATTCGTAATGAGCGTTTAACAAAATTATTATTTGAAGCCGATACATTTGCAAATGCCATATTAACCGCAGATCTAGCATCGCAGCTCAGCAGTATTAAAAAACCTGGCCAGTATGTGCTTAAAGGGATTAATGCTGAACTTGATTTTCATGGTAATAAAAAGCCGCTTACTATAGATGTGCTGGTTAGCAGTGCAGAAAATGGTGATTTAAGTGTGTCTTCTTTCAGTCCTATTATTATTAATAGTAATGATTTTGCAATTACAGAGGGCATTATGGAATTACAAAAATTAGCGGGTTTACCGTCAATTGCGACTGCCGTACCTGTTACTTTTGCACTGACATTTAAAAAGCAGTGATTTCCCTTAGCCAACTAAGCAAGCAATTAAGCGAGCCAAGCAAACCCTTTGATAGTTGGCAACCAACTCACTGTGGATCATTGCCAATGGTTATTAACGACCAAGGGCAATGGTTTTATGCTGGCAGTGAAATAACACGCCCGGCTATGGTAAAGCTGTTTGCCTCGGTATTGTGTAAAGAGGGTGAGCAGTTTTATTTAAAAACGCCGGTCGAAAAAATAGCCATCACGGTTGAAGACGCCCCCTTTATTATTGTTGCCTGGCGATTTGAAAATACCGAGCAAGGACAAGTGCTTTGTTGTATAGATAACCTAGACAGACAATGGCTCATCAGTGCTGAGCAACCTATATATATACAAGACTACAAAGATGCAGCCGTGCCTTATATACAACTCCCTTATGGGTGCTGTGCACGCGTGGCAAGAAGTGTATTTTATCAATGGGCAGAAATAGCCCAGACAGACAAACAGGGTTATTTTATAACATCTGCCGGGGAGCCGTTTTATTTATCCTAAACTCGAGTAATAGCGGATAATAATGGCTTAGGTTTGTAATGCGTGCGTGGCAAGAAGTGTATGCTATTAATGCAATGGGCTAAAATAGCCAATACTGATAAACAGGGTTATTTTAATAACATCTGCCGGGGAGCCGTTTTATTTATCCTAAACTCGGGTAATAGCGGATAATAATGGCTTAGGTTTGTAATGCGTGCGTGGCAAGAAGTGTATGCTATTAATGCAATGGGCTAAAATAGCCAATACTGATAAACAGGGTTATTTTATAACATCTGCCGGGGAGCCGTTTTATTTATCCTAAACTCGGGTAATAGCGGATAATAATGGCTTAGGTTTGTAATGCGTGCGTGGCAAGAAGTGTATGCTATTAATGCAATAGGCTGAAATAGCCGAGACAGATAAGCTCGGCTATTTATCGAATGTGTAAGCTTTTAAGCCTTGCAGAATAAATTAGCTTGCTGGGTTAGTGTCATCGTTAAGTATTTTTTCAGCAGGTGGTACCGCTACAACAGGGCCTAAAAACCATTCATCAAGTTTTTTGGCAACGTCTGGCAAGCCAGTACCTTTTAGTGATGAAAATGCATGTACCGTAATATCACCATCAAGGGCGCTTAATTCACGGCGAACTTTAAGTACTTGTGATTGACGCGGACCTTGTTTAAATTTGTCTGCTTTAGTTAATAGCGCTAAAACAGGAATTTCACTGCTAATAGCCCAATTAATTAAATCACGGTCTAAATCTTTTAATGGATGACGAATATCCATTAAAATTACAATACCTTTTAAACTCTGACGCTTTTGTAAATATTCGCCTAGCGACTTCTGCCATTTCTTTTTCATTTCAATTGGCACTTTAGCAAAGCCATAGCCTGGTAAATCGATAAGGCGCATGTCATCAACATCAGCAAGTTCAAAGGTATTTATTAGCTGAGTACGTCCAGGAGTTTTACTGGTACGCGCTAATTTTTGGTCGGTAAGTGCATTAAGAGCACTTGATTTACCTGCATTGGAGCGACCGGCAAACGCAACTTCAATTCCCGTATCAGCAGGTAATTTAGTAATGTCTGGAGCGCTTGTAACGAAAGACGCGGTATTATATTTGATACGAGATTTGAGCACGGGCTCTCCTAAAACTTAAAAATGATCACATTGAGCTAAATTCGCTCATGGGGCGTATTTTATACTATAAAGGAGTTATTAAAAAGCTGTTAAACCACCATATACAGCACATTTAAACCAAGTTAAAGCTTAACCTAAGGCAAAACCCTATAAATTATAAGTTTAATATGAGTAGAAAACGTGCCAGAGAATTTATTATCGTGTAGAATATAAAAATCACAACATCCATATTGTAGATGATACAGGGTCGGAAACAGAGAATTCACCATGAAAAAAATAGCACTATCTTTAACTATATTGCTTGGTGCGTTGTCAGCAAGCAACGCAACAGCATTTGAAGGCGATGTAAACGCAGGTAAAGAAAAATCAGTAACGTGTGCGGCTTGTCACGGCCCAGACGGTAATGCACCGATTAATATCTATCCTAAGCTTGCGGGTCAACATGCCGATTATATTTATAAGCAACTTCAAGACTTAAAACTAGGTATGACCTCAGGTGGCAAAAAAGGTCGTATGGATCCGGTTATGAGCGCAATGGCTATGCCATTAAGCGAACAGGATATGAAAGATTTGTCGGCTTATTTTGCATCACTAAACATGAGCGAAGAAGCTACGCCTAAAGACGTAGTTGAAACCGGTAAAATACTTTACAAAGCAGGTGATGCAGATCGTGGTATTCCAGGATGTGCTGCATGTCATGGCCCTCGTGGTAATGGCTCGTCACTTGCAAAATTTCCAAAAGTTTCTTTTCAGCATCCAGGTTACGTTAAAGCGCAACTTGAAAAATTTCGTGATGGCACACGCCAAAATGATTTAAATGGTGTGATGCAAGATATTGCAAAGAAATTAACAGATAAAGACATTGAAGTACTTTCGCAGTACTTAGGTGGCTTACACTAAAGTTGTATTTATTTAATTATTATTAATGTAATAAACTACAATATGTACAAAAAAGCAGCTTAGGCTGCTTTTTTTGTGCTTAAAATTACTTTTATAGTCTTTATTCATGTAAGACATTGACCATGCATAGCTGTGAGATAAGTCTTATTTTAAAAACCATTAAATTGTTAACTTGATGTAATGTAATGGTTTTTGTGTTTTTTGTTATAATCCTTTTAATAAAAGATATATAAATTAGTTGTAACAAAATTATTAACAGGTACATTAACCCCTGTCGCAAAAAACAATAACAAAATGGAATAAGCTATAAGGACAGTAGCGCGACACGACTACATAGCACAAATTGGTGCTAGCAAAGGAAATAACAAAAAAGCGTTAGGAAGACCGAAAATAATAAAAACTCATGGAAGTTTAATAATAAAAACAAAATGGAATGCTACACGGAAGGTAAAAATAATAATAATAGGGATAGGTAAAAATAATAACAATAATAAAGACTAAAAAGTCGAAGGGAGAAGTGTCCAGATAATGGCGCTCAGATTAGTAGGCGGTAGAGATGTTTTCTCTACCGCCTTTTTATTTGTCCTGTTACAATAGCCACCGTTTAAAAACGAGCAGTAAGCTGTTTTAAGCGCTAAATAGAGAAACCCAGCCTCTAAAGCGCAAACTGAATTCTTCTGGCTAGGCCAGCATTGCGATGCCCATTGATTTGCGCCTCGCCCAAAACCTCTTAAGTGAGATGATCAAGATATGAGTAGAACTAAAAAGTCACGCAAAAGCCCAGCAAATGGACCAGTACGTTTAAGCCAAGATAAGCTTAAAGAAATGCGTGCATTAAAAGAGCAACGTGTTAAAAAAACCAAAGGTGCTAAGCCTGGATCTCGTAATACCCCTGAGCTATTAAATGATGATAGCCAAAAAAGTAACACGGGAACTAAAGATAAACGCATTGGCAGTAAAAAACCTGTGCCATTAATAGCTGTTGCAGCTGCACCTAAAGTAGAAATAAAACGTAACTTAAAGCCAACTGTTGAGCTTAAAAAGTCAGCAGAGCCAGAGTTTACGCCTGAGCAAGAGCTAGAAGCACTTGAAAATGATGAGCGCTTACTTAAATTAGTAGAGCGTCATGAAAATGGCGAAATGCTAACGGGTAAAGATGCTAAGTACTTTAATAGTCGTATTGCTCGTCATCAAGCATTGTGTAAATTGCTTGGTATCGAGGATGAAGATGAAGAAGAGTTTGAAGATGACTTTAGCGAAGAAAGTAATTCAGACTTCGATCAGTATTTATCGAACGATCTTGCTAACGAATGGTTAGACGAAGAAGACAAGTAATAAGGGTTATTAAATGAGTACAGCGGTGATCTTAGCCTTATTTGTAGGTGCTGCTATTATAGTGGGCTTAGCATTTTATGCGGGTCAGTTGCTTTATAAGTTAAGCGCGCAAAAAAAACTGATTGTTAAAAAGCAGGCTGAGCAACAGCAAAAGCTTAAGCAGTCACGTTTAAAGCGTAACGCCAAATTAGCCGACAGCATTCATTTAATCGCGCGTGCAATGCATGAACAGCAGTGTGAGTTTTCAGAAGGCTGTTTACGTATTTGGGTACTTATGTCGCAATATGGTTTTGAAGACGAGCAAGATTTAACGACAAAATACTCGGGCATTTATAAAATGTACCAAGTAGTTAAAGAAATGCCGACACATGATGCGCGTAAAAAATATACCAAAAAAGAAATATTTAAGTTAGATACAGCTCGCTGGCGTGCCGAAGAGACACATAAAGATGAGATTATAGCTGACTGCGCTAAAATTATTATTGAGTTTAAAGCCGCCCCTGGCAGCGAAAACGTGGTATTTAATTAATCAGCGTTTAAATAATTTAAAGCACAAAATACAAAAGCAGACCTCAGGTCTGCTTTTTCGTTTTAAATTTACTACTCGGGCTGAGGGTTAAATAACCCGAGAAAAACGCGTTGCATTTAGCTGTTTTTGTAAGTGAGCGTCAAAGCACATACAAATAATACGAATAAATAAATTACCTCTAGCAGTGACACTAATCATATTATTTTCAATAGTGACCATCCCATCAGCAATTAAAGGCTCAATTGCCGTTAGTGCATCAGCAAAGTAGTGGTTAAAGTTAAGTGCATGTTTGGCACTAAATGCCTCCATATCTAACTCAAACTGGCATATAAGCTGTTTAATTGCATCAGCGCGTATTACATCATCGGCACTTAAGTGCATGCCTTTGGTGATGGCACAGCCGCTTTGCGTTTCTACACTATGATAATAATGCTTTAACTCTTTTTGATTTTGTAAAATGGCAGTGCCAATTTGTGATATAGATGAAACCCCTAAACCTAATAAATCGCAGTTTCCGTGGGTAGTATACCCTTGAAAGTTACGGTGTAATTGCCCCGCATTTTGTGCCACAGCGAGTTCGTTATTAACTTTAGCAAAATGGTCCATACCAATAAATTGATAACCGGCTTGAGTCATTTGCTCTAAGGTGTTTTTAAACATAGTTAGCTTGTTGTGTGCACTGGGTAAGTCGGCATCTTTAATTTTACGTTGTGCTGCAAAACGCTCTGGAAGGTGAGCATAATTAAATACCGAAACACGATCAGGGCTAAGCTCAAGCAACTGCTCTATGGTTTGTTTAAAGCTTTGTGGCGTTTGCAATGGGAGGCCGTAAATCATGTCGGCATTAATCGATTTAAACCCTAATTCACGGGCTTGGGTGATTAACTGCTTTACTGTATCGGCATTTTGCGGACGGTTTACTGCTAGCTGCACTTCATCATTAAAGTCTTGAATACCAAATGATACGCGGTTAAAACCTAAGTTACTTAAATCAACCAACATGTTATCGGCAAGCGATCGAGGGTCAATTTCAATACCACGCTCAGTGGCGTCGGTAAAATTAAAGTGCAGCTCCAAAAGTTTAACTAAACGGCTCATTTGCTGCGTAGTTAAAAAGGTAGGTGTACCACCGCCTAAATGTAGTTGCTCTAGGGTGTAGTCTTTAAATAGAGGCGCTTGGGCTGCAATTTCTATGGCTAAAAAATCAAGGTAGGTGTCGGCTTTTGACTGATGGCGAGTAATAATTTTATTGCAGCCACAGTAATAACAAAGCTGACTACAAAACGGAATATGTATATATAAAGACAATGCACGGCTGTTTGATGACTCAATCGCACTGAGTAAGTCTTGCTGTTGATAGCCCTCAGTTAGCGACAGTGCCGTGGGGTACGATGTATAACGTGGGCCAGACACATTATATTTATTTATTAGGGTTTGATCCCATTTTGGAAGTTTAATCATCACGCGCACCTTGGTATATTATTTAGGTGCTGATTATAAAAAAATGTTTAGCAGGGCGGGTTGATCTACAACAAAAAAAGGTGCCGTAGCACCTTTTTAAAGTATATTTTTTAATCTGTTAGTAAGTAACTTGATGGGCATCTTTCAAATATTGAAATAGCTCTTTGTAACCTCTACCAGGTTTTTCATCTTTCGCTTCTTTAGCTGCATTACGAACTAGCTGGCGCATTTGTTGACGATCAAGCGATGGGAACTGCTCTATAGTCTCATTGATTAGGTCATCGCCTTGTTCAATTAGGTCTGCACGTAATTGCTCAATTTTTTTGACCAACACTTCAGCTTGGTTATTTTTATTAAGCATAACATCGATAATTGATCTTATAGCATCGATGTTCTCTACGGTGCGCAGTGTTTTAGCTATGTAGTTTAAATGACGACGATAAGCATCGCTTTTATTGCTAATTTTATCGGCAACAACCATTGCGGCTTTTAAATCATCATTTAATGGCAAGCGCTCACGCTGCTTTTTACCCATTTTGGCAATTTCAGTCCCTAACTGATGAAATTCTTGTGCTTCACGCTTCAGTTCGGTTTTTGAGACATATTCAATTTCTTCTTCAATATCAGCAGGCTTGCTTTTTTTCTTCGCCATGGGGTGCTCTTAAATAAAAATAACTTCTGCCATTATACATGATTATCATACAGAGGAATATTAGCTGATGTGATGCATTGAGTGTGTTAGCATTTAAATATAAAAAATGTGTGCAACATTGCCTTCAAGGCTCAGGACTTAATTTATGAAAAGCCAACAACACGATCCAATTTATTCTCAAATATCTCAAGTAAAAGATGCGGTAGCAGCAGTGCTCGAGCATGCGAAAAAACTCGGTGCCACAGCGGCAGAAGCGGCTATGTCTAGCACTTCAGGGCTGTCGGTTAGCACTCGCATGGGCGAAGTAGAAACCATTGAGTTTAATCAAGATGGCGGTTTAGGCATTAGTGTGTATGTAGGTAATAATAAAGGCTCTGCGTCTACCGCAGATTTAAGCCCTAAAACGCTACGCACTGTGGTTGAAAAAGCCATTGATATTGCAAAATTCACCTCAGACGACCCTTTTAACGGTGTTGCAGATAAAGAGCTACTTGAGTTTTCACCCAAAGATCTCGATTTATACCATCCATGGGATGTAAGCCCAGAGCAAGGTATTGAGTTTTGTCATGCTGCAGAGCAAGCAGCGTTAAATGCGGATGAGCGCATTGTTAACTCAGACGGCGCAAGTTTTTCATCGCACCAAGGTTTGCGTGTTTATGGCAATAGCCATGGTTTAATTGCTGGTTTTCCGCGTACTCGCCACAGCATAAGTACTATGGTAATTGGTAAAGATGGCGAGCAAATGCAACGCGACTCTGCTTACACCGTAGCACGCGATCAAGCTGGTTTAAATGATGCCGCAGCAGTGGGGCTTGAAGCCGCAGCCGAAACTTTAGCTAAATTAAATAGCCAAAAATTAGGCACCATGAAAGTACCGGTAATATTTAGAGCTGACATTGCTAATTCATTATTTGGCCATTTAGTGTCGGCCATTGGTGGTGGTGCGCTGTATCGTAAATCGAGTTTTTTACTCGATAGCCTAGGTACACAAGTATTTAGCAATTGCGTAAATATTGCCGAGCGTCCGCATATACTCAAAGGGCTCGCATCGTCGCCGTTTGACAGCGAAGGTGTTAAAACCTTTGATAGAGAAATCATTCAAGGTGGCGAGTTACAAACTTACCTACTTGCAAGCTATGCTGCGCGTAAAATGAATATGACACCAACAGGGCACGCTGGCGGTATACATAACTGGTTAGTTGAGCAAACACATAACGATTTAACCGCGCTACTTAAAACCATGGGCACAGGCTTATTAGTAACAGAGCTAATGGGGCAGGGCGTAAATACAGTAACTGGTGATTACTCGCGTGGTGCGGCTGGTTTTTGGGTAGAAAATGGCGAAATCCAATATCCAGTAAGCGAAATTACCATTGCCGGTAACTTAAAAGATATGTTTAAAGGAATATCAGCTATTGGTGGCGACATAGAGCGCCGTGGTGGCATTCAAACTGGCTCTGTGTTAATTGAACAAATGCAAATAGCGGGCGCTTAGTCACTGCGCTCAGTGTATACTCAAGTCGAGGGTTATTTCGATTTGAGTAACCGCATTATTGAGTTTTTACGAGGTGTTAAATGGCTAAAGACAGGTATGCGCCAAAACCATTAACTGACATTATGGCAGGACTGAATAACCGCTTGTCGGCTTATGCAGGTAAAAGCCAAGCACTCGATACCCAGCAAACCTTACTTAAAGACTTTTTAGGCCCCAAACTGGGTGATAAATGCCGCGTGAGTAACTACCGCGATGGTACTTTAATGATCGAAGCGGTATCTGCGCCTATTGCGCTTAGACTAAATTACTTAAAAATGGATATGCTCTCGCATTTTAGAGCCGCGGGCATGGCAGAGCTTGGGCAAATAAAAATTACCGCTAATCCACAAGCAACACAACGCTTGGGCGCAGTAAGTAAAACCATTAATACCCCAATAACTAATTCTCGTAAAATGAGCGAACAAACAGCCGATTATTTAAATGCCATAGCCGCCTCAGCCCCCCCTTCGCTAAAAGAAAAATTAGAGCGTTTAGCACTGCACGCAAAGCGTAAAACCTAGCTGCTAATAACTCGTTTATAAGCTCACATAGTTATTGATAGCACTATGTGGGTCACTCATCGCATTAAAATACTTTGTTACATATTCAATTTTATTGTTACCCCAATGGGGTTTATGATAGCTACTTAATACGCCTATTAACTAGGTTGCAGTTAATGCTTATTTCATTAAGTAAAAGTACATAAAATGTCATTACGCAGCTTTATGCTGCTGGTATTTGAATATTAATGAAATAGGTATTTATTTTAACTAACAAACGGAATCCTTATGATTAAAATAACAATGACCGCCGCAGGTATTGCGCTGGCACTTGGGTTGGTTGGTTGTGGTGAACAACAAGAAATTAAAGTAAACAAAACTCCCGCGGTTAGCGCTCCAGTTCCAGCTCCTTTTGCCTTGGGTATTGAGCTGGAAAATATGGATAAATCGGTACGCGCTCAAGATGACTTTTATTACCATGTAAATGGTCAATGGCTAGCTAAAACCGAAATTCCTGGCGATAAATCTAACTATGGTTCGTTTTCGCAATTATATGACGAGTCGCAAAAGGCGATGAAAACAGTACTTGAAAGTGCGGCAGCAAATAGCAATGTTGAAAAAGGCAGTGATGAAGCAAAGTTGGCGGCATTTTATAATAGCTACATGGCAGAAGAAGCGCGCGAAGAACTTGGCATCCAGCCACTTGAGCCATCATTGGCAAGCATTGACGCCGTTAAAGGTAAAAAAGATTTAGTTACTTTAATGGCGCAATTACAGATTAAAGGCGGCGACTTGCCATTTGGTTGGTATGTAAATAATGACGCTAAAAACTCCAGCGAAAATGCATTGTATGCGTATCAAGCTGGGTTAGGTTTACCCGATCGTGATTATTATTTAAAAGATGATGAAAAGTTCACTAAAATTCGTGCTTCTTATCAAGCTTACATTGCTAAAATATTAGCCAAGTCAGGGGTTGAAAATACAGAGGCTGTGGCTAAAAATGTATTAGCGCTGGAAAAAAATCTTGCTGAGGCGCAGTGGAGTCGAGTAGAGAGCCGTGATGCAACCAAGTCTTATAATAAAATGAGCCTTGCACAAGCAAATAAACTAATGGGTGACTTTGATCTTGCTAGTTACTTTAAAGCGATAGGCATAAACACCGAAGAGTTAATTATTAGCCAGCCGAGCTACTTTGAAAAATTTGCGACTATTTATAAAAACACCGATTTAGCAACATGGCAAAATTACCTTAAGTTTCACTTTGTAAGTAACTACGCTCAGTTACTCGATAAAGAGTTAGTGGACCTTAAGTTTAACTTTTACAGTACAACTTTACGTGGTGTAGAAGAACAAGCGCCACTTTGGAAGCAAGCGGTTGATGCTTCAAACAGTGTGCTAGGTGAGATTTTAGGTAAAGTGTACGTTAAAGAGAACTTTCCACCAGAAGCGAAAGCGCGTATGGAAGAGTTGGTTGATAACGTAATTAAAGGCTACGGTGTTGCGATTGAAAATTTAGAGTGGATGAGCCCGGAAACTAAAATTGCCGCTCAACAAAAGCTAGACAAGTTTACACCTAAAATTGGCTACCCAGATAAGTGGAAAGACTTCTCAGCACTAGAGATTAACCCTGATGAATTAGTCGGTAACTACATTCGTTATAGCGAATGGGCTTACAGCGATATGATTGCCAAATTGGGTAAACCAGTAGACCGCTCAGAGTGGCACATGACACCACAAACTGTGAATGCATACTACAACCCAGTAAATAACGAAATTGTGTTTCCAGCAGCTATTTTACAGCCGCCATTTTTTAACTTAGAAGCAGATGATGCAGTAAATTACGGTGCTATTGGCGCGGTAATTGGTCATGAGTTAGGCCATGGTTTTGACGACCAAGGTGCTAAATACGACGGCGACGGTAATTTACGTAACTGGTGGAGCGAGTCAGACCTTAAACAGTTTGAACAGCGAACCGCGGCTTTAGTTGCTCAGTATAATGAATACAAACCTTTTACTGATGCTGGCGTAAATGGTGAATTGACGTTAGGCGAAAATATTGGCGATTTAGGCGGCCTTACGGTTGCGCATAAAGCGTATATGCTATCTTTAGGTAACTCTAAGGCTCCAGTGATTGATGGCTACACTGGCGATCAGCGCTTCTTTATGGGCTGGTCACAAATTTGGCGTCGTAAGTATCGTGATGAAGCGTTGCGTAACCGCTTAATGACCGACCCGCATTCGCCTAGTCATTACCGCGTAATTGGTATTTTATCGAATATGCCTGAGTTTTATAAAGCATTTGACGTTAAAGAAGGCGACAAAATGTATATTAAACCAGAGGACCGCGTAAAAATTTGGTAATTTAATTACCTAACTAAAAAGTACCTAACTAGAAAGTACCTAACTAGAAAGTATCTAACTAAAAAGGCCAGCAAGTGTTAACTTGCTGGTCTTTTTGTAGCTGCCTAATAATGGCGGTTTATTGTTATTATTATTTTACTAAAAGAGTATAGCCAAATATTAAGCGTTAAATATATTTCGCTTTTATAGCGCTAATAATATCGACGTTAGCTGCTGGAAACTCGTAGTTATCTAGCTCGTCAATACTTACCCAAGCATTATCTTGCCCTTCTGCGCCATGTGCTTCACCACTAAAGTTACTCACCACATGTACGTTCAGCTTTACCGTTTTATCATCGTAATCGTGTTTTATTGTTAGCAACTCACTGGAACTAAAAATAGTGATGCCAATCTCTTCTTGAAGTTCACGCTTAAGTGCTCTAAATACACTTTCACCGGCTTCAATTTTACCACCAGGAAACTCCCACAAACCTCCTTGATGTTGATCATTTGCCCGCTTGCAAATAAACAGAGCGTTATTTTTTTTAATTACGCCAACAGCCACATTTACAATTATACTAGTCATTTTATCTCCCTTAAACACCATAAAAAAAGCGACGCAAGCGCCGCTTTTTACGAAATTTATTACACTATTGGATTATTTTAATTTACCACAACATTGCTTAAATTTTTGACCTGAGCCACAAGGACAAGGATCGTTACGGCCTACTTTTGGCTCGCTACGTGCCATTACAGTTGCGCTTTGTGGTGCTTCGCCGCCTACATGCTCAACTTCTTCATGCTGATATTCGCGAGGAGCGTTTTCACTTTTACGGTGTTGCTCTTCTACTTTTTCAACATCCTCTTCGGCGCGTACTTGTACTTTGCTTAAAATACTTACTACATCTATTTTTAAGTTTTCTAGCATTTCAGCGAATAGCTCAAACGATTCACGCTTGTACTCTTGCTTTGGATTTTTTTGCGCATAACCACGTAAATGAATACCTTGGCGTAAATGATCCATTGCTGCCAGGTGATCTTTCCAATGCTGATCTAGGCTTTGTAACATAATCGCTTTTTCGAATTGACGTAGTACTGAATCGCCTACCATCTCTTCTTTTTGCTTATATGCTTGCCCAACCGACTCTTCAATGCGCTCACGAAGTTTTTCTTCATAGAGTTTATTGTCATCAGCTAGCCACTGAGTAATTGGCAATTCAATTAAGAAGTCTTGTTTTAAGCGCTCTTCAAGGCCAGGTACATCCCACATTTCAGCCAAGCTTTGCGGTGCAATGTACTGATCAATAATATTACTCAGCACATCACCACGAATAACCGTGATAGTTTCTGAAATATCGCCTTCTTCAAGTAGTTCGTTACGCTGTGAGTAAACCACACGGCGTTGATCGTTTGCTACGTCATCGTACTCAAGTAATTGCTTACGCACATCAAAGTTACGTGCTTCTACTTTACGCTGTGCATTTTCAATCGCACGGTTAACCCATGGATGTTCAATAGCTTCACCGCGTTGCATACCTAGTTTACGCATCATGTTAGTCATGCGCTCGCCAGCAAAAATACGCATTAACGCATCGTCCATCGATAAGTAAAAACGGCTTGAACCGGCATCACCTTGACGACCAGAACGACCACGTAATTGGTTATCTATACGACGAGATTCATGGCGTTCAGTACCAATAATGTGTAAACCACCTGCATCAATTACTGCGTCATGGCGTATTTTCCATGCAGCTTTAATTTCAGCAATTTGTTCATCAGTTGGGTTTTCAAGCTTTTCAACTTCGCTGTGCCAGTTACCACCAAGTACAATATCGGTACCACGGCCAGCCATGTTAGTGGCAATCGTTACTGTGCCTGGTAGGCCAGCGTCTGATACGATATCAGCCTCTTGCGCATGAAATTTAGCATTAAGTACGTTGTGCTTAATTTTTTCTTTGCGTAAAAATTGCGATAAATACTCAGAGCTTTCAATTGAAATAGTACCTACAAGTACAGGTTGTCCGCGTTCTTGGCAGTCTTTAATATCAACTAAAATAGCTTCGTATTTTTCTTCTTGCGTTAGGTACACTAAGTCGGCGCGATCATCACGAACCATCGGCTTATTAGTTGGCATAACAACAGTGTCTAGGCCGTAAATAGACTGGAACTCAAATGCTTCCGTATCGGCTGTACCTGTCATGCCCGCAAGTGTTTCGTATAAGCGGAAATAGTTTTGAAAGGTAATAGATGCAAGCGTTTGGTTTTCGTTTTGAATATTTACGCCTTCTTTAGCTTCAACAGCTTGGTGTAAACCTTCTGACCAACGACGACCTTCCATTGAACGACCAGTGTGCTCATCAATAATGATAACTTCGTTTTCTTTTACAACGTAATCAACATCTTTTTGATAAAGCTTATGAGCACGAAGCGCTGCATAAACATGGCTTAGTAGCGTAATGCTGGCTGCAGAATAAAGCGAATCGCCTTCTGCAATTAAGCCGCGCTCAGTAAGTAGCTCTTCAACTTTAATTTGGCCACGTTCAGTTAAATGAACTTGCTTAGACTTTTCATCAATAGTGAAATCGCCATCGCCTTCAATACCTTCTTCGTCTTCTTTTTCTTGTAGTTCAAGTAAAGGCACCATGGTATTAATTTCAGTGTATAGCTCTGAGCTGTCCTCAGCAGGGCCTGAAATAATAAGGGGCGTACGGGCTTCATCAATTAAGATAGAATCCACTTCATCGACAACAGCATAAAATAATGGACGTTGTACACGCTCATCTATGCTAAATGCCATGTTGTCACGCAGGTAGTCAAAACCAAACTCATTATTAGTACCGTACGTAATATCGGCAACATAAGCTTGTTTTTTCTGCTGTGGCATCATACCCGGTACGTTACAGCCTACTGTTAAACCTAAAAACTCAAATAACGGACGGTTAGTTTCCGCATCGCGTTTAGCTAGGTAGTCGTTCACGGTAATTACGTGTACGCCCTTACCAGTTAAACCATTTAAGTAAGCAGGTAATGTAGCTGTGAGTGTTTTACCTTCACCGGTACGCATTTCTGCAATACGGCCTTGGTGCAGTACCATGCCACCGAGTAGCTGTACGTCAAAGTGACGCATGCCATTTACACGTTTAGATGCTTCACGTACCACAGCAAATGCTTCAGGCAGTAAGTCGTCAAGGCTTTGTCCGTTATCGTAACGTTCTCTAAACTCTGCTGTTTTCGCTTTTAAGTCGTCATCAGAAAGCGCTTCTAATTGCGTTTCAAGTGCATTGATCAGTGCGACCGTCTTTCTTAGGTTTTTAATAGTGCGGTCATTGCGACTACCAAAAATCTTGGTAAATAAATTAGATATCATGATAAAACCGTTACAATGTATTTTTTTGCCAGCCGTACATCGGCTAACCCATTTTTAACAATTGATAATTAATGTATTCTTTAAAGTAACACCGAGGACACATTAATTAGCAATTTTGTATTAAACCGTTCAAAAAGCACTGTTTATTACGTGTGCTACTATACCAGACTCTGCTAAACAACAAACCATCTCACTAAAAAGATATGGATTAAAAACAGAAAAACTTAATCTAGTACATAAAATTGCTATATATTTTTATACGAGGTGAAAACTGCTAGCAAAGCTAGTGATATTAAGTAAGTTTCCACTTTGAAATATCAACAGTCACTCAAAGATATGGTGCTGAATAAATTAAAAACAAGGGGGTAATAAGCGCTTAAAGTTTATCCTCAAGCGCTTAAATATAAGTAGCCGGCGTTTATAGTTTAAACTGGTTTACCGTTTTATTTAATGCCCCTGCAAGGTCACTTAAATCATGTGCTTCATTGGCAAGTGTGTGTGCATGCTCTGCGGTACTATTAACTAAACTATTAATAGCACTAAGGCTGGTATTAATATCTTCTGCTACTACCGTTTGTTGCTCGGTAGAGGTGGCAATTTGATGACTTTGATCTTGTACTTTAGTTACCGACAGGGCAATGCTTTGTAGTGAGCTAAGTACTTCTTTTGTTTGCAACACAGAGTCCTCGGTTTGTTTTTGCCCTTGTAGCATCATACTAGAGGCTTGCTGAGCAATTTGCTGTAAACGGGTAATCATATTGCGAATATCGTCGGTTGACTCTTGTGTACGACTCGCCAACGAGCGAACTTCATCGGCAACAACGGCAAAGCCGCGGCCATGTTCTCCGGCGCGGGCCGCTTCTATGGCTGCATTAAGCGCGAGTAAGTTGGTTTGATCGGCAATTGAGTTAATTACATCAACCAATGCGCCTATGTTATTACTTTCTTGCTCAAGCCCGGCAACCACCTTAGAGGCTTCGCCAATATGTTCAGCCAGCGCACTCATTACACTTTGTGCTTGGCTTGAGCGGCTTGCACCATCGGCAGTAATTGCTTGTACTTCTTCTGCTGCGGTATTTGTTTGCTGTGCGTTACGTGATATTTCTTGCACGGTAGTGGCCATTTCTGTCACTGCGGCACTAACACTATCTACTTGTTGTTTTTCTTGCTGAATTTCTGAATTCGTTTGTTGCGATACCGTTTTAAGCTGATCGGCAGCGGCACTTAATTGCTCAGCTTGTGCTGCGGTGTCTAGCATCATCGCTCGCAACTTATCAATAAAGGTATTCATATGATTAGCCAGTTGGCCTACTTCGTCTTGGCTATCAATATTAATTTTTTGGGTTAAATCACCCTCGCCAGAAGCAATGTCGCGCATAATATGCGTGAGTGTAGTGATTGGTTTTGAAATCATATGGGTGGCCCATAAAATCATTGCTAAAATAATCACTAAAATAATGATAACAGCGGTTGTAGTGGTTGTAACCGCAGCATTTACCGGGGCTTCAATCATACTGGTTGGAATTAATAAACCCACATACCAATCTAAATGAGGCTGCTCTAATTGTAGGCGGTTATAAACCACATAAAATTGCTCGCCTTTAAGCATAACAGTTTGGCTACCCGCGAGGTTATTTTGCATTGCACTGTTAAGTGTTTTAAACCCTGAGGTATTATTAAATTGTTGTTCAAGCGCATCGAGTCCGTCTTTACCGTTAGGGCCTTCGTCGGTGACAGAGAGTTTATGCCCAGATGCTTTTGAAAAGTGCACAACTTTTTGTTGATCATCTAATAAAAAGCCATAGCCTTGGCCGTTAAAGCGAATGTTTTCGACCATGTCGTTAATTTTATTAAGTTGTAAGTCAACGCCGCCCACACCAATTAATTTGCCTTGTGGGTTATAAACAGGTTGTTGTACAACTGCTGAGGCATCGCCGGTGGTTAAGTCTACCGAAATAGGGCCTACGTAAAGCTTATTAATTTGCATTGCTTCTTGCCACCAACCTCGTTTGTACGCGTAGTAAGGTTCGCCATTATAATATGCAGTACGTTCGTTTTCTTTAAAGTACTCGCCGGTAGTGGCTGAGGCAAAAAAAGCAGATAAAATATTTTCATCATTTGCACTTATGCGTACAAAGTCTTGATTTATAGCCAAGTAGCCGTTGGCATTTTCTAGGGCTTGATCGCGCTTATCCCACGCGGTAAAAAAATTCACCAAATGCGGATTATTAATAAAGGTGGCAACTACTTTACCGTATGTAGCAAAGTAACTTTGCATTGATAATTGCTCGCTTTGTAAGTAGCTTTGAGCCTCACGCTCTATATTAACTCTGGATAGTTTGGCAATATGGTTAACAAAAAAAGTAGAGGCAATGAGCAGTAAAATAGTAATTGTTCCGCCAATCAATAATAATATTTTTTTTCTTAATGATAAGTTATTTAGCATAAGTGCACATGTTGTTATTGTTTTTGTAACAGATATCTAAGCATATTTAATTTTAGAACTCTATGAAATGAGTTAAGAATTATACATTTAAATAAACGGGGTCATATAAATTGAATCATCAGAGTAACAACTTAGTGGTACTAGGCGCGGGCTGGCTAGGCAGTGCTTTGTGCGTTAATGCGCAGCAAGCAGGTTGGCAAGTGCAGGGTACACACCGCTCAGCAGTGCATGAGCATGATTTTGAACGTCAGTTTTTGCTAGAAAATGGCCAGTTAACGCATCAAATTGATTTACAAAATGCCTACTGGGTGTGCGCTATTCCTCCACGTAGTCGCCATAGTGAAAACAATTATGCGCAAACATTAACGGCAGCACTTACACTGGCAAAAAAACTGAATGCTAAGGGCTTTTTACTTTGCTCATCAACGGGAGTGTACGATCAAGAACCAGGTGTATATAGCGAAAGCAGCGATATTTCG
The DNA here is from genome assembly GCF_031198805.1 of Pseudoalteromonas sp. HL-AS2. Taxonomy (NCBI): domain Bacteria; kingdom Pseudomonadati; phylum Pseudomonadota; class Gammaproteobacteria; order Alteromonadales; family Pseudoalteromonadaceae; genus Pseudoalteromonas; species Pseudoalteromonas sp. HL-AS2. The sequence continues at coordinate 2,856,798 of NZ_CP133571.1, read as the reverse complement.
TGTACAAACGAGCGACAAATAAAGCTATATGAAGCTGAAGAGCAAGTACTAGAGCAAAACGGTAAAGTGCTGCGCTTAGCCGGTTTAGTTGGACCCAATAGAGAGCCGGGGCGTTTTATTGCAGGTAAAGAGCTAAATACCTCTGCCGAGCAAGTCGTTAATATGGTGCATCAGCAAGATGTGATTAACGCTATTTTTGCGGTGCTTGAGCATTGGCATCAAGGGCAGAGTATTTATAATGTGGTTAACCCGTCGCATCCTTGTAAGCGCGATTACTATGCGCAAAAGTGCCAACAACATGGCGGCGAAATGCCACGCTTTACGGGAACAGATACGGCTGAGCGCAAAGTGCTTGGCTCAGCCATTGAGGCATTAGGGTTTAGTTACCAATACGCAATTTAATAAGATACTAAGCAGTCACCCTCAATAAAGTTGCATAACTTGCCTGCGTTTAATAACGCATTTGCAGCTTCAATATCGGGGGCAAAGTAACGGTCTTTATCGTAGTAGCTTACATGCTCGCGCAGTAAGCTTTTAGCACGCTCTACTTTAGCAGCAGCTGTAAGCGGCTTTCTAAACTCTAACCCCTGCGCGGCCGCTAACCATTCAACAGCAAGTACGCCTTGGGTGTTATCGGCCATTTCCTTCAAGCGCCTTGCCGCAAAAGTGGCCATAGACACATGATCTTCTTGATTCGCCGAGGTTGGCAAACTATCTACAGAAGCTGGGTGGGCAAGTGATTTGTTTTCAGATGCCAGGGCTGCGGCAGTTACTTGGGCGATCATAAAGCCTGAGTTTACGCCGCCATTTTCAACTAAAAAAGGCGGCAATTTAGATAGGCTAGAGTCAATTAGTAAAGCAATTCGGCGCTCGGCAAGTGCGCCAATTTCAGCAATGGCAATTGCTAAGTTATCGGCGGCCATTGCCACCGGCTCTGCATGAAAATTACCGCCAGAAATAATATCACCCACATCAGCAAATACCAGCGGGTTGTCGGTTACGCCGTTAGACTCACATAATAAAACTTCTGCCGCCTGGCGAATTTGGGTTAAGCAAGCACCAAGCACTTGTGGCTGACAGCGTAAAGAGTAGGGGTCTTGTACTTTTTCACAATTTACGTGTGATTCACTAATTTGTGATTGTGGACCTAGCAAGGCTCTAAATATAGCTGCAGTATCTATTTGCCCTTGTTGGCCTCGAATTTCATGAATACGCGCATCAAATGGTGCTCGGCTGCCCATGGCCGCTTCAATACTCATAGCGCCAATTACGCAGCTTTGTGCGTATAAATCCTCTGCTCTAAATAGCCCTTGTAATGCAAAAGCAGTCGAGGCTTGGGTGCCGTTTAAAAGGGCTAAGCCTTCTTTAGCGGCTAAGGTAAGTGGTTTTAGCCCCGCAATTTTAAGCCCTTGCTCGGCACTCATTATTTGCCCTTGGTGGCGCATGTGGCCTTCGGCTAGTAACGGCAAGCACATATGAGCAAGCGGTGCTAAATCGCCCGATGCACCCACCGAGCCTTTTTTAGGCACGCAAGGGTATACTTGGCTATTAAGCAACTGGATAAAAAATTCAATGACCTGCAAACGAATACCAGAATAGCCACGCGACAGTGAATTAATTTTTAAGGTGATCATTAAGCGTACGGTACTGTCATCCATATACTCGCCAATACCTGCCGCATGCGAAAGTACAATAGAGCGTTGTAATAGCTCTAGTTCGTTATCGGCAATTTTGGTGTTAGCTAATAAGCCAAAACCGGTATTAATACCATATACAGTGCGGTGCTCGTTAATTACGTTTTGCACTGTTTGTGCGCTGGCAGCTATTTGCGACTCGGCATGCTTTATAAGGCTCAATTTTACCGGTGAATTATTAATTTTTCTTAGTGTGTTTAAATCAAGCGAGCCGGGGGTGAGAGTTAGTTCAAGCATGATCATTCCTCGTTTAACATTGGTAAGTCTAGGTTTTGCTCTTTTGCACAATTTTTTGCTATATCGTAGCCTGCATCCGCGTGGCGCATAACTCCAGTTGCAGGGTCGTTCCACAGTACGCGGGCAATACGCTGTTTTGCTTCGTCGCTGCCATCAGCCACAATAACTACGCCTGCATGTTGGCTAAAGCCCATACCTACGCCACCGCCATGGTGTAGCGATACCCAAGTTGCACCACTGGCTGTGTTAAGAAGTGCATTGAGTAATGGCCAATCAGATACCGCATCAGAGCCATCTAGCATAGCTTCGGTTTCGCGGTTAGGGCTAGCAACCGAGCCAGAGTCGAGGTGGTCGCGACCAATAACAACCGGGGCTTTAAGCTCGCCATTTTTAACCATGTTGTTAAAAGCGAGCGCAAGACGGGCTCTGTCTTTTAATCCTACCCAGCAAATACGCGCCGGTAAGCCTTGAAACTGAATACGTTCACGCGCCATATCAAGCCAGTTATGTAAGTGTGCGTCATCGGGGATTAACTCTTTAACTTTGGCATCGGTTTTATAAATATCTTCGGGGTCGCCCGACAGTGCCACCCATCTAAATGGGCCAATGCCTTCGCAAAATAAAGGACGAATATACGCAGGTACAAACCCTGGGAAATCAAACGCGTTGGTAACGCCTTCATCAAATGCCATTTGCCGAATATTGTTGCCATAATCAGTGGTAGCAGCGCCCGCTTGTTGCAGCGCGAGCATAGCTCTTACTTGCACCGCCATTGATTGCTTAGCTGCTGTTACAACCGCTTTTGGGTCTTGTTCGCGCATTTTAGCTGCATGTTCCATGCTCCAGCCTTGCGGTAAATAGCCATTTAGCGGATCGTGCGCTGAGGTTTGATCGGTGACCACATCGGGAGTAACGCCACTTTTAACTAAAGTGCTAAACACATCGGCAGCATTACCAAGTAACCCGACCGAAAGAGCGTCACCTTTTACGCACGCATTAGTTATAAGTTGTAGTGCGTGTTCAAGGTTGTTGGCTTTAATATCTACGTAACCGGTTTTTATTCTAAAATCGATACGGGTTTCATCACATTCCACCACTAATGCACAAAAGCCTGCCATAGTTGCAGCAAGAGGTTGTGCGCCGCCCATGCCACCAAGCCCGCCAGTTAATACCCATTTACCTTTAGCACTGCCAGCAAAATGTTGTTTAGCCATGGCCACAAAAGTTTCGTAAGTGCCTTGCACTATGCCTTGTGAGCCAATGTAAATCCAAGATCCCGCGGTCATTTGCCCGTACATCATCAAGCCCTTTTTATCGAGCTCGTTAAAGTGCTCCCAATTAGCCCAGTGCGGTACTAAGTTAGAATTAGCTATGAGTACTCGCGGCGCATTACTGTGGGTTTTAAATACCCCTACAGGTTTACCCGATTGTACGAGTAGCGTTTCGTCATCTTCGAGTCTATCGAGAGTTGCTATAATTTTGTCGTAACTGGGCCAGTCACGTGCAGCGCGACCAATGCCGCCATAAACAACTAATGCATGGGGATGCTCTGCAACGTCAGGGTCTAAGTTATTCATTAACATGCGTTTAGCGGCTTCGGTTTGCCAACTTTTAGCGCTAATTTTATCGCCGTGGGGGGCGCGTATTGTGCGGTTGTTGTCGAGTCGATTGTTCATATTTACTCCTGTTGTAGTTTTTAATTATTATTTTTAAAAGTTAAGTGACCACCTAAACGATACTTACTCCCAGGTGAAACAAGTCGGGCATAACTCACAATGCCGTTGCTTGACCAAGTACGGCGAATGAGTTGCAGGCAAGGTTCTTGACTCGATAAGTTAAGCCACTGGCACATTTGTTTATTGGGCATAATGGCTTCCACCGTATGCGTTGCTTGGGTAAGCGGGGCTACATTCGATAAGTACTCATGTGGAGTAAGTAGCGTAAAATTTTGTTGTAAGTACTGCGCGGCAAAAGCGGGGTTTACAAAGCGTTCCTCTACTTGCAGTGGTTTGGCATTTTCGTTATGCAGCAATACACTGCGATACACAGTGCTGTTAACTTTAATACCCAGTGCAATGGCAATGCTAGCAATTGCGGGTAACGACTCAAGCGCCAAAACCGTACAGCTATAATTACCATTACGTTCTTTTACTTCATCGGCAATATTTTTAATTTCAAGCAATGACGACTGCGATTTAAAGCTAGCAACAAAGGTGCCTAACCCTTGGCTGCGAGTTAAAATTCCCGCCTCGGTTAGCTCGCTTAATGCGCGTCGAGCGGTCATACGGCTTACAGAAAATTGATTGCTTAGCTCGTTTTCAGAAGGCACACGCTGGTTTTCTTGCCATGTAGCACTGCTAATTTTATCAACTATAAACTGTTTTATTTGTGCAAATTTAGGCGTTGTCATGGTGTATTTAATTGTATTAAAAATAAACTATAAGATTAAGATGGCATAATTGCCTTGTATATACAAGACGGGTTGTTAGACTATATTTTAGTCATTATAAAAAACACAAGGGCGCGCAATATGCAAAGTGCAACACCAGGTTATGAATTAGAAGATATTGATTTACTGCTTACCGATGCCAACATTGCCACTATGGATAGTGCTGTAGAGGCGCCTTATGGCGCGATAGAAAATGCAGCCTTAGCAATCAAAAATGGAAAAATTATGTGGCTAGGTGAGCAAAAAAACTTACCTAGTTTTGATGTGTTTGCAACGCCTACTTTGAGTATAAAAGGGCAATGGTTAACCCCAGGGTTAATAGATTGCCACACGCATTTAGTATTTGCAGGCTCTAGAGCAGAGGAGTTTGAGCAGCGCTTACAAGGGGTGAGTTATGAGCAAATTGCTGCCCAAGGTGGCGGTATAACTAGTACAGTTAAAGCCACCCGCGCTGCCGATCATGAGCAGTTATTTGTAGCCGCCAAAGATAGGTTAAATACGTTACTGGCAGAGGGCGTGACAACGGTAGAAATAAAGTCGGGTTATGGACTCGATACTGCCAACGAAATAAAAATATTAGAAGTGGCGCGCTTACTTGATGAGCATCACCCTATTAATATTAAAACCACCTTTTTAGGGGCGCATGCGCTACCACCAGAGTACAAAGGGCGTAGCGATGACTATATTGATTTAGTATGTAACGATATGCTTGATCAGGTAGTGGTTAATAACCTTGCTGATGCGGTTGATGTTTTTTGTGAGAATGTAGGCTTTAGCTATACCCAAACCAAGCGGGTGTTCGAGGCGGCAAAAAAACATAACTTGCCAGTAAAATGCCATGCCGAGCAACTCTCTAATCAACACGGTGCTGAGCTGGTGGCGCAATTTAACGGGCTATCGGCTGATCATATTGAATACCTAGATGAAGATGGCGTAAAAGCGATGGCACAGGCCGGCACAGTAGCAGTATTGTTGCCTGGCGCATTTTACTTTTTAAGAGAAACACAACTTCCGCCAATAGCTTTGCTTAATCAATATAAAGTGCCTATAGCGATTGCTAGCGACTTTAATCCGGGCACCTCACCGCTGTGTTCGCTACAATTAATGATGAATATGGCATGCACATTATTTAGATTAACACCCGAGCAGTCACTTGCTGGAGTAACTCGTAATGCTGCTAAAGCTTTAGGGTTAACAGACCGCGGAGTTTTAAAAGTAGGTGCGAGGGCCGACATTGCACAGTGGCAAATAAGCCATCCAGCACAATTAAGTTACCAGTTTGGGGTAAATAAACTGTTAAACTTATGGATTATGGGTAAACTTATTTAGTCACACCTTTACCCCAGACCGATAAGTAGGCCTTAATATTTATGCTTTTATTTAATTTTTTAGCCAGTACCAGTAGTGCTAATTTGAGCTTGATTAGCGACAGTGGCTTGCCGGTTTTTTTTAGTGGCGCCTTACTTATGGCGATGATCGCTACCTTGCTGAGCGTAAAAAATACAGCATCTAGATTAAGCTACTTATGCACAGGGTTAATAGGGTTGGCTATTTTAAGCAGTGGTGCTGCATGGCTTAGCGCTTTACTCGCATTAGGTTTTGGCTTTAATTTGTGGCATGCAATTGTACATAAAAACAAGCTGTTAATTATATTAAGTGCACTTGCTGCGGTGTTGTTTATAGCATTACTTATAGCCATTGCAGCGTTTGGCATTACACTGTTTTGGATTGTTAGTGCGGTGTTGTTATTATCATTAACTGGGTTTATTACTAATAATGAGACACTTAATCAAGCGCCCTTGAAGCAGCAGCAAGCAGCACCTGAACATTACATCGAAAGCTCTCCGCTGGCCTCTTTTGCCGATAAACAAAAATTACGTCAAGGTTATAATACGTGGCGTAATAAAGCACCGTCACTAGGGGCGTTGGTAATTCTTCGTTTAGAAGGTTTTGAGCAAGTTAATCAGCATATTGGGCGTGATTTTGGTGATTTACTGCTTGCTCAGTCGGCGAATAGAATAAAAGAATTACTCAATAATGATGGCATTGTATCGTTAGAGGACGATGAAAAACTAACCCATTTAGGAGGGCTTAATTTTGCCTTTATTTGTAACTTAGCCAGCCATAAACACTTGCATGAAAAAATAATTACCGAAATATTTGGCGCTACACTTAAACCTTTTAATGTGGCTAACTGCACTATAGAAGTGACCGCAAGAGCAAGCTATGTGCATTGTAATGAGCAAGATGAAGACTTTGACAATTTAATTAAATCGGCTTATTTAGCACTTGATAGCCAGCCAAAACAACAGGTGGTTGCTTATCATCAACAAATGATGATCGAGCAGTTAGAGCAGCAAGCACGATTAAAAGAGCTTGCAGAAATTGATTTCACCAATGAGTTCGAGCTGTATTTTCAGCCGGTTATTGTAAATGATAATGGCCAAATTGAGTTTTTAGAACTATTACTGCGTTGGCAGCATCCTAAGCAAGGCATACTTTCAGCGAGTCGTTTTATTGATGATATTAGAATTGCAGGGCTTGCTTACCCACTGGCTATATTTGTTATAGAGCGCGCTGCTGAACTTGCAATGGCATTGCGTATGGAGGGCTTTGCAGTGCCATTGAGCATTAATGTATTTGGCCCTGAAATGCTCAATGAAGAGTTTGTAGAATTTGTAACGAGTGCTATGAAAGAGCATAACTTAAGGCCTGGCGATTTAATTGTTGAGTGCCCGCTACATATTTTTACTAACCTAGATGACAAAGGGCGAGCCATGATTGCGCGGCTTAATAATATAGGCTTAAAAGTGTGTGTTGATGGTTTGGGCGATAACCCCGTTTCGCTCTCTAAGTTACCTAGTTTAGCGGTAGAATACATTAAAGTCGCGCCAGCATTAACTGCTGATTTTAGTAATCAAAACAATATTCGCAGCCTAGTTGTTGGTATGGTGCAAATGCATAATCAACAAAGTACTAAGGTTATTTTTGAAGGGGTTGAAACCCTAGATCAGCTTAAATTTGTAAAAAGCCTAAAAGGCTATGCTGCACAAGGCTATTATTTTGGCCACCCATTAAGCAGTGTTGGTTTAATGAGCTGGTTAAAGCAGTGGCAATTAGCGCAGCAGCAAAGTAATTAAGCACACTCTTTGGCTTGCAGGTAACTATTCACTAGTGCGCTAATAACTTGTCCGCAATGCACTTTACCGGCTTCAATCCCGCTGGGATGTTGAATAGGAGCTGCTTCGCATAAGTGCAAGTAGTGAGAGTGGCGGTTGCTTGCAGCTAAATGCACAAAGTGCTCAGCGTCACTTACGCTAAAACCACTACAGGTATAAGCACTTACAGGCATAAATGCAATGCTATCTAAATCAACCTCAACACCTAGAGGCGCTGCATCAAAACTCTTCAGCGCATTGCTCACTGCTTGAGTTAGATTAATTTCACGTTTAACGGCGATTGACTGATAGCTATTAAAAGTAAAATTAGCAGCGGCTAACGCATCTATAATAGCTTGATTGTTTTTTAGCTCGTGCAAGCCAATAACATGGTAACTTTTTAAATACTGCGCGCTGTACGCATAGCTAAAGCCATTACCACTGTGGCGGCCTTCGCATTCTCGAAAGTCGGCGTGGGGATCAAAATTTATAGCGTTAATAGCGGTGTTTTTATACTTAGCTAACGCTTTTATAATACCTAAGCAATTATTATGGCCGCCACCAATAACAATGGGTTCAAGCCCCGCTTTAAATATTAAACTTAATATAGCTTCTACGCGTTGATCAAGTTGCTCACATAACTCACGCAACTGTGTTAAATGGGCAGGTTTTTGGTTGTCGAGTAGAGCGCTTTGCGCCATTAAATCAGCTGTGTGCACTTCGCCAAGTAACAGTACTTTTTGCGTGGCAATAAATTGATTATAAGGCTGGTTTAAAAAACGTTGTAAAAAAGCCGGCCATGCTTGCTCTGCACCCCCGGCTCCTAAGTTTGCTTTTGGGCCAATATCTTCACAAATACCCAGTAACACGTAGCGCATGCCAAATTGTGCGGCATCGCTAAGCGCTTGTTGTATATTTACGTCGGTATCGAGTAATGACATTGACTGCCATACTTTGGTTTCGTTAGCGCGACTAGTGCAAAACGACTTAACCGCGCTTTCATCGTAAACGTTTAAATAGTGCGCCACGTTATATTTCTACGATTTCCAGTTCTAGCTCTTCTGCAGATAATACAATGCCGGTGCTGTCGGCATAAATAAAGTCATCATCAAAAAACGATACGCCAGCAAAGTTAACCCCAATGCCGTCTTCGCCTGCGCCTTGGCTATCTGCTGCAACCGGAATAGAGGCAATAGCTTGAATGCCTAAATCAAGCTCTTCAATTTCGTCTACGTGGCGTACAGCCCCGTAAACAATAATACCTTGCCAGTTGTTTTCAAGTGCAAGTTCGGCCAGTTCAATATCGATAAGCGCACGACGAGTAGAGCCACCACCGTCAATAAGTAGCACTAGGTCTGTACCATCTTGAGAAAGTAATTCACGGATAAGTTCATTATTTTCAAAACATTTAACCGTTTTAATGCGGCCACCAAAGCTGTGTCGGCCACCAAAGTTGATGAACATAGGTTCAAGCACGTCAACCACATCGGCAAAGTGGTCACATAAGTCAGAAGTGCTGTAATCCATTATTTTATCCTCAAAAGATACATTAGTTTATGCTTCAGTATACCCTCCTTATATGCAATAACAACGACTTAATCGCAGTAAATTTAGGCAAAATAGGCGGCTAATAAATAATTTGTAATCATTGGCCTATACAATGTATAGGCCTTAAGTTATTGCTGGCATATAATCCGCAACTAAATAATTGCGCGGTTAATTAAGCTAAATAACGTCACTTTAAAAAGTGCTCAGCAGTGCAGGTGTTTTAGTGTTTTTCGGTATTTCTTTCTTTGTTAAAAGCTTAAGTTATTTAAGTGTAAGTAACAGAGTTGCTCATTAAATTTTTAAAGGTGTAACAATGATTGTTTTGCAAAACTTGACCATTAAGCGGCGTTTACAGCTAAATGCTTTAACTGTTGCTTTGGCCATGCTGGCTTTTTTATATGTAATTATCACAGGTTCACAAACCACGTTAAAGTTAACTAACATCACGCAACAGGCCGAGCAGTTAAACATTCATCAGTTGCAGTTAAGTGCACATGAAAAAACCTTTTTGTTTTATAAACAGCCACAAGCACTCTCATTATTTGAACAAGAATACGCACAATTAAATAAACAAATAATTCAATTACAATCGCAAATGCAAGATTCAGAGATTGATACACAGCAGATAACCCTCTATATGCGTTTAATAAAAAGCTTTTATAGTGATTTTAATGAGGTTGTGCGACTGCAAAAAAGGATTGGCTTACATCAAGACGATGGGCTTTATGGGCAGCTGCGAAGTGCTGTGCACGAAGTAGAAAGTTTGCTCAATCAACAAGATGAATACCAGCTATTGACCCTAATGCTACAGCTAAGACGTGCCGAAAAAGACTTTATGTTACGTTTGGATGAAAAATATTTAGCAAGTTTTCAAGATCATGTTGATACGTTACAACAAAAAATAACGAGCTCATCACTAAGTCAAAACATTAAAAGTAATTTAAAAAACCTACTGTCTAATTATCAAAGTGCTTTTCAAACATTAGTAAAAGCGCAGCTTGAGTTAGGTGTTGATCTAGACTCTGGCGCACTTGGGCGCATGCAACAAAGTGTAGATCAAAGTGATCAGTTGGTAATGCAGCTAGTAGCAGATACTAAATTGCAAGTTGAAGCCAGTATAGCTAAAGCACAGTCGGTCGCTATTATGGTGTTTATTATATCGGGTATTATAGTTTTAACCCTGGTTTACTTAACCAGTCGCTCTATTATTGTACCTGTAGAGCGTATTTACCAATCTATAAACAAGATTCGACGCAATAATGATTTAACAGTAACTATTGAGCAAATTGGCAATGACGAAATTACGATAATGTCGAAAGATTTTAATAGCTTAATTGGTGACTTTAACAGCCTTATAAACGAGGTGAATGGGGCTTTAAATGCGTTAAATATCGCTACTGAAAATCTATCAGAAAGTACTGCCGCAACCAGCTCGGGTATGCAAGATCAATTACATGAAGCCGATATGGTGGCCACCGCGGCGACCGAAATGCAGGCGACCATTCAAGATATTTCACATAATACTGAAGCCGCGGCTAAAAAAGCCGAATCGACTAATTTAAGTGCGCAACAAGGTCGTAGTGAGGTTGAGTCAACCGTCGCCCATATTAGAGGGTTGTCTGACTCTTTAGAGCATGCCTCAAGTGTTGTTTCTTTATTAGAAAAAGACGGTGAAACAATAGGCTCTGTGCTTGATGTTATTCGTGCGATTGCCGATCAAACTAACTTGTTAGCGTTAAACGCCGCTATTGAAGCCGCTAGAGCGGGCGAGCAAGGCCGAGGCTTTGCTGTGGTTGCAGATGAAGTGCGCTCATTGGCTCAGCGAACACAAGAGTCTACAAGTGAAATAGAAGGCATAATAAATACTCTACAACAGCGCACTCAAGAAGTGGTGAGTATTATGCATCAGTGTCGCTCACAAGGTGATGAAAGTGCATCGCAAGCAAATAGAGCTGGTGAGTTACTCGGATCAATAACCGAAGATGTGCAAACGATTATGGAAATGAGCACACAAATTGCTGTGGCAATTGATCAACAAAGCCAAGTCGCATCTGAAGTAAATAAAAATGTGGTGAGTATTCGTGATATTGCCAGAAACACCTCAGGGCACGCTGCTAACAATGCGCAAACAAGCGAAGAAGTATCAGCGCAAGCACGAGTGCTTTTTGCTGCAATTGACAAATTTAAGGTTTAAAACTTAGCAATAAAGTACCCGTATAGTTTAAGGAATAAACTTTATGGGTACGCTGTCTTTAGAGTTATTGTGCTCACTAACTCGCTTTAAATACTCATCCCAGAGAGTCGCTTGCTGCGCCTGTAGCTTTGCAAAATATTGCCAGCTAAATAGCCCGCTATTGTGGCCATCGTCAAAATCTATACGCAGTGCGTAATGACCAACATGAGCTATGTTTTTAATACCAACAGACTGTTTATTGAATACTAATTTCATTGGCCCTGAGCCATGCCCTTGCACTTCTGCAGAAGGGGAGTGCACACGTAAAAATTCACAACTAAATACGGCTTGGCTGTCATCATCAAAGTAAACATCTAAATTTTTGCTAACGCTGTGGTAATGTACTTTTGTTACGTGTTTCATTTTTATCTCATTAAAAAGCCCCCAGTGCGGAGGCTTTTAGTATAACTGTTTATGCAGCTAATTTTAATTAAAGAATATAGCGGCTTAAGTCTTCATCTTCAACCAGCGCACCTAAGTGTTTTTCAACATAAGCGGCGTCAACCACCAGTGATGTTCCGGCTTGCTCTGAAGCGTCATATGAAATTTCTTCCATTAGTTTTTCCATTACCGTATGTAAGCGACGAGCACCGATGTTTTCGGTTTTTTCGTTAACTTGCCAAGCAGCTTTAGCAATGCGCTCAATTGCATCATCACTAAATTCAATAGTTACTTGCTCAGTTTTAAGCAGTTCACGCTGCTGCTCGGTAAGCGATGCATGCGGCTCTGTTAAAATACGTTTAAAGTCATTAGCAGTAAGTGCTTCAAGTTCTACACGAATAGGAAGACGACCTTGTAGCTCAGGGATCATGTCTGATGGCTTAGCCATTTGAAATGCGCCTGAGGCAATAAATAGCATATGATCAGTTTTAACCATGCCATGCTTAGTGCTAACCGTACAACCTTCAATTAATGGTAGTAAATCGCGCTGTACGCCTTCACGGCTAACGTCTGGACCTGATGAGTCACCTCGTTTACAAATTTTGTCTATTTCATCAATAAACACAATACCATTTTGCTCAACTGCAAAAATAGCCTGCTCTTTTAGCTCCTCAGGGTTAACTAGCTTAGCGGCTTCTTCTTCGCTTAATAGTTTAAAGGCTTCTTTAATTTTTAGCTTACGTTTAGTGCGCTTATCGCCACCCATGTTTTGAAACATGCTTTGCAACTGGTTGGTCATATCTTCCATACCAGGAGGGGCCATAATTTCTACGTTTGGTTGTGCTTGAGCTAAATCAATTTCGATTTCTTTGTCATCTAATTGACCTTCACGTAGCTTTTTACGAAACGTTTGACGAGTTGAAGAGCTGTCATCGCGTTGGCTTTCGCCATATTGATCTTTAGCTGGTGGTAAAAGCGCGTCTAAAATACGCTCTTCGGCTGCTTCTTCAGCGCGATGCTTAAACTTTTTAGTTTGTTGCTCACGCGTCATTTTAATCGCAACATCGACTAAATCGCGGATGATGGTTTCTACTTCCTTACCAACATAACCAATTTCGGTGAATTTAGTTGCTTCTACTTTAATAAATGGCGCGTTAGCAAGTTTAGCTAAACGACGCGCAATTTCGGTTTTACCAACACCCGTTGGGCCAATCATTAAAATATTTTTAGGCGTTACTTCATTACGTAAATCATCACTTAACTGCATCCGGCGCCAGCGGTTACGCAGTGCAATAGCAACGGCTTTTTTAGCCTTTGCTTGACCAATAATGTGCTGATCTAGCTCGTGAACAATTTCTCTTGGGGTCATAGCAGACATAGCGGTTCCTATTACAATTCTTCGATAGTTTGAAAGTCGTTAGTGAATACGCAGATATTGCCTGCAATGGTTAGGCTTTTTTCTACTATTTCGCGAGCACTTAAATCGGTATTTTCCAGTAAAGCAGTTGCTGCCGATTGGGCAAAGTTACCGCCACTGCCAATGGCAATTAAGTCATTTTCTGGCTGTACTACATCACCATTACCGGTAATGATTAAAGAGGCAGTTTCGTCGGCTACAGCAAGCAGCGCTTCGAGCTTGCGCAAAGCGCGATCGCTGCGCCAGTCTTTGGCCATTTCAACCGCGGCTTTAGTGAGGTTACCTTGGTGCATTTCTAGTTTGCTTTCAAAGCGTTCGAAAAGGGTGAAGGCATCAGCAGTACCGCCGGCAAAGCCAGCAATTACTTTGCCATTATAGAGGCGTCGAACTTTACGGGCATTGCCCTTCATTACTGTATTACCAAGCGAAACTTGGCCGTCGCCGCCAATTACAACATTGTTGCCGCGACGTACACTTACGATAGTAGTCATATTATTCCTCATCATCGAGCTGCAGGGGCAGCTCGTAAAAAACGATTATGAAGAGGTTATATGGGTGAATGGTTTATTTTCAAGTCCAGCCCCAAATTCCGCAGCCGACTATTTTTACACGTTTAAGTTTATTTTTATCGCTCTCAGCTTGGCGCTTGGTTTTATAAGGGCCTAAGCGTACTTTATACCAAATGCCACTGCTGCCTGTGGTCTCTTTTATTTCAGAAATAAGCCCTGCAAAGGCTATTTTAGCTTTTAACGATTCAGCCTGTGGGTAGGTTCTAAATGAGCCGCACTGCATAACGTAAGGGCCTTTTTGTTCAAGTTCTTTTACTTCAACCTGAATTTCGTGGTTTCTAATTTCTTTAATAAACGCAGGCGTACGTGGTACAACAACTTCTACAGGAGTTGTAGGTACAGGGTTAGCTTGTTTTTCAACTAGCTCAGGATCGGCGTTATTTTTAATAAACCATAAGCCATAAGCAAAACCTGCCACCAATAAAGTAACAATTAAAACTAACAGTATTGGAAAGGGTTTTTTAGCGGGCGCTGATTTCGCTTTTTTGCGGTTTGCTGGTTTTTTGTTAATGTAATCGTGCTGTGCCATAGCTTTATTTTGGCCTTAACCTAAATCATGTCTATAGGGTCTACGTCTAGGCTCCAGCGTACTTTTTGTGCAAGTTTGCTAGTGCTTAGATAATCAACCATTTGCGCAAGATATTGGTGCAATACGCGGCGATCTTGCGCTTGAATGTGTAATTGAAAACGATACATACCTGCTACTTTTTCAAGAGGAGCAGGTATTGGACCGAGCAATTGTATACCAGTTACCCCGCTTACTGGAACCAAATCTGTCAAAAAATCGACGACTTGTTTTATATTGTGTCCTTGGGCGCGAACAATGGCCATATTCGTGATTGGTGGTAGGTCTGCATCTTCACGTTCACGCAGTGCAAAGCGAGCAAAATCCTGATAACCATTATTAACCAAATCTTGTAATAGTGGGTGCTCAGGAAAATGTGTTTGCAATAACACTTGGCCTGCCTCACCTGAGCGCCCAGCACGCCCGGCCACTTGCGTAACAAGTTGGGCTAAATGCTCAGTTGCTCTAAAATCACAGGAGTATAAGCCGCTGTCTACGTCTAAAATAACCACTAAACTTACATCGGCAAAGTGATGCCCTTTAGCCAACATTTGCGTGCCCACTAAAATGCGCGCGCCGCCTAGGTTTATTTCATCCAGTGCTTTTTCAAGGCTGCCTTTACGACGAGTAGAGTCGCGGTCGATACGTGTAACAGGGGTTTGTGGAAATTCACTCGATAAAAACTCTTCGATTTGCTCAGTGCCTTTACCATTAGGAAAAATTTGCGTGCTACCGCAGTCGGGGCATTGGTGTGGAACATGATATTGATCGCCACAGTGATGGCAAATCATTTGCCCAATAGCTTTATGAAAAGTGGCGCTGGTGCTGCAACGCTTGCATTCGCTTAACCAACCACATTCATGGCAAATTAACGTGGGCGAAAATCCACGACGATTTAAAAACACCATCACTTGTTTGCCACGTTTTAAATGTTGGCGCATGGTAGCAAGGCTGGCATGGGCAATGCCTGCTTGGTCGGGCTGACCTTTCATATCGAGTAATTTAAATTGGTTATCGGTAGCGGTTTGCGCGCGCTCAGTAAGGCTCAGTAGTTGGTATTTATTATTAATTGCTTTGTGCAGGGTTTCGAGTGCCGGTGTTGCACTGCCTAATATAAGCGGAATTTTATGCTGATATGCACGATACGCAGCTAAATCACGGGCATGGTAGCGCAGCGTGTCTTGCTGTTTAAAAGACGAGTCATGTTCTTCATCAACCACTATCATGCCGAGCTTTAAAAATGGCAGAAAAATACTCGAACGTGTGCCTATTACTATGGCGCAGCTGGCTTTTTCGCAAAAACGCCAGGTTTGTAAACGTTCATTATCGGTTAAAGCTGAATGCCAAAGCATAATGGGGGTGTCGGGAAAGCGGCGGCGAAAGCGGTTAACGGTTTGCGGGGTTAAGCCTATTTCGGGCACTAATACTAGTGCTTGTTCGCCGCGCTTTAGTACTTCTTCTAAACATTGTAAGTACACTTCTGTTTTGCCGCTACCGGTTACACCTTCTAATAAAAAGCTGCTAAAACCGCTGCTTTGATTAATTGTGGTGCAGGCAACCGCTTGCTCTTTGTTAAGTGTTGGTTTGCTACCCACTGTTGGGGCTACACTTTGCCAGTGGTTATCATGCTCAATTGACTGTGTTATGAGTGCCTTATCTATTAAGCTATCAATGGTTTTTTTACTAAAGCCCAAAGCTTTTAACTCGGTTAATGACGACTTGCCTGATTGCGATAGCTGCTTTAGTAAATTAAGTTGAGTCTTAGCTTTTAATGACGGCAGCAGCGCGCCTTTTTCCGTTAGGGCTACCATATTAATGCTGGTTTTATCAGGCGATTCGCCTTGGCGTAGTGCGCTTGGCAATGCAATATGAATGGTTTCACCCAGCGGGTAGCAATAATAACGGGCAGTAAAGCGCAGTAACTCTATGTGCTCTGCAGATAAAATTGGCGTATCGTCGATAATTTCAAAAATTGCCTTTATTTTGTTTTCAGGCACTTCGGTTGTTGTTTTAAGCGCTAAAACCACGGCTACTTTACGTTGATTACCAAAGGGTACTAACACCCGCATTCCGGGTTTTAATGGCGCAGAAGCTTCACCAAGCTGGCTATCTACTTTATAATCAAAGGTGCGCGGTAGTGGAACTTTTATAGCAACTTCAACAAAATACATAGTAACTCAACTGTTAAAAAAATAATGGGGGAGGGCGTGCTAATACTTGGCCCTAATGTACTAAAAATACAGCTAAAAACCTACTACCAAATAACCTTGTTTACTCAAAATGGTTATTTTTTTAGCAAAAATACTAATTAATGCTTGTGTGCTTGATGGTTGTTGGATAAAATCCGCCACCAATAAATTTGTTTTAACGACGTATGGTGCCAGACTCCGGGTTTGGAGAGCGATGCGGCCTTAACTAGAGGTTTCTATGAAAGAAGGTATTCACCCTAAGTACGAAGTAATTTCTGCAACTTGTTCATGTGGAAACGAATTCGAAACTAGCTCTACTCTGTGTAAAAATATTCACCTAGACGTTTGTTCTGCGTGTCACCCGTTTTACACTGGTAAGCAAAAGATTTTAGACACTGGCGGACGTGTTGATCGTTTCAACAAGCGTTTCGGTGCACTTGGTAGCAAAAAGTAATTATTGCTATTTAGTTAAAAAAAGCATCTTAGGATGCTTTTTTTATGCCTAAAAATCCTCTAACTTCCCCCTAACCTCGCTAGTTTTAAGTTTATTGCTTTTTGCATAACTATTTCCTGTTCTTATTCTCGGTATGCATAAACCTTTGCAGACAAATGACTTAATATTCTCTATATTTTTAATAGCTTAATTTTCAACTCGGTTTCTAAAAGTAGCCAACATGAAGCTATGTGTTGTTAAAGCAGAATAAATAATCGCTTTTAGCTGATTTTATTTACGTTTTAAAAACCTGTTTTGTGAATAATACTTTTAACTAAAATAAGCTTGAAAAGTGTCTTTTAGCACAATTTATATTTATGAAAAGTAGCGGTGTTTTTATCGAAGTTGCTGAAAATTCGCTTAAAATTAACAGATCTAGCATATAACAGGATAGACCTGATATTGCTTGGAATTTAAAAATAATAAGGGTATCGTACTTTAAGGCATGTTAAGTGTCGCTTTACTCCCTCTCACTTTAACTTAAATTGCAGGATATAATCGCGTTATGTCGGACTTTCGTGAACAAGCACTACATTATCACTCTCACCCCGTTCCAGGTAAAATCAGCATTGAGCTAACCAAGCCTGCAGAAACGGCTCATGATCTCGCTTTAGCTTATAGCCCCGGTGTAGCTGAGCCGGTGCGTGAAATTGCTGCTGACCCTGCAAATGCCTATAAGTACACAGGTAAAGGTAATTTGGTTGCAGTGATCACCAATGGTACTGCCATTTTAGGCTTAGGAAATTTAGGCCCGTTAGCGTCAAAACCGGTAATGGAAGGTAAGTCGTTGCTGTTTAAACGCTTTGCAGGTATTGACTCAATTGATATTGAAGTAAAACACCGCACCACCGAAGACTTTATAAATACTGTGGCTAATATTGCTGATACTTTTGGCGGTATTAACCTTGAAGATATTAAAGCACCAGAGTGTTTTGAAATTGAAAAGGCGCTTATTGAACGCTGTAGTATTCCTGTTTTTCATGATGATCAGCACGGCACGGCTATTGTAACGGCTGCAGGCATGATAAATGCGCTGGAAGTGCAAGGCAAAGATATTGAAGATGCAGTTATTGTATGTTTAGGTGCCGGCGCTGCAGCGATTGCTTGTATGGAGTTATTAATTAAGTGTGGTGCACTGCGTGAACATATTTATATGCTTGATCGTAAAGGTGTTATTCACACTCGCCGTGATGATTTAAACGAGTACAAACAGTTATTTGCTAACAATACCGATAAGCGTACATTACAAGATGTAATTGAAGATGCTGACGTATTTGTTGGTGTATCGGGCCCTAACTTATTATCGGCCGATGATTTAAAATTAATGGCAGCAAAGCCAGTCGTATTTGCTTGTTCGAACCCAGACCCTGAGATTGATCCGGCATTGGCACACGGCGCACGTAGCGATTTAATTATGGCAACAGGGCGCTCAGATTACCCTAACCAAGTTAATAACGTGTTGTGTTTTCCGTTTATTTTCCGTGGTGCACTTGATGTGCGTGCCAGTGAAATTAACGATGAAATGAAAATTGCAGCAGTTGAAGCTATTCGTAGTATTGCCAAAGAGCCGGTTCCACCAGAAGTACTAAAAGCTGCCGGTGTCGATAAGCTAGCGTTTGGTGCAGAGTATATTATTCCTAAGCCTATGGACCCGCGTTTATTGCCGCGTATTGCTAAAGCAGTTGCATTAGCAGCCATTGCTTCAGGCGTAGCGCAAATAGAGCTGCCAGCAAACTATATGGAATAAGCAGCATTATGTTGCTCGGTATTAAGTTACTTCAGTGTAATTTATAGCCATAAAAAAACCTCAGCCATGCTGAGGTTTTTTTGTTTAAAAGCCGCTGTTTAGTCTTCGTTTAAAACAGGAACTTCTAAGCCCATTTCTTGCATTATTTTTTTCACTTCTTCAGGCACTTTTTCGGCGTTATCTTTACGTAAATCATCATCGTTAGGTAACGGTTGCCCAGTAAACGCATGCAAAAATGCTTCACATAATAGCTCGCTATTAGTTGCATGGCGTAAGTTATTAATTTGCCTACGGGTGCGTTCATCGGTTAGTACTTTTAATACATTTAGCGGGATCGAAACGGTGATCTTTTTAACTTGCTCTGATTTTTTCCCGTGTTCTGCGTATGGGTGAATATACTCGCCATTCCATTTTGCCATAAGATGTATCGTTGCCTCAGATTATTAATTGCTCACCCTACTAAAAAATAGCGCGAATATGCGTGAAATTCTATCGATTTAAACAAATTAGTCAAATACTTGTTGCACAGATGGCTAGGTGTTTAAATGTTTTGACTTCTTAAGTTGAATGAATTACTGTTTTAGACGTCTAAACATCTAAATAAAGCAGGTAATAAATATGAGCGAAAAAAATAAAGCGACAATTGCAGTTCGCAGTGGTGTCGATGCTGATAAGCACCATGGCGCGGTTGTGCCTCCGCTGTATTTATCAACCACTTATTCGTTTGCCGACTTTGATACAAAACGTCAATATGACTATGGCCGCAGTGGTAATCCAAATCGTGATACTTTAGCCCAAGCACTCAGCGAACTCGAAGGTGGTGCTCGCGGCATTATTACTGCAACAGGAATGGCTGCCGTACATTTAGCCACTCAGCTGCTTAATAGTGACGATACGTTAGTGATCCCCCATGATTGTTATGGCGGCAGCTATCGCTTATTTACCTCATTACAAAAGCGCGGCCTATTAAAACTCGAAGTGTTAGATTTAACTAAACCAGAAAGTTTGCAGCAAATTTTAGTAATCAAACCTAAGTTAATTTGGATAGAAACCCCTAGTAACCCTATTTTACGTTTAACTGATATTAAAGCAGTAACCGATATTGCGAAACAATGCGGTGCTTTGGTAGCCGCAGATAACACTTTTTTATCGCCTGCATTACAAAACCCGATTAAATTTGGCGTTGATATTGTGGTGCACTCAACCACTAAGTACATAAATGGCCACTCAGACGTGGTTGGCGGTGCGGTTATTGCTGCAACTGACGAACTAGGTGAAGAACTGGCTTGGTGGGCAAATAATATTGGTATAACGGGGGCACCGTTTGATAGTTACTTAACTTTGCGTGGCTTGCGTACTTTAAATGTACGCTTACGGCAGCATCAAGAAAATGCCTTAGCTATTGCTAAGTACCTTGAAAGCTCAAAATTTGTTAGCCAAGTATATTACCCGGGGCTAGAGTCGCATCCACAACATGAATTGGCTAAAGCACAGCAACTTGGTTTTGGTGGCATGGTTAGTTTTGACATTAAAGGTGATGTAAATGACGCAGCTGCATTTTTAACAAACCTTAAAACATTTAGCTTAGCTGAATCTTTAGGTGGCGTAGAGAGCTTAATATGCCACCCAGCAACAATGACGCATGCAGGAATGGAAGCCGAGGCTCGTTTAGCCGCTGGCGTTGGCGATACGCTTATTCGTGTGTCGGTAGGTATTGAAGATGTAGCAGATTTATTAGCAGACTTTGATCGGGTATTTAATTTAGTGCAACCAGGTCAGCACAATAACGCAGGTAAAGCAGGTGCTAGCGCAAGTAGTAATGTTAAATTGAGCGCTGCTCACCCGGCGTTGTGGTAATTAATATGACTAATAATATTCATAAGTTTGGTGGTTCGAGTTTAAGCTCAGCCGAGCGCTATAAAAGCGTTGCAAAAATAATTTTAGGGCAAGCTCAGCCCGGTGATTGTGTAGTGGTATCGGCTGCAGGAAAAACCACAGATACATTAGTAAAACTGTGGCAAAGTTATCAGCAGCACGATACTCAAGCGCTCGCTGATATTGTATTGCAATTAAACAATCATCAAAGTGATTTAATAACGCAGCTACTGCAGGGCGATTTAAAGCGCAGCGCTTTAACCACTCTAAATGAAGAGCTAAGTTTAGTTGCTAAATTAGCGAGTACTGAGCAGTTGCAAGAAGCGGCGCTACTCGCCCATGGTGAGTTGTGGTCAGCTCGTTTGCTCGCTGCGTATTTACAGCAACTTAATGTTGCTGCATGCATGCAAGACGCAAGAGGCTTGTTTACGCTAAGTGATGGACAATTATTGCATAGCCAAAATACACAGCAGTGTAGTGAGCTTATTAGCCAGCACAAAATTAACGTGGTAACAGGGTTTATTGCGGCTAATACCCAAGGCGATACGGTCACTCTTGGTCGCAATGGTAGTGATTACAGTGCAACCTTATTGGCAAGTTATTGCAATGCTAAACAAGTATATATTTGGACCGATACACAAGGGATATTTAGTACCGACCCACGTAAAGTTAACAAGGCCATTAAATACGCTAAGGTATGTAGAGCGCAAGCTAACTTATTGGCAAGATTAGGTAACCCCGTTTTACACGCTAAAACATTATCGCCACTTAAAAATACCGATATAAAGCTTGCGGTGCGCAGTAGTTTTGACGTGCAAGCAAGCTCAACAAATGTAGTGAAAGAGGGCTGTGTAAAACAAAAACGCTTTATTACTACATTAGAAAATATAGATTTACTTAGTGTTGAAGGGCTAGTTGAGGGTGAGGTAACTCAGGTTAGCCAGCTTATTCAACATAGTTTGCATCATTTTAGTAGCGCGGGTGAAACTTACCTAATAGTACCGGCAGTAGCGACCCATCAAGTAGTTAGTTACTTTGCAGGAAGAGCCAATATTAGCGAGTCTAACCTACATGGTTGCGCGCTAGTTGCTCCTGAGCAAGATATAAACTTATTGAGTACTCAGGCACGCGAGTTGCTCAATTTGCATAATATTGAACCTCGCTTTGTGCATCAAGATAGTGGTTATGTATTGCTACTGACGGATCAGCTTATTGATAGTGATGTGCTTAATGTGCTGCACGATAAACTGATCACTAAAGGCCAAGAAATTGCCTTAATAGTGGCAGGGCTTGGTAACGTAGGGGATGTATTTGTTAGCCAACTATCGGCGCAGCTAGCACGTTTATCAACCGACTTTAATATTAAGTTAGTGGGATTAGCACGTTCGCAAAAACTGCTATTTAATCCCAGCGGCATAAATGTACAGCACTGGAAGAACCAATGGCAGTTAGAGGCTGTTGACTATAGCAGCCAAGATTTATTAACCGCTATTGGCCAGCTTGATTACGAGCATAAAGTGGTTATAGATATAACCGCCAGCGAGCAATTTAGTCAGTTATACCCAGATTTTGTTGCGCTTGATTGTCATTTAATTAGTGCTAATAAGTATGCTGGTACCGCGCCAACTCCTTGGTATAAAGCGTTGCAGCACAATATTGCGCAGCGCAATTTATATTGGCGCTATAACGCTAGTGTGGGTGCCGGTTTACCAATTAATTTTGCCCTTGCAGATTTACAAAACAGTGGCGATAAAATAACACGTATAGAAGGTGTTTTTTCGGGTACGTTATCGTGGTTATGTAGTATGTATAATGGCGCAACTGCATTTTCTGAGTTATTACTTGAAGCGCAACAAATGGGTTTTACTGAACCCGATCCGCGCGAAGATTTATCGGGGCGAGATATGCAGCGTAAGCTACTTATTTTAGCGCGAGAGTTAGGGGTTGAATTAGACCTTAACGACATTGCCTTAGCGCCGTTAATGCCCGATGAGCTAGCACTAGGTAGCTGGGATGACTTTTTAGCTAATAAACATAAGCTCGACACTTTTATTGAAGAGCATGCACGCAATGCAAAATTACAAAACGCGGTACTTCGTTATACAGGTTTACTGAGTATTGAGCACGATAGCGTAACGGCCAAAGTAGGGTTAGCGTATGTTACGCCCAATGACGCATTAGCAAACTTAACCCCGGGTGATAATATTTTTGTTATTAACAGCCAGTGGTACAGCAATAATGCCTTGATTATACAAGGCCCAGGTGCTGGTAAGGAAGTGACTGCAGCAGGCGTTCATTCTGACTTATATTGGCTGATAAAAAACTTAAAGTAATAATTAAATAAAACAAAAAACGGCAACCTAAGAAGGTTGCCGTTTTTTAGCGTAATTAACCATTTAGCTAATGAGAGATGTGCTTATGGTTAAAATAGCTCTTCTTCTGTTTTGGTGTTTTCTTCAAAAATATCGCTTGGCTGCGAAAGCACATAACTAGTTGGGGTAGTGCCTTTTTCAAAGTATTCAAAGCGGCTAGTATAATCATTTTTGTGGCTTAATAAGCCAGTCGCTAAATCAATACGAATAGAAACTAATCCTTCAGGTGGTTCAATTGGCGCTTCTGGTTGCCCATCAAGAGCTGCCCTCATAAATTCATTCCATGCCGGTTGAGCTGTTTTAGCGCCCGATTCAGCCCCTGTTATTTGACCACTA
This sequence comes from Pseudoalteromonas sp. HL-AS2, assembly GCF_031198805.1. NCBI lineage: Bacteria > Pseudomonadati > Pseudomonadota > Gammaproteobacteria > Alteromonadales > Pseudoalteromonadaceae > Pseudoalteromonas > Pseudoalteromonas sp. HL-AS2. Next base: position 2,833,535 of record NZ_CP133571.1, on the reverse strand, counting down.
TCAAGGTTGTTGTTATAAGCAGAACGACCTAGAGTATTGCCAGGGTTGTCAAAGCCAACCCATACTGAGGTGAGTACATTGCGGTTAAAACCACTAAACCAAGTGTCAACAGAATCGTTTGTGGTACCTGTTTTACCCGATAAATCACGACGCCCTAAACGCTGTGCTCGCCATGCAGTCCCCGTCCAGCCTGTTTTATTGCTCCAGCTTCCGCCGCCCCAAATTGCGCTGTTCATAGCGTCTGCAATTAAAAAAGCATTTTGTTTAGAAATAATACGTGGGGCACATTGCACTGTTTGCTGCGCTTTTTCACCTTGCTCAGTATTTTCTATCGTTAGGCTGCTGTTATTTTCGATAGCGAGGGGCTGCGTGTTCTCATCGCAGGCTAGGGCTGGGTTTGCTTTAAATAACACTGTACCAAAGGCATCTTGAATTTCAGATATAAAATACGGTTCTATTAAATGCCCGCCATTAGCAAACGCGCTCATACCACGAGCAAGTTCTAATGGAGAAATGGAAGCACTACCAAGCGCTAAGGATTCACTGCGGTTAATGTCTTTATTATCAAAACCAAATTTAAGTAAATGATCGGCAGTACGTTGCAAGCCTACACCACGTAGAAGACGAACCGAAATAACGTTTTTAGATTGCGCCAATGCGCGGCGAATACGAATTGGGCCATTATAAACTGCAGGGCTGTTTTTTGGGCGCCATGCAATACCTTGGCTTTTATCCCATTGATTAATTGGAGCGTCGTTTAAAATGGATGCTAAAGTGTAGCCTTTTTCCAGAGCTGCAGAGTAAATAAAGGGTTTAATGTTTGAGCCGACTTGGCGTTTAGCTTGCACTGCACGGTTGTACTGGCTTTGCTCAAAACTATAACCACCAACAATTGCTTTAATACGGCCATCTTGAGGGTCTAAAGACACAATGGCACTAGAGGCTTCAGGAATTTGACTCAATAAATAATTATTATCGTCGTTTTTACGTAGCCATATTTGTGCACCTGGTACTAATATTTCAGTTGCAGCTTTAGGAGCAAAACTTTGGCGGTAACGCGTAATATATTTACGTGCCCACTTTAAGTTATCCCATGTAAGTGTTGCCAGTTCACCATTTTTTAGTAAAACGTCGGCTGTTTTTTCGTTAACCGCCAATACCACTGCTGCTTGTAAGTCGCCAAGCTGTTTTACGTCTTTTAGCTGGTTAAGAATTTGTGCTTGGCTTAATGCTGGTTGTGTTTGCGCATCCCATAATAAACGCTCTGGACCTCTAAAACCGTGGCGCATATCGTAACTATGTAAGTTATTTACTAAAGCCGTTTGCGCAGCTTGTTGAACGTGGGATTCTACCGAGGTAAATATTTTAAAGCCAGAGTTGTACGCTTTATCAATACCGTATTTAGCAACCATTTCTGCACGCACCATTTCAGATATATAAGGTGCGTATAAATCTATTTCAGCGCCATGAAAAACGGCCGTTATAGGTTGATTAATAGTCTCTTCATATTCGCTTTGGGTTATATAACGTTCAGACAACATTCTACCAAGTACGACATTACGACGCGCTTTAGCACGCACTGGATTGCGAATAGGATTAAGCGCTGAAGGTGCTTTTGGCAGGCCGGCAATCATTGCCATTTGCGCAAGGGTTAAGTCTTTTAGTTCTTTACCGTAATAAACTTGCGCTGCTGCACCAATACCAAACGCCCTATTACCTAATTCAATTTTATTTAAATACAGCTCAAGAATTTCGTTTTTGCTTAATAAGTTTTCAATATGTATCGCGATAAAAATTTCTTTTACTTTACGAATGTAGGCTTTTTCGCGGGTTAAGAAAAAATTACGTGCTAGCTGCATAGTAATAGTACTAGCGCCTTGTTTTTTCTCTCCGGTAGATATAAGTACAAGTGCAGAGCGCACTATACCTATGGGGTCAATACCAAGGTGATCATAAAAGCGGCTGTCTTCGGTGGCTAAAAATGCATTAATGAGGGGTTGTGGTATTTGGTCTATTGTGACCGGAATTCGTCGTTTTTCACCAAATTGATTGATCAACAGACCATCTTTAGTGAATACTTGCATAGGAGTTTGTAATTGCACGTCTTTTAAAACTTGCACACTTGGGATATCAGGTTTAACGTAATAATAAAGGCTGAACAAAGTGATCAGTCCAAATAATGTGCAAATGATAAAAAATTGTAAAGTTCTTTTTAATAAAATCACTGATATTTCCCTAAATGGACTCCCAATTACAAGTTGAGGCTGCTAGTATATATTGATTAAAAAATGAATAGTATTTTTTCAGATAAGAATTATAACTTGTTTATTATTAAAACAAAGGCAAAGTTGCAAACATGCTAAGTCAACTATTTAAAAAGCCATCGCCGATGATGGTAGGCATTGATATAGGATCGCACTCTATCAAAGCTGTACTGTTAAGTGAAACAGACACTGGGCTTCGATTAGAAGCACTTGCAATTGAACCTATGCCAAAAGGCGCCATGAGTGAGCGTACTATTCAAGATATTGAAGCAATTGGTAATGTAATAACTAAATTAAAACGAAAATTACCTAAATCACTAAAAGAAGCTGCGGTGGCTGTTTCAGGCCAGACCGTGATCACCAAGGTGATTTTCATGGATGTCACCTTAAGTGACGCTGAATTAGAATCGCAAATTGAAATTGAAGCAGACAGCTTAATTCCTTATCCATTAGATGAAGTTAATCTTGATTTTGAAAAGCTATCAACCAATGCCGCCGATCCTAGTAAAATGAATGTATTGCTTTCGGCTGCGCGTACTGAAAGCGTTGAAGCACGTGTTGGCGCGTTAGAAGCGGCTAACTTAGTTGCTAAAGTGGTTGACGTAGAAAGCTACGCATTAAGCCGAGCAATGGATGTGTACTATCAACAGTTACCAAGTGATGCATTTAATAAGTGCGTTGCAATTGTCGATATTGGCGCGGTATTAACACTCGTAAGTGTAGTGCAAGCGGGTGATACAATTTATACCCGCGACCAAGTGTTTGGTGGCGATCAATACACTAATAGTATTGTTACTTATTATAATAAAGGCTTTGATGAAGCTGAAATTGGTAAAGCAACCGGCGACTTACCGCCAAATTATACCTTTGAAGTACTTGCACCTTTTCAAACAGCCTTGCTACAACAAGTGCGCCGCGCGGTGCAAATGTTTTTAACCACCACGGGTAAAGATCAGCTAGATTATATTGTATTAACCGGTGGTACAGCTATGATTAGCGGTTTTGAGCGCTTATTAGTCGAAGAGTTAGGTATACACACAATTGTAGCCGAGCCATTTGTAAATATGGAAATATCTCCTAGAGTTGACCGTAATGTATTACAGCGTCATCGCACGCAATTTGCTATTGCAACAGGACTCGCTTTGAGGAGCTTTTCATCATGCCACATATAAATTTACTGCCTTGGCGTGAACAACAGCGTGAAGACTCAAAAAAGAAGTTTATTACTTCATTAATTGCAGTTGTTGTTTTGTGTTTTTTGAGTATGTATTTATTGAGCTCATTTTATGGCGCTTTAAAAGAGGGTCAAAATCTAAAAAACAATTACCTTAGTGCAGAAATAAGTATGCTAGATAAAGAAATAAGAGACATTAGAGAGCTAGATAAGAAAAAAGAAAACCTGCAGCAGCGTATGCGCTTAATTGAAAACCTGCAAAGGAGTCGTAATTTAGGCACGCAAATTATGGATGAAGTCGCAAAAATAGTACCTGCAGGGGTTTATTTAACTAAGCTAGAGCGACGCGGTAATCAAATTCATGTACTTGGAAAAAGCGAATCGAATAATCGCCTTTCAACCTTGTTACGTGAAGTGCAAGGTTCTTATTTATTAGAGCGCCCAGTAATGCAAGGTATTGTTGCTGGCGATAAATCTTCGCGTTTGTTGAGTGATTTTAATATGGAATTTTATGTAAAACCATTCGATAAAATTGGCGAGGTACATGATGAACCTTGATTTTAAAGCATTTAAAGATGTAGATTGGAATGAAATAGAACTTGATAATATAGGTGAATGGCCGGTTATTGTTAAAGTTATTTGCGGTGCTTTTATTGCGGGTTTAGTGTTGTTTTTTAGCTATAGCTTATTAGTTTCAGATGAAATAGACAGTTATCACAACGCGGTAGCCAAAGAGGTGGAGCTGCGCACTACTTATCGCACCAAATATGCGATAGCCAGTAAACTAGATATTTATCGACTGCAAATGATTGAAATGGAAGATAAGTTTTCTCAGCTATTAAAACGCCTACCAACCTCTAATGAAACCCCAGGCTTGTTAGATGACTTATCTTATGTGGGTACTACCAGTGGCTTAACCTTTTTAAAAATTGGTTGGTTGCCTGAAGTTGAAAAAGAATTTTATACCGAACTGCCAATAAAAATAGAAGTGGTAGGGACCTACCATGAATTTGGTCAGTTTGTAGGTAAAGTGGCTCAATTACCGCGAATTGTTAGTTTACATGACTTTTCTATTTTATCATCTGGAGAAAAGCAGTTAACATTTAGTGTGATTGCAAAAACTTATCGCTACGAAGAGGGGACTAAATAATGAATAAACTCCCTTTAGTGGCTATTTTTACAATGTTATTGAGTGGCTGTAATAGTGACACTTCTGAACAAAAAGAATTTATTGATCAGGTAAAAGCAAGTACAACCCCCAGAGTGGAAAAAATACCAGAGCTCATTCAGTTTGAGTATTTTGAATACAATGCAGGTCAATTGCGTAGCCCATTTGTAGCTCCACAACCTGAAATTATACAAAATAAGTTAACGCAAATTAAAAACTGTTTGCACCCAGATCCAGATAGAGTTCGTGAGCCATTAGAAAAATATCCGCTAGATAACCTAGCGATGAAAGGCACGCTAGGTTCTAATAGCCAAACATGGGCACTTATTACTGCTGCTGATGCAACGCTGCATAGAGTAACCGTAGGGAGTTACTTGGGCACTTACGACGGAAAAGTAAAAAAAGTGAGTAGTGACTATATTGAGTTAATAGAATTAATCCCTGATGGATCTGGCTGTTGGAAAGAGCGTCAGACTAAATTAGAAATGTTAGAGGCGACAATTGATGGCGCAAATTAATAACAAAAAAGGTCATACAAATATGTATAAGGATGTAGGTTCGCTTCATCGTGTATTGTCAGCTTTATTAGTGATTTTTGCACTATTAATAGCCAAAACTGCGGTAGCTGAGCCGCTACTTTATGACGTGCGCTATAATCCATTATTAAAAGGCGAAACCGAACTACAGCTGGTATTTGATGAAGAATTAACCCAGCAACCAAGTATTCAAGTGTTCAATAGCCCAGCGCGTATAGAAATGCTGTTTACCAATGCACAGTTAGATCAAGGGTTAGCCGATGTTGCTGTTAATTTGGCTGGAATAAATAATGTAACCAGCGTAATGACAAGTAACGGTTTAAAAGTAACGGTACATCTTGAGCGTTTGAAAATTTATGAAACCCAGGTTAATAATAATCTGGTCTCGCTGCGTATCTCTGATAATCCATTAACCGAGCAAGCGCTAACGACTGATGATGCTGCAGATAGCATTGGCGGTAGTTACATTAATCGTATTCAATCTATTGATTTTCGCCGTGGTGAAAAGGGCGAAGCTAAAGTATTGGTATTTTTGCAAGATACTCAAGCCGCAATAGAAGTACATGAAAGTGGCGGTAAAATTATTGCAGAGTTTCATCACACTGATATTTTAGATGATTTATTATACGAATTAGATGTACTTGATTTTGGTACTATCGTAAGCAATATAGAAACCTTTAAAGAAGATAACCTGAGCCGAATTGTTATTGAGCCAAACGCAGCATTTACGTTTACTTATCAGCAAATAGATAATATTTTTACCTTAAATGTTGAGAAAGACGAAACCCAAAATGCTTACCTTGATGGTGGTAAAGAATATCAAGGTCGACCAATGACCCTGAACTTTCAAGACATTTCGGTACGTGCAGTCTTGCAAATTATAGCCGGATACAACGACTTTAACTTAGTAACCAGTGATTCTGTAACGGGCAATATAACGCTACGCTTAGATGGCGTGCCATGGGATCAAGCGCTTGATGTGGTACTCAGAATAAAAGGCCTTGATAAGCGTATGGATGGCTCTATTTTAATGGTAGCCCCATCAGAAGAGCTTGCAGCACGTGAAGCAAAAGACTTAAAAGCAAAGCAACAAGTAGAAGATTTAGAGCCTTTGTACAGCGAGTACATTCGCTTAAATTATGCAAAGGCCGAAGATTTTGCAGATTTACTAAAAACGGACACTAACAGCATTATAACCCCAAGAGGGAGTGTGTCGGTTGATCAGCGTACCAATACATTATTAATGAAAGATACGGCAAAAAGTATCGAAAGCGTACGCCGCATGGTCGAAACGCTAGATATACCCGTAAAGCAGGTTGTAATTGAAGCGCGCATGGTAACCGTACGCGACAACGTTACAGAAGATTTAGGGGTACGTTGGGGCTTTAGTGATCAGCAAGGAACCGATGGTATTTCAGGCACCCTAGAGGGGGCTGAAAACATCTCTAATGGTAATATTCCAAGTTTGTCTGATAGATTAAATGTAAACCTGCCGGTTGCTAATCCTTCAGCTAGCATAGGTATGCATATTGCTAAACTAGCTAATGGTACGTTAATTGATTTAGAGCTAACTGCGCTTGAAGAAGAAAATAAAGGTGAAATTATTGCCAGTCCGCGAATTACTGCGGCTAACCAGCAAAAGGCGAGGATTGAACAAGGTACCGAAATACCTTATGTTGAATCAGCCTCTAGTGGTGCGACAACAGTAAGCTTTAAAAAAGCAGTACTTAGCTTAGAAGTAACACCGCATATAACACCTGATAACAAAGTTATTTTGAATTTAATTATCACTCAAGATACCCGAGGTGATACAGTACAGACCGGAACAGGCCCTGCGGTTGCAATTGATACGCAACAAATTGAAACGCAGGTACTGGTAGAAAATGGCCAAACAGTTGTTTTGGGTGGTATTTTTCAACAGCAAATTATTAATTCGACCAAAAAAGTTCCTTTATTGGGCGACATTCCATACATTGGAAGACTGTTTAAAAGTACCAGTGAGTTTAACGAAAAGCGTGAACTACTGATTTTCGTCACTCCTAAGATACAAGTTGATTAGGACGTGATTATATTTGAATATTGATTTTGCAGCACTCTACTTAGTTTACTAAGTAGAGAATATGCAGTGTGGTTACTTCCCAAAATATGCGATAGCAGCATAAAACCAACATGCGCTGCCCTTCGGGTGCACTCTAGTGTTATTTTGCGCTTTACTGTGTGAGTTTTACATAACATTACGTAGTAAAGTTATCAGTAATTTGATAAATACAACTTTGGATTGCACAAATTTTAACCATGAAAAATAAATACTCCCTAAAATAAGCTAATGTTTTGTTAACTAATGGATGATTATTTAGATTAATTGCTCGTTATATGGCTTTTTATGCTAATTGACTTGAAATACCCAACCGATTACTGAGATAATCCTCTCCTTAATTTTGGGGCCAGGTCGTTAGGCGGGGTTTTATTTCAAATTTTAGAGTTCGTTTGTACTAAAAGATATGGCTGAGAAACGTAATATATTTCTAGTTGGCCCCATGGGGGCTGGCAAAAGTACGATTGGTCGTCACATCGCTGACCAATTACACCTTGAATTTGTTGATTCTGATCAAGAAATCGAACGCCGTACCGGTGCAGATATTGCCTGGGTGTTTGATCTTGAAGGTGAAGAAGGCTTTAGACTTCGTGAAGAATCTGTTATTGGCGATCTAACCGAAATGCAGGGTATTGTACTTGCAACCGGTGGTGGTTCAGTAATGAGTAAAGAAGTTAGAAACAAGCTTTCGGCTCGCGGTATTGTAGTATACCTAGAGACACCGATTGAAAAACAAGTTGCACGCACACAACGCGACAAGCGTCGCCCATTACTGCAAACAGAAGAAGCACCTCGTGATGTATTAGAGCGTTTAGCAGAAGAACGCGAACCGTTATATAAAGAAGTGGCTGATTTTGTTGTACGCACTGATGAGCAAAGCGCTAAAGTTGTTGCTAACCAAATCATCGAGAAATTGGATTTTTAATTACTAATATTAAAGGAAATAGCTAAGCATGCTTGAATTATCTGTTAATTTAGACGAGCGAAGTTACCCTATTTATATTGGTCAATCTACACTTCAAGATAATGGCCGCCTAGTTCATCACATTGGTGATTGTCGGCCTATCATCATTACTAACGACACTATTGCGCCTTTTTATTTACAAGGCTTATTAGCGCAGTTAGCAACATTGAATCCACTGCACTTTATTATTCCTGATGGCGAGCAATATAAATCGCTTACTTGGTTTGAAAAAATATCGGCATTCTTACTCGAAAATAACTGTGGTCGTGACACCTGCTTAATTGCATTAGGTGGCGGCGTTGTTGGTGATTTAACTGGTTTTGTTGCTGCATGTTATCAGCGTGGCATTCCCTTTATTCAAATGCCAACGACACTATTATCACAAGTTGATTCGTCGGTAGGTGGAAAAACAGCGGTAAATCATCCACTAGGTAAAAATATGATTGGGGCATTTTATCAGCCACAAGCCGTTTTTATCGACACACAATCATTACATACTTTACCTGCGCGCGAGTTTGCAGCCGGTATGGCTGAAGTGATTAAATACGGTTTGATTTACGATACTGAGCTATTTGCTTACTTAGAGCAAAATGTTGAGCGTTTACAGCAATTAGATGAAGCCTGTTTACAGCATATAATTTATAGGTGCTGTGAAATTAAAGCGCTAATTGTAGCTCAAGACGAAAAAGAGCAAGGCCTAAGAGCACTATTAAACTTAGGTCATACCTTTGCGCACGCAATTGAAGCGCAAATGGGGTACGGTGTTTGGCTACATGGCGAAGCAGTAGCAACAGGTATGGTACTTGCTGCAAAACTAGCATATACACGCCAAGATTTAACCGCTGAGGACGTTACTCGTATCTCTGGTTTAATTGCGCAATATAGCTTACCCACGCAGATCCCGCCGGTAATGACCAGCGAGCATTTTTTGCAGCATATGCGTAAAGACAAAAAGAATAAAAAGGGTACTATCCGCTTTATTCTGCCCACCCAATTTGGACAATGTGCATTAGTGGATGATGTTTCAGATGACCAAGTTCGAGCGTTAATCGAGCAATAATGCAGCCACAAATTTTACCAAGCCGTGCGGCATTGGTGGATAGAATCGCACTGCAATTTGAGTACGGACAAAACCTGATTGTTTTACTAGGCACCTCTGGCCTAGGTAAAAGCTACCTACTCGAAACTTTTATTACTGATAAATATAACGATTTTAATAAAGCATTTGTGCAAGTAACAGCGCAAATGACAGACATTCAATTAATGAGCGAGCTATTAGAGCAAAGCTTTAATGCACCTTTAATTGATCATAGCTTGAGCTTATCCGAAAACTTTTATCAATTATTACAACAGCAAGCTTGTGGCCCTTGTTTATGGGTGCTAGATAACGCCAGGCACTTATCAGAAGAATTACAGGTAGAGTTAGAACTACTGGCTAAAAACTCCCCCAGTACGCTGTATATTATGCTTGCTGCGCAGTCAAAACTGGCCTTTACTGCGGCAATAAACATTCACTTAGAGCCATTAAACCAAAGTGAAAGTAAGCAGTTAATGCGTTGGTATTTTAGCGACCTGCCTTATGATGAAGACCCAGTTTATCAAGCTTTTATAGCTGCGGCTCAGGGTAATCCTAATTTATTACTGAGCTGGCAAGCAACAGAACATATAGCGGATGTTGTTGTAAAAGATAAAGTATCTTGGCGTTTACACTTATTAATTTTGATGTTAATTATTCTGTTTTTAATAATTGGCTTGTTATATAAATCAGACATGACCCAATGGTGGCAACAATATTATCAGCAAGCTGAGCCTGAAGTGCTCACAACGGCAATTTCGGTTAAGCAAATACAGCAGCCATTAGCGAATAGCGACAATAGCGTTATTGCAGCGCCACCTAACTTACCTGCAAGCACAGTTGAGCTACAAACAGCGCATAATGATGTGCCTGCAATTATGCAAAGTCTGACTGCGAAGCAAACAATTCCCAGCTCTAAAAATACACCATCGGTAGAGCCAAAGATATTAGCAACGCAGCCACACAGTAATATTTCAGCTCAGGTTGAGAGCAAAATACTCACAGGTAATGCATGGTACTTACAACAGCCAGACACAAATACAGTTATTCAATTATTAGCGATTACTCAGCAACAAGTCAGTGCTGAATTTATTAGCCAGCATAAACTACAAAAAGTAGCGCATACCTATCAAACTAAAAGAAACAATAAAACTTGGTGGGTGGTAACAGTGGGTAGTTTTACTGATATGAATGCTGCAAAGTTAGCTATGAGCGCTTTGCCTGCAGAGGTTAAAATAAATAAGCCTTTCTATAAAAAAATAAGCAAAATAAAACAAGAAATTGTATTAGTTGATCAGTAAACTAAGCAACTTTAGTGTAAAATCGCGCAACACCAGATTGAAGTAAAGAGCCAATGCAGCAAAAGAGTAGAGCCTTCCTTAAATGGGCTGGCGGAAAATACAGTCTAGTTGAAGATATTAACGCGCGACTAAAGCAAGCTAGCCAGCAGGCTGATACTTTGGTTGAACCTTTTGTTGGTGCCGGCTCAGTGTTTTTAAATAGCGACTTTAAACACTATATTCTTAATGATATTAATGCCGATTTAATTAATTTATACAAAGAACTTAAAAACTCGCCCGATGAGTTTATAAGTGATGCTAAAAAGCTGTTTGTGGATTTAAATAATCATCCCGACGCTTACTACGAATACCGCGTGCAATTTAATCAAAGTAGCGATATATACGAACGCGCAATGCTGTTTTTATATATGAATAGACACGGTTATAACGGGCTTTGTAGGTATAACTTAAAGGGTATTTTTAATGTACCTTTTGGTAAATACAAAAAGCCTTATTTTCCCGAAAAAGAAATGTACTTTTTTGCTAAAAAAGCGCAACAGGCTACGTTTACCTGCCTTGATTACGATGACATTTTTAAACTAGTACCTAAAAATGCAGTTATTTATTGTGATCCACCGTATGTGCCTTTAAGTAAAACAGCCTCGTTTACCTCGTATGCTAAGGGCGGTTTTAATTTAGATGATCAAGCAAATTTAGCAAATTTAGCCGAGCAAGCGGCGTTTGAAAATGACACTCCAGTGCTTATCTCTAACCATGATACGGTATGGACGCGTAAAATTTATAGCCAAGCCACATTAGATCAAATTCAGGTAAAGCGTACTATTAGCCCTAAAGGCGGATCGCGTAATAAAGTGAGCGAACTAATGGCTATGTACTTAGCACCGAAACAACAATCGCGTAAATCGAAATAATAAAAACAATAAAAAGCATAATAGCTATTATGATAATGCTAACTGGCGAGTGGTGTTTAAAATCTGCGTGGCGTTTATGGTTAGATTGCACCCCAAAAAATGCAGCAAGTACACTTTGTAAGGCGCTAAAAAACTGTCGCATATTTAAAATGATGGTTTTAAAGAGGGAAGCTTTTTAGAATCACCAGAGCTTGTAAGCAACTCTAATAAATCTAAATAATGAAACTGTGCACTGCGGCTGTCGCCTGTTATCCATGAAGACCAAGACGACTCATCTGTTACTTTAAGGCAAGCACTTACAGCTGTATCTGTAGTGGTTGTTTGTTTTTGCTGGCAATTGTTAATTGCTGTTAAATCTTGCTCAGAACTTGAGATAAAATTTAACGCTCCAACAAACAAAAGTGCTGACGCCATTAATATCCCCGTTTTAAAAGCACGCATGATTTAAACCTAATAATTTGATCCTTTTTTAAGCATAACAAAAATTGCTTAAATAACAAACTTAAATTTTATCATTAGCTTCTAAAGTCGAATGAAAATAAAGGCTTATCAATAATCTTTATTTTTATTAAGCCATTATATTTGTCGCGATTACTTGGGTAACATCATTAATTAAGTTACATTAACGCAATATATTATTCATTGCCGGATTAACTATGTTGAACCCAGAAAAAAAATACTTAATAGCCCCTTCTATTTTATCTGCTGATTTCGCTAAACTAGGTGAAGATGTTGATAGTGTACTTGCTGCGGGTGCCGATGTGGTTCACTTTGACGTGATGGATAATCACTATGTGCCTAACTTAACTATTGGCCCTATGGTGTGTAAAGCGCTCAGAAATTACGGCATTAAAGCGCCTATTGATGTGCATTTAATGGTTAAACCGGTTGATAGCCTTATTCCTCAGTTTGCCGAGGCCGGTGCTTCAATTATTACCTTTCATCCAGAAGCCAGTGAGCATATTGACCGCACATTACAATTAATAAAAGATCATGGCTGCCAAGCTGGTTTAGTGTTTAATCCAGGTACTAGCTTGAGCTTTCTTGATCATGTGATGGATAAAATTGATGTTATTTTAATTATGTCGGTTAATCCAGGGTTTGGTGGGCAAAGCTTTATTCCGCATACTTTAGAAAAACTACGCCAAGCAAAACAACGTATTGTAGAATCGGGTCGCAATATACGCTTAGAAGTTGATGGCGGAATAAAAGTCGATAACATTGCCGCTGCTGCAGAGGCAGGAGCTGATATGTTTGTAGCGGGATCAGCCATTTTTAACCAGCCAAATTACCAAGAAGTTATCGATCAAATGCGTGAGCAATTAGGAAGTGTTAAATAATGAAGTACGACCTAGCCCTGTTTGATTTAGATGGCACCTTAGTAGATAGTGTATACGATTTATACATAGCACTTAATCTTACTTTGAGCGACTTAGCATTTCCGATTGTTAGCCAGCGCTTAGTAGAAAGCTGGGTTGGTAATGGTATAGAAGTATTAGTAAAACGCGCACTGAGTGGCGAAATGCAAATAAGTGAGCATTTAGATAAAGTACTTAGCGATAAAGCATTTACATTATTTTACCAACATTATGAACAGCAAGTAGGTGAATATAGCGTACTTTACCAACATGTTGAAACTGGGCTTGCTGCCCTACGTGGTATGCCCAAGGCATTGATCACTAATAAAGATCGTTTATTTACCGAAAAATTACTGGATAAGTTAGCCTTAACGAGTCATTTTGAGCTAATAATTTGTGGTGATGACATGGCTAAAAAGCCATCAGCAGAGCCGTTGTTATTTGCCTGTAATAAACTAAATGTTGAGCCCAGTAAAGCGATTATGATTGGCGACTCTAAAAGCGATATACTAGCTGCCAATGCAGCTAAAATTGACGTTATTGCACTGAGCTATGGTTATAATCAAGGTGAAAACCTTAAGGACTATAATCCACAGTACCTATGCGATAACTTCTTAGATATAATACCTGTTCTTACACAGCGCTAAGTGCTGTTAATTAAGCAAAATAAAGGAAAATCATGAGTAAACCAGTAGTTTTAAGTGGCGTGCAGCCAACCGGTGGTATGACAATAGGCAACTATGTTGGCGCTATTAACCAGTGGCTAAAGTTACAGGAAGACTATGATAGCTACTTTATGCTTGCAGATCTTCACGCAGTAACTGTGCGTCAAGACCCTGAATTACTTCGCTCGCGAGTTTTAGATGGTGTAGCGCTTTATACTGCTTGTGGTATTAACCCAGAAAAAGCCGCGTTATTTGTGCAATCGCAAGTACCAGAGCATGCACAACTTGCTTGGGTATTAAACTGTTATGCACAAATGGGCGAACTTAATCGTATGACCCAGTTTAAAGATAAGTCGGCAACGCACGCGCACAATATTAACGTGGGCTTATTTGCTTACCCAGTATTACAAGCGGCCGATATTTTATTATACCAAGCAGAGCAAGTGCCGGTAGGGGAAGATCAAAAGCAACACCTTGAACTAACCCGCGATATCGCAACACGTTTTAACAACCTGTATGGCGAGGTATTTAAAATACCTCAAGCGTATATTCCAGAGTTTGGTGCGCGAGTAATGAGCTTGCAAGATCCGCTGAAAAAAATGTCTAAGTCTGATGAAAATCTAAATGGTTTTATTATGATGTTAGATGAGCCAAAAAAGATTGAGAAAAAACTGAAAAAAGCAGTTACCGATTCAGACGAACAAGCGCGTATTTACTTTGACCGAGCTGAAAAGCCTGGAGTGTCAAACTTACTTACCTTGTTAAGTGTGGCAACTAAACGTTCAATTGAAGATTTAGTGCCAGAGTACGAAGACAAAATGTACGGCCATCTGAAAAAAGACACAGCAGATGCGGTGGTGGCAATGATTGAGCCAATTCAAGCGCGTTTTAAAGAGATCAGAGAAGATCAAACACTCCTTAATAACATCATGAAGCGTGGCGCAGAAAAAGCCAGCAGCCAAGCCGAAGGTACGTTAAAAGCTGTGTACGATGCACTCGGTTTTATTCCTCGCGGCTAAACCTTGCTAGTTAAAATGATCAATAAAAATGCCGCTTTATTTATAAAGCGGCATTTTTGTTTTATTAGTATATTTGGCGGTTAATAAAAGAAGTTAACCACCAAATACACAAAAAAATGAATAGCTACCCAGCTACCCAGCTACCCAGCTAAGCTGCACTCGTTATTTAAGCAGTTCTTTTAAATAACGACCAGTATGCGAGCGCTCACACTCGGCTACTTGCTCAGGTGTACCTGCAATGAGTATTTCACCACCGCCAGCTCCGCCTTCAGGGCCTAAATCGATAACCCAATCTGCGGTTTTAATAACATCGAGGTTATGCTCAATAACAACAATAGTATTACCGTGATCGCGCAAGCGATGAAGTACAACAAGCAGCTGTTCAATATCGGCAAAGTGTAAGCCTGTTGTTGGTTCATCAAGTATGTATAGCGTTTTACCGGTATCGCGTTTTGACAGCTCGCGGGCTAATTTAACTCGCTGTGCTTCACCGCCCGAAAGCGTTGTAGCTGCTTGGCCTAAACGAATGTACGATAAACCTACGTCCATCAGGGTTTTAAGTTTGCGTGCAATGGCCGGTATTTTATCAAAGTAGTCGTGGGCATCTTCCACTGTCATGTCGAGTACTTGATGAATATTTTTACCCTTATACAGTACTTCAAGGGTTTCGCGATTATATCGTTTACCCTTACATACGTCGCACGGCACGTACACATCAGGTAAAAAGTGCATTTCTACCTTAATTACGCCATCGCCTTGGCAAGCTTCACAGCGTCCGCCTTTAACGTTAAAGCTAAAGCGACCTACTTTATAACCACGAGAGCGCGACTCTTGCGTACCGGCAAATAATTCACGAATACCAGTAAAAATACCAGTATAAGTAGCCGGGTTAGAGCGTGGTGTGCGGCCAATGGGGCTCTGATCAATGTCGATCACTTTATCAAAATGCTCAAGCCCTGAAATTGATTTATACGCAGCAGCTTCGGCAGTTGTTGCGCCATTTAATTCAGTATGCGCAAGCTTAAATAAGGTGTCGTTTATGAGCGTAGACTTGCCCGAGCCAGACACACCTGTTACACAGGTCATTAAGCCAAATGGAATTTTTAAATCAACATTTTTTAAGTTGTTACCAGTAGCGCCAAATAACTCCAGCCATTTGTCGTTAGTGGGGTGGCGTAATTTAGGTATTTCTATTCTACGTACGCCGGATAAAAACTGCCCAGTAACCGACTCTTTACAGGCTAAAATATCGTCGCGAGTACCTTGGGCAATAATATGCCCGCCATGCACACCAGCACCTGGGCCAATATCAATAATGTGATCGGCTGCGCGAATGGCATCTTCGTCGTGCTCAACCACAATGACCGTGTTACCTAAATCACGTAAATGCACCAATGTTTTTAATAATCGGTCGTTATCGCGCTGATGCAAACCAATTGATGGCTCATCCAGTACATACATAACACCCACTAGGCCTGCGCCAATTTGGCTTGCAAGGCGAATACGTTGTGCTTCACCGCCCGAAAGCGTATCGGCACTTCTATCGAGTGAGAGGTAGTTTAAACCCACGTTAATTAAAAACGATAAACGGTCGCGAATTTCTTTTAATATTTTTTCAGCTATTTGGCCTCTTTGTCCGGTTAGTTTTAACCCTTCAAAAAAGTCCATTGCTTCACCAATACTCATATGAGTAATAGTGGGTAAGTTAGTTTGGCCAATGAATACATGGCGTGACTCTTGGCGTAAACGCGAGCCATGACAGCTAGGGCAAGCCTGGCTGGTTTGATACTTTGCTAGTTCTTCACGTACCGAGTTTGATTCAGTTTCACGGTAGCGACGGTACATATTATTAAGTACCCCTTCAAACTCGTGATTACGGGTAATCAAATCGCCGCGGTCGTTACGGTAGCTAAAGGCTATTTTAGTAGTGTCTGAGCCTTCTAAAATGATTTTTTGCGAGGTTTTATCTAAATCCTGATATGGCACATCTAAATCAAAATTATAATGCTGCGCAACGGCTTGTAGCATTTGGTAATAATAAAAACTACGTTTATCCCAGCCTTTAATTGCGCCACCGGCCAAGCTTAGTTCAGGGTTTTGTACTACGCGGTTTGGATCAAAATATTGGCGTACGCCTAGGCCGTCACAGCTTTGGCATGCTCCGGCTGGATTGTTAAACGAAAACAATCTTGGCTCTAACTCGGTCATGGCATAGCCACAAGTAGGGCAGGCAAAATTAGCCGAAAACAGCATTTCTTCTGCGCTGCTGTCATCCATATAAGCTATGTTAGCCACGCCACCCGACATTTCTAATGCAGCTTCAAATGACTCAGCTAAACGCTGTTGTTGGCCATCTTTTACTTTAAAGCGGTCTACAACTACTTCTATAGTATGTTTTTTATGTAGATCAAGTGGCGGTGGATCCGATAGGTCACATACTTCGCCATCAATACGGGCACGAATGTAGCCTTGGCTCGCCAATTGCTCAAGGAGCTTAACATGCTCACCTTTACGCTCTTTTATTACCGGTGCAAGCAACATGAGTTTACTGCCCTCAGGCAGAGCTAAAACAGTATCGACCATTTGGCTAATAGTTTGTGCGGCTAACGGTAGGTCGTGAGTTGGGCAACGCGGTTCGCCCACGCGGGCAAACATTAAACGTAAATAGTCATAAATTTCGGTAATCGTACCCACAGTCGAACGCGGGTTGTGCGATGTTGACTTTTGCTCAATAGAAATAGCCGGAGAAAGACCTTCAATATGATCTACATCGGGTTTTTCCATCAGTGATAAAAACTGCCTTGCATACGCAGAAAGTGATTCAACATAACGACGCTGCCCCTCTGCATACAAAGTATCAAATGCAAGCGAAGACTTACCCGAACCAGATAGGCCAGTAATAACAATTAACTTATCACGTGGGATGGTTAGGCTGATGTCTTTTAAATTGTGCGTGCGGGCGCCTCGGACTTCAATGTTTTCCATGCTATCTCGTCTATTACCAAAATTATTTGTCCAGTATCGCATAATACGTAACATTATTAATCTATGATCAATGAAAAATCCTTACTTATGACGATTAATTATTAGTAAGCTTATGGTAGAATATCAGCCTAAATTTTCCACACAGTAAGATCACGCAAATAATGACCGCATCTTCACTTAATTCACGAGAAAAACGCGCTGCCATATCGCTAGCTAGTGTGTTTGCATTTAGAATGCTCGGCTTATTTATGCTGATGCCTGTATTAGCTATTTATGGCCAATCATTGGAGGGCTTTTCGCCTATCTGGATAGGCTTTGCTATTGGCGCGTATGGGTTAACTCAAGCGGTGTTGCAAATACCTATGGGCCGACTGTCTGATAAAATTGGCCGTAAAAAGGTTATTGTTGGCGGCTTACTAATGTTTGCGCTGGGTTCGGTAATAGCTGCATTAGCCGATTCAATTCAAATGGTTACAGTTGGGCGTGCGCTACAAGGCATGGGCGCTATAGCCAGTGCATTACTGGCATTTGCTTCCGATTTAAGCCGCGATGAACAACGCCCTAAAGTAATGGCCGTTATTGGTATGAGCATAGGCATGAGCTTTGCGTTTGCTATGTTACTTGGGCCAATCGTTGCTGCCTCGTGGGGTATTTCGGGGGTATTTTGGTTAACCGCAATATTAGCTATAATCGGCATATTTATAGTGACTATGCTAGTGCCTAATGCGGTTAATAAAGCCCCTAAAGGCGATACCCTCGCCAGCTTTAGCGATATTAAAAAATTAATTAAACACCCGCAGTTAGCGCGCTTAAATGCGGGTGTATTACTACTACATTTAACCCTCACTACTATTTTTGTAGTGTTACCGAGTCAGCTTATTAAAGATGGCTTAGTGGCCGATAATCACTGGCATTTATATATCCCAGTATTATTTTTAGCTTTTTTATTAATGGTGCCTATTATGATAATCGCCATTAAAAAAGAGAAAGAAAAGCAGGCATTTATTGGCTCCGTTATACTGTTAATGTTGAGCATGCTGGCTATGTCGGTATGGGTTAACAGTATTGTAGGTATTGCTGTTTGTATGCTGTTGTATTTTGTTGCATTTAACTTTTTAGAAGCCACCATGCCAGCGCTAGTATCGCGTATTGCACCAGCAAGCCAAAAAGGCTCTGCCATGGGAGGGTATTCTACTAGCCAGTTTTTAGGTGCCTTTTTAGGCGGTATGCTTGGCGGTTATGTAGCACAAACCACAACAACGCAAGCGGTGTTTGCGGCAGCGGCACTTGTTGGGTTAATATGGCTTATTATTGCGTGGAAAATGCAAGTCCCACCCAAAAGTAAAGTTATTAGCTTAATGACCAAATTAGATTCAGAAGAGCAGGCACAGTCGCTTGCTTCTCTGTTAGTTGCTTTACCTGGCGTAATAGAAGCAACTGTAGTGCGCGACGAAAGCCGCAGCTACTTAAAGATTAATGATAAAGAATTTGACCTAGACCAAGCACGTAAAGTAGCTGGTTTAATCTAACGTTTATAGGAGATAGTTCCATGGCACGCGGTGTGAACAAAGTAATTTTGGTTGGTAATTTAGGACAAGATCCTGAAGTACGTTATATGCCTAACGGCAACGGTGTAGCAAATATCACCTTAGCAACTTCAGATAGCTACAAAGATAAAAACACTGGCCAAATGGTTGATAAAACTGAGTGGCACCGTGTGGTATTTTTTGGCAAGTTAGCAGAAATTGTTGGTGAATATTGCCGTAAAGGTTCACAAATTTATGTTGAAGGTAAACTTCAAACACGTAAATGGACTGACCCACAAGGCCAAGAAAAATACACGACTGAAATTGTAGTTGACGGTTTTACCGGCCAAATGCAAATGTTAGGGAGTCGTGGTGGCGACCAGCAAGGTGGTGGTTACCAAGGTAATCAATCTCAAGGCGGACAGCAAAGTGGTGGTTATCAAAATAATCAATCACAAGGCGGCCAACAAAGTGGTGGTTACCAAAACAACCAAGGGCAGAATAACCAACAGCAAGGTGGTTATGCTCCACAACAGCAGTCTGCACCAGCAGCACAGCCACAGTCTGCTCCTGCACCACAGCAAAATAACCAATATCAGCAGCCACAAGGTGGTTTTGCACCACAGCAAAGTAGTGCACCACAACAGCAAGGTGGCTTTGCTCCTAAACCGCAAAGTGCTCCACAAGGCGGCGCGTCTAACCCAATGGAACCAACCATTGATTTTGATGACGACATACCGTTCTAGCACACAGTTAAACTAAGAGTGTAAGAATAAAGATCTAAGCATACCATAACCCAGTGTCATTACTGGGTTTTTTGTTTGCCCAGCGAAGCTGGCAAACCCGATAGGCTGAAAGATGCCTTATTACCCTGACTAAGGGGAAGATAATCTGAATGGCAAGGGCGTCACTGGCCAACGGTGGGGTCTGAAGGAAGCCATAAGAAGTTAGAGGTACACAACTAACCGTAACCTGTTTCGGCAGTATTGGTGGGTCAGCGTGCAAAATAGCGCAACGCCCTATACTTAGTCAGACCAATACTGTGCTTGAGGGTGGGATTTCTAACAGGGAGCCAGTGCAGTAACTGGGGAAGCCTGGCATCTAAACTTAGAGTAAATAAGTGGCCTAAACTCAAGGGGAAACCCAAGGTTTAACGTCGGTGTGAGGTGGCAGATGAACCCGTAGTAGTGAGTAAGGCTAGGCCGATGAAAGCCAGTGATGGTGTGGAGGACAAAACCAAGCCGACTATCAACAGAATGTTTGATAGGGTCAATTTTAATCAAAAGTTTTAATTGATTGCGAAGGGGGGAAGTATTCTTTAAGTGTATGAAAATCAGGAGTATCGACGTATAGGCTCACATGTATTTCGACGGAAATAGGCAAGAGATGACGGCTAAACAGGAATGTGGACGCTGAGAACTGAAGGCCGAGCATGGGAGTAATGAGCGACCACTTAGGCAGATTGCCATTCGGCTAGCACACCTAATGTCCTCATGAAGAACACCACTATACATCAATGTGAAACGACAGACATACCGTAAGCAAAGGCAATTGATGACAGTTTACTACAGCTTGTATGGGCAATTATTAGATATTAATAACCTGTACAAGGGATTCAAACAAGTGAAAGCAGCGAAAGGAGCGGCCGGAATAGATAGGCAGTCCATAGCCGCGTTCGCCTTGAATTTAGAAGAAAACTTGAAACAACTGCAAGGTGAACTGCAAAGCAAGCAGTATCGCGCACAGCCAGTCAAACGGATAGAAATACCGAAAGATGATGGTGGTGTGAGACTGCTGGGAATTCCAACAGTTCGCGACCGCATAGTACAACAAACACTATTGAACATTCTCCAACCGCTCTTCGACATCGACTTTCACCCATCAAGTTATGGGTACAGGCCGAAACGAAGTTGTCATGACGCCATCAGCAAAGCCACGGTATTTATTCGTAAATATCACCGTGAGTGGGTGGTTGATATGGATCTGTCGAAGTGTTTTGACCTACTCGATCACGACTTGATCATAAGCAGCGTCAAACGCAAAGTGACAGACGGTAGCATCTTAAAACTGCTCAAACAGTTTTTAAAAAGCGGAGTAATGATAGGCAATAATTGGGAAGCGAGTGAGCTAGGAAGTCCACAAGGTGGTGTTATCAGTCCATTGTTGGCGAATATCTACCTAGATGCATTTGATCAAGAAATGAAAAAGCGAAATCACAGAATAGTGAGGTACGCCGACGACATATTGATCTTATGCTGCACAGAAAAAGCAGCCAAGAATGCACTCACAGTAGCGACTCAGATACTCGAAAAAGGCTTAAAGTTAACAGTCAACGAAAAGAAAACGCACATAGCGCATAGTAGTGAAGGCGTAAAATTTTTGGGAGTGGAGATAGGCAGTAATTGGACGCGTATCCAAGCCACAAAACTCAAAGGCTTTAAACAAAGAGTTAAACGATTAACAAAGCGAAATAGTGGCATGAACTTAATTGAAGTAATAAAAAGACTCAATCCAGTTGTGCGCGGCTTTGTAAATTATTTCAGTATAGCCAATTGTAAACGAGTGCTAAATTTGTTGGCAAGGTGGGTGAGACGACGATTAAGGGCAATTCAGTTAAGGTTGTGGAAAAACCCAGCGAGGTTGCATAAGCGACTAAAACAATTAGGGAAAAAGCCGCCATTTAAGTTCATCAAAATGAACTCATGGCGAAACTCTCTAAGTCCATTATCGAATGTAGCGATGCCAAACCAATGGTTTGAGGAGCAAGGTTTATATTCAATGGAAAAAGTAAGTACAGGATGGCTTGCTCAATCGGCGTTTAGAAAATAAGCCGAAGGGATAGAAGAATACAGGAGCCGTATACGAGGCCCGTACGTACGGCTCTGTGAGAGGGATGAGGCAAAAGCCTCACCCTACTCGATGTTTTTTAGGACTTACTCTGCTTAGTTTAGATAAATGATGATAAATGTGTGCCAATATCAAGGCGGTTAACTTCATACAGCGAGCAGCCGATATAGGCAAATTCAAAACTCCCAGCTTAAGAAATGTGATGAATAGTAAGCCGTGGATGCATAATGGCGTGTTTCCTTCTATTGCAGGTGTTTTAAATATTTATAATGCCGGCGGCTTTGTTTTTAATAAAGATCCTAAAGATCCTAAAGATCCTAACGATCCTTTGTCACCACAAACATCTAAAATACTGCAGCCTTTATCGTTAACGAGCAAAGAAAAAAAGCTCTTGAGGCATTTTTACACTCTATTACTAGCGCCCCAGCAGCGGGTCCGCATAAAGCGTTTATAGTACAAGAGCTAAATGGGGCGTAACGCTTTAAGTTATTTAGAGAAGTTTATAAACATTATTTATTAGCTATAAATGCAATACTAAACTTTTACTATTACCTTGTGCTTATTGGGATCTTAGACAACACTTTAGCTAGTAATTTAACTAGCGAGTGCATTATGCAAAAGGGTAAGCTTAAGTTTATTAACCGCTTTAAGGCTCATCTTGTTGTGTTGCTAAATTTAATTATATTAGCGGCAACTCGCTGGGTTACTCATTTAGCAACTCTAGTAGCGCCATTGAAATCAAGGTGTAATGTAAAGCATAAAATAGAGGCAGAAACAGCGCCTACTAATACTTTAGATAATGATCGCCCTTTGAGTGAGAGTACGGCTGCAGCTTATAATATATTTGCCCTGATCGAGTGTCATTGTCATTTTGATCCCAGTACTGATCTAGAAGCTAGTTTTAAAATTCTACTTGCAAAAAACTTACCTGCGTTAAACTATATTTCAGTTAAATTATTAAGTGCGGGTAACTTAGCGGTAACCATAAAGCATATTCCAATCATTAAGTTAGAGCTGTACATTGAGCGCTTAAATTTTTGTGCACTAACAATATGTAAAAAGCATCAAAAACACTTAACGGCAAAAAATGTAAAAATAGGCCTGTGTAATTACAGAGCAAGTGCTAATCAAACACTGGTTTATCAACAAGCAAAGTCTGCGTTAACTTTATCGCAGCAAAGCCCATTACAGCATTGTCATCGCTTGGGAATAAGCCATAGCCGAGTAAATATATTTTCGAATAACCAAATAATAAAAAGCATTAAAAAAAATAAATTTGTAATTTATTTTCAGCCTTTATTTGAACTCGATAGTGGGCGTATTTTGCAACATGAAGTGTTGATTAGAGTACGCGGTGGCGCTAATGAGTTGCTGCTAGCTAATGCTGGCATTAATCAGCTAGATAATGATCAAGACGCATTTTTATTTGATCAAGCAATTATCATCAAAGTTAAAAAGCTATTACTAGCAGATACTTCAGCCGCAATTATTAGCATTAGCTTACATCCTAAAAATTGGTTTAACAAAGCGTTTTGGCAATGGCTAATAACGCAAGTAAGCGATTTTAAAATAGAGCATAAACTACAATTTGAAATAAATGCAGCAGACTTTTTTAAATATCAAATACGTTTACAAGGCGTATTAAAAATAATAACTAAGCTAAATTATCAGATTATTATTGATGGTATTAAAAGTTGCGACCATATTATTCAACTGGTTAATTACCCACAAGTTTTAGGAGTTAAATTAGCCTACGATTTAGTGCACTCAATAGAGGCAAGCACGCATCAACAAAGTTGTGTAAAAAACATTGTAAATGCTTGCCAGTTATTAAATATAGCGGTATTTGCTAGTGACGTAGAAACCAAACAAGAGCTACAAATGCTTACTATTTTAGGGGTAGATGCCGCGCAGGGGTTTTATTTTACGCAGTTGTTGCCTGATTTTACACAAACCGTATTTCATTAATTTTAAATAAGTCCTCTGTATTTTAAACCATCTAATCCTTGTAACCCACCCGTATGAACCGCAATAATTTTACTGCCTGGCGCAAAGTAGTCCTGCGCAATTAATTGCCACAAAGCATGCATCATTTTACCAGTATAAATAGGCTCTAATGGCAGTTGGTGCTCAGTTTTCATGTATTGGCAAAACTGCCAAAGTTCGGCAGAAAACTTACCATAACCACCACCATGAAAATCACATAATAATTGCCAATTAGTTTGTGAAGCGGCTTTAGGGCTAAGCGCTTTAATTTCATCGCGTAAATAGTCAGCTTGTTTTAGTACCGCAATTCCCAGTACCGTTGTATTAACTGAACTGCCTTCAATAAGCCCCGCTAAGGTGCCACCGCTTCCTGTGGGGCAAACTAAGTAGTCGTGCTTAGGTAAGCTCAGGGCAAGCTCTTTACAACCCTCAAGCGCCAGTTTATTTGTCCCACCTTCAGGTAAAATATAGGCATTAGGGAAACGCGATTGCAACTGCGTTAAATAATCGCTTTGGCTACGTTGTTTGTACTCTATACGTGTGATTGGGTGTAGCTGCATACCACATTGCTGTGCGAACAAAAGTGTAGGATTGTTAGGGTCTAGTTCTGGGCCGCGAATAATCCCGTGCGTTTTTATATTAAAAAACTTGCCAGCCGCCGCACACGCATGAATATGATTAGAAAAAGCACCACCAAAAGTGAGTAATTCAGTTTTTTTAAGCGCCTGCATCTGGGCTAAATTGTATTTAAGCTTTCGCCATTTATTTCCACTTATGAGGGGGTGGAGTAGATCATCGCGCTTAACGCCTAAAAATATATTTTTGCGCTTTAATAAATCACTATCTATTTGTTGTATTTGGTTGTTTTCATTTATTTTAAGTTTATTTAACATTGTTTATGATAATCACTTGGCAAAGTAATGAAAATGTACGGCAGTTAGTACATCGACTAATAATAATAGTAGCTATATGAAAAGAAAACTGTTTTCACTGTTTTCCTTGTTCAAGCGTAGTTTAGATAAAAATACAGTTGTGGGTGTAGCAACATATGCTAATACCGTTAATGCAGTCTGTTTAAAAAAACAGTATGGACACTGGAAAATACACAAATATCACAGTGTAGAGATCACTGAAAAACATGACTATACTGCTGCAATTACGCTATGTACGCAACAGGTTAGTAGTGATGTGTGCGCAGTGAACTTAGTTATTCCTCATTCTCTTTATCAAATTGTACAAATAGAAAAACCCGCACTAAGTGATGAAGAGATCATTCAATCGCTACCGTGGACAACGAAAGATCTAGTCGATATTGATCCTGAAAATATTGTTGCTGATTTTATTGATTATCCAATTACATTGCCGATGCAAAGTAAAAAAATGAACGTGTTTATTACCAGTAAGCTGCAGTTATTGCCGTTTATAGATAGTTTTAAGCAGGTAAAGCCTCTTTTACGGACTATGACATCAGAGGAAATGACTCTTGTAACTCTACTCGGCACGAGTAAAGACGCCCACATGCTCATTGTGCAGCATGCCAGCTTTGAGCCACGTATTTTAATTATTCGCGATGGGTAGCTATTACTTACTCGGCGTTTAAATGGCTTACTGGGTATGTCAGATAAAGATCAAAGCCAAGAGTTGGTAGAGGCATTTGGACTTGAAATTCAGCGTTCTATGGACTTTTTTGAGAGCCAGTTGAAGCAGCCACCTATTCGCAGTATTCAGCTACAGTGTGACGATTTGACGTCACTAACACTTAGAGCAGAGTTGGCTGAGTTTTTACAAGTTAAAGTGATTGATTTTAAACCAACCCTAGACCTAGCACAGCAATTAGAAACGCAATATTACTACGCATTGGGTGCGGCTTATCAATTAACTGAGCCGGAGTCTGTGATATGAAAACCCGGATTAACTTTTATCAAAAGTCCTTACGTGTAAGGCGTGATCCAGTATTACTGCAAAATATGCTAATGCTGTGGCGCGTTAATTATTGCACTTAATACTTGAATTCGAGTCGCGTCATGTGTCGGTTAAAAGCAAATGAAATAGAAAGGGCATTTCAATCTTGGATATCATCACTGATTGAAACTACAGGTGCAGATATCATCGCTATCGATGGCAAAACCGCACGGCGTTCATTTACCACAAAAGACAGAAAAAGTGCCTTACACACGGTCAGTGCATGGAGTTGCCAACACCAGTTAGTGCTTGGGCAGACGGCTGTTGATAATAAAACAAATGAAATCACCGCAATACCAGAATTACTCACCCTGCTCGATATTGAAAACAGTATCATTACGTTAGATGCGATGGGATGCCAACAAGAAATAGCAAAACAAATCATCCAACAAAAAGCAGATTATATTCTTGCACTTAAAGGAAATCATTCAGGCATGCAAAAGGAACTAGAAGCGTGGTGGCACAAGTGCGAGCGTGAAAGGTTAACTAAGCATAATTGTGATGAACATACCGAAATAAGCTCAGGACATGGGCGTGTTGAAACACGTACATGCCAGCAGTTACTTATAGATAAAAGCTGGCTAGGCAAGGATTATCGTTGGCCTGGCTTAACGAGTATTATTAAGGTCAGGGCTGAAGTTCATGATAAGTCGGCAGGGTCGGATACCACTGAAACACGCTGGTATATAAGTTCATTAGACTTAAATGCAGCGCAAGCACTCAATGCGGTACGCAGTCACTGGCAGGTTGAAAGCATGCATTGGATGCTTGATATGAACTTCAGAGAAGATGAATCGAGAATACGCAAACTTCAAGGGCCATTAATGTTTAATGTAATGCGAAAGATAGCCATGGCGCTTTTTAAACAAGATGCATCTAAGTCAGCAAGTATGGCGAGGAAAAAGAAAATGGCAGGGCTAGACGATGATTACCGCTCAACCCTGCTAGAGTCTGGGATTAAAATGCGCTAGCCGTGACAATTTGGCCACTTTCGAGGGAATGATCGGGTTATTTACTGGCGTGAAACACGTGAATAGTTGTAAACTTAGATAATAATTGAACAAAGCTTGTGTTTTGTGCTTCAAGTACATAGCATAAGGCTTTATTTTAGAAAAATAATAACGACCAAATAATTGCCGCTTTTTGGGACTGAATATATGCGAATTACTCCTTTATCTCTGTTAATTTCAGCTAGTTTGTTGGCTAGTAGTGCATTTGCACAAGACACAGCAACAGTAACTGGAATTGAATCTGAGATTAGTACAAAACAGATCGACTATGACAAATCTACAACAATACTTGATAAACATTTAAAAGAAGAAAGCCAACTGCAAACCCAGTTGCAACTTTTGCGTTCACGTTCAACCGAGTTAGATAAAGAAAAAAACCAAGCACTCGACGCGATGAATGAAATGTACCGTCGTTTAATTGATGATCCTAGCATTGATATAACCGCTGCTCAGGCGCGTTATCAAAAAGCTGTGGCCGATCACAAGCAAAATAAAGATGATATTTCTATGCAGTTGGCGGCAATTGCATCCCACCGTAAAGACATTGAGCAAATTCGTGTGGCTAAACACACGCTTTTAAACACTTTAGAGAGCTTAAAAGAGCAGTTAACTACCGCCAGAGTAGAGCGTTTACGTAACGAATTTACCCGCGAAGGCACGTTAGAGGTTAATCACACAATTAATTGTAAGCGTACCGAAACACTTGCAGCGTGTGAGCAACGCGGACAGCAAATGGGGTTACAAAAAGCGACTAAGCGTTTTGTTGACCAAATATTTGCTAACTTAACTGAAGAGCGTTTAGTTGAACCCAAACGTAATTTGGCCGGTGCTCAGGTACAAATTTTAAGTAGTCATGTGGTAAAAAGTGCATTTAGTGGCCAAGGCAATTATAACGTTAATTTAAGCGTTACTATGCGTGGTGAAGTTAACAGTAGCCGTTTATGTAACTTATTAAGCATTGATAACCGCTACTGCTCTGAATACGGCACGCCCATGGCGGCAACATATCAGCCTACTTACAGCACAACTTTTTCAGATAGTCAGTTAACATTCAGTAAGCACGCGGATAATGGCAACGTTTCGGCGGCTCGTTTAAACGAGCAACCAGTGCGTGGTTATGCAGTAAAGCCTATGGTAACAAACAACTCGGTTATTGCTAATAACGATAAAAACCAAGCAGTAGAATTAACGCTACGCTCAAACGTATACGACGACGAAGTGTTTATTGATGGGGTTAGCTTTGGCTCAACCCGCTTAGTAACCCGCTTACCGCGAGGTGTGCACAATATTGAAGTGCGCAAGCTTGGTTATAAACCTTATCAGGTACGTGTTGATTTAAATAAAGCACAAACCGTGCATGCCAATTTAGTAAAAAAGTCAGAGTCGATTGCTGCACCGACATACACGCGTGAGCAACCAGAGCAAACAACTCGTAAAGTTAGCGACAACATTAGTGTATTAAACGCTAATGTAAAAACTTCGGTAGTTGTTATTCCGGCAGGTAAATTTAAAATGGGCGATATTAATGGCAATGGTTTAGCCAATGAGCGCCCAGTTATTGAAAAAGTAATTGCCAACTCTTTTGCTATGCAAAGCAAAGAAGTGACAGTAGGTGAGTATGAGCAGTTTGCTGCTAATACAGGCTACAAAACACAAGCTGAGCAAGGTAAAGGCTGCGCCTATTATTTAAATGGCGAACCCGTATGGGAAGCTAATTTAAATTGGCGTAATCCTGGGTTTGAGCAAACAAGTGATTTTCCGGCTGTTTGTTTAACTTATAGCGACGCTAAAGCGTATGCTGATTGGTTGTCAGGGCAAACAGGTCAACAGTTTCGTTTACCTAATGAGGTTGAGTGGGAATACGCTGCACGCGCAGGTAGTCAAACAGAATACCCTTGGGGTAACGATATTGGTAAAAATTTAGCGAATTGTGGCTGGTGTGGTAGTCAATGGTCAAACAAGAGTGCTGCACCGGTAGGATCATTTTCTCCTAATGCATTTGGTTTATACGATACCGTAGGCAATGTATGGGAATGGACTAACAAAAACTCGGGTGAGTCGGATGTTGCGGTTAGAGGTGGAGCGTGGAATTTTGCGCCTAGCCTTGCACGTGCCTCAACGCGATTAATATTAGCGCCCGACTTTAGAGCTAACTACATAGGTTTTCGCTTAGTTCGCGAACGATAAATAGGAAGCTTTGCTTCCTTTTTTAACTAAATTACAAAGGCAGCTGTGCTTAATATCGCTCATTATATTAGCGTATTAAAGTGAAAGCAGCTTAAATAAGAACGTATTTCAAAGGTCATCCAGCCTCATGTTTAAAAAACTCCGTGGTATTTTTTCAAACGATCTATCGATCGACTTGGGTACAGCCAATACCCTCATTTATGTAAAAGAAGAAGGCATAGTACTTAACGAACCATCAGTGGTTGCTATTCGTCAAGAGCGTGCTGGTGGGCCTAAAAGCGTTGCTTCAGTAGGTACTGAAGCAAAGCAGATGTTAGGCCGTACGCCTGGTAACATTAAAGCTATTCGACCAATGAAAGACGGCGTAATTGCCGATTTTTATGTTACCGAAAAAATGTTACAGCATTTTATTAAGCAAGTGCATAACAATAACTTTATGCGTCCAAGTCCACGTGTACTTATATGTGTGCCTTGTGGTGCAACCCAAGTAGAAAAACGTGCAATACGTGAATCTGCAATGGGAGCGGGTGCTCGCGAAGTGTATTTAATTGAAGAGCCAATGGCTGCGGCAATTGGTGCAGGTTTACCGGTATCAGAAGCCACAGGTTCTATGGTTGTTGATATTGGTGGCGGTACTACCGAAGTGGCTATTATTTCGTTAAACGGCGTAGTTTACTCCTCGTCGGTACGTATTGGTGGCGATAAGTTTGACGAGGCAATTATTAATTATGTGCGTCGTAACTTTGGTAGCCTGATAGGCGAAGCTACTGCTGAAAATATTAAGCATCAAATTGGTTCTGCTTTTAAAACCGATGAACCAATCGAAATTGAAGTGCGTGGCCGTAATTTAGCCGAAGGCGTACCGCGCTCATTTATATTAAACTCGCACGAAATTCTTGAAGCGCTACAAGAGCCATTAATGGGAATTGTTAGTGCTGTAATGGTTGCCCTTGAGCAATCACCGCCAGAGCTAGCGTCAGATATTTCAGCGCACGGTATGGTGTTAACCGGTGGTGGTGCATTACTAAAAGATTTAGATCGTTTATTAATGGAAGAGACTGGTATTCCAGTTGTGGTTGCTGATGATCCGCTTACATGTGTTGCCCGTGGTGGTGGTAAAGCGCTTGAAATGATAGACGTGCACGGCGGTGATGTATTTAGTTACGACTAATGAAATCAATGTTTGCACAAACCGTTTCCTTGCAACTGCGACTCTTTGTCGCAGTGCTTTTGAGTGTCATACTGATTATTGGCGATAAGTACACCGAAGGTGGAACAAACGTTCGTACTAGTTTAAATACACTGGTTAGCCCATTAATTTATGTGGCTAATTTACCCTACGAAGTATTTAGCTTTGGTGCAAAAAGCTTACATACCCGCGATCAATTACTTACCGAAAATGAAGCGCTGAAAAAAAAGCAAATGCTGCAAAGCGAGCAGCTACAGCAATACCAGTTTTTGAGCAGAGAGAATCAAAAATTGCGCGCCTTATTAGGCTCATCGGCTAAACCGTCAAATCGTAAAATTATTGCGCAAGTACTGTCAGTTCATTCAAACCCGTATAGCCATCAAGTTGTTATAAACCGAGGAACCACCAATGGACTTAGCGAAAGCCAAGCCGTAATTGATGATATGGGTGTAGTAGGGCAGCTTACCAAAATAGGCTCAACCACCTCGCGCGTGTTATTAATGACCGACACTACCCACGCTACGCCGGTACGTATTTTACGTAACGATGTGCGTACAGTGGTTGAAGGCATAGGTAAAATTAATGTTGTTAAGCTCTCTCATGTACCGCATAGCCTAGATGTACGTATTGGCGATGTATTAGTGACCTCAGGTCTTGGAGGCATCTTTCCGGAGGGCTACCCCGTTGCCGTAGTTACTGAAATAAATCGCGATGAAGGCCAGCCGTTTGCACAAGTTTATGCAGAACCCATAGCGCAGCTAGATCGTATTAGATTATTAGTAGTGCTGTGGCGAAATCAACAGGAGCAGGTTAGCGATGATTAATCGTTATTCGTTGTTAATTGCACTGAGCATTTTTTTTGCGTTAGTAATGGCTTTGATGCCGTTACCGTTTTCGTTTGAACCCTTTCGTCCTGACTGGGTGCTATTGGTATTAATGTATTGGTCACTTGCTGTGCCACATCGTTTAAATATAGGAACCGCATGGATTGTAGGCTTATTAATAGATTTAGCTTCTGGTTCGCCGCTAGGGGTTAATTCACTTACTTATTCAATCTGTATTTTTGTTACCGCCAGTAATTTTCAAAAAATCCGTAACTTTTCGCTATGGCAACAAAGCTTATTAATTGGCTTATTTTTAACTCTCTATCACTTAATGCAGTTTTGGCTAAATCACTTTTTATTGGGTGTGTACTTTAGCCCGCAATACTTATGGCCTGTGCTTACAGGTATGTTGAGTTGGGTATGGGTGTTTTTATTACTGCGTAAATACCGTAGACATTTTAGGATCAGATAATGACCAACGCCGTATATTTGGCATCTGCCTCGCCTCGCCGTAAAGAGCTTTTAACGCAACTAGGAATCGAATTTACACAGTTTAGTGTTGATGCCGACGAGAGCCAACTCCCCAATGAACCACCTTATGATTATGTAGAGCGCTTAGCGCGTTTAAAGGCGCAGTCGGGTGTAGCACTTGGTTATACCGATCGCCCAGTGCTAGGCAGCGATACCGTAGTGGTTATTGACAATCAATCGCTAGGTAAGCCTTGTGATGAAAATGACTTTACCCATACATTAAAGCGCTTGTCGGGCAATACTCACCAGGTATTAACCGCGGTTGCTTTTGCAACAACAGATAAGGTGCTTAGCTGCGTAGTAAGTACTAATGTTACTTTTAAAACCCTCAGCGATGATGAAATACATACCTACTGGCAAAGTGGCGAGCCACAAGATAAAGCAGGAGGATATGGCATTCAAGGCTTAGGCGGTCGATTTGTTACTCATATTTCGGGTAGCTATTTTGCTGTAGTAGGCTTACCTTTATACGAGACCGAACAATTATTACAAACATTCTTAAGAGGCTAGCATGAGTATAGAATTACTAATTAATGTCACGCCAAGTGAAAGCCGTGTTGCCCTAATAGAAAACGGTGTTCTACAAGAAATACAATTAGAGCGAATTGGCAATTTAGGGATTGTTGGTAATATTTACTTAGGAAAAATTAGCCGTGTTTTACCCGGCATGCAAGCCGCCTTTGTTGATATAGGCCTTGAAAAAGCTGCATTCTTACACGCCTCAGATATTGTAAATAGCGCCTCTATTGTTGAAGGTGTTGACGATACCCCGATAAAAAAAGTACAAGATATTCGTGAGTTAGTTCGCCAAGGGCAATATATTATGGTGCAAGTGGTAAAAGATCCACTGGGCACTAAAGGCGCACGTTTAACTACCGACATTACCATACCTTCTCGCTATTTAGTGTTTATGCCCGACGCCACCCACGTTGGCGTAAGCCAGCGCATAGAAACAGAAGAAGAGCGTGGCAGATTAAAAAAAATCGTTGCTGAATACAGCGATGAAAACGGCAGCTTTATTGTGCGAACCGCCGCAGAAGGCGCAAGCGAAGCCGAATTAAGGCACGATGCTGCATTTTTACAAAAATTGTGGCAAAAAGTGGTGTCACGCCGTAAAAAAACCAGTAAAGCCAGTATCTTACATGAAGACTTAACCCTTGCTTTTAGAACGCTACGTGACTATGTGGGCGAAGACATGGAACGCATTAGGGTTGACTCTAAACTAACCTACCAAGAGCTTAAATTATTTACCGAAGAGTTTGTGCCAATTTTGTCGCAAGTGCTTGAATATTATCCGGGTGAGCGCCCCATTTTTGATTTGTTTGATGTTGAAAACGAAATACAAAAAGCGCTGCATCGTAAAGTAACCCTTAAATCGGGTGGCTATTTAATTATCGATCAAACCGAAGCGATGACCACGGTTGATGTTAATACTGGTGCATTTGTTGGTCATCGTAATTTAGAAGAAACCATTTTTAATACCAATGTTGAAGCAACTTCTGCTATTGCGCGCCAGCTTAGGCTGCGTAATTTAGGCGGTATTATTATTATCGATTTTATCGATATGGTAAGTGAAGATCATAAACGCCGCGTAATGCATTCGCTCGAATCGGCATTAGCAAAAGATCGTGCTAAAGCTAATATTAATGGCTTGTCGGCATTAGGTTTAGTAGAAATGACCCGTAAGCGCACCCGCGAAAGCTTAGAACATATATTATGTGATGTTTGTCCTGCGTGTTCTGGTCGTGGTTCACAAAAAACAGTAGAAACAGTGTGCTACGAATTACTGCGCGAAATAGTGAGGGTTAATCGTGCTTACGATGCAGATAAGTTTGTGGTTTATGCCGCGCCAGCGGTATGTGAAGCATTACTAAACGATGAATATCATAACTTAGCTGAGTTAGAACTATTTATTGGTAAACAGGTCAATATTCAAGTTGAGAGTTTATACAGCCAAGAGCAGTTTGATGTGGTAATGATGTAATGAAAGCAAAAGCGGTCTGTTTTTTTTGTTTTAGAAAGTTATGGCAAACGTGTGCCATAATTTTAGTGTTACTGGCCGTGACTGTTTCTATTTTAAAATATACCCTACCTTATGCAAACGACTATAAAGATAATATAGAAAACTACCTACATACCAAGTTTGATATTAGTTTATCAATCGGCTCTATTTCAGCAAGTTGGCAAGGTAGCGGGCCTGCTCTAGTGCTCGAAAACCTATCATTTAAAGACAACCAAACTGCACCTATTGCACTCACTATAGCTAAAACCAGTTTAGAGCTTAACTTGTGGGAAAGCTTAAAAACGCTGCAATTAAAGTCAAACTACTTTGTAATAAATGGCTTTCATACCAGTATTAAAGTAGCTAATTTATTTGCCAAAAATGAAGGCGAAGTGTCGTTTGAGCAAAAAGAGCTAATAGAAGAGCTATTTTTGGGTGACACAGGCCACTTCGCAATAGAAAACTCCAGCATTAACTTTATTTTAGAAGACGGTACTGAGCGTAAGTTACTGTTAGAGAATATTGTTTGGCAAAATCAAAATAAGCAACACTTAGGTAGCGGTAGCTTAGCATTACCGGGTATTTCGGTGGGAAGTTTTGATGCGCGAATTGCACTCAAAGGCGATACTATTGAAAAAATGGCAGGCGACATGTATGTGCAAGCTAATGAGGTAGATGTATCTAACTGGTTAGCGCAATATATTAATACCGAAAAACAGCAACTGCACAGCAACATAAACTTACAAGCTTGGTTAGAGCTTAATCAAGGTTTAGTGAGTGATGTTAAAGTACAGTGGTTACCTAGTTTTGCACGTTGGGAGTTGGCTGGAGAAAAACAACAGCTGAGCCTAAGCGAAGGGGGATTTCATTTATTTCCTGAACAAAAAAGCTGGCGGTTGAAAAGCACGGGGTTAGCGTTTAATAGTAATGATAAAAGCTGGCCGAGTTTAGAGTTTGAGGCACTGCTGGGTAAGCAAAATAAAATTTGGTTACAGCAAGTTGATATAGCGCTACTTAGCGATTTAGCCGAGCTGACTAACTTTAATAACCTAACGCCATTTTTACAGCGCCAACCTAGTGGGCAAATAAAGCAAGCTTACTTAGACTATACCCATAGTGAGCAATGGCAGCTGTGGTTTGAAGCCGATAATATTGGCTGGCAAGAGCAGCACGCAATACCTGCCGCACAAGAACTGCGAGTTAGTGCTCTGGTTAATCAGCAATACGGGCGAATTACCCTGTTTGGTGAAAATAACAGCCTAATTACCGGTGATAGTTTTAGCCAAAATATAGATTATGAGCAATTAAATATAGAGCTCAATTTAGCCAAGCGCAGTAATGCTTGGCACATTAGTAGTGACAATATTTGGTTTAATAATGATGAAGTAACCTTTGCTGCAGAAATGCAGCTTAGCTTAGGCGACGAACCGCGTTTAGATTTATACGCCGAAGCATTTGCACCCGACGCGAGTATTGCTGGGCATTATTTTCCTTTAAAAGCGATGAGCCCTGAATTAGTTAGCTATTTAAATGGCGCTATAAAAGGCGGTGAAGTGTCAAAAGCACAAGTGCTTTTTGCAGGCCCGCTAACAGGCTTTCCATTTAGTGACGGCTCTGGGCAGTTTGATGTGTTAGCACAAATAGATAACGCCACTTATCAGTTTGATCCCGACTGGCCTGCAGTTACTAACGCCAGCGCCCAGTTACATTTTGCCAACGAGCGCATGGATATTTATAGCCAGCAAGGCAAGTTAGTAAATTTAGCTGTGGGTAGTAGTGTACGCGTTAGCATTAGCGATTTAATGCATGCCGATGAGCTAGTAGTTAAAATAGATAAGCAAGCCGAGCTTGAAAAAATGCACGACTTTTTTGCGGCCACGCCACTTGCCAGCCCGCTTGCTGAAATTTTTAAAATTGTGCAAGGTAAAGGCGAAGCTAGTGCAGATATAGAGCTGTTAATTGGTTCTAAATTTGCTAATGGTGCAAGTGTGAGCGGCAAAGTAAATTTAATAGACTTACCTGTTTATATTGCGACTCCAGGCATTGAACTGGATAACTTAAACGGCGAGCTGCATTTTAAAAACAATGAAATAACCCTCACTAATGCCACTGCAACATGGTTGGGCATGCCACTCAATATTAACTATGACAGCAAAAGTATTGAGCAAGATTATCGCGCCAATATAAACATAAAAGCGCAGCTAGATGCCGAGACTCTTATTGCGAGCGGCCAAGGGTTATTAAAAAACTACCTTAGCGGGAAAAGTGCAGCCGATATTGGTTTAGTGCTTAACTTTACCGAACAAGGGTTTGATTATCGTGCGCAAGTAACCTCGTCATTAATTGGTTTAAGCAGTACTTTACCGGGTGACTATGCTAAAAGCAGCGAGCAACCATGGCCACTCAATGCAGTTATTCAAGGCGATAATATATCTAACTTAATTACCGCTAATATAAAGCAGCTATTTTATTTTAACGCCATTTTAGATAACGCCAACACCCACTTTAATAATGCTCATTTTGTTATCGGTAAAAATGATTTAGGGCTTAATAAAAAAGATTTAGCGGTTAGTATTAATTTACCACAAACCGATTTGCTTCCGTGGCTAGAGTTAATTGAGCAAATTATAAATGTATCTAAGCAAGGCTCAGAGCAAGCATCAGCTAGTGTTATGCCACCACTGCATGAAGTACTTGCTAATATAGAAAAACTTAATATTAGTGACGTGCAATTTAATGACTTTGAAATGCGCTTAGCACCTACCCAAAACGATTTATACCTAAAGTTAAATGCTAAAGAATTGCGTGCAGGGGTGCTAATTCCTATCTCGCAAGCCAGCCAGCCGATTCGAATTAATAGCGATTATTTAAGGGTTAACTTTATTGAACCAACAAATGTTAAGCCAGTTGCAAGCACAGAAACAGCCGATGACGTAAGCTGGCTTACTCAGCTACCCGCAATAGAATTTGAATGTGGCGATTGTAAGGTGAGTCAGTATCAGTTAGGTAAAGTAAGCGCGTCTTTATTGGGGGATGGTAAACGGCTTGTTATTTCTGAGTTAGTGGTTGATAAGAACGATCATATTTTACGCACCCATGGGCAGTGGCAAAATGGCCAAACGCAACTCAGCGGTGAGCTTAAAAGTGAGGATATAGGCGCATTATTTAATGAGTTTGACTTAACCACCGCAATTAAAGATTCAAACGCAACCATTAACTATAATCTTGCATGGCAAGCAGCCCCGTATAACCTTGATGTAGCAAGTCTTTCGGGCAATATTGATTGGCGTTTAGGCGAAGGACATTTAACCGAGGTAAGTGATGGTGGCGCGCGGGTGTTCTCGTTACTGAGCCTAGATTCACTAGTGCGTAAATTAAAACTCGATTTTAGAGATGTGTTTTCCAAAGGTTTTTTTTATAACAGCATGCAAGGCACAATGCAGCTTGATAAAGGCATTGCCTACACTCAAGATACTAAAATGGATGGCGTACCAGCCGACTTAACCATTAAAGGTTATGCTAATTTAAATACCCTAGAAATAGACTACGACCTAGCGGTTGCGCCGCAAGTAACCTCCAGCATACCTATAATAGTAGCTTGGATGGTTAACCCCGTTACCGGCCTTGCTGCGCTTGCTATAGATAAAGTGATTCACTCGGCGCGCGTTATTTCCGAAATAAACTTTAAAGTAACCGGTAAAATGAATGACCCGCAAGTACAAGAACTTGACCGTAAAAGTCGTGAAGTAACGCTACCACAAGCGGCGCAAAATCAGCCTCAAGCAGCAACAAAGCTTAAACTAAAAGACGCTGAGGTGAGCGTTACCCAATGAGAAATAGCCAATGAGAAATAGCTAATGAGTGCTACCTTATGAGTGAAGCAATTCCGACAATTATTGCTCTGCAAATGTGCTCTGGGGTTGATCCTGAGCAAAACATACAAACGCTAGTTAATCAGTTACAACAATTACCCACTACAAGGCCACTATTAGTGTGCTTGCCTGAAGCCTTTTTAGTGTTTAGTAAATCGGGTAACGATACCTTAAAAGTGGCTAAGCATGCAGAGCGTTATAAGCAGCAGTTAAGCGAGCTGTGCCAATTGCATAATATTTGGTTAAGCGCTGGTACTATGCCAGAACCTTATAACGACAATAAATATTACGCCGCGTCGCACTTATTTAATGCCCAAGGTGAACTCGTTGCCAGCTACAATAAAATGCATTTATTTGATGTAACAGTTGATGATTCAACAGCCAGCTATCGAGAATCAGACTTTACTCAAGCAGGAAATGAAGTTGTTGTTGTCGACTCTCCCTTTGGTAAAATAGGCTTAACAGTATGTTATGATCTGCGTTTTAGTACTTTATATACTCAACTTGTACGCCAAGGTGCAGAAATTATATTAGTCCCTAGCGCCTTTACGGTAGTGACCGGACAAGCCCATTGGCAACCTTTATTGGCGGCTCGTGCAATAGAAACACAATGTTATGTGATTGCTGCAGCGCAATATGGAGCACATGAAAATGGCCGCCAAACCTATGGCCACAGTATAATTTTGTCCCCTTGGGGAAATACATTAAGTGAGTTGCCCACGGGCACAGGTTTTATAAGCGCCACGTTAGATTTAAAGCAATTACACAAAATTCGACGAGATATGCCAGTGCAATCTCATCAACGATTTAGAGAGCATTTATTATGAATACGGTTGAACAGCATTTATTACACGACAGCCAGCTAAATCGAGAAGAACTCGAAAAAACGCTCGCCTACATTCATCAACATAAGGTGGATTACGCTGATTTATACTTTCAATCAAGTCACCATGAATCATGGGTACTTGAAGACGGCTTAGTAAAAGAAGGTTCATACAATGTTGAACGAGGCGTAGGTGTACGCGCAGTAAGCGGCGAAAAAACCGGTTTTTCGTACTCAGATGCAATCACCCTTGAAGCACTTAATAAAGCCGCAACTGCAGCGCGTAGTATTGCCGAGGCCGGTGAAAATAAATCAATTCAAGTATTTAGCGATGTAACTGCAAAGCAGCAGTTTGCCCCGCATCAGCCAATTTCAAGTATGAGCGATACTGATAAAGTAAATTTGTTACGAGAGCTTGAAAACTATATTCGTGAACTAGCACCCGACGCAGAGCAAGTAATAAGTTCAATGTCGGCCGTGTACGAAGAAGTACTTATTGCCGCTAGCGACGGTACTTTTGCCACCGATATTCGCCCACTTATTCGTTTAAATTGTTCAGTACTACTTGAGAAAAATGGTCGTCGTGAACGCGGTGGAGCCGGTGGTGGTGCGCGTTTAGATTATGGTTATTTTAAAGAGTTAGTAGAGGGTAAACCACGTTGGATGGAGTTTGCAGAAGAGGCAGTACGCCAAGCAAAGGTAAACCTAGAAGCCATTGATGCGCCAGCCGGAACCATGGAAGTGGTGCTAGGAAATGGCTGGCCAGGTGTATTATTACACGAAGCCGTAGGCCACGGCCTAGAGGGCGACTTTAACCGTAAAGGCGCATCGGCGTTTAACGGAAAAGTAGGGCAAAAAGTAGCGTCTGAGCTATGTACTGTGGTTGATGATGGCACTATGGCTGATCGTCGTGGCTCACTTAACGTAGACGACGAAGGCACACCTGCGGCCTATAACGTACTTATCGAAAACGGTATTTTAAAAGGCTACATGCAAGATAAAATGAACGCGCGCCTAATGGGCGTTAGCCCAACGGGTAACGCACGTCGTGAATCGTACGCACATTTACCTATGCCACGCATGACCAACACTTACATGTTAGGCGGTGAGCACAGCCAAGCAGATATTATCAGTAGTGTTAAAAAAGGCGTGTTTGCGCCTAATTTTGGTGGCGGACAAGTTGATATAACGTCAGGTAAATTTGTATTTAGCGCATCAGAAGCCTATTTAATCGAAAACGGTAAAATTACCCAACCAATTAAAGGCGCAACCTTAATAGGTAACGGCCCAGAAGTAATGCAGCAAATATCTATGGTAGGTAACGACCTTGCGCTTGATAAAGGCGTTGGCGTGTGCGGTAAAGACGGCCAAAGCGTCCCTGTTGGGGTGGGTCAACCTAGTTTGAAAATAGACAAGTTAACAGTAGGCGGAACAGCTTAAGTACTGCTATTTGATTTAATAAAAGATAAAAGCAGCGCAGTGTTTGGACATAAGCAAAGGATGTTGGCTTGCGATCACTAAGTGTGTGCTTTAAATAAGCTGGTATATAAACCTAAACATGGTTTATATTTTGAGCTGAACCCTATTCACGGCTGCGCTTATCGTAGCCGTGTTTTTAATTACATGGTAGAATTTGCGCAATTTTTTGCAGCAAACAAAGTAGCACAGCAATGATCTTAGATGATATTCGCGTTGTTTTAGTTAACACATCACACTCAGGTAATATTGGCTCGGCGGCTCGCGCCATGAAAACCATGGGCTTATCAAAGCTTTATTTAGTCGACCCAGCGTGTGAAATCGACAGCCATGCCAGTGCATTAGCCGCTGGAGCAAGTGATGTTTTAGGTAATGCTGTGATTGTTGATACTGTTGCTGATGCAATTGCCGATTGCGCGTTAACTATTGGCACGAGTGCGCGCTCTCGCACACTATCTTGGCCTATGGTTGAACCACGTGAATGTGGTGAAAAGCTAGTAAGCGAAGCAGTTAATGGCCCGGTTGCTTTGGTGTTTGGTCGTGAAAATAGCGGCTTGAGCAACGATGAATTACAGCTTTGCAATTATCATGTATGTATTCCGGCAAATCCAGAGTACAGCTCGCTTAATTTAGCTATGGCAGTGCAGACATTATGCTACGAAACGCGAATGGCGTTTTTAAATCAGCAACCTAAAATAGCCGAAGAAGATGACACCGTTTACCCTAGCTCAAAACAAACTGAGTTATTTTACGGGCATCTTGAAGAGACACTGTTTAATACTGGGTTTATCATTAAGCAGCACCCAGGCATGGTTATGACCAAGTTACGTCGTATGTTTAATCGTGCTCGCCCTGAAGATGCTGAAATGAACATTTTACGTGGTATTTTAACCTCTATAAATAAGTCGATACCTAAATAATAATGGTTATAGCAATTAGTTATAACAAGCTACGATTAAATAACGCGCTAATACTTGACTAAATTACTCAGGTAATTACAATAGGACGTAATACTTGAGTAAAACACTCAGGTATTACGTGTTTAGCTAAGAACTGGTTTTAAGTTTTAATACTTGACTAATTTACTCTGGTAATTAAAATTTGCACTCTTTTGTGCGGAGGGCGTTATGAAGTTAACATCAAAAGGCAGGTATGCCGTTACAGCTATGCTGGATGTTGCACTGCACACAGGTGTAGGTCCTGTTGCCCTTGCTGATATTTCACAGCGACAAGAAATTTCTTTGTCTTACCTTGAACAGTTGTTTGCCCGTTTACGTAAAAACGGTTTGGTAAGTTCTGTTCGCGGCCCTGGCGGTGGTTATTTATTGGGGCGTAAAGCGGACGCTATTTCTGTTGGTGATGTGATAAATGCAGTAGATGAGTCAGTTGATGCAACACGTTGCCAAAAAAGTGATATAGGTTGCCAAAGTGGTATGCGCTGTTTAACTCACAATTTGTGGTCAGAATTAAGCGCACGAATAGAAGAATTTTTAGATAATATTACCCTTGCTGAATTGGTAGAGAAATCTGATGTGAAAGAAATCGCATTACGCCAAGATAACAGTGTTAATGATGCAATTAAGCAGTTGGAAAATATTCAAGTAAGCTGTCAACTTTAAGGTTGACCTGCAGCGGAGAGAGAAATGAAGTTACCGATTTATTTAGATTACGCAGCAACCACGCCTGTTGACGAACGTGTTGCCAAAGAAATGATGCAATGCCTGACAATGGACGGTAATTTTGGAAATCCTGCGTCACGTTCACATAGGTTTGGTTGGCAAGCTGAAGAAGTGGTCGATCAAGCACGTACCGATGTTGCTGATTTAATTAATGCAGACCCACGTGAAATTGTTTTCACTTCGGGTGCAACTGAATCAAATAACCTAGCAATAAAAGGCGCAGCACAGTTTTACAAAAAGAAAGGTAAGCATATTATTACCGCTAAAACTGAGCACAAAGCTGTAATCGACACGTGTCGTGAGCTTGAGCGTCAAGGTTTTGAAGTAACCTATATGGACGTTGAAGAAAACGGCCTACTTGATTTACAAAAACTTGCCGACACTATGCGTGACGATACCGTACTTGTAAGCATCATGCATGTTAATAACGAGCTAGGTGTAATTCAAGATATCGCTACTATTGGCGAAATGTGTCGCGAACGCAAAATTATGTTCCACGTAGATGCAGCGCAAAGCGCAGGTAAAGTATTAATTGACGTACAACAGCTTAAAGTTGATTTTATGTCATTCTCAGGCCACAAAGTATATGGTCCTAAAGGTGTTGGTGCACTTTACGTTCGTCGTAAACCGCGCGCTCGCCTAGAAGCACAAATGCACGGTGGCGGCCACGAACGTGGTATGCGCTCTGGCACACTTGCTACGCATCAGTTAGTGGGTATGGGTACAGCGTTTAGAGTTGCTAAGCAAGATTTCGAAAAAGACCATGCACATATAAGCGCCCTACGTAAGCGCTTAATTGACGGTATTATGAGTGATATGGAAGAAGTGTACTTTAACGGTACACAAGACCAATCAGTACCAGGCATTGTAAATATCAGCTTTAACTTTGTTGAAGGTGAGTCGTTACTAATGGCAGTAAAAGACATTGCAGTATCGTCAGGTTCAGCCTGTACGTCAGCAAGCTTAGAGCCTTCTTATGTTTTACGTGCACTTGGCCGTAACGACGAATTAGCACATAGCTCAATTCGTTTTAGTATTGGTCGTTTTACCACCGAAGAAGAGATTGATTACACCGTTGAATTAATGAAAAACTCTATCGGTCGCCTACGTGAAATGTCTCCACTTTGGGAGATGCATCAAGAAGGTATTGATTTAGATTCAGTTGAATGGGCTCACCACTAATAATAGTGCGAGTACATACCTAGCAGGTAGTGAGGATAGAATTATGGCTTACAGTGATAAAGTAATCGACCACGTAGAAAACCCACGTAACGTAGGTGTTTTAGACAAAAATGATCCGTCAGTGGCAACGGGTATGGTAGGCGCACCAGCATGTGGTGACGTAATGAAGTTACAAATTAAAGTATCTGCCGATGGTATTATCGAAGATGCAAAATTTAAAACGTATGGTTGTGGTAGTGCAATTGCTTCATCTTCACTGGTAACAGAGTGGGTTAAAGGCAAAACACTAGAGCAAGCAGCGACTATTAAAAATACTGATATAAGTGCAGAGCTAGAGTTACCACCAGTGAAAATTCACTGTTCAATTTTAGCCGAAGATGCAATTCAAGCAGCAATTGCAAATTATAAAAGTAAACAAGCGAAGTAAGAGAGTTCCATGGCAGTGACATTGACAGATGCGGCAGCAAACCGCGTACAATCATTTTTAGCAAATCGCGGTAAAGGTTTAGGCCTGCGCGTTGGCATTAAAACGACGGGCTGTTCAGGTCTTGCCTATGTACTTGAGTTTGTTGACGAGCTAAACGACGACGACGAAACATTTGTAGCAAAAGGCGTTACCTTAATTGTTGATGCTAAAAGCTTAGTTTACATTGACGGCACGCAGCTCGATTACACTAAAGAAGGCTTGAATGAAGGGTTTAAATTTACTAACCCTAATCAAGCTGACGAGTGTGGTTGTGGCGAAAGCTTTACCGTTTAAATTTAAACGTGTTTTGAATACCTAAGTTACTTGGGTATAAAACAAGCCCTGCCAATAAACGTAGGGCTTTGTTATTTTTGAAATTAATTTCTGAATATTATTGGTTGAAGTTATGCGCTATTTTGAGTTATTTGCAATACCAGTTGACTACAATATTGATTTAGTAATAGTTAACAAGCACTACTTAGAGCTACAGCGTGCAGTGCACCCCGATCGCCATGCCAACGCCAGCAGTCGCGATAAATTAATGGCCGTGCAAAGCGCCGCAGAAATTAACGACGCACTACAAATATTAAAGCACCCAGTAAAGCGTGCCGAATATATGTTAAGTGAGTTGGGTGTCGATATTCGTGCTGAGCAACAAACCTTGCAAGATCCGGCATTTTTAATGCAGCAAATGGAACTTCGCGAAGAGTTAGAAGAGCTAACGTCAGCGAGCGATCCTGACACTGCAATCGCTAATTTTGAAAAGCAAATCAAGCAACTTAACGAACAATACAGTGCACAACTTGCACAGCAATTAGCAAGTAACGACGAGCAGCAATACCAAGCTGCTGCAGATAATGTTCGTAAACTAAAATTTGTTTATAAACTACGTGACGAACTAGAGCGTATTGAAGACAGTTTATTTGATGACTAATCACCTAACTTGCTAATTTATAAAGCAAGGTAAAGCGAGTTTAAAAAATATTATGGCATTATTGCAAATTGCTGAGCCGGGGCAGAGCGCGGCACCACATGAACATAAACTAGCCATAGGTATTGACCTAGGTACAACTAACTCATTGGTAGCCACGGTACAAAGTGGCGAAGCACGCACCTT
The DNA here is from genome assembly GCF_031198805.1 of Pseudoalteromonas sp. HL-AS2. Taxonomy (NCBI): domain Bacteria; kingdom Pseudomonadati; phylum Pseudomonadota; class Gammaproteobacteria; order Alteromonadales; family Pseudoalteromonadaceae; genus Pseudoalteromonas; species Pseudoalteromonas sp. HL-AS2. The sequence continues at coordinate 2,789,341 of NZ_CP133571.1, read as the reverse complement.
AACAGATGACTTAGGTGAAGCAATGCTTCCTTCGGTAGTGCGCTATCAGGCGGGTGGGATCACTGTAGGCAGCGAAGCTGTAAAATCAGCAACGCAAGATCCCGTTAATACGCTAATTTCAGTTAAGCGCTTTTTAGGTAAAACCCAAGCAGAAATAGAACAAAGCTATGGGCAACTACCGTATCAATTTTGTCAGCACGATGGTGCACTTGCCATAGAAACAGCTGCTGGAAAAATCAGCCCAGTTAAAGCATCTAGCCATATTTTAGCTGCATTAAAAGCCCGTGCAGAACAAAGCTTTGGTAATCAAGAAATATTAGGTGCAGTTATTACTGTACCGGCATACTTTGATGACGCTCAGCGCCAAAGTACAAAAGATGCCGCTGAACTTGCAGGTATTAACGTACTGCGATTATTAAACGAGCCAACGGCAGCCGCTGTTGCTTATGGTTTAGACTCGGGTCAAGAAGGTATTATTGCTGTTTACGATTTAGGCGGTGGCACCTTCGATATATCAATTTTGCGCTTGCACCAAGGTGTATTTGAAGTATTAGCTACCGGTGGCGACTCAAGCCTAGGCGGCGATGACTTTGACTCACTGATTGTTGATTACTTAAAGCAGCAAACGGGTGTAACCACTTTATCTCCAGCGGTACTGCGCTTATTTATTAATAAAGCTAAAGCCTGTAAAGAAGCATTAAGCCAATACTCAACTGTTAATGTTGGGCTTGAGTTTGATGATGAGAAACACATGGTTGAAGTGACCCGCGAAAAACTTGACGAGCTTGCGATACCACTCGTTAAAAAAACGCTTCGTTCTTGTCGCCGTGCTGTAAAAGATGCTGGTATTGAGAACGAAGAAGTGCTGCAAGTAATTATGGTGGGTGGCTCTACTCGCATGCCATTAGTACGCAGCCAAGTTAGTGAGTTTTTTAATAAAGAAGCATTAACGTCAATTGATCCCGATCGCGTTGTAGCGCTAGGTGCTGCGTTGCAAGCAGACGTGTTAATAGGTAATAAACCTGATTCAGATATGTTGTTACTTGATGTATTACCACTATCGCTAGGTCTTGAAACTATGGGTGGCTTGGTGGAAAAAATTATTCCACGTAATACCACTATTCCAGTAGCACGTGCCCAAGAGTTTACTACTTTTAAAGATGGCCAAACAGCCATGTCGTTGCACGTACTACAAGGTGAGCGCGAATTGGTAGACGATTGTCGCTCTCTTGCTAAGTTTAGTTTAAAAGGTATTCCGCCAATGACTGCGGGTGCTGCACATATTCGGGTTACGTTTAAAGTAGACGCCGATGGTTTACTTAGCGTATCGGCAATGGAAAAATCGACAGGCGTACAAGCAGATATTCAAGTTAAACCGTCATTTGGTTTATCAGACGACCAAGTCTCTAATATGCTAAAAGAGTCAATGAGCAACGCTAAAGGCGATATGCAAGCGCGTATGCTCAAAGAGCAACAAGTAGAAGCACTACGTGTAATTGAAGCACTAGAGGCATCACTTGCGAGTGACAGTGGTTTACTTGACGAAGCGCAACTAGCATATTTACGAGCTGAAATTGCAGAGTTGGTAAAAGTGCGTGAGAATGCGCAGCAACCAAACGAGATTAAAACCGCGATTGAAAAAATGGATAACGCCAGCAGCGATTTTGCCGCACGCAGAATGGATGCATCAATTAAAAAAGTTCTTACTGGGCAGTCAGTAGACAATATTTAAGAGAGATTAGAATGCCACAAATTATTTTTCTTCCCCATCCAGAATTGTGTCCAGATGGCGCTGCAATTGAAGCACCTAGTGGTCAAACGGTTCTTGATGTTGCCCTTAAAAATGGCATTAGCATTGCTCACGCATGTGAAAAGTCATGTGCGTGTACCACGTGCCACTTAGTGATCCGCGAAGGCTTTGATTCGCTAGAAGAAAGCGACGAGTTAGAAGACGATATGCTTGATAAAGCATGGGGCTTAGAGCCAGAGTCGCGCTTAGGTTGCCAAGCTATTATTAGAGATGAAGACCTAGTGGTTGAAATACCTAAGTATAACGTTAATATAGTTAATGAAGAGCACTAGCTTTTAACGATTAATATAATAAAAGCCGCTGTTTAATACAGCGGCTTTTTTGTTTGTACACCGCAGGGTAGGCGGGAGTTTACCTCGCGCAGATTTATATAAAAAGTTAGCCTTGGCTCTATGTCACGCATTAAAAGCTAACACCTTAAACGTAATTTGGAGGTTTATTTTGAGTAATCTTATTTTTTCTGACTCGTTTATTAATGGTGAATTTTATAAAACAGACACACACTTTAGTGTTGATGATCCTGCTACCGAAAAAAGCATTGTTGATGTAAGCGATATTGATCAGCAGGGTGTAAATAATGCAATAGTTGCTGCTCAAAGCGCATTTGTTAAATTAAAAGCAACCAATGCTACGCAGCGAAGCGAAACCTTGATGCGCTGGTATGAGCTAGTTATAAAACACAAGCAAACGCTTGCAGAGTTAATGACCAAAGAGCAAGGTAAACCACTTAAAGAAGCATTGGGCGAAATAGATTACGGCGCAGGCTTTATAAAATGGTTTGCCGAGGAAGCTAAGCGCAGCTATGGCGATGTTATACCTGCTACCGACAACACCCATAGGTTAACCAGCTTTAAGCAGGCTGTAGGAGTTGTTGCAGGGATCACGCCATGGAATTTTCCTGTTGCTATGATTACGCGTAAAGTTGCCCCCGCCTATGCAGCCGGTTGTAGTTTTATATTAAAACCTTCAGAGCACACCCCATTATGCGCTATTGCACTTGCTTATTTAGCCGATCAAGCAGGGTTTGAAAAAGGGGCATTTAACGTCTTAGTATCGCAAAATGCTAAAAAAGTAGGAAAAATACTAACCGACTCTGAGATAGTGCGTAAGTTTACTTTTACCGGATCAACGGGGGTAGGCAAGCAGTTATTAGCGCAATGCGCAGGTACTATTAAGCGCACTTCTATGGAGCTTGGAGGAAACGCACCTTTCATTATTTTTGATAATGCAGACCTCGATGCAGCTATTGAGGGGTTAATGGCTGCTAAGTTTAGAAATAGTGGGCAAGCTTGTGTTGCTGCAAACCGTATCTTTATTCAGCGTAATATTATTGATGCGGTACTAAATAAACTAACCCCTAAGGTGGCTGCTTTAAAAGTCGGTAATGGCTTTACAGCAGATGTTGATATCGGCCCGCTTATTTACCCTAAGGCAAAAGAAAAAGTACAGCAGCTAGTACAAGACGCACTAGATAAAGGGGCAGTATTGATTGGTGATAACAGTGATTTAGGTGGCAGCTTTCAAAACCCGTTGATTGTAAATAACGTCACTACCGACATGGATATTTACCATGAAGAAGTATTTGGTCCAGTATTAACAATTATTCCTTTTGATGATGAAAGCGAAGTACTTACTCTAGCAAACGACGTACCTTACGGCTTAGCCGCTTATTTTTACAGCCAAAATATTAAGCAGGTTTATCGCATTAGCGAAGGTCTTGAGTTTGGCATGATTGGTGTAAACGAAGGCGTTATTTCTAACCCTGTAGCGCCATTTGGTGGTGTTAAGCAATCGGGCCTTGGCCGTGAAGGGGGGCACCAAGGGTTAAATGAGTACCTAGAAGAAAAATACGTGTGTATTAAAATTTAAACCGTTTATATGCTCTTGGCGGCTTGCAGTAAAACAACTTCAAGGCGCTGTACAAATACATTGAGCAATTTATTTTAGGCAAAGAAAAGCGCGCTCTATCTCTAGGCGCGCTTGCGGAATCTTCTAATTTTCTGCATCCTGCAATTGAACTTAATCAACTCCAAATTCTTACAAATCCTTGTTATTACAATATTACTTTTTAGTTCTATGTAATGTAGGCGCTCCTGCCTGTATCCTTTATTTCCTCAACATCCTGTAAAACAACGTAAATCCTTTGTTGCTATCCTTTACGCATCATCCAGATGCTATCCTTTAAGACATTCCATTGTGCTGCTCTCCTAGAGCCTGTCCTAAAATCCGTTTTGTATTAGTAACCTAAATCATTGGTTGGTCGAGTAAGTTGTCCGTTTCCATTTACTCGTTAAGCATCACTGCTTGGTTGTTAAGTTAATTATAGGCGGTACGATATTTTAAAGAAGTATAGGTTGCTAATTAATTGCTATAGTCGTAATAGTTAAAATAATTTACTTTAATTAAAACAATTGGTTACTTTGTTTGTTATGGTTTTTCATGTTGTGTTTTCATCATTGGCTGTCACGTTTGTAGGATATGTCTTACGTTGGTTTTCTATTTTAGCGATTTTAACAGGATCAGATTATATAAAGTGTGCACTTTTGGGTAAGGCACGGTAGAATTATTGATAATAGTTATTATTCAGGTGGGAAATATGAAAAAAGTATTCGCAATTGTAGTTGGTTTGGCTGTGTCGGCACCCGTTTTTGCAACTGAGTCCGTTAATATTTATTCTTTTCGACAGCCTTTTTTAATAAAACCAATTTTAGATGACTTTACCAAACAAACTGGTATTAAAACAAATGTAGTGTTTGCTAATAAAGGCTTAATAGAGCGCGTTAAGCGCGAAGGTAAACACAGCAAAGCCGATTTAGTATTAACGTCTAATTTTAGCGCCTTAATCCAACTTGAAGATTTAGATTTAACGCAAACTATTAGTAGCGAAGCAATTAATAACAATGTGCCTGCGGCATTTCGTGATGGCGACGGCCAGTGGGTGGCACTTACTAAGCGAGTACGTAATGTTTATTCGTCAAAAGAGCGTGTGGGCGCGCTACCTGAACTGACTTATGAAGATTTGGCCGATCCAAAATATAAAGGGCAAATATGTACTCGCTCTGGTAAACATCCGTATAATTTGGGTTTAGTTGCATCAATGATTGCACACCATGGTGAAGCAGATACCAAAGTATGGCTTGAGGGAGTTAAAGCAAATTTAGCGCGTAAACCACAAGGTAACGATAGAGCGCAAGTAAAAGCAGTGAAAGAAGGTTTGTGCGATCTTGCATTTGGCAATAGTTACTATTTAGGTAAAATGCTGCAAGATGAAACCCAAAAAGAATGGGCACAAGCGGTAAATATTAACTTTCCGAACCAAATCAATCGCGGCTCGCATATAAATGTGTCGGGTGCAGTTATTACAAAATACGCTAAAAACCCTGAAAATGCCTTGAAACTCCTAGAGTATATGACCGACAATAAAGCGCAAAACATGTACGCTTCAATTAATATGGAATACCCGGTTAAGCCAGGCGTAGAATTATCAAGTTTAGTTGCATCTTGGGGAAGCTTTAAAGAAGATAGCTTACCACTTGATGAAATTAGTAAATATCGTCCGTTAGCGTTAAGGCTAATTGATGAGGTGAAATTCGATCTTTAAATGACTTATAAATTTCAGCTGTCTAAATGGCAGCTTTTTGCATGGTCGACAGGATTATTACTGTCGACCCCATTGTTTTTTCTGCTATTTGAATCTCTACAAGGTAACTCAGAGGTGTTTTCGCATCTTTGGGATACAGTGCTGTGGGATTACATTTCTAATACCGTATTACTTATTTTAGGTGTGTGTGTACTAAGCTGTGCTATTGCCTTACCACTTGGCTGGCTAACCGCTTATTGCCAGTTCCCGGGTAAAAAACAGTTTGAATGGGCGTTAATGCTGCCACTGGCTATGCCTACCTATATTATTGCCTATGTTTATACCGACTTGCTTGATTACGCAGGCCCAGTACAAAATACTCTCAGAGACTGGTTTGGGTGGCAATCGCCGGATGATTACTGGTTTTTTGATATACGCACTTTGCCCGGCGCTATTGTAATGCTTGCACTGGTGCTTTATCCCTATTTATATTTAATTTTTAAAACAGCCTTGCGTGAGCAGTCTTTTAAGTTAGTACAGGCTAGCCAGTTAATGGGGCTGTCGTCGTGGCAGAGCTTTTTTAGGGTGAGCTTAGTGTTATCGCGCGGCGCAATTGTAGCTGCGCTAGCGCTAATTAGTATGGAAACCATGGCTGACTTTGCCACAGTAAGCTACTTTGCTGTAAGCACCTTAACCACTGCCGTATACGATACTTGGTTTGGTTATTACTCGTTAACCGCTGCAGCTAAAATATCGGGCGTGATGTTATTACTATTGTTTTTAGCCTTAATGGCGGAGCGCTTTAGTCGCCGTAATCAAGCGGTGTTTGAGCGTCAGTCGGGTATAAATAGTGAAGCGCTTTATATATTAAAAGGCAAGTCGGCTTGGCTGGCAACGCTATTTTGCAGTGTGATTTTAATTGTTGCCTTTGTTATACCTATCGCTGTGTTAATAAAGTACGCCATTGTTTATTTTGATCAAGCATGGAGTAGTGAGTTTTTTAGCTATGCGTGGCAAAGTTTAAAGGTAGCTATAGTAGTAAGCGTAGTAACGCTGTTACTTAGTGTATTAGTGGTGTTTTATCAACGTATAGCCAAGCAAAATTATCCACTTATTCCGGGGCGATTAGCTAGCACCGGCTACGCTTTACCAGGAACAGTACTGGCTATTGCGGTGCTATTACCGCTTACGCTGTTAGAAAATACGGTAAACCGTGTGCTTGAGCCATACGACTTAAATATAGGCTTGTTACTCACTGGCAGTGTATTTACCATTATTTTTGCTTATGTAGTGCGTTTTTACGCAGTAGCACATGGCGCGATTGAGTCGAGCTTTTTACGCATTAGCCCCTCTCTCGACATGGCTAGCCAATCTATGGGCAAAAGCCAAGGCCATACGTTACGTTTGGTGCATTTACCCCTACTTAGACGCGGGTTGCTTACTGCGGCTTTGCTGGTGTTTATTGAATGCATGAAAGAGCTACCTACGGCTTTGTTACTTAGGCCGTTTAATTTTGAAAGCTTAGCTACGCATGTGTTTCAGTATGTGAGTGATGAGCAATTAGAGCTGGCTTCTATATCGGCATTATTTATTGTGCTGGTTGGATTTATCCCTCTGTATTTTATTAACCGTTCTATGGAGCAACGTAGTTAAATGAGTAGTTTGATTTTACAAGGCGTGAGCTATCAATATAACGGTACTAAGGTTATTCACGAGCTAAATTTAACCATAGGTAAAAACGAAATAGTGTGTTTGTTAGGTGCCAGTGGTTGTGGTAAAACCACCACCTTAAAAGCAATTGCAGGGCTAATAGAAACGCAACAAGGAAGCGTGTTTATCGATGGTAAGCTGGTGAGTAACGCCAATACATTTATCTCGCCAGAGCATCGTAATATTGGCATGATGTTTCAAGATTATGCGTTATTCCCGCATTTAACCGTGGCACATAATATTGCTTTTGGCTTAAGTAAAATGAGTAAAGAGCAAAAGCAACAGCGCGTTGATGAAATGCTTAAGCTGGTGCATTTAGTTGGCTGCGCCGACAGGTATCCGCATCAGTTATCGGGTGGGCAACAACAGCGCGTGGCGATTGCGCGTGCACTTGCTTACAAACCAAGTTTACTATTACTTGATGAGCCGTTTTCGAATATAGACACTCAAGTACGCTTTGAATTAATTGCCGATATTCGCCGCATAATTAAAACTCAACAAGTGTCGGCAGTATTTGTTACCCACTCAAAGGAAGAGGCTTTTGCATTTGCAGACACGCTGGCTATTATGCACCAGGGTAAAATAGCTCAGCAGGGCACCCCAGAACAGCTTTTTGCTAAACCAAGCTCAAAGGAGGTTGCAGAGTTTCTGGGTCAGGGCATATACTTAAGCGCAGAAGTGTTAACAGCAACTGAATATAAAACCGCTTTTGGCCTAGTTGAGTCGGTTATTGCGCACCAGCATCAGGCTAATATAGGAAAAATATATGTGCGTCCTCATCAAATAGAGCTAATGAGCGACAATAAAAAAGATAGCCATAGTGAACGCGCCACCATATTAAGCAGTCGTTTTATTGGTTCGGCTTATGTTTACACTGTAGTTATTGCACAACAAGAAATAGAAGTTGCAGCGCAATATGGCCAGTCATTTGTTCAAAATGAGCAGGTTATAATAAAAATAAAACCCCACACGGTGAATTTTTTCGAATCATAAATTAATTTGTTATTCGCTGTGTTTATCTATTTATAAGCTAAGGAATAACAATGGCACAAGCGCAATCAGGGATTTGTGCTGAAGCAAACTTACACGGTTTGCATTTATTTTTTAATGTGTTTGATGGCCAAGATGAGTCATTACGTACAAAGCTCAAGCAAGTAAGCGCTATTGAGGAAGAGTTTAGCGATCAGTTTTCTGAATCTATGCTTTCTTGTATGGTGGCTATTGGTGCACAGTATTGGCCGCATATTTTGCCAGAGTATATCCCCAGTGAACTACAAAGCTTTCCTAATATAAATCATAATGAACACGCAATGAGCGTGCAGCCGTGTGATTTGTTTGTGCAAATACGTTCAGACCGCGAAGACGTTAATCATTTATTTGCACTGCAAATTTTAAAGTTATTTGCACCAGATGTAGAGCTGGTGGAACAAATTCGTAATTTTAGATTTTTAGATGGTCGCGATTTCAATGGTTTTATTTATGGTGGCAAAATGCCGCATGGCCGACAAAAGCGGGCAACGGCGTTAATAAATAAACCAGGTAGCTTTGAGGATCAAGGCAGTTATATTCATGTGCAACGTTATAAGCACGATCTAAGCGTATGGCAGCATCTATCGCTAGATGAGCAAGAGCAAATAATAGGTCGCACTCGCTTAGACAACACTCTTATAGCCCCAGCGCTTGAAACCAGCCATGCACAACGCAGTGAATTAAAAGATGAGCAAGGCCAGCCAATATTACTTAATCAAGGCATGCCTTATGGCGATGTTTACGAGCAAGGAATGCTGTCAATTACTTGCTCGGCCAGTGGAACCGCATTTGAACAGGTATTAAAAAGTCGTTTAGGTGAGGGGGAGTGCTATGATCATTGGCTTGATTTTACTCAAGCCGATATGGGGTCTGCGTTTTTTGCACCGTCAGTTGGGTTTTTAAAACAGTTATAACGCATGTTTTAAATACTAAACCGTATCAAATAAAATACGTACCCGCTCTAGGGTTAAGTCTATTTCAGATATTTTAGCTGGGGCAATAAAAATAGTGTCGTCGCCAGCTATAGTACCTAACACGCCATCGGCTTTACCTAATGAGTCAAGTAAACGCGCAATAAGCTGAGCCGCGCCTGGACTGGTACGGATAATAATCATCATTTCGTTATGCATTATATCAATAACAAGCTGGCGCAACGGGCTTTTTGCTGTGGGTACGCCCATTTCTGCTGGCAAGCAATACACCATTTCTTGTTTGGCATTGCGCGTTCGTACCGCGCCAAACTTACTAAGCATGCGCGACACTTTACTTTGGCTTATATTGTCAAAACCTTGCTCTTTTAACGAATCTACTATATCGCCTTGAGAACCAAAGTTTTCTTCTTTTAAAAGCGCTTTAAATGCTTTTACTAACGCTTCCTGTTTGTCTTGTGGTTGCATAGTTTTTATTTGCTTTTTATTATCCATGCCGCAAATTCTACACAAAAACGAATAATTATGCAGCAGTTGTTTATTTAACTTGCCAGTTTACTGTATTCAGGCCAAATGTTTTTACAACTATGGTCTAAAATATTACGAAAATAGGCAGGATAAATTTGTTTTTAGTCGCTAATTTCTTTATCTTAGAGCCATAAATATTTCCTACCTCAAATCACGGAGAATTCCAATGAAAGTTGCTGTATTAGGTGCTGCAGGCGGTATCGGTCAAGCGTTGTCTTTATTATTAAAAACAGGCTTACCAGCTGGTTCTGAATTATCACTATATGATGTTGCACCAGTAGTTCCAGGTGTTGCGGTTGATCTATCTCATATCCCTACAGCGGTTAAAGTAGCTGGCTTTGGCGCTGATGCGTTAAATGAAGCGCTTAAAGATGCTGATATCGTACTTATTCCTGCTGGCATGCCACGTAAGCCAGGTATGGATCGTGCAGATTTATTTAATGTAAATGCTGGTATCATCAAAACATTAGCAGAAGGCATAGTTGCAAGTTGTCCTAAAGCATTAGTAGGTATTATTACTAACCCAGTAAACGGCACTGTACCAATTGTTGCTGAAGTATTTAAAAAAGCAGGTACTTACGACGCTAAACGCGTATTTGGTATTACTACGCTTGACGTTATTCGTTCAGAAGCATTTGTTGCTGAACTTAAAGGCGTAGACGTAGCAACTGTTAAAGTTCCTGTAATCGGTGGCCACTCAGGTACTACTATTTTACCTCTACTTTCTCAAGTTGAAGGCGTGAGCTTTACAGATGAAGAAGTTGCAGCACTTACTCCACGTATCCAAAATGCGGGTACTGAAGTTGTAAATGCTAAAGCGGGTGGCGGTTCAGCTACTTTATCAATGGGTGCAGCAGCAGCTCGTTTTTGTATGTCTTTAGTTAAAGGCCTACAAGGTGAAGACGTTGTAGATTACGCGTACGTTGCTGTTGAAAATGGCGATGCGGAGTACTTTGCACACCCAGTACGTTTAGGTAAAAACGGCGTAGAAGAAATTCTTTCTTACGGCGAACTAAGCGCATTTGAAACAAAAGCAAAAAATGACATGCTTGAAACACTGAAAAAAGACATCAAAGAAGGTGTTGATTTCATGGCGTAATAGCCAAAATCAAGTGACAAAAAAGCCTGCGTTTGCAGGCTTTTTTATTGCTCGGAATTTAGCTAACCTGCACCCAGGTTAGCTACACATAAAGGCAGTAAAGTTAGTGATCGCGATCAACTGCAATACGGGCAAGGCTCACAAGTGCTTGTTTATATTCAGACTCAGCTAAAAAGTCTAAGCAAGCAATGGCTTTGTCGGCTTCAAGTTCGGCCTTTTGCATCGTAAATTCAAGCGCATTGGTTTGTTTAAGTGCCGCTAAAATTTCTTCAAGATGATCCATGCCATTACTGTGCTCTATAGCGTCACGGATCAGCTGTGTTTGCTGCTCATTACCATGTTGCATTGCATAAATAAGCGGCAGAGTTGGTTTCCCTTCGGCTAAATCATCACCAATATTTTTACCTAATTGATCTGCATCTGCGTTGTAATCAAGTACGTCATCAACGAGCTGAAACGCAGTACCTAAATGCATGCCGTATAGGTTAAGCGCATCAAGCGTGGCTTGGTTTTGCTCAGTAATAATGGCCGCAAGGCCTGTCGCGGCTTCAAATAGCTTAGCGGTTTTAGAGTAAATAACCTGCATATAACTCGCTTCAGTGGTGTCGGGGTCATTACAGTTCATTAACTGTAATACTTCACCTTCAGCAATAATGTTAGTTGCATCTGCAAGCACTTGCATTACCTGCATTTTACCAAGGCCAACCATAAGCTGAAATGAACGAGTGTAAATAAAGTCGCCCACTAATACGCTGGCAGCATTACCAAACTCAGCATTTGCTGTAGGCGTGCCTCGGCGTAAGTTAGATTCATCAACAACATCATCATGTAATAGTGTTGCGGTATGAATAAACTCAACAATAGTTGCAAGTGTAATATGATCTTTACCCTGATAACCCAATGCTCTGGCCGCTAGTATTGCCAACATTGGGCGCACGCGCTTGCCGCCACTGTTTACAATATACAAGCCAAGTTGGTTAACTAACGCCACATCTGAGCGCATTTGCGCATGTATAAGTTGATTGACGTCATTCATATCGTTTTCGATTAACGCCTGGATAGCTTTTATATCCATTGATCTCCGAGCCAATTTTTATGTGTGAACGGCGCAGATTGTACAACAAAAAAAGCACTAGCTCGATATTTTGTGACGATTCCCTGAAAAAACACGGTTAACATCGCTAATTAGCACTTAAATACGAGAGATAGCTGATTAATTAGCGTACAAAGTGTGCTGTAATTTATGTTTATTTATTATCCGTTGTAGTGTGTGTTTAGCTAAGGCAAATTATTTTCACTAATCGTGAAAAAGCGCTTGGCAAAAGGGCTATTTAATATAAAATAGGGGAAATATTGAATTGCTCTCAATGCAGCTACTTTTTATTCATTTTAATTACAAAATAGGCTTGCTAGTTATTACGCCGTAGCGTAAACTTCGCGCCCTATCGAAGAATATTTTAGTTGCGTCGATTTGAGGGCGCACAGACGGAGTTAATTATGTACGCGGTTTTCCAAAGTGGTGGTAAACAGCATCGTGTGACTGAAGGTCAAACGATTCGTCTTGAAAAATTAGACGTTGAAACTGGTGCAGCAGTAGAATTTGATTCAGTACTTTTAGTTGCTGATGGTGAGAAAATCGAGATTGGTGTACCGTTCGTAAACGGTGGTAAGATAACAGCTGAGGTTGTTTCACATGGTCGCGGTGAGAAGATTAAGGTTGTTAAATTTAGACGCCGTAAGCATTCTCGTAAGCAAATGGGCCATCGTCAATGGTTCACAGAAGTTAAAATCACTGGCATTAGCGCTTAATTAGAGGTACTTAGAAATGGCACATAAAAAAGCAGCTGGTAGTACTCGTAACGGTCGCGATTCAGAAAGCAAACGCCTAGGTGTTAAGCGTTTTGGTGGCGAATCAGTTCTAGCGGGTAGCATCATTGTTCGTCAGCGTGGAACTCGTTTCCACCCTGGTACAAACGTAGGTATCGGTAAAGACCACACTATCTTCGCAAAAGCAGATGGTAAAGTTCAGTTTGAACAAAAAGGTCCTTTAAACCGTAAATACGTAACTATCGTAACTGAGTAATCAGTAAGATAGTTAAAAAACCCCGCCTTTGCGGGGTTTTTTGTTTTCATTATTTTACAATATATACCCAAGCCTGCAATTATACCTATGGGTTTAAGTAGCGGGCTCTTTAACGAAGTTATAGAGCGATCTAATTCGTAAAATGGTTCAAATATTTATGCCAATTGGTATTAAGTTGGCTTGGGTATATAATAGTGTTATTAACAAGCCAATCCCTAAAGTGAGTAATCATGAAGTTTGTAGATGAAGTAGAAATTCGCGTAGAAGCTGGAGACGGTGGCGCCGGTATCGTGTCTTTCCGTCGTGAAAAATATATCCCAGAAGGTGGGCCTGACGGTGGTGACGGTGGTGACGGTGGTAGTGTTTATCTACAAGCGGATGAAAACTTAAATACCTTAATTGATTACCAATTTGAACGCTTTCATAGAGCAGATCGCGGTACTAATGGCCGCAGCCGTAACTGTACGGGTAAAAAATCTGACGATTTAATTATTATGGTGCCTGTAGGTACACGTATTATGGACGTTGATACGCAAGAGGGATTAGGGGATTTAACCCAACATGGCCAAAAGATTTTGGTGGCAAAAGGCGGTTTCCATGGCTTAGGAAATGCGCGTTTTAAATCAAGTACAAACCGTGCTCCGCGTCAAAAAACCTTAGGGACAGAAGGCGAAGTACGCAACCTTAAACTAGAGTTATTGTTACTAGCAGATGTAGGCTTATTAGGTTTGCCAAATGCAGGTAAGTCTACCTTTATCCGTAGTGTATCGGCAGCAAAACCAAAAGTAGCAGATTACCCATTTACGACGCTTATTCCAAATTTAGGTGTGGTACGTCCTGAAGCTAATAAATCATTTGTTATCGCTGATATACCAGGCTTAATTGAAGGCGCATCGGATGGTGCTGGTTTAGGTATTCAATTTTTGAAACACCTAGAGCGCTGTAGAATATTACTGCATATTATTGATGTAATGCCAGTTGATGGCTCAAATCCAGTTGATAATGCATTTGCGATTGTTAATGAGTTACATCAGTACAGTCCTAAATTAGCAGAAAAACCGCGCTGGTTGGTATTTAATAAAATAGATTTATTACCAGCTGACGAAGCAAAAGCTTTATGTGAAAAAATTGCACAAGAGCTAGGCGAAACTGAAAATATTTACAGCATTTCTGCTATTAATAAATCAAATACTCAACCACTAATTCATGACGTAATGACATTGCTTGAAAGCATGCCAAAAGAGAAATTCGTTGAAGCAACAGACGAAGAAGTTGAGTTTAAGTGGGACACCTATCATCAAAAAGCCGCTAAAAAGAGCGACGATGATGATGATTGGGATGAGTGGAATGAAGATGATTACGACGTAGAAGTTGTGTACGAGCGTTAATTATAATTAATTACATATAAAAGGAGCTTATGCTCCTTTTTCTTTGTTTAATAATAAATACTGGATAATTAGTGTGATAATTTCAATGATTGCTGCAATGGCAAATAACCGTGTAATTGGCCTTAATAATACAATGCCTTGGCATTTACCTGGAGACTTACAGCATTTTAAAAAAGTAACCACAGGTAAACCTGTGATTATGGGGCGCAAAACATTTGAGTCTATTGGACGGCCTTTACCTGGGCGTCGTAATATTATTATTACCCGTAATAGCCAGTATCAAGCAACTGGAATAGAAATTGTTACAACGCCAGAGGCCGCGTTAAATTTAGTTGCTGATGTGGAAGAGGTGATGATCATTGGTGGTGGAAATATTTATCAACAATTTTTAGAAAGTGCACAAAGACTTTATTTAACCTTTATAGACTTAGATGTTGAAGGTGACACTCAGTTTCCTGATTACGAAAAAGTGGCAACCTGGCAGGTTAAAGATGAAATACAAATGGCTGCGGATGAAAAAAATCAATATAGTCATAAGTTTGTAACTTTATATAAAAACTCTTAACATTATTGCGAAATACTGAGCATATTGGTACAATATTAACTAATCCAATAGGAATAAAGTATTATAAAAAGGGTTTTCCATGATTAAGTTATCAAAGCTAGTTGTTATTACTGCGCTTGCAGCCGGTTCGTTTGTATATACTGCCCCTGCACAAGCAGATGATCAGTTAGCGATTTCTATCTGTGAGTATATTGCAGCGGATGATAAAAATCGTTTACGTAGTAAGCTTAAAAGCTCACGAGTGAAAGTTCGTAATATATACGACGCAGTATTTTGTAACGGCAATAATTTATTGCGTCATGCAGTGGCAAGTAATGCATTAGACAGCGGTGAATATATAGTAAAAAACTTATCTAAAAGCTCGCTAGAAGATGGTGCTGATATATCATGGGCTGAATCGAACGGTCATTCAGGATCGCCCTTAATTACTATAATTAAAGAGCGCGCAGGTCTTTAATTTTACAATAAATACGATTAAACCACGTTTTATACGTGGTTTTTTTACGCCTGTATTTTTATAAATAATTTTAAATAACACAGCACTATTTTAGTATTGTAATCCCCCCCTTTTAACACAAACGCCAACCTTATTAAAAACATAACCCTTTTTACTTATTAACTTACTTATTGTGTTGAAATGAACTTATAGCCGACTCTATAGGTGCTGAAGTTAAAGGAATCTAGGAATAGCCACAAAAAATAACTCATTGTTTTTATTTGGGTTAACATTCTTGTTGTTGCTTTGACAGCTCATGAATTTAATACGATTGTTAGTATTTGCCATTAAACTGTCATAAATAGTCAATATTCTACGCGCATATGATTTTAGGGATTTATTTATGCGCGCCTCTACATTTACCCGCTTACTGGCTGTTTTGTTAACTCTCGCAAGTGTTTTATTAGCTATGACTCTACTTTGGGCCAGTCAAACTTTTCTAAAACTAGAGCAGCAAGACAGTGCATATAGACAGCTTAAAAATACGATTATGGTTGATCTAGCGAGCTATCTAAGTAATTACTTAGCACAAGGCGATAGCCAATACTTAACACAAGCCTCAAGTTTAATCTCGCAAGTAGAGCAAAAACAGTTAACGCTATTACCAGCAGCTCTTAAATCACAACTTACTGAGCAGTTAATTACTCTAAATAATGATATAAACGGTAAATATAGAGCCTTGGGTAAGCTCTCTGGTAACGAAACGGCTTTACTTGATAATGCGCTAAGGCAAATGGCTGGTTCGGCATCCTCGTTAATTAATTATGCGCGCTCAGCTTCGGATAATAGTAACAACACGCTTAGTTATTATAAATTGGCCAATGAGTATTATAGTGAAGTGATTAACTTATCATTATTTAGTTATCAACTGGTGCTAGATTATCAGCAGAGTGTAGAGCAGAGTTTGCAACAAAGCGTGAAAAATTTAAATGTATTAGCAGCAAAAATAGAGCAGCTACCAAACTTAGGTGTGATGGATAAAGTAGATGAGTATAGTTTATTTATTGACGAGCAAAGTGAAGATTTAGCTACTGATATTAAATCAGAATTAAGTAGTTGGCCAAATCGCTATCCTCGGGATTTAACCAGTACATTAACTCAGGCACAACAACGACAGACGGGGGCCGATGAATTGCGCACGCAGCTTAGTAATTTATCTAAAACAGTGATAAATGCAGAGCAAGCACTAAAAACACAACAAGATAATTTAAAGCAGCAAGTATTTTGGGTGTTTTGTGTTGCTATTAGTGGACTCGTTATACTTGCTGGCGGTGTTTATATTGTTCAGCGTAATCTGGTACTTAATCCTCTTCGACGGTTGCGCGACGGGTTTGCATTTTTAATTGAAACGAATGAGCTTAAAAATATTGTCAGTAATAACCCAAAAACTGAAGTTGGGGAAATAGCCCAATACTTTAATCAGCTAATTGAACGCCAGCGCATAGAAGCACAAGAGCGAGCGCAAATGCTAAAAGTAGTGAATGCTTTTATGCAGCAAATGAGTAAACACTTACAGACGATTGAGCAACAAACTACTACGAGTTATGGGCAAGTGGAACAAAATCAGTATTTACTAACCGATATTCAGCAGATTGGAGAGCAAGTTAATGATATTAATACACAAGTAGCTGATAACGCACAAAGTACCTTTAGTGCCATGGAACAAAGCTTAGGATTTGCGCAAAGTATGTTAAGTGCGAGTGCCGATACACAGGCACGGGTTGAACGCAGTA
Organism: Pseudoalteromonas sp. HL-AS2; assembly: GCF_031198805.1. NCBI lineage: Bacteria > Pseudomonadati > Pseudomonadota > Gammaproteobacteria > Alteromonadales > Pseudoalteromonadaceae > Pseudoalteromonas > Pseudoalteromonas sp. HL-AS2. The sequence continues at coordinate 2,772,391 of NZ_CP133571.1, read as the reverse complement.
TACAAAGCTTACAAGAGCTACTTAATGGTGTTGAAGGCGTAAGTAAAATTATAGAAGTAATACGTAATATTGCAGATCAAACCAACTTACTTGCGCTAAATGCAGCAATAGAATCAGCTAGGGCAGGTGAGCATGGTCGCGGCTTTGCAGTAGTGGCTGATGAAGTTAGGCAATTGGCACTGCAAACGCAAGGCTCGCTGAGCGAGATAAATGGGCAGCTCACCATACTGAGTGAAAACTCACGGCTAGTTGCTACGCAAATAACAGCATTAACCCAAGGTGCTCAATCGCAAACGCAAAATGCCCAAGAACTTAAGTTAAATTCGGAAGCGGTGGCAAGTAATGCAAAAAATGCTAATAAAGTAGCGTTTGAGGCGATGAAGCTTGCTAAGCAGCAAAGCAATTTATTAGATAACTTTAGTCAGTCAATGGCTGAAATGAAGGGGCAAGTAAGTGAGTCGAGCTCGTTGGTGGATGATATACGACATCAGCTACAACAACAAATTCATTCGATTAAAGGGGGCCTGGGGTTGTAATAAATTAGCTTTAGCGCTCATCTTATATCATGCTCTAAATTCTATGTGCTAAGCTGTATGCTGGTTTTATTTTATAAAATGAAGGATTTATAATGATTGTACAAGGTCAAACTATTCCCTCGGTTACGCTAAGCCAGTTAACCGACGATGGTATGCAAACACTGACTAACAGTGAATTATTTGCAGATAAAAAAGTTGTATTGTTTGCAGTCCCCGGTGCGTTTACACCTACCTGTTCAAATGCACACTTACCTGAGTTTATTACTCTGGCAGATAAAATAAAAGCAAAGGGCGTTGATGCAATTTATTGTGTATCGGTAAACGATGCGTTTGTTATGAAAGCATGGGGGGCATCACAAAATGCACAAGAAATAGCCATGCTGGCAGACGGCGATGCGAGCTTTACCAAAGCATTAGGCCTTGATATGAATACGGCAGGGTTTGGCGGTGTGCGTTCAAAGCGTTACGCAATGATCGTGGAAAATAGTGTAGTAACCGGTTTATTTGTAGAGCAAGAAAAAGAATTTGTGGTTAGTCGTGCTGCTGCTGTTTTAGAAAAGCTATAGAATAAATTAGCGATTTGAAAATACAAAAGCCGATGTTGATGCAACATCGGCTTTTTGCAATTATTGCTTATTAAGGCTGATATTGCCCGCTAATTGTTAAGCCCGAGAAGGTTTTATACGCGTTAACACTTAAGTGCCACGTACCCGCTTGTGGGCTTGAGAAAGTACAGGTTTCGGCATTACCATTTTTATATGGACGACAATCGTAACTCGATGTCGTGGGCTGACTGCCAAACTTAACAAACAAATCAGCATCGCCTGTGCCACCGCTTGTTGTTACTGTAAATGTAGCCATACCTGCTGGCACGTCTAGTGTGTAATGCTTCCATTGACCTGCATTAGCACTCACATCGCTTACAGTGCCACCACCAGCTTGAGGTGTGCCTGAGCCCCCGCCCGAAGCTGCTGTAATATTACCAGTTAAGCTGATCCCAGAATAGGCTGAATAACCTCGTAGCATCACATGATACGTACCTGATGTAGGGTTATCGATTGAACACTCTTCGTTGTTACCACTTTTGTAAGGGCGGCAATCGTATGTAGAGGTTGTTGGCTTACTGCCAGAGCGCACGTATAAATCGGCATCACCAGTGCCTCCACTCATAGTGAAAGTGACATTAGTTGCGCCACTGGGCACTGTCATTGTATAAAATGTTTCAGAGTTAGTTGCGCCGCTTAAACCGGTTTGAGTTTCGCCATCAAGAAGTTCATTACCACTTGGTGGTGGTGCAGTGCCACCACTTGCAGCAGCTACGGCAGCTGCTGCATCAACAATACCGGTACCACAGCTAGTACATGTGGCTGGGAACGAGCGGGTGGTTGTTTTTAAAATATTTTCGATTTCATCGGGAGTAGCATTCGGCTTTGCTTGTTTTATCAGTGCCGCTACGCCAGCAACATGGGGGGCTGCCATTGATGTACCCTGCGAAAAACCGTAGCTATCACTAGAAGGGGTTGACGAACCGGCGTTATAAGTGGATAAAACACCTTCAGAATCGTTAGCAAAACTTTGCGCACCACCCGGTGCGGCAACATCAATATTACTACCGTAATTAGAGTAATAAGCACGACCGCCATTACGGCCAACCGAGGCTACATTTACCACGCCATTACAGTTGCCTGGGTTATAGTTTGCTGAGTTATCGTTATCGTTACCAGCAGCAATTACCACTACTGTGCCGTTATTACGTGCGGTGTTAATAGCACTTTGTGTTGTAGAGCTACATGAGCCACTACCCCCTAAGCTCATATTTATTACATCTGCAGGATTGGCATTTGCCGGTAGCCCAGATACATTGCCACCAGAAGCCCAAATAATACCATCAGCAATATCAGAGGTTAAACCACCGCACTTACCTAGTACACGTACAGGCACTACTTTGGCGCCGTAAGCAACCCCAGCAACACCCTCACCATTATTAGTAACTGCAGCAACAGTACCCGCTACATGTGTGCCGTGCCAGCTAGAGTTTTGTGCACCGTTAGTACCACATTCATTGGCAGCAACCGCATCGCCCGGATCGCGGGCATCGCTATCGCGACCATTGCCATCATTAGCCACCGATAAATTCGAGATCATATCGTAACCGGGTAAAATATTAGCGTTTAAATCAACATGAGGGCGATAGCCTGTATCGAGTACAGCAACAACAACACCGCTACCAGTGGCTGTATCCCACGCTGTAGGTAAGTTTAAGCCGCCAGCTTGTTCATAATAATGCCATTGGTCGTCAAATCGTGGATCATTAGGCGTTGCAAATGGTTGCAGCATTTGATCGACTTCAATGTATTCAACATTGCCAGATTCAAGCATTTCTTGCATAAATCGCTGTGCTTCTTGTGCATTTAGCTTTTTACTTGCACGCATTACATGGTGATTATTAAGTGCCATGGCACGAATATACTTCGCTTTTACTTTACCTTTTTTAGAGGTGTAATTTTTAACAAAGCTCTGCGCTTTATTTTGCATATTTGATTGGCTTACATCTGTGTCTGTGTCTGTAGCTGCAAAGCTAGCTAAATCATTAGTGTTATTTTTATATTTAATAATGAATTGTGTTTCAAAACCAGTTTGATTTTGTAATTTAGCTGTTGTTTCTGCCATTGATGGTGCAATTGCTTGTGCAGGAGTTGCAATACTCGATGTTGCAGCAAATAGTGAGCTGATAGTAAAGGCTATTGCACACTTTTTAAATGATTTACCTGTTGTCATGATTATCCTTAGTTTTTATTTGTTATTTCGTAGCACAAATCCACGAAGTGGGTACAAAGGTAAATGATCTGTTAAATTAATTGAAAGATTAATTACTTATTAGCTTCTTTCATTTGGTTATAACCTTGTTATTAGCGGGTTTGTAGTTACTTTGTACTTTTTATATTTATAAATATAAGCATAAGTAACTAGTTTTAAATTTGAGTATTAATACTTTTATTTTTATTTGTTGTGCAATTGAAAATAATCAATTCGATGTCCAGCCGGTGCATAAATTTTGTTATAATCAAAAAAAATTAATGAGATAAATAAATGACCCAAGTAGATGTGATAGTAATAGGTGCGGGAGCAGCAGGCTTAATGTGTGCAGCGCAAGCAGGATATCGTGGCCGTAGTGTTACAGTACTTGATATGGGCAAAAAGCCAGGTCGAAAAATACTCATTAGTGGCGGTGGGCGCTGTAACTTCACCAACGAAAATGCCAGCCCTAGTAATTATTTGTGTGATAACCCTCATTTTGTTAAATCATGTTTAAGTCGTTATACCCAACATGACTTTATTGAACTGGTAGATCGTCATGGTTTAGCCTATCACCACAAAACACTAGGTCAGCTTTTTTGTGATAATAATGCTCAAGACATTGTTGATATTTTACTTACTGAGTGTGAATGGGCGGGGGTATCTATAAAGTTGCGTAACGAAGTAATCAGCGTTTCAAAAACTGAAACTGGTTATAGCGTAGTAACCGAGCATGAAACATTTTATTGTGAGTCGTTAGTGATTGCCTCCGGTGGCTTAACTATGCCTAAGCTTGGCGCAACACCCATTGGCTATAAAATTGCTGAGCAGTTTGGCTTAAAAGTATTACCGACCATGGCGGCACTTGTACCATTTACTTTGCATCAGCACGATAAAGAACGTTTTGAAGCGCTTTCAGGTATAAGTATTTTATGCGATGTTACTAGTGAAGATGGAACTGCATTTAAAGAAAACATTTTATTTACCCATAGAGGATTATCGGGCCCTGCTATATTACAAATAAGCTCATTTTGGCGCGCCGGACAGGCGGTAACTATTAATTTATTACCCGAAACAGATTTAAGACAACAGCTAGCCGATTGGCGTGAAACGCAATCCCAAAAGTCGTTAAAAAATAGCTTAGCCACTATTTTACCTAAACGTTTTATTGAAGTTCTTCATGAGGGGAAAGCAATTCCTGATTGTAATATTAACCAGCTAACACATAGCCAAATTGACGAGTTAGTTAACTATATACATGCATGGCAAATTAAACCAAATGGCACAGAAGGTTACAGAACAGCGGAAGTAACGTTAGGCGGTGTAGATACCGATGAACTTAGCTCAAAAACCTTCGAAGCAAAAAAAGTACAAGGCTTATATTTTATTGGCGAAGTAACCGATGTAACCGGTTGGCTAGGGGGCTATAATTTTCAGTATGCGTGGAGCTGTGGTTTTGCTGCTGGGCAGTATGCTTAATATTTTAGGAACAATAAGTTAGCAGTTACAAGGTTAATTTAGTTTATTGGGTTTAACCGCTGATACTTTAGAGCTAACTTTTAAATAGCAGCGGATTTACTTAATGTGTTTTCATAGCGAGTTTTGGTTAAGTTGTCGCTAGCAACACAGACCTGATCTCGTCCTTGTAATTTTGCTTTATAAAGCGCTTTATCGGCGCGCTCTAAAAGATGCAAAGCAGTGTCGTCAACATGCGCTTTAGCTATACCAATACTGATAGTTAACGCTCTATTATCGATTAAATGAGTGGCAATAAACGCTCTGAGCTCTTCAGCTTCGTTAATTGCGTTATCTAGGCTGCTATCTCGAAGAATAATAGTAAACTCTTCTCCGCCCCAGCGTGCAATTAATGCACTATTTGTAAGCTTGTTTTGTAAAATATTGGCAAACTCACTAAGCACGTTATCACCCGCTAAATGGCCATAAGTATCGTTTACTTTTTTAAAGTGGTCTATGTCGCAAATCATCACTATATTTGATTTTCGCTCATTATTATTTTCACTCAATAATTGCGACAATTCAAAATCAAATTTTTGCCTGTTATATAACCCGGTGAGCTTATCGGTTTCGGCTAGCAGTTTTATTTCGGCATTGCGCTTCGAAAGATGAGAGTAAGCCGAAAAACGCGTTTTTTCATAAAACCTAAATAATAAAACATGCGCAATAGACACTTCAATAAAATTAAATAATGCAGATAAACCTATGGTAATTGATAGTTGTTGCTGTAAGTAAACTAGATAGACACAAATACCAAAAGCAATGCTACTTAATATACTTCCCCAATTACGCCCAACTAAAAAAAAGGTAAAAGGCGGAATAAGTGTTGCCCAAAATAATGAATGAGCATGACCCTTTGCCGATACTATAAAGAGCATAATTAAGCTAACTATCATTAATGCAACAACCCAAGCAGCTTTACTAACCTGGGCTGTTTTATTAAACCATATACAAATACTTAATGACGCTATAAGTCCTAAGGCATCAATAAGTGCAATATCGTAACTCGAAAAATAAAAAACATTTAGTAAGGTTAAAATTAAAAAGTAGCAGCAGCAGATTAATAAAGAATGTGCAATTAAGCGTGTTCGCCAGTAATCCTTATGATCTCTAGGGTATTGCGGAAATTCTTTATACCAAAAATGTAGCATCAAATAACGACTTAATAATTATTAGTTAATTCAGTATTGTCTATTTATTATAAAGTGGGTAGTAATAAATTATAAAACCCCAATAGACTTAAATCTATCGGGGTTTTTATCATTTATTTTTACTCTTGTATAAATGCTTCGCCTTCTTTCATCCACTTTGCGGCGGGTTTGCCTTTTAAGTAATGATCAAAGTACTGCATCATACGAATCGAAAAATCGACTTGATTAGGAAACTTTTTCAAGTGATGAGGTTCGCCTTCATACTGTAAAAAAGTGGCATCTTTACCCGCACGGCGCAGGGCTAAGTAATACTGTACCCCTTCGTGCCAAGGTACAGCGTCGTCTTTATCGCCAAACATAATTAAAATAGGAGTGTTTACTTTATCGGCAAAAAATACCGGTGAGTTTTCTATGTATAATTCTGGCGCTTCAAAAAGGTTTTTACCAATGCGGCTTTGTCCTGTTTCGTACTGAAACTGACGCGCTAAGCCCGATTTTAAACGAATGCCACTATAGGCACTGGTCATGTTAGACACGGGAGCACCCGATACAACCGCTTTAAACATATCGGTTTGAGTGATCATAAAGGCACTTTGATAGCCTGCCCACGAATGACCTTGTAAACCAATTTTATTTTTATCAGCAATGCCTAAATCAATGAGCTTTTGCGTGGCGTTGATCATGGTTTGCGTTGATGATTTACCTGGGTGGCCTATTTCAAAACGAATGTCGGGTAAAAATACCGCGTAACCGTTTGAGGTAAACATAGGAAAATTAGGGCGGTGGTTTAATTCCATTTTAGGAAAGTCGTACATGCGCTGGCTCATATAACGGTAAAAATACACCATTACTGGTACTTTATCGCCTTTTTTGTAACCCGCAGGTTTAATTAGTACGCCTTGTAAGTCTTCGCCATCAAAGCCTTTGTAGCTTATGAGTTCTGGTTTTTCGCCCCAGGTAAAGTTACTTATTTGTGGGTTAAGTGTAGTCACTTGTTGCGGAGCACTGAAACTAAAGTCAGTTTGATAAAAGTCTGGAAACTGATGATACGCTTGCTCAGTAAATAGGTATTTATCGGCATTTTTTGCTTTTTTAACTAAATCAAAACGTTTATTACCACTGAGCACTTTAGTTACTGTGTTGGTGGTTAAATCAAGCTTGGCTATTTCACTTTGCTTAGTTTGTAAGTTAATAGCCGATATAAGCAATGTTTCGTCTTTTTTAAAGCCAACTTGGCTTTTATCAAGTTTAATAACGCGATATTGAGTATTGGTTTGTTTACCATTAGTTAAACGTTTTGCCTGCTGGCTATTTACATCAAACGCCCAAATATCGTACTTACTGTAAGCAAGTAGTTGGCTGCTATCTTGATTCCAACCGGCAAAACCATAACCTGGTTGGGCAGAAGGGTAGTCGTGCTTGTCATCAGCAAAAGTAGCTTGAATTGCACGTGTAAGCGTAGTGACTTTATTATTTTTTAAATCTTTTAGCTGTATATGGTTATCGCTAAAGTAGGCGGCAAACTCGCCATTAGGTGCCAAACTTGGTTTAAACGGGTAGTTACTAACAATGGGAGTGTGTTTACCTGTATTAATATTTACAGCAAAGTAGTCAGCAAAAAAGCCGCCATACATTATTTTCTCAAGGTATGGGGTATCAGTATAACCAAGCAGTGATGTATCGCGCTGCGGATTAAGCGCAACCTCTGGCATGCTCACAGTACTTAGCTGGGTAACTTTTTGCGAATTTATGTGGTACACCGCGCTGTAATGGCGGTTTTTGTTTTTTTCGTTCCACTGCTGCTGTTCACGCGGTTTTATTTGCGCGTCGTTGTTATGCCATACTTTTAAGCCTTTATGCTCTCGTATAGTGTCAAAGTCGTATAGTGAGGCTTCGTCGCTATACTCTTTAGCTTTTACTTTAGCGGCTAGTTTAGGGCGATTTTCAAAATATAAACGCTCGCCATTTTCAGACCATATTAACGCGGCGGTTTTACCTATTCCCCAATCTTTGTTGGGGGAGTTAATCGTTGTTAGCTGCTCATTTTGCCAAAGTTGTAAGCTGTAGTTACGACGGCGCATGTCGTCGTTAACATAGTTACCTAACGTAAATACTACGCTTGCCTCAGTCGGGTGCCAGGCTATTTTATTGGCCACAACACCAGGCTCATCTATGAGTATGCTGCTTACAAAGTCATTTAAATTAAGCAGTGCTATTTGATTGTTGTTACCATCGCTGTAACTCTGGCTAACTAATAGTTGCTGGTTAGTTGCGCTAACACTGTAGTTAAATACATCTGCAATTGTGTGGCTGCGTTTATTGCTTAAATTTACAATAACCAGCGGATAGGTTTTATCTTCTTTGTCTGGTGTGATGGCGCTATCGTTTTTATTAGCATGAGTGCTGGTACTTTCATCCTCGGCTTTTTCATCATCGCCTTTAGCTGCTTTTTGATCTAAGCGATAGGCAAGCCAAGTTCCATCGTTTGATAACTTATAGTCTTTCACATTACTAAAACTTTGTTGCTCGCCTGTTTGGGTATTTACTAGTACCAGGTTGTTTTTTAGAGCATCTTTTTTATTCGTGGTTTCTTGTTCTAGTAGCGTGGGTACTTGGGTAAATGCGACCCAGTTAGCAGCTTTATTAATAACAGGCTTAGTACCACGCGGTACTTCTGCAATTAAGCTATTACCGCTTAGCGAGTAAACTTGGCCAGTGGCATCACCACGATACGGGGTTGCACTGAGCGATAAAATACGGCCATCTTCAGAAAGTTGTGTTGCTTTGGCTGATTTAAAATCAAACACATCGTTAAATTGTAGCGACTCTTTAGCGTAAACTGTGGTGCTAGCTACGCTGACAATAAGCGCAGAGCTTAAAAGGGTGAGCTTTGTTTTCATTATAGGTTCTCGTTTTTTAGCGTTATTTTATTGTAACGAGTTTTGTCTATAATTCGAGTATATACGACAAGTGGTAGTAAAGCAGAGTTGAAAGGCTGAAGGTGAAAATTTAAAAACCTTGCAAGCGTGGCTCACAAGGTTACGTGTGTTGAATTTGGAATTTATAACCAAATTTTTTGTAGTTCCGGCCATTGTTTTTCAAATTGTGCGCTTGGCTTAGTACTAAAATTACTGCGTACAAACTGATTCATTTTACCTTCAACATAGGCAAGTAAAAAGTTGGCTAGGGTTAGCTCGTCACTTTGAAAGTTTTTACCTTCACGCAGCTTTCTCTCACGTAGTACTTGTTTAAATTGGGTCTCAAGTTTTTCAAAGAAACTTTGCACTCGTTCACGTAACCGCTCTTGCTCACCTTGCAATGCGTCGCCGGTTAAAATACGGGTAATACCAGGGTTCTTTTCAGCAAACGTTAGCAGTAAATGCAAAATATTATAAACGCGGGCTTGGCTTTCTTTTTCGTTTTCTAAAATAAGATTTATACGAGATAAAAGCGTGTCTTCAATAAATTCTATTAAGCCCTCAAACATACGTGCTTTACTAGGAAAATGACGATACAACGCTGCTTCCGATACACCAACCTCAGCGGCTAGCTTTGCTGTGGTAATACGCTGGCCGGGACTGGTTTCTAACATTTGTGCAAGTGCTTGCAGTATTTGCTCTTTGCGATTACTTCTTTTTGTCGCAGGCATGAACATTCCTTTTTTATTAGTTATCTTTTAGCAGGAGCTAGTCATTTTGATTCAAATGTTTAAGGCGCGTTTATATTTAGAATTAAACAAATTTAAACTCTTAAAAGTAAACGCGTGTTTAGCATGTTAATGTTTTATTCAGTTTGTTTCCAGCTCTTTTATATTCTCTGAGCGAGCTGTTGGATCACTGTTAGCGCAATTGCTGTTTTGCTATTTGTTGGTAATTCAAGCTGTTCATTATGCCAGTACAGGGTTAGCGCATTATTGTCAGCGTTAAACCCAAGATCACTTTGTGATACATCGTTAGCGCAAATCATATCCAGGTTTTTATTTTTTAGTTTGCCTTTTGCGTAGTTTGCTACATTTTGTGTTTCTGCGGCAAAACCAACAGTGTAAGGGCGGTTTTGCTGTAAATTAGCTACGTGTGCAATTACATCCGGGTTTTTAACTAAAGTAAGAGTAAGCTCGTCGCCTTGCTTTTTCATTTTTTGTGCTGCAACCGTTGCTGCGCGGTAGTCGGCAACAGCGGCGCAGCCAATAAACGCATCTGAACGCGGTGCGTAGTTGAGTGATTCGTTTAATAGCTGCTCGGCGCTTTCTATGTTGATCAAATTTACGCCAGTAGGGGCTTTTATAGTCACCGGGCCTGAAATTAAATTAACTTTAGCGCCAAGTAATAAAGCGGCCTCAGCAAGTGCGTAGCCCATTTTTCCTGAGCTGTGATTAGATATAAAACGTACCGGGTCAATGGCTTCTCGGGTCGGGCCTGCAGTTATGGTAATGGTTTTACCTGCAAGTAACTGAGGTTGCTCTTTTGCAATACATAAAGCAACTAGCTCATGAGGCTCTAGCATGCGCCCAGCGCCTACATCGCCACAAGCTTGCTCACCCTTTCCTGGGCCCCAAATAAGCACGTTACGTGCTTTAAGTGTGGCTAAATTAGCTTGTGTAGCAGGGTGAGCATACATTTGCTGATTCATAGCCGGTGCGATAGCGACTTTAGCCGGAGTTGCAAGTAATAAGGTAGTGAGTAAGTCATCGGCAATGCCCGCCGCCATTTTAGCAATAATGTTGCTGGTGGCTGGGGCAACTAAAATTAAATCGGCCCACTTGGCAAACTCAATATGGCCCATAGCAGCTTCTGCAGAAGGGTCGAGTAAGAAGTCTGCAACCATTTCACCGCTCACAGCTTGCATAGTTAAGGGGGTTATAAAATGTTTTGCTGATTCAGTCATAACTACTTTAACACTACAACCATGCTCTTTTAAGCGTCTAACCAGTTCTGCGCATTTATAGGCCGCTATACCGCCGCTAATTCCCAGCACTATTTTTTTATTAGTTAAATTAATCATGGTTGTCCATCAGCCTTATTTAATATTAGGGCTAAAATAACAAATCTTGACCCGTACAGCTAAGCTTTTAAGATGAAAATAACAGGCTAATTTTCAAATTTGCATTACAGTTAATATATAAGCCGATTTATCAAGGATGAATAATGCAACTAACCTCACTTCCTAATTCGCAGCGTCCCCGCGAAAAGCTAATCGAAAAAGGCGCAAAAGCGCTCAGTGATGCTGAATTGCTTGCCATATTTTTACGCACCGGTTTGCCGGGTATGAATGTGATTGAGCTTGCCCAACATTTACTTAATGAAAACAAAACGCTACACAATTTATTTAATGCCAGTATGGAAGAGTTTTGTGCGCAAAAAGGGTTAGGTACAGCTAAGTATGTGCAGTTGCAAGCGGTGCTTGAGCTCAGCCAGCGTTATATGCAGGAGCGTTGCCAGCGCGATGCTATATTTAACTCGCCAAACGCTGTATATGATTATTTAACCTTGCAAATGCGTGGTTTGCAGCAGGAGGTATTTATGGTGCTGTATCTTGATAGTCAAAATCGCTTAATTAAAGATGAAATACTTTTTTATGGCACCATTAATTCTGCCAGTGTATATCCACGAGAAGTGGTAAAAGCGGCACTTAAAAATAATGCAGCAGTGGTTATTTTTGCGCATAATCACCCAAGCGGGATTGCCGAACCGAGTCAGGCCGACAAACTTATTACTAATAAATTGCAACAAGCACTGCAATTGGTAGATATAAATGTGCTGGATCATATTATTGTTGGAGGAGAAACCTGTGTTTCTTTTGCTGAACGAGGTCTTATTTAGCTTTACTTTTACAGAAGAGTACTAAAAACGAGCAGTTTAGTGTGTTTTGGCAAATTAGTTTAATTTAAATGCAGTTTTTACTTTCCCTATGGGCTTTCGATCTTTATAATTAGCCGCTATCAAATTTGCACATGAGCTGATTGGATGAGATCAGTTATTTGATCTTCGCCTGTAAAAGCTGTATAAAGAGCGCCCTTCGATTTATCTCTAGGGCACAACTACATGGCCTTAGGGAAAATTAAGCTCGAGCTAAGTTATTGGAGATATATAGACATGGCTAAAGTATGTCAAGTTACAGGTAAGCGTCCTGCGGTTGGTAATCACCGTTCACACGCGAGAAACGCGACTAAACGTCGTTTCCTACCTAACCTACAAACACACCGTTTTTGGGTTGAAAGTGAAAAACGTTTTGTAACATTACGCACTACTACTAAAGGTATGCGTATTATCGATAAAAAAGGCATCGACACGGTTCTTACAGAAATCCGTGCTCGCGGCGTAAAAGTTTAAGGATCTGAATCATGCGCGATAAAATCCGTTTAGTTTCAACTGCCGGTACTGGTTTTTTCTACACTACCGACAAGAACAAACGTAACATGCCTGAGAAGATGGAAATCAAAAAGTTTGATCCAAAGATTCGTAAACATGTTCTTTTTAAAGAAGCTAAAATTAAGTAATTTTAGTTTTCTATTAGAATGTAAAAACCCAGCTTATGCTGGGTTTTTTGTTTTTGTTTTACGTAAAATAATAGCTTAATTGTTTAATATTGCCCTTAGCTTTAGCTTAGAGCTTGCTTCTAATAGCTGTAATATATCAGCGCTTACCCCTCAATTAAAACCTACTCGTTTGATTATCAGCGTATTAAATCACTTTTTCTAAGTGAGTACTTATTTACTGTGGGGCTATTTTACATAAAGGTTTGCATAGGAGTATAATGCTGCGCTCATTTAGTTTATGGTTGTCTTATCTTCAACTCAGGCTGTAGGAATTGCCATGGAAAGTTGGTATTTAGTTGTATGTAAACCTCGCCAAGAAGAGCGTGCGCAGGTTAATTTAAAAAACCAAGGAATAGCGTCATTTTTTCCAAAGTTAACTACTGAAAAGTTAGTTAAAGGACGCCGCACTGTTAAGCAGTCTGCTTTATTTCCTGGTTATGTATTTGTGTGTTTAGAAGCTGAAAATGGTAACTTTTTTGCGGTAAAAAATACCCGCGGAGTAAGTGGCTTTGTAACTTATGGTGCTGCATATCAGCGTGTGCCCGTTGAGTTAATTAATCAGCTTAAAGCAGAGCGTTCGCACTCACATGAATCGCAAGTTCCTAAAAACGGTGACTTGGTGAGTGTAAACAATGAGTCATTTAAAAATATTGACGCTATTTATAAAGAGCCTGATGGCGATATGCGCAGTATTTTGTTCATTAATTTGCTTAACAAACAAATAGAAATTAGCGTGAGTAATCAAGCAATAAGCAAAATCTAATAAAAAAAGGGGAAGTAATAAATTACTTCCCCTTTTTATAAATGTTTATAGCAGTAATTAAACCTTAAAGTTTTCTACTGATAACCTAAGTTCTTCTGCTAGTTTTGCTACTTCTGAACTTGATATGGTCGTTTGTATTGCGCCCTCAGCGGTTTGCTCGGCTATAGCAACAATGGACTCTAAGCGCTCACTTATTTCTTGTGATACTTGTTGTTGCTCTTGCGCTGCCGTTGATATTTCTTCACTCACGTTATGCGCTTGCGATACGGCTAAAGTAATCGAGTCGAGAGCGCTGCTTGCTAAATCGCTTTGCTTAACACACGACACGGCTTGTTGTTTACCTTTTTCCATAGCCGATACAGCGGCTTCTGCACCGCTTTGTAGTGACTCAATCATAGATTGAATCTCTTGGGTTGATTCTTGTGTTTTACTTGCCAGAGAACGTACTTCATCTGCTACTACAGCAAAGCCTCGCCCATACTCACCTGCACGCGCTGCTTCAATCGCGGCATTTAATGCCAATAAGTTTGTTTGATCAGCAATACCGCGAATCACATCTAATATACTGCCAATCGATGCGCTGTCTTTGTGGAGCTTATTAATAACATTCGACGCTTCATCAACTTCGTAAGCTAGTTGCTCAATAGTGGCTTTATTTTGATTTGAAATGTCTTTAACGCGCTCGGCTTCTTTATCGGCATTTTTAATCTCATGTAACGCCTGTTGAGCGCTATTACTTACCGTTTGTGATGTACTACTCATTTCTGTTGTTGCTGTAGCTGCCTGTTCAACTTGTGCTTGCTGATTACGAATTGCTTTACTTGATTCGCCAGTAATTGTTGAGGTTTGCTCTGATGCAGCTGCAAGCTGAGTTGAGCGTGAAATAATGCCTTTAATTAAACTGCGAAGGCTATCAATTAAGGTGTTACAGCTTTTAGATAGCTCACCAAACTCATCTTTGGCACTGTCATCTAAGCGCTGTGTCATATCGCCACTTGCTACAATATCTAAAATGCGGTTAACTTCAGCCAGTGGTTTAGTAATACGATTAACTGTAACGACTGCCACGATAATTGCAATTATGGTGGCTATTATCATGCCTATCCAAGTCCACAAGTTTGCAGAATCTACGTCGCTGCGCACCCCTTTTTGCAATGAAAAAGCAACATCGCTGGCTTGTTTTACAAGTACGTCAATTTGATTTAGCGCTGTTTTAGTTGCTTGCTCAGACTCTGCAAGTTCACGTTCAGTAAGGCTAATTGCATCGATTAAGCGTTTTTTATTCGCAGCAAGGCTATTGTTACCTACAATGTTGCTCTCTAGCGTGTCTACGTATTCTTTTAGACTATTGTATAAACCACTATGGCTTTGCTCTATGGCTGGTTTAATTAGCGCTATGGTGCGGGTCACTTCTTCGAAGTAGTATACTTGTTCATTTTTTACAATATCTAAAGTATTAAGCGTTTTAACCGTTAGCATGTCGGTACTGTTGCTTACTACAGACATAAAATTGTTTTCAAGATTATTAGCAGCCTGGTAAGCGCGTGGGTTACTTTGCTCTAAGCCGTTTATATCAATAATATCGAGTACAATTGAGTTTGCATCTTCGGCGGCAAGCTCTATGCTTTCTAGTTGCGCTTTTAACATTTTATTCAGTGCTAGCTGTTTAGCTTTGTCGGCAAGTAAGCCCTCTACCGTGCTTAAAAAACTTAAATAGGTTGTTTCAACTTGTTGGCTACTTTTACTCAATAGTGGATCGTTTTTAACCACTTCTTGTAATTCACTATGCAGCGTATTGAATAACTGCTTTTGTTCGAGCACTTGGTTTTTTATTGGTTCTAGTTGCTCTGCAGAAGAGGTATAAAAACTAGCTTGAGCAGCTTTGCTCATTAAAATAAACTCGGCTTGTAATTCAGCGCTTTTATTTAAAGCGGGCAGCGACAACTGATTTACTTTTTGGGTGGAGCGATCAATATTTGCTATTTTTATTAAAGAGTTACCGCCAATTATTAAAAGCAGTAGAGTGATGAAAATAAATCCACCCCAAATACGCTGGCTCACTGTTAAATTCATACGGATTTCCATTCTAAAGTATATCAGTTAAAACTTATCGGCTTGTATTGCAATAAGTTAAGTAATTAAAGTTAATTTTAATTGTTTAATCTGTGTTGATTATTTTTAATTAAGCAATGGCCATGCGTAGCTCTAATTATAGGAGTGCTATTTTTGCTACTAGAATATAATGCCAACTTAATGTGAACAGGTTGTAGTTACAAAGTTTCAACATGCGACATTAAACTTAACAGATGTATTACTTTATTTCAGTTTATTTAGACGAAAGTTGTGATTTTTCTACAGTTTTTTGTTTGCTTTTTAATTCTATTAAGGTCATGGCACCTCCCCAAACACATCCGGTGTCTAAGGCTAATAAATGATTATGAGGTGTTTTACCATTTAATGCTGCCCAGTGGCCAAAAATAAGCGTTTGTTTAGCCGTTGTTATTGCTGGATGCATAAACCAAGGGGTTAAGTTATTGCCACTTGTTACTTCCCCTTTTGCACTTAAGTCGAGTTGGTTATCGGCAGTTAAAAATCGCATACGGGTAAAGTAGTTAACTGTGTATCTAAACTTTTCGTAGTTATTAAGTTCATTAGGGTTATTAATGGGGTGAGGTTGGTACATGTTTGCAAAAAAGTCATGCGCTTTAGGCGAGCTGTAACAATGCTGAGCAAACTGAGCATGTTGTAAGGCTTGTGCTATCGACCAGTCAGGGTTGAGCCCAGCATGGGATATAAAGCTATTGTACTGCTTAAGGTAAAGTGCCAAAGGCTGAGTTTGTAAAAATGCAATATAGTGGGGGAGTTTAGTGCTATTGAATACAGCTGCTAATTTATCATTAGGGTTGGGTGGTTTATTAAGTAGATAGCAGGCAATCAGGTGTAAGTCATGATTGCCTAGCGTAACTGTAATGCTATTTTGGTGTTTGTATAAGTACTCTAAACAGGCTAGTGAGTCAGGGCCTCGAGCGACTATATCGCCCACCAAGTAGAGATGATCTTTACTTGGATTAAAGTTAACGCGTTGGAGTAACGCGTTAAACTCGTTAAAGCAGCCTTGCAAATCACCTATTGCGTAGTCAGCCATGCTTATAGTGTACTAGTGCAGTATGTTAGGGCAGGCTAAACGAAACACGTTAATAGGCGCTTTAAACTCAGTGCCAAGCTCGTTACGTAACGTATAATGCCCTTGCATAGTACCTACAGGGGTATCTAGTATTGCCCCACTGGTATATTTATAACTTTCGCCGGGTGCTATAACCGGATTTTCGCCGACCACACCTTCGCCTTGCACTTCAATTTCTTTGCCATTTGCATCGGTAATTAACCAATAACGGCTCAGTAATTTAGCGCTACACAAACTGTGGTTTTTAATGGTTACAGAATAAGCAAATACAAACTTTTCTAGTTCAGGTTGCGACTGCTCTTCTACATAAAATGTTTCAACAGATACCTTTACAGGCGATCCAATATTACTGCTTGTTGTCATAAATCCAATTTGCTATGTCAATAAATTGTTGTAACGATAAGCGCTCAGCACGCAAAGTAACATCTATGCCAATGCTGGTTAGCTCATCTGCAGTTAGTAAGTTGCTTAAACTATTGCGTAGTGTTTTACGACGCTGGTTAAAGGCTTCTAGGCAAACGTTATTTAAAATTTTCACGCTTTTTGCAGTGCGTTGTTCAGGCTTTTTAGGGATTAAGCGAATAACCGCCGAATCAACTTTAGGCGCAGGTTTAAAGCACTCAGGCGGTACTTCTATAACCGGCATTGCATTACAGTAGTACTGAGTCATTACGCTTAAACGACCAAAGGTTTTGCTCCCCGGGCCTGCAACCATGCGTTTTACTACTTCTTTTTGCAGCATAAAGTGCATGTGCTCAATATTGTCTGCAAATTCAAAAAGATGAAATAATAACGGAGTCGAAATGTTATACGGTAAGTTACCAAACACTTTTAGTTTTTTGTCATCTCTCACCAAGCTTGCAAAATCAAAGGTCATTGCATCGCCTTGGTTTACGGTTAATTTAGGTCCCAAAAATGGGTGTTCAATTAAACGCTGTGCCAAATCTTTATCTAATTCTACAACCGTTAAATGGCCGCTTAATTCGGCTACCGGTTCAGTAATTGCGCCAAGGCCTGGACCAATCTCTACTAGGTTATCTTCTGGTTTAGGATCGATTGCGCTCACTATTTTACCGATGATCATGTCATCAAATAAAAAGTTTTGTCCAAAACGTTTACGGGCGCGGTGTCCTAAATGTACTTTATCGGTCATTGATTTTGTGCTTTTTCTTGGGCGAGCTTAATTGCTTCGCGGATCGCTAATTCAAAACTGCCAACATCAGCAGTACCTTTGCCTGCCAAATCCAGAGCAGTACCATGATCTACTGAGGTGCGGATAAATGGTAAACCTAAGGTAATATTTACCGAGTTACCAAATCCCTTGTATTTTAGCACAGGTAGCCCCTGATCGTGATACATAGCTAATACGGCATCGGCTTCATTTAGGTATTTATCTTGAAATAAAGTGTCGGCAGGGAGTGGACCAATCAGGTTCATACCTTGGTTGTTAAGTATTTCAAGTGTTGGAATAATGGTATCTATTTCTTCACGGCCTAAATGGCCATCTTCACCAGCATGAGGATTTAAACCACAGACTAAAATACGCGGCTTTTCTATACCAAACTTAGTTTGTAAGTCGTGGTTTAAAATACTCGCTACTTTGATTAGCCGATCCTCTGTAATAGCACGCGATACATAGGCAAGCGGAATATGCGTCGTTACCAGCGCTACTCTTAGGCCTTGCGTAGCAAGCATCATTACTACATCTGCGGTATTCGACTGTTGTGCAAAATACTCGGTGTGGCCACTAAACGAAATACCGGCTTTATTAATAATACCTTTATGTACAGGGCCGGTAACAACTGCTGCAAAAGTGCCATCCATGTTTTTTTCACTGGCAATACGCAAAGTGTCTAATACGTATTGGCCATTAGCATCGTTAAGCACACCTAGCTCTACAGGCTCAGCTACATCTACTTGATGTAGGTAAAGGCTTCCTGCTGGTGCAGGCGTTGCTGCAGCATGCTGGTCAAACTCTATTAGCTTTATACTTAAGCCTAAATGTTTAGCACGTTGCTTAAGCATATTTGCGTCGGCAATGGCAACAAGCTGTGCGTCCCAAGTTTGTTGGGCAAGTTTTAACAGTAAATCTGGACCAATGCCCGCAGGCTCACCAGGGGTAATTGCGATACGTAATGTCATAGTTATTCGTCTATTGGGAAAATTTCAACATGGGCTTGTTCGCGCATTTCTTGCTGCCAGTTAAAGCTTTCTTCTTTAAATTTACGATTAAATAGCATGCCATGGGCGCGGTTGCGTTTAGCTTGCTCTGTTTTATCAGCTACACGGGTATCGAGTAACTGCACAATATGCCAACCGAATTGGCTTCTAAATGGTTCGCTAATTTCATTTTGCTTAAGTGATAATAAAGTATCTCTAAAGGCAGGAACATAGCTAGTTGGATCAGCCCAATCGTACTCACCACCTTTAAGGGCTGAGCCTGGATCTTCTGAGTATTCTTTAGCAAGTTTTGCAAAGTCGGCTTTATCAGCGCGTAAGTCTTTTACAAAACCGGCAAGCATACTACGTGCTTTTTCTTCACTTAAAATAATAGATGGTTTTATTAAAATATGACGTGAGCGAGTTTCAGTTGTTTCTACAACTTGACGACCACGAACATCTTGGACTTTTATAATATGAAAACCAGCACCAGAGCGCAGCGGACCAATAATAGCGCCTTGCTTTTTACCTTTTACGGCTTCAGCAAATAACGACGGCATTTCGTTAATGCCCATCCAACCTAGTTGTCCACCTTCAAGTGCTTGAGAGCCGCTTGATGATGAAATAGCAATGCGTTTAAATTCTTGCTCGTCATTAAGTAATTCAATTACTTTGTCTGCGCGCGTTTTAGCTGACGCAATTTCATCGGCGCTAGCATCACTAGGAATATCAATTAAAATATGGCCAATGTCATACTCTTCTGCGTTTTGACCTTGGCTTTCCATAATTTTTAGTAAGTTATCTACTTCTTGCTCGCTTACATAAACACGGCGATCAACATTGGCGCGCATAACTTGCTGCGTAGTGATCTCTTTACGAATTTCTTCACGGTATGCTTGAAAGCTTTCTCCCGAGCCCTCAATAGTACGACGTAAATCTGCAATGCTACCGCCTTGCTCTTTAGCCATACTTGCAAGTGTTTGATCTAGTTGGCTGTCTGAAATCTCTAACCCCATACGCTCAGCCATTTGCATCATGAGTGTTTGGTTAACTAATCGCTCTACGGCCTGGACACGTAATGTTTCGTCTTTAGGAAGCTCCTGACTCTGTTCTTCAGCTTGCTTTTTAACACGGTTAACTATGGTGTCCACTTCACTTTTTAAAATAACTCCTTGGTTGACTATGCCAATAACTTTGTCGATTTCAACCGGAGCTGCAAATGCGCTTTGGCATAAGCTAATACTTAAAACTGCTGATGTTAATAATTTTTTTAAATTCATATTCTTTTTACTACTCTTGCTAATAGTACTGTTGTGATCCTAGGGAATACTCAATTTTTAGCGTTAATTAATACTACTTTAACTTTAAAAATAGTGTCCTAGTCATTAAGAAAATACGGTCTACGATAACCAAAAATACCTTGTTGTAATAATTTTTTAGCATCATAACGGCTTTTACTACCTAACCCTTTTAAAACAAAATTCAAACGAATGCTTGAATCAAAAGTCGCCTGTTGTTGCCCTATAGACTGATTTAAGTCGGTAACAATTTGGCGATGGCCAGTAATTTGAAATGCCCAACAGCACGATTCATACTGTAGTCCGCTTAACACTTCGATACTGCGGTTATTTTCAAGGTCGCGGTGATAGCTTGCAATAAACTGCCATTCGTCGCTCACTGGAATGCTTGTAAATAAGCCTGTTTGTTCAATTGCATTACCTGAGACATCATCTGAATACCGATGGTTCAATTGAACTAGCTCATTATCGTCGCCTTTATAGTCGAGCGTTACGTTAGACTGAATAATTTGTTTACCGTCAGTATCATACTGAATACCCGCAGATAAATACCAGCGACGATGCCAATGTACCATGGTTTGTGCTGCAAACAAGGCATTGTAGTTGGTGTCTGAGTTTAATCCTTGTTCTGTAGGTTTGGCTGAATCGCTTAAATAAAATATTTGTCCGGCGCTAAAATTAAATACTTCTTGGTGTTTTTTGTCAAATAACCGAGTCGTTGCACCTAAGGTAAATTGGTTAGCAGCAGCTATTCTATCAACACCTGAAAAGCGTGTGTCTCTAAATAAACCAAAAAAATCATCTTGTAGTTTGGCAGTATCAAATAAGCCAATATCAGATTGATCTTCATTAGGGGTATATAAATATTGTAGCTGTGGCTCTAAAGTTTGAATACCGTCATCAATAAAGTAGGAGGTTTCGCGCTCAAAATTAAGTTGTGTATACAAACGTACTTTTGGCAGTGTACGCGATACGCTTTCGCTGTATTGAGTTCCTTCTAAATCACCATGCTGTTTGTAGTTTGTTTGTAATATGCTTACTTCTGATAAAAACGACCATGCATGTTCTTTATAATCAAAGCGAGCTTTTGGCTCAATATGTATTCGAGTAGCTTGATCAATAATAGCTGAGCTATTAGTAAAGTGGCTCACTTCTCCCGATACACTAAAATCAAAGTTGTCGTATTGCCAAGGTGCGGTTTGGGTAAAACTAATTTGTGGCAAAGCGGTATAAGACTCTAAGTGATCGCCCAGTACTTCAAAGTTTTGTACTGTAATATCGGTACGCCAAGTGTCGCCCATATGAGTAAGCGAGCCTGTTCTGTACAATTGAGTATCGGTTTTACTGGCATAATTAGAGTCTAAATCAGTTAAGTAGTTGTCGTCACTCACGTTTGTTATATCAACATTAGCGCGCCAGTTTTCACCTAAATAGCTTTTTTGTTGCCAATGAAACATATAACGATCGCCAAGATCGGGGTCTGAATCATCTTTATTTAAATATTCAATACCCACTAAGCCTTCATGCTCTTGGGTTAAATATCTAAATTCAGTTTGCAGTTGTAAACCTTTACGCGACATATAACGCGGGGTAATGGTGGCATCTAAATTGGGAGCGATATTCCAGTAGTAAGGCGTAATAGTTTCTAAACCATAGCGATCTGAGCTTGAAAAACTAGGCGTAAGTAACCCAGATTTACGGCGCTCATCAAGCGGAAAGGTAAAATAAGGTAAATATAAAACCGGCGTATCTAGGATGCGTAAAACCGCATTATAGGTTTCGCCCCAGCCTTCTTCGCGAGAAAGGTTAATTTCGTCGGCTTCAATGGCCCACACAGGTACTTCGCCAGGGCAAGCAGTAAAGCTTGCATTCATTAGCATTAAGCCAGACTCATCAACGGTGAGTTTTTCAGCGCCACCTTTGCCTAGCTGTTGTGTTAGGCTATATTGTGCACCAAGTAAGCTGATTGCTGAATTATTTAAATCGGCGTTGAGGCCAGTGCTGTTAACTTCGCTTATTTTGTCGCGATAAGTAATTGGCCCAGTAGCATTGAGTAAACCGCGTTGTTTATCGATTAGTGCAGTTTGTGCGGACAAACTCATATTAACGGTGTTAATATCAACATTACCAGTAAATTCAGCGCTTTGTGTGCCTAAAAGCTCTACGTCGTTAGCGCGAATATCAACCATACCTAGCTTTAAGCCAGGAAGCGGTTGCCAAGCTCTGGTTTGCATTGAAGTGCCACAAAACTTGTGTGTCAGTTCAGTTTCGGCAAGCGATGGTGCGCTCAGTACGCTTAGCATCAATATGCCCCAGGTTTTGCTCATTTATCGACCTTTATACGCTGTGATTAATTTCAAGTAGACATAATAAAGGAAAACAATGGCAAAGTAATTAGTGAAAAATAGATAGCTTATAAAATGACACGTTTTGAACGCTTACAACTCTTTATAAATACTCACTTTAGTGAGCAACAATGCACGTTAGCGGCAATTACTGCCGATGCGAGTTTTCGTCGTTATTATCGCTTAAATTGTGCTAATAACAGCTTTATAGTGATGGATTCCGATCCGCTTAAAGTAAATAATGCGCCGTATATCTCGCTTAATAGCGTATTTACGCAGCAAGGATTTTTATTGCCCGCTATTATTGCCAGTGACGAGCAGCAAGGTTTTTTTATTTTAAGTGACTTAGGCAGCACGCACCTAGCAGACATGCTTGATGATGAGCACCGCACCGAGTATTACCAGCAATTAATTAAGCTGAGCGTACAGTGGGCAAAAACACCTGCAGCCGCTGCTATGCAAGCTTATGATAAAAAGTTTATAGCTGTTGAGCTTGGCATATTCAGCCAGTGGTTAATGCATGACTTCATTGATTGTGAACTAACAGCAGAGCAACAAATGCTGTGGCAAACAAGCTGTGATCTGCTTAGTAATACCATGCTTGCTCAGCCTAGCGTTACCATGCACCGCGATTACCATAGTCGTAATATTATGCGCTGCAACCAGCAATGGGCGATCATAGATTATCAAGATGCTGTACGCGGGCCGTTGTGTTACGACTTGGTATCTTTGTTACGCGATTGCTATTTTAAACTGCCAGAGAGCGAATTAACTCATTTAGTTAAATACGGATACGATGAATTTAATCGCCAAGGTTTAATTGCTAATGTTACCTTTAATGAATTTAAATATTGGTTTGATTTAACCGGTTTACAGCGCCATTTAAAAGCGGCAGGTATTTTTTGTCGTTTGTATTTACGTGATGGTAAAAAAGGTTATTTGGCTAATATACTTCCTACACTTGCATACATTGTAGAGGTAGCTGCTAATTATTCAGAGCTACAGGCCCTTGGCTTATTTATACAAAATACCATTGCTCCTAAAGTGGTTGAGCGCTTGGCTAAGGAGCGCACATGAAGGCGATGATTTTAGCGGCCGGGCGCGGACAACGTATGATGCCACTAACGCAAAATATGCCTAAACCTATGTTGGCAGTAGCGGGTAAGCCATTAATTGAGCATCATATTGTTAATCTTAAAGCGGCGGGTATTACCGAAATAGTAATAAACCTTGCGTGGCAAGGTGATAAAATTAAAGATTATTTTGCCAATGGCAGCAAGTGGGGCGTAAATATACGCTATAGCCAAGAAGTGGCAGGTGGCCTTGAAACGGCCGGTGGCATTATTGCTGCGCTGCCCCTATTAGGCGATACCTTTATTGTTATAAATGGCGACATATATACCGATTACGACGTAAGCGCGTTAACTCAACTGCATTTACAAGCGGGTGAGGCGCACATAGTGCTGATAGAAAATCCACCGCATAATCCTAACGGTGATTTTGCACTCAGTCATTTGTCGAGTGATAGTCAAAAATATACATTTTCTGGAATTGGCCGATATCAAGCCGATTTTTTTAACGATTTTGAGCAAGGTGTTCGTCCGCTTGGGCCTATTTTAGCTAAAAGATTAACTGAACATTTAGTCTCTACCGAACTCTACATAGGCCAATGGGATGATGTAGGTACTCCTGAGCGATTATCAGCACTTAATCAACGACAAATTTAATAGAGGTAATAATTTAGATGTGGGGAAAAATACTCGGGTTTATTTTCGGTTTTATGTTTGGCAAAATATTTGGTGCTATTTTTGGCCTATATCTTGGTCATATGTTTGATAAAAGCTTAAAAAAAGATTTTGATAAAGCCGGTGGCTTTTCAAACTTATTTAAAGGTGACGACGTCAACGAGCGTCAAGCGCTGTTTTTTTCTAGCTGTTTTGCAGTTATGGGGCATATTGCTAAATCAAATGGGCGCATTAGCGAAGTACATATTAAAGCTGCAACGTTATTTATGGACGAAATGGGCCTACAAGGCGAAGAGCGCCGCGAAGCACAACATGCATTTCAGTCGGGTAAAGAAAATGATTTTTCATTAAAAGAAACAGTACAAGACTTTAAAGAACGTTTTGCTAAGCGTTATGATTTATTACAGCTATTTTTAGAAATTCAAATTCAAATGGCATTTTCAGATGGTGTACTCGCTGAGCAAGAAAAACTACTTTTACAAGAAGTGAGTAAACAGTTAGGCGTATCTAGAGCGCACTTTGCTTTTGTATTAAAGCGTTACCAAGCAGAGTTTAGCTTTAGGCAGCAGCAACAGCGTTATAAACAACAGCAACAAGGGCAAAGTAGCAGTTACCGTGAAGGTTCAGGCCATCATGTACCACCTAATAATAATATAAACCGCGCACAAGCGTTGGCATTATTAGGGCTTAATGACTCGGCAACAGCGCGAGAAATAAAGCTCGCGTATCGAAAACTGATGGCGCAGCATCACCCTGATAAATTGGTATCGCAAGGTTTACCAAAACATATGATGGAATTAGCGGTCAAAAAAAGCCAAGATATTCAAGCTGCTTACGAGTATTTAAAAAAGTCGGCGTAAAAAGCCGTCTATTTCTTTACTTAGGCGTGCATGTTGATCGGGCTGATTGCGCAAACCAAATAACTGGCGTTGGCGATAATCAAATTTTGCGTTGCGGTTAACCCAGCGCTGACGATTTTTAAGGTTCATTAAAATCTCGTTGTTATCGTTAGCGTAGTAAATATCCAGTAATGGTGGGGCAATTAAAGACGAAGTTTGGCTTAAGTCTTGATTACGTTTACTGTTAGGTAAATAACTGCTTAAACTTATAAATGCATTAAGTCTTGAGTCGGGAAATTGCGCATAATGTTCAAGTAGCACGCCAGCACTGATCCCCTGGGCAATTACTACAATATTATTCGGCTCTGCCATTGCTGTATTATACAGTGCTTCATAGCGGGCGATTAAATTTACTTTATAGTTATCGAGTACCGCGTCACTCACTTTTTCAATGGCATTAACATGGTGTGGCTCAGCACTTTTGTTTACACCAGTATCCTCAATAGTAGCACTTTCAACTGCAGCACTTTCATTAGCTGTATTTGCATTGTCAGAGCTTTGGGCAAGAATATTTTCAGCTGAGGTGCTTTCAGTTGCAGTGTTTTCGTTAGTTGCAGCAGTGGCTATTTCACTCGCCTGCCAGTTAATATCAGGTACTGTCATTGCGTAGGTAGTGTAGCCTAAATTATTTAGTTCTTTGCGTAAAAAGCTCATTCCGGCATTATTGGTCGCGCTTGATTGCCAATCAGGTATAAGCAGTACAGTGCCTCTAAAATCAGCACTCATATACTCGCTGTACAAGGTTAAAAATTCAGTATCGCCAGCTAATATAGGCTTTATTTCATCATTGGGAAGTAAGTGTTGAATATCATTATTTTCAATACTTGCATACGAGGGTGGGGCAATATGCTCTGCTGCAGTTACTTGCACAGTTAAAAGTAGCGCACAGCTTAGCAGTACGTTTAGTTTAATTACCTTTAAATACTGCGCCAATACCATAACCAACTCAAATAAAAAATATTACTTAGATATCGGCGCAGCAGCAAAAAAGTTTAGCGTAACAGGCTAAACTTTAATATTAATTGTTAGCGCTAAAAATTAGGGTCAGCTTCAAATGTAAGTATTTGCTCAGTAGTTGGATGTTTTAAGCTGAGCATTTGTGCGTGTAATTGCAAGCGCGGCGCCGCAGCGAGTGCCTCTTTGTGCGCGTAAAGCCTATCACCTAAAATAGGATGGCCTAGGCTTAGCATATGTACACGCAACTGGTGCGAGCGCCCTGTAATAGGGGTTAGTTCTACACGGGTTGCATGTGGTTCACGTTCAAGTATTTTAAAGTGGGTAAGCGACGGCTTACCGTTTTCGTGATCAACCATTTGCTTGGGGCGATTAGGCCAATCGCAAATAAGCGGTAAATCAACCGAGCCGGTTTGCGCCTCAAGTTGCCCATATATCCGGGCAATATAGCGCTTGGCGGTTTCGCGCTCCTGAAACTGCATACTTACATGGCGGTGTGCGGCTTTATTCATTGCCAAGCAAAGTATGCCCGACGTTGCCATATCTAAACGGTGCACTATTTTAGCAGTAGGAAAAACTCGGTTAACACGGCTTATTAAGCAATCGGCATGTTTAGGGTCTTTACCTGGCACGGTTAACAACTCGCTAGGCTTATTAACGATGAGTAAGTCCTCATCCTGATACAGAATAGTTAAATACGGATCTGTTGGGGGATTGTAGTTAATTAACACGGCCGACCTCAGTGATTTACAAGGGCGCCATTTTAGTGGAGCGGGCACTAAGGCTCAAGGAAAAAGATTAAAGTTTAATTGCGTGTTTTTCATACTGGTGTAAAATTACACCAGTATGATTTTTTGAGGTATATATTATGGCAAGGCAAAGCATTTCGCTCACTGAGAAAAATGATTTATGGCTGCGTAATCACATTGAAAATGTAGGTGATTACGCGAATAAAAGCGAATTAGTGAATGACTTAATTCGACGTGCAAGAAGGGCTGAAGCTATCAATAGTAAACTGCTTAAATCTGAAAAAAGTGGCTTTACTAATCAATCTGCTGATGAAATCCTGACTGAATTTAAACTAAATGTTAAGTAATGCGAAAGTTTAAACTCTCAAATGATGCTAAAGAAGACTTACGTCATATTTATCAGTATGGCTGTAAGGAGTATTCACAGCAGCAAGCAGATACTTATTTTTATGCTTTTTTTACTCTGTTTGAAAAGCTAGCTGCAAATCCTTATCCCTACCAATCAGTTGCTCATATTCGTAAAGGTTATCGACGTGCCGTTTGTGGCTCAGATAGTATTTATTACAGAGTTTATGAAACTGATGTTGAAATAATGGCTGTTTTGGGTGGGCAAGATATAGAAGAGTGGTTGTGATTTACAAGTGATTTTAGAAAGAGTTGAATAGCACTTAACTAATCGTTTTATAGGGTTTTTATCAAGTTTTAAGGTGAGCTCAGTAATATATTTTTTATTACAACAACGCATGCATTAAGTTGAAACTAAAAAGCCTGAGTTCGATACACTACCGAAATCAGGCTTTATTAGCTGCTTAGAAATGAATCCAACTTTATGGGGTCACTTCAAAATACCGCGCTTTCTTCATTCGCACATTAGCAATTTTTTACTAACGGCTGTCAGCTTATCGCCAAAGCGTTAGTGCGAAACCACAATCAAGCGTATCGCATCTAGTTTTAACTGGGTTTTTTCAATGTAGGTAGTCAAATCTGTGCGTTGCTTATCGTAGAAGGTAATTTCTTCTTGGCGAATATTAGGGTTAATTTGCTTAAGGGCAACTAATCGTTGCTGCTCTTCACTTAGTGATGTTTGCATTTTAGCCAGTGACGCAGCACGAATAACTTCAAGCTTTTCTTGTGCCATGTCTTTTGCGGTGCTGATCATTGGGTGAATAGCACTTTGCAATGCGCCGGCTAGTTTACTGGCTGTTTGGCGACCAACGGCAGAAAGCTGCTGATTAAAGCCGTCAAACGCGACGTTTTCACCTAAGTTATTACCTGCTTTATCGAGTAAAATACGAATTGGCGTAGGTGGTAAAAAGCGCCCTACTTGTAATACTTTTGGTGCCATAGCTTCGGCTACAAAAATAAGCTCAACAAAAAAGGTGCCTGGTGGTAGTTTTTTGTTTTTAAGTAAAGCAACCGATGCGCTACCAAAATCGTCGTCACAAATCATATCTAGGGTGCCTTGCACCATAGGATGATCCCAACTAATAAAGTGCACGTCTTCTTGCGAAAGCGCGGTATCGCGGTCAAATGTAACTGTCATGCCATCTTCTCTTAATGCCGGAAACGAGGCGTTTAACATATGCTCGGTTGGCTTTAAGATAATGGTATTTTCGCCTTTATCTTCTTGGCTTACGCCAAAGGTGTCAAATACGTTAATCATGTAACTAGGCAGTTCAAACTGATTGTCTAGTTTTTCAATATCAGCTACCAAAGAGTCGGCTGCGCCTTGGCCCGATGAATGCAGCTCAAGTAAACGGTCGCGTCCGCTTTCCATTTGTTTGCGCAGTACCGCATTTTTTTGTGCTACTTGCTCAAGTAATGGATCTAACTCGTCTTCGTCGCAGTTATGCGCTGCAATGTAATCAAGTAGGTCATCACGGAATTCTTTATACAACATTTGTCCCGTTGACGAGGTAGATTCGAATGCGTCTAGGCCTTCGTTGTACCAACGTAGTAATACTTCTTGGGCGGTGTTTTCAAAATATGGCACGTGAATGTTCACATCTTGAGTTTGTCCAATGCGGTCTAGTCGGCCAATACGTTGCTCTAGTAAATCTGGGTTTAGTGGTAAATCAAATAACACTAAATGATGTGAAAACTGAAAGTTACGCCCTTCAGAGCCAATTTCAGAACACAGCAGTATTTGCGCGTTGTCGTACTCGTCTGCAAAAAATGCAGCGGCGCGGTCACGCTCAATAATCGACATACCTTCGTGAAAAACTGAGGCTTTAATTGCTTCGCGTTCACGTAGTATTTGCTCAAGGCTGATAGCTGTTTCGGCTTTAGCACATATTAGCAGTACTTTTTCACGCTTAAGGGTTTTAAGAGTGTCGATTAGCCAATCTACGCGAGGATCAAATGCTCCCCAGCTGGCGCTTTCGCCTTCAAACTCTTGAAATATTTTTTCTGGGAATAGTGCGCGCTGTGCACTAAGTTCGGGGTTTTGAATGCCGCTCATATTGCCCAGTACTGTCATTGCTGTTTTATATTGCTTTGGCAATGGCATAGGGTAGGCGTGTAATATACGGCTAGGGTAGCCGTCAATGCCGCTGCGGCTATTTCTAAATAAGATGCGGCCGGTGCCGTGGCGATCCAGTAACATGTTAAGTATTTCTTTACGCGCGGGTAAATCACCTTGCTGTGCTTTTGCCAGAATATCGGTAATGTCGGTTTCTTTTAATAGCTCAATTAAAGTCGCTTTAGCGCTCTCGTCTAGGCCTTGCTCTTGGAGTAATTGATTAGCAGCTTCGGCAACGTCTTTGTAATTTGCTTCTTCTTCTTTAAATACGTCGTAGTCGTAAAACCTGTCTGGATCGAGTAGCTGTAGGCGAGCAAAGTGGCTGCTATGACCAAGTTGATCTGGCGTGGCGGTAAGTAAAATAAGGCCCGGAATATCTTGGCTAAGCTCGGCCATACGTTGGTACTCTGAGCTTGGCTTGCCATTATTAATACTTAAATGATGCGCTTCATCTATTACTAGTAAATCCCAGTCAGCTAAAGTTGCTTGTTCGAACCAACGTTTTTTCTTGGTTAAAAACTCTAGGCTGGTAAGTACCAGTTGTTCGGTATCAAATACATTTGGCGAGTCGGCAAACGCTTCATCGCAACGATCTTCATCAAAAATAGAGAAACGTAAATTAAAGCGGCGCAGCATTTCTACTAACCATTGGTGCTGCAGATTTTCGGGTACTACAATAAGCACACGGCTGGCACGGCCACTAATAATTTGCTGATGTAAAATCATTCCCGCTTCAATTGTTTTACCAAGGCCTACTTCATCTGATAAAAGTACGCGTGGTGCAAAACGTTTACCTACTTCTTGGGCTATATAAAGCTGATGCGGAATAAGATTAGCACGCTGACCAATTAAGCCTTTTATAGGCGACTGTTCACGTTCAAATTTATGTAACCATGTTTGGTAGCGCAGCGTGTAACGATCAAAACGATCTACTTGGCCGGCAAATAAACGATCTTGAGGTTTGTTAAACTTAATAAAATGATCTAGAAAGGTTTCTTTTAGTTTGGCTGCTTCACCATTATCAACACGAGTACCGTGATAACAAAGTAGCTCGCCTTGCACTTCAATAGACTCAACTTCTAATTCCCACTCTTCAACGCTTTTGATCACATCGCCAGGATTAAATGACACACGGGTTACGGGTGCTTCTGCCCAAGAATAAACGCGGCTTTCGCCACTAGCAGGAAATAATATGCTGACCTGACGGCCCTCAATGGCAACAACTGTGCCTAATCCTAAATCTGACTCTGTATCACTGATCCAACGCTGACCTAAGGAAAAATTCATATATGTCTCGTCTATGAAGAAAAAGGCGGCTATGTTACCTGTTAGACAACACCACTGCAAGGCGCTATTAGCCTCACTTTTAATTAATTCGGTAAGTGTGAATTATTCCTAACAAAACGGCTAACATCTGGATCTTTTTTGGGTAAATAAGTACACAGTAAGATAATAAATAGCTCTGCAGCTATTACTTTGAGCGTTAGCAGCATTAAAAAAATTTCCTTGGCAAAACCTACTTAATTAACTTTTATAATGCACTATTTTAGTCAGTTGATTGCTTTGATTTTAAGGTTTAATTAAAACAAAATCGAGTTTGTAATAAAACGGACTTTTATGACAAATAGACTAAACTAAAATTATACCTAAGTAACTAACGAGCCATCACTACTCAAAAGCACTTAGTTAGTTTGGTATAGCATACTCATCATAAAAAGTAAGGAAAGTGCTATGGAAAATGCTTCGAACCTTAAAAGTAAAATGTATGTGCTAGATACCAATGTATTGCTTCACGAACCCCTCGCGTATTTATCGTTTCAAGAGCACCATGTAGTTATTCCGATGACAGTGTTAGAGGAGCTTGATCATATAAAAGATAGAAAACACGATGTAAGCCGTGATGCTCGCGTGGCTATTCGTGGTTTAGATGAAATATTAAAAAATGCCACACCAGAGCAAATGCTCCAAGGCGTAGCCCTTCCTAGCAATAAAAAAGCGAAAACAGCATCAAACGGCACCTTAATTATTGTAAACGATCATTTATTTGCCGACTCTATTTCTGGCCTGCCAGGCAATGAAAACGATCATCGCATTATTAACTGTGCAGTGCATTTACAAAAGCAGCACACAAATAGCAAAGTAATATTAGTCACTAAAGATATAAACATGCGCTTAAAAGCCAAAGGTGCAGGGCTTAATTATGTTGAGGATTACCGCACCGATCAGCTTATAGACGACATTAGCTTACTAACCAGCGGCTACAAAAAAATAGCCGGAGACTTTTGGCAGCATGTTGGCCAATGTAATACTGAGCAATATGGCCGTGAGACCTTGCATCATGTGGCTAAAAACTTAATCCCTGATGTATTTTATAATGAGTATTTAATTGATGAGGGGGATCAGTTTGCAGCGCGAGTTAAATCGTACGATGAGGAGCATATAACCTTAAAAGATATAGGTTATGAGCGATTAATGAACCAAGGTGCATGGGGTATTAAACCAAAAAATATTTACCAAGGTATGGCACTCGATGCTTTATTAGATACCAGCATAGAACTGGTTATTTTAACTGGCCCTGCAGGGTGTGGTAAAACTTTATTGGCGCTTGCTAGTGCACTAGAAATGGTGATCGAAAAAGGCATTTACGACAAAGTAATAGTAACGCGTAATACGCCAGAAATAGCCGAGTCAATTGGCTTTTTACCCGGCACTGAGGAAGAAAAAATGGCGCCATGGCTAGCGGCCATTACCGACACCCTAGAGGTATTACATAAGGGCGACGAAAATCCAATTTCAAGCCGTAATTATATTATGGAAAAAGCCAATATTCAGTTTAAGTCGGTAAATTTTATGCGTGGTCGCAGTATTCAAAATGCAGTAGTTATTTTAGATGAAAGCCAAAACTTAACGGCGGCACAATTAAAAACCATTATTACCCGTTGCGGCGAAGGTACTAAGCTAATTTGTACTGGTAACTTGGCACAAATAGACAGTAACTACTTAACACCGGTTACTTCGGGCTTAACTTATATTGTGGAGCGCTTTAAAAACTTTGAAGGTAGCGCAACAATAAACCTCAATGGTGTGGTACGTAGTCGCCTAGCTTCATTCGCTGAAGAAAACTTATAACTTGCGCTTAACATTATGGCTCGCTAGTCTATTAGCTGATTATTGAGCCATAAAACAGGCAAACAGTTGAAGTTTTTACCCTTAAAAGATTATTACCGCTCTTTAGTTGTGGCTTTGGCCGTGCCTTTGTTTGTGGCTTTATTATTATGTTTGCACCTTTACAATATTAAGGTTGAACGTGCGATAGAAAAGCGCCATGGCGATTTTGCTAATGTATCGGCGCAAATTGAACATACTATGGCTGGGGTAAATAACTTATTTACCACTATGTTTAATTTGTATCACCAACCTAAGCCGCATTTAGCAGATAGCACAATGCCATTGCACGTTAATCAGTATGATGACTATTACTATCGGTATTTAAGTAATTTAAATGGCGAAATAGTAGGTGCTGGCGAATTTTCTCAATCGCAAAGTGCCTTATTACGCTGGCAAAAAGTCGTTATGTTAGCCCCTTCATTTAACACCACGTTAGCGCTAATACAGTCATTAAGTGCAGTTGCTTATGTTGATGAGCAAGGTTTTGCTTACGTTGCCAGGCGAGATCGTAGCCAAAGTGCCTTTTTAACTGATATTTTAAAAGGCAAATTTAAACCACCACTTTTAACCGAGCAACTCAGCTCTAGCCAAATTATTAAGGTTGCTAATAAAGCCTACTTTGCCATTGGCCGACAACAAGATATTAACTCCCAAGATTACATAGTTCTTATTTATGACTTACAAGCTATTTCTAATTGGCTAAAAAAAGTATCGCCGCAGCAAGGCGAATATATATTTATGAATCAGTATCATGAGGTTATTGCCAGCTCACAAAAGTTGATAAACAAAGCTGTTAAGTTAAATCAATATTGGCCGGCAGTATTAATAGAGCACAATAATACTAAGGAAGTTAAAGGTAATCAGTTTTTAATGCAGCCAATTGGTAACTACCCTATACATGCTGCCTACCATGAGCCAATAGAGCAGTTATCTGCGCCGATTATTTACGAAACAGCGATAGAATTTATATTTTTAACCGTGTTTTTAAGCATTATGTTTAGCGTGTTTTTTTGGTTGAGCCAGCGTATTTTTATCAAGCCGATGACCTTTTTAATGCGTTATCTAGAGCATAACAACACTGTAACTGGCGAGCAGTTAAACTATAAAATTCCTTTAAATTGGCAGCCATGGTTTTTAAAGGTAAAAGCTATATTTGCTAAAAATACTCAGCTGGTCGAATCCCTACAGAACGTTAATAAAGATTTAGATAAAAAATTGCAGCTACAGTCTGAAAAACTAACCAGCAGCTACGAAGCCAAAGAGCGTCATTTAGCTTTACTTAATACTGTACTTAATAACGTTCCTGACTTTATTTATTTTAAAAGTATTGATGGCTTATTTTTAGGTTGTAATAAAGCTTTTGAAACATTTATTGGTAAAAAGCAAGCTGAGCTAGTTGGTAAATTAATAGAAAATGAGAGCAGCGATAGTAAAAAAATTAGTAAGCTAGAGCAACAAGTACTACACAATCGCACGCAAATTCAACAACGTATTGATAGCGCAGAACGCTCTTACTTATTAACCATAGCGCCATTTTATAATGAACAGCAACAACTGTTAGGCGTTATGGGGATTGGCCGCGACATAACCGAGCAACA
Source organism: Pseudoalteromonas sp. HL-AS2 (assembly GCF_031198805.1). NCBI lineage: Bacteria > Pseudomonadati > Pseudomonadota > Gammaproteobacteria > Alteromonadales > Pseudoalteromonadaceae > Pseudoalteromonas > Pseudoalteromonas sp. HL-AS2. The sequence continues at coordinate 2,738,474 of NZ_CP133571.1, read as the reverse complement.
GCAAACCCTACATGCATTAAAAGAATCAGAAACTAAATTTAGAAGTGCGATAGAGTTTGCGGCTAATGGAGTGGTGTTACTTTCGCTTGATCATACTATTTTACAAGCGAATAAAGCGGCTAGAGAGCTATCTTCTGAACAAAATTTATTGGCGGGAGCGCCTTTAAATCGGGTGTTTAGTAACCCCCAATGGCAAGAAATTAAAGCCACGTTAGCGCAATTACTAAATAATAAAAAACGGGTATACCATTTAACTTTAGCGCACGGCGAACTGGCAGATTGGTTACAGCTGAGCGTGTCGTTAGTGTGGAATGAAAATGCCGAGCCGCTGTATTATGTTATTCATATTCAAGATATAAGTATATTAACCAAAGCAAAACATGATGCAGAGCGCGCCACATTAGCAAAAAGTCGATTTATTGCTAATTTAAGTCATGAGATCCGCACACCGCTAAATGCGGTATTTGGTTTACTTGATATGCTTATTGAGCAAGGACTTACGCCAAAACAATTAGAACAAACCGCGCAAGCTAAGCACGCAGCACACAGCTTGTTGTTAATGCTTAACAGAATGCTGGATTTTGCACGGGTAGAAAGTGTGGCAGCGCAGTTAAAACTCGCGCCATTTAGCATTGTTGAGTTGGTTGATATTTGTGAAAGTTTAACGGCACCTTTATGTGAAAACAAAGGGATTGAATTAATTATTGATATTGATCCCTTAATTTCCCCCAACCTTATATGCGACAGCATTCGCTTACAGCAAGTATTAGGTAACTTATTAACTAATGCCGTTAAATTTACTAAAACCGGTAGTATTACCCTTAAAATGGATTTATTACCAAGCGATACCTCAGAGCAACAACATATTTGCTTTAAGGTAATAGATACCGGAGTTGGCATAGATAAAGCCGATCAAAGGCGCTTATTCGATGCCTTTACCCAAGGGGATGAGTCATCTACGCGAACTCATCATGGCGTGGGCTTAGGGCTGGCTATTGTAAAGTCGGCAGTGCTGTTAATGGGTGGCGAAATAGCGCTAAATAGTGAAAAAGGCGAAGGGTGTGAGTTTTACTTTAGTGTTTTATTAGATGTTGTACCTGCTTGTAAGCAGCTACCTGATAATACATTAGTTATTTTATCAGCGCATAGTCACGAATTAACTCAGGTTATAAATGCATTTCCTACGCTAACTTATACTAATTTAGAGCAATTATTAAAATCTCCTCGGGAGCATTTAAAAGCCAAGCAATTAATTATAGGTGCAGCAGATTTACCTGCTTTATTAGCGGTAGCTGTAATTAAAGATATTTTATTTGCAAAAGCAATTACGCTTATTGTTGTAAGTAATCAACCAAGGTTAAATTTGCCGATCAGCATGGGTTTAACTGTACAGCATATTAAAACGTCAGCGCTTGCACAGCGATTGTTTAATTTAAATTTAGAGTCAGCTTTAAAAATAACGAATACAACGAAATTAAACCCAAGTGTGTCGGGTCTGTTAGTGTTAGCTATTGACGATAATCAATTAAACTTAGAAATAATTAGCAGCGTGTTACGCCAAGCAAAAATTAATGTGGTTACAGCCACTAGTGCCATTGATGGTATGGCATTATTACCGAATTTAATGCCAGACTTAATTTTAATGGATGTGCAAATGCCTCATTTAGATGGTTGCCAAGCAACAACTTTAATTAGGCAGCAGTATAGTGCAGAGCAATTACCTATTTTTGCACTAACCGCTCATTGTGAGCCTGCAGATATTGAACGCTCTTTAGCGTGTGGCATGAATAAGCATTTAACTAAACCTGTGGTTGCAGAAGTGCTTATAGGTGCAATAACCGATTTAGCACCTTATAAGCCGAGCTTTTTTGAGTACTCATTTGCTTTAACTCAGTTTAGTTTAAACGAAACACTGCTTAACACTATGATCGGTAAATTTGCTAGTGTGTGCAAAACTCAATTAGCGCAGCTCAAAATAAGTAATAATAAAGATGACTTAATTCGTATAGCGCATAGTATTAAAGGCGTAGCGGGTAATTTAGGCTTTAGTCGACTGTCGCAATGTGCACAGCAAACTGAAAAAGATCTTAAAACAACCGATAAAGCTGTTGAAATAACAATGAAAGAGCTTATTATGCAGTTAGAACAGGTGGTTGTTTTTATAAACGTTTTAGGGGCAATGGATGTCAAAAAAAGCTAAAGTATTAATTGTTGATGATGATGCTCTTAATCGAATTGTACTCGAAAAAACACTTAGCGATGAGCATGAGGTGTTTTTAGTTAAAAGTGGTGACGAAGCGCTTACTTTTATAAAAACAACACAAGTTGATTTAATTATACTCGATATTGTTATGCCAGGAATGAATGGCTACGAAGTACTGGTTAAATTAAAAGAAGATTCAGCAACGCAAATGATCCCGGTTATTTTTATATCGGCAAATAGCAGCCATGATGACGAGTCTAAAGGTTTAGAACTAGGTGCAATGGATTATATAACTAAGCCATTTTGTTCATCAATTGTGCGCGTAAGAGTACGTAATCAACTGCTTATTAAGCAAAAAAATGATTTGCTTGAAATGTTAGCTTCGATTGATGGCCTAACCGAAATACCCAATAGACGCAACCTAGACGAAAACCTATCTCGTGAATGGCGTAAAAGTAAGCGCAACAACACACCACTTTCAGTGCTACTTATGGATATAGATCACTTTAAGCGTTACAACGATACTTATGGGCACCGAGCTGGCGATGACTGCTTAAAAGCGGTGGCTCAAGCACTTGCTGCACAATGTGAGCGTGGCAGTGACTTTATTGCACGCTATGGCGGAGAAGAGTTTGCAGCCGTTTTACCCGGTGTAGATAAAGCTGAAGCGATAGGCTTTGCAAATAAACTACGTAATGCTGTTAATGCATTAAATATAGCGCATAAAGCATCGCTTAATGCTGAGCATGTAACTATTAGTATTGGTGTAGCAAGTACTGAAAACGCAAGTATTGAAACTGAGCAGGCACTTTTAGAAGAAGCTGATTTAGGTTTATATGCAGCGAAAGAGGGTGGCCGTAATCAAGTTGTTGCCCGCTAATTAAACTTTTATTTGTAAAGTAAACGCCAACGTTATTGGCGTTTAATAGTTAATTTTCGGATGAACACATTTAAAAAAGTGTAGCGCTTTTTAGAGCTACACAGCAGGGCACTACAGCAAGGTATTACACTAAGCGATTACGTGATTGCTGCTGCGTAAACGCCATAATATTTAAACTTACCTCATTTACCAAACGTACAATTGACTCTGTGCTTGCCCAAGCAATATGTGGCGTAAGCAGTAAGTTATTGCCTTTATAATTAGCCAGTGGGTTAGTTAGTTCAGCGGGCTCTTTAGTCAGCACATCAACCCCGGCACCTGCAATTAAGTTTTGCTCAAGAGCGGTTGCTAAGTCTGCTTCGTTAATAATGCCGCCACGTGCAGTATTAATGATAATGCTACTTGGCTTCATCATTTTAAGCTCATTGAGTGTAATTAGATCGCGAGTTTCATCGGTTAATGGGCAGTGCACACTAATTATATCGGCGGTTTTAATTGCTTGTTCAAAAGGGATACGACCTTCACGGCACTGTGTCCCTTTGCGCTCGGCAGTAATTACATTTGCGCCAAAAGCGCTAGCAACCGTTGCAACCGCGCTACCAAGTGTTCCACCACCAATAATAGCGAATGTTTTGTCTTGTAAATCGTTAAAGCTATAATCTAGGCGGCAAAACATTTCACTTTTTTGCCATGCACCTTGTTGGCAGTCCGCTTGGTAGCGATGTGTATTACCTAATAAATTAGTGATTAAAGAAAAGGTATGTTGTACTACAGAGGGGGTTGAATAGCCGGCAACGTTAGTTACTGCAATACCAAGCTCTTTAGCTGCTACTAAATCTACATTATTAGTACCAGTGGCACTAACACAAATTAGCTTTAGTGATTTTAATTGGCTCATAGTTTCACGGTTTACAACTGCTTTGTTGGTAATTAAAACGTCAGCATTTTTACTATGAGCAACAACTTGCTCCGCACTTGTTAATTCATGAACGGTAAGCTCACCTAATTGAGCAATACAATCAAGTGATGTTTTAGCAAGAGTCGCATTATCGAGAATAGTAATTTTCATATTTTTTCCTAAAATTAAACCCCATTTAAGAGAGTTATTTGCAATGCTTGCATTGCTTGATTTGAGGTTGGAAATATTTGCAGTACTAATGAAAGCAAATACAGCGCAGCATACGTATGCAAGATTAATACACTAAAGTACTATAAAGCATACACTTTGTTAATTTTAAAGTCGTAAAAACGTAGGCCAACTTAAATGTGGTCTGCCCACTAGGTTAGTTGTTACATGCTACCCTTTACGGCTATTTTGTTGTACTGCCGTCGCCATGCAGCTTTAGTAAAGCTATTTGCTTTAACTAATATTCACTATAAATAACAACAGGGCAATGTAAGTTGCATCAAGTGTGCAAACTTATAAACTTGCCGACTAAACTATAACTCTATTTGAACTAGGTAAATCGAACTTTAGTATTGCTAGTTTCGTATTTTTGATTGAGTTATAATCAAAATTAGACACGACGGTGCGCTTTGGCGTGCCGTTTTTAACTTTGTAGATGCGCTAAATGATTGAATTAGAAGATAAGTACGCTGACATAAGACCTTACAATGATGATGAAGTTGCCACTTCGCTGAAGCGTTTAATTGACGATAATGCATTTATTGATGTAATTGCAAAGTACAATTTACCACGCATTTTATCGGCAATTCCATTTGTTGCACGACCATTAATTAGACAGCAACTACGTAAAAAATGGGGCCAAATTAATAGCGTTGAAGATGTACAAAATGAAGTTGCAAAGTATTTAAATAAGTTAGTAAAACGCACTACGTCAGAAGTCACTTTTTCAGGGTTGGATAAACTAGACCCTAATCAGGCCTATTTATTTATATCGAATCATCGTGACATTGTGCTCGATCCGGCTTTAGTAAATTGGGGATTGTTTCAACATAAAATGAAAACAGTGCGCATTGCAATAGGAGATAATTTATTGCAAAGACCCTATATCACTGAGCTTATGCGATTAAATAAAAGCTTTATAGTAAAGCGATCTGCAAAAGCGCCTAAAGAAATGCTTAAAGCATTAACGCAGTTATCTTCCTATATTTATGACTCACTAACAGCAGGAAACTCTATTTGGATAGCGCAAAAAGAAGGGCGAGCAAAAGACGGTGTAGATCAAACCGATCCGGCACTACTAAAGATGCTACAACTAAATGGGCGTAAGCAAAAAAAAGAATTTGGCGATTATATTAAAGAGTTAAAAATAGTGCCGGTATCAATATCGTATCAATACGAACCCTGCGCAATTGCTAAAGCAAAAGAGCTTTATCATAAACAACACCATGGTCAATATGTAAAATCTGTAGGTGAAGACATAGCCAGTATTGTTGAAGGTTTTAGCTCATCTAAAGGACATATTCATTTAGCTTTTGGACAGCCGATAGAGTCACATTGCGACAGCGCAGATGAGCTGGCTAAAACAATAGATAAACAAATAATAGATTCATTTTATTTGCACCCAGGTAACTTTATAGCAGGCGGCTGTACAGAAGCGGTCATTAATAAAGCCGACGCTGCAAAGTTTGCAAAACGTATGGATAAAGTGCCCGAAGAGCTTAAACCTTTGGTATTAGCTATGTATGCAAAGCCATATCATCGTAAAGCAGAAGTAAATATTAAAAGTTGTGAGCATTAAAAGCTAAAGCTGCTTTTTATTACGGCACTTTAGCTAAAGCGAAGTAAATTTGTATTACAGCTTCAGCGCATGTTGGGCTGTGGTTTATGCCCCGGCTGATACCTACATTTTATCTGGTTAAGAGATTTACTAAACGTCCAGAGCTAATTACTCACAAAGCTGCTCTTTGAGTAAATAACGCTATACTTAACCTGTATCTTTATAAGTGTGGGGAGGGGCAATGCAACAAATTGAAATATTTGATATTCCAAGCCCTTGCAAGAGTATTTGTTTGGTTAATAATAGGGGATATTGTAAAGGTTGTTATCGTAGCCGCGATGAGCGTTTTTTATGGAACTCGTTAACCAACGCACAAAAGAAAAAAGTATTAAATTTGTGCCAGCAGCGCTACAAGCGTTTTATACAAAAAAAACTAGACGTTACTGCCGCTAGCGAATTAATTAATCAGCAAGGTTTTGACTTTTAGTTAGGGGGCGTGCCCTTTGTTGATTAAATTCGTAATTATCTGAGCCAATAAGCTATTAAATCCCCAAACATAATATAGCATTTAGCTGACTAAGCTTGTTGGCCTAGATGCTTTATTAAAGCAGCATTCATAACTATTTATAAGTATAATAAAACATCTTTAGTAAGTAATAGGAGTTACTGTGAGTTTTAATTTATGTAATTTACCTCGTGAACAAAAGTATCAAATTCAGTTAGATTATGAGGCTTCTTTTTGGGCGTATCAAATTAAGCGCGGGAAAAAAACACGTGAGCAAATATATAACACCCTCCATAGTCGCCCTATTGCAGAGCAAGCTTCTTTAAAGCAACAATTTGAAAGGTATTTAGCGCTAATGTTAGGCTAATGTTGTGCTTACTTGAGCAGCTCGAGTTGATTTAAAACCTCTTTAGTTTATAGGATTTATACATTCACCTCTAAAAGTAGACCTGATTTATACCGCATTATTGGTTTTAACTAGATATTAACATATAATCATTCCTTAGTAGTGCTTTTGGTGTGTGCCAATATCGTATATCGTCGCTGTCAAATACCTATCAAAAGCAACATAATAAGTGGGATCAAGAATGGGTAAAGCTATTAACAGAACAATAAGTTGCTTGCTCGCACTTATGCTAATAATGAGCAGCCAAATAAACGCACAAGTGAAGCGTTTATCTCCTAGTGAGGGGCTATCTCAAAGCTATGTTAATACTATGCTTATTGATAATAACGGTTACTTATGGCTGGCAACAGAAGGTGGCCTTAACCGTTATGATGGCTACCAAGTAATGCCAATTAACGGGCCTAATGGTGAGCTTGAAGAAGCTATTATTGACCGCATATATCAAGACACCCAAGGGCATATTTGGATTGCCTCACTGCTGGCAGGGCTATTTCGCTATGATCCAGCTACCGATTCTTATAAACAGTTTTTAGAAAAGCCGCTAAGCGAAGAGCAGATAATTAATCAATCTGTTTTTAGCATGTTAGCAATAGATGATAAAACCCTCTGGATTGGCCGAGGCCGTGACTTTGCAAAGCTTGATATTGAAAGTGGTGAAATAACCACTATTTTTGAGCTTCCGAGTAAATACAAAAGTACCCTAGTTAGAAAGCTATTTTATTATAATGGCTATATATTTATTGGTACTAGTCATGGTGCTTATGTGTTTGATATTGCCAGTGAAAAAGTGCGGCCATTAGAGCATTTACGCGCAGAGGCTGAGCATATTTACCAAAATAATGTGAAGTCATTTGCTATTGCTAACAATAATCAGCTATTAGTGGGCGCTGTTAAAGGGTTGTACCAAGTTGATATTAGCAATTTATCGAGCATGTTTGAGCGCCCCGATGTGGCATTTAACAATAGTGTATTGCTTGATAATTTAAATATTTGGCAAATTACAAATGACCATGAAAAAATTGATTTAGCCACTGATAAAGGGTTGTTCAAGTTTAATTTAAAAACGGGGGAAATAATAAAAAACACCCGCATTAACCAAAGTAAATATACCCTAGCCGATACCAGTATTATTGATATGGTTAAAGATAATTCTGGTGGAACATGGGTGGCCACTAAAACAGATGGGGCGTTTTATTTAGCCAATAATAACTATCAGTTTACCAATGTTGAGGGCAGCATGCTTGGCGGTGACGGCTTATCGCATCATTCTATTTGGGGTATTACTGAGTATAAAGACAAGCTATGGCTAGCTACGCATAATGGTTTAACTGAAGTTGATTTAAAAACAAATATAGGCAAAACGTATTTACAAGATTTTAAAGTTGATTTGCTAACCACTGAATTTACTATTTATAAAATAATGCCTTATAAAAATAAATTATGGCTGCACTCCAACAGAGGTTTATTTATTTTTGACCCTGTTAGCCTGCAATTAACTGAGCCGGAAACACAAAATCCGAGCAACCAAAAGCTGATCGCCGGCTGGGTTCATGGTGTTACTTTAATGCCCGATGGTAACTTGTACTATGTGCACTCAGATCATGGCATGCTTATGTATAATATTAATACCCAGCAACTAACCCAGTTAGAGGGCGAGTTTACTCAGTTTGACCCTTTTTTAGCGCATGGGTTTTTACCACCATTATCGACACAACCAGATAAACCTTTATTTTTTAGTGGTGGGATTTTATATCAAGTTAATCCTCACAGTTTAACTCTAAAAATAATATATAAGGTTCCTAAACAACATGAAAATGTTGCCATAAATGTGCTGTCGTATGAAGTTGATCGTAATAATATTTTATGGCTCTCGTTATCCAACTTTGGCCTGATTGGCATTGATGCCTTAACGTATGAACTTGTTCATACTATTGATTTAGACAAAAACAAATTGGGTACCTTATTGTACGATATGGTGCTTGATGACGATGGCATGATTTGGATGAGTAGTCATAAAGGCATTTGGCGTTTAAACCCGACTACACTGCATTTTCAGCAATTTACTACGTCAGAAGGGCTGCTCTCTGCAGAATTTAACAGCGGCGCTATGGCACATTTAAAAGATGGGCGTATTGCTTATGGTAGCCTAAAAGGCTTTACCTATTTTCACCCAATGAACAATCAAAACACCAAAGCGTTAATTGATCACGTTAATATTACTCGGATCAATTTAATGTCGCGAAACTTGTCGCTTAATTTACAGCAACCACTTGAAGAAATAACATTAAATCATGACGATATAGGTTTAGAAATAGCTTTTTCGGCAATGTCGTTTAGTTTTCAAGAGCGGATTATTTATGAGTATCAGCTCGATAACGGGCAAAAAAGTTATACCCGTAACAACAGAGTGTTATTTCCAAAATTAAATCCGGGTAACTACCAATTAAAAGTGTGGGCTAAAGACCCATTAACCGGCGAATATACGTCGCCCGCTAGTTTAAAAATAAAAGTGAAATACCCACTATGGCGTGCCCCTTATTTTGTGGTGCTCTATGCATTATTGCTAATTGCTTTAGTGGTGGCTTGGGTAATGCGCCGCAATAAAATACAGCGTATTTTATTGGCAGCTCACAAAGAAAGTAAAGAAAGCGAAGCGCGTTTAAAACTGGCACTAGAGGGCAGTGAATCCGGGGTTTGGGACTGGCAGTCAAGCAGCCTTAGTATTTATCAACCGCGGTTAATAAATGAATTAGGCTACAGCGTTGAATGCGTAAATTTAGATGACTATTTAGTAAAAATACACCCACAAGACAGACCTTTATTTAGATTGGAGTGGTTAGAGTTTTTATCTACAGATAAAGGATCTTTTAATTGTACCTACAGGCTTAGGCATGCAAAAGGGCATTGGCGCTGGTACAAAGATTTTGGCAAAGTAGTAGAGTGGCATAATAAATTACCGCAAAAAGTGGCCGGAACTTACACTAATATGACCCGTGAAATGGTGTTTGAAGAGCATGCTCGCTTATTCGCAGCAGCCTTTGAGCAAACTCGCGATTGGGTATTTATACTCGATAAAAACTTTAATATACGCGCCTCTAATAAATCCTTGCAAACTGCGTTTAACTTCCCAGCTGAGCCGCGATCTAGCCGAGTACTTAATTTAGGAATTTCGCGCAGCAGCCGCTTTGATTACTTGCGCATTATGCAAAAGCTCAATGTAGGGGAGCACTTTTCTTGCGAAGACACAGTAACATTGGTTAATAACGAGCAACGCCACGTGCTTGTTAAAATAAGTGCAGTTGCCGATAACGAACACAGACTAACCAGTTACGTTGTTATTTTAACCGATATTAATGCACAAAAATTAGCAGAAAATGAGCTGCATATACTCGCCAACTACGATCAGCTAACTAGCCTGCCAAATAGGGCATTATTTAATGACCGTGTAATACATGCCATTGAGCAAGCACAGCGCCATAACAGCAAGGTTGCTTTGCTGCATATTAATATTAAACGCTTTAAACACTTTAATGATTCGTTAGGGCGAGAAGTTGCCGATGAATTGATTAAAACAGTGGCAGAGCGATTAAAAAGTACCTTACGCCCCAGCGATAGCGTAGCTCGATTTGGTGGTGATGAATTTGTTGTGTTGGTGGAAGATATACAACAAATAGAAGAGGTATTGCTCGTTTGCACTAAATTAATGGGCTGTGTTAATAAAAATATTGCCCTTAATGGCCAAGTAATTAATATTAATTTAAGCATTGGTGTTGCCACATATCCAGATGATGCGCAGCAATATAAAGATCTATTAAAAGCTGCCAATATTGCTTTATACCACGCTAAAGATAATTTAGAAGGGAGCTATAAGTTTTATAAGCAAGAGATGAATCAACGGGTGCAAAAAGCACTGCACCTAGAATCGCAGTTAACTAAAGCGTATCAAGAGCATGAATTTTGTAATTATTATCAACCTATTATAAGTGCTAATAGCCAAAAAACCGAAGGCTTTGAAGTATTGCTACGCTGGCCAAAAAATCAATTAGTGAACACTCAAGAGTTTTCGTTAGCGGCAGAGAGTATTGGTTTAATTACAAAAATAATGCTGCAAACATTGGGCCGTGCTTTAGAAGAGTTAGTGGCTTGGCGCAAAATTGCTCCCGAGTTATATTTGTCGATTAACTTATCGGCACTCGATTTTGAATTTGAACACTTGGTGCCTGAAATTAAAAAGGCATTAATTAAAGCAGCTATCCCTTCAAAGGCGATTGTATTTGAAATAACAGAATCAATATTAATGCGCGATTCAAAGCAGGCCTTATCGAGTATGGATATGTTAAAACAACTAGGTTGTAGGCTTTATATGGATGACTTTGGTACAGGTTACGCATCGTTAACTTATTTGAAGCGCTTTCCTATTGATGTATTAAAAATTGACCGTAGTTTTGTACAAGATATAGGGGTTGATTCTAATGATGAGGCAATTATCCAATCTACGCTTACTTTAGCCCACAGCTTAAATAAAGAATGTGTGGCAGAAGGCATTGAAAGTACCCATCAATTAGTATTTTTAAAAGCACTTGGTTGCGACTATTTTCAAGGTTATTTATTTAGTAAACCTGTGCCCACAAATGCTGTTATTCCTTTAATTACTCGCGATTGGAGCGACGTGTTTAAGCAAGATTAAAGGAAAGCCCTTAGTGTGCAGTTGCCAGCTAAAAGCTGACAACTACTTTTAACCTATTTATGGGCGCTTGCCACAGTTTCTACAAAACATGTGTTCGCTGCGCTCGTTAAGCTGAACTTTTATGGCTTTATTGGCCTCTAGTTTACTCAGCCCTAGTTTGTAACGCAGATCTTCAAGGTGACTGAGGTGCTCCTCGCTGAGAGTGCCGTTAGTGATCTGTTCATGTACTGCATTTTCGAATACTTGACGGCGTTTGCGTACTTGCTCTGAAAAGCTCGATGCAAGTAAACCGGTAGGCACTGCAACCATTCCCATACTCACTAGGGTTATTACCCCACCAAATAGTTTACCAATAGGTGTTATGGGCACTACGTCGCCGTAACCTACGGTAGTTAGCGTTGCCATAGCCCACCACATTGCCGCAGGGATAGAGCCAAATTTATCGGGCTGTATATCGTGTTCAAGCAAGTAAATACCACAAGAGGCTAAAATAAGCACCACGGCCATAATAAAAAATGCCGCTAAAAGTGTACTGCCTTCATCAATAAATGCTTGTAACAGCAACTGCATAGCACGCGAATAACGGGTTAACTTAAATACTCGCAGTAACCTTAAAACTCGTAAAAAGCGCAAATCTAGCATAAAGAAAAACATCAATAAGCTAGGTAATATAGCAATTAAATCAATTAATGCTAAAGGCGAAAAAATATAGTGCAAGCGTCGTTTGGTATTTGAGCCCTCAATAGCTGCATATTTAACTCTGTCTACACAGGTCCAAAGCCGTATTATGTATTCAATAGAAAATATAGTTATGGAAACAATTTCTAATAAGAAAAATTCTTCATGGTACTGCTTAGCAATACTCGATACAGACTCAAGGACAATGGCAACTACGTTGACCATTATGAGACAAACCAGCATTACATCAAGTATGTGCCCCGCGCGCTGATACTCTCCAGAGGCTTCAAAAGTGTGCGCAATTTTTTGTCTAAGTTTTCGTATATAGTTCATTTATAGTTTAAGTACCATATTTATACTGCCTTCTTCAAAGTCGCGGCTTATTTTAAAGCCCAATTTACGCGCAAGCTCAATCATGCCGGTATTCTCTGGTAAAGTAATCCCTTCAATAGATTTAACTCCTTGGCGCTTACAGTGCTCAATTGCGGCTGTCATTAATATACGACCTAGGCCAAGGCCTTGGCAGTCTGAGCGCACTACAACGGCAAATTCGGCCTGTAAATTATCAGGATCCATAATAACGCGCGATACGCCAAGAGTACGAGGCTGCCCTTGATATGTTTGAGATACAATAAAGGCCATTTCACGGTCGTAATCTATTTGCGTCATTTTAGCGAGTTGGTCGTGATTAAACTGCCTTAACTCCCCAAAAAATCGTTTATAGCGATCCTCTTTAGTTAAAGACTGATCGAACTGCTGATGTGCTTGCTCATCTTCTGGTTTAATTGGGCGCAGCGTCGCTTGGGTATTATTTTTTAACGTTACGGCCTCTACCAATTCAATCGGGTAGGGGCGAATAGATAAACGTTTACGATGCGTTTGCACTCGATAGCGGTTAATGGTCATGGTGGCGTCCAGCACTAAAAATTGCCCATTGCTGGCTAATATAGGGTTGAGCTCTAAGGAACTAATGTCGGGCTGATCAATTACTAACTGCGAGATGCGAGTAAGCAGTGCGCAGAGCCGATATTTATCTACTTTTTCAGGTAGAATACGATCCTTTAGTACGCCTTTATCGTGCGCCGCGGCAATTAAGTATTTTGCTAGGTTCATATTTAGCGGGGGCAAAGCTACTGCTGCTTGTGCGTATTCAAGACCGGTGCCTGCTTCTCCTAGTAAAATAACGGGACCAAAATTAGGCTCGGTTTTTATTGCTATTCGCAGCTCGTTGGCTCCGGCACGCGGCGCCATTTTTTGTAGCGAAAAACCATCAATAATGGCATCGGGATAAGTGTTCTTTATTCTTAATAACATCGAAAAAGCAGTTTGCTCTACTTCTTGGGCGTCATTTAAGTTAAGCACTACGCCACCCACTTCAGATTTTGAAGGAATGCTTGGACTAATTAATTTTAGCGCCACCGGAAACCCTAACTCAATGGCTTGCTCTTTTGCTTCTGTTGGCGTGTAAGCCACTTCGGTTTGAATACACTCAATACCGTAATGACTTAAAATTTGGCTCGCTTGATGGGTCGGTAAATAACTTTGTCCTTCTTCTAAAAATTCATTTACTAAGGCTTTAGCTGCCGACTTATTAATTTTTGTATCTACGGTATTCGACTCAGGTGTTTGGGTTAAATGCTTTTGATTGCGTCGATAACTAACTAAGTGCATAAAGGCCCCAACAGCGCCCTCGGGAGTGCGATAAGTTGGGATCGCGTTATTAGCGCAAACACGCCTAGCAGCATAGGCGGCATCTTCACCGGTAAAGTTAGTAATAACATACGGGCGCGCCATTTTTGGGAGTGCTTGTAAGGTTTTAACAATAATATTTGCATAGTCTTCGCTAGGTGCTAGCGCAGATGGAGTGTGAATAATCAGTAAGTTTTTTACTTCAGGAGCTTTAAGTAGAATTTCTAACGCCTGCTTATAGCGGCTCGGGGCTGAGTCACCAAAAATATCCACCGGGTTTGAGGCCTTCTCTGAGCGAGGAATTACTTTATTGAGTGCATCACATGTCTCTTCACTCAATTGCGTTAATTTACCTGAACTTTGTATTAGCTCATCTACTGCCATTACGCCAGGGCCGCCACCATTGGTTAAAATAGTGAGCTGCTCTACTTTTAATAATTTTGGGTGCATGGCTAATGTTTGCGTTGCAGCAAATAGCTCGCGTAAATCGTTTACTCTTAACATACCCGCGCGCTGAAATAGAGCATCGTATACCGCATCCGAGCTATGCGCTATTCCCGACTGAGCTTCAGCGGCAATAGCGCCCGCATGGGTCCTGCCCGTTTTAATTACAATTACGGGTTTGCTAAAAGCAGCCGCTCGAGCGGCTGAAATAAAGCTGCGACTGTCCTCAATGTTATCTATGTAGAGCAAAATAGCCGTAGTTTTAGCATCGCGACCTAAAAAGTCGAGCAATTCAGTAAATTTAATATCCAGACAATCGCCCATTGACACAAAGTAAGAAAAGCCAATTTCTTTATTTTTTGCCCAATCTAAAATGGTTGAGCACACTGCCGCCGATTGTGAAACGAAAGCGAGTTTGCCAGGGCTCGCTACGGTATGTGAAAAGCTGGCATTTAGGCCAATATGAGGAATTAATAACCCTAAAGAATTTGGGCCCAACAGCGTAACTTGATGGCTACGTGCGCACTCTTTTAAAGTTTGTTTTTGTGCGTTACTTAAGCCGTCAGCAATGATGATGGCATTATGACAGCCCAGTTTTCCAAGTTGCTCAATAATAAGATCTAAAGTGTTTTTATTAGTACAAATAACCGCGAGATCAGGTACTTTTGGCAAAGCATCAATACTAGGGTATGCCAGTACACCATGCACCGCAGTGTGGTTTGGCGTTACTGGCATAATTGGCCCTTTAAAACCACTTTGCAATAAGTTGCGCATAACTACATAACCAGCGCGGGTTGGCGTGTTAGATGCACCAATAACGGCTACCGAGCTTGGGTTAAAAAACTGACTGATACGCTTGAGACTCATGGCTTTTCCTATGCTGATTAATCTTTGCTATCTATTATTTCACAATGTACTCTGTTTATATTATATTTTCGAGCGTTTAGGGTTGTTTTAGGCGCTTAACAAGGGAGTTTTAATGAATAAAGTATCTAACTTTAATATTGTTATTGCGGCTATTTGTTTAAGTATAGGCCTAATTAGCTTAGGATTTATTTTAAAAGGTGCTGCGCTTGATATCAAAGGTATGGAACGTACCGTACAAGTAAAAGGATTGGCTGAGCAAGAAGTGCTGGCCGATACCGTGATCTGGCCACTGCAATTTAGTGATGCCGACAATAACTTAGAAGCGTTAGTGAGTAGAGTTGAGGGTAAAAACGATGCAGTAATTGCATTTTTAAAGTTACACGGCTTTGATGATGAAGAAATTAGCACTGGCAGCCAATCAATTATAGATAAACAAGCTCGCGAATACGGCAGCGAAAATCAACAATTTAGATATATAGTGCGCTCTAATATTATTGTTTATTCAAATGCGCCCGACAAAGTAAAAAATGCCCTGAGCAAGGTAAGTCAGCTGGCTAAGCAAAATATTGCCATAGTGCAAGATAACTACGAAACCCGTGTGGAGTATATGTTCACTGGTTTAAACGACATTAAACCAGCAATGGTACAAGAGGCCACCGAAAAAGCCCGTGAAGTTGCGACTAAATTTGCCAAAGACTCAAATTCAAAATTAGGTAAAATAAAAACGGCTCGCCAAGGGCAATTTAGCATTAGTGATCGTGACTCTAATACGCCGCAAATCAAAAATATTCGCGTGGTTACGAGTGTTGAATATTATCTTTCTGACTAAGTAAATTAATCACTTGAGTTATTGAGCGCTGTAAATAGGCAGCGCTTAATAAAAGCGTGGTTTCGTTTACCGTATTGCTTTGTAATACATTTAATAATTGCTGTTTTGCTTGTGCATTTTGCTTTTGCTCCATTTCCATTAATGCGAGTAGCGCCGAGAACTCATGCTTTATTGGCGTAGTCGGTTTATTTGCATAAGCAATATAACAGGCAACTGGCGTTAACCCTTGCAGGTTAGGCTGTGCCAGCGCTTTTAGTAAGTCATCGTTAGATTCAAATAACATTAACGAACGTACATAGTTAAACGGTAAATTATCTGCATCAGGGTGTTTAAATACAGTATGCAACACAGTGTTACCGGCCTCATTTTGCGCCAAAAAACCCTTGTTAACTTTAAGCGCAGGTGTAAAAAAGCTTAATGCGTCTAGGGTGCTTAGTTGGCTAATAAACGATGTTGGTAAAGGGTTACTGGTTAAAATACGGATTGCCACATTTTGCATAAAGTTATATTTAACACTCATTCGCTGCGCGCTTTGATACAAGTGCATTAATTGGCTTGCTTGCTGAGCAGGCGTTAACTGCTTAAAGTCGTTATCAAGCTCGTCGAGTTGATACTTAGCAAGGCGTGCGTTAAGTAATTGTATGCATAATTCCATGGCTTATCTCCTTAGTTTATTATTACCTAGCCTGAACACTGGTTAAGAGATTTACTAATGTATTGAATCATAGTTATATTTAATTTTATTATCCGGAGCTCAGGTTACCTACTCTAGCTTAAACAATTGGCTTATAAAACAAAAAAAGGCCGCATAAGCGACCTTCTATATTGTTACTGAGTTATTACAAGTTAAGCTTGTTTACTTGCTATCCACTGATTAACAAAGTTTTCTAGTACGTTAAGTGGTACTGGGCCATTTTTAAGCACTACGTCGTGGAACTGGCGAATATCAAACTTATCACCTAGTTGCTGCTTTGCATTTTCACGTAGTTCTAAAATCTTCAGCATACCCACTTTATAAGCAGTTGCTTGCGATGGCATTACAATGTGACGCTCAACCATTTTAACCCCGTCAGAGGTCGCATTAGGTGTGTTATTTACGTAGTAATCAATACCTTGTTGGCGGTTCCACTGCATAGCGTGAATACCTGTATCAACCACTAAACGTGCTGCGCGCCATAATTCCATCGAAAGGCGACCAAAGTCAGAATATGGGTCTTCGTATAAGCCCATTTCTTTTGGTACTAGCTCAGAGTATAAACCCCAACCTTCAATATAAGCAGTGTAGCCACCAAATTTACGAAACTTAGGCACGCCTTCTAGCTCTTGCGAAATAGCAATTTGCATATGATGTCCCGGAATGCCTTCATGATAGGCTAGTGCTTCCATTTGGTAAGTAGGCATAGCTTCCATGTCGTAAAGGTTAGCGTAGTAAACACCTGGGCGAGAGCCATCTGGTGCCGGTTGTTGATAAAACGCTTTGCCAGCTGCTTTTTCACGAAATGCCTCAACGCGTTTTACTATCATATCGGCTTTTGGTTTTACAATAAATAACTCATCAAGACGCGACTTCATATTATTAATTAGGTCGGTTGCTTGGCTAATATATTGCTCTTTAGCAGCATCAGTATTAGGTAAATAAAACTGCTTGTCGGTTTTCATAAACTGCATGAAAGCGGCTAAATCGCCTTTAAAACCTACTTTATCTTTAATGGCGCGCATTTCGTCATGAATACGAGCTACTTCAGCAAGGCCAATAGCGTGTATTTCTTTTGCTGTTAGGTCTGTGGTGGTGGTGCGCTTTAACGCATTGTTATAAAACGCTTCGCCATCAGGAAATTTCCATGCACCGTCGCGGTTATCTGCGCGCTTTTCAAGTTGGGCTATATAATTAATCAGTTTAGAGTAAGCAGGTTTAACCGCCGACTTTAAAGCATCTACTGCATCAGCTGTTAGGCTGTCTTTTTCGCTTTGACTGATTTCTAGTTTATTAACTTTGCGTTTAAAGTCGCTAAGCAATGTAGAGTCGTCGCCTTGCTCAAATGGAGCGCCTTTTATAATATTTTTACTTGAGTCGATAACATGCGGGAATACAAACTTAGGGGCAATAATGCCTTTTTCAGCACGTACTTCTAAATCAGTAATTAACTGATCAAATACTGCTGGCACACCGTTTAAGCGAGATATATACGCTTTAGCGTCTTTTACATCACTTACTTGATGCTGGTTAATTAAAAATGCCGCGATCATAGAGTGAGTGCCGTACATTTGGTTTACCGGGTAACTGTGGTAACGCCATTTGAAGTCAGCAATTGAGTTTTCAAGATCTTGCTTTTTTAAGTCGTAACTTACTTTAGTTGCATCATCAAGCTGAGCACGATTAATGCTATTAAGCGTTACTAAATCAGCTTTGGTTTGTGCAAAATCTTTTAATTTTTTAGCTTCGCTACCATCGTCCCACTTGTCGTAATCTTGCTTAATACCCATGTAAGTTTGATACACAGGGCTGCTCATTACGTCACGAGTAAAGGTATCTTCAAAAAATGTATTTGCTTTGTTTATTTCGCTTTGTACTGGTTGTGCCTGTACCGCAGGTGCTGCTGTTACTTGTTGTGTAGCTTGCTGGCAACCAGCAAGTAGTGCAACGCTTACTGCAGCTGCAATAAAAGTAAATTTACGCATTATTTATCCTCTTGATGTTAGAAATTTATTATTATAATTTTGTAGAACCTAGAACCTAGAACCTAGAACCTAGAACCTAGAACCTAGAACCTAGAACCTAGAACCTAGAACCTAGAACCTAGAACCTAGAACCTAGAGTTAAACAAATAACTCTAGCAGATCATTTAAAAAGCGCTGACCTTTCAGTGTTACTTGCCAATGGCTATCGGTTTGTATTAATAAGCCCGTTTTAATTGCCTGTTGTAGCGCGTGTTGTTGGCTTTGTAATGGCTGCTGTGTAAGCGCATTAAAGTCGTTAATAGGGCAAGGCTCTACTAGACGAAAGCGATTCATAAAAAACTCAAATGCTAAATCGTCTTGTTCAACCTGCCAGCTTTTAAACAAGTAAGGTTTGATCAGATCCATGTAACCACGCGGGTGCTTAACTTTTTCGGTGCGGGTTATTATGCCTGTATTTGCATCAGTTACCTTACCATGCGCGCCACAACCAATACCGATATAATCGCCAAAACGCCAATAATTTAAGTTGTGTTGGCATTGATAGCCAGGCTTTGCATAGCCTGATATTTCGTATTGCAGGTAACCTGCTTGGGCAAGTAACTCTTGGCCTTGCTCTTGAATGTCCCATAGGGTTTCGTCTTGTGGCAGGGTAGGCGGCTTAGAAGCAAATTGTGTATTGGGCTCAATAGTAAGCTGATACCAAGAAATATGCGGCGGGTTAAGGGCAATGATTTGCTTTAAATCACCCAGTGCATCATCGAGAGTTTGCCCAGGTAAGCCATGCATTAAATCAAGATTAAAGCTATTTAACCCCGCTTCTTTAGCTTGCTCTGCGGCGTAGTTTGCCTCGTCGCTGCCATGAATACGGCCAAGCGCTTTAAGCTTGTCGTTTTGCATGCTTTGCACACCAATAGAAATGCGGTTAATACCTGCTTTTACATAATCTTTAAAGCGGCCAGTTTCAACAGTGCCAGGGTTTGCTTCAAGAGTTATTTCGCAGTTATCTTCAAGCCCAATAAGGCTTTTAACTTCACTAAGTAGGCGTGTGTAAGCTGCGCCAGTTAATAAGCTAGGTGTGCCACCACCAATAAAAATACTATGAATTTTACGCCCTTGGACTAAATGCAGGTCGGCTTTTAAATCATCAATTAAATGCTGCACATATTCAGCTTCAGGAATTTCACCTTTTTGTCCGTGGCTATTAAAGTCGCAATATGGGCATTTTTGCACGCACCAAGGAACGTGCACATATAAGCTTAGTGGTGGTAGGTTCACAGGCCGCCTTTTAGCTTAAGTTGCTGTAGTAAATTTTGTAATGCTTGACCGCGATGGCTAATGGCATTTTTTTGCTCTTTTGTCAGATCGGCACTGGTGCAATTAAGCGTAGGTACAAAAAATACCGGGTCGTAGCCAAAGCCGCCTTCGCCATTTTGGGTTAGGGTTATTTCACCTTCCCAACTGGCACTACAAATAAGCGGAGTTGGGTCATTAGCGTGACGCATTAATACCAGTACACACCAAAAGCGTGCTGTTCTAATTGGGTTATTATCCAGCTCAAGTAGTAGCTTATCTATGTTATCTTGATCAGTTGCACCTGCTCCGGCAAAGCGCGCAGAGTACACACCTGGCGCACCATTTAAACCATCAACTTCTAATCCAGAGTCATCAGCAATAGCAGGCATACCGGTAATTTTGGCTGCATGGCGGGCTTTAATAATGGCATTTTCTACAAAAGTGGTACCGGTTTCGGCCACTTCACCTACGTTAAAGTCGCTTTGCGGCACAACATTAATATTGAGCGGGCTGAGCATGTTTGCAAGTTCATTTACTTTGCCAGGGTTGCCTGTGGCAAGTACTAAAGTTTTTATCATAAGTTATTTAATCTACGTAAAATTTTTGCTGAAACTGTAATTTTTGAAATTGTGAGTCTTGCTGTATTTCAATCTCAAAACGTAAAACTTCTTCGTTAGTGTAGTTAACTTGAGCAAGGTAATAAATTGCATCGCCTTCAATTACTTCTTTAAAGTTAAGCGTTTGTTTATTGCCAAGTAAATTTTTAGCTGTGCCTTTTAATACGGCCTTTTGCGCTGTGTTATCGGCATCGTTAGCTAATATAGATATATTAACAATCCCTTTGTAGCCGCTACGCTCAAGACCATAAGCTTGGGCTATTTTAGGTTGCACAAAGGTTGAAGGAAAAGCAATGTAATGTACTTGCCACTGACCTAGCTCTTTGTACTGTGCGCCGGAAACTTGCTCACTGTGAGCATTAAAGGTAAAAGCTAAACAGGTAATAAAAAACAATTTAATTAACCGTTGCATCATTAACTCCTAAAACATAAAAAAGAGGTCTAGTGACCTCTTTAGCTAAAATAAGTGCTTAAACTAATAAATCCATAAGCAGCATTTGTAAAAACTGTATACCAATAATAAGCACTAAAACCGATAAATCTAAGCCACCTAGCGGCGGTAGAATTTTACGAATAGGTTTTAACATAGGTTCAGTTAGCTGGTGGAATACCGCTTCTATTGGGTTATAGCCTTGGCTAACCCAGCTTAAAATAGCGCGAATAATAAGTACCCAAAAAACTAAATTTAAACCTTCTTTTAGTACGGTGATTAATGCTTGAATAAGTACAGGTTGTATAGCCCATGACTTATAAATAAGCCACATAAGCACGCTTATTTTGGCTGCGGCAACAAAAAATGCCAGCAATAGCGAGGCTAAATCAAGGCCTCCAAACCCAGGAATAATTTTACGCAGTGGCTTTACCGCGAACGAGGTGGCTTTAACCACAAATTGGCTCATTGGGTTGTAAAAGTCGGCTTTTGCCCACTGTAGCCAGAAACGCAGTAATACCACCATTAAAAATAAGTCAAACAGGGTACTGATTAAAAATTGCATGGCATTCATAATTTAACCTTCTTAAAGTTCTTGTTCCATTTGCTGTGCACGCGTAATACACGCATCCATGGCATCGGCAACGGTTTGGGTTAAGCCTTTATCTTTTAAATGTTCAACGGCTGCATGCGTAGTACCACCTTTAGATGTTACGTTTGAGCGTAACTGCGAAATGGTTATATCGGGTTGGCTTAGTGCCATTTCGGCAGCGCCAAGTGCTGTTTGTTGTACTAAGCGACGTGCATCTGCATCGTTAAAGCCCAGTGCTTTGGCTTTCTCTTCTATGGCTTCCATAAATAAGAAAAAATAAGCAGGCGATGAGCCTGTAACTGCAATAATATCGTTAATTTGCGATTCTTGCTCAACCCACACTACAATGCCAGTGCATTCAAAAACTTGTTGTACAAATTCGTGCTCGCTTGGCGTTTCGCCAGCGCCATATAAACCGGATACACCACGGCCAAGTAGCGAAGGTGTATTAGGCATACAACGTATCATTTTCACGTCTTGGCCAAGCATTTCGCGCAAACGTTTTACGGTTAAACCAGCTGCTACTGAAATAAACAGTTTATCGCTAAAGTCGACACCCGACTCTTGAAACGATTTACATAAATCGCCCATCATTTGTGGTTTAACAGAAAGTACAATTACGTCAGCATCGCGCAGGGCTTCGTTATTGTCACTGGTGGTTTTCACCTTGAAATCGGCTGCCACTTTGGCCAGCTTTTCTTGGTTACGGTTTGTGGCAATAATATTGTTTGCATTAAACCCATTTTTTACCATGCCACCAATAATAGCGTAGCTCATATTACCTGTGCCTATAAATGCGATTGTTTTATCTGACATATATCTGTTATCACCTTTTAAGTTCGTGTGCCAAAAATGTCTGTGCCGATCCTCACCATGGTTGAGCCTGCACTAATTGCAGCTTCAACATCATTGCTCATCCCCATCGACAAAGTATCTACTTGAGGATATTGGGTCTGTAGTTTATCAAAGCAAGTTTGTAATTGCTTAAAATATTGAGTTTGCGTTGTAATATCATCGCTTTTAGCCGGAATAGCCATTAGACCGCGTAAAGTTAATTGTTCACATTGGTTAATAAAACTGGCCAGTTCGGCTACTTCATTAAGCTGGCAACCCGACTTAGCCTCTTCATTACTAATATTTACTTGAATAAGCACATTAAGCGCGGCTTTATCGGCTGGTCGTTGGCTGTTTAAGCGTTTCGCTATTTTAATCCGATCAACACTTTGTACCCAAGCAAAATTGGCGGCCACTAATGCGCTTTTATTTGATTGAATAGGGCCAATGAAATGCCAAATGATATCGCTATATGCGTGTAGTTGCGCTATTTTATCTACAGCCTCTTGAACATAAGACTCACCAAATTGGCGTTGGCCATGCTTGTAGGCTGCAATAATATCGGCACTTGGTTTGGTTTTTGATACTGCAAGTAAGGTTATTTCGTTACTATTTCGTTGGGCGTTTTTTGCCGCTACTGCAATTCTAGCGTAGGCGGATGTGAGTCGTTCTGCTATTGTAACCATATATTTATCAGTTAGTTGTGGAGTCATAAATGGATATTACCGAATTATTGGCGTTTAGTGTGCAACACAAAGCATCCGATTTACATTTATCATCAGGGGTTTCACCTATGATACGCGTAGACGGTGATGTGCGGCGTATTAATATACCAGCACTAGGAGACAAAGATGTAAACAACCTAGTTTACGATATTATGAACGATAACCAGCGCAAGGACTACGAACAAAATCTCGAAGTGGATTTTTCATTTGAAGTGCCTAATTTAGCACGTTTTCGTGTTAATGCCTTTAATACTCATCGTGGCCCAGCCGCTGTATTTCGTACGATCCCCAGTGAAGTGCTCACACTAGATGATTTAGGTGCTCCCGATATTTTTAAAACCATTGCCGATAATCCTCGCGGCTTAGTATTAGTAACTGGCCCTACAGGGTCAGGTAAGTCGACAACATTAGCGGCTATGGTTGATTATATAAATCAAACAAAACATCACCATATTCTCACTATTGAAGATCCAATAGAGTTTGTCCACGATAACAAATTAAGTCTGATTAATCAGCGAGAAGTACATCGCGACACACATAGCTTTAAAAATGCGCTACGCAGTGCACTTCGTGAAGATCCAGATGTAATATTAGTTGGTGAATTACGTGATCTGGAAACCATTCGCCTGGCAATGACAGCAGCCGAAACTGGTCACTTAGTATTTGGCACTTTGCACACCACCTCTGCACCTAAAACCATTGACCGTATTATAGATGTATTCCCAGGTGAAGAAAAAGCCATGATCCGCTCTATGCTCTCGGAATCATTACGTGCGGTAATTTCGCAAACCCTGCTTAAAAAAATTGGCGGTGGGCGAGTAGCTGCTCACGAAATTATGCTTGCAGTACCTGCTATTCGTAACTTAATTCGTGAAGATAAAGTGGCGCAAATGTACTCGTCTATTCAAACTGGCGCTTCGCATGGAATGCAAACGATGGATCAATGTTTAACAAACTTAGTTAATCATGGCATTGTTACCAATATTGCAGCGCAAGCTAAAGCGCAAGACAAAACTCAGTTCGGTGGTTAAGGAATACTAATGGCTTTATCTTTAAATAACTTTTTACAAATAATGATAGATAAAAAAGGCTCTGATTTATTTGTTTCAAGCCAACTGCCTATCAGCGCTAAAATTAATGGTGAATTAACCCCGCTTGATGATGAGCCGCTCAGCGATGAGCAATCACTTGAGTTGGTTGAGTCGGCAATGAGTGAAAAACAAAAAGCCGAGTTTCATACAACGAAAGAATGCAACTTTGCGATTGCCACTGACGAAGGACGTTTTCGTGTTTCGGCATTTTGGCAGCGCGATAAAGCGGGCATGGTTATTCGTCGTATTGTTACTAAAATACCTGAAATTGGCGAACTTGGGCTGCCGTCTACACTTACCGATGTGATTATGTCGAAACGTGGTTTAGTGCTATTTGTGGGGGGAACCGGTACGGGTAAGTCAACCTCACTTGCTGCACTTATTGGCTATAGAAACCGTAATCAGCGCGGACATATATTAACCATTGAAGACCCGATTGAGTTTGTACACGAACACCGTAAAAGTATTATTACTCAACGCGAAGTAGGGCTAGATACCGAAAGTTTTGAGTCAGCGCTTAAAAGCTCGTTACGCCAAGCACCCGACGTAATATTAATAGGCGAAATACGCTCACAAGAAACCATGGAGTATGCATTAAGCTTTGCAGAAACAGGGCACTTATGTGTGGCTACCTTGCATGCAAACAACGCTAACCAAGCGATAGATCGGATCATGCATTTAGTGCCAAAAGAAAAGCACGATAAGCTTAAGTACGATCTAGCATTAAATTTACGCGCTATTATTGCCCAGCAGCTGATCCCCACATCTGACGGGCAAGGTCGAGTTGCTGCTATTGAAATATTACTTAATTCACCTATGGTTGCAGAGCTAATTAAAAATGGTGATATAGGCGGTATTAAAGAAACCATGGCTAAATCGAAAGAAATGGGTATGCAGACCTTTGATCAGGCCTTATTTGAGCTGTATAAACAGCAACGAATCAATTATGCAGATGCATTGCACCATGCCGATTCGGCGAACGATTTGCGCTTAATGATAAAGCTGCGCAACAATGAGCAGCAAGGGGCGGGCTTTTTACAAGGGGTCACTAT
This sequence comes from Pseudoalteromonas sp. HL-AS2, assembly GCF_031198805.1. Lineage (NCBI taxonomy): Bacteria > Pseudomonadati > Pseudomonadota > Gammaproteobacteria > Alteromonadales > Pseudoalteromonadaceae > Pseudoalteromonas > Pseudoalteromonas sp. HL-AS2. Next base: position 2,713,289 of record NZ_CP133571.1, on the reverse strand, counting down.
TGATGGCCTTGATGATAAAGGCAATATTAGTTAAGTTAAAGAGAAGGCTTTGGGTATCAGCTTAAAAGCTCTGATATTCAAAGCCTAACACCTAATATTTTCACTCACCGTAACTTGTTTCAAAAAAGCTCTCTAAAATAATCACCGCAGACATGTTATCTACTTTGCCTTTGCCTAAGTTTTTATAACCGCCTTGCTCAAACAAGCGCGCTTTAGCATCGGCGGTGGTTAAGCGCTCATCTTGTGTTTCTACCGGTATGGCATAGTGATTGTGTAATCGATTAGCAAACTTTTTAGCTTTAAAAGTTACCTCTTGGGCGGTGCCATCCATATTTAGCGGTAAACCCACCACCATTAAATCGGGCTGCCATTCGTTTACTTGTACTGCTATGTCATCCCAATTAGGAATGCCATCTTGTGCTTTTACAGCTTTAAGGCTCGATGCGCTGCCAGTGAGCTCTTGACCTATAGCAATACCAATACTTTTGGTGCCAAAGTCAAAGCCCATTACAGTACGCTGGCCTTGCGGCTTGAAGTTTTTTTTTGTCATAAGTTTATCTTGTTAAGCATGACCAGCTTCAGGGCTGAGTTGGCTTATATCAAAGCCGAGCATAGAAACTGCTTTTTCCCAGCGTTTTTCAACGGGGGTGTCAAAAATAATTTTCGGATCAGCTTTAATTATCAGCCAGCTATTATCCAATAGCTCTTGTTCTAATTGACCTTGCTCCCAGCCAGAGTAGCCCAAAGTAATAATAAATTGTTCAGGTGCTTGTGCTGTGGTTAACGAAGCGAGTACATCTTTAGAGGTGGTGATCATGATATCACTGCTGAGCGTTTGGCTCGCAGAGTAACCATGCTTTGGAGAGTGCAGTACAAAACCACGGTCGGTTTTAACCGGCCCGCCAGCATATACGCTAACTTGCGCTGCTTGCTGAGTTTTGTCGTTATCAATTTCTATTTTATCGAGTAACTCACCTACGGTAATATTAATAGGTTGGTTGATTACCAAGCCCATAGCCCCGTCTTCATTGTGCTCACAAATATAGGTAACAGCACGTTTAAAAAAAGGGTCTTGCATCGACGGCATTGCGATTAAAAAATGATTTTCTAATGACTGCATAGATTTCACCCTTTTTAGTTAATGAATTTTTAGTATGGCACATACCCATGTTTTTAAAACAAAATAAGCACTTTCATACGATTTAAAAATAATGAATACCTTAAACCTTACAATATGAAAGCGCTTTTAATAACGCTAACTTATTTAGCGAGTCGTTTTTCAATTGCGTCAAATAAAATACCCGTAATTGAAATATCGTACGCCGCTTCAATTTCTTTAACACAGGTTGGTGCGGTTACGTTAATTTCGGTTAATTTGTCGCCAATAATATCTAAGCCGACAAAAATTAGGCCTTTTTCTTTAAGTGTTGGTGCCACAGCTTGTGCAATTTTTAAATCGGATTCACTTAAAGGACGTGCTTCGCCGCGTCCACCTACGGCTAAGTTACCGCGTGTTTCTCCGTTTTGTGGAATACGCGCCAAGCAATATGGAATTACTTCGCCATCAACAACCAATACGCGCTTATCGCCTTGAGTGATCTCTGGAACATAATTTTGTACCATGGCAAAGCGACTGCCGTGCTCGGTTAATGTTTCACAAATTACACCAATGTTAGCATCGTCTGCTTTAACTCTAAAAATCGACGCGCCACCCATGCCATCAAGCGGTTTTAAAATAATGTCTTTATGCTGCGCTAAAAACTCACGAATTTGCTTTTGGCTGCGCGTTACTAAAGTGTCGGGCGTGTGTTCGCTAAACCAAGCTGTAAACAGCTTTTCGTTTGCGTCGCGCAGGCTTTGTGGCTTGTTAACTATGAGTGTACCTGCTTGTTCGGCACGCTCTAAAATATACGTTGCGTATATGTATTCGGTATCAAAAGGGGGATCTTTACGCATTAAAATAACGTCTAAATCGCCAAGTGCAATAGTGGTTTTTTGCTCAAGCTGGTACCAATTGTTTGGATCGTCAAAAACCTGTGCTTTTGCAGCTGTAGCATATGCCTGACCTTGGCGTAGTGAAAGATCATCCATTTCCATATAGTAAATTTCATAGCCACGTGCTTGCGCTTGCATCATCATTGCAAAACCAGTGTCTTTTTTAATATTAAATCCGCTAATAGGATCTGAAATAATGCCTAACTTAATTGCCATGCGCTGTGCCTTAATATGAATATTAATATATATATGTGGGTACTTTTAGTTATTTCAATTAGCTAAGTCGCCAAACTGCAGCTGTAATGCACTTAAAACAGTTAATGCTGCTGTTTCGGTGCGTAATACGCGCGGGCCTAAGCGAATATCTACAAAGTTTTGTTGCTTTGTTTGCGCCATTTCCTCATCAGTAAAGCCGCCTTCAGGGCCAACTAAAAAGCGTACGCCATCTTTTGGGACGGTAATTGTTTTGATACTGTGCTCGGCACGTGGATGCAAAGTGAGCTTAATTGCTGCACTTTGCTGTGCAAGCCATTGCTTTAGATCTACCGGCGGATGAACAACAGGTACAAAATTACGCCCAGATTGCTCTGCGGCGGCTATGGCTATTTTTTGCCATTGTTGGTGTTTTTTATCAAGTCGATCGCCCATCAATTTAACGCCGCAACGCTGACTAAAAATAGGGGTGATTTCGGTAATGCCCAGTTCCACCGATTTTTGAATGGTAAAATCCATTTTATCGCCACGGGATACGCATTGGCCTAAGTGAATTTTTAAGGGCGACTCTACATCATGAGTATTTAGCTGTTGTGGCATAACCACGACATTTTTTTTAGTCACCTCAATAATTTCACTAAGGTATTCACCGCCTTCACCATTAAAAATAGACACGTGCTCGCCTACTTTCATTCGCAATACTCGGCCAATATGCCCTGCAGCGTCGTCATCTAATGTAACGGGAGTGTTTAAGGCAATACTCGATGCCTGATAAATATGAGGAACTCGCATGTGGTGTCACTTATTGGTTAGTGCATAAAAGTTATATGCCGCTATGGTAAGTAAGCTGTGAGCTAGGTGCAATTATTTATTTTTATTAAATTGCTCACCAGTCTCTATTAGGTTTAGTGATGCTTGCGCTATATCGGTATGGCACGATAAGTGATTTGAATGCCCTGGGTCTGTTACTGGGCTAAACGAAAAGCCATTTTCGTCTTGGCTAACTAAAAAGCGACTTTTGTGTAGTGAGTTATAAATAAAGCGCTGTTTATCATCGCCAAGTAAGTAATCAACACGGTTAAATAATACGCCTTTAATTTTATGATGATCATGCAAGTAGGTAGCGAGCTCTGATACACTAATTTCATTTTCAAAGTCGCAATAGCAGTAATCTTTTATAAGTTCATCAAACATCATTTTTACTAACTGCCGGGTGTGGCTACCAGCTGCTATTAACCCGCTGGGTGATTGGCTCTGAGCATGATTAAAAGAGTACTCAGCAAATGCTCTGCTAAACTCATTATCTATATCAACTAACAGATAATTGGTTACATCAAATAGCATAAGGCCCCATTACACTTAAGCAAAGTGTTCACAAGCTGATTAAATATTATATTTAATCAGCTTGGTGTTAAATTGAAAACATACTAATAAGCAAATAACCTACAGCACAAAAAACCGCAAATTCGATACAAGCAATACCAATATTATCTTGATGATCAATTTCCAGCGAAGTATCGATATTTGGTAACGAAATCTTTTTTATTACATAAGTTAAACTGTAAAGTAGCACCCACATTACACCGCAATGCATCACGAGTGTAAATAAATTTTCGACCATCTTACCATTTTGAAACGCTGCGCTGGACAAACCAGCATACGCGGCCAGCGATAAACCAATTGATTTACCCGCGTAACGAATACCAATAGAGGTATTTTCAAGGCCAAAGTTACTTTGTAGTGATGCGCCTTGGTTAGCTTTGGCAAAGTGGTATTCACGTATTTTACTATCAAAAGCAAACATACCTTGTAGTACAAAAAAACTTACAAAGGCAATGAGTAAACTGCTAAAACCTTGAGTGTGAGTCCAAGTGTAAAGCCCTAAAGTAATAATACAGTTAGCAATTAACATACCTGAGTCGACCAGTGCGGCGCAGACATTTTGTTTTAAAATAGCGGCTTCTTCATTAAAACGATGCAAAATCCATTTGCGATGAATTAAGTGACCTACTTTAATAAATAAAAATAATAAAACGATTAAAAAGATCACTTTTAATGGGTTCGATTGCGCTGTGCTTATGCTTATTTCATCAAATAAAAATGCTACTGAGGCAATCACCACCGATATTTCTGAGGCAAAACTAATCCCCATTGCAAAGTTATCATGCTGCGCTAACTCATCTTTAAGCGCTTGTTTTGCTTTTAGTTGAGTGGTTATTCTTAAGCTCATTATGATCACGCAAATAACAATAAAACTAATAGCAATCGCAAGTAAACTAGTGTTAGATAATGACAAATATGACATGGTTTTCCTAAGTAGTATTTACCTTAATAGGTTTTTAATCATTCTAGTACGGTTATTGATGATATAAAAGAGAGTATTGATGAGTAACGTAAAGCAACTTCCCATTCAATTACAAAAACTTGGCGAAACACGCTTCGAACAGCTTTATCCACAACAAAAGCAAGAATTAGCGCTGGTACGGTTATTAGCCTTGAGTGACTTTGCATGGCGCTGTTTAACATCGCAACCTGAGCTAAAAAACTGGTTATTATGTAACACCGAAATTAAAAATAGGGTGATTGCAGCTCCTTTTATTGACTTAGACCTAAATAATATTGATGAGCGCGATTGCCATAAATTACTGCGGCAATACCGAGAAAAGTACTGGCTTAAAGTGGCTTTTTTAGATTTATGTTGCGACAACCCAATTGCCGATAGTATCAAGTATGTAAGCCAATTAGCAGATAACCTAATAGAAAGTGCAAATCAGTGGGCTTATACACAGGTGGCAAAAACCAATGGTGAGCCTTTAAATGAACAAGGTCAGCCATTGCCTTTAATGGTGTTAGGAATGGGTAAGCTTGGCGGACAAGAGCTAAATTACTCATCAGATATAGATCTTATTTTTGCCTATCCTCGTAATATTAAAACTCAAGGCGGGCGTCGCTCGCTCGAAGCCCAAGTGTTTTATACCAAAGTGGCGCAAAAGTTAATAACCGCACTTAATCAAGTGACCGTTGACGGCCAAGTATTTAGAGTAGATATGCGACTGCGACCTTTTGGTGAAAGTGGCCCGTTAGTTATGAGCTTTAATGCAATTGAAGATTATTACCAAGAGCAAGGCCGTGATTGGGAACGTTATGCCATGTTAAAAGGGCGCTTAATTGGCACGCCTAACATTTATTTTAGCGAGTTTAACCAGCTATTAAAGCCGTTTGTATATAGACGCTATATTGACTTTTCGGTGATTGAGTCGCTGCGAAAAATGAAGTTGATGATTGCTCAAGAAGTACGTCGTAAGCGCCTAACCAACAATATAAAACTAGGCGCAGGCGGAATACGAGAAGTTGAATTTATTGTACAAGCACTACAAATGGTACGTGGTGGGCGAGAGGCTAATTTGCAAACTCAATCATTATTACACGCCCTTAAAGAGCTTAGCTTAAGCCAAGTAATTGATGAGCTTGAAGCAAAAGATCTGCAAAAAAACTACTTATACCTGCGTAAAGTAGAGCAGTACCTACAAATATTTGATGACCAACAAACGCAAACCCTCCCGGATGAGGAGCTAAATCAGCAACGTTTAAACTATTTACTCAATCAGCCCGACTTTAGCGCTACGTTAAGCTATTTAGAGCATGTAATGGGGCAAATTCATAATGAGTTTAATCATGTAATAGGGGAGGAAACCGAGCCGCTAGATACTTGCGAAGGCGCATTTATTAGTACTTGGGATCATGGTGATGTGAGTTTTTTAAATGATCCCAGGGAAGATTGGCAAACACCACTACACGACTTTAAACAACGTATATCTAAAGCAAAAGTGGGTAATCGAGGGCGTAATATTCTTGATAAATTAATGCCGGTTTTACTCAAACAAATGAACGACTTTAATGCCACTGCCGAAACATTTAATGTTATTTGCCAAATACTCAATAAAATAATTTCGCGTACCGCCTATTTAGAGCTGTTATACGAAAACCCAGGTGCCTTAAAGCAGTTAGTATTATTGTGTTGTTATAGTAAATGGATAGGTGAGCATATTTCGCTTTACCCTATTTTGCTTGATGAGCTAATAGACCCCGCAGTACTTTATAAGCCAACACCTTTAAGCGCCTATAAAGACGAAATTAGGCAATATTTTTTACGTATTGAGCCCGACGACTTAGAAATGCAAATGGAGGCGTTACGACAGTTTAAACAAACGCATCAGTTACGAATTGCCGCTGCCGATGCCACCGATGTTATGGATGTAATGAAGGTGAGCGATCATTTAACGGCACTGGCGGAGGCTATTGTCGATCAGGCCGTTAATATTGCATGGCACAATTGTGTAAAACGCTTTGGTATGCCACCTAGTACTAACGACGAAAGCAAAGGTTTTGCGGTTATTGCCTATGGTAAAACCGGTGGCTTTGAAGTGGGTTATGACTCTGATTTAGATTTAGTCTTTGTACATAACCACGATGGCAGCAGCCAAACTAATGGTGTAAAGCCAATAGATTCAAGGCAATTTTATTTAAAATTGGCGCAACGTTTAATGCATTTATTTAATACCCGAACCGCTTCGGGGATTTTATATGAGCTTGATACACGACTACGCCCTGAAGGCGCATCGGGGTTGCTGGCAATTAACCTAGAGAGCTTTAATCATTACCAACAAACACAGGCATGGACGTGGGAGCATCAAGCGCTAGTGCGAGCTAGGCTGATTTTAGGGCAAGCTGAATTTGTTGAGCGTTTTGCGCAAATTCGTAAAAATATACTGTGTCAGCCGCGCGATAAAAAAGTGCTCAAAGACGATGTAATAAAAATGCGTGAAAAAATGCGTGAACATTTAGCAACAGGAAATGAGCAGCAATTTGATTTAAAGCAAGATGTTGGCGCAATGACAGATATTGAATTTATTACTCAGTACTTAGTGCTAAATTATGCGCAACAATTTGAAGAGCTATGTGTGTATTCCGATAACGTCAGAATTTTAACTGATGCTGCAAAGCTTGGCTGCATTACCAAGGCGCAAAAGCAGCAATTAATTCAGGCGTATATTAATTACCGTTCGCGCTATCATGTGTTGAGTTTAGATCAGCAAGGGCGCCGCGCAGAGCGTGCACAATTTAGTGATGACATTAAAAATGTAACTGCAATCTGGCAAACTGTGTTTGAATTAAGTTAACTTGAACTTTGGTTAAGCGCGCGTCACTTTGATACTCAGATGAGTATCAAAGTGCTAATTATTAAGTTCAAGTTTTAAGTTGTAAGCAGTTAGTGCGAACAAATTCAGAAGGTAGTTCAGTAATTACGGCCGCGCGCTGTTTATGACATAAGTAAGTGTATACTTCGTTTTCAAAGTCGTCGTTAATTGCACGCCCTACTTGATACAAGGTAGAAGTGAAATTGCTATCGACTCTAAAATGATCTTTAACGACGTAATCTTTACTTAAATACCAATATAACTCTATGCCTTCATTACTGGCATATTGCGATAACGCCTTTTTTAGTGTTGACCCGTTTTCAAAGCGTCGAGGCTCAATTTTACCTGTCCAGGTTTTTGGAATCGGTTCAATAATACGCATGCGCTCAGCTAAAACACGCTCAAGAGTTTGTTCTGGCTTTTTAAGCTGCAATACAAACTTACCTTGCTCGTCGCTCACTTTATTACGAATTGAAGAGTAAAACCGACTTAATCCTTGCGCCGCTGCATTGTTTGATTCTTTAAAATCAAATACTGGACCATCACCTAATAAAAAGTAGACTGCGAGAATTATTAGCCCCGCAGCCAGTGATAAATGTTTAATCCAGAACCACATAGTTGGTACTCATTTTTATTTTTATTATCTATTGTTATACCATTACTTTTAATAAAAAGAAGTGCTATTTTCATCGGGGCGTGTTTTAAAACGGCGGTGTAGCCACATATATTGCTCAGGAGCGGCATTAATTGCTTGCTCTATACGTTGGTTAACACGAGTGACATCGGCTTTCTTGTCGCCACTGGGGAAGTTTTCAAGTTCAGGTAATACTTCTAAGTGGTATTTACCGTGTTCGTCGCGACGGCTAACTAAACTAACTGTTTCACAGTGTTTACTGGCTGCAAACATTAGCGTTCCTGTGGTTGTTGCTGTGTCTGGTACGGCAAAAAATGGCACAAATTCACAATGCTTACGACCATAATCTTGATCAGGTAAGTAGTAACATATTTTTTTGTTTTTAAGTGCTTTTAATAAACCTTTTACGTCTTTTCGGCCAATTAAATATTCGTTAGAGCGCAAGCGGCCATTGGTAGTAAAGTATTCCATAAGCGGATTGTTGTGCGGGCGATAAAAACCTAAGCCTTGGTATTTTAATCCCATTACACGGCTCGCCATTTCAAGATGCAAAATATGCGGAACTAGCATTAACACGCCTTTGCCCGACGCTTGAATGCGCTCAAAGTGCTCAAGCCCTTTAATTGAGCCGTAAGCTTTTTGTACTCGCCACTTTGGCCACCACCATGCCATACCAGTTTCGACCATAGCCATTCCGGTATTTTCCATGTTTTTTAATACTAATGCTTGCTGGTCTGCTTCGCTCATATCTGGGAAGCAGTGTTTTATATTTACCTCAGCAATATGGCGGCGTCGTTTCATATATTTATGCACTAATCGGCCAAGCTGCTTGCCCATTGCTAGTTGTAGCTTTTGTGGTAGCCATGAAATTAAATATAAAAAGAAAACACCCACCCAAGTTAACCAGTAACGAGGACCCAAAAAAGATATTTTAAAAGGAGATGAGGTAACCACAAAAAATTCTCTAATAATAAAAACGCTAGTTTAACGCTAAGCGCTATAAAACACAAAAAGCCAGCAAAATGCTGGCTTTTTAGTTACTAGACTAAGCTGTGTTAAATTGCGTTTAAACCTTTATTAATCGCCATTAAGTCAGCATTTGTCAGTGTTCCTGTTGCTTGCTTTAAACGCAGCGTAGATACCACGTAGCGATAGCGAACATTGGCAAGGTTACGTTTTGCATTGTACAAATTTTGTGTACTAACAAGTACATCAACAATAGTACGAGTACCTACTTCAAAACCTGCTTCAGTTGCTTTAAGTGCACTCTCGGCAGATATAACCGCTTGCTCTAGCGCTCTAAAGGTCGCTATATCTGAAACCACTTGATTATAAGAAGTAATAACTGTGCGTGTAACTGCGCGATAGTTAGTTTCGTAATCTTGGCTTGCAGCGACGTAAAATGCACGTGCTTGATTAGTTGCAGCAACCGTGGCACCACCTGAGTAAAGAGGCACACTAAAGTTAATACCTATAGTGGTCGAATCGGCACGAGGTTGGTTATCAAAACTTGCACCGTTTGTGTCGCGATTGGTTAAAGAATCACCGTAACGCGCATCAAGTGTTAATTTTGGGTAGTGGCCTGCTTTCGCTAGCTCAATTTGATCTTTAGCTATATCAACTGTGACTTTTGCTACTTGTAAATTTAAGTTCTTTTCTTCAGCCACTTTAACTAAGTCGCTAGAGGGTTTATTTGGCTTTACAGTTGAAAATGTTTCGGTATTTAAAACGTCAAGTTTTGCGTGGTACTTACCTGTTATTTCGCGCAGTAGTTCACGTGCTGTTTCTACGGCATTACCGGCAACAATTTCTTGTGCTACTGAGTTATCAAACTGAGCTTGGGCTTCGTGTACGTCGGTAATAGCAGTTAGGCCTACCGCGTAGCGTTGCTTTGTTTGCTCTAATTGGCGTTCAATAGCGCGCTTTTCAGCTTTAACAAATTCAAGGCTATCGATAGCACTTAATACATTAAAGTAACCATCGGCAACACGTACTATTAAATCTTGCTTAGCAAAATCGTACTGTGCACTGGCTTGTAAAGCTTGTTTATCAGCAATACCTAGGTTATTCCATGCGCCTAAATCAAACAGTGTTTGGCTTAAGCTAACACCACGAGTGAATTGGTCAGTATCGCTTTCTAGTTTAACTTGGTTGAAGGTACTTTCATCAACTTGAAAAGAGGTAGAGTCACTTTTTTCGTAGCCTAAGCTTAAACCTATTTGAGGTAATAATGCGCTCATCGCACGATCACTTTGATAAGATTGTGCATCCGCTTGGGCTTTTGCCTTTAACACGGTAGGATCGTTTGCTGTCGCAATTTCAAAAACTTGCAGTAAATCTTCAGCGTGAGCAGCTGTAGCGCCAATTGCGCATGATAAACTAACCAGCGCCGCAAGGATGTTCTTTTTCATGTGTGGTTCGGTCCTTAGACAAATTTTATACTATTGGGCATGTTAACCTGTTTTGGCTCATAACTAAAAAAAAAAATGAGTAAAACAATGTTTGTAAGTGTAACAGAATATATTAATCCACTTTAGTTTATTAAAATAAGTAAGAGGTAGTTATATGACCAATAAAAAGTTGATCGAATTTACTCACCAAGATGTGAGATTAAAACCTATTACTAACCTTTACGATGGTTTTTTTAAAATTAACTTATATCAATTTGAACATGCATTATTTGCCGGTGGCGAGTCGCAACTCATTAGCCGTGAAATTTTAGAACGCGGCGATGCTATTGCCGTGCTGCCTTACGACCCTGTAACCGATACAGTGTTATTAATAGAGCAAATACGCATTGGTGCAATAAAAAGCAAACATTCGCCATGGCTGTTAGAATGTATTGCAGGTATGACCGATGGCAGTGAGGATTATGCAGCGGTAGTAAAAAAAGAAGCCTATGAAGAAGCCGGACTTAATTTAACCGAGCTCGAGTTTATGCTTTCGTATCTTTCAAGCCCCGGCGGCACTACTGAGCGGTTACATTTATATTTAGCCCGCGCCGATTTAAGCCAAGTAAACAGCGGAGTTTACGGTTTAGAAACGGAAGGGGAGGATATTAAAACCCATATATTAACACTAGATGATGCACTGGCACGGCTTAATAGTGGGGAAATAGACAATGCTGCAACGGTTATTTGTTTGCAATGGTTAGCGCTCAATCGTGATGGTATGATCAACAAGTGGGCATAAATTTTATACATAAATAGTAATTTATAAATTGTAATGGCGGTACTTTGACAGCACTTTTAGCAACCCAAAGATATATTCAAAACCTTCCAAAGTATTTAACACTTTGCGAGCATAATTACGTGCGGCTTTTAAAGTTATTACCAAGCGAGCAAACTAAACAGAGTATTCGCGAGGTAAAGTTGGGTAACAGTGAGTTTGCTGTAAAAATAGATGACATGGCTAAATACACTATGGATGTGTCAATTAAACAGCTATCAGGAATGGTAAAAGGCATTACCCCATTATACTTAACCGTTAGGCTTTATAATGATGCGAAAGTGGCCGAAATTATTCATCACGACTATCATCAGCGCATAAAACCTTCTTACGGTTATCCTAATCCTAAAATGCATCAAAAAGATGAAAAATATCAGCTTAACGCCTTTTTATATGATTGGCTGGTGGCGTGTGTTGAGCATGGCCAAGCCACGCTAAATTGGGATGTAAATAATGGCTTGGTTTGATGATACTTATACTTTTAATAAGCCATCTTTACGTATTGCTCATGTTACAGATTGCCATTTATTTGCCGATAGAAATGCTGAGTACTTTGGGGTAAATACAGCCACATATTTTCAACAAGCGCTTGAACATATGGCGTTACAACAACTAGATGCAGTGGTATTTGGCGGTGATTTAACACAAGATCATAGTGTGGAATCTTACTTATTATTTAGTGAGCTTATAAGCAACAGTACACTTACTTGCCCAGTATTTTGGCTACCAGGTAATCATGACGAAATTGCCTTGCTTGAGCAAATCAGTGGTGGACAAATAAAAGCGGCAAAACGCTTAGTGGCTAATAACCTAACTAATAACGCAAGCACTGATATTGAGCTATTACTTATTAACTCCAAAGGGCTCACTCCAGCCGGTTGGGTGACAAGTGAGCATTTAAATGAAATATCCGATTGTTTAGCGCAGCCAGTTAGCAAGCAACTGGTATTTTGCCATCATAATCCGTTGCCAATAAACGGTTATTTAGATAAACATATGCTCGAAAATGGCCCACAACTATTAAATACGTTGGTTAATAATGGCAATGTTGCTGCGCTTATTCATGGTCATGTGCATAATGATTATACGCAATGTTTTAGAGAGCTTGATATTTACGCTACGCCGGCAAGCTCAGTGCAATTTACTAAGCACAGTAAAGCGTGGCAACAGCAAAATAATGGCCCAGCTTATAGAATGCTTTATATAAACTCATCGCAAGGGCAAGTGCATATAAATACGGACGTGATATGGTTAAGCGCGTAATTTATATTCACGGTTTTAATAGTTCTGAAAAATCATATAAAGCTGTGCGCTTTGGTGAGCTTATGGCACACTATGATGTTGACTATTATGTGCCACGTTTAAACCACGAACCTCTGCAAGCTATTATCGAGTTAGAGCAGTTAATCACACCTAATACCGCGTTATTAGGTAGTTCATTAGGCGGTTTTTTTGCCACCTATTTATCGCAGCGTTATCATATTCCTGCGGTGGTTATTAACCCAGCGGTAGCACCGGGCAATTTATTACAGCCTTTACTTGGGGCAAATTATAATCCGTATCAAGATTATAATTATGAACTAAATAACCGTCATATAGATGCTTTAAAAGTATTAACATTGAGCGAGTTAAAGCACCCTGAGTTGTTGTACTTGTTGCAACAAACGGGTGATGAAGTGTTAAATTTTCAACACGCAGTAAATTATTATTCACACTGTAAGCAATTAATAGAATTTGGTGGTGATCACAGCTTTATTGGCTTTGAGCGCACTATTGCAAGCATTGTCGATTTTCTTAAATTAAATAAAACTAGTTAGCGCATATAAAGATAAAAATTATGAGTCAGCAAAATTATAACGCCGAAGCTATTGAAGTACTCAATGGGTTAGATCCGGTAAAACGCCGCCCCGGTATGTATACAGATACCTCGCGGCCAAATCATTTAGGCCAAGAAGTTATCGATAATAGTGTCGATGAAGCAATGGCCGGCCATGCCACTCGAATAGATGTGATCTTACACGAAGATAACTCGCTCGAAGTGAGTGACGATGGCCGTGGTATGCCTATTGATATTCACCCAGAGGAAGGTATTCCCGGGGTTGAGCTAATATTTACCAAACTGCATGCTGGTGGTAAGTTTTCTAACAAAAACTATCAGTTTTCGGGTGGTTTACACGGCGTTGGTATTTCGGTTGTAAATGCGCTATCAACCCGCGTAGAAGTGACCGTTAGACGAGATGCCCAGCAATACAGAATGGCATTTGAAAATGGCGAAAAAGTTGAAGACTTAAGCGTAATTGGCGTGGTGGGTAAGCGCAATACCGGTACCACAGTACGTTTTTGGCCAGACGTTAGTTACTTTGATTCGCCTAACTATTCAATCACTAAACTAAATCACTTATTAAAAGCTAAAGCCGTGTTATGCCCAGGCTTACGCATTAAGTTTGTTAATAAGCAAACTAAAGAAACCCAAGAATGGTTTTACGAAACGGGTTTAAAAGATTACTTAATTGAAGCCATTAAAGGCTACGAAACATTACCAGATGTGCCCTTTGTAGGTGAGTTTTCAAGCTCAATTGAAGGTGCTGACTGGGCATTGATTTGGCTACCTGAAGGGGGCGAGTCAATAGCTGAAAGTTACGTAAACTTAATACCTACCGCACAAGGCGGTACTCATGTAAACGGTTTACGCCAAGGTTTACTTGAGGCAATGCGTGAGTTTTGTGAGTTTAGAAATTTATTACCACGAGGTGTAAAACTCACCCCAGATGATATTTGGGAGCGTTGTAGTTATGTGCTTTCAGTTAAAATGCAAGATCCGCAGTTTGCCGGTCAAACTAAAGAAAAGTTATCGTCACGCTCATGTGCGGCATTTGTATCGGGCGTAGTAAAAGACTCCTTTAGTTTATGGCTAAACGAGCATACCGATATTGCAGAGCAACTCTCTGAATTGTGTATTTCTAATGCGCAGCGACGTTTACGTGCTGCTAAAAAAGTGATCCGTAAACGCGTAACCGCAGGGCCTGCACTTCCGGGAAAATTAACCGATTGTAGTGCCGCAGATAACGATCGCACCGAGCTATTTTTAGTAGAAGGTGACTCGGCAGGTGGCTCGGCTAAGCAAGCGCGAGACCGTGAGTTTCAAGCAATAATGCCGCTGCGTGGTAAAATATTAAATACTTGGGAAGTTGATTCTGGGCAAATATTAGCATCGCAAGAGGTGCACGATATTTCGGTGGCATTAGGTATAGACCCAGATTCAGACGATTTAACAGCGCTGCGCTATAATAAAATATGTATATTAGCCGATGCTGACTCGGATGGGTTACACATAGCTACCCTATTGTGCGCCTTATTTGTGCGCCACTTTAAGCCACTAGTAAAAGCAGGGCATGTGTATGTTGCTATGCCACCACTTTTTAGAATCGATATTGGTAAAGATGTTTATTACGCACTAGATGAAGACGAAAAAACCGGTATTTTAGCGCGCATTGAAGCTGAGAAAAAACGCGGTAAAGTAAACGTACAGCGATTTAAAGGCTTGGGTGAAATGAACCCGTTGCAACTGCGTGAAACTACTATGGATCCAAATACCCGGCGTTTAGTGCAACTCACCTTGGATGAAGAAGAATTAACCATGGAAATGATGGATATGTTACTGGCTAAAAAACGCTCTGCAGATAGGCGTCAATGGCTAGAGGATCACGGTAACAAGGCACAAGTTTAATTAGCGTCTGCGTTTAAAAAAACAAGGAGAATATATGAATACGGTACTAAAAATAGTGCTATTACTAGGTTTAACTAGCAATACCGTAATGGCTAAAAATATATTAGATAAACTCACGGTAGCCCCGGGGTTTGAGCTTAGCTTATTTGCCAGTGATGTTGAAAATGCACGGCAAGTTGTAGTATCAAAAAAAGGCATAGTATATGTTGGCTCGCGCAAAGCAGGCAATGTATATGCACTTATTGATCATAACAGCGATGGCGTAGCAGATAAAAAAATGCTGGTTGCAGAGGGCTTAAATATGCCTTCAGGTTTAGCAATTAAAGATGGCGATTTATATGTTGGTGAAGTACACCGCATCATTCGTTTTAAAAATATTGATACGCAACTAAAAAATCCACAGTTTGAGGTGCTTTACGATGCGCTGCCATCAGAGCGCCATCATGGTTGGAAATTTTTACGCTTTGCCCCAACTGGCGAGCTAATAATTCCGGTTGGTGTACCTTGTAATATTTGCGCTGAAGACGAGCGTTTTGGCCGTATTTTTGCGTTAAACGTAGAAACCAAGCAAATTACTACACTGGCGCAAGGCGTACGTAACTCAGTAGGGTTTGACTTTCACCCTAGCACACAAGCGTTATGGTTTAGCGACAATGGTCGCGACATGATGGGGGATGACATTCCGCCAGATGAGCTAAATAGAGTCACTAAAGAGGGCGAGCATTTTGGTTTTCCGTATATTCACGCGGGCGCAATTATTGACCCTGAATTTGGAAAAGGTAAAAAAATTGCTGACTATACTTCACCTGCACTAGCATTACCGGCACATGTAGCGCCTTTAGGCATTCATTTTTATAACGGTAAACAATTTCCAGCAAACTATAAGCAGCAATTATTTGTTGCTGAACATGGCTCGTGGAACCGTTCTAAAAAGTCAGGTTATAAAGTGGCATTAGCGAGCATTGAGCAAGGCCGTGTAACTAAATATACGCCATTTATTACAGGCTTTATGCAAGACGAAACAACATATGGACGCCCTGTTGCATTTGCAGAATTAGGTGACGGCAGTCTATTGGTAAGCGATGATTACGCCAATGTGATCTACCGTGTAAGCTATAAGAAAAACTAGGTAAGCTTTAATGAGTGATACAGATACCTTGCTAATGCAAGGAATTGAGCAACAAACAATGGGGCGTTTTACCGAAGACGCCTACTTAAACTATTCTATGTACGTAATTATGGATAGGGCATTACCCCATGTGGGCGATGGCTTAAAACCAGTACAGCGACGTATTATTTATGCTATGAGCGAGCTGGGATTATCGGCTAATGCCAAGTATAAAAAATCAGCCCGTACCGTAGGTGACGTACTAGGTAAATACCATCCCCATGGTGATAGTGCCTGTTATGAAGCAATGGTATTAATGGCGCAGCCGTTTTCTTATCGTTATCCATTGGTTGACGGGCAAGGAAACTGGGGCGCGGCCGACGATCCTAAATCGTTTGCGGCAATGCGTTATACCGAAGCACGTTTATCTAAGTTCTCTGAAATACTCCTCAAAGAGCTAGGCCAAGGGACGGTAGATTGGACGCCAAACTTTGACGGCACCATGGATGAGCCTGTGGTACTGCCATCGCGTTTACCGCATATATTACTCAATGGTATAACGGGTATTGCAGTTGGTATGGCAACCGATATTCCGCCTCATAATGTGCGTGAAGTAGCCAGTGCCTGTTGCTTATTACTTGATAAACCAAAAACTGAGCTTGAAGAATTACTCACCTTGGTACATGCGCCAGATTACCCTACAGACGCAGAAATAATTACCCCAAAAGCCGATATTCACAAAATATATAAAACTGGGCGTGGTTCAATCAAAATGCGTGCAGTTTATACGCAAGAACAGGGTGATATAGTTATTACCGCACTGCCACATCAGTGCTCTGGTGGTAAAGTACTGGAGCAAATTGCAGCGCAAATGAACGCTAAAAAGCTGCCAATGGTAGCCGATTTACGCGATGAGTCAGATCACGAAAACCCGACTCGAATCGTCATTATTCCGCGTTCAAATCGCATTAAAGCTGAGCCGTTAATGGCGCACTTATTTGCCACCACAGATCTAGAAAAAAGCTATCGTGTAAACTTAAATATGCTTGGCCTAGATGGGCGTCCGCAAGTTAAAAATTTACTGACTATTTTAACCGAGTGGTTAGTGTTTAGACGCGAAACAGTACGTCGACGTCTACAATATCGTTTAGATAAAGTGTTAGCGCGTTTACATATTTTAGAAGGCTTATTAGCAGCCTTTTTAAATATTGACGAAGTGATTGAAATTATTCGCAGCGAAGATAAACCAAAGCCAGTATTAATGGAGCGCTTTGATTTAACAGACATACAAGCAGAAGCTATTTTAGAGCTAAAACTTCGTCATTTAGCTAAGTTAGAAGAATTTAAAATACGTGGTGAGCAAGATGAACTCGCTAAAGAGCGTGATAAATTGCAGCAAACGCTAGGCTCAGATCGTCGTATGTCAACGTTGCTTAAAAAAGAAATTCAAGAAGCGGCTGAAATATATGGCGACGACCGTCGCTCGCCAGTTGTTGAACGCCTAGAAGCAAAAGCGTTAAATGAAAAAGATTTAATCCCATCAGAGTCGGTCACTGTGGTGCTTTCAGACAAGGGCTGGGCACGCGTTGGCAAAGGACATGATTTAGATGTGCAAGGGTTAAGTTATCGAGCCGGTGATGCTTATAGAGCCTCAGCTCGGGGTAAGAGTAATCAGCCCGCCGTGTTTTTAGATTCAGCAGGACGAGCGTTTGCAACCGATGCGCATAGCCTGCCCTCAGCACGTAGCCAAGGTGAGCCCATGACAGGGCGTTTTAACCTTAGTGCAGGCGCTAACTTTGAGCACGTAGTAATGGGTGAAGATAACCAAGTATTACTTATGGCATCAGACGCAGGTTATGGCTTTATTACTGACTTTAAAGACTTAGTGAGTAAAAACAAAAACGGCAAAGCATTGGTGAGCGTACCTAAAGGCGGTTTATTACTGTCGCCAATTAGGGTTAACGAGGTCGCTAGTGATTATTGTATGGCCATTTCCAACGAAGGGCGGATGTTGTTATTTCCGCTGCGCGACTTACCAAAATTAGGTAAAGGTAAAGGTAATAAAATAATTTCTATTCCGGGGGCTAAAGTACAAGCCCGCGAAGAGTTTGTAAAAGTATTAGCAGTAGTGCCTGAGGGCAGTAGTGTAACGCTGCATGCAGGTAAGCGAAAACTAACGCTTAAACCAAGTGATTTAGAGCATTATTATGGCGAGCGAGGGCGTAGGGGTAATAAACTACCACGAGGCCTACAAAGAGTAGATGAAGCTGTTGTAGAGTTTAGCCCGCAAAATGACGAGCCAATTGAAAATGCTATTGATGAGTAGCGATTAATTCACATTCGCTCATATTAAACGGCTTGCTTATGCAGGCCATTTTTTTGTTATAAATTTAGTTTGTTGTAAAATTGAGCGTACACTTGTGCGCTATTTTCTCGTGTAGATCATAAAATAACGTTATAATAGCCGCTGGCTTAACGCGATTATATTTGGAGACGCTCTGTTGCTTGCTGTTATACGTATTTTTATTATGCTGTTGTTTATATTATTAAGTTGTATTTTTGGGTTACTGTTATCAATAGTGAGGCCATTTCATCCTAATAATGTGCATATTATAGCGAGCTGGTTTGGCTCAGTAGCAAAAATGCTGGGCGTTAAAGTTGTACTAAAACATCATCCGGATAGCGTAAATCTTGGTCCTGCGGTTTATGTGGCAAATCATCAAAATAGTTATGACTTATTTACTATTCCTGCAATGGTGCCTAAAAACTGTGTTAGCGTAGGTAAAAAAAGCTTAAAGTGGGTGCCATTTTTTGGTCAGTTGTATTGGCTTTCGGGGAATATTTTAATTGATCGTACAAACCGCTCAAAAGCTGCGGGAACTATTTCTAAAGCCGCTGAAAAAATAAAGAAAAATGGCTTATCAGTATGGATGTTTGCAGAAGGTACACGCAGTTACGGACGCGGTTTATTACCTTTAAAAACAGGCGCATTTCATACCGCTTTAAGTGCGCAAGTACCCATAGTGCCCGTATGTATGAGCACAACGCATAAAACCATTAAACTAAATCGTTGGGATAATGGTACAATTTATATTGAAATGTTAGCCCCCATATCGCTTGATAAAAACATCAGCGCGCGCGAGCACGCTAAAAGTGTGCACAGTATTATGGCTGCTAAAATAACTGAATTAGATGCTCAAGTGAGAGAAAATTAATGGAAAACTGGCGTGAAATAAGTGAAGACATCGTATCTTCATTACTCGAAGATGGTTCAGACCCTGAAATACTTTACGAAGTAGAACATCACTTTGTATGTGAAGACTTCCCTAAGTTAGAGCAGGCCGCATTAGCCGCTTTTAAATTAGGCTACGATGTAGAAGAGCCAGCAGAGCTTGAGCTTGAAGACGGTGCAAAAATTTGGAGCTTTGACATAGTTGTTGAGTCAGAGCTTGATGTTGACGTAATAATGGAAGACGTTGATAAGCTAGCAGCACTTGCTGTTGAATGCGAAGTAGAATATGACGGTTGGGGCACTTACTTTCAAGAGTAAGCGTAGCAGCTATAAAAAAGGCGAACATTGTAAAATGTTCGCCTTTTTTATATTGGTATAATCTCTACAAACTGTATTAGGTAATTAGTGAGCTATATTTTTACCGTGCTAACTTGGATGGCGGACTTTCCGATTATTCGATTCGTGTTTTTACCAGTTCGTTGATGAATAGCTATAAAGTATTCTATAGGGTACTTTATTTTAGAAAGCTGCTCTTCAGAAGGAGAGTGCGCCTTATCTAATATGGTTGGCCATACTATAGATTTTTCGCCTTTGGCTTTATTCAACTCACAAGGTGATTTTTTACCATTTGATATTGAGATTGTTGTGCCATCTAAAGCTAAAAATTGTACAGAGCAATTATATAAATTGTTCGCATCTACATATTCAGATATTTCATAATCAAAAGATATTTCTAGCTTATGCTGCCTTTCATTTAAATTATGAGTTTCGTTAATTTTAAGCTTTGATATTACAGCTTCACTAACGTCAAAATCTGAATAATTTGTTGATGCACATCCTGCTAAAGCTAATAAAGCAATTGAAATTCCGAGTTTTCTCATTATTTTTCCTTAAAATATAAAGCAACCAGATGTTGCAGTTTGGTGTTTTAAATATTCACGTTTAATCAGTATTAAGTTATATCAACAAGTGCCTTTAATTCTGAGTTTATTTTAACCTTAACCGGAATTTTAGTCGGGTTAGTTATGGAAGGCTTATATTGTTGTATTGGCATTTTATCTAATATTTTTTGTGTCATCCAATCATTAGGTATGGAGTCAATTAACTCTCTACTAACCAAAGTTCCGTTAGAATCAATAGTAATAAAAAAAGATGCTTTACCCATTCCTTTAGGTATCTACTTTGGACGCCCAGGTAAGAAAACTACCTTAGATGTCTTAGCGACCCAATATTGGTTCAAATCAGCTACATCAATCACTACAATATCGCTATTAAAAGTTGGCTTTTTAACCGAGCTACAACTTAATAAGGTCAAAGACGCAAAAATAAACCACAGTACTAATTTGGTCACACAATAACTCCTAAAGCGGTCACTTGCTTAAAGGCATTATAGAGAAAGACTAGGAGGCAATACTATCAGAGCTTCCTAGTTATTATTTCCTATATTAGTAACAAATAGTTAAGAGTTTTGCTAGTTTATTGTAATTAAATTGTTGCTTTATTTTGGTGTAGTTTGTTTTTAGGAGAATATAGAGGGTTTTATATTTGAATTTTTTTGCGTGTTTAGAGCCGCATCAGATTTTTATTGCATAAAAACCTGATGCGACTCACCTTAAATTACCTAGCGTATTTATAAGCTATCTTTGCTTATTGCTTTACCCGTAGCGCGTTACTTCCACTAAATAATTAATTTATATTGTTACAGCCATTTTTTATTTTTAAAGTACACGCCAATACTGCCGGTAAGTACAACTAAAAACACGACGAATAAAGTGAACGCATAAGGGCTTTCTGTGCCAGGTATGCCGCCTACGTTTACGCCTAATAAGCCGGTTAAAAAGCCCAGTGGCAAAAATAATGCAGCCACCACCGACATAACATACATACGCTGATTTAGCTGCTCAGATACTTGGTTAGTGACTGTTTGTTGAATAATTTGTGCCCGCTCTATTGAGCTGTCTAATTCTTCAAGGTAACGAGTTAGTAAATTAGTGGTTTCATTAAGCTTAGCTTTATCCTCATCGAAGAGCCATGAATAGTGATGATTAACCATGCTAATAAGCGCTTCTTTTTGTGGCTTTAAATAGCGTTTTAAAGCAATAGTTTGCCGACGTAATTGCGACAAACCTTGATTATCAAACTTTTTGCTTGGCTCATCTATTTCTTCTTCAAATTCATCTAGGGTTTCATCTAAAGCATCAATAACACTTTCCATACGGGAAGTGAGTTTTTGGGTGATAGTGCAGACGAGTTCAGAAATACTGCGCGGACCGGTATTGTTACTAAATGAAGCTAAAATATCTTGAATAGATAGTAAGCGACGCTTTCGGGTAGTAATAACAATATCATCGTTAATAAAAAGGCGAATTGAAACCATGTCTTCAGGGCTTTGTGCCGGATTTAAATTAATACCGCGTAAAAATAACATATGGCCGTTTGTAGCAGAGGTGATACGTGGACGAGTTTCGTCTGCAGTTAGCGACTCTAATTCGTAGTCGGTTAAAAATTCACAGCCTTTTAGCCAAGTGACAACGTCAGCTTGGCTATAATCCATGTGCACCCAAAGCTTGCCTTGCTCTGGTTGCCAATTATGTAGTTCGGCGCTGTTTTCTATAGTGCGCGCACCGCCTTGCTCATCAAGTACAAGGGCGTGAAGTAAGCCATTAATCATAATAATTTCTCATAGATGGTGTGTTTTTAATACCGTTTACTATAGTGTATTTACTTTAGTAAATTAAACTTATCTTTCTTTTTTAAGAAGTTAAATTTATTTAGCGCTTCGAACAAGGGGGTTTTTGGCCCTTAAAGTTGACTAGTTTGTTACGCTTATATTGTTAAACTAGTCGGCTATAAAGATCAATCAAATCAATTTGTCGACTTGATAAATTTATTTTGTTGGTGTTTTTTTTCCGGTAGCGTATAAGACACTTTTTTATTAAGGGCACATTTATGACAGCAAAGATTACCGTTGGTTGGCGTGAGTGGTTGAGTTTACCAGAGCTAGGCATCGAGAAAGTAAAAGCAAAAATTGATACCGGTGCCCGCACCTCATGTATTCATGCACTTAATATAGAAGAGTATGAAGTTGATGGAGAAAAGTGGGTTAAATTTATTACCCAGCCATTGCAAGAAGATGAAGAAACACAAGTTGTTTGCAATGCAAAAGTTAAAAAGAAGAAGCACGTAACCAGCTCTGGCGGGCAAAAAGAGTTACGTTACTTTATAGAAACAACATTGCATGCGGGTAAATATAGCTGGCCTATAGAAATTACCTTAACTAGCCGCGCAACAATGAAGTTTAGAATGTTACTCGGGCGTACAGCCATGGAAAATCGTATAGTCGTTGACCCGGCTTTATCTCATTTATTATAAGGATGTATTAACTTTTAGAGGGACTAAGCTTCTAAAATAATACGTACTTATTTAAGGTTTAAATTATGAAAATTGGTATTTTATCTCGCAACAAAAAATTGTATTCAACGCGTCGTTTAATTGAGGCGGCTGAAGCTCGTGGTCACGAAGTTAAAGTAGTAGATGCACTGCGTTGTTATATGAATATAAACTCTGAGCTACCAGAAATTCACTATCGTGGTGAAAACTTAAAAGGCTTTGATGCAGTTATTCCGCGTATTGGCGCATCAGTTACGTTTTACGGCTGTTCGGTGCTGCGTCAATTTGAAATGATGGGCGTGTATCCAGTAAACGAGTCGGTTGCTATTTCTCGCTCTCGCGATAAGTTGCGCTCATTACAGCTTTTATCTCGTAAAGGTGTAGGTATGCCAGTGACTGGTTTTGCTAGTAAACCAGATGATGTAAAAGACTTGCTCGAAATGGTAGGCGGTGCGCCGGTAGTAATTAAACTACTAGAAGGCACGCAAGGTATTGGTGTGGTATTGGCTGAAACGCGTAAAGCGGCTGAGAGTGTTATTGAAGCATTTATGGGCTTAAAAGCTAACATTATGGTGCAAGAATACATTAAAGAAGCCGGTGGTGCTGACATCCGTTGTTTTGTTTTAGGTGACAAAGTGATTGCAGCAATGAAACGCCAAGCACAAGAAGGTGAGTTCCGCTCAAACCTTCACCGTGGTGGTAGCGCTACATTAGTGCGTATTACGCCAGAAGAACGTAAAACAGCCGTTGCAGCTGCTAAAGCGATGGGCTTAAATGTAGCCGGTGTTGATTTACTTCGCTCATCACGTGGTCCTTTAGTGATGGAAGTTAACTCATCACCAGGCCTTGAGGGCATTGAAATAGCAACAGGTAAGGATATTGCAGGCATGGTGATTGATTTCATTGAAAAAACAGCATCAAGTAAAGGAACAGCAACTCGTGGCAAAGGTTAAAATTAACCGTTCTTTTACCTTATTAGGTGAAAGTGTTGGCGTAGGCGAGCGTAAAACGCTGGCCTTAGAAGCGGCAAAACTTTATACCCACTCTCCACTTAATATTCCAATTGAAGTGGTTAATGGTGTTATGGAAGGGCCGGTACTTATGGTGTGTGCGGCTATTCATGGCGATGAGCTCAATGGCGTAGAAGTGGTGCGGCAATTACTTGCTAAAATAGATCCTAACCAGTTGCGCGGCACGCTGATTGCGGTGCCGATTGTAAATGTGTTTGGCTTTATACATAAGTCGCGCTACTTACCTGATAGACGCGATATGAACCGCAGTTTTCCGGGTTCAGAGCGTGGCTCGCTGGCTGGTCGTATGGCGTATATGTTTTTTAATCAAGTGGCAGTACATTGTACCCATATTATTGATTTACATACGGGAGCTATTCACCGCACTAACTTACCGCAAATACGCGCTAATTTAGCCGATGAAGCCACCGCACAAATGGCTAAAGCATTTGGTACACCCGCAGTGATAGATGCCTCGTTACGTAATGGCTCACTGCGCAGCGAAGCCGCTAACTTAGGGATCCCGGTTATTACTTATGAAGCCGGTGAAGCACTGCGTTTTGACCCATTTGCGATTGCTGCAGGTGTACAAGGCGTTGACTATGTTATGCGCCATTTAAAAATGATCCGTGGTAAGCGTCCTAGAAAGCTTCCTGAGCCTATTATAGCCAGCTCTACAAGTTGGGTGCGTGCTAATGTAGATGGCATTGTGCGTGCGCAGGTATCGCTTGGAGAGCGTGTTACTAAGGGGCAAGTACTTGCTTATATTAGCAGCCCACTTGGCGACTCTGAACTTGAGTTACCAGCACCACGCAGTGGAATTATTATTGGCCAGCAAACTATGCCATTAGTAAATGAGGGTGATGCGGTGTTTCATATTGCGTATTTTGCTCATGCAAATAGCTTGGTTGAACAACAGCTTGGCACTTTTATTGATGAAATAAATGATTTAGATGATGAGCTTAAAACAGCTGAGTTAAATAACTAGTTATAATAGTAAGCTACTAAATATAGATAGAATAAATTGTAAAGCCGTTTTAGTTAACCCAGTTGGGATAACAAAACGGCTTTTTTATTACTATTTATTTGGCTTTTTGGGGCCAATAATACGCCTAATTACCGGTGCTTTTGTTGGCTTAGGTTCTTTGTTTAAAACCAGTACCGGACGAGTTACAAATAAGTTATTAGGGTATATAACTCTATGCCCGTCAATGTGCTCAAGCACTACATTCATTAAGCCCATTTCTATAATGCGCCCTTCAATACTATTTGCGCCATCAACAATACGTACCCAATAGCCAACGCGGCAGTCATTTTGAATAAACATCAGTAAAAAAGCGGTGAGATTACTAAGTAATGACCAAGCGGCAAACAGTGCAACACCTAACATAGCAAATAGCGACGAACCTAGTACTAGGAGTCCACGTAGCTCGATACCCCAAAATACCAGCACTAAACATAACATCACAAATGCGAGGATAATTTTAAGTAATAGCTCAGCACGATATTTTCGGTGTAGGTCTATTTTTCCTTTAATAGCTTTTTCGAGAAGCTTTTTAGTACCTTTTAACAGTATCGGAAAAAGTAATAACGCAATAAGGGTAACGACCAGTTTATATTGGGTGCCAAGCAGAGCTAACAATTCCAAAGTTATAATCTCACAATAATTATATATGCCCAGTTTAACGCTTTAGGGTGCGACGAAATAGCCATTTAAAAAGAATTTTTAACATTTACCAGCCACTGTACCGAATCTACGCCATCGGCACTATCTAGCGGTGCAGCTATATCTATATGGATCATGGTGCCGGCATTTGCACGGCTTGGTGCTAAGCGCAGGCCTATACCTACATTTTTAAGAACGCGGCTATCTTCAACATTGTTTGGGGTGTTAGACCATGCTCGGCCAACATCAAGAAAAGCCGCGCCGCCTACTTTAAATAATTGCAGCAAATCATATTCCCAATAGTAGCGCTTTTCTAAACTCACTAAAAAGCTGCGATCTCCATGCTGATAATCCATAGGATAGCCACGTAGGCCGGTTTCGCCGCCGAGTGTAAGTTGTTTATCGTTAGTGAGGTTTTTAGCGTACTGCACCCGAGCTTTTACATACCAAGACTGATCAATGCTGGTATTTAAATAATATTGTATTTGGCTGGTGGAGATCAGGTTTTCAAATTTGTCCTGCTCTTTATTCCAGTAACCATCAATGTCTGCACTAAAGCGCCATAAGGTATTATCGCCACTAAAGTGAGCTTTATTAAAGTTAAAAGAGTAAACCGCGCGGCTATCATCGTTACTAACAGATTCATCGGAGTAGCCTAGTAAGGCTTTTATGTTCCAACCTAAGTTTAAGTCCTCAGTACGATAAATACTGTCGAAATTGCGTACTTTTATAAAGTTATCTTCAAACCAGTGTCCGCTTACATAAGGATAGCTTAAGCTGCGATCGACGGCTAAGGGGGCAAAGGTAGAGTCTATTGCAGCAAAAGTATGTTGCTCATCAACGTAGCCCAGGCTGAGGCGCTGGGTCCAGTTACGGCTTAATGCTTTGGAGTGACCAACAAAAAAACTGTTGTAGTCGGTCGTTTGATCAAACTCGCTAAACTTTTCACCGCGCTGATATAGCGCTTCTTCGCGTTGCTCTGAATAGCTTAAAATACCGTAGCTAAAAGGGGTGTCTATAGCAAAAAACGGATAGGTAAGTTCTAGCAGATGGCGTTTACCATCGTTATTATCGGCGTACTCTAAACGCCCACGATAGCGGGTTGATAAAATATTAGGATCGTCGTATACAAATAAATAACCATTACGATCGCTATCTGTAGTGCGCGACAACGACAAACGCTTACCCCAGCCAAATAAGTTAGATTCGCGAAAACCAATACTCGACTTGTTTTCTCCGCCACTGCGGCTAAAGCTTATTTCTGGTAGTAGTGTCCATAAGTCACGCGTAACGACGGTAACATTAACGTTCCCTTCGCAGTTTTCGGTGGCAATGACTTGAGCATCGTATAAATAGTTTTGTTTACGCAGTAAGCGTTCTGATTCGGCGAGCTTTTTAGGATCAAAATTATCACCGCTCTCAAACAATAAAATACTTTTAATAACCTCAGGCTCGGTTTGAATATGCGCGCGGTTAGCAAAGCGAAATAGGGCGTTATTTTCGGCTTCGAGTTCAGTATTAAATACATTAAGTTGCTGCAAAGTAATATTGGCAATTTTTGCATTACTACTTTGCTTTAACAGTGGCGTTGGTTGATCTAGTTGACGGCGTAAATTATTACTACTTGATGAGGTTGGTTGCTCGCTTGCGCAATCATTTTGCGCATGAGGGGTTTCTTGCGCAGCTAAACTGAACATAAAAAAGCTTGGAATACAGAGGCTAAAACAACAAGATGAAATCCATTTTTTAGTAATCATTCAAACCCTTTACTGCTACGTAGCAAATTACTACCGTAATATCAGCTTACATCATTGTTACTAAAATGTAAGTTAAAAGTAGAGAGCTTGAAGTTATTTAATTGCTATTAACTTAGGTAAAAAGTAAGTGCGGCTAATAAATGTTCAGCGTCATGGCCTTCGCCGTTAATCCAAATACTTTGGCTGTAGTGTTCAAAGTTTAAATTAAATGTTTGCTGCTGATAAGTGAAGCGCAGTTGATGACGATCGGCACCAGCAGAGTACTCATTAATGGTTATTTCATCGTGGTGTAAAAACAAGCGACTCCACAGTTCAAAGTCTTCGTCGTGGGGCGGCTCTACCGGCGTAATAATAATGCATTGATGCGTGTGGTGATATTCTATTATGGTCATAATGCTCTTAGTTAGTAGCAAGGTAGTTGCGAATTGCAGTTAAAAACTCACCGCCATACTTATTTAATTTAGTAAAGCCAACACCCGACACCTTTAAGAATTCGCTGTCGTTGGTCGGCATTAGCTGCGCCATTTCTGCAAGCGTTTTGTCGTTAAATACCACGTACGGCGGTACATCGTCGGCATCGGCTAACTCTTTTCGCAGCGCTCTTAAGCGAGCAAATAGCTTTTTGTCGTAATTAAACTGGGCTAATTTATCTTGATAAACATGCTTAGCTTGCAGGCGAGGCTCTGCGAGTTGCAACGCATATTCGCTTTTTAAAATAGCGCGCGCGGCTTCGGTTAAACGCAGTGATGCACCTTGGGTTATATCTTGGCTTAATAAGCCTTGATGAATAAGTTGGCGTAAAATACTTAGCCAAAATTCACTGCTTTTGTCTTTGCCAATGCCGTAGGTGCTGAGTTGATGATGGTTATTATCGCGAATACGACTGGTGTTTGCACCGCGTAGTAACTCAACAATATATCCAAGGCCAAAGCGTTGCTCTGCTCTGTACACACACGATAGTGCCTGCTGCGCTACTAAAGTGCCATCAAAGCTTTTGGGCGGATTTAAGCAAATATCGCAGTTACCGCATGGCTCACGTTGATACTCACTAAAATAGTTAAGCAGTATTTGTCGACGGCAGGTTTGTGCTTCGGCAAAACTGGCCATGGCATTAAAGCGCTGCTCTTCGACGCGGCGACGTTGCTCGTCGTCAATATCTTCAAAAAAGCGTCTTACGCGGCCTATATCAGCCGGATCAAAATACATTATAGCCTCAGCGGCAAGGCCATCTCGCCCAGCGCGGCCAGTTTCTTGATAGTACGACTCTATGCTTTTGGGAATATCGTAATGCAATACAAAGCGCACATTGGGTTTATTTATACCCATACCAAAGGCCACTGTAGCAACCACTATTTGTATATCGTCGCGGGCAAAGCCGGTTTGCACAAATTGGCGCTGCTCGTTACTCATACCTGCATGATAGGCGGCGGCGTTAAGTCCCGCGTCGGCTAACTTTTCGGCTATGTCGTCTACGCGCTTACGGCTGGTGCAATAAATTATGCCGCTTTGGCTTTTTTGTTCTTTTAAATAGCGCAGCAGCTGCACCATAGGTTTAAATTTTTCTTCTATGGTGTAGCGAATATTAGGGCGATCAAAGCTGCCGGTATGAATATAGGGTTGTTGTAACTTTAATTGCTCAACAATATCAAAACGAGTGGCTTTATCGGCAGTTGCAGTAAGGGCCATCATAGGTACATGAGCAAAGCGCTGTTTTAATTCGTTTAAACGAAAGTAATGGGGTCTAAAATCGTGCCCCCAATGCGATACACAATGCGCTTCGTCAATAGCAAATAAGCTGATTTTTAAATGCGATAAGCGCTCTAAAAACTCGCGCTGCAGCACTTTTTCAGGGGCAACATACAGTAGTTTAATTAATCCCTGATGGAGTTGTTGGTATACCTGCTGCTGCTCTTCGCGGGCTAAGCTATTATTTATATATGCGGCTTTAACGCCCAGCGCTTGTAGTTGAGTTACCTGATCTTGCATTAGCGATATTAGCGGAGAAATAACAATAGTTACCCCTTCAAGCACTAAAGCGGGTATTTGATAGCACACGGATTTACCGCCACCGGTTGGCAGCAATACCAACGAATCTTGGCCGTTAATGGCTGCATCAATAACCGTTTTTTGGCCGTCGCGAAATTCACTATAACCAAACACTTGTTTGAGTACAGCTTCAGGGGTGCGCACAAGTGAGCTAGAGGGTGGTGTTAATGTATTCATTGCGGGGTATTTTAGTGTTTTTTGTACAGGATGTCTTTAGCGAGTGTTGAATGTTTTTTGAATAAATTTATAACGTGTGAATTTACTCGCTCAGGGGGGGGATATTAGCTGACTTTAAGCGGCTAATAAATTTAACTGTGTTGCTAGTTTTATCCTAGTTATGCTTTACTCCTCTTACCAGATATAACATAGAGAATAATAATGAATAAAGAAATGTTAATAGAGCATGTAGGCTCGCTGTTTGTAAATAATATGCCGTTTAATCAGTTTTTAAAAATATCGGTAGAATCACTTAGCCCAGAACAAGCAAAAATATCGTTTCCTTGGCAGGATATACTCATAGGTAATCCGGCACAAAAAATACTCCATGGCGGCGTTATTTCGGCAGTGCTCGATAACGTAGGTGGTATGTTAGCTGCAGCAAGTGTAATAGATAAGCTAAACGATGTTGATATTTTATCTGTGCAGCAAAAACTAGCCACCTTGGGCACTATAGATATGCGCACCGATTACCTACGCCCAGGCAAAGGCGAGAAATTTATAGCCAGTGCCACTTTAATTCGCTCGGGCAATAAAGTATGTGTTTGTAGGATGGAATTGCATAATGAGCAAGCAGTACAAATAGCATTTGGTACGGGTACGTATTTAGTTGGCTAATAAAAGTTTGCGGAGTAAACTGGCGACCTTTTGAATAACTAAGTGTTTATTTATGCCGATTGATACCGAGAAGCGCAAGGGCGCCATTTTGGCTTGCATCGCTTTTACTATATGGGGTTTAGCACCTATATACTTTAAGCAACTCCAGCATGTTACTGCATTTGAAATTTTAACGCATCGTGTTGTGTGGTCGGTGATGTTTTTAATTATTATTGTGAGTATTTTAGGCCAGTGGGATAGAATTAAACGCATTATAGTACAGCCTAAATTATTGTTAATGCTGGTTTTAACCTCGTCGATACTGGGGTTTAACTGGGGCTTGTTTATATGGGCGGTTAATAATAATCATATGCTTGATGCCAGTTTAGGTTATTACATTAATCCGTTACTAAATGTATTACTGGGAGTGTTATTTTTAGGCGAACGTTTACGTAAGTTTCAAATGGTTGCTGTTGCTTTAGCATTTACCGGTGTACTGCTGCAATTAATAAGTTTTGGCTCATTTCCTGTGGTTGCTTTTTCGTTAGCTATATCATTTGCAATATATGGTTTACTGCGTAAGAAACTGCCAGTGGAAGCATTGTCCGGTATTTCAATAGAAGCATTTATACTCTTGCCCGTAGCGCTTATTTATTGGTATTTAATGGTGCCTACAGCAACGTCAAGCTTGCCTGCTAATGACTGGCATACCAATGTGTTACTCATTAGTGCCGGGATCATTACCACCTTACCACTACTGTGCTTTACCGGCGCTGCTAAGCGTTTGCAATACACCACTTTAGGCTTTTTTCAGTACATAGGGCCAAGTTTGATGTTTATATTAGCTGTGATGCTTTACGGTGAAGTGTTTGATGCCGAGCGAGTAGTTACATTTGTTTGTATTTGGAGTGCATTGGCTATTTTTAGTTGGGACTCTTTTAGGCAATCTCGTAAACGTAAAAAAGCCGCTATTGTGGCCTCAGGCGTGGTTTAAAAGTTAGTTAACTTAAGTAAGCACGTAGCGCGATGTATTTTGTACTCGCGCTAGGCTTGGTGTATGTTTAACTATTTAAAATGTAAAAATTAAATAGTTAAAGCAATTACATACTGTCTGACTCGGCGTAATAGTCTTGGCTTATTGGTGCTGGGGTCGCTATTTTTGAGCGGCCAAATAATGTATGGAACTTTGCTTTGCTTGTTGTTAACTTTAAGTATTTAACCCAAGCGCGCTCAATTGCATTGGTTGGCTCTAAAGCACCACTAATAACAGCGACAAATTGTTGCTGATGTTCATTTTGTGGCTCTAGGGCTTTATTATGTAAGCCTTTTAAAACAACACCGTGTTGCTCTAATATACTGGCTTCTAATAAGGTAAAGTTTCCGCTGCGACCAAATCCGCGTGGGAAGTTTTGATCATCAAAAAACTGACGTTGACTAACAAATGCTTGGCGAAGTAGTGAAATATCATTGCTCATTGTTGTACCCTCATACCTTGGTAATTGCTGGAGTATGCGGCAAGTTTGCAAATATTTTAAACAAGTTATTTTTATCGTGAGGATAAAAAATTGGATATCGATTTATTAAAAACATTTGTTGAGGTAGTACGCACTCGTCACTTTGGCAAAGCGGCTGAAAACCTTTATATCACGCAGTCTGCAGTAAGCTTTAGAATTCGTCAATTAGAGCAAGGGCTTGGTGTTAATTTGTTTATTCGCCAGCGCAATAATATTCAACTAACAGCGCCAGGTGAGCGTTTATTACCCCATGCACAAATGATCATTACTGGCATGCAAAGAGCAAAAGTAGATGTGGCACTTGCCGATAATATGCATAAACAAATTTGCCTAGCGGGTACACCAAACATTTGGGATGCATTTTTACAGTTTGGTATTACTAATATTGTATCGGCAATGCCCGGTGTGTCTTTGGTGGCTGAGGTAAAAGCACAACAAGAAAGTACCCGCCTGTTATTAGAGCGCACCTTAGATTTAGCTATTTTATTTGATCCACCAAAAGTTGATGAGCTGGTGGTTGAGCGAATTTGTGAACTACCCATTATACCGGTAAGCGCGTTTGATACTGCCAGCTACGATAACTTTTTTGATAACCAGTACGTATATGTTGACTGGGGCACGACATTCTCACTGTGGCATGCTCGCCAGTTTACTGGCAAAACCCCACCTTACTTTAGAACAAGTACTGGGCGTATAGCACTTGATTTAATATTGCAATGCGGAGGGAGTGCATTCATTCCTCAAGTACTTGTTGCAGCGCATTTAGAAAAAGGCGAGTTATTTCATGTGAAAGACGTAGAAACCACCTCGCGCGATATATTTGTTGCCTATCACAGAGACAATGAGCAAAAAGAGTTAATAGAAACATTAGTAAATTTATTAACCCAAATGACTCCTAAGTTACCCGTTGAGTAAGGCCAATGGTTTTGCTGTATATGTACGTTTGATTGCAACTATTATGTGTTTTTATGAATTTAAAAGTGTAAAAATATGACGGCTGTAATATTTTTGTCATTTAACAGTGCCAAACTCCTGTTGCATTAAAAACGAGTCTGTTGTGATTATCGAGGAAATAACATGAAATTTGTAAAGTCGAGCTTATGTGTAGCTTTATTAGGTGGTTTGTCTTTTAATGCGCTTGCTGAAGTGGATTTTTACGGTAAAGCGAACGTAACACTACAGTCGTCGGATGATGGTGAGGGGTCTTTTACCGAAATTAAAAGTAACTCATCACGTTTGGGCTTAAAAGGGTCTGAAAAAATATCTGATGGCTTAGAAGCTGTTTATAAGTTTGAATTTCAAGTTGATGTTTCTGACGCCGACTCAAAAGGTGATAATGACGACAATATCTCTGCTCGTAATCAGTATATAGGTTTAAAAGGCGCGTTTGGCCAAGTTGTTATTGGCCGTAACGATACCGCGCTTAAGCAGTCACAAGGTAAAGTTGATTTATTTAGCGACCTTGAAGGCGACATTAAAAATGCCTTTAAAGGTGAAAATAGAATGGGCAGTAGTGTTTCTTATGCCTCTAATTCTTACCAAGGTTTTAAGCTTTTGGCTACGTTTGTTGCAGAGGATAGCGATGCAGCAGGTGCTAAAAATGGCTATTCAATGGCAGTAACTTATGGTGACGCAGCCCTTAAAAAGAGCGCAATATATGCCGCTATTGCTGCCGATAGTGAAGTGAACGGCTACGATGTAGTGCGCGCATCAGTACAAGGTAAAGTAGCCGATTTTAAATTAGGCGCTATGTATCAAACGCAAGAAAAAGTTGATGGCAGTAGTGAGGCCGACGGTTATTTATTAAGTGCGGCTTACACTATGGCTAGCAATACCTTTAAATTGCAGTACCAGGCAATGGATTTTAAAGGCAGTGATGACAAAACGGCTATTTCGGCAGGTGTTGATCATCAGTTAAATAAAAACACTAAATTATTTGGTTTTTATTCTAATTTCGATATGGACAACAACGTTGACCAAGACTACTTAGGTGTAGGTATAGAATATAAATTTTAAGCAGCGCTTAGCACTGCCTTTTTAAGCCGTACTTTGTTAAGTGCGGTTTTTTTTGCTTTAAATTATTTACTTAGCCGCCCATAATAGAGTATTCATTTGGAATGAGGTGCAACTCCTCAACTGTTCCCGCAACTGTAATTAGCATAACGCTTTAAGTCAGATACAAATAAACTATTTTAACGAGCGGGTTTACTCATCTTCAAATTATGTACTAGCCATAGTTAGTTGCATTGTTAGTGAGCGCATTCCTGCCTAGGGCTAACTATTGCAAACTCAAACGCCATTAAATACACCATTGTTAAGCGTTAATCACGTGTCGTGGAATATTGGCAGTAAAACTATCCTCAACAATGTTAATTTGCAAATAAAGCAAGGTAAGTTCGTTGGCTTAATTGGCCCCAATGGCGCAGGTAAATCTAGTTTACTGCGGTGTTTGTATCGCTTTAATCAGCCCACTGCAGGGCAAATTAAATTTAATAATACCGATATTTGGCAGTTAAAAAGCCATGAATACGCAAAGCAGGTTGCGGTTGTTTTACAAGAAACCCCATCACAATTTAATTTAACTTTATTAGATGTGGTTGCACTTGGGTTAACCCCGCATAAAGCATTATTTAGCACCACCACAACAGCCGACACACAAAAAATAAACCAAGCTATAGCGCGAGTTGGCTTGCAGGATCATGCAAGCCAACGTTTTGAGTCGCTTTCGGGAGGAGAAAAACAACGTGCATTAATTGCTCGGGCTATGGTGCAGCAACCGCAACTATTAATTATGGATGAGCCAACCAGCCACTTAGATGTGAAGTATCAAATTCAGGTAATGGAGTTGGCTAAATCGCTTGGCGTTACTGTGTTTGCATCGTTTCATGATTTAAATTTAGCCGCTGCTATGTGCGATGAGCTGGTGGTTATAAATCACGGCGAAATTGTTAATACAGGCTCTCCCATCGATGTGCTCAGCGAGGACATGCTCAATGATGTATTTGGTGTATGTGCACAAGTAAGCCACCACCCGCAAATGTCTAAATTAGGTGGTGTTATTCCACATATTACTTACTTTTATGGGTATGAATAATATGCGCATGCTTAACAATCATTCAATAGCACTTTTAGTCACAGTACTAGCTGCATTATTTACGTTATTTACGGCGCTGAGTTATGGCGCTGCCGACACATCATTAACTGATGTATTTAAAAGTATTTTCACCTCAACAGAGGGCTCCTTTAACACTCGAATTATTGTTGAATTAAGAATGCCACGCACATTACTGGCATTTTTAGCTGGCAGTGGTTTAGCCATTGCCGGGCTTATTTTGCAAACCGTGACGCGTAATCCGTTAGCAGATCCTTATTTATTTGGGATATCGTCTGGGGCGTCTTTGGGGGTAGTTATACTCATGGCGTTTGTGGGCATTAGTGCGGGCTTTGCATTATCGGCAGCGGCATTGGCTGGCAGTTTAGTGGCTATGAGTTTACTTATATTGATTGCAGGGCGGCAGCAAAGTGGGCAAGTAGAATCTATGCTGCTGGCAGGTGTGGCCTTGTCATTTTTATTTAGCGCATTTACCAGTTTATTACTTTACTGGAGCGATCCTCAGGCAGTTGCGGCTATTTTATTTTGGACGCTCGGCAGTTTTGCACGAGCGCAGTGGGCAACGCTGTGGTTACCTTTTGTGGTTATTGTATTGTGTACATTTACAATGCTTAGTTTTAGGCGCCAACTTAATGCCATGCTGCTCGGCGATGAAAGTGCTATAACACTGGGTGTGCGGGTACATCGCTTTAGAATATTGATGCTAGTTTTAAGTTCGCTGATAACGGCAGTGTTAGTGGCTATGTGTGGCGGAATTGGCTTTGTAGGATTAATGGTGCCGCATATAGTGCGCTTTTTTATCTCCCAAGGTAGCTTATCTGGCTTACTGGTAACGAGTTTGGTGGGCGGTACTTTTATGGTTTGGGTTGATGTGCTAGCGCGCACGTTATTAACTAATCAAGAGTTACCCGTTGGGGTTATTACTGCAGCTATTGGTAGCGTGTTCTTTTTAAGCTTATTGTATTTTCGTAAGCGCCAGGTGTAGGGCTATAAAATGAAAACGTTAATGGTGCAAGGCACCACATCCGATGCGGGTAAAAGTACACTGGTTGCGGCGCTGTGTAGAGTATTTGCTAATAGAGGGCTAAATGTAGCGCCATTTAAGCCACAAAATATGGCATTAAATAGTGCAGTTACAGATGATGGTGGTGAAATAGGTCGTGCTCAAGCACTGCAAGCTATAGCGGCAAAGGTAGCCCCTGAAACTGACTTTAATCCCATATTACTTAAGCCAAATAGCGATACTGGCGCGCAGGTTATTATTCATGGTAAAGCCATAAGTAATATGGAAGCTGGGGCGTATCACGATTATAAAAAAGTAGCTATGGATGCAGTACTCACGTCGCATAACCGTTTAGCAAAACGTTTTGATTTATTGCTGGTGGAAGGGGCGGGCAGCCCAGCCGAAATAAACCTCAGAGCCAACGACATTGCTAATATGGGCTACGCCGAAGCCGTTGACTGCCCCGTAATTATAATTGCCGATATAGATAAAGGCGGTGTGTTTGCTCATTTAGTGGGTACTTTGGCATTGTTGAGTGAGTCGGAGCAAGCGCGGGTAAAAGGCTTTGTAATAAATCGTTTTAGAGGCGATATAAGCTTATTACAAAGTGGACTTGATTGGCTGGAACAGTACACAAGTAAACCGGTGTTAGGCGTATTGCCGTATTTACACGACCTTGCATTAGATGCTGAGGATGCAATTGCTATTGATAATACGCTAACTAATGCCAGCGTTAATATTGCCGTGCTGCTTGTGCCGCACATTAGCAACCATACTGACTTTGATGCACTGCGCTTACATCCCAATATAAATATTAATTATGTAGCGCATACACAAGCGATCCCCGATGTTGATTTGATCATTTTACCGGGGAGTAAAAACGTATTAAGTGATTTAGCCTTTTTAAAAAATGAAGGCTGGGATACACAAATAAAACGCCATTTACGTTATGGTGGTAAAGTGCTCGGTATTTGTGGTGGTATGCAAATGCTTGGCAATAGTATTAATGATCCCCTAGGTGTTGAGTCATCATTACAGCATATGCCGGGGCTAGCGTTAAGTGATTTTACCAGCACACTTACAGCACAAAAAATATTGAGTAATGTAACCGCGACTATGCAATTAAATAACCAGCAAACACTTTGTAGTGGCTACGAAATTCATGCAGGCATTAGCCAAGGTGAAGCACTTAATAAACCATTTTTAAGCTTTAATGAACACCCAAATGGCTTTACAGCCGATGGGTTTATTAGTGATGATAACGCCATAGCGGGTACTTATTTACATGGCTTATTTGATCAAGCGAGTGCCACATTGCAAATATTAAAGTGGCTCAAAGCCGATACAGTTATTAATCCGGTTAATATTAACCAGCACCGTGAGCAGCAACTAGAGCGTTTAGCTGCCATGTGTGAAACGCATTTAAATATTGCACACATTATTAAAATTTATGAAGGGCATAATCATGAGCGAACAAAGTAAAGATAAACATCAGCAACGCCAACAAAAATTAAAAGATCAAGTTGATGCACGAATAGCTGCAGCGCAACAAGAAAAAGGTATTTTTCAAGTTATAACTGGTAATGGCAAAGGTAAGTCGACCTCAGGATTTGGTGTGGTAGCACGTTGTGTTGGCCATGGAAAAAAAGCCGCTGTGTGTCAGTACATAAAAGGCACTTGGGAATGCGGAGAGCGTAACTTGTTACAGGGGGTGGGTGTGGAGTTTGTGGTAATGGGCACAGGCTTTACATGGAATACCCAAGACAAAGAGAGCGATACCGCAGCCGCGCAAGCTGCTTGGCAAGAGTCAAAGCGACTGCTTAGTGACGCAAGCTTAGATGTAGTGCTGCTCGATGAGCTAACCTACATGGTAACCTATGGGTATATTGATGTAGATGAAGTGCTAGAGGCGATTGGCAACAGACCGCCAATGCAGT
Organism: Pseudoalteromonas sp. HL-AS2; assembly: GCF_031198805.1. Taxonomy (NCBI): domain Bacteria; kingdom Pseudomonadati; phylum Pseudomonadota; class Gammaproteobacteria; order Alteromonadales; family Pseudoalteromonadaceae; genus Pseudoalteromonas; species Pseudoalteromonas sp. HL-AS2. The sequence continues at coordinate 2,675,706 of NZ_CP133571.1, read as the reverse complement.
CGGTTATTATTACCGGCCGCGCAGCCCATCGTAAATTAATAGAACTGGCTGACACAGTAAGCGAAGTGCGTAATGTAAAACATGCATTTGATGCAGGTGTTAAAGCTCTGCAAGGTTTTGATTACTAATGTTTAAACAGCTTGTTGTTGGCCTATTGTTACTCTGTTTATCCCAGCATGCGCAGGCCAACAAGGTACAAATTGATAAAGTACAGCCAGCTAAAACACTGCGTATTGTGGCACTGGCCCCGCACATAGTAGAAAACCTGTATGCAATAGGCGCGGGAGATAATATTGTTGGCACAGTTGATTACGCCGACTACCCTGCAGCGGCAAAAGGTATTACCCGTATTGGCGGTTACTATGGTATTTCAATCGAAAAGCTTTTAGTCCTTAAGCCAGATATAGTAATTGCTTGGAAAAGTGGTAATCAAAGTGATGATTTAGCACAAATAGAGCGCTTAGGTATTAAGCTTTATTTAACTGATCCAACGACAATTACAGGTATTGCCGATGAGTTGCTTATGCTAGGAAAACTTACCGGTAACATTAAACAAAGCGAGCAAGTGGTAAAAGCATTTAATGCTAAACTTGCAGCCATTAAAGCCAAGCAACAGGGTAAAAGTAAACTCACTGGCTTTTATCAACTCTGGTCTGAGCCGATGATGACAGTGTCGAAAAATACCGGAATAAGTGAGTTAATAGCCACTTGCCAAGTAACCAATGTATTTGCAAATAGCCGCACCGACTATCCACAAATAAGCATAGAAAATGTGATTGTGGCTAAGCCGCAAATTATAATTATTCCGGATGAAAAATCAGCAACACCGCAACCTACTATTAATTGGCAGCAATGGCCAGAAATACCCGCAGTAAAAAATAAGCAGTTTTTATCTGTAAATGCCGACTTACTACATCGTTTTTCAGCGCGTATGCTAGATGGGCTGGCCGATATGTGTGATAAAATAGACGTATCACGTCAACAAATAAAGAGCATACAATGAGCGATTGGACTGCATTTTTAAAGCAAGAATTACAGCAAGCATATATGCAGCAAACACTCGACTACGTTGCTAAGCGCCGCAGTGAAGGTGTTGCTGTTTATCCTCCAAAAGAGCAAGTGTTTAGCGCATTTGCTGCAACACCGCTTAGTGATATACGCGTTGTTATTTTAGGGCAAGATCCTTACCATGGTGAAGGCCAAGCACATGGTTTGTGTTTTTCAGTATTACCTGAGGTTAAAAAGCTGCCACCTTCGCTTAAAAATATTTATAAAGAGCTGGCTAGCGATATAAACGATTTTGTTATTCCTACCCATGGTTACTTGCAAAGCTGGGCAGAGCAGGGAGTGTTTTTACTCAATACAGTACTTACGGTAGAGCAAGGCCAAGCCCATTCGCATAAACACTTAGGATGGGAGCAATTTACCGATAAGGTTATTGCGCATATAAACACCCATTGTGAAGGCGTAATATTTATTTTGTGGGGTGCTCATGCACAAAAAAAAGGTAAGGGAATTGATAGCGCACGCCAGCATATTTTAGCAGGGCCGCACCCATCGCCACTGTCTGCTCATCGAGGTTTTTTTGGTTGTAGGCATTTTTCAGCCACGAATGCGTTATTGCAATCTCAAGGTAAAACGCCGATTAATTGGCAAGTATAATTTTAACTTTTAAAACCAAAGGCCCGCACAGTAATGCGGGCCTTTTAGTTAGTCGTTTAAAAGTCGAGCTCATTAACGGCTATACTGTCTGTAAAGTAGTCCAACTCCTGTAGTTCTTTGCGTAAACGATACTTTTCTTGTATTGCTTCGATTTCGCGCCATCTTCTTTTTTTATTTTTTTGAGAAGCTTCCTTTTTTGTTTCAGGACCTTCTATTATATTGCTTAGGCTATCCATGAATATCTCCTTTAGACTGCATTTGATACCAGTCTTATTAAAAACATAAGCTATAACGGCTCACTAATTTAACGCAATAGGTATTAACTTCGCGAATACCTATACCATAGGCCTAGCTAAAATAGAATATAAAAGTGACATTTATGTTACTAAAGTGTGATTTGTTGATGAAGCTTTACTTTACGATGGGTTTATAAGTTTTTTGCATATAAATTACAGGCATAAAAAAACGTCGCAACTGCGACGTTTTTATACAAGCGTTTGAGCCAATTACATGGCTTTAAAGCGTGCTTCTAATTGTTCTTGAGCATCAGCAAAAGAGCGAATACCTTCAGCTAACTTTTCAGTCGCCATAGCATCTTGGTTATGCAACCAACGAAATTGAGCTTCGCTAAGCGGTGCCGGTTTTGGCTGCTGCGCAACATCTTTTGCTAGTAAGTATTCTGGTGCATCTTCAAGGTTACCCAACTCTTCTAAAAGATTGGGGCTAATAGTTAGCTTATCGCAACCAGTAAGGGCAATAATTTCGCCGGTATTACGAAAACTTGCACCCATAACTACCGTTTTGTAGTCGTGGCGTTTATAAAATTCAAAAATGCTGCGTACCGATTGTACCCCAGGATCTTGCAGTGGGTCGGTCGGTTTTTCCATACCGTTAGCAACGTGCCAATCTAAAATACGACCAACAAATGGCGAGATTAAAAATACGTTAGCATCGGCGCAAGCACGTGCTTGGGCATCACTAAACAATAAAGTAAGGTTACATTTAGTACCTTCTTTTTCTAGTTGTTCAGCGGCTTTAATGCCTTCCCAAGTAGAGGCTACTTTAATTAAGATTTTATCTTTGCTTACGCCTTCTTTTTCGTAAAGACTAAGTAGCGTGTGCGCTTTATCAATAGTTGCTTGGGTATCAAACGAAAGACGTGCATCTACCTCAGTAGAAATATAACCAGGTACAATAGCGCTAATTTCTTTACCTAATAATACCGCAAAGTAGTCGCATGCTAGCGCTAGTTGCTTCGCTGGATCTTGCTCGGTTTCTTTGGCGTAGCTCCATGCTTTATTTAAATAAGGCTTATAGGCTTCAATCTCGCTCGCTTTTAATAACAATGACGGATTGGTCGTTGCGTCTTCTGGTTGATGCTTTTTAATTGCTTCAATATCACCCGTGTCGGCCACGATTGATGAATGTTGTTTTAGCCTTTGTAGCGCGTTAGTCATTTGCTTTCCTCATTCCAAGCAAGTTAAAAGAAAATCTAAACTACTTTAATATTACACCATACTGCAACAGCGAAGTAATGCTTGATAGGTCTTATGTCCTTATCAATATAAAAACGGTTATGTATGAATTATTAAGGTAGGATCAGTCTGTTTAATATTAAACAAAACGTGCTTTTCGTTTCATTTAATGTTGAAATTGACATTAAATAAATTACAAGTCAATAGCTAACTATGATCACTGTTATTTCACCTGCAAAAAATCTTGATTACACCACGCCACCTGCAACCGATAAGTTCACTCAACCGGAATTACTTGAGCACAGCGAAGCACTGATGCAAGTATGCCGTGAACTAACCCCTGCGCAAATTGGCAGCCTGATGAAAATTAGCGATAAGCTCTCAGGGCTTAACGCTGCTCGCTTTAGTGAGTGGGCACAGCCATTTACCACAGAAAACGCTAAACAAGCGGTACTGGCCTTTAATGGCGATGTATATGGTGGTTTAGATGCTAGCACGCTAACGGCTAATCAGCTTGATTACGCACAAAGCCACCTACGCATACTATCGGGCTTATATGGGCTTTTAAAGCCGCTTGATTTAATGCAAGCGTATCGCCTTGAAATGGGCACCAAGCTTGAAAACAGCCGTGGTAAAAACCTGTATGAGTTTTGGGGCAGTGTAATTGCCAATAAACTTAACGAGGTATTAAAAGCCGAGGACGCCCAATACTTAGTTAACCTTGCTTCAAACGAGTACTTTAAAGCGGTTGATAAAAAAGCCCTTAATGCACAAATAATTACTCCACACTTTAAAGACTGTAAAAATGGTCAATATAAAGTAATTAGTTTTTACGCTAAAAAAGCACGAGGCATGATGGCGCGTTACCTCATCGAAAATAAAGTAACTCAGCTAAGCCAGCTTAAAGAGTTTACAGTAGCGGGTTATTACTTTAGCGCCGAAGCAAGTGTGAAAGAGCTTGAGCCAGTATTTTTACGCGATGAACAAAGCTAAAACTTAAACCTTTACCTAATCTATAAAAGCCATGCACAGCATGGCTTTTTTAATACTGGCGCTATACTTGCAATTGATATGCGAATTCAAGATTGATTCTAATCACATTATAAATCAATAGGTGCAAGTTACATGTTTAGTATTCCCTCAATTAGCGACGCCGAAAAACTTATCGAAGAAAAGCTCGGAGGGTGGTTTGATGTCGTTATAAGCCATATTCCTAATTTTATTGTGGCAGTTATTATTGTCATTCTATTTTCTATGCTGGCTCGCTTTGCCGGTAACTTAATGAAAAATTTATTACGCCGCTCCCTCGATTCAAAACAGATAGCTGATTTAATGGCTTCTATATTTAAAGTGCTGATATTAAGTGTAGGAGTGTTTATAGCACTGGATTTTATGGGCTTAAAAGGCACGGTAACGTCATTACTAGCTGGTGCCGGTATTGTTGGTTTAGCGATTGGTTTTGCATTTCAAGATATGACCGAAAACTTAATAGCAGGTATTGCTATGGGTATTCGTAAGCCATTTAAACCAGGTGATGTAATAAAAACTGATGATGTGTTTGGCTCTGTGCATTCAATAAACCTGCGTAATACACTAATAGAGAGCTTTTATGGGCAGCAAATACTAGTGCCTAATAAAATACTATTTAGAAATGTATTGCGAAACTACAGCACGCTAGGCGTTAGACGCATAGAAGTGCCGGTAAGAATTTCATTAACAGAAGACATAGAAAAAGCCGCAAACGTTATTGTGGATAAAATTAATCAATTTGAGTTTGTAATACGCCAAGATGAAACGGCCGTATACGCAGAGAGTTTTGGCGACAGTAGTATTAATTTATTATTGTGGTTTTGGATTAAATACCCTGGTGAGCCAGACTTTATGACAGTACGCCACAAAGGTGTTGTGGCAGTACAGCAAGCACTAAATGAGGCTGATATTCGTATTCCATTCCCAATGCGCAGTTTAGATTTTGGGGTTAAAGGTGGCGAAAACCTCGATGCAATAATAAGTAATAAAGTAAATACACAATCGTCAAAGCAAGAAGGAGTCGATGGCTCTACAATCAATAAAGAAGACTAGATAACCTGATAACCTGAACGCTGGTTAAATTATATTGCGTAAAAGTTACTTTTAACCAGCGCGTATTTACACAGTAATGCGCGCTGGTTTACTGATTAAACCAGCAACCAAGTTGCGGTGCCTAAAAAGGCAAAGATACCTACTATATCGGTTACTGTAGTGAGTATTACACTGCCAGCAAGTGCAGGGTCTATTTTCATACGTTTAAGTATTATAGGAATACACGCACCCGCCACACCCGCAACAACTAAGTTCATAAACATTGCAAACGCCAGTACCGCGCCAAGCATTAAGTCCCATTGCCATAGGGCAATAACACTGGCAATTAAAACAGCCCATAAAATACCGTTTAATGCACCAATGGCGAGTTCTTTTATCATTACAAAGCGTTGGTTAGTTTGGTTAATATGACCTACTGCTATACCACGAATAACCAAGGTTAATGACTGGCTACCGGCCACCCCACCCATCGAAGGGACAATGCCGTTAAGCACGGCTAAAATAGGCAGTATTGCTAAAGTACCTTCAAAAAAGCTGGCAACAAAAGCAGCTGCCAGAGCCGTTAATAAGTTAACACCTAGCCAAACAGAGCGTTTTTTTGAGCTTTTTAAAACCGGTGCAAAGGTATCTTCTTCATCATCAAGACCCGCTAAACCTAATAAGTGATGTTCTGCGTCTTCGCGTATTACATCAACGATGTCATCGATAGTAACACGGCCAAGTAGTTGGGCATTGTCGTCAACTACTGGGGCTGATATCCAGTTATGACGTTCAAATAATTGCGCCACTTCGCTTTCATCCATCGAAATAGGAATAGACTCACAGTCTTCATCCATTAGGTCATGAACAATTTTTTCGGGCGAATTAGTTAGTAAGGTACTTAACGATAAAGCGCCTAAAAAACAGTTATGCTTATCGACAACGTAAAGGTCGTCGGTACCTTCTGGGAGTTCGCCGCGCAAGCGAATGTAACGCAGTACCACATCTAGGGTTACATCAGGGCGAATGGTTACTGTATCTGTGTTCATCAGCGCGCCAGCAGAGCGTTCCTGATAGGAGAGTGCTTGCGTAGCACGTTCTCTATCTTGAATGTCCATGGCGCTAACCACGTCTTTATAAACCGTGTCAGGCAGGCTTCGCAGTACTTCACCTAAGTCATCGTGGCCCATGTCTTCAGTGGCAGCAGCAATGTGCTTAGGTTCCATTTGGGCAATAATGCCTAAACGTACATCTTCAGAGAGTTCTTCAAGGACATCACCTTGTACATCTGGATCAACTAATTGCCAGAGCAGGCGGCGAACTTTATGTGGTGATGATTCTAGTAAAAGTGCGGTATCACAAGGAGCTGTTTTTGCCAGCATGCGCCTAACTTGAACAAACTGACCACTATTGAGTGACTTGGTCACTTGTTGTAATTGTTGTAGTGGGTAGTCTTGTTCGAAAGTTTCGGGCATTGGCGTCCTTAATTTATTTTTATAACGTTAGGGAAGAAGTTAGTCATTAACTTCGTTCAGTTTATCTTACTTTTTTTAGCCAAACTAGCTTAAGGTTTCACTAACCCTATATTTTAGCTCGTTTACTTGGTTTAAATAAAGTGCCTACTATTCTTGTTCGTTAAAGCGCTGCGCTATTAATTGGCCAACGGCATGTAAAGCATGCTCTGCATCGGGTCCTTCGCACACTACTTTTACTTCTTTACCTTGGCTGCTTTCTAGTAACATTAAAGCCAGTACGCTATCGCCAGCGGCTTCTTTTTCATCTTGAAATAAGGTAATAGATGCGTCAAATTGTACCGCTAATTGTGCTAATACGGTAGCAGCTCTAGCATGCAGGCCTAGCTTGTTTTTTATTAAAAATGTATTTTCTAAGCGCATAAGATACTCTACTTAAGCTGAACAGATGATTATTTAAATTGAATTATTTTTCTTGCTCGCGATGGCGAATTTTTACATTAGGGTGAGACATAGCAAAGCTTTCACCAATTGTTTGCGCTAAATAAACTGAGCGGTGCTGACCACCAGTACAACCAATAGCAATGGTTAAATAACTGCGATTATTACGCTCTAGGTGTGGTAACCACGTTTGTACAAAGGTTTGAATTTGCCAAGTAAATTTTTGCACAATACTATGACTAGCTAAATAATCTTTTACTGGTTGATCTAATCCAGTTAAAGGCTTGAGCTCCGGTTCCCAGTGTGGGTTTGGTAAAAAACGCGCATCAAAAACATAATCAGCACCTTTGGGAATACCATGCTTAAAGCCAAACGACTCAAAGGTAATGATAAGCTGTTTGTCTTTTTTACCGAGTATGGTTTCACGCATAGATTCAGCAAGTTGATGCACACTTAAATCGGTTGTATCAATGACATGATCAGCCCGCGTTACGAGTACATCGAGTAATTCTTTTTCCTTTTTTATTGCTAAATCTAGCGGTAGCGAATCAATCGAAAGCGGGTGCAAACGACGCGTTTCTGAATAACGGCGGATTAACGTTTGATCGTCGCTATCTAAATAAAATAACGTTGGTTTAGCAAAGTCGGGCAAGTACTCAAGAATATCGTTAAACTGCTGCTGATCTTTAGGCAGGTTACGCACGTCTATACTAACGGCTATTTTATCGTAGTTATCAGAGACACTGCGCACTAATGAAGGCAGCAAATTTACCGGAATATTATCTACACAATAGTAACCTAAATCTTCTACAACACGTAAAGCAACTGACTTACCAGAACCTGATCGGCCACTTATAATAATTAATTCCATTTACCACCCCTTTATTAGTAACTAGGATTGATCCAAAATAACTTGGTATAACGCTTCATCAGACTTTGCCGCACGCAATTGCTTACAAAACTCTTTATCGTTTAGTTTATCAGCTATTGTGGCTAGTGTTTTCAAGTGCTGCTGGTTATCGCCATCGGGCACTATAAGCGCAACAAAAATATCAACTGGACGATTATCAATTGCATCAAAATTAATAGCGGTTTCGCTTATTAAAATTAAGGCAAGAGGCTCTTGTGCCCCGCTCATACGGCCATGTGGAATTGCTATTCCTCGGCCAATACCGGTACTACCTAGCTTTTCTCTTGCCAATAAAGCAGTGAGAATATCTTGCTGAGGTAAATACGGCATTTTTTTATGCGCGAGTTCACTGATGAATTCTAAAATTCTTTTTTTACTATTAAAAAGGACCACAGCTTTGCTGCAGTCCTGGCATATAAGTGAGCTTAATTTCATAGTGTTAGTGTCGAGCAAACTTCTCTTTGTGTTTAATTACTTGACGATCGAGTTTGTCAATCAACGAGTCAATGGCAGCGTACATATCTTGGTGTTCGGTCGATGCAAATAGCTCAGCGCCACTTACAAAAATTGTTGCTTCAGCTTTTTGACTTAATTTTTCTACATCGAGAATAACATGCACATTAGTTATGTGATCTGAGTGTCTTTGCAGCTTTGCAAATTTATTATTTACATAGTCTCTTAATGAGTCTGTAATGTCTACATGACGACCAGTTAAGTTTAGTTGCATCAGCATTTTCCTCTTTGTTGTACGTCTTAAATCAAGCTTTTACGTTGATTCGACGGGGGAATAGCCAGAGATTCGCGATATTTTGCAATTGTCCGTCTAGCTACTTTAATTCCTTGCTCAGCCAATATATCTGCAATCTTGCTATCACTCAATGGTTTGGCTAAGTTTTCTGCAGCTATCAACTTTTTAATCAAGGCACGTATGGCAGTTGATGAACATTCGCCACCATTTTCGGTGCTTACATGGCTTGAAAAAAAGTACTTAAGCTCAAAAATGCCACGTGGAGTGTGCATATATTTTTGCGTAGTGACCCGTGAAATAGTCGACTCGTGCATTTCAACTATTTCGGCAACATCGTTTAAAACCATAGGTTTCATGGCTTCTGGGCCATGTTCAAAAAACGCTTGTTGCTGCTTAACAATACAATTAGTTACTTTCAGGAGGGTTTCGTTTCTACTTTCTAGGCTTTTAATAAACCATTTAGCTTCTTGTAAGTGCGAGCGAATAAATTGGCTGTCACCGCTGGATTTTACTGTACGAGACATAGCCGCATATTGGCTGTTAACACGTATTTTTGGCATGCTATCTGGGTTTAGCTCTACCACCCAGCGGCCTTTTATTTTTTTAACAGACACGTCAGGTATAACGTATTCAGACTCTTCTCTGACAATAGTATCCGCAGGCTTAGGGTTAAGCGTATGAATAAGTGTCATTATTTCTTTAAGCTCTTCTTCTTTGAGCTTAGTTTTTTTCATTAACGTACGATAGTCGCGAGCAGCGAGTAAATCGATATGATCAGTTAACACCATTTTTGTTTCGTTAATATAAGGGGTGTCTTTATCAAATTGATTTAATTGAATGCATAAGCATTCTTGCAAGCTGCGAGCTGCAATACCAACAGGATCAAATAATTGAATGCGCTTTAGCACTGCTTCTATTTCATCTAGTTCTACTTCGTGTTCGTCATCACTTTCTTGATTAAAGCTTGCTAAAAGGTCTTCGCAACTGAGGGTTAAAATACCAGAGTCATCTACGGCTTCAACGATAGCTATGGCAATAGCTTCGTCGGTAGGGCTAAAAGGGGTGAGCTGTAATTGCCACATTAAGTATTCATGCAGGGTTTCGGTTGATGCACCTTGATAAATAGATTCATCTTCAGGCATTGGCCCTGATGAAGAGGCAGGCGCTGCGCTCATATATTCATCCCATGATACATCCATGGCCATGTCGTCGCTTATGGTGTCTTTATTTAGTGCTTCACCGCTATCTTGCTCATACTCGCTTGGGGTGTCGTCAGCAGAGGCGCTAACAGTAATGTCATCTGCTTTTTGCTCGTTTTTACCTGCTGATTCTTCCGTGTAATCTTGTTCATCAACTTCAAGTAATGGGTTGCTATCAAGTGCTTCTTGTATTTCTTGCTGGAGATCCAAGGTACTAAGCTGCAATAAGCGAATAGCCTGTTGCAGTTGCGGAGTCATTGTAAGTTGCTGGCCCATGCGCAGCTGTAATGATTGCCTCATTTATCTCTAACAATCCTTATAAATTGATATGATTAATCTTAGCAGATGCTTATAGTAATAACATAAATATTACAGTTTGAACTGCTCGCCTAAATAAACATCACGTACTGTTTTATCGTTTAATACAAATTCAGGAGTACCAGATGCAATTAGCTCCCCATGAGAAACAATGTAGGCTTTTTCACAAACATCAAGGGTTTCCCTTACATTGTGGTCGGTAATTAGTACGCCAATACCACGATTTTTAAGGTGTTCTATAATTTTTTTAATATCGAGTACTGAAATGGGATCCACGCCAGCAAAGGGCTCATCAAGCAATATAAATTTAGGATCTGCAGCTAAAGCACGTGCTATTTCTACGCGGCGACGTTCACCACCAGATAGCGCCATACCTAAGCTGTCGCGAATATGTTGCAGGCTAAATTCGTCCAATAAACTATTTAGGGTTTCTTCCCTGGCTTGTTTATTTAGTTGCTTACGCGTTTCTAAAATAGCCATTAAATTTTGATACACAGTGAGCTTTCTAAAAATAGAAGATTCTTGTGGTAAATAACCAATACCTAAACGAGCACGGCTGTGCATAGGAAGTAAGGTAATATCGTTATCATCAATTAATATTTTACCTTTGTCGCTAGGTACTAAGCCTACAATCATGTAAAAGGTAGTGGTTTTACCTGCGCCATTTGGGCCAAGTAAACCAACAATGCTGCCAGCTTTTACTTCAAGTCCTACATTTTTAACAACTTCACGGCCTTTATAGCTTTTTGCTAATAGCTCTGCTTTTAATGTACTCATGGCTGACCTTTATTGAGTTTTTGTTCTTTTTTTACGTCTACAGGCACTAAAATAGTGTGTACCCGATCAGTTGAGTTTTCATCTTTTTCAGCACTTATAAGCTGTTGCTCTATATCATAGGTGATGCTTTTAGCCGTAATTTTTTGCCCAGCTTGAGAAATGTTTGCATCTCCTACCAGGGTTAAAAAACGTTTCGCTACATCGTAACGTACTTCGTTAGCGCTGGCGCTCATGACAGTGCCATCTGCTTGCTTTTCTTCAAAATATGCAGGGCTGCCCGTGGCAATTAATAGTTGTTTATTATCGCCAAGTTCGTCGCGCTTATGTACTTCTAAACGATCGGCGGTGATACGACGATTACCGTGAATTATCTCGACGTTTTTCTCAAAAATACCAACGTTTTCTTTTAGTTGGCCTTCTTGGCGGTCAGCACTAATAGAAATTTGATTAGCTAATGGGGAAGTACTTTGCTCTGCCGCATTACTATTAAATACAAGTATAAGCGATGGAATAATAAGTATTTTTGCAAGGTTATTGGTCATAATATAGTGTTCGCGTATGGTTAATTAGTTTTATCACCTCGGTTGTTAAATTGGCTTCAAGGCCTTTACCGGTGATCTTTAAATTCGGTCCAGTTATAATAACGGGCTGTTCGCTGCGCATAGTGAGTAGCATTATATCTACTTGAATATTGTCGGCGGTAATTTTGTCTATCATTGCGCCATCAATTAAGTTTTGGGCAGTTACATTACCCTCTAAAATTAATTGTCTTTCATCGTAAAGTGTTGCTTCATCAGCATTGATACGCCACGTTTTTTGTCTGTCGTCGTACAATATGAAAGTAGGTTTTTCGAATAAGGTAAATCCTAGCTGCTCGTAAAGCTCCGTCTTAACCGCAGTTACTTTATGGCTAATTTCACCGTTTTCGTCAAAAGCTGTTTGTTTTAGCTCAATGGCGGTGTAATCGGGTTTAGCTATTACTTCTGAGTCGGCTTTAGCAACCGTATTTACCTGAGTGAAATAAGGGTACCAAAGCCAAACCATACAGCCGATGAATAAAACGCTTAAGACTATGCGCGCTATATTCATGAACTGGTGCCTTGGCTAGTTAATGGTTTATTGTTTTCAAGCATAAGTAAGTCGGTTAGCTCTCTTACTGCACCAAAACCACCCGGCATTTGCGTAGTGTAATGTGCTAAGCGTTTAATTAGTGGGTGCGCGTCGTTTACTGCGACTGCAAAGCCAACTAACTCCATAACAGGCATATCAGGGCCATCATCACCAATATAAGCAATTTGCTCATCGCTCAAATTAAGCTTGTTTTTAAGTTCTTGGTAGGCAATAAGCTTGTTTTCTTGACCTTGATAAATATGCTGCACGGTTAAGCTGGTCATACGTTGTTGTACTATTTGCGAGTGCCTGCCGGTAATAACCGCTACTTCAAAGCCGCTGTTAATAAGTGCTTTAATACCAAAGCCATCTTTTGTATTAAATGCTTTTAGCTCTTCACCTTGGTTGCCAAGATAAATTCGGCCATCAGAAAATACGCCATCAATGTCGCATATAAGTAGTTTTACTTTTTTTGCGCGCGCTTTAGCGTCATCACTTAGCGCTTGATAGAGTTCTTCAAATTGCATTTATAATACTCCTGCTTTAAGTAGGTCTTGCATATTGAGTGCCCCAATAGGCTGATTATGCTCATTAATAATAATTAAGCCATTAATGCGTTTATGTTCCATGATATTAAGCGCTTGCGCAGCAAGCATATCTTGGGTTGCCGTGGTACACGATTTAGTCATTACTGCATCTATTGATGTGGTATGAATATCAACGCGTTGCTCTAAAATACGGCGTAAATCACCATCGGTAAATAACCCGGCGAGTTGCTGATTATCGTCAACTATGGCGGTCATACCTAAGCCTTTAGCTGTCATCTCAATCAGCGCATCTTTAATAGTTTGCGAAGTAGTTATAATAGGCGTATTTACACCGCTGTGCATAACATCTTTTAAGGTGAGCAGTAATCGCTTCCCTAAACTGCCACCGGGATGCGATAGTGCAAAGTCATCGGCAGTAAATCCGCGTGCTTCTAACAGTGCTACCGCCATTGCATCGCCCATAGCGAGTGTTGCCGTGGTACTGGCTGTTGGTGCTAAGCCTAATGAGCAGGCTTCTTTTTCTACTTTAATGCATACATGCACGTTAGCAAGTGTGGCCATGGTTGATTGTGTATTTCCTGTCATGGAAATAATTTTTGCACCAAGGCGTTTTAACACTGGAATAATATTAAGTACTTCACTGGTTTCGCCTGAGTTAGAAATAAGCATAACGACATCGTTTTTAGTGATCATGCCCAAATCGCCGTGGCTGGCTTCGCCTGGGTGCACAAAAAAAGCAGGGCTACCAGTGCTTGCTAAAGTTGCCGCAATTTTATGGCCAATATGCCCCGACTTACCCATACCAATAATTATAATACGGCCGCTGCAGTCATACATAAGCTGACATGCCTGATGAAAATTATCATCTACATATTGTTTTATATCAAAAAGTGCTTGGCGCTCGATATCAAGAACACGTAGCCCTTGCTCGATAAAACTTAGCTTGGTCATAGACAACTCTTACCCTATTTGACTAAAGATGTAACCTTGGTAAATCAAAAATGCGCTTAGCAGTAAACCACCTTCTACTCTATTGATACGCTGAGCGCCTCTAAAGTTCAATGACATAACAATAAGTGCCAAGGTTGCTGCAATCATAATCAGTACATCACGATTAGCAATAGAAGGGTCGATTATCGATGGATTGATAATACCGGCAAGTGGTAACACGGCTAAAATATTAAAAATATTTGAGCCCACAATATTACCCAGTGCTAGGTCATCTTCATTTTTAAGCACACCTGCAACAGACGCTGCCAGTTCTGGTAAACTGGTGCCAATAGCAATAATAGTTAAGCCAATTACCAAGTCACTTAAGCCAAAGAATTTTGCAATATCGACAGCTGAGCCAACTAAAAAGTGAGAACTAACAGGAAGTAATATCAAGCCCACAATGAGCCAAAAAACTGCCTTTTTAGTGGGAACGTTATCGGGTACTTCATCGCAGGCTTCGTTTACAAATGGATCGTTATTATTTTTAGCTCTTAGGGAGATAATAATAAGTCCAAAAATAAATACAACAAAACCAATAAGTAGGGCAATTGCTTCTGGGTATGAAAAATAGTTATCTGAAAAAATATACCAAGTAGCTAACGAAATAATTAATACCAAAGGTATTTCACGTTTTAAGGTGCTTGATGAAACAGACAACGGGCGCAATAAAGCGGTAATACCCAGTACTAATAAAATATTGGTTATGTTTGAGCCAACGGCATTGCCTATGGCAGTATCGGTTTTACCGGCTAAAGCGGCAGAAGCCGAAACCATCATTTCAGGCGCTGATGAACCCATTGCAACAACGGTTAACCCTACAATTAAAGTAGGCACACCAAAGTTTTTCGCCAGTGCTGCGGCGCCATAAACGAACTTGTCAGCGCTCCAAACTAGGCCAGCAAGACCAAAAATTAAAATAACAAATGAGGTAACCATTGTATTGAACCAGTTATTGAAAATACATATTGCGCGAATAGTAACAAAAGCCAATCTGAAAGTATAAATAAAACAGTGGCGAAGAGAGCGGTTAATCACTTATTTTATAAATATTTAGGGTATGCTATGCAAAGGTTTAAGCCAAGGTTAAGGTGGTTTGAGCGAGCCTTATAACTGTTTTGGCAATTACATTACAAAATCTTACGAATTGTTTTTTCCATCTTGGTCGAAAAAGCCTTAAAATAGGAATACGAGTGAATATTGTTATGGAGAGCGACTTGTCGCAATCAATAGTAGAAGTCAAGGATGTTTGCTTTTCAAGGGGCGATAGAATCATATATAAAAATATGAGTTTTAGTGTTCCTAAAGGTAAAATCACTGCCATTATGGGGCCAAGCGGCATTGGTAAAACTACCATGTTGCGTTTAATTGGCGGTCAGCTAAAGCCTGACTCTGGTGATATTTTATTTGAAGGCAGTAGCATTCCAAAAATGTCACGTAAAACCCTATATGAAGCGCGTACCAAAATGAGTATGCTTTTTCAAAGTGGTGCATTATTTACTGACATGTCGGTATTCGATAATATAGCTTTTCCGATTCGAGAGCACACTAAGCTAAGTGAAGACCTTATTCGTTTAGTGGTATTAATGAAGTTACAAGCTGTGGGTTTACGAGGCGCTAAAGATTTAATGCCGTCGGAGTTGTCAGGTGGTATGGCTCGCCGTGCAGCTTTAGCCCGCTCTATAGCACTTGACCCTGAATTAATTATGTATGACGAACCATTTGCAGGCCAAGACCCTATTTCTATGGGAGTACTGGTAAAGCTTATAAAGTCACTCAATGAAGTGCTTGGTTTATCGTCTTTAATTGTGACCCATGATGTGAACGAAGTCATGAGCATTGCCGATCACGTTATAATAATTGCCGATCAAGGTGTTATTGGCAGTGGATCGCCAGAACAAATGCGTCAACACGAATCTCCTTTGGTACAGCAGTTTTTAAAAGGCTTATCGGATGGTCCTGTGCCATTTCATTTCCCGGCACAAACATATGCAGATGAGTTGCTTGGAGAGAATAAATGATGTTGAATTTTCTGCAAAAAATAGGGCATAAAACACTAGGTCGTTTTGCAGCGCTAGGGCGCTCAGCGAACATGTTATTTGGTGCACTTGTGCACATACCTAACTTTAAAAAAGGCACCCCCTTACTCATTCGCCAGCTTTATATGGTGGGCTCACAATCGTTGCTCATTATTGTGGTGTCGGGGTTGTTTATTGGCATGGTATTAGCGCTGCAAGGCTATACAGTGCTGGTTGGTTATGGTGCAGAGGATAGCTTAGGCCCTTTAGTTGCGCTGAGTTTGCTCAGAGAATTAGGTCCTGTGGTTACTGCATTGCTATTTGCTGGGCGGGCGGGCAGTGCGCTCACCGCTGAAATTGGCTTAATGAAAGCAACCGAGCAATTGTCATCACTCGAAATGATGGCCATTGATCCATTGAAACGTATAATTGCACCGCGTTTTTGGGCTGGTTTAATAAGTATGCCGTTGTTAGCATTAATATTTTCGGCAGTGGCTATTATTGGTGCCCATTTAGTCGGCGTTGATTGGCTAGGCGTTGATACCGGAAGCTTTTGGTCAATTATGCAATCACAAGTTTCGTTTCAGCAAGACATACTCAATGGCATAATTAAAAGCGTTGTATTTGCTATTGTAGTGACCTGGATCGCCCTTTATAAAGGATATGATTGTGTACCAACTTCTGAGGGGATCAGTAAAGCAACCACAGAAACCGTGGTGCACTCATCTTTAGCAGTGTTAGGGTTTGACTTTCTTTTGACAGCGGTAATGTTTACCAACTAGTAGGGTATAGATAATGAATTCACGGAAATTAGAGATTTTAGTTGGTTTTTTTGTCGCATTAGGCATTTTAGCATTTGCTATGCTTGCGCTTAAAGTGGCCAACACTGGTATTAGTGGCTCAGGTGACACATACACACTTAATGCTAAATTTGAAAACATAGGCTCATTAAAGCCCCGTGCACCCATTAAAGTGGGCGGTGTGGTTATTGGTCGGGTAGAATCTATTTATGTTCATCCGCAAGAATTTTTACCAGTTGTTAATATGACCATTGATGCACAGTATTTATGTCGTTTTTCAGACACTAGCTCAATCTCTATTTTAACGTCAGGCATTTTAGGTGAGCAGTACTTAGGGATTAATCCTGTTATTGCACCAGAATCTGCAGAGCAGCGTTGTTTAGGTTTAACTGTGGTACATAACGAACAAGATCAAGCAATTGATGATTTATTTGGCGTAGAAAGTAAAGCGCTAGGTGACGGTGGATCTATTACCGATACTAAGTCTGCCTTAGTGCTAGAAGAGTTAATTGGGCAGTTTTTATTCAACCAAGGTAGTGAGTAATTATTATGTTGAAAAAGTTTTTAGTTATTGCAGCGCTTAGTACCCTAACGTTTGCACAGGTAGTTAAAGCTGCCGATGTTAAACTAACAGATCCTAACAAAATGGTACGTCAAGTGGCAGATAATACCTTTGAGCGGATCACAAAAGATCAGCCATTAATTATTAAAAATAATGAGCATTTACGTGTCATTGTTGAAGAAGAATTAATGCCCTATATTGACTACAAATATGCGGCACTGCGAGTGTTAGGCAGCGAAGTATCAAAAGTGCGTGCAATAACCGATGAAGCTGAAAAAGCGCGCGCAATTAAAGATATTCAGCGCTTTATTGTGGTATTTAGAGAGTACCTAGTAGCAACGTATGCAGGTGTTTTTACCCAATACACCAACCAACAAGTCGAGTTTGGCGCACCACAACCTTTTAAAGGTAAAGATGTGGTGGTAGTAAAAACCAAGATCATTGAAGCGGGTAAACCCGATATTAAAATTGACTTTAAAGTACGTGAAGACAGAAGTGGTGAATGGCGTGCTTACGATATGATTGCAGAAGGTATTAGCTTACTAGATGCAAAGCAAAGTGAGCTACAAGGCATGTTACGCCAACAAGGTATTGACCACGTAAGTAACCTTTTAGAGCAAAAGAGCCAACTGCCAGTACAGTTTAGAGGCAGCGACACCAATGACTAAGTTGGTGATAAGCCAAGTTGATGAGCAACATTTTCGAGTCAGTGGTGAGCTTACTCGAAGTTCAATTGGCGATGAAAAAGGCCTGGGCAGTCAGGCAATAACCAAGCATAAAATCTGCTACTTTGACCTTAGTGACGTATCTAGGGTTGACACAGCAGGCTTAGCTTGGTTAATTCACACTTTTGCGCAGTACAAGCAACAAGGCATTCGCCTTGAGTTGCAAAATCCACCTGAACAATTGCAAAATTTAATGCAATTGGGTCAAGTTACAACCCTATTTGAGTGAGAGTTATGGAAACTAGCCAAGTCGAAATATTATTACGCGATGAACTTCAATTAGCAGAAGTACATGTTAAAGCCAATGGTAGCCATTATGAAGTAATAGCTGTTGGCGAATGCTTTGACGGTTTAAGCCGAGTGAAAAAGCAACAGCTAGTTTATGGACCATTAATGAATACTATTTCAGATGGCACCATTCACGCAGTATCAATTCGCGCTTTTACTCCTGTAGAGTGGAAACGCGAACAAAAATTTATTTTACCGCAATAAAAAAGGCCCCTACATGGATCAATTTGTAATTCAAGGTGGCACTTCGCTTGCGGGTGAAGTTACTATCTCTGGCGCTAAAAATGCGGCACTTCCTATTTTATTTGCCGCATTATTAGCCGATGGTAAAAGTACGTTTACTAATGTACCGCGCTTGCGTGACATAGTTACCACCGAAGCGTTATTAAAAACCTTAGGTGCGAGTGTTAATTGGCAAGGCGACACGCTTGTGATTGACGGCGCAACAGTGGATAAAACACTTGCTCCGTATGACCTAGTTAAGCAAATGCGTGCATCGGTACTGACACTCGGGCCTTTAGTGGCGCGTTTTGGTGAAGCACAAGTGTCACTCCCTGGTGGCTGCGCTATTGGGGCTCGACCTGTGGATATTCATATTCAAGGTTTAGAGCGCATGGGCGCACAAATCAACGTAGAAAACGGCTATATTAATGCCAAAGTAAATGGTCGCTTAAAAGGCGCTGAAATCTTTATGGAGATGGTTAGCGTTGGCGCTACTGAAAACCTATTGATGGCCGCGACCTTAGCCGATGGCAAAACTGTGCTTGAAAATGCAGCTTGTGAGCCAGAAATAACAGACTTGGCTAATTGCTTAATTGCTATGGGCGCTAAAATTACGGGTGCGGGTACAAACCGTATTGAAATTGAAGGCGTTGAGCGCTTAGCGGGTTGTGAGCACCGTATTTTACCAGATCGTATAGAAACAGGTACTTTTTTAGTTGCTGCTGCTATGGCCGGTGGCGAAGTGCTGTGTAAGATGACCGATTTTCATTCACTTGAGCCGGTAATTGAAAAGCTACGTGCAACCAATGCATTGTTAGAAGTACATGACAACAGCATTTATTTAGATATGCGCGGCAGAGAATTAAAAGCCGTTAATATTAAAACAGCTCCGCATCCTGGTTTTCCTACCGATATGCAGGCGCAGTTTACCGCATTAAATGTAGTGGCTAATGGTAGTGCCACCATTACCGAAACTATTTTTGAAAACCGCTTTATGCATGTACCTGAGCTACAACGTATGGGCGCAAATATTCGCTTAGAAGGCAACACAGCTATTTGTGGTGATACAAAAACTCTTAGCGGTGCCCAAGTTATGGCAACCGACCTACGTGCATCAGCCAGTTTAATTTTAACCGGTATAGTGGCGCAAGGTGAAACGATAGTTGATCGTATTTATCATGTTGATAGAGGTTATGAGCGCATTGAAGATAAGCTCAGCGCGTTAGGTGCTAATATTAAACGTAGAAGTAGTTAAATAACTATTTAGTTAGTTAAGGTATTTTTAAAGGCCGGATAAGCTAATTTGCTATCCGGCCTTTTTATTAAAGCTTAGTTTCAAGCTCTGCAACCGTCACCATTATTTTTTCTATTTTACCATTGCGGTACAGCTCAAATTCTATTTCTTTACCGGGTTCGGTATTGCCTATTTTTTCTAACACTTTTTGTGGGTTTGCTACCGAAAGTCCTGCTATTTCAATTACAATATCTTGCTCTTCAATACCGGCCTGCCAAGCTGGGCCTAGTGGGTCTAAGTTAGTAATACGCATACCTGCCACGGGCGTTAGGCTGTCGTTTACTTCTTTGCCTGTGCTATCTACAGCTGTCCCCTCAAAGCCTAAGTAGCCACGAACCACTCGGCCATGGCGAATTAGTTTTGCCATAACCTCTTTTACTAAAGAGTAAGGAACCGCAAAAAATATTCCCTGTATGTTTAAGTTTTCGCGAGTTTTAAATTGCGCAGAAGTAATACCGACTAAATCACCATTGGAATTAACTAATGCACCGCCCGAATTGCCTACATTAATGGCTGCGTCCATTTGCAATAAATTATTATAAGGACTGTCGGTGATTTTTTGTTTGCCGGTGGCGCTAATAATACCTTGGGTAATGGTTTGCCCTAAATTTAAAGGGTTACCAATGGCCAGTACAATGTCGCCAACACTTGATGAGTAGTCATCGTTAACAGGAATAACAGGTAAGTGATCGGCATTAATTTTTAAGAGCGCAAGGTCAGTAATAGTATCAAAACCAATAAGCTGTACATCAAAAAAGCGTCGGCCATCGGTTAATATAACCAGTATTTGGTCGGCATTATTAATCACATGATAATTGGTAAGAATATAGCCATCTTGCGACATGATCACGCCCGAACCTAGTTCTTGTACGGTGTTTTGTCGTTTATAGCGTGGTTCTTTAGAAATACTTTCTGAAAAAACGGTGACTACCGAAGGAGCCGCACGCTTAACCGCATCTGAAAAGCTTAAATGGTTGCTACTCATAGCACTGGGCAGTGGCACATTAGGCAGCAATGCAGTGCGCATATTAGGACTAAAAAAAACCACTAAAAAAGCAATACCTAGGCCTGCAAATAGAGGAGGGAGTATAAATTTTAAGATTTTCAGCACAAGATTCTTATTGTTAGTGAGCAATTTCTTTATGATGGCCAAAAAAAATAACAGCGGCAAGTGCCGCTGTTACTTTTATTGCATTTTAACGGTTATAAATTATTGAATGAGTACAAATATAGACTCACGACCGCGTTTTACCCCTAATACAATGTTGCCTTTGATGTTTTCAATGATCTGGTTCATATCATTTATGCTTTCTACGCGCTGGCGATTTACTTGCACAATAATATCACCTTCTTCAAGACCAACACGCGCTGCAGGAGAGCGCGGATCTACCGTACTAACTTCAATACCCTTAGCGTTATTTTTCTTAACGTTTTCTAATGTGGCACCTTGAAATGCAGGGTGTAATTCTTCGCCTGTTGCGGTAATACCAGATGCGCCATCTAGGGTTACTTTAACGGTTTTTATCTTACCATCGCGGTAAATACCTAATTTAACGTCTCGGCCTTCGCCTAAGGTTGCTATTTTACTGCGTAATTCATGAAAGCCGCTAATATCACTACCATTAATGCTAATAATAACATCGCCTGCTTGTATGCCCGCTTTGCTGGCTGCAGTGTTATCCATTACTTGCATAACATACGCGCCCTGTTTTACGTCAAGCTGCTGTGCTTTGGCAAGCCCAGCATCGAGAGGGCGACCTGATATTCCTAGCGAGCCACGGCGAACTTCACCGTGTTCAATAATTTGATCAACTAAGTTTTTCATCATATTAGAAGGAATAGCAAAGCCAATACCTACGTTACCGCCAGATGCGCCTAAAATTGCGGTGTTAATTCCAATTAGCTCGCCATTTAAATTAACTAATGCACCACCAGAGTTACCTTGGTTAATAGCGGCATCGGTTTGAATGAAATCTTCGTAACCTTCAATATTTAAGCCACTGCGACCAAGTGCGCTTACTATGCCAGATGTAACCGTATGGCTTAAACCAAATGGGTTACCAATGGCAACAGCAAAGTCGCCCACCCGTAAATTATCAGAGTTAGCTAGCTTTACTGCGGTTAAATCATCTGCATCTATTTGTAATAAGGCGATATCAGACTCTTTATCAGTGCCAATTTTGGTTGCCTCAAACTCTCGGCCGTCTTCAAGGGTGACTATCATTTTTTCGGCGTCTTGGATCACATGGTTGTTAGTGACCACATAACCTTTCTTAGCATCAATAATAACCCCTGAGCCTAACCCGCTAAATTGACGTTTTTGACTGCGAGGTTGTGGGTTACCAAAAAAGAACTCCAGCGGATCGGCGCGGCGACGTATTTCTTTTGAGCCCGACACCTGGATACTGACAACACCAGGGGTTATTTGCTCTAACATAGGCGCAAGTGTTGGTAATTGTTGGCCATTTACTGCAATCGGCATTTTTGCGTAAGACGTAACCGGGCTCAATAATAGGCTAGTAGACAAAATAGCTGCGCTGATAAGTGATAATTTCATTTTCATAGTCAGGGTTTACTCCACTTAGGATAAGCGAAAACAAAAAGGGCTACTTTAAAAGCAGCCCTTTTCGGTTTATTTAGGGCCTGTTGACCTTTCAGGATTGTAATTTGTTCTATCTAGAGGGGGGTTAATCGCGGCGCGAGATTTGTAACCTAGTGGGCTAAGTAAAAACCGAGCAACAATGAGTAAATTCCCCCTAGGACGAACCCAAGGGCAGCGCATGTTTGTTATTTATGCTGCGTTATCGCCTGTTTATGTGAAATAACCACATGGCACAGGCTCTGCCTTGCCTAAAAATCAAACATACTGCTGCAAATTCAACCTCGAAAGAAAAACAGGCCCTTTAAAACAACAAAGCTGTTATATCTAAAGACTATGGGGTTGAAAAAAAGTTCATCAAGATGCTGTTGAAGATTTTGCTTCGCCAGCAAACAAACCAGACTCACCCGATACGTAATCAGCCGGCTGTGCATCGGCGTTAGAGCGATCTGAGCGGCGCTCTTTAAGTGAAGCTTGTAACTGCTCAGTCATCTCTTTAGAGAAAAAAGGTTCAGCAGGTGCTTTATTTCTGTCCTCTAGTAACAACTGATTAGTTTCTTCAACATGGCTAAGTAACTGATCGTAATTGTCTTTCATTTTAGTTACTAACTTACCAGTATTTGCTAAGTGATCAGCTACATCTTGTCGATATTGCTCTAGCGTATTTTTCGCTTGTTCAACCTGCTCTTCTAATTCATCATGCTTGAACTGTTTTTTAGTGACAAATGCACCGATGAAAAATGCGGCTATAGCAACAATAATAACTAAACCGACCCATGTAAATGTACCCATAAATATCACCTCTTTGGGAAAATAACTAACGAATATCTTAAATCAAACTAAGTCTAATATACCCTGACTAATGATGCGTGTTAATATGCTTTGTAAATTAAACTGCGTTTTAACTGTAAATAGATATGACTCCTTGGCAAACATACCAGCAAGACCTCAAGCGTGATGACTTTGTATACGACGCAGCACAAGAAAATGCTGTACGTCATTTACAGCGCTTATATGATGATTTAACTCAAGCAAAACCGCAACCTACCGGTTTTTTTGCAAAGCTATTTAATAAAACAGAGCCTGCACCTATAAAAGGTTTGTATTTTTGGGGCGGAGTAGGGCGTGGTAAAACGTATTTAGTTGATACCTTTTATGAAGCACTACCGGGGCAGCGTAAAATGCGCGTGCATTTTCACCGCTTTATGCACCGAGTACATGACGAGCTTAAAAAATTAAATAAAAAAGAAAACCCACTAGAAATAGTAGCTGATATTTTTAAAGCCGAAACCGATATAATTTGTTTTGATGAATTTTACGTTCAAGACATTACCGATGCTATGTTACTCGGTGGCTTAATGGAAGCACTGTTTGCTCGTGGCATAGTGTTAGTTGCTACGTCGAATATTATTCCCGATGAGTTGTATCGAAATGGCTTACAGCGCGCGCGCTTTTTGCCCGCGATTGCGCTTGTTAATGCAAATACAGAAATAGTAAATGTCGATTCGGGCATAGATTACAGATTAAGAACTTTAGAGCAGGCAGAGATATTTCACAGCCCACTCGATGAGCAAGCCGATAAAAACCTATTTGAATACTTTGATAAGTTATCACACGAACAGGGTAAATCTAATACCGCCATTGAAATTGAAGGGCGCATGATTAAAACCCGTAAAGTATCTGATTGTGTTGTAATGTTTGAGTTTAGCGAATTATGTGAAACCGCGCGTAGCCAAGTAGATTACATGGAAATTAGCCGTTTATATAACACAGTTATTTTGTCTAACGTAAAACAATTTGGGCAAGTGAATGACGACGCAGCAAGACGCTTTATTGCATTAGTAGATGAATTTTACGAACGCCACGTGACTTTAATAATTTCGGCAGAAAAACCCATTACAGAGCTCTATACTCAAGGTAATTTAAGCTTTGAGTTTAAACGCTGCATAAGTCGCTTACAAGAAATGCAGTCGCTAGAGTATTTAGCGAAAGAGCATTTAGCATAAAAGTTAGCGCCTTAGGGCTAATTTATTCTTTTGAGGAAGGGGCTCAATGCTAGAGCCCAATACACAGCGAAGGTCTTTTTAATATAAAGTGCCTAGCAGTTAAAAAATTTGTGGAAAAAACAACCCGCCGGTAGTAATGCAATAAAAGTGCTGATATACTCCCGCTCCTGCCACGTTGCGTTCTATGCCTTCATATAGTCTAGCCACTTGTGAGCGGCGCAAAAGTCTAAAACTCGAAGGGGTTATAGCAAACTTAGAGCAGTAGTTAATATTAACTACTTGTGGTTTTAATTGAAAAACATTGGATTTTTATAAATGAAAACGTTTGTTGCTAAACCAGAAACAGTAAAACGTGACTGGTACGTAGTTGACGCTGAAGGTAAAACTTTAGGTCGCATCGCTACTGAAATCGCTCTCCGCCTACGCGGTAAGCATAAAGTTGAATATACACCGCACGTAGATACTGGTGATTATATCATCGTTATCAACGCTGAAAAAGTTACTGTAACTGGTAACAAATTCAAAAACAAAGTGTACTATTCACACTCTGGTTTTCCAGGTGGTCTTAAGTCTACTACTTTTGATAAACTTCAAGCTGCAAAGCCTGAAATGATCATCGAAAAAGCTGTTAAAGGCATGTTGCCACGTGGTCCTTTAGGCCGCGCTATGTACCGTAAACTTAAAGTTTACACAGGTACTGAGCATAACCATGCTGCACAACAGCCTCAGGTTCTAGACATTTAAGGAGCACCATCATGGCAAATCAATACTACGGTACAGGTCGTCGTAAAAGTTCTAGTGCTCGCGTGTTCTTACGCCCAGGTACTGGTAACATCGTAATCAACAAGCGCTCTTTAGAAGAGTACTTTGGTCGCGAAACAGCACGTATGGTTGTTCATCAAGCTCTAGAGCTTGTTGATATGACTGAAAAGTTTGATCTTCACATCACCGTTTCTGGTGGTGGTACAACTGGTCAAGCTGGTGCAATCCGTCACGGTATTACTCGTGCACTTATGGAGTTTGACGAGTCACTACGTCCACAACTTCGTAAAGCAGGTTTCGTAACTCGTGATGCACGTAAAGTTGAACGTAAGAAAGTGGGTCTTAAGAAAGCGCGTAAGCGTCCACAGTTCTCAAAACGTTAATATTTACGTTATCAAGAATTCAAAAACCCAGCTTATGCTGGGTTTTTTGTTTTTCGCGACATAATAAATGGTAACTTTGACGATAGGTAATTGATAAACTCAGCGTGTTTAATGAGCAAAAGTAAAAAAACACTCAGTGAATACTAAAAAAGTTAAATAATTATCGTAATTAGTTTAAATCCATCAGTTAATTGGTGAATTTTTTTGCTACAATTGGCTGGCAAATAATGTGAGCAGGTTTAGCCCTAGCAAATGCAGTTGTTACTGCTTGTTTTGGTGAGGTTGACCTGAGTCAGTATATTATTTTTACAGAAGCGATATGATAGTCATTCGGCTTCATACTCGAGCTAACTTAATCTATTTTTTGAGCAAGTCAGGATTATTCGAGCATGGGGCTGTGAGTAACCTTGTTTTAAACAAGGATTTAAATATGATCGTTTCTATTTTATAATTCAAAAAAATTAACCTGCTGTAACTGATGTTCTCAATATAGCAAGTGTTGAGAATCATAGTGGAGATAAGTGGATGAGCAATGCGCCTGTAGACAATGGCCGACGTCGCTTTTTAACCATAGCTACCTCTGTTGTTGGTGGTGTTGGTGCGGCTGGGGCTGCTGTTCCTTTTATTGCGTCTTGGAATCCAAGTGAGCGAGCTAAATCTGCGGGTGCGCCTGTAGAAGTAGACATAAGCAAACTTGAGCCAGGACAATTAATACGTGTCGAGTGGCGTGGTAAACCTGTATGGGTTGTATCACGGACCCCAAAAATGCTTGAGCAAATGAAAGGACATGAAGATCAACTTCGTGACCCGCATTCGCAAGAGCCACAACAATTAGAATCATCAACAAATGATTACCGTTCATTGCGTCCAGAAATATTTTTGGCTGTAGGTATTTGTACTCATTTAGGATGTTCACCTAGCTTTTTACAAGGTGGCTTTGGTGAAAAAGTGGAAGGGACTGACGACGGTTTTTACTGTCCATGTCATGGTTCTAAGTTTGATATGGCTGGCCGTGTATTCCAATCGGTACCTGCACCATTAAACCTAGAAATACCACCATACACTTTTCTTGATGAAACCACTATATTAGTGGGCGAAGAACAAGGAGTGGCCTAATGTTTGGTAAGATTATTGGTTGGCTAGACGACCGTATACCATTGACACGTGTCTGGAACATGCATATTGCACAGTACCCAGCACCTAAAAACTTTAACTTTTGGTACTTCTTTGGCTCACTAGCTATGTTAGTACTAGTTAACCAAATTCTTACAGGAATTTGGTTAACTATGAACTATGTACCTTCTGCTGAGGGGGCGTTTGCATCAGTTGAATACATCATGCGTGATGTTGATTATGGCTGGTTATTACGTTATTTACACTCAACCGGTGCATCAGCGTTTTTCATCGTTGTATATTTACATATGTTCCGTGGCATGATCTACGGTTCTTATCAAAAACCACGGGAATTACTGTGGGTATTTGGTATGTTTATTTTCTTAGCGCTAATGGCCGAAGCATTCATGGGGTACTTATTACCATGGGGGCAAATGTCATTTTGGGGTGCACAGGTAATCATTTCACTATTTGGAGCAATTCCGGTTATAGGTGATGATTTAACACTTTGGATCCGTGGTGATTACGTAATATCGGGTGCAACGCTTAACCGCTTCTTTGCATTGCATGTTATTGCTTTACCATTAGTTATCGTGATTTTAGTATTTTTACACATAGTTGCACTACATGAAGTAGGGTCAAATAACCCTGAAGGCGTAGATAACAAGCGTAAAAAAGGTACGGTAGCTGAAGAAGATAAACCTAAGTTTAAGTTCCATGAATATTATACTGATAAAAAAGATATTCTTGATGCGATCCCGTTCCACCCTTATTACACAGTAAAAGATATTGTGGGTGTGGTTGGTTTCTTAATATTGTTCTGTTGGGTGGTGTTCTTTATGCCAGCCATGGGTGGTTTCTTTTTAGAAGCGCCAAACTTTGAAGCGGCTAACCCGCTGAAAACACCAGAGCATATTTTTCCAGTTTGGTACTTTACGCCATTTTATGCAATCTTACGTGCGATCCCTGATAAGTTAATGGGTGTTGCAGCAATGGGTGCATCTATTGTAGTGCTTGCGTTATTACCTTGGATAGATCGTGGTTCAGTTCGCTCAGTTCGTTACCGTTGTGGTTTCCACAAATGGAACATTGCAGGCTTTGTTGTTACTTTTGTTCTTTTAGGTTGGGTTGGTGCAACACCACAAACTGACATGAAAACAATTGTTTCGCAGATATGTACTGTGACTTACTTTATGTTCTTCGTACTGTTATTTGTATACAGTAAGAATGAAAAAACTAAGCCATTGCCTGAGAGGTTACTGAAATGATGAAAAAGCTACTTATTGGTTTATTTGCATTATCAATTAATGTGTTGCCGGCAATGGCTGCAGGTCCTTCAGTGGCATTATTAGATGCTGGTAATGATCTAACAGATCAGCCTTCGTTGCAACGCGGTGCTAAATTGTTCATGAACTATTGTGTTGCTTGTCATCAAATGCAATACCAGCGTTATGAACGTACTTTTCGTGATATCGGTATTCCAACGGAAATTGGCGCAGAACAGTTAATTTTTGACGGTTCAAAAGTAGGTAGCCATATTACCAATGCGATGGCGAAAGAAGATGCTGAAAAGTGGTTTGGTGCTGCGCCACCAGATTTAACTAACGTTGCACGTGTTCGTGGTTCTGATTGGATATATACGTATTTAAAATCGTTCTACAAAGATGAGTCACGTCCATTTGGCGTAAACAATACATTGTTTCCATCTGTAGGTATGCCGCATGTTCTGCAAGAACTACAAGGCTTACCAACAGCTATTACAGAAGAAGTAGAAGTGAATGGTCATACTGTGACCAGAATTATTGCTACTGAAACTGATGGCTCAGGTGAATTAAGTGTAGATGAATACGACCAAGCTGCTCGCGATTTAACCAACTTCCTTGAGTACGTGGGTGAACCTTCACGTCTTGAGTCAGAAGCAATAGGTATTAAGGTAATTGGGTTTTTATTCATCCTATTTATCTTGGCATTTATGCTTAAGAAAGAATACTGGAGAGATGTTCATTAAGTTTGAACATGTTTAAAGGTAATTTTGCAATAGGGGCTTAAGCCCCTATTGCTGTTTTAGTTATTTAATGGAGGTAGGCATGGCCGTAGCTGCCAATAAGCGCCCTGTAATGACCCTTTTTTCTGGTGCTAACTGTATGTATAGCCACCAAGTACGCATTGTACTTGCTGAAAAAGGTGTAAGTGTAGATATTCATTTGGCTGAAAAAGATAACCTGCCAGAGGCACTTCACGAAATTAACCCTTACGGTACAGTGCCAACACTGATTGACCGTGAGCTTGGTTTATATCAGGCAAATATCATCATGGAATACCTTGATGAACGTTTCCCTCATCCTCCACTAATGCCTGTTTACCCGGTAATGCGTGGCCGTAGCCGTTTAATGATGCACCGTATTGATACTGATTGGTACAGCCTAGCTGACAAAATCACTAACAACGCACCAGATGCTGCTCAAGCTCGTAAAGAGCTAACAGAAGCATTGCTTGCGGTTGCAGCAATCTTTAGCGAAGCACCTTACTTTATGAGTGAAGAGTTTAGCTTAGTAGATTGTTATCTTGCTCCACTATTATGGCGTTTACCTGAATTTGGTATTGAGCTTAACGGTGCAGGTTCTAAAGAGCTTAAAGAGTATATGATCCGCTTATTTGAGCGTGAATCATTCCAAGCTTCTTTAACTGAAACTGAGCGTGAGATCCGTTTATAATGACGCCTAATCGTCCTTATTTATTACGCGCTTTTTTTGATTGGATTGTTGATAACGAATGCACGCCACATTTAGTGGTTGACGCTGATTACCCTGCAGTACAAGTGCCAACACAGTTTGTGCAAGATGGACAAATTGTATTAAACATAAGTCCTTCAGCGGTAACCCAGTTTTCGTTAGATAATGAGCAACTTAGCTTTAGCGCGCGGTTTGGTGGTCAGCCAATGCAAGTGTATGTGCCTTTAAGGGCTGTACTTGCAATATACGCGCGTGAAAATGGCGAGGGTACGGTCTTTACAGCAGATGAGTTTTTAGAGGACGAAGACGATTTTGCTCCAGATTTTGAAAGTGTTGATTCATCAGCAAATTATGTTGACGAAACACCACCAGAAAAGCCTGAAAAGAAAAAAGGTTCGCATTTACGTGTTATAAAATAATACATTTTATAATTTGTTAATGGTAAAAGAAAAACCGCTAATAAGCGGTTTTTTTATGTCTGTATAAAAGTAAAAGGTTTTAGGTATTAGGTAAAGATTAAGCCAAGCACAAAGTTTCGCTTAAGGCTTTATGCCTTAAAGTTTGCGGGAGTGGGCTGCGAGAAGTGGGTTAAGGTTGATTGTTGTAACGGCGGGTTTTCCCACCGGTATAAAAAACCTTGCAGTGTTAACTACAAGGCTTTTATATTCATCGAACCAGCTATCTTTACAAATATTCAAATACTTTAATTACGCGCTCAACACCCGATACATTACGCGCAATATTTACTGCTTGCTCTGCTTCTGCGTCAGAAACTAAACCCATCAAAAATACTTCGGCATTTTCAGTCACTACTTTAATATTATTACTACTAATATTTTTAGCGGTTAATAGCTGTGCTTTTACTTTTGAGGTTAACCAAGAGTCATGAGTTTGGGTAGTCACCCCAATATTTGAACCAATACGAATTTGGTTATGTATTTTTCGAATGCCAGCAACACTCTCAATGGCTCTATTAGCTTCGTTTTTCATTTCTTCATTGGCAACTTGGCCAACTAATAAAACAATGCCATTAACGCTTACAGCGCTAATATGAGCAAATTTATGCAAGCGATCTACTTCACTAATTGCAATGCTAGCTTTTATTTCAATATTGCTGTCATCGATCTGAGAGCCAATTGTGCGACGATCGTTTGCAGCTGTTATTGCACTAGCAGTACCAGCAACCACTGCGGCTGCACACCCTTGCAGTAATACAACCGTGCCTAAAATAATAAGGGAGCGTTTAAACATAATTTTCATCCTGCGGGAAAAGCGTTAAATCAACCAGTTCACTTAAACAATGTAAGTTAACTAAATGCGACTCAATAATACGGCTTGGGCGTTTAGAAGGCGTTCTAATCTCAACATCATTAGGGCCAAGTAAACCAACTAGCTCACCGCCGTCATCACCAACCATAACTATGACCTTCATATCCTTAGTTAGTGCCGCCTCTACCGCTGAAATAATTTGTTTTTCATTACCATTAATAGCCAGTGCCAGCAGTAAGTCACCTTGTTGAGCAAAGGCACGTACTTGACGAGCAAACGTGTCGTAATCGTCAACCTGAGTACTTTGCCCTAAGTTAATACTCTCTTGCGATAACGCAATAGCTGGCAGGCAAGGGCGCTCGGTTTCATAATGATTAACTAAAACACCTGCCATGTGTTGAGCAAGCATATGGCAGTTAGCTGTACCGCAACAAATAAGCTTATTGCCGTTGATCAGGCTTTGAGCAATGGTAAAAGCGGCTGACTCTAATGCACTGGGTAATACCTCACCCGCTGCTATTTGTACCTGAATGCTTTCTGTAAAAATTTCTTTAATTGTGTCTTGCATAGAATACCAACAATTTATACCTAGTTCTTTGTTTTTAAAATACGTTTTTGAGCCAGTTAATATGCATAGACGGCTCTCCAGTGATTGCTACATAATCGATTCTTAACGGCTGATTTGTTAGGTTTTTAGCGGCTAAGTAATGATAAATACTGCGTTTTAAGCGTGCTTGTTTTTGTATACTTAATGCGTAATTAGCGCCGCCGCGAGCGTGGTTTTTACGAAACTTAACTTCCACAAAAACCAAAGTGTTACCGTCTTTCATAATTACATCAAGTTCGCCAAAGGGGCAGTAATAGTTACGCTCAATTGCTGTTAACCCTTGAGAAACTAAATACTTTTGTGCCTGGAGCTCATAATACTGGCCTTTTTCACGACTGTTTTGCCACAGCTGTTTAAACCAAGACATGTCGCCCCCTTAGTTATTCGGTAATGTATAAGTCACTGGCTGATTGCATAAATAATGGCACTGGGCGTTGTGTTTTTAGTTGCACAGCCTTAATCCGACGATTGGTATATTGTGCCCAGTCTAATGTGCGTTCAATATGCCCGCTGGTATTAACCGAGAGCTTACCACTTAAACCGCTAAACTGATTCCCAGGGGAAAGACTTAGTTGTTTAATGTCATGCAATATAGTTACTGCATCGTAGGCCATAGCAAATAAACGCTGGCTTATATCGGCGTGCTCTGGCCACAATGTTTCGTATTGCTGGCGAAGATTATGCTGTTTAATTTGCGACTTTAACATCCAAGGAAGTTCGGTAAAGTATAAGCCATCTAAGTCGCCTTTATCGGTACGATCAATTTGGCTACTATGGCTTTTAGAACTAGCATAAAGCGGGATCCTATCAGCAAATGTACTTACATTAACGTCTAAATACGGCTTTATTAAACGGGTTTCTATTGCATCGCCTAAAATATAAATAGCGTCTATATCGCTGCGCGAGCGTGTTTCGTTTTCGACTTCTTGCTTAAATAAAGTTTTAACGGTTTTGATCCGCTCTTTACTTTTATCAACTTCAAGTAAGCTGGTAATCGTATCAGGCATGTCTTGACTACTGTTATAAAAGCCAATTTGTGGTTTGGTTTCGCTATAGCGTTGCCACTGCAGGTTAAAGTAATCAACCAAACGCTGCCCGTTTGCATTATTAGGCGCAAGTAACATAGGCTTTTGGTAGCCCTGAGCTAAAAAGTGCTCTAATGCTTGTTGTACTTCATGCTCGGGATTAAGGGCAAAAAAGTAGTGCTGTAACGAAAGCCGCTCACCATCAAAGGTATTTAAATGCATAGTAGGTATGTCTATAAGCACTTGCGCATTAGCAAGTTTATCTATATTCGCTTTTAACAGTGGACCAACAACAAAGTCGGGTTTTATTTGCGCTATTTTAGCCGTAATTTCATCAACATCACTGTTTTCATCAATAAAAATGGTTTCATTAATGCTTTGCTGATCAAGTGCTGCGAGCACGCCGGCTTTAAGTGCATCACCTAAGCGTTCATTAGCACCAGATTGCGGCAGTAGTACAACTAAACGCTCTATTATTACAGGCGTTAAGTCATTCACTAACTCATCTTGTTTAGATAAAACTACTTTAGCAGGGTGCCCGGGGTAGCGTCTCAACCAATTATTAATAGCTTGGTCAAGTTCAACGGCACTGCCAGCATAAACTTGATGGTACAAAGCAAGGTTAACCCAACCTTGTTGAATAACCGACCCTCTGTTAAAGCGTTCAAGTGTATAAGAGGAAAGCTTTTTTAAGTTATCCCATAAGTTTTGGTTTAGCTGTGCAATATCAATATTGTTTTTAGTAGCAGACTCAGACGCTGCAAAAAAGTAAGGGGCTGCGCGTTTCGCAAAGTCTTGCGATGCATACACACTGGCGGTTAAAAATTGATGCCAGGCAAAATGTTCAGGCTGTTTAAGTTGACCATCTAAAGACTGCAAAATAACTAACGCTTGAGCGTTTTTATTTTGCTGCTTTTGCGCAAACGCAATATAAAGACGATTTTGAATCTGATCAACACTTGGGGTTAATTCTAACTCACCGCATACCTTTTCTAATAACGACCAACTTTGCTCATTCACTGCAGCATCGCGGGCACTATAAAGTAGCTGTATTTTATCGGCACCTTGGCGGTTTTGCGCCAATTGGTAGATAGATAACGCACTATTAGCTTGGTTTTTTAGTGCATTGGCACTGTTACTGAAGTTATCACTGTTTTTAGTTGGTTTTTCGGTTGTGCTACACGCCGATAACCCTGACAATATAATTAATAGACTAACTAGTTTAAGTCGCACAATGATTTCCCAATACGTTAACGCGATTTGCTTATATTACTGACTGACGCAGGAGACCTCAATGTTAAATGAGGAGAATTCACAGAAAATTGGCACTCTTTACATTGTAGCCACCCCAATTGGCAATTATGACGACTTAAGTCAGCGTGCAATCGCGACATTATCGCAAGTTGACTTAATCGCTGCTGAAGACACACGCCATACTGGCAAGCTACTTAGCCACTTTGGTATCAAGGCTAAAACCTTTGCTTTACACGATCATAACGAAAAGCAAAAAGCACAACAAATTATCGACCAACTCAATCAAGGCTTAAATATAGCCTTAGTATCAGACGCAGGCACACCTTTGATCAGCGATCCTGGCTATGCGGTGGTTAATTTATGCCGCGAGCAAGGCGCACATGTTACACCCATTCCTGGAGCATGCGCTGCAATAACCGCTGTATGCTGTTCTGGCTTACCAACTGATCGCTTTCAATTTGTTGGTTTTACACCAGCAAAAAGTAAAGCACGCCAAGAATTTTTTATTGATGCAGTTAATTCTGGCATTACTAGCATAATGTATGAAAGTACCCATCGTATTATGGCAAGCCTTGATGACTTAGCCGAGGCACTTGGCGATGATCAGCAAGTGGTGTTTGCTAAAGAGCTGACTAAAACCTTTGAAACATTTTTTAATGGCAGTGTGAGTGAGTTAAAAGCATTTTTAACTAACGATCCTACCAAGCAGCGCGGCGAAATAGTACTCATGTTGCCGGGTAAACCTAAGCTAATAGACGACGTACCGCCTGAAGCACGTAAAATGCTAGCGCTGCTTGAAAGCGAAATGCCAATGAAAAAAGCCTGCGGTATTGTAGCCGATTACTTTGGTATGAAAAAAAATGCGCTGTATAAAACAATAATTGACGAAAAAGGGTAAATCTTTACTGCGCTTGGCATTATCCTCAGGTATAATCCGCGCCGAGTTAGCCAAGATAATCGCTGCCTGTGACGAAAATGATCAGGGGGAGGAAAGTCCGGGCTCCATAGGGCAGAGTGCCAGTTAACGGCTGGGGGGCGCGAGCCCACGACAAGTGCAGCAGAGAGAAGACCGCCAATCTTCGGATTGGTAAGGGTGAAAGGGTGCGGTAAGAGCGCACCGGGCCGCTAGTAATAGTCGGTTGCAAGGTAAACTCCACTCGGAGCAAGACCAAATAGGGTTCTATCATTTTAAATAATGAACGCGTGGCCCACGTCAGAACCGGGTAGGTTGCTTGAGCCATAGAGCGATTTATGGCCTAGACGAATGATTATCACTTTCTTCGGAAAGGACAGAACCCGGCTTATACGGCTAACTCACTCATTCAATAAAAAGCCCGCAGTGCAAACTGCGGGCTTTTTTGTGTCTAAAATAAAAGTAGGCTCGATATAACCTGATACGACCTTATAAAACTAGCTCCCTGATTTTTAACTAGATAATATTTTTACCTTGCTCGGGATCGCGGGATTGATCTGCTTGCTCGCGTATTTCATCGGTGTCGCTACTTACGTCATCTAAGTTTTTGGCTTGAGCTTGTGTTTCTGATACTTTTTTAGTTGGCGCTATAGGCTCACTTTTTTCTGGGGTTACAGCTTCAAGGTTAGGATCGCTAAGTATAATGCGTTCTCTGGCATCGTCTGGCATGCTGATGTTATGACTAGTAAATTCGTTTACTAATTCTCGCATTAGCTGTGAGGCCACTTTAGCGGTACTGAACTGCTCGCTATTAACCCAAAAAAATAACGTAAAGTTAATTGTTGATGAGCCTAGGTTTTTAATTAATACCTGCGCAGGTGGATCGGTTAATACTGCGTTTTGTTGGTTTGCAATTGTGAGGGCTAGGGTTTGTGCGCTGCGTATATCGTTATCATACCCTATGCCTATTTCTACTTTGCCGCGCATTTTAGGGTTGGCAGTGAGGTTTTTAATAATATTTTTGTACACAGTGGCATTAGGTATTTGAATATGGTTACCGTCGTAGTCAACTAAAGTGGTTGCGCGAGCGGTTACTTTTTTAACTATGCCGAGGCGGCCTTCTACCTCAATTACATCATCTATTTTAAAAGGGCGTTGTATGCTTAATAATAAACTAGCTATAAAATTTTCGGCAATATCTCTAAATGCAAAACCGAGAATAAGCCCTATCAAACCTGTGCCACTCATTATAGCTACGGCAAACTGTGTCAGCCCAGCTAAACGTAAAAACAAGTAAATACCCAATAGTAGGATTAAAATACTTATACTTCGCCTTATAACCAGATGAATAAGTGCACTATCGGTTAAATATTCAATAGGTTTAATTAATAGGCGTGATAACGGCCTGGCAAGGATGTAACTTATTACAACTATAATAATCCCTAAAAATAGGGTGGGTAAGGTTTGCACTACTACATGTAGGAATTGCATGCTTTGCTCTTGCAAAAACGCCCACGACAATACATCGGCTTTAATGCTTGGAGTAGCAGGGGCTGCATTAACTGCAGTTATAATGTTATTTAAAGCACTGAGCATGGGGGTTATCCGTGTTAAATCATCTTTATAAACAATAATAGCAAGTTTAATACCAAGCGCATTGGTGTTGGCAAACATTTTGCTCTCTTACTGCTATATAACAAAGGAGTTAAAATGAGCGATGTAAAACGTGGTCAAGATGCACAGCAACCAGTAAATATTCCGTTGCTTGGTTGGTGGGATATTACTAAGCGTATTTTTACTCAAATGAGTCGTGATAATTTATCGTTAGTGGCCGCTGGCGTGGCATTTTATGCGTTACTGGCTATTTTTCCAGCGCTTGCTGCACTTGTATCTATTTATGCCTATTTTGCATCACCTACAGATATAGGGGCGCATTTAAGTCAGGTAATTGAGCTGCTACCAGAGAGTACCGGAGAGTTAATTTTGTCGCAAATAGCCAGTATCGCCCAAAGCTCAAGTACTAGCTTGAGTTTGAGCGCAATTGGCACATTAATATTAACTATTTGGAGTAGTTCAAAGGGCAGCCAAGCATTAATTACAGCCTGTAATATAAGTTATCAGGAATATGAAAAACGCTCATTTTTTAAAGCACAACTTGTACGCTTTCTGTTTTCGATTGGCGCTATTGTAGTGGCTATTTTTGCGCTGTTAATTATTGGTATTTTACCGGTAGTACTTAATTTAGTGGGATTAAAAGAAAATATAGATTTACTCATCACGTTTATTTCATGGCCATTATTAGCATTTACTTTTAACTTTGCCTTAGTGCTTTTATACCGTTACGCGCCGCATCGTAAACCAGCTAAATGGCGTTGGATCACCTTAGGATCTGTTATTGCGACAATTTTATGGATAGTCGCTTCAATTGGTTTTTCATTTTATGTATCGAAATTTGCCAGTTATAACGAAACTTATGGCTCGTTAGGTGGGGTGGTTATTATGCTGATGTGGCTATACATTAGTGCTTATATTGTAATTTTAGGGGCGACAATTAATGCTGCCTCAGAGCAACAAACTGCAATAGATAGTACAATAGGCCCAGATAAAAAAAGAGGTGAGCGCGGAGCCTATGTTGCCGATCATCTTGATGTGAAAGAGCCTAATAGGTAAGTAACTTTACAAGTACTCATAATAGAGTACTTGGGTAATGTTTGGTGCCTAACGCTGTGGTTATTTTAGTGCAATGATTTGGCTTGTGGTTAGTAAGCTCATAAACTGCTCTTTAGGTAAGGGTTTTGAAAATAAATAGCCTTGCCCATAGTCGCAACCAGCTTCAAGTAACAGTTGCATTTGCTGCTTGGTTTCTATTCCTTCAGCAATTACTTTTAACCCTAACTGGTGCGCCATAACGATAATGGTTTCGCACAATACCAGCTCCTGGCTACCTTTATTAATGTTATCAACAAAGCGTTTATCTATTTTAAGGTAGTCGGTATCCATTTCTTGTAAGTAAGCGAGAGAAGAGTAACCGGTGCCAAAATCATCAAGGGCTAATTGCATTCCCGACTGAACCAGTGCCTTTAAACGGCTTTGTGTTAAAGCCTCAGGGTTGACCATTAAGCCTTCAGTTATTTCAGCAACAATTGATGATGCAGGCAGGTTTGCTGCATTAAGCATAGCTCCCCACTCATCTATCCCGCTATCTGGGGTAGATAGCTGTATTGGCGATACATTAACGCTCAGCTGAAAATCATTGGTTATGTGTGCTTTTATATCATTGAGTGTTTGTAATGCTTGGGAGAAAACAAATTGCCCAAGTATATTTATTTGTCGGGTTTCCTCAGCTAACGGAATAAAGTCAGCAGGGCTTATTAAGCCTTTTTCAGGGTGACGCCAACGAATTAATCCTTCAGCTTTGTGTACGTGCAAGTCTTTTAGGCAGACGATAGGTTGATAAAACAATTCAAACTGCTCAAGCTCTATTGCTGTTCGTAATTCTTTAAGTAGCAGCATGCGCATTTGCGCTTTTTCGCGCATGTCATGGGAGAAAAATTCAAAGCCATTACGGCCATTAACTTTTGCTTTATACATTGCTTGATCGGCTGCTTTGAGTAACTGCTCAGTATTTTCGCCATCATTAGGGGCTGAGGCAATACCTATACTGGCACTAATAAACAACTCTTCGTTTTCAATATAAATAGCCGATGACAAGCTAAGTAAAATATTTTCAGCTATTTGCTTTATATGCTGTTCTTTAATTTTACTAAATACGATTACAAATTCGTCGCCGCCAATGCGGGCAACAAACTCGGCATTTTTTGCTGACTCTAAAATACGCTGCGACACAAATTTAAGTAAAGCATCACCATAATGGTGCCCTAAAGTGTCGTTAACGTCTTTAAAGTGATCTATGTCGAGCAACATAATAACCAGTTGCTCGGCATTATTTTCTACACGCGTAAAACATTCATTTAAACGTTTTTTTAACTCTAATCGATTCGGTAAGTCAGTAAGGTGATCAAAGTGAGCTTGTTTCCAAATAAGCGCATCGGCTTGTTTTTTTTCTGTTAAGTCTGTAAATATGGCTATACGACGAACCGGCATGTTATTGTCATCATACACAGTATCTATAGTTAACCATTCCACGTAAAGCTCACCATTTTTACGGCGATTAATAATTTCTCCCTGCCAACGCCCCGTGCTTGTTAGTTCTGCCCACAGAGCCTGATAAAATGTCTTATCGTGCTTGCCAGAGGACAAAACACTGATCGTTTTATTAATTACTTCTTCTTTAGAAAAAAGCGTGGTTTTACTAAAAGCAGGGTTAACATCGAATATAATGCCATTTTCATCGGTTATAGCCATTCCTTCACTACTGTTACCGTACACAAGCGCCGCTAAGTGTAGGGCTTCTTCATTTTGTTTGCGCTGGGTTATATCGCGTAGCACTACTACAAACTCATGGTTAGTTTGCATTGGGTTTATTCTGGCTTCAAAGCTTTTAATATCAGTTTGGCTTTGCAAGGTAAACTCTAAGTTATTTGAGTTATTTGAAGTTGAAGTAGGGAGGTTATTGAGAATTAACTGTGCATTACGCTCAGTAACAAAACTAGCTAAAGTTAAGTTGTTTACCGATTGCGTAACACCAGGAATATTAAATGAGCCCCCAATATTAGAAACCTCACCTTTGTTGTTAATCTTTAAGTAACTATCTGGCAGTGCACTTAATAAACTGGTTAACTCATCGTGTTTATTTTTAAGGTTAGCCTCAGTAGCTAAGCGAGTTTCAGCCATTATTTTAAAGCGTTGATATAAAACCTTGAGCTCGGGGCTGTTAGGAGTATCATTTTGCTCAGATGGCATAACGCCATTTGCTAAGCTGTCGGTTGCTTTAGTTAGATTATTAATAGGTGTAAAAATACTTACTTTTAGTAGTTTGTAGGCAATAAATGTTAGCAGTAATAAAAAGGTTATAAATACAGTTAAAGAGATTAT
Organism: Pseudoalteromonas sp. HL-AS2; assembly: GCF_031198805.1. Taxonomy (NCBI): domain Bacteria; kingdom Pseudomonadati; phylum Pseudomonadota; class Gammaproteobacteria; order Alteromonadales; family Pseudoalteromonadaceae; genus Pseudoalteromonas; species Pseudoalteromonas sp. HL-AS2. The sequence goes on along the minus strand of NZ_CP133571.1, from coordinate 2,636,428 downwards.
AAAGTTATGATTTATTTGTGCTAAAACATCGGTGACGGGTAAACCAATATAAATATCTAAGTTGTTATTATGTGGATCGTTATAAAGAGTTGAGCGAGAAAAAATACGGGTAACACCTTGCTCATCTGTAATAAAATGAGAATCAGCCTGCATCGACTCCACATAATTTTGGGCAATACTATTACCTATTAAAGTAGTGTTTTTGGGGTAGTGAGCTAAAATTTTAGTGTTAGAATCAACAATGGCAACTAACGATCCATCAGGTAAGTTAATTTCATTTATTGCTGCATTCCACCAATCTAAGGCAATCACAATTATAACAGCGCCTTTGGTAACCCCAGCGGTATTTTTTAACGACAGCGCAAAATTCACCGTTGTTGTTTGTAAACTTCGATCTAGCTGAAAATAGCCTACAGATAGCATGTCGCTATTTAATGCATTTTTAAAATAATCTCTATCTGCAATATTTATATTTTTTACTTGCCCCGATGTGGCGCAACTAATATTCCCCTGCAAGTCAATCATGCCAATATTAGCAACATTATTGTAGAGTGACTTAAATAGCTCAAAATAGTCAGGGCAGGTGGTTAGCAGCTCATCATGCTTGCTTTCTTGTTGTGCGATATAGCGCGCTAAACGCTCAATATCATCAAGCATATTTTTTTGTTGTAATGAAAAACGGTTGGCAATATTGGTTGCTTGTAGCTCACTTTGCTTAATTGAATAGTTACGTTCTAGTAATAACGTAAAAATGATCACAGCGACCCCAGGAATGCTAAATAAAATAAGCAAACGGTAAAGCTGATTTTTAAGTGAAGTGGTAAAAATAATAATGCCTTAATAGAGATTTACGCCAAAAATAATTGTAGCTAACTTTTTGTTTAATAACCATATAAATAATAAGGATTAAAGCATTGCTTATTAAATCAAAAATCAGCTGTAATAACTACTTTAACAGCAAGTCATTTAATAACGGTTATAGCAAACTGTAATTTTTTAGGATAAAAACTAAAATTCGTTTAAAAAGAATAAATGGTACGAATTAAACATATATACGTAAATTTTCAGTGTGCTTAAATAGTGTTATCTACTTTATTGGAGCAATAAAATGAAAGTAATTAAACAACTAAGTGCGCACGCAACCCAAGATGGTGATGGCGTTAATATTAGTAGAATTCCCGGTTTTGATGGCAAGCACCTAGATCCCTTTTTAATGATTGACGAACTAAAGTCAGATAATAAAAACGATTACATTGGCGGTTTTCCTGCGCATCCTCATCGTGGTATGGAAACCTTTACCTATATTATTAAAGGTGGCTTTGAACACCGTGACCAAATGGGTAATAAAAAGGCCATAAAAGCAGGCGATGTACAATGGATGAGTACAGGTAAAGGGGTAATGCATAGTGAAATGCCATTGGCAGATGCTAATGAAGGGTTACATGGTTTTCAGATATGGATCAATATGCCCAGTGCAGAAAAAATGCGCGCACCAATTTACCAAGATACAACAGCGCATCCTGCGCCAGTTGCCACCAATGATAATGGAGTAACACTTAAAGCATTGGCAGGCACATGGCAGTTTGCCGATCAGGCTTTAACATCAAGCCTACAAACACTCGCTGCAAATGCCGCTTTAGCTGATGTAACTTTACCTGCAGGACAGCGTTTTGAGTTGCCACCACTGAGCCAGCAAAAAGTGATGCTATATATTCATACCGGTTCGTTAACTACGCAAGCAGGTAACGTTATTGCAGCAAAACAGCTGTTAATACTAGAACCAGGTAGTGACATTGACTTATATACAGAGCAAGGAGCAGGTGTGCTTATTTTAGCTGGTGATGAGCTTCAACAACCAATTGCTCACATGGGGCCATTTGTAATGACCACTGAAGCTGAAATTCAGCAAGCTATTCGTGATTATCAAAACGGTGAGTTTGGTAATATTTAGAATCGCCGATTTATGATCAATGATCAATTAAGCCGCTTAACAAAGGCTAAAGCTATCAATTAGTGCTGCGCTATTATTTATTGCGCGGCACTGGTTTTATCCATTAAGCTAATAATCTTGCTAGCCAAGCATATTTTTTGATTAAACCAGATTTAGTACTACTAGCCTGCACAACAGCACCGGCTAAAAATGCGCTTGAAATACCAACTTTGGTAACCGCAAAGCGTTTTAATCTGTACTTAAACGCCATGTGATGTTGGCGTTTTAATTCACTTTGTAAATCCATTTGTTTACTAAGATTATTCACCGCTTTGTTTGGCGACTGAATTAAATAGTTAACCAGCATTGTTATCTCCTTGAAGGTTAAATAACCTGAACTTTGGATAATAAATCTATCTCAAACAGCTACTTTAAGCGCTAACTGCGTTGAATTTACTTGCAATAGGCCAGCTATTGACGCGTCAATTCGTCTTGTTTTCACTGAAAGTTTCTGGCTAGAGAAAATAAATTTAAACATAGCTATGATTCAATACGTTAGTAAATCTTTTAACCAGAGTTCAGGTTAAATAACTGTTTTAAGCTACGTAATGTTTTACTAAAGCCAATTTTGTTACTTAAATAAATAGCACTTTTCCAAAGCCAAATTAAGCCTATAACTTGTAGTAAAGTTGCGGTTGCTATACTTAACCATACAGAGGCAAATAACTCATAAACTCCAAAGCCAATTGCGCCCAATAAAACAATCCACAACAAAATCAAACCGCTGGCAAAACAACCCAAAAGTATAGTAATGAGTGCAAGTGATCTGAGCGACAAATGCCACTCAGCTTTTGCTAATTGTTTGGTAAGTTTGCCTTGCGTTTTGTAGTCATCCTTTATTTGCTCAGAATAGGCTAAAAGCTTAGCAATATGATCTTGCCAATCTTCCTTTTGGCTCGCGTCTTGGGCCGTTTGATTTTGAGCGTCACCATCCTTGGTCGCTGTTGTTTGTGGATTATTCATCATTGTTTACTTACGACGAAACAATGCAGTTACTAGCATACCTGCGGCAAATGCAATTCCAGCTGTTGCTAATGGGTTCTCTGCTGCAAGGGTGCGTGTTTTAGATGTATATTCACCTAGTTTTTCACGGGCAATGAGTTGCTTTTCACTCAGTGTTTCAGCAGAGCTAGTTGCCCCTTTTCTTACGCTGCTCTCTGCTACGGCTGCTTTACTAGAAAGTGCATCTACTGCGTCGTGTGCAGCCGATGTTGCTTTTTCTGTAAAGGGTGCTTCGTTAACTTCAGGTTTAGTCGCTGTAGTTGTTGATGTTTTAGTATTTGTTGCAGTAGCCATAATCAATCCTTAATAAAAATAAAGTTAAAAAATTTATTGGTAAGTATATAGCTGCAATGATCAAACCAACTTTAAAATAACTTTAACTATATGATTTATATTGATATATGTGTTTTACGGTTGGCCAGCTTTAACTTGAGTCGTAACAATTGCCATATAATTGAGTAAATTTTACAAATGGCTAAATCACGCCTTAAAATTTGTAATTGTTCACTGGTTATTCAGTAAGCAAAAAGTGTAAACGAAAGGTTACTTAAAATGATAAGAAAAAATCTCACCACGAATTCCATTTTTTCCCACTTAATTCAATCGCTTTACGCTAAGCCTTATTTTTTCTAGCTTTGAGACGCGTTAAAGGAAGCCTGATTACTTGACAAAAAGCCTTGTCAAGCCCTAAACTGGAGCACTGTGGTAAAAAGTGGTTTATAGTGGATCAAAATGGATCGGGTTAATCAAAAGTGTTGATTAAAACAATTTTAAAGTAGGCTTTTTATGTTTCGTGGCGCAAGTTCGCTGAGTTTGGATGATAAAGGACGTTTTGCGGTACCCACTAAGTACCGAGACGATCTATTGTCTGAAGATCAGGGAACGGTTATTTGTACCGTCGCATTAAATGAGCCGTGTTTATGGTTATATCCATTGGCACAATGGCAAGAAATAGAAAGCCGCCTAGCAAAAATATCTAATATGAACCCACGAGCCCGTCGTATGCAGCGCATGTTGCTGGGTAATGCTACTGAATATCAACTTGATAAAAATGGCCGGATTTTGCTAGCGCCTTCGTTGCGCGCCCATGCAGATCTTGGCAAAAAAATCATGCTTGTTGGTTTAATGAATAAATTTGAAATATGGGATGAAGCGCGTTGGCATCAGCAAATGCGCCAAGATACAGAGCTTGAAAGGCTTGGTGATTTTGAACCACACCCAGATTTAGATAATTTCACACTCTAACGGCACAATAAAAGGCAAACAATAGCTAATGACAGCACAATTTGAACACGTATCCGTGCTTATGGACGAAACCATAGATGCACTTGCAATTAAGCCAGACGGTATATACATGGATGGCACTTTTGGACGTGGCGGTCATTCAGGTCAAATATTAGCGCGCCTTGGTAGTGAAGGTCGCCTACAGGCCATAGATCAAGATCCACAAGCAATTAAATCGGCTGAAAAATTTGCAGATGATCCACGCTTTGCAATTGCTCATACACGCTTTTCAAACCTATACGATGTGGCTGAGCAAAACGATCTGATTGGCAAAGTTGATGGCATTTTACTTGATATTGGCGTGTCGTCGCCACAGCTTGACGATGCACTGCGTGGCTTTAGCTTTATGAAAGATGGCCCGCTAGATATGCGCATGGATCCAACCACAGGGCGCAGTGCTGCACAGTGGCTGGCCGAAGCTGAACTTGACGATATTACCCATGTTATTAAAAAACTAGGTGAAGAAAAGTTTGGTAAGCGCATTGCGCACAAAGTGCTGGAAGTTCGCGAACATACGCCAATTACCACCACTAAGCAGCTTGCCGACTTGGTAGATGAAGCGGTACCGGTTAAAGATAAATTTAAACACCCAGCTACACGAACTTTTCAGGCTATTCGCATTTATATAAATAGTGAATTAGAAGAAATTCAAACAGCATTACAATCTGCGATTAAAGTTCTTAAGCCAGGTGGTCGCTTAGTTGTTATTTCGTTCCACTCTTTAGAGGATCGTATTGTAAAACAATTTATTAGAAAGCAAAGCCGTGGCGAGACGCTACCTCGAGGTTTACCTTTAACTGACGCACAAATAAATCAAAATTTGACATTAAAAGCTGTGGGTAAAGCCATTAAGCCAAGCGCTGCAGAAGTAGAGCGTAACCCACGTTCACGTAGCTCTGTACTTAGGATTGCGCAGAGGCTGGGATGAGGAAAAAAGCGAGCTATCGTCAACCTAATTTATTTTTTGAAATAATTAAAGGCCTAGGTGCTAATAAGCTTACCTCGGCCTTATTGGTTGTGATACTCGCTTCTAGTTTAACTTTGGTGCAAATAACGCACCTTGCGCGAGGGCAACTTATCGAGCAAGACTCGTTACTGCAACAACGCGACGAATTAGATTTAGAGTGGCGTTACTTATTAGTAGAAGAAGAGTTTTACTCTCAGCATGCACGCATTGAAGAAGTTGCTATATCGCAGTTAAAAATGAAACGGCCAACCAGCCAAGATGAGCAGGTGATAATACTACAATGAGAACTCGCGGCAAAAAACCGGTTAATAATTTAATCACATGGCGCTTTACTTTAGTTTGCGCAGTGGTGTTTTTAGTGTTTGTAACACTGGTAGCCCGTGCTGCTTATTTGCAAATATTAGAACCAGATAAAGCCCGCTCAGAAAGCGATAAGCGTACGGTGCGAGTTGAAAAACTGCATGTACAGCGAGGCATGATATTTGACCGCAATGGCAAAGAGTTAGCGGTAAGTGTACCTGTAGTGAGTGTGTATGCAGACCCCAAAGCACTGCACAAATCATTGGTATCTAAAGTACTAAGGCAAGCACGTAAAAATGGTGAAGATCACCAAGCATTAGCAGAAAATGCTGCTGAGCTAGATAAGCGTACTGCACTTTATTATAAAAACGATTTGCGCTGGCGTGAGCTTGCCGATGTTTTACGTTTAGAACCTAAAAAAATAAACTCACGCTTGCTAAACGATCCAACGCGCCGCTTTGTATATTTAAAGCGTCAAGTAACCCCCGCAGTGGCAAATTACATTGGTGATTTACGCCTACCAGGCATTCATTTACTCGACGAGTCAAAACGCTATTATCCCGCAGGCGAAGTAACTGCGCATATTATTGGCTTCACAAATATTGATGGTAAGGGTATTGAAGGCATAGAAAAGCTTTACGAAAATGCCCTTACAGGTGAAGAAGGCCGTCGTACAATTCGTAAAGACGCCCAAGGCCGTGAAGTTGCAGTACTTGACGAGCGAGAGCGTGTAGAGCCCGAAAGCATTCACTTAAGTATTGATCAGCGCATTCAAGGTATTGCTTACAAAGCGCTAAAATCGGCAGTGCTTACTTATAAAGCCACATCTGGCTCTGCCATGGTGGTAGATGTTAAAACCGGCGAAGTATTGGCTATGGTAAATAGCCCATCGTTTAATCCTAATAATTTAAATGACGCTGCCCCGCATAAGCGCCGTAACCGTGCTATTACAGATTTGTTTGAACCAGGTTCAACCGTTAAGCCTCTAGCCATTTTAGCTGGGCTAGACTACGGCGCAATTAAGGCCGATGACACCATTGACACCTACCCAGGTTGGATGCGATTAGGCGGCAGCTTAGTACAAGATACCCGTAACCACGGTGAGATGACGCTGCGCGAAATTTTAAAATATTCCTCAAATATGGGCGTTGCTAAAGTAACTCAGTTGGTACCCAAAGATTATTTAGTGGGATTATTTCAAAAGGTAGGATTTGGATCGGATTCTGGCACCGGTATGGTGGGTGAAAGCAGTGGGTTGTTTTATCCAAATCGCCGTTGGTCTGACTTCGAAATTGCTACATTATCATTTGGTTATGCTATTGCGGTAAGTACCGCGCAAATGGCACGTTTTTACACCATGTTAGGCGCAGGCGGAATTAATCGGCCATTAACCATTTTAAAGCAAGATGACATCCCTGAGGGGGAGCGTGTTTTTAAACAAAAAGACGTAGAAGCGGTTGTACACATGATGGAAAGTGTATTTGAAAAAGACGGTACAGCGCGCAGAATTAACGTAGATGGTTATCGAGCTGCTGGTAAAACAGGTACTTCTAAAAAAGCAGCTGTTGGTGGCTACGGTGACGAATATGTAGGCTACTTTGCCGGTATTGCACCTGCAAGTAATCCTAGATTAGCAGTGGTAGTGATGATTAACGAACCCGGCGGCGATGTGTACTATGGAGGTGCCACTGCTGGCCCTGCATTTGCAGAAATCGTCTCTAACGCATTAAGAATATTAAACGTAGCGCCCGATAAGGAAGAGGTAGCGTACGTAAAAGGTAAAGAGAACGATGCGTGATTTAAAAGCAATTTTAAAATATATAGAGATAGATGCCCCCTCGCAGCAGGTAGGGCACCTACGCCTTGATAGCCGGGAAGTAACGCCCGGTGATGTATTTGTGGCAATTAAAGGTCATCAATTAGATGGCGGACAATTTATTGCGAAGGCAATTGAAAATGGCGCGGTTGCAATTATTGCCGACAGATTATGCGAATTTGAAACTAGTTTTGAGCCACTTTACTTAGTGTCAGAGCTGACTAAAAAGCTCCCTGAGCTGGCGAGTCGCTTTTACCAGCAGCCAAGCCATATGCTTGATTTAATTGGTGTGACAGGTACAAACGGTAAATCGACCACCACGGCTATGATCGCTCATTTAGCGCAGTTTTGTAACAGCCAGTCGGCCATTATTGGCACCTTAGGCTATGGTCATCCAGATAATCTAACACCACTAATAAATACCACGCCATCGTCGGTTGATTTACAACGAATTTTAAATGATTTAAAGCAGCAAAATACCAAGCTAGTGGCGATGGAAGTGTCATCCCACGGATTAGTACAGCAGCGGGTTGCACAGTGTCAATTTAAAGCGGCGGTATTTACTAATTTATCGCGCGATCACCTCGACTACCATGGTGACATGGCGCGTTATGGTGATGCTAAGCTAATGTTGTTTAAAGACTTTGAGCCTGAACTTGTGGTTCTTAATCAAGATGATGGACAAACAGATCAGTGGCTCGAAAAATACAGCTTTAACAGTTTAGTGTGTTACGGGCGAAAAAACTTACCACCTAAAAATGCACAGTTTGTGTACTTTTCAGACGTTACTTATTCAGCGCAAGGCATAGCAGCACAATTAACTACAAGCTGGGGCGATATTGCTATAAAGTCGCCGTTATTTGGCGAATTTAATTTATATAATTTAACTGCGGCACTTGCAACTTTATTGGGGCTAGGTTATCCGCTAGCACAATTAATTGCAGGCTGTGCGCAATTGCAACCGGTAGCCGGACGCATGCAAGCATTTAGCGCCAAAGGCAAGCCAACCTGTATTGTTGATTACGCTCACACACCCGAGGCGCTTGCGCTTGCGCTGCAAGCATTACAGCAGCATGTACCTGGTGGAGTAAGTTGTGTATTTGGTTGTGGTGGCGACCGCGATAAAGGCAAGCGGGCATTAATGGCACAAGCGGCAGAGCAAAATGCGGATAAGGTTATTATTACCAGTGATAATCCACGTTCAGAAAATCCTGACGCCATTATTGCCGATGTAGCACAAGGTTTAGCGCAGCCAACAAAAGCTTATTTAGAGGCCGATAGAGCAACAGCTATTAGTTACGCTATAAACAATGCCAAAGCAGACGAGGTTATTCTTATTGCTGGTAAAGGCCATGAAGACTATCAAATAATAGGTGATCAGCGCATCGATTTTTGCGATCGCCGTTACGTACAACAACAACTAAAAAAAGCAGTAAGAGGGACTCAAGCATGATCCCGATGGATTTTGATTGGCTAGCTAACGTGCTGGCAACCGATTATCAAGGTGATAATCAACCAGTGCTAAATATAAATACAGATACTCGCAGCATTTGCAGTGGTGAAGTATTTTTAGCACTAAAAGGGCCAAATTTTGATGGTCATAAATTTATTGCCCAAGCAAAACAAAATGGTGCGATTGGCGTTGTTGTGCAGCACAAAGTTGATGTTGATATCCCACAGTTTATAGTTGCCGATACCCGTTTAGCATTGGGAATTATAGGCGGCGCAGTAATGGCGCAAGTAGCTCCTAAAACTATTGCCATTACTGGCAGCGTTGGCAAAACCACAGTAAAAGAAATGTGCGCTGCAATTTTATCTGTGCATGGTGATGTACTAGCCACTAAAGGTAATTTTAATAACGATATTGGCGTACCGCTAACCTTATTACGCTTAGAGCCGCAACACCGTTTTGCCGTTATAGAGTTGGGTGCAAATCATTTAGGTGAAATTGCTTATACCACCGCTATGACCAAACCCGATGTTGCCGTGGTATGTAATGTAGCCGCCGCTCACTTAGAAGGTTTTGGCAGCTTAATGGGTGTGGCTAAAGCCAAAGGCGAAATTTTTGATGGGCTTAAAGATGATGGCGTTGCCATTGTTAATTGCGACAGTGAGTTTAGCCAATATTGGCTAGATAAACTCGATGGCCGTAAAGTAACGCGTTTTTCGAGCAGTGAAAAACTCGATATTTGGGCTGAAAATATTAGCCTAGATGAAAATGCTCGCGCTAGCTTTACCCTATGCACTAAAAACGCACAAATACCGGTTAAGCTTGCGCTACCAGGTAAGCATAATATTAGTAATGCACTTATTGCAGCAGCACTAACCAGTGAGTTTGATGTCACTCTTGAGGATATTGCCAATGCGCTGGCAACCATGGGGGATGTAAAAGGCCGCGTTAATTTAATTAATGTTTCTGACTTATTAACTGTGGTTGATGATACCTATAACGCCAATGTTAAATCGGTTAAAGCCGCCATTGATTTACTAAGTGACATGCAAGGGCATCGTATTTTAGCACTGGGCGACATGGGTGAACTTGGCGAAGAAGCACGTCAATATCATCAAGAAGTAGGCGAATATGCATTAGAGCAAGGCATCAATGAGCTGTTTACTTTAGGTGTATTAAGTCGCTATGCCAGTGATGTGTATGGCCTGCCAAATAGACACTTTTCAAACCGTGAGCAAATGCTGCAACAAATTCAAACAAGTATTAAAAAAGTAGATAAAAAAACCACCATAGTCGTGAAAGGATCACGCAGTTCTCGCATGGAGCTTTTAGTAACCGATTTAGTTAATGGCCAGCAACAAGCCATCAATGGAGTATTTTAATGTTAGTTTGGCTGGCAGAGTATTTAACCCAATATTACACGGGCTTTAATGTTTTTTCGTACTTAACCCTACGTGCGATTTTAGGGATTTTAACCGCATTAATGATGTCGCTTTATTTAGGGCCTAAGTTAATTCGCGCTTTGCAACGTATGCAAATAGGGCAAACAGTGCGCGATGACGGTCCACAATCGCATTTATCAAAATCGGGAACACCTACTATGGGTGGCTTACTGATTTTAGCGGCTATTTTTACCAGTACCTTATTATGGGCCGATTTATCAAATAAATATGTTTGGGCAACGTTATTTGTTATTGGCTCGTTAGGAGTGGTTGGCTTTGTGGATGACTACCGAAAAGTTATTCGTAAAGACCCTAAAGGTTTAATTGCTAAGTGGAAGTATTTTTGGCAATCAGTTATAGCCTTAGTTGTTGCTTGTGCATTATTTTTTACCAGCACTCAAGCCAATGAAACTTCGTTAGTTGTACCATTTTTTAAAGATGTATTACCGCAACTAGGCTTGTTTTACATTGTTATTACCTACTTTGCGTTAGTAGGAACATCAAACGCGGTAAACCTTACCGATGGACTTGATGGCCTTGCCATAGTACCCACTATTTTAGTGGCAGCAGCACTGGCAATTATTGCTTACTTAACTGGTAATGTGAATTTTTCGAATTACTTACATATTCCATATTTACCGCTGGCCAGTGAGCTTGTTGTGGTATGTACCGCAATAGTAGGCGCAGGGCTGGGCTTTTTATGGTTTAACACTTACCCAGCGCAAGTATTTATGGGCGATGTAGGCTCATTAGCATTAGGCGGTGCATTGGGTATTATTGCCGTATTAGTTCGCCAAGAGTTACTGCTTATTATTATGGGGGGAGTATTTGTAATGGAAGCCTTGTCGGTTATTTTACAAGTAGGCTCGTATAAATTACGCGGGCAACGAATTTTTAGAATGGCGCCTATCCATCATCATTACGAATTAAAAGGTTGGCCAGAGCCGCGGGTTATTGTGCGCTTTTGGATTATTTCAATCGTGCTAGTGTTAGCTGGCCTTGCGACGTTAAAGATTCGATAAATGCGATACTTAAGTGAGATAAAAAACAAACAAATAACAGTGCTCGGACTCGGTGTAACCGGTCTGGGCATTGTGCGTTTTTTAGTGTCTCAGGGTTTAACACCAACCGTGGTTGATAGCCGAATAAACCCACCGGGAATTGATTGGCTAAAACAAAATACGCCAACCTTAACTACCCGTTTTGGTGATTTGGACAGTGCCGATCTTTGCGCCAGCGATATGATCATTATTAGCCCAGGCCTTAGCTTAACAATTCCAGCAATTGCTAAAGCTATAAACGCAGGCGTTGAAGTGATTGGTGATGTTGAGTTGTTTGCCCGTATTAATACTAAACCTGTGGTTGCTGTTACGGGATCTAATGGTAAATCCACAGTAGTCACACTGGCGCAGCAGGTATTACTTGCTGCTGGTTATAAAGCAGCATTAGGTGGCAACATTGGCACCGCAGTGCTTGATTTACTACAAAGTGATTTAAGTAACAACGACGTTGATGTGTACGTATTGGAGTTGTCTAGTTTTCAGCTAGATACCACAACAAGTTTACAGCCAATTAGCGCCACCGTGCTGAATGTTTCAGAGGATCACCTCGATCGTTACGCCAGTTATCAAGCTTATATAGATTCCAAGCTGAGTATTTATAATAACGCAGCTTTAGTGATAACCAATGCAGACGACGAAGCCACGCATAGTAAAGCAAAATCCCAATTAAGTTTTGGTGCTAACCAGGGCGATTACAGCCTAGGCGAATATCAGCAACAAACATATTTTATGCAGGCTAACAAAGCCTTTTTACCAGTAACTAGCTTGGCAGTAGTAGGCAAGCACAATTATTTAAATGCTCTTGCGGTAATGGCGCTACTTAGCCCGTTTAATATTAGTAAAGCACAATACAGTACAGCATTTAGCCAATTCAATGGCCTTGCACACCGCTGTCAGTTTGTTGCTGAACGTGCTGGAGTTAAATACTTTAATGACTCTAAAGCCACTAATGTGGGGGCTACTATTGCTGCAATAGATAGCCTTGCAACTAATGGCCAACAATTAATAGTTATTGCTGGTGGGGATGCAAAAGGAGCCGATTTAAACGCCCTTACACCTTACTTACAGCAGCATGTTAAAGCGCTAATTTGCTTTGGAAAAGATGCCAAAGATTTAATGGCATTAACCAATAAAAGCCATTTAACCAATAATATGAGCGAAGCGGTAACACTGGCTAAGCAATTAAGCGAGCCCGGTAATATTGTGTTACTTGCCCCAGCTTGTGCCAGTATTGATATGTACAATAACTACATGCAACGCGGCGATGACTTTATACAATGTGTTATGGCGGAACAGCCATGATGGCCTTTGCCGATATTAAAGAAGCACTAACGCCCAAGCCTTCGGCGCAGCTCTACGATGTACCATTATTGTATTGCATGCTGATGTTAATGGGGGTGGGTTTTGTCATGGTTACCAGTGCATCTATGCCTACAGCAGACAGATTATTTGGTAATATTTATCATTTTACTATTCGGCACGGTATATTTTTAGCTTTGTCGTTTTGTTTATTTTGGATCACCACTTCAGTGCCTATGAGCTGGTGGAAAAAAGCGAATCCGTACTTGTTGTTAGTGGGTTTAGGCTTATTACTTATAGTGCTTATTGTTGGCCGAGAAGTAAACGGTTCAACTCGTTGGATACCCATAGGGCCGTTTAACATTCAGGCATCTGAGCTGGCTAAGCTATTCTTTTTTAGTTATATATCAGGTTATTTGGTGCGTAAACGTAGCGAAGTCCAAGAAAACATAAAAGGTTTTATTAAGCCAATACTAGTATTTGCGGCTTATGCAGGATTAATTTTAATGCAGCCTGACTTAGGTACTGTGGTCGTTATGTTTGTAACTACCGTGGGTTTATTGTTTTTAGCTGGTGCCAAACTTTGGCAGTTTTTTGTATTAATTCTAACCGGTGTTGCCTTGGTTATCGGGCTAATAGTGCTAGAACCATACCGTATGGCGCGGGTTATTGGCTTTTTAGAACCGTGGGACGATCCATTTGGCAAAGGGTATCAGTTAGTGCAATCGTTAATGGCTTACAGTCAAGGTGATTGGTTTGGCCAAGGCCTAGGTAACAGCGTACAAAAGCTACAATACTTACCCGAGGCGCATACCGATTTTATTTTTGCGGTAATAGCCGAAGAGCTTGGTTTTGTTGGTGTATCGAGCATATTAATAGTATTAGGCACCTTAGTGTTTAGAGCCTTACTAATTGGCCAAAATGCACTTAAAAATGGTAAAGAATACGAAGGCTATTTAGCGTTGGCAATAGGTATTTGGTTTGCTTTTCAAACCATGGTGAACGTAGGCGCAAGTGCGGGTATTTTACCTACTAAAGGGTTAACACTGCCGTTTATTTCTTACGGTGGGTCGAGTTTACTCATGATGACAATTGCTGCTGGTATTTTATTACGTGTTGATTTTGAAACTAAAATGGCGACCAAACAAGCCACGTCAGGTGGAGCTAAGCGATGAGTAAAAAGTGTGTTGTAGTTGCCGGTGGTACTGGCGGACATATATTTCCGGGTATTGCTGTGGCCGACTACTTAAAGCAGCAAGGCTGGCAAGTAAGTTGGATAGGCACTCCCGATAGAATGGAAGCAACGGTTGTTCCTAAGCATAATATTGATATCAATTTTATTAATGTAAAAGGCGTACGTGGTAACGGAATAAAGCGTCTTATTAAAGCCCCATTCATGGTGCTTAATGCAATATTACAAGCGCGTAAAGTATTGAAAAGCGAAAAGCCCGATGTGGTACTCGCTATGGGCGGTTATGTAACTGGCCCAACAGGTATTGCAGCTAAAAGTTTAGGTATTCCGCTGGTGATTCATGAGCAAAACGCCATTGCCGGTATGAGCAATAAGTGGCTTGCTAAGTTTGCTAATCGGGTATTGGCGGCTTTTCCAAGTGCATTTGCTACAGGGCAAGCCGAGTTGGTTGGTAATCCAGTGCGAGAAAGCGTGGCAAATATTGCAGTGCGAGAAGTATCAAGCCCAATTAATATTTTAGTGGTAGGCGGCTCATTAGGAGCGCAAGTACTTAATACAACTTTGCCTGCTGCGTTTGCAGAGCTGGGTAATACCAATGCTATAAGTGTTTGGCACCAAACAGGTAAAGGGCACTTAGGCAGTGTTGAAGCTGCTTATAAGTCGCATAAATTTAGCACTGAAAATACAAAAGTAGCTGAATTTATAGATGATATAGACACAGCTTACGGCTGGGCTGATATTGTTATTTGCCGCTCGGGCGCGCTCACTGTGAGTGAAATTGCCGCTGCTGGTAAAATGGCAGTGTTTGTACCTTTTCCGCATGCGGTGGACGACCATCAAACAGCTAACGCACAGTATTTAGTTGTGGCAAATGGTGCATTACTAATGCCACAAGGGCAGTTTAATCAACAATCAATTGTTGCGCTTTTAAGCCCATATTTAGCTAAACCTTCATTAATTAAAGAAATGGCGGCAAATGCAAAACAGCAAGCCATTTTAGATGCCACAGCAAGCGTAGCTATGCACTGTGAGCAAGTAACCAATAAGAGAGCATAAGTGAAACAAACGTCAATAAGAGAGCAATATACACGACCAGCAATGCGTCGCATTGAAACCATCCACTTTGTTGGTATTGGCGGCGCAGGCATGGGCGGCATTGCCGAAGTACTCGCGTTTGAAGGTTATAGGATTACCGGTTCAGACATTGCGCACAGCGCTATGACAGACAGGTTAATTAAAGCCGGTGCAGAGGTGTTTATTGGGCATCACGAAAATAACGTAAAAGATGCCAATGTAGTGGTTGTTTCCAGTGCTATTGATGAAACAAATCCAGAAATTATAGCCGCAAAGGCCGCAAGAGTACCTGTGGTACGCCGCGCCGAAATGCTCGCTGAGCTAATGCGCTTTCGCCACGGTATAGCTATTGCGGGTACACACGGTAAAACTACAACAACCAGTTTAATTGCCAGTATTTATGCACAAGCTGGCCTTGATCCAACATTTATAATTGGTGGCTTGTTAAATAGTGCCGGCAGCAATGCAAAAGTAGGTAAAAGCGACTTTTTAATCGCCGAAGCGGATGAAAGCGATGCCTCATTTTTACACTTACAGCCAATGGTATCGGTGATCACTAATATTGAAGAAGATCACATGGAAACCTATGGCGGCAGCCTAGAAAAAATGAAAGACACTTATGTGGACTTTATTCATAACCTGCCGTTTTATGGCTTAGCTGTAGTGTGTATTGACTCTGAAGTAGCGAGCGAGCTTATACCGCGTTTTGGTCGCCCAGTGATTACTTATGGCGAGTCGAGCGATGCGGATTATCGCATGAGCGACTTTAGCCAGTCGGCAAACACGTGCAAGTTTACGGTAACCAATAAACAAGGCGAGAGCTTAACCGCAACGCTAAATATGCCAGGCAAGCATAATGCACTTAATGCCACTGCAGCTATAGCGGTAGCAAAAGATCAAAATATTGCTAATTTCGCTATTTTAGAAGCATTGCAAAAATTTGAAGGTATTGGCCGACGTTTTCAGCACTACGGTGAATTTGAAAACGAACGTGGCAGCGTAATGTTAGTTGACGATTATGGGCATCATCCGTCAGAAGTGGCCGCCACTATTACCGCTGCTCGTGAAGGCTGGCCAGATAAGCGTTTAGTTATGGTGTATCAACCTCATCGCTTTACTCGTACTCGCGACTTGTACGAAGATTTTGTAAAGGTATTAGCCGAGGTTGATCAGTTGTTACTACTCGATGTATACAGTGCTGGCGAAGAGCCAATTGTAGGCGCAGATAGTAAAAGCTTATGCCGTAGTTTACGCCAGCGCGGTAAAGAGCCCCGCCACGTAGCTAATAGCGCAGAGCTGGCAAGCGTATTAGCTGATTGCTTACAAAATAACGATTTAGTATTAACCCAAGGGGCTGGCAACATAGGGCAATTAGTAAAAACCTTAGCCGCTACGGGTATGTCGATAGAAAAACTTAAACAAGGTGAAGTATGACACAGTTAAATACGCAGTTTGGTAAAGTAGCGGTGCTGTTAGGGGGTAACTCAGCAGAGCGTGAAGTGTCATTAAGATCAGGACAAGCGGTATTAAATGCATTGCAAAATCATGGCATAAACGCCATTGCCTTTGACCCAAAAGAGCGCCCGTTATGGGAGCTAAATGAGTTAGCAATTGATAGAGTGTTCATTGCACTGCATGGTCGTGGTGGCGAAGACGGTACAGTGCAAGGTGCGCTTGAATTTATGAACCTGCCGTATACTGGCAGTAACGTACTAGGCTCAGCGCTGGCTATGGATAAAGTGCGTTGTAAGCATTTATTTAAATCGGCAGGGTTAAGTACCGCTCCTTATACCGTGGTTGATGCCAAAAAAGGCTTTGATGCAGCGGCAATAATGCAGCAATTTAAAAAAGTGATGGTAAAGCCGTCACACGAAGGCTCAAGTATTGGTATGGCACAAGCAAGCACGCCACAAGAGCTTGAAGATGCACTGAGTAATGCGTTTAAGTTTGATAGCCAAGTGCTAGTTGAGCAGTGGATCAGTGGCCGCGAATTTACCATAACGGTATTAGGCGATGAAGTGTTGCCAGTAATCGAAATGACAACCCCCAATGGTTTTTATGATTACCAAGCTAAATATCAAGCAACCACCACGCAGTATCATTGCCCGGCAGATTTATCGCCTGCAGATACCGAGCACTTACAAGCAATGGCACTCGATGCATTTGATTTAGTAGGTGCTAGCGGCTGGGGACGCGTAGATGCAATGCAAGATCAGCAAGGTAATTTTTACTTATTAGAAGTAAATACAGTACCCGGTATGACCGAAAAGTCGCTTGTACCTATGGCGGCAAAAGCACATGGTGCAAGTTTTGAGCAATTAGTTGTTCGCATTTTGGAGCAAACACTTTAATATGCATCCCCTTTTAGAAAAAACGCTACAAATCAAACAGCAACTTAACTGGTCGCTAATTTTTGGGGTGAGTTTTTTTCTAGCTGTGGTAATCGGCTTAGTGCAAATTACTACAGGTGTATCGGATTGGTTGGTAGAAAATAAAGATGCCCAAATTAAACACTTAATGGTGCAGGGTAATCCTAAATATACCGACGAAATCGCTATTATTAGGGCGATTAAAAAAGCAGATTTAACTAGCTTTTTTGACCTTAATGTAAAGCATGTACAGCAATTGGTACAAGATTTACCTTGGGTGGCAAGTGTATCGGTGCGTAAACAATGGCCCGACACACTGCAAGTTTATGTAGTTGAGCACCGCGCTGTTGCGCATTGGAATAGTGACTTGTTACTTAATCAAAACGGCGATGCATTTGAAGCTAAAAGTAATAAGTTAAGTAAAAACTTACCTCAACTATATGGCCCAGAGGGCAGTGAGCAAGAAGCATGGATTGCGTTTCAGCAATTTGACGAAATGCTAAAAGTAAACGCATTAACGTTAAAAAGTTTAGCGTTATCGGAGCGTTTCTCATGGCAGTTGTGGCTAGATAATGGAGTGCGCTTAAATTTAGGGCGCAAAGATAAAGCTAAGCGTGTACAGCGTTTTATAGACGTTTATCCACGCATGGAAAAGCGTGCAGATGCTCAAATAGATGCAATCGATTTACGCTACGATACTGGCCTTGCAGTCAGCTTTAAGCCATTGCAAGAAGAACAATTACAAAATAAGAGTAAGGCATGACTAAGTCAGCAGAAAGAAACCTAGTGATTGGATTAGACGTTGGCACCTCAAAAGTGATTGCAACGGTAGGTGAAATCACCGCAGACAACAAACTCAGTATTGTTGGTGTAGGCACGCAAATATCCCGAGGTATGGATAAAGGCGGCGTAAACGATTTAAACTTAGTATCTGAGTCTATTCGCCGAGCCATAGACGAAGCCGAATTGATGGCTGATTGTCGTATTAGCTCAGTGTACCTTGGTATCTCTGGCAAGCATATACAATGCCAAAACGAAAGCGGTGTAGTAGCAATTAACAACACCGAAGTAACCGATGAAGACATTGAAAATGTGATTCATATTGCCCGCTCAGTGCCTATTTCAGCAGAGCGTAAAATGCTACATGCGTTACCACAAGAATACAGTATCGACATGCAAGAGGGGATTAAAAACCCACTCGGTATGAGCGGCGTACGTATGGAAGCACGTGCTCACATTATTACGTGCTCAAACGATATGGCAAAAAATATCGAAAAATGTGTACAGCGTTGTGGGCTTGAAGTTGACCAGCTTATTTTTACTGCACTTGCCTCATGTTACTCGGTACTGACCGATGATGAAAAAGAGCTGGGAGTAGCAGTACTTGATATTGGTGGTGGCACTATGGATATCACTATATACATTAATGGTGCACTGCGTCACTCAGCGGTTATTCCGGTGGCGGGTAACCAAGTAACTGGCGATATAGCAAAAATATTTCGCACACCTATATCACATGCAGAGGCACTCAAAGTACAATACGCCTGTGCTAGTAGCCAAATGGCCAGTAATGAAGACACCATAGAAGTACCGAGTGTAGGCGGACGCCCAGCTAGATTAATGTCGCGTCATACATTATCGGAAGTGGTAGAGCCAAGATTTAGAGAATTATTTGAATTAGCGATGGAAGAAATTCGTCGCTCAGGGTTAGAAGACCAAATTGCAGCAGGTCTCGTTATCACAGGCGGAACTGCTAAAATGGCCGGCGCAATGGAAGTAGCAGAAGATATTTTCCAAATGCCGGTAAGAATAGGCAAACCAATTGGGATAGTTGGTTTGACAGACTATGTGGACGATCCTTCGTACGCAACCGCTGTTGGTTTGTTACAATACGGGCGTACCATGCAATCAATGAATGCACAAAAGTTGAAAGCAGAAGGGAATAATAATTTATGGAGCCGCATTACTAAGTGGTTCCAAGGCGAGTTTTAGTACTCAAGTCGGAGAGTAAACATGTTTGATATGATGGAACAACATAGCGAAGAAGCTGTAATAAAAGTAATTGGCGTGGGCGGCGGCGGCGGTAACGCTGTTGAGCACATGGTAAAACAGCAAATTGAAGGCGTATGCTTTATTGCTGCTAATACAGACGCACAAGCATTACGTAACTCAGCAGCGCATGTTACTGTACAATTAGGCACGCAAATAACCTCTGGGTTAGGAGCCGGTGCAAACCCTGAAATAGGTCGTCAATCAGCTGAAGAAGATGCCGATACAATTCGTGCCAGCCTTGAAGGTGCCGACATGGTATTTATTGCAGCAGGTATGGGCGGCGGTACTGGTACTGGTGCAGCGCCTGTAGTGGCAAAAATTGCAAAAGAGCTTGGTATTTTAACCGTAGCAGTAGTTACGCGTCCTTTTGATTTTGAAGGTAAAAAGCGAGCTGCAGCGGCTGAACAAGGCATTAATGAATTGTCAGAAATTGTAGATTCACTTATTACAATTCCAAACAATAAACTGCTTAAAGTTTTAGGAAAAGGGACTACACTTTTAGATGCCTTCGCTAAAGCTAACGACGTATTATTTGGTGCGGTTCAGGGTATTGCAGAGTTAATTACTCGCTCTGGTCTGATCAACGTGGATTTCGCCGACGTACGTACAGTAATGTCAGCAATGGGTCCTGCAATGATGGGTACAGCGTCTGCATCAGGTCCTGATCGTGCACAAGAAGCAGCAGAAGCGGCTATCTCAAGCCCATTACTTGAAGACGTAGATTTAACTGGTGCTAAAGGTATCTTGGTTAATATTACTGCGGGTATGGACATTGCGATTGAAGAATTTGAGATAGTTGGTAACCACGTAAAAGCATTGGCATCAGAAAACGCTACTGTGGTTGTAGGTGCAGTAATTGACCCTGAAATGACCGATGAATTACGTGTAACTGTAGTTGCAACTGGCTTAGGTGGCGATCGTCGTCCGCAGTTTGGCATTGTTGATAATGGCTTTAAAAAAGCATCAGGTTCTGATGTAGCCAGCACTTCAAACCAAAGTAGCAGCATGTACGTACCAAGCTTTGCAAGCCAAGGCACAAGCGCTGAAGAAAACACTGCAAAGACGCAAGTTGAAAGTGACGAAAAAACAACTTCATCTAGTGCTAACAAAAGCACAACGAGTGCTGCAGCGCCAAGTAACAAAAAATCAGACAAGTCAGAAGGCGGAGATTACTTTGATATTCCTGCTTTTTTACGTAAACAAGCTGATTAATATAAACAGTATTTCGTTTGAAATGTGAACGAATATTGCAATTGCGGCGTATTTATGCTAGTATCCGCCGTCTAACTGTAACTGAATTTAAGTGAGCGAACCTATGATTAAACAGCGAACGATTGCACAAGTAGTCAAAGCCATAGGAATTGGACTTCATAAAGGTGAGAAGGTCACAATAACTCTCCGACCTGCGAGCGCAAATACTGGGATTGTATTTCGTCGTGTCGACCTTGATCCGGTTGTTGATTTTGAAACAACACCTGAAGCCGTTGGTGATACGCAATTATGTACCTGTTTAATTAACAAAGATGGTGTTCGCTTATCAACTACTGAGCACCTTATTGCCGCTGTTGCTGCAATGGGTATTGATAATCTAATTGTAGAATTAGATAGCTCAGAAGTGCCAATAATGGATGGTAGTGCATTACCATTCATTTATTTGTTACAAAAAGGCGGTATTGAAGAGCAAAATGCAGCAAAACGCTTTATTCGTATTAAAGAAAAAGTACGTATTGAAGAAGGCGATAAATGGGCCGAGTTAGAACCGTATGACGGCTTTCATATCGACTTTGAAATTGCCTTTGATCACCCAGCTATCAATGAAAGTCGCCAACGTATTGGTTTAGATATTACGACGAAAAGCTTTATTGAAGAAATTAGCCGTGCACGTACTTTTGGTTTTATGAAAGACATTGAATATATGCATGCTAACAACCTAGCATTAGGTGGCAGCATGGATAGCGCAGTAGTACTTGATGAGTTTAAAGTGTTAAATCCAAACGGTTTACGCTACAGCGATGAGTTTGTTAAGCATAAGATATTAGACTGTGTTGGTGACATGTTTATGACAGGTCATAACATTTTAGGTAAAGTAACTGCATTTAAATCGGGTCACGATTTAAATAATAAATTACTACGTAAATTAATGGCTACTGAGTCAGCATGGGAGTGGGCAACCTTTGAAACGCCTGTAACGATGCCTGCACCCGGCCTTGAATTAGCGCCAGCCTAATTTATTGCTCACACAGTTATAAAAAATGACGCTAATTAGCGTCATTTTTTTTGCCTATTGAAAATACTTTAAGTGCGTAGCTACCTACAGCTCTAAAATACTTTGTAACTGCTTCAAATGAGTAACGGTATAGGTAGGCTTTATACCCTCGGGCAACTGCTCGTTTGGGTGTTGTAACCAGCAGGTATCAATCCCCGCATTATTACCGCCTAAAATATCGCTTGTGGCAGTATCGCCAACCATTAATATTTGGCTTTTATCTGGGTTACCCATTAATTCAAAGGTATGGTCAAAAATAGCTTTATTAGGCTTAGCTATGCCCACTAATTCAGAAATGACTAACCATTCAAACATATCTTTTAAACCAGTATGCTCAAGGCGCACGGTTTGTAAACGTGCAAAACCATTAGTAATAATACCCAACTTAGCGTGCGGCTTAAGTTTATTTAACAGCTCTATGGCACCGGGTAGCGGCTCGCATATTTCTGCCATAGCATCTAAAAATGCATCATTAAGCTCTTTTGCTGGCACATTTAGTTTAGTAGCCCATTCGCTAAAGCGAGTAACCTGCAAGTAGTCGGCACTAATATCGCCATTTTGGTAATTAACCCATAGTTGCTTATTGGTTTTTTGATAATGAAGATAGTCGGCTTGGCTAAAATCTACGTTATATGTTTTAAACATGCGAGTCATGCCCGCTAAAATATCAAATCTAAACAAGGTTTCGTCTGCATCAAACAGCACGTAACTGTATTTCATTAAACTTCCTAAAATTAATTTGTTTGGCAATAAAGCGCTGAATGTAAAAAAGGTGCCATGGCCAAAGTAAGTGCCTGAGTATAGGTACTTTCGCGGGTGGCGTGGTTATTAGTGAGTAAACCAATAGCGCCGCCTTGCTGCTTTATATTGGTGGTATTAAAAGCCTTATCCATAACATCGCCAAGCTCTGCACCATTAAGTAATGCGTTATACAGTATTTGCGGCAAAGGTAGGTTGCTACTGCGTCCTACAACTTGATTTACCGCGTTATCGATAACTACATAGGCAAAGGTTGCGGCACCGTAACTAAATTGCTCTGCACCGCCTTCCATGGCCACATAATAGTGGGCTTGGTAGTGCTCTTTGCAGTAATTCACTCGGTTTTGTGCGCCAATGCGAGTTTGTTCTTCACCAATAGGTTGATCAGGCACACCCGAGGGAGCATTTACACCTTGGCAGTCAATGTCACGCTCTGGAAAATACATGCTAAAAATGCACTTAGCAGCATTTATTTTTACTGGGTTTTTAGAGCCCACAATAACTTTTAATGGTTGCGACATGCTGATCTCACTTTAAGCAAAATCAGCAGTGTACGTGAGTTGGCTTTAACAAAAAAGGGCTGTGGGTTATCCAATATCAAATAGGTAAATCCAGTGGTGCTAGGTTTTCTAATGCTCGTTTTTTTAAAATAATATCTTTAATGAGTGGGGTAAGTACCAACTCCATTGCCAAGCCCATTTTACCGCCAGGCACTACCAAGGTATTAATACGCGACATAAAGCTACCTTGGATCATCTGTAAATAGTACGGAAAATCGACATCTTCAATGCCCCTAAAGCGGATCACCACAAAGCTTTCATCGAGTGATGGAATGTCTTTTGCGCTGAACGGGTTAGAGGTATCTACGGTAGGGACTCGTTGAAAGTTAATATGGGTGCGTGAAAATTGTGGAGTAATATGGTTAATATAATCGTCCATACTGCGCACTATAGATCCCATTACCGCTTCGCGTGAGTGACCACGATCAGAGGTGTCGCGGATCAGCTTTTGGATCCACTCAAGGTTGATAATGGGCACCATACCAATAAGTAAATCTACATGTTTTGCTACATCCACATTGTGCTCTTGATCTACAACAGCGCCATGCAATCCTTCGTAAAATAATAAATCGGTATTTTGCTCTAGGTTTTGCCACGGAGTAAATGTGCCAGGCAATTGGTTGTAAGGCACCGCTTCGTCAAAGGTATGTAAATAACGACGCAGTTTACCTTGGCCGGTTTCACCGTAGCTATCAAATAGGGTTTCTAGTAAACCAAAGTCGTTGGCTTCGCGGCCAAAGTAGCTAATATGTTTGCCTTCTTGTTGCGCGTCACGTACTTTTTTTTCCATTTCAGGGCGAGTGTAACGATGAAAGCTATCCCCTTCGATAAAAGCCGCACTAATGTTAAGGCTACGAAAAATATGTTTAATTGCATTCGTGGTGGTAGTTGTCCCCGCACCTGAAGAGCCGGTTATTGCAATAATAGGATGTTTAGCTGACATATTAATTCTCTTTTATAAGACCCGGTTAGTTATAAAGATGTTGCTGGTCTAGGTCAAGTGACGTAATCAGCAAATAACGTTATCATGGGGTGCTTAAAAATAAAACGAGATAGAGCATGAAATTTTTAAAACCACTACTAGGGTTGTTTTCAATAAGCGCTTTAACGCTCTCAGTAGCACAGGCAAGTATGCCCAAAAGCCAAGTATTATTAGCCGATTTAAATACTCCTTATGGCCTGCAAGTTACTATTGTGAGCG
Organism: Pseudoalteromonas sp. HL-AS2; assembly: GCF_031198805.1. Lineage (NCBI taxonomy): Bacteria > Pseudomonadati > Pseudomonadota > Gammaproteobacteria > Alteromonadales > Pseudoalteromonadaceae > Pseudoalteromonas > Pseudoalteromonas sp. HL-AS2. The sequence goes on along the minus strand of NZ_CP133571.1, from coordinate 2,612,344 downwards.
ACAGTGATAGTTATAATAATCAGCCTCATATACACAATAATGGTGTTTACTTTACCCATGAAGTATTAAGTGTTGAGCAAAGCCAAACCGATATTGCTTACTACGACTTTGCAACAAAACAAATTATTAATATAACCAATACGCCAGTAAGCGAATACTCACCTACCGTAATGCCAAATAAACAAAGCTTATCGGCAATTGTGGTAGAGGCCAATGGCAAGCAAAAGCTATGGCAATATCCGCTTGATAGCGAAGTTGCAGCAAGTCGTATTTTTGACTGGATAGAGCCAGTGGGATATCACGCATGGGGTATAAATAACGATTTAGTAATGTTTATTTTAGGTGAGCCACATACATTACAATATAGCTTGGTTGCAGCGGCAAAAGGGCAAGTTGTGGCAAAAAACATTGGTCGTACGCTTATTTACAATCATACAATGGCGCAGTTTATATTTAGTTACACCCAAAATGAGCAACATATTGTAGCGCGTTTTAACCCACAAACTAAGCAGGTAGAAAACTTACTTAGATTGCCGCTACAAGTACAAGACTTTATCTTAAAAGACGACAGTACGCTGGCTTATGCGCTTAACAACCGTGTTTACCAACGTAACCTTAGTGGCAATAACACTGTATCGCAATGGCTGGATTTAACACCCTATTGCCATACCAATATTACCCGTATGAGTTATAACAACGACAAACTTGCTTTTGTTTGTGATGTAGCTGAGGACTAATTTAAATAAATTTCAGACTTTATAATGCGTATGCGTTAAGGTTATGCGCAAATTTAACTAATAGGGATTACAACGTGGCTTATAGTGCAGACGAGCTTACTGAGCAGCTAATTAAATTAGAGTGTAGAAGTAATTTTAAAATAAAGAATATTGCCGAATACATGTTAGTTAATTCAAAAGAAGCGTTTTACACGCACAGTGAAGGCGGCAAAGGTAAAATTATAATTCGCCCAGCATTTGAAGTGTTTAGTGATGATTTTACCGATATTGATGGGGTAGTGCGTACTCAGGGCTATTTTCATAGTAGCGAAATGACGCGTTTTCCTACGCGCATTTATAAAAGTGCACAGCCGATTCATTATGGTGTCGCGTTTAAAATAAACTCTGAGCAAGCAGCAAAAGATTTTATTGCTAAACTAACGATGATTTTAGGCGGGTAATAGTAAAGGTTTATAAATCAGCTTTCAGGCTTCAGATTTAACAAAATATCGGCCAAGCTGGGTTTAGGTTATAAGTAGGCAAGGCAGTATGCCGCGCTTTTTTAAAGCCTGGTAAATTTAACACCACAGCGCAAAATGCTAGGTATTAGTAAAAAACAAACCAAGCTCGCAGTAAATTATTAGCTACGAAGCTTGGTTTTGTTATCAGCTCTAGGCTCTAAAATAAAACCTAGAACCCTAATCTAGCTACTTACCTTTTAAGAAGTTATTAACCGATTCAAGCTCACGATTTTTCAGTGCAATACAATCATTAGTACTTTCTTCTAGTTTACTTAAAGTACGAGCGTAACCTGGTATTTCAGCTAACTTAGTATTAAAGAAGCTTTGTGTTGTGGCAAAGCTATTTGCATCACAATTTGCAGTTGTAAAATACGGTAGGTTAGGGATAAAAAACGGCGGTAAGCTTGCTGTTACTTTATCGTAATTACTGTAAACCCAGTCAATAAACAGCGCTTGGCGCTCATCAGTATAGCTTTGTCCTGCTAAAATAGTGCGCATGTCGGATGCGGTTACTTCATCTGTTAAGCTGTAAGCCAATACTGCTTTTTGCAGTGCAGGTTTTGCAAAGTAGCCCATAGCCGAGAGCATATTAGTACGTACTTGTGGATCTTTGGTGGTTTTAAAGGTTGCCATAAATTGATCAAGCAACGCTTTATCGCCGTTAAAAGCAGCTAAAGTTAAATAAGTACCTGCTAAGTACGGGTCTACTTTTTGTGGATCGTTTAAATAAACCTGAGTTTGCTGTTTTGCTTTATTGATCACATTTTGATCTTCGCCATCAAAACCTAAACGCGATACAACCGCAGCTCGAAGTTGTGAAATAGCGCCATCTTCACCTACTTTTGCCTCTAAGCCATATTTTTTAGCCGCAGGGGTTACTGCACCACGAATAAATTTAGGCCATAAGTCTTTATTGCTATCGTCTTTAAAGGTGCGTTGTTGCGATACTAAATAGCCCAGCGCGGTATTAGCAACGCGAGGGTGGCTGTCGCTTATAAATACTTCAAGCGTTTGCATTAACTTAGCGGCCGATATAACACCAGCATCAAGTAGTGCATCGGTAGCAGATAATAACGCTAAACGTTCGCGGTCATCTAGCTTGTCAGCAGCATTGTCGATAAGCGCACTAAACTGTGCATCGTCCATCACCCAGCGGTAATAACCCAATGCGCCTTGATCGGGATAAATCCACTCGGGTGCAAAATCTAAATCTAGCGTTTGGCTTTGTTTATTAAGTAATACGTTCGCTGTTTTTACTTTATCGCCCGCGCCATATTTAATTGCAACAGGCACATTCCATAATTGCTCAGGCGCATCAACACCGGCATTTACAAAGCGACTTTGCGATATAGTTATTTTACTACCTTGCTGAGCTACTTTAATCAGTGGGTAGGAAGATTGCTCAATAAACGATTTTAAAACACTCGCTACATCTTTATTAGAAGCTTTGCCAAGTGCTTGCCATAAATCGGCAGCTTCGGCATTTTTATAGGAAAATTCTTTTAAGTAATTTTGAATACCTTTTTGAAAGGCCTCTTCACCTATCCAGTTTTCAACCATAGCAAGTACCGAGCTACCTTTGCTATAAGCAAGGCCTAAACCATCCATAATATCGGCTTCGGTTTTAATTGGTTTACGAATTGGTTTAGTACTCAAACGTGCATCAAGTGGCATAACGTTATTTTGTGGTAAATCTAGGTGCGATTCAAATTCAGGGTTTAGTTGCTTGGTAATTTTTGCCGCCATCCAACTAGCAAACGCTTCGTTTAACCATAAATCGTTCCACCACTTCATCGTTACTAAGTTACCGTACCATTGGTGTGCAAGTTCGTGAGCAATAATAGACACATTGCGTTGTTTTTTACTGCGCGTAGCGGCAGCTAAATCAACCAATAAAATATCTTCTCGGTAGGTTACAAGTCCTGAGTTTTCCATGGCACCAAATGGAAATTCAGGTACAGCCACCGAATCTAGTTTTTGATACACATAAGGAATACCAAAATACGCCTCAAGTGCGCCTAGTACTTTTGGCATGTTTTCTTTTGCGTACTGGGCTAAATGAATTTTACCTTGTGGGGTAATTACGCGCCCTGGCACCGACATACCTTCAACATTAAGCTCTTCAAAAGGGCCCACAGCCATTGCTACTAAATAAGAAGGAATAGGCGGTGTTTTATCAAAAAAATGGGTGGTCATGTCGCCATTTACTGTAGTTTTAAGCTCAGGTGTATTGGCATATACTTTTTGTGAGGTAGGCGCGGTAATAGTGAGCTGAAATGGAATTTTGTAGCTTGGCTCGTCAAACACCGGAAATGCACGGCGCGCATCACTCATTTCAAACTGAGTAAATAAGTAAGGTGTACCTTGATCTAATGTTTTATATAGCCCAACACTTTGGCGATTATATGGCGCTGAAAAATCAATTTTCAAGGTGTATTTACCCGGCTGAATTTGCTCATCACAGCTAAATTTTACTTTACCGGTTTTGAGCATTTCGCTGTTTAAGTCACAATTTTGCTCGCCAAGTAATTGTGCCATTTTAGTTGCGTAAGCCACGCCGTTTAGCTCTATGTAGTTAGTTGGCTTGAGTACTTCTAAAATAATTTCAGTCATTCCAGTAAAGGTATCTTGGCTTGGATCGAGTGTTAACGACACTGATTGACTGCTTGGTTTTGCGAGTTTTTCAATTACAAATTCGTTAGCATTTGCTGCGTTCATCGCGAATGCAACACTTACGGTTAAGAGGCTTTTAAGAAACATAGTATCCCTAGTTTATTATTGTTATAAATGACTAAAGCAGACAGCGTTACCACGCTACTTCAATAGAAACGGTATTATATGCGGATATCCTAGCAGCTTTCTTTTATGGAGTAATCGAATAACCCCGGATTTGGACGAGTAAAGAGTAACAAAGTTTGTCAGTGACTATCGCGATTGATAAAGCGCTGCCAATGCAGTTGTGAGTTAATAACGCGAATTTGCCCAATTATGCTATTTAACACTGCTACATTGCTATAATTTGGGTGTGGGTATTCGTTAAAGCCCATTAAATAATTAAACGCGTCTTTAGAGTTGGCTTGCAGTGCATAAATACGTACTTGCTGCTCAAAGTTAAGCCGCAGGCTACTTATAGCGGTTTTCATTCCGAGTTGGTCAATGTTTGGAATTGCACATTTTTGTAAGTAACCAGCGCGCTCGCCTTCGCCGCTAAACCAAATGCGAACTTTTTCGCTGTAGCGACCGGTTTTAGCTGGCAAGTCGAACATTAATCGCTGTTGGTTTTGGCTTTTTATAAATGCTAAATAGTCGTTAAAGCCAGCATTAATTAGCGCTTGATGTACAGGAATAAGTCGCGGTTTTATTTTTCCGTGGGTATGAAAACTAAAACATAAAATGTTTTGCTCAACAGTTAAGTCATCAAGTGTTAAACAGCCTATTTCGTCACTATAAGCGCCCGTATAGTAAGCAATTAATGGCAACCAAAAATGCCAATGTTTTGCTTGTTCACGCACCACGCGCATATCGCCATAAATATAGCCAGTGTAAAGTGTGTGCAGCTCCATAGCTGAAAAAGGACGGCGACCAAGATGGGTTTTCAACGGTGTACCTTGAAAATAATGACAAAATACATTTTATACCCAAAACATAGCAAGATGCGAGTATGTTTTGGGTATAAATACTTATACCTAATTAATTAAAACAAAAAAGCCAACTAGCACGAATGCAGTTGGCTTTTTTTATGCTTTATTAATTAAGCTATAGTGAATTATTCACTTAATGCGCGTGCTAAACCTACTGGTTCAATTTCTACGCATACTTGGTCGTCATTCCAGTTAAGGCCAACTAAAGCATTGTCTTCGTTTAGGTCTTCAACCCATTCATCTAAAAATTCATCAAGGCCAATTTCTACTGGGCTGTACTCTTTCCACTCGTCTTTACACTGAGCTTTAGCAGCCGCTTCGCTTTCCCAAAGTAGTAATACGTCAGTCTCGTCAAATTGATTTGAATCACACACTACAAAGCCATTATCTTCTGCACCTAGTGCCCAAATTACTTCGCTCATACGTACTTTTTCAACAAAGTTGACTAGTTCTGATTCAATCTCGATATCGCTCATGTGTTTACCTTTTTAAATTAATGACTAGGACTGGTATTTATTGCTGCTTGGCGTTGGCCATATTGCTCATAAAAAGCAACAAGCGCTGAATGCTGACTAATGTCGGTTAGTTCACGAAAGCAAATCCAATCAAGCAGGCAGTATAAACTGATGTTGAGGTATTCACAGCCTTTAAATTCATCATCAGTTAAATGATCATTTAAAAAGTGTAATGTTTCAACAATACGTTCGTTTTGCAAATTAAAAAATAACGCATCACTTTGCGTATCAAAACCAGAGCGCTGGCATAAAAGCATTTCCACTAAAGAGTCATTACAGGCATTAATAGTGGTAAGTAAGTGCTCTTGCGGCCAAGTTAATTTTGGCTGTGCTGTTTTTTCAAGTAAATAACGCAGTATTGAGTTTGAATCACTAAGGGTTAAATTGCCATCTACGAGAATAGGGATTTTGCGTGCTGGGTTTTTGCTCACCATAGTTGGGCGATCTTGCGCTGAAAAAATATCCAGATTAATAAACTCTAAATCACAGTTATTTTCCAGCGCCCATATTCTAATACGGCGTACATAAGGCGAGGTAACAGAACCAAATAGTTGCATAATTACTCCATAAAAAAGCCGCATAAGCGGCTTTTTTCAAAATTTACAGTACAGAATAAGTTACTCTGAACGGCTGGTTACTTCAAGTAAATGGTAACCAAACTGTGTTTGTACTGGGCCTTGTACTTGATTAATTGGCGCAGAGAACACCACTTTATCAAACTCTGGCACCATCATACCTGGGCCAAACTCACCAAGAGCACCGCCATCTTGACCTGAAGGACAGTTAGAGTGTGCTTTTGCTAACACAGCAAAGTCTTCACCTTGTTCAATTTTTTCTTTTAAATCTAAACACTGTGCTTCACTATCTACTAATATATGTCTTGCGCTTGCCACTGTCATAAAATCTCCTAATAATTAATCTGGTTGTTTTTTAATCATACTAACGTGTATTTTAGTTAGTTTAAACTAATTGTAACGGTTTTAACCTAGTTAATAGCTAATGTCGCTTCAATTGCTGCAGTTAGTTTTTCTGATTCGGGGGCTACTTTACTGTTAAAGCGCGTAATTGTTTTACGATCAGCAGACACTAAATACTTATAAAAATTCCAATTAGGTGAGCTGGTTTGGCTATTTAAGTGTTTAAAAATAGGGTTTGCATCGCTGCCGCGCACTGCGCTGGTGGCAAACATAGTGAAAGTAACCCCGTAATTAACAAAGCAGACTTTGGCGGTGTCTTGTTCGTTGTTTTCTTCTTGAAAAAAATCATCAGAAGGAAATCCCAATACCACTAAGCCTTGATCTTTATATTTATTATAAACCGCTTCAAGCCCTGCAAATTGCGGCGTAAAGCCACAGTTACTCGCTGTATTAACAATTAGCAGCGGTTGGTTTTCAAATTGGCATAAGTTAACAAACTCTTTTGAGCGTAGTTTACGCAAAGTAACGTTAGTAAAGTCTTGGCAGTTATTTTGTTTTTTAATGGGGTGCTCAGCCGTGCTTTGCGCTTGAGCTAATGCGGGTACAAGTAACGCCATTAATGCTAATAATATTATTTTTATCATTTTTAATCCCTAAAGTTAAAAGGTTACATATTGTTTATAGCCTCAATGATACGCTAATATAAACGCAACTGATCAACCTTATCTAGACCTTATGACAATCCGTTTAGCACGCCCAGAAGATTTAAAAACTATAGTCGCAATTTATAACGAAACCATTGCCAGCAGAATGGTTACCGCCGATACCGAAGAGGTAAGCGTTACCGACAAGCAAGCTTGGTTTGATAGTCACACTTCTCTACGGCCAATTTATGTATATTCTGAAAATGACCAAGTGTTAGCATGGCTTAGTTATAAACCGTTTTATGGGCGCGTAGCTTACGAAGGCACGGTAGAAATAAGTATTTATATTACCGCTAAAGCACAAGGCAAAGGTTTAGGTAAAACACTGATGGAGTTTGCCCAAACGCAAGCTAAGCAACTTAATATTAAAGTGCTGCTAGGGTTCATTTTTAGTCATAATTTACCCAGTATTAAACTATTTAAACACTTTAATTTTAGTGTGTGGGGCGAGTTACCACAGGTGGCCATTATGGATAATAACCCTTACAGCTTAACTATTTTTGGTAAGCACTTATAACCGTAGCGATTAATTAAAAGTGCTTACTCCACACCTAAACATTTAAGCGTCGCGGGGTAGGCCTTTTTCAACAATTCTGATAAGCCTTGCGGTTTTACGCAGTATAGTACCTTGCTTATTGCGTTGCTGTTGCAGCGCCCAATTTATATGCTCTAAAACCAGTTCACTGCAAGCTAAGCTTTTATCTTCTAGGGCATGAATAATGCTAGGGCTAAATTCAGCATTACCTAAGCCTACAGCCAAATTACGCAACCAACGCTCGTGGCCAATACGACGAATAGGGCTGCCTTCGGTGTTTTTTAAAAAAGTGGCTTCATCCCAAGCAAACAGCTCAAGCAGGTCTTTATCTTTTAATTGGGTGCGCGGATGAAAATCATTTTCGTCGGTAAGTTGGCCATAACGATTCCACGGGCAAACTAATTGGCAGTCGTCACAACCATAAATGCGGTTACCTAATAATGTTCGGTATTGCTCTGGAATAGGGCCTTGTAGCTCAATGGTTAAGTACGATATACACTTACGTGCATCTACCACGTAGGGCTCAACAATAGCGCCAGTTGGGCATAGCGTTATACAAGCTACGCATTTACCACAGCCTTCAAAGGTGTTTTCTGCATCTATGGGCAGCGGTAAATCAACAAATAACTCACCTAAAAAAAACCAAGAACCGGCTTCTTTATTAATAAGTAATGAGTGTTTACCGCGCCAGCCCAAGCCTGCTTTTTCAGCAAGTTGGCGCTCAAGTACCGGGGCTGAGTCGACAAAAGGCCTAAAACCGTATTCGCCAATTTCGAGCTCTATTTTTTGGCCTAATTTTTTTAAGCGATTACGCATTAATTTATGGTAGTCGCGGCCAAGAGCATAGCGACTTATATACGCTTTTTCTGAGTTTTTAAGGGTTTTGGCAAAACCTGCATCGGGGGGCAGGTAATTCATTTTTACCGAAATAACACGCTGCGTTCCGGGCACTAACTCAGCAGGGCGAGCGCGTTTCATACCATGAGCGGCCATGTAATCCATATTGCCATGGTAGCCGGCGTCGAGCCAACGTTGCAGCTGCGTTTCATGCTTGCTTAAGTCTATATCAGTAATACCTACTTCGCTAAAGCCAAGCTCTTGTCCCCACGCTTTAATTTGTTGGGCAAGGTTTTTATAATCAGGAACTGCGTCGCTCACATGCATCACACGGTTAAATAAATAGCTGGGTAATTTAACATATTTAGCTTATGGGTAAAACGCTTGTTATACCCATAAGCTTGTTAGCAAATACCTATTTTTAATAAAATAGGTATTACTGCACAAAGCGTTTTAGTTGTTGTTGTGTTTGTTGGCTGAGGGTTTGTGATTGTTGGCAATCATTAAGTGCTGTATCTATGGTTTGTTTGGCTTGCTCGCCAAGCGCTACAATATGCTCTACCGATTGGTGGGTTTGATTTTGTGTTTGCTCAAGTAAGTGCACAGCCTCGGCAATTTGTTGTAACTGTTGCTGGTTATGCTCAAATTCAGTAAGCATATTAGTAAAACCATTAGAAGTACTATTAATTGATTTTTGCGCATTGTGTGAGTGAGTAATTAATTGCTCTGACTCTTTATTTGTTTCGTTTACTAGCTCGTTCATTTGGTTTATAAAATCACTAATTTGCCGCGTTGCACCACTTACCTTAATTGAAAGAGTACGCACTTCATCGGCAACTACCGCAAAACCACGTCCCGCATCACCGGCTCTTGCTGCTTCAATGGCGGCATTTAGGGCTAGTAGATTGGTTTGATCAGAAAACTCTTCCACCATTTTTAAAATGCTACGAATGTTTTCACTGTTTTCTTTTAAGCCTGAAATAGTTGCCGAAAAGCCGGTTAGCATATCGGTTATTAATTTTACTTGTTGCACTAAGGCCGACAACTCTGTTGCCGAAAGCTTAACAAAATTTAAATGCTCACTATTTATTTTATGCACGCTGTCGGTATTGCTTACTATATTTTGTAAGCTCTGCGCTATTTGGTTGCTGGCATTTATAATGGTATGGCTTAAATGTATTTGTTGTCCGCTTAATTGCTCAGTATGTTGCATAGACTGAGTTACTTGCTCGGTACTTTGCACACCAGCTTGGGCGCTATTGTAGGTTGTGTTTAGTAGCTGATTTAAATGAGTAGTAAAAAGATTGTATTGCTCGCTTAGTTCACGAAACTCATCATAAGTAAAATGGGGTAACTTTGCCGATAAGTCTGCATCTTGCTGGTTTATATTTATTAGCGTGTCGCGCATTGCCTTGACTGGGCGCACCATTAAAAATCGCATATAAAATAGGGTGAAAATAAAGCCAGCCACAATCACTAAAGCTAATGCCCAAAATAACCCAGTACTTTGTTGGTTTAGGGTTAAGCTTTCATACAGCCAAAATAAAGTAATAGCCTGAAATAAAAATACAAAACTTAAATTACCCACAATTTTGCGCGTTAAGGTAAAAAAAAGTGTTTTTTCTAAAAAATTATAAATTCGCATATAGCTACTCATTATGTACAGACCATTTGGTTATTATTAATCACCTAAGTAAGCTTTAGTTTGTGCCGGATAATTTGTAAAAATACCATCCACACCTAAATCTAGCATCAGCTTTATATCTTGTTGTTTGTCTACAGTGTACGCATAAATTATTAAACCACGTTGTTTTGCATCATCTACAAAGGCTTTATTTATAAAGTTTTGATCTACATGAACACTGTACGCGCCTAAGTCTTCAGCAAACTTTGCATAATTAATTGGTATAGATGACGTTAGTGCACCCATTTTTAGCCAAGGTAAGCGTTTTTTTAACCAGGCTAGTTGATGATGATCGAACGACGACACTAAAATGTTATCTGCTGATATGCGTTTTTCTGTAATGTTTTTTTCAACTTGAGTAGCAAACTGTTCAAGATTAAAAGTATGTTTTAGCTCTAAATTTAAGAGTGTTTGATTATTATTCCAATCAAAAAGTTGCTGTAAAGTTGGTACTTTTTCGCCATTACCAGCATTGAGTTGCATAATGTGAGCAGCAGTAAAGTTACACACTTTACCTACGCCGTTAGTGGTTCTATCAAGCCAAGTGTCGTGAATGATCATGTAATCATCAAGTGCGCTTTGTACATCTACTTCAATGCCGTCAACGCCTATTTGTAAGGCCGCCATAATGGCGCTTTGGGTGTTCTCTGGAAAGTGCCCACTGGCACCGCGATGGGCAAATACTTTCATTGGCGTGATTTCCGTGCAATAGACCAAGTTTCAAAACAAGCAGCGCTAACAATTAATGCACCACCAATAAAAGTGGCGATAGAGGGGCGCTCATGCAAAATAATAATAGCTAATAATGTGCCGTAAAGTGGCTGAAGGCAAGCAATTAGCCCCGCGGTTGCCGCCGATAAATGCTTTAAACTGGCAGCAAATAATGAGTGTGGAGCTGCGGTAAATATAACTCCCGCAACTAAAATAAGCACCAAATCGTGATTAGTGGTCGCATAAATAGGCACTTCAATAAACGCGCAAAGCATTAGGCTGGCAACCAAGGTTTGATAAAACATGGTTTGCGGGCCACCGTATTGATTAAAATAGCGCTTATGAATGATATTACGAATGGCAAAAAAGAACGCCGAAATAACCCCAGTGATCACCCCAAGTGTTACATCATTCCCTAAATTTGTATTAGGTATTAATAAATAAATGCCGATTAACACTACCGCCGCACTAATAATATCTTTTGCTTTGGGCTTACTTTTATGAAAAAACGGTTCTAAAAACACGGTTATTACCGGGTAGCTAAAAAAAGCCAACATACCAATGGTGATCCCAGCAAGTTGCATTCCCGCAAAATAAGTTACCCAATGTATGCCTACTGCCACACCGAGTAACAGGGCAATTAAGTAATCTTTACCTTGGTTTAGCTTAATCGGCTTTTTTTGCATGCCGAGCAAAATAAAAATAGCGATGCCGGCTATGGCTGCACGATACACGGTAATGTCGAGTGCATTTAAACCAATTAACTTTGCAAATAGCGCAGTGCCGCCAAAGAGTAATACGGCAATGTGTAGGTAAATTAAACTTTGCTGTTGCGACTGCATGTTATTTCCTTATGTTGGCTCATCTAAATATTGCAGACAATGGTTAAGATGAGTTTTTGAGTTTTCGTGACAAATGTAAGCAAAGTTAGTTGTATTTAAGGTAATGTAACTAAAATCGAATTTACTTTTAATATTCGTTTAGCTTACACTCGTTAGTAGGTTACTGCGTTTAAAATTGATAAATACAGGAATTAAACGTTTATTTGTAAAGTTGTGCGTAAAAACACTAAACCAAGCTTGAGTGTATTAATAACAAAAACGCGCTGCTGAAACAGCATTAATAATTAAAATAATGAAAAATGAGGGAATAAATGACACGTTTTATAGCAATAAAAACCGAAGAAAGCACGGCCGTTTTAACCATGAATACCCCCGAAAACCGCCATAATCCAGAGTTTTTGGCTGAGTTTAATCAGCATCTTGATCAAATAGAAGCCGATAAAAATATTAAGTCGGTGGTGCTTACATCTAACAGTGAAAAAAATTGGTCATTGGGAATCGATCTAGAGTGGATGGCTAATACGAGTAATACCCCAGAAACAATTGCCGGCTTTATGAGCGATGTAACCGCGTTATTAAAACGCATTATTACGTTTCCTATGCCGATTATTGCCGCGTTAAACGGCCATACTTTTGGTAATGGTGCAGTATTGGCCTGCGCTTGTGATTTTAGGCTAATGAAATCTGATAAGGGATTTTTTTGTTTTCCTGAAGTCGATGTGATGGTGCCATTTTTACCCTCAATGTTTCCTATTATTAATAAAGCTATTCCACAAGCCTTTTTTAACCGTTTAGCTATGTCGGGTATGCGAGTAGGGGCACAAGAGTTATTAGATAACAAAGTAGTAGAAGCTATTTTTGCCGATGAAGCTCAATTACAAGCAGGTGCGCTGGGCTTTGCACAACAGTTTAATAAAAACCGTTGGATTTACGCTCAAAATAAAACCCAAATGAATAAACAAATAGTGTTAACCATGGAAACAGAAGATCCGATCTTTATCGATAATATCAGTAAATTGTTATGGAAAAATTTACAGCAAAAACAATTCTAACTTAGCGTCAAACAGGCCTTAATGAGTTTGTTTGAGCTACTAATTTTAGTTACTAATTTTAGTTACTAATTTTAACTTATAGCAGAATAAACCCGCCACAAAATTAAGGGCGGGTTAAGCCCGGTTAGGCTAAGTTTTTAAATACAAAAAGTAAGGTAAAAGTGCTTTATTAAAAGTTTAATAGCTTTTACCTGTCTCATTTTAGCTATATGGGTTAAAATACCTACATAACCAAACTAACAAGATAGTGAATGTCAAACCAAGATCCAAATCTCAGTCGAGAACAAGAAAAGTACGAAAACCCAGTCCCTAGCCGTGAGTTTATACTTACTCACCTTCAAGAGCGTTCAAAACCTGCTAACTATGCACAGTTATGTGAAGAACTAGCGGTAAACGATGAAGAACGGCAAATCGCATTTAAACGCCGCCTTCGTGCTATGGAACGTGACGGTCAGCTGTATTTTAATAAGCATAAATGTTACGCCCTAATTGACGAAGCCGGTTTAACTAAAGGCAAAGTAGTAGGCCACAGAGACGGTTTTGGCTTTTTAGAAGTTGAAGGCGAGAATAAAGATTGGTTTATTGCTAAACACCAAATGAATATGGTGTTACATGGCGACATTGTACTTGCTAAAGGCACTAAACGTGGCTCTGGCTCAAAATGCGATGCACGTATTATAAAAGTACTTACCAACGAGCGCGCGCCTATTGTTGGCCGCTATTTTGTTGAGCATGGTATTGCCGTAGTGGTTGCCGAAGATCCGCGTATTACCCAAGACATAATGATTTTACCGGGAAGCGAAAACGGCGCGCGCCACAACCAAATGGTGCAAGTTAAAATAACGCAAAACCCCACCCGAAATATGAACGCGGTAGGTAAAGTAATTGACGTACTTGGCGAGCATTTAGCCCCAGGTATGGAAATAGAAGTTGCCCTGCGTAACCACGATATTCCGCACGTTTGGCCTGAAGAAGTTGAAGCGCAAGTAGCCCACCTTGGCGAATTTGTTGACGAGGCTGACAAGCAAAACCGCGTAGATTTACGCGACCTACCTTTAGTAACCATAGATGGCGAAGACGCACGCGACTTTGATGATGCCGTTTATTGTGAGCCTAAAAAGTCAGGTGGTTGGCGTTTATGGGTTGCTATTGCCGATGTGTCGCATTACGTAGGTATGAACACCCCGCTAAACAAAGAAGCCATAGAGCGTGGTAACTCAGTGTATTTTCCTGAGCAAGTAATTCCTATGCTGCCTAAAGTATTGTCTAACGGCTTATGTTCGCTTAACCCTGAAGTTGATCGCTTATGTATGGTTGCCGAAATGACAGTGTCAGATTCGGGCAAGCTTTCGGGTTATAAGTTTTACGAAGCGATAATGAATTCGCATGCACGTTTAACTTACACCAAAGTAAATGCCATTTTACAAAACGATGAAAAACTACGTAAAGAATATGCGCATGTAGTGCCACATTTAACCGATTTACAGCAAATGTATTTAGCGCTTAAATCGGCTCGCCAAGAGCGTGGTGCAATTGAGTTTGAAACTCTCGAAACTCGTTTTGTATTTAACGCACAGCGTAAAATAGAATCGATAGTGCCGGTTATTCGTAACGATGCGCACAAACTTATTGAAGAATGTATGATTTTAGCCAACGTATCGGCGGCTAAATTACTTGAAAAACACGAAGCCAGCGCGCTATTTCGTGTCCATGACGAGCCAGATAGCGAAAAACTAGGTAACTTTACTAAGTTTTTAGGCGAACTTGGTATTGAGAGCACGTTAAGCGACGAGCCAACACCTAAAGAAATTACTCAAGTGCTAGCTCGTTTAGGCGATCGCCCAGAAGCAGAGCTTATTCAAACCATGCTGCTGCGCTCAATGAAGCAAGCTGTGTATCAACCAGATAACATAGGCCACTTTGGTTTAGCCTTATCTGCTTATGCGCACTTTACTTCACCAATTCGTCGTTACCCCGACTTAGTAGTGCATCGTGCTATAAAAGCGGTACTAAAAGCACAAGGCCAACATACTTCAGGCGAATACGCATACACAGATGACGAAGTAGATAAGTTAGGTGAGCAGTGTTCTACCACAGAGCGCCGCGCCGACGATGCTACTCGCGAAGTAGCCGATTGGTTAAAATGTGAGTTTATGCAAGATCACGTTGGCACTGAGTTTGACGGTGTTATTTCATCGGTAACCAATTTTGGTTTATTCATTCGTTTAGATGATTTGCAAATTGATGGCCTTATTCATGTTGCCAACTTAGGCAATGAATTTTTTGCCCATGATGCCGCAAAACATTGTTTAATAGGCGAGCAAACGCACAAAGTATATCGCCTTGGCGATAAAGTAACGGTAAGTGTTGCATCGGTTAGCTTAGAAGACAGACGCATAAACTTAACCCTTAAAGGCGATAAAGCGCAAGACCGATACACGCGCCGCCGTGGGCCAAAAGGCACTGATAAATCTGAGCATGCACCTGCGAGTGTACGCTCACAGTTAAAAGCAGGCAAAGTACCGGGTAAAAAATCGCATGGCGATGAAAAACCTAAAGGTAAAAAAAGGCCAGCAAGCAAAGATAAAGGTAAACCTGCAAATAAGTCGGCAACTAAACCAGCTGACAAAAAAGCAGTAGATGCCACAGCAAATAAAAAACCTAAAAAAAAGGCCGTTAAAAAGCCTAAAAGAGTAGGCAAAAATGCCCGCAAACGTAATACCCCAGGAGCAGAAAATACGTGAGTAATGAATTAATTTTTGGTTTTCATTCTGTTGAAGCGATTTTAGCAAGCGAACCAGAGCGTTTTGTAGAAATTTACGCGCTTAAAGGGCGTGACGATAAACGCTCAACCCCGATTATTGATGAAGCACTTAAATTTGGTATTTCAGTACAGTACATGCAACGCAAAGCCCTTGATAGCAAATCAAAAGGCGAGCAGCATCAAGGTATTATTGCCAACGTAAAAGCAGCACCAACGTTTAACGAAAAAGATCTTGATGCGATTATTGCACGTGAAGATACTCCATTTTTGTTAGTGCTTGATGGCATTACTGATCCGCATAACTTAGGTGCATGTTTACGTAGTGCCGACGCCGCTGGCGTACATGCTGTAATTGTACCTAAAGATCGCTCAGCTAAGCTTAACGGCACAGCGCGTAAAGTTGCCTGTGGCGCAGCCGAAACAGTACCGCTTATTCAGGTTACTAACCTTGCACGTACATTGCGCGAAATTAAAGACGCTGGTGTTTGGGTTGTAGGCACTGCAGGCGAAACAGATAACCACGTATTTGATGCCAGCTTAACAGGGCCAATGGCTATTGTTATGGGTGCCGAAGGCGAAGGCATGCGCCGTTTAACCCGCGAGCATTGCGACTTGTTAGTTAAAATACCTATGGCGGGAACGGTTTCAAGCTTAAACGTATCGGTAGCCACAGGTATTTGTTTATTTGAAGTATTACGCCAACGTAGCGTTAATAACTAAGTTATTAACTGGCTCGTTTAAGCAATAAAAAACCGAGGTTGAAAATTCAATCTCGGTTTTTTTGTGTTCGTAATTTAATGCGGTTGTTATAAACGGTTCAATAACAAGGCAATAATTTAGATGTGTAGTGCTTCCTACATAAAAAATTATTAACGCTGTTAGTAAGTAGTATTGCCTTAAAAGCACAGGTAAACGGTTCAATAACAAAGCAACAATTTAGATGTGTAGTGTTTCCTACATAAAAAATTATTAACGCTGTTAGTAAGTAGTATTGCCTTAAAAGCGCAGGTAAACGGTTCAATAACAAGGCAATAATTTAGATGTGTAGTGTTTCCTGCATAAAAAATTATTAACGCTGTTAGTGAGCCGTTTAACCAGCTTTCAACTTAGAATGAGTAGCTGTAGCCCAACTGTAGGGTACGAGGCTTACCTGGTTGAATACCGCCATTAGCACGATTAGCAATGTAGGTTTTATCAAACAAGTTATCAACGCTTAAGTATACTTTTTGATTGTCGTCGATGCGGTATTTAGCGGCTAAATCCCATACCACACGGCTATTAATAGCATTTAAGCCAGAGTCGGTTAAATCTGCATGTGAGTCAGATACATAGCGCAGTTGGCTGTGTACAACAAATGCTGATAATTCAGCACCCATAGAGAGTGCTACTTGGTTTTTTGGCACGTAAGGCATAGCGTCGCCTTTTTCTACTGTGCCCCAAATTTCTGAATCAAAAGTGTTTTTAAATTCAGAATCTGTGTAGGTGTAAGTTAACTTAACCGGGAACATAACAGTATCGGTGTTAAAAGTATGGCCTGCACTAAATTCAACGCCAGAAACAGCTACTTCACCATAGTTATATTGATCGCCAATGTTCTCATCGCTACACCCTACAGCGGCAGTACAATTACCGTGCATGTTGTCGTAATCAGAATAAAACGCAATAATTTCACCATTAATACCGCTTACGTTATAGCGTGAACCAAATTCAATATTTACACTTTTTTCTTCTTCTTGGTCGGCATTACCCGGCGCGGCTGGCGCATAACCTTGTTGAATACCAGCAAGTAGAGTGATGTTGTCGTTTACTGTGTAAGTTGCACCGAGTGACGGCACTAAAATATCAGTGTCGTTCGACACATTTTTAGTTAAACCATTGCTGCGTGTAGGATCCGACTTTGCCCACTCTTCACGGGTAATCGTAATGTCTTCGAAGCGCAGGCCAGCACTGATCACTAATGCATCTAGCGTCCATTCGTCTTGAATAAATAAAGTACGTGCAGTGGCACTATCTACGCGGTTACTGTCAGAACCCGGAACTCCGCGCTCTGTCAGTGTCATGCTTAAGTCTTGATTAAGCGTGTACTCGTCTTGCCACTGAAAGCGATCCATTTCGTCTTCATGGTAACGCATACCCACAGTTATATAGTGATTGCCAGCAGGAATATGCAGCTCAGACTGAATACCTTTAGCTTGGTAGTCGCGGTTATTTGCTTTTATAGCAATGCCTTCAATACCTTGTGTGGTAGGGTTGGCTTCAAATTCGCTGTACTGCTCAAGGTAGCTTTCGCTTACTTTACTGGCTTTATACCAGTTACGATGAAAGTCGTTTAAATATGCCGTAGCAAGTAGTTCGTAACCTGCACCAAAGCGATATGCATAGTTAAGTTGATAAGCATTGTGACGGGTATTCATTTCATCATTTTGCGATGCCGCATAACGATGGTATGGCGTTGCTTGGTAATCGGCATCGGTTAAGCCCATGTAAGTTTCGTCTGATGTTTCGTCTGAATACTTAATTTTTAGCTCAAGGTTATGCGCGTCATTTTTACCAAATGTATGGCCTAACTTTAATAGTAAGTCAGTTTTTTCAAAGCCGGTGTTGTCATCGCCAACTGGCAGGTCTTTAAAACCATCTGCGCCGTAGGTAAATACTTCAATTAAACCCGCGGTATTGTTTTTTTCTTTGGCAAAATAAGCATGGCCTTTATAGTAGCCATCGCTACCTAAGGCAGCATCAAGCATACCTGTTGAGCTATTAGGCTCGGTTGGTAAGCTGCGCGATAATAAGTTTAAAACGCCGCCTGTAGTACGTGGACCATATTTAACCGATGCAGCACCTTTTAATACTTCAATAGACTCCATGCGGCCCATAGTAGGGAAGTAATAAGCCGAAGGAGCCGAGTAAGGCGCAGGTGCTACAAGTACACCATCTTCCATTACTGATATTTTGTCGTTACGACCAGTGCCAGTTCCGCGCATACCTATATTAGGGCGCAGGCCGTAGCCGTCTTCTTCTTGTACGTAAACACCAGGTACAGAGGCTAAAACACGAGAAATGTCGGTAAATTCAAATTTTTGCAGCTCAGCATCCGAAATAAACGTTGCAGAGCCCGGAATATCGTTAATAGCTTGTTGTGAGCCTATAACTGTAATTTGTTCAAAGTTACGCTCTACCTTACCCATATCTTTTGCCATTGCAGTTGCACTAATAGACAAGGCAACCGCAGTTGCAAGGGTAGATACTAAAAACTTATGTGCCATTGAGACTATCCTAAATTGAGTCAATTAACTAAATTGGCGCAATTTAAACACGTTAACGAATGAGAATCAATGTTATTCAGTGTTTGCGTGTGTAAGTTTTTATAACTAAAAATCTTCATATATATAACTTTTAATATATGAAGATTTGTTGGCTAGTATGTGTATAAAGCAGGTTAGCCTAAGCGAAGTTTTATAAATTCGGCCAGTTTAAAAACGGCATTTTCTGGCTCACTGGCCGTTTTTACTAAGCTAATACCAATATCACCCAAGGATGGTAAAAATTTGGTTTTAAGTTGATAGTTTAGCTCGTTTGGTACAGTACTTTTAGCCAGCACTGTAATGCCTAAGCCTTCTTTTAGCGCAGCAATAAGCCCAGTTAAATCGGCGTTGCTATACACAATACGATACTTTATTCCCGACCTTTCTAGCGCCTCTATAGCTCGGCGTCTGTAAATACACCCCTCGGGAGCGGTAACCAAAGTAACAGTGTCGTTTTGTGCCAGCGACAAGTCGCCCACCCATACCAGCTGATCTTGCTTAAAAATAGGAAATTGCTCCGAGTCGAGCTGCTCGTTGAGTGCCAGTACTAAATCAAACTGATCTTGGCGTTCTTGCGATAATAAATGCTTACTTAAACGCGATTTAACTTCCAGCGATACTTCAGGGTATAAAGCTACAAAGTCGCCAATAATAGAGGGTAAAATACGCGCTGCAAATTCGCTTGGAATACCCAAACGTACTCGGCCGGTAATACTTTCTGAGGTAAATAGCTGCAAAATGGCATCGTTGTGTTGCATCATTTGTTTAGCCATTGGCAATAATAGCTCGCCATATTGATTAAGCACTTGGCGTTGGCCTTGTTTTTTAAATAATTTATAACCGAGCAAATCTTCTAAGCGCTTTATTTGCAGGCTAACCGCAGGTTGCGATAAGCCAAGTAAATCGCCGGCTTTAGCAAAGCCGCTGGCCTCTACTACCATTACAAAAGTGCGTAAACTATCTGTTGAAATGTTTTTCATATTTAAAATCACAATTAATATCGCCATATATATAAGCATTATTTATCAATTGATTAATAATTACAATTTGTTGTTGTACAGCGGGAGCAATATACTTTTGATATTATAAGTTTGATAGGTGTTTGTTATGACTTTTAGCCCCATTATGTTTGCCCGCCATAGCAAAGCTAACAGCGCGGTTATTAATTCTTTGCAGGCCAGCAACAACCACGTTGTAATAGACTTTAGCGGCACAGAAGCCTCGGTATTTTTAAGTAATATACTAGGCCACGATTTAACTAAGTTAACTGCCAGTGGTTTGGGTTTAATTGGCACCCTTGATGGCGATTTTAATTCTGATTATAGCTATGCCGTTTACTGCTTTAGCGAAACCGCTTTTAGATTTATATTACCGCACTGCGCAAGTCTGCAATTACAAGCACTTATAAACGAGCAACAACTGCGTTATGACATTGATTATGTTATGCGTACTGACCTAGCAAGCTTTATTTTAAGCGGCAGTAATGCCTTTGGCTCAATTGTAGAAGCCTTTAAATTAACGCCGGGTTTACGTCTTTCAGATGCACAATTATGTTACGGTACGCAAAGCGGTGACGTATTTATCACAGCCATAAATAAAAACGACCAGCAACAATTTGTACTGGTGGCTAAAACTCCTGAGCTGCAAAAGTGGCAAGAGTATATGCAAGCCCAAGGCTTTGCCCTTATTCAAGGCGCTGCAGCGTAAAATATTCACCCTAACTTGGGTGCTCACAGCTTAGTATTAATATTTGGCTGTGTTTAATTACAATTTGGCAGGCGTTAAACGCAGGCCATATTATTCCCCCTCATTAAATTGAGGCCACGCCCAAATAACTGGGTTAATTTAAAAGTGAAGGAATATCATGACTTCTAAAACAGTACTTTATGCTAAGCACCTTGAAGCGGGCGCTAAAATGGTTGATTTTCATGGCTGGGAAATGCCAATTAACTACGGCTCGCAAATAGAAGAGCATAATGCAGTACGCAACGATGCCGGTATGTTTGACGTATCGCACATGACCATTGTTGATATACAAGGCGAGCAAGCACAAGCATTTTTACAAAAACTAGTAGCAAACGATGTTGCTAAACTTACCGTACCTGGTAAAGCGTTATATACCCCAATGCTAAATGAGCAAGGCGGCGTAATTGACGACTTAATAATTTATTTTTTCAGTAACACCTCTTATCGCCTAGTT
This sequence comes from Pseudoalteromonas sp. HL-AS2, assembly GCF_031198805.1. NCBI lineage: Bacteria > Pseudomonadati > Pseudomonadota > Gammaproteobacteria > Alteromonadales > Pseudoalteromonadaceae > Pseudoalteromonas > Pseudoalteromonas sp. HL-AS2. The sequence goes on along the minus strand of NZ_CP133571.1, from coordinate 2,591,403 downwards.
GTTAACTCAGCAACTCGCGAAAAAGACTTAGCTCACCTTGCTAAAATATCAGCCGATTTTGCCGTTACCGTTACAGAGCGTAACGAATTTGGCATGATTGCAGTGCAAGGCCCTAACGCTAAAGCTAAAACTGCCACATTATTAACAGCTGAGCAAAATGCAGCAATAGAGGGTATGAAACCGTTTTTTGGCGTGCAAACAGGTGATTTATTTATTGCCACAACGGGTTATACTGGCGAAGACGGTTACGAAATTGTAGTGCCAAAAGAGCAAGCTGCCGATTTATGGCAACAACTGTTAGACGCAGGAGTTGCACCAGCAGGTTTAGGCGCACGCGACACGCTACGTTTAGAAGCGGGCATGAACCTTTATGGCCTAGATATGGACGAAAGCGTATCTCCACTAGCGGCTAACATGGCTTGGACTATTGCATGGGAACCACAAAGTCGTGACTTTATTGGCCGTGATGTACTAGTACAACAACGCGCCGACCAAAGCACTGATAAACAAGTAGGCCTAGTGCTAGAAGAAAAAGGTATCTTGCGCAGTGGCTCTAAAGTAATTGTTGATGGTGGCGAAGGTGTTATTACTTCTGGCACTTTTTCACCAACACTGGGTTACAGTGTAGCGCTTGCACGTGTACCACGTTCAACGGGCGACACCGCTCAGGTAGAAATGCGTAAAAAATTAGTTACCGTAAAAGTAGTAAAGCCTGGCTTTGTACGTAACGGTAAATCAATACTTTAAAGTATAAATAAATTTAATTTTGGTGCTATCACCCAATATAAACCAAAGGACAAAACAAAATGAGCAATATCCCTAGCGAGTTAAAGTATGCCTCTTCACACGAGTGGGTTCGCAACGAAGGTGACGGTACGTTTACTGTTGGTATTACTGAACATGCGCAAGAGTTACTTGGCGACATGGTATTCGTAGAACTTCCAGAAGTAGGCGACGAAGTAGATGCAGGCGAAGAGTGTGCAGTAGCAGAATCGGTAAAAGCAGCATCAGACATTTACGCACCAATTGGTGGCGAAATTGTTGCAATTAACGAAGAGCTAGAAGACGCACCAGAAACAGTTAACACCGACGCGTTTGGTGACGGCTGGTTATTTCGCATTAAAGCATCAGATGAGTCTGAGCTTGAAAACCTACTAAATGCAGAAGACTACGCAAACACTATTGACGAAGATTAATCTTTAGTGAGTAAAAAGCCCCATTATTTAAAACATTGGGGCTTTTATGATTTTGCTGCTTACCTTTCCATACACTGTAAGTTATTAAATCATATTAATTTTAAGTTATTGCTGGTTACCCATTAGTAATAATCACATTTTTTGGATCATAGGAATCTGGACACATGTCAAACGCCAAATCTCTTGAGCAGTTAGAGCAAACGCAAGATTTTATTCGCCGCCATATTGGGCCAAGCCCAGCGCAAGTAAGCGATATGCTTAGCGCGCTTGAAGTATCGAGTGTTGAAGAGCTGATCGGTCAAACTGTACCTGCAGGTATTCGCCTTGAGCAGCCTTTAACCGTGGGCGAAAGCCGCACCGAAGTTGAAACACTAAGCTACTTAAAATCAGTAGCAAGCAAAAATAAAGTTTTCAAATCGTATATTGGCCAAGGCTACCACCCAACACATGTACCGCACGTAATTTTACGTAACGTACTAGAAAACCCAGGTTGGTATACTGCGTACACTCCATATCAGCCAGAGATAGCGCAAGGGCGTTTAGAGTCGTTACTTAACTTTCAAACTATGACCCTAGATTTAACCGGCCTAGATTTAGCAAGTGCATCGTTACTTGACGAATCAACCGCTGCAGCAGAGGCTATGGGCCTTGCAAAACGTGTATCTAAAGCGAAAAAAGCCAATGCATTTTTTATTGCCGACGACGTACACACACAAACAATTGACGTAGTAAGCACCCGCGCCGAGCAGTTTGGTTTTGAAATAATTGTTGGCAAAGCAGCCGACGCTGTTAACCATGAGATTTTTGGCGCGTTATTTCAATACCCATCAACAACTGGTGAAGTGGTAGACATTACCGACCTAATTGCTGGCGTACAAAGCAAAAAGGCAATTGCCTGTGTTGCTGCCGACATTATGAGTTTATTACTATTAAAAGCACCGGGTAAATTAGGCGCAGACGTAGTATTAGGTTCGGCGCAGCGTTTTGGTGTACCTATGGGTTACGGTGGCCCACATGCTGCATTTTTTGCAACACGTGACGCGTACAAACGTTCATTACCAGGTCGTATTATTGGCGTATCTAAAGACCGTTTAGGTAACGATGCACTGCGTATGGCAATGCAAACGCGTGAGCAACACATTCGCCGCGACAAAGCCAACTCAAACATTTGTACCGCGCAAGTATTACTTGCCAACATGGCAGCGTTTTACGCTGTGTACCATGGCCCACAAGGCTTAAAAACTATTGCTCAGCGTATTCATCGCTTTGCCGATATTTTAGCTGCAGGCTTACAAGCTAAAGGCGTGAGCCTTAAACACAACACCTGGTTTGATACCCTAACGGTAGTAAGCGATAGCAAAGCCGACGTTATTGCGCGTGCACTAGCAAGCGGTGTTAACTTTGCTACTAACCGCGATGGCGAATACTCAATTGCCGTATCAGAAACCACCACACGTGCAGACGTAGCGCAGTTATTTGATATTGTATTAGGCGAAGGCCATGGCCTAAGTGTTGATGCAATTGCAGCCGATATTGAAAACAATGGCAGCACGTCAATTCCAGCAAGCTTAGAGCGTGATGACGAAGTATTAACGCACCCTAACTTTAATTCGTACCACAGCGAAACTGAAATGCTGCGTTATATTAAGCGCCTAGAAAACAAAGATTTAGCGCTTAATCACTCAATGATCTCGTTAGGTTCATGTACCATGAAACTAAACGCGACTGCTGAGATGATCCCAATTACCTGGCCTGAATTTTCAAACTTGCACCCATTTTGCCCGCTAGATCAAGCACAAGGCTATCAAATTATGATGGGCGAACTGCATGATTGGTTGGTAAACATTACCGGTTACGATGCGGTTTCATTGCAACCTAACTCAGGTGCTCAAGGTGAATACGCAGGCTTAATTGCCATTCGTAAATACCACGAGTCTCGCGGCGACGCTCACCGTAACGTATGTTTAATTCCAAGCTCGGCGCATGGTACTAACCCAGCGTCGGCACAAATGGCCAGCATGAAAATTGTGGTGGTTGATTGTGATAAAAACGGTAACGTAGACATGGCCGATCTTAAAGCGAAAGCAGAAGCGGTAGCCGAAAACTTATCGTGTATTATGATCACTTACCCATCTACACACGGCGTATACGAAGAAACAATTCGTGAAATTTGCGATATTATTCATCAGCACGGCGGCCAAGTTTACATGGACGGCGCAAACATGAACGCGCAAGTTGGCGTAACTAGCCCAGGCTTTATTGGCTCAGACGTATCGCACTTAAACTTGCATAAAACCTTTTGTATTCCACACGGTGGCGGTGGCCCAGGTGTTGGCCCAATTGGTGTTAAATCGCACCTTGCGCCATTTATGCCTAACCACAGCATTATTAACGTACCAGGTACTAACGAAGGTAATGGAGCGGTATCGGCAGCGCCATATGGTTCAGCGTCTATTTTACCTATTTCGTGGGCTTACATTACCATGATGGGCTCAGAGGGCTTAAAACAAGCCACTGAAATGGCAATTGTAAATGCTAACTACTTAACGCATGAGCTAAGCAAGCACTTTCCAATTTTATACCGTGGCCGTAACAACCGTGTTGCGCACGAATGTATTGTTGACTTGCGTCCGCTTAAAGAGTTGTCGGGTATTACTGAAATGGACGTGGCTAAACGCCTACAAGACTACGGTTTCCATTCACCTACTATGTCGTTCCCAGTAGCGGGCACGTTAATGATAGAGCCTACCGAGTCTGAGTCTAAGGTTGAGATCGACCGCTTCATCGAAGCAATGGTGTCAATTAAGAGCGAAATCGACAAAGTAATCTCTGGCGAATGGTCAATCGAAAACAACCCGTTAGTGTTTGCACCGCACACCCAAGGCGACGTGTTAGGTAACGAATGGGACCGTGCATACGACCGTTTTTACGCAGCATTCCCAGTGCCAAGCGTGGCTAAAAACAAGTTCTGGCCAACCGTAACACGTATTGACGACGTATACGGCGACCGTAACTTAGTGTGTGCTTGCCCACCGGTTGAGACATACCGCGATTAATTTTTTGAAAAAATTTCTACAGTAGATTGGGAATTTATCAAAATTAAAAAAGCCGTTGCAGCAATGCAACGGCTTTTTTTTGTGTGGTGATTCGCCATAAATAATATGGGCGTAGGTTGGGAAGAGTGCAACGAAACCCAACGAATCACAAATATACTTACTCGCTCAAAAGCCAAGAGTATGTGTTATTTATTGTAGATACCATCTCTCATTTTAAGCTTCAAGGTCGTATTTAACTTTCTTGAAGCTTAAACGCTTCTTGGTTTTTTATTACACCAAAACATATATGAATTAGCTTTCGCATATTTGCACACACAGCTTGCATCGGTGTTTTACCATTATTTATTAACGTTAACTTATGTCGTTTTATTGTTTTATTCCATTGCCCGGCAACAATGGCCGCCATATAAAGTTTGCATCGAATTCTGGCTGGCCCAAGTTTACTGATTGATGTTCGCCCTTTTAATTTACCCGATTCATTGTGCCGTGGAATTAATCCACAATAAGCTGCCGCTTCTTTGGCTTTATTAAATTTTTTAGCCGCAAACAAATACGTCAGCTCTCTCGATAATACGGGCCCAATGCCAGGGATAGACTCAAGTAGTCTCCTGTTTCTTTTTAAATCAGGTTCATTATCTATGTGGTTATCAATGTCAGATTTAAGCTGTTTAATTTCATCATCTAAAAACGCGATTGTCACTTTTATCGATTGGCAAACACGTGCTGAAACGTTGCTGAATTCACTTGCTTCTAATCGGTTAGCTTCTCGTTGTCGGTTACTCTCAAGCGCATCTAAACGACGAATAAGGGCTTTAAGCTCTCTAATTTCTAACGCTTCAGGTTGCCAATAACTAACGACTGCGTGCTTAGCACAGCCGTAATGAGCAAGCATCGTTGCATCAGATTTGTCTGTTTTATGAATTATGTTTAAAGCGTCTGCATACTTTTTAGCTTTACCGGGATTCGCTAAAATAATATTAAAGCCTTGCTCGTGTAAAAAATACATCAGTGCTTCATGATAAACACCCGTTGGTTCGAGGGTGATAACGAGCTCATTAGCAGCGCTTTTAGTTGTATTTAAAAGCCATTTTTCTATTGCTAAAAAGTCTTGATGCTTGTTTTTAAAGACTTTTGTTTTAATTTTGTTTGTAAGCTGGTCTCTCAACCACGATAAATCAATCTTCTCTTTACTAATATCAATGCCGATAAACATCATCTCTACTTACTCCCCTTGTACATACAGCATCTACTTAAATAAAAGTGTGCTTGGATACCATTCAGTTTCTGAGAATAGAAAGTCAGGGCCTTATCTACGGAGCAGTATTAAATACTAGACGCACAGGCAAGCTCACTGACTTCGATGTGATAAATGATAGCTAATCATTTATCAATGAGAGATACAAGGCGCATAGCTTGCTGGCGCGTCGAATGTTACTCGGAAAATTTAGGAGTAGCATTCATGAGCTAAACGACTCACCGATTACTGATATCAGAACCGTAGTATTAAGCATGATATTTGAGTTTCAGTTTGTAAGAAACAAAACCTGAATCTATTTTTCTTTTGAGGGTTATTTTTTTGAAATTTTATTTAGACAACTCTTCATAGTATTTAATTAGAGTACTGATTGGGATAAAACCGTTAGGGTTTGTTGCTGTTTTCCCTTGTTCATTACCATTTGAAACTATACCAATTACTTTGCCATCAGTATTTAAAACTACACCGCCACTAGTTCCATGAAGTATAAGTTTATCTATTATTATCCTCTCCTCACCATGCCACATAAGTTTATTTATGATTTTTGATTCAATAATAGTGGCAATTTCTCCTTCATGATGATTAGGGTAACCTATGGTATATACAGTTGTGTTTTTTTCATAATTAGGGGCAGGCTCAACGAGTAAAGGGCGTATTAAATCTTGACCATTCCCAAGGTCTATTATTGCAATATCTTTTTGTTTATCGTAACTAATAAATTTTGCAAAAATAAATTTATTTTTTGGTTGAACTAACCATTTAAATTCTAAATTTTCTCGCTCAATTGATTCGTCCGTCGCCCCCTCTATAACGTGGTGGTTAGTGATAAGTCCTATGCCTTTTAAGAGAAAACCACTCCCTTGAGCAAAATTATCAAAATTATCAAAATTATTAATTATAATAGTCGATTCTGCGGCTACATCGAGCCAACTCTTATTGTATGTTTCGTTGGGAACTCCTATTGCAAGTGTGTAGTTGTACATCATTTTGCGCCAGACATCACAGTTTTCACCTCTAATTGAGCGGATGAAATTTAATTTACCTCGTACCTTTTGCAAAATTAGTTTTCCTGGTGTGGAAAACATTTTAATTTTATGTCGTTCTGAAATATAGCCATCATAGTATTTTTCAAAGTGTTCTTTTTCAGCTAACGCTGGTCCATATTTTAAGATTGCATTTAATAATGCAGATGTGGATCGCATAAGCCTTTTATTTATATTAAGTTTTTCATTTACTGTTACGTTGGTAACTGATTGACGCTGTGTCCTGTGTTGTATTCTTGTTTTTTTCTCATTTATATCAAAACCGTTGAGCTTAATTATTTTAAGAAGCTGGTTCCCTAAAATAATTTTTCTTTCTGTGTTAAAAAAGACAATTTGTTTAGGTAATGAATGAATTTTATTTGTAAATGAAAAGGAAATGTCATCGGCGTAACGTGTAAATGAGCATGAGTTGTCAATGGCTAAGTTTCTGAGTTGTATATCCAATTTATAGGCGATCATATTAGAAATAATTGGAGATGTAGGAGCCCCTTGTGGTAATTTTCCCTCGTTACAACAGATATGAGCTAAAACGCTTGCTACGCCATGACTTAAATTTAAAGGAGGTCCTTCAAATAACCCTTTGACTCTTCCAAAATTAATAGTATCAAAGAAATCTTTTAAGTCTATATTGAGCACAAATTCTTTACGAACATGTGACTTTGCATTTGTTTTAATACTACGCTCGCATATAAAACCATGAGTTGTTTTTTTAGGTTTATAGTATTTTTCTAACTCCTCTTTAATTTTATATTGTATTTCTTTTAACTTTTTAATCGGAGCAGAGATTATTCGAGTATTACCATTTTTTTTAGGAATTGTGAACAGGCGATATTTAAGCCTGTTACTATAAAGAAAGTTAGATGTTGTTTCAGGGTCACAATGTAAGAAAGTATATAGTTGTTCTACACTTTTACATTGTGTTAATTTGGATGGAGGATAAATATTTCCGAACACTATAAAGATCCTTTTTAAATTTTATTCCTAGATATAAATGGTTGGGAAGGGTTTTATCTTTACCCGCGCCGCCAACTAGCAGCAACGTAAGGAGACCTAGAGGCAAAATTGCCATTGTTTATTATCAGTGACCGATGGCACTGGAAAATTAAATCGTCCTCCCCAACCTAAAAGCAAATTACCATAGTTATTAAGATAATTGAAGTCTTCGAATGCTATTAGTTATTGATTAAAAACTAAAAATTTATTTGAAACATTAATATCTTTATGTTTTAAGTGGTAAATGAAGCAACTCACTTAATTACCACCTAAGCCCCACACTGCCTAACCCCAGCCCCCGCATGTTTAAGTGCAATAATTTGCCCTTTGCCGTTATGCGCCATGGCGAGCATATCACCGGTATTTATATTACTTTCAACCGCGTGTTTACCCTTTAAATCATTCAACAGTGACTGCTTAATTTGCACTAGCACCTCGTCATTACAGCTGGCTATGTACCAGTCGTTATCTACCTTCACTAGAGTGCCGTATTCTATGTGGCGTTGTTGGTAGCGGCGTAAATCATTAGCTAATTGATTATCAAGCGCGTGTTTTTGCTCGTTTATAGAGCTTGCGTAGCTACCTGCTTGATTTATTTCGTGTGTTTTAATAATTGAATAGTCGTGAATGTCTATAGTGTTAAATGCGCTGTTAAGCACAGTTTTAGGCGCGTGGTTAATGCCATCGTTATTATCAAACACAATAAAAGCAAATACACCCAGTGCGCAGGCAAGGCTGGTTAGCTGTAGCGTAAAGCCGAACTTTTTAGGCTTTGTATGCGTGGCCTTTTTAATTAGCGCTTTTTGCTGAGTGCTTGTAAGTGTTGTGCGCGCTTTTCGCTCTTTGTAATGTTGTGTGAGCTTTTGATCAAGCGGCTCATCAGGCTTGTTCATTGTTTGCTCCTAATAAACGTTTAAGGTTTTGTTTGGCATAGCGCAGCCTTGTTTTAATGGTCTCAAGGTTGCTTTGCGTTATAAAACCAAAGGGGTCAAATCTTGACTTCATACATCAATGGTCTAGATTTATAGTTTATTGCTCATTGAGTTTATTGTTATGTCTAGACCACTGCGAATAGAGTATGAAAATGCGTTTTATCATGTGATGAATCGCGGAAGAGGGCGTGAAAATACCTTTTTGAGTGATGACTAAAAACCAAAGGGGTCAAATCTTGACTTCATACATCAATGGTCTAGATTTATAGTTTATTGCTCATTGAGTTTATTATTATGTCTAGACCACTGCGAATAGAGTATGAAAATGCGTTTTATCATGTGATGAATCGCGGAAGAGGGCGTGAAAATACCTTTTTGAGTGATGACGATTTTAAGTATTTTTTATACTGCATTGAGCAAGCAAGCCTTCGTTTTAATATTGAAGTACATTCGTATTGTTTAATGACCAATCATTACCACCTGTTAATAAAAACCCCAGATGCAAATTTAGGCAGAGCCATGAAGCATATTAATGGCCTCTATACGCAATATTTTAATAGAGCACATAATACAGATGGTGCACTGTTTAGAGGTCGCTACAAGGCGGTGCTGGTGGATGCTGATAATTACTTACTACATGTTAGCCGTTATATACATCGTAACCCAATAGAAACAAGTACACCGTTAGTAGATGTACTTATTGACTATAAATGGTCTAGCTATTCAGCTTTCATCAAAAAAACAGCGACGCCAAAATGGCTAGTTCGAGACTTTATATTTTCGCTTCAAGGAAAAAATCGTAAATATGCTGCGTACAAACAGTTTGTTGAATATGAAAATAATAAAGAGGTAATTACGTTTTATGGCGCTAAAAAGTTACTTTCAGTTTTGGGTTGTGACGCATTTATTGAAAAAATAAAGGGGTATATAGCAATACCAGATAGCGAAAGAAGTATTGTTATTAAAAAACGCTCAACGGATGATGTAATTGATTACTTAGCTAAATATTTTTGTATAGATACACATGATATTGTAACGGTTAAAAAAGGGCGAAAAGAGAAAAACTTGCCACGTATGTTTGCTATTAAATTATGCCAAGATTTAACTGGGCAAAATTTAAAAGCGTTAGCCGTTATTTTTAATGTTCAACATTATTCAGCCATATCTCAAACGGTATGTAGGCTAAATAAGTTAATAATTGAAGATGATAAGGTCAAATTACAATTCGAAAAACTGCGAGATAGCTTGATGTGTGAAGTCAAGATTTGACCCCAAACCCATAACGTGTTGTGCCTCTGTGAGCTTAATAACCTGAGCTTCGGATAATAAACTTATCTCAAGCAGCTATTTTCAGCGCTAACTGCGTTGAATTTACTTGCAATAGGCCAGCTATTGACGCGTAAATTCGCCTTATTTTCACTGAAAGCCTTTGGCTAGAGTAAATAAAATTAAATATAATTCAATACGTTAGTAAATCTCTTAACCAGAGTTCAGGTTTAATAGTTAAGGTTAAGCAAGGCGTTTTATGACTCATGCAGTACCGAAAAAATACAGCAACATTGATAGCAAAATAGGGCTGACTCTTTACTGAATTAATCAAACATAATTGTAATTGGGTGGGGAGCAGGTTTGTGTTGTCTTTTTTATGGGGAGCGCAGGAGTCTGTGTTTTATTGGTGAAAAAATCACGAACTAAAATATCATTCCCTTGAAGCTTAAAGCCTTTCACTTTTCCTTTATATGAATTTCATCTACAACTGCGTTATTATCTAAAAGGTATTAACCAAACCCGAGAACACGTTGAATTATTTAGCTCATCTTTATTTAGCACAGCCTACGGCCGATTCGCACTTTGGTAATTTACTGGGCGACTTTGGTGGTCAACGGCATTTAAACCAGATACCTATAACGGTAAAGAATGCGCTCGATAATCACTATTTAGTGGATAAATTTACTGACTCTCATCCTATAGTTAAAGAGGCTAAACAGTATTTTTCACCTAAGCGTAAGCGTTTTGCAGGGGTGGCTATTGATGTGGTGTTTGATCACTTTTTAATTATGCATTGGCAAAAATATAATCTACAGCCATTAAACGACTTTAAACAAACTAGCTTTGCGCTTTTGCATAAGCGTATGCCTGTAATGCCGCCGCGAATGCAGCACGTTGTAAAACACATGACCGACAACGATTGGTTTAAAGAGTACGAAACCCTTGATGGGGTAGGGCTAGCACTTGATAATATAGCCAAGCGCATTCGCTTTACTAATACCTTTGCTGGTGCTGTTGATGATATAGCAAAGCATTATGATGAATTGAATGTTGTATTTTTAGCATTTTTCCCTGAGCTGATTACGCATGTAAATCAGTTTAATCTTGAAAACGCTAAAAACATCCGTGGGTTTTATACTTTATAGTCGGGGGATTTAATCCCCGAATCTACTTTTTATCCTCGGTAATAAACCTGATTTAGCAATCGGGTGCTTCTAATGTAAATACTAAATGTTTACGCATATCTTTTAAAACAACGCCTTTTTTTAGCATGGCTGCGCTTAAGCGCTTTTGCCATTTTAATAACTCTGGTTTTGCTGCAGCTAAGGCTTGCTCGTTGTCAAATTGAAAGCACAGTAGTAAGGAGCCAGGGAATAAGTGATATTGAACGTCAAACCAGCATTGCAGCATACCAGGGAGCTCTGCTAGGCCTTGTTTTTCGAGTGTATCGGCAATATTAAGGACAAGCGCTTGCTGTTTTATTTGCACTGCAGAGAGTTTTTTCATTGTTTTATCCAAGTTGTAGGCTAACAAATACAGCCATAAGTGCTCATTATACCCAAGCTTTTAGGTGAGCAACAACTTTGAGGATAGTTAACCTAAACTCTGGATAATAAATTTATCTCAAGCAGCTATTTTCAGCGCTAACTGCGTTGAATTTATTTGCAATAGGCCAGCCATTAACGCGTAAATTCGCCTTATTTTCACTGAAAATCTCTGGCTAGAGAAAATAAGTTTAAACATCATTATTATTATTCAATGTGTTAGTAAATATCTTAACCAAAGCTCGGTGGTTAAAATAAAAGGCGCTGTTCAAAGTGGTTTTTAAAGGCTAATCTGGGCTTATTGTAAAAAGACGGTAGTAATAAGTTAATGAGTAAAACCACGAGTGGTATGCAGGCTTATCAGCAGCAAGAAGAAGGTTATCGAATTAAAGCGTTAAGATTGTACCCTTGGGTATGTGGGCGCTGTGCACGTGAGTTTGAGTATTCTAATTTACGAGAGTTAACGGTGCATCATATTGATCATGACCATAATAATAACCCTGATGATGGTAGTAACTGGGAGTTATTGTGTATTTATTGCCATGATAATGAGCATAATAAATATCACGAATATGTGTTGTACGGCGGCACTACAGAGCAAAAAGTGGTGGCGGCTACACATAACCCGTTTGCCGACTTAAAGGCGCTGCTAAACAAAGATAAATAATGGGTAAAGCCATTTTGGCCAAGTGGTTAGTTTAGCTTACTTATTTCAAAGCTTTAGGGTCTGTTTATCTTTCAAGGTTAAATTTGCAACAGTGTGTTTGGTATTTAGGCAAGGCAGAGCCTATGTGGTGTGGTTATTCCCCATAAATAGGCGATAACGTAGAATCAATACCAAACATGCGCTGCCCGAAGGGTTCTTAGGGGCAATTAACTCTTTGTTAGGGGCGTGAGCAGGATGCAAAAGCTTTGCTCGGTTTTTGCTTATTCTTACATGGATGTAAGCCAGTAGAATAACGCAGGAGCAGTTGTCGAGCCCACTAGGTTACAAACCTCGCGCCGTGATTAACTCGCCCCTAGTTTGAACGAATTTTAATCCGCAAAGGTCAGCAGAACCTAATCGTTACTAAATACGGCGCAGTCGCGGCCTTGTTTTTTTGCTTGATACATAGCATCGTCGGCGCGTTTAAACCAGCTAGCAACTGTGGTGCCCGGTACCCAAGCTGCAACACCAAAAGATACAGTAACTGAGTTACCCGCAGGTGTTTTTAACTCGTTTTTTATTGTTTCGCGTAGCTTGTTTATAAAGCTAACTTGCTCTTGGGGCGGGATTTCGGGAATTATTAGCACAAACTCTTCGCCACCAAAGCGGTATAGCTTATCTGATTCTCTTATATGTGAATTGGTAATTGACACTAACTGCTTTAGTACTCTGTCTCCTTCGGCGTGGCCGAATTCGTCGTTTACCTTTTTGAAAAAGTCTAAGTCTAAAAACGCTAATAAATAAGTGCTGTTATAACGCTCTGCTCGCGAAATGGCGGCTAGTGTATCATCGTTAAGCGCACGGCGATTTAATGCGCCGGTTAAAGGATCGGTACTGTTTAGTTCTGCAAGTAAAGCAAGCTGCTTGTTGCCAAAAGAGGCATATACAAAAGCACAGGCAGCTAGCATTAAGTTGGTTGTAAAGTAAGAGTTTAGTGGCATAACATCGAATAAATTAGGTATGCTCGCAATAATTGCCACATTGCTAAGGGTGAGTATGAGCGCTTCTATTGGTTTAACTAAAAAAAACGTAACGGCTACTACCGGATAAACCCATAGCATACTGTTAATGCCGTTGGTAATTATAATGGCAATAACGCCAATATTAACAAGCAATGCAATAACGGCGCTAATAACACGCGGCTTTTTAGTGTAATGGGCATAACCGACTAAGGTTAAAATACCGCTTACAATGGCTAAGTCAATTAGCGCTGCGACTATGTTATTTTCTATAAAACGAATAATAATAAATGGCGTAATACCAAATACTGACACAATACTGAGTATAAGCAGAATAGAAAGCTGATGTTTTTCTTGTAGTTGCTTGAACATAAATGCCTCAAGGTAATAAGTATAATAATGCCAAACCTAAACTAGTGATAGCTTAAGCAAGCGGTGCGCTTTTAAGTTTTTATTTACTACTTTGTAGGTTGGCACAGCGCAACGTGTTACAAGTTATAGCGTTGCGCTATAAAATAGTCAACTAAGTTAGAAGTTTAGCCTAAAGTTAACTAAGGCAAAACAGCAGGAAAAACTAGCTTGAACTGCAGAGCACTTTAGCTAGTTTTTAATAAGAGGTATTTACGCGGGGCCAACTAATTGCATTGTCACAATAGATAAAATAAGTACTGCTAAACCAAAACAAACAACCCAGTTTAATTTATGACCAAACAACAACCAAGTTGCCAGCGCAGTACCGCTAATTGAAAGAGCTCCCCACGTGGCGTAGGCAATAAACAGTGGGATGCCTTGCACAGCGAGGGTGAGTAAGGCAAACGCGGCCATAATAAAAACAATGGCAAGTATGCCAAAGCGTTTATGTTTAAATCCGTGCGACATTTCTAAAAATACGTTGGCGGCAATGTCAAAAATTACTGAGCCAAGAATATAAAGCCAATATACTGTCATTGTTTTTGCTCTTGCATAGCGTGGCCGCTGTTAATTATAACAATGCCGATAATAGCTAATAAAAGTGCAAACATTTGGCCAATAGAAATAGCTTCGCCTAAAAATACAAATGACACAGATGCAATTAATATCATCCCCAAGCCTTCCCAGAAGGCGTTAGCAAGTGCGATAGGAATTTTGCTGGTGGCTTGGCTAAGAGCAAGATAAGCTAAGCCAACCATTAAAGTTACAAATAAGCTACCTAATAGTAACTGGTCTTCGTTTACCAGCCACTTCATTACTGTTGTACCTATAACCTCAAGAGTTACAGCTATTATTAAATATATCCAATGCATTTTTCCTGCTCTTAATACTAAAACATTGTGCGTATAATACTGCTTATTATTTTTATACTATAATTGCTCAGAGTCAAAATAATTGACACTAAGGGGGCTTGATGAAATTAGAGTCGTTACAGTACTTTGTGATGATTGCACAAACCGGCTCTATTGCTAAGGCGGCAGCGCGCTTGTCGGTTAATCGTAGCACTATGAGTATGGCGCTATCGACGCTAGAGGATCAGTTGGGTACTGCGCTATTTATTCGCACTGGTAATAGTATGCAATTAGCCCCCGCGGGTGAAAAAATAATTGACGATAGCATTCGCTTAATTAACCTTGCTGAGAGTATTAAGCACCGCTGCCTGCACGATGACGAGCAACTGCCACACCGCTTAGTTATTGGCCGTGATGATGCTTTACCCGAAGCCTTTTGGCGCGAAATTATTCGCAGTATTCGCAAGCGCTACCCAGGTATATCGTTAGAAATGCACTATGCGAGTGCAAATGCGTTGCAGCAAATGGTTGAAGAGGGCTTTATGGACTTAGCTTGTTGCTTAGATCAGAGCTTGTATGCAAATACTCAGCTACCTTTACAAGTTTTGGGCTGGGTGGCATTGCATATGGTTATTGCCAAAGATCATCCGTTAACGCAAATGCGCTATGTAAGTAATGAAGACTTAGCCAGTGTGCCGCAAATTGCTTATTTAGATTTAAGCCAAAGTGACATTCAAACTAATGTATCTGAGCGTTACGATATTGCGTTAAGTAGCTTTGAGTTAATTAGGGATGCAATACGCGACAAGCTAGGTTGGGGCTATGTGCCAGAGCCATTATTAAAAGGGTTTCAACCACAAGAGGTGGCGCGCATTGCTCATGGCTATAATGTTTCGTGGCATGGGTATGTGGCTATATCGCAGCAAGTAGTTGAAAACGAGCAGCCAATAATTCGTGATATTCGCCGCCTTATTAGCGATCAGATGGTGGCTTTACCTGGCATCGATATGAGTTTGCCTGCGTAATAGAGGGCTGTTTGTGCACTTATACACAAAAAATAATTGCTCCCTTTCGGCTTTTTAATCAATACAAAAACGACAAGCTAGAATGGCGAAGGTATTGCGAGTATTATAGCCTTTGGCAGTAGCGAAGAGGTGCTCTTTTCGTCTTAGCAATAATATATTAATGGAAGTAACGAATGACAACCAGTGGTCAAAATAACAGTAAAGGTAAAAAAAACAATCCATTATTTGAGGTCGTTTTTAATATTATAGTGCCTTCAATTATTTTAATGAAGTTTTCGGGGCCTGAATATTTAGGAACCGTTGTAGGGTTAATTGTCGCGCTTATATTTCCTGTGGGTTACGGTATTTATGATTTTATTAAAGCACGCTCGTTAAATTTTATTTCATTATTAGGTTTTTTAAGTACTTTATTAACGGGTGGCATTGCGCTGTTTGAGCTTAATGTAGAATGGTTGGCAATAAAAGAAGCGGCTATACCGGGTATTATTGGCCTGACTGTTTTAATGTCGGGTTTTTTTGGTAAGCCATTATTGGCAAAGGTGTTGTTAAACTCGATTTTATTTAAGTTAGATGTAATTTACGATACGTTAGATGCGCGCGGTAATACCCAGCGTTTTAAGCAGCAAATTACCAAGGCTAATTATATTTTAGCGCTTACTTTTGCTTTTTCATCAACTATGAATTACGTGCTTGCTAAGTGGATAGTGACCAGCCCTGCGGGTACGGTAGAGTTTAACGAGCAGCTTGGTGAAATGACCTTGCTCAGTTACCCTATTATTGCTATTCCGTCTATGTTGGCAATGATTGGTATTTTCTTTTATGTGATTAAAGTAATTACTAAATTAACCGGCATGAAGTTTGAACAAATGGTTCATTCACAGTAATTTAAGTTACTAAGTTTTTAGTATAAAAAGGCTTACAACTATGTGTTGTAAGCCTTTTTGCGTTTATAGCGGCTCGGGTTTTGCCTCATTGGTATGAGCTTCAAATAAGGCGACTTCGTCGGTAGGCTGGCTTACGCTATTTTTTTGTAGCGCAACATATAGATCGGAGTGAACATAAATGCCATTTTTACCCGATACCATTCCGGCAATTTCAAACCACGATAGAAGCTGGCGTTTTCTACCTGCTAGCTCAAGGCTAATGCCACGCTTTTTAAATATAACGTCTAAATCGGCAAGCATGGCCATAACGCTTAAATCTAAATGGGTAAAGCAAGGTACGGCATCAATAATAACGCATTGGGTATCGTCTTTTTGTTTTGCGTATTGCTCAAGTAATCTGCGTTTAAAGTAACTGGCATTAAAGTAAGTTAATGGCGAATTAAAGCGGTAAATAAATACCCCTTGCACGGCTTTTGCTTTATCGGTGGCATCTAAGCTTCTTACCACGCCTTTTATGTCTACGCCTAATATGTTGTCGGTAGGGCGCATTACGGTGCGAATAAATTGAAATAAACCCAGTAATACAGCAAGCGTAATACCCGGAATAACACCAATAAACAGCACTGCAAACAAGGTGGCTAAGGCAAGGTAAAACGCCTGCTTATCTTTAAACTTTAGTTGCCATACCGCTTTTAAATCTAACAAATGCACAGAGGCAATAATAAGTACCACGCCGAGTGCTGCACTAGGTATAAACTCGAGCGGGGCGGTTAAAAAAATAGCAATAATAGCAATAATAGTGGCGGCTATAATCGACACTAATTGCGTTTTACCGCCATTAGCGTCGTTAACCGCGGTGCGAGAGTCGGCGCCACTTACAGCAAAACCTTGCGACAACGCAGAGGCGAAGTTGGCAATACCTAGGGCTCTAAACTCTTTATCTGCATCTATGTCGTAGCCATTTTTTGCGGCAAAACTACGCGCTGTTAGCATCATACTTACAAAGCTCACTATGGCTAAGTTAAGTGCCGGCACAACTAGTTCACGAATAATACCAATATCAAATACAGGGGTGTTAAATACCGGCAGTCCGCCGGTTACTGTGCCTATGGTTTTAATATTAAATTGCTCTAAATTAAAAAACCACACTAATATTGCGCCCAAGGTAATGGCAAACATT
Source organism: Pseudoalteromonas sp. HL-AS2 (assembly GCF_031198805.1). Lineage (NCBI taxonomy): Bacteria > Pseudomonadati > Pseudomonadota > Gammaproteobacteria > Alteromonadales > Pseudoalteromonadaceae > Pseudoalteromonas > Pseudoalteromonas sp. HL-AS2. The sequence continues at coordinate 2,574,099 of NZ_CP133571.1, read as the reverse complement.
GATGCGGGCCATGTAGGCTTTAGTCGTTTCATAACAAAGTAAATAACCACAGTAAATAAGGCCATTAATAAAGTGGGAATATGGGTTTGTGATAAATAAGTGGGCACCCCCCCTAAGCGTTCAAGTAGGTATCTTTCATCAAAGGTAAAACCAAATACTTTAGAAAACTGACCCACAATGATAGTTATGGCTACACCGTTTAATAAGCCCATTAAAATAGGCTTAGATAAAAAGTCTGCTAATACACCTAATTTAAATTTACTGGCTATAAAACACCAAAAACCAGTCATGGCGGTCATGGTTACAACTAGCTGCCAGTGCTTAAAACTGTCGCCTGCGGCAAGCGGGGTAACTACTGCAGCTATAACTGCACAGGTTGCTGCATCGGGGCCAACTATTAATTGTTTTGAGGTGCCAAAAAGTGCATATAGCATCATGGGTAGTATGCAGGAATACAGCCCAACTGCAGCATTAACACCAGTTAACTGTGCATAAGCAATAGCAACGGGTAGCGCCACGGCGGCAACCGATAATGCCGCTCTTAAATCATCAGCAAACCATTGTCGTTCATAATGAAGTAAAGTATTTAAACCCGGCATAAAATTATATAAACGCGACAGCACTACCTTTCCTTATTAATAGTAATTGCTCTTTGATATTAAGTTTTATATTAAGATAAGTATAGCTAGGGAGTGGGTTTTTTATGCAATATAAAGCTACTTTTATTTAGGCATAAAAAAGCCTGCATAAAAGCAGGCTTTAGCCTTCAGGGAAAATTAAAATTTAGCGCGAATGCCTAAGCTATAACGGCGATCCGCCTCAGTGTACTTCCAAGCACCGCCTAGTTCAGATAGGTAGATTGAAGGTTCACCGGTTAAGTTTGTTGCGTTACCTACTAGGGTAAAGTTTTCGTTAATGTCCCAACTTGCAGAAAAGTCTAACTGGCCTCTGTCATCACGGTAATTATTACCATAAACAGTACCGTCTTGTGAAATGCTGCCGTTAGAGTTAATGTTTTCTACGCGTTTTTCGTTTTCAGTACTTAAGAAACCGTCACGGTAGTTATAAGCAAGGCGAGTAGAGAAACCTTCGTGTTCCCAAAATACTTGTAAGTTATAAGTGTTTTTAGAAATGTCTAATAATGGGTTGCCGTTTGGCTGTTCGCTGTCTGCGTAAGTGTAGTTTGCATTAATACCCAAACCAGAAAACGCACCCGGAAGGCTTGTAAAAAACTGCTGGTAACCTACTTCAAAACCTTGAACAGAGCCGTTTTCACCGTTAATATTTTTAACGGTATCGATGCCGGTAAGCCCTGCATCTCTAAGGCCCGCAACGTGATTAAAACCATCAGCATCTACAGGATAGTTAGTTGCATCAGAGTAAACCATATTATCTTGAGATACGCCGGCAGTATCAAGCTGACATACTTGGTTCCACTGTGTTACGTTTTGCAGTGCAGCGGTAGTTGATGAGGCAACACACGTGCTTTCGTTGCTTAAAAATGACTTAACATCTTTATAAAATAGTGCAAAAGACAATACGTTACCTTCGTCAAAGTAATGCTCTACAGATAAGTCGTATTGGGTTGCGCGGTATGGTTCTAAATCAATAGCTCCTTGAGTTGCACCCGTTCGGTCGTTATTTACGTCAAATGCTGGGCTTAGCTCGCTAAAGTCGGCTCTGCGCATAACTTTTGCTGCAGCAAAGCGAAATAGTGTTTCGTCTGAATAGTTATATGTCACGTTTAAGCTAGGTAAAAAGTCGGTGTAATCATTTTCACCTGTCACTTTTACACCGTTTTGGTAAACACTTGACTCAAGATCTGTTGTTACATAACGAGCGCCCACAATGGCTGTAACGCTATCAAAATCTAAATAAGCCGATATATAAATTGCAGCGGTGTCTTCAACTACATTTTTGTATGCGCTTTCTTGAAACTCTTGATTGTCGTGTAAGCTCCCAGTAGACGCTAAATTAGTGCCTGCTAATAGTTGTTGTAATTGAGCATACGTATTACTTGGGTTAGATAAGCCATTATAAGTAAGGAATGTTAATAGATCGTTTTGACCAGAGTGACCCAGTTGATTAAAAGAGTTATCGTGGCTCATAGTTGTAAAGCTGCCAGGGAACAGCGCGTTATAATCATCGGCCCATAAAGTTGCTAATGACCCATCTGAGTCGTTAATAGCGTTTTTATAAATATCTTTAATTTCTACTTTGTATTGTTCATATTCGTAATCGCGTTTAGTAGCGCGAACACCTGCTTTTACTTTAGAGATCCAGTTTGCACTGCTTAACGGCTCAAACATTTCAATATCAAAACGAACCGCTGTTTCATCATTATTGGTTTTTCTATCTTCGCTTTTGAATGTTCTTAATGCTAAGTTTTGTGGATTAGTAAATGCAGTTGGATCTGAGTGTATAATGCTTGGTAAGCGATTACCGTCTTGTGAAAATGCGCCATCATATAAATGGTTTACTAAATCAACACCGCCACTGGCTTCAAACGTCGATTTTTCGATTGGACGCAATGTAAATTCTGAGTCTGCTCTTATGCTTTCAGAGGATGCAACAGCAACTTCACCAGAAATTTTGATGCTATCGGTAAGACTCCATTCTGCACCAAGTGCATTTGAAAACGAGTCAGTATCACGAAAATCACTGTATGTTTTAGGAATACCAAATTCGTTAGTTAACGTATAGTTATTTACGCCGTTAGCGTCTTGTGTGGTGTTTGCATCTGTTGATAGTGAACCTGCTACACCTAAAATAGAGTTACCAGCTTGCTCACCAGAGCGCTTAGTACCACTTAAATCAAGGTATACCATGCCATTACCCGAGTGTGGTGCCCACTGGAGTGACAAATTTACAGCAGTACGTTCACGTTTTTCTACATATTGCTCAATACTGTGCTCATCTCTGACGATGGCGTTACCGCTTGGTGTGTTTCCTTCTTGAGCGTTAATTACTATGTCTTGAGGTTTTACGCGGCTAGACGTTTCGTCTTGGCGAATTTCGCGATCTTGATATGAAAACATAGCAATAGCACCAAACGTGCCTATTTCATCAAAATCCCAATTATTACCAACAGATCCACTGAAAATAGGCGCTACGTTTTCGGTTTTATCTGCATATTCTGCATCTAATGACATGGCCGCTGTTAGTTTATCTAATTCTAATGGGCGAACCGTTCTTAAACTAACCGTACCACCAAGTGCGCCTTCAATCATATCGGCAGTTGGCGACTTAACAACTTCTACTGTTTTTAAGAAACTTGATGGAAAATCTTGAAGGCTAATGCCATCACGAGAATCGCCAATAGTAGAGCGACCATTTAATTCAACCCGGTTTTGCGGTAAACCACGAATCGAAACACTATCACCCACACCAAAGTCAGAATTAATAGATACACCAGTAATACGTTGCAGGGCTTCGGCAATATTATTGTCTGGTAATTTACCAATGTCTTCAGCAACAACAGCATCAACAATACGACCGTCAGTACGTTTAAGCATTGCAGCTGCTTTCATACTGTTAAGAATTCCTTTTACTTCAATAACCTCTATGTTTTTATCTGCTGTGGCTGAGGTGTTTTCAGACTCTTGTGCAGCTAAAGTAGATGATGTCATTAAAATAAGTGCGGCCGCGCTAATAAGTGCAGGATTACTTTTATGTTGTTTATTGATTAGTGAGGAAGTAATTCGATTAAGCTTCATGTATCTCTCCCGTTTGGGTAATTGTGTGTTGATGATGCGCTTTGGTTTACCAATTTTTCAGCGTTTTACTTTTTTTGGTAATGCGTAAAGTGTGGTTAAAATTAGTCCAATTAAGTTTTAATTTCAAGCTTTGTTTACCAGTAGTGTGAATTTGGTATTACAATTTTGGTTTCTTTTTATTTAATATTTAACAAATTTAACAAGTTATGTTTTTAATTTATTTTGTAATCGCAGTTAAAAAGTTTAATTTAATGTTGGTATATAGGTTTGTTATTGCTATTTATTAATTATGATTTTTAAAAGCAAGGTGAGTTTAACCTTACTTATTTGGGAAGATTGGGGTTTTAACCTATAAAAAAATTCATTGTTTTAGATAAGAAAGTGCTGATAAGTACCAAGGCGATAAAAAGAAATTAACTTACTGAGGAGGTATGAGGCGTTTATTTAAAATAAGAAATGTAAATTACTTACTGGTAATGGCTTTGTAGTTTTTATTTTAAGTTTAAAATTGGTTTGGTTAACCAATTTAATTGCTGATATAAATAAAATATCGACTGGTAATAATAATATAAAATTTAAATGCAGATGTACGAGGGGTTAATTGGGTGAGGTTCTTTTTTATGCATTTGCTGAGCGTGACATTATTTAATGGCTACTTGGGGGTAAACTTTTTAAGAGCAAAATGCAGATACTTTGCTATGTATGATGTGTAATTATTTTAGTAGGTTATTATTTTAGTAAGTTATTAGCACTTAAAAAGCCCGCATTATTAATAATGCGGGCTTTTCTTAATTTTAAATTATTAACTAACAATAAATATTTAGCTATGTATGCCAGTTATAATAGTGCACCTACTTTTGTAGTTCACCTGTTGATGATTCAAGGTGGGCACGAATAAACCATTGAAATTGCTCTAGCTCAGCTAGTTGGCTGGTGATCATATCCTCAGAAACCGGATCAAGATCAGCAAGCGTATCTATGGCTTTACGATGATCGCTATTAATACCGCTATATACATTATCGAGTGCACTTAAATGCTCGGTAACGAGGGCTTTACCAATTGAGTACTCGTCCCATGTACGGCGATCAACAATTGATTTTGGCGTACCAACAGGTACTCCACCTAGCGTTGCGATGCGCTCAGCAATGGTGTCTGTCATTTCGCGTACAACCGCAACTTGTGGGTCTAGCATTTCATGCACGCCAATAAAATTAGGGCCAACTACGTTCCAGTGAATATGTTTAAGGGTAAGTTGTAAGTCAATTAGCGCAACCATACGATTGTCGAGTGTAGAGATAGTTTTTTCTGCTGAATCGTTACTCATACCTGGAGCGGTAAATTTAGCTGTTTTGTTACTATTACTCATAATTTCTCCTACTTAATTATTTTGCCCATTAATTACTATATGAACATACTTTACTTTATTTAAAGCAATCACCATGCCGAGAAGGGATTTTAAATAAAGTTGTTTATATACAATCAGATAGGGTTTTCAATATGAGGGGAAGAATGATGTTAAATATTACATATTTGAAAACTATGCACTTTTTTGTAAATTATGCACAGTGTAATAAATATAATAGCTAAAGGGCTTAGCTATTATATTTAATGCTAAGCCCTAAAACTAAGCCCGCAAAGTATTGTTTATTAATTTGACGAGTTATTCAATCCGCAGTGCCATACAGTCACTATTGCCATTAATAATCATGCTTTTATCGACTCGCACACCCGCACCAGAATATTTTCCTGCTGTGGTAAAACTGCATATTTGTACAAAGTAATCGTCTACTTTTGGTAGCGCAAATAATTGCTGATATATTTGCTCTTGGGATGCAAAGTGTCCGGCGGTTTCCTCAATGGTTTGTTGTTGCTGATCGACTAGTTGAATATTTGCTCCGCAGCGGCCAACAATGGGTTTTACTATATAGCCGGTTTGTAATAATTCATCACTGAGCTCAAACGCGGTATTGAGCAAATATTTATGATTAGGAAATAAACTCCACAGCATCGGTAAGATTGCTTTATTACTGGGGATCAGTGTCCATAGTGGTTCAAAAACCATGACATTTTTACGCAATAATACATCAGCCAACCGCGGGGTTGCTCCTGCTTGCCATTGCGGCTCAAAATTATGATTTTGAGCTTGATCAGCCTCGCATTCTTCACGAATTTGCTCAAGTGCAGTTTCCCACGACCAGGTTTTCCATACATAATTAAGTTTATTGCCATCGGCATCAATAATATTGCCAAAGGCATCCCAAGACAGAGTATTTAAACCAATAATAATTTTGCACTCAAAACCTGCTGCCGCAATTGTTTCTTTCATAAATAAAGCGTGGTAATGCTCTTCTGGCTCGTCATCTTGAAGAATATGAACTAAACCTTTTACTTCACTTTTTCGCCATGCTTTTACTAAGTCTTTAAATAAGTCTTGGCCTGCATCAATACCCGTTTTAACCCCAAAGTGCCTTGCCCATTTACCCTGAACTTTACCGCTTTCCATATAACACGAAGCGGAGTCGCAGTTGTATTCATACACTTTTAAGCCTGCGGGGGTTAGTGCAAAGTCAAAGCGACTGGTGATCAATTGATTTAAGCGGTTATCCCACGATTGACGAATTTTATTGAGTACTACTTCAGGTAAATTAAACTTTTTTAATAGCTCAGGGTGCTGTAACACATAATCGGTGGCATGCATAAATAAGCCATGCAGCTCATTAGTGGCGTGCTCAATGACTTGTTGGGTTGTGTGTGAAATAGTAAAGTAGCTATGTTGATCCTCTGCATTGGAGGTAAGCTTGTGGCCTTGCATCATGTCTACATAGGCGGCTTCGTCATCATTAGCAATATTTAACCATGACTTTGCAGCTTGGCCTGTATCGGCAATGTAATTAGATTTGATTGTAAATAAATCGGTGTTTATTTCAGTGGTAGGTTCTGCGTGTTCAATTTGATCAGTTTGGGTCATCCAGCCTAAAATAGTTGCATCGTTATAAGAGCATTCAATCCAATAGTCGCCATCTTTGGTTATTTTAGCTTTAAGCTCGCGGCACCAATTTTGACCTTGTGGCCATGTTTGATGGCCAACATTTTGCTCAGCAAGACGAATTTTATCAGGGTGAACTTCTACTACAATGGCAACATGGCCGGTTTCTTCAAACTCACCACCTTCTTCCCAAATAAGTAAACTACCAACTTGAGGGTGATGCTTTGCGCCATTTTTAAATGCTTGTAAGGGAAGTCTATTTTGGCTGTTAACTTCACGTACTGAGCGTAGCTCAAAAATATCGTAAGCCATGGCTATGTCATCAAAAATATAACCATGATTGAGATACATCCAGCGCCTAGCAAATTCAACGCACTGCCATTTATAACCCATATAAATGCCATCTAAATAACTGCGATAGGCACTGCGGTTAGGGTAAATGCTTTCGTCGGCAGAGTCATAGTCAGACGAGTAAACAGCAACATTACCAGGTGCGTAACCTAATAGTTCACCAAAATCACGAGCTGGAGTGCTAGTTTTCATAACAAGTTTGTTCAAAATAAAGGCCTATAATCTGCTGACTATAGGAGCGAAGTAGCTTGATAGCAAGATAAAATGCTATGCCCTTATTTAGGTTTTTATTTGCGACAGATAAAGACAGTATTAATTGAGTTTAACAGCGAGATATTTAATTACATCATCACTAACTTGCGGTAAAAAATAAATGTCATCATATTTAAAGTACTGCACCGAGCTAATAGTTACGGGCTTTGCTGCCGTTGGTAGCGAGTCGTAAAACAGCCCAAGCTTATAATTGTTGCTGTTATTTACTTTGATTGCTCGGTTAACCTGTATTTTAGGCGTATCTACTACTGTGTAGCCGTTATTTTCGGCAATATAATATACATTTTGATAGGTATAATAAGTGTTATTGCGATGCCTTAAACGTGAGTGGTATCTAGGCAGTGATCTAATATGTAAACCTCTTGGTGGCATTACCTCTCGATAGCCTCTGCTGTGTTTACGATAGTAAGTGCCATTATGGGTATTAAATACTGCACCATTAAAACGTACCGATACACTATTACTAGGAATATGACGTATCACTTTACCTGGTTTATGGTGTTTGTTATGTACATTTTGCGGATTTGCAAAGGCGTTACTTGAGAGCATAGTAAGTGTTAAAAACACTGCTAACAAAACAGTTAAGTTAATAGTGTTTAGCTTTATAGGTGTTAGTTTCACAGTTATTTGTTTCATAGTAATGTCTCGCTTATGTTTTTTATACATAACCGATATTAGAGCCTGAAACTGAATAGCAACTGATAGCGGCTGTAATTACACAAAGCTTTACATATGTTTACATAACTAAAATGCTTGTTGGTAGGGTTTGAGCATGCTAAATGAACAGGAAAGTGGTTGATTATGGGCTGTTTTGCGGGTTTTATATATAACTGTAGCGCAGTATAAAAAGCCCAGCAAAGCTGGGCTTAATTATTAATTAGTCTTGCTGTGGCGTTTTCATTATTTTACTGGTGATCACACCTGAAGTAATAGAGCCTGACACATTAAGCGCAGTACGTGCCATATCAATTAATGGTTCTATTGATATAAGTAACGCAACAATTTCTATGGGTAATCCCATTGTTGGTAATACCACTAGCGCAGCAAAAGTTGCGCCGCCGCCTACACCGGCAATGCCAAAAGAGCTAATCACTACAATACCTATTAAGGGTAGAATAAACTCAAAAGTCATCGGGTCTATTCCCACACTAGGTGCAACCATCATTGCTAGCATTGCAGGGTAAATACCTGCACAGCCATTTTGTCCAATCGTAGCACCAAAAGAGGCTGATAAATTAGCAATAGCTGGGGGAACTTTAAGTTGGTTTACTTGTGTATCTATGTTCATTGGAATTGATGCCGCTGAACTGCGCGAACTAAAAGCAAAGGTCATTACTGGCCAAATCTTAGTAAAATAATGTTTTGGACTAACCCCAACTAGGCTTAACAGTATGCCGTGCACAACAAACATTAATAAAATAGCGACATAAGAGGCGATAATAAACGCCAATAAATTAAGAATGTCGTTACCACTTGAGTTTGCGACTACATTCGCCATTAATCCTGCAACACCGTAAGGCGTTAAAGCTATAACCATTTTAACTAAGCTCATTACAGTGGCTTGTAAAGCGTTTACACCAGTACGAATAGGCGCTGTAAGTTCGCTGCGCTCTAGCATTACTTTACGTGCTGCAATGCCTATTAACACGCCAAAAATAACGACGGCAATAATAGAGGTTGAACGTGTATTACTTAAATCGGCAAATGGGTTTTCTGGAATAAAGCTAAGCAACATTTGTGGCACATTTAAGTTAGCAACATTAGCCGCTTTACTCTCTAAAGTAGTCATTTGTGCCGCTTCACGAGTGCCGGCCACTAATCCTTCTACGCTTAAGTTAAAGCCATAAGTAACCGCAATACCAACCAATGCAGCAAGGGCTGTGGTAACCAGTAAAATAGAAATACTTACAAATGAAATCTTACCTAAAGAGCCTTGGTTTTCAAGTTTGACTACCGCGGCAATCATAAACACTAATACCAAAGGCATAATGACCATTTTTAATAGCCCAACATAGCCTTTACCAACGACGGCAACCCAACTTAAAACATGGTTAATAACTTGGGGTTGTTCGGCAAATAAAAACTGTAAAGCCAAACCAAAAGCACTGCCCAGTACTAGGCCAAATAAAACGGTGCGTGATAACGTTTTACTTTTTTGCGAAAAAAGATAAATCGCGAATAACAGACCAACAAACAATGCCAGCATTAATAGTACAGCAAGCGACATAATATCCTCTTCATTAGCTGTGATTTAGCGGCGCACTTTAACGCTTTAAACTTATTTAAGAAAATACACTTTCGCTATGACTTAGAAGAAATTGTTATGTATTGCTAATATTTGGTTATAAGGGATAGCAAGCGTTTGTAAATATCTTCAAAGATGTATGGCTAAATGTTATATTACCAAAAGAGTAATCGCTGTAATTGCAGCAAACTAAACAAGTTTGTCAGGATATATGATGCCTAATATTTATATTATTTACCGTGCTATGTTTGATCATAACGGCACTATGCATACCATTGGTGGCATTGAAAACTATATCTTAAGTTTGTGCGATGTTTTTACTCGCCAAGGTTGGCCATGTCATATAGTACAACCGGCTAAAAAAGCGTTTACCTTAACTACTCCCCAGTACACTATTCATAGCGTTACTACCGGTTTATATCGCGGTAACTTAAAAAAAATCGCCCTTGCAAACTGGGTCAGTGAAAATGCAGACAAAAATAACGATATTATTATTTTTGCTACCGACTCTTATTCAGTAAAAATGCCTGATTATAAAACGCTAGCGATTCAGCATGGTATATCTTGGGATAAACCTCGCGCAGCAAAATCAGCCATATCACAATATTGCTCCTCGCTATTAAGTCAGTACAAATATTTATCCTATATAAAATCAGATTGCAGTTTGGTGTGTGTAGATCATAACTTTGTTAACTGGTATCGCACTTGGTTTAATATTGAGCAGCAACATATGAAGGTTATTTATAACTTTTATAGTGAAAAAATTAGCGAAAGTGAATTTGCCAAAAAATGGTCAGATGATAACGCAACACTAAATATTATTATTGCTCGTCGTTTTGTTGATTACCGTGGTATTAAATTAATAGCACCTATTATTAAGCAGCTTTTACCGCAATATAATATTCAAGTAAGCTTTGCCGGAGATGGGCCATTAAAACCATATTTAACAGAACTATTTGCTAATGAAGTAAAAGTGAAATTAATGCAGTACGGACCAAATGAAAGCTTTAGCGTACATAAACGCCAACACATTGCCATTATTCCAACACTAGGTTCAGAAGGTACTTCGTTATCTATGATAGAGGCAATGGCCGCAGGTTGTATGGTTATAAGTAGTAACGTTGGAGGCTTATCTAATCTTATAATTAATGGTTTTAATGGTCGATTAGTGATGCCTAATACTGCCGAGTTTACCCAAGCGCTAACAACTAGCTTGAATGACTATCAGCAAAGTAAAACGTTGGCATATAACGGGTTAACATCAATAGCGAAAGTGTGCTCTAAAGAAAATTGGGCGCAAGATTGGATTGATATGATCAAACATAAACAAGGCTAATATGCAGTGCATTTGGCATTAATTGCACCGTTATTTATGAAAGCACTTAACTAAATGTTAGGTGCTTTTTTGTTTGTACGTAAATTAGTTATTTTAAGTGGTATTAATCTAAAATAGGTTTGCTATGAATACGTGAACTTTTAAACAGGGCTTTATTGCCTGTATCGGCTTCGGCCCAAAAGTTGATATTAAATTGCGCGTCGTCGCTTAGCTCTACTTTATGCCAGTATTGTGGCGGGCTGGTAGCAAATTGCCCCGCGTTAATTACAATAGTTTGCTCAGGCTCTGTGGCGGCTTCATTTGCAAATCCGTAAAAGGTAACAGTGCCTTGCATAACGCAAATTTGGCCAAACACACCCTCGGCTGTGTTGTGGTGAGTAAGTAACGCTTTTGGAATGTTATCTTTAGTAAAAAAGTGAGTGGAGCGTTTTATTTTCCAGTGACTTGGTATAGTTAAGTGACTCATAACAATTCCTTTTTTGTATTAGTGAAACAAATATAAAAGTTTAAATCATTTCAGCATCAATATGGCGCATTAAATTAGTTACCCAATTAATATACTGACGATGTATTTTACTACCGTTGTAATTAAGGTTAGTCGAATCTTGGTAATTGATAGAATAGGCTGTTTTGTCATAATTAATATTAACGATTAATTGATGAGTACGAATATTAAGAATTCCCTTTATTTTACCTTCACTAACAGGAGCACACTGCCAACCTAGTTGAATGCAGGCTTTTAAAATACCTGTTTCAACATCTGCTGTGTTATTAATTATTTTAGATGTTTGTGGAATAAGGTTTTGTTCAAAGTTTTTAATTGGCACTGAAGTTGAACAACCCGCGAGTGCGAATAACGCAGTGGCTATAAAAAGTGTTGTTTGTTTTTTCATGTTAGTCCTTTTGTTTAAATATGCAGCGTATCAGTAAATATTATTAAGTGGTAGATACTAGCAAAATTTACTAATAATTTTGCAAATAAGTGCCACTAATATTGATAAATAAATACGTGTTTATTTTATATTGTTTGCCACTTTAGACTAACCTTTGTAAGGAGAGCATATAACGAGGAGCACAACATGGCGGTATCAGCTATTCCAAAAGGGTATCATTCAATAACCCCTTATTTAATTATAAACGGTGCGCAACAAGCAATTGATTTTTATTGTGCCGCTTTTGATGCGCAGCTAGTTATGCAAATGCCTATGCCTGAAGGCGGCATTGCTCATGCAGAAATTAAAATTGGTAATTCACATATTATGATCTCAGATATGTGCCCAGATGTTCATTTTAAAAGCCCTACAGAGCTAGGCGGTACACCCGTAAGCATAATGTTGTATGTTGATGATGTAGATACGGTATTTGCAAAAACCATTGCGTTAGGAGCGAAAGAAATACGCCCCGTTCATGATCAGTTTTATGGTGATAGAGCAGGTACGCTGCAAGATCCTTTTGGCCACGTATGGACCATTGGCACTCATAAAGAAGACATTAATGAGCAAGAGCTCAGAAAAAGAATGGTAGATCTTATGAGTAAAGATCAAGATGCTTAGCTTTATAAAATAAAGGTAAGTAAACAAGGCTTTTACAAGCAGCTAATCCTAAATTCGTCATCTAGGTTTATTGGCAAAACCAGTGTATTAAATTGCCTATTAATAGCATCATCACACATATTGTTTAGTTCAGCGCTACCATTACTATACTTACTATTATATTCAACATGAAAAACAGCTTTATTGCTATTTATAAAAGGGGTGAGTAATTCGCACTCTTGATACTCGTAGCATTGCTCGTTTACTGCAAAATCAAAATAACTATGCAGCTCATTTACCTGATGAAGATTGTTTTTTAAGCCAACCGCCAAGCCACGAGTATGCGCCTGATTTGCTATAAAGCGAGTAAATACAAGCTGATCGTTTGCAGTTAAATTAAAGCCCGAATTATTCATATAGCCGTCAACGTTATCGGGCTCTACGCCATCACATCCTTTTTGTACTGCTAAATCTAGACGACTAGCCATTATTGCTTGCACATTAGGTGAGCGAATATCTAACCAACGCTCTCCTTGCCAATTAGCTAAAGAGTTACCTAATTCGTTGATTAAAAATTGGCTTTTATCACTTCGCCACGATTCATAAGAACCCGCTGAAAAATAGCAAATAACCCGCTTACCTTGAGCTTGTAATGTTTGTATTAACTGTACTGGGGAATCGAATAGGTCTATGTCGTAAATATTAACATTGTAGTTAGTATTTATTGTGCCAGTTAGCTGCCATTGCCAGGTGCTCCCCAATGCGGGTTTATACCAGTTACCGGTAGTAATAGGGGCAATTGCAGGCTCGACTTGGCTAGAGGGAGTTGCTGGTGTATTGTCATTTTCACCGCAGCTACTAATACTGATTAGCAGTAAAAATATAACACAGTGGCCTGCGGTTTGTTTATTAAATAAAGACAAAAACATAACATACTCAAACGGTATTAGTAGTTATTAATTTAGCTGAAAACTATTGATATTGCATTAAGGATGTCGATTTTTATATTGAGTATTAGGCCTTCCATGGCCTGCTTAAATTAAATGTTTTTATAGTATGGATAATCACTATAACCAACCTCTGTGCCGCCATACATAGTGGCTGCATCAGCTTCATTTAAAGGCCATTGTTGTTTAATACGCTCAGGTAAATCGGGGTTCGCAATAAAAGGCCGACCAAAAGCAAACAAGTCACCGTAGCCATTATTTAAAATACGCAGTGCTTTATCTACCGTGTATTTTCCTGCATATATAATTCGACCAGAGAACTGCGCTCTAGCTGCTTTATAAAACTGCTCAGGTAAATCAGGTGCGTTATCCCAATCGGCTTCAGCAATCGATAAGTAAGCAATACCTGCTTGTTCAAGTACCTTAATCGCTTCTATGTAGGTATTTTGTGGATCAGACTCGACCAAACCCAAATAAACGCGGGTTTCATCTGTGCTGCTAAAAAGTGGTGCAAAGCGAACGCCTAAGCGATCAGCGCCTACAACCGCGCTCACAGCAGCAACAATTTCTTTTAAAAAACGCAGACGATTAGTAAGTGATCCGCCGTATTGATCGTCACGCACATTAGTGTGCTCTGAAATAAATTGATTAACTAAATAACCGTTAGCACAATGTAGTTCAACGCCGTCAAAGCCGGCTTCTAATGCATTTTTTGCTGCTTGCGCATACATATTAACTAACTCGCTCACTTCATCAGTACTTAAAGCGCGCGGTGTACTTGGTTCACTTAAAGCACCTTGGCCTGGGCCGGTTTCAATAAACACCTTAACGTTGTCAGCTGTAATTGCTGAAGGAGCTATTGGCTTGGCTTCATTAGGTTGCAAACTGGTGTGCGATACACGGCCAACATGCCACAGTTGAGCAAATATAATGCCCCCTTTAGCATGCACTGCTTGAGTTACTTTTTTCCAACCTTCAATTTGCGCCGCAGAATGTATACCTGGAGTCCATGCATAGCCTTGACCTCTTGGCTCTATTTGCGTGCCTTCAGTAACCATAAAACCAGCGCTGGCACGCTGCGCATAATAGGTTGCCATTAAGTCGTTAGGAATATTACCTGGTTGGGTGCTACGAGAACGTGTAAGTGGTGGCATTACTATACGGTTTTTAAGTGTATAAGGGCCAAGTTCTACAGATGAAAATAACGAGCTGGTATCAGAAATAGATTGATTCATTAAAACTCTCTCTTAAAGCAAACTTAGTGGCTTATTACCTCGTAATTAACAAGGTAAAGTATGTTGATGCTTAGCTGTTTAAGCAATGTTGGTAAGCGTAGAGCTTTAAGGGTACAATTTGAAACAACACTTTATTGTTTTAGATACAATTATGAATGGTATTAACCGGCTCGATATTAAACAGCTCAGGGTACTAAATGCCTTGCTTGATTTAAAAAGCTTGTCGCAGGTTGCACGTAAAATGGGCTTAACCCAGCAAGCAATTAGCGAGCAACTGCGTAAACTACGTGATTTATTTGACGATCGTTTGTTTATTCGCCAAGGAAATAGTATGGTGCCAACGCCTAAAGCGTTATCTATGCAGCAACCTATTAGCCATATTTTAAAGCAACTTGAAATGCTGTTAGAGCCCGATGTATTTACACCGCAAACATACAAAGGTGTATTTACTATTAGCGCGACAGACTACGCAACTCAAGCCTTGTTACCGCAGCTTTTTAATATAACTAGGCGAGAAGCCCCCGGATTAAAACTAATAGTGCGCGACTTTGCCTCAGATAATGTTAACCAGCTAATTACGGCGGGCGAGCTTGATTTACTGATTAGTTTTCCTGAATTTATTCCAGATAACTTAGCTTATGTTACTTTGCTTGAAGAGCAGCATTTATGCGTTACAGGTTGTGGCAACAAGCTAACAAATGAGCCGTTAACACTGGCACAAATTGCAGCTTATCCGCAGCTAGTGGTATCACCTTCGCGTGCCAATTTACGTGGCTCTCACGATCAGTGGTTTGCAGCAAAGGGCCTTAAACGCAATATTGTTATGTCGGTACCTAGCTTTTCGGCAGTACCAAACATTCTTCATACAACCGATATGATCGCGTTTTACCCGGCGCGATTACTACCAAACAATAAAGTACAAGAGCTAACCGTGGAAGCATTGCCGCCTTTTAAAGTAATAGCTGCATGGCATCCACGTACCAGTGAAAGCCCAATTCATCGCTGGATACTGGAGCAATTAAAAGTAATTTGAAGTGTGAATAAATTTTAGCGAGCAACACTCGTTTTATAGTGTTACTCGCTAATATAGGAGCTAACGATAACGTAAGCCGTAATTTTAGAGCTTACCTATCGACAAAGATCGCACATCGTTACCTGTTGGCGACTCATGTGCTTTAAGGTAAAACACCGGTAAAATAGCCAGTATATGGTCAAAAATATCAGCTTGAATACCTTCGTACTCTGCCCACACTGTGGTGTTGGTAAAGGTGTAAATCTCGATAGGTAAGCCTTTATTAGTTGGCTCTAATTGCCTTACCATTAGGGTCATATTTTGATGGATTTTAGGGTGTTGTTTTAACAGTTCTATTAAATAATGCCTAAAGGTACCGACGTTAGTTAAGCGGCGGCCATTAAGTAGGCAACTCATATCTTTGCTAGCGTTTTCGGCGCTAATAGATAATATTGTGGTATCTATATATTTGGTTAGTAAATTTGCTTTTCTAAGCTCAGTGAGCTCTTGTTCATTTAAAAAGCGCACACTGTTCATTTCTAAATGAATACTACGTTTTATTCTACGACCGCCCGATTCCGACATGCCGCGCCAGTTTTTGAATGAATCAGAAATAAGCGCATACGTAGGTATTGTAGTGATGGTTTTATCCCAGTTTCTTACCTTTACCGTGGTAAGTGCAATGTCAATTACATCGCCATCAGCGCCATACTTGGGCATTTCTAGCCAATCACCTACCGCTAACATATTATTAGCAGAGAGCTGAATACCTGCCACTAAACCTAAAATAGCATCCTTAAACACCAACAGCATAACGGCTGATAACGCACCTAAACCACTTAATAAAATTAATGGTGATTTATTCATTAATAACGACACAGCTAAAATACCGGTTAATACACTGGCAATTAACTTAATGGTTTGTAATAACCCTCGTATCGGGAAGTGGGCTCTGACTGCGCGCCTATCAGAAATAACCTGAAAAATATCGAGCAACGAAAACAGTGATAGTAAAGAGAAGAGAATGATCCATTGGTCGGTAACCATTTCAATAATATGTAAAAAGCTACTCCCTTCGGGGATCCAAAGCCTAGCTTGAATAACGACAACCGCACCTTGAATTACAAAAGAGATATGTTTTGCAAGTTTAAATGCTAAATCGGCGGGAGTTTTTGCATCAGGCTGAACAATTCTTTCGCTAAAGCGACCTTTAAGAAAGTGCTTAGCTGAGTTTCTGATAATTAAATGTAAAATTATGGCAAAAATGGCGAGCCAGCAAAGTACTAAAATGTCGTACCATAAAAGAGGGTTGGCGGGTAAATATTGGCCAAACCACCCCAGTAAATACTCACGTAGTTCAGCTCTTATATCTGTCATTTAATCTCCGTTTACATCATAAAGTTATTTATTTATTCCAAGGTTATTTAAGCAGAAGGCGTAGTTAAAGTCTATCTTCACTCGGTGCCGATAGACTTTAACTATAAACAGTTCGTTTTATTTTTCAGCAAGTTGTTCACTTAACTCGGCAAAAATACTGGGGTCGTCAATAGTCGATGGAATTTGCAGTTCTTCGCCATCAATAAGCTGGCGTAAGTTTTTGCGTAAAATTTTCCCTGAGCGTGTTTTAGGTAAGCGCTCAACACACATAATATTTTTTAAACACGCGATAGCACCAATTTGGTTACGTACAGATTGCACAAGCTGTTGTTGTACTTCTTGGTGAGAGCCGGTAAAACCGTCTTTCAGTACTATCATCGCCATTGGGTTTTGCCCTTTAAGCGCATCGTTTACACCAAATACAGCACATTCTGCAACCGCAGGGTGGGCGGCAACAATTTCTTCCATTTCGCCGGTAGATAGCCTGTGGCCAGCAACGTTAATTACATCATCGGTACGACCCATAATAAATAAGTAGCCGTCTTCGTCTATGTAGCCACCGTCTCCCGACAAGTAATAGCCTTCATATTCGCTCAGGTAACCTTGTTTATAGCGCTCGGTATTTTGCCAAATTGTAGACAAGCAACCCGGCGGTAAGGGCAGTTTTATTACTACTGCGCCACTTTCGTTAGGGGCACATTCTTCGCCTTCCATATTTAAAATACGTACGTCAAAGCCCGGTGTAGGAACGGTTGAACTACCTGCTTTGGTTTCTAAGTGTTCAATGCCAATAGGGTTGCAAGCAATAGCCCAGCCGGTTTCTGTTTGCCACCAATGATCGAGCACAGGTAGGCCGGTTTTTTCTTTTAACCAACCGTAAGTAGCGGCATCAAGGCGCTCACCGGCTAAAAATAACCGTTTTAAGCTAGATGTATCATATTTTTTAAAACCCTCAGCTTCAGGGTCTTCTTTTTTAATTGCTCTAAATGCAGTAGGCGCGCTAAACAAGGCTGTTACTTTATGCTCCTCTACTACTCGCCAAAATGCACTGGCATCTGGGGTGCGCACTGGTTTGCCTTCGTAAAGTACAGTTGCACAACGATACATTAACGGCGCATATACTATGTATGAGTGACCCACCACCCAGCCAATATCAGACGCAGCCCAAAAAACTTCGCCAGGCTCCATACCATATACGTTTTTCATGCTGTAATTAAGGGCAACAGCATGGCCGCCATTTTCACGTACTACACCTTTAGGTAATCCTGTGGTGCCTGAGGTATATAAAATATATAGCGGATCACTACTACTTACAGGTACAGGGTCAACAGCTTGTGCTGTTTGCATAGCCTTTGCCCAATCAATATCTTGGCCACTATTGAGTGTTGCGGTTGCTTGTTCGCGTTGATAAATTACGCAGTGATCAACTTTATGTGTGGCGCGCTTAATGGCGTCATCTAATAAGGGTTTGTATTGAATAATATTACTTACTTCTACACCACAAGAAGCACTTAATACTAATTTAGGTTTAGCATCATCAATACGCACCGCTAACTCATGAGCTGCAAAGCCACCAAAAACCACAGAGTGCACTGCACCTAAACGAGCACAAGCTAGCATGCCAATCACTGCTTGTGGGATCATGGGCATGTAAATAACCACACGGTCGCCTTTTTGCACACCTAGCGATTGCATTACACCGGCAAACTTAGCCACTTCTTGTTGTAGCTGTGAATAATTATAAGTTTGTTTAGTATTGGTAACAGGAGAGTCGTAAATAAGCGCAGTTTGCTCGCCAAAGC
This sequence comes from Pseudoalteromonas sp. HL-AS2, assembly GCF_031198805.1. Classification (NCBI taxonomy): domain Bacteria; kingdom Pseudomonadati; phylum Pseudomonadota; class Gammaproteobacteria; order Alteromonadales; family Pseudoalteromonadaceae; genus Pseudoalteromonas; species Pseudoalteromonas sp. HL-AS2. The sequence goes on along the minus strand of NZ_CP133571.1, from coordinate 2,555,286 downwards.
CGGCTTCAACATGTTGGTCAAGTGCTAAGTAGCTAGTATTAAGCTGGCCATCATCAAACCAATGGTATAAGTCATCGCTGTCTTGTGTATAGGCATTTTGGGGTGTTTTATACCAAGGAATACACTTACTTTGTGCTAACCAAAATTCAGCTGGGTTTTGTTTGAAGGCGTTATAGTGCTGTTTATATTGACCTGACATAAATGATCCTAAAACTAAAAAAGAGTGTGAGAGACATTAAAAACTAAGCGTTTTTGCTTAATTATTATATTAGACCTTGGTCGGCTAAAAGCTGAGCAAGGTGGTTGTTTTTTAGTTTGTTTTGCAAGGCCTAATTACGACTTAATACATAGCAAGCTAATTGAAATTGTTATGTTTTTATAAAAAACGTCAATTAAACTCTATTTGTACGGCTTTTTCTTTATTTTCGATAGAAAACTGGCTTGCTTAATTATCAAACTAAGCGTAAAATGCGCGCTCATTTCGGCTTTTAAACTATTAATTCCTTGCCTTAAACCGACCGGCCGAAACGGTAGAAGGCTCTATTAACCGTAAGGAATATCCATGCGTCATTACGAAATCGTATTCATGGTTCACCCTGATCAGAGTGAGCAAGTAACTGGTATGATCGAACGCTATACTGGTTCTATCACTGAAGCTGGTGGTGTTATCCACCGTCTTGAAGACTGGGGCCGTCGTCAACTGGCTTACCCAATCAACAAGCTTCATAAAGCTCATTATGTTCTTATGAACGTTGAAGCACCAACTGAAGTAATCAGCGAGCTAGAAACTACTTTCCGCTACAACGATGCAGTGCTTCGTAACTTAGTTATGCGTACTAAAAACGCGGTAACTGAAGCGTCTCCTCTTGTAAGAGAAGAGAAGAAAGAAGCACCAGCTGCTTAATTGTTTTGAGTCCTAGCATGGCGTTTAACTGGTGATGAATATAAATGGTTAGCCCTTTTATGAATCAACTGGTTTTATCTGGGGTAGTTTGTAAAACTCCCAAGTTAAGCCAAAGTCCTGCTGGTATACCGCATTGTATTTTTGTTATTGAACATAAATCAATGCAAACAGAAGCAGATCTTAACCGTAATAGTTACGTTCGGCTTCAAGTGGTTGCCAGTGGAAAGCAAATGCAACAACAGACTCAACATTTGCACGTTGGGCAGGCATTGCAAGTGAGTGGTTTTTTAAATCGCCACGAAGGTCGTAACGGCCTTAGCCAATTGGTTTTGCATGCTCAGCATATCGAAAGAATTATTTGAGGAATTAATCTCATGGCACGTTATTTCAGACGTCGTAAGTTTTGCCGCTTTAAAGCGGAAGGCGTACAACAAATCGATTACAAAGATCTAGCTACTCTTAGAAACTATGTTACAGAAAGTGGCAAAATCGTACCTAGCCGTATCACAGGTACTAGCGCTAAATATCAGCGCCAGCTAGCAACTGCTATTAAGCGTGCTCGCTACTTAGCCCTTCTTCCATACACTGACTTACATAAGTAAGCAGCGGATTAACACGTTTTTAAAAGGTGTAGAAACATGCAAGTTATTCTACTAGATAAGATCGCTAACCTAGGTGGCCTAGGTGACCAGGTTGTTGTTAAATCTGGCTTCGCACGTAACTTCCTTTTCCCGCAAGGTAAGGCAGTTCCTGCAACTAAAGCAAACATTGAAACATTTGATGCTCGTCGCGCAGAACTTGAAGCGAAAATCGCTGATCAGTTAGTTGCTGCACAAGCACGCGCTGACAAACTTGAAGCATTAGCAGAAGTTACATTAGTATCTAAAGCTGGTGACGAAGGTAAATTATTTGGTTCAATCGGTACTCGTGACATCGCTGACGCTATCTCAGCTGTTGGTGTTGAAGTTGCTAAGTCTGAAGTTCGTCTACCTCTAGGTACTATCCGTGAGACTGGCGAATTTGACGTATCAATCGCAGTACATTCAGAAGTAACGGCTACTATTAAAGTAATCGTTATTGCTGAAGCTTAATTTTTAATTAAGCAAAAAAAGCCGTGCTATTTAGCGCGGCTTTTTTGTGCCTAAAATTTAGCTAGCTGTAGATCTAAAGACACGCTTAATAAAACCTCTTCTAAATCATCTTTCCTTTTTGCAATTATTTTTTCATTTCATTTAAACCTTTTCAAACTGTCATTACGTCTAACTTATCAATACACTTAAATGCTAACCCAGTAATTATAATTTAAAGGCGGCATTACGGATGTTACACGTTAAACCCGAACAGTCGCAATTGTGCGAAGCAGCACTCATTAAGCGTGTTAAGTCGGGGGATCAAGCTGCATACACACTACTTTATGAACTACACATAAAACGAGTATACGGGATATGTTTACGTCTATTAGCTGATCAGTCGTATGCAGAGGATGCGGCCCAAGAAGTGTTTGTACAGGTGTGGCACAAAGTAGCGCAGTTTGATGGGCGCTCGCAGTTCTCTACTTGGCTTTACAGCGTAGCGAGTAATGTTGCTATTAATTACTTACGCAAACAAAAAAATTGGCTGCAAAAAGTGGTGAGTATTGAGCACAGCGGTATGGATGAGCAATCAGTTAACGACTGTAAAGGTTTAAATGGCCTAGATAAATTAATAGTAAGGCTTCCAGAGCGAGCACGTATGGTATTTGTGCTGTTTGCCATTGAAGGCTACAGACACGAGGAAATAGCCGAGCAACTAGGTATGGCTGTTGGCTCAAGTAAGTCGCAATATCATCGTGCTAGGCTGTTATTACAAGAGTGGTATGAAAATGAGTAAAGAAAATTTTGATGACTACTTAAACGAGTCACTCAATACACTTGATAAAGACATAACGCCACGCAAAAATTTATGGCCAGGGATTGAGCGAGCGATTATTAATGCTGAACGCCCTACACAAAAACACACTACTATTTGGCCAAAGTTAACGGCAGTAGCCGCATGCAGTGTTGCGGTTTTAATTGCAGTAAACATCGTTTTTATAACGCCTGAGCCAAAGCCTGCCGTGGCGATAAGTGATTACTTTTTAGCGCAAAAAAACAGTTTGTTAGTTGCGTATAAAAATCAAGACGCACTTACCAGCAATTGGCAAGTGCAATTGCAAGAACTCGAAGAAGCAGAGTTAGCCATAAAGCAGGTTCTTGAAAACGAACCACAAAACCAAGCGCTATTAACTATGTTAGCGCAAATATATCAACAACAACTTGATTTGATTAATAAGGTGCACGCACCTCGTTGGCAGCATATTTAGGAGCATAACATGAAAGCGATTTTACTAGGGTTGAGCTTATTTCCACTGGCGGTATTAGCGGGTGAAAAAATAGATAAGCAAATAGAGGTAGCCAATGGCGGCACTATTTATATTGAAAACCAACGTGGTGATATAAACATAACGGGCTGGGATAAAAACGAATTTAAAGTGTCGGGCGAACTTGATGACAAAGCAGATGGCTATGAGCTTAAAACCAGTGGTGATAAAACCCAGTTTATTGTAAACATGCCACGTAATACGGATTGGGGTAACAGTGGTGATGGTTCAAAGTTAACTATATTTATGCCCAGAAGTAGTGCGCTTGAGTTTGCTGGTGTGAATGTATCTGTCAGTGCAAAAGAGCTACAAAACAGTGCAGAAATAGATGTGGTTAATGGTGAGATAAGCGCAAGTAATTTAGCGGGTAATATTAAACTTACCAGTGTTAATGGCGATGTAAAGGCGCAGAACTTAAGTGGTAATATTGCATTTGAAACCGTAAATGGCGAAATTAACGATAAAAACTCAAGCGGGAAGCTGCGCTTTAGCGCCGTAAATGGTGATATTAAATCAGATTCAACGGCAAGCGATGTTCGCCTTGAAAACGTAAATGGTGATATAGATTTTACTTTGTCGAGCATTAAAAACTTACGAATTAATACCGTTAATGGTGAGGCCGAAGTGCATATTAAAGAGCTGTTAAAGGGCGCAGATGTTCGTTTTGAATCGGTAAGTGGCGATGGTGAATTTTACTTTGCGGCAGATGTATCGGCTAAGTTTGAAGTTGAAGCGCATGCGAATGGCAAAATAATTAATAAAGTGACTAGCGATAAAGTCAGTAAAGCTAAATATGGCCCAGCCAGTAGTTTAAAATTTAGTATTAATGGCGGTAATGCTAACGTTGAAATGAATACAATTAGCGGGCGACTCGAACTACATACTAAATAACATTCGCTACTGGCTATGATTACAAAAAGCAGGAAAAGATTTCCTGCTTTTCTATTTGCACAGCCCCTGCAAGTAGATAGAATAGGCACCATTGTATTTTAGTACTGTGAAGTCATGGCCAAACGAGATAAGCAAGTCGATACCCTTAAAGTTCCTCCCCATTCAATAGAAGCAGAACAATCTGTTTTAGGTGGCTTAATGCTTGATAACCAAGCATTTGACCGCGTAGCAGAGCTTGTTGTATCACAGGATTTTTATACCCGCACGCATAAGCTTATTTTTGAAGCGATGACAACGCTTGCTGAAATTGGCGATCCGATCGATTTAATTACTATTTCAGAGAGCCTAGAAAAAAATAATAAATTAGCAGGAATTGGTGGTTTTGCTTATTTAGCTGAAATAGCCAAAAACACCCCAAGTGCTGCTAATATTGACGCTTACGCAAGTATTGTGCGCGAACGTGCTGTGGTACGTGAAATGATTGGTGTAGCAAATGAAATTGCCGAAGCAGGTTTTAATACCGAAGGGCGCACCAGCCACGATTTGCTCGACTTTGCTGAGAGCAAAGTATTTAAAATTGCTGAGCAACGCACAAAAAATAATGAAGGCCCGCAAAGCATTCATAGCATACTTGAAAAAACAGTTGATAAAATAGAAGAGCTTTATCAATCACCGCAAGACGGTGTAACAGGTGTGAGTACCGGCTATGCCGACCTTGATAAAATGACCACAGGTTTGCAACCATCTGACTTAATTATAGTTGCGGCACGTCCATCTATGGGGAAAACCACTTTTGCGATGAACCTTGCAGAACATGCTGCAATGACCCAAGACAAGCCGGTATTAATTTACTCATTAGAAATGCCTTCAGAACAAATTATGATGAGGATGTTGGCGTCTCTTGGGCGTATTAACCAAACTAAAGTGCGTACTGGTCAGTTAGATGATGACGATTGGGCACGACTTTCATCAACCATGGGTTTGTTGATGGAAAAAGGCAAAATGTACGTTGATGATGCCTCGGGCTTAACACCTACTGATGTACGCTCTCGTGCACGACGTATTGCCCGCGATCATGGTGGTATTAGTATGATCATGGTCGATTACTTGCAATTAATGCGAGTACCTAGCCTTGCTGATAACCGAACGCTTGAAATTGCCGAAATTTCACGTTCACTTAAAGCATTAGCAAAAGAGCTAAAATGTCCGGTTGTTGCGCTTTCGCAGCTTAACCGTACGCTTGAGCAACGTGCCGATAAACGTCCAATTAACTCAGATTTACGTGAGTCGGGCTCTATTGAGCAAGATGCCGATTTAATCATGTTTATTTATCGTGATGAAGTGTACAACGAAGACAGTACCGATAAAGGTATTGCCGAAATAATCATAGGTAAGCAACGTAACGGTCCTATTGGTAAAGTACGTTTAACCTTCCAAGGTCAATTTTCTCGCTTTGATAATTATGCGGGGCCAGCAGTAGATGACGATTATTAATGCGCCTAGCGATAGCCGAAATTAACTTAACAGCACTTGCGCATAATCTTGCGCAAGTTAAGAGCTTTGCGCCTAATAGCAAAGTAATGGCAGTGCTAAAAGCCAATGCCTACGGGCATGGCTTAGTAACCATAGCGCAGCACTTAAACGATGCCGATGCATTTGCTGTGGCACGTATAGATGAAGCGCTGGCACTGCGTGCTGGCGGTTTAACTAAGCCAATTGTATTGTTAGAAGGCTTTTTTGATGAAGCCGATTTACCCATTTTATTAGCTAATAATTTTCAAACCATTATTCATGACGAAAACCAATTAGCGGCACTGGAAAATGCGCAGCTTGAGGCTCCTATAAACTGCTGGTTAAAAATAAATACCGGCATGCATCGATTAGGTATTGCACCAGATCAATTTGATGAGTTTTATAATCGCTTACAAAAAACAGCCAATGCGAATAATACGGTTAATTTAATGACCCATTTTTCGTGCGCGGATGATGTTGATAGCAGTAAAACAATGCAACAAATAGCATTGTTTAATCGCTTGGCAGAAAACGTTGAGCAGGCACATTGTTTATCAAATTCTGCCGGTATTTTAGCTTGGCCAAGTGGCCACGGTGATTGGGTACGCCCAGGGTTAATGCTTTATGGTGTATCGCCTATGGCAAATACCACAGGTAAAACGTATCAATTAGAGCCGGTTATGCGCTTAACCACAAAAGTAATTGCAGTGCGTAATGTAGCTGCCCATGAAGCGGTGGGTTACAGCGGGCGTTGGCAAAGTGATAAGCCGACCCAGTTAGCGGTTGTTGCTATGGGGTATGGTGATGGTTATCCGCGCCATGCGAGGGCGGGCACTCCGGTAATAATAAATAAGCAGCGTTATGGTATTGTAGGTAGCGTAGCTATGGATATGATCACCTTAGATATAGGCAATAATACACATAATATTAAAGTAGGTGACGAGGTAACTATGTGGGGGCCTGAGCTACCAGTAGAAGAAATAGCCCAGTGCGCCGATACTATACCTTACGAGTTATTGTGTAATATTACACCAAGGGTAAGCTATCAGTATCAGCGTTAAACTGCTGGTACTATTACTCTTTTATAAAGTAAATATCGCTAAAGCCCATACGGGCAAACTCTTGATCGCGAAAATTACGCACCGACGCTGAGCCTTTCGAAGTCATTTCGATTTGCTGTACCATAGATAAATAATTAGTAAGATCGATACCTTCAGCGGCGGCAATTGCCTGATACATGTCGTGGTATTTATCTTTAGCGAAATTAATTTCGCGCGGTTGGTTTTTAAATGTATAGGTTATTCTGCGTGCCATATTAAGCTCATTTCGATTGCGAATTAGGGTGATTTTACACTGTATTGAATCACCATTGAATGATTTTTTTAAAATGAAATAATAAAGAGATAAAAATGAAATTAACAGTAGAGATCAGCAAGTACCCACTTCATCAAGACTATATCCCGTTTATAAAAGGCTTTATAGATCGCTTAAACGAGTACGATAATTTAAAAGTAATTACTAATACCTTATCAACGCAAATTTTTGGTGATTACGATTTAGTAATGCAAGTGTTAAGTACCGAAATTAAACGCTCGTATGAAGAGTTTGGTAAAGCTATTTTTGTCTGTAAATTTCTATCTGGCGATTTGTCTCCACAATAACGGCTAATATGCATATTAGTAGTAACACGGAACCACACAATATGGATTTTTTAACACAAACCTTAAGCGGTTTTACAGCAATGTCGCATTGGGAGTATATTGCAGTGGGGCTGTCTATGGCTTATTTATTATTAGCAATAAAAGAGAGTTTATGGTGTTGGCCAGCCGCATTTTTTAGCACCCTTATTTATACTATTATGTATTGGAATGGCGCGTTATTAATGGAGTCGTTACTGCATTTTTATTATATGTATATGGCGGTGTTTGGTTGGCTAGTATGGCGTAAAGGCAAAACTAACAACGATAGTTTAAGTATTACCTCATGGTCAATGAATCGTCATATAATATTGATAATAGTGACCAGCATAGTTGCTCTTGCCATTGGTTACTTTATGAAAAATTACACCCATGCAGACTTTGCTTACCTTGATAGCTTTACAACCTGTTTTGCGGTAGTTACTACTTATTTAGTGGCAAAAAAAGTACTCGAAAATTGGCTGTATTGGATTGTAATAGATGCCGCGTCTATGTATTTATATTACGAAAAAGGCTACTACCCAACGCTCGCGCTCTTTATTTTTTACACCATAGTGGCTGCGTGGGGGTTTAAAACTTGGTACGAAGAGTACGAGCAAAAACAAGCTAAACCTATAGCGCAGTTATAAGACATTCATGCAGTCAATTAGCGATATTATCAACGGGTTTAATGCACAATTAACACTACTTAGTAGTGAGCGATTACATAGTGGTTTAAGCAATGACAACTTTTTAGTGCGCGCTGCGCTAAATAATCAACAGTATGCTTATTTATTAAAAAGTTACCGCGATCACTGGCCTACATTAGGCTTAGCTGCACAAGCTCGATTTGCACAGCTGCAATTGTGCCCTAAACCACTTTGGTTAGACAAAGCTAACAGGCTCGCTATTTTTGAATACATAGAAGGCGACACAGCCCAAAGCAATTATACCCCTGAGCTAATTAAAAAGTTGGTTGGCTTACATTGTCATAATGTGGTTAGCGAGGCGATGAATATAAAGCAAGAGCTGGATTTTTATCAACATACAGCGTTATATCAACAATATAGCCAAACTGTAGGTGTGGCGGTAGCAGAAATAGAAAAGCTACCACGTGATGAAGGCTTTTGTCATAATGACTTAGTAAAAGAAAACATCATAGAGAACCCGCAAGGCATGTTTTTAATCGATTTTGAGTACGCCAAAACCAACGACGTTTACTTTGATTTAGCCGCAATAGCTGTAAGTTTTGAACTAGACAGGGAAGGTAAGCAACGGTTACTTAAAACCTATCAACAGCAGTTACCGCTTTCGCAACGCTTTTACTGCTCTATTAATAAGCTAGAGTATTATCAAGTAGTGTTTTTAGTACTGTGTGTTTGCTGGTATAGCGATCGCTCAATAAATGAAAAAGTGATGCCTCTGTGCGCGCAATTAGACGCATTAATAGCGCTGCAACATTAACTTATCTCTTTAGTGGCTAATTTTAGCTAGTGACCCACTTGGTTTTTAGCAACAAATAGCTGATTTACCAGCTACCACTAAGTCTTTTATTTAAAAGCGTTTAAATAATAAGCATATGAACGAATGACGCTAGCATTTACCTTTAGATGTCTTTATCATTACGCATGCCAAAGCATTGATATCGCGAGTTGATGTGGCGGCAACAAATGTGCTCTCGTGGTGAAATGGATATCACGTGGCCCTCCGGAGGCTGAGTTGTAGGTTCGATCCCTACCGAGAGCGCCATTTGCATTCCTCTAATACACTTGCTAACTTTTAGTATTATCCTTTAAAAAATATTCATTATGACTTATCTACCAATTAAATGTGGCGACTACGATCAGCTTGAGCTTTATTGCATGCGTGCAAATAAAGTGGCTATCACATTAGATACCCAAACCTTAGTGGGTGTTGCTAAAACCTTAGAAAATATTAAAGGCGAAGGCGAGTTTTTGGTGCTGCAAGAGCCAACAAACAAAATAATAAAAATACGGCTAGATAAAATTAAAACGATTTCACTCGCTTAGTTTGTAGCTATTTATTACTAGTAAAAACTTTAAAAGTAGACATTTAAGGTTAAAAAGTGCTATTTAAGAGACACGCCTTATAATTGTAGAACCTCCCACACTTATGCTTATCACTTTACCTATATCTGAGCTTGTCCCTGGCATGTTTGTTGACAATGTTACCAAGCAGCATGAAAGCATTAGTAGTATAAAAATCAAAACCAGTGGACTAGTGCGTGATAAGTCAATAATTAAGCGTTTAGTAACAGAAGGGGTGCTAGAGCTACTCATTGATTTTACTAAAAGTGATGTTGAGATACCCGCCAAATACAAACCGAAAAATAAAGCTAAAGTAGCTAGCAGCCAAGAAAAGCCAGCTAAAGCTGCTCTCGCTATATCGGTAGAGCAAGAGTTTGCAAAAGCGAGCGTAAGCTATGAGCAGCATAATCGCAAAATACAGGCTTTATACGGTGACTTAACAGCAGGGCTTGCGCTTAATATAAATGTGTTGGATGAAATTGCCGGTGAAATAGTGGCATCGGTATTTAGAAACCCCAATGCAATGACCATTCTTACCCGCCTTAAAGACAAACACAGCTATAATTGGCGTCATATGATCAACTGCGCCATTTTTGCAGCAGTATTTGCTAAATACTTAGGCTATGAAGAGCCTACTGTGCAGCAGCTTGCAATGGGGGCATTGCTGCATGATTTAGGACAGGCAAAGGTGCCGCAGGGTATATTATCAAAGCAGACTAAAGTCACTAATAATGAGTTTGCAGCAATAAAAAAACATGTTGTACAAAGTTTAGGTTTAGTTAAAGGCGAAAAAGGGATCACACCGTTAATGCTTGATATGATAGTGAATCATCATGAGCGATTAGATGGTTCGGGTTATCCGCGAGGCCTTAATGCAGAGAAATTAAGTCGCCCTGCACGTATAATGGCTATTGTAGATGTGTATGACGCGATAACAGCAGATAGGCCTCACCAAGTCGGTGACGAGCCAATAAACGCACTGCGTTATTTGCTCGCTAACAAACAACTGTTTGACGCTGAATTAGTACAACACTTTATTAAATGTTTGGGTGTGCATCCGGTAGGTACTATTGTAAAGCTGACCAATGAACGTTTAGCACTGGTACTTGAGGGCAATAACCTTAATCCCATTAAACCTAAAGTTAAACTATTTTATAATGCGAAGCATGGCCACCATGTTACGCCAAAAGATATTGATTTGAGCGACCTGAGCCAAGAGCTTAAAATTATTGCCAGTGTTAAGCCCCTTGATTATCAGATTAACTTGTCTCGTTTATTAAAAGAGCACTTACTTTTATAGCGTTAGTACATTTGCGTTTTTGGCTTTGTTTAGCCGAAATAAACGCACCTAAAAAGCAACTTGCCATTAATATTAACCACAATAAAGTACCAAGCTCTACATGCAGCGCTAAACAGCAAAATGTTAGCGAGATTAATGCACAAGTAATAGCCCCCAACCAAAAGTGATTAACTGGATTGTCACATTGCCCAGCACGAGTACACGCACAATAGTTTGCTTTATAAAAACAAAATACACTTGCGCCACAAAAAATAAGCCCAGTCAAAATAAGTAAAATGCTCACCGTTTTCTCTCATCATCGTTTTATAGAGAGTGTAGATTGCAGCGCATTTCAAGTCAATTCAAATGAGAATCAATTACAATTAGAGCTTGTGCTCTAATAGCACACTTCTAGTCCGATGAGTTTTAATAAGTTGTTAAATGGTCGTTAAAAAACGTGTTTTTTACTGTTTTTTGACGTGTTTGTAGAGTTTTTTATAAAAAATTAATGTAGTGTGATCAGGTTTGAAATCCTAATAACAACACACATAGCTACCCAAACAATAAGTTTGGTTAAGGAAACAACAATGAAATTTACTAAAACTCTAATCGCAGCGTCGCTGGTACTTGTTTCAGCAGATAGTTTTGCTGCAGCATTTCAGTTATCTGAGCAAAATGCCTCAGGACTCGGTCGCGCCTATGCAGGTGAAGCTTCAATCGCAGACGATGCGTCTGTAGTAGCTCGTAACCCAGCATTAATGTCACTATTTAAAGAAAAACAAATATCAGTGGCGGGTATTGCTGTACTTCCAGATGTAAGCTTAAAAGGCACTGATACAAATAACGGTTTAGATCCAAGCGTGCTAAATAATGACAGCATCGCTCCTAATGCAATTGTACCTGCGGGTTACTTTACCATGCCAGTTAACGATAAAGTGTCAGTTGGCTTTGGTGCATTTTCTAACTTTGGCTTAGCCACAGAATTTAATGGTGACTATGCTGCAGGCCAAATAGCTGGTGAAACAGAAATTGTAACAGTTAACTTCAATGCCAGCGTTGCTTATAAAGTAACAGAGCAATTTAGTTTTGGTATTGGCTTAAACTATATTTATGCAGATGCAACGATAATTCGAAAAGTGGGTGCGAACCCTAATATTCCAGCTTCAACTGATGCGGTTCACTTAGAAGGTGACGATACTGGTTTAGGTTTAAATTTAGGCTTAATGTATCAACTTGATGAAAACAGCCGCTTTGGTTTTAACTACCGCAGCGAAACCGATATTACTTTTGAGGGGACTTTCTCAAGCGCAGCTAAATTATTACCTGAAATGCCAGGTTCTGTTGAAATTACACTACCAGCTATTGCTGAATTTTCTGGTTCTCATCAGTTAGATGAAAAGCTTGGTTTACACTACAGTGTAATGTGGACAGGTTGGAGCAGCTTTGACAAGTTAGAAGCAAAAGTAAACGGACCAGCAGGTGAGTTTACAGGATTTGAGAAAGAAGAAAATTTCTCAGATTCTATGCGCTACGCAATAGGTTCTGATTACCAGTACAGTGAAAACCTATTATTACGTGCCGGTGTTGCGTTTGATGAGTCACCAGCGGATAAAAACCATATGTCGATTTCTATCCCAGATACAGACCGCTTTTGGTTCTCGTTTGGTGGTAACTACGCAATTGATCAACATTCAGACTTTGATTTAGGTGTGAGTGTACTACGTGGTAAAACACAAAACTTCACTGAAAAAGATAATTCACAGCAAGAATGGTCTTTTGAATCAAAAGGTCATGCATTGCTAGTTGGTGCTCAGTACAACTATAAGTTTTAATGCTTGCCTAGAGCCTAGAGCCTAGAGCCTAGAGCCTAGAGCCTAGAGCCTAGAGCCTAGAGTCAAAAAAAGCCGCGCTATGAAATTACATAGCGCGGCTTTTTAATGCCTATATAAATGTTCCGGGCTAATGCCCGGAAACTAAATTATAAGCTTTCTATTTTTGCTTTTTGCTCAAGTAGCTTAGTTTTAGCATCGCTAAACTCAGCTAGTTTGGCATTTTCTTTAGCAAGTACAGCTTCTGGTGCGTTGTTAACAAACTTTTCGTTAGCGAGTTTATTTTGCACTTGTGCTAGGCCTTTTTCGGCTTTTTCGAGTTGTTTATTAATACGTGAAAGCTCGGCTTCTACGTCAATTAAACCCGCCATTGGGATCATAATTTCAAGATTACCAACATAAGACGCTGCACACGCAGGCGCATCATCTTTATTTTCGAGCATGGTGAACTCTTCAATTTTTGCAAGTGATGCTAAAAATGAGTTGTTCTCCTCAATGCGGCGCACGTCGTCGCTCGAAGCATTTGCAAGTAATACGCTAAGCGGCTTGCTTGGGCTAATGTCCATTTCACCACGAATGTTACGAATTGCTAAAATGAATTGTTTAACCCACTCTAAATCGTCCATTGCTTTGGCATCAACGCTAGCTGCATTATAAACAGGGAATGCTTGTACCATAATACTGGTGTTCTCTGTTTCAAGGCCTGCAAGTGGTGCTACACGTTGCCAAATAGTTTCGGTGATGTATGGCATCATTGGGTGCATTAAACGCAACAAGCTTTCAAGTACGGTAATTAGTGTATTACGTGTACCGCGTTGCTGTGCTTCACTGCCTTTAAATAATACCGGTTTAGTTAGTTCTAAGTACCAATCGCAAAATTGGTGCCAAGTAAACTCGTACAGGGTGTTAGCAGCTAAGTCAAAGCGGTAATTATCTAAATGCTCAGTATAACTTTTAACAGTTGACTCAAATTGACCTAAAATCCAGCGATCGGCTAACGACAACTCTTTTTGTGCATCGGTTGCAAAACCACAGTCTTGCTCTTCTGTGTTCATTAATACGTAACGACTCGCGTTCCATAGTTTGTTACAGAAGTTACGGTAGCCTTCAAGGCGGTTCATATCCCAGTTAATATCGCGACCGGTAGAAGCCATTGCTGCAAGCGTAAAGCGAAGGGCATCGGTGCCGTGTGCTTCAATGCCGCCAGCGAATACTTTGCGGGTATCTTTTTCGATTTTAGCCGCTAATTTTGGCTGCATCATGTTACCAGTACGCTTTTGTACTAACTCTTCAAGTTCAATGCCGTCAATCATGTCCAGTGGGTCAAGTACGTTACCTTTTGACTTAGACATTTTATCGCCGTTGTCGTCACGTATTAAACCAGTTACATACACGGTTTTAAACGGCACTTGTGGTTTACCATTTTCGTCTTTTATAAAGTGCAGCGTCATCATGATCATACGCGCAACCCAGAAGAAAATAATATCAAAACCAGTTACCAGCACGTCAGACGGGTGGAAGGTTTTTAAATCATCAGTGTTTGCAGGCCAACCTTGAGTTGAGAACGTCCAAAGCGCTGATGAGAACCAGGTATCAAGTACGTCTTCGTCTTGGCTTAGTGTTACGCTGTCTGCAATGTTATTTTCGCGGCGTACTTCAGCTTCATCGCGACCAACAAATACGTTGCCTTCGCTGTCGTACCAAGCTGGAATGCGGTGGCCCCACCAAAGCTGGCGTGAAATACACCAATCTTGTACGTCGTTCATCCACGAAAAGTACATGTTTTCGTATTGTTTAGGTACAAATTGAATGTCGCCGTTTTTAACCGCTTCTTTAGCCGGCTCTGCAAGAGGTGCAACACGTACATACCATTGGTCGGTAAGCAGTGGCTCAATTACCACACCCGAGCGGTCGCCGTAAGGAACGGTTAAACCATGATCTTCAATTTTTTCAAGTAAGCCTAGTTCTTCAAATTCAGCTACAATCGCTTTACGCGCAGCAAAACGGTCAAGCCCGTGTAGGCGCTCAGGAATTGGTGCATCAAACTCAAGTTCTTTGCCATCAAAGCTGTAGGTTTCGCCTTGAGTAAGAATAGCGGCGTCTTTATCGAAAATGTTGATCATCGGCATTTTGTGACGCTTGCCTACTTCGTTATCGTTAAAGTCGTGCGCTGGGGTTATTTTTACACAGCCCGTACCTTTATCTTTATCGGCATGTTCATCGGCTACAATTTTAATACGGCGATTAACAATGGGTAATAAAATCTCTTTACCAATTAAATCTAAGTAGCGTTCGTCATCAGGGTTTACTGCAACGCCCGAGTCGCCCAACATAGTTTCTGGGCGAGTTGTTGCTACCACTATGTAGTCTTTACCATCTTGAGTTTTAACACCGTCGGCTAGTGGGTAACGTAAGTTCCACATGTGGCCTTGCTTGTCTTTGTTTTCAACTTCAAGATCAGAAATAGCAGTGTGTAATTTAGGATCCCAGTTTACTAGGCGTTTGCCACGGTAAATTAGGTTTTCTTTATGCAGGCGTACAAACACTTCTTTAACGGCTTCAGATAGGCCATCGTCCATGGTAAAACGTTCACGATCCCAATCAACCGATGCGCCAAGGCGACGAAGTTGTTTAGTGATTGTGCCGCCAGATTCTTTTTTCCATTCCCAGATTTTATTAATAAAATCTTCGCGACCTAAATCGTGGCGTGTTTTGCCTTCCTCAGCATGCAGCTTACGCTCAACCAACATTTGCGTTGCAATACCTGCGTGGTCAGTACCTACTTGCCATAATGTGTTGTTACCTTGCATACGCTTAAAGCGCGTTAAGGTATCCATTATGGTGTCTTGGAAAGCGTGGCCCATGTGTAAGCTACCAGTGACATTTGGCGGCGGGATCATAATTGAATACGGGACGCCTTGGCCAGATGGTTTAAAGTAGCCTTTTTCTTCCCAGCCTTGGTATAGAGACTGTTCAATATCTTGCGGATTGTAGGTTTTATCCATTACACAGAACCTTAAATAAGTACTTAAATTAGTTGGTTAGCTATTTTACTAAAAGTGTTTTTAGTTATTAATATCTTGCGTGGTGATGTTAGCACCGAGTTGGCGTAGCTTTTTAAAACGCTCACGAGCTGCTTGTTTAGCAACGGCTTCTACGGGTACAAAATCAAAAACTTGGTTAAAGCGGCGAATAAAATCCGGTAAGTTATTAGCCAAGTTAATTAAAACTTTACGATTGCCAACAGGGGGCGTAGTACCAATTTCTACCGGTGCGCCGCCTTTTGGGCCTTCACCTTGTAGGTTATGAGGTACAAAACTGTCGGGATCAAATGCCCAAAGTGTTTCATCAATGGCAAAGGCGGTATTTTCGTTATCTACACAAATAAATACACGTTGGCCAAGCCGATACTGATCAGCGGCAATTTGAGCCGCCAAAGCCAAATGATCATCAGGCTTAGCCAGCGACTCATCTTGTTGCTTTAGAACGAAAAATTGGGCGTTCATGTTCATTGTATCGGGGTTTCCCATGACATTGAATGTGTAGCTAGTTAATACACATAAATTAAGAGGCTGATTTTGCCATATAACGGGTTTTGCTTCAATTAATACCCAAATAAATAAGGCGCCAAACGGCGCCTTAATAAGTAGCTAAGCGGTATGCTTAATCTTGAGCGGCTTCGTTTACGCCGGCTCTGTTTAATAAATATTGAGTAAGCATAGGAACGGGGCGGCCTGTTGCGCCTTTTTTAGCGCCACTGCGCCATGCCGTGCCTGCAATATCTAAATGTGCCCAGTTGTACTTTTTAGTAAACTTAGATAAAAAACACGCTGCGGTAATAGTACCAGCTGCACGGCCCCCTAAGTTAGTAAAGTCGGCAAATGGGCTCTCTAGTTGATCTTGATAGTCGTCCCATAGCGGTAGTTGCCATGCACGGTCGCCACTTTGCTCCGATGCTTTTAACAACTCATGCGCAAGCGGATTATGGTTAGAGAGTAAACCGGTTGCATGTGCGCCTAGTGCTACAATACAAGCACCTGTTAATGTGGCTACATCAATAACGGTTTCTGGCTCAAAACGCTCTACATAGGTTAGTGCATCACATAATACTAAGCGCCCTTCGGCATCAGTATTTAATACTTCAACGGTTTGTCCCGACATAGTGGTTAAAATGTCACCTGGGCGATATGCATTTGGCCCCGGCATATTTTCGCAGCCGGCTAAAATACCAATCACGTTAATAGGTAACTGCATTTGTGCCAGTGCACGCATTGCACCAATAACACCTGCAGCACCGCCCATGTCGTATTTCATTTCGTCCATGCCTTCGCCAGGTTTTAATGAAATACCGCCCGAATCGAAGGTTAAGCCTTTACCAACTAATACGATAGGAGCTTGATCATCTGCGCCGCCTTTGTAGTTAATTACCGACATAACCGATTCGTTCACACTGCCGCGACCAACAGCTAAGTAAGAGTTCATACCTAGCTCAGCCATTTGCTCTTCGCCGATTAGATCAACAGTAATGTTGTCAAAATTAGTTGCTAGCTGTTGTGCTTGCTCGCCTAAATACGCAGGGTTACAAATATTAGGTGGCATATTTGCTACGTCTTTACACAGCTTACTACCGGCAGCAATAGCTAAACCATGCTCAATAGCGCTTTCGCCTATAGTTAGCTCGCGACGCGTTGGAACATTAAACACCATTTTACGCAGTGGACGACGTGGGTCTACTGTTTTACTTTTTAGTTGATTAAAGGTGTATAAACAATCTTGGGTGGTTTCTACTGCTTGGCGCACTTTCCAGTAGGTATCGCGACCTTTAACGTGTTGCTCTGTTAAAAAGCATACCGCTTCCATAGAGCCGGTGTCGTTTAAGGTATTAATTGTTTTAGAAATAATTTGTTTATATTGCTTATCGTCAAGCTCGCGCTCTTTACCACACCCTACAAGCAATATGCGCTCGCTTAAGATGTTTGGTACATGATGCAATAATAAAACTTGGCCCGGCTTTCCTTCTAGGTCACCTCGGCGAAGTAAATTTGAGATATAACCATCACTGATTTTATCGAGTTGTTCACCAATGGGGGATAACCGACGAGGCTCGTATACACCAACTACAATACATGCGCTACGTTGTTTTTCTGGGCTACCACTTTTTACGTTAAATTCCATTGTCACTCCTGATTTTGAGTCATCTTTAGAAGCTAAGCAGAAACTAAAAATATTTTTAGTCTTATATACCTAAATTATTTAGGTGTAGCTCTAATCTTAGCTGATTTTGCCCGACTCTTACTGTGTAATTGAACTTTATCTGCTTAAGGGTCACTAATGCAACATTATATCGTGTTGTTAGGTAGGATAATTAATTTTCATGGCTTATAATATTAGATCTATACTCGGCAACGCTGAGTAAAATCATGACTAACTATAAACTTTCACTATTGCAGTGACACACCATGTTTAACAGGGGCGACTATTGCTTATTTTTCGTTATTTGACTGCTGAGGTTTTAAAATCGCAGGTCGCCGTATTTTTAACTTTGATGACCATTTTTTTGTCGCAAAAGTTAGTTAGTATTTTAGGCGATGCCTCTGAGGGTAGTATTCCTGCTAAATTAGTGCTATCGATGATCGCACTTAAATTGCCACAGTTAGCCTCGTTAATTTTACCATTGAGTATATTTTTAGGCATAATTTTGGCCTACAGCCGTATCTACGCCGATAGCGAAATGACCGTGCTTAAAGCCTGTGGTGTAAGTGAATGGTATGTGGTTAGAGTGACGCTTATATCAAGTGTGGGGTTGGCTATTTTAGCCGCCGCGCTCACTATGCATGTTGCCCCTTGGGCAAGCGAGCAAGAGTACCAATTAAAAGAGCAAGCTAAAGCCGATGCGGGATTATCTGCATTAAGGGCAGGTCGCTTTCAGCAAACCGGTAACGAAAAAGCCGTGGTGTTTATTCATAACATTGAAAACGGTGGAAAAGAGCTTAATAAAGTATTTGTAGCGCAACTCCCCGATAGCGAAAAAGACAACCTTGCACGCCTAGTTTATGCAGAGCAAGGAGTTGTAATTGAAGCGCAAAATGGCGAACAACAACTCGTTCTTAGCGACGGCAAACGCTATGAAACTGATGGCTTAACGCCAGCGCTCAATTTAACCGAGTTTGACGGTTATAGTGTACAAATACGTGAGCAAGAAATAGAGCACCAACGCCGTAAATTAGAAGCAATTCCTACTAATCAATTGTTGGCACTTAACACTCCAGAGGCAACCGCGCAGTGGCAATGGCGTATTGCTATACCGCTTTCTATTCCACTACTGACACTATTAGCAGTACCGTTAAGTGTGGTTAATCCACGCCAAGGTAAATTTGCTAAGTTAGTGCCGGCAATTAGCTTGTACTTAGGTTATTTTATTTTACTTAACGCTGCTAAATTTGCTGTTGAAGATGGCAAAATACCTCCCTCTATTGGCCTTTGGTGGATTCACTTAAGTGCCTTATTTATTGGCGGACTATTAATAATTAAAGGGCGACCACTTGGCGCTTGGCTTAAAGCGGTAATTACTAAGCGGGAGTTGGGCGCATGATGAAAACCCTTGATTGGTATTTAGGTCGCAGCATTTTACAAACCACCGGCTTTGCATTATTGGTACTGGTAGGCATTAGCACCTTAATTAAATTTATCGACCAGTTAAAGTCAGTTGGCCGTGGTAGTTACGATTTAATGACCGCGATGCTCTACACGCTTTACACAATACCGGGCGATTTAGTGGTGTTTTTTCCGATGGCCGCGCTCATTGGTGGCTTAACTGGGTTAGGAGCGCTTGCCTCAAACAGCGAGCTGGTGGTAATGCACGCTGCAGGTATGTCGCGCTTACAAATTATAAGCTCGGTAATGAAAACCGCCGTATTTATGGCGCTATGTATGATGGCATTAGGCGAGTGGGGAGTACCCGAGGCGCAATTACAAGCTAAAGAAATGCGTAACCAGGCAATTCATGGTGGCGATGTTTTTAATGCGCAAAAAGGCGTATGGGCAAAAGACGGCAATAACTTTATAAATATAGAAGATGTAGATCAAAATGGTAAATTAAATGGTGTACATATGTACCACTTTGATCAGTCGCTATCGCTTACACAAATAACGAAGGCAAAAGATGCGCTAAGTCGCGAAAACGGCTGGTTACTGCGCGGCGTCAATAAAGTAAAAATAAGTGATGAGCTTATTACTACAGAGCAAGTGCCTGAGGAGTTTTACCCATCACAACTTACTGCTGAAAAGCTGGGTGTGGTGTCGGTTAAACCTGAGTCGCTATCGTTTACTGGGTTATGGTCTTACTTAGACTATTTAGAGCAAAACGATCAAGATACCAGCACCTATGAACTCGCGCTTTGGCGCAAACTTATGCAGCCAATATCTATAGCCGTAATGTTGCTAGTTGCACTGTCGTTTATATTTGGCCCGTTGCGTACCGTCACTATGGGTGCACGTATTATAATGGGCGTAGTTACGGGTATAGTGTTTCATCTAACCAACGAAATATTTGGTCCTGTGGTTATGGTGTATCAAATACCTGCGTTTATTGGCGCTGTAGTGCCTAGCATTATATTCACCGGCTTTGCTGCTTACTTAATGAATAAACGCGCATAAAACTAGTTATAAAAAGGTAGTTACAAAAATACCTTAAAACAAAAAAGCGTGGCTACTTTATAAAAGTGCCACGCTTTTTTGTGCTTATAAATTACAGTGTATTACTTTTAATTAATCAAGCTCACGGTAAATGCGCTTGTTTTCTTCTTTGGTGAGTGCAATAACTTCGGTTTTAGAAAGATAATCTTGCAAAGCTTTTTTATTTTTAAAATCAACCAATACCACTAAATTACCTAAACCAAGTAATGCACTAACGCTGCGAATTATTGCTTGCGGCCAGCTAATAAGTTGCCCATCTAGAGTTTGTACTTTTAAGCGCCATGCGCGCATGCCAATGGTTTGCCCGCTTTTAGTCCAAAAATAAGCAAAAAAGAATACGTTTACTCCAACAAACAACGCACTTCTAATACCAGAGAGTAACGTGGAGTCTTGTATTAAAGCAGCAGGATCGTCAGTTTTAACTATCATTTCTAAAGACGTTAGTAGCTGAATGACTGCAAAGTAGAGTATGGCAGTAAGCATAGATAAAGAAATTACGACCAAGGCATCATAAATTAACGACGCCAAACGACGCCAAAAGCCAGCTCGTGGAAATTCATTCAACATAAATATACTCTCACTATTAATATGCGCGCTAGTTTAGCAAATAGGCTGGTAAATACTACCTCTTCAGTAAGGCATTAAAGCGCTGCGCAGAGTTAAATGTTAATGGTTGCTTAATTGTTAAGCGGTTGATTGTACTTATGTCATAAAACGCTTGCCGCTACCTTTATTGATTGTATAATGCTTAGCATAGAGACAAAGGCAGTTTTATAAACCTAAGCTCTAAAGTGGTTTTTCTTTATCTTCTGGTATTTAGAAGGTTAAAGAAAAATTATGCCAGCGTGATGAAATTGGTATACATGGGGGATTCAAAATCCCCTGCCGAAAGGCGTGCCGGTTCGAGTCCGGCCGCTGGTACCACTTTTTATAGCCCCGATCAAATTGGTCGGGGTTTTTTTATGCCTACAGAAAAGTGTAAACGGACACAACCCGCCGGACTCGAGCGGCACGCGGGAGTGCCGCTGTTATAAGTTAAGGTCCGGCCGCTGGTACCACTTTTTATAGCCCCGATCAAATTGGTCGGGGTTTTTTTATGCCTACAGAAAAGTGCAAACGGACACAACCCGCCGTACGCGAGTAGCACGCGGGAGTGCCGCTGTTATAAGTTAAAGTCCGGCCGCAGATGCCACTTTTTATAGCCCCTGTTAGATTTAGCAGGGGTTTTTTATGTCTACAGAAAATAATAAAGGCAAGCAGCACAGAAGTTGTCTTGTAATGACTACTTTATTTAAAGCATGATTACTCTAATAATCTGATGTGATCAGTATTTTACTTAATACCGCTTTATTTGGGCCGTTTATTAAATCGGCCAAGGTGTACTGATCTAAGCAATTAAAAAAGCTTTCTATTGCGTGTGAAAGTACTTTTTTGAGTTGGCATGCTGGTGTAATAATACAAAAGTTATTTTCACCAAAGCACTCTACTAATGCAGACTTCCCCTCAAAAGATCTAACTAATTGGCCTATGTTTATTTGTTCTGCAGCGTGATTTAGTTTGATCCCACCATTTTTTCCTCGGGTACTATTTATATAGCCTTGTGCACTTAATTGTTGCACCACCTTCATTAAGTGGTTTTTAGATACGCCATAGCATTCAGCTATCTCTTTTATTGTTTTAATTTCGTTAGTATTTTTATTTATAGCGAGGTAAATAAGTACGCGTAATGAGTAGTCGGTAAAACGAGAAATATTCATCTGTTGGCCTTTTGCTAATAAATTAAATTATATATTTAATTTATTAGCTCTACAGTACTTTTTTATTAATTACAGGCTGGTTATTAATTAACGTTACTTTTATTGATCTAAACATGCATTTTGTTTGCATGTTTAGGTGTATGTTAACTATGAGCCAATAATAACTGGTAATAATGCTAATTTTAGTCGTGGTTTGGTTACTTACGAAATAAAAAAGCAATTTTGTAAAAATAAACATTTATTTCAACATAATAAAGTACCTATGGAGAGTAGCGATATGCGTAATCGTCAGGGGGATAGCAATGAGAGAATATAAAAGGTTATGGTGGGCCCTTTTAGGGGTCGTCGCAGTCACCTTTTCATTATTAGGTTACTACGGCACAGAAATTTACCGTGAAGCACCGCCAATACCAGCCGCGTTTGTATCAGAAAGTGGCAAAGTGTTAACCACAGAAGAGCAAATACTTGACGGGCAAACTGCGTGGCAATCTGTTGGTGGCATGCAATTAGGTTCGGTTTGGGGGCATGGAGCTTATCAAGCGCCAGATTGGACAGCTGACTGGTTGCATCGCGAGTTAGTGAGTTGGTTAAATTTAGCTGCAGAAGATCAATTTGGCACAGCATACGATGAACTCAATGAGCAGCAACAGCATATGCTGCGCTATGATCTTAAAAAAGATTATAGAACAAATACTTATAATACAAAAACCAACACTGTGAGCTTGTCGTCGCGACGTATGCAGGCAATAGCGCAAACCAGTGATTATTATAATGCGTTGTTTGGTGGTGCAGCTGAGCTGCAGCAAACCCGTGCTAACTATGCAATGAAAGAAGTTACTTTGCCCAGTGCTGAGCGCAGGGCACGTTTAAACGAGTTCTTCTTTTGGACGGCTTGGGCGGCATCTACTGAGCGTTTAGATGGGAATGCAACCTATACCAATAACTGGCCGCATGAGCCGTTAATTGATAATAAACCCACTACCGAAAACATAGTATGGTCGCTGGTCAGTATTGTGTTACTGGTTGCAGGAATTGGAGCATTAGTGTGGGCGTGGGCATTTTTACGCAGGCAGGATGACGAAGAGCCAATCGTGCCAAAAACAGATCCTATTTTATCTTTTAACTTAACGCCTTCGCAAAAATCTTTAGGTAAATACTTATTTTTAATTGTAGCTTTGTTTACCTTTCAAATATTTGTAGGGGCATTTACCGCTCATTATACCGTTGAAGGGCAGGGCTTTTATGGCGTGCAAACCTCTGAATGGTTCCCCTATAGTTTAGTGCGAACTTGGCATATTCAGTCGGCGTTATTTTGGATTGCAACAGGCTTTTTAGCGGCTGGTTTATTTTTAGCCCCAATTATTAATGGTGGCGAAGATCCTAAGTTTCAAAAGCTGGGTGTTGATGTATTGTTTTGGGCGTTAGTATTGGTAGTAGTTGGCTCGTTTATTGGTCAGTACTTAGCAATTGCGCAAATAATGCCGCCAGAACTAAACTTTTGGTTAGGCCATCAGGGCTATGAATACATTGATTTAGGACGACTATGGCAAATTGGTAAATTTGTTGGAATATTGCTGTGGTTAGTATTAATGATGCGTTGTATTACACCCACTTTAAATAAAGAGGGTGATAAAAACTTACTGGTTTTATTTATGCTGTCGGTAATTGCGATTGGCTTATTTTATGGTGCGGGTTTTTTCTACGGCGAGCGTACGCATATTTCAGTAATGGAATATTGGCGCTGGTGGATTGTGCATTTATGGGTAGAAGGTTTCTTTGAAGTATTTGCCACAACAGCACTGGCCTTTATATTTTTTAATATGGGTTTAGTGTCTAAACGTATGGCTACAGTGGCTTCGTTAGCGTCGGCTTCGTTGTTTATGTTAGGCGGTGTTCCGGGGACTTTCCATCACTTGTACTTTTCGGGTACAACTACACCGGTTATGGCTGTAGGTGCAACTTTTAGTGCGCTTGAAGTAGTGCCACTTATAGTGCTTGGTCATGAAGCATGGGAGCATTATAAATTAAAAACGCGTGCGCCTTGGATGGAAAATGTTAAATGGCCAATAATGTATTTTGTAGCCGTTGCATTTTGGAATATGTTAGGTGCAGGTGTGCTGGGCTTTATGATCAACCCACCAATTGCTTTGTATTATATTCAAGGACTTAATACCACAGCAACACATGCTCATGCAGCTTTGTTTGGCGTTTATGGCTTTTTAGCGCTGGGCTTTACACTACTCATATTAAGATACATTCGCCCGCATTTAAAATTTGATGAAGGCTTAATGAAAACCTCTTTTTGGTGGATGAATATAGGGCTAGCGTTAATGCTATTCACTAGTTTATTACCGGTTGGTATTATTCAATTTGTTGCCAGCGCATCAGAGGGGCTTTGGTATGCACGTAGCGAAGCATTAATGCAAAGCGATACTTTGGTAACGCTACGCTGGGTGCGCACCATTGGTGATGTAGTATTTATGGTGGGCGCATTAGCGGTTACTTGGCAAGTTGTTAAAGGTGTATTTAGCTCGCCAGAAAAAGCAGTTAAAACGCCCTAGTTATATTGTAAATATATAAAATAAAGTTAAACAAAAATGACGCTAAACAGCGTCATTTTTTATTGGTGTTTTTACTCTAGTGAGTTTTAGTTACTATGTAGTTTATTAAATATTTTGCATAATAACTCAAAATAGCTGGGTAATTATTTGCATTGCTCAGTGCATTGCGCATTATCTACTTACTCACGTCAAAATTTTCTATAACAGCACTGCACAGTGTTGCTAAAGGCTGATAATAAAAAGGAACACAGATGAAACGCTCATTAATCTCATTAGCTATTGGCTTAGCAAGCCTAGGGGCATTTAATGCCAGTGCCAATATTAATATCGATAAACAGATAAATCAGGTTGAAGATAAGGTGATTGAATGGCGTCGCGATTTTCATCAGCACCCTGAGTTAAGTAACCGCGAAACACGCACCGCTGCGATTGTAGCACGCCATTTAAAAGCCTTAGGGATGCAGGTTGAAACTGACATTGCTTACACAGGTGTAGTGGGGGTTTTAAAAGGCGGTAAGCCGGGGCCAACAGTAATGCTGCGTGCCGATATGGATGCACTGCCAGTAACCGAAAAAGCCGATGTGCCTTTTAAATCACTGGTAACTACCAAGTATAATGGGGTTGATGTTGGGGTTATGCATGCCTGTGGGCACGACACGCATGTGGCTATGCTAATGGGTGCAGCTGAAGTATTAGCCGCTGTAAAAAATGAATTACACGGCGATATTATGTTTGTGTTTCAGCCAGCAGAAGAAGGCGCGCCACAAGGCGAAGAGGGCGGAGCTGAGTTAATGTTAAAAGAGGGGATATTTAAAAAGTATCAACCCGATGTGGCGTTTGGCATTCATGTTATGGCGGGATTAAACAGCGGCCAAATTGGCTATCGTAGTGGCCCAATTATGGCCAGTGCCGATCGCTTCGAGATAACGGTAAAAGGTAAGCAAACGCATGGTTCATCGCCTTGGGGTGGGGTCGATCCTATTTCAGTTGCTGCACAAATTGTCTCAGGGGTTAATCATATTGTTAGTCGTCAAATAGATATAACTAAAGAGCCTGCCATTATCTCGTTTGGTAAAATAGCTGGTGGCGTACGTAATAATATTATTCCCGATAGTGTAGAAATGGTAGGCACTATTCGTAATTTTGATATGGATAACCGCCAACAAATTTTTGAAAAATTAACCACTACAGCTACGCATATTGCTAAAGCGTCGGGAGCCGAAGCACAGGTAAATATTTTTAAAGGTTACCCAGTAACGGTGAATAACCCAGAGCTTACCGCGCAAATGTTGCCAACACTTAAAAATATAGTAGGTAAAGATAACCTGTTTGATGTGCCAAAAGTAACCGGCGCAGAAGACTTTGCTTTTTATGCGCAGCAAGTACCGGGTTTATTTTTGTTTTTAGGCGGCACGCCAACAGGGCAAGATGTAAAAACAGCACCAACCAACCATTCGCCGTATTTTTATGTTGACGAGTCAACGCTTAAAGTGGGCACTAAAGCAATGAGCCAGCTGGCGATTGACTATTTAGCTGCACAGCAAAAAAACTAACATAAACTTAGCTCACGCTAGGATTAAATAAATTACGGGCGCTAATAGAAGAGGCGCCCGTGTTGTTTTTGCAGTAATTAGCGTGTAAAAGCATTAGCAACTAGTATCAAAGAGCATAAGAAAGTACTCTCAAAGGTGTTTTTTTTACCAGTTCGGGTATTATCCGCCCCAACATAATTGATCGGTTGTAATTTATGACTCATTTAAGTGCAAAAGAAAATATTCAAGCCATTGTTAAAGCTATTAAGGCTGAAGAGGCGAAGCTACGCGCTAAGCATCCATTATTAACGCATCAAAATACCTTGGGATTGGTTATTTTACTGTTATCTCTTGGGGCATTAGTTGGGGTTGGCTTTTTATATTATTTAGCCATTATTCCTGCGTGGTTATGTATTATTTTAGCTGCTATGGCTGCATCTATTTCGCATGAGTTAGAGCATGATTTAATTCATAAACAGTATTTTAGTAATCAGCCATTTATGCATAATTTTATGATGCTAACCGTGTGGTTAATGCGCCCTAATACTATCAGCCCTTGGTATCGTCGTAAGTTACATTTACACCATCATAAAACTTCAGGCACACAACAAGACCTAGAAGAGCGCTTAGTGGGTAACGGTATTAAAAATCCTTTGTTACGCGCGTTGGTTATTGTGGATGGCTTATTAGGCTTATTAATTAACGCCAAACGTTTTTCTAAAGAAATTAAAGGCTTTCACTTTTTTAAGATATTTAATGCCGGTTTTCCTATTACCACCGCTTACTTTATTGTTTTATACAGCGTAATTATATTTCATGGCGTTAATTTATTTACTGGGCTTGCACAAAGCTCGCCGGCTTGGTTATTAAGCACTATGTCGCTATTTGAGTTTTTAATGGTGGTGTTAATTGTACCTAATATTGTGCGCTCGAGCTCGCTAAATTTTGTTACCTCGTGCATGCATTACTATGGCGGTGTAACCAATATGCTGGAGCAAACCCATGTGTTAACCAGTCGGGTATTTATGCCGTTTCACTTGTTTTGTTTTAACTTTGGTAAAACCCATAGTATTCATCACTTTGTGCCAAATCAGCCATTTTATTTACGCCAAATGCTAAGTAAAAAAGTGCTAAATGTAATGCGCGAACATGGCGTGCGTTTTAATGATTTTGCCAGTATTAAACAGGCAAATTTTTATAATGTTAACGCCAATTAAACTTTTAATTTAACTAAAATACCGTGGCAGTAATGATTGCAAAACCCACTGAAAATGAGCTAATTGCGCAATGTGTTGAAGCAATCAATTCAACTGGTTTTGCACAAAAAATAGTTAATTACATTGCTCATTTAGTGCAATTTGACTGCGCGGTGATTTTAGGCTGTAGAGCCCATAAACACCCCATTTATTTATACGACTCGATAGATACTCGACGCGAGTTATTGTTTCAGCGCTATTTAACCAATTCGTTTATTAACGATCCCTTTTATATTGAACTGTCAAAAAGTGGCCATGAAGGTGTGTATCGGTTAGTCGATATCAGCGCAAATAAAGACTTAGCAGCTTATACCCAATACCAGCAACAGTTTTATAACGAAACCGGTTGGGTAGATGAACTAAGTATAAGTGTGCGCACAGATGAGAGCCGCTGGATTGTTATTTATTTAGGCTTTTTAGAAAGCAAACAACGCTTTAGCGCTGCACAAAAAAGCACCTTAATAGCTCATTTTAGCCTTATAAAAGCATTATGCCGCCAACATTGGGGCAATAACTTATTATTGCTTGGGCCTTTAACTACCACAGCTACAGGGCAATTAATTGAGCGTGGCTTAGCTACCTTTGCCAACGAGCAACTTACCACCCGCGAGCGACAAATAGCTATGCTATTAGTGCAAGGCTGCGACTCTAACGATATTGCTAAGCAATTAAATATCACCTTAGGTACAGTTAAAAACCACCGTAAACGTATTTACGCACAATTAAAAGTGTCTTCGTTGAGTGAGTTTTTTCAGCTGTTTTTAAACCACTTAATCACTAGCGAGTAAGATCAGTTAGCATAAATATTTGCCTTGCCTTAATACTACTTTCGCACCGTTAAACAGCGCTTCTACTTAAATTGATTAATATAAAGTACTTTCTATCCCTTTAGGGATATATGGTTATGTAGCAGCTTTAATTAGTATTTTTACCCTAACTAATTAACACATGTGTGTGGGATAAATACAATGACAACACAATTACTGGAAGATATTACACATCGCGGCCTGGTTTCTCAGGTTAGTGATTTAGCGCAGCTTGAGCAGTTATTAGCAACCTCGCAAGTTGTGTATTGTGGCTTTGATCCTACCGCGGGCAGTTTACATATTGGCCATTTAGTACCTTTGCTAATGCTAAAGCGTTTTAATGATGCCGGTCATAAAGCGGTGGCATTAATTGGTGGCGCAACCGGGTTAATTGGCGATCCAAGCTTTAAAGCCACCGAGCGCAGCTTAAACAGTAAAGAAACCGTACAAGGTTGGGTAGCAGATTTAAGCTCACAAGTAGAGAGTGTAATGAACCCGCATTTAAGCGAGCCAATTCAATTAAAAAATAATGCCGACTGGTTTAGCGGTATTGAAGTGTTGGATTTTTTTCGCGATGTAGGTAAGCACTTTTCAATTAATAATATGATCAACCGCGAGTCGGTAAAGCAACGTTTGCAACGCCCTGATCAAGGTTTATCGTTTACTGAATTTAGTTACACTTTATTGCAGTCGTACGACTTTGCTAAATTAAATAGCGAACTGGGTTGTAGTGTGCAAATTGGCGGCAACGATCAGTGGGGGAATATAGTAAGTGGGATTGATTTAACCCGCCGCTTAAATAAGCAAACTGTGTATGGATTAACTTTGCCACTTATTACTAAATCAGACGGTACTAAGTTTGGTAAAACGGAAGGCGGCGCAATTTGGCTTGATCCGAAAAAAACCTCACCGTATCGCTTTTACCAATTTTGGTTAAATTGTGACGATGCCGATGTATACAACTTTTTGCGTTTTTACACCTTTTTATCGGTAAAAGAAATTGAAGCCATTGAAGCGAATGACATTACCAGCCAACAAAAGCCTCAAGCGCAAGGTATTTTAGCCGAGCAATTAACCCGCTTTGTACATGGCGAACAAGGCTTAGCAAGCGCGCAGCGCATTACGCAATTATTGTTTAACGGCCAAGTACAAACACTCACCTTGGCAGAGCTTGAGCAATTAGAGCAAGATGGGCTCGCCGTACACGCTATTAGCGACGCGAAAATTAATATTGCTGAGTTACTGGTTAAAAGTGAACTGGCCAGCTCAAAGCGTACTGCACGTGAGTTAATAAACGCGAATGCGATTAAAATTAATGGCGAGGCCATTACAGATGAGCACGCACAGTTAGATTTTCCGCTGTTTGATCGTTTTTGGGTAATGCAGCGTGGTAAAAAGCAATTTAGGCTTATTAAGTTAGCTTAAAGTGTTACAGGCGTGTTGAATTGAACATCCTATGAAATAAAAAACGCACATAGCCTGTCTACTAATTAGGTTAATAGCCTTTTTGAGGTAGTACTATGTGTAGTTCAATGAAACGTAGCCGTGAGGTAAAAAAGTTACAGCTTAACTTTGAAGACAATCTTAGTAATGAGCAACGCTTGCGCTTTGCTGCTAAAGCAAATATAGCGCAAGCGCGCCGTGATGCGCTTAATAAAAACAGTGCTGATAAGCATATTGCTAAATCACGCTTTTTTAATTTATTTCGTTGGTTTAAACAGTATTTATCATAAATTTAGAGGCACTAAATAGTTGCTTTAGGCTGTGGTTTTTTATTGCTATGCAGGTACATTTTTAATATAAAACTCGTGTAATACCGAAGCACCCTTAAGGGTGGAGCTCGTTAAAAATAATGGATATATAAAATGAACATAACTGGAAGCTGTTACTGCGGCGACATAAAATACCAAGCGAAAACACAAAGTAACACGCTATTAGTGTGCCACTGTAGTGATTGCCAACGCATGTCGAGTGGGCCATTTAGAGCGGTAATAATGAGTGAGCCTAACGGCGTTACTTTTACGCAAGGTAAGCCTAAAGAATATATAAAAACGGCGCAAAGTGGTAATAAACGTGCGCAAGGGTTTTGTGGTAATTGTGGCACCTCACTTTATGCTACCAACGAAGCGACAGAAAACCGTGTATATGGCCTTAGAATAGGGGCGGTTGATCAACGCGATGAGTTTACGCCAGTAGCGCAAATTTGGTGTCAGTCTAGCGTTAGTTGGTTGAACGATTTAGTGCAAGTGCCTGCATTTGCCACCACCCCAAAAAATTAGGTTTATGATGAAAAAAATAACATTAATTACCTTATTCGCCAGTGTATTGAGCAATGGTTTTGCTAATGCAAAAAACAGTGATATTGAGCACTTAAATGCGGCCTCAGCAAGTTTACCTTTTTCGCAAATTGTAAGGGTCGATAATACCTTGTATATGTCGGGTCAAATTGGGCTTACAAGCAGTGGTAAACTAGCACAAGGTGGTTTTGCAGCAGAGACTAGGCAAACGCTCGAAAATATAAAAAGCACCCTAGAGCAGCATAATTACAGTATGAAAAACATAGTAAAGTGTACGGTTATGCTAACCGACATAAATGACTTTAAAATGTTTAATAAAATATATGCTGAATACTTTACCCCGCCATATCCTGCGCGCAGTGCGTTTGCAGTAAAAGCGTTAGCACTAAATTCAGTTGTAGAGGTTGAATGTATTGGCGCTGTTTAAGCTAAATATATAAAAAGTACTAAACTATAATTAGTTATAAAAGTGGGCAAATGATTACACCGCCCACTTTTAATTAACGCTTACGCTTTGTTGCGCATAGTAATATTACGCCCGCCTAAATAACCAAACACCGCACATAGCGCGCTCGCACCCGCGCAAAACCATAAAGTAGATGCCCAGTTACCAAAATAACTATGCAGCGCACCTGCAATAATAGGCCCAGTAGCGGCAAGTAAATAACCAATACACTGCGCCATACCAGAAAGTGCCGCAGCTTGATGTGAGTCGTGAGTACGTAAACTAATAAACGACAAGCCCAATATAAAGCATGCACCCGAGCAAAACCCCATAGTGATTGACCACACAGACGCATAGTCTGGCATATACAACAGTCCAATCGACGACAGGCTTGCCAACACTCCTAAAACAAAGGTGAGTACGCGCTGATCTTTTAGTTTTGCTAATAAGGGAATTAAGATAATACCGGGTAAAGCCGAAGCTACCTGAAATGAGCCTTGCAGCGCACCCGCTTGTTGTGCGCTGTGGCCACTGTCTATTAAAATGCTTGGTAACCAGCCAATAATTATATAAGTAAATAACGAGTTACAGCCAAGTAGCAAGGTAATTTGCCACGCAAGGGCTTGGCGCCACACTTTAACGTCACCGGTGTTTTCAACCAGATCTTTAGTCGGTTTGGTGCGTAGCTTTAATTGCGGTAACCAAATAAATAAACTTATTAAAGTAATTAACGCGTAACTGGCTAAAGCAATTTGCCAGCCCATTTGTTTATATTCGGCAAGGGGAATAATTAACGCTGAGTAACTACCGCCAAAAATACCCATAGCAAGCACATACGCCGAGGTCATTACAGCCACTTTGTGTGCAAAGTCGCGCTTAATTAAACTCGGTAACAGCACATTACCTATCGCAATGCCGACCCCAATGACGGCGGTGCCTAAATAAAGTACCGGCACAGAATCTATCATGCGCGATGCTAAGCCTAAGCCAATTAAAATAAGGGCAATAAAAAGCGACACTTCTAAGCCTTGCCTTTTAGCTAAACTAGTGGCTAATGGGCTTGCTAAAGCAAATGCAATTAACGGTAAGGTGGTAAGCATACCGGCTTGTGATGCGCTTAAATTAAAACTAAGAATTATTTGGTCCAGCACGGGGGCTAAACCAGTCACTGGCGCACGTAAGTTACTGGCAATAAGTAAAATTCCCAGTACTAATAATGCGTAAGATAAGCGAGATTGAGATTGTTGAGTTAACAAGGTAAACGTCCTAGCAGGTTGGTTATTTAGCAAGAAGCAATAGAGACTAGTATAAAGGCTAAGTCATCACTATAATTTAGTAAAAGAGACATTAAATAACTAAAAACAGACAAAATGCAGCTTCCCCAAGATTGGAATGAAATAAAAAACTTTGAAATCATGCCGCAGCCGGTTATTGCTAAAATAGAATATGCCCAGCTTAGCCGTGAAATTCCGCTGCATACTCATCCAAAAGGGCAGTTAATTTTAGCCCTGCACGGTTATGTTACCTGTGAAGTGGCAACAAAAATGTGGATGGTGCCTACTCATAGCGCCATTTGGATCCCGGCAAATGTAGAGCACAGTAATAGAGCATCTGATAATGCGCATTTATGCCACTTATTTATTGATGCAAACTTACAAGGTATGCCAAGTACAGCCTGTACATTAACCATTAGCCCATTAATAAAAGAGTTAATGCTTAGTTTGGCAAGTAATCAGCAAAACTATAGCTTAACGGGTAAAACCGCACGGCTTGCACAGGTATTATTTGATCAGCTGGTGGATATGCCAATTCAACCTTTAGACTTTGTACTATCAAAAAACAGTGTTATTAAAAACATGAGCAATCAACTTATTAGCCAGCCTTATAGCCGTAAAACATTGCCACAATGGGCACAGCAATTTGCTTTAACTGAACGTACTTTAGCGCGGTTAATAAAAAAAGAAACCGGTATGACCTTTGGTAAATGGCGCACTCAATTGCATATTATAATTGCACTGCAGGCGTTATCTAATCAGCAAAGTGTGCAGCAGGTATCGGAGCTATTAGGTTATGAGTCGGTGAGTGCGTTTATTACTATGTTTAAAAAAGTAATGAAAAAATCGCCCATGCGTTACATGAGCGATCTGGATGTTTACCAGCTATAAGTTGCTGAGATCATGGCGTTACGTGGCCGCCCTGGAAAGTAGCGGTCGCCGGTAAAGCTAGTGTAATCGGCGCGCTCGGCATAAGCGGTATCGGTTAAGTTAATAATACGCGCTGCAAGCGCTAAGTTATTTGTTATTTGCCACTGTGCTCGTAAACTTAAAATGTCATGCCCGTCATAACTGTGTAAGTTTTCAGGATCGGTATAGTAACGACCAACATGATGCCATTGCAGTGCCACATTGGCGTTATTAAACGCCTGCCAGGTTAAATCTAAATTGGCAATTTTACGCGGGGCGGTATCAACATCATTATCTTTAATATTGATATTATTGAGTATTTGCTCATTAGTATAACTATGCTTGGCATAACTGGCGGCAAAGTTAACTGACCAAGTTGAGGTGAGAGCATGCTCAAGTTCAAGCTCAATCCCGCGGTGGCGCGAGCTGCCATTATTCACGGTAAAAAAGTCGCTGTCGCGGTAAATAGTATGGTGCTTACTCATAGCATAAACCGATAAATTATAACGACTATTTTGATAAACGCCTTTTAAGCCAAACTCAGCATTATTAGCTATTTCGGCACTTAAATTAGTGGTGTTTTGCTGGCGTTGTAACTGATATAACTCGGCGGCTTGTGGCGCTCGGTAGCCACGCGAAAAGTTAGCATAAAGCAGGTTATTAACAGTGTACTGATAGCTAACCCCAAGTTTTGGCGATAAGTTACTAAAATTATTTTTTGTACTTGCAGGGCGGCTATATCGGCAACCACCAAATCCGCACTCTGTACCGTCTTCTTTCGTGCGCCCCGCTAACATGTTGTTAGTGTAGTCGTATTGCATGTGCTCATAACGAGCGCCAAGAGTCACTAACCAATCGTTTAGTTGCAGATCAACACTGGCAAAAGGTGCATATAAAGTGGCATTTACGTCGTAATCGTAATGCTTACCTTGGGGGACCGTAGCAACTAAAAATGCCGAGCCTTGAGTTGGCTTGTTTTGACTTTGTAAAAAGTCGGCGCGGGTGTATTCGCCATCTAGGCCAAAGTTAAGCTTAATATTATCCTCTAGCTGATGCTGATAAAGCGACTGCAGCCCCACACCGGTTTGACTGTTGTACTCTAGTGGCGTACCAGGTAAAAAATGCTTAAAAAAGTCCATACTTTGGTTACGAAAATACACCGTTGTTGAGAGTGTATCGTCATTTATTTGCCAAGTGGCGTTACTCCATACTCGTAACGAACGTGCTTTTCTAAACGCATCCGGATCAAAGTTTTGTTGTGCTATGCTCTCGTCTTTATAGCTTTTAAGGCCAGTAATAAAGCCTGCGGTTTGTTGATCTAAATGGGTATAAGTAAGCCCAGAAGTAAGCGCTAAATCGCTATTATTATACCGGTGACGTAAGTTTACCTTTTGTTGTTTTACGCTTTCATCATCGCGATAGCCGCTGTCGTCAGTAATGCTGGCGTTAATACCTAACCCACTGCTGCCCATATCGTGGCCAGCACGTAATTTATAGCGGTTATAGCCAAACGAGCCATAATCTAGTCCGATTAAGCCGCCATCTTGCGTTGTATCTGGGGTGATCACGTTAATAACCCCATGCACCGCATTTGAGCCATACAGGGCAGAGCCAGGGCCTTTAAGTACCTCTATACGCTGCGCCATTTCGCTATGTGCTTCAAACAACTCGTTTATATTACAAAACCCAGCTGCTCTTAGTGCAATACCATCCTCAAGTGTGAGTAAACCACCACAGGCACCTGCACCGGATAAAACAGGTGAGCGCAGCGCGGGTAAATATTCTTGGCCATTACCACGTTGTATATTTGCGCCAGCGACTCTTTGCATGGCTTCTTCAATATGCGTAGGAGCAATGGCATTTAATTGTGCTTCATTGAGCACGCTAATAATTACGGGTAACTGTGTACTAAGCGCCTCAACACGCGACGCAGTGGTTGTTATGCGCTCAATTGGCTGAGCATCATTTTGCTTGGCAATGGCTATAAGTGGTAGCTGAGAGAGTAACAGCAAAGGGGGTAAGTAATGGCGTTTCATATATTCCTACACATTGATTATATGGCAATAGTGCTATGGTAAGCGTTAGGCAAACGTATTGAAATAACTTGCGTTAAACGGTATTGCGTAAACGATAAAGCCGATAAGTAATTGATAAAATAAAGCACATAACAGCCGGTACTACTAAAGTTGCTACAGAAAACAATTCAAATAGCATAAACCCAATTACACCACCGCATAAAAAACCTAGGGTGATCAGTAAAAACACCATGAATTTTCGGCCATCTACAGCATCGCCTTTTAATGCGCGGCCCATCATTAAACCAAGGTCGGTAAAAATACCGGTTAAATGTGTAGTACGTACTACTGCGCCACTGTAATTGGTTGCCAGCGCATTTTGTAAACCACAAGCGGCAGATGCCAGCACTATGCCATAAACAAAGGAGCTATAAAGTAAGTAGGCACTGGCTAGTAGTAATAACCCTTCAATAAACAATAAAGTATCGTAATGTCGGCCTAACTTTAACGAACCACCGTTGAGTAAAAACCCCGACAACGCAGAGCCAAGCATAAAGCTAATTATGATACTAAACAGTAATAATGCCGCACTGCCATCACTCATTAATTTAATGCCAAATAAAGTAACAGAGCCCGACAAATGAGAAATAGCCTGATGTTCAAATCCTAATAAACCCACGGCGTTCACAATGCCGGCAATAAATGCCAGTGTAAATGCGCCATATTCAACCCAGCGTGGCAGCTTTGTAAACATAGTTAACTTCTCTATACTTGGTTATAGATATATTTAATATCATACACTTAAACTTTCTTCTTCTAAAATAATGATAAAAAATAACCGTAATTAAATATATCTCTATTTTATATGGCTTAAGTTAAATTGATCGTGCAATTTTAGTGCTTCGTATTAGTTATTTTTTAAAGAGAAAATAACTATGTTTAACGCCCAGCAGCAATCGCGCATTATAGAAATGGCATGGGAGGATAGAACCCCGTTTGAAGCAATAGAGCAACTTTATGGCTTAAACTATTCGCAGTTGGTGGTTTTTATGCGCCAAAATATTGCCAGCGGTAGCTTTAAAGTATGGCGAAAACGCCACGCTGGGCGCAAAACCAAACATTTAAAGCTGCGTGATCCCGCCATTATGCGCAGCCATTGTAAAACGCAATATAAGCAGCGTTAAGATTAATTTATACAGAGTTTCATATAATGTTCAGGCTAACTTGTTAATCTTGCGTTATTAACTAAAGCAGAGATTAACTATGTATAAAACCATTTATAGCGCATTAATTATTTTAATATTGAGCTCATTTAACGCACAAGCAAAGCACGACAAAGATGATTATTATGATAAGCACCATAATAAACATAGTAAATACGAGCATGGCTCAAACAAGCACTACAATAAAAAACACCATAATAAAAAACACTATTCAAATAAGCATGAGTGGAAAAAACACCATAAAAAATATGATCGCCACGATAACCACTTATCTAAAAAAGAAGCTAAAAAACTTATTCGTCAAGGGTGGACACCACCGGGTTGGCATAAAAGTTACCACAGAGGTGATATTTTAGAGCGTGATATTTATAAGCGTGCCAAAGTAATAGACAGATACCGAGATAAAGGTACTGTACGCATAGAGGTAGATCGTACTATTATTCATATGGTACACGACACGCGCGAAATACTGTCTATTTTGAGTCGATAAGCAACCAACAGGAATTTAAATGTTTATTACGCTGGCAATAATAACAAGTTTTTTATTATTTATAACGCTATTACCTATGGCGTATAGCCAGCATTACCTGGTGCGTGGTTGCGACTTTATTCGCTTACAAGTGTTTTATATTGCAAGCTTTATAGCATGTGTTGCTGGGTACTTTGCATTTAATAACGCCACAGACTTTTTGTATATTGTTGCAGGCGCTGTATTAATTCTGTTTTTACAGGGAAAGTGGATATACCCATATACTTGGTTGGCAAAAAAAGAAGTGCAAAGCGCCTCAAAACACATTGCGCACAGTGTAAGAATTATGTCGGCAAATGTACTTATGTCGAACCATAACAGTGAGCAATTAATTAGCTTGGTTGATCAGCATCAACCCGACCTGCTTATTACCCTTGAAAGTGACAGCTGGTGGCAAAATAAGTTATCAGTACTTAAAAAAGACTATCCATATTACATAGAGTGCCCTAAAGACAACCGTTACGGCATGCACCTATACAGTAAATTTAAAATATTTGACGCACAAATATGCCAGCTAATAGAAGACGACATACCGTCAATTCATATTTTATTTGCAAGTGCACAAGGGGTTAAAATGCAAGCGCACTTTATTCACCCAGCGCCACCAAGCCCCACCGAAGAAGACTCATCGCGGCCGCGCGACTCAGAACTAATTATGGTAGCAAAAGCACTTAAAAACCCAACACGGCCAACCATAGTTGCCGGCGACTTAAACGACGTAGCTTGGTCGCGCAGTACCCGTTTGTTTATGCAAATTAGTGGCTTACTAGACCCCCGTAAAGGCCGTGGCTTTTACAATACTTTTCATGCAAGTTACTTTTTTATGCGCTGGCCGCTGGATCATTTATTTCACAGCGAAGGGTTTAAAGTAAAGCGTATAAAACGATTAGCTAAATACGGTTCTGATCACTTCGCGCTATTAACCGAGCTAACCTTTGAAAATGCCGACCAACAATCGCTAGAAACTAAATCGGCGCAGCACAAGCAAGAAGAGATTCAACAACTCGCTATGAGCAAAGCAGATAAACGCAAAGTGCCAGTGTTTGAAAAGAGTTAAGCTTTCAGTAATTAATTTATAAAGAGCTTAGGTGCTGCGTTTTAGCACGTGATAAAAATGATGAGTAAAAGTGCGATATAAAATCGTAATAACAAAAATTGATGTTAGATAAATTGAATACAAAAACACCGCGCTGAATTAGCGCGGTGTTTTATTTTACTTTCTAGTAACGAGTGTTTAGTACTCGTACTTTATAGTAAGTTTATGAGCTGTGGATCATGATGCTTTTAACGTTCACAAATTCGCGCATGCCAAAGCCGCCGTGCTCTCGACCGTAGCCACTTTCTTTAACTCCACCAAATGGTAAGTTTGGTTGCGCTAAACCGTAGCCGTTTATGTTGATCATGCCGGTGTCGAAGTGCTTTTTAGCCAGCTCAATGGCTTTTTTCTCGTCTTTTGAGAAAATGCCGCCACCTAAACCATAGCGAGACGAGTTAGCAATTTTCATTGCATCGTTGTTGTCTTTCGCTTTTATAAGCGAGGCAACAGGGCCAAATAATTCGTCATCGTATGCTGGCATGCCTGGCGCTAAATTATCAAGTAGCGTAGGAGGGTAGTAAAAGCCGGTTTGCTCTGGTATTTCACCACCGGTGACTATGTTTGCTCCTGCTTTAACCGATTGCATTACTTGCTCGTGAATACCATCGCGTAAATCTTTACGTGCCATTGGGCCTAAATCAGTGCCGTCGGCCATTGGATCGCCCATTTTCATGGCTTCAAACTGCTGTTTTACTTGTGCTTTAAAGTCATCATACAGAGACTCAACCACTACAAAACGTTTTGCCGAAACACACGTTTCGCCGTTGTTGATCATACGTCCTGTTACACAGGTTTTTACGGCAAGCTCTAAATCGGCGTCATCAAGTACTAAAAATGCGTCGTTACTACCAAGCTCTAGTACGGTTTTTTTAACGTATTTACCTGCTTGCTCGGCCACTTTTTTACCTGTGCTATCGCTACCGGTAAAGGTAACGCCGCTAATCGCTTTATGCGCTATGAGTGCGCTGGCTGTTTTGCCATCAATAAGTAGGTTACTAAAGCAGTGCTCAGGAAATCCGGCTTGTTTAAACAAGGTTTCAATTTTTTCGGCCATACCAAATACATTACTGGCATGCTTTAACACTGTGGTGTTACCGGCCATAATATTAGCGGCGCTGTAACGAATTACCTGGTAAAGCGGAAAGTTCCAAGGCTGAATGCCAAGTAGTACACCCGTAGGCTGATAGCTAACAATTGCGCGACCGCCGTCCATGTCACGTTCTTCATCAGCAAGAATTTTAGGGCCGTGCTCGGCACTGTAACGACAAATGCCTGCGCACAGTTCAACTTCTTGCAAACCTTGGGCGTATACTTTACCCATTTCTTCGGTCATAAGCTTGGCTATGGCATCTTTTTGCTCTTCGAATAATGAAGCTAATTTGTTTAAGTGTTTTGCACGTTCGGTCACTGACACTAAGCGCCACTGTAAATAGGTTTGATGAGATTTTTCGATTACCTGCTCAGCTTGCTGTTGCGACAGCAGCGTATAGGTATTAATGATTTGCTCAGTTGTTGGATTGATCGTATTAACTGTGTTGCTCATTGTAATCTCCTCTATGTTTGTCTGTACTGAGAAGTGCAAAGGTAATGCCAGTTAAGGTTCTATTCGAGTTTATTTATAAGTTTATGTTATTAATGAATTTAATGTTTTTTATAATATGAATTTAATATTTTTATAGTTTATTTATCTGTTATATTTTGTAAACAATGCAAGTAGCTGCAAAATTTACAAGAAAATTAAAGTAATTTACGTATTTTTAGGCTTAGCTTTTTATTATTAGCTTGCAAGTTAGAGCCAGTAAACCCTCATCAAAAAATGGTTAATATAAATGAATGAAATTTCAATCTTGCCGCTAGGCGATAGCTATCAAGAACTTGCTGCAAATTTAAAACTGCAACTTGCAGCGCAATACCCAATTGAGCATATAGCGCGCAATACCGTATTGTTACAACAAGGACAAAAGCAGCGTTATGGCTATTTAATTCTTGATGGGGTGTTAGGTGCAATACATGATGATGCACAGGGCGGGCAAAGGTGTAAGGAGTTTTACTTTAAAGGTGAGTTTGCGCTACTTTATGGAAACTGGCTAACGAATACCGAAGCGTTTTATCAACTAAAAGTAATTAATAGGGTAAGCGTTATTAGCGTCCCATTGAATATATTTAATCAACCCGAATGGCAAATAATTAAGCAACAACTTATTGCGCAGCAGCTTATATTTAAAGAGGCCAAAGAAGCATTTTTATTGCTTAATACACCCGAGCAACGCTACCGTTATTTATTAGCCGAAAAGCCCCATTGGTTGGCGCAGCTAAGTTTAACTCAAGTGGCTATGTATATTGGTATTTCGGCAATTTCTTTATCAAGAATTCGTAAACGACTTAACTTAAGTTAAGAGTAATAACGTTAAAGCTAGTTAGACTTGCTGTTTTAAGGAGTCACTATGTTTTTAATTGCTCAGTCGTTAGTTGCTATAGCAACATTACTTGACCTTGCTTCGTTTCAGTTTAAGTCGCGTTCGTTAATTTTAACCTGCTTATTTATGTCGGTATTGCTGACTGCAGTGCACTTTTTTATGTTGGGGCACAATAGCGCAGGTTGCTTAATGTTAATTGCCGCCTTTAGGTATTTTTACTGCATTTATGCACGTAAAACGTGGGCAATGTATGCTTTTATGCTGTTGTGTTGCGTGGCTGTTTATTTTACTTGGCAAGATTGGTTTAGCGCACTGGCACTTATTGCGACGTTAATTCAAACGTTTGCATCG
The DNA here is from genome assembly GCF_031198805.1 of Pseudoalteromonas sp. HL-AS2. NCBI lineage: Bacteria > Pseudomonadati > Pseudomonadota > Gammaproteobacteria > Alteromonadales > Pseudoalteromonadaceae > Pseudoalteromonas > Pseudoalteromonas sp. HL-AS2. The sequence goes on along the minus strand of NZ_CP133571.1, from coordinate 2,514,586 downwards.
TTTCAAAAGCACGACTTACATATGCGTTTATGTATGGTTGTAGGTACTTTATTTTGGATAAGCCATAACGTTTTTGCAGGCTCTCCGGTCGCTATTGTTATGGAAAGCTTATTTTTAAGCAGTAATTTAGTTGGCTTGTATCGTTTTTATAGCACAAAAAAAATACCTTGTTGAGCTTTACTCAGGTGTAAGTAAAGCTAATTACAGGCTATAACTGTTTAGCTATTTCTTTGAGTAAATAGGTTTCGCGAATAATCGACAGCCCTTGCTTATCGCTGGTGGTAAGTGTTCGCTCGTTATGCTCAATTGCTTCATTTATATCTACCCACTTGGCAACCATACCATTTTGTTGCTCGTAGTGTTCAAGCTGCGCTTGGCCTAACTTTTGGTCAATATTACATACATAGCAATAAGACTTTATATGAATAATGTCAAAGTCGTCTTTGTACCAAGGGCGGTACTCTTCATATAGGCCGAACTCTTTTTTTATTACTATATTTTGTGCGCCGGTTTCCTCTTGTAGCTCACGTATTAACCCTTGCTCTATACTTTCGTGCTCATCAACACCGCCACCAGGTAAACTAAAGTCATCGTATCTCTTTGTATACATTAATAAAATATGCTGTTTATGCATGGCAATAGCGCGGGCGGTAATACGTGTAAATTGGCTGCCTTGTTCAATATTAATACTTGGGTGAATGAGGGTTTTTAATGGGCGCATTGGCTCTCCTGTAATAAAGTTAAATTATATCAGTTATTTATTTTAGGTTTTTATTAAATAGTATATAAAGTGAGTGTTTTTTAAGTTTAAGTACATCAAGTATGCTTACACTGTTCACTGATGAAAATGTAACTAAATAATATAAGCTCTGTAATTTAAGCTACAAATAGCGCGCCTTTCTTTTAGTGCTAAGGCCAAGTAGAATAATAAAAAAGCATAGGGATTAATCATGTTAAATATACTATTAGTGGACGATGACGTTGAGTTTAGTGACGTGGTTTGTCATATAGTCGAATTCCTCGGCCATAACATAAGTACAGCAACCAGTTTAAAAGAAGCCCATCAGTGGCTAGAAAACAATAGTTTTGATCATATACTGCTCGACTTTATGCTCCCCGACGGTAGCGGCTTACACCTACTTGATCATTTAAAAATGATAGGCCATTCACCTAAAATAACTCTAATATCTGGGCACCCTTCGGTAAAGGGGATTTTAGCCGACATGTGCGAACCTAATGTTGCGCATTTATTAAAGCCATTGCAGCGTGAAGATCTTGAAAGGGTGTTAAATGGCCCGAAAAAAACCATTAAAAAAACGAAATCATCAGCTATAACCCGCCACTTTGGTACGCTAATAGGCGAGTCTACAGCAATGCATAAGCTGTACACCATGATAGAGCGAGTGGCTAAAACCCACGCCAACGTAATGCTTATGGGCGAAAGTGGTGCGGGTAAAGAAGTGGTTGCTCAGGCCATTCATAATGCCAGCGAATGTGAAGGACCGCTGGTGGCAAGTAACTGTGGTGGTTTTTCAAAAGAGTTAATTAGTAGTGAGCTGTTTGGCCATGAAAAAGGCGCATTTACCGGTGCTATTGCACGTAAAGAAGGCGTGTTTGAACAAGCAAATGACGGCACGTTATTTTTAGACGAAGTAACCGAAATGCCAATTGGTATGCAACCTAACTTACTGCGCGTGCTAGAAACAAAGAAAGTAACACGTGTTGGCGGAAACCGCGAAATACCTACAAATTGCCGAGTTATTTCCGCCACTAACCGCTCACTTACCGATTTAGCGCAAAATAATATTATTCGTGAAGATATTTATTTTAGATTGGCAGTGTTTCCTATAGATATACCCGCACTGCGCGATCGTAAAGAAGACATTCCACTATTAGCAAATGCCTTTTTAGAGCAATTAAATGATGAAAATGGCACCGCATTTAATTGGAATAACGAACAGTTAAAAGAGCTACAAAGCTATGACTGGCCTGGTAACGTGCGCGAGCTACGCCATGCAATACATCGTGCCTTTATTATGAGCGAACCACAAACCAGTGATATTACCTTACCCGATAATTTAGAGTCGCCATTTTCAAAAGTGAATAGCCAAGTTAACGACAAGCAAGTATCGGCAGGACAAACCATTGAAGAAGTAGAAAAAGAACTTATTCATGCCACGCTCGATAAGGTACAAGGTAATAAAACACTGGCTGCACAAATGCTGGGTATTAGTACTAAAACACTTTATAACCGCCTTAATGCTTATGGTGGCATTGGCGAATATAAATAAAATTTGAGGAAAACAATGAGCAATCACAGTAAAAAACCTCTGAATGAGTTAGTACACGATGCTAGAGCACCACTTAATCGAATTTCGATGAATGCAGAGCTTATAAAGCTGGTGCTAGAAAACGATATGCCAAAAGAGAAAGCACTCGATGCGCTAAATAAAATTATTGCTAACTGCCAACAGTGCAGCGAAAGCTTACAAACAATTACAGACTCGCAATAATTTATCTCTTTGAATTAGGATGCTAAATGAGTACGCAAAAAGAACCAAGTAAAGCTAATGTCATTTGGGCAACATTTATTGTTGTGGTGTTATCTATCATTATTGGTAACGCATTTTTGGCAGTAAATACCATACACGGGTTAAGCCAAACACAAAATAGTTTAGACAATACCAGTATGCTCACTAGCGCTATCGAAAAGTTACATTTGTCAGTTGTGCAGGCCGAGTCGGGTCAGCGAGGTTATTTACTTACAGAAAAAAGTGATTATTTAGTTCCTTATTATGATGCACTTGAGCAGCTTGAGTCACAAACTGAGCATGTAAAATCATTAAGTTCAGAAATTAATGGCCAGGCAGAGCGTATTGCACTGTTATTGTCGTTAGTGGATCAAAAGGAAATTGAATTAAAAAAGACCGTTAACTTAGCGCAAAATAATAAAGAGCGCAGTGCGCTGTATTTAGTAAACACAGATAAAGGACGAGAGCTGTATAAAAAAATTCGCTTAGCGGTAAACGAAATTCAAGATCGAGAAATGCTGTTTAAAGTTAGCCATTTTTCTAAGTTAGCAAAAATAAAAAATGAAGCTAAAATTACCTTTGTTATTACCGCAGTCACTAGCGGTTTGCTAATTATAGGCATGTTTGTACTTACACGGTTAAATTTAAGAAATGCTGCGCAGTATCGTGCAGAGCTTGAAAAACAAAACGAAACGCTAGCTAACAAAGTGACAGAGCGAACTCAAGAGCTAACGCTTTATTCAGATGAGTTGAGCCGCAGTAACCGCGAGCTAGAAGAGTTTGCCTTTGTAGCAAGCCATGACTTGCAAGAGCCACTGCGTAAAATTCAAGCATTTAGTGATCGTCTCGAAACTATGTTTAAAGATGAGCTAGGTGAAAAAGGCATGGATTATATAGCGCGCATGAAAAATGCAGCGCAGCGCATGTCTAATTTAATTAATGATTTATTAGAGTTTTCGCGTATTACCACCCGTGGCAAAAACTTTGTTGATACCGATTTAAATAATGTATTAAATGATATTTTAAGTGATTTAGAAATTGCAATTAAAGAGTCTAATGCACAGGTTAATGTGGGCGATATGCCAATAATTCAGGCCGACCCAAGCCAGATGCAACAGTTATTTTTAAACTTAATTTCAAACGCAGTTAAATTTAGGCATCCAGAACAACAACCAGTTATTAATATTGAACACATAAAAACGAGTGAGTTTAGTGAAGGGCATAATACCGAAGTTTGTTGGCAAATAATTACCGTTAAAGACAACGGTATTGGTTTTTCGCCAGATTATGCAGATAAAATATTTGTTCCATTTCAGCGTTTACATGGGCGTTCGCAATATAAAGGCACCGGCATAGGTTTATCTGTTTGTCGGCGTATAGTAGAGCGTCATGGCGGTACTATAACAGCACAAAGTAACATGGGTGAGGGTGCAAGCTTCATAATAAAACTACCTGTGGAAAGCGAGCTTTTCACATTGCAAGGAGAGGCTTAAATGCCACTTACGAAAGTAAAACCAATCACTATTTTAATGGCTGATGATGATGAAGATGATCGTTTATTAACTCAAGATGCCCTCACCGAAAGCCGTGTACTTAACGAGTTACATTTTGTTGAAGATGGTGTGGAGCTATTAGAGTACTTGGAGCGAAAAGGTAAATTTGAGCAAAAAGATACATCACCCAGACCAGGTTTAATTTTATTAGACTTAAATATGCCACGTATGGATGGCCGCGAGGCATTGCAAGCTATTAAAGCAAACCCATGCTTAAAGGGTATACCTGTTGTTATTTTAACTACCTCAAAGCAAGAAGAAGATATGGTTAAAGGCTACGACTTAGGTGCTGCGTCGTATATAACTAAGCCAGTTACCTTTGATGGTTTAGTTGAACTAATGAAAGCACTCGGTAAGTACTGGGTTGAGTTTGTAGAGTTACCAAATACTTATAATGATTAAAAACAGCCACTAAAACGGGAGATTGCATGTCTATTAAGGCAACCAAGCTGCTACTTGTTGAAGATGATGAAGATGATTATATTCTTACTAGCGATTATCTTGAGCAGCTCAGTTCCCATACATTTGAGATTGAGTGGGTTAGCGACCCTAAGCAAGCAGTTAAAGTACTTAGTGAGAATAAGCATGACATTTGTCTGCTAGATTATCGCTTAGGTGCCTCAGATGGCTTAAGTGTATTAAAACAAGCAATAAAAAACGGCTTTAGTGGCCCAATAATTATGTTAACAGGGCAATCTAATGAAGCGTTAGATTCGGCTGCACTTGATGCCGGCGCTGTAGACTATTTAGTTAAAAGTGAAATGACCACTAGCCGCTTTGCGCGCGCAATACGTTATGCTTTAGCCCGTCGCGATGTTGAAGATGAGCGACTCGAACGATTAAAAGCCGAAGCCGAAAACCGCTCGAAAGATCGCTTTTTAGCGCACTTAAGCCACGAACTACGTACCCCGCTGTCGTCGGTTTTAGGTTACACCGAATTATTAATGCAAAGCGACTTTAGTAAACAAGCCGAAAACGAGCTAGGTGTAATTTATCGCAATGGTAAACACTTATTAAGCTTACTTAATGACGTCCTCGATTTATCAAAAATAGCGGCCGATAAGCTTGAACTTAATTGCAGTGATGTAAATCTTGATAGCTTAATGGCTGACGTATTTACTTTAATGCGAGTGTCGGCGCTTGATAAGGGCTTGTCATTACGCTTTGAATCGCTGCAACCCTTGCCTTTAATCGTTAATATTGACGCAACTCGCCTTCGACAAATACTTATAAACATTATCAACAATGCAATTAAATTTACCGAGCAAGGCGAAATAACTCTTTGTGCTTGGACTGAGTTTGTTAGCGACCGTGAAATGCTATTTTTTAGTATTGAAGACTCGGGCATGGGCATTGCCCCCGAAAAACAAGCGCTTATATTTAAACCGTTTGAACAAATAGCCGATGTTGAGTCGCGTGCAGTGGGCGGTGCAGGTTTAGGACTTGCTATTTGTACTGAGTTACTTAACAGAATGCAGGGCTCAATAGCCTTAGATTCAGCAATAGGCAAAGGCTCTAAATTTATTATTTCGCTCTATCCGGGCAATATTAAAAATGTAGAGCGTAGCTTATTAAGGCTTGACTTAACCCCTAATATGCAGCAAAAAAATGCACCATGTAAAGTTAATGGTAGGGTATTAGTGGTTGATGATTTACGTGATTTACGCGTTTTAGTTGGCCACATGATCACTTCTGCAGGAGCAAAAGTAGATTACGCTGAGCACGGTAAGCAAGCGCTTGAAAAAGTACGTAATGCCCAGCAACAAGGAATAGACTACGACGCTATTTTTATGGATATACATATGCCAATTATGGGCGGAAAAGAAGCCACCATAGAGCTTAGAAAAATTGGCTTTGAAGGCGCAATTATTGCCTTAACGGCAGCAACTATGAAAGGCATTCATAATGAGTTATCGGCATTAGGGTTTAATAATGTGATAGCAAAACCAGTCGATTCCAACTTACTGTATCAGTGCTTACAAGATACGCTTAGTAAAAATAATAAAACAGCAGATGTATTAATTCCCCCCGAAGTTACCCATAGTAATACCCGCTTTTTATTAGTAGAAGACGACGCCGATGCGGCGCAAATAACGCAACTTTTACTAGAAAGCTTAGGGGTTGAAACACAAATAGCAAGCAGTTATGAGCATTGTTTAGCCATACTTAAAGCAGACGCTAACTACGATAAAGTACTGCTAGATATGAACCTGCCCGACGGCAGTGGTTTAGATTTAGCAAACCATATAAAACAACATTATCCAAAATTAAAGCGCGTTATTGTTAGTGGTATGGAACCTGATCCAGTAAAAATTAAACAGCTTGAAATTGAGCAAGTGCTGCTTAAACCAATTAATTTAGCTTTGCTCGAAACACTTATTTAACCAACAATATAGAGTTGATTTATGCAGTTAGTAACATTGGGTTGTGAGCAAGTATTACCCTCAAAAGTGGTGTGTGTAGGGCGTAATTACACCGCACACATTGCAGAGTTAAATAATGAACTGCCAGAGCAAATGGTGTTATTTAATAAGCCTAATAGTGCAATTGGTACTAAGTTGCTAGCTAAGCATAATAAGGATGCTTTACATTACGAAACCGAGCTTTGCTTTGTGGTAAAAAATAGTCGTTTAGTTGGCGTTGGCTTAGGGCTTGATTTAACCAAACGCGAAGTGCAGGCTAAGTTAAAAAACAAAGGCTTGCCGTGGGAGCGAGCAAAAGCGTTTGACGGCTCTGTGCTATTAACGCCGTTTGTTGAGCTTAGCGAGGAGATGCAACATTTTAGCTTTGAGCTCAAAATAAACGATCAACTAATACAACAAGGCAATAGCGATTTTATGTTACATAAACCAGCGCAAATTTTAGCTGAAATTAGTGACTTTATGTACTTAGAAGATGGCGACGTGATAATGACCGGCACACCTGCAGGGGTTGGTGAAGTAACGGCGGGCAGTATATTTAGTGTCACGCTGTACGCCAATGGGCAACGTATATTGGCGTATAAATGGCGGGCCGAGTAATAATGCAAAGTTAAAAGTGCACCTATGGAGTAGGTGCACTTAGCTTGCGGTTTTTACTTTTAACTTGGTCTTTTTAATTAATGCGCATTAGCTTAATAAGGCATAGGGTATTGTCTAAAAATACGATTAATAGCGCCGAGAATTTCATTGCTTAAAGTAAGGTTAAACGCGCCTATATCTTCTTTTAATTGCGCCATAGACGTGGCACCAATAATAGTAGAAGTTACGCCATCCACTTTATTACACCAAGCTAGGGCAAGTTCTGCTGGGGTTAAATTATGGGCGTGAGCAAGTTCTACGTATTGCTTTATTGCTTGTTGTGCGTTTGGCGTATCGCGGAAAATACCGTTACGTTGCATAAAGGTCCAACGCGTTCCTTCAGGGCGTGCGCCGTTTAAATATTTACCGGTTAATGAACCCGCAGCTAATGGTGACCAAGGTAAATAAGCAATATCTTCGTGTACACATTGTTCTATTAAGTAAGGCCAATCTTTGGTGTGTACTAGGCTAAATTCGTTTTGAATCGACACCATGCGCGGTAAATTATGCTCTTTAGCTAAGTTTGAAAACTGGTTAACACCCCAAGGTGTATCGTCTGAAAGGCCACAGTGTTTTATTTTTCCGGCTTTTACGCAGTCGTTTAAACCTTCTAATATATCGAGCATATCGGCAGTTTGTTGCTGCGTATCTACCTCGGTAAATTTAAGCATTCCTGGCCATTGTTTGGCAAAATGTGGCGTGGCGCGGTTGGGCCAGTGTAGTTGGTATAAATCAATGTAATCGGTTTGCAAACGTTTAAGCGAATCATCAACCGCGGCAATGACTGTTTGGCGGGTAATATTGCTACCTTCACGTATCCACTCTAAACCGTTTCCGGCAATTTTAGTGGCAAGTACTATGTCGCTACGTTTATCTTGATTGCGCGCTAACCAGTTGCCAATAATTTGCTCTGTTTTGCCGTAGGTGTCGGGAGATGGCGGCACAGCGTACATTTCGGCGGTATCAATAAAGTTAACACCTTGCTCAAGCGCATAAGCTATTTGCTGATCTGCATCGCTTTGCGTGTTTTGTAACCCCCACGTCATACTACCTAAGCAGACCCTTGAGACGTTTACACCACTGCTACCTAGTGGGTTGTATTGCATATAAGCTCCTTATTTACTGGCTTAGTTTTGGGTATATTGCTGTATAGCAGATAAAAGCGGCTCAGTGATTGGCGACTTTTTACCAGTTTGAAAGTCAAACATTACGACTTGCGAAGTGCCCGTAGTGGTAATGGCATTTTGCGCGTGGCTAAACACGTTGTAGTTCATCATAAAGCGATCTGTTTTAATATCGCTAATGGTGACACCTACAGTGAGAGTATCGGGAAAAGTAACCGGGCGTTTATAGCGAATGGTGTTTTCGCTGATCACAGGGCCAATACCTTTGCTGCTAATGGTTTCAAAAAGATTTATTTTATTTAAAAAATCGATGCGAGCTATTTCAAAATAGCGTAAATAAACGACATTATTTACGTGTTGCAGAGCATCCATATCTCCCCATGCCACAGTAATATCAGTATGAATAGGATGTTGATCTTTAAACGTTTGCATACATTTACGCCCTTTAATTTTAAAGTGTTTAGATTATCAATATGGGGTTATTACCTCAAGGTAATTAACCTAGGGTATTTTATGTTTGGTTTAATTAAATAAAAGCTTTATTGTTATATAACACAGCTAGGGAGATATGTATGAAAAGTGTCGTTAATTGGCTTTTAGTCTGTTTAGTTTTTATAGCTGCATTTATTTGCTACGCGATGGGTAATGCATCGGGTGTAATTGCTTTAACAGTTGTGGGCTTTGCGTTGGAAACAGGGTTTTGGCTGTACTCTTTTAAAAAGCGTAAAAATAATAAACGCTGTTTTTAATAGGGTGCAAGCTTGCTAATTACAGGTGATTCTATAATAATGGCTGTATAAATAAACAGTTGTTATAGTGGTAATGAAAAAGTTTATTCATATAGATATGGACTGCTTTTATGCGGCGGTCGAAATGCGCGACAACCCTAAACTTGCCAATGTACCACTAGCAATTGGTGGTAATAGTCGCCGTGGCGTACTCTCTACTGCAAATTACATTGCTCGGGAATATGGCGTGCGCTCGGCTATGTCTAATTATCATGCTAAGCAGTTATGCCCCGACTTAGTTATAGTGCCTGGGCGTATGGCTGTTTATAAAGACGTGTCGACGCAAATACGTGCCGTGTTTAGTCGCTATACAGATTTAATTGAACCCCTCTCTCTTGACGAAGCCTATTTAGATGTAACCCATAGTGAGCAGTGTAAAGGCAGCGCTACACTTATTGCGCAGCAAATTCGTGCTGATATTTATAATGCCACAGGGCTTACTGCCTCGGCTGGTATTGCGCCAATTAAATTTATTGCCAAAATAGCCAGTGACGAAAACAAACCCAATGGTCAGTTTGTAGTATTGCCCGATCAGGTTGATGCCTTTTTAGCACAGCTACCGCTGGGTAAAATTCCGGGGGTAGGTAAGGTCACGCTCGAAAAGCTTAACTTAAAAGGTTTGTATACAGGCCAAGATGTACGCAAAAAAGGCGTAAATTGGATGCAGCAACATGTAGGTAATTTTGGCGTGTCGTTATATCAAAAGTGCGCTGGTGAACACATAGGCCGGGTGTCTACTGAGCGCGTACGTAAATCTCTAAGCGTTGAGCATACTTATGAGTACAATAAAAATAGTTTACAAGAATGCCTAGAACAACTTCCTTCACTACTTGAGGAGTTAACCACTCGACTAAACAAGCAGCAGCTGCAAAATCAGGTAAATAAACTTAGTGTTAAAGTGAAATTTGCTAATTTTGTAGTGACCTCAGCCGATCAGGCGCATCAGCAATTAAATAGCGATATTTTTAGCGAACTATTAGCTAAAGCGTATCAACGCGGCTTACAGCAACCAGTGCGTTTGTTAGGTATTGGGGTAGGAATAAAGAATCAGCCGCAACACAATTTGCAGCTGAGCATACTTGATATGTAAACCCTGTAGTGACAAGTTGCCAGCGCATGTTAACTTAAGCTGGGAGCTTATCGCAGCTTGCTGGTCTTCAATATTCAAATCAACGATAATAGAGGCTTATGTTTTTAACAGGACCTTTATTTATGGCATACCCTAAAGCAGTAGTGGCTCAGCCAATGAGCGCTAGCCTTGAATGCAACGCGCATGACGCACTCATTATAATTAGTGATGACTTTTCTCAATTAGCTAACAATCCATTACGCGACGCTATTGCAGCGCAAGCAAAAGTAGATTCACGTATCGGTAAGCAAGTAACTTTATTAGTTATTAATAATAAACGTGTAGTACTGGCGCCTACTGGGCCATTAAATAGAGACTACGACGATGTACGCCGTTATTTTGATGCTGCAAAATTAGCAATAAATGAAGCTAAAGCATCGGGCAGTGTTAACCCTGCTATTTACTTGCCTAATATAAATGCCGACAGCCGTTATCAGCATGCGCTAGAAGTTGCTTACTTAGGAACTTGCCAAGCATTGTGGCAGCCATTAGAAGCGCGCGAATATCATGGCGAGGCTATTGAGCCAATTACGCAAATTGGTTTGGTTGATGCCACAGAGCAAACAATTAAAGCAGTGAATGCACTTGCAGCTGGACAATACGCAGCGCGTGATTTATGTGGCACTGAGCCTGAGCGCATGGCGCCGCCACGTTTTGCAGATTACTGTGTTGATCTATTTAAAGGCAGTAATGTTGTAGTTGATGTTATTGATGACCTTGCAGTTATAGATAAAAACTACCCTATGCTTAGCACAGTAGCTCGTGCATCGTACGCTGTTGAGCATCATCACCCGCGTGTAGTTAAATTAGAATATGTACCAGAGGGCGAGGTAACTCGTACACTCATGTTTGTAGGTAAAGGCTTAGTATACGATACCGGCGGCGCTGATTTAAAAGTGGGCGGCCATATGGCGGGCATGAGCCGCGATAAGGGCGGTGCAGCTTCTGTGGCCGGCTTTATGAAAGCAGTGGCCGACTACCAACCTAAGGGCGTTAAAGTAATTGCTTACTTAGCGGTAGTACGTAACTCAATTGGCTCTGATTGTTTTGTACCAGATGAAATTATTACTAGCCGTGAAGGTGTGCGAGTACGTATAGGTAATACAGATGCAGAAGGGCGCTTAGCTATGGGCGACCTGTTAAGTGAAATGAAAGATTTAGCTAAAAACCAAATTAACCCAACGCTATTTACAGTGGCCACTTTAACCGGCCATGCAGCCCGCGCTATGGGTCCTTATGGTGCTTACGTTGAAAATGGACCAGCACGTAGTGCTAATATTTCACGAAAGCTCGCTGATAACGGCGACTTATGGGCCGATGGCGCAGAAGTATCGCGTTCTCGTCGTGAGGATTATGACTTTATCAAGTCGCGTACTTTAGCAGACGATGTACTTTCTAGTAATAACGCAGCATCGGCTGTAACGGCACGAGGACATCAGTTCCCTATGGCGTTTTTAGCAATTGTTGGCGGCTTATACAAGCATGGTAACGACTCAGCTCAGCCACTACCTTATGTACATATGGACATAGCGGGTAGCGCAGTAGAGGGCGGCGATTGGCAGCATGGCAAGCCAACGGCAGCCTCGGTAAGTAGTTTATTTGCTAGTTACTGTTTGTAATTACCATAAAGTAGTAATTAACAACGCCCTGTAAATACAGGGCTTTTAATTTTTAATCTAATTTAAAACGAGTTACTACACTTGAGAGTTGTGAGCTACTTTGTTTTAACTGCTCGCTGGCACCGGTTAATTGCTTGGTATTATCGAGTGACTCTTTAGTTGAATTAGCTAGGTCGTTAATACGCAAGTTCACTTCATCTGCAGCTAAAGTTTGCTGCTCAGTAGCACGCGCTATTTGACTGTTCATTTCGGTGATCACACTAACTAAGCGTTCAATTTCATTTAATGATGTGTTTGCTGATGATGCCTGCTCAACCGTTGATGCTGAAAGAGCTTGGCTCGACTTCACCGCTTCTACCGCTGCTTTTGCACCGTTTTGCAGCTTAGTGATCATAGCTTGAATTTCGTCGGTGCTTTTACCAGTTCGGCTTGCTAAAGTACGCACCTCGTCTGCCACAACGGCAAACCCACGGCCGTGTTCACCTGCACGGGCAGCCTCAATCGCAGCATTAAGGGCAAGTAAATTAGTTTGCTCTGAAATACTTCTAATTACTTCAAGTACCGATCCTATATTATTACTTTCGCTGGCTAAATCGGCGGTAACTCGGCTCACGGTTTCTATATTACTGGAGAGTGTTTCAATCGCCGTTATTGTATTGGCAACAACATTTTTACCTGATGATGCATTACTAGCTGCATCGTTTGCAGCTTGCTCGGCGGCTTCAGCATTGCGACTCACATCATGAATTTGATGGGTCATTTGCTCCATTGCTGCAGCTACCTGAGTGCTACTGTCGTTTTGTAATTCAATAAATGATTGGCTTGTTTTACTTGCTTCGTCAACGGTATGCGCATGTTGATTAACATCGTGCGCGCTTTGCGATACATGCGTTAACGATTCGTGCATTTTCAATATAAACGCGTTGAATGAATGAGAAAGCTCAGATATTTCGTCATTTCCGGTTTCATCTAAGCTGCGGGTTAAATCGCCTTCGCCTTGGGAAATATCTTTCATCATGTCGGCAGCTAAGCGTGTTGGAGTAATAATACTTTTACCAATAAAGTAGCTTAATATAATCAGTGCAATAATCATTACCACGGCATTTATAATTATTAAATTACGTTGCTCAGCAAATGCACCATCAATACTGTCGAGCTACACGCCCGAACCTATAACCCATTGCCATTGGTTAAAGCCCTTCACAAACGCTATTTTATCAACTGGTTTGTCTTTACCTGGTTTAGGCCATTTATAAGGTACAAACCCTGAACCTGCTTGTTGAGTCACTTTTACCATTTCTACAAATAATGCTGTGCCATCGGGGTCTTTGTTATTAGTTAAATCTGTACCATTTAAGTCTGGCTTAAATGGATGCATTATCATTTTTGGGTGGTAGTCATTTATCCAAAAATAGTTGGTATTATCGTACCTAAGGGCACTAATTGTAGCTAAAGCTTGCGACTGCGCTTGTTGTTGGGTGAGGGTATTACTTTGCTCAAGATTATAAAAGTGATCAATAACGCTATAGGCGGTTTCTACTAGGTTTTGAGTTTTAAGATATTGCTCATTTTTAAGCGCTTGATACTGATTACTTAAACTCGAAATACTTAATATAACCAGTCCCAATACAACGATACCAACTAACAGTGCAAAACGCTGAAAAATAGTAAAACGACGAAGGTTGAGCATATGTTTATTCCTTAATGGGTACAGCACTGCTGTGCTTTTATTAAGTTTATTTATATAACTAAACTTAGCACTTATTAAGGCAAAAAAAAGGCTGATTTATAATCAGCCTTTAGTCTATTTATTCAACATTTAGTTGTTATTTAACATCAAAATGACGATTAAAGAAGTTAGTAATGGTTTGGTGTAGGTGCGTTTGCACTGTTTTACCGCGTAGGCTGTGTTTAGAACCTGGATAGGTCATCATTTCAAACGGTTTATTGGTATCTTGTAATTGTTTAAATAGTTTAGTGGCGTGAGTAAACAATACATTGTCGTCGGCCATGCCGTGGTAAATCATTAATGGACCTTTTAAGCCGTCAATATACGGAAATACCGCACTGTTTTCATAGCCTTTAGCATTAGTGGCCGGGTGGCCTAAATAACGCTCAGTATAATGAGTGTCGTAAAGTGCCCAGTCGGTTACTGGCGCGCCAGAAACACCGGCGTTAAAGTAATCGCCAGCTTTAAACATGGTCATTAGTGCCATGTAACCGCCATAACTGTGGCCGTAAATACCAATACGTTGTGGGTCTACATAATCTAGCGTACGTAAAAATTCCACGCCTTTAATTTGATCAGCAACTTCTACTTCACCTAAATTTTTATAAATAGCATCTTCAAACTTTTTGCCACGGTTGTATGAGCCGCGGTTATCAAGTTGAAAAATCACATAGCCTTGTTGCGCCATATATTGAAAATATAGGTTTTTACTACGCCAGCTATTAGTTACTCGCTGTGCATGTGGGCCACCGTATACGTTTACAATAACAGGGTGTTTTTTAGCGTCACTTATATTGCTTGGTTTAAATAACCTATAATGCATTACTTGGCCGTCTTCGGCTTTAAGTGTGCCGTATTCAGGCGTCGCTAAATCACTTAGGTAAGGCGTAAGCGGGTGCGTGTTATCTAGCTTGTTTTCTTCAAGCCAAGTAATAAACTCGCCATTTATTTTACGCAGAGCTGCAGCGTTTGGCTGATTAACCGCCGAGCTATTATCAATAAAGGTTTTGTTGTCTTTGGCAAGTACGACGTCGTGATATTGGCCTTGCTCGGTAATGCGTTTAATATCGCCTTTTTTAAATAACGAGGCACTGTATAAGTGGCTTTCGAGTGGGGTGTCTTTTCTGCCTGAAAAGTAAACGAGGCCTTTTTTCTCATCTATGCCTTTTAAGCTATCGACCGCCCATTCGCCGTTAGTAATTTGACGTACTAATTGGCCATTGGTGCGATAAAGGTATAAATGTTTAAAACCATCACGCTCAGACGCCCACACAAAATGCTTTTTGTCTTTTAAAAACTCAAGGTCAAAGTGTAAGTTTATCCAGGTATCGCTACTTTCGGTGAGCGCTACTTTTTGGCTTTTAGTTTTGCTGTTATAAAAGCGCAGCTCTAACGTTTGCTGTGAGCGGTTTTGCCATTGATACGAGAGCGTATTACTATCTTTTAACCATTTTGCTCGGGCAAGGTAAATATCTTCATCTTTGCCTAAATCAACCCAATCCACTTGCTGATTGTTTAAGGTAACTACGCCAAGCTGTATTTTAACGTTATTAGTGCCAGTAAATGGGTAACGTTGATTGAATAGTTTTACTTCGTCGGCGTAAATTTCGTTGCGTAGCGCTTCTTTTACTGGGCTTTCGTCAACGCGAGTAAAGGCAATTTTAGACTCGTCGTCGGCCCACCAATAGCCGGTCATACGGCTCATTTCTTCTTGTGCAACAAATTCGGCCATACCATTTTTAATGATGCCGCCGCCATCGTTACTTAGTTGAATTTCTTTACCAGAATCGAGCGCTAAAGCGTACAGGTTTTGCTCGCGAATAAAAGATACAAAATTACCTTTTGGCGAAAAGCGAGCATCGGTTTCAAATGCCTCGGTATTGGTGAGTTTTTTACTTTTATTTGCTGCTAGTTCGTAGTAATACAAATCGCCGTTAAGTGGGAACAATAACGCTTTACCATCTTTAGACCACTTATATTCAAGAATACCTTGGCCAAAAATACGCTGGCGCTCGCGGCGTGCTTTCTCTTCGTCAGAGAGGTTCTCTGGGCCCGAGAATAACTTAGCTGAATCGACCAGCATACGGTTGGTGTTATCTTTTAAGTTATATTCCCATAAGTCGTAGCGGTTATAGTCGTCACTTTTGCCTTGTAAATAAGTAACGCGATTGCCATCGGGCGAAAACTTTAATTGCACAGGAGATTTACCCGATAAACTCGGGTCGTCAAAAATACGCTCTAGCGAGAGTGGTTTTGCTTGTACGCTAACAGCACTTGCTAGCAGAGGGATGGCCAGTGAAAGATGTTTTATTTTTTTTAGCACAGGGTTGCCTTCGCTTTAATAAATATTGCTTAGAATGGTAAAGCCAAGCGTGTGCAACTGCAACTAAATGCTATAAAGTGGTAATTATTAAAGACAAAGTAGGACACTATGATGACCCACCCCACATTTGAACTAGCCCCAGAGCTTAAGCGCGATTGTATAGAGCTTGCCGATTGGCCGCTGTGTAAAGTATTACTATTGAACGATAGCCAGTACCCCTGGTTTATTTTGGTGCCAAAAAAAGCCGGTTTAAAAGAGATAATTGACTTAAGCGAGGATGAGCAAGTTACTTATTTGCGCGAGTCGGCAAAATTGAGTCATTTATTAATGCGGGTATTTAATCCCGATAAATTAAACGTGGCGGCGCTTGGTAATATGGTGCCGCAATTACATATTCATCATATTGCGCGTTTTACTAGCGATGCCGCTTGGCCTGCGCCAGTATGGGGTAAACACCCGGCAGTGCCATATGAAGACGAGAAAATAGCAAAAATAAAAGCCCACTTTTAATTCTAAAACCTTATAGAGAGAGCCAAGATGAGACATATTAAGTTGTTTGCCAATGCATTATTTATCACTGCGCTATTAACTACAGGCGCAGCGTTTGCAAAAGAGCAGTCTATTAATATTACAGCAGTTAAAACTAGCGATGTGCGTAATTTAGTTATTCACGAAAATCAAACGTTGTCTACGGCACAACCAACGAGCGAGCAGCTTAAACAACTCGCTAATGCTGGAGTAAAGCACGTAATTAATTTACGTGGCGAAAACGAGCAAGACTGGGATGAAGCCCAGTTGGTGGCTTCGTTAGGGATGCAGTATCACGCATTGCCAATTGCTGGCGCGCAAGATGTTAGCGTTGAAAACGCACAAAAGCTGGCTAAAATAATGGCAGAACTAAACGGCGAACCTGTGCTGTTACATTGTGCTAGTAGCAATAGAGTAGGGGCTTTAATGGCTATTTCTGCTCATGCAGAGGGGCTTGATATTGAATCGGCCCTAGCAAAGGGAAAGCATTGGGGAATGAGTAGTTTAGAGCCTGTAGTGCGCAGCGTTATTACTGCTAAGTAATTATTACTCAATAATTAGCGTTTAGCTTAAATAACGACACCGAGCACTTTTAACTCAATAAAAAAGCGTTACAGTTTTGAGCTGTAACGCTTTTTTAGTTTTTATTTACTAGGCTATTTTAGGTAGTAAACAGGCTATAAACTATTTAAGGCCCAACACTGCTTTGCCTTGTTTAAAAGTAACATCAACCGGAATATTAGCTTGGCTTAGCTTTTCTAAATCCTCTGCTAGCTCTGCTTTAATATTACCGTGCGTAGCAATAAGCTGATCTACTTTTTGATAGTCGCCATCACCTTGAATGGTTAAAATTAAGCGCGATAATTTAGCCATAGCATGGCTCATTTTTTCCATATTTACACGGTATAAACCGGCTTCATTTTTAGAAAAAGCACCTTCTTGAGCAAAAAAGTTAAAGCGGATCATATTCGCTTTACCATGAGCGCTAGATGCACCAAAACGTACTGAGCGGAATATACCAGCCATAAAGGTGGTGTAGTAATCCTCTAGTGTACCTTCAGTAATTTCGCCTTTTTTAAGTAGTTGCTCAATCATGTATAAACCTAAAATATCGGCTTTACCTTCCTCTAGCGCACTGGCGTGTTCTTGTAATGATTGGCGCACAGTTCCCTTACCAGTAAGGGTATTTTTAATGCCTAAGCCATGAGCTACTTCATGGAACATAGTATTAGCAAAAAAAGCATCAAAGGTAATATGCTTACGTTGCTCAGGCACAATAAGTTGCTCTGCAATTGGTACTAAAATTTTGTCAAACTTAGCGCGCATGGCATTTTTAAGTTGTAAACGGCGCGTGCCTTTTTCAAGCTGTACTTGCTCGTCGTTTGGTAAGTTTATTGCAATGGTTTTACTGCCCGCATTTGAGTGCCCTGCATAGTAAACAACGTCGTAGGCATTTAGGTCGGCGTCTGATCCCGGAACTTCTTGTTTGTATTTATCATCAACCGGTAAGCCTTTTTGTAGCTCAGGTAAAAAGGCAGCAAATTTAGCCAGGCGTTCGCTCCATGCTAAATCTTTAATTAATACATAAGACTCATAAGCAGCACGGTAACCAAACAATTGGTCTTCATAAGTTTCAATTGGACCAATAACCACATCTACTGGGTTATTTTTCATATCCATCCACGCAAAATCAGACGCTTGAAAGTCATCGTTTAGTAGCGCGTCTGCACGAAGGTTTAAGTAGTTAGCAAACTCTTTATCGTCTGCTAGTTTACTTGCTTCACGTAGCAAGTTAGCAGCCTCTAAAAGCTCGGTTGCGTACTCTTTAGAGTATGGCACGCTGTAAAGGTTACCTTGCTCATCACGTTTAATAATAGAGTAAAGCCCATTTTTATCTGCAAGATCAGCTTTATTTAACTCTTCTTTAGTTATATCTGCAGGGTAAAACTGTGCACCAGTTGCTTTTTCTTTATAGCTTGATAAAAACACTTTATCGCCGTTTAAACGATCCCATGGACCGTAGTTTATGTCGGCAAATTTACGCACTTTGTCATCAGCTAGTTTAGCTAAAAATGACTCTTTATTTTCACCAAACGCTTGCTGCCAAAATAAATCATCCATAATTATTGAAGCATCTATAAGCTTTGCCACCATAGCTTTTTGGTTATCACTTAAATGTGATAAATCAGTTTGTAAGCTAAAGTCAGTGTAAATGTCTAAACGTTGTTTATCGGTATTTATAAGTGTTGGACCTACTGGCTTTACTTGCTCTGTTTTAACAGCCGTTTTATTACTAGAAGAAGGGGCTTGCTCTGAACAAGCACTAAGAAAAACGATGCCGGAGAGCATAATTGCTTGGCTAATTTTATTTAAATTCATTATTTTGCCTATTTAAAAGTAAGATTTATTATTTGTATGCAGTTCGCTAAGGCGCTTACTATCTTAAAAATACTGCCTTATAGTGACTGCATTAAAGCAAAACACCGTGGTAAATAGCAAGTTTTAGGCGTTAGAGGTGTAATTAACTGATGTTAAATAGTAAATAAAAAATAAATTTATGTAGTTTTGTTAGCTTTAACTATAAGTTAAGTAATACTAAAGCATATAATAACAACAATATAAGGCTTGTTTTAGCTTATAAATAACTAATCATAGGGATGTTATGTCTACTGAAAATGCATTGTTAACAATTTTGATTGATAGAATAAATAACGACACTTTGGTGCTGCCTACTTTACCTGAAGTAGCAATTAAAGTGCGCCAAGCTGCTGATAATAATGACGTAAACTTGATGCAAATGGCCGATGTGATTGCACATGATCCAGCACTAACAGCCCGTATGATTAAAGTAGCTAACAGTGCAATTATGGGGCGCTCAGTTAAGGTATCTAACTTACATCAAGCAGTTACTCGCATAGGCTTACGACAAATTAAAAATATTGCAACGGCTATGGCAATGGAGCAATTGTTTGTATCTAACAACGAGCTAATTAAAGGTTACATGGGCAAAGCGTGGCAAAAAACGTTAATAGTAGCGAGTCACTCAATTGCATTAATGGAATTTTACTTAAAGAATAATAAGCAAAACTCTTTAAATAGAGATTCGATTACCTTGGCATCATTAATTTATAATATTGGTGTATTACCCATTTTAACCGAAGCCGAACGCCATCCTGAGGTATTTGCTAATCCTAGCTTTTTAGCCCATGCAATTCAAAAGCTCAGTGGTAAAATTGGTGGCTCTATAATGAAAGCGTGGGAGTTTCCTGATGAATTTGTTGATGTGGCGCAAAACTGGGCTGATGCCAGTCATCGCCCTGAGCAGGTAAGCTATATTGATTTTATTAGGATTGGTGCAATTTTAGAGGGCACGCTACAAGTGTCAGATAAGTCGGCCGCGCTACAGGTTTATATTAACAAAGGAATTATTCCTTCTATGCAGCTTTTCACCAGCGATGAGTATCACGCTATGGTTGACGATATAAAAGAGATGTTTTGCTAATAGTAATTAAGTAGTGAGTGTAAAAAAGCACGATTAAATCGTGCTTTTTTTGGCTTAACTTAGCAAGGGTTAGCGCTTAAGCTAAGTCGTCTATATCGCCTAAGCCTTGAGTTAGCTCTTCAAGTAGCTGTTTAATTTCTTCTGAAGCTAAAATAAAGTCAGCATCGAGTTTTACTGCCATGTCTTCTTTTGGAATATCAGCATTTTCTTCTTTTAAGGTATCGCTGTAGCTTAAACGCTTAATAGAGCCGTCGTTTTGCAGCATAAACTTAACGCGTTCTTGCCAATCAAGTGCAAGCTTAGTAACACGTTTGCCTGTTTCAAGATGCGATTTAACTTCGTCGCACGATAGGTCGTGGCCTTTAAGCTTAACTTGCGCGCCACTGTCATCTGCTTCTTCTAACTCTGCATCTGAGCCTATTGCAAAACCTTCAGGCGTACTGAAGTTAGTTAACCAGTCGGTTAAAAATACATCTAGGTCGTAATTGGCAAATGCAGGTACTACAGGCAGTGTGCCTAACGATTTACGCAAAAGTGCGAGTAACTCTTCGGCTTTGTTAAAACTGCCGCTATTAACCACAACCCAGCCGTTTTCTTGGTCAATAAATGCAAACTGTAAGCTCGACTTTTTAAATGCTTGTGGTAGCAGTGTATGTAAAATGTTTTCTTTTAATTCGTCTTTTTCTTTCTTTTTAACTGGGCGATTTTCTTCAGCTTCAATTAAATCGACTTTTTCTGCAACTAGCTCATTTATAACCGATGCAGGTAATACTTTTTCTTCGCGCTTAGCGCAAACTAAAATACTTTTTTGTGAAAAATGCGATAAAGTTTCGCCGTGTTTCCCAAACGCTTTTGTCCAGCCAAATGTAGCCAGCTCTTGGCCCGTACATGGACGAAATAAGTCTTGCTCTAATGCTTTGTCAAAATCTTCTTGTGTATACGAAACATCTTGTTTAAAGCGATAACATATAAGGTTACTAAACCACATAGGAATACAGATCCATTTGAAAAATTTGCACAATCATAGCAATAAAATCAGTATCTCGAAATGGCTGATTTTATTGTGGCATATTTAAAAAATAGCAAGTTGTTTTAAGGAGCGCAGTCATAATTGAGTATGTGTAATCTTGCTTGCTGTCGCTGCGCACTTGTTGCGCAATAAGTTGCTACACTTTTATACAGGCCGTTTAAAACTAAGTGCATATGTATTTAGCGTTTAGCTTTTTGCATTACACTATAGTTTAATGCTGGGTTTGATAATGCGCAGGCTAGGCCAAATATAAATAACTCTTGGTTGAATAAATTTCAATTTTGAAAAATTAACACGCCCTAGTGTATTTTACATTAATTCAGTTATAGTGAAGCTCGATATTTTTGAAGTTTTTCGGCTTTAAGTTTGGCTGAACGAGAGGTTGTTTTTATGCTGGCTTTAATGCATCGCCTTAGTAACTGGTTTTCATGATGAACTTTTCTATTTTAGTTTGTGACGATTCAGCAGTAGCCCGCAAACAAGTGATACGTTGCTTAAATGACTGTATAACCGCCGATATACGCCAAGCGATAAATGGAGTAGATGCGTTAGCGTTATTGAAAGAACAACATTTTGATTTAGTTTGCCTCGATTTAACTATGCCGATACTCGATGGTGTGCAGGTGTTGGAGCATATTAAAGCAGAAAAAATGGAGTGTTTTGTATTAGTCATTTCGGCAGATATTCAACAGCAAATGCAGCAGCGCGTAGCACAATTAGGTGTTATAGGGTTTATCGAAAAGCCAGTTGGCAAAATAATACTTAATAATATTTTGCATAAATTTGGCATTTACTAGAAGTTAAGATGAAAAAAAAGACTGTTTTATCTTCTTAATGAGGGTTGACAGTATAGCCTGTGTTAAGGCAGTCTTAAGCTATGAAAACATTTAGTCTTGCAGCGACCATTATTATTACAACCATCATCCTAACTGGATAGTGGCATAGGTCGGTGCAACAAATTTAAAGGCCTGTGTTCACTTAGAACCCAGGCCTTTTTTCGTTTTATGGAATGAGGAAACATAAAAAATGCGCGTTTTAAAATTTGGCGGATCATCGCTTGCCGACTTTGCTTGCTTAGAGATGGTTGCCGTGCTGGCAAAAGCACAATTAAAAGATGAAATGTTATTAGTGCTTTCAGCCCCCGGTGGCATGACAGATTCATTAGTTGCATTAGCTTCAGCGGCTGAGCAGGGTGAAGACTTTAGTCACTTGTGGCAAGCACTGGTAAATCGATGTGACGAGTTAAAAAAAGCAGTAGAGCAAGGCTATGGTGAAATTGAAAACTGGCCAAATTTTACCGAGCTTAAAAATAAACTTGATGGTGTATCACTGATTAAATGCTGCCCTGAGCAAGTACGTGCTTTTATTATTAGCTTTGGTGAGCGCGTTAGTGTGTCGTTAATGCAATGCTTACTCGGTGATTTAAACGCGCAGTACCTTGAAGCGACCAATTGCATAGTATCAACCGGTGGTTACATAGATGCAGAGGCAGACTTAGTTGCCAGTAAAGTGCGCTTTCAAGCCGTATTAAAAGAACAACCAGCAACTATTTATATTATGCCCGGTTTTACTGCCAGTAATGAGCAAGGCGAACTAACCACTTTGGGCCGAAATGGCTCAGATTATTCTGCGGCAATTGCGGCAGCTTGTTTAGAAGCCGATGTTTGCCAAATTTGGACTGATGTAGATGGTGTTTACAGTGCCGATCCGCGTTATATAAAAACCGCCACTAAAGTTGATTTTTTATCTTATAAAGAAGCGATGGAGCTTTCTTACTTTGGTGCAAAAGTATTACACCCTAAAACAATTTTACCCTGCGCTAAAGCGGGTGTACCGTGCGAAATTAAAAACACGCGTAACCCCAATGCACAAGGCTCACTTATTAGTAACGAGAGCGTTTCATCTGAGCCAGTAAAAGCACTATCAAGTTTACAAGATTTAGCAATGCTTACCGTGTCGGGCCCGGGCATGAAAGGTAAAGTAGGGATGGCATCTAAAGTATTTAATGCCCTTGCCCTTGATAATGTGTCGATTGTTTTAATTACCCAGTCATCGTGTGAGTTCAGTATTAGTTTTTGTGTTCATGAGGTCGATTTAGCGCTGGCACTTGAAGCGCTGCAAACCGCATTTAAATTAGAGTCTCAAGCAGGTTTAATTGAACCAATACAAGTAAAGCGTAACTTAGCTATTGTTACTTTGGTGGGCGATAATATGCGTGCGCACAAAGGTTTAGCGGCTAAGTTTTTTGCATCACTTGCTCAAGCACAAGTAAATATTGTAGCTATAGCCCAAGACTCTACCGAAAGTTCTATTTCGGCCGTGATCGATGGTGAACGTTGTAATGGCGCTGTAAAGGTTTGTCATGAGAATTTCTTTACCCATATTCCATCAATTGACGTGTTTTTATTAGGGTGTGGTTTAGTAGGTCAAGAGCTTATTGAGCAATTAGAGCGTCAACAAGCTTGGCTTGAAAAACGCAATATTAAACTTAAGCTTTATGGGGTTGCCAACTCTCGCCAGCTACACTTAGACAGTGAAGGTATTGCCTTTGATGACTGGCAGCAAAAGCTTGGCGCATCAGAGCAAGCTTTTGATTTAAAACTAGTTGAACAATTTGTACAGCAAAATCATTTAATAAACCCAGTATTAGTTGATTGTACTTCGTCAGATGCGTTATCGGCGCAATACGTAGACTTTTTAAATGCCGGTTTCCATGTCGTAGCCGCAAATAAAAAGGCCAATACAAGCTCGTATGCTTACTATCAAGACTTAATTGCAGCAACACAAAAAAATGGCCGTAAGTTTTTATACGAAACCAATGTAGGAGCCGGTTTACCGGTACTTGATAACTTAAAATCGTTATTTGGTGCAGGAGACGAGTTACTAGAATTTAGCGGTATTTTATCAGGCTCGCTATCGTACATGTTTGGTGCGCTGCAAGATGGCTTGTCACTGTCTGAGGCAACAATTAAAGCTAAAGAAAGTGGCTTTACTGAACCTGATCCGCGTGATGACTTATCGGGGACAGACGTAGCACGAAAACTATTAATTATTGCCCGCGAATCTGGCATGCCACTAGAGCTAAGCGACATTGAAGTAGAGTCGGTATTACCGCACGGTTTTGCACAAGGCGATGATGTAAATACGTTTATGGAAAAGCTCCCTAGCCTAAACGCAGGTTTTAACGACCGAATAGCAAGTGCTGCCGCAGAGGGTAAAGTACTGCGTTACGTAGGCACAATTAAGCAAGGTCACTGTAAGGTAGGTATAGAAGCCGTTGATGCAAAGCATGCACTTTACGATATTCGTGATGGCGAAAACGCATTAGCAATTTTAAGTCAGTATTATCAGCCACGCCCATTTGTTATACGAGGCTATGGCGCAGGCTCGGCAGTAACAGCCGCTGGTGTATTTGCTGATATTTTAAAAACGTTATCGCGCTAGGAGCAAACAATGATTGAAGTATATGCTCCCGCATCTATTGGTAATTTTGCCGTTGGTTTTGACGCGCTAGGCGCAGCTCTTGCACCTATTGACGGCAGTTTATTAGGCGATGTAGCCGTTGTTAGTGCCGCATCGAGCGATGAGTTTATTTGCTCTGGCGAATACGCGCATAAGCTACCAAGTGATGCCAGTGAAAACTTAGCGTATCAATGTTTAGTGCATTTTAGAGCGCATGTAGCGCCTAATATGCCAAGTGTAAAGTTGGAGCTGAAAAAGAACTTGCCCATAGGTTCAGGGTTAGGATCAAGTGCGTGTTCGGTGGTAGCAACCTTTGCTGCCCTAGATAAATTTGCCGGAACCAAGCTTAGCCAAGTTGAACTTATTGAGTTAATGGCCGACTTTGAGGCAGTTGTTAGTGGTGGTCGTCATTACGATAACATCACGCCATGTTATTTAGGTGGCCTGCAGCTAACTGGCGATTTAATTCCTAATAAATCAATTGCTTTACCAGTTGATGAAAACTGGTATTACGTTGCTGCGTTTCCTGGTTTTTCACTTAATACAGCAAAAGCACGCTCAGTTTTACCAAAAGAGTTGAGCATGCACGCAGGTGTAGAATTTGCGCAGCGTTTATCTGCCTTTAGTAGTTTATTGTTAATGCATCGCTTTGATGATGCATTAAGTATTATGCAAGACCATATAGCCGAGCCATACCGTGCGCCACTTATAACAGGTTTTAGTGAAGCAAAAGCGAGTTTGCCAGCGCTAGGCGCCGAAATTGTTAGTATTTCTGGTGCAGGGCCAACATTATTTACTGTGTGTAAAACATTAAAAGCTGCACAGCAGTGCGCGCAGTGGCTTGAAAGTAACTACATAAACGAGCAAGGTTTTTGCCATATTTGTAAATTAGATAACGACGGCACACGTCAATTAACAGTTTTATAGGATAGTAGTTATGCAATTACATAATTTAAAAGATAGTTCGCAACAAGTGTCGTTTGTTGAGGCAGTAAAAACGGGTTTAGGGCGTAATCAAGGGGTATTTTTTCCCGAGTCGTTAACACCACTAACGGATGTTGATGCACTACTTGATATGGATTTTGTAACCCGTAGTAGTAAAATACTCTCGCATTTAATTGGCGATGAATTACCAGCAGATACCGTTGCACATATGGTTAAAAATGCATTTAACTTTCCGGTTAAGCTGGTGGAAGTGGCAGAGAACACTTATTGCTTAGAATTGTTTCATGGGCCTACCTTAGCGTTTAAAGATTTTGGTGCGCGCTTTATGGCAGAGTGTTTAGCGCAGTTTAATCAAGGCGATAAAGTGACTATTTTAACTGCAACGTCGGGCGATACTGGCGCGGCGGTTGCACATGCGTTTTATAATAAGCCTAATATCGACGTGGTAATTTTATACCCTAAAGGCAAAATTTCACTGGCGCAGCAAAAGCTCTTTACTACATTGGGTGGCAACATTCATTGTTATGCGGTTGAAGGCAGCTTTGATGATTGCCAAGAGTTAGTTAAAAATGCCTTTTTAGATGAAGAAGTTAAATCTACACTGGGGCTTAACTCTGCTAACTCTATTAATATTAGTCGCTTAGTGGCACAAGTTTGTTATTACTTTGAGGCAATTGCACAATTACCAAAAGCAAAACGGGCTACTGCGCATATTTCGGTTCCAAGTGGTAACTTTGGTAATGTGTGCGCGGCAATGATAGGTGCTGTTATTGGTTTGCCTGTTGGCAAACTTAGTGCAACTACTAATCAAAACGATACAGTACCGCGCTTTATGCTGGATAAAAACTGGACGCCAAACGCGACACTTGAATCACTTTCAAATGCAATGGATGTAAGCAAGCCAAATAACTGGCCACGAGTGCAATCTATGCTCGACAACAATTGGTTTAGCTACGATAATTTTTATTCAACTAGCGTAAACGAGCAAGATACGCAAACAGTGATGAAAAATATTCAACAAACAGGTTATGTTGCTGAGCCGCATACCGCTATTGCATACCAAGGACTTGTTGAAAATCGCGCTCCTGGCGCTGCCGGAATCTTTTTAGCAACGGCTCATCCAGCTAAATTTAAAGACAGTGTTGAAGGTATTTTAAACATTGAACTAGCTATGCCAAAACCACTTGCAGATGCATTAGCCAAGCCATGTTTAGCTAATGATATAAATGCTGATTATGATGCCTTACGTACTGAAATACTTAGAAAATTAAGTTAAAAGTAAGATCTAATTAAAGCGGCCTTGGTCGCTTTTTTATATGTATATTTTAGTGTGGGTGTTAATACTTTCATTAGCTATGTAAATATAATAATTAATATATATTTTAATTTGTTATGTAATGATTAAAAAATATCATCTTAAAAAGCCTGTGAAATAAATTCAATCCCTGTTTAAATATCCTCAACTTAAGAGCGTAGGCAAATAGTCGTTTTAAGCGTACAATAAAGCCTCTAAAAAATACCATACACCTTGCCCCAGGAGACCCCAATGTTAGAACGTAGCATGAATATTTCAGATTTTGACCCAGAGTTATTTGACGCAATTGCAAAAGAAACTGCGCGCCAAGAAGATCACATTGAATTAATCGCTTCTGAAAACTACTGTAGCCCACGCGTACTAGAAGCACAGGGTTCACAGTTAACTAATAAATACGCAGAAGGTTATCCGGGCAAACGTTACTATGGCGGTTGTGAGCATGTAGACGTTGTTGAGCAATTAGCGATTGACCGTGCTAACGAACTATTTGGTTCTGACTATGCAAACGTACAACCACATGCTGGTTCGCAAGCAAATGCGGCCGTTTTTTTAGCATTGTTAAACGCCGGTGATACCGTACTAGGTATGAGCTTAGCTCATGGCGGCCATTTAACGCATGGTTCACACGTAAACTTTTCAGGTAAGCTTTATAATGCAATTCAGTATGGCCTAGATGAAACTACAGGCGAAATTGATTACGCACAGGTTGAAGCGCTAGCGCTTGAGCACAAACCAAAAATGATTATTGGTGGCTTCTCAGCATACTCAGGTATTGTTGATTGGGCTAAATTACGTGAAATTGCTGATAAAATTGGCGCTTACTTTTTTGTAGATATGGCGCACGTTGCTGGTTTAATTGCGGCGGGTATTTACCCAAGCCCAGTTCCTCACGCACATGTTGTTACTACAACTACACATAAAACCTTAGCAGGCCCTCGTGGTGGTTTAATTATTTCGGCATGTGGCGACGAAGCTATTTACAAAAAGCTTAACAGTGCTGTTTTCCCTGGTGGCCAAGGCGGTCCTTTATGTCATGTTATTGCTGCTAAAGCTGTGGCATTTAAAGAAGCCCTACAACCAGAATTTAAAGTATATCAAACACAAGTTGTTAAAAATGCACAAGCTATGGTTGCTGTTATGCAGGAACGTGGCTACAAAATTGTATCTGACAAAACTGAAAACCACTTATTCTTACTTGATTTAATCAATAAAGATATTACCGGTAAAGATGCTGATGCTGCTTTGGGTAACGCTCATATTACAGTTAACAAAAACTCAGTGCCTAACGATCCACGTTCACCGTTTGTAACATCTGGCCTACGTATTGGTTCTCCTGCAATCACTCGTCGTGGTTTTAAAGAAGCAGAATCTAAAGAGCTTGCTGGCTGGATCTGTGACGTACTAGATAACATCAATGATGAATCAGTACAGGCGCAAGTAAGAGAAAAAGTAAAAGCAATTTGTGCAAAACTACCTGTTTACGCTTAATAAAAGTAAAACAGTAATTTAGATCACAATCGCTTAGTTTTTTGCTAAGATAAAGGCCGCTTTAAAGCGGCCTTTTTTGTTTTTTAAAACGGAAGTACCTAGCTATGCATTGCCCATTTTGTACCGCAAAAGATACCAAAGTTATTGACTCTCGCCTGGTTGGCGGTGGTCACCAAGTGCGTCGTCGTCGTGAATGCAATGACTGCCATGAGCGTTTTACTACGTTTGAGGGCGCAGAACTGGTTATGCCACGGGTAATAAAACAAGATGGCAGCCGCGAACCCTTTAACGAAGATAAATTGTTAAATGGTTTAAACCGCGCACTGGAAAAACGCCCCGTAAGTACCGAACAAGTAGAAGAAGTAGTTAATATAATAAAGTCGCAATTACGCGCAACCGGCGAGCGAGAGGTTTCGAGCCATTTAGTGGGAGAGTGCATTATGGAAGCGCTTAAAAAGCTCGATAAAGTAGCTTATGTGCGCTTTGCCTCGGTGTATCGCTCGTTTGAAGATATTCGCGAATTTGGCGAAGAAATTGCCCGTTTAGGGGAGTAAGTATGCAAAGCGACTGTGTTTTTAACCAATATGACGAAATGTATATGGCACGTGCTATAGAACTGGCTAAAAAAGGCCGGTTTACTACCACGCCTAATCCAAACGTAGGTTGTGTATTAGTTAAAAACAATGAAATAGTAGGCGAGGGATTTCATCAGCTTGCCGGACAAGGGCATGCAGAAGTAAATGCACTTGCTATGGCTGGCAGTAAAGCAAAAGGCGCAACTGCTTATGTTACGCTTGAGCCATGTAGCCATTATGGTCGTACACCACCGTGCGCAGAAGGTTTAAAAGCCGCCGGTGTGGTAAAAGTAATTGCCGCTATGGTCGATAGCAATCCACAAGTGGCTGGTAAGGGGCTGAAAATACTCAGCGACGCTGGTATTGAGGTTGCGTATGGGTTACTTGAAGCACAGGCTAGGGCGCTTAATTTAGGCTTTTTTAAACGCATGGAGCATGGCCTGCCCTATGTAACGTGTAAAATGGCCGCCAGTATTGATGGTAAAACGGCGCTTAATAATGGCCAAAGTAAGTGGATAACAGGCGCAGCAGCACGCCAAGACGTACAGTTATATCGTGCACAAAGTTGCGCTATTTTAACCGGTGCCGACACAGTATTAGTAGATGACGCTAAATTAAATGTGCGTAAAAATGAATTACCGCAGGCATTACCTACACAGTTACCGCTTCGCCAACCTGTGCGTGTTATTATTGACTCGCAAAATCGTTTAACCCCAAATCTTGCTTTATTTGCTATTGAAAGTGAAATAATAATTTTTACTACCAAGGTTGATAAATCGCAACATTGGCCGCATTTTGTAAAGCATATAGTAGTAACTGCTAGTAATTCAAAAGTTGATTTAACCGCGGTTTTAAAAAAGCTCGCAAAGCTGCAATTTAATACTGTGTGGCTAGAGGCTGGAGCAACCCTTGCGGGTAAAATGGTTGAACTGGATTTAATAGATGAATTTATTTTTTATCTAGCGCCTAAATTAATTGGGTGTGATGGCAAGAGTTTAGTTAATTTTCCTGAGTTGATCAGTATGCAAAATACGATTGATTTAACTTTTAATGAGTGTACGCGTATAGGTGATGATTTACGTATTAGCGCAGTAAAAAGCTCATTAAAACCACTTGATACAAAAGAGTAATGCTATGTTTACTGGGATAATAGAAGCCACAGGCAAAATTGCTTTATTACAAAAAAAACAAGGCGATTTAGCTATTCGTGTACAAAGCCCTGACCTTGATATGAGTGATGTTAAGTTAGGAGATAGTATTGCCACTAATGGTGTGTGTTTAACTGTTGTTGATAAACATGCCGATGGTTTTAGTGCCGACTTATCGAATGAAACGATAGATTTAACTGGTTTTGCTCATTACACATTAGGGCAAACAGTTAATCTTGAAAAAGCCATGCAACCGGTTTCGCGTTTAGGTGGGCATTTAGTGTCTGGCCATGTTGATGGCATTGCTACAATTACCGCCATTACGCCAAATGCACGTGCTACAGAATATTGGCTAACCACAGATGAAAACCTAATGAAATACATACCGTATAAAGGTTCTGTATGTATTGATGGTATTAGCCTAACAGTGAACGCAGTAGAAGGTAATAAATTTAAATTAACGATTGTGCCCCATACTAGCGAGCAAACTACGATAGCTAATTTTAAAGTGGGCACCCAAGTTAATTTGGAAGTCGACCAAATTGCGCGTTATTTAGAGCGGCTTATAAAAGGCGCAGAGCAGCCTACGGGCGCTGATATTTCAATGAGCTTACTCGCAAAAGCGGGCTTTATTAAGTAACGCAACTAACAACTAATAAGAGTGAATTATGAACTTACACAGCGCAGAAGAAATTATCGCAGACATTAAAGCCGGTAAAATGGTTATTTTAATGGACGATGAAGACCGGGAAAATGAAGGCGATTTAATTATTGCCGCCGAGCATATTAGTGCAGAAGCTATTAACTTTATGGCCACGCATGGCCGTGGTTTAATTTGTTTAACTATGACGCAACAGCGATGCGAGCAACTTGATTTACCGCTTATGGTAAAAAATAACGGTGCTGCGTTTTCAACTAATTTTACAATGTCGATAGAAGCTTCAAAAGGCGTTACTACAGGTATTTCGGCAGCAGATAGAGCACGTACAGTACAGGCCGCTATAGCTAAAGGCGCAGTGCCTAGCGATATAGTACAGCCTGGGCATATTTTTCCTATAATGGCACAACCTGGCGGTGTTTTAACGCGTGCAGGGCACACTGAAGCAGGCTGCGACTTAGCCCGTTTAGCAGGGCTTGAGCCTTCATCGGTTATTGTTGAAATACTCAATGCAGATGGCACTATGGCGCGCCGTCCTGACTTAGAAGTGTTTTCTAAACAGCACGATATTAAAATTGGCACCATAGCTGATTTAATTGAATACCGTAACTTAAACGAAACCACAATAGAGCAAGTGGCAAAGTGTAAGTTACCTACCGAGCACGGTGAGTTTGATTTAGTAACCTACAAAGACACCATTGACGGACAGCTACATTACGCATTAGTAAAAGGCGAAATAAAACAACAAGCGCCAACCGTAGTGCGAGTGCATTTACAAAGCACCTTTAACGATATTTTACTCTCAGATAGAAACTCTGAGCGTAGCTGGGGCGTGTCTGACGCAATGGCTTATATAGCTAAGCACAATGGTGTGTTAGTTATTTTAGGCAAACAAGAAAGTACCGCAGAGCTTGAGGCAACCGTAAAGGCGTTTGCAGCCGAAGATTCGGGTGAAGATGTAACACCGAATAAATTTACAGGTACGTCTCGTACTGTAGGCGTGGGTTCACAAATTTTAGCCGATTTAGGCATTAAACAAATGCGCTTAATGAGTCGCCCTAAAAAGTATCATGCACTTTCAGGGTTTCATTTAGAAGTTGTTGACTACATAGAGCCGCAGTAATTAGACGCTAGGCTATTATTTTATTTTTATGGTATGATGCGCTGCAATTTTTGCGCAATCGAAATCGCTCAAACTTATTTTTAAGGTTATCAAATGAAAATTATTGAAGGTAGTAAGTACGCTCCGGGCAAAAAATTTGCCATTGTCATTTCTCGCTTTAATGACTTTATTGGTAGTAGCTTATTAGCAGGCGCTATTGATGAATTAAAACGCACAGGTGGTGTATCGGATGACGATATTACCGTAGTTTATGTACCTGGCGCGGTTGAATTACCTTTAGCAGCGAAACGTATTGCGGCAAAAAAACAGTATGATGCAATCATCGCATTAGGCGTAGTGATCAGAGGTGGTACTCCACACTTTGACCTAGTTGCTGGCGAATCAAACAAAGGTCTTGCGCAAGTATCACTTGAGTATGATATACCGGTTGCATTTGGCGTATTAACCACAGAAAGCATTGAACAAGCAATTGAGCGTGCTGGCACCAAAATGGGCAATAAAGGCGGCGAAGCTGCTTTAGGCGCGCTTGAAATGGTTAATGTGTTAGATAAAATTTAAGTTTAAGGAATTTTTGTGAAACCAGCAGCAAGACGTAAAGCACGTATATTAGCACTTCAGGCCATTTATTCTTGGCAATTAAGTGGCAATGCAATTGCCGATATCGAACAACAAATGTTGATCGAAAACGACGTGACTAAAATTGATGTTGAATATTTTAAAGATTTAGCCAGTGGCGTTGCGGTAAATTATAAGCAACTAGACGAGGCTGTATCACCGCATTTAACCCGTCCATTCGATGAGTTAGATATGGTTGAACGCGCAATATTACGTTTAAGCAGCTATGAGCTAAAATTTCGTGAAGATGTTCCATACAAAGTGGCTATCAACGAAAGCATTGAATTAGCTAAAATGTTTGGCGCTGAAGATAGCCATAAATTTGTAAACGGTGTACTTGATAAAGCAGTTAAGCATTTACGTAAGTAATATTTAGTCAGGTTTTTGATAATTATTTTATCAAAACTGGCTGGTATAAATTACCGTTAAAAAGGAGAGCCGGCATAGGTCGGCTTTTTTGTGTATGAAGGAATTTGAATTAATTAATCGTTATTTTAAAGGCCGTGGTATTACTCGCCGCGATGTTAATTTAGGGATTGGAGATGACTGCGCATTAGTTACTGTGCCGCAAAATTGTCAGCTTGCTATAACAACCGATACACTCGTTGCTGGTGTGCATTTTTTTGATGACATTGAACCTCGCGCACTCGGGCACAGAGCATTGGCTGTAAATTTAAGTGATTTAGCGGCAATGGGGGCAGAGCCTACATGGGTTTCTATCGCTTTAACACTTCCGAGTATTGATCAGCAATGGATTGAAGAATTGACTGACGGCATGCATGAAATTGCCGAATATTTTAATGTACAAATAATTGGTGGCGACACGACTCAAGGACCTTTGAGTATTACTATTTGTGCAAAAGGTACAGTACCTGAAGGCACTGCACTATGCCGAAATGGCGCAAAAGTAGGTGACTGGATTTTTGTAACTGGGCCGTTAGGAGATGCGGGGCTTGCAATAGAGTCTCGCAAGCAAGGCTTAACGATTGAACCTGAGCATCTAAAACATATTAAAAAGCGCCTTAACTTCCCTACACCTAGAGTGGCTGCAGGGCAGGTATTACGTGGGCTTGCGTCTTCTGCTATTGATATTTCAGATGGTTTACTAGCCGATTTAGGCCATATACTAAATATGTCGCAGGTTAGCGCAACGGTTAATATTGAAAGCATACCCACCTCGGATGCAATGAAAGCTAGCCTTGATTTTGAACAACAATTACCGTTTATACTAAATTACGGCGACGACTATGAACTGCTTTATACCGTGCCTGATAGCAATAAAAGTATGCTTGATGTAAAACTGCGTCAATATGGCGTAGAGGCAATTTGTATTGGCCAAATAAAAAGTGGCGAAGGGCAAATTGACCTGTTACATAAAGGCGAAAAATTTACTTTTAAGCACCAAGGTTTTGAGCACTTTTCTAAGGATTTAAGTTGAACAACAAGCGTTTATTTAACCTAAAGCGTCCACATCAGTTTTTTGGTTTAGGTTTTGGTACTGGGCTTGCACCTATAGCCCCAGGCACATTTGGTACTTTGGCCGCTTTACCTTTTATTTTTATAACCATGCACTATCCGTTGTGGTTACAAGTAGTATTTGCTGTAGTGATCAGTGTTTTTGGTATTTGGGCTTGTGGCAAAACCGCTGATGATTTAGGGGTACACGATCACCCCGCGATTGTATGGGATGAAGTGGCAGGCTATTACATCACTATGATTGGTGCCGCACTGAGCTGGCAAACATTATTGGTTGGTTTTTTACTGTTTCGTTTTTTTGATATAGTCAAACCAGGCCCTATCCGTGTGCTCGACAAGCGTGCCCATGGTGGATTTGGAATTATGATTGATGACGTACTTGCAGGTATATTTTCACTTATTTGTTTGCAAGCGCTGATAAAAGTAGGTTTACTACCCTTTTAGTTTATTATTTGATTGTTTAGCTAGGTGGCAGCAATATGATGCGATTTTTACTAGTTTTTGTACTACTAACCTGTGCTATGCCAAGTTGGGCCTCAATTACTGATTACGTAGTTAAACAATGGAATATTAAAGATGGACTCCCCTCGCAATCACTCAAAAGTGTTGTGCAAGACCAGCAAGGTTATATGTGGCTGGGAACTCAATTTGGTTTAAGTCGTTTTGACGGCAATACTTTTACCAACTACAACACGCAAAATAGTCTTTTTTTACCAAGTAATGGTATTAATAAATTACTAATAGATGGCCAAGGCTTTTTGTGGATCGGCACCAAAAATGGGTTAGTGGTTATTGACCCTGCAACACTTAGTGCACAAGAGTTTAATATTAAAGGCCCGGTTAGAGATATTTTAGAGGACTCTAAAGGCGGTATTTGGATAGCCGCTAATGGCCTGTATTATGTTGATCGTAGTTTGGTTGATTTACGCGATCAAACTAATGAGCCATCACCCATAGTTAATCCCACTGTTATTACTCAAATAGTTGGCTCTGTGAGCAAAATGGCGCTCGCACCTGAAGGTATTTGGTTAGTAAACGACAGACATTTACTGCGCTTGACAAAAAGCGCTGCCGACTTTTCTAAATTACGCTTAGAGCTTACTGCCAAAGTGTCATTACCCGACAGCTTAGCGCAAACCATAGTGCACGATCTCTCTTTTTTAAATGGTAATTTATATTTAGCCTCTGAGTTGGGTGCTTATTTTTTAGATTTAGATGACGAACTACGTTCTTTCCCACTGCCTAATGTGAATAACTCTGCAGTTTATAAATTTATGAGCGACACCAATGGTGGCTTATGGGTATCTACTTATGGGCGTTTATTATTTCGTGGCAAGTCAGGTGATTGGCAATGGGTTGAGCCAAGTCAGTTAGATCAAAGTATTTGGTTTGCTGACATGTTTCGCGATGATCAAAATAATGTTTGGCTAGCCAGTTTTAGTGAAGGTTTATGGCTGGCACACGAAGGTCGCATTGAGCGTCACTCGGCAATTTCTAAAATGACTGAAACGGTAATGGCGATTAGTAAATCACCCGATGACAAACTGTGGATAGCTAACAGAAGCGGTGTTGGTTACTTTGATACCAATAAAAACTTTATTAATATAATAAACAGTAGCAAGTATGGGCATGCCTCGGTGCATGATTTACAGTTTGATGGCGATCGGCTTTATATTGCTACTGGGCGGGGGTTATTCTTTTATGAAGACGACACACTTTACAGCTTTCCTGGGCGCGCATTAAACGACAACCCGGTATTTGCTATTAGCTCAGCTACCCGAGGCGGATTTTGGATTGGTACTGGCCGAGGTTTGTATCGACTCAATTATAGTGGTTTAAGGCCCTTTGCTTATAATGCATTTTTAGGCAGTAAGTTTATTACTTTTGTATTAGATGCACCAAACTTTGGCATTATCGGTACTAGTAAAGGCGCGTATTACTTTACTGACCGAGGAATAGAAAAAATAGGCGACCAAACTACCTTAGAAAGTGCTTATGTAACCAGTATTTTGCATATAGATGGAGTTGGAATATTAGTTGGCTCGTTAAACGATGGTTTGTTTTATCGTAGTGGACAAGGACAATGGCAGCAATTAGATGCGGCAAATGGCTTACCCTATGGTTCTATTTTTAGCTTAAAGTACGATGAAAAATTAAAAAGAATATGGGTAAGCACCATGAAAGGTGTTTATCGGATGCCGGTAGATCAATTTAAAACGCAGATCCAAAGCTTAAAAGTTGAAGAGGTTATTTCCTCGTTCGATCGCCAACTCGATGGTAAAGCCAGCCAATGTTGTAATGGCTTAGGGCATGACGCGGTTGTTGATATGGATAACTCCATTTGGTATCCCAGTTTACAAGGTGTAGTTGAAATACCTAAAAGCGTTGAGCTGTTTGGTTTACGTGGTTTAAAACCTAAAATAGAAACATTAACTACACCATTACGTAGTTTAACCACAGCTGCATTAGGTAATAAACCGCGGTTAAAAATAGACGAGCGCGATGTTACTTTAAAATACACAGCTATAGATTATTACGCGCCAAATAGTATTGAGTTTAGATATAAATTAAATGGTTTAGATACTGACTGGCGATACGCTAATACTCGCCGCGAAGCTATTTATACCAACCTTCCAGCCGGTGCATTTTTGTTTCAGTTAGAAACAAAACGCCAAGGCGAGGATTGGAACATAGCCCAATCTGTTGATTACGCTTTTGTAGTACCTGAGCGTTTTGATGAAACAATTTACTTTAGATTACTGATCACCAGTGGTTTCGTTTTATTGTTTTATTTAGTGTTTTGGGTATTTAGAGCGCAAGAGCGCCGTAAACAAGAAGTGTTAGAAGGGTTGATCACTGATCGTACCTTAGAGCTTCGCCAAGCAAACGATAAGCTTAATAAGGTTAACTCACAGCTTAAGCTGGTGAGCCATTCAGATGAGCTTACAGGGTTACGTAGCCGCCGCTTTTTGTTCGACCAACTACCTAAAGATATTGAACATTTTCAGCGTAACTCACAGTCACTGCAAGCGCAGGGCAAGTCGCTAGTATTATTAATTATAAACTTAGATAATTTTAGCCGTATTAACGATGCGTATGGGCCAATTGCCGGAGATAGTTGTTTGCAGCAAATGGCGGTATTACTTAATTCGCGTACTCAGGGCTCAGATTATGTGGCACGTTGGAGCGGCGATGAATTTTTACTTTTATTACGTGACTTTAAATGTAACTTAATTGACAGCTATGTGTCGGATCTTTGCCAAGGAATTGCCGAACATGGATTTCAATTGCCAAATGGTAAAAGCACTCATATTTCGGCCTCAATTGGTTGGTCGTTTTATCCGCTACCATTATTAGGTGGCCAAGTTATTAGCTGGGAAACCTCGATTAATTTAGCTGATATTGCACTGCATCAAGTTAAAAAACGCGGTGGCGATGGGGTCGCTAATATTACCTTTGATGAGCAATTAGATGCGTTTGAGTTTGAGCAAAACCCTAATGTTGAACAGCAAATAGGCTTGCTACAAGCCAATGGTTTAGCTGATATTAAAGTATGGATGCGATAAGTAACTAATATTTAGATATTAAAAAAGGAGCCTAGGCTCCTTTTTTAATATGCTTTAAATGAGTAGGAGGTTAATTAATAAACGCTTTGATAGCAGTTAATATTCCTTGCTCGCCTAAGCCCATCTCGTCGTGCATTTCGTCTTGTGTACCGTGCTTAATAAATTCATCAGGGATACCCAAGTTAAGAATGCTAACCTGTGCTTTTTGCGTTGCTAAATACTCATTAACCGCAGAGCCAGCACCGCCAGAAATTGCATTGTCTTCAAGCGTTACTATTACATCGTGGCTGTTTATTAACTCATTGAGTAACGCAGTATCAAGCGGTTTAATAAAGCGCATATTAACTAAAGTCGCATTGAGTTCATCAGCTGCTAGTTGCGCGTTTTCAAGTAATGTACCAAATGACAATATAGCCACTTTAGCACCTTGCTTAACAACATCGGCTTTACCAATTTCAAGTAATTGCATATTAGTTGCAATTTCTGCCGTACCAGCACTACCACGCGGATAACGCACAGCAACAGGGCAATTTGCTTGATAACCAGTATATAACATGTGGCGACACTCATTTGTATCGCTTGGCGCCATAATGACCATATTTGGAATGCAGCGCATAAAGCTTAAATCGTACGCACCTTGATGTGTTTCGCCGTCTGCGCCAACAATACCAGCACGGTCAATAGCGAATAACACAGGTAAGTTTTGCAGCGCTACATCGTGAATTAGCTGATCGTACGCACGTTGTAAAAAGCTTGAGTAAATTGCGACAACGGGTTTTAAGCCTTCACAAGCAAAACCAGCAGCGAGGGTTACAGCGTGCTGCTCGGCAATCGCAACATCAAAATACTGATCAGGATGCTCTTTTGAAAAACGCACCATGCCAGAGCCTTCGCGCATAGCCGGTGTTATCGCCATAAGCTTGCTGTCTTGCTTTGCTATGTCGCATAACCAGTCGCCAAATACATTAGAAAATGTAGCCGCACCGGGTTTTGATTTAGGTAAACTTGATGTATTAGGATCAAACTTAGGTACGCCGTGATAGCCAATAGGGTCGGCTTCAGCGGGTTTATACCCTTTGCCTTTTTGGGTTTTTATATGCAGTAATTGCGGGCCTTTTAAGTTACGCATATTACGCAGCGTATCTACTAACATGTTTACATCATGGCCATCAATTGGGCCAATATAATTTAGGCCTAATTCTTCAAAGAAGGTACCAGGGATCATCATCCCTTTAATATGCTCTTCCATTTTACTGGCAAGTTGCTTAACTGGTGGCACACCCGAGAGTAGTTTTTTACTACCTTCGCGAATGTTAGTATAAAAGCTACCCGATAAAATACGGGCAAAGTGATTTGTTAACGCGCCAACGTTTTCAGAAATCGACATTTCGTTGTCATTTAAAATGATCAACATATCTGATTTTACATCACCTAAGTGGTTCATGGCTTCAAAAGCCATGCCTGCTGTAATAGCACCATCGCCTATAACGGCAACCGTTTTGCGTCCTTTACCTTCTTTTTGCGCAGCAATAGACATGCCCAACGCAGCTGAAATAGAGGTACTAGAATGGCCCACACTAAACGTATCGTATTGGCTTTCTTCGCGAAATGGGAAAGGGTGCAAGCCATCTTTTTTACGAATGGTGTGCATTAAATCGCGACGCCCGGTGAGTATTTTGTGTGGGTAAGCTTGATGGCCTACATCCCATACAAGGCGATCATCTGGGGTGTTATACACATAATGTAGTGCCACAGTGAGCTCTACGGTACCTAAACCAGACGCTAAATGCCCGCTACTTTGCGATACCGAGTTGAGTAAGTAGTCACGCAACTCATGGCTAAATGCAGGAAGCTTATCTTGTGCTAAGTCTCGCAAGTGGGCTGGTTCGTTAACCAAATTAAGTAATGGATACTTGCTGCTATCAAGTGTCATGGTTTTATATATGTCCTTCGCTAACATCAATTAACTGTGCAAACGCGTTGTTTGAGTTATTTGATGTTCAGTAATAATTTTAGTGCTAAGTTGCAATACATTTAAGCCGTGTTTAGTGGTCACGTTCAATTAAATAGTTAGCTAGTGACGCTAAAGCACTGGTATCGGCGTCTATATTTGCTAACGCTGCATGGGCTTGTTGTATTAAGTTTTGTGCTTTTTCTTTAGCGCCTAGCATACCTAATAAAGCGGGATATGTCGCTTTATTCGCAGCGATATCTGACCCTTGAGGCTTACCTAAAGTAACGGTATCGCCTTCTACGTCTAAAATATCGTCATGTACTTGAAATGCAAGCCCTATGGCATAGCCAAAAGTGGCTAAATTTTCTAACGTGTTTTGACTAACATTGTTCGAGCACAAAGCCCCCAGTGTAATTGCACAGCTTATTAGCGCACCGGTTTTTAACTTATGAATACGCTCAAGTTCAGCCACGGTTATTACTTTATCAGTAGCTGCAATATCAAGCCCTTGGCCTGCCACCATACCTTGTAACCCAGAGGCATGCGCCAGTTCAGCAATCATTTTAACTTGAGCTTGAGCACTACAGTTAAAATTATGCTTGGCTATTAACTCAAATGCTAAAGCTTGCAGTGCATCACCGGCTAAAATTGCGTGTGCTTCACCGTACACTATATGACAGGTTGGGCGTCCGCGACGTAATTCATCATCATCCATAGCTGGTAAGTCATCGTGAACTAACGAGTAGCTATGAATACATTCTATAGCTGCAGCAAGTACGTCTAAATCTTGTTTATCTGCGCCGAGCATTTTACCCGTTGCGTAAACCAAAAAAGGACGCAATCTTTTGCCGCCATTCATTAAACTATAATGGGTGGCGGCTTTTATGGTCTCGTCAGTATTAAGCGATTGGTCAAAATAAAGGTTAAGAGTATTGGCTACATCAGTTTGAGCATGTGTAATAAGTTCTTTAATAGTCACGGCTATTCCATATCATTATCAAAGTCGGTTAATACAGACTTCTCATCTTTGCCCATTAAAATAGCCACCTTTTGCTCAGCTTGTTGCAACTTACTAGACGATGCGCCTGCTAAAGCAATGCCACGCTCAAACTGTTTTAATGACTGCTCAAGCGATAAATCACCTTGTTCCATTTCACTAACGATTGTTGTTAATTCTTCTAGTGCTTGCTCGAAACTTAAGTTTTCAGGTTTTTTAGTCGCCATCTTTATTTCAACTTACATAATAAATTTAGAAGTCAATTTTAGGGGGAATGCTAAACTAGGTCAAAGGATGAAATGGTTTTTTCGTTAATAAACGTTTTATGTTTTAAAAAATTGATAATTAGATAGATTACACAAGTTGATCTAGAATAGTGCTTAATCCAGCTTTTTATGTTTATCTATAAAAAATGGCTTAAGCAATTCAGTATCTTGCCGATAAACAATT
Organism: Pseudoalteromonas sp. HL-AS2; assembly: GCF_031198805.1. Lineage (NCBI taxonomy): Bacteria > Pseudomonadati > Pseudomonadota > Gammaproteobacteria > Alteromonadales > Pseudoalteromonadaceae > Pseudoalteromonas > Pseudoalteromonas sp. HL-AS2. The sequence goes on along the minus strand of NZ_CP133571.1, from coordinate 2,473,899 downwards.
AATAACAAACGTTTGCATATAAAAGCAAAAACCTTTGGAGGGAATGTGGATTTAGCAACCATTATTGGGATCCTTGGCGCAATTGGCTTAATTGTCATGTCCATGTTTATGAGTAGTAGCGGTGAAATGGCTATGTTTTACAACACGCCCTCTGTTGTAATCGTATTTGGCGGTTCATTATTTATCGTTTTATCAAACTTTACTATGTCACAGTTTTTTGGCATAGGTAAGGTGGTTACCAAAGCGTTTATGTTTAAGCTTGAGTCGCCAGAAGAGTTAATCGAAAAAGCAGTTGAACTTGCAGATTCAGCACGTAAAGGCGGGTTTTTAGCACTTGAAGAGGCAGAAATACCGAATCCATTTATGCGCAAAGGCGTTGACATGCTAGTAGATGGCCACGACGCAGACGTAGTGCGGGCCACTCTGCAAAAAGATATTTCATTAACTACAGCACGGCATGAGTCGGGTGCTACTTTATTTAAATCTTTGGGTGATATAGCCCCAGCAATGGGAATGATAGGCACCTTAATAGGCTTAGTTGCGATGTTATCTAATATGGATGATCCTAAAGCAATTGGTCCGGCTATGGCGGTGGCATTGTTAACCACATTATACGGCGCATTTTTAGCTAACGTAGTCGCTATTCCTATTCAAACAAAATTGGAGCTGCGTAAAGACGAAGAGGCAATGAATCAACGTTTAATTTTAGATGCGGTTTTAGGTATTCAAGATGGTCAAAATCCAAAAGTAATAGAAGGTATTTTGAAAAACTATCTTGCTGAATCAAAACGTAAAGTAAACACTGAGGATTAACTATGTCTGATCAAGAGTGCAAGTGCCCACCCCCAGGTTTACCTGCGTGGATGGGGACATTCGCAGATTTAATGTCGCTATTAATGTGCTTTTTTGTGCTCTTGCTTGCGTTTTCTGAAATGGATGTACTTAAATTTAAACAAATTGCCGGTTCGATGAAATTTGCATTTGGTGTACAAAATAAAATAGAAGTTAAAGATATTCCCAAAGGCACATCAGTTATTGCTATGGAGTTTACTCCGGGCAAGCCAGAGCCTACCCCAATTGAAACAATTCAACAGCAAACGGTAGAAATGACCCAGCAAATGTTAGAGTTTCAGGCAGGTGATGAAAGCTCAGCAGGCGGAAGGCAAGAGCAGCGGGGCGATAAACGTGGTGGCGAGTCGCGTAGTACTTCCAAAGAGCAAGCATCGGAGCAAGCAATTTCAGCGGCCGATCAACAGCAAACAAACGACTTAGTTAAAAAAATCGCTCAGCAATTAGAAAAACAAATAATTGATGGTGCCATAGAGCTTGAATCATTAGGGCAGCAAATAATTATTCGTATTCGTGAAAATGGCTCTTTCCCTTCGGGTAGCGCATTTTTACAACCTAAGTTTAAACCCATTATTCAAGAAATTGGCGTGCTATTAAAAGATGTGCCTGGAGAAATTACCGTGTCTGGGCATACTGACGATTTTCAGGTTTCAAACGAGTTATATATTAATAACTGGGATCTTTCATCTAAGCGTGCAGTTGCAGTAGCTAGTGAGCTGCAAAAAGTAGTTGGATTTGATAAAAATAGAATGATGGTAGTAGGGCGTGCTGAAACCCGGCCGTTAGTGCCAAATGACAGCAATGAAGATCGCCGTCGTAATCGTCGCGTTGAAATATCTATTTTACAAGGAAAGGCCAAAGAGTCTGATCCTATCGATGTAAGGTAGCAGTCATTTTATTAAAAACACACTTGGTTTAAGCAAACTAAGTGTAATTGATTTCAGGTGACTTTTAGTCAAAATTGACTAAAAGTCACCACCTCAGCCAAATACCTCAGAGTTGTTAAATAGTACGGTTTAATAAAAACATCCCACGCTGTGAATTGATATGCTAAACTACTGTGTATATAAACAGTAAAAGAGCTTGCATATGAAACTCTATATTGCCGAAAAGCCGTCATTAGGGCGTGCTATTGCCGACGCGTTACCAAAACCGCACAAAAAGCACGATGGCTACATTGAAGTTGCAAATGGTGATTGCGTATCTTGGTGTATTGGTCATTTGCTCGAGCAAGCCGAGCCCGATGACTATGATGAGCGCTTTAAAAAGTGGCAGTTTGAGCACCTACCTATCATTCCTGAGCAGTGGCAATTAAAAGCAAAAACTAAAACTCGCAAGCAACTTACTGTGTTAAAAAAGCTAATCAAACAGGCTACAGCACTAGTGCATGCAGGTGATCCCGATAGAGAAGGGCAATTACTTGTCGATCAAGTTATTGAAGAAGCCAAAATAAGTAAAACTAAAAAGCAGCATATTCAACGCTTATTAATTAGTGATTTAAACTTAGCTGCAGTAAAAAAAGCATTAACGACTATGCGATCTAACCGTGAGTTTATTCCGTTGAGCGTTTCAGCCTTAGCGCGCTCTCGTGCTGATTGGTTGTTTGGTATGAATTTAACCCGCGCTTATACTTTAGCAGGGCAAAAAGCTGGGTTTGGTAACGTACTTTCTGTGGGACGAGTACAAACACCCATACTTGGCTTGGTGGTTAATAGAGATAATGACATAGCAAATTTCGTATCGAAGCCATTTTATGAAGTATTAGCCCACTTAGTCACCCCCGAAAAACAATCATTTAGTGCAAAATGGATACCCAGTAAGGCATGTGAGCCTTATCAAGACGAAGAAGGGCGAGTATTAAATAAAGCATTGGCTGAAAACGTAGCCTCGCGTATCACACAGCAAAATGCTGAGCTAACGGCGCTTGAACAAAAACAAAAAAAACAAACTGCGCCACTGCCTTATAACTTATCTGCTTTGCAGATAGACGCGGCAAAAGCATTTGCTATGCCAGCGCAAAAGGTGCTGGATATATGCCAAACTCTTTATGAGCGTCATAAGTTAATTACCTACCCGCGTTCAGACAACCGCTACTTACCTAATGATCATCACCAAGATGCGTCTGTTATTTTAAAAGCTATAAGCACTAATGGCGGGCAAGGTGTTGAGTTAGTAAAAGCAGCTGATAGTAAAAAACGTAGTAAATGTTTTAACGATTCAAAAGTGGCTGCGCATCACGCCATTGTCCCTACGGCAAAACAGTTAAAGTCGGCAAGTTTAGGTAGCGATGAGACAAAGGTTTATCAATTAATATGTCGTCATTATTTAATACAGTTTTATCCCGACTATATTTACAACGAAACTAAAGCAGAGATAACTATTGCTGGCGGGTTATTTAAAGCAAATGCAAAGCAAGATGTAAGCTTGGGTTTTAAGGTGCTAATGGGTAAGTCTGAATTAAAAGATGAAGCCACGCTACCGCCTTTAACAAAAGGCATGTTACTTTTTTGCTCGCAAGGGGAGGTTGTTGAAAAATATACCTCACCGCCAGCGCACTTTAGTGATGCGACTTTACTTGCAGCCATGACAGGCATAAGCCGCTATGTACAAGATCCACAGATAAAAAAAGTACTTAAAGACACCGATGGCTTAGGCACAGAGGCAACGCGAGCGGGGATCATTGAATTATTATTTAAACGCCGTTTTTTAAAACGTGAAGGCAAATTAATTAAAGCAACCGAAACCGGGAGTGCACTTATTAGTGTGCTGCCGCAAGGTTTAGTTCGCCCCGATTTAACCGCTAAATGGGAGTCGAGCTTAGGTGATATTGCACAGCAAGTAATGAGCTATCAGCAATTTTTACAGCCTTTACTTGCCGACTTAAATAGTTTTGTACAACAAGCTGCAAATTGCGATAGCAATGTATTTGCAAAGCTGCCTAAAACTTCAGCTAAAAAGCGTTTTGTTAAACGTGGCCAAAAAACGCCTTATAAAAAGTCAAGTTATAAAAAAAGCTCTGTTACAGGTTAACTACAGAGCTATTATTTAAATAAAACTATTGATTAAACAAAGTTACCGCTGCATTACTCATGGCTTTAATGCCAGTTGGTAGTGCGACTTTATAGTCTGGGGCAAACTTACTTGAATGCAGTGAAGGTAATGTTTTGCCCGCTTTTATTGCACTTGCATATTTTGCTTGGTTAACGCCACCGAGCCAAAATAGTGTGATAGGAATATTTTCGTCAGTGCGGCCATATAAGCCAAAGTCTTCACCTGCCATTACAGGGAGGGTTTCAAGCACATTTTCATCACCAATAGCGCTGGCAATACTTTGACGCACAAGGTTGGTTTGTGCCGGATTGTTATATGTAGATGGAATTGACTCATCTTCATGTACTTGCACCTTAGGGTAGAGCGCTTCCTCAAGGCCTGCGCTTTGTGCAATACCGGCGGTAATGCGTTTAATTGCTGCAATTTGTGCATTTCTAATATCAGGGTTATAGCTGCGTAATGTAAGTTGTAACTTTACTTCATCAGAAATTACATTATGTTTTGAGCCACCATGAATAGATCCAACAGTAATAACTGATGGCTCAAGCGGTGAAAGCTCACGACTCGTAATAGTTTGCAGTGCAAGCACAGTGCGCGCAGCAATAATAACCGGATCAATAGTGGTATGCGGATAAGCTCCATGTCCGCCTTTACCCTTTATAGTTATATCAACAGAATCGACGCTGGCCATAGTATATTCGTTTTTCATCGCAACTTTACCGGCAGGCACACTTGCACTTACATGTAGCGCAATTATGTGATCAGGTTTTGCATATTTACTAAATAAGCCTTCTTTTAGCATGGCTTTAGCGCCACCGCCTACTTCTTCTGCGGGTTGTGCCACCATCATTAGCGTGCCTTGCCATGCATTTTTGTGAGCTATTAGTTGTTCAGCAGTACCAATGAATGAGCTCATATGTATATCGTGACCGCAGCCGTGCATAACACCTACTTTTGCACCGTGCTCGTCTATTACTGTTACTTTAGAAGCATACGCCTTACCTGTTTGTTCTGTAATAGGTAAGCCATCGGTGTCAGTACGGATCATCACGGTTGGACCGTTTCCGTTTTTGTAAATGCCGACAACGCCAAAACCACCCACATTGCTTGTAACTTCAAAACCAAGCTTGTTTAACTGCGCTGCTATTTTTTTTGCGGTTTGTTGCTCGTGATACGAAAGCTCGGGTGATTGATGCAGATCGAGGTAAAAGCTTTCAATGGCTGGCATGCTGCTATGTAAATTTAAGTCTAATGATTTAGCCGCCAATAGAGGGCTAGCTAATAATAGCGCTGTGCCTAAGTAAGTTAACTTCATGATTTTCCCTTATTGAGATAAATGTATATCCAAGTGATTTAGATATATGACTTGTAATAATTATGTTCAGCACCATATAAAAACCTAAATAAATGAATATGGCAATCAATTCAATGAGCAACATAGTTAGTATCAACGCGCAAAATTTTCAGCAAGTACTCGGCGAAACATCACAACAAAAGTTGGTACTGCTAAACTTCTACTCAGCGCAAAGTCCTGAATGTATTAACCAGGCAGCAATATTAGATAAATTAGCCGCTGAATATAACGACTATATAGTAGTAGCAAATTTAGATTGCGATGCCGAGCAAGCTCTGGCTTCGCAATTAGCACAGCAAGTTGGTTTACAAACACTACCAACACTGGTGTTGTTAAAAGACTCAGCGCCCGTTGATGTATTATCGGGTGCCCAAGCTGAAGCGAAAATTCGTGAAGCATTAGCTAAACATTTACCCGCTCAACAAGACTTACTATTAGAGCAAGCAAAGCAAGCATTATTAAAGTCAGATTTAAATGCCGCGTTTAATTATGCAAAGCAAGCTTATGAAATTGACAACAGCAACGCGCGTATTAAATTAGTACTTGCAGATATATGTATTCAAATTCATAAAGTAGATGAAGCGCAAGCACTAATTAATACAATAGATGTACAAGAGCAAGATGCTTACTTTAATAATATAAAAGCAAAATGCGAAGCTGCGCTTGAAGCAAAAGATTCACCAGAGATTAAAGAAAAACAACAACAAGTAGAAAAGTACCCAAATGACTTAGAATTAAAAGAAGAGCTAAGTATTTTACTCAATGAAGCCGGCAGAAAAGAAGAAGCATTAGATGTACTATTTACAGTGCTGCAAAAAGATCTGAATTTTAACGAAGCAAAACCAAGTTTTTTAGCTATTATTGCCTCTTTACCCGACGGTGATGCACTTGCAGCAAAGTATCGTCGCAAGTTATATAGTATTTTGTACTAAAACTTAATAACTATTACTTTTAAAAGTACCTTATCTAGGTGCTTTTTACATTTTTAAGTTTATAGCAATATAACAGTAAGCTTGTTTAAGGAATAAAAAGCGCAGTTATCCACAGGGTTTTGTGGGTAACCTGTGAGCCTGGCTTGCGTATCTTTGGGGTAAAAATTAAATGCAAAAAAGGCGATAAAAACGCTTGCGTAAAATCTGCGGCTCCCTATAATGCGACCCCACTGAGAAGGGAAACGCTGAAGCATAGCAAGGCACGAACTACTCAGAGAGTTAAATAAAACTTCGGTTTTAAATCTTCCAAAAAGAAAGTTTAAAACAAAGTGTTGACTCGAAAAATAAAGGATGTATTATACGCATCCCTTGAGGCGCTAAAGCGACTCAAAACGTTCTTTAACAATATAAAGCAATCATCTGTGTGGGCACTCGTACAGATTGAGTTCTAACAGCCAACCTACTTAGGTAGCGAGGCAAACAAATTAGAGTCTCAATTGAAAACTGAGTGACCAACAGAAGTAACTTATTTATAAGTTGCTTCGGCACAGTCAATTCAATATCGAAAGATATTAAAAAATTCAGAATTCATTGAGCTGTCGAAAGACATAAAACTTTTTAATTGAAGAGTTTGATCATGGCTCAGATTGAACGCTGGCGGCAGGCCTAACACATGCAAGTCGAGCGGTAACAGAAAGTAGCTTGCTACTTTGCTGACGAGCGGCGGACGGGTGAGTAATGCTTGGGAACATGCCTTGAGGTGGGGGACAACAGTTGGAAACGACTGCTAATACCGCATAATGTCTACGGACCAAAGGGGGCTTCGGCTCTCGCCTTTAGATTGGCCCAAGTGGGATTAGCTAGTTGGTGAGGTAATGGCTCACCAAGGCGACGATCCCTAGCTGGTTTGAGAGGATGATCAGCCACACTGGGACTGAGACACGGCCCAGACTCCTACGGGAGGCAGCAGTGGGGAATATTGCACAATGGGCGCAAGCCTGATGCAGCCATGCCGCGTGTGTGAAGAAGGCCTTCGGGTTGTAAAGCACTTTCAGTCAGGAGGAAAGGTTAGTAGTTAATACCTGCTAGCTGTGACGTTACTGACAGAAGAAGCACCGGCTAACTCCGTGCCAGCAGCCGCGGTAATACGGAGGGTGCGAGCGTTAATCGGAATTACTGGGCGTAAAGCGTACGCAGGCGGTTTGTTAAGCGAGATGTGAAAGCCCCGGGCTCAACCTGGGAACTGCATTTCGAACTGGCAAACTAGAGTGTGATAGAGGGTGGTAGAATTTCAGGTGTAGCGGTGAAATGCGTAGAGATCTGAAGGAATACCGATGGCGAAGGCAGCCACCTGGGTCAACACTGACGCTCATGTACGAAAGCGTGGGGAGCAAACGGGATTAGATACCCCGGTAGTCCACGCCGTAAACGATGTCTACTAGAAGCTCGGAGCCTCGGTTCTGTTTTTCAAAGCTAACGCATTAAGTAGACCGCCTGGGGAGTACGGCCGCAAGGTTAAAACTCAAATGAATTGACGGGGGCCCGCACAAGCGGTGGAGCATGTGGTTTAATTCGATGCAACGCGAAGAACCTTACCTACACTTGACATACAGAGAACTTACCAGAGATGGTTTGGTGCCTTCGGGAACTCTGATACAGGTGCTGCATGGCTGTCGTCAGCTCGTGTTGTGAGATGTTGGGTTAAGTCCCGCAACGAGCGCAACCCCTATCCTTAGTTGCTAGCAGGTAATGCTGAGAACTCTAAGGAGACTGCCGGTGATAAACCGGAGGAAGGTGGGGACGACGTCAAGTCATCATGGCCCTTACGTGTAGGGCTACACACGTGCTACAATGGCGCATACAGAGTGCTGCGAACCTGCGAAGGTAAGCGAATCACTTAAAGTGCGTCGTAGTCCGGATTGGAGTCTGCAACTCGACTCCATGAAGTCGGAATCGCTAGTAATCGCGTATCAGAATGACGCGGTGAATACGTTCCCGGGCCTTGTACACACCGCCCGTCACACCATGGGAGTGGGTTGCTCCAGAAGTAGATAGTCTAACCCTCGGGAGGACGTTTACCACGGAGTGATTCATGACTGGGGTGAAGTCGTAACAAGGTAGCCCTAGGGGAACCTGGGGCTGGATCACCTCCTTATACGATTTAGAACTTATTTGTTCGTAGTGTCCACACAGATGATTGTTAATTAGTGCTTGTCCTTCGGGATAACTAATTAATATGCTCTTTAAAAATTTGGAAAAGCTGATAATAAAATTCTGATGAATAACATTGTTATTTATCAAGAGTTTTCAAAAGTAAAAAAAGAATGGTAGCAGTACCATTCAGTGCCATTTAATTAACTCTTTGAGTTGATTGATTGGTATCTACTTTAGTATTCAATATTGACTTCTGGCGAAGTTAAACTGTCACACAACAAAGACCCGTTTGGGTTGTATGGTTAAGTGACTAAGCGTACACGGTGGATGCCTTGGCAGTTGGAGGCGATGAAGGACGTATTAACTTGCGATAAGCCTAGTCAAGCTAGTAAAAAGCACTTGAGACTAGGATTTCCGAATGGGGAAACCCACCTGCTTGCAGGTATCGTTAACTGAATACATAGGTTAACGAGGCGAACGCGGAGAACTGAAACATCTAAGTACCCGTAGGAAAAGAAATCAACCGAGATTCCGAAAGTAGCGGCGAGCGAAATCGGAACAGCCCTTAAGCTTATTATGTGTTAATGGAAGGCTGCTGGAAAGCGCCACGATACAGGGTGATAGTCCCGTACATGAAAAGACATTTTAAGTGAAATCGAGTAGGTCGGAGCACGTGAAACTTTGACTGAATATAGGTGGACCATCATCTAAGGCTAAATACTCCCAACTGACCGATAGTGAACCAGTACCGTGAGGGAAAGGCGAAAAGAACCCCTGTGAGGGGAGTGAAATAGAACCTGAAACCGTGTACGTACAAGCAGTAGGAGCCCACTTGTTGGGTGACTGCGTACCTTTTGTATAATGGGTCAGCGACTTATATTTTGTAGCGAGGTTAACCGATTAGGGTAGCCGTAGGGAAACCGAGTCTTAACTGGGCGAATAGTTGCAAGGTATAGACCCGAAACCCGGTGATCTAGCCATGAGCAGGTTGAAGGTTGAGTAACATCAACTGGAGGACCGAACCCACTAACGTTGAAAAGTTAGGGGATGACTTGTGGTTAGGAGTGAAAGGCTAATCAAACCGGGAGATAGCTGGTTCTCCCCGAAATCTATTTAGGTAGAGCCTCGGACGAATACTTACGGGGGTAGAGCACTGTTAAGGCTAGGGGGTCATCCCGACTTACCAACCCTTTGCAAACTCCGAATACCGTAAAGTAATATCCGGGAGACACACGGCGGGTGCTAACGTCCGTCGTGAAGAGGGAAACAACCCAGACCGCCAGCTAAGGTCCCAAAGTCATAGTTAAGTGGGAAACGATGTGGAAAGGCCCAGACAGCCAGGAGGTTGGCTTAGAAGCAGCCATCCTTTAAAGAAAGCGTAATAGCTCACTGGTCGAGTCGGTCTGCGCGGAAGATGTAACGGGGCTAAACTATGCACCGAAGCTGCGGATTCAGAATTTATTCTGAGTGGTAGGGGAGCGTTCTGTAAGCCGTTGAAGGTGTACCGGGAGGTATGCTGGAGGTATCAGAAGTGCGAATGCTGACATGAGTAACGATAATGGGAGTGAAAAACTCCCACGCCGGAAGACCAAGGGTTCCTATCCCATGTTAATCAGGGTAGGGTAAGTCGACCCCTAAGGCGAGGCCGAAAGGCGTAGTCGATGGGAAACAGATTAATATTTCTGTACTCGATATAATTGCGATGGGGGGACGGAGCAGGCTAAGCAAGCATGGCGTTGGTAGTCCATGTGAAAGTGAGTAGGGCGTTTGTTTAGGTAAATCCGGACGAACACTAAACCTGAGACACGAGACGAGTCACTAAGGTGATGAAGTTGCTGATGCCATACTTCCAGGAAAAGCCTCTAAGCTTCAGATTATATGGAATCGTACCCCAAACCGACACAGGTGGTCAGGTAGAGAATACTAAGGCGCTTGAGAGAACTCGGGTGAAGGAACTAGGCAAAATCGTACCGTAACTTCGGGAGAAGGTACGCTCCTATCTGTGATGAGACTTGCTCTCTAAGCGGACGGGAGCCGCAGTGACCAGGTGGCTGGGACTGTTTATTAAAAACACAGCACTGTGCAAAATCGCAAGATGACGTATACGGTGTGACACCTGCCCGGTGCCGGAAGGTTAATTGATGGGGTTATCCTTAGGGAGAAGCTCTTGATCGAAGCCCCGGTAAACGGCGGCCGTAACTATAACGGTCCTAAGGTAGCGAAATTCCTTGTCGGGTAAGTTCCGACCTGCACGAATGGTGTAACCATGGCCACGCTGTCTCCACCCGAGACTCAGTGAAATTGAAATCGCAGTGAAGATGCTGTGTACCCGCGGCTAGACGGAAAGACCCCGTGAACCTTTACTACAGCTTGGCACTGAACATTGAACCTACATGTGTAGGATAGGTGGGAGACTTTGAAGCAGCGACGCTAGTTGTTGTGGAGTCAACCTTGAAATACCACCCTTGTAGTTTTGATGTTCTAACGTTGGTCCCTGAATCGGGATTACGGACAGTGCCTGGTGGGTAGTTTGACTGGGGCGGTCTCCTCCTAAAGAGTAACGGAGGAGCACGAAGGTTGGCTAAGTACGGTCGGACATCGTACGGTTAGTGTAATGGTAGAAGCCAGCTTAACTGCGAGACAGACACGTCGAGCAGGTACGAAAGTAGGTCATAGTGATCCGGTGGTTCTGAATGGAAGGGCCATCGCTCAACGGATAAAAGGTACTCCGGGGATAACAGGCTGATACCGCCCAAGAGTTCATATCGACGGCGGTGTTTGGCACCTCGATGTCGGCTCATCACATCCTGGGGCTGAAGTCGGTCCCAAGGGTATGGCTGTTCGCCATTTAAAGTGGTACGCGAGCTGGGTTTAGAACGTCGTGAGACAGTTCGGTCCCTATCTGCCGTGGGCGTTTGAGAATTGAGAGGGGTTGCTCCTAGTACGAGAGGACCGGAGTGAACGAACCGCTGGTGTTCGGGTTGTCATGCCAATGGCATTGCCCGGTAGCTACGTTCGGAACTGATAAGCGCTGAAAGCATCTAAGCGCGAAGCAGGCCTCGAGATGATTTCTCACTAGAGCTATAAGCTCTCTGAAGGGCCGTTGGAGACTACAACGTTGATAGGCAAGATGTGGAAGTGCTGTGAGGCATTAAGCTAACTTGTACTAATTACCCGTGAGGCTTAACCATACAACGCCAAACGCGTTTTATGTGACAGTTCAAGCAAGAAGTTAATATTGCTAAAGTAGATATTTACGCAAAGACTTAAAAAATATTATCAGATATTTTCCAAATTCAGTTAATTTGTAGTGATACGAATTAACGCCCTAATTTGCTTGGTAACAATAGCGTTTTGGACCCACCTGACCCCATGCCGAACTCAGTAGTGAAACGAAACAGCGCCGATGATAGTGTAGCATTTGCTATGTGAAAGTAGGACATTGCCAGGCTCCAAATTTAGTCGAGAGACTTTAAATTGAATAAATTATAAAAATAAGAAAATTGAAACGAATTTTCTTGGTAACAATAGCGTTTTGGACCCACCTGACCCCATGCCGAACTCAGTAGTGAAACGAAACAGCGCCGATGATAGTGTAGCATTTGCTATGTGAAAGTAGGACATTGCCAGGATTTAAATTAAAGAAACCCGTTACAGTAATGTAACGGGTTTTTTGCTTTTTAGAATTTATAAAGTAAGCACAAGCTATTTAAAAAGTGAAAGCGTACTTACTGCTTGCATGCTAAAATTCTGCTTTATATAACCGTGTAATTGAGGTTTCTATTGCCTACTACTGATTATCAACAAGTGTTGAATGACATAACCCAAGAGGTAGCTCCTTTATTATCACAAGGTAAAGTGGCCGATTATATTCCGGCGTTGGCAGAGGTTGATCCCGAGCAGTTTTCTATTGCTATTTACACCACCTCAGGCGAAACATTTTGCGCGGGTGATTGTACGCAACAATTCACTATTCAATCTGTATCAAAAGTAATGACATTAACGCTAGCATTACAACGTTATGGTGATGAACTATGGCATCGCGTGGGAAAAGAGCCATCAGGAACTGCATTTAATTCGCTTACTCAGTTGGAATTTGAAAAAGGCATACCTCGTAACCCATTTATTAATGCAGGTGCGATTGTAACCTGCGATGCTTTATATAGTCGCTTATCGGCTCCGATGCATACTATGCTTGAAACATTTCGGGCTTTATCGGGGAATAGGTGTATAGCAATAGATAAAAAAGTAGCAAACTCAGAATATGAGTTTAGGCATAGAAATGCGGCTATGGGGCATTTAATGAAGTCATTTGGTAACTTTGAAAACGAAGTAGATGACGTGCTTTGGGCTTACTTTAACTTTTGTGCAATTGAACTAAATTGTATTGAGCTGGCAAAAGCGTATAACTTTTTAGCTAATAATGGGATTGATAATACCTCAGGTAAACGGGTGTTACCGAGCCGTCAAACTAAGCAGCTTAACTCTTTACTCTTTACCAGTGGTTTATATGATGCAGCAGGTGATTTTGGTTATAGGGTAGGTATGCCGGGGAAATCTGGGGTGTCTGGTACGGTTTTAGCTGTATTGCCTAATAAATTTACGGTTGCGGTATGGTCACCAGGGTTAAACTCTTTTGGCAACTCGGTGGCGGGGATAGCAGCATTAGAGCTGCTATCTAAAAAACTCGATATTTCAATATTTTAAGGAGTTATAGCTCCTTAAAATATTATTTATCCCAGTAGACTAGTTCGAGGCAATCTTCGCGCTCTGGTAAACCACGAGATAAGCGAGGAGAGTGCTGCACTAATACTTCAAAGCTTGCTCTATTAGCGTATTTACTTATTTGTGACAATGACGAATAGGTAATTGCTTTTTGCTGGTGTTTTGCTGAGTTACTGACGTTTATTTTATGATAAACATTGGCAGATAAATCATGTAAAACAGCTGCTAATGCACAATCACCAGCACCATTGGTGTTTTTGATTGAATCAGGGCCACCCATAAATGGGGCTGTGTGGCTATAGGCTCTAATTGGATCATCGCAGTCAGCTTTGCGCATAGCACGTGAAAACTCATAACGATTAAAATCTGGGATTGCACCAGGTAATAATGTGTACTCAGTTTCGCGTTTTAATTGCTCGTCAACGTAACCTGCCATGAATAAGCCTTTTTCGCCAGCAGTACAAATTACCAAGTCGACCCAATCAAGCGCTTTATCAGCAGCTAGAAGGGGATCTTCAAAACCAGTAATTGCCAAGCCTTCCTCTTCGTTCATTGCAAGAATATCAACATGTTTTTCAACAAAGTTAGCCCACCAGCTTGGATCTTGTTCAATTAAGAATTTAGTTCCAAGTGTAAGTACCACTGGCACACCAGCATCATTAGCGTATTTAACCGCTTGTATAGTGGCTTCTGTCATGGTTTCTGCACCTTGAGTGCGCATTAAATAAGCACTGATCACCAACGCAGATGAATTTTCAATAAGGCTTTTATCGATTGATTCAGGGCGTAAGTGGTTCATTAACCCTGCACTGATAGCAAAGGTGCGCTCACCAGTTTCATCAATAAGTGTAAAGCAGCGACCAATTGGTCCATCTACTGGCTGTAAGTAATCTAAATCTACGCGGCTTGAGGTATTACATAAAAAGCGATAAGCATAACTGCCTATATTTATGTTTTCACTCATTACGCCCAATAGCACAGATCTGTCATCAGCAAGTACTGAATAGTTGTGCATAGTATTACCAACGGTTCCGCCAGCATACTCGTAGTCAACCATTTCATGTAACTTTAAACGCTCATATAAGGCGTTGGTGACGTCACTATCTATAACTTGTGACATGCCTCGTTGCAGCTTAAATTCATCAAGGAAAGCTTGATCGACCTTGGCTTCGATATCGACAACAATCTGATCGATTCCGGTAATATAGCTACGGTGTAATCTTTCTGTGGCGTTAAGTTGATTAGTTAGTGGATCTTTGGCTTCCACTGGAAAATAATGTTTATGCCTGCGACGTCCAGGAAATTTCATTTGCTACCCGTATTGTGAGCTAAATAAAAAAAGCGTGAGATTATAGCGCGAATCCCCCCTTAGGAGCCACGATAAACCGTTTTAATTTGTTTTATTTTTGCAATAAATGCCGTAATTACGCACTTTAATTAGCTAACTTGATATAATCGATGCATAAAAAATAATTAAAGTAGCTTCAATGAACGAACGATTTGATGACAACTATTGGATGCAACAAGCGTTAACGTACGCAAAGCAAGCAGAACAACTAGATGAGATCCCTGTTGGTGCCATTCTTGTTAAAGACAATCAGCTTGTTGCTGCAGGGTATAACCGTTCTATTACTGATAATGACCCATCAGCTCATGCTGAAATGATAGCTGTACGTAAAGGCGGTAAAGCACTTAATAATTATCGTTTAATTGATTGCACGCTTTATGTGACCTTAGAGCCATGCTCTATGTGCGCGGGGTTATTAGTGCACAGTAGAATTAAGCGTTTAGTGTTTGGTGCTGCCGATGCTAAAACAGGATCTGCTGGCTCGATTATGAATTTGTTGCAAGAGCCTAAGCTAAATCATCAGGTGGAGGTATTAGGTGGTGTACTAGAGGGGCAGTGCGCTACTATTATATCTGACTTTTTTAAGCGCAGAAGAGCGCAAATTAAGGCAGCCAAAAAGGCTGCTCGTAATAGCAATGAACTTTAACTTGCTGCCATTAAAGCATCTAGCTCTGCCATTTTTTGCATTGCAAACATGCGGCGGCGCCAAATTATTTTTTTATGTAAATTACGCAGCATAACGCGGCGTCGAGTTGCTGTTGAGTTAATTGTTTTTCGTTTGAATCTTTGCGTGCGTTTACGTTTTAGCATGTTTTCTCCTAATGCAATAATGAGAAATGCACAAATTATATCCAAATTACTCAGATGTTTATCATTAATTAATGTGAATATATAATTAACACACATTATTGAACATTTGATGACAAGTAAACAGTTTTTAATTACCCAGGGCGTATTTATTAGAGTAATGAATTAGTTGTTATTATTATCGTTTGTCAGTTTACTATTTTGCTTCAACCTCATCCCCAATTTTAGGGGCAACTACAGGTGCTTCTGGTTTTTCTTCTATTGCGTTATTTTCATCAAGCCAAACTAGGGCATCGTAATAACGGCGAATATTATCAACATAGCTCACCGCAACATCACCACGAGAATAGCCATAACGCGTTTTTCGGTAGTAACGTTTTTTAATTAGTAATGGTAAGCGCTTTTTAACATCGGCCCACTTATCAGGGCTTGCGCCTTGTTGTTTAGTAATAATTCGTGCGTCGTTTACATGTCCCCAGCCTACATTATACGCAGCAAGTGCGAGCCAGGTTCTGTCTGGTTGTGGAATACGATCAGGGATACGTTTAATTAGTTTACTTAAGTATTTTGCGCCACCGCGAATATTTTGCTCTGGCTCTAACCTATTAGTAACCCCAACTTGCTTAGCAGTATTACGGGTTAGCATCATAATTCCTCGCACCCCAGTTGGTGATTTTGCTCGCGGGTTCCACATAGATTCCTGATAGCTTAATGCTGCGAGTAAACGCCAATCAAGTGTTCCTGCATATTGTTCAAACCATGGTTGGTATTTAGGCAGTGTTTCTTTTATTGCTTCAATATAGGCAAGTGTATTTACGTAGTTAAATTGACGAACGTGACCAAAGTATTTTTCTTCAAGTACATAAAGTTGATTATTTTGTTTTGCTTCACCAAAAAAAGGGACTAATAAAGCATAAAGCGAATCGTCATTTGATTTACGCAGCATCCACGCGATCGGGTCGTTATGCGTAATTGAAAAACCAATACTTAAATTAGGGTGATAACGACGAAATAACGATAACGTATGGGTGTCGGCTAAAGTGTAATCTATTTCGCCATCAATAACGGCTTGTAGTAACTCTTCTTCGTCAAATTCTTCGGTTTCGCTCCAGTTAAGTTCTGGATTGCTTTTTTTTACTTTTTGTAAAGTAAGTGAGTGACTACTTTTAGCTATAACCATGAGATTACCAGTTAAATCATCATAGTCGCGTGGTCGCTCTATACCTTGTTTATACACTAGTTTTTGACTAATGGTTCGGTAGGTAGGGCCAAAACGATATTGTTGTGCACGTGTTTTATTATAGGTAAGGCCTGAGGCAATTAAATCGAGATCACCGCTTTGCAGGCGTGCAAACATGTCTGATAAATTAAAAAATGGGACTATTTCAAGCTCTACACCTAAATAGTCTGCAAAGGCCTGAGAAAGCTCGTATTCAAAGCCTTGCTCACCTTGTACTGCCTGATAATAGTTACTGGCACTGGCTAATGTACCCACTCTAATTTTGTTTTGCGCTTTTATTTGGGCAAGTTGAGTCGACTGCTCTTGTATATCGCATGCACACAACAGCATAACTAAAGTAATAATTATGATTAGTTTTTCTTTCAACATTGTTTGCCTCTTTAACGCCCTAATCCCCGTTATAACAAAACTTAGCCATTACGTCACTTAGCGTTTAGTTTTATTCGTTTCGAGTGGCTGTAAATAAAGAAAAAAAGTTAATTTTATGAAAAGCGAAATTATGAGTTAAATCTAAGTGCTACTTAGACTATAATGTTGCCCTAAAATATCGTTCAATCCCTAACCCCGGATGAAATTATCTATGTTGATCCTTCGTGGTGCACCAGCACTTTCAGAGTTCAGAGTTAATAAAATTTTAGCGCGTTGCCAACAATCGCAACTTCCTGTCACCAACGTATATGCTGAATATGCGCACTTTGCCGACTTAACATCGCCATTGAGTAGCGCTGAGCAAACCAAGCTTGAAAAACTATTAACCTACGGTCCAACTATTGCTGAGCATACCCCAGCAGGTAAACTTGTATTAGTAACACCTCGCCCTGGCACTATTTCGCCTTGGGCTTCTAAAGCAACCGACATAGCCCATAACTGTGGCTTAAAGCAGGTTCATCGTGTTGAACGCGGTATTGCTTATTATGTTGAAGGTGAGCTAAACGCAGAGCAACTTTTACAAGTAACGGCGTTATTACATGACCGTATGACCGAAGCAACCCATAGCCAGTTTGAGGATGCTGCGCAACTATTTCGCAGTGATGCACCGCGTCAAATGTCATCTGTAGACATTTTAAGTGGTGGGCGAGAAGCGCTTGCAATTGCTAACGTTGAACAAGGTTTTGCCCTTGCAGATGACGAAATAGATTACCTAGTAGAAAACTTTATAAAGTTAGGCCGTAATCCTAACGATATCGAATTGTTTATGTTTGCCCAAGCAAACTCAGAGCATTGTCGTCATAAAATATTTAATGCTGACTGGACAATCGATGGTGAAGAGCAGCCAAAGTCGCTGTTCAAGATGATTAAAAATACTTTTGAGAAAAACCCTGAAAATGTATTGTCGGCATATAAAGACAACGCTGCGGTAATGAAAGGCTCAAAAGCGGGGCGCTTCTTCCCCAATGCGCAAGGTGAATATGCGTATCATCAAGAAGACATCGAAATACTAATGAAAGTTGAAACTCATAATCACCCAACCGCCATAGCGCCATTTTCAGGTGCTGCTACAGGCTCAGGTGGTGAAATACGTGATGAAGGTGCTACTGGCCGTGGTTCTAAGCCTAAAGCTGGTTTAGTTGGCTTTACTGTTTCTAACTTACGTATTCCTGGTTACGAGCAACCGTGGGAAAGTGATTTTGGTAAACCTGGGCGTATTGTTACCGCTTTGGATATTATGACTGAAGGGCCGCTTGGCGGCGCTGCATTTAATAATGAGTTTGGCCGTCCTAATTTGTTAGGTTACTTTCGTACCTATGAAGAGCAAGTGACAAGCCATAATGGCCTTGAGGTACGTGGTTACCACAAACCAATTATGCTTGCCGGTGGTTTAGGTAATATTCGCACAGACCATGTACAAAAAGGTGAAATTCCTGTTGGTGCTAAGCTCATTGCTTTAGGTGGCCCAGCAATGAACATAGGTTTAGGCGGCGGTGCAGCATCAAGCATGGCGTCTGGGCAATCAAATGAAGATTTAGATTTTGCTTCAGTACAACGCGAAAACCCAGAAATGGAACGTCGTTGCCAAGAAGTTATCGACAAATGTTGGCAGCTAGGTGATGAAAACCCAATTGCGTTTATTCACGATGTGGGCGCCGGTGGTTTATCAAACGCATTTCCTGAACTAGTAAATGACGGTGGCCGTGGTGGTAAGTTTCAACTACGCGATATTCCAAATGATGAGCCAGGTATGGCACCACACGAAATTTGGTGTAACGAATCGCAAGAGCGTTATGTACTTGCCGTAGGTGTTGAAGATTTTGACCGTTTTGAAGCTATTTGTAAGCGCGAACGAGCACAGTACGCGGTAATAGGCGAAGCGACTGCTGAGCCACACCTAACGGTTGCCGATAGCCACTTTGATAATAACCCTGTTGATTTACCACTAGACGTATTATTAGGTAAAGCACCTAAAATGCATCGCGATGTAACCTCAAAGCAGGTTGTAGGTAAAGCACTTGATGTTACAAATATTAATGTAGCAGATGCGGCGCAGCGTTTATTGCGCTTACCAACCATTGCAGAAAAAACCTTCCTTATTACAATTGGCGATCGCTCGGTAACAGGCTTAGTAGCGCGCGACCAAATGGTTGGCCCTTGGCAAGTGCCTGTGGCTAACTGTGCTGTAACTGCTGCTACATACGATACTTACCATGGTGAAGCTATGTCGTTGGGCGAGCGCACTCCTGCAGCGCTATTAAATTACGCTGCATCGGCGCGTTTAGCTGTGGCAGAGTCGTTAACAAATATTGCCTGTGCAAATATTGGTAGCCTTGAAAATATTAAGCTTTCGGCTAACTGGATGGCAGCAGCGGGTCACCCTGGTGAAGATGCTGGTTTATATGAAGCAGTAAAAGCCATAGGCGAAGAACTTTGCCCAGCGCTTGGTTTAACAATTCCAGTAGGTAAAGATTCTATGTCGATGAAAACGACATGGAAAGATGAAGGTGATTCACAAGAGAAATCAGTAACATCACCGCTATCGTTAATTATCACTGCCTTTGGCCGTGTTGACGATGTACGTAAAACAGTGACACCGCAGCTACGTACCGACAAAGGCGAAACATCACTTATTTTAGTTGACTTAGGTGCGGGTAAAAACCGCATGGGCGCATCAAGCTTAGCGCAGGTTTATAAGCAATTAGGTGATATAACGCCTGATGTTGATAGCCCAGAGTTATTAAAAGGCTTTTATAACGCCATGCAAGTATTGGTAGCTGATAGTAAGTTACTTGCTTATCATGACCGTTCAGACGGTGGTTTATTTACCACAGTTGCCGAAATGGCATTTGCTGGCCACACAGGTGTAACTGTTGATATTAATGGCTTAACAGGCAACGACATTGAAGCGCTTTACAACGAAGAGCTTGGCGCTGTTATTCAAGTGGCTAATAGTGATTTAGATGCAGTTAATGCGGTACTTAAAGATCATGGCTTAGCGACAATCAGCCATATTATAGGCACGCTTAATAGCGACGATGCGATTGTATTTAACCGTGGTAAAAATACCGTGCTGAGTAACACGCGTACAGAGCTGCGTACTATGTGGGCAGAAACAACGTATCAAATGCAGGCGCGTCGCGATAACCCTGAGTGCGCTAAGCAAGAGTTTGATGCCAAATTTGATGTTAGAGATCCTGGCTTAAACGTTAAGTTAAACTTTGACTTAAACGAAGATATAGCAGCACCGTATATTGCAACGGGCGCTAAACCACCAATGGCTATTTTACGTGAGCAAGGAGTAAACTCTCATCTAGAAATGGCTGCCGCATTTAATCGTGCTGGTTTTGCTGCCATTGATGTACACATGAGCGATATTCTAGAAGGGCGTTTATCGCTTGAGCAGTTTAAAGGCTTAGTGGCATGTGGTGGTTTCTCTTACGGTGACGTATTAGGTGCAGGCGAAGGTTGGGCTAAGTCGATATTGTTTAACGACATGGCGCGTGAACAGTTCCAAAGCTTTTTCCACCGTGAAGATACCTTTAGTTTAGGTGTGTGTAACGGTTGCCAAATGTTATCTACTTTAAAAGAGTTGATCCCAGGTACTGAGCATTGGCCACGTTTTGTAACGAATAAATCAGAGCGTTTTGAAGCACGTTTTAGCTTAGTAGAAATACAAGAAAATCCATCGGTATTCTTTAATGGTATGGCTGGTTCGCGTATGCCAATTGCAGTATCGCACGGTGAAGGTCATGCTGAATTTGCAAACGATAACGCAGTTAAAGCAGCATTAGACTCGGGTACTGTAGCGGTTAAGTTTGTAGATAACTACGGTAATCCTACAACGCAATACCCAGCAAACCCAAATGGCTCGCCAGAAGGGATTACAGGTATTACCTCTACCGATGGACGTGCAACAGTAATGATGCCGCATCCTGAGCGTGTATTCCGTGCTGTTGCTAACTCTTGGCACCCAGATGAGTGGCGAGAAGATAGCCCGTGGATGCGTATGTTCCGCAACGCGCGTAAAAATGTAGGTTAATAACCTAACTGCTCAATTTAGGTTCATTTAAGTTGAGTATAATAAAAAGGCTGCCTTGTGCAGCCTTTTTTGTTTATGATTACCTAGAACCTAGAACCTAGAACCTAGAACCTAGAACCTAGCACTAATATTAAGGATAATATGTTTAAGCGTGTGAGTTTAATTATTAGCAGTTTATTACTAAGCATAATTTTGCTTGGTTATATATTTCGTTTGCCATTAGTCCAGTGGGCTATAACACCGCAATTAGAAAAAGCGGGTATTACACTCAGTTGCTTAGATTTTTCGGTTACAGCTCAATTAAATGTTCATGCCGACAAAGTATGCTTAACTTATCAAAATCAACAATTAGAGCTAATCGATATTACTGTAAATACAAAGCAAGTGATTGTTGAGCATGCAGTATTAAGTATAAACCCACTTCCCAAAAGCAATCAAAGTAGTCAAGCGGCAAAAAAACTTGCTCTCGCGCTGCCAGAAGAACGTCCATTAATTGCTATAAAACAGCTGGTAATAAAGAGTAATGACTTTAACAAGCCACTAAAAATAAATTTAGCAGAGCCGATTTTAAATCAATTTAATATAACAGGCGATATAAACGCTAAAGCAATTTTAGCTAATAATAAACTAACAGGGCAGTTTTCTGTTGATGACTCTCTGTTAAAGCAGCTTATAAATACCGAAAATACAGTCGTTGCAGGTATTAGCTTTAGTACTCAGCAAGTATTTAGCTTTGATGGTATTGAACTGCAGTTAAATGGCGATGTAAACGCACAGTTTGAATATGCTATGGAGCAGTGCCGGCTTGAAGCATTGGCTGATGGTAGGTTAATTATTGGTTTTAATTTAAATAGTAAATTAGTTGAGCTAGATTCGAGTTTGTTAAACAATAAATTAAATTTAACGCCTACGTGTAGCTCACTCATTCCGCCGAGTGATTATGCTGATTTTATAGCTGAGCAAACCCCTTTAAATTGGCAGATTAAACTTCCTAAAGTGATTAGTATTACTAATAACCACCTTACTTTGCCAATGCTAAATATAATTAGCGAAGGAGATAATCAATTTGAAATAACTCTAATGGAGTCAGAGCTTAATTTTACCAACCTTTGGGCGGATTTTAAAAGCATGTTAGCGGTTAGTATAAGTACGCCAGATATTAAAAACATTGAGCTTAATGCAGAATTTAAAAATAACACACTTAAAGGTAATTATACTGTTGCGCTTAATTCACTTCCCGATTTTATTGCCAGTACTAGTAGTAATAAAATTAGCGCTAATAAAGTTAACGCCTCAGGGCAATTTAATTTAATAAATATAGTCGATGGAAAACCAAGTGGTAATGCTACAAGTAGATTAACAGCCGCAAAGGTTGATTTTGCACAACTGAGTGTAGAGCAATACGAAGGTCGCTTAACGGCACAGCTAGATGATGCTTTAAACGCACAAATAACACTAAAAACCCTATTTAAAACGTTAAAATATAACGAATTTAAATTAACAGATATAAGCAATACCATAACTGCTAAAGCAAATTTAACTCATGGTGAATTATTTGCAGACCTTAGTGCTAATACAGTAATAAATAAATTTAATAGCCCTGTTATAAAACTCAATAATATAAAAGTTGCTTCTACAGGATTGCAAAGTCGCGCTCTAAAAGCATCACATCACGTATTTGTAAACGATATTGAATTAGCGGTAAACCATCATATATCGGCAGTGGAACATCCATTTGAAATAGTAGTACCTACACAAAGTATAGTGTTATTAAATACCTTTATTCATCAGTTTGAGCCATTAGCGCAGCTTACACAGGGAACGTTTAATGGCCGAATCAGCGGGGATGTAAATTTACAACATGCCTCGTTTGCAATGGAGTTAAACAACGCAAGTGCGCTTTATAACGATTACCTTGCCAGCGATTTAAGTAGCCAATTTGTTGGCGAATATAATTCAGGGCAGCTTAATGTAAAACCCACTACCTTTAACTTAAATGAACTAAGGGCTGGTGTTGTTATTAAAAACAT
Organism: Pseudoalteromonas sp. HL-AS2; assembly: GCF_031198805.1. NCBI lineage: Bacteria > Pseudomonadati > Pseudomonadota > Gammaproteobacteria > Alteromonadales > Pseudoalteromonadaceae > Pseudoalteromonas > Pseudoalteromonas sp. HL-AS2. The sequence continues at coordinate 2,450,938 of NZ_CP133571.1, read as the reverse complement.
TAAAGGGAACTGGCAGGTTAAAAACAATAATGCGCGTATGTTTGACATTGCAGGAGCGTTATTTGATGGTGAGTTTAGCCTTGATAAATACTCACTTAATGACCTGCAGCAAGTTGCTAATGTTAAATTTAAAAACATTGATGCCAGTAAACTTATTACACTTGATGAACAGTCGGGGATTACGCTTTCAGGGCGTTTTGCCGGCACTTTGCCAGTGCACTTTAATAACACGGGTATTGAGGTAGTAAATGGCAGTTTAAGTAATCAAGGAACGGGTAAGTTAATGATTACTAATAACGCAGCATTTGATTCAGTTATGCAGCAGCAACAAGAGTTACAGCCTGTATTGGGATTACTTAGAAATCTTGATATACAAAAGCTTAATAGCAGTGTGGCACTTAAAAGTGATGGTTGGCTAAAGCTTGGCGTAAATTTGCAAGGTTATAATAAGCAAGCAGAGCAGCAAGTTAACTTTAATTATAATCATGAAGAAAATATATTTACTTTATTACGCGCATTGCGCTTAAGTGATGAAATTACACAAAAAGTTGAGCAACAATACTCACAAAAAGGAAACTAATGATGAAACAGTCGTTAAGCATAAAAGTACTTATTGTATTTGCAGCAATAAGTGCCCTTGGTGCGTGTACGCACCGAGTAGAGGTAGCTGCTAAAGAGCCTATTACAATTAATTTAAATGTGAAGGTTGATCACGAAATTCGTGTAAAAGTAGATAAAGAACTCGATAATTTATTTAGTGACGACAGTGAGTTATTTTAAGGAGCTAGGATATGAAAGTTAACAACAAATTAAGCATAATTACATTAGTTAGTGCTGTATGTATGTCTTTTTCGGCATGGGCTATTAGTTTAGATGATGCTAAAAGCCAAGGTTTAGTAGGCGAAGATAGCTCAGGCTATTTGGGCTTAGTGGTACAAAATGCAGAGGCTAAAGTGGTCGTTGATACCATTAATGCTAAGCGTAAAGCACAGTATTTAAAATTAGCGCAAAAAAATAACTTGTCACTGTCGCAAGTAGAAGCGTTAGCGGCGGCAAAAACAATCGAAAAAACCCAAAGAGGTCATTTTGTTGAAGTAAATGGTAATTGGGTTAAAAAATAACGAGTTATTTACTGTTATATGCTATTTACTGTTATATATAACCGAGCGCTTTAAGCGCTCGGTTTTTTACACCCTTCGAGTAACTGTTGCCAAAAATCGATACCCTTGCGCCTTGCTAAATTTATATTATGCTCAGGTATAGATTCGGGTTCGTTATAACTCTCAAGTGCTGCACTCATACTTGCTTCGCGAATTAAATGCAAAGTAGGAAAAGGGGAGCGATTAGTATAGTTTGCCGCATCGCTTGCATCGCTATCGGCAAATACATAATCGGGATGAAAATTAGCAATTTGATACTTACCTTCAAAACCTTGGGCTACTAACAGCGCGTTGGCTAAGTCAACCAAGTCTAAAAAGTCTTCAAAGTCGCTAAAGCCGTTATCAAACATAATAAGTGTGGTTTCGCGTGCAGCCTCTCGGTCAAGCTCAATACATTGCTCAAGCATGTCCATTACGGCATCGTCTATGCTGCTAGCAGGGCTTACAAAATAATGAATACAGTTATTTTCTACTTCTTTGCGGGCAAAGGGACAAAAGTTATATTTTACAATAACATTTGAAACCCATTCGCGGGTTTGGCTTATGGCTATGTTGGTCACGGTTTGGGCTCTAAATATTGATTAATAATGTTAAGTGTTTTTTGTATAGCACCTTGGTTATTGGCCACGCATTGCGCTGCTTTTTTACCTAAAGTTTGGCATGCTTTGCTGTTTTGATTTAATGCTATAAGTTGTTGTGTTAGCTCATCAGCATTATCAACCACAATAGCGCCTTTGAGCTTTATAAGCTCAGGGTAAATATGATCAAAGTTATAGGTATGCACCCCGCTGATAACGCCCACTGAAAATGCAGCTGATTCAAGTGGATTATGGCCACCACGGCGAATTAAACTGCCGCCAATAAAGCTCACATTAGCAGCGCCATATAAGTATTGCAGCTCGCCAAGCGTATCTGCTAACAAGACGTTTTCGTTATTATAATTATTATTGCTGCGACGACTAAAACTCAGTGTACTTTGCGTTAGTAAATCTGCAACCTTATCGAACTGTTCAGGATGGCGCGGCGCTATTATGAGTAACGCATTGGGTTGTTTTTCTAATAGATTTTTATGAGCGCTAATTACCTGCTCATGCTCGATAGGGTGAGTGGAGCCTGCAACCCATATAAAGCGCTGCTCTAAATTATAAAGCTGTTTGAGTGCAGTTACCTTAGTTAGTTGCTCTTGGGTAGGTGTAATATCAAATTTTATTGAACCTGTAACTTTACTTTTATGTGGCTCAAGGCCAAGCTCTATAAAGCGTTTGGCGTCAGTTTTATTATGACTGGCCAATACAGTGATAGAGCGCATAATAATATGCGTTAGCTTAGCTACTTTTTGATAACCCTGTTGCGATTTTTCAGACAAGCGAGCGTTTAAAACAAGTACCGGAATATTTCTATTGCGACTACTTGCCATAAGGTTGGGCCACAGTTCAGTTTCTAAAATACACAGGGCTTGTGGCTTTACTCGTTTTAAAAATCGGGCGGTTGCAAATGGAAAGTCCATAGGTAAGTAGCAGCAGGCTACCGTGTTTTTAAACTGCGTAATGATTTGCTCACGACCAGTAGGGGTGTTGCACGTTATAAGTATATTTAATTTAGGGTGCGCTTTTTGTACTGCTTTGATCAGGGGGGTAGCGGCGAGTACCTCACCTACAGATGCACAATGCACTAGCAGCGGCTTATTGTTATTGGCAAATAAAGACTTGTCCACAAAACCAAAGCGCTGTTTAAAGTACGCTCTATAACCTGGGTTTTTTTTACCGCGTAATACATATAAATAAAATACGATTAGTGGGCTAATAATCATTAATGCGAGTGAATAAAAAATGCGTGCCATACTAAGCTTTTATAAGGGTAAGTCGTCTTAGTTTAACGTGAAAATGATCAATTCTAAACACAGAAAAGATAAAATATGGTTTGTGTTCAGCTGCTACCCGATAAAATAATAATAACGCTATTCAAGTTAGCTCAAAATACCTGTTTCAGTAATATGTATATTGAGGTGATTTGGGTATAGATTTATGGAATAATGAAATTAATTTTTCCTGCCATTTCAATTCCTAGAGGAATTTACCATGTCAATTATCGATTCAGTAGCAACGAGTTACCTTGAGAGTTTAAATCGTCATTTAGCATTATTTGAAACGATGGAGGCTTATCATCAAGAGTCTATGCAATTGTTAGAAGTGTGCCATAGTGCATTACAAGCAGGCGGTAAGGTTGTTTGGCTTGGTAATGGTGGTAGTGCGGCCGATGCACAGCATTTAGCGGCAGAATTTGTAGTGCGTTATAAATTAGAGCGTGGTCCACTTGCATCTATGGCACTTACAACCGATACGTCAATTTTAACTGCGCACAGTAACGACTATCATTTTGACACTGTGTTTGAACGCCAAGTACAAGCCTTATGTAAACCAGAAGATTTAGTTATAGGGTTAACCACATCAGGTACAAGCGCCAATATTAATCTAGCGTTAGCAGCAGCGAATAAAATAGGGGCCTTTACCGTAGCATTAACGGGGCGTGATGGCGGTGAAGTTAAAAATATTGCCAAATTACCTATTATTATTAAAAACGATGAAACAGCGCGAATTCAAGAAGCACACATGTTTATTGGCCATTGGTTATGTGAAGCTATTGATATGGTAGTTGCGGAGCAGCAGTAATGGATTTATCGCTATTAAAAAACTTATCAGCCGCACGTATTTTGGTGGTTGGCGATGTAATGCTTGACCGTTATTGGTATGGTGATTCAGGGCGTATTTCCCCAGAAGCTCCGGTGCCGGTAGTTAAAGTAAGCAAATTAGAAGACAAAGCCGGTGGCGCAGCAAACGTGGCTAAAAATATAGCCCGATTAGATGGTAAAGTAGGCCTACTTGGCTTAATAGGCGAAGATGAAGGTGGACAGATACTAGAAGGTATTTTAGAAGGTGAAAAAATAAATTCACAGTTAGTAAGTGTATGCGACTTACCGACAATTTCTAAAATGCGAGTGATTAGCCGTCATCAACAAGTTGTACGGCTAGATCTAGAAGAGACGTTTACAGAGCAACACAGCCAGCTGTTATTAAACCGTTTAGAGCTAGTACTTGATGAGTACGATTTTATAGTGTTTTCTGATTACAATAAAGGTTCATTGAGCCTGATTGAAAACATGATAAGCCTAGCTAAAAAAGCAGGGAAAACAGTACTCGTTGATCCTAAGTCGTCTGATTTACATTTATATAGAGGTGCAGACTACATTACACCAAATTTAAATGAGTTTAAATTAGCGGGTGGGCAAACAGACTCAGAAGAGGGCTTGGCAACAAGTGCGCGTAAGCTCATAAGTGACGCAGGCATAAAAGCAATGTTGCTAACGCGTTCAGAGCAAGGAATGTCGTTAATTAGTGCGACTGAAAAATATGATTTTGCCGCGCAAGAGCTTGAAGTCAGTGATGTAACCGGCGCAGGCGATACAGTTATAGCAACTCTCGCCGTGATGCTAGGGGCGGGAATGACACCTAAAAATGCGGTGGAAATTGCTAACTTAGCAGCGGGCATTGCGGTGAGTAAATTAGGTGCGGCCACAGTGTCGCCAGAAGAACTTAGTCGTAAGCTGGGTCAATATTTACATGCCACTGGTGAGCATTATCAAACTCCGTTTGACGATGTGCTGCAGCATATAGAGTTTGCAAAACAAAATGGCGAAACAATTGTATTTACCAATGGCTGCTTTGATATTTTGCATGCTGGGCACGTACGCTATTTAGCACAAGCAAAAGCGCGTGGCGATAGATTAGTGGTGGGGCTAAATAACGATGCGTCTATATCACGATTAAAAGGCGCCGATAGGCCAATTAATCCGCTAGATGAAAGAGCTATGGTATTAAGTGCACTTTCCTCTGTTGATTGGGTTATTCCATTTGGTAGTGCGGATGAAAATGACACACCGGCTAAATTAATTGAGCAAATTAGCCCAGATATTTTAGTTAAAGGTGGCGACTACACGGTTGAACAAATAGCCGGTGCTGAGCATGTACTGCTTCACGGCGGAAAAGTTGAGGTGCTTGAGTTTTTAGATGGTTGCTCAACTTCAAAAGTGATTAGTAAGATTAAGCAGTAATTACGACGGTTATTAATGAATTAAAAAAGGGATGAAAACAGTGTTTTCATCCCTTTTTATTTGCACTTATTATCCTAGTTTAGGATAGCCAAAAATCCCGAATTTAAAAGTTATATTCATATTTAGCAAATGCAGATGTGTCGTTTTCTGCTGCATCGTTATTTGATGCAAAAGCGCCTAGCGTTAAGCGCCCACCCATAGCAAGTTGCCTGTAACGTATTTCAAGCTGTTTACTGTTATAAGCTGTTTTAGTAATGGTATTGCCTAAATCAGGGTTATTAGGGTAGCGATCGCGGTTATCATTGTTGTAATCAACATCGCGTAATTTAACTTGCCAATCATCTCCATTTGAAAGCTGGCCTAGCACAGTTAGTACTAGTGATTGCGCGTCATTATCAAATGTTGAACCTATGGTACGGCCATGGTAGCGGTAACCAGATTTGTAATCTGAATGCTCGTAATAGCAGTTTTCACTGCTTGATTCAGCAGAGCATGTTACGCCCGTATCTATGTACTCTACATTTACTAATACGTTTTGATCATAAATACGATGAGTAGTTTGTACACCAAATAAATAGGCTCTGTCGACAGGTTTAAACTTTGAGCTGGCATCTTCACCAATGGTACTTGCATAAATTGCGTACGGTTGGCTAAATAAAGTGTCAGACCAGCGAATATCTATACCCGCAAGTTGATTACCAATCTTAGATTTTAATTCATCATCACAAGTAGTAGTGCCATCTATACAAGCTGCTTCACCTGTCACTATATCAATAAAGTCACTCGCTGAACTAGGTTGGCCATCACCAGCCCATTGCGCTGACCAGCTCAGTGCAATTTCTAATTGCTGTAATGGTCTGAAATTAACGCGAGTACTCCACAGTAAAGCATCAGGAATTACACGAGTAGATTCTAACTGAGCCATTTGTGCGGTAAATCCCCATTGGCCTAACCAGCTTAGCCAAGGGGTTTCAAAGGCAGTACTTTGCTCACGAGTCACGCTCATTGCAGGCAATGGTTTAGCGTTGCCCGACATTATTAAACTATTATCAACCCCCGGGCCCCAAAACTGCTCTATGGCACCGGCTCTAAAAATCCAGTTACCTAAACGGTAAGCTATATAACTGCCATCAAAGGAGGTGTCATTACAGTCAGTAAGTGCTTGCTCATCTAGCACTATATCGTCTGCAGTTTTCCCTGTAACAAAACACTTCTTGCCATCATTGCGATAATTAACCGCTACTTTAGCGGCAAAACTGTCGCCTAAATAGGCGTAGGCAGCTGATGCTTCTGACTCTTGGGTATTAGTTGCGCCAAAACTGGTGGCAACAATAGTATCTGAACTTGCAAAAGCAGACAGTTGTACACTATGAGAGCCCGTATTTTCAGACTTGTAACGATGTTTTACCCGTAATAAAGCATCTTGCAAGTTTGGCGATAACTGGCCTAGGGGAGTGTTGTCTACTTCACTTATAAAGCTCTTCCACATTAGAGGGTAAGTGGTTACCGGGGCTAAAATAACGCCAGCATCGGCTAAAAGTTGAATATCAGCTCTTAACCCATAATCATCTGGTTTTACCCATGGCTCTGCGTTAACCGGCGCGCTCATTGCGCAAAAAAGTGAAGATAATATAAAAATTTTGTTTCGCAAAGTTCAGATCCTTGTGATTTAAATTACCTTAAGTTTAGCAATCAAAGCACTTTATTGCAGTAACTAAATGGGCGCAGTAAGGCTAAAAATAAGATAAAAAGGGTCGCTATCTATCGCTAAAACTATGTGATTGATATACTGAGTGTCAAATCGGAAATTGAGATTGTAATGAGCAAAAAACGACTTTTATTTATTCCTGTATCATCACCAGAGGGCATTGGTGAATATATGCGTTCACTTTTGCTAGCACAAACGCTAGAAAATGAATGCCCAGGGGATATAAATATCCACTTTATTTTAAACAAACATACGGCTTACGCTAGATGTTGCCCTTTTGAAACCACACTTTTAGAGAGATCGGCAACCAAAGAAACCAAAGCAGTTTGTCAATTTATTGAGCAATATAAACCTGATGTGGTGGTGTTTGATTGTGCTGGTCGTGCTGAGCATATGAAAGCGGCAAAAAAAGTGAGCGCAAAAGTTGTTTTCATTTCGCAACATGAGAAAAAGCGAGCCAAAGGATTAAAGCTTAATCGTATTGGTTTAATTGACGTGCACTGGGTAATACAGCCAGATTACTGCATCGAGCCACTTACATGGCTAGAAAAGCTTAAATTAAATACCTTTGCTTTAGCACCTCCGCATAATGTAGGTCCCTATACTGCGTTTGCCTCTGAGCAACAAAAGCAGCAAGTATTAAACGACTATGATTTAACAAAAAATGAATATTTTATAGTGAATGCAGGCTCAGGCGGACACACTTTAAACGGTCAAAATTGTGCTGATATTTATTTTCAAGCTGCACTGGCCATCACTCAACGTACCTCGCTAAAGGGGGTTGTTGTTTTTGGGCCCAATTACACCAAGCCGTTACCGCAAACTGATGAATTAATTTGCATACCAAGTCAGCAGGGTAGTGAGTTTTTGGCATTGTTAAGCCAAGCTAAAGTAGCGCTATTAAGTGCGGGCGATACATTATTACAAGCTATTGCGGTACAAACTCCTACAGTCGCTTGCGCTATATCAAAAGATCAAAGTAACCGTATTGCACGCTGCGTTACTACTGGCGTGGTAATAAAAGCTAAACTCGATATTTTAGACATAACCAATAAAGTAAATGAGATTATCACTGAACCTAATTATCAAAATATACTCAGTAACTACGCGTTATTTGCAAACGTGCATAGTTTTGATGTAATTAACCAAGGTGTAAAAGCATTATTATTTGGAAGTAAATAATGAATATAGTGATAGTAATTGATTCACTGGTTGGCGGTGGTGCTGAAAAAGTAATGCTTACTTTGGCTGAGCAAATAGCGACACTTAAACACAATGTGACTATTTTATCACTCGCTAATAGCGTTGAATACGATATCCCAAGTAACTTACAAGTTGAGAGCTTATTTACGGATAGAGCGTCGAAGGTTGACCGTTTTTGGCTACGAAAAGCAAGTGTCGCTAAATTAGAGTCGTGGTTTGAAAAAAAGAGAAGTGAAGTCGGGTACATTGACTTAGTACTGTCAAATTTAGATCGTAGTAATAACCTGCTTGCGCGTAGTAATGTAGAAAATGTCCATTTTGTTATGCATAACTCAGTAAATGCTGAGCTAGCAAGGCAAAAAAAATTAGGGCCTCTTTCTTATTTATACCTTAAAAAAAGTAAACAAAATTTAAATGGTAAATCACTCATTTGTGTATCCAAAGGGGTTGAAAATGAAATTACCCAAGGTAACTTAATTACTCCAAGTGCGATCACTACAATTTATAACCCATTCGATTTAAAAAAAATAAATCAGCAAGCCAGTGAGCTAAACACTAACATTCCTAATGTGCCTTACCTTATTCATGTTGGGCGATTAGCCAAGCAAAAACGTCACGATATTTTATTCGCAGCGTTTGCTAAGTTAGATAAAAAGTACAAACTAGTACTGTTATGTAACAAACCGACAAAGGCATTAAAACTTGCACAGCAATATGGAATTGCAGAGCAACTGATTGTGCCAGGGTTTGAGCAAAATCCGTATAATTGGATAAAACATGCCAAAGCGCTAGTATTAAGCTCAGATTTTGAAGGCTTGCCAACGGTATTAATAGAAGCACTTGCAGTCGGTACACCAGTGGTGAGCACTAACTGTACTTTTGGCCCCAGCGAAATACTAACAGGTACGCTAAGTAAGTATTTAGTGCCAATACAGCAAAGTGAGCAGTTAGCACGTGTAATTGAACAAGTGCTGGCAGATAAGCCAAACGTTACAAATGCAGCTATTTTACAACAAGTAAACGCAGAGCAAGTGGCTGCCAAGTACTTAGCTTTAGCTAACTAGCAGCTAAAGTAAATTAACGTTTAAGCTTTGTGTAACAAGCATACAAGGCTTGCCAATCGCTGGCTTGCCAGTTAAATACAGGGTTACGGCCTTGTTCTTTTAAAAATGAGCGCTTTAGGCGCTCCATATTACTTTGTTGCCATTGTAAGGCGGGCGTTTTAATTTCGCCGCGATCAAAGTCAATAATATATATCTGGCCAGTGTCATTAAATAAAATATTATTAATGTTTAAATCTGCGTGGTATACGCCTTTACGGTGAAATAGCGCAATGGTTGTTGCTATACTTGTTAATTCAGATTCAGTTAAAGCACGCTCAACGAGTATATCCAGTACACTTTTGGCACCTGTTACCGCCTCGGTAATAATATCACCGCGGTAAATTAACCCGCTTCGAGTCACTTTTGCAGCAATGGGAGTTGGTACATTTAAGCCAAGCTCAATTAACTGCGCCATTAAAGCAAACTCTTTATATACTCGCGTTTGCTCAAAGCCTAAATACAAGTATTGGTCACTGAGTAATTTACCGACCAAGCCACCGCGCCAATAATGTCTTAGCACAGCGGTTAGTTCATTATTTTTAAAAAACCACGCCATTGCGCGGCCTTTTTTAGCACCCACTATTTTATTTTGTTGCTGCCAGTAGTCGGCATTAAACCAGTTTAAATTAACCTGATTTTCATAACTAGGGTGGCTCAGCAGAGTATGCTTACCTTGGACGTGTTGTTTGAACATAGCTCACAGGTATTACTTAAATATGCGCCTATGTTAGCGCGTTTTAAAGCCGAGGATAAGTACTTGCAATAGCGCGATTATAATTTAAGATCGGGTTTTACTATTTAATGCCCAAGGAAACGCGTGACTTCAGTGCCTAACTACTCCTCTATTTGTATTTTAAGACTCTCTGCTATTGGCGATGTATGCCATGCTGTGAGTGCAGTACAAGCGATTCAAAAAGCGCATCCTAATGCAAAAATCACTTGGGTTATTGGCAAAGTAGAAGCTATGTTATTGGCTAACTTACCCGGTGTTGAGCTGGTGGTGTTTGATAAAAAACAAGGCCGCGTAGCACTGAAAAATTTAAAGCAAACTTTTAAAGGGCAAAACTTTGATGTACTGCTTAATATGCAGGTGGCATTAAGGGCCGGGTTTGTTGCACGTTGTATCCCTGCAAAAGTTAAAATAGGCTTTGATTGGGCGCGCTCAAAAGAGCTGCATAGCCTATTTATAAATAAACGCATTACAGCGCAGCCACATGCGCACGTGTTAGAAGGGTTTAAAGGCTTTGCTAAAGCCATTGGCGTAAATGATTATCAGCCAAGTTGGGAAATGCCTTATACACAGCAAGATCAAAACACAGCCGATGAATTACTCACTGCAGAATATTTATCTAATAAGCTGTTTGTTATCTCTCCAGCAGCAAGTAAAGCACAGCGTAATTGGCTTCCCGAACGTTATGCCGCGCTTGCTGATTATGCCCATCAGCAGGGATTTAAAGTGGCCTTGACCGGCGGCCCTACCGAGCTGGAAATAAACCTTGCCAATAATATTATTAAACACAGCCAACACAGCATTTTAAACCTAGTTGGTAAAACTAAGCTTAAAGAATTGTTGTGCGTGTTAAAACGCGCCAGTGTAGTACTAGCCCCAGATACTGGCCCTGCCCATATGGCAGTAACGGTAGGCACTCCTGTTATTGGGCTATATGCCCATTCAAACCCAGCGCGCACAGGGCCGTATTTATACCAAAACTATGTGGTTGAGGTATATCATCAAAACTTACTTAAACAAACGGGTAAAACAGCGCAGCAGCTGCCTTGGGGCACACGTATTAAAGGTGACGATTTAATGAGCCAAATTACCATTGATGCGGTAAAAGCTATGTTTGATCATGTTGTGCAAAAAGAGTCGTTATAATGAATCAATCACAAAAAAATAAAGCGCTATTTTTAGATAGAGATGGCGTAGTAAACGTTGATCATGGGTATGTGTATCAAAGTGAGCGGTTTGAATTTATCGAAGGAGTATTTAGCACGTGCAAGGCATTTTATGATGCCGGTTATAAAATTATTATTGTAACTAATCAGTCAGGTATTGGTCGTGGTTATTACACCGAGGCTGACTTTATAGCACTGACCAGCTGGATGAAAGCACAGTTTAGCGCACATCAGATATTGATAAGCGACGTTTATTTTTGCCCCCATCACCCTAAAAATGCATTGCCTGAGTATTTAAAACAGTGCGCTTGCAGAAAACCAGCCCCTGGTATGCTACTACAAGGTATTAGTGAGCATAATATCGATCCGCAGCAAAGTATTATGGTAGGCGATAAAAAAAGTGATATGCAAGCTGCAGAACAAGCTGGCATTGCCACGCGCGTATTGGTGCACTCTGGCCAGCAGTTTGATGACAGCGCCAAACAAACTGCAGATTTTATTTTCAATTCAATTAATGATTTACCAGCACTTTTATAAATTTAAATACGCCCCCAAATTCAGGCACTGTAAACTGGCAGGAATTGCTGCCAAATTTATAATTTGCGATGAACTGCAAACAGTGCATTTTATTCGTTAAACTTTTACAATACCCCACATAATAAACAGTAGCTTTGTTTTGCTGTTTAACCTGTTAAATCAAATGGAGACTAAAGATGAGAGCATCTGCTTTTTTTAGCCAGCTACAACAGCAAATTGAAGACGTAAAAACTGAAGGTTTGTATAAAAGCGAGCGTATTATTTTATCGCAGCAGCAAGCTCAAATTGAAGTTGCATCAGGCAAAGTAATTAACTTTTGTGCTAATAATTACCTAGGCTTAGCAAATAGCCCTGAGCTAATAAAAGCAGCGCAAGATGGCTTAGACGCACATGGTTTTGGTGTGGCCTCAGTACGCTTTATTTGTGGTACGCAAGATATTCACAAAACGTTAGAGAAAAAAATCAGTGAGTTTTTAGAAACAGAAGATACTATTTTATACTCATCGTGCTTTGATGCTAATACAGGTCTGTTTGAGACTATTTTAGGCGCAGAAGACGCGATTATTTCGGATTCACTTAATCATGCTTCAATTATCGATGGCGTACGTTTATGTAAAGCTAAGCGTTTTCGTTATGCTAATAACGATATGGCTGACCTTGAAAAGCAGCTTATTGCCGCGACCGAAGCAGGTGCTAAAACTAAGCTAATTGCTACAGATGGCGTGTTCTCTATGGATGGCGTTATTTGTGATTTAGCCACTGTGTGTGATTTAGCTGATAAATACGATGCATTAGTAATGGTTGACGACTCGCATGCTGTGGGCTTTGTTGGCGAAAATGGTAAAGGCACACCAGAGTATTGTAACGTGCTTGATCGCGTAGATATTATTACCGGTACCTTAGGTAAAGCATTGGGCGGTGCATCAGGTGGTTATACATCAGGTAAAAAAGAAATTGTTGAGTGGTTGCGTCAACGTTCGCGTCCTTACTTATTTTCAAATTCATTAGCTCCGGCAATTGTGACTGCATCGATTAAAGTGCTTGAAATGCTAGAAAGTGGTGGCGAGCTTCGCGCTAAGCTTTGGTCAAACGCTAAATACTTCCGCGAGCAAATGGAAGCAGCTGGCTTTACCTGTGGTGGTAAAGATCATGCCATTATTCCAGTTATGCTAGGCGATGCTAAAGTTGCATCATTAATGGCTGATAAGTTATTAGTTGAAGGTATTTATGTAACCGGTTTTTCATTCCCTGTTGTACCTAAAGGTCAGGCACGTATTCGTACCCAAATCTCAGCTGCACATAGCATTGAACAACTTGATACCGCCATTGCTGCCTTTACCCGTATTGGTAAAGAAATGGGCGTTATTTAATTTTATTGTAAACCGCGCTATAGCCGCGGTTTTTTAGTTGAGTGTGAATTATGAAAGCATTATCTAAATTAAAAGCAGAACCGGGTATTTGGATGACAGATGCGCCAAAACCAGAAGTTGGCCATAACGACCTGCTAATTAAAATTCGTAAAACTGCAATTTGTGGCACCGACGTTCATATTTATAAGTGGGACGAGTGGGCTCAAAAAACCATTCCTACACCTATGGTTGTTGGCCATGAGTATGTTGGCGAAGTGGTTGATATGGGCCAAGAAGTACGTGGTTTTAAGGTTGGCGACCGAGTATCTGGCGAAGGCCATATTACGTGTGGCCATTGTCGTAACTGTCGTGCAGGGCGCGTACATTTATGTCGTAACACCACAGGTGTAGGCGTAAATCGCGAAGGTGCATTTGCTGAATACTTAGTTATACCAGCGTTTAATGCGTTTAAAATTCCTGATAATATTTCAGACGAATTAGCATCAATTTTTGACCCTTTTGGTAATGCCGTACATACCGCGCTGTCGTTTGATTTAGTCGGCGAAGATGTATTAATTACTGGTGCAGGCCCCATTGGTATTATGGCAGCAGCAGTGGCAAAGCACGTAGGCGCACGTCACGTAGTTATTAGCGATGTAAACGAATACCGCTTAGAGCTAGCACGCAAAATGGGTGCAACACGCGCTGTTAACGTAGCCAACGAAAAGCTTGAAGATGTAATAAAAGAACTCGGTATGACTGAAGGCTTCGATATTGGCCTTGAAATGTCGGGTGTACCAAGTGCTTTTAATTCTATGCTAAATAATATGAACCATGGCGGTAAAGTTGCCATGCTAGGTATTCCACCATCAGATATGGCGGTAGACTGGAACCAAGTGATTTTTAAAGGCTTAGTGATCAAAGGTATTTATGGCCGTGAAATGTTCGAAACCTGGTATAAAATGGCAAGTCTTATTCAATCAGGTTTAGACTTAAACCCAATTATCACTCATCAATATTCAATAGACGACTTTCAAGCTGGTTTTGATATGATGATTTCAGGACAATCAGGCAAAGTGATACTAAACTGGGATTAATTTAGTTTAATACGGTTTTATAAATGGTATTAAAAGGGCGGCTTGAGTCGCCTTTTTTATTGATTTAATTATTTTAAAAGAGATTTCAATGGCATTTAAACATATATCAATAGCACAAACTCTTGAATTATTAGATAAAGAAGACGTAGTAATTGCAGACATCCGCGATCCAAATTCATATCAAGCGGGGCATATTCCAGGTTCTGAAGCGCTTTCGAACGCTAACATTGCACACTTTATGATGGAAAAAGAGTTTGATCAGCCAATAATTATTGTTTGTTATCACGGTATGAGCTCGCAAGGCGCAGCAAGCTACTTAGTGGAGCAAGGTTTTGAAGATGTGTACAGTATGGATGGTGGTTTTACAGCATGGGAAGCGGCCTACAGCGAGAAAGTTGAACGATGATAGAGCTTGGCAGTTTAAATAATCCGCGTGCTGCACAAGGCTTTATAGACTATTTAAAAAGCCAAGGCTTGCAAGGCGAGTTACGCTCAACAGATGGTAGCACAGTAATTATTAGCGTTTTACCTGAGCACTTTCATCAAGTGCAACCGCTTTGGGCTGAGTTTACGCAAAATCCTAATCATGCCCGCTACCAGCAAGCATCTTGGGAAGTTGGAAGCACGCAATCACCGCTTAAGTATCAAGGGCAATCGCTGAATTTAGTGGCGCGATTTAAAGCGCTTAGCTGGCTTAATCAAACGGTTAGCATTTTAAGTATTGTTATTTATATTGCATTTTTATTGGGTGGATTTGAAACAATATATACCACGTTGCAGTTTAATCCTGCCGAGCCATTAACGTGGATTACCCCTGCTATAGTGCACTTTAGCGCCATGCATATTGTATTTAACTTAGTTTGGTGGGTGTCGCTTGGCGATAATATCGAAAAACAATGTGGCAAGCTCAGCTTAATCGGGCTGTTTGTGGTAAGCGCCTTAATCAGCAATTGGGCACAATATTTAATGGTTGGCCCTAACTTTGGTGGCCTAAGTGGCGTGGTATACGCGCTACTTGGCTTTTGCTGGATCCACAGCGCCTTAAACCCTAAACAACCTGCATTAGTAAGCACTGCAATTATTGGTTTTATGCTAATTTGGTTGGTGCTCGGTTTTGCGGATGTGTTGTTTATAGGGATGGCTAATTGGGCGCATTTAGGCGGGTTAATTAGCGGTATGGCTTACGCCGTTACCACGTCTATATTAAAAACTAAAAGCCACAATTAATGATATAAATACTTGGTGAACAAGACTTCACGGATGATCTCTTGTCCCGTTTCTTCTTTTAATAAGCTTTTAAGTTTTGCTGCACTTTTTACTCTTATTTCTTCACGCCCACTGAGCGATTTTATTTTATCTTCAGGTTCTTTAGATAAAATTTCAACTAAGGCGTCGCGCAGCAATGGCGTATGGTGCTCTACGGTTGCAATATCTGATGCGTTATTAAGCATTAAATCGATAGTAATGCGCACATAGCCCATTTTTTTACTCGATGCGCCAATATAGTTGGTAATAATGTCTGGCTCAAAACCAAAGTAACCCACAGTCGAATCTGCTCGTGCGGTTAAGCTTACTAAACTTGCGATAAGTACAAAAAGGCCGGCGAATACTGTTTTTTTCATGTTAAATGCTGTTTTTTATAAACGTGTTGTAAATAGTCTATACCTTATAGTGCCTAATATACAGCGCAGAGCAACTATTAGTGGCAGTAAATCGTACTTTTTCAAATGCTTTGGCAATGTTATTATTCAACTGATTTTTATTAAGTAGAGCAATTGTGATTACTTTCCCTGTTTCATTATCTGCCGATTGGCAATGTGCCTCACTGTTTAGTGATTTATCGAGTGCAGAGCAAGAGTGGTTATTTGAACCGCATTCATTAACAGCCAAATTAAAAAGTCGCTCACAGTGTTTTAGTGTAAAAGTACTTAGTGAGCAAGAGTTTGAGCTTAGTGCAGAGCAACAACAATTATTAGGCTGTACGCAAACTACTGCGCTTAACCGTGAGGTACTTTTACTTTGCGACAATAAACCGGTTGTATATGCGCAAAGCTGGTTGCCAGCAAGTGTTAACGCCGCAAATAATAAATTACATAATATGGGGGAGCGACCATTAGGCGATGTGATTTTTCAAGATCCACAATTAACCCGCACAGATATAGAAATTGCGCGCTTTAATACCCAGCATTCATTACAACAGCTTGTTGCACAATTAAAGTTACCATCGCAAAGTTTACTTGGCCGTCGCAGTCTATTTTCGCTTAAAGACTATAAATTTTTAGTGTGTGAAGTGTTTTTACCAGGAGCGTATTTGTACTCATGAAATTAGCGCGTTTAACCCCAAGCCATATTCCTTATTATATTGCGCTCATGCGTATAGATAAACCAATAGGTACTTTACTATTACTTTGGCCAACATATTGGGCGCTGTGGTTAGCAAATGCAGGAATGCCAAGTTTAACTAACTTTATAGTATTTACGCTGGGTGTTGTGATAATGCGCAGCGCCGGATGCGTTATTAATGATTTTGCCGACAGAAAAATAGATGGTTCGGTTAAACGTACAATGCAGCGGCCATTAGTTTCAGGACAGGTTAGTAGTGGTGAAGCGATTAGTTTGTTTATATTATTAATAACAGTCGCATTTTTACTGGTGTTAATGCTTAGTGTAAATACAATATTACTCTCTTTTGGTGCACTTGCTTTAGCGTTTTGTTACCCGTTTATGAAGCGTTATACACAATTACCGCAAGTGGTGTTAGGCGCAGCATTTGGTTGGGCTATTCCTATGGCTTTTATGGCGTCAATTAATGCACTTCCTATACAGGCTTGGCTGTTATTTATTGCTAATATTTGCTGGACGGTAGCCTACGACACTATGTATGCCATGGTCGACAGAGATGATGACTTAAAAATAGGGGTTAAATCTACCGCTATTTTATTTGGTAAATACGATCGTCACATTATAGGGTTACTTAATTTAGCCTTTATAGCGTTAATGCTCGCTATAGGAGCACTTAATAATATTGGGCTGAGTTATTGGCTTGGTCTTAGTGTTGCTATTGTATTGTTAGTTTACCAACAAGTGCTTATTCAACAACGCGCACGCACCGATTGTTTTAAAGCGTTTTTAAACAATCATTATGTAGGATTAGCCTTTTTTATCGGCTTATTGTTTTCCTACCCTGTCGCATTTTAATAACAGGGTAGAGTATTGTTAGCGGGGTGGATCAATAATGCCACTGATTGACGTGTTTTTTCTGAACCAACCAGCAATCGAGTAGCGTTCATCAACCGCAGGTAGCACTTCATGAACAAAGCGTTCGCTTTCAAATAATACTAAGGTGCCAGCTGTTGGCCTAATAGTAATTTCAATGTCTTTACTTTTAGGTTTATAAATAACTAACTCGCCGCCTTGCTGTGGCGTGTTTAAGTATAAAACGGTGGTAAAAACACGGTTAGAACGACCTTTAAAAGCATCAACATGCTTTTTATAAAAATCACCTAAAGTATATTTTGCGTAGTGGCATTCATAATCAAATAACCCCATAAAAAAACACCGGTTAAGTGTTGTTCTAATGCCTTCCATCGCAGTTTGATAATTTTTTTGGGCTTGCGAACTGCCATCAAACCAGTATGTTTTGTCTTTGCGAATAGTGCTATCAATTTGCTGATTATTTAAGCGGCCAATTCCAGCTAAGCTAAAGTGCGGGTTTATCCGGTAACAATCGGCCATTAAATCAGACATTAAGCCTTCATCAATGGCGTTTTCAACAATAGCGTAACCATAAGCTTCAATATGATCTAAATATATTTCTGAGGTAATAAAGTTGCCCATTGATACTAATTATTAAAATAAAGAGCAGCTAGTCTAGTGCAAAGCAACTTAATAGCCATCATTTATATGTTTAAAGGCACTTATTTTATTTATTAATTTACCGTCATAGCCATTTTTTTTATCAGTGATAACAGGTGCTCTATATGCTCACCCACTTCAATTTTTTGACTCGTTTGTACTATAAGTTGCTCACGGCTTAGGTCTTTATTGGTTTTTAACTGAATAAGATTACTATTTTCAGCAATAGCATTGGTGTGCTCAATGCCTGCTATTGCAAAATGATCTGACTTTTCAAGACCTGCCATTACTTGCTCTATGCTGCCAACTTTAATGCTAGATGATTTGTTTAATCCATCAATGGCTTCATTAAGCATAAGTTGTACGGGTTTAGATTGTGAAAAACAACCAAACATAGGGTAGTGATCTAGCTCTTGTTTGCTAATGTCGGCTTTATGCGCAAGAGGGTGGTTTTTAGAAACAAATAAAATTAGCTGATCAGGTAAGTGAATATCACTACCAATGCTATTAATGGCTTGCGAATAAACACTAATATCTATTTCGCCCTGTTGCAGTTTACGCGAAAGTTCTTGTTTATCTTGGAGTTGCATTTCAATTTTAATATGCGGATATTGATTTAAAAATTGCCCACACGAAATAGGTACAACACTACTTGCTTTGTTGGTGTAGCCAATAATTAGCTTTTTTTCAATAGTGCCATTAATAGATTGAAAAATACGCTGCTTAGTTAATGCCAACTCACTAAGCGTATTTTTAGCATAATCAAGAAAAAGTTCACCAGCATCGGTAAGGTGTACCGAGCGAGTAGAGCGTTTAACTAACTCGTAGCCTATTTCTTCTTCAAGAGTTTGAATGCTACGTGTAAGCGCCGACGTGCTTATTTTAGTTTGTTCTGCGGCTTGTCTGAAGTGGCGTAACATGCCAAGTGCTATGAATTGTTCCAGTTGTTCAAATCTCACTTTATAGTCCCTTTTTATAAGTAAGTCGCATATACGCGAACATAGTAATATTACTTATTAATCTATTAAAATTAATAAGTAATATTTAAATGCGATTGTAAATTTATAATAAATTTCAATCAGCATATCCCTCTTTTAGTATTAATTAAAGAGTGAAATTGTTAAATAGTATTATCCTTTAGGTTAATAACTAATAGTTTGTTATGTGTTTTAAGCTTTTATTATGCAAGTAACATATAAAGTAGCTTTGCCTTAAGGGTTAATAAACCACTGTGCAAAAATTATTATTTGAAACTATAAGCTTTTATTCAACAAAGTTACGACTAACCCGGTTGCTCAATGGTTTATTTTCAATGCTTTGCAGTTCTATTTCAATTGCATCGCAAGAAATATGAATTTCAAATAACGAAGTTAATAACGATAAACTTAAGCAAGTAAGACTAACGCCAAATAAAATAATTCCAGTAGTATTGAGCTCTATAAATAACGCAAACATGGAAAGTGTGCATAGTAAAAAAGATACAACTCCATATACCTGCATGGTTCTTATAAGTTTTATACGCTTTCTTAAATTGGTTATTTGCGCAACAACAACCGGGCGAATTGATTCACCTTCACGGGCGTTTAATCCTCTAATTAATTGCGCTATTACTAAAAATCGGTTTGTATAGGCAAGTAGTAACAATGAAATAGCCGGAAAAAGTAATCCTGGAGTTGTAAGTGTCATATTTATTCCTGCAAGCTGGCTAGTTTATGAATTAACACATTAATGAAAGGCATTGTAAACACAAATAAATGAGGTGAAAATTGCAAAATACTAATAGTGATAACTTAACCGCTGACCCTTTCACATGGATAACAATATATCGCGCTGAAAATAGTTTAGAAGCGAATATAATTAAAGGCTTAATCTTAAATGATGGCATAGAGTGTCAAATTAAAGGTGAAATGCTGCAAGGAGCTTTAGGAGAAATACCGTTTGATCAGGCTCAAGCCAGTGTGCAGGTTTATGCGATAAAAGAGCGCCATGCGCGACAAATATTGGTAAACTACCAGCAAGTAAAACAATCAGCTCCAGATTGGGTGTGTCCTAATTGTAATGAGCATAATGGATCAACATTTGAATTTTGTTGGTCATGCGAGACGTTAAAAAATGACAAAAGCAAATAACTTTCAGCGTATTAGAGAGCTAAACTACTTACAAAAAGCAGTGTTAGCCAGTGCCTTAATTGAACGTATGCTACCTAACTATGGCCTATTTAGTGAAGCAACAGGGTTTGGTGACGAAACCGTTTTACGCAGTGCTTTAAATGTTTGCTGGGAGAAAATACTGCTACCAAAAAGTAAGATTGATCTTGAAAAGCAAATCGAGAAAATAGAACCCAATGTGCCTGAGCTAGCTGACTTTGATATGTTTGGTACGTATCCGGCAATTGATGCCGCGACCGCATTATTAAGTCTTATGCATGGTTTAATGGCGCAAGATGAGCAAGAGCTCATAAATATAAGTAAAATATCGCAAGCAACGGTTGCCCGCTTTATTGAGTATCAAATGACTGTTGAAGGTGAAGTTGCCGATAACAAAGCAATACGCGAACACCCACTAATGCAATACGAAATGGATGTATTAGGTGAGCTAATTGATTTTGTAGAAGCCATGGGCCGTGTGACCTCTGATAATGTTAAAGAACTTAAAAAACATGTGCTTGCTGATGGGCAAACCAATATTGGTTTAACATTATAAAACGTAAATAATTTAGTTTAAAAAGCACCTAAATAGGTGGCAGGAGAAAAACAGTGCGAATTTTGGGCATTGAATCGTCATGCGATGAAACCGGTATTGCTATATACGATGACGAAAAAGGTTTATTGGCGCATCAATTATATAGCCAAGTAAAAGTACACGCAGACTATGGCGGTGTAGTGCCAGAGCTGGCATCACGGGATCATATACGTAAAACGCTGCCCCTTATCGACGCTGCATTTGCACAAGCGGGTTGCGGACCTGAAGATTTAGATGGCGTTGCGTATACAGCAGGCCCTGGTTTAGTTGGCGCACTTTTAGTCGGTACCTCAATTGGTCGCTCTCTTGCTTATGGTTGGGATATTCCTGCTGTAGCAGTGCATCATATGGAAGGGCATTTATTGGCGCCCATGCTTGAGGAAAATGTTCCTGAGTTTCCGTTTATTGCTTTGCTAGTATCGGGCGGACACACCATGATGGTTAAAGTAGCCGGAATTGGCCAATATGAAGTGCTGGGTGAGTCGGTTGATGATGCAGCAGGCGAAGCATTTGATAAAACAGCAAAATTACTAGGACTTGATTACCCCGGTGGCCCACGTTTAGCTAAAATGGCAGAGCAGGGGGTGGCTAAGCGATTTATATTTCCACGTCCGATGACAGACAAGCCTGGTCTAGATTTTAGTTTTAGCGGTTTAAAAACAGCAGCGTCTATCACTATTCGTGAAAACAATGATGACGAGCAAACTAAAGCCGATATAGCACATGCATTTCAAACCGCGGTTATCGATACCTTGGTAATAAAATGCAAACGTGCACTTAAGCAAACCGGTATTAAACGACTAGTAATTGCTGGCGGCGTAAGTGCTAATACGCAGTTACGTTTGCAGTTGGAGCGTGTAATGCAAGGCATGAAAGGGCAAGTGTATTATCCGCGTACCGAATTTTGTACCGACAATGGCGCTATGATTGCGTACGCAGGGATGCAAAGGTTAAAAGCAGGGCAATTTGCTACCCTTGATATGAAAACTAAACCGCGCTGGCCAATTGACAGCCTAGAAGCTATTTAATAGCAGTTAAATATCGCTTTTTTCATCAGTGGGTGCTTTTTTAGCGCCCACTTTTGGCTCGTTACCACTAAATAATCGTGCGATATTAGAGCGATGCCTAAAAATAATTAGTACCGTAATAAAGGTAACGGGGAGCGTATAAAGTGGCTTTATTAACCAAGTGTATAAAGGTGCAAGCGAAACCGCAATTAAGGCAGCAAGAGAAGAGTAGCGTGTTATTGCTACCATAATAAACCAAGTACAAATTAATAAACCCGCCAAAGATAACCCTATAGGTAATAAAGAACCAAAAGCAGTTGCTACCGCTTTGCCCCCTTTAAAACCAAAAAATAATGGGAACATGTGCCCCAAACAGGCGGCCACAGCGACTAAACCAAGCGCAAGCGGCTCAAGATCTAAAAAGTAGGCCCCCCAAACGGGAATAGTGCCTTTTAAAACATCAAATATCAGAACTAAACAAGCGGGTAGTGCGCCCCCCAGCCGGTAAACATTAGTTGCCCCTGGATTATTAGAGCCATTACTACGCGGATCGGGGAGTTTAAATAACCGCGAGACGAGTATGGCCGACGAAATCGACCCAAGTAAATAGGCTAAAATAAACATTAAAGTGGCTAACACGTGCTTCCTTATTTTTTAATTGTACTTTTTCGGCTATTATTGACGTCAAAATTTATAAACTGCTTTAATTACTAACTAGTATAGCTACCTTGTTATTGTAGAAGTAATTTATATGTATTTAAACACTGATTAAAGTATATACAGTATTAATTTAATTGATACATTATGCAGTTAACTCAGTGGCTTGTTACTGTCATTAGGAGCATTAATGGACAAGGTATTTATATCGCAATTACACGTCGACACTATTATTGGAGTGTACGACTTTGAAAAAGAAAGTAAACAAAGCCTTTACTTTGACGTTGAAATGTTAAGTGATATTAAACCTGCAGCTGCAAACGATGATATTAATTTAGCACTCGATTATGCAAAAGTAAGTGAGCGGATCATTGAGCACAGTACGGCAAAACCGGTAGAGCTGCTCGAAACCTTAGTTGAGCAATTAGCACATATAATTTTGACTGAGTTTAATACCCCACAAGTTACTATTCGAGTAAGTAAACCTACAGCCGTTGCTCAGGCGCAAACTGTGGGTGTTGAAATTACGCGTACTAAGGCAAGCATTTAAATGGCGCAAATTTATATCAGTTTAGGGTCAAATATTAATAAGGCGCATTATATGCGCTGTGCGCTTATAGCGCTCAAGCCGCACTTTAACGACTTAGTGCATTCCTCAGTATTTGAAAGCGAAGCGGTTGGATTTGCTGGTAATAACTTTTATAACTCGGTGGTTGGTGCTACAACCGATATGCCATTAGCAGATGTATGTAGCTTACTAAAGCAAATTGAGCGCAATAATGGCCGTACTGCAAACGATAAAAAGTTTAGCCCGCGGACTCTCGATTTAGATTTACTATTTTATGATGATGTAATTTGCGACTCTCCCGCACAATTACCACGTGACGAAATTACAAAAAACGCCTTTGTATTACAGCCCCTAGCTGAAGTGGCCCCGCATTTTTATCACCCTGTTGCACAGCAAACCATTGCCGATCTTTGGCGCGAGTACAACAACCCTCAACAAAAACTATGGAAGGTGGAGTTTTCTAACCCATGAGTATTATTGAAATTATTGTTTTAGCTCTTATTCAGGGGTTTACTGAATTTTTGCCTATTTCTAGCTCTGCGCACTTAATTTTACCATCGCAAATATTAGGCTGGGAAGATCAAGGGTTAGCATTTGATGTTGCAGTACACGTAGGTACTTTAATTGCAGTAGTGATTTATTTTCGTAAAGAAGTAAGCAGCATACTTAGTGCGTGGTTTAAGTCGTTTGGTGCGCAAGGTAGCACAGATGACAGTAAATTAGGCTGGTGGATAATTTTAGGCACAATTCCGGCCGCTATTTTAGGTTTGCTTTTAAAAGACATGATTGAGCTTTATTTGCGTAGCGCATGGGTGATCGCGGTTACCACCATTATATTTGGTTTATTGCTTTGGTATGCGGATGCAAAAGGTAAGCAAATTAAAACGATTTATCAGCTAAATTGGAAAACCGCGCTTATTATAGGCCTAGCACAAGCCGTTGCGATGATCCCAGGTACGTCACGTTCTGGTATTACTATGACCGCGGGTTTAATGCTTGGCATGAATAAACAAAGCGCTGCACGCTTTTCGTTTTTACTGGCAATACCTATCATTTCAATGATGGGACTTTACTATACCGTTGAGCTTGCACTAGGGGATCATCTAGTTGACTGGAGCACCTTATTATTAGGTGTTGTGTTGTCATTTTTATCGGCTTATGTCTGTATTTATATGTTTTTAAAAGTAATAGAACGTATGGGAATGTTGCCATTTGTTATCTACCGATTATTGCTAGGGGTCGGGTTAATTGTATTTTTAACGCTGTAATTAATATTTTTTACTCGTTTAGTTTAAGCGTTTAAAAGCCTTCCTAGTGTGGAAGGCTTTTTTGTCAGTGATACTTTTAACGGTAGTGGCTTAATTATTAAGTTACTTAGGCGTTTTTGGCAACAGTGAAATGCGCATGCGCAATGGTAACGAAGCACGAATTTTGGCATTATAGCGCCATTAAACTTTGCTGTTGTGCAAAGTAAGCACACGATTAAAGGAAAGTAGATGCATATTCATATTTTAGGTATTTGTGGCACCTTTATGGGTGGAATAGCTGCGATTGCTAAATCGCTTGGCCATAAAGTAACTGGGTCTGATCAAAACGTTTATCCACCTATGAGCACGCAGCTTGAAGATCTCGGAATTGAGCTAACCCAAGGCTACGAGGTAACCCAATTAGAGCCAGCGCCAGACATGGTGGTTATTGGCAATGCCATGAGCCGAGGCAATCCATGTGTTGAATATGTACTTGATAAAGGTCTGCCTTATACATCTGGGCCTGAATGGCTAAAACATAACTTATTACAAAATTCATGGGTACTTGCTGTTGCTGGTACACATGGTAAAACCACCACAGCGAGTATGCTTGCATGGATTTTAGAGTATGCGGGTTTAAAACCGGGCTTTTTAATTGGCGGCATAGTACAAAATTTTGGCGTGTCGGCCAAAGTAGGCGAAACCCCCTTTTTTGTTATTGAAGCAGACGAATACGACACTGCATTTTTTGATAAGCGCAGTAAGTTTGTGCATTATTTACCGCGAACACTTATTTTAAATAATCTTGAGTTTGATCATGCCGATATTTTTGAAGATTTAAACGCGATTAAAAAACAATTTCATCATTTAATACGTACAGTACCACAAAGTGGCAAAGTTATTTGGCCAAAGGATGATCAAGCACTTAGTGATGTAATAACTCAAGGGCTATGGAGCGAAAGTGAAACCTTGGGTATTGATTGGAATTATGAACCAATAAAAGCCGATGGCAGTGAGTTTAAAGTGTTTTTAAATAATGAAAAACAAGGCACCGTTAATTGGCAGGCAATGGGTGAGCACAACGTTAAAAATGCTATTATGGCAATCGCAGCTGCGCGCCATGTGGGCATTGCCGTTGAGCATAGTATAGCGGCACTTGGCGAGTTTATTGGCCCTAAACGACGCATGGAGCTCAAAGCCGATATTAATAATATAAAAGTGTATGACGATTTTGCACATCATCCAACGGCTATTCAAACCACATTAGCAGGGCTGCGCGCTAAAGTAGGTAGTGATAAAATAATTGCTATTTTAGAGCCGCGATCAAACACCATGAAAATGGGCGTGCATCAACATACATTACTTGCCTCGTTGAGTGATGCTGATGAGGTACTGCTTTTTGAGCCAGAAAACCTAAGCTGGTCGCTGAGCGAACAAGCGGCTACAGCCGGTATGCAGTGTTTTACCAGTACCCAGGTAATTATTGATACCGTACTTGATAATATAGCAGCTAATCAACATATTTTAATAATGAGCAATGGTAGTTTTAATGGCCTGCATCAGCAACTAGTCGATGCACTGGCTAATAAATACAGCGGAGAATAATTTGCAATTTAAAGACACAATTACCTTAGCATTTAGTGGCGCGTCGGGTGCGCCTTATGGCTTGAGATTATTAGAGGTATTAATAGAGCAGCAATTTCAGGTGTATGTGCTTATTTCAAGTGCAGCGCGAGTGGTATTTGATATTGAATCTGGTATTAAGCTCTCAGGTAATGAAACCAAAGCCAGTGAGCAATTAAGTGCGCTATATAACGCCAAGCCAGAACAGCTAAAAGTATATGGTAAAGACAACTGGTTTAGCCCGGTAGCCTCAGGATCAGCTGCCCCTAAAAAAATGATAGTGTGCCCTTGTAGCGCGGGCACGGTTTCGGCTATTGCTGTAGGTGCATCTGACAACTTACTAGAGCGCGCCGCTGATGTGGTAATTAAAGAGCGTGGCCATCTTATTTTAGTGCCACGCGAAACACCATTTAATCAAATTCATCTGGAAAACATGCTTAAGCTTTCACGCTTAGGGGTCACCATTATGCCCGCGTCGCCGGGTTTTTATCATCAGCCACAAAGTATTGCCGATTTAGTTGATTTTATGGTGGCGCGAATTTTAGATCATTTAAACATTGAACATAACCTAACAAAGCGTTGGGGTTATGGTGAGGGCAAGTCATGAGTAAGCAACAAATTGCTTTAAATATAGCAGGCCTTACTAAGGTTTATACTAATGGGGTTGAAGCTGTAAAGGGTATTGATTTACAAGTGCGTGAGGGCGATTTTTTTGCCTTACTTGGCCCTAATGGAGCGGGTAAGTCGACCACAATTGGTGTTATTTCATCACTGGTAAATAAAACTAAAGGTAAGGTAGAGGTGTTTGGTTGCGACATAGACACCGACCTAGAGGCTGCTAAAGCGCATTTAGGCTTAGTGCCGCAAGAGTTTAATTTTAGCCAATTTGAAACCCTAACCCAAATATTAGTAACTCAAGCGGGTTATTATGGTGTACCACGCGGCGAAGCACATAAACGCGCCGAAAAATATTTAACCCAATTGGGGTTACTAGATAAAAAAGATAAACAAGCGCGTACGCTTTCAGGTGGCATGAAACGCCGTTTAATGATTGCTCGCGCACTTATGCATGAGCCTAAATTACTGATTTTAGATGAGCCAACGGCTGGTGTTGATATAGAGCTGCGTCGTTCAATGTGGGATTTTTTACGCCAAATTAATGAGCAGGGCGTCACCATTATTTTAACCACTCATTACTTAGAAGAAGCAGAGTTATTGTGTAAAAACATAGCCATAATAGACAATGGCTTGATTGTTGAAAACACCACAATTAAAGCACTGTTATCTAAGCTTGATAAAGAAACCTTTATTTTAGATTTAAAAACACCGGCTAAGCCAGTTACGCTTGAGGGTTATAAATTTACTATGGACGATGAGCATACTATTGAAGTTGAAGTGGCTAAATCGCAAGGCTTAAACGCTGTATTTAGTGCGCTAACTGAGCAAGGTAATACCGTATTGAGTATGCGTAACAAAGCAAATAGATTAGAAGAGTTATTTGTTGGATTATTAGAACAAGGTCGAGGCAAGTAAATGTTTAAATATGGCGTAGCCTTAAAAAGTATTTGGATTAAAGAGTGTATTCGTTTTTTACGTATTTGGGTGCAAACCTTAGTACCTCCAGCAATTACCATGAGTTTATATTTTGTTATTTTTGGTAACTTAATAGGCTCACGTATTGGTGATATGGGCGGCTTTAGTTATATGGAGTTTATAGTACCTGGGCTGATAATGATGTCGGTTATTACTAACTCTTATTCTAATGTAGCCTCAAGTTTTTACTCGACTAAATTTCAAAAAAGTATTGAAGAGCTACTTGTAGCCCCAGTACCAAACTATATTATTGTGCTTGGCTATATGGGCGGTGGTATGACGCGCGGAATAATGGTGGGCTTTATTGTTACCTGCGTATCGTTATTATTTGTTGATATTCAAATTCATAATATTTTTATCATTATGGCTACCGTTATTTTAACCTCAGCAGTATTTGCACTCGGTGGCTTAATAAATGCTATATATGCAAATAGCTTTGACGATATTAGTATTATTCCTACCTTTATTTTAACGCCGCTAACTTATTTAGGTGGGGTGTTTTATTCAATTACCTTACTGCCAGAGTTTTGGCAAAACGTATCACAAGTAAATCCTATTATTTATATGGTTAACGCGTTTAGGTATGGGTTTTTAGGCGTGTCGGATGTTGATTTAAGCTTGGCACTTGGTGTTATTTTAGTATTGATTATCGCGTTATTTACCTTAGCGCTGACATTAATTAAAAAAGGTGTGGGGCTAAGACACTAATGACTGATGCAAATTCGCGTAGTATTGTATCTAATCAAGCGGGTATTCACGAAAAGCTGGATGACATAGTTAGCAAGCATTTAAACGCAGAGTTTAAAAAGCCAATAGCAGCACATACACAAACAGCGTTTGATGAGGTGAATGCTAAAGTACAGGCGTTTAATGGCCCACTTATTTTAGATTCGTGTTGTGGTGTAGGAGAAAGTACCGCTAATTTAGCTAAGCGCCATCCCGATGCGCTGGTAATTGGTATTGATAAATCGTCGCACCGGTTAGATAAGCACGATGTAGAGTATAAACAAACCGACAGTGGGCAATATATTTTGGTGCAAGCAGATTTAAACGACTTTTGGCGTTTAGCCGTGGCTGCAAACTGGCAACCTAGTCACCATTATTTGCTTTACCCCAATCCGTGGCCTAAATCTAAACATATTCGTAGGCGTTGGCACGGCGCGGCTATTTTTCCGTTTATTGTAAAGTTAGGCGGTAAATTAGAGGTTCGCAGTAACTGGGATATTTACGTTAAAGAGTTTGCCAGAGCACTTGAACTAACCGGTAATGCTTGTCAGGTTTCTGCTTATGGGGCAGATGAAGCAATCACCCCATTTGAGCGGAAATACTGGGCCAGTGGCCAACAAAGCCACCGCTTAGTTATTAATTTAACTCAGGGTTGATTAACTTTACTACTCAAATAATGGATTAACATGTGGCGCTGGGTGGGCAATGTAACTACCCTGCATTAGCGTCACATTTACTTTTTTGAGTGCCGTAGCAATAGCTTTGTTTTCTACCATAGAAGCAATTAGTTGAATATTTTGCTGCTTTGCAAAATTGGCTGTGTAATCAACAAATAGCGCCGTGTTCTCATCATTAACTATTTGCTTTATTAGCATGCCATCTAACTTTATTACGTCAATTTCCAATTTTAAAATATTGAGTGTATTTGCAAAGTCATTGCCAAAACTGTTAATCATCACCTTGATCCCCTTACTTTTAACCATAGTTATAAATGCCCTTACGCTTGAATAATTGGCGATAACTTGTGGTTCAAATAAAACTAAAGTGATATTTGCAGGGTACGGATAGCGCTGTAACTCGTAAGCAATGTATTCATTTATGCTAGGGTCTAATATATCTTCAATAGTAATATTTAAACTCCAGCTAATTTGTGTTTTACGAAAGCGGCTAAGACACTGTGAAAATAATGTACGGGTTAATAAGCCATCCATACGCAAGCGTATTACGGTATTTGAAAATGCATCGGGTTTTAAAATTTCGCCCTGTGAAGTCACTATTCGTGGCGTGCACTCGTAGTGTAGTGTTTGTTTAGACTCTATATCAATAACAGCCTGAAAATAGGGCACAACGCGCTTTTGCTCAAACGCTTCACGTACTTCTTTTGCTATTTCTAAATTATATAAATACAGCGACTTTGAGTCATTTATAGCCTCAGAGTAATTAACAACACTAAGGTTACCTTGTTTTGCCTGTAAAGCCGCAATATGGGCATTTTTTAGCAGTAACGACTTGTTTCCTCGGGCAATACCTGCACATAACGTAATGTAAATAAAGGGATTGGTTAAAAATGGCGTATTAAAATTATATGATTGGATTAAATTACTTAGCTCTTCGTATGGGGTTTCTTTGGGGGTTAGTAACACCAGTTTATTGGTTGCTACACGATAAATACGATAATTTACATTGCTGTGCTTTTTAAAGTGTATTAGTAATTTTTTCATTACTTTGTCACCCACTTTAGTACCGTAAAAGCGGTTTATATTTTCAATTTCGTTCACCCAAATTATGGCCATTTGCATATGGTGAACAGGGGTATTTAAAAAATATTTTTCAAGCGCAATATGATTAGCAAAACCACTACCAGAGTCTCTCATGGCAGCGCGTTTAGTCGCGTAGTTATACATAATCAGCAACAATATAATAATAACTAAAAAAAAGCCGCCTAAAACAGCCGATGTTGAGGCGCTTTGCGCTAACTTATTATTAATAGTTTTAAGGCTTATATCGGCAGCAGTTAAATATGTAATGCCATTTTTATCAATATGCGGGATAAAAATAGTTTTAAAGTCGCCCCATTGATCACTCGATATTTCAAAAACAGGCTCAGTAGATAAAAAGGCACCAATATTAGCTTTAGTTGCCTCTGGGTATAAATCTAAAAACTGGGTTACCTTGCCACTATTTTGATCCTCTTGGGTGTAGCTAGAGGCGCTAAAATGAACCTTGCCATTAATTAACACCATAGAATACACGTAAGCAATATCGAGTGCTTGTGCAAGCTCAGAAAGCTGCTTACTTTTACTTTCGTAAGTTGCAAAGCTAATAGTTTGGGTTTTATTTATTTTACTGTGATAGTCATCGCCCAAAATATATTTAACGCTGGTGGCTGCATTAATAAGACGATTATCGAGAGTGTTAATTACATCACTGCGAATGGTGCTATAAGTATAATAAACACAGATAATTAAACTGATTAAAAACAGCATAAAAGCGCTTATTAACCCATTTATTCTTAGTTTTCCTTGTAGCATATAATTCCCTTTTTATTGTTAAATTAATTATACGCAAAAAAAACAAATGCCCAATGACTTAATTGATTTTGAATTAAAAAGATAAAAAACAGCCAAAATTAGTATTATTTGTCATGTCATTTAGCGTTTTTATGGCTTTAAGCGAGACATTTTCTTAATATTGCAGTAAAGTTAGCGCAATTATTAAAAACCCTGTTACTAAAATAGCACCTTAATTTAGTGTGTTTAATAGAGTAGCAGGCGTTTTAGCCACACACTAGGTATTAAGATGGATCAAAAGCGTTTTGCCGTCGCCTCTAAAGAAAGCCTTAAGCGTATATTTACTGTACCTGAAGCGCCAGACTCAACTTTAAGCAAAATAGAGCTTGAAATATCGAGTAATTTAGCAGGTTTTTTAAACGAAAACATTGCGGCAATTGAAAAACCATTACACGAAATTGAAAAAGACTTTCAGTCGGCGATGATCCCAGAGGATCCAACGTTTGTATCTGCTTATGCGCAAGATATAATGGAGCAGCTGGTTGCACACTCTGTGCATACCGCAGCGCCTAGCTTTATTGGCCATATGACTTCTGCTTTACCTCATTTTTTACTACCACTGTCAAAGCTAATGGTAGGGCTAAATCAAAACCTAGTAAAAATAGAAACCTCTAAAGCTTTTACCCCACTTGAGCGCCAAGTGCTTGGAATGATGCACCATTTAGCGTACGGGCAACAACACGAGTTTTATGCTAAATGGATGCACAGTGCAAAAACATCATTAGGTGCATTTTGCTCAGGCGGTACTGTAGCCAATATTACGGCGTTATGGATTGCGCGAAATCGCTTATTAAAACCTGATGGCGATTTTAGGGGGATAGGCGCACAAGGCTTAATTGCCGGTATGCTGCATTACGGCTATAAAGGCTTAGCTATTTTAATTTCTGAGCGAGGCCATTATTCGTTAGGTAAAGCGGCTGATTTATTAGGAATTGGTCGTGAAAACTTAGTGGGTATTAAAACATGCGAAAACAATAAAGTAGATGTTAATGCCATGCGCGAAAAAGCCTTAGAGCTTGAAGCGCAAGGTATTAAAGTAATGGCCATTATTGGAGTAGCGGGTACCACAGAAACCGGTAATATCGATCCCCTTGAAGCGATGGCAGATTTAGCACAAGACATTAATTGCCACTTTCATGTTGACGCTGCATGGGGCGGGGCAACTTTGTTATCTAATACCCATCGCCATTTACTCAAAGGTGTTGAGCGCGCAGACTCAATTACCATTGATGCACACAAACAAATGTATGTTCCTATGGGAGCTGGGTTGGTGTTGTTTAAAGATCCAACCGCTACCGATGCAATTGAACATCATGCAGAGTATATTTTACGTAAAGGCTCAAAAGATTTAGGTAGCCATACACTTGAGGGCAGCCGCCCAGGTATGGCAATGTTAGTACATGCTTGCTTACGTGTAATTGGCCGTAAAGGCTACGAAATGCTAATCGATCGTAGTATTAAAAAAGCCCATTACTTTGCTAATTTAATTAAAGCAGATGAAGATTTTGAGCTGATCTCAGAGCCAGAGCTGTGCTTATTAACGTATCGTTATGTGCCTAAGCAAATAAAGCAGGCAATTGCAGATGCTGATCCACAAACACGGATTGATATTTTTGCCTCACTTAATCGCTTTACTGCAAGTATGCAAAAACGGCAACGTGAATCAGGGCGATCATTTGTATCACGTACGCGTTTAACGCCTACTCAATACGATAATCAGCCCACCGTGGTATTTAGGGTAGTACTTGCTAACCCACTTACATCAGGCGTTATTTTAAAAGAAATTTTAGCTGAACAAAAAGAGTTGGCTAAAACAGATCCGGTATTTAAAAAGTATTTAACCAAGTATATGTAATTAAAATATTAGCTTAAATAAAAAAGACGCTATTTAGCGTCTTTTTTATTTTTATAATCGCAATTAAGAAAAGCTAAAACAACTCGCTTTAATTATATTAGTGATAATTTGCTGTGAAGGCTTAATTTTTTCCATTGCTAAAAATTCATCAGGTTGGTGCGCTTGGTTTATAGAGCCGGGGCCCATTACTATGGTTTCACAACCAAGCTGTTGAATAAATGGCGCTTCAGTACAGTAGTTTACTGCCACCGCTTTTTGCCCCGCTATTTTTTCGGCTAGTTTAACCAAAGCGCTATCGGTGCTACCAGTAAATGCAGGAATTGGTTCGTGTAAATCAATTACGCTTACGGCATTAGGGTATTGCTGGTTTATTTCGTGAGTTGCATCAAGTACTAACATTTGCAGCTCTTGCACGCTTAAGCCCGGTAATGGGCGCATATCTATATGCATTTCGCAGCAACCACAAATTCTGTTCGCGTTGTCGCCGCCATGAATATTACCAAAATTTAAGGTTGGATAGGGTATTTCAAAGTGTTCTATTGAATATTTATGCTTTAACTGTTCTTTTAAGATCAGTAGTTTTGTAATCACTTTGTGCATTACTTCGATGGCGTTAACACCACGTTCGGGATCTGAGCTATGGCCTGAGCGTCCGACTACTCTAATTGCGGTACTCATATGCCCTTTATGTGTAAATACTGGAGTCATATCAGTGGGTTCGCCAATTATACAGCGATCTGGTTTTAAATTTGGATGTTTACAAATTTGTTGAGCACCGGCCATTGTTGTTTCTTCATCGGCGGTGGCTAAGATCAAAATAGGCTGAGTTTGCTGTTTTTCATCAAGTTCACTAATAGCTTGCAGTACAAAAGCAAAAAAGCCTTTCATATCAATACTGCCTAAGCCATATAGTTTATTGTTGTGCTCGGTTAATTTAAATGGATTATGATTCCAGCGGCTATCGTCAAATGGCACTGTATCGGTATGGCCAGCGAGCATTAATCCACCATCGCCTTTACCGCGTTTAGCTAATAAATTATAGCGACCTTTGCCGCCTTTTAATTCGATTATTTCACAGCTAAAGCCTAAGCTTTCACACCATTGTGCCAGTAATTCAATAACATTTTTATTACTCATACACAGGCTATCTTCAATGGCACTAATAGAAGGCGCTGCAATTAATTGTTGGTACATAGAAATAAATGAAGGCAAAGACATAAAAAATCCAAAATAAGTAATCAATTTAATTGCATAACAATATAAAAGTATTTATGATGAATATCAATTCACTTTTTAAGCATAAATATTTTAAAAGTAGCGCCATGAAAATAATACGACGATAATCAACATTCATTAATTAATTAAAGTCTTAATTAGCCCCAGAGCTAGTTTAAGCGAACAACATGGATAAGTAGTAACTAATTTTAAATAACGAGTAAACAATGAATGTAGTGATTATTGGCGCAAGCGGTTATAGCGGCGCAGAACTAGCAAGTTTAGTTGCTAAGCACCCTAAACTAATTTTAACTGGCTGTTATGTATCGCAAGGTAGCTTAGATAAAAATAAATTGCTGAGTGATTTATACCCCGAACACTTAGGGCTACTCGATCAGCCTTTACTGCCTCTTAGTGAATCTGCTTTTAGCGATATTGAAAACAGCGCCGATTACGTGTGTTTATGTACCGATCATAAAGTAAGCGTAGATTTAGCGCCGCGTTTTTTAGCCATGGGGAAAAAGGTATTTGATTTATCTGGTGGGTATCGCCTTGCGAGCAATGACGACTACGTTACTTATTATGGCTTTGAGCACCAACATCCAGAGTTATTAAATCAAGCTGCTTATGGTTTGGCTGAGTGGAATAGCGATGCTATTGCCGCGGCGCAATTAGTAGCTGTAGCGGGTTGTTATCCTACGGCTGCGCTTAATGCACTTAAGCCTTTGCAGCAGGCCGGTTTATTAACTGAGCAAACAATTATAATTAATGCGGTATCGGGTGTAACCGGCGCAGGGCGTAAAGCTAGTATTGGTACCCATTTTTGCGAAGTGTCGCTTGCCCCTTATGGTTTATTTAATCATCGTCATGGCCCTGAAATAGAGCAACACCTTGGTCACAATGTTTTATTTACCCCCCATTTAGGTAATTTCCCGCGTGGTATTTTAGAAACTATTTATGTGCAATTAAAGCCTAATGTCACCATTGAGCAAGTAACACAAGCGTATCAAGTACTTGCCGATGAGCCGTTAATTCGTTTACTGGGCGATAAAATCCCCTCAATTAAAGGCGTAGCTAAACAGCCATATGTAGATATTGGCTGGCAGCAACAAGGCACACAGTTAATTGTTATAGCTGCCATTGATAATTTATTAAAAGGTGCTGCAGGACAAGCTTTGCAGTGTATTAATTTATCAATGGGATTGGCGCATACCACAGGCTTAAAAGGATCGTTTTAAATGAGTAAAAAAACCTGGGTAATTAAACTTGGCGGCGCTGTACTTAATACAGAAAACGCGGCTAAAGCATTATTTTCAGTACTTAATGAGCAGCACAACGCGCAGTTTGTCATTGTGCATGGCGGAGGCGCGCTTGTAGACACTTGGCTTAAAGACGCTGGTTTTGCCAGTGCAAAGCATCAAGGTTTACGTATTAGCCCTAAAGAGCAAATGCCGTACATAGTGGGTGCGCTTGCAGGTTGTGCTAATAAACAATTAATGAGTGCGGCAATTAATGCTGGCCATAAACCAGTTGGTTTAAGTTTGTATGAAGCTGGTGTTACTGCCACGCAAAAACTAAAAGCATTATGTTTAGTGGGTAAATGTACCAGTAACGATGATTCGATTATTAACGATTTACTAAAAATTGGCCGTATGCCAATTGTCAGCTCAATTGGTTTTGACTTGCAAGGGCTTTGGTACAACGTTAATGCTGACGAAGCCGCCGCTGCAATTGCCAACAACTTAAACGCAGAACTAATATTTATGACCGATGTTGAAGCAGTGCTTGATGCAAATAAGCAGCCTTTACATCAACTAGATACAAAACACATTGATACTTTAATAAATGAAGGAGTGATTGTGGGCGGGATGGAGGTCAAAGTTAAGACCAGTCTTCACGCTGCCCAACACTTACGACGCGGTGTGTATATTTCCAGCTGGCAAAAGCCAGAAAACTTAACAGCTTTGCTGCAAGGCAAGCATGTCGGAACTAAAATTACACCATAGGTTTATTATGTTTGAGAATTTTTTAACGGGTTTAGAATTAGACCAACAAGGCGCACTTAACTTATTAAAGCTAGCGCAAGATATTAAAGCAAACCCTAAAAAATACAGCCAAGTATTGGCTGGTAAGTCAGTGGTTACTTTATTTGAAAAACAAAGCTTACGTACACGTTTATCGTTTGATATTGGTATAAATCGCTTAGGCGGCCATGCCGTGTATTTAGATCAACAAAATGGCGCGATGGGTGCACGTGAGTCAGTAAAAGATTTTGCTCTTAATATTTCTACCTGGGCAGATGGTATTGTAGCGCGCGTAAATCAGCACAGTACATTAACCACATTAGCGCAGTATTCATCGGTGCCAGTAGTTAATAGCTTGTGTGATTTATATCATCCTTGCCAAGCACTTGCTGATTTTTTAACACTACAAGAAGTGCATGGCGATGTGAGTCAATTAAAGTTAGCTTATTTAGGTGAGGGCAACAACGTAACGCATTCATTAATGTTGCTTGCTGCAACATTAGGTACAGACTTTGTTGCCGTTACGCCTAAAGGATGTTCTCCAGATTCACAAGTTCTGAAAAAAGCGGAACAAATAGCAGCAATGAATGGTGCATCAGTAATGGTGAGCGACAGAGTAGAAGCTGCTGTTGGTGCAAACGCAGTATACGCCGACACTTGGGTATCAATGGGCGACACCACACCACTTGAGTTAGTAAAAGAAAAATACATGCCTTATCAATTAAATAAAGCATTATTAGAGCAAACCGGTGCAACAACAGTGTTACATTGCCAACCGGCACACCGTGAGTTCGAAATTACCTCTGAGGTAATGGACGGTCCAGCGTCAAAAATTATACAACAAGCCGAGAATCGTATGCATGCGCAAAACGCTCTGCTAGTTACATTATTAAATCCAAATTTTGTTAAGGAACACCTATGAGTTCATTTAAAAAAGTCGTTTTAGCCTATTCAGGTGGACTTGATACGTCGGCCATTGTGCCATGGTTAAAAGAGAATTACGGCTGTGAAGTTATTGCCTTTGTGGCCGATGTTGGCCAAGGTGCAGAGGAACTTGAAGGCGTAGAAGCTAAAGCTATCGCATCGGGTGCTTCTGAGTGTTATGTAGTTGACTTAAAAGACGAAATGGTAAGTGATTACATTTACCCTACGCTTAAAACAGGCTCAATTTACGAAGGTACTTATTTATTAGGTACGTCTATGGCGCGCCCAATTATTGCTAAAGCACAGGTAGAAATTGCGCGTAAAGTGGGTGCAGATGCACTTTCTCATGGTTGTACAGGTAAAGGTAACGACCAAGTACGTTTTGAATCGTGTTTTGCAGCGCTTGCGCCTGATTTACAAGTAATTGCACCATGGCGTGAATGGGATTTATCAAGCCGTGAGTCATTGCTAGATTACTTAGCTGAGCGCGATATTCCATGCTCGGCATCGGCTACAAAAATTTATAGCCGTGATGCAAACGCATGGCATATTTCGCACGAAGGCGGCGAACTTGAAGATCCATGGTGCCAACCAAGTGAAAAAGTGTGGACCTGGACAAACTCTCCAGAGCAAGCGCCAGATAAAGCTGAACTAGTAACACTAAATGTAGTTGAAGGTGAAGTTGTTGCAGTAAATGGTGAGCAGCTTAAACCTTATGATTGTTTAGTTAAATTAAACGATATTGCATCGCCTCATGGTGTTGGTCGTGTTGATATTGTAGAAAACCGTTTAGTGGGTATGAAATCGCGCGGTTGTTACGAAACCCCAGGTGGCACCGTAATGATGGCGGCACTGCAAGCCATTGACGAACTAGTGCTTGATAAAGCAAGCCGTAAGTGGAAAGAAGTACTAGGCGGCGAATTTGCACATTTAGTGTATGACGGTCGTTGGTTTACACCACTTAAAGACTCTATTTTAGCTGGTGCTGAAGCACTTTCTAAAGATGCAACAGGTGAAGTTGTGCTTAAGCTATATAAAGGCCAAGTTACAGCAGTGCAAAAGCAGTCGCCACACAGTTTATACAGCGAAGCGTTTGCTACCTTTGGTGAAGATGATGTGTACGACCAATCACACGCAGAGGGCTTTATTCGTTTATTCTCGCTTTCAAGCAGAATAAAAGCATTAGCTAAAAAGTAATTTTTACGCCCCTTGTTAAAAGGGGCAATATCGGGTTTGGAGAGATTTCATGGCATTATGGGGCGGGCGTTTTTCTACGGGTCCAGACGAGGCGTTTAAGCAATTTAACGACTCTCTTCCTTTCGATTATCAATTAGCAGAGCAAGATATAATAGGCTCTGTTGCATGGGCTGGTGCACTTGAGCAAGTTAATGTGTTATCAAGTGACGAGCACCAAGAGTTAGTTGCAGCATTGTACCAATTGCTTGAAGAAGTAAAAGCAGATCCACAAGCGGTAGCAACTTCAGGCGCAGAAGATATTCATTCTCATGTTGAAGCTGCGTTAATCGAAAAAGTAGGTGATTTAGCTAAAAAATTACATACAGGGCGCAGCCGTAATGACCAAGTAGCCACCGATTTTAGATTGTGGTGTCGCGATACTGCTGATCATATTTTAAAAGCCATTGCCCAGTTAAAGGGTGAGTTTGTTGCATTAGCAGAGCGTGAGCTTGGGACTATTTTACCAGGTTATACGCATTTACAACGTGCACAACCGGTATTGTTTAGTCACTGGTGTATGGCTTACGTAGAAATGCTAGAGCGTGATGAAAGCCGCCTGCAAGATGCTAAAGCGCGGATGAACTTTTGCCCACTGGGCAGTGGTGCATTAGCGGGTACGGCTTATCCAATTGATCGTCAAGCATTAGCACAGGGTTTAGGCTTTACAGGAGCGACTAAAAATAGCCTTGATGGCGTATCTGATCGTGATTTTGTAGTAGAGCTATTAAGTTGTGCGTCTATTTCGATGATTCACTTATCGCGTATGTCAGAAGATCTTATTTTTTATAACTCAGGCGAAGCCGGATTTATAGAGCTTGCGGATAATGTGACATCGGGCTCATCGCTGATGCCACAAAAAAAGAATCCAGATGCACTGGAACTAATTCGTGGTAAAACCGGACGCGTTTTTGGTGCATTTAGCGCCATGATGATGACCCTAAAAGCACTGCCACTTGCTTATAATAAAGATATGCAAGAAGACAAAGAAGGCATATTTGACGCTATGCCAACGTGGCTTGCCTGTATTCATATGGCACAAGCGTGTATTAAAGGTATTAAAGTAAAAGGCGAACGTACACTTGCAGCGGCAAAAGGTGGCCATGCAAATGCAACTGAGCTTGCAGATTACTTGGTAGCTAAGGGCGTACCTTTTAGAGAAGGGCACCATATTGTGGGTGTACTGGTACAATTGGCCATTAGTGAAGGTAAAACGCTTGAAGACTTATCGCTTGAGCAATATAAATCGGTAAGTGACGTATTTGCAGATGATGTTTATCCGGTACTAGAAATTGACGCCTGCATTAAAGCGCGTCAAGCACTTGGCGGAACATCAATTGAGCAAGTAACCAGCGCTATTAAAGCTGCGAAAAAAAAACAGCAAATAACGGTTCGTGATGCTAATTTAGACGATGTTGAATCGATTGCTAAGCTAGTTCAACATTGGGCTACGGTAGGCGAAAACCTACCACGGGCTAAAAGTGATATGGTGCACTCGATTAACGAATTTGCTGTAACCGAAATTAACGGCAAAGTATCGGGGTGTGCCTCACTGTACATTTACGACACAGGTTTGGCGGAAATACGTTCTTTGGGTATAGACCCACAAAGCGCAGTGTCAGGACAAGGGCGGCAGTTAGTTGAACATTTATTAGCGAAAGCCAAAAAATTGGCGTTAAATAGAGTAATAGTGCTAACCCGAGTCCCAGATTTTTTTGAAAAACAGCGTTTTAGCTTTTGTACCAAAGAAAGCTTGCCAGAAAAAGTAATGAAAGATTGTGAGCTTTGTTTACGTAAAGAAAACTGCGATGAAGTCGCAATGGAATATATTTTAAAGCTAAGTAATAAAGCGGAGATCCCGTGTAAATTCGTGGCTTAAACTCCCTAGATGTAAAAAACGTACGGGTTACCCTCGTGCGTTTTTTTATGGATGAAAAACACTAATTTAAGTTATAAATATAAAGTTTTATGATTATTTCAAGGTGTTAATTAAAAGTTGGCACAGTGGTTGCTTTTGTTATAAGTGTAAAATGTAGTAACAGCTTAGATAAAAACGTTGCTGCTAAATATAAGGTAAATTTAATTACCCTCTTTAAAAGGTGTAATACAAGATTTCGCCAACAATACAAAAACACTTACAAGGAATAATCACATGCAAGTTTCAGCTAACAGCCAACTACAAATGCAAGCATACAATAAAACGCAACAATTAAAGCCAGCAATGGAACAAACTGCTAGCCCTAAAACCCTGCAATCTGATACAGTAAGCTTCTCTCAAGAGGCGTTAGCGGCCGCTGGTGGCGCAGAACTGCAGCGTGGCGGTGGAGTAGTACCACCTATTCGACCTAAGTAATTAAGGTAATAAATGTTTTTAACTGAGTTTTTTGGTTTATTTTCGTTGTCTGCTTATATGATGTGGGGCTTTTTAATGGCATTTTTTTTTAATGCCTTTATTTATTCTCTAAATATTAAAAGAAATACAACTTTATTACTCAGTTCATTTATTATGATGGTCTCATATTCGTCTTCAGACTATTTTTATACTTGGCTATCTATTCAAAATGGCTTCCTACTTGATTGGGCTCTCTATGATTTTGGGACTATTGTTGCACTACTTATCGCTTATGCTTTTATAAAAAAAACAACCTCATCTTTTTTCTACTTAATTACAGGTTTAACAATTAATTCTTTATTTTTTATATGTATGTACATAGATATGTATGTATTTAACAATCAAGAACCTTGGTTGTTTTGGGACATATATACATTTTCAGTTAACCTAATTGATTTAATAATGATTGTCGCGTTAATTGTTGATCGAGACTTTCTCGGCTTACATAAGCTAAAAAGCAAAGTACTATCTCTTTTTAAAAAACCTAAATTAAAATACAATCAATAATTAATGTATCTACTTGACTTACTTTTAGCTGATTACGTAAGCGCATTTATACAATGGGGCTTTTTAATGGCCTTTTTATATTCGCTAGTGTCAGGTATTAATAAGGCCGATAAGTCTTTAATTTATATAGCCGCTATAATGATGTGCTCCTACATTTTTAGTGATTTACTGCCTATATTAAATAATATCTACTTAGATTGGATTCTCTACGATTTACTAACAATTGCACTATTAATAGCCGCTATATTAATTTCTTATGTATTAACTTCTACAGCCAGTAATTATATTATTCTTGGATTATTTGTTAATGCTTGCCTAACACTCGCTATTTATTACGACTTGTATGTATTAAATAACATTGACGAGTGGTGGCTTTGGAGTGTTTATTCAATTGGCGTTAACGTTATCGATTTACTTATGATTGCAGTGCTTTTTATAAATAAAGACTTTTTGGGACTGATAAAGCTAAAATCATGTATTCTGAGGTTTATAGGCAAAGATGATAATAGCTGTGTGGGTATAAACTCGAATGATTGATTTTTTAAGGTTTATTGTTGATTTAGGTGAAAACATAAGCGCCTTTGTAACTTGGCTATTTCTAATCGCCTTTTTATTTAATTTATCGTCGAGTATTAATAAACCTGATAAAAGTAGAGTACAGCTATCGCTTATTATGATGGTTTCTTACTTTTCTAGTGCAGTACTAAGCTTAAAAACAGTTACCTATTTAGATTATTTTATGTTTGATATTGTTACCATATTAATAGTAATAATTTGGGGTATTAAAACAAAGTATACGATCCCTACGGCACTTATATATTTAATCACAGGAATGAGCATTAATGCGATGCTATTTTTAGGCATGCATTATGACACTGTTATTATTGGTAATATTGATTATTGGTGGTTTTGGGCTGTATACGTTATAGGTACTATCTCGATTGACTTACTAATGGCTTTGGTGCTGATTATTAATAAAGATTTATTAGGGTTAGCATGGATATATAATAAAACAAAAATGCGAGTTAATAGTTTGAATAGCGCACTTAAGTAATGCGCTCGTTAGTTTATTTGCTGTAGCTGCAACCTAGCTTTTTATTAAGTGCAGCCATTACAATAGGGTCTACAAATTCGCTTACATCACCATTATGGCGTGCCACTTCTTTTACTAAGGTTGACGAAATAAACGAATTTCGCTCTGACGGGGTTAAAAATACACTTTCTAAATCTGGGTTTAGGCGTCGATTCATATTCGCTAGCTGAAATTCATAATCAAAATCAGAAACCGCTCTTATGCCTCTAATTAATACATTAGCATTGTGATCGCGTGCCAAATCAGCAAGTAAACCTGAAAATCCTATCACTTTTACATTATCTATATGAGTTAAAAGAGTATTAGCTAGAGCTACACGCTCATCAAGGCTAAAGCAAGGCTGTTTACTGGGGTTATGAGCAATAGCAACGATAACAGTATCAAACATTTTTGAGGCACGTTGAATTAGATCTGTGTGTCCGTTAGTTAGCGGATCAAAAGTACCTGGATAAATTGCAGTGATTTTCATAAAGTATCGCTATGTATTATTTTTAGCATTAGTGTAACAGTGTTTTTTATACAAATCAGCCTAGTAAGTGGCTTTAATTGTCACGACTAAGCTATTACACAGAGTGTTTAATTATGCTGTTTTTGTTTATACTAGACAACTTATTGTACGAATTGTAACTTGTTGAATAAAATAGAGTGTTAGTATATGAATACCAAGGATAAAATAATACACACCAGTATTTCATTGTTTAA
The DNA here is from genome assembly GCF_031198805.1 of Pseudoalteromonas sp. HL-AS2. Lineage (NCBI taxonomy): Bacteria > Pseudomonadati > Pseudomonadota > Gammaproteobacteria > Alteromonadales > Pseudoalteromonadaceae > Pseudoalteromonas > Pseudoalteromonas sp. HL-AS2. The sequence goes on along the minus strand of NZ_CP133571.1, from coordinate 2,408,244 downwards.
TGAGCATGGTGAGCGAGCGATATCAACTAATCATATAGCCTCGCATTTAAACATGAGCCCGGGTAATCTTTACTACCATTTTAAAAATAAAGAAGACATTATTCGCCATATTTTTGCGCTGTATAGTGAGCACTTGAGCACTCACTTTAAACCTATAAACAAAAATGAAGATGCATTTAGTCAGTTAACGGTATATCTAGATTCGCTATTTGAACTGATGTGGCGCTACCACTTTTTTTACGACAATTTAGGCGATATTTTGGCGCGAGATACGCAGCTTAAGCAGGCTTATATTGATTTTCAACTAGAGCTGTTAGAGCAGGTGCGTAAAATAATACTTGGTTTACGTGATAGTGAAATGATTGCGATTAATGAGCAAGATGCGCTCGAACTTGCACATACGCTTAAATTAACAGTTAGTTTTTGGACCCCTTATATTAAAGCCCGCAGGCTCAGTGGCGCACTTGCCGAGCAAGATATTTATCATGGTATTTTAAAAGTATTAACTTTATTTAGAGCCTACAGCACAGATAAAAGTAGCGATAAAATGAACCAGTTACGCGAAAAATACACGCAACTTGCTCACTCAGCCCCAAGTATTCCGGCTGCTCTTAGTTCCTAGGCGTTAATTTTTTTGCTATAATCGCGCGCCCAATGCCTGGGAGCGCGAATTCCCGCAGTCTAAGAGTGAACTATGCTTAAATTTATCGTCAAACTACATCCTGAAATTGCCATCAAAAGCCGCTCGGTTCGTAAACGCTTTACCAAAGTGTTAGAAAATAACATTAAGATTGTACTGCGCCGTATTGACGGAAAAGTACAAGTTAGAAACAACTGGGACAATATCTCAGTAGTTACCCTACTTGAAGGTGAGCAAACACGTGCCACTTTTATTGATAGCCTAGCGCGAATTCCGGGTATTGTGCAGTTTATAGAAGTAACCGAAACGAGCTTTGAAACGCTTGACGATATTTATAAAAAAACCATTGAATTAGTTGGTCACACCATTGAAGGTAAAACGTTTTGTGTACGCGCTAAACGTATTGGTAAGCATGACTTTACTTCAACGGAGTTAGAGCGTTATGTGGGCGGTGGACTAAATCAGCATGTTGCCGGTGCAAGCGTAAAGCTAAGCCACCCAGAAGTAACGATACGCCTTGAAATAAAAGACGAGAAAGCTTACATAGTATCGCATACTCACCTTGGCATGGCAGGCTTCCCGCTGCCAACACAAGAAGATGTACTATCGCTTATGTCTGGCGGTTTTGATTCGGGTGTAGCCAGTTATCAAATGATCCGCAAAGGCGCTCGTACGCACTTTTTGTTTTTCAATTTAGGCGGTGCGGCGCACGAAATTGGTGTTAAACAAGCGAGCTACTACTTATGGAATAAATACAGCTCAACTCATAAAGTTAAATTTATTACCGTTGATTTTGAACCAGTAGTAGCAGAAATATTAGAGAATATTGAAAACAGCCAAATGGGTGTGGTGCTTAAACGCATGATGATGCGCGCAGGCAGTAAAGTGGCCGAAAAATTAAATATTCAAGCTTTGGTAACCGGTGAAAGTATTGGTCAGGTTTCTAGCCAAACATTAGCAAATTTAAGTGTCATTGACCGCGTAACCGAAACCCTTATTTTACGCCCGTTAATTCAACACGATAAACAAGAAATTATTAATATTGCACGTCAAATTGGTACGGCCGAAATGGCCGAAACGATGCCAGAATACTGTGGTGTTATTTCTAAAAAGCCAACTGTTAAAGCTAAAATAGAAGTAATAAAAGCAGAAGAAGAGAAGTTCGACTTTGATATTCTTAATACCGTAATAGAAAACGCACGAGTAATGGATGTGCGCGATATTGATGTAGAAGCTAAGCAGGAGCTAAAAGAAGCTGAGTCGGTTGCCGATTTACCAGCTGGTGCAGTGGTAATTGATATTCGCTCTCCAGAGGAAGAAGAAGCAGCACCACTGGAAATTGATTCTATAGAAGTGGTGCATTTGCCGTTTTTTCGCTTAGCAACTAAGTTTGGTGATTTACCAAAAGATCAAGACTATTACTTGTATTGCGATAGAGGTGTAATGAGCCAGTTACAAGCGCTTATTCTACACGATCAAGGCTTTACTACGGTAAAGGTATATCGCCCGTAAAAGTTATCTATTTAAAAAGCGTGGTTTATACCGCGCTTTTTTTTGCTGCAATTTTAGCTAAAAGTTCATCGTTAAAAGGGGTTTTAATATTATGAAGCTTACCTTGCTCGCTAATGTACCCACAAATTGCCATTATTTCGGTTGCTCTATTGTGAGTAACATCTTGTTGCATAGATGAGAAGTTCTCTGCGGTACGTGCCATCACATCATACGCACTGCTCAGTGCATTGATTAACGTTACATCAAGGTTTTTTGCCTTAGCAATATTACATGCTTCGGTTAGCAGGTTAATTATAATTGAGCAATATTGAGGCTCGCGCAACTGACCATTTTTAATGTTATGTAGCGCACTTAGCGGATTTATTGCTATGTTAACTAATAACTTATTAAAACGTAGCTGCTCAATATTCATAGACGTATTTAAAAGGGGGATCGCGGTTAATTGATCCGCCATAATTTTGCTATTTTTAACACCTAAGTTGTTACATCCGCCAATTGCACTTTGCCCATTACCAGTGTGCTGTACTATATATTGGTTTGATTTAAACCCTGCCATGCTGGTCGTTAAAAAATAAAGCGCTTGGTGCTCATTAAGCTCACATTTTAACTGCTCTACATTACCCATACCGTTATGCGAAAGCACAACAGAGCAATGCTGAGGCAAAAACTGTTTTATTTGTGCAAATGCGCTTTGCACTTGAAAGGCTTTTACCGTAAATAAAAACACATCAAATTTAGGTAAACTATTAAGCTCATTTAATGAAATAAAAGAGGCATTTATTTTTTGTGAAGCACTGTTGTCACTACTGTAAAAGCGAGTGTTACTCGTACTTTTTCGGGTTAACACGCTTACACTATGCTGCGCACTTAAAAAGTGGGCTAATAATAAGCCTATTGCGCCGTCGCCAATAATAAGAATTTTAGCCATGAGAGTTCTTTTTACGTGGGGTTAAAATTGCTTTGATTATAAAGTAGCTTGCTGCGCCGGCAAAATCTGCAATAAAATCTGCGATTGATGCTTGCCTATATGGAAGTGCGTCTTGCATTATTTCTATTGCAGCACCGTAACCGGCTAATAAAAGTATTTGTGCGTATAAAGGGAGTTTAAACGCTTTATCCATTATTATGGCAAGGATGAAAAATATCCCAAAGTGGGCTACTTTATCAACATGAGGAAACAGGTTGCCAACCCCTTTTATTTCTTTCGCAAATAAAAAGGTAAACACCACAATACTAATTAAAAAAATTGCTTGATAAACACGCCTTGTCACAACAAATCCTAAAATCGCTTAAAAAAGAAACCGTAGTATATCAAACTAATTTAGTATCGCACCTGAACAAGATGCATAAAAGTGTAAAGATTTATAGTTTTAGCGTTATAATCGCTTTAATAAATTAAGTATAAAATTAAGATAAAATAGTTAGGAGAAATCAATGCCTTCATTTGATATTGTATCTGAAGTAGAAATGAACGAAGCTAAAAACGCAGTTGATAATGCAAACCGTGAACTAGAAACTCGCTTTGACTTTAGGGGAGTTGATGCATCGATTGAGCTAAATGATAAAGTAATTAAGCTTAAAGCCGAAGCTGACTCTCAGGTTATACAATTATTTGATATTTTAGCGAGTAAAATTTCTAAGCGTGGTATGGATGTATCAAGCCTTGAATTGCAAGATATTAGCCGAGCGGGTAAAAATGTTTTTCGTAACGTTGGTTTAAAGCAAGGTATTGAAAAAGAGATGGCTAAAAAAATAGTTAAAGCCATTAAAGATTCAAAAGTTAAAGTACAAGCCGCCATTCAAGGTGAAGAAGTACGCGTAACAGGTAAAAAGCGAGATGATCTTCAAGAAGCTATGCAAGTAGTACGTAGCGCCGATTTAGGCCAGCCATTTCAGTTTAAAAACTTCCGCGATTAATAAAACAGATTACAGATATTATAGAGATTAGGAGACTAATTTTTAAAAAATTTGTGTTAAAAAAGCCAAACTACAGCAATGAAGTTTGGCTTTTTTGCTATTAGTAACTTGATATGTAATCTAACTCTTTTACAGTGATTGTTGAGGGTTTATATCGTTAAAAATCAAACTTTGGCTATATAGACGTCTATTGACATTTATAAACAAAATACTCACAATAGCGACCTATTTTCAAGGTGCTTGCTTAATACCTTTGTATACGTTTCAAAGTATTGAAATTAACAGCAAGATAATCGGGAAGTTGGTGCGTTTTCAAGACGATAACAACCCCAACACTGCCCCCGCAACGGTAAAGTATTAGCAGCTATTATAGTGTTGACTGAGTCCGGAGACCGGCCTTGAAGTAATCTTACTTATTAACATCTTTGCGGTGGGCAAAGGTAGGGGACATCATGTTAAATAAAACCGCTCTAGGTGTGGCAATTTCGGCTGCACTTTCATTTTCAGTATCTGCAACAGTGCAACCAATCGAAAAAATTACCGTTACAGCTAATAAATTCGAACAATCAATCAATGACGTTTTAGCAAGTGTAAATGTTATCGAGCGTGCAGAAATAGAAGCAAGCAACGTACGCGATTTACCAACGCTATTAAGTAAACAAGTTGGTTTTCAGGTTAATCCAAACGGTGGTTTTGGTCAAAGTACAGGTGTGTCACTTCGTGGTACTGGCTCTGGCGATGCGTTGATTTTGATTGACGGTGTACGTACAGGGTCTGCAACACTTGGACAAAAAGCACTAAATAATGTCCCTTTAAATAGTATTGAACGCATTGAAATTATTAAAGGCTCTCGCGCGGCTATTTATGGCTCTGACGCACTCGCGGGCGTAATTAATATTATCACGCGTGAGTCAGATAACTTATCTGTGAGTGCTACGTTTGGTTCTGATTCTTATCAAGATTATCAGGTGGCTGGCTCTGTAAAATCAGGCGATGTTACTACTGCGTTTAACGCAGGTTTTGAAAAAACTGATGGTTTTGATGTACTCCAAGGTGTAGCACCAGATGAAGATGGCTATGAAAATAAGAATCTTGGTTTTAAAGTAAATTATACCGATGCACGCTACGGCAACTTTAAGTTATTAGGCCAATACAGTGAAGGCTATGTAGATTACGACAATCGTTTCAGCCCAGCCACAAGTACTGTAGAAACAGGTGATTTTAAAAACTATCAGCTTTCTGCAGGTTGGAATAAAAACTACACTAACCAATCGCACAGTATTGATATTGCTATTTCAACAGATGATTCACACGATACCTCAGCATTTGGTGTAAATGATTTTATAACGAAACGTGTGCAATTGGATTATAACGGTCAATATACATTATCTGAAGAGCTTAATATTAGCGGCGGCGTTAACTGGTACAACGATGATGTATCTCGTAGTACAACGCAGTATGGTGTACAAGAGCGTGATGTATTAGCTGTATTTGTTGGTGCTTATTATAATACAGAGAAAGTGTTAGCTAATTTAACTGTGCGTCAAGACGATGATGAACAGTTTGGTGACGAAACGACTTACACTGCAGCAGCTGGCTATCATTTATCTGAAGACGCAACCTTTAGAATAAGTCAAAGCACTGGTTTTAAAGCACCTACATTTAACGATTTATACTTTCCGGCTTTTCCTGGTTTTCCACCTTCATCTAATCCTGATTTAGAGCCTGAAAAATCATTAAACCGAGAGATTGGGTTAAATGTAGATTTTGATATAGCAAGTGTTGATGTTGCTATTTTTAGAAATGATATTGAAGATAAAATCTCTTTGGATTCTAACTTTTTTCCTATCAACTTAAATGAAGCACGCTACGAAGGGGTTGAGTTTAGCCTGTCACAACAAATTTTGGGTTTCGATAGTAATCTTAACTTTGCTTATTTAAGTGCAGAAGACGAAGAAACGGGCGCAGAGTTACGTAATGTTGCTAAACGTACATTTAATTGGGAACTTGCAAAACAGTTTGGTGCGTTTGATGCGAGCTTAGACATGCAATATCGTAGTGACCGACAAGGTGCTGTGACGCGTTTAGGCTCATACACGCTTTGGAACTTAGCGGGTAATTATCAAGTAAATGAACACATTGAGGTTTCGCTTCGTGTAGAAAACTTATTTGATAAAGAGTATAACGTGGTTGACTCAAGCACTGATTCTATAACGGGTGAAGTATATTACTACAACACACCAGAGCGTCGCTTTTTTGCGGGCGCAAGCTACCAGTTTTAGCCGTCTTTAATGCTTTTAATGCCTTTAATAGATAAAGATTATTAAATTAAGCTGAAAATACAAAAGCCCGATTTAAATCGGGCTTTCTACTGTGTAGCTAAGTTTAACTACTCAAATTAGCTAGTCAGTTAAAAACTCTTTAAATACGGTTTCAAACTTATGTAATTTAGGTGCTATTAAAATACTACAGTAACCCTGCTGTGGGTTTTCGTTATAGTAATCTTGATGATAATGCTCTGCTGGATAATACGTAGTGGCAGGGCTGACTTCTGTCACAATTGGCTCACTCACATGGCTTTGCAGTTGAGCTATCATTTCATTGGTTTGCTTTAGTTGAGCCTCATCGTGATAGTAAACAACACTTCTATACTGTGTGCCTATATCGTTACCTTGGCGATTTAATTGTGTTGCATCATGCAAAGTGAAAAACATTGCTAGCAGTGTTTCAAAGCTAACTACAGTGGTGTCAAATTCAACTTTAACAACCTCAGCGTGCCCGGTTGTGCCAGAGCATACAGAATTATAGGTTGGGGTGTCGGTTTCGCCACCGGTATAGCCAGAACTTACATCTAATACGCCATTTACACGTCTAAATGCTGCATCTATACACCAAAAACAGCCGCCACCAAAGGTAGCGACTTGCGTTGTTGAACTCATAAATACTCCAAAATAGCTGTAAGTTTAGATTATGCAGAGCATAAGTCTAAAGCGTCGTAACAACAAGGTTACGACGCTATTAGGAGGTTAGATCTCTTCGAATGGCTTTTTAGCGGCTTGTTTATCAAGTTTTTGCTGCAAAAACTCAGGTGACTGTGTATTGCGCGCAAGTGCATAGTAAGCAGCAGGTACTACAAACAGAGTCAGTAGGGTTGATACAACAACACCGGTAAACACTACAACACCAATCACCATACGGCTTTCAGCACCCGGGCCCGAGGCTAAAACCAGAGGTACCGCACTCATTACAGTGGTTAATGAGGTCATAATAATAGGGCGTAGGCGCTGCGTAGCGGCTTGTAAAATAGCTTCGCTAAACTCTACGCCTTTGTCGCGTAGTTGGTTAGTAAACTCAACAATCAAAATACCATTTTTAGCGCTTAACCCTATGAGCATAACAATACCTATTTGGCTGTAAATATTGAGCGTAAGTCCTGTGGCCCACAAGCCAAACATAGCACCCATTAAGCCAAGGGGTACGGTAAGCATTATTACAAATGGGTGCATAAAGCTTTCAAACTGTGCCGCTAGTACTAAAAAGGTAACCGTAAGTGCTAAAATAAACACGTAGGTCATGGCCGAAGCACCTTCATAAAACAACTGCGATTCGCCTTTGTAGTCAATCGCGCCATCTATGTCGTTTTCTTCCATGGCCACTTTGTTTAAAAAGTTAAGTGCTTGCTCAAGTGTATAACCATCGGCTAAGTTGGCGCTTAAGGTAATTGCACGCATACGGTTGTAGCGGTTTAAGCGCGATGCGGTAGCTTCTTCTTTTAAGCTAATTAAACTATCAAGCGGGACTAGCTCGCCACTGCGTGATTTAAGATAAATGTTTGATATATCAGTAGGGTTGGCAAAGTCTTCTTTAGTGCCTTTTAAAATAACGTCGTACTCTTCGCCGCGATCTATAAAAGTAGTAACACGACGCTGACCTAGCATGGTTTCGAGTGTACGCCCTACATCAGATACTGAAATACCTAAATCGGCCGCTTTGTTTTTATCTATGCTGACTAAAAACTGTGGGAATGTTTCTTTGTAATCATGATCGATTCTAACCAGTCCTGGATTTTTCTCAGCGCGCTCTATAATACGGTCGCGCCAATCGGCTAGTTGTGCGTAATCGTTACCTTGTAGTACAAACTCGATTGGGCGTGATGAACCACCGCCGCCAATGCCTCGGCGCATAATAGCAAAGGCTCGCACGTCGGTAACTTCCTGCAGTTTAGTGCTTATTTCGTCCATTATTTCCCAGGTAGAACGTTGGCGTTTGTCCCAATCGGCCATACCTACAATTGCTACACCGCCACTGCCGCCCCAGCCTGGTACGCGCACGAGTACGCGGCTTAGCTCACCAGATTCAGAGTAAGGCATTAAGCGATCTTCAATTTTACTCATGTTAGCGGCATTGTTCTCATAACTGGCGCCTTCAGGGCCACTCATCATAACAAAAAAGGTACCACGGTCTTCTTTAGGTGTTAGCTCAGAGGGTATTTGAGTAAATAATGAATAACTTACAAAGCCAGCTAATAATAAGCTGATCATTAAGCCCCATTTGCGGGTCATGTTAGAGGCAAGTGAGTTACGATAACTAAGCTCTACCTTTGCAAAAAAGCGGTTCATCGACTGGCTAAATTTACTTTCTTTTTCAGAGGCTTTTAATACTTTAGAACATAACGCAGGTGAAAGAGTAAGTGCTGTAATACTTGAGAAAAACACTGCGGCACTTACCGCCATAGCAAATTCAGTAAATAAAGCACCAATACGGCCATCCATAAATACTAAGGGTACAAATACCGAAATAAGCACTAAAGTGGTGGCAATAATTGCAAAGCCCACTTCGCGCGCGCCTCTATAAGCGGCCAATAAAGGAGGCTCGCCAAGCTCTATGCGGCGATGAATGTTTTCTAACATAACAATGGCATCATCAACCACTAAGCCGATTGCTAGTACCAGTGCAAGTAAAGTAAGTAAGTTAATGGAATAACCCATAGCGAGTAAAAACATAAAACTACCCACTAACGCCACCGGCACAGTAACTGCAGGGATTAAGGTGGCACGAATATTACCTAAAAATATAAAAATAATTAATACAACTAAGCCCATAGAAATAGCAAGGGTGCTGTATACCTCATTAATCGATTCTTTTATAAAAATAGATGAGTCGTAACTATCCTCTATAGTGGTTCCTTCGGGTAGGTTACGTTTTATTTTTTCAAGTTCGGCGCGGGCGTTATCAACCACAGTTAAGGTGTTGGCTTTAGCTTGCTTTACAATGCCTAAACCAATCATATTGCGGCCATTACCCCGAAATAAACTCTCGTCATCGGCGGCTTCTAGTTGTACATCAGCCACTTCACTTAAGCGTACTAGGTAACCGTCATCACCGCGTTTTATTACTAGGTTTTGAAAGTCGCGCTGATCTTTATAACTGCGGGCTGTACGTACAGTAAAGTCACGGTCAACCGATTCAATTTCGCCAGCGGGTAACTCTACGTTTTCGGTGCGTAGTGTTTGTTCTATATCGCTCGCAGTAATACCGCGAGCAGCCATTGCTTGGCGGTTTAGCCAAATTTTCATGGCGTATTTTCGTTCACCACCAATGCGTACGTTAGACACACCATCAACTACGGCTAGGCGATCAACAATAAAACGCTGTGCGTAATCAGATAATTGCATTGAGTTCATGGTTTCGCTGTTTAGCACAAACCATACAATAGGGCTTTCATCGCTGTTAGACTTAGACACCTCAGGCGGGCGAACTTGTTCAGGTAGGCTATCTGCGGCGCGGGCAACACGTTCACGCACATCGTTAGATGCAGCATCTATATCGCGCTTAATATCAAACTCAATCGTAATATTTGAGCGACCATTACGGCTCGATGAGTTAATACTTTTAATACCTTCAATACCCGAGATACGGTTTTCGATGACTTGGGTTATTTTGGTTTCTATAATCTCTGCAGAAGCACCTGTATATTCGGTACTAATATTAACAATAGGTGTTTCAATATCAGGGTACTCACGCAGTGGCAGCATGCTAAAAGCAACGAGCCCAAAGGTGAGTAAAAGTAGGTTTATTACAATCGCAAAAACAGGGCGTTTAACGCTAATATCGGTAATTTTCACGGGTTATCCCTTCACGCTAACTTTACTGCCAGAGCGAATTTTTATTAGCCCTTCAGTTATAATTTGCTCACCATCGGCTAAGCCTTCATCAACAGCAACCCAGCCGTTATTTCTGCCCGCAATATGCACTTCAACACGATTAGCAACACCGTCCAAAATTTGAAATACGTAATGTTTGTCTTGTAGCGGAATAATTGCTTTTTCTGGAACCATTAATGCTTGGTTACTACTTAGCTCTAACGCTGTTTTAAGTAGCATACCAGGGCGAAGCAAACCTGAATTATTTGCAAAGCTGGCGGTTACTTCTACGCTACGCGTTACCGAGTCAATACGCGAACTAATATGCGTTACTTTACCGATAAAGGTTTGATCTGGATAAGCATCATTTTGAGTGAGCACTTTCATGCCGGTAGCTAATTGCGCTAAATATTTTTCAGGTACTTTAAAGTCTACCTTAATGATACTTATGTCATCGAGGGTGGTAATAATTGAACTGTTATTTACATAGGCACCAATCGATATTTCACGCTTGCCCAACATGCCAGAAAATGGCGCGGTAATGGTCATTTCAGCTAGCTTGGTTTTAGCACTTTCTAATTGTGCTTGGGTGGCATCAACTCGTGATAATTGCTCTTCAAGTAACGATTTTGCTGTTGACTGAGAACGTGAAAGTTCGGTAAGTCTATCGAGTTGGCGTTTTTCTTCGCGTAAATTAATATTTAGCTCTTTTACAGCAATTTGTTCTTGTTGGCTTTGCAGTTGTACTAGCTTTTGGCCTTTGCTAACTAGGTCGCCATCTTCAAAGAAAATATTAGTCACGTAATCACTTTGTGCGCTGGTAATATATACAGCTTGGTTAGCGCGAGCGCTACCAATAGCTTCAATCATTACTGCATTTTCTTGCGAGGTAACAGTGTGAGCAGACACTTGCGTGGCCATTTGTGAAAAATCTGCTTGTTCACCTTGGCTAGCGGGTAAATATAAATAAACGCTAAATATTACGAGTAGCGTAATAATAAATGGAAAAAGAGCTCTACCTGATTGTCTTGAGTACATTGCTTTAATACCAAAAAATAAATTATAACTATTGTACGAAATAACACCGAGAAAAGGCGGTATTATGTCCCATTAATTTGTGAATTAAGCGTAAAAGTTATAATAATTAATTAAATAAACTCATGCTTGAGCTTTAAAAGGTATTTTATGAAGTTAAATACGTCGTGCAAAAAATGTTTAATGCTCAGAAAAATAGCATTGTGGGGCATTATTATGTTCATTTTTTACAGTGTTTATTATCAATATGGATGAGTTTAACGCTATGCAAATTAAGTATCGTGCGCAGGGAGCTAAGCATGGCATAGAAGTATTAATTGTTGGTGCGATTGGTTTGTTATTCATTATGCTGTTTAATTTATTACGCCCTGGTGAAATTAGCATTCTAGAAATTTTTTTAGTTAGTTTGTGTATTGCAGCAATAACAATTGGTTTTTTTAAAACCCAAGAGCCATTTTATAGCTTAGTGTTAACCACTGAGCAGTTAACTTATCAGCACAAATATGGTGTTTGGCATTTAGCTCATAGTAATTTTAAATCAAGCGGAATACCCAAAATAGCAGTAGGGCTTGAGTACTTAGAGCTTAACGTGGTGGGAATTAAGGTAAACGATATGGATGAGTTTTTAACGGGTTTAGCCCCAAGAATCGCAGGGAAATTATTGATAGAGCAGCGTCATTTATTTATGCAACTAATTCAAAAGAATTGCAAAAATGGCGATTGCCCATCAGAATGGCTGGTAGAGGATACACAATATAGATCTAAAAATGGAATTAGCTATAATGGGTTAATAGCAATGTTTGCCAACAGGGCTAAGCATTTGCAGTTACTAACAGGCTATGAGCTATTATTACCAGCGAGTGTATTAGATAGAAATATTTGGGAATTTAGTGCTAACTTAAATGCATGGCAGCGCGAACCCCTTAAATTTATAGCGTCGCAAGTAAGTAATTAAAACGCGGCAGTAGGAATAATAATGAGCCAAGAAAGAGCTTTTTTAAAAAGTGGTCGTAATACCATAATACATAAAGACAAAAAACTTGATTTAGTCATTGTTAATTCTGAGATCCACCCTCGAATTAAAGTGACCCAAAATGGCTTAGAACCATTTAAAGAAGAGCTGCCAAAAAACCGCCGTGACGCAAAAGAGCGTTACTTAGAAGTTGTTTATGTTGGTAGCGCCGATGTGTTTGGCGAAGAAAAACGATTGTTATTTATTCAAGCCCTTGATGGGCGGGAATACAAGGTTGATTACAGTAAAATAGGTACTAAGTTATTTGTACGTATTCATCAAGATAGTTATTTATAGTACTTAGTGGCACTTTTATTGCTTTAAATAATTATTAATTATTTTTTGATATAAAAAGGTGCTTAGTATGAGAGCAATTGCGTTAATCCCGTTATTGTCGTGTGGGCTATTGGCTGCATGCGGAGGTGGGGGGAGCTCTGATGATGGTGATAACACTCAAGCTTCAGTATTTGCAGGTAACGATTTGCAAATTATTGAAAAAACCGATTTTACTATTACTGCAAAAGGCTCACCTACCGAGGGTACGTTTACTTGGCAGCGCGTAAGCGGCCCCATTGTTGATGGATTTCCGCTCGATGGTGCAGTGCAAACTATTACCGCGCCAGATGTAAAGGCAGACAGTGAACTGGTGCTCAGAGTAAGCTATCAAACAACCGGTGGTGGTTTAGTACATGACGATATTAGTATTTTTATTACATCAAACAATCAATTACCCCAAGCTGTAATTACTCAAACAGCACCGCAAGTATTGCCATCGGTTTATAACGATACCGTAACGCTAAGCGCAGCAGACTCAACAGATCCAGATACAAATGGTCAAATTAATAGCTACTTGTGGCAATTAATATCAGGACCAGCCCTCAATATTAATAGTTTTACTAATTCTACCTTAAGCTTTAGCCATCCACTGCTTGAAAACCATACAAATTTAAAGTGGTCATTAACGGTTACCGATGATGAAGGGGGAGAGTCAACCTCTGAATATGACATGACTTTAAATAAAACAGCGCAAGTTGTTATTGCCAATGCCGGGGCTGATCAGCAAGTTAACGAGTTTGATAAAGTAACCTTAGATGCAAGTAACAGCGCTGCCGCAACCAGTACTTATAAATGTGACTGGCAACAACTAACCGGCAAAGCGGAAACATTAGCTAATAGTAATCAATGTATTACTACTTTTTATGCCTCAGACATAGACACTAACGCCACTTTAAGCTTTGAAGTAATGGTTACTGATTCAAAAGGGCGCACCGCAAACGATAGTGTATTTGTAGATGTTGCACCTAAAGCGCTTGGGTTAATAAACGATACAGGTGTAGGGGAGTGTTACAACAATACTCAACGTATAAACTGTGTTAGTAAAGATTTTCCAAATCAAGATGCTGAACTTGGTCGAGACAGCTTTGCGAATCGTTTAGCCAAAGTAGGGCAAGGTAATTTAGCGTTTGATTACACCAAACTAAATGAGTTTGCCGATGAAGTGGCTGATGACGCACAAAATTTTAGTTGTATTCGCGACAACGTAACCGGTTTAGTGTGGGAGGTTAAAAGCCCTGTGTCAGGTGTGGTACCTAACACTACATTACGCGATGGGCAAAATCTTTATACATGGTACCTTACTGAATCTGCTATTCCTCAAGTAGGCGGAGCAAGAGGCGCAGCTAACTCCAGTTGCCCAAGCAATACTGATTGCGGATTGCAAAGCTATATACAAGAAGTAAATGCGCTAGATTTTTGTGGTGGCACAAATTGGCGAGTACCCACTTACACCGAGCTACTAAGCTTAGTAGATTATGGCAAGCAAGGGCAAAATGTATTAATAGATGAGAGTATTTTCCCTAATATGCCTGCGGTTAGTTTACTGGGTCACTTGCGTTATTGGACCTCTCAAACAGCGGTTGATGGCACCAGTTTATCGCAAGCTTATATTATAGATATGAGCGATGGTAATGACCTTGCTTATCCAAAAGGTAATATTGCTTATGTTCGTTTAGTTAGAAGCCGTTAGGGGAAGTATATGAAATTTAAATTAATAACTACATTTGCGGCAATGAGTTTAAGCTTTAACGCAATAGCAGGGGTTTGTTATGACTCTGTTACGCAAACAACACCAACAGAGCGATTTACAATAAATCCCGATGGCACAGTGTCAGATAGCAAAACAGGTTTAATGTGGCAGCGTTGTAGTTACGGACAAGTGTATAACAATGCTACAGCAACATGCGAAGGCTCTACACCATCATTAACCTGGCAAGCTGCATTGCGAGGCGCAGTTAACGATACAACGGCAAGTTATAATGACTGGCAAGTACCAAATATTAAAGAGTTAGCAAGTATTATTGAACACAGATGTACAGAGCCAAGTATTAACGAATCGGTGTTTTTGGGCACAAAGCTACAAAACTATTGGACCAATACCTCAGGTGTAAATACGATTAATTCTGCTTGGGTTTATCAGTTTGACAGTGGATTAAATAGTTTGCACGCTAAAACCAGTAGTGTTTATTTGCGCTTAATGCGTTACGAAAAATAATCCAATATAAGTAAATGCACAGCTAAGTTGAAAGCAGTGCTTTTTACATTAATTTACGTTATTTCAATAATAAAAGAGCCTGAGTGTTGTCACTAAGGCTCTTTTTTTGCCATTATGGAGGGGATTTATTTACCAAGGAATACTCAGGTGTATTTAAGCTATTTTGGTTTGCATGAAAAACCCTTTTCAATCTCGCCTAATCCCCATTATTTGTTTTTAAGTGAGCGACATAAAGAAGCGTTAGCGCACCTTACCTATGGACTAGGTGAAGACGGCGGCTTTGTATTATTAACCGGCGAAGTGGGTACCGGTAAAACAACCATTACTCGCAGTATGCTAGAAAAACTGCCAGAGAATACTCAAGTTGCGATGATCCATAATCCGGCATTATCAGAGCTTGAGCTCTTGGCGAGTATTTGTGATGAGCTTAAAATTAATTATGATGCACAAAATGCGAGTTTAAAAAGCCTTACCGATGTTATAAAAAAGCACTTAGAAGCAAATAATAAAGCGGGTGGGCATACCATACTTATTATTGACGAAGCGCAGTTACTTGCTCCCGATGTACTAGAACAACTGCGCCTACTAACCAACATAGAAACCGATCATAAAAAGCTATTACAAATAGTGCTGGTGGGGCAACCTGAGCTGCAAGTATTATTAAAACGAAATGAGTTAAGGCAGCTTGCACAGCGTATAACAGCTCGCTATCACTTACTGCCTTTAACACAAGGACAAACGGTGGCATACATTAAGCATCGTTTACATATTGCAGGCTGTGATAAAGGTATTTTTTCGTTGGAAGCAATGCAAAGCGTTCATCAACTTACCGGTGGCGTGCCACGATTAATGAACTTAGTGTGTGAGCGGGCGTTAGTAGGGGCATTTGCAAAACAGCAATTAACAATAGATAGCGAGATTATAAAAAAATCTGCTCTGGAATCATTACCACCCGATTTCATTGCGGCTAATAATACGCCACCTAAAACCGTGCCATATTGGCTATATTGCTCTGCTTTTGTTGCTTTATTTGCAGCCGGCTTAGGGCTTTCATTTATTTTATAGTTAGGTGATTAATGTCTTATTTATTAGATGCGTTAAAGCAATCGCAACAAGCCGATATAAGCGCCGAGCAGTATGACTTACAGGCACAGCAGGCTAAACAGCAACAAGCTCTAGTGCGATACCGCCGCTTGGCGTTTGTGATTGGTGGCAGCTTAGCGGTTAGCTTTAGTGTTGCTGGTGGTTTTGTTAGTGGAAAATGGCTACAAAACAGCTCATTTAATAGTAATAATGAGCAAGTTAGCACTACAGCAATATTAAAAAATACTAATGCCGATAAAGAACCAACAATAACAACCAAATCGGATATAGATAATACAGCAAAATTACAAAGTGCAGAGCAAAACATAGCTGTATTAGCGGCGCAATCATCAGCGTCAAAAACGGCCCCGCCAGACGCAGTAAATACAGCAACTTCAATTCAAGGTCAGTTAGTGTATGTACAAACCCCCAGTGGTATTGTACAAATGTTACTTACGCCACAAGGGCAATATATTCCAATAATGGAAAATCAAGCCATACTTCAGCAAAACCTAAACCCGCAAAATAGTTTTGCTCAGGGTACGTATGGGCAAGGCGCAATTAATCAGCAGGGATATTCACAACCACATTATAATCAACCTAGCTTCAATCAAACTAGTAACCAGGCAACACAAGCTGCAAAGCAGCAACCTCAAACAAATATGCCTTCATCGGCATCGCTTGATTTAAGTAAGTATAAAGTGCTTGGTAAACCGCTCGATTCACAAGGCTCTACAGCACAAAAAACTAAAAGACCTACGCTTGCAAAGAGCCCAACATTACTAGAAACAGCTTTTGATCAAGCTATTCAAGATACAGAAAAAACACAAAACTACGAAGTAACGCAAGCAACGCGCAGCTCATCACGCGTGCAACCAATAGAGCTGTTGCCAGATGGATTGCAAGCCATGTTACCGCCACTTAAATATCAGGCGCATATATATTCCTCTGCACTCGATAAGCGTTGGATCAAGCTCAATGGTCGCGAGCTTTTTGAGGGCGATAGTATAGGTGCATTAACAGTGCGAGAAATAACACCAGAGCAAAGCGTACTTGATTTTGACGGCTACGAATTTAGCTTAAAGGCGCTACAAGATTGGCCGCAATAGCGGCTAATTAGGGTAAAATTGAATTTTTATAAAAGCGTTGTAAGTCAATTTTGTATTCGTCAGCTTTAACTGCCGACTCAAGCGTATCTTGACTTTTTTTATGTGCCAAATCTATGTCTTGCACTTGGGTGTAGCGCCCATGCTTTGCACTATAGAAAGTTTTAACAACGGGCTTTAGTGGGCTGGCAGGGTTGCTCTGTGTCACCAGTCCCACTTTTTGACTCGAGAGCTTAACCAGTGTGCCTACCGGGTGAATACCGATACACTGAATAAATTTAGTTAATAACTCACTATCAAAACTATCAGGGCAACCTTCTTTTAATATTTTAAAGGCTTTTATCGGCTCCATACCCGCTTTATAAACGCGCTCAGCTGTGAGTGCATCATACACGTCAACAATTGACGCCATACGCACATACTGGCTTATTTCATCGCCTTTTTTACCAAACGGATAGCCTTTACCATCTAAGCGTTCATGGTGCATACCGGCAATATCAACAGCTATACCTTTGAGCCCTGCAGCTTGTAAAATTTCTTTACTAAAGCGCGCATGATTTTTCATTATTGTAAATTCTTCATCAGTAAAACGTCCCGGCTTATTGAGTACTGCATCAGGAATTTTTATTTTGCCAATATCATGCAGTAGCGCGCCAGTAGTTAGCTGTTCAATAATATCTTTATCTATATTCAAATGCTTGGCAAAAATACTAATTAAAATAGAAACATTAATAGAGTGCTCTAACAGGTAGGCATCTTTTTGGCGCATTTGAGTAAGACAAGCAAGTGCATCTTGATTTCTAAATACCGAATCCATAAAACCACTAGCAAGATCTCTAAAAGGCGCTATGTCTATATCTCGGCCTGCTTTTATATCTTTAAATGCTTTAATTTGTAGAGATTTAGCTTCATCGTAGAGCTTTTTAGCTTTGCCCATTTCTTGTTCAGCACTGTGCGTTTTTTGCCAAGGATCGCGCTTTGCAACAGGGGAAGGAGTATTGGCAGGCTCTTTTTCAGGCACTGATTCGATGAGGGTTTTATCTGGATCTATTTCAATTTCTAAAATACCGACATTTTTTAACTTATCGATGCCTGTCTGGGTTTTAACCCAGCCTTGGCTTTTTATTTTAATACGTCCGGTTTGCTTTGTTACGCTTTGTACAAACATGCCAGGTAATAACTGCGAAATTGGAATGACTTTCAATTTAATTCACTTCATATAAGTATTCTACTGGTTAAAGTAACAAAAATATTACAATTAACATAGTAAAAAAGGCACCCTAAGGTGCCTTTTCATACGAATAAGTAATTAGTGCTAAACTAGTTACTCATCATCTTCAACAAGCGTCATCAGCGATGTATTACCACCCGATGCCGTTGTATCTATACTGATGGTTTTTTCAGTTACTAAACGTTTAATAAGCGTATCGTAATATTCAGAGCTGATCACTGGCAAAATAGCACCTTTACGCTGCGCTAGCTGCTGGCTGAAATAACCAAAGCGAGAAGAGCGTGCTGCAACCACAGCGCCGGCTAAGTGCGGATGTGCCAATATAGCTTGTAACTGATTTGGTTTAGCTACTTGGAACACGCCTTCGGCAACACCGGTGGCAATAAATTTATCTCTAAAGGCAACCGCTTCTTCATAAAATATTTCAGAAGCAACAGTAATTACCGTATTACCCGCAGCAATTGCAGTAATGATCGATAATGCCCAAAAGTTAAACGATGTGCTCTTATCGGCGTAACATACAACACAACCACGTGCTTCAAGGTGCAATGTATTAGACTCACCCGTTGGCCCTGGTAATGTAGTAAATTTACGCATGTGCTTTTCTAAGCGATTAAGTTGTGCACGTGCATCGGCAAGTGTTAGTGCTAAATCGTCAGCTAAGTCGTCAATAATTTCAACTGTGGCTATTTTAGCAAGCAATTGACGCACCGCAGATACACGGTCGTTTAATGGTGTTGAGCGCCAAATTTTTTCATCGCGCATAGAGTTAATCATTAGCTTTTCTACTTGCTCATTTGCACCGCTGTAGTGGTGTAAATCCAGCTCGTCTGGCGTTAGATTGGTCATTTGCACGTTTTCTGGCGATGCTTTTTCTTTTACTAAACGTTGTAAGTAGTTAGGGCCACCGGCTTTAGGGCCAGTACCAGATAAACCACGGCCACCAAATGGTTGCACACCAACAATAGCGCCAATCATATTACGGTTAACGTATACGTTACCTGCACGCGACATTTTAGCTAGGTATTCACAACGCTCTTCGATGCGCGAATGCACGCCCATAGTTAAGCCGTAACCTGTGTTGTTTATTTGATCCATAACACTGTCTAGTTCGCTCGATTTAAAGCGTATAACGTGTACACATGGGCCAAATACTTCGCGCTTAAGTACCGATAAGTCTTTTATTTCGTATAAGCGAGGAGCAAAGAAGTACGCACCATTTACTGTGTTATCTGGAATTTTACACTCGTAATGTAATGTCGCATTACCTTTTAAATACTCAACGTGATCGTTTAAGCTTTTCAGCGCTTTTTCATCAATTACCGGGCCTACGTCAGTAGATAGTAACGATGGGTCGCCTATATGTAATTCAGCCAGTGCACCTTTAAGCATTTCGATTATGCCATCGGCAACGTCTTCTTGAATAAATAATACACGTAACGCTGAACAGCGTTGCCCAGCACTTTGAAAACCAGAACTAATTACATCGTCAACCACTTGCTCAGGGAGTGCTGTTGAGTCAACGATCATACAGTTTTGGCCGCCTGTTTCAGCAATTAACGGTACTTGAATATCGCTACGCGCCGCGAGTGTTTGTGAAATAAGCGTGCCTGTTTCAGTCGAGCCAGTAAACATAATCGCTTGAACGCGTTCATCCGGAACAATTGTTTTACCTACGTCACTACCGCGGGCTATTACCGCTTGCACAACATGCTCTGGTAAACCTACCGACAGCATAAGTTCAATGGCACGCAGCGCAATTAGGCTGGTTTGCTCAGCTGGTTTTGCAATAACGGTATTACCGGTCACAATGGCAGCGGCTACTTGGCCTAAGAAAATAGCTAGCGGGAAGTTCCATGGGCTAATACATAAAATAACACCACGAGCTTCAAAGCGCTCATCTTGCGATAGCTCTTCAGCGCGGGCTGCGTAGTAACGACAAAAATCAACCGCTTCGCGTACTTCATCAATACCATCTTTAGCTATTTTACCGGCTTCTTTAATACAAATAGCCACTAGTTCGTCATGATGACGCTCTAAAATATCGGCAACACGGCGTAATAAATTAGCACGTTCTTTTACCGATGTTTGTGACCATGATTCAAAAGCGCTTTCTGCGTTGGCTAGCAAAATTTGCATTTCATCGCTAGATTGCAGTTTTATATGGCCAATTACTTCTTTGTGGTTTGCCGGGTTTTTAACTGCCACAGAGCCCTCAGGTACTTGGCTTGGCTCAATTAAGTGCTCGTTAAACCACAGATCAAGGTTTTCTTTAAACGGAGTGATCACGTTTATATCGGTTAAATCCATGCCTTTTGAATTGGCACGCTCGGCGCCATATAAGTCAATTGGCATTTTAATTTGCGTATTGTATTTATTACGTAAACCTTGCAGTGTTTCTACCGGGTCAGGTAATAGTGACTCAACCGGCTTAGTGGTATCTACAATGGCATTAACAAACGATGAGTTAGCACCATTTTCTAATAAACGGCGTACTAAGTAAGCCAGCAGGTCTTCGTGTTGGCCCACTGGTGCGTATACGCGGCACTGAATTTTTTCCTCGGTAACGATTTGGTCAAATAAAGATTCGCCCATACCGTGTAAACGTTGGAATTCAAAACCGGTGTTATCACCTTTAGCCACTTCTAATATAGTTGCTGCTGAGTAGGCATTATGGGTAGCAAACTGTGGGTAAAGTACATCACGTGCTTCGAGCATTTTCATGGCACACGCTTTATAAGACACGTCGGTGGTTGCTTTGCGAGTAAATACCGGAAAATGCTCTAAACCATCTTGTTGTGTGGTTTTTATTTCAGTGTCCCAATAAGCGCCTTTAACTAAACGCACCATCATTTTACGACCCACACGGGTTGCAAGTTCAGTTAGCCATTCAATTACAAATATAGCGCGTTTTTGATACGCTTGAACCGCTAAACCAAAGCCGTTCCAACCTGCTAGGTCGTCATCACTAAATACCGCTTCAATTACATCTAAAGAAATATCTAAACGGTCTGCTTCCTCAGCGTCAACAGTAAAGCCAATGTCATATTGTTTAGCTGCTAGCGCAAGCTCTTTAAGCTTAGGCACAATCTCGGCCATTACGCGTTCTTTATGCGTAAACTCATAACGAGGATGAATAGCAGAAAGCTTAACTGAAATGCCTGGGCTTTTTATTGGGCCACGGCCATTTGCCGCTTTACCAATAGCATGAATCGCGTTCATGTAGCTGTCAAAGTAACGCTGCGCATCTTTCATGGTGCGCGCGCCTTCGCCTAGCATGTCGTATGAATATACATAGCCTTTTTGTTCTTTATCGGCAGCACGTACTATCGCTTCGTCAATGGTACGACCCATAACGAATTGCTTACCCATAATTTTCATCGCAAAGTTTACTGATTTACGAATAACTGGCTCGCCTAAACGACCTATGGTTTTTTTAAGCATACCAAATTGCTGTTCTTTGGTTTTATCTGTGTAGTTAACCATTTTACCGGTTACTAATAGACCCCAAGACGATGCGTTAACAAATAACGAATCGCTGCTGCCTAAATGAGAGCTCCAGTCGCCCTTTGCTAATTTGTCACGAATTAATGTGTCTTGAGTTGCTTTGTCTGGTACGCGAAGCAGGGCTTCGGCTAAGCACATTAATACTACGCCTTCTTCACTAGAGAGTGAAAACTCATTTAATAGTGCATCAACACCGCTTTGACCATCTTGGTCTTTACGAATATTTAAAACAATTTGGCGAGCTCTTTCCCAGGCACGACTTCGTGCTTTAACACCTACTTCAGCAAGTGGTAAAATATGATCGATAACCGCATTTTCGTCGATGCGGTAGAAGTCACGGATTTTTTGTCGAATTGGACAAGTCGTTGTCAAATCGCTATTGAATAACATAAGCAACCCTCAGGAGTGTTAAAACTTAAGGTAAAATTAATTACCACTAAATATTCGTTGGTGTAAGGCGTGCATTCTAATTAAAATTCAGCAGAATATGCTGGTTAAATTTGGCGTTTTACGCTAATTTACAGGGCATATTTTCTACTTATCCGTATAAAGTTCTGTTATGACGAGTCCAAATAGATTACGCCTGCTTGATCGTATCGATTTAGCTATTTTAGACGTTCTGCAACAGAACGGCAGAATTTCAAATGTTAACCTCGCAAAGCAGGTTAATTTAAGCCCCAGCCCTTGTCTTGATCGTGTAAAGCGTTTAGAGCAAGAAGGCTATATTGAAGGCTATGTTGCCAAGCTTAGCGAAGCCAAGCTTAATCAAAGCTTAGTTGCACATGTACAAGTGTCGCTGGTGACTTCAAATACCGCGGTATTTAAAGTGTTTAGAGAACACATTTTAAAAATTAGGCAAGTAGTGGAGTGCGACATGGTTGCTGGTGGCTACGACTACTTGCTGAAAATCAGGGTATCAAACATGGACGAGTACAGGCAAGTGCTTGGCGACTTAGTTGATATTCCAGGAGTGGGGACGCACCACACCTACATGGTAATTGAAAAAATAAAACAAGATCCGGGTCTGCGCCTAGATTTGTAATATAAACTGCAGGCATAAAAAAAGCATCTAATGATGCTTTTTTTATGCGACTAATTAAGTTGTCGTGTTATGCCCAGCCTTGGTAGCGCTTACGGCGAGACAACACAATCGTTAATATAATACCAAAAAACAATCCTAAAAATGCAATAGCACCGCCATAAGTAAGTAATTGGCGTTTTTCTTTAGAGCTAGTAGCTTGCTTTAAAGTGCGCTCTTGCTCAAGTGTAGTTTTTAATTGAGTTATTTGTGTAAACAATTGTTTGTTTTGGTTTGTTAACTGCACGTTTTGCTCTTGCAACTGCGGTAATTCAACTTGTGCTTGGCGCAGTTCATTTTGTATTGAGCTCATTTCATCACTTAACGTTTGGTACTGCTTATGTAAGCCAGCTGTTTGTGTGATGTATTTAGCTTCAACCCAACCTTCACGATCTTTATCATCCTTAACTTTTAAAAAACCGTTTTCTTCACTCGATAATAAGGTCAGTTGTGTGCCTGCATCAATAGAGCCGAGTAAACGATAGTTTTTGCTCGCACCAGAGCGCATAAACGTATAAAGATTGTCAATTATATAAGCTGTTTTTGCATTGGTGGGGGTTGCTGTTTGAGCTTCTTCTGCTTGGCTCGCAAATGTTGAGGCTGTTAAAAACAGCCATAATAAACAGTGTTTTAGCATTTATTTACCTTGTTAATCTAACCGTGTCCGTTTAGAACGTGATTTTATATTTCACATAAGTATAGCGATAATATGGATTAAATAGCGCAATAGCAAGGTTGATATTGTAACCGGTGTTATTTTATTAGCGGCCCATTTTGACTAAAATATTTGCAATATGGGGCGGCTTTGTTTATTTTGACCACTTATTAATTTTAAGGGTAATCCGCATAACTAATGGATACTGAGATAGAACTAAAATTTTTGGTATCAGATGCCGTCATTCCACTGATCCCCTCATTAATTACACAATTTGCAAAAACAGTTACTAATAAGCCATCTCGAAGTTTACAAAATGCTTATTATGATACGCCAAGCCGTGAGCTTAGAGCCCTTGATATTGGCTATAGAACGCGTTGTGCTGATAATAAATGTGAGCAAACAATTAAACTCGCCGGTGAGGTTGTTGGGGGCTTACATCAACGCCCTGAATTTAACTTACCAATAGAGTCTAATCGTCCAGATTTAATGGCATTTGACCCATCTATTTGGCCTCATGGCATGCAAGCCAATGTTATTGCAGAAAATATACATCCGATTTTTAGTACTAACTTTATTCGCCGTACTTGGTTAATTGAGACTCAAAACGGTGCAAAAATTGAAGTAGTGCTTGATAAAGGTGAAATTGCCGCAGCGGATAAAGTTGAGGTGATCAGCGAGCTTGAAATTGAACTTGTTGAGGGCAGCCGTAATGAATTATTTGCGCTAGCCGATAAATTAGTAAGCCAAAACTGTATTCGCTTAGGTTTGTATTCAAAGGCCGCAAGAGGGTATCGCCTTGCTGACGACACGCCACTGCAACCAAGTAAGTCTATTGGGTTTGTTAAACTCAAAGGGCAAGTAACCCAAGAGCAAGCATTAATAGAGGCTATGGGTTTTGGTATTCGTTTTGTGCAAAAGCACGAACAATGTTATTTCAATAAGCCAAGTTTAAAAACATTAAAGCGAGTAACCGACGGTATAAGCTTAATTCGTCATAACTTTTGGTTGTTTGACGACATTGTTAGCAAAGAAAGTACTGAGCATTTACGCAACGAACTAAAGTGGTTACTCAGCGAGTTAGCGTGGGTTGAAAATGCAATTCAATTAAAAACCTATACTTCAAAACGCCACGCTTTTTATAAAAAAATAAACAACGCACCGGCATTAACACAAGTTATTAATGACCTAAAAGAGCTACAGCCTAGCATTGACGACATTTATGCGCTGTTTCATAGTGCACGCTATAATCGTTTAATACTGTCGTTAACAACCTGGTTAATAGACAAACAATGGCGCAAGTTTTGGGATCAAAAGCAATTACAAAACGCTGACCAATCGGTAGCCAGCATTGCTAACCGTTTGTTTGATAAAGATTGGCGAAATTTGCATAAGCTGTTACCTAAAGAACAAACTTTAACCGCGAATGATTACCTTAATATACGCACACAATTAGAGAACAGTTTACTAAGTGGTAATTGTTTAGGTGCGTTATTTGATAAAGAAGAGCGCTTAGAGTTTAGACTCCCTTGGCTTGATATTTCTCATGGTATGTACGAGCTTAGTACCCTTGACTATTTAAAGCAGCTTTGCGGTGGTCAAGAAGATGAAAAGCTAGCTAAAATTCAAACATGGCTAGCACAAAAGACAGAATATTTGGTAAGTGCAATGGAGCAAAGTAGATTGGCTTCGTTCGATATAAAGCCTTATTGGCTTTAGATTTACAGAATATGATTAAATAAAAAAGGCTCATTACGAGCCTTTTTTTATGTTTGCTGATTAGTATTTAGCAGCTTGGCCTTCTTTAGGTAATGCCGCTTTTATAAATTCACGTAAGTCAGTATTAGAGCTCTCTAAATCCGCATGGCGTAAGTACATCATATGTCCGCTTCTGTAGCCTTTAAAGCTTAAGCGGTCTTGCATTTTGCCACTTGGATCTAACTGCCATAACGTATATTTAGCATCAAAGTAGTTAGTTGCACCGTCATAATAACCCGATTGAATCATTACCTTTAAATACGGGTTTTGCGCCATAGCTAAACGCAAGTTTTCGCCGGTGTTATTACCGCTTCTATCCCATGGGTGCACATTACCAAACAGGTTATATTTAATATCTGTTTTATAATTTAGCTCTTCACGTAAGTAATGATTAATAGCGGGTGTGAAAGAGTGTAACCACGACGTGAGTTCTGCCCAGTAATCAGGCGACTCGCCCGCATCGCGTTTATCAATACCTAAATAACGCGAGTCTAAGCGTCCTACCATTTGGCCGCGGTCACGTAATAGCTCTTTCCAAAAAAACTGCGTTGGAATATCTAAGTTATTTTGCTCTACAAAGGTTTCAGAAAGCCCAGCATATTGCGCCATTTTTTTAATTATGCGGCGCTTTTCATCATCTGCAAT
Source organism: Pseudoalteromonas sp. HL-AS2 (assembly GCF_031198805.1). Lineage (NCBI taxonomy): Bacteria > Pseudomonadati > Pseudomonadota > Gammaproteobacteria > Alteromonadales > Pseudoalteromonadaceae > Pseudoalteromonas > Pseudoalteromonas sp. HL-AS2. The sequence goes on along the minus strand of NZ_CP133571.1, from coordinate 2,382,371 downwards.
AAAGCCGCCTTTAGCCAGTGCGGGGATCAGTTCGTTAATTGTAAACTGCTCAACTTCAGGCAGTAACTCGTCTAGGTCTTTAGCTTGTAAGTTGGCATTTAATGCTTTGTGATACCAAGCTGTAGCGGCAAAGTAAGGCAGGCGGTTAGCTGCTTTAATTGGGCCGTCGCGCTTAATGCCAATATCGGTTGGTGAAACCAATACTACGCCGTTAATGTACATCCATTGGCTATTTTGCAGTTCATGGGCAAGGCCCGATACACGTGTTGTACCGTAGCTTTCGCCAATTAAAAACTTAGGAGAGCGCCAGCGCTCGTTTCTGTTTACAAAGGTATTGAGCCACTCAGCGAGGTACTTAATATCGGCTTTTACGCCAAAAAACTGCTCTTTTTGTTCAGCTTTAGAGAGTAATTTACCGTCTTTATCTTCAACTACGCGAGAGTAGCCGGTGTTTACCGGATTTACATATACAATATCGGCAATGTCGAGCACTGAGTAAGGGTTGTCTTTAACCCCATATGGTTGAATAGGGTAGCCTTCATCATCAATTTTTAATACGCGAGGGCCAGTATAAGCAAGGTGCATCCAAACCGATGCCGAGCCAGGGCCGCCATTAAACGAAATAAGCAAAGGGCGCTTTGCTCTGTCATCTACCTTATCGCGGGTGTAGTAAGTATATTGCAAGGTTGCTATAGCATCGCCTTTGTCATCCCAAACAGGTTGCGTACCGGTTGCAACCGTATATGAAAAGCGCTGATTATTAATTTTTGCTTTGTGCTCAGTAACCACTTTGCTGTCGATATCAATACGACGCTGGTTATTATCGGCAAAGGAGGCACTACTAAGTATTAAGGCAATGGCGGCAATAGGTAAAAAAATACTTTGGCTAAACTTCATGAATGACCCTTTTTTATTGTTAATGTTCTATTAAAAGAAATATTCAGTAAAAAAACAAAAGTATTGAGACTAGTTGCCGATAATAGTGGTTGAGTAAATAGAATGTGTAAAAACTTAGCTTTTAACGCTTTGTATCGCTCTTTATTTCGATCGTAATGAAAGTAATGTATATTCGCATCTATTTATAAATAGCAGCTTAAATAAGTGAGATTTACTTTAAAAAAATAGTGGCAAACCGACAGGGTGTGTAATTTGCTTTTTAATAAATTTAAAATCTCATTAAAGGCTTTAAATTTATGATGAACACATGGTTATAAAACAAGTAATCAAATTAGAAGTAAAGAGAAGCCCTATGCAAAGACTGTTGATAGTTGAAGATAGTAAAGTAGTACAACAAGTCCTTCGCCATATATCTGCACAGTATCTTGATGTTGCCATTGATTTTGCTTGGTCTTTATCTGAGTGTAAAGAGTTTGTAAGTAAGCACAGCTATACATTAGCCTTAGTTGATTTAACGCTCCCCGACGCACCAAATGGTGAGGTGGCCAAATATACCTTATTAAAAGGTATTCCTACTGTGGTGCTTACTTCTAAGATGGATGAGTACAAGCGCCTGCAAATGTTAGAATTAGGCGTAATTGATTATGTGATAAAAGATAACCGTGACTCATATAATTACGCTATAAAATTAGTTGCACAGCTGTTGCGTAACCAAGGCTGTAAAGCATTAATAGCCGACGACTCGGTTTTAAGTCGTACTTTAATGAAGCAAATGCTAGAAAAACAATTATTTGCAGTCAGTGAGGCGCACGATGGACGCCAAGCATTAGATATGCTCAAAAACGATGCTGAAATTAAATTACTCATGACAGACTATGCAATGCCAACAATGGATGGTTTTGAATTAGTTAAAGCGGTGAGAAACTTTAGAGGCCGTGATGACTTAGCAATTATTGGGTTATCAGGCGCGAGTAAGCATGGTTTATCGGCGCGATTTATTAAATATGGTGCTAATGATTTTTTAACTAAACCTTTTATGAATGAAGAGTTTCATTGTCGTGTATTGCAAACCATGGAGCAGTTATCGTTAATTGCAGACATTAAAGAAAGTGCTTTTCGAGATCATCTTACCGGGCTTTATAATCGTCGTTACTTTTATCAGTATGCTGAAAAACTACTCAAAAATAAAAATCAGAAAAATAGCTTAGTGTTACTCGATATAGATTTTTTTAAAGCAATAAACGATGAATTTGGGCATGACGGCGGCGATCAGGCACTTAAACAAGTGAGTAATTTAATCCGTACTTCATTTTCTAACAGTACAGTGGCACGTATTGGCGGTGAAGAGTTTGCAATTATATTAACGCAAGTAGAAGTTGAACAAGCCGAGAAGTGTTTAAATTTATTTATACAAAAGTTCGCAAGTTACGACTTTACTATCAGTGATAAAACCTTATCAATAACAGCAAGTATAGGCCTAGCCGAATTTCAAAATACCAGTTTAACCGCTGCTATGCGTGTTGCCGATAGAGCTTTGTATCAAGCTAAGGAGCAAGGGCGCAATTGTGTGGTTTTAAATAGTACTTTGCAGCTAGCAGAGGTTACAGCTATACGTTGAGTTAAATACACACGCACCAATCAAGTATTATATATAAAAAAACGCACCTAATTGGTGCGTTTTTTTGTTTTAAATATAAAATATTTTTATAAGTTATTGTTTTTTATTGCCATATATAAATGGCATAAAGCTTGGATTGTATTAACTAAGAAAAACAATAACGTGTCCTAAGGGGACTAAAATGAAAATGATTAGTGCAATCATAAAGCCATTTAAATTAGATGAAGTGCGTACAGCACTCGCTGATTTAGGCATAGAAGGGATGACAGTTGTTGATGTAAAAGGCTTTGGTCGACAACGTGGTCATACCGAATTGTATCGTGGGGCTGAATACCAAGTTGATTTTATTCCTAAAGTTAAACTCGAAATTGCCACTCGTACTGAAAACTGCCAACGCGTAGTTGACTCAATTACGCAAGTTGCAGGCACCGGAAAAATAGGTGACGGTAAGATTTTTGTGTACGACCTAGATCAAATTGTTCGTATTCGTACGGGCGAACTTGATGAAGATGCACTTTAAGGGGGATTTATGGAAAGTACACTGATAGAACTAAAGTTTTCGCTCGACACCTTTTATTTTTTAATTTGTGGCATATTAGTAATGTGGATGGCCGCAGGGTTTGCCATGCTAGAAGCGGGTTTAGTACGCTCAAAAAACACCACAGAAATATTAACTAAAAATATCGCCTTGTATTCAATTGCATGCACCATGTTTTTACTCGTTGGTTACAATATTATGTATGTAGGGAATACCGAGGGAGGCATCATTCCTTCATTTGGTGGCTTAATTGGTACACAAGCCGCTGATGCTGATCACTCTCTAGAATCTGATTTTTTCTTTCAAGTTGTTTTTGTTGCCACGGCTATGTCTATTGTCTCGGGTGCGGTGGCTGAGCGCATGAAGTTGTGGGCATTTTTGGTGTTTACCTTGGTGTTAACTGGGCTTATATATCCTATTGAGGGTTACTGGACTTGGGGCTCTGGGTTTTTATCGGCAATGGGTTTTGTTGACTTTGCTGGCTCAGCAATAGTGCATGCAACCGGCGCATCAGCGGCATTAGCTGGCGTATTATTACTGGGTGCACGTAAAGGTAAATATGGTAAAAATGGCGAAATATACCCAATTCCGGGGTCAAACTTGCCTTTGGCAACGTTAGGTACGTTTATTTTATGGATGGGCTGGTTTGGTTTTAACGGCGGCTCGCAGCTACTAATATCAGATGCAGAAAACGCGACTGCTGTAGGCAAAATTTTATTAAACACCAATGCTGCTGCTGCAATGGGGGCTGTTTCAGCACTATTTGTTTGTAAAGCATTATGGGGTAAAGCCGATTTAACTATGGTATTAAATGGCGCGTTAGCTGGGCTGGTTGTGATTACCGCCGATCCGCTTTCACCTTCACCATTGATGGCGTGTTTATTAGGGTTATTAGGCGGCTCATTAGTGGTATTTAGTATTGTTATACTTGATAAGGCAAAAATAGACGACCCAGTTGGCGCTATTTCTGTGCATGGCGTATGTGGAGTACTTGGTATTATGCTAGTACCTGTGACAAACGCCGAGGCAAACTTGGTAACTCAGTTAATAGGCTTGTTGTGTATTATTGGTTTTGTGTTTATTTCTTCGCTGCTGGTGTGGGCAATCTTAAAGCATACTATGGGCATTAGGGTTACCGAAGAAGAAGAGCTAAACGGTATGGATCAACACGATTGTGGTATTGACGCCTACCCAGAATTTGTATCGGTTCGTAGTAATTAAATTTAAGTTATTGTGTGTTGTCCAAAGCGCTACTTAGGTAGCGCTTTTTTATTTCAGGGGAGGTTAACTTTAGTGCTGCTAAGATGGGTTGTTAATTTACCTTATAATGGTGAACTAGTAGGTGACTATGCTAAGCTCACATCCGTAAAATAAACCTTGGAATAAATTACATTTAAATGGCTGATAACAAAAAAACACCGACAGGTAAAACCCCCACAAAGCGCAGCGCTAAACCCTCTAAAAGTACACCGCGTAACGGCGCTAAAAAAAGTACAAAAAACAAATCATCAGTTGCTCAGCGATCTTTACTCAATAAACTATGGTCTATTCTTTGGAAACTTAGTTTAGCGACATTTATTGCTATGGCGTTTTATTTTATTTACCTCGATGCAAAAATAACTCGTCAATTTGAAGGTAATAAATGGCAGCTTCCTGCGCAAGTTTATGCACGCTCGATGGCGTTTTACCCCGGGCAGTTCTTATCAAGCCAAGAGGTTATTTGGGAGTTAGAGCGGCTAAACTACTCAGCCGTTAATAGGTTAAGTCATACAGGGCAATATGTTAAAACTGCCAACAGCATTAAAATATATCGTCGCGATTTTGAATTTTATGACGCGCTAGAACAGGCGCATATAATTGAACTGCGTTTTGCTGGGCAAAAAGTGGCTAGTATTAAAGACAAGTTTGGTCGGCGTTTAAACAACGCTAGGCTGGAGCCGGTGCAAATAGCGCGTATAGGTAACGACTCTAAACAAGACCGTGAATTTGTACCGCTGGATAAATTTCCGGCAATGCTAAAAGACACGCTTTTAGTGGTTGAAGATCGTAATTTTTATCAGCACCACGGCGTATCGGTATTTTCTATTTTACGTGCGTTGTACAGTAATATTCGTGCTGGGCGAACAGTTCAGGGCGGCAGTACGCTAACGCAACAACTGGCTAAAAATATTTACTTAACCCGAGAGCGCTCACTTACACGAAAAATAAACGAAGCGTTTATTGCGCTTATTTTAGATTACCGTTATTCAAAAGATCAAATACTTGAAGCGTATTTAAATGAAGTATATTTAGGGCAGTCTTATAACCAAGGTGTACATGGTATGGGCTTGGCTGCTGAATTTTACTTTTCTAAACCAGTAGATGAGCTAGAGTACGATCAAATAGCGCTGCTGGTGGCTATGGTAAAAGGGCCGTCTTATTACAATCCACGTCGTTACGAAGAGCGCACAATGGAACGTCGTGACTTAGTGCTGCGCTTAATGGTTGAAGACAAACTTTTGAGTACTAATGAATACCGCGCTGCATTAAAACGTCCTTTGAATATAGCGCCAATGAAAGCCAGTTTACAAAAATCGTACCCAGGTTATTTAGAACTAGTAAATCGTGAACTCAAGCAGTTATTGCCCGATCAAAATGTGTTAGATGCCGGTGTTCGTGTGTTTACCTATTTTGACTTGCAAAAACAAACGGCAATGGAAGAGTCGATTCAGGCAAGTTTGCCTTATTTAGAAAAACGCCCTAATACTCGCGCGCTTGAAGCGGCGATGATCTCAGTTAACGTAGAAAAAGGTGGCGTATCGGCATTAGTTTCTGGGCGCGATGTGCGTTATTCAGGCTTTAACCGAGTACTTGATACCAAACGTAATATTGGCTCATTAGTTAAGCCTGCGGTGTATTTAAGCGCGCTGCAGTTACCACATTATAACCTAGCCACTTTACTTGACGACTCACCGGTGCAAGTTACCAATGAGCAAGGTAAAGTATGGCAACCTGAAAACTACGATCGTCAATTTCGCGGAGCGATCCCGTTATACAAAGCTTTTAGTCGCAGTATAAATATACCTGCGGTAAATCTTGGCCTTGATGTAGGGGTAGATAAAGTTGCAAATACACTAAGAGGGTTAGGCGCGCAGGGAAGAATTAACGAATACCCATCGTTGTTATTGGGGGCACTTGAAATGTCTAGTTTTGAGGTAGCACAATTGTACACAACCATTGCTGCCGATGGCGAATATAGAAAGTTAACCGCTATTTCTGCGTTAACCGACTCAATAGGCAAAGTATTGTATAAGCATGAAGTGAAATCTGAGCCGCGTTTTGCTAAAGATGCCATGTACATGACAAAATACGCAATGAAACGAGTGACTAAAGATGGCACCGCAAAACGGTTAAACTTACACTTTCCGTCGATTCAACTTGCGGGTAAAACGGGCACTAGTAACGATTTACGCGATAGCTGGTTTGCCGGGTTTGATCAAAACACAGTGACCGTTGCTTGGCTAGGCCGAGATGATAACAAAAGTACCGGCTTAACCGGTAGTGTAGGGGCTTTAGAGACCTATATTCGTTATTTAAAACCGCTAAATCCCGAAGCGATAGCCGATACTCGTCCACCTTCAATTCGCTGGGCGTTTATTAACGAGCTAACGGGTAAACAAGCGCCACCAGGGTGCGGCAAAGTTATTCAGCTACCACTAAGAGCCAGTGAATTTGAACCAAGGCCGCAGTGTATTCGTTAAGCTGTTTTGAATAACTACAAGACATAAAAAAAGCCCGTTAGGGCTTTTTTTATTGGCTGAATAAAACTGATGTTTTACAGCTTAGCAAACGCGCGCTCTGCGGCTGCAATGGTATCTTTTATTTCTTGCTCGTTGTGCGCTGCACATACAAAGCCTGCTTCAAAAGCAGAGGGGGCTAAGTAAACACCTTCTTCAAGCATCAGGTGGAAAAAACGTTTAAAACGCTCTAAATCACACTCAGTAGCTTGTTTGTAAGTTGTTACTTTTTCAGCATCAGTAAAGAAAAAACCATACATGCCACCGGCGTAGTTAGTGGTTAATGCAATGCCTGCTTTTTTAGCACCGGCTTCAAAGCCTTCACAAATTGCTTTACTGGTTGCTTCTAGTTTTGCATGTAAACCTGGCTCGCTTAATAACTCTAGCGATTTTAAACCTGCAGCCATGGCAATTGGGTTACCCGACAATGTACCCGCCTGATAAACTGGGCCAACCGGTGCAATATAATCCATAATTTCGGTTTTGCCGCCAAAAGCGCCAACTGGCATGCCGCCGCCAATTACTTTACCTAAACAGGTTAAGTCTGGTTTTATATTGTAGTAGGCTTGTGCGCCGCCAAGTGCAACTCGAAACCCGGTCATTACTTCGTCAAAAATAAGTACCGATTTGTATTCGTCACAAACGTCGCGCAAACCTTCTAAAAATCCCGGAACCGGTGGAATACAGTTCATGTTACCAGCAACAGGTTCAACAATAATGCATGCAATTTCGTCGGCATATTTAGCAAAAATAGCTTTCACTTCATCTAAATTATTAAACGATACAGTAAGCGTATGTTTTGCAAAATCTTCAGGAATGCCCGGTGAATTAGGCACGCCCATAGTCAATGCGCCAGAGCCTGCTTTAACTAATAATGAGTCGGCATGGCCGTGGTAACAGCCTTCAAACTTAAGTATTTTATCGCGACCAGTAAAACCACGCGCTAAGCGAATAGCGCTCATGGTGGCTTCTGTGCCTGAGCTAACCATACGTACTTTTTCGATTGATGGTACTAGCTCTTTTACTTTTTCAGCCATTAAAATTTCGGCTTCGGTAGGCGCGCCATAACTTAGGCCGTTTTCTACCGCGTCGTGTACTGCTTGTTTAATTGCAGGGTGGTTATGGCCCATGATCATAGGGCCCCAAGAGCCAACATAATCGATATAGCGATTACCATCGGCGTCAAATGTAAACGCACCCTCAGCTTTAGTGATAAATAGCGGTGTGCCGCCTACACCATTAAAAGCACGTACTGGTGAATTTACGCCACCAGGAATAGAAGCTTGAGCGCGTGCAAATAAGTCTTGGCTAATTGTCATGAAAAATCCTATTGTTTTGTCACAAAAAAAGTGGGTTTAGCTATCGCGTTTGCGGCTAAACCAAGGTACGTCTACTTCATACTGCTCGACTTTGTTTTCTACGCCGAGGGTTAAAGCAAACAGTGCCATACGAATTAATACGCCATTTTGTACTTGGCGAAATATAGCTAAATTGTCATTTGCGTTTAAGTCGTTATCTAGCTCGTTGGCTTCTAGGCGACTATCGCGTGGTAGCGGGTGCATTAACACTGAATTAGGTTTGCAATGTGCAGTGTAAATTGATTGACTAATTCTAAACCCACCACGGTATTTGTTGGCTTCTTCTTGCGAAGGAAAGCGCTCTTCTTGAATACGCGTTTGATAAACTATGTCGGCAGCTAAGTTACCTTCCATTTTGTTTACCAATTCAATTTTATGACCTGCATTATCTACTGCATCTAATATATAGCTAGGCATTTGTAGACCATCGGGTGCAACCATCGAGAATTTCACGTTTTTATAGTGGCATAATAGTTTTGATAAAGAGTGCACAGTGCGACCATATTTTAAATCGCCTACTAGCGCAATGTGCATACCATCTATGTTTTGCTCAAAACGGTTAAGCTCACGCTCAATGGTTAATAAATCGAGCAGTGCTTGAGTGGGGTGCTCGTTAGGACCATCGCCACCATTAATCACAGGGATTGAGCAGCCTGTTGCAAATTCACTTACCGAACCTGCATCGGGGTGGCGCATAGCGACAGCATCGGCATACGCCGAAATAACACGGGCGGTGTCGTAAAGCGACTCGCCTTTAGCGAGCGCTGAGCTTTGCATGCCGGTTGTTTCGCGAACGAGTCCGCCGAGTAAGTTAAAAGCGGTGCCAAAGCTTACGCGTGTGCGTGTGCTAGGTTCAAAAAATAAGTTGGCTAAAATGGCACCTTCTAGCACGTTAGTACGCTTTTGTTTTTTAGCGTAGGGTTCCATTTTTTTAGCTACTGCAAATATACGTTCAATACAGTCTCTGTCGAGTTGATTAACTGAGAGTATATTTTCACCTTGGAAACTTAACATGGGGTTATTCCTACTTATTCAAAAAGGCGCGATAATCCTTAAAGGAGCACGCAATCGCGCATATTATAGCAAAGTTACTTAGCTAGTTGGCAGAGTAAATTACCTAGAAACATTTTATTATAAACTGGGTTTTATTACCGCCAGTGCTACTATTATTAATAGTGCTATAACGGGTAACTCATTAAAAATACGATAAAAACGGTCACTTTTAGTGTTACGGTCATGTTTAAAATCAGCTAAAAGCTTAAAACAGTAACCATGGTATAGGTATAAAATAATTACTAGCACTAGTTTATAATGCAACCACATGCTGTACTTAAACCAATCGCGGCCATATTCAACTATAGTGAGTACACCAAATACCGCGGTTAACACGGCAAACGGAGTGACAAAAAAAAGCAGCCTACGTTCCATTACTTTAAGCATAGAGTTGCATGCCCTTTCTTCGCTCATAGCGTGGTACACAAATAACCGTGGTAAGTAAAAAATACCGGCAAACCAGGCAATCATAAAAAATATATGCAAGGTTTTGTAAATTAATAATGCGCTCATATTACCCTCATTTTAATTAAAGTAAGCTGTTACGAATGGTTAAAATATGATGGATTTGATCCCAACGTAATAATCCCATAATTTGTTGATTATCTAATAAGTTATATACATACAATGCGCCACTGCGCTTATCATTTAATAGCTCAAACGCATCAGCTAAAGTGGCTTGGCTGCTAATACCGGCCAAACTAATATAGCTAAGGTTAGTTGCTTGATCCGACATTAAGCTCAAGTCATATTCAGCCAATCGGTAACCATTTTCTTCATCGAATACAATTAATGGGGTTTGGCTGTCCATCGCATCAAGGGTGTTTTTTATTTGCTGTTTATCGTCGGAGTAAAGCAACTTAAAGTCTTCATCCATTTCATCCATTCCCCCTACTTTTTGTAGTGCCTCAGTAGCGGGAGATACCTGGTAAGGTAACTCTTGAAAATCCAGCTGTTGTAAAAATATCGAGCGATTACCAAACACTTGCAGCGCGGTAACATAAGCGGTGGTAATAACTATCATTGCAGGCACTATTATTTCTGGAGACGAAGTGAGCTCCATCACTGTGGTTAAAGCCGCAAGCGGTGCATGCAGCGTTGCTGCTAATAATCCTGCCATGCCAAGTACACCATAAGTGCCTGCTATATCTGTACCTGGGCTAATAAACTGGGCAAAAAAGGCCATTAAAGTACCAATTAAAACCCCCAGCCCTATAACCGGTCCAATTAAACCACCGGGAATACCCAAACCTATCGCAAATAATGTGGCGAGTAACTTAGCAATTAAAATAGTAGTTAATAATTGCATGTCTTCAGGGGATTCAACCGCAATAGTAATTGCACTCATACCCGACCCCATAGCTTGGGGGACGGTATACGCAATTAAGCTGGCAATACAGCCAGCAATAAGTAAGCGAGGAAACATGCTAAGTGGTTTAAACGTTTTAATAATTAACATTAAGTTTTGATTAAAACTATAGGCTATTGCGCCCAGCGCCATGCCACACAATATTAAGTACGGGTAATGCCAGCCACTTAGCGGTGCAATGCTTATAAGTGCTAACTCTGAGCCTTCGCCAAATACAAATTGGGTTGCTAAAGCGCCAGTAACAGCTGCAAGCATAATTGGCACAAATATATGTACTTTGTATTCTCGAAGTACTACTTCCATTACAAAAATAACCGCTGCTAACGGCGTGTTAAACGAGGCGGCAATACCAGCTGCAATGCCACAGCCACTAAGGGTACGCATGGCATTATGAGGTAAGTGCAGTTTAGTTGCTAAGATACTTGCCCCAGTTGCACCTAAATGCACCGAAGGTCCTTCGCGCCCCACCGAAAAGCCGCTGATGAGAGCCAGTGCACCACCAACAAATTGGTTTAGGGTGTTATATATTGGCATTTGCCCGTAATGGCGTTTAATACGATGAATTACAAACGGAATACCCAAGCGATAATGTTTAAAGCCAGTAAAAGCCGCAAAAAGCGCAATTAAGAGTGCCGCAATAAGGGGCATTAATACGCGTTCTAAAGTGGGGAGGGTGGTAAAGTCGTCGGGAGTTTCTAAAAATATACTTTGAAAAAAAAGAATCGTTAAGCGAAATAAAATAATAAAAAATGCAGCTATTAATCCGGCACTTACGCCTAATAAGCATAATTGTACGGATGTTTTAGGTTTGGCTAATCGACGCCTGAGTTGCTCAAGCCACATGCTTTATTTCCCCGCAGCATTTTTCAGCGGTCATTTTAGCAAAAGCCACTCGCTAAGTCGTTGTGATTTTGTAAAATAATTACATTTATAGAAAAGTTAACGTTAAAATACGCAAATAAGCGATGCTGGACTCAATATTTAGGTTTAGTTTGCTACTAACAGCAGCGAGTGCCTGCAACCTTTATTTTACTATACTTGATTAAAACACTCGGGTATTAGATAATCACGGCATTACGATATTGAGGGTTTTAAAATGTCTGAAGAATTACCAATTAAGTTCACTGACGCGGCAGCCGATCGTGTTAAACAGTTAATCGATGAAGAAGAAAATCCAGAACTTAAATTACGCGTATATGTAACGGGTGGTGGTTGTTCTGGTTTTCAGTACGGTTTTACCTTTGATGAAAAGGCCAATCCAGGTGATTTAGAAATCGTCAAAAATGGCGTGATGCTGGTGGTTGATCCGATGAGTTTACAATATTTAGTAGACGGTGAAGTTGATTACACTGAAGGATTAGAAGGCGCACGCTTTTTTGTAACTAATCCTCATGCAACTACAACCTGTGGCTGTGGTTCAAGCTTTACTATTTAACAAGGGTCTGTTGATCTTTTAAGGTTAAATTTGCAGCAGTCTGTTTGGTGTTTAGGCAAGGCAGAGCCTATGTGGTGTGGTTATTCCCCATAAATAGGCGATAACGTAGCATCAATGCCAAACAGGCGCTGCCCGAAGGGTTCTGCCTAGGGGCAATTAACTCTTTGTTGCTCGGTTTTTACTTAGCCCACTAGGTTACAAACCTAGCGCCGCGATTAAATTTCCCCTAGTTGGAACAAATATTAACCCGCAAAGGTCAACAAACCCTGGGTAAACAATAAAATATTAAAGCCGCTTTTGCGGCTTTTTTAATGCCTAAAATTCGCTAGGAGTGAATTCGGTTATTTGCATCATTAATATAAAAAAGCCAAGTACAAAAGTAGAAAACGCGAGTATATATACAAAGCCTCTTTTGCCTTTTTTAATAGGCACACCATGGTGGCGAAGAAAAAAACACCAGCCTAAGCACAGTATAATAGGAAGTAAAAAAAGTAGCCTGAACATTATTTAGCCTTTTAGGGTGCTCGTTATTGATTAAGCATAAACATGTAACACTAAAATGGAACAAAATTGTTACAAATATTTATTAATGGTTTAAGCTATCTATTCAGGCTTGGTAAATATATATTCATTATTTAACCTGTGCCGAATGTAATTAGCCATTTTACCAATGAGTTAATAGTATACAATATATAAGAATGAGACGGGCAAAATTTCATTCACCACCACAATAAGTAAGTATTATTTATAGCGTTTTTTAGCTCACAATGAGTAATTAGTAATTAGTAAAGCTGAGTTGCAATCAATGCCCAATTAGGCTGTTGTGCAGTGTACTCACTGAGCGCTATTAATAAATTGCATCAATTAGTATTTACACCGCATTAAGTAGGAGATGTACATGATGGGTAAAACAGTTTCATCAGAAGAAAATGCAAAACTGACCAAATGGCTTAAAAGTAAACGTCATGACAAAGGGCATACAATGCGTAGTTTAGCGCAGTTATTAGGCACACCACATTCGTTTATTGGCAAAATTGAAAACCAAGAGCGCCGCTTAGATGTAATTGAATTTGTGCGCTACTGTAATGCACTCGAAGTTGATCCGCATGAGGCATTAAACTTACTTAAAGTTGATTAATAGCCGCAAGTTACTTGGCATATTTTAATGCACCTTTAAATATGCCAAGTAAATAATTTATTTTAAGTATTGAGTTTAAGTATTTTGGTGATAATTACGCTCTAGCTGATACAGTTTATGACGAATTAAGTATAAAAATATCAACGATGGCAACACCATTAATGCCGTAAGAATAAAAAATAGCGACCAGTTACCCGCTAGCCAATCATCTATTACTACCCCACTGTAACTCGACAGTAAAGTACGCCCTAAATTACCCAGCGACGCAAGCAACGCATAATGTGTTGCACTAAATGCTCTATCGCATAGCATAGATATAAATGCCACCATAGCTACTAGCGACCATGCCTGAGTAAAACCATCAACCACAATAGCCATGGCGTATAAATGCTCTTGTGGGCCGGCAAGTGCAATCCAAGAAAACATTAAATTAGATGCCGCCATTGCCACACCACTAATAAATAAGCCTTTAACAATGCCGTATTTATGATTAAAAATACTGCCTAAAAAGGCAAATACGATGGTAATTAATCCGGTGCCTAGCTTAGAGTAATTGGCTATTTGGGTATTACTAAAGCCAACCTCTTTATAAAATACAATCGACATGCGAGCTAAAAACGCTTCGCCAATTTTAAATAAGAAAATAAATGCAAGCAGTGCCAACGCGGTTTTAACGCCATTTTTAGCAAAAAAGGTTTTAAACGGATCAACCACAGTAACTGCAAGCCAAGCGAGTGTTTTAGTTAATGGTGTTTGCTTGCTGGCGGCAAGTTTTTCAAGGTATACCCGCTCAAGCTCAGCGTGCACTGCTTCGCGGTTTGATTCGGGTTCTTTTGCCCAAAATACACAGCTCATTAGTAGCAGCATTATGGCGGATAAAAAGTAGTATACTTGCGGCCAATCTATCGAAGGTATATCGGCCATATAAAACGGAATGGCCCCAAGTAGCGCATAACCCGACCACCAACCCGAGGTTGCCATGGCAGCGGCGGCGGTCGCTTTGTGAGATTCATTTTCGCCCAGGGCGTCTATTCTAAAAGCGTCAATAGCAATATCTTGAGTGGCAGAGGCTATGGCTATTAATAAACAAAGTGCGGCGACGAGCGCTAAATTGGCTTTTAAATCAAGCCCTGCTAATAGCAGTGTGCCAAGTAAAATAAAGCTTTGGCAAAACAGTATCCAGCTTCGGCGTTGGCCTAACCATTTGTATAAAAAGGGTAGTTTGGTACGATCAATTAACGGCGACCATAAAAAGTTAATGCTGTAAGCGCCAAACACAATGCCAAATAAGCCAATCATACTGCGGCTTAAGCCTTCGTCTTTTAGCCATGCCGACATTACAGAGCCAATCAGCACCCATGGAAAACCACTACTCATACCAAATATAAAAATATTGATAAGGCGTTTGTCTTTAAAATAAGAAAAATATTCGCGAATAGAGAGTGTTTTGCTCATAGGGCCTTCATTGGCTTTAACACAGAGCAGCTAGGCTGCTCTTTTAATAGTTACAGGGGAACTTGTTCAAGTAATTTAATATTTAAAATAACTACAGGCTCTTTGGGTACAAAGTCGTAGCCAATTTTTTCGTTAAATCCGGTTTTTACCGCCATAATTTTATCTAGCGTGTCGTAGCCGTCCATTACATTGCCAAATACCGCAAACCCCCATTCTCTGCCAGGGTTTAAATGGTCGTTATCGTCCATATTAAAAAAGAATTGGCGCGTTCCTGAATGAGGTTGGCGGTCTTGATACGCCATAGCTATGCTATACATATCGTTTTTTAAGCCATTACCGCTTTCGTTAAAAATAGGATCGTTTTCGTGTAGTCCATCGTAGTCTTTATCGTAGCCGCCACCTTGAATAACAAAGTCGCGGTCGTTTTCTACATCACGCTCAATACGATGAAACACACTGCCTTGATAGCTTTTATCCATTACGTAGGTTAAAAAGTTATTTGCAGTAATGGGGGCTTTAGAGCGGTCAAGCTCAATCACTATGCTACCCAATGAAGTGACTATTTCAACACGCGGAAAAATATTATCTTTTTGTACAAAACGGCCTTCTTGAGCAGCAAGCGTAGTGGTACTAAAGAATAGGCTTAAGCAGATTAAAAAAAGTCGTTTCATTGTTAACCTTCTAAAAATTCTATTAATTCAGGGTCAGATACAATGCGGGTAATAATTTGTTCAGTCAACTTATTAAGCTGACCTTCTATTTTTGCTCTGTCGTGCCCCAGCGGCCCTGCTAAGTTAGCATTGCCTCGGTATACTTTGCTAAAGTTACTGGTAGCGCGAATAACCCGCACGCCAAACTCTATAGAAGCTGCGCTGGTGTGGCTCATTAGTTTTTCGGTAACAACTGCTTGCAAAGCATGAATATCTACTTCAAAGCGCACCGTGGCTAAGTTAGAAATGCTGGCACCGTTACGACTTAGGGCGCTGTCGAGCGCACTTTTTACTGAGGCTGTAATACCATGGCTGGCAAAAGTTTTGGTTTTGTCAGACTCTATAAGTTTTAAGGTGGCAGTATCGCCTCTTAAATCAATTACACTGGTACTTAAGCTGCTGTTGATTGAACTTATTTGCCCATTTTTATAAACAGGATTAAGTATTATCTGATTTGGCTGATTACTACATGCAGGCAGTGCCAAAAACACCAACCAAGGTAAAAGGTATTTTATAATTTGCATTTATAACATTCCGGTATTTTTTGTGGCACTAAGTACAACAAACTTTTTGTTAGAACCTAGTAGCTTGCAGTTACCAAACATACGGTTTAGTTTGTCGTGGTAATCTAAATGACGGTTACCAATAATACGCAATTCGCCACCTTCTTTTAAAGTATCTTTTGCTTCTTTAAACATTTGCCATGCAATGTGGTCGGTAACCGCTTGAGCTTGATGAAATGGCGGGTTACATAGCACCATATCAACACTGTCGCGCTCAAATCCCGATAAACAGTCATTTTCAACAAATGAACATTGCTCATATTTAGCTTCCATATTGAGCTCTACATTCAAGCGTGCCGATTCAACGGCCATATACGACTCATCAACAAAAGTAATATTTGCATTTGGGCAACGCGATAATGCCATTAAACCCACTACGCCATTACCACAGCCTAAATCAATAATGCTTTTAGCTTTATTGGTTTCTGGTAAGTAGTTAAAAAAGAACCGTGCGCCAATATCTAATGAATCACGCGAAAACACATTTGCATGGTTACTAATAGTAAAGTCAGTGCCTTCAAGTGGCCAATTTACCGGAAAATCAGCGGCTTTATACCCACCTTGTGCGTGGCTTATAATTAAGCGTGACTTTTTAACCGCTAAACTTGTTTTTGTTTCGCCAATAAACTGCTCAAACGCTTTAATTGTTGAATTATGCACATCTTTTGTTTTTGCCGCGGCAATAACAGGCGTTCCGGGTGCAAGCACTTCGCTAAGCTCAGACAGTTGATACTGTAAAAAGCCTAATGTGCGTGGTACTTTAATAAGTACCAAATCAACTTGTTCAGGTAAAGCCGATAAACTATCGAGCTGGCTAAAGGTAATAGCAGGTATTTTATTCTCTGCTAAGTTATAAGCTGCTGCTTGGTGGCTAATATAAGAGTCGTTTACTGAACAAACCGTTAATTGCTTGTGGCTAAAATAACAAGAAAGCGCGCCAAAACTATCATTTAAAATCAGCAAAGAGCGACAATCAGGATGATGTTCGCTAACATAGTCGATTAAATATTCGTCGGCTGAATCCCAAGCTTGTAAGCTGCGGTTTTTTTGATCCAAAGGAAAGCGTTCAAGAGTAAAGGTTTTATCGCCGAGCTGTGCTTGCATGGTCATAATAGTTTAGTGATCAGTAATCAAATGATAGGTAAATTCTAACATGCAACGGCCAAACGCCAACCCCCAACTGTTACCAAATGGCTTTTCTTATCAAAGTAGGGCGCTTAGTGCACAAAAAAGCCTCGATTTATTCTACTATTTACAGCAAAACCTGTGTTGGCAGCAGCCTAATGTTACGGTTTACAATAAAACGGGGCCAATTCCTCGGCTGCAGTGTTTTATCAGTGAAAACAATATTGAGTATGGTTATTCTCACAGTAAGTTAATAGTAGAGCCTTGGCCTGATGTTTTACTGGCGATGCGCAAACGTTTAGAGCGGCATTTAAACCAGCCATTAAATTCACTATTAGTAAATTATTACCGCGATGGTAACGATACTATGGGGTGGCATAGCGACGATGAAGCAGAGCTTGGCCATCAACCTACTATTGTTTGTATATCGCTTGGGGCTGAGCGAGTATTAAAACTAAAACACAAAGCTAGCAATAAAGTTACTAATTTAAAGCTACATAGCGGCAGCTGTTTAATTATGAGTGGCAATAGTCAGCGCGACTATCAACACGCTATTGCTAAGCAAACTACCTTGGCTCATCCGCGAATAAGTTTAACCTTTCGCTTGATAAAGCGTTAGCCATTAGGCTTAGCAAGTTGCTATAGTGGGCTTATAAATAAGTAACAATAATGGTTTATGTCATGCAGCAACAAATTCAACAAAAAATCAGCGATGCAATTGCCTGTAAGCATTTAAATGTAATTAACGAAAGCCATATGCACAGTGCTGGCAGCGACTCGCATTTTAAAGTGATAGTGGTTAGCGAAGAGTTTGCTGGTAAGCGCTTATTACAGCGCCATCGCGAAATTAATGAAATTTTAAAAGATGAATTAGCCAATCATATTCATGCACTGGCTATTCATACTTATACGCCAGATGAGTTTGCTGAACATAATGGTGAAGCGCCTGATTCACCCAATTGTATGGGTGGCTCTAAGTCAGCTTAAACAATTAATAGCGATTTGATTGATGTTTACACTCAAGATTAACTGATCAGATCAGTGTTTTTAGTATTAGCCTTTAAACTAGCGCTAATTTTTATTGTAAAGATATAGGATGATCAATGGTCATTAAGCCTAAAATTCGTGGATTTATCTGCACCAATGCCCACCCAGTGGGCTGTAGCGAACATGTTCAAGAACAAATTAATTATGTAAAGCAACAAGGTGCATTAAAAAATGCGCCTAAAAATGTATTAGTTATTGGTGCCTCTACAGGCTATGGCCTTGCATCGCGTATTACTGCGGCGTTTGGTGGCGGTGCTAAAACATTAGGTATTTTCTTTGAAAAAGAAGGCACTGAGCGCAAAACGGGTTCTGCAGGTTGGTACAATACAGCTGCATTTCAAAATGCTGCAGACGAAGCAGGCCTTTGGTCAAAAAATATTAATGGCGATGCGTTCTCAAACGAAATTAAGCAAAAAGCAATTGATACTATTAAAGCCGATTTAGGCAAAGTAGATTTAATTATTTACAGCTTAGCGTCTCCGCGTCGTACCGATCCTAATACCGGTGAAGTGTTCTCATCTACGCTTAAGCCAATTGGTAATGCAGTTACGACTAAAAACTTGAATACCTCAAAGCGTGAAATTGATGAAATAACCGTTGAAGCGGCAAACCAAGATGATATCGACAATACTATTAAAGTAATGGGCGGTGAAGATTGGGAAATGTGGATTGATGCACTAAAACAAGCCGATGTGCTAGCCGATAACTTCAAAACCACTGCTTATACCTACATAGGTAAAGAGCTAACATGGCCAATATACGGGCATGCAACGATTGGTAAAGCAAAAGAAGATTTGGATCGTGCAACGGCTGCTATTAAAGCTTCGACTAGTGATTTAAATGGCGAAGCGTATGTATCGTCACTTAATGCGGTAGTAACACAAGCTAGCTCGGCTATTCCTATTATGCCTTTGTATATTTCTGCTTTATTTAAAGTGATGAAGGCCGATGGCACCTACGAAGGTACTATTGAGCAAATACAGGCGTTATTTAGCGAAAACTTATACGGCGACACGCCACGTTTTGACGAAGGCGGTCATTTATTCCAAAACTATAAAGAGCTAGAAGATGACGTACAAGCACGTATTCAAGCTATTTGGGATAAAGTAGATACTAGTAGCATTGATGAACTAACCGATTATGTTGGTTATCATAATGAGTTTTTACGCTTGTTTGGTTTTGGTATACAAGGCGTTGATTATGAGCAAGAGGTTGACCCTGTTCAGCCTATTGCGAATATGATTGACTAATCAATTGTACAAAACAGTTTGAAAAGTCGCCTAGTGCGACTTTTTTATTACTGATTTTTTTATAAAAATAATGTTTCTTAGTAAACGTACAACTTTGGTCTAGCTTGAATTTTATTAAATAGCTACATCAAGCGTAAATAAGTCTTTCTCTGGTATAATTTTTATAAATACACTCGCATAGTGTTGCACAATGATGTTAAAATCATAGCAATATGTGAGGAGTTTTACTGCGTTGCTTGTTTAGTATTTATAGCAAGTTAGTTTTACACAACTTGTTATAGTTAATATGGCGACGTGGTTGATACGATTTTTCAGTTTCTTTCCGTTAATGTAGTGCAAGTGCGTATGATCAATATAAAAAAAGGTCTGGACTTACCCATAGAGGGCGCTCCTCAGCAAGTTATTCATGATGGTTCTACCGTCAAACGTGTAGCTGTGCTAGGTGAAGAATTTATCGGTATGCGTCCAACCATGCATGTTCGTGTGGATGACCAAGTGAAAAAAGGCCAGGTACTTTTTGAAGATAAAAAGAACCCAGGTGTATTATTTACTGCTCCAGCTTCTGGCACAGTAAAAGAAATTAATCGTGGTGCTAAACGTGTACTGCAATCTGTTGTTATTGAAGTTAACGGCAGTGAGCAAATCACCTTTGGTACTTTTTCTGATGCCGAGCTTTCGAGCTTAGATCGTGAAAAAGCCAAAGAAGTACTTATACAGTCTGGTCAGTGGACAGCACTTCGTGCTCGCCCATTCAGTAAAGTAGCGGCAGTGGATGCAAATCCTAGCTCTATTTTTGTGACCGCAATCGACACTAATCCACTTGCTGCAGATCCTGCGGTAATTATTGCTGAAAATGTGCAAGCATTCGAAGCAGGTTTAGCTGTTGTGTCGCGTTTAACCGACGGTAAAGTATTTGTTTGTAAACAAGCAGGTAGCCAAGTTCCTAGCTCATCTATAGCTCAAGTAGAAGTACATGAGTTTGGTGGTGTGCATCCGGCTGGCCTTGTTGGCACACATATCCATCATCTTGATGCAGTATCTATTAGCAAGCAGGTTTGGCATATTGGTTACCAAGACGTTATCGCCTTTGGTCACTTATTCCTTACCGGTGAAATTTACACTGATCGTGTAATTTCTCTTGCAGGTCCTCGCGTTAAAAACCCTCGTTTAGTGAAAACACAATTAGGTGCTTCATTGGATGATTTAGTTGCTGGCGAATTAGAAGACGGTGATAACCGTGTTATTTCTGGTTCAGTATTGTCAGGTTCTATTTCAAACGGTGTTCATGCATTCTTAGGTCGTTACCACGTTCAAGTATCTGTTTTACTTGAAGGTCGCGAAAAAGAATTGTTTGGTTGGATTGCACCAGGTAGTGATAAATTTTCCGTAACGCGTACCTTTATTTCTCACCTTGCACCGAGTCGTTTATTTAAAATGACAACGTCAACAGGTGGTTCAAAACGTGCCATGGTACCAATTGGTAGCTATGAGCGTGTAATGCCGTTAGATATTTTGCCAACTCTATTATTACGCGACCTATTGTCACGCGATGTAGACAGTGCAATGTCATTAGGCGCGCTTGAACTAGATGAAGAAGATTTAGCGTTATGTACCTTCGTTTGTCCGGGCAAATACGAGTATGGCGCAGCCCTACGCGATTGCTTAACTACGATCGAGAAGGAAGGCTAGAGAGATGGGTTTAAAAAAATATCTTGAAGATATCGAGCCGAATTTTGAAGCCGGTGGTAAATATGAAAAGTTTTATGCTCTGTATGAAGCAGCAGCAACTATTTTTTATACACCAGGCTACGTAAATAAAGGCGCGACACACGTTCGTGACAACATCGACCTAAAACGCATGATGATTTTAGTGTGGATGGCAACGTTCCCTGCTATGTTTTTTGGTATGTTCAATATTGGTCATCAGGCCGCTGGTGCTTTAGCACAAGGTTTTGAACTAGCTAATATATGGCAAGTTGATTTGTTTCAACTGTTAGGCGGTCAATTAACCGCTGATGCAGGCTGGGGCGCTAAAATGTTCTATGGAGCGTGTTTCTTCCTACCAATTTATGCAGTTACTTTTGCTGTAGGTGGTTTTTGGGAAGTTATATTTGCTTCAGTGCGTAAACACGAAATTAACGAAGGTTTCTTCGTAACATCAGTGTTATTTGCACTTATTTTGCCAGCAACTATTCCTTTATGGCAAGTTGCGCTTGGTATTACATTTGGTGTTGTAATTGCTAAAGAAATCTTTGGTGGTACAGGTCGTAACTTCTTAAACCCTGCGTTAGCTGGTCGTGCGTTTTTATTCTTCGCATACCCTGCACAAATTTCAGGTGACACAGTATGGACAGCAGTAGATTCGTTCTCTGGTGCGACTATGCTTGGTCAAGCGTTTGTTGGCACACTTGATTTTTCAAACATGGAGCTATGGTGGAATGCGTTTTACGGTTTCATTCAAGGTTCTGTAGGCGAAACATCAACACTTGCATTATTAGTGGGTGGCTTGTTCCTTATTTACGTGCGTATCGCTTCTTGGCGTATAGTGCTAGGTGTATTTTTCGGTATGGTAATCACTGCATTACTGCTAAATACAGTTGGCTCTGAGACTAACCCCGTATTTGCTATGCCTTGGCATTGGCACTTTGTACTAGGTGGTTTTGCGTTTGGTATGTTCTTTATGGCTACCGACCCTGTGTCTGCTGCATTTACCGATAAAGGTAAGTTAGCTTATGGCGCGCTTATTGGTTTTATGGTTGTTATGATCCGTGTTGTGAACCCTGCTTTCCCAGAAGGTATGATGCTAGCAATCTTATTTGCTAACTTATTTGCTCCACTGTTCGATCACTTTGTAGTGCAAGCTAATATCAAACGGAGGTTGGCACGTAATGTCTAGTAATAACGAATCAATCGGTAAAACGTTAGCAGTAGTTGTTGCGCTATGTTTAGTGTGTGCAATTATCGTATCGTTTGCTGCTGTACAGCTTCGTCCTTTACAGCAAGCTAATAAAGCAAAAGATATTCAAAGTAATATCTTAGTTGCAGCGGGAATCGGAAAAGTTGAAAATGTTTCTGAAACATTCAACAACAAAATCGAAGTACGCTTAGTTAATATGAAAACGGGTGAGTCTTTTGCAAGCGACTCAAGTGAAGAAGTTCAGGCTAAGGTTAATGCATTTGACTTTGAAAAAAGCAAATTTGACCCTAAGCTAAGCTTTGCGCTTGCTGAAAAAGGCATTACTGATATTGCGGGCATTCAGCGCGTAACGACAGAGGCACCTGTATACATCTCTAGAGCAGATAATGGGTCAGTTGACACTATTATTGTTCCTATTCAAGGTTACGGTTTATGGGGCTTAATGTATGGTTTCCTTTCGCTTGAAAATGATGGCGAAACAATCAAAAACATTATCTTTTATAAGCATGGTGAAACACCTGGTTTAGGTGGCGAAATCCAAAATCCACAGTGGACTGCAAAATGGGAAGGTAAAGAATTACCTATCGATGTTGTAAAAAGTGGCGCTAGCAATGAGCATCAAATTGATGGCCTATCGGGTGCAACTTTAACGTCTAACGGTGTTGATAATACAGTTGACTTTTGGACTGGTGACAATGGCTTTGGTCCATTCCTTGCGGAAGTACGTAAAGGAGCATTGAAATAATGGCTGATACTAAAGAAATGAAAGCGGTCCTATTTGGCCCGGTTTTAGCTAACAACCCAATCGCACTACAAGTACTTGGTATTTGTTCTGCGCTAGCGGTAACATCTAGCTTAAAAAACGCATTAATCATGTCAATTGCTTTGACCTTGGTAACCGCGTTTTCTAGCTTCTTTATCTCGACTATTCGTAACCAGATCCCATCGTCAGTACGTATTATTGTACAAATGACGATTATTGCATCTTTGGTAATTGTTGTTGACCAAGTACTACAAGCATTTTCTTACGCTACGGCAAAAGAGCTTTCGGTATTTATCGGTCTAATTATTACTAACTGTATTGTAATGGGTCGTGCTGAAGCATACGCAATGAAGTCACCGCCACTTATGTCGTTTCTTGACGGTATTGGTAACGGTTTAGGTTATTCAGTAGTACTACTTACCGTTGGTTTCATTCGTGAACTATTTGGTAAGGGTTCACTATTCGGTGTTGATATTATCCCATTAGTACAAAATGGTGGTTGGTATCAACCTATGGGTCTATTGATATTACCACCGAGTGCATTCTTCATCATTGGTTTATTCATATGGGTACTACGTACTTATAAGAAAGACCAAGTAGAAGCTAAAGCGTAAGGGGCACACAGTGGAACATTATATTAGTTTATTTGTAAAAGCCGTTTTTATTGAAAACTTAGCGTTATCATTCTTCTTAGGCATGTGTACTTTTTTAGCAGTATCTAAAAAAGTAACCACATCAATTGGCCTAGGTGTAGCGGTTATTGTTGTATTAGGTATTTCGGTACCAGTTAACAACTTAGTTTACCATGCAGTGTTAGCACCGGGTTCACTTACGTGGCTTGGTTACCCAGATGCAGATCTTAGCTTTTTACGTTTCTTAACTTTCATTGGTGTTATTGCAGCACTTGTGCAAATTTTGGAAATGGCATTAGATAAGTTCTTCCCAGCACTTTACAACGCGTTAGGTATCTTCTTACCACTAATCACAGTTAACTGTGCAATTTTTGGTGCGGTATCTTTCATGGTTGAGCGTAACTATAACTTCGGCGAGTCTGTGGTTTATGGTATTGGCGCTGGTGTTGGTTGGGCACTTGCAATTACATTACTTGCAGGTATCCGTGAGAAAATGAAATATTCAGACGTTCCAGATGGCTTACGTGGTTTAGGTATTACCTTTATTACTGTTGGCTTAATGGCTCTTGGCTTTATGTCATTCTCTGGTATTTCACTGTAAAGGTAGCGAGGATAAATCATGGGTTATACTGATATTTTCTTAGGAGTTGGTGTTTTCATCGCTATCGTTGTACTACTAGTTTTAGTGATCATTGGTGCTAAATCTCAGTTAGTTGCAAGTGGCGATATCATCATTGGGATTAATGGCGACCCAGACAAAGCCATTAAAACATCAGCAGGTAGCAAGCTATTAGGCGCGCTATCTGAGTCAGGTATTTTCGTATCTTCTGCATGTGGTGGCGGTGGCTCTTGTGGTCAGTGTCGTGTACACATTAAAGAAGGTGGCGGCGATATTCTGCCAACTGAACTTGATCACATTTCTAAAGGTGAAGCCCGTGAAGGCTGTCGTTTAGCGTGTCAGGTAAATGTTAAAAATGACATGGAAATTGAGCTTGAAGAGTCAATTTTCGGTGTTAAAAAATGGGATTGTGAAGTTATCTCTAACGATAACAAAGCAACGTTCATTAAAGAACTTGTACTACAAATTCCAGATGGCGAGTCAGTGCCGTTCCGTGCGGGTGGTTACATCCAAATTGAAGCGCCAGCTCATCATGTTAAATATGCTGATTTCGATGTTCCAGAAGAGTATCGTGGTGATTGGAACCATTTTGGTTTCTTCGACCTGGAGTCAAAAGTAGACGAAGAAACAATTCGTGCTTACTCAATGGCTAACTACCCAGAAGAAGAAGGCATCATTATGCTTAACGTGCGTATTGCTGCTCCACCGCCAAGAAACCTAAGCCTGCCATGTGGTAAAATGTCTTCGTACATTTGGTCACTAACTAAAGGCGATAAAGTAACTATTTCTGGTCCATTTGGTGAGTTCTTCGCTAAAAATACTGACGCAGAAATGATCTTCGTTGGTGGTGGTGCTGGTATGGCGCCAATGCGTTCTCATATCTTTGATCAACTTAAACGTTTGAACTCTAAGCGTAAGATGAGCTTTTGGTATGGTGCACGTTCTAGACGCGAAATGTTCTATGTTGAAGATTTTGACGGCCTAGCTGCTGAAAACGATAACTTCGTTTGGCACACTGCGCTTTCAGATCCGCAAGCAGAAGATAACTGGGAAGGCTACACAGGCTTTATCCATAACGTGTTATTTGAGAACTATCTTAAAGATCACGAAGCCCCTGAAGATTGTGAGTACTACATGTGTGGTCCTCCAATGATGAATGCGGCAGTTATTACTATGCTTAAAGATTTAGGTGTTGAAGACGAGAATATCTTACTAGATGATTTCGGTGGCTAATAGCTAAATGGGTTGAACCTATTTCAATCCTTAAAGGTCAACAAGATCTATATCAAAACAACTTAGTTTTGGTTAAAATATCAGCCTCGTAGCATATTATGTTACGAGGCTTTTTTATTCATAAAGTTTTATTCTTAAATTAATGGAAGTAGGGTTGTGATGAATCGTGTAAGTATTCCCCAAGGCATAATGGCCTTGTTTTTAATATCGCTGATTTTTTTACTTAGTGGATGTAATGAAAAACCACAGCCAGAGAGCTTTTACCTAGAAGGTAAAACAATGGGTACTACTTACCATATTAAATTTTACGATGAGCAGCCTCAGCGCGACGTAGTAGTGCTTAAAGAGGAAGTTGACGCTGTTTTACAAGATATAAATCAGTCTATGTCAACGTACATACCTGACTCTGAAATAAACACTTTTAACCGTTTACCAGCCAATGAAGTAATGCCAATAAGTGCAGACTTTAGAGCGGTTGTTACTGAGTCAATTCGATTAGGCGAATCAACTAAAACTCTCGATGTTACTATGGGGCCGCTCATTGATTTATGGGGTTTTGGCCCTAATAAAAAACCAACTAAGCGCCCAAGCGATGCAGCCCTAGCAAAAATGCTGGCAAATATTGGCGTTGATAAACTTACCTTAACCGAGCAAGGTTTGGCTAAAACCGTTGATGGCTTAGAGCTGACATTTTCGGCAACCGCTAAAGGTTATGGCATAGATAAAGTAGCGCAACTTTTAGAAAGCCATAATATTAGTAACTATATGGTAGAAATTGGTGGCGAGCTGCGTATAAGCGGTGTTAAACCCAATAATCAAGACTGGAAAATAGCCATTGAACAACCTGATGCACAGCCAGGTGAGCGTGAAGTGCATCGAGTTTTAGCGCCCGGTACCAATGGTATTGCTACATCGGGCGATTACCGTATTTTTTATGAAATGGAAGGTGAAACATACAGCCATTTAATCGATCCAGTAACAGGTATGCCTAGCCGTCACGATTTAGTATCGGTAACAGTATTGCACCCAAGTGCTATGACAGCAGACGGGCTTGCAACGGCATTAACCGTAATGGGTATGAAAAAAGCCCAAGCTTATGCACAAAAACATGATTTACCAGTGTATTTAATAGGAAAGTCAGATGAGGGTTTAATAACATATTCAAGCCCTGCATTTAAGCCTTATTTATAACGCTTAGGTTTATATTTTAATCACTAAGGTATATAATAACAGTTGCTCAAATATGTTTGAGCCTAATTTATTGCTGAACAATAGGGGCTAAGCAATGTCACTTTTTCTTCTTACTTTTACTTTACTTATTTTGATTGTGGCAGCGATGGCTGTGGGCATGATTGTACAAAAAAAATCTATGGCTGGTAGTTGTGGTGGCCTAGGTGCCGTAGGTATTGATAAAGCCTGCGATTGCGATGATCCATGTGATAAACGTAAACAGCGCATGGCAAAAGAGCAAGTTTGGAAAGAAAATCAAATTATGTAACGTATTTTTTATTTAAAACATACGTGTAAAAAAAGCCCCCAATATTTAATTATTGGGGGCTTTTTTATATGCGTTATTAATAGCAGAGTAATAACGCATATAAAACGAAAACTAACTTAAGGCTAATTAAATTGTTATTGAACTGGACGTTGTTTTATCAATATAAATAAGCAAAATTTGATTAGGTATAAAAATTAATGAAGTAAAAATGCTAAATATTTATTATTTTTTCTTGTGCAGCCCACTCGCTTTGTTATACTCACGTTCGAACTTTCAGTAAGTTTTGAAAGTTTGATTGATGCAAATCAATTTCCACTTAGCAAGTTTGTGCTAGTCGGATCTAATTGTATTTAGCAGCTGATTTTAGGCTTACAGCAGGTGTGATTTGTTATTTTTCATTATTTGCGTATTGAGTTATTTTTGTTATTAGTCATTTAAGTAGGTTAATGTCTTTGAACGCACTATCTTGTAATCATACTAATGTTCAGCTTGCCTTTGGCGAGAGTGCATTGTGTGGGCGCTTGAATAAGGCTGGAAAAGGCGTGTGCGTGGCTATAACATTAGTCGTATTTAATACCCTAATGCTGCTAAGCGGAGCTGCAGAGGATGCATTTAGCCTTGAAGCTTTGTTAAGCGATAACACTTTTGTAGAGCCGTTATTACTAACAATTGCTGAATTTTTAGCTTATCCGATTATTTCTAGCCAGTTACTTATTGGCCTTTGTTGGTTATTGTTTCATACATTTTCAGCACGTCGTGCTGGAATAATCCTCCGTAAAGCAGCCTTTGCTTTTAGCGAGGCTAAAGTTAGCCAACCAGTGCAAGCCGCACATGGTTGTCGTGCTCCACCTAGCTTTACAGGTTGTCTGTAAGGTTACCCCTTGTTATTGGTTTAATTATTTAGTCTTGCTGTAAATAATTAGCCTGTTGTAAACAAAGTAGCTCAGTGTTTTTTAAACACATTTCAGCCAACCACCACTCACCCAAGTTAACTTTTATTACGTTATATAAATGCGTTTAGAAAGCTGGGTTTGTTGCTAGGTCTTTATTGGCATGAGCTTTAGATTTTGAATAGCCCCCTTATTTTTTTATAATTTGATATTAGTTAACTTGGGTTTACCGATAAACCGTTGCTTAGCGCTATTTTAAAGCAGCACCTTAGAACTTTTAGGTTTGTAGGATAGTCCCTTGATAATTCGTAACCTCTGTAATATTGCTTTAGCTAGTACAGTACTGGCGTTGTCAGGCTGTAAAGGCGGGATACTCGATCCAAAAGGGCAGATAGGCATTGATGAGAAAAACTTAATCATCATAGCTACTGTGCTTATGTTACTGGTAGTGATCCCCGTTATTGTGATGACTTTATATTTCGCTTGGAAATATAGAGACACACAAACTCATGAAATTTACGCTCCCAAATGGGCTCATTCTAATAAGATTGAAGCTGTTGTGTGGGCTGTTCCTATTGTTATTGTTGTTATCTTAGGTGTTATTACTTGGCAGTCTACACAAGCGTTAGACCCTTATAAACCAATTGAAGGCAAAGGCAAGCACCTCACTGTTGAAGTGGTATCGCTAAACTGGAAGTGGTTATTTATTTACCCTGAGCAAGGCATTGCTACGGTTAACGAGTTGGTGTTTCCGGCAAATGTACCGGTTGAATATAAAATCACTTCAGAGAGCACCATGAATTCATTTTTTATTCCGCAATTGGGGAGTCAAATATACTCAATGGCTGGCATGGAAACCAAGCTGCATTTAATCGCCAATGAACCGGGTACTTTTAAAGGTTTTTCTGCCAATTACAGTGGTGCAGGTTTTACCGGTATGAAGTTTAATGCCATTGCTACTCCTACCCAAGCCGGTTTTGACAAATGGGTAAGCGATATAAAAGCACAAGGTAATAACCTTACTCATGCAAATTATGTTGAGCTGGCTAAAGCGAGCGAAAACAACCAGGTGGCCTATTACGGCGACGTTGAAGCAGGCTTATTTCATACCATAGTGATGAAATATATGGGCGCACACGGCGATATGAATAAAAAGCACCCTGCAATGGGCGAGCATTCAACGCACTCATCTCACAGCCAAGGCGAGGAATAACCATGTTGTTTTTAGGTAAACTTTCAATGGATGCAATTCCGTTTCATGAACCCATTATTATGGTAACCATGGCCGTTATTGCATTAGCTGGGCTTATTATTGCCGGGCTTATTACAAAATATAAAAAATGGGGCGTGCTGTGGCGCGACTGGATCACCTCGGTTGATCATAAACGCTTAGGCGTAATGTACATTTTATTAGCGTTAATTATGCTATTTCGTGGGTTTTCTGATGCCATTATGATGCGTGCTCAGTTAGCACTTGCTACCAGTGGCGCTCCTGGGTATTTGCCACCAGAACATTACGACCAAATATTTACCGCACACGGCGTTATTATGATCATCTTTATGGCCATGCCATTTATGATAGGTTTAATGAATATTATAGTGCCATTGCAAATTGGCGCACGTGATGTCGCTTTTCCATTTTTAAATAACTTAAGCTTTTGGCTTACTGCCAGTGGCGCTATTTTAATTAATTTGTCACTTATTTTTGGTGAGTTTGCAAAAACAGGTTGGGTGGCTTATCCACCGCTCTCGGAGCTAACTTTTAGTGCCGGGGTGGGGGTCGACTATTATATATGGGCGTTGCAAATATCAGGGCTTGGCACACTATTAACCGCAGTGAACTTTTTAGTTACCGTGTTTAAAATGCGTGCACCAGGTATGAGCTTAATGAAAATGCCGGTTTTTACTTGGACCTGTACATGGGCTAATATTTTAATTGCCGCATCATTCCCTATTTTAACTGCCGTATTGGCCATGCTAACGCTTGACCGTTATCTCGATTTTCACTTCTTTACCAATGATCTGGGCGGAAACGCCATGATGTACATCAACCTATTTTGGGCGTGGGGTCATCCAGAGGTTTATATTTTAGTGCTGCCAGCATTTGGTGTGTTCTCTGAAATAATTTCTACCTTTACCAGCAAACGTCTATTTGGTTATAAGTCGATGATTTACGCCAGTGGTGCTATCTCTATTTTAGGCTTTATTGTGTGGTTACATCACTTTTTTACCATGGGTTCGAGCGCCAACGTTAATGCGTTTTTTGGGGTAATGACTATGGTTATTGCCGTACCAACCGGGGTTAAGTTGTTTAACTGGTTATTTACTATTTACCGTGGCCGTTTACGTATAACCGTACCCGTATTATGGACGCTTGGCTTTATGGTTACCTTTACCGTAGGTGGCATGACCGGAGTGCTATTAGCAATACCCGGTGCTGACTACGTACTGCATAACAGTTTGTTTTTAATCGCGCATTTTCATAATACTATTATTGGTGGCGCGGTATTTGGCTACCTTGCGGGCTTTGCATTTTGGTTCCCTAAAGCAATGGGATTTAAGCTAAATGAAGGCTGGGGTAAAGGCGCATTTTGGTGTTGGATTATTGGCTTTTTTGTCGCGTTTATGCCGCTGTACGTATTAGGCTTTTTAGGTATGACCCGTCGTTTAAATCACACCAATAACCCAGATTGGAATATTTGGTTATACATAGCTGCAGTAGGCGCAGTCATTATTATGTTTGGTATTATTTGCCAAGTAATTCAATTGTATGTGAGCTTTAGAGACCGCGAAGCACTTGACGATGCTACCGGCGATCCATGGAACGGTCACACGCTTGAATGGTCAACATCGTCACCACCACAGGCTTATAACTTTGCCCAAATACCGCATGTTGACGATATTGATGCCTGGACCGACATGAAAGAAAAAGGCCAAGCTTATCAAGGTAAAATAAGCTATAGCCCAATTCATATGCCTAAAAACACTTCGGCAGGGGTACTTATGGCTGCTAGTTTAACCGCATTTTGTTTTGCCATGATCTGGCATATTTGGTGGTTAGCTGCGGCAGGTTTAGTAGGAGGCATAGCTATATTTATCAAACGTTGTTATGCAAGCGATGTTGACTACTATGTGCAGCCCGACGAAGTAGCACGTATTGAACAAGCACATAACTTAAGTGCCACTATTTTAGCCACTGATAAGGAGCTAAACGCATGAGTACCTTGTCTGTTAGTCAAGAGTCAGTAACTTTAAACTCTGCAATTGTAAATACCAAACAGGATCATGATGCTCACGCGCATCATGATACCTCTAGTAATACTACTTTTGGTTTTTGGCTTTACTTAATGACCGATTGCCTATTGTTTGCCTCGTTTTTTGCTACCTACGCGGTGTTGTTTATGAACACCGCTGGCGGCGTATCGGGTAAAGATATTTTTGAACTCGACTTTGTAGCAGTAGAAACTGCCGCACTGCTTATTAGTAGTATTACCTTTGGTTTTGCAATGATAGCCGCGCAAGGGCAAAAAAAGGCGCTGACCTTAATATGGTTAGCGGTTACTTTTTGTTTAGGTGTGGTGTTTATTAGTATGGAAGTTTACGAATTTAATCACCTAATTGTGCATGGCAATGGTCCACAAAAAAGTGCTTTTTTAACCTCGTTTTTTGCATTAGTTGGCTTGCATGGTTTACACGTAACCGCAGGTTTAATTTGGATGAGTGTAATGATGATTGAAGTTGCTAAACGTGGCTTAGGTAAAGCAACCGTAACGCGTTTAAGCTGCTTAAGCTTGTTTTGGCACTTTTTAGATATTGTGTGGATTTGTGTATTCACCCTAGTTTATTTAATGGGAGCAATGTAATGAGCCACAGCGAAACACATGCTTTAAAGCAAATGCAAAATGAGCATCACCACGATGAATCTCACGGCAGTGTTAAAAGTTATTTAATTGGTTTTGTATTGTCGGTAATTTTAACCGCTATACCATTTTATATGGTAATGAGTGGCGACTTTTCAAAAGCAACCACGCTTTACAGCATTATTACTCTAGCCGTAGTACAAATTTGGGTACATTTAAAATACTTTTTACACCTTAATTTTATTACCGAAGATGGCCGTGCAAGTACCTTCTCGTTTTTATTCAGTGCCCTAATTATTGTTATGGTGGTTGGGCTATCTGTTTGGATTATTTACGAATCTAACGCAATGAT
Organism: Pseudoalteromonas sp. HL-AS2; assembly: GCF_031198805.1. NCBI lineage: Bacteria > Pseudomonadati > Pseudomonadota > Gammaproteobacteria > Alteromonadales > Pseudoalteromonadaceae > Pseudoalteromonas > Pseudoalteromonas sp. HL-AS2. The sequence continues at coordinate 2,350,275 of NZ_CP133571.1, read as the reverse complement.
GATGTATTAGGAGCTAAAGATGTTTCGTCGTTATTTATCAGTAACTAAGCCAGGTATTATTATGGGTAACTTAATCAGCGTAGCGGGCGGGTTTTTACTAGCCTCCCGCGGTGATATAAACCCATGGCTAATGGTTGCTACCTTAATTGGCTTATCGCTAGTGGTTGCATCAGGTTGTGCTATTAATAATGTGATTGACCGAGATATAGATATTGCCATGGCGCGTACTCGCACCCGGGTAACAGTAACGGGCGAAATGTCTGCAATGGCTGCTTTATGTCATGGGGTGGTATTGGGGATTATAGGCTTTGGTTTATTAATAGCTTATACCACTCCTGCAGCAGTATTTTTTGCCGCCTTTGGTTACTTTATTTATGTAGGGGTTTATAGCCTTTACATGAAGCGTAACTCAGTTTATGGCACTTTTATTGGCAGTTTATCGGGGGCTGTGCCACCGGTTGTTGGTTACTGCGCAGTATCTGGGGAGTTTGATATGGGGGCATTAATTTTACTGGTAATGTTTAGCCTGTGGCAAATGCCGCACTCATACGCCATTGCTATTTTTCGCTTTAAAGATTACCAAGCAGCGGGTATTCCTGTATTACCTGTAGCGCAAGGTATTGATAAAGCAAAACGCCATATTGTGCTTTATATTGCCATATATGCCTTGGTTGTAATGCTGCTACCTATTAGTGGTTATACCGGTGCTGCTTTTATGGCGGTTGCCTGTATTACTAGTTTTTGGTGGCTGTTAATGGCGCTGCGGGGCTATCGTCGTAATATAGATATAAGCGGCTGGGCGCGTCAAGTATTCGCGTTTTCAATTATTAATATTACTGCACTTAGTATTGCTATGGCGGTAGATTATCAAAGCATAGCGCCGCAGTTACTCGTACTTAGTTAATTTAATCATACCTAATTAATACACCTAGTTAATAGTACCGAGTTAATAGTACCGAGTTAATTCCAAAGTTAACAAAGGCTCTGAGATATTCGAGGAGCCTTTTTTCGTTTTAACGCGCCGCTGCAATATGTACTTATACCAAAACTCTAAAGCTATTAAAAACGTGCAGCTTGCTCAACTACAATGCCATGACGCTGAGCTAAACGCTGGTGATCTCTGTCGTAACCGCCGCCAATAACCGTAGCTACCGGAGTGTTGTGCTCAAGGCAGCGTTTAAGTACGAGATGGTCGCGCTGCTCTATACCTTGCCAGCTAATATCGAGTTTGCCTAAACCGTCTTGTTGCCACACATCAACTCCCGCATCGTACAGCACTAAATCGGGGTTTAGCTCTTTGAGCAAAAATTGTAGGGTGTCGTCAACTATGCCTAAATACTCAGCGTCTTGCATATTGTTAGTTAAACCAATATCTAAATCGCTAGGGGATTTACGAAACGGAAAGTTTTTTTCGCAATGAATCGAGCAGGTATACGCATAAGGCTGATGTTGCAGCATGGCCGCGGTGCCATCGCCTTGATGTACGTCTAAATCAAAAATAAGTACATTAGTAACCTCACCCGACTCAATTAATGTTTGCGTAGTAAAAGCCAAGTCGTTAACCATGCAATAGCCTGAGCCAAAATCAGTATGCGCGTGGTGTGTACCGCCTGCTAAATGGCATGCCATACCGTGTTTAAGGGCTAAGCGAGCGGTTTGTAGTGTACCTTGTGGGGCTGTAAAGGTACGCGCCATTAGCTCTTTTGACCAAGGTAGACCAATACGGCGCATGGCTTTTTCGTCTAATTGATTATGATATAGGTCGTGAATATAGTTTTCGCAGTGTACTAATTCTAGTGCCTCTGGCGTACCTAATAACGGCTGTACTAAGTTATCGCCAACTAATCCTAACTGCTTAACGTGCTGGTATAAATGTGCAAATTTACTCATTACAAAGCGATGTTTAGGATCAAAGCTAAACGAGTAATTAGGATGATAAACTAACGGCAAGTGAGGATTTAGGGTCATAAAATTCTATTTGTAGTTATAGTTATAAAACAAAAGCCCTACATAAATGCAGGGCTTAATTATTGCCTAGAGCTTAAAATTAGCTATTAACCAATCTTTTTGTACTTAATACGCTTAGGTTGAGTTGCCTCAGCACCTAACGTCTTTTTAAGCCACTCTTCGTACTCAGTGTAGTTACCATCAAAGAAGTTAATTTGGCCTTCGTCGCGGTAATCTAAAATATGTGTAGCAATACGGTCAAGGAACCAACGGTCATGCGATATACACATTACACAACCAGGAAACTCTAAAATAGCGTTTTCTAGTGCACGTAGTGTTTCAACGTCCAAGTCGTTAGTTGGCTCATCGAGTAGTAACACGTTACCGCCAGCTTTTAATAACTTAGCAAGGTGTAAACGGTTACGTTCACCACCCGATAGGTCTTTAACAAATTTTTGCTGATCGTTACCTTTAAAGTTAAAACGGCTAACGTAAGCACGGCTTGGGAACTCAAAATTACCAATTTTAAGTACGTCTTGCCCGTCTGATATTTCTTGGAAAACAGTTTTGCTTTCGTCCATACCGTCACGGAACTGATCAACCGTTGCAATGTGTACGCTTTCACCTATGGTGATGTTGCCGCTGTCTTGCTGTTGCTCGCCGCTGATCATTTTAAACAGTGTTGATTTACCCGCGCCGTTAGCACCAATAATGCCCACAATGGCACCTTTTGGCATGCTAAAGCTTAAATCGTCGATTAATACACGGTCGCCAAAGCTTTTACGTAAGTTAGTTATTTCAAGCACTTGATCCCCTAAACGTGGGCCAGGCGGAATAAACATTTCGTTGGTTTCGTTACGTTTTTGATAATCAGACTGCTGCATTTCGGTAAACTGCGCCATACGTGCTTTTGACTTAGCTTGGCGGCCTTTAGGGTTTGAACGAACCCATTCAAGCTCTTGCGCAATTGACTTTTGACGTGCTTTTTCAGATTTTTGCTCTTGTTGTAGGCGCGCATCTTTTTGCTCTAACCACGAAGAGTAGTTACCTTCCCATGGAATACCTTCACCACGGTCAAGCTCTAAAATCCAACCTGCTACATTATCTAGGAAGTAACGGTCATGCGTTACCGCCACAACTGTGCCTTCGTAATCGTGTAAGAAGCGCTCTAACCAGGCAACCGACTCAGCGTCTAAGTGGTTAGTTGGCTCATCGAGAATAAGCATGTCTGGTTTTTCAAGTAACAGTCGGCATATAGCAACACGGCGGCGTTCACCACCCGAAAGGTGCTCAATTTTAGCATCCCACTCAGGTAAACGTAGTGCATCGGCAGCGCGCTCTAAAACGTTGTCTATGTTATGACCATCGTGCGCTTGAATAACCGCTTCAAGCTCGCCTTGCTCTTTTGCAAGTGCGTCAAAGTCAGCGTCTTCCATGGCGTATTCGTTATACACTTCGTCAAGGCGTTTAAGCGCGTATTTAACTTCGCCAACAGCTTGCTCAACGATTTCGCGTACGGTTTTGCTTTCGTCTAAAACAGGTTCTTGCGGTAAGTAACCAATTTTAGTGCCTGGTTGTGGAAAGGCATCACCTTCAAAGTCTTGGTCAACACCGGCCATAATACGTAGCAATGTTGATTTACCAGAGCCGTTTAAACCAAGCACACCAATTTTAGCGCCCGGGAAAAAGTGTAACGAGATGTCTTTTAAGATAGTGCGCTTAGGTGGCACAACCTTAGAAACTCGACTCATCGAGAATATAAATTTATCAGGTAAAACCATGGAAAAAACCTTCAAATAATAATAAAAATTACAATGCTCTATTGTAGTGGTTGACGGGTGAGGCAGTCAACGAATGGCCAATTTTAAACCGACAAACAAACTATAAAGTGCACAAAAACGATTATAAAATAGGATGAAAAAAATTCATTTGGATATTTAGACATCTATACATCTATTGGTTGATATTTTTTCTTATCTGTTCATAATAAGTTTTCGGTTTTGATGAATAGGAGTAAAAGGATGCCAATTACAGTAAAAGACGAACTACCAGCTATTGCTCGCCTGCGCCAAGAAAACGTATTTGTAATGCCACAAACTCGTGCAAAAACGCAAGAAATTCGCCCCATGCGTTTGGCTATTCTTAACTTAATGCCTAATAAAGTTGAAACCGAAGTACAGTTTATTCGTTTGCTTGCCAATTCGCCCTTGCAAGTAAATGTAGAACTACTGCGTCTAGACACTCATCGCAGTAGCAGTAATTCAGAGCAGCACCTAGACACCTTTTATCGTTATTTTTCAGAAGTAAAAAACAATAACTACGATGCATTAATAGTTACCGGCGCGCCGCTAGCGCATTTAGAGTACCAGGATGTAGCTTATTGGGATGAGTTTACCGCAATTTTAGATTGGGCTGAGCAGCATGTTACGTCTACACTTTTTTCGTGTTGGGCAGCGCATGCAGCGCTTTATCATCATTATAAAATAAAGCGCGATTTAAAAACCGATAAACTGTGCGGCGTATTTACGCACCAATGTTACTTTGAACATGGGGCGTTAACGCGCGGCTTTGACGACACCTTTTTAGTGCCGCATTCGCGTTATGGCCATGTAGATGTAAATAAAATAAATGCTTGCAATGAACTAGTCGTGCTAGCGGGTTCTGAGAAAGTAGGTGCTTACTTAGTTAAAAATAAGTCGGGCAGCCAAGTGTTTATTACCGGCCACCCAGAGTATGACGCCGACTCGTTAAAAGCTGAATACCAACGCGATTGCGAAAAAAGCGACAATGCGCCCAAACCCGAAAATTACTTTCCAGATGATGATGCAACTAAACAACCTTCAAAAACGTGGCAAAGCCATGCTTTTTTACTTTTTTCGAACTGGTTAAATTATTACGTGTACCAAACTACACCCTATGATATTAATTTAGTTAGCCAAGACGTAAGGACTAACAACTATGCCGAATAACCCTCTTAATAATGACCAAAATAAGCACGACGAACTAAGTGCAGCGTTAAAAGAGCGAATTTTAATTTTAGACGGCGCTATGGGCACTATGATCCAAGCACACCAATTAGAAGAGCAAGACTATCGCGGTGAGCGCTTTAAAGATTGGCATGTACTTATTCGCGGTAATAACGATTTACTAAGCCTTACGCAGCCTAAAATAATTACCGATATTCATCGTAGCTTTTTAGCTGCCGGTGCCGATATTATCGAAACCAATACCTTTAACTCCACCACCATTTCGATGGAAGATTACGACATGGCTAATTTAAGCCGTGAAATAAACCTAGAGTCGGCAAAATTGGCACGGCTACTTTGCGATGAGTTTAGTGCTAAAACACCCGAAAAACCACGTTATGTAGCGGGCGTACTTGGGCCAACATCAAAAACTTGTTCATTGTCGCCCGATGTAAACGATCCGGGTTATCGTAATGTTACCTTTGATCGTTTAGTTACTGCCTATGTAGAATCGACCTTGGCACTGATGGAAGGTGGCGCCGATATTATTTTAATCGAAACCATATTCGATACCCTCAATGCTAAAGCTGCATCGTTTGCAGTAGAGGAAGCGTTTGAGCAAGCAGGGCGCACATTACCAGTTATGATCTCCGGCACTATTACCGATGCCTCTGGGCGTACGCTTTCGGGGCAAACTACCGAAGCCTTTTATAACTCTATTCGCCATATTAAACCGCTTTCTATTGGCCTTAACTGCGCCTTAGGCCCAGATTTACTGCGCCAATATGTGCAAGAGTTGTCGCGTGTATGCGAAACCTTTACCTCTGTGCATCCAAATGCAGGCTTGCCTAACGAATTTGGTGGCTACGACCTAGAAGCAAAAGAAATGGCAACCGAAATTATTGATTGGGGTAAGTCGGGCTTTATTAATATTGTAGGTGGTTGCTGCGGCACCACACCTGCGCATATTCGCGCCTTTGCAAAAGGGCTTGAAGGCGTTAAACCACGCCAGTTGCCAGAAATTGAAGTACGCATGCGTTTATCGGGCCTCGAAGCCTGTAACTTAAATTAAGGAGCCGCCAACATGACTCAAAAAATAGCAGTATTTACTAATGTCGGCGAACGTACCAATGTAACCGGCTCCGCCATGTTTAAACGTTTGATCATGGAAGAAGACTATGAAACCGCGTTAACAGTTGCTCGCGAACAAGTAGAAAACGGCGCGCAGGTAATTGATATAAACATGGACGAAGCCATGTTGGACTCAAAAGCCGCCATGGTTAAGTTTTTAAATTTAATTGCCTCAGAACCCGATATTTCTCGCGTACCTATCATGGTCGACTCCTCTAAATGGGAAGTAATAGAAGCTGGTTTAAAGTGCATTCAAGGCAAAGCCATTGTTAACTCAATTTCGTTAAAAGAAGGCGAAGAGCCGTTTATTCGTCAAGCCAAAACCATTAAACGTTTTGGTGCAGCGGCTGTAGTTATGGCCTTTGACACCGACGGCCAAGCCGCTACCGCCGATAGAAAGTTTGAAATATGTGAGCGTAGCTACAAAATATTAGTAGAAGAAGTTGGCTTTGCGCCCGAAGACATTATTTTTGACCCAAATATATTTGCTGTAGCCACAGGGATAGAAGAGCACGACAACTACGCGGTCGAATTTATTGAAGGCACACGGCGCATAAAGCAAAACTTGCCGCACTGTAAAGTGTCGGGTGGGGTGTCGAATGTGTCGTTTTCGTTTCGCGGTAATAACCCAGTACGTGAAGCCATTCACTCAGTATTTTTATATCACGCTATTCAAGCGGGTATGGATATGGGGATTGTTAACGCGGGGCAACTGGCGGTTTACGATGATATACCTGAAGAGCTACGCAAAGCCGTTACAGACGTAATACTCAATACTGACCCCGGTGCAGGCGAGCGTTTAGTAGAGCTTGCGCCTAAGTACTCAGGCATGGCACAAGCTGAGCGCGTTGAAGATTTAGAATGGCGCAGTTGGAGCGTTGAAAAACGCCTTGAACATGCCCTTGTTAAAGGTATAACTACCTTTATAGACGAAGACACCGAAGAGTGCCGCGCAGCTGCCGCTAAACCTATTCACGTAATTGAAGGCCCGTTAATGGACGGCATGAACGTAGTAGGTGACTTATTTGGTGCAGGTAAAATGTTTTTACCACAAGTAGTTAAATCGGCCCGCGTAATGAAGCGCGCCGTAGCTTACCTAGATCCCTACATTGAGCTTGAAAAAGAAGAAGGTTCAACCAACGGAAAAATTGTAATGGCCACAGTAAAAGGCGACGTACACGACATAGGTAAAAACATTGTTGGCGTAGTACTGCAATGTAATAACTACGAAGTAATCGACTTAGGCGTAATGGTGCCTGCTGATAAAATACTGCAAACCGCAATCGACGAAAAAGCTGATATTATTGGTTTATCGGGGCTAATTACCCCATCGCTTGACGAAATGGTACACGTAGCCAAAGAAATGAAACGCCGTGGTTTTGAACTGCCGCTGTTAATTGGTGGTGCTACTACATCAAAAGCGCACACCGCCGTTAAAATTGAGCCACAGTACGATAAAGGCGTAGTGTATGTGAGTAACGCCAGCCGTGCAGTGGGTGTGGTTTCAAACTTATTATCGAAAGAGCACAAAAGTGACTTTTTAGAAAAAACACAAGCCGAGTACGTGAAAGTACGCGAGCAACAAGCGCGTAAAAAACCACGCTCAAAACCAGTGACAATTCAGCGTGCTCGCGATAACGCTGCAAAACTCGATTGGGATAACTACACACCACCAGTGCCTAAGCAGCTTGGCGTGCAAGAGTTTAAAAACGTATCTATAGCTACGCTGCGTAAATACATAGATTGGACGCCATATTTTATGACCTGGTCAATTGCTGGTAAATACCCGCGCATAATGACCGATGAAGTAGTAGGCGAGCAAGCGCAAAGCTTATTTAAAGACGCCAACGACATGTTAGACGACCTTGAAAAAGCAGGCAGTTTGCAACCACTGGGTGTAATTGGTTTATTTCCGGCAAACCGCGTTGGCGACGACATAGAAATATACACAGACGAAACACGCAAAGAGGTGTTAACTACCTCGTGCCATTTACGCCAGCAAACCGAAAAAACCGATTTTGCTAACTACTGCCTAGCTGATTATATAGCCCCAAAAGGTACGCCAGATTACTTTGGCGCATTTGCAGTAACGGGGGGGTTGGAAGAAGACGACCTAGCTAATGCGTTTGACGCCCAGCAAGACGACTACAACAAAATAATGATTAAAGCCGTTGCCGACAGGCTCGCCGAAGCGTTTGCCGAGTACCTACACGAGCAAGTACGTAAAGAATACTGGGGTTTTGCACCAGATGAAAACTTAGAAAACGATGAGCTAATACGCGAAAACTACCAAGGTATTCGCCCAGCGCCAGGCTACCCGGCGTGCCCAGAGCACACCGAGAAAAAGAAAATTTGGCAGTTGCTCGACACCGAAAAACGTATTGGCATGCAGCTAACAAGCTCGTACGCCATGTGGCCAGGTGCGGCCGTTTCGGGCTGGTACTTTTCACACCCTGAGGCAAAATACTACGCAGTAGCAGCGGTACAAAAGGATCAGGTTGAAGATTACGCTAAACGAACCAATATGACGCTGGAAGAAGCTGAAAGATGGCTGTCGCCTAATTTGGGGTATGATCCAGAATAGAGCGGAGCGGTCAGTTATCAGTAAAACAAAAACGAGCCAAATTTGGCTCGTTTTTAACAACTATTGTGACCAATTAATTCAGTGTCTAGAATTAATTGGCCACAACACATTAATTTTATTATTCAATTTTTTAGATTAGTTTTTGGGTTGGCCACCAAGACAAATCAGTTCATTGGCTTCTTCTTTGCTCAAGTCACTTAGGAGTAAATCTAAGGTGATCTCAGTGCGTCGTTGGGCTGAACCAAACTTGTCAAAACCACCACACTTCACGGTGTCAATTTTTACCAGTGCGATAGTTTGGCTGTTGTCTTTTATCTCAATGTTCAAATAGCGCATATAACTAGCCATGTCCCACCACCAGTTTGCAGAGTAAGTCAGCTTAGGGTTATTTGTTACGTTAGAGTTAGACTGTGAAATATCGACAATTTGATATTTAAAGCCGTATTTATCTAACTTGCCAGCAATGATATGTTTAATTGAATCTTTAGTTTTACCATCATCGATTATTTGTATATTTTTGTTTGTTAAACTTTTTGAATCTAGTTTTTGAAGCTCAACAATTGCATTGTTAGCACAACCAGAGAGTAACAATATTGTAGATATAGCGGTGAAGCATCTTAACATTAAATTAATTTCCAATAATTATATAGATCTTATAAATAATACCATGGTAAAAATTAAACAGACACCCACCTTAATATTTGTAATATCAGTGTAATTAACTATGCTCTTTTTAGTGCAATAATTAAGCAGGGTGTCACATGGCTATCGCAAGAAAACGTCAGGTTAGTTTGGTCGATACAAAATACTATCACTGTATTTCGCGCTGTGTACGCCGTGCATTTTTATGCGGCGTAGACAACTTTACTAATCAATCGTATGAACATCGCAGAGGGTGGGTTGAAAGCAAATTACTTGCCCTCGCTAACGTATTTTGTATCGATGTGTGCGCGTATGCAGTAATGAGTAATCACACCCACTTAGTACTCTATGTTGATGATAAAAAAGCCAAGCGACTAACCGATAAAGCCATTATTCAGCGGTGGCACAGGCTTTGTAAAGGCACTGTACTCACTAACAAATATCTGCAAGGTGAAGAGCTAAGTAAAATTGAATGGCTCTTTCTAAATGAAACAATCAGTGAATACCGAGAACGCTTAGCTAATATCAGTTGGTTTATGCGCTTATTAAATGAAGACATTGCGCGCAGAGCTAATAAAGAAGATAACTGTACCGGACGGTTTTGGGAGGGACGTTTTAAATCACAAGCCCTTTTAGATGAAGCCGCATTAATCGCCTGTATGGCATATGTTGACTTAAACCCAATAAGAGCAAAGGCAGCAACAACACCAGAAACATCAGAGCATACCAGCGTAAAAATACGCATTGAAAGTGCCACTGCAGGTAAGCAACCGAAGCAACTCCTGCGCTTTTCAGGTAAATCAAAAAAGCACATGGCGAAAGGATTACCATTTGCGCTTAAATCTTACCTTGAACTAGTAGAATTAACCGGGCGTTGTATACGCGAAGGCAAGAAAGGCCATATTGAGAGTACCACTTTACCCCTGTTACAAAGAGTAAACATTACCCCCGAAAACTGGCTAAAACTCACCACACAATTTAGTCGCGTATTTCATGGTGCAGTAGGTCGCCCAGCGTCACACGAAGGATACTGCGAACACCTAAACAGAAAGCGGCGCACCAACGTTAGTAACTGCGAAAAGCTACTGGCTTAAAATTTTACTTCAAAAACTCTCCGTAATTCCCTCTCACTGTGAAAGCACAGTATTTCGCATGCCTAAAAATGAATAAAAACAGTGTTATTTGAATATTATTTTAATAAGCAGAGAGATTGTCAAAGCTAAGGGGATTTTAAGCTCAGCAATGTTTATTTAGATAAACACCAAAGGGATTAATTATTAGGGTGGGTGTCATTCTATGTTCTCTTGAGCAAAAATATCACGAGTTCACTTTACCTGTTATTGCTGCCTTTGAGGGTGACGATAAAGCAGCTATTACCTCGCTTGTTTATTACCCATTAAAACGACGATATCCTATACCTGACATTAAAGATGAGGCTGAGCTTATTAACCGCTTTGATGAAGTGTTTGACGATGAACTCACCGCAGTTATTGCCAGTTCAAACATTGATACCGATTGGGATAGTGTAGGTTGGCGCGGCATTATGCTCAATAACGGCGTTATGTGGGTAGATACCGCCGGTAAAATTATTGCTGTAAATACCCAAAACGCTAAAGAGCAGGCACTTGCTAAAAGCTTAATAAAACAAGGTAAGCAATCTTTGCATGCAAGTATCAATACTTTTGAAAAGCCAGTACTTGATTGGAAAACAGCTAACTACCATATTCGTGTTGATGATTTAGGCGATCATAATTTTCGTTATGCAGTGTGGGGTATTGATAAAAAGCCAAGCGACAAGCCTGATATGGTTTTACTAAATGGCGATATTACATTTGAAGGCAGTGGTGGCAATCATAATTATACGTTTAAAAATGGTCGTTATAGTTATGTGTTACAGGTAACTATTATTGGTTGCGATACATCCCCGCCAGGCTGGCTCGAAGTATATAAAGGCGATGAGCTACTATTAGCTGAAGATGTGATAAGTGCTCATTAATGTTTAGCCAAAAACAAAACCGCCAACAAAGGCGGTTATTTTTAAGTAGCTAATAGCTAAAATTAATGGTCTTTTTCAAATTCATCAACTTCGCGTTCGGCTTCTTCTTTCGACTTACCGTATTGCTGTTGAATTTTGCCAACTAACTCTTTGCGGCTACCTTCAATTTTATCTAAATCATCGTCGGTTATGTCGCCCCATTTACGTTGCGCTTTACCTTTAAGTTCTTTCCAATTACCTTTGATACGATCGCTGTTCATAAGTAGCTCCTTACTTTAGATTAGTGAAATTAACAGTCAACTATAAAGTAGCAAGTCGTATACCAAAAAAAAGCATAAATATTTTTTGTAATTAATATCAGTAGCTTAATATCAATCATAAATAGAGTAAGGCTAAAAGGTGGGTGTAATTATGTGGTCCTTCTTTAAATGCATACAAAATATACATAGCAGTTTGTAATAATTGCTTATCCAATATAGGTTTTAAGTTATTATGTTGCGATAAAACAGACGGTATGAGTGAGTTATGGATACTAAAGTGTGTGAATATGGCGTAGGAGATTGCTCTTACAAAATGGCGGGGGAGTTAGTAGGTATTACCCAGCTGGTTGATGCATTTTATGATTATATGCAACAGTTAAAAGAGGCTAAGCACATAAGAGATATGCACAGTAAAGACTTGTCGCAGTCGCGTAAAAAGTTAGCTTACTTTTTGTCAGGTTGGATGGGCGGACCTAAGCTGTACGCGGAGCATTTTGGCAGCATTAACATTCCCCAGGCGCATAAACACTTGGCGGTAGGCGTTGCCGAAAGTGAAGCTTGGCTATTATGCATGCAAAAAGCTGTAGATGATCAGCCATATGCAGAGTCGTTTAAAGTGTATTTAATGCAGCAATTACGCGTACCCGCAGAGCGCATTAGAATGGTATCGGGTAGCTAGTAGAGAGTTAATAGGTAGAAAGTGGGCAACTAATGGGCAACTTATTGAGCTTAGTTGCTTGTAAAAGAGTATTAATTATTAAACATCAACCGCAGTCACGCTGCGGTTTTTTGTTACAATGCCGGTAAAGCAATTTAGGGTAAATAGCTGTGCTGCCGGTTCAAAACATATATCAACAACTCGTAATAACATTACAAAGCAACCCAATTACGCTACTGCAAGCGCCGCCGGGTGCTGGTAAGTCTACTTGGTTGCCGCTGCAACTTATGCGTGATGGGCACTTTAAACGTATTGTAATGCTAGAGCCGCGTCGTTTAGCTGCGCGTAATATTGCTAGTTACTTAGCAAAGTGTCAAAACGAGAGTGTTGGCCAAAGTGTTGGCCTGCGTATAAGAGGTGAGAGTAAAGTAAGTGTTAATACGCGCCTTGAAATAGTTACCGAAGGTATGCTTACTCGTATGCTGCAAAACGATCCTGATCTTAGCGATGTTGATTTACTGATATTTGATGAGTTTCATGAGCGCTCTATTGCAGCCGATACTTCATTGGCATTTGCGTTAGAGACTCAAAGTGCGCTGCGCGAAGATTTAACCATAATGTTGATGTCGGCAACCCTTGATACCCAGCGCTACACTGAGTTTTTTGCTTGCCCTGTAATTCAATCAAATGGGCGCAGCTATCCAATAGATGAAGTATATATACCCATAAAAGATGAAAGCCGCTGGCTTGATGCAATCCCCACTATAATAAAACAAGCACTGAGTGAGCAAACAGGCAGCGCGTTGGTATTTTTACCAGGGCAGCACGAAATACTCAGGGTACAACAAGCACTCACTGACTTACCAAACAATTGTATAGTGGCAACGCTATTTGGCGAGCAAGATAAAGCCAACCAGCAAGCAGCTATTGCTCCTGCGCCTGAAGGGATGCGCAAGGTGGTACTTACTACCAATGTGGCCGAAACTAGCTTAACCATTGAAGGCATAAGGATTGTGATTGATAGCGGTAAACGCCGCGCCGCGACCTTTAATTTAAAAACCGGTGTTACTGAACTCACAACACAAAGCATATCGCGCTCATCGGCAGTGCAGCGTGCAGGGCGTGCAGGGCGAATAGAGCCAGGTGTGGTTTATAGGCTTGGCTCTAAGCAAACTTTTGAGCGCCGTAATAGTCACGACAATCCCGAAATACTCACATCAGACATAAGCCAACTAATGCTAGAAGCTAAGCAATGGGGGACAAGCATTGAGGAGCTAACCTTGCTTGATAAGCCTACCGAGCAGCAAGGCATACAGGCAAGTAACTTACTTAGCATGCTTGAAGCCATAGACAGCAAAGGCAAGCTCACACCGCTTGGCAGTAAAATGTTAGGCTTTGGCGCTGATATTCGTTTGGCGCATATGCTATTAAAAGCGCAGGCATTAGAGCAAGCGCTCCCCGGTATTTATCGACTCGCTATTTATTTGGTGGCATTACTTGAAAGCCGAGTTAATACTGCTAATGAGCTAAGCTTAGCGCTGCATAGCCAACAACAACGGCCACATCCGGTATTCAAGCAGCAATTAAAATATTGGCAAAGTCGCTTAAAAGTAAAAGAGTCAAATGGCGATTTAAATACCGAGCACTTAAGCTTGCTGGTGGCGCTTGCTTACCCCGATCGAATCGCGAAAAAGCGTGGCAGTGGATACTTACTTGCCAATGGTGCAGGCGCTGAGTTAAACCGCGGTTACTGGCATAACGACGACTACCTTGCAATTGCCACTATGGGCGGGCACAAAGGCGGGCGTATTTTTAGTGCCACATCACTTAGCCCATTTGAGCTGCAAGCTTATTTGCCGCATTTATTTAGCATGCAAACTCGCTGTGAGTTTGATGAAAAAACCGCACGCTTTATCCATCAAGACGAAGTGAAACTTGGCGCTATTACGCTTACTAGCCAGCCAAGTGCGCAAAAACTCGATAAAAGTGAGCGCGCCAAAGCATGGTTAAATTTATTTACTAAACATGGCTTTGCACTGTTTAATGAACAAAAAGACGCTGAGCAACTATTAATTAGAATGAGCTTAGCAAGTAAGCTAATGAGCGAAAAGTTTCCGAAAATTAACGAGCAACAACTTATTCAAACGGCACCGCAGTGGCTAGGTGTATTTTTACAAGATATTAAAACCCTGGAGCAGCTTAAAAAGTTTAACTACTTTGAGGCATTACAAAATTGTTTTGACTGGCAACAACAAAGTGCCTTAAAAAGCTTACTGCCACTGCGTTTAACGGTAGCGAGCGGCTCTAATATTAGGATTGAATATCAGCTTGAAGGCCCTGCAAAGCTCAGTGTACGTATGCAAGAAGTATACGGTATGACCAGCACGCCGTTGTTGGCGCAGGGGAAATTGCCACTGCTGATGGAGTTATTGTCGCCGGGGAAACGCTCGTTGCAACTTACTCAAGATTTAGCGCACTTTTGGAATACCAGTTATCGCGATGTACAAAAAGAAATGAAAGGGCGTTACCCCAAGCTCATGTGCTATTGTTAAGATTGACTGGTAATGTGTAGTTACAAGTTATTGACAATAATGCAGTGAAAAAGGGGGCTATTATGTCTTTTGCTAAAGGAAATCGGATCGTTTTAATAAAGCATATAAGGCATTGCCATTCAGAATTAAGCACTACACCGGTTAATAAAAGCTCAGAAGAAATTATATGTAAGAAAGGGGCTTATTTTGTGACTCCAAGTCACTATTTTAATGAGGACCATGATCTATATTTGTTTCCATATATCCTCAACTGCGATTTATCTCCTTGGACTGATGCAAATCTATTCTTATATACGTCAGCTTTAAATAGGGACAAAGGGTATTCAAGCTCTGATGCAATAAGGTTAAAAGCTAGCTTATTAGTTGATTACAAAATTTATTGTGAAGGTCTTAAAATCGATTTGTATGATTTTAGTGGGCGAAAACCTAAAAGGCCAACCTACAGATATTTTTTTCATTTATTACAACAAGTAAACGAAGGTGCTCTCTCTCGAAAGAAGCTAAATCAAAGCACGAAAGTTGTATATGATTTTTATCGGTATCTATCTGAACAGCATAAATCTTCAATCGACATTGAGAGAGTTGATAGTGTCAAATTGGTGAATAGATATTTTCATAATCATCATGGTGGGCTTTACTCTATGGCAACAGAAAAACGAGGACAGAGTTTGAGTGTAAACAACTCTTCAAGGCCAAGGCGTATTGGCTTCACTAGAGAGTATGGAGAAGAACTACGACCTTTAACAGATAAAGAATTAGATGAGCTATTAGGTTGTTTAAATACTGATGCTTTTGGAGTTGATGAAAGGCTTATGCACTTCATAGCTCTTCAAGTTGGAGCTAGAAAACAATCTATTTTAACAATGCGAATGAAGCATTTAAAATTATTTGCTGATGAAAAATTATTGAAGGATGGTACTTTTAAAGTAAATGCTGGGCCTGGTACTGGTATCGACACAAAGTATAACAAACCACAAGCTCTCTACTTTCCATTAATATTAGCTAAAAGCATTCTTCGCTACGCAAACAGTGAAAAAGCTAAGAGGCGGCGCCAAAAGTTTTTACAAAACAATGGAAACATATTAAACGAAGACGATATGTATTTATTTATCTCTTCTTCTGGAGGAACCCATTATATGGCTAAATCAGACCCTAGGTATATATTTACTAGAAGTCGGCCTCAGGGAAGAAATACTTACTATATGAGCAAAAAGCTAAGTAAGTTGGTAAGTGAAAAATTCCCAAGTGACTTTGTGTTTCATTGGCTAAGAGCTACTTATGCTCTTCGTTATTATCTGTTTTTACAACCTCTATATGCAAAAGGACTTATAACGGATAGCGATATAATTTCAATGGTTCAAAAAAGGCTACATCATAGCAATAGAGAAGTAACTGAAAACTATCTCAAGCTCTTTGATTCAATAGATAAAAGGCTGGTTGCACAGCAACTTTATGAAGAACGAGTATTTGACTTATATGGCACTAAAATGGACTTTATATAATGGATAAAAATTATACACAGAGAAAAACTTATATTGCTACACTTGATGATCTTGCATCAAAAGAGTTGTTACATCTGGAAATGCTTAGGTTGTATTTGCCTAACTCGGGGAAAAAAAACCCAATCGATATGGGGGCAATTGCTTACTCTGATAGAAAGTTTGTTATCAAAATGTCTAGTTATGAAAATACTGATTATTTGGTTGTTCTTGAGTCATTTTTACCAGCTAGATGTACTTTTCTTAAGAGGTTTATCGAGTATATTATTACCGGTGGTTATAGAGAGTCGAGTTTAAATAGTTTAATAGCCAAAGTTAGAAAAGCATTTAATATAATCGACGGTTACAAAGAGACTGGCGCTTTCTTAGAAAGTTTCGACGATACGTCAAAAGTTTATGAGATGATAACCCATGATTTGAGGCATAAGCTTAATGTAGGTGAGCTAACCGCATATCAGGCTAAACTTAAGCAAGTCAGCATCGCTTTTCTTATACTAATAGGCCACGGAAGAGGAACCTTTGATCATATAATAAAAAATACTATTCAATTTAGTGGCAAATCTAAACCTACCCCCCCCCGTGAGCTTGATGAGATTAGGTTTGGTTATGAGATATATAAGAGTTTAGCGCTAGGGCTAACCAAAAGCTTAGTAAACAATGAACACCTACCAATTCTCTTAAAAATGCCGGACTATGAAACATATTTATTTCCATATGCAAATCATCGTGTAACGCCTTTTTATAGTTGCCCTACAGATGTTTACAATGATGAAGAGGGTCGATTAGTCACGATCGAAGAATATTGTGCTAAAAGGCCTGATAAATGCAAAAACGAGCTCGCAAGCAACTTAAGAAGAACCAAAACTTACTTAGATGAAGCCAACACTAATATGCGTGCAAAATGTCGCAGAGCATTCGCAACTACAGCTATGCAGGCATTTCAAATGTTATTTATGATGCTCTCAGGCTCTTACGTAAGTGAAATGAAAAAAATTGAATTCGATGGTGCCTTTGAAAAGGCTAAGTCTGTAACACAAAAAAGCTATCAAGTAGTTAAATTCAGAGCCAGTGGGAAAATTATACAGTATGAACTAGCTCATGGAGCAGTAGAACTTTTTAAACACTATATTAGGTTAAGAGAATGGGTACTTGACGGTAAAGTTTTTGATGAACTTTTTTTTAGTCTTAAAGTGAAATCTTGGGAACCTTGTATAGTAGATGCAAGCGCTATAAGGGGCTTTCAGAGAAAGAAAGTTATAGGTGTTTTTATGCCAGCTAGCTTTGAAGTGCTTACTTCAAGGCAGTTTCGCAAAACTAAAAGTATATTTTTACATGAGCAGCCAGAAGTTTCTAAAGAAACAGTTGCAGAAGTTCTTGGTCATTCTGAAAGAACAAATGAGGCTCACTATCTTGAAGTTTCCCCTGAAGTTGCAAAGTCAGAATTCAGTAATTTTTGGGAGTCAGCTCATGAAGCTATACAACACATAAGCTTTAATAAAGATGCTCATGATGGACAGCACCTTAGTGTAGCTGCAGGGCATTGTACGGACTATCAAAAGCCTGAACCTGCTATAGACGCTCCGCCTATAAAGCCTGATTGTGTATCCCAATATGGGTGTTTGTTTTGTAAACATTACGTATGCCATGCCAATGATGAAGACGACGTTCATAAGTTATTTAGCTTACTCTATATAGTAATAGGTGTAATGAATGCTTCATCTGAAATGGCAAAGTCCAAAGAGCTTCTCTTAATGCTTTCATCCAGAGTAAGACAAATTTTATTAAAAATTAAATCAAAATCGTCTTTGGGAGCTAAAAACGTCAAGTTGTATCGTGAGCGAGTTTTTAATTACGGAGAGCTTACTCCTTATTGGGAAAATCGTCTCCAAAGATATGAATCTATGGGGATGATTTTTTCAGAGGAAAATATAGGAGAAAGTTTTGAATTATAATAAAAACTACACTAACCGCCTATTTAACCAAGCTTTAAGTGTCAACGGGTTACGTGTTTCATCTGAGAGTGCCCCAGACACACTATGCTTGAGTTATTCTAAAGGTAATATTCCTGATGAATTTATTATATGTAGAAATAAGCAAAATGTACCAACGGCTATTTATAAAAATGATAAATGGGATTTGAGCCCATACATTCTATCATCTAAATCCAGCGAAGTTATTAATTTTGAAGACCTTATATGTACTTCAGACGCTACTAAAGATAGAGAACTTATTAATGAAGTTAAGTCCATAGTTATTTATTTGATGTATTTTATAAATACAGGTGTTGCGGGTAGTTTAGCTATATCTACCTTAACTAGGTATGCAAATGTTGCAAAATCGGCTGCTCGCTTTTGTATAGATACTCAAGAAGATAAAATGATTGGTAGGCTGAGCCTTCAAAAACTTTTTACTAATAAAAACTACCTAGCATTCTATGTAAAAACTCTTAACAATAGGCAAAAACAGCGTTTACATGCTTTGTTGAAAAAGTTAAACATTATAGGTATTGAGCATTTAGGATATAAGGTTGTTAATTACCAGCACTTACATAAAAGAATACCACATAATCAACATCCTTTAATTCCGACGCGAATATACCTTGAGGTAGTAAATTTTTTAACTGATAGAGTTGGGTTTCTTAAGAAAAACTCTTTAAAGCTTGAGTGTTTTATAAAGGAATTCTCAGATCCTTATTTTGGTTTATGTATTTTGAGCCAAAAAGATAGGATGGTTGGTGATCTCATAAAGCCAAAGGACAGATCATTTAGACCTACACTAGATGAGGCCATAAATGCTCATAATTTAAATAGTTTATTTGAACACCCCGATTTTAATTGTAAAAGCAGAAAAGAATTAGCAGCCCGTTTGGGTGTAATTCAGTATGAAATGAAGCATTTAATTCATTTATACACGGGTATGAGAAATGATGAAGTTAATCGACTAGGCTACGATTGTGTCGTAGATAAACCAACCGATAATTATGTTTTTGATGATAGTGATTCTATACCTTCATCAAAAGCAATTGTTAAGGTCATTTCAACAACAACTAAATTTACTGGATATAAAGAGGAGGAGGCCTGGTTAGCGCACACGATTGTTTTAGAAGCTATCGAAGTACTCCGAGCTATTGTTAGGGGGATCGCATACATAGCTGGACTTGAACCAAAAAAATGTAGTCTTCTTTTAAGTACCAAAATAATATACACGAGAGATAAGTCTGCCACAGGTACAAAGATTTTTTCTGCTCCAAAAAATGAACGTAAATATTTTGTAAAAAGGGACTCCTTCATTATCGGTAGTGATGATTATGACGTTTTAGTTGCTAGTGATCCGGAAAGAGATTTTTCTAAATCACCAGAATTTAACATTGGAAGTCACTGGCCTATAACTACCCATCAGTTTAGACGATCTTTAGCTTTTTACGCTGTAAATAGTGGGTTTGTTTCTTTGGCTACTTTAAGAAAGCAGTTTAAGCATTTATCACAAGAAATGACTAAATATTACAGCCGCAATAATGAAAACGTAATGACGATTTTTGGTCATTACGATGTAAAGGCAAAAGAGTATGTTCTTCCATTAAATCATATCGCTTATGAACTTCAAACTGGCATGTCATTAGATACGGCAGAAAGGTTATTAAAAGATTTATTAAGTGAAACAAGTAGTTTACACGGCAAGGTAGGGGGGTACTTTGAGAGGCAAAAATCTCAGTTGAAGAAAGGTGAAGTTTTAGTAGAGGAGTTTATTGAAACCACTTCAAAAAAAGTTTACGAAGGTGAGGTTAACTACCGCAGAACTTTACTTGGGGGATGCACTAATGCTGAGATTTGTAGCTGTTCTATTTTAGGAGAATTTGCTGATTGTTTAACAAGCAAATGCGCTGCTATTAAGTCTGAAAACATAGATGCTTTAATTAAATCGACGGAAAAAGAACTTCAGTCGTACCACAAGGACTCAGTTGAGTTCTTATCTACAAAATCAGAGTTAGATGACTTATTAAGATATAAAACCTTTAAAATCAAAAGCAGAGCAATAGGTATTGAAGATAGAATAATTGATATAAAGGAAGAGTAATGAATACTACAAAGAAGTTACAAGAATGTTACAAGGCTCTTGAACGATTAGTAAAAGGCTGCCCTCGTATAAGTGATTTTAGTGGTATAGAGTTAAGTCAAATTACTAATTCTATTGTTTCTCAAGAAGCTGGTCACGACAAAGGTTATATAAAAAATGATCGTGATAATCACCAGGGGATAGTGCAGGCTATTAAAGACGCTAAAAAGTCGCCTGAAAGTAGTACTTTATCTAAATCTGAAATAACGGAGCGACATAACAAAAAAATTAAAAGCGTCAAAAAGAGGCTAACTTTGACAGAAGAAGCTCTAGAGAAAGCATTATCACGAGAAATTGTATTGTTAGCCCGTTTACAAGAGCTAGAAAATGATTTGAATAGGCTAAATAACGTTATGGACATACGGCAGAAATGACGTTTAAAAGTACACCTCAATTATTCTTGTCGATAAACTAAATGATTTAGCAGATATTAGAGTTTAATTCTCGAAAATTAGACTCTAATAAACAATATAAATAGAGAAGTATTTTTGTTACCAATTAAAGATTATATTCCCAAAATATTAACTAGCCTAGAGTCCTACAACAACTTAGTTTTGCAGGCAGAACCAGGTGCTGGTAAATCTACAATAGTTCCACTTGAACTCATTAAATCAAACTTAATGACAGGTAAAAAAGTCATAATGTTGGAGCCTCGTAGAGTTGCAGTTAGATCCATTGCAAATTATCTAGCGAAGTTGTTAGGCGAGAATGTAGGCGAAACAGTAGGTTACCAGATAAGAAATGAACGTAAAAAATCAAAAAATACTATACTTGAAATTGTAACTGACGGAGTTCTGACCCGAAGAATACAAAATGATCCAGAGCTAACTGACGTAGGGTTGATAATCTTTGATGAATTCCATGAGCGTTCGATTCATGCTGATCTTGCTCTAAATTTAGCATTAGAGGTGCAGGAGGCGTATCGAGATGATTTGAAGTTACTTGTTATGTCTGCAACCATAGATACTGACTTGCTGTCAAAATACTTAAATAATTCGCCAATAATAAAATGCCCAGGACGCACTTTTCCTGTCCAAATCGAATATGCTGGTAGACCATCTTCTCACCTATCTATTTATATAAAAGGTTTGTTGGATAAAGTATTAAAAGAGCAACCGTTAGGGGATGTATTAATTTTTTTACCAGGACAAGCAGAAATCAATCGATGTATGAGTGCTGCTCAGAGCTACTTACCTCAAAATGTTGAAACTTTACCTCTTTATGGCGGCTTGCCACTTACAAAGCAGGAATTAGCTCTAAATAAGTCGAGTAAAAGGCGAGTTATTTTTTCCACAAATATAGCCGAAACAAGTCTAACAATCGACGGTGTTAGTATCGTTATTGATTCCGGTCTAGAAAAAGTAATGACATTCGATGTTAAGAGTGGATTATCAAGGTTAGATACCAGCCGTATATCAAAAGCGTCAGCTAATCAACGTACAGGTAGAGCAGGTAGAACTCAAAAAGGTCTTTGTATTAGACTTTGGGGGGAAATTGAGCAAAAAGGGTTGAAAGATTTTCAAATTGAAGAAATAAGTATTACAGACCTAAGTAATCTAGTGCTCGAGTTATCAGGCTGGGGAGTACTAAATTATGATGACGTAAATTGGCTAACGGCTCCGCCAAAGAAACACTTCGATGTAGCGTGTGATCTAAACTTTAAGCTAGGATTGATCGATAACTCACACAAAATCACTTCACTTGGTAAAAAAGTATTATCTCTAGGTGTTGGCTCAAGACTTGGAGCTATGCTTACCTCGTGTGAAACAGAAAATGAAACTCTTACTGCCTGTATCTTAGTTGCTCTTTTATCTGAAAAGGATATTTTACTTAATGCGGAGAATTCAGATCTTATAGAAAGGTTTGTTGTAATATATGAAAGTTTTATAGTTAAAAAAAGTAGTGAAGCCAGCAATATTAATAAATCAGTTTTAAAGCAAGTTATAAAACTGGTGAAATCATTCTTAAATGCTTTAAATGTTACATTAGTTCCTCATAATACTACCTTGGCTGAACTTCAACCACTAATAGGTAAACTGCTATTAAAAGCATACCCAGATAGGTTAGCTAAAATCAGAAATCCTAATAGCAAAGACTATTTGTTAGCAAATGGAAGAGGGGTTACTTTAAAGACTACTGATAGTCTTTTTGGGAGTAATTGGCTTGTAGTTTGTGATTGCGATGGGAAAAATTTAGGTGGTGTTATTTATAGCTCTGTACCTATATCCTTTGAACAAATTAATGCTGTTTTGGATGGAGAATATAAATTAGACACTTATTATAAATTAGATGCTAAGAAAGAAAATATAATTGGTAGACGAGTTCATAAGTATATGAGCTTAGTTATGAGAGAAGATAAGCTAAATTCAATTCCTGATGAGCAATTCAACTCCTGTATTAAGGGGGTCTTATTAGAAGAAGGCATTAAATTTTTAAATTGGACTGCCAAGTGTGAAAGTTGGCTGGCAAAATGTCAGTGGTTACATAGTGTTGTCGAAAGCTTCCCGAATATAAATGAAGACGTTTTACTAAAAAACTTAGATACATGGCTTATACCTTATACCTTAGATGTAAAAAGCTTAAAGCAATTGAAAAATAAAGATATTTATTCAATTTTAAACGCTAAACTAACTTGGGAGCAACAGCAGGTACTGGATGCTTGTGCACCTTCTAACTACATCACTCCTAGTGGCAAGAAAGTACTAATTAGGTACGATGAAAATCAAGGGCCCACTGTATCTGTTGTATTGCAAGAAATGTTTGGCCAGCTTGAATCTCCAATGCTAGCAATGGGTAAAGTCGCTATGAGATTTGAGTTATTGTCTCCGGCTAAGAGGCCAATACAAACAACAAGTGATCTAGCTCATTTTTGGCGTTCTTCGTATTTTGATGTAGCCAAAGATATGCGCGGTAAATACCCGAAACATCGTTGGCCTGAAAAGCCGCTTGAAGAAAAGCCTGGTCATTCTATAAAAAAGAAAAGATAGAATGGGTTTAAGTGTAGTAACTCATATCCGATATTACAGTTTAAAAAGAACGGGTTAGACTTCGCCTGACTGGCGGCTTTGAGCGAAAAGCAGACATTGACCGTTAATCGTTTCAACGACGGCAATTAGCCATACGTTGCATGTTTGCTCCCTTACTGGTTTTACGATATCCAAAACCGACATAACGACCATTAAGCAAATACCAAAGTAAAATAGGTATGTGCTCCAATCATATAGCCAAAGAGGATAAAGCGTTAATAGCACTGCTACAGGCCCTAGAATGCTGAAGACAGCTCTGGTATGGTTTTTATTTTTGTGCCAGTTGTATAAGTTTACCAATAGTTCCAAAGATGCAAAAATAGGTAAAAGCGTATTTACAGCTATTCCTTCGAAGTGAGAGAAGAAGCCTAGTCCTAATGCCGATGCAAGTGACCTTAATGCAGGGAGGCAGGCCGTGCCGCTAGCCAAACGCCACTAGAGCCTACTCTGTCTAATATTTTATTTATCATTTGAAAGTCTATTGGTTGATATTACCATCATTCTAAACTCCGTATACAAGTACGGAGTCAATCATTTTAATGAGTCAATTATGGGGCAATGTGTTGGATCTTCGTTTTGCATACAGGTATTTGTCATACCCACAATTACTTTCTCTAAACGTTGAAGGTCATTAATTTTGTCTCGAATGATTGCTAACTTTTGTCGGTTTAATAGCTCAACTTGAGCGCAGTTGCTGTCCATAGACATTAGCGATTTTATTTCTCTTAACGTAAAGCCGAGCGCTTTGGCTTTTGTGATAAACCTAAGTTGTCCTGCTATTGATTCGTCATATTGTCTATAACCAGATATTGGTTTTTCAGGTTGTGTAATCAGTCCTTCTCGTTCATAAAAACGAATGGTTTCTACATTTAAATTTAATGATTGTGCTAATTTGCCAATGGTTTTCATTATTGCCTTTGTGAATACTACTAATCTAAAGTTATATTTAGTTCAACTATCTAATGACTTGATAATGCCACAGACTTCAATTGTACCGTCAGACCCGCAAGAGCTTGCCATTAGTTTTAACTCTTTTTTGAGTGCATTCAATTCCTTCATTCGTTGATTAACTAAAGTTAGTTGCCGATCAATTAATGCATTTACACTAGAGCAACTCTCCTCTGGCTTGTTTTTTAATTCAATGAGTCGCTTAATATCATTAAGCGGAATATCTAAACTTCGACAATGCTTTACGAACTCTAGCTCTTTAAATGCCTTATTAGAATACAACCTGAAATTCCCTTCAGTGCGATCAGGATCTGACAGCAAGCCCTCCTTTTCATAATATCGGATGGTTTGTACTGAATACCCCGATGTTTTCGATAACTCACCAATTTTCATAAAATTTCCAAATAAACTTGACCCTATAGTCACTATAGGATTTATAGTTAGAGCATACAAGTTAATCGGAGATGAAAATGAGCGATTGTGGGTGTGAAGTTGAGCTAAAAGATAACCAGCAAAAAACGGTGCTTTATTGGCTTCTGGCTATCAATGCCTCGATGTTTGTTTTTGAAATTGGCTTTGGTTGGTTATCAGAATCAACGGCTTTAATTGCAGATTCGTTAGACATGCTAGCGGATGCAATCGTCTATGCAATTGCACTATACGCGGTGGGAAAGTCAATCCAACATAAGGCTAATGCTGCTTTAGTGAGTGGCTATTTCCAACTGGGGTTAGGCGTGCTAATTCTAATGGATATTGCTAGAAGGCTGTATGGTGAAAGTGAGCCTCACTCTTGGTTTATGATTGGCGTAGGCATGGTTGCTTTAGTTGCAAATGTGATTTGTCTCATCCTTATTCGAAAGCACAACAACGATGAAGTACATATGAGAGCTAGCTGGATATTTTCAGCGAATGATGTAATTGCAAATCTTGGTGTCGTTATCGCAGGCATACTCGTTATGGTGCTGAAACAGCGTTGGCCTGATATCGTCATTGGTAGCATCATTTCAATGTTAATTCTTCGAGGCGCTTACCGAATACTAAGCGATGCTAAACAAGAATTAGCTGTTGCTGAGAAAACACGTTAAACACCAAATGAAGATAAACAATCAACCTTTGGTTGTTCAAAGTAAGGAAACATCAATGAATAGCAAATATCTAGAAAAAACCAAGATAGTAAATTTTGAACACTCTACAATTCAATCATTAATTTCTGAGCGTAATTGGCAAGAACTCGATGACTTCAACAAAATTGGTGCAGCCTACCAATTTGTTAAAGATGAAATATTATTTGGTTACAATGAGATTGATGATATTTCAGCAAGCAGTGTTTTAGCCGATGGTTACGGACAATGCAATACCAAGGGTAACTTGCTGATGGCTTTGTTACGAGGATTAGGTATTCAATGTCGTTTTCACGGCTTTACTATTGAGCAGCGATTACAAAAAGGAGCTATTCCAACTTATGTATTTTGGTTAGCACCTAAATATATCATTCATAGTTGGATTGAAGTTTATTTCAAGGATCGTTGGATAAACTTAGAAGGCTTTATATTAGATGAACAATATTTAAGTTCACTACAGCACAAATTTAGTCAAATAAAAAACGAATTTTGTGGTTATGGTGTTGCAACAAAGTGTTTCTCTTCGCCAGATACAGATTGGCGTGGTCAAGATACCTATATACAAAAAGAAGGTATTCATGATGATTTTGGTGTTTATAATTCCCCTGATGAGTTTTATCTCGAAAAAGGAACTAACTTATCAGGAATCAAACGTTGGATGTATCAACGAGTGATCCGTCACTTTATCAATTTTAACGTAGTCAATGTAAGAAATTTAAAAGTTCTTGAGGTGGAAAATGCACAATCATAGCCATAGCCATTCGCATGGAAAAGACAACCGTATAGGTTGGACATTTTTCCTTAATGTTTCATTTACTATTATCGAATTTATTGGTGGTTGGCTAACCAACAGTACCGCTATTATGGCTGATGCTGTACATGACCTGGGTGACAGTTTATCTATAGGATTCGCTTGGATACTGAGTCGTTTCTCGGATAAAGAAGCATCCGATAGATTTAGCTATGGCTATCGTCGTCTTACCCTGTTTGGCGCATTAATTAACAGTATTGTATTAGTTATTGGTTCTGTCTGGGTGCTATTTGAAGCAATACCAAGATTATCTAATCCTGAAATGCCAATGGCTGAAGGAATGTTGGGTCTTGCATTACTTGGGGTTGCTGTTAATGGGTATGCAGTATTTAAACTAAAAGCGGGTAAAACGCTGAACGAAAAAGTACTTACGTGGCATTTGCTTGAAGACGTACTTGGCTGGGTTGCAGTCCTAATTGTTTCTATCGTGCTGCTTTTTGTAGATCTACCAATATTAGATCCTTTGCTTTCTATAGGCTTTACACTGTTTATATTGTTTAACGTTTTGAAAAACCTGAAAACAACATTGGCACTATTTCTTCAAGCTACACCTGATGAAGAAGTGCAGAATAATATTGAAAAAGCGATAAAGGCTATACCTGAAATTAATGGGATTCATCATATGCACTTTTGGTCATTAGACGGGGAAAGTCACGTATTAACTGCTCACCTAGAGTTAGCCCATAACTTTGAGGTTGATAAATTAATTAGGCTAAAACAACAAGTGGCTAAGGAACTTTCTTCTTATAATTTATCTCATACAACCATTGAGTTTGAGTTTCCTCAAGAAACTTGCCGTGACGAGCATGAAAAACATGCGCATGGCTAGTTTAGAAAACCTTTTTTTGATATTATAATTTTTCATATTTAAGTAGGTGTTTATTTTGAAATTCAATGTTGCGTTAAAAATACTATTAGTCGTTTCGATTGTTTTGCAATCGTTAACTGCTGTTGTATCCGCAACACCTGAGAATCACCAGATAGATATAGAGCACCTTCAAATTCAACATGATCATGCAGATGATCGAAATGTTTTAAATGATAATACAGATGATGAACAGCACGATGTAAAGGATTGTCATCACTGCGGACATTGCAGTGGCAGCCATTTATCTTGGATTTTAGTCAGTAATTCAAATGTCGATGGTAAGCTAAATATTATCAATAAAACTCCTTATCAAATTGATCAAACAAGTACCTTTCTTGAAGCGATACTTCGCCCACCCATTTCTTAATTAGATTGATTTTTAATGACCTATTTGTCCATGAGAAGGATAAAGGGTTCGTGTTTATAAATTAAAAAATTAAGAAGTTTTATGTATATATTTTTAAAAAATGCAGGTTTAACCCTGTCTTTATGCATGGCTGTGAGTTTTTCAGTTGCCACTTATGGCAAACAGAAAAGTATTTCATGGCTAGATAGTCAAATAAATAAAGATCCCGAAGTTGTTGCGGCTAAAGAGTTACTTAATGCAAGTAATCATAGAGCCAAAAGCTTAACTCAAGCCGTATATAACCCAGAGCTTGAAGCAAGCTATGAAAAAGAAGGTGATTTTGATAATTATTCTATTGGTATCAGTCAAACGATTGATTTTTGGGATAAGCAATCAGCAAATAAAAGCATTGGTGAAATTGGTGTTTATGCAAACCAGCAACAATTGTTATCTCTACTCGATTCTAAAAAGGCTAACGCTTTAACTGCAATAGTTAATTGGCAAGCAGCAAAAAAGGTGGCTCAGTTACTTTCAGTAAGAGAAAATCAATTACAAACGCTCGTTGGAATTATTGAAGATAAGCGAAAAGCAGGACTTTTAGAGCCACTTGACGCTGAACTGGTTTATTTAAACTTGTCCCAAGTTTTCAGTGAAATATCTGAGTCGCAAATTGCTTTGAAAAATGCAGAGGTAAATGTTCAGGAGTTATTGCCTGATTGGACGCCTAATACTACCAATTTGTTTTCATTTACTTTTGGAGCAACAAACTATTCATTTAACTCTCAGTGGGTTGAGGAACATCCAAAAGTTAAACTCGCTAGAGCGCAATGGAAGATAAAACAATCTAAAGCTCAACTAACCACTATGGAATCTAAAGCCAATCCAACCATTGGAGTTAACGCAGGGAAAAGTGGAGATGAAGACTTGATTGGCGTGACTTTCTCAATGCCTTTAAATATCAGAAATAACTATTCAGATACTGTTAAAGCCGCTTATTCAGAAGCAATTGCAGCAGAGGCTAACTTTCGGTCGGTTTATCGAAAGCAGTCATTTGAAGCAAAAGCTAATTATGAATCGCTTATTGTCAGTAAAAAATATTATGAGCAATGGCAAAAACTGACAAAAGGCAGATTAGATAGCAGCGAAAACTTATTAAATAAGCGCTGGGAAGCTGGTGACATTAATACTTCTGACTACTTACTTGCATTAAATCAACGTGCGGAAGGGCTTCATGCAGGAATACGTTTGGAAAATCAATTCAAGCTTGCAGAAATATCCTTCATTTTAAGTATGGGTCAGTTATCCAAATTTGAGATTTGAGCGCTTTGTTTTTTCAGTAGCGAAAAACGAAATCTTAAATTTATTAAAAATATAGGTTACAAAAATGAATACAGTAATTAGTAAAAAATTTTTAGCCGTAGTAATTAGCTGCCTGTTAGTTGGGTTTACTACAAATCATGATGCTTTTGCACAGTCGTCAGATGGAACTGGTTCTGTCACAAACGTTTCGAAACAAGAAGAAAAAGAACATCAAGATGAGCATGAACACGAAAAGGGACATGAAGAAGATAAAGGTGACCATGACGAGCACGGCCATGAAGGTGGTAATAAAGAGGGAGAAGAAGGACATGAAGAAGGTATCACTATTGATCCAAAGAAGATGTCGCTTGCTAACATTAAAGTGGAAAGTGTTAAGCCTGAATATCAATTTAGCTCCGTATATGCACCTGGCGAAATAAAAGCTAATGGCTATAAAAGTTATGTGGTATCACCACGTACAGAGTCAGTCATTATCAGTCGCCATGCAGCGCTTGGCGAGTATGTAGAAATAGGTCAGAAGTTAGTTACATTATTTAGTGAAGCAATGGCACAAGCACAAGCTGACTATTTAATCGCTTCAACCGAATGGCAACGTGTAAAAAAGCTGGGTAATAAGACGGTGAGTGAAAGTCGATTATTACAAGCTGAAACAACATACAATGCGAGCTATGGCAAGCTCATTGCTTTAGGGTTAACTGAAAAAGCAATAAATGGTATTTCTAACAAAGACATTAAAGCATTTGGACAATATGCATTAACGGCGCACCGTGAAGGTGTCGTGCTTCAAGACGACTTTATCCAAGGGCAACGTGTTGATGCTGGGGATTCAGTCATGTTGTTAGCTGATGAAAAACAACTATGGGTTGAAGCAAAAGTTTCTCCAAATAAAAAGCTAAATTTATCAATTGATTCTCCTGCGGTACTTAAATTAGAAGGCCAGAGTTACAATGCCAAAGTTATCCAAGAAGCCCATACAATTGATCCCGTAACTCGTACAAGAATTATTAGATTGGGGGTACAGAATGCTGATGATAACCTTCATTCAGGTATGTTTGTAAAAGTTTACTTTCAGTTTGCCACAAAGCAGAAAGTGATGGCTGTGCCAGAAGAAGCATTGATCCGCAGCGCAGATGGTGATTGGACCGTATTTGTCGAAGACCACCCTGGAGAATTTAAAGCTGTAGAAGTAGAACTAGGCCGAGCCTTAGGTGATTTTAGGGAAATCATTGGCCTTGATAGTGGGACGCGAATTGTAACCAAAGGCGCATTTTTTGTTGCTTCTGAAATCGCTAAAGGCGGATTTGATCCGCATAACCACTAAGGAGCAAGACTATGTTTAATAAAATAATAGATTGGTCTGTTAATAATAGACTCCTGATTTTGATTGCGCTGTTTGCCACAATTGTCGGCGCAATTATGGTTATACCAAAACTAAATTTAGATGCCTTTCCTGATGTTACTAATGTTCAAGTTGCTGTAAATACTGAAGCGCCAGGACTAGCTGCTGAAGAAGTTGAACAACTCATTACGTACCCCATTGAAGCGGTCATGTATGCCTTACCTGATGTAGAACAAGTGCGCTCAATTTCTAAAACAGGCTTGTCTGGCGTCACGGTTGTTTTCAAAGAAGGCACCGACATTTACTTTGCAAGACAACTTGTATTTGAGCGTCTTCAAGCCGCAAAAGAACTGATACCAGAAGGTGTCGGCACACCCGAAATGGGGCCAAACACCTCAGGGCTAGGCCAAGTATTTCAGTACCTTCTTATTTCAGATAAAGATGCAGGCTATGATGCTATGGCACTCAGGAGTCTCAATGATTGGGTAGTAAAATTACTCGTTATGCCTGTCGATGGTGTTACTGATGTACTCTCCTTTGGAGGTATTGTTAGGCAGTACCAAGTAAATGTAGATCCATCTAAGCTTCTTTCTTATAACCTAACGCAAGAAGACGTTGTTGGTGCCCTAGATAACAACAATGCCAATGTTGGCGGATGGTATATGAACCGTGGGCAAGAGCAGCTTGTTATTAGAGGTGCAGGTTGGTTTGAAAGTGGTGACGCTGGTATTAGTAATATCAAACAAGTTCCCGTCAAAACAGTTGATGGGACAGTTGTGACGGTTTCGGATATTGCTAAAGTTGAAATGGGCAGTGAAATTCGTCAAGGTGCTGTCACAATGACGCGCAAAACCGAAGACGGTAAAGTCGAAAATTTAGGTGAAGTTGTCTCTGGCATTGTCTTAAAACGCATGGGGTCTAATACTAAAGCCACCATTGATGGTATCAATGCAAGAATCCCATTGATTAATCAAGCATTGCCTAAAGGTGTTCGCTTTGAACCATTTTATGATCAGGCTGATTTGATTGAAAAAGCCGTTGATACAGTAGTTGATGCACTATTACTAGCATTTATTTTCATCTGTATTGTATTAGCACTATTTTTAATGAATATACGTGCAACCTTCCTTGTCCTAATATCTATTCCAATTTCAATTGGTATCGCGTTAATGATCATGGCTTGGTGGGGCATTTCTGCAAACCTTATGTCATTGGGTGGCATTGCCGTAGCCATTGGTATGCTAGTTGATGGTTCAGTCGTGATGGTTGAAAACATGTTTAAGCATTTAAATAGACCAGACTCTACCCATTTAAAAACTGTAAAAGAAAGAGTGCCTAGTGCTGATACTGATCCACATGATGTAGAACAAGATGAGCATGGTATTAAGTTACGTCTTCAAAATGCGGGTAAAGAAGTGGCTCGTCCCGTATTTTTTGCAGCTTCTATTATTTTAGTCGTATTTACGCCTTTATTTAGCTTTGAAGGTGTTGAGGCAAAGTTATTTCAACCTATGGCAATAAGCATCATTTTAGCTGTTATATCTGCTAT
Organism: Pseudoalteromonas sp. HL-AS2; assembly: GCF_031198805.1. Lineage (NCBI taxonomy): Bacteria > Pseudomonadati > Pseudomonadota > Gammaproteobacteria > Alteromonadales > Pseudoalteromonadaceae > Pseudoalteromonas > Pseudoalteromonas sp. HL-AS2. Next base: position 2,318,599 of record NZ_CP133571.1, on the reverse strand, counting down.
TGTGGTTGCGTTGTTTGTTGTACCCGCTTTAGCTACTTATTTATTTAAGTCAGGTGTAAAAGAGAGGGAAAGCTTTGTTCTTAGGCCATTAGACAAACTCTACAGAAAAGGGCTTACATTCGCACTAAAACGCACCAAATTAGTCATTTCAGCCGCACTTATATTAGTTTTCTCTGCCTTTGCATTAGTTCCATTAATTGGTACTGAATTTGTACCTGAGTTAGAAGAAGGGACGATAAACTTAAGAGCAACGCTTGCACCTTCTTCCAGTTTAGATACCGCGCTCACTGTGGCACCAATTCTAGAAGAAAAACTAATGGCTTTCCCTGAAGTAACCTATGCATTAAGCCGAATTGGTCGAGCAGAAATAGGTGGAGACCCAGAGCCTGTGAATAACATCGAAATTTACATAGGGTTGAAGCCTGTTTCTGAGTGGACCAGTGCATCTAATCGATATGAACTTCAAGGAAAAATGGAGAGATCTTTAGAAGAATTCCCTGGGTTGCTACTCAACTTTTCTCAACCTATTGCGACTCGTGTCGATGAGCTACTATCTGGTGTTAAGGCTCAGTTGGCGATAAAGTTGTTTGGGCCTGAACTTGAGGTACTGGCGGCTAAAGGTCAAGAAATAGAAACAGCAATTAAAAACATTGAAGGTGCAAGGGATGTTGCATTGGAGCAAATTGCTGGTGAAGCGCAATTGGTGATAAGTCCTAACAGGCAAGAACTATCACGCTTTGGATTGTCTGTGAGTGACATAATGGAGGTTGTGCGTGATGGTATTGGTGGTGTTGCAGCCGGACAAATAATCAATGGTAATGAACGTTATGATATTTACGTTCGCATAGAGGAAGAGTACCGAAGTAACAAAGAAGCTATTGCTGATATTCGGCTTCAATCACCTACTGGTGCTTGGGTGCGACTGGGTGACGTAGCCTCAGTCTCATTTGAGTCAGGCCCACCACAAGTTAGACGCGATGATGTACAACGAAGAGTCGTTATCCAAGCAAATGTACAAAATCGAGATATGGGAAGCGTGGTTGCCGATATCAGAACGGTAATTGCTGAAAAGGTTGACTTACCTTCAGGTTATTCTGTTTCGATTGGCGGCCAGTTCGAAAGTCAAAAACGTGCTCAAAATAGGTTAGCTATAGTTGTACCTTTATCGTTAGCACTAATCGCACTACTACTTTACTTTGCCTTTGGTTCTGTTGGTCAAGCTATGCTGATATTGGTCAACGTGCCGCTTGCTGTAATTGGCGGAGTTTTCTCCTTATATTTATCTGGACAATACTTGTCTGTACCAAGCTCCGTTGGCTTTATTACCTTATTTGGTGTAGCGGTATTGAATGGGGTCGTTATGGTAGAAAGTATCAACCAACGTATTAAAGACGGTCTAGAAGCATCTAAAGCCGTTTTTGAAGGCGCTACTTCAAGATTAAGACCTGTACTTATGACTGCTATAACATCAGCTTTAGGTTTGATACCGATGTTAATGTCTAATGGTGTTGGTGCAGAAATACAGCGCCCATTAGCGAGTGTTATTGTTGGCGGCTTGGTAACTGCAACACTGTTAACATTATTTGTTTTACCTGTTTTATATCGCTGGTTTTCAGAGAAAAAAATAAAAGAGCTATCCAGATAAAATTACTGTGAACTCTAACCCCACGCTAAAGTCACGTTTAGCGTGGGGTTATTGAGTAGATGAACGAAAAGAAAGATTAGATTTAACAATAAACTAATAGTCATGACTGCTTTGTCGGAATATTTGTCGTTAAACAGGCCAAAGCTAACTTCCGCTTTCGTATCTTTGCAGTCTTAATCTCTATGTGTCTCAAGGTCGGATTATGGCACGTGCCAGACTCTAACTTCGAGTCTGGCTTAGGTTCAAATTTAAGCATCGATCTGTTCTGATACTTCTAACGCATCATCAACTTCTATTCCCAAGTACCTGACAGTGCTCTCTAGTTTTCTATGGCCAAGTAGAAGCTGACAGGCTCTTAAATTTTTAGTTTTTTTGTAAATTAGTGATGGTTTGGTACGTCTCATTGAATGAGTGCCATATTGAGTCTTATCTAACCCAATTGAGGTGACCCAAGAGTCAACTATACGTCCATATTGACGGGTTGAAAGGTGTTCAGAGGAATGAATTCGTGACTTAAACAAGTAATCATAAGAATTGAGAGTAAATTGCTCTATGAGCGCCACAATTGATTTCCTTGTATTTCCAGTAATTTCAAATTGAACAGGCATACCAGTCTTTTTTTGAACGACTATTGCCCGTGATTGGATTGCTTTACCATGTGCAATGTCATTAACTTTTAGTGAAACTAAATCACACCCTCTTAGTTTGCTATCTATGGCTAGGTTAAATAGTGCTAGATCTCTTATTTTATGAAAAAGTTCCAGTCGTATTCGGATAGCCCATATTTGCTGTAATTTTAGAGGTAACTTTTGTCCTACAAGCTTATTTTTATTCCAAGGCTCTTTAGGCTGATATATAGTTAACTGGTGCATTAGTTGTACTCCGGTGTTTATGGAGTTTTAAGCTTAGCTCGCTACAAAAGAATTCGGGTATGAGCTATAAGCGGACGGTCGGGTAAACTCGTTGTTGGACAGAAACGTGTTAGATCTGATGGTCTAATACGTTACTGTCAAATTAGGCAAAGTATGTGGATTTCTGTTTGTTAGGCTTTTGTACTGCACCACTGGACTTCCCACAGAAATCATCAAGCATTCTGAGAAGCTAACAGCGAAAGATGAGCAAACCCGATTATAAGTTTAACAAGCGCATTAAATCTGATGCCCCACATTGTCCGATTTTTTGCTTAAAAGAAAATGATGCAAAAAAGCGTCCAACATGTTCCGCAGTTTATGCGGGCGTTAGCAGTCGATATGAAATTTCGCATAATTAGAAGCATTGAAGCACATATTATTAAAGATCGTGTACCAACTGAGTACAAGAGCTTAGCGGCAGCTTGTGAATCTCAGTTTACTGAAAAATGTACTTTGATTACTTTTCCACATAATAGAAAAGATGTGATAAAAAGTAACCTTACAGAAAAAGCATTAAAAAAGTTTGGAGAGCCGAGCCAAGATACTTTAATAGTTGTTGGAGGCTGTTTTTCATTAGAATCTGTTGAAAAATTAAAAAAGTACAATGCCGTTTTTCTTGCTCTATCGGAGTTCTCATGGACAGATGAGCGTCACACGTTAATAAAGTCAGGCGAACCTAGGTAGAGCCAACTGCTAAGAAGTCGTTTAAAAGGACAAAAACAGTTGGCTTTTAACGAGTCGTTACGAACGTCCGGAAATGGCACTTATGCGACAGTCAGATTTGATTAAGCCCTAACAATCAAATCTGACGGATAAAGTTAATACTTATTCAGTTAAGTTAGTACAGTTAAGCTGTAGTAACTTCTGATTTAACTTCATTACATTATTGAATTTTTTATACTCAGGTGCAGGGTTTTGAGAGTAATTTAGGTCTTCCACCTTCTTTTTATAGTTAGTGTCTAAATCATAATCCTATTCAATTGCTCTAACTTAGCATGCGCTTCATCTGAAATATCAAAGAGCAATAATTCACTCAATCCTACAGGATTAATAGGCCGGTGGTTAAAATCACCATCTAGGGTTAGGTTATTTGCAACTTTAGCCAAAGGTGTTTTTGAATTATTTTTGAGGTTTGTTTCAGTCGTCTTTTCATTATTAATTAATCTATCTAAATTAATATCAAACAAATCACCTTCCTCTGCTAACACTTTAGGTGAGTTATCCAACGGTTCGAGCACAATACTTTTTTCATTCTCAATTTCAATATCAAAAATTTTAACTTTGCCTAATTCACCAGGAACATTCTCTGCAACACGTAATGCAAAATCAATTAAGTTAGGCTCAGCTGGCATAAACATAAATGCATCTTGGTTAACTGAATCAGTAATACGCAGAATGCGTCCTAATATTTGCCTAAAATAAAGCTCCGTACGGTAATTTGTTAAGTTACAGCATACTTGTAACCGAGGAATATTAGTGCCTTCACTTACCATTCCAACGCTAATCAGCCACTCATTATCGCTTTGCCTAAATCGCTTTATGATTTTGTCGGGCTCATTTTCGCTGCTAGTAACAATAATTGCGCTGCTGCTGAACTTGCTACGCATTATCGTATTAATTACATGAGCGTGTGAGATTGATGAAGCCACAATTAACCCTCCAGCTTTAGGGTTAATACTTCTAATCTCTTTTAGTTTAGCTGTAGCTCTAAGGAGCAAATTTTCAATAACTAGTTCGTTAGTAACAAGCTCAGAGTATGAAATAACTTTTGCCTTAAGCAATTCAAAGAAATTAGTAAAGGTCGTTGTTTCTTCGGAGTTTGTTAAAGTAATTTTATTATTATCTAACGCAATTATTTGCGGCACTCGGCATACTTTATCTGATATAGCTTCTTTTAACCCATACACATAATCACAGTTTATTTGGCCAGACTCATTACAGTAATTTGATAGAGCTATTGGCAAAGAGTCAGAACGCCAAGGCGTGCCAGTCAGCGAGAGTGTAAATGCAGCTTTTTCTTTAATTAAATTGAGGATAGGGCTCCCCCAAGAGTTTGCATCCTCAATTGAAGAACCCGCACAGTGGTGTATTTCATCAAATATTACAAAAACTCTATATTGTTCAAATAACTGCCAAACATTTGCATTTAATGTGCTTAGTGCTTGATATGTGTATGAATCACCTAGCGCACCTATAGAGCCATCAAATCGAGAATTAAATCGCAGAGATAACTCATCCGCAAAATCAGCAGAAACAACAGATGAAGGAGAAAAGCAGAGTATGATATCTACAAGCTTTTTATCATATAATTTTTTTGCTAATACCGAAGCCATTACTGTTTTTCCAGCCCCAGGTGTAGCTAACGTTAAAAAATGCTTAACAGTGTTGTTGTTGTTGTTGTTGTTGTTGTACTTTGTTAGCGCTATTTTTATACATTTTTGTTGCCAATCACGTAACCGCATTAAGAGTGCCTTGTTCAGTTATATTTTCTAAAAGTATATTCAAAGCGGCAATTCGGCCTTTTAAATTTTGTTGTCGTTCTTGGGCAATTAAATATTGCCGTTTAAATAGCGTTTGATGTTGTGGATGTTTATCCCAAAGATTTATATAAGTTTCGAGAGTGCCTATACACTGCAATAATGCGTTATTGCATTCACTTAGCTCCTTTTGGCAATCAGCTTTAAAGTTACTCACATTTGGCATCGAGGATTGGGCTGGGATAATTTTACTTGGCTCAAAATAACGTGTTTTTGTGTATGTCGTTATCTTTCTGTTTAAAGATGTCGATGAATGTAACCAACCTTTACATACAAGCTTATTAAGCTGTGCGTAAATAAGCTTTCTAATTTTTACAGGGTCAAGTGTTTGGTCTTGATGCAGGGCAACATACGCAGTTCTAATTTCTACTACAGTAAAGCGATCAATATTACGCTTGCATATAATGGTTTTAATTAAGGGATCTAGCTTCATTGACAACTTAAACAAATTTAATTGATAGAAAGGTTTATTTATTGATATATATGTAAATAAGTTTCATTATATGTCATGGGTTGGCAGGCTGCAATATGGGATTATTTACACTTTGCCTATGGATATTAGCAATGCAGCCCATACAAACGCTGATTGGTATGAATATAAAATTAGCGCGAACAAAATGCTCAATACCTCAAGCTCAGCTAGCTAATAAGCTCGGTATCGAGGCAAGCTACTTAAGCCGCATTGAAAAAGGCCGAGTTCCTGTTTCTTGTGAGCGAATTTATCAAATAATTAAAATACTAAACTGTGGACTAGAAGATATTTTCCCCGACCCATCAGAAGTAGGCATACAGTTAAGCAAAAATAAGTAATTGCAGCATTAATCAAAGCTTTTCATTTTATACGCTGTGAATACTTAATTTAAATATACAAAGAGATATAGTAACTATGAAATACAAACCAGAGGGGTGGGTAGTTTTAACATATCAATCAGTTGATGATGTGACATGGTATGCCATTTTTTGTTCTTGGAAGGGGAACGATATTTGGAGAGTAAGCTCTGGTTCTGAGGCTTTACCTGATTTATCACCATGCGGAAAATATTTGATTTGGCCTCAAAAATCAGGCTCAATCTATGAACTGCCAATTGATGGGGAAAATGGTTACACATTTTATACCGGCGCAGTTTTAGATGATTTATTAGCGAATGGATATAGTGATGGAACGAAGGTTAAACGTATCGCTTTGAATGGTATTTTAAATGCAGGCAAAGCCTGAGTTAGTACACAAGATCCTGTAATAGATTCATATTATCAACGTTAGCTTTTAGTGCATTCATTTATTAGCTTTTAGTGCATTCATTTATTAGCTTTTAGTGTATTCATTTATTAGCTTTTACCTGTGCTTACTTAAAGTTTTAAATATCTGACGTTATGCAAAGCTCATTATCTTCAAAAGTAAAACAAATAGACTAAAATCTGTATTGAACCCAACTCAAATAACTGACGCACTAAACAGAATACCTACTATTAAAAATAATTTTTTATACATAAACTTCAAGTAAATATATTAAGTCAAAACCTTTGTTCTTCACTTTGGGTATCACATTAGTGAGCGTGTGCTCATGGCACTGAGCTCAATTTCGGCAAAGAGCGAGAAACAGACGGTACTCAAGCTCGTTTTTGGACAAAAACACGTTAGAAACTTAAGTTAAGTTGTTACCTAATCAAATGATTGAACAAACTGTATCAAAAAGTTATTTCTGATACAGTGAATATAGTGGTGTATCTTATTTAGATAATTAGCAATGGAGTGCATATGCATATTTCGAAATTAAGCTTAAGAAATTATAGAAATTTTAAAAGTGCTACATTGATGTTCAACAAAGGGATTAATACTCTCATCGGTGAAAACGGGTCGGGTAAAACCAATATATTTAGAGCCATAAGGCTCTTGTTAGACAATAGCTTGCCTCGTGCTGCAACTCGTTTGAATGAGGAGGACTTTTGTCGAAAATTGTATGGTTGGCAAGGTCATTGGATCATCATAAGTTTAGAATTTAGTGATATTGGACAGGATGAAGTTAGCCAAGCATTGTTTATTCACGGAACTGGTGTTGCTAACGAAGGAACTGTTGAAAAGGCTACATATAACTTAATTTTCAGACCCAAATCTCATATCAGACAACAACTTTCAAAAATAAACCCAGGTGATGTAGCCACATTACAAAGCATTCAAAAAAGTATCTCAATAGCTGATTATGAAACAGTATTTACTGGCAAAAGCGGAGTCAATTTTTGTAACGAACAAAAATATATAGAGATCGTAGGCGACTTCGAACAAGCAATATTTCCTTCACGAATTTCAAATAGTGAAGTTGGTTCTTCATTGCCAAGCATTTTGTCCATGCCAAATGAAGTGTCTTTTACTTTTGTAAAAGCATTACGTGACGTAGTGTCGGATTTTAAACAAAATAGAACAAACCCACTATTAAATTTGTTAAAACTTAAAAGTGAAGAAATAAATTCTGACGAGTTTGATCCAATAGTAAATGCTGTAGAAAAATTGAATCAATCAATTGAATCATTAACGGATGTAAAAGACATTAAGCAAGGCATAACTGACACTCTAAACGATACACTAGGAGATACTTATTCCCCTTACTCACTATCTATTCAATCAGGGCTCTCAACTGAAGCTGAACAGCTCTTCAAGTCATTAAAATTATTTGTAGATGAATCTGGCGATGATCATGAAGGTGCTATTCATGAAATGAGTTTAGGAGGGGCTAATTTAATATTTTTAACTTTAAAGCTTCTAGAGTTTAAATACCAAAAACCTGAAGAATCTATTGCGAACTTTTTACTTGTTGAAGAGCCTGAGGCCCATATTCATACTCATATACAAAAGACACTATTTGATAAAGTAGGTTACACTGATACTCAGATTATATATTCAACGCACTCTAGTCACGTTTCTGAAGTAAGTAACATCAGAAATTCTAATATTCTTTCAAAGACGGAATCGGGGTGTGTAGCATTTCAACCGTCAACAGGGCTAGAGCCTAAAGAAGTGACTTTTATTGAGAGGTACCTAGATGCTATTCGCAGTAACCTACTCTTTGCAAAAAGTGTAATTCTAGTTGAAGGTGACGCTGAAGAAATTTTAATTCCAACTCTGGTTAAACAGTCTATTGGGTTATCGTTAGACGAACTAGGGATTACTCTGGTCAACATGAGAAGCACTGGCTTCGAAAATATAGCACTTCTGTTTCATTGCAATCGAATTAGAAAGCGGTGTGGAATAATAACTGATTTAGACCAAACTTTTTTTGATGCTACTCCAAACACTGAAGACAACGACTCTATTGCAAAAGCAAAGTCTAAAGCCATTGGTTCAGCTAAAAAAGGGAGACTAAGAAAAGCTATCTTAGATGAGTTTTGTGAAGGAAATAATTGGATAAATACTTTTTATGCTGATCATACATTCGAAGTAGACTTCTTAAAATGCTTAAACTCTAATTACCTAGTAAATGCAGTTAACGAGGTTTATACCTGTCCGAACATGATAGATAGAGCAAAAGCGGAATTGACAAACCTTGACATCTCTATTTCCGGTAAGAGAGCTTTAACTATGGCTAACAACCAGGGTAAAGGGTGGTTCGCTATTACACTAGGCTCTAAAATAGATTTCAATGTCAATGTACCTAGTTATATTATTAATGCCATTTCTTTTGCACATGGTGCTTTCACAAACGAGCAAATATTAAAAATTATTGGGTATCGCTTCAATAACATCCAACAATTTATATTAGAACAAAGAGCCAGAATTGATGCAATTCCAGTGAGGAATCAACATTATACCGATTGGGATAACTACCTGACTCCCCTCGAAGCTGGAGTTAATTCGTTTAAGGCGCAATGGTTGCACCTCAATGAGAATGGAGGCTCTGTTTCAGATCTAAAACAAAAATTTATAGATTCGATAAGAATAAACAGCAATAACTTTTTGCAGGCAATTTAAATTATGTTTGTCTGGGGAGAGGAAGACCTAAATACTGAACAATCAAACTCTATCCGTGAGAATGGAAGTGTTTATTTGGTTGCTTGCCCAGGCAGCGGCAAAACGAGAACACTGACATACAAAATTGCAAAAGAGTTAACGGAACTAAACTCTACTAAGACTTGGATAGTCGCCATTACATATACAAACCGAGCTGCTGATGAAATTAAAGAGCGGATTGAGCTATTAGGTGTCGATATTTCCCAGCTGTGGATTGGCACAATTCATTCATTTTGCTTAGAGTGGGTTATCAAACCATATGGTGCACAACACCCCTCACTAGAGTTCGGCTACCGAGTTATAGATTCATATGATTCAGAGCAACTTCTAGATGAGTTATGTAAGCCTTATAGCCGTCAAAAAATTACGTATTATGATTGCCAATATTTTTTCACTACACAGGGCATAACATACTCATGCGACCCCAAAAAGCGAGAAATAATAAGATCAATTATTAATAGTTATCACGAAATTTTATTATCTAGAAATCAGATAGACTTCGAGCAAATATTGTATTTTGCTCATCAATTAATTATTAGTAACTCGACAATTTCTAAAACGCTCAGTAACTTATTTTCCTTCCTACTGATTGACGAGTTTCAAGATACACGCGAAATTCAGTATTCAATATTTGGAGAAGTTATTAAAAAAAGCAACTCTCGGCTAAATGCCTTCATCGTGGGTGACCCAAATCAGGCTATTTTTGGCTCATTGGGTGGATACGCAATAACTATCGAGGAGTTAAATCAAATTTCAGGCCAAACATTTAAATTACTCGGATTAACCAAAAACTATAGAAGCTCAAGTAAAATTGTTTCTCACTTTTCAAACTACAAAGTTTTTGATTCAGATATCGTTGCAGCAGGCGAACATTCCAACTACCCAACATTAGTTTCATATGTTGATAATGTAAGTAAGCAGGATTTAGCAAGTCACTTGGCTGAGATAATTAAATACCACATATCGGTAGAGAATATCGATGAAAGTGAGGTTTGTATAATTGCACCTTGGTGGATTCACATCGCCAGTATAACTAGAGCACTTTCTTCACAACTCCCAGAATATAGTTTTAATGGGCCTGGACTAACTCCATTTTTTAGAGATGAAGAAAACTTTTGGTACAAATTATCAAAGTTAATACTTACCGAACCATCTCCTTCTCTTTATACGAGAAGGATTAGATGGGCTAGTGAAATATTAGAAATGCTTCAAAATTATGATGTATCAACAATTAACTTAAAACCAAAGCTACTTTTACGCTTTATTAATTCATTACATCTCGAAATTGATGATGGTCTACAGCATTTGGCTGATGCTTTTGAACTTATTTCTCAAGAGTTAAAAGTTGATTTCAAATCAATAGCAGGGCTTAAAGAGCATTATGATGCGTTCTTTGAAAATGCAAAAAAGCGAATTGAGAAGATATCCAAAGAAAATGTTGAATACGCTGGTTCAATAGATAATTTTCGTAACGTATTCAAAAGACGAAATGGTATAACTGTATCAACAATTCACGGCATAAAAGGCGCAGAGTTCGATGTTGTTCTAGCATATGGGTTGTTGCAAGGTATCGTTCCTCATTTTAACGATAAAGATCCTCATAGTGCTCACAAGCTTCTATATGTTATTGGTTCACGAGCCAGAAAGCATTTACATTTGATATCTGAAACAGGCCGAGGAACAAATTTTTATCCTAAATGGCCAACAAATATTTTGGCTGAACATGTTTTTGAATATGACGACCCCATACCTTTTATAAGCCAACTAAACTAAAGTTAAAATTAGGCTTTCCTATTTTTGTAAATTGTTTCTGTCCAGAGACTGGTTATGTATATAATTCGCTTTTGCCCCAAAACGAGTTAACGTAAATACTCAAGGGGCTGCTTTGAGCGAGAAACAGACGGTCGATCAAACTCATTTTTGGACAAAAACGATTTAGAACTAAGGCGTGCTTTGTGCCAATAGCGAAAACTGGCCACTTAATTCAAAAAAACAGCAATGATACGATAGCAGACTTTCCTAAGTAGATAAAAGCACTGGTGTTTTTATCATAACGTTTGTCGATTTCCTTTTAAGGCTGTATGTAAACTAAGCCACCATAGAGACTTTAATTTAAAGCCCCAGTAGAAACTAATACTTCACTTTAGAATTCATTGCTCTAAGATGTATAATCCTAATCTCAGGATGAAATAAGGCAATACGTTTTCTATTATTATGAAAAATCTATTATCCATCCGTTCCTATAGCACAAAGCCAGTTCGTCATTCACATCAATTTAATCAGTTGGTTCTACCTTTACGTGGTGTCATAAATATATCTGTTGGTGATTTTAATGGTAAAGTTGCTCCTAGTGAATGTGTTGTAGTTAAAGCCAGCGAAGAGCACTTGTTCACCGCAAACACTGAAGCTAGGTTTGTAGTCGCAGATATGAAAAATCTTCCGCTAAATATTTCATCTTCACAATGTATTGTTTTTGCAATTAACTCACCTCTTAGAAGTTACTTAACTTTTATCGAAAACCAACTAGAAAACAAAGTTAATGCCCAATTAGAACAGGCGATGTTCGAAATGTTCAGCCTATTGCTTGCAGAGCAACCTTTATTACCAAAAGTAGATAACCGCATTGGAGCAGCAATATCCTTCATAGAGAAAAATATTGCAGCGCAGCTTCAAATTAAATGTTTAGCTGAATCTGCTTTCCTGAGTGAGACACAGTTTAAGAAACTATTTAAACAACAAACAGGTATGACCGTGATGAAGTACGTAACAAAACTTCGAATGGAAAAAGCCCAAGCCTTACTTACACATACAGATTACCCGCTACCATTTATTGGTGAAAAAGTAGGTTATAAAGAACCTTCAGCCTTTAGCAGAAAATTCTCACAATACTTTGGTCTATCACCAATTAAATTCAAAAAGTAAACTTAGTCGGAATTGATAACGATTGCGTCTTAATTGTTAAAAACACTCTACATAATTAGCATACTATTTCTGTATTGAAGTTATTATAAATAGGTCTCATTATGGAAAATCATCACGGAAGTTTTAAAGGTGTTATGGCGATTATTGTTGCTAGTTTCTTGTGGGGGACAACTGGTACTGCTGCAAGCTACTCACCAGATGTAAGCTCTTTGGCTATTGGTGCATTCTCTATGGGGATAGGAGGGGTGTTGCTTGTAATCACAGCTCGAAAAAAGCTACTTATAGATTATAAGCTGATGCTCGAACAGCCTGTAGTATTTCTTTTAGGTGCCGTTTCTGTCGCTATTTACCCATTAGTATTCTATACCTCAATGCGTTTATCAGGTGTTGCCATTGGTACTGTAGTATCTATAGCCACTGCACCTTTTTTTGCCGCAATCCTTGAGCGTCTTATTAGTAAAAAGGACATTTCATTGCAATGGATGTTGAGCTTTGTCATTGGTGCTATAGGTATTGCTCTGTTAACTTTAGGTAAAGACCAGAGCAATAATGCTTACAGTATTAATCAACAAGGTTTGGGGATTCTTTTAGGTTGTATTGCTGGTTTAACTTATGCAGGTTATTCATGGTCAGCAAGGCGTTTAATTGAAAGTGGCATTCAATCAAAATCGTCCATGTCTGGGCTATTCGGTTGTGCTGCACTATTGTTACTTCCATCATTATGGTTTACGGGTGATAACTTATTTTCAAGCTCAACTAATGCTTTCGTATCTTTGTATATGGCAATAATTCCAATGTTTTTAGGATATTTATTATTTGGTTTTGGCTTGAATTATATAGATGCAAGTAAAGCGACATTAATCACCTTAATTGAACCGTTAGTTGCAACTGTTTTAGCTATAGTCATTATTGGTGAAAAATTTAAAGTAATTGGTTGGATAGGCGTAGCTTTAGTATCACTATGCCTATTGATACAAACAATCAAACCTCAAAAAAAAATTAAGATTAGCCATCAAAAAATATAGTTATACAGCACTAAATATTCTCTTGAATTTGCAAATGCCTAATGTCCGCAATTGGCTAGCCGCTGTCGCTAAAACCTTAACAGCCAACGTCCGTAGTTTGCTCTTTTGCGGCATTCGTCTAAACACGTTTTGGGGCAGAAACGAGTTTGGACTTCCAGCTTTAACTAGACACTGGCTTATAATCTTAAAGTACAAAACGGAAATAAACTTCCGGCTATTAAGCTTATGTTGCTATGTTTAAGAAGCAAACTTCCGTTTCTAGAGTTTCAAAGGTAGTTATCGGAAACATACTTCTGTTTTTTATAGCGTTAACTTAGATAGCTATATGAGCAACTTTTCGTGGTCTTATTTGAGCGAAAACCAATCATTGAGATTGGCTGTATATAAGAGTTAATTAATTTCCAAACTGTGTCGTTCGTGCATATATTCAAGTAGACGGGGTACGCCCGTATATTGCACCATTTATCTCTACTCAAAAGTTTTAGAAAACATAGAGATAGTAATACTTCGGGTTATTTGCTAAAACTATTTAATGTAGAAGTGAGCGTGGCGTTGGCAGGAGTATATGTGATGAGCGAACTAATATTAAATTATCATTAGATTTGAAACCGAAGCTAGAATGAGCATGGATAATAAAGTACTCGAAAATAAGCAGTTCATATGGAAAATGCTAAAATCAGGTAAATGGACTAAAGAGCATCTTCTGTCGCTTAAATTTAAAGCTAATGACCAAAGTTGGAACGTAGCTTTAAAAGCAGCTCAAAAATGAAAGTATTGAGCCAGACGGAACTCGATATAACAACATGCAACATCGCTTTGAAAGCGTAAAATACTCAACAAAATGGCATTCTCGGGCTGGTAAATTTAGGCGAAAGTGATGAGGTTTTATTCTAACGCAAGCATCGGCTTGCAGGCTGGCTGCACTGCTTAATGTGTTTCCATCGTCCGCTTTAAATACTCAGGCGTACTTTGGCAAAGAGCGAGAAGCGGTCATTGGGATTGGCTAAATATAATTGTTTATTGAGCAGAATTTAGGTGTAATAGGTACATAGTTAACGCTGAGCAATACAGGGAAAGCTTAAACTATAATAGGTAAGCCGGTTTAGCTAGAACCTAAAAAGCAAATTCCCACAACATAAACACCACCAACGTTGACACATCGAGCTGGTAGGGCCTCAGCCAAACAAGCTCTTATGCAACACAAACAGCGTGTCGCATAAATACTAAAATGTTAGCTGTCTGAATTCACATTGGAGAAACAATTGAAAATATCAGAAATAAGCTCTCTGGATGATATTCAAGAGTACAAGAAGGCATCAAATCTTAGAGACGATATACAAAAACTTATCTTCCCGCTTAAAACTGAAGCGAGTAGTGATGAAGAACTACTAAGTATCGTTGAGTTTCTCAAAGTAAAGTGGTTAGGTTTTAAAGAGGGTCCATTTGTTTCAAGGCAAGCTGAATTTATTTATTATTTATCACAGCTAGAAGGAAAACAAAGAAATAGAGCTATCGGTATTACAGATGAGCATTACGAAGATACTACTATTGCCAGAAAGTGGTACAAGGAAGTTTCGCAACTAGTTCATCCTGACAAAGGTGGGGATGCAACGGCCTTCAATGTTTTGAGGAAACTATATGAGGTAATGGTTGATGTGAAGGAAGATGAAGATGAGTGATGAAAAAAATCTTCCAGTCGTACATTCTGCTAAAGATCTAACTATTATCTTTCCTGAACAAAATAAGCATATAAGTGATACAGAAGCGGAAAAGAACAGAAGCCTTATTACAGATAACGGTGCTTATACCAGTGATGGTAGAGCTTACATAGATAAAAATGCATTACCTCACTTATTGGCGACTGATAAAAAAGGTGCTAATCGTTTTTTCAACAATCTGGAAGATGATGATAAATTAGAATTAGGCAATCAAAATCTGGCTTCTATATCTTCTGTAAACAAAGAGTTATCTGAGCGGATTCAAGAGCCAAGAGATACCCTAAATAAGGAACGTCTTCGAGATTCGGAAGCTTGTATTAATGCCTTCCGAGATGCACCTGAACTAGAAAAATCTCGCGAAGTCGAAGAGTCAAAAAATAGAAAAGAGCAGTCTAATTTGAAAGCAAAAAAAATTAAGAGTGAAAACATAACTTCGTGTCAACTGACTGGAGATCAATTAGAACCTGATGCAGATGCGCATCATATCGAACGGCAGGCCGATAACCCAAGAAGAGCAAGAGATTTGAGTAATATTGTTGTAGCAAATAAATCTCCTCATCGCGAAATTCACGCGGCGGGCGCAGAATCGTTAGAAGAGCTTTCCGCACTTTGTGCTGAGAAGGGTTGGAATGATCCAACAAAAGGCTAACAAGGCGCTCGATTATGATGGCAATGTCTACGTCCAACCATTAATTCTGTATTGATACATTAAGGTTTTTAAAGCCTTAATTTATCAATTTTTATCCATTCAACTATTTACCTAAATCTAGACCTACTTAAAATAAAGGTGAGACTTTAGTTAATAAATCTCAATTTAAGTGGCACAGGCCAGGTTGTCAACAAGCCCCTGATTTTATCAATCTGATGTCAATCTTCACGAAAAAATAAAGTGTCAAAGCAAATTCATACGTTTATCGGTTATGTTGTTAAAAATAAGGCATTAAATTGCTGTCAATTAATAATACAGTTTGACATTAACAAAAATTTTTGGCCCGATAGCCCTGCAACCAGTATTGCAACTAACAAGGTGAAAAGTAAAATGTGAGCGTGTACTTAGTTGAAGTAATAATATTAACCTCACAGTTAAATTCGAGATTAATATTATTCAAATACGTAAATACTAACTAAGATGCTTTGCTAAATAGTCGACCAATAACCTTATTTTTGGCGATAAGTGACGATTATGAGGGTATATGGCCCAAATGCCTTCATCAGGCACCCGATAGCTATCTAATAAGGTAATTAGTTCACCACTTTGCAGGTGATTTTGCACGTAGTAATCGGGCAGTTGTACTATTCCTAATCCTTTTAATGCTGCATCCGCTAGGCTATAGCCACTGTTGTATCTTAGCTTACCGGCAACGCGAATGTTTTTTTCTTTTCCCGATTCCATAAAGTGCCAATAATCAAGCGTGCCTAGTAGGCAACTATGTTTACTCAGTTCAGAAATTGCATGTGGTATGCCGTGTTTTTCCAGATATTCTGGCGATGCGCACACATAACTGGTTCTGGTTCCGAGTTTTTTTGCCATCATTGACGAGTCGGCCAGCTTACCAATACGTATAGCTAAATCGTATCCGCCTTCAACTAAGTCAATTTGTTGATTACTCAAGTAAGCAGAAACCGCGACCTCACTATATTGCAGCATAAAGTCAGAAACCAAAGGCAGTACTTGCTGCTCTCCATAAGTTACCGAAGCCGTAAGTTTTATTTTACCTTGGGGCGTTGTTTGTAAATTAGTTATAGCCCGCTCTGCAGCATCTAAGCCATCAAGCACGCTGCGGCAATGCTGATAAAACACTCGGCCTTCTTCAGTTAACGACACTTTGCGCGTAGTACGATAAAACAGCTTCACATTCAGCCGGTTTTCGAGCGCACTAATTTGCCTGCTTACTTGCGCTGTAGATATTGCCATTTTTTTTGAGGCTTGCGTAAAGCTGGCATTTTCAGCAACGTGTACAAATTCACTAATACCTTCCCACTGCATGATTGTTACCTATATGTACAAGTTAATTTCAAAAATAGCATATTATCATTTTTACAGAAACAAATATAATAGCAGCCATCAACACAAACATGCTGTGAATAAGTTAAATCGTCGATATAACGTTATCGACATTAATACAACAGCTCGCAAAATAAATAGGAAAAAATATGAGTTGGGTATTTTTATTTTTAGGTGTTATTGCAGAAGCAATGTCGCATGTGGCATTAAAACAAACAGATGGCTTTACTAGGTTACTGCCCAGCATAGTGGTGTTATTGGGCCATTTGGCTGCGTTTGTTTTTTTAGGCCAAGCAATGAAAGGCATGCCTGTAGGTATTGTGCATGCGATGTGGGCAGGGTTAGCTATTGTTACCGTTACGCTACTATCTACCCTTGTATATAAACAGCATTTAGATCTATCCACTTGGTTAGGAATGGCATTGGTGGCCATAGGCATTGCAATGATTAACCTATCGCAAGGGCATAGCCATTAATTGCTTTAAAATGAATAGCATAATTCTAAGCCAAAAATAATATGCAGCAGCGCATTATTAAGGTAACTGAACTAAACTAAAATACGTGTTTACGTTCATTTATATTAAATAATTTATTAATTAAGAGAGAACGAGATGTCAGATAAGTTTATAAAATCGAAAGCCGCTATAGCATGGGGTCCAAAACAGCCTTTATCTATCGAAGAAATTGACGTAATGCTGCCGCGCAAGGGCGAAGTATTAGTTAAAGTTATTGCCTCTGGAGTTTGTCATACCGATGCTTTTACTTTGTCTGGCGATGATCCTGAAGGGATTTTTCCGGTTATTTTAGGCCACGAAGGCGGTGGTATCGTTGAGCAAGTTGGCGAGGGCGTAACGAGTGTAAAAGTTGGGGATCACGTTATTCCTTTATATACACCAGAGTGTGGCGAGTGTAAGTTTTGTTTATCGGGTAAAACTAACTTGTGTCAAAAAATTCGTGAAACTCAAGGTAAAGGCTTAATGCCTGATGGCACCACTCGTTTTTACAAAGACGGACAGCCAATTTTTCATTATATGGGTTGTTCAACTTTCTCTGAATACACGGTATTACCAGAAATTTCGTTAGCAAAAGTTAATAAATCTGCACCATTAGAAGAGGTGTGTTTATTAGGCTGTGGTGTTACAACCGGTATGGGCGCGGTAATGAATACAGCAAAAGTTGAAGAAGGCGCAACAGTAGCCATATTTGGCCTTGGTGGCATAGGCTTGTCGGCAGTTATTGGTGCAACTATGGCTAAAGCGAGCCGAATTATTGCTATAGATATTAACGAAAGTAAGTTTGAATTAGCAAAAAAACTAGGCGCTACCGACTTTATTAACCCTAAAGACTACGACAAACCAATTCAAGATGTAATTGTAGAGTTGACCGATGGCGGTGTTGATTACTCGTTTGAGTGTATTGGTAATGTTAACCTAATGCGCTCTGCGCTAGAGTGCTGCCATAAAGGCTGGGGTGAGTCTGTGGTTATTGGTGTTGCTGGTGCGGGGCAAGAAATTTCAACCCGTCCGTTCCAATTGGTAACGGGTAGAGTATGGAGAGGCTCAGCATTTGGTGGGGTTAAAGGTCGCAGCGAATTACCTGATTATGTAGAACGTTATTTAGCGGGTGAATTTAAGTTAAGTGACTTTATTACCCATACAATGGGACTTGAAGATATTAACGAATCGTTCGATTTAATGCGCAGAGGCGAAAGTATTCGCACTGTTATTCATTTCGATAAATAACGATAAACAGCAGCACTATGGTTTAATTAAACCATAGTGCTTTTTTTGTTTAATTTATAGTTACTAATAAACAATCCATCAGTTTTAAAAAAAGTAGATCCAGCCAAAAACACTTCAAAATATATAAGCATTGTTTTTAAATTTCTTTACCGCCGTGTGTTTCGGCTAAATCGTCAAGCTCTGCGACTGTGTAGTCAAAATCACTCTCGTCATAGTCATAATTAACCTTTACGCAATTGCCGCCATTAAATAATTTTGTTTTTACATCATTAATGGGCCAATTTTTAAGTAGATGTATAAATCGGTTGGCAACTTGAGAAGATTCAAAACGATAGCTAATTTCTGTTTTCATAAATAATAAGGCTCTGGCTAGTTTAACCCCCGTAGTTTGTGCATTTTTGTGAATTAGTCAAGTTTCGGTTACAAAAAATAAAGAGTAAACATGTAATTTTTATGTTTCAATTGATGTGTTAATTGCAGTAAGCACTGTTGTGCTTTAATTAAAGGTGAGAACAAATTTACATGTACTATAGAACTTTTTTACTAGCAAGCTCTGCTTTGTTTATCAGTGCTTGCGGTGGCTCTGGCTCAGATGAGACAGCAGTTATAAGCACAAATAAAATCCCCTCCCTATCAATAATCAATATCAAAAACGATATAGTTAAAGGTCAAACTATTGATTTAAATGCAACAGTTGGCGATGCCGATGGCGTTATCAGTAGTGTTGTGTGGGAACAAACTGCGGGGCTTAAAGTACTTAATGCACCTGTAAATGCCAGTAGTATCACTATTACTTTACCAGATGCGCAAAGCCATGCAGCAATGGAGTACGCTTTTAGCGTAACGGCAACCGATAATGAAGGGGCTACCAACGTTAAAACTGTGAGTTTTGTTGCGCGTAATAGTATGGATGAAACTGCTGCCGCACGTATATTACAGCAAGGCAGTATGGGCCCCACATTAAGTGAAATACGCCAAGCTCAAGGGTTAAGCGAACAGCAGTGGCTTGAGCAACAAATGGCGTTACCAATTAACTACCATCGTGGTTATTTAGTGAAAAGCCCTGATGAAAACAAATTTCAGTATATTAATAGGATTGATGCGTGGTGGAAGGGGGTGTTGCATAGCGACGATCAACTACGCCAACGTGTTGCCTTTGCATTGAGTCAAATATTGGTTGTATCGGATGCAAGTAGTAATGTAGGTAATCAGCCCGAGGGCATGATCACTTACTACGATATTTTGCTTAAACATGCTTTTGGTAACTATAGAGAGCTACTAGAAGACGTAACGCTGTCGCCAATTATGGGTACTTTTTTAAGCCATTTAGGGAATGAAAAGGCAAATGATGAGCTTAATATTCGCCCAGATGAAAACTACGCCCGCGAAGTAATGCAGTTATTTACAATAGGCCTTGAAGAGTTAAATTTAGACGCTACTCCAAAGCTTGATGCGCAAGGTAATACAATTGCCACCTACGGTCAGGCTCAAATAGAAGGATTTGCGCGCGTTTTTACTGGGTGGACATTTGCAGCTAGTGAAACTTTTAAGAAAAAAAAACGTGATTATGTAAATCCAATGAAAGCGTTTAGCGAGTATCACTCTAGTAAACAAAAAACATTGTTAAATGGCGAAATTATCCCCGAGGGCTACGGACCAGAAGAAACACTGCAAATAGCGCTCGATAACCTATTTAATCACAATAATGTAGCGCCATTTATTAGTAAACAACTCATACAGCGTTTAATTACCTCAAACCCAACACCGCAATATGTTACCCGTGTTGCTCGTGTTTTTAATGATAATGGCGCTGGAGTACGAGGAGATTTAGCCGCGGTAATAAAGGCTATTTATTTAGATGATGAGGCACGCCATTTTGGCAGTGTTTTAAATTATCAAGGGAAACTAAAAGAGCCACTGATAACCACAATACAGTTTTGGCGAAATCTAGATGCTAAAACCGGTAACGGTTATTACAACACGTGGGGTTTATACAATACCTATGGACAGGGGCCAATGAAGTCGCCCTCAGTATTTAACTTTTACAGGCCCGATTACCAACCTGTTTATTTACGTAGTGATGGCTTAGTTGCTCCAGAGTTACAAATAGCAAATGACTCTACAATAATTGGCATAATGAATAAGCACTTTGCAGATTTAGTGTGGAATGCGGCTGAAGGAAAAACATCTTTAAGTCCAAAATTACTATACGTCTATATTAAAAACGATATGAACCATCTAAAAAATTATGGCATAGAGTCGTTACTTGATCAGTACAATGTGTTGTATTTTGCCGGTTCAATGAGCCACGAAACACGCCAGGCGTTACTCGATTTAAGTGCCTATTTTATTGATAATCAAGGTCGTCAGCGGGTATCGTATTTACTTTATATGATTGCTATTTCACCTGAATTTAATTTGCAGTATTAGGAGAGGCATAATGAGCATAAATAGAAGGCAATTTTTGTCATTATGTTTAAAAGGCGGGGTGTCGGCAGCGGCGCTAACCAGCTTACAACTTCAAGCATTAACGGGTTCAACAAATGCTATTGAATTGGGTGATTATAAAGCCCTAGTATGTATATTTTTATATGGCGGTAACGATTCACTAAATATGCTAATGCCGTTAGAGGGCGAGCAACGAAATTTGTATGAAAAAAGCAGGCAAAACTTGGCGGTTGCTTCGCCTATTGCGCTTAATACTAATTCGTCGTTTGCTGGTGGTGTAGGGCTGCACCCTGCGCTTGCACCCATGCAAAGTGTGTTTGATTCGGCTAACTTGGCATTTGTTGGCGGAGTAGGTACTTTGCTTGCACCAACCACGCTTGACGATTATAAAAATAAAGCAGTACCGCTGCCTCAACACTTGTTTTCACATAACAATCAACAAGCAGCGTGGATGTATGGTCGTGAAAAGGAATCGCTAAATAATGGTTGGGGAGCGCGTTTGCTAGAGCGCTTAAATCAGCAAGATCAGTTTGCTGCAAACATATCGCTCGATGGCACCAATCTTTGGCAAACAGGCGCGCAAACTAAGGCGTTTTCGCTTAATAAAAGCGGTATCAGTAAAGTAAACGCTTTTGGCGGTTATCAGCCAAGAACTGAGCATGTAACCAATATTATGAACCGTATAATGGGTAATACGAATCATCCATTAACGGGTGCTTACGCTAATAGTTTTAATTCAGCGATTAGAAATACCCAAACAATGAATAGTGCGCTTGAAGCCGCCCCTGAACTTATTACCTCATTTAGCGATACAGGGTTGTCGAAGCAACTAGCTGCGGTAACTAAGGCGATTAGTGTGCAAGCAAAGTTAAGTACGCAGCGCCAAGTGTTTTTTGTTTCTATGGGAGGGTTTGATACACACGATAATCAATTGAATACTCACCCCGCATTGCTTAGCACACTAGCACAAGGACTTAACGAGTTTAATAGTGCGATGAATGAGCTGAATATGGCTGACAAAGTAACGTCGTTTACTATGTCGGACTTTGGCCGTACGCTAACATCTAATGGCGATGGCACGGATCATGGTTGGGCAGGAAACCAAATCGTTATGGGAGGCGCAGTTAAAGGCGCCAATATATATGGGGAGTTATTAACTCAACATTTAGGCGGACCACAAGATACCGGCCGAGGGCGATTAATACCAAGTGTTGCAAATGAGCAATATTTTGCCACACTAGCTAAGTGGTTTGGTGTTCCTGCATCAGAATTAGGTGATATATTTCCAAACTTAAGATACTTTAATCAGTCGACATTAGATTTTATGGTTTAATTCGTTATTAATGTAACCCAAATTCCATCGCAAACAGTATAAAACTGTTTGCGAATAAAAAATTCATGTAATGGAGTAAATTAATGAAAGTTTTAGTAAGTTTGGTGAGTTTAATCGCCTTTTTAATGGTTGTATTACCCGGGCCATTATATAAATTTGGTGTTGTTGAGTTAGGCACTGCATTTGCTGGATTTAGGTTTGGTGTTTACGTGGGGGGAGCTGCGCTTGTATTACTTTTGGTGCAGGTTATATTTATGCGTAAAACAGCCACTGTAAGTAGCACTGTAGTGGCTGTTATATTTGCGGGTGTTGCTATTTTTATGCCACTTAATATGATGGATAAAGCGAAAAGTGTGCCGCCAATTCATGATATTTCGACAGATGTAGTTAATCCACCAAAGTTTGTAGCTATTGCACCACTGCGTGCCGATGCGCCAAACCCAGTGGCTTATGCCGGGGCAGAAACGGCTGCGCAACAGCTTAAAGCTTACCCAGAACTGACTACCCTTAATTATGCTTACCCAAAAAGTGAGTTAGTAGTGGCTACAGTGCAAGCGATTAAAAATTTGGGTTGGGAGTTAGTTAATAGCGATGCTAGCCAAGGGATTGTTGAAGCAACCGAGACTACCACCTGGTTTGGTTTTAAAGACGATATAGTGGTGCGTATTAAAGATGAAGGTTCTCAGCGTTTTGTTGATATTCGTAGTAAGTCGCGTATTGGTCGCAGTGATTTAGGTAAAAATGCAGAGCGTATTCATACATTTGTAGATGAATTAAACGCGGTACTGGCAAAATAATTAGGGCAAACCTAAATGTTAAGTTACTAACAATTAAGTTACCAACAATCAAATGGAACCCAAGCGTACGGCTTGGGTTTTTTATCATCAGTTAGTGTTCACAGCTAAGCAAGTATACTTATTTGGTATTTATATTTTTAACATACTATGGAGTTATTATGAAAACAGTAGGATATGCAGCAAAAAGCCAAGGTTCAGAACTCACCGAGTTTTCTTTTGAGCGCCGCGATTTACGAGATAACGATGTAGAAATTGAAATATTATACTGTGGAGTTTGTCATTCAGACTTACACGCGGTACGTAATGATTGGGGTGGTAGTCGCTACCCGTTAGTACCCGGACACGAAATTGTTGGTAAGGTTATGTCGGTAGGTAGCGACGTTACAAAATATAAGCAAGGCGATACGGTTGCTGTTGGTTGTATGGTCGACTCGTGTAAAAGTTGCGATCAGTGCGATAATAACGAAGAGCAGTTTTGCCGTGAAGGCATGGTAGGCACATACGCAGGAACAGATCGTGTTAACGGCGATATGACCCAAGGTGGGTATGCTAAACATGTTGTAGTGCGTGAAGAGTTCGTACTCTCAGTACCTAAAAACTTAGAGCTGTCGCGTGTTGCACCGTTGTTGTGTGCAGGCATTACTACCTACTCGCCATTGCATAAGTGGGGCGTTAAAAAAGGCAGTCGTGTTGCTGTAGTTGGTTTAGGTGGTCTTGGCCATATGGCGGTTAAAAACGCTGTTGCTATGGGCGCAAGCGTTACGGTAGTTGGCCGTAGTGAGTCTAAAAAAGACGATGCCGTTAAACTAGGTGCCCAGCATTATTTAGTGTCGTCAAACGATGATGCAATGAAAAGTGCGCAGTCAGCCTTCGACGTTATTATTGATACCGTACCGGTAAAGCACGATCTATCTATTTACACACCACTGCTAGATATTGATGGTACACTGGTTATTGTTGGTCAGGTTGGCCCGGTTGATGAGCTAAGCACAGTGCCATTATTAATGGGGCGTCGCCGTATTGCAGGCTCACTTATTGGTGGTATTGCACAAACGCAGCAAATGCTTGATTTTTGTGGCGAGCATAATGTCTTACCCGAATGTGAAATGATCAATATTGATGAAATAAATACAGCTTATGAGCGAATGGAAAAGTCTGACGTTCGTTATCGTTTTGTTATTGATATGGCATCGTTAAGTGTTTAATTACACTTAGTAATTAAAAATAAAAAGAGCCGCAAATTAGCGGCTCTTTTTAGTTAACTATTAAGCCTCTTTTGCTACAAACGATTTATTGCTCATTTGTAAGTAGCTAAGTAACCACATAATAAACCCACCAACAAAAAGAGCAGCGGCAACATAGCCTGTTTGATTTGGCGCGGCACCTTGCGCAATTGCAATGCCTCCAACCCAAGGGCCAATTGCATTAGCAACATTAAAAGCACACTGTACTAACGCGCCTATCATGGCATGCCCATTAGGAGACACATCCATTAGTAAGGTTTGTACTAGCGTTGCTAAACCTAAACTGCAGCCAATAAAAAATATAACCCCATAAAGCAGCCAAATGTTATAGCTTGCGGTTACATAAGCAAAGGCAAATACAATAGTGCAAACCAGTACTAAGCCAGTTGTTTTAATTGCAGATTTATCTGCCGCTTTACCTAATACATAATTACCTAATGTTGAGCCAATACCAAACATCACCATAGCAATCGAAATGGTGTAGGGCGCTGTTTCGGTTACTTCTAAAATAGTATCGGCAACATAGGTATAAATACAAAATACTCCACCAAAACCAATAATTACAATACCCAAAATAGACCAAACCAGCTTGTTTTTTAATACTCCAAACTCATTAAGTAAATTAGATGGTTTAGTGTTTTCAATATTTGGCACAACTTTATATACAAAAATAAAAGCAATAAAAGCTAAAACACCTGCACCGGCTAAGCAGTAACGCCAGCTTAAGTTTTGCCCTACTAAAGTTACCACAGGTACGCCAACAATGGTGGCAATGGTCAAACCCATAAAAACTTTCGACATAAAGCTTGCACGCTTACCTGCAGGGGCAATTTCAGAGGCTAATAAAATAGCTGCACCAAAATAAGCACCATGGGGCAAGCCACTTAAAAAGCGAAACAATACCAATTGCTCAAGTGACGTTGCAAAAGCGCTTAAGCTATTAGAAATACACATTAAGCTTAAAAATATAAGCAACGCTTTGCGTTTTCTCATGTTTGCAGTAGTTAACATTAAAATGGGCGCACCAACAACAACACCTAAAGCATAAGCGCTTATAGCGTAGCCACTTTGCGAAGGCGTTGAGCCAAAAGTTTCACTGATCAGTGGCAGCATAGGCATCATCGAAAATTCAGATAACCCTAAAATAAAAGTACCGAGCGCAAGCACGATTAATATAGCTGTTCGGTTAAGTTGATTAGATGGCGGCGCTACATTAGCGGTCATAAAAATCCTTTGAGATTAATGTTTAATTCATAAAAACTAGGGCAACAAGCAAACTGTAAAGTGTTGTTGCTGCGAAAAAAGCAAAGAAGTGTTGTTGTAAATGCTGGGAATAAATAGGCGGCCATTTTAAGCCAAATAACATAGGGCGTCATCTATTAGCTGGCCGTTAAAGGTAAATTAATTACTTTAATAAAATCTTAATGTCGTGTGGTTAATTTAGAGAGGCAAATAACCTAATATAAAAAGATAAGCTTGGCTAAAAATGCTGATTATAGTTAATAAAGTGCGACATTATGTCGCGCATGCAAGTAAGGTGAATCCAGTATAATTACGTCATTAATAATAGCAGTCCAAAGAATAAAATAATGGCGCATAAAATAATATACCGTACACCTTACTTACTCTCACCTTTAGTGTTTTTAACAAGTGGGCTTTTATCTCCTTTAGTATTTGCCGACGATACATCTTTAGAAGTGATTGAAGTACATGGGGATGCTCAAAATAAACATTTAGTACTTGGCTCTACAGAGTCGCTATTAAGTGATTTAGGTGTCGATTTTTCAGCTGCTGGTGGCGTATCTAATTTACCTATTTTAAATGGTTTAATGGGCGACAGAGTAAAAGTATTAGTTGATGGCGCAGAAATAACGGCGGCATGCGCTAATCAAATGAATCCGCCGTTGTCTTACATTTCGGCGAACCAAGTTACGTCTTATCATGTGGTTGCCGGTGTATCACCGGTAAGTGCAGGTGGCGATAATATAGCAGGTGTAATAAGTGTTAACTCTATTGCACCGCAATACACTCAAAATAGCGATTTAGCATGGCATTCTGGTTATGTATCGGCAAAGTACAGCACTGCTGACAATGGTCGTAATTTTGGAGTAGGTGCACGTTTAGCAAGTAATACACTTAGCGTTAATTATCAGGGCTCGTTTAGTGATGCAAACAGCTATGAAGACGGTAACGGCGATGTAGTGCTTGATACGTTGTATCGCGCCCAAAATCACAGTTTAACCGCAGCTATACGCGACGATAAACAGCAGGTTGTAGTTAAGCTTAGTCATCAAAAAATTCCGTATCAAGGCTTTGCTAATCAGTATATGGATATGACAGATAACACCAGTTACGGGGTTACAGCGCAATACAAACGAGCATTTGCGAGCAGCGAGTTTGCAGGACAAGTAAATTGGCATAGCGTAAAACACGATATGGGATTTTTTAGCGCAGAAAAAATCGGCATGATGCCAATGAAAACCGACGCAGAAGATATAAGCAGCCAGTTAAAATGGCGTATAAATTTAGATAACGATAGCAGCATATTGCTAGCTCAAGAATATTACCATTATAGTATTGATGATTGGTGGCCAAGTATTACAGGCTCGGCCATGATGGGGCCAAACGACTATAAAAATATTAATAATGGAAAGCGTGAACGCATTGCACTTGTTGCAGAATATGAACGCCAAAATAGTAAAAAACTATGGTTAAACACGGGTGTGCGTATTGAAAATATAAATACCCAAGTAAGTGAAGTACAGGCATATAACACAGGTATGCACATGGGCGGTATGCATATGGGCGGTATGCATATGGGGCCAAGTGACGCTATAGCAGCAAATACGTTTAATGCAGGGAGTAGAAATAAAACCGATACTGTAGTTGATGCAAACGTATTAATTAATTACCAAATAACTAACGTTGATGAACTGCAACTTGGTATTGCTCGTAAAAATCGCGCGCCAAACTTATACGAGCGATACAGTTGGGGGGTTAGCAATATGGCAACCACCATGATTGGCTGGTACGGCGATGGTAATGGTTATATTGGCACCCCAGATCTTGGCGTTGAAACCGCACATACAATGAGTGCTACTTATACTAAATTGGCAAAAGACGACAGCTGGCGTGTAAGCACTAATATTTGGTATACCGATGTGAGTGATTATATTGATGCTGACATAGTAAGGAACTTTAATAGTTCAGGCATTGACGGTAATAGTCGCAATATTTTGCAGTTTACTAATGTAGACGCCATTTTATATGGCGCTAAAGTAGATTTAAGTGCCAGTATTTATCAATCTGAACAGTTAGGTCAGTGGCAGTTAAAAGCAAATATAACTAACACCCGTGGCAAACGCGATGGTAACTCTAGCACTCAGCCGCTTTATCAAATTAAACCATTGCAAACCCAGCTTGGTATTAGCCAGCAAGTTGGTAATGTTGAAAACTTACTTTTATGGCAATGGGTCGATACTAAAACGAGAGTAGATAACAACCGCTTTGAAAACCAAACCGATAGCTATCATTTAGTTAATTTAAGTTCTAAAACAGTGTGGGATGCATTTACACTCAGTGTTGAGGTAACAAATTTATTTGATCAGTATTACCAACTACCATTAGGTGGGGTTAGCATTGCTGGGTTTAAACAAGATAACGCAACCGGCTTTACACAATTAGCAGGACAAGGAAGATCATTAAATTTAGCATTAAGCTACGCGTTTTAAGGTTGAAACGGTAAATAGAAGGGCTATATAAATTTACTATGGCTTTTAAATTAATAGTTACCACTGTGGTAGTAGGTTATTGAGCGATACGCTACTTTTACCACAATAGATCCGTAAAAACTTAAAACAATAAGCGCCTAAAAGCGCTTATTGTTGCTCAGCTTCAGGTTCAGCGGTTTGCTCAGTTGTTTGTTCTACTTTTTCGTCAGTAAGTTTTTCAAGTTTTTCGCGCTCAGCTTTTGATACATAACCTGGCTTTTTGCTTTTATGTAATTTGGCATTGGTGCGCTTGTCTTTCTTTTGAAATTTAGTAACGATTTTTTTGCGACGGTTCATGTTTAATACTCATAATTTTAAGGCGCGCATTATATAGCACCAAGTATAAAAGCAACTATATAAATATTTAACTAATTGCACTGGTTGTAATGTGACTTTACCGCAAAGCGCTGTTTGTGTGAGATACACAAGGTTATAATTATGTTTCTTAGTGATTAATTAAATGGGAATTGTTTTGAAAAAGTTAGCGTTAGCCAGTGTTGCATTATTTGCGTTTAGTGCCCAAGCACAGTTAAATAAAAATATTGATAGTGTTGCCAATTATGCCGTAAATACCTACCAAAGCGCCCAGGTACATACACTAACCAATTTAGTATCATTTCCTACTGTGAATAAAAGCGATATTAGCGCACCACAAAATCCCGACTTTATTGGTTTTAAAGCCTTACTCAAAATGAAAGCGGCCGAGCTGGGTTTAGATTATCAGGATTTAGGCTACACAGTATTAATTGGACTTGGGGAACAAAGCGATAAAGTAACCGTAGTAACACACGGCGACGTGCAACCAGCTAATGCGAGTAAGTGGCAGCAAAGCCCATTTATTATTGATACAACATCAGAGCCTGGGCGCTTAATTGGCCGCGGTACCGAAGACGATAAAGGCGCAATAGCGACAGCGCTTTACGCCATGAAAGCCATTAAAGATAAAGGCATAACGCTTAATAACCGCATTGAGTTAATGATTTACCTTGCTGAGGAGTCTGATTGGGGCCCGCTTACTGAGTTTATGAAAACCTATGAGCAGCCAAAGTACGCAGTAACAATTGATGCGTCATACCCGGTAGTGGTGGCTGAAAAAGGGTGGAGTTTAATTGCGCCAACGTTCAATGCTACCTCGGCAAAAACAGGCGTTTATGTTAGTGATGTTGCAGGTGGTGCATTTGTAAGTCAAATACCAGAAGACGCCAGCCTAGTACTGCATAATGCCGATGCTAAGTTACTTACTCAATTAAAAGCCAAAGCCAGTACGCTTAAGCAAGTAGAGTTTAACTTTGCTCAGCAAAGCGATACTGCTGTCGCAATTAGTGTAAAAGGCGTATCGGCGCATTCATCAGAGCCAGAGTCGGGTGTTAACGCAATTGCTTATTTAGCCGAAATATTTAAAGGTCTAGTGCTTGAAAATAATAGCGATGGGCAGTTAATTAACTTTGTAAATCAGCTGATTGGTTTAGGTATTCATGGCAAACAGTTTGGCGATATTGCCTATAAACATGATTTTATGGGGCCAATGACAGTGGCACCTACTGTGATTGAACGAGAGGGAAATGCCCTAACGCTTAGTGTAAATGCGCGCCGCCCTATGGGCAAAGAAGAGTTGGTGTTAAAGCAGCAAATAGACAGTGCACTAGCAAAATGGCAAGCCACTAACAATGTAACACTAAGTGATGTTAAAACTATTATTGGTACGCCTATGCTACTTGATGACGCGCCGCATGCGCAAAAATTACTTGATATTTTTAAGCACTTTACGGGTGATCAACAAGCGGGTTTTGTCTCTATTGGCGGCGGTACTAACGCTAAGTTATTTGATAATGCGGTATCGTTTGGCCCATCAATGCCAGGTAAGCGTTACACCGGACACTCTGAGCATGAGTTTATTACCCTTGAGCAGCTAAAGCTTAACTTGCGCATGTACACCGCGATGATGATAGAGCTAGGTAATATGTAACTTTACTCTCTCCTTAGTATAAAAGGAGCATAAAAATACCGGCTAAATATAAATATTAGCCGGTATTTAAGCTTGGCAATTTAAGTTAGCAAAGTTTACATCTGGTAAGCTTTCAAATCCCGGTTTAGCAAACAAATACCCCTGCATAAGCTCAACACCCGCATTTTTAAGCCATGTATATTCTTCCAATGTTTCAATGCCTTCGGCCAATGTTATAACTCCTAAATCGCGAAACATATTTAAGCAATGAGTCACAATTATTTGGCGTTTTGCATCTTTATCTATATCGCGTATAAGTGCCATATCAAGCTTAATAATATCGGTTTGAAAATCGGCTAATAAATTTAAGCCAGAATAACCCGATCCAAAATCATCAGTGGCTGTTTTAAACCCAAGAGACTGATAATAGTTAACAACGCGTTTTACATGGGCGGTATCTTCAATTTTTTCAACTTCGGTAAATTCAAATAAAATATTTTTTGTCGGGAAGTTATACTTTTCAGCGGCTTCTAATGTAGTGCGAATACAACGCTCAGGTTTATAAATAGCATTAGGAAGAAAGTTTATACTTAAAATGGAGTCTATTTTTAGTTTTGCCGCTAATGCAATGGCTTTTATACGGCACAGTTGATCAAACGTATAGCGATTATCGACTGTAATTTTAGAAATAATAGAATAAGCCGACTCATTATTTAGCCCTCTAACTAATGCTTCATAACCGTAAATACTTTGGGTTTTACAGTTAATAATAGGTTGAAAAGCCATGGTAAAATCAAATCCGAGCTCATCTAAATCTGCGCAATTACTACATGAGACCTTTTCACAATTTTTTGCTTTATCATCCATTATTATTGTCCTTTCAATTTAGAGGGGGTAATTACTGTGCTACGCTTTTATCTATAGAAGAGCTGGTGGAGCAAGTGTAATAAAAATTGCTATATACGAAGGTTATTCGAAAACAGCTTTAATAAAAAGTAACAAATTTACTCAGTATTAGAAAGATCATTTTTATTTAAGTAAATCTACCTTGTATCAATTATAACTCCGCAAAACATAATAAAAGTACGAAAAGGTATTTACTACTTTAGTGAGTTAATTGTTTAATTAATCAAAGGTTTTATAAATAAGGTGATTAACTAGGAAGTAGACCAAGCATAATGCTTGGCCTATTGGTGTAATTATTTATGTAATTACTAGCAAACTAGGTTAAGGGCTTTAAAGTAAGTTTGCTGTGAGTGATATTTCAGCATTCATTAGTTTAGAAATAGGGCAGCCTTTTTTAGTTTGCTCGCATAAAGCTTGAAACTGCTCGTTTGCAATATCAGCAATTTTAGCATTAACTTCAAGCGCAATATGGGTAACAGCAAAACCATCGTCTACTTCATCTAAGCTAACCACCGCTTTGGTATCAATGTTGTCGGCGGTAAACCCTGCTTCACCTAATGCTAGCGATAATGCCATACTAAAGCATGCACTGTGCGCCGCAGCTACTAATTCTTCAGGGTTTGAGCCGGGTTTATCTTCAAAGCGGGTATTAAATCCGTAGGGTTGATTATTAAGCGCGCCACTTTGCGTAGAAATACTGCCTTTACCTGTTTTAATATCACCAGACCATTTTGAGTTTGCAGATTTTTTAATTGTCATCATCTTCTCCTTATTGCATTGGCGGTAAGCTTTTCATACTAGGTGAGTGTTATTTGCAAAAATAATCACAAAATAGCTAAAAAGCGTTGTATTTATAAGGTTATTGCAAGATAAGCGCCAGCTATTATTACTTGTTGCACTTACAGCGCTTTGAGCAGTAAATAACATTGTCCCAGTCGCGTTGCCATTTTTTACGCCACGTAAAATGTTTACTGCAAATGGGACATATTTTTTGAGGTAAGCTTTGCTTTTTATGAGCCATCGTTAGTGGTTTTATTTTTTACTTGGCTTGTTTTTGGTGTAATTGCAACGTGCTTTTTAAGAATACTCCCTATGGCGCGTTTAACATCCGCTCGCTCGCGATATTGCCATAAGCGCTCGCGCGCTGCTTTTGAGGCTGCTGTTAAATCAAGCATGGGCTCGGGGTAATCTTCCCCTAGCTTAAAATCGTTAAATAGCGCTTCCATTGGAGTTTGTTGCCAAGGCTGGTGTAAATATTCAATAGGGAGTTTTTCAAGCTCGGGGCACCACTTTTTTATAAATGAGCCAGTTGGGTCTTGATCTTCCGATTGTTTAATTGGGTTGTAATGCCTAATAGTATTAATGCCAGTTACCGAGGCTTGCATTTGAATTTGCGGGTAGTGAATTCCTGGTTCAAAATCTAAAAAGTAATTAGCAAGAGGAAAGCTTGCTTGTTGCCAGCTTATATTTAAATGATGCGTTACAAAGCTTACAAGCATGGCGCGCATTCTAAAGTTTATATAACCTGTGGCTTTTAAGCAGCGCATGCAAGCGTCAATAATTGGAATACCTGTTTGACCTTGCGCCCAGCGTTCAATATCGCTTTTTACATGTTCGTCATCACGATACGGAAATACGTGATAACCCGGATTAAGTGCTAAAAACTCCATAGAGCATTCGCTTTCAAACTTTTGCATAAAGTGGCAGTGCCAATGCAAGCGCGATACAAACGCAGCAAGTGGGCGCTTCCAGCCTCTTTTATCAGGATGTTTTGAATAATATTCGTCAAAGGCCATTTGGTACACTTGCCTAAGGCTAATGTTCCCCCAGGCTAAATACGGCGAAAGCCGAGAGCAATGTACTTGGCTCAAACTTGGGCTTGATATTCCTTTTTGATAGCCTTTACCACGTTCGGCAAAAAAGCTCTGTAATACAGTGCGTGCTTGCAGCGGGCCGCCTTGTTGAAAACTGTCGTGATTTTGGGTGTAAGCGCTTGGCAGCTCAGGTGCTTGGTAATTATTGAGGGTAATTGTTTTTATACTTTTCCAATTAGGAACCGCGATAGGTGCTTGCATTGTTTGCTGCCAGCGCTCGTTCCAATTATTACGATTTTTTTTGCCGCGAATTACTGCGCCTGTTTGCGACTCCTGCCAATTAATGTGGTTATGTTGGCACCACACTTTAATGGCTTTATCGCGCTCAAAGGTATTGTTTAAACCTATTTCTTGATGGCTAAAAATATTAACTATTTCAAACTGCGTCTTTAACGATTCAAGTAAGTCACCCATGTTTAAATTAAATATATAAACGCAGGCATTAAAGCGTGTTAGTTGATTATTTAACTCAACTATTGATTGATATACAAAGCGCCAATGCCGCTCATTGTAGTGTGCATCTTCAAGCATTAATGGCTCAAAGTTATAAAGTAGTAGGGTAGGTAAGCCGTTACTAAATGCATTTTTTAATGGTTGATGATCGCTAAGGCGTAAATCGCGTTTAAACCACACTATGTTTATTTTCATATAATTTGTTTATTGCTTTAAATGGAGATAAAAATTAGTTTGTTATTTAGCTAAGTCAGCCAAGCCTATACGTAACTACTTTGAATTAAGATTTAGTTTTAATGTATTAAAGGGAAAAGTATGTTTTTAGATCTAACCGAAAACACCAGTCAAAATGTTTATTCTTACTTAGTAGGCGCAATAAGCCCTAGACCAATTGCATGGATAAGCACATTAAATAGTGAAGGTATTGCGAATATTGCGCCTTATTCATTTTTTACTGTGGCTAGCTGCAAACCACCTGTTTTAAGCGTTACACAAGTAAACCCAAGTGATAAAACGAATAAAGATACGCTCAGTAATTTAATGGCAACTAAAGAATGTGTGGTTAATATAGTTAGCCAAGAGCTAGTTGAAAAAATGAATCAAAGTTGTGCAAATTATCCTAGTGATATAAGTGAATTTGATGCAGCTAACATCGCCCAAGCTCCAAGTCTGTTAGTTAACGCGCCAAGTGTTGCCGGTTCAAAAGTACGGTTTGAATGTAAGTTACGCGAGGTTATTAGCATTTCCAATGAGCCTGGCGGCGGAAAAATGATGTTATTGGATGTAGTGGGTATTTGTATAAACGATAGCGTGATGAGTAATGGCTATATTGACCCTGAATTATTAAATGCAGTGGGCAAAATGGGCGGCGATTACTTTAGTACAACCAAAGATAAATTTGTGCTCAAAAGGCCACAATTGTAATTTTAATGTAGATTCTTCCTTAGTTTGTGCACATTGTTTGCACTTTTACTTGTTAACTTTGTTTTATTAAACGTTAATGTAAAGGTTCAAACATTGAAAACGCACTCTAAAACAAAAACCTCGAATGTAGCTAAGTTATTCGCATTAAGTGCACTTTGCATCGCTTTAAGCGCATGTAATAGCGATTCAACAAGTGCAACTATTGAAGGCGAAATAGTCAGCAATGCAGCTCCAACAGTTAATGCGGGTATTGATCAAATAGTTAATGCGGGTGATACCGTTTATTTAAACGCTACGGTTGAAGATGATGGTGAAGTATCGGTTAGCTGGTCGCAAACATCGGGCACAACCGTTAGTTTATCTTTAAGTACTGCAACGTCAACAGAGTTTGTAGCACCTGAGGTATTAACCGACGAAGCACTGATATTTGAACTCAGTGCAGATGATGGCACTAATGATGTTGTTATAGATAGTGTAACAATTACTGTGCGTGCATCATCAGATTATACTAGCAATACCAGTGCAAAGCTTGCTAGTTGGCTAATTAACAAGGATACAACTTCTACTTATATACAAAATAATGGTGCAGTGGTTGAAGATGTGCAATCAGTTGAAGTTGTTAGCGTTGCACAAGATGATGCTGACGTTGAATACATGTACGTGCAAACCACAGATATTCCAAAATATGACGTAACGCTTACACAAGAGCAAGTAGACGCGCTAAATAACCGCCCACGTGCAGCCACCGATTTTTATAACGGTGTAACCTCAGCAGCAGTAGGGCAAACAATCTCTTTTGGTGAAGACATAGGTTATAACAGCAGCACTGAAAATTGTAATGATACAGGCGGTGCAGGCTATTGGCCTCCAGGACCTGGTTGTCCGACTGAACAAGCTGTAGAAGCGTACTTTCCAATAACACCCACCGATTTACCTGACACCGAAACCTGTGAAACTGGCCTAGGTACAGTTGGTTTAATGGTTAATGGCACCAGCATATTTAATTGGGGCGATGGTATGAGCTACGGTAATAATGTTTGGTATACGTTAGCGCCAATTGCCGAACAATACGATGTGGATGTATGTGGCGGACACGCTGCTAACGGAGAATATCATCATCATTTTTACACGAGCTGCTTAGCTGATTTACTTGAAGATGATGGCGATGCGCATTCACCAATTTATGGTTTTGCAGCTGATGGCTACCCACTTTATGGCCCTTATGAAAGTAACGGGCAACTTGCATTAAGCGGTTGGGAAATGCGCGATTATGGTGCATCAACAAGCGAGGGCGGTTGTGGTACGCAAGGTGAGCGAAGCTGTACTTTAGTCAATCAATACGATATTAGCCAAGGTACACAAATAAGCGATACAGGCCCAGCTATTGGCGCAGAAGTAACAACACTTTCAGGTAATACATTAAATGCCGACGACGGTTATTATTTTGAAGATTATTACTACGCCCAAAAAACAGTAGCAGGTGCACAACTTGATGAGCATAACGGCCACGATACCAACGATGGTAAAGGTTATCACTACCACATAACACTTTCGTTAGACAGCGATGGTAAATTACAGCCTTCGTTCCCTTATCAAATTGGGCCACGTTTTAAAGGTCAATTAGCTGATAATTCAATTGGTCGCTGTGATACGGGCGAAACAATGGGTCCACCACCAAGAAGGTAAGGAGTAACTATGCGTTATTTTAAATACGCATTGATCCTAACTACTGCTGTGCTATTGAGCTTTAAGCTCTTTGCGCAGCAGGAAATGATGGATCATAGCCATATGCCTATTGCAGTACCAAACGCTGCACCCACACCGGCACTGAGCCTTAAGTTATTAAAAGATAGTATGTCGGGTTATAACTTAATTTTAGATACACAGCGTTATGATTTATCAGTGCCTCCTGAGGGCGCAATGAACATGCAACAAATGATGAGCGCGACAACAAACGAAAATACCGGTTTTTTACAAGGCCACGCTCATTTATATATTAATGGCGTTAAAATACAGCGAATTTACGGACATGCATTGCATTTACCTGCTAACTTATTTAAAAGTGGTATAAATACCGTATCGGTTACTTTAAATAATCATGGTCACATGTATTGGACCGCTCAGGGCAAAAAAATAGTTGCTACGTTGTATGTTAATGATCAAACCAAAGAGTTTATAACATACCGATTTGAAAGCTTTCCTAGCAAGGTTAAAAATACGCATTAATGAAAATTCATAATAAACTTTTTTTAATACTATTTAGTTTTACCTTTAGTGTTATTGCAGGGATAGTAATACTTATACAGTGGAGTATAGGGCAAGGCGTTATTGATTTTGTTAATGCAAAAGAGATAAAAGCATTAGAACCACTTACGCTACAACTTGCAAAGCAGTATCAAAAAACGCCCTCGTGGGAGTTAGTTATTGGCGGCGACAAAAACTTTAGAATGCTTATAGAATCGCAACTAGAAAACAGCCAGTTTTTATCTAAGTTACCAAAAAGCCCTGATCCAAGAGGGCGAATGATGCGCCGGCCACCACCATCCGAGCATATTGTTTTAGGCGCGCGCCGACCACCTCCTGAAAATATTGCTCATTATGCTTTGCTTGACGAAAATAAACAGCGAATAGTGGGCAGGTATTTAAGTAATTTAAACTATATGACTACAGCCATTACAGTGAATAATAAAGCGGTTGGTTATTTAGCTGTATCCAAAAGAGATAGCTTAGTTGATGGCTACGAACTTGATTTTTTACAGCAGCAAACAAACTACTTATGGTTTATTGCTTTAGCGGCGGTACTGCTTACATTACTGGTTACCTTTTTATTATCTCGGCATTTAGTTAGCCCAGTAAAACAAATAGCTAACGGTATGCACCGCTTAACGCAAGGCAATTACGAGACTAAGCTGACCCTAGATCGAAAAGACGAACTAGGGCAGTTAAGCGAGGATTTTAATACGCTTGCATTTACGCTCGCCAAAGACGAGCAAGTACGTAAACGCTGGCTTGCCAATATTTCTCATGAGCTTAGAACGCCAATGAGCATTTTGCTTGGTGAGCTTGAAGCTATGCTACTTGGCATACGCGAGCCAAATGCAAAAAATATAAACTCGGCCAACGACGAAGCCCTGCATTTAAAGCGCTTAATAGACGATTTGCATATGATCAATAGCGCAGAGTTAGGGGGCATGCATTACACTATGCAAGCTACTGATATGGCATTGTTATTAAATACTATTGAGCAAAAATATCAGGTTATACTTGAGCAACATAATATAAAGCTTTACCTATTAAATGCTGCAAAAAATATAACCGTTCAAGCAGATAAAACACGCCTTTTACAGTTATTCGATAATATTTTAATGAACGCAGTGCATTACGCACAATGCTCTACTATTTCATTAACGGCGAGTAATATAAGTATTAAAGGGCAAATGTATTTACAGCTTATTATTGA
The DNA here is from genome assembly GCF_031198805.1 of Pseudoalteromonas sp. HL-AS2. Classification (NCBI taxonomy): domain Bacteria; kingdom Pseudomonadati; phylum Pseudomonadota; class Gammaproteobacteria; order Alteromonadales; family Pseudoalteromonadaceae; genus Pseudoalteromonas; species Pseudoalteromonas sp. HL-AS2. Next base: position 2,280,940 of record NZ_CP133571.1, on the reverse strand, counting down.
AGATAATGGCGTGGGGGTTGAGCCGTCGCATTTATCGCACTTATTTGAGTATTTATACCGAGTAGATAGTTCGCGAAATCGCCAAGAGGGCGGTTCGGGTTTGGGGTTATCTATTTGTCAGCACATAGTTAAAGGTCATAAAGGCGAGATTAAAGCTGAAAAATCTAGTTTAGGCGGTCTTGCTATCATTATTAAATTACCCTTATTTAAAGCTTAGAGGGCACTATGCAAGAGCAAATACTGATTGTAGAAGATGAGGTTAAGCTGGCTAACTTAATAAGCGATTTTTTAACAAGCCATCATTACATAACGCATCAAATACATCATGGTAATGAAGTACTACCTTGGCTTGAAATTAACAAGCCTAGTGTGATTTTGCTCGACATAATGCTACCTGGTCAAAGCGGAATTGAATTGTGTAAAGCAATTAGGCAGTTCTCTAATGTGCCTATCATTATGGTGTCGGCAAAGGTAGAGGAGATTGACCGATTACTTGGGCTTGAATTAGGAGCCGATGACTATATTTGTAAGCCTTTTAGTTATGCAGAGCTGGTGGCGCGTGTTAAAGCTATTTTAAGGCGCTTGAATAACGTTAAGCCAAAAACCAATGTTATGCAACTTGATGAAAGCACCTACAGTGTAAAATACAAAGCAGCAAGTATTGAGCTTACCAATGTTGAGTTTCAGTTATTTAAGCCCTTGTTTAACAACCCTAACCGTATTTATTCGCGCGATAGCTTAATGGATACTATGTACGCCGATCAACGTATTGTGAGCCAGCGTACTATTGATAGTCATATAAAAAAATTGCGTAAAAAGCTGGACGAATTAACCAAAACCGACAGCGTTATTCAATCGGTTTATGGTGTTGGTTATCGCTTTGTAAATCCACAGCAGTGTAATTAACAACAAAATATTTGATTAATTAGCAAATACGATGCGTTAACGTAAGTAATTAATAGCCACTTTAGCTATTTACTCGCATTAGCATTTTGCTATCATTTTAAATTTATGCATTAGCGATATACATTATTTTTACTTCCTCATTATTTGCACATTGTTTGCATTTTTATAGCGTAATCTTTCGTTATTAATTAAACAAAAGGTTACGAGCATGAAACACTTGTCATCACTTACAATTATTACACTATTGTCGGTTGCTTTTTCAGTAAATGTTGCAGCAAGAGGCAGCGATAGCAAACCACCTAAACCTGATTTCTCAAGCATGGATACCAATGGCGATGGCGTAATTAGCTATGCAGAGTTTAGCGCTAAAAAACCACCACACGGCGAAGACGCACAAACAATTTTTGACGAAATAGATTCAGATGGTAATGGCGAAATTAGTGAGCAAGAAGTAAATGATCATAAACCACCTCGTCGTAAGCGTTGAAAGGATACTGTAATGATTAATAATATTAGCAGTAATTCTGCAAGCCTGGTGCTGCAACAAAGTAGCCAAACCGCAAAGTTAACAACAGCACAAAGTGACTTTGTAAAACAAACACTCGCTGAATTCGATGCCGAAAATTTAACGGCAGAAAACGCGCTAAGTATTCAAGCTGCACTTAAAGAGCAAGGTATAGCGCCAACAAAAGAGTTGGCTGAGCTAATGGGCGAGTTGGAGTTTGACGCTAAAAGCATAGGTGATGATGCTCGACCTGAAGGTCAGCGCCCGCCACCACCGCCTAAAAATTCAATTGAGCAAGTAAATACTAAAGATGTAGTTAGTTATTTAGATGAGTTGTTAGCGCAGTATTCAAGCCAGTTAAATGACGAAGATAAAAGTTCTATTTTATCGGCGGTTCAAGAAAAGTTTGCTTTATCACAAGGTGATTCGATACTGAGTGTTAAAGCGTAATTATAAATAAGGCAACACCTAAACTAAAAAATCAGCTATTACAGCTGATTTTTTAGTTTATCAATAACAGCAAGGTTAAAAGTCACTACTACTGTGGCGCTCTGCTAGTTGCTCTTCTTCAGGTCCCCATGTGCGGTTAACGCGACGACCACGTTTTACGCCAGGGCGTTTTGAAACCTGTTTAGCCCAACGTACAACATGAGTGTATGAGGCAACATCTAAAAATTCAGCTGCATCATAAATGTCGCCAAGCACTAAAGAGCCATACCAAGGCCAAATTGCGATATCGGCAATTGAGTACTCATCTCCTGCCATGTATTCGTTTGCACTTAAATGGCGGTTTAGCACGTCAAGCTGGCGCTTGGTTTCCATGGTGAAACGATCAATAGGATATTGCATTTTAGTGGGTGCATAACTATAAAAGTGGCCAAAGCCACCACCTAAGTACGGCGCTGAGCCCATTTGCCAAAATAGCCAGTTACGACATTCAGTTTTAGCTTTTAAATCTTTAGGTATAAGCACATCAAACTTTTCTGCTAGGTATTGCAGTATAGAGCCCGATTCAAAAATACGCGTTGGCGGCGTGGTTGAATGATCCATTAACGCTGGAATTTTTGAATTTGGATTAATATCAACAAAGTCAGAACCAAACTGATCACCATCACCTATGCTGATTAAATATGCGTCGTATTCTGCATCGGTTAAGCCCAGCTCTAACAGCTCTTCAAACATAATAGCGGCTTTTTGACCATTTGGTGTAGCAAGCGAATAAAGCTGAAATGCGTGCTCGCCAATAGGTAAGGTTTTGTCATGAGTTGCGCCGGCGATGGGGCGATTAATGCTGGCAAATTTACCGCCACTCTCACTGTCCCATGTCCAAACTTTGGGTGGGGTGTATTGATTTTGATCACTCATAAAAATAACCTCTGTTTAAATGAAATACATATAAAAAAATATATGTATTAATAAATGTGGCCATTAAAATAAATTAAAGGCGAGTTTTTTGACTTTTAAGTTTGTCGGATTTTGCTAATTTATAGCCTAAAAACAATCCGCTCAATGCTCCAAATAAGTGGCTTTCAAACGAAATATGCAAGCGCTGTGGTAGTACACCCCAAACAAATCCGCTGTAAAGTAGGGCAACGACAACAGCAATAACAATGGATTTAAATGAACGTCTAATTACGCCATAGCAAAGTATAAAACCCCACAACCCATATATAACGCCACTTAAACCAACATGAATATTACTACGACCAAATGCCCATACTAAAAAACCACCTACTAATGCGGTAAAAATAAATACGTTATAAAAACGCTTAACGCTGTATTGGCAAATCAACCAACTTAAAACCATAAAAGGCAGCATGTTACTGGCAAAGTGCCACCAACTGCCATGTAAAAATGGCGCGCTCAGTATGCCAATTAAGCCATTAATGCTGCGCGGATAAATGCCAAAACCATTAAGATTAATGCCAGGTAAGCTATTAATTAGCTGTAAAAAAAAGCAAATTGTAACAATACTAAAAATAGCGAAGCGTTTGCTTGTTAGTAATGACCGTGTGGTTGGCTTGGTTGCCATATAATAGTCCTAGTTGAGCTTAATAGTTGCCAGTATAGGAATTGTATTTACTAATGCAAAGCAATTAAAAAAGCACAGCATTAAATGCTGTGCTTTTTTACTTATAAATCGCTATTAACCTAGTTTGGTTAGTAGCTTTTTAGCAGCAAGTTCTGAGCTTGCTGGGTTTTGACCGGTAATTACTAGGCCATCTTCGAGTACAAGTACACCCCAGTCATCTGTTTTTTGATAGTCGCCGCCTTTTTTAATTAGTTCGTCTTCAACTAAAAATGGCACTATGTCGGTAAGTTGTACCGCAGCTTCTTCGCTGTTAGTAAAACCAGTTACTTTTTTACCAGCAACCAGTGCGTTGCCATCGGCATCTTTAGTATTTAAAAATACGGCACTGGCATGACAAACAGCCGCTACTGGCTTTTGCTCTTTAATAAAGTTTTCAATAAGTGCAATAGAGTCGGTGTTTTCTACTAAGTCCCATAGTGGGCCGTGGCCGCCTGGGTAAAATACCGCGTCAAAATCTGTCGAATTTACTTCACTAAGCACTTTGGTATTGGCCATTAATGCTTGTGCGGCGCTGTCTGCGTCGTAGCGTTTAGTTGCATCAGTTTGAAAATCAGCAAGAGTACTTGTAGGGTCTATCGGGGGCTGGCCGCCATTTGGCGATGCAAGAGTGACTTCAACGCCTGCATCTCTAAATGCGTAATAAGGGGCTGCGAATTCTTCTACCCAAAAACCTGTCTTTTCACCTGTGTTGCCCAATTCTGCATGTGAGGTTAAAACCATAAGTATTTTTTTAGCCATTAGAATATTCCTTTTGATGATTTAAATTAGTTAACTTTGCTACCAACTACTATATGCACTAATAATGCTTTAAACAACGATGATAAATTTAACTTTATTGATTTAATAATTGATACAATAATACAGTGGATTTAGGAGATGTTATGAAAGTGTCGTTTGAGCAGTTAAAAAGTATGGTGGTGTTTGCACAAATTGTAGAGCAGGGTAGTTTAACCGCTGCGGCTAAGCATTTAGGTTTAACGCGTGCGGTGGCAAGTTACCATTTAAAAAAATTAGAAACCCAACTTGAAATTACCCTACTAAATCGCTCAACACGCACTATGGCATTAACAGAGGCGGGAGTGGCGTATTACGAGCGCTGCAGAATAATTACTGAGCAAGCCAATGCGGCAAATCAACAAATAGAAAATATAAAAAGTGAGCCTCAGGGGCTGCTCAAAATTAGTTGTCCGGTAAATGTAGGGATGCAATTAATAGTGCCTGCTATTAATAGCTTTAAACGCCAATACCCCAAAATTAACATAGACCTACAACTTAGCGATGATGTAGTTGATATTATAAAGCATGGTTTTGATTTTGCCATTCGTGGGGTGGCGCTAAGCGACTCTAATTTACAAGCAACGAAACTCACAACAATGAGTACCTGTATTTGTGGCTCGCCAGATTACTTTGCTCATTTTGGCAAACCTAAAAACCCTGTTGAGTTAGCTCAGCATCAATGGGTGGTGTATCAATTGGGCAGTAAAACGTTAACCCTTTCAAAAGAAGGTAAAAAATACGACATTACAATGCAAGGCGGTTTAAGTACCAATAACGCTGCTGCCCGTACTGCTTTTGTTGAAGCCGGGCATGGCATAGGCCGTATACCGCTGTACGATGCGTGGCCTAAAGTGCAAGCAGGGTTGCTAGAAATTATATTAGACGATTACAAAAGCAAAGATATTGAGCTTTATGGGGTGTTTCCGCCAGGAGCAGCAGGCTCTAAAAAATTGCGGCTATTTATAGATTATTTAAAAGCCTACTTTGTAAAACAACATACTGCTTTAGGCATGCTAAAAAATATTTAACATGAACGCTGGTTAAAAGATTTATTATCCAGCGTTTGGATTAATTTAAACATCTAATTTATAAAGTGCGGTTAAATAATGCCACAGCTTGTTGATACATACTTATTGCAAGCGCTGCGTCGTATCGCTCACCTTCGTCGCGCATAAAGGCATGTTGTGCGTTTACTTCTTGCCATTGGTAATTTATACCCGTATTAACGCATTGCTGATAAATTTTAGTGCGGCCTTCTTGCGGCACATGTGGATCTTGTTTACCCCATATAAAGTGAATTTCGCCTTGTACATCAGCCATACGTTCAAATGAATTATTACCTGCTTTTGCTGGTAATGTATTACTGTGAATATCGGTTGCGTATAAACAAAATGCAGCTTTAATTTCAGGGTTTAATGCGGCTCTATATGCTAAATGCCCACCAATACATACACCCATTACACCAAGCGTACCTGTGCAATAGTTTTGTTGTTTTACAAAGTCGATCATGGCTTGGGTGTCGCTATCGTGATGCTCTAAAGGTTTAGCCCATTTGTCGGCATTACCTTTGTCTTTACCTGCGTCGTCGTAAGCGAGCACAGTGCCAATAGGATTTAACTCATGAAATACTTCAGGTACTAATACTACAAAGCCATGGCTTGCTAAAATAGCGGCGCTGCGGGCAATAGGGGCGGTTTGCTGAAAAATTTCAGAGTAAAAAATAAGTGCAGGAAACAACCCTTGCGCCTGAGGGCGGTATATAGTGGTTCGCATCAACCCTGTAGGGGTAGGCAAGTCGGCGTTATGTTGTTCGATGATCATAATTGCGCTCAGTTATATAAATTTATATGGTAACTGAGCGCGATAAAATATACGACTAGTTAAAGGCTAGCAGGCATTTTATTGCAGCTTGCGTAGTAGCTAACGGTTGCTGGCCAGTCGGAAAATATAGCCATTACGCCAACATCTTGCGCAAGTACATCAACTACTTTCATCATATCGCCATCGTTATTTATTACATCAGCAATCGATTGATAGTAATAGCCACCACCTTGGTTAAGTGGGCCTGAGCGCTCAAGGCTCCATGCAATAAGCTCTAAGCCTGCAGCTTTAGCGGCAATTGCGTATTGTGATGGCACAATATTGCTTTCTTTATCTATTTTTAACATCATCCAAATAGGTGGGGCTAAAATTTTCACCCCATTAGTAACCAGTTCATCCATGCTAGGTTGCCATGTTTGTGGATTACTTGGATCGAACCCAGCATCGCTATCGCGCCCGTCAAGATAGACACTTTGATCAGCAAAATCAGGATTGTTGTTTATCCAATATTTTACGTCATCAAGATTAAATGATTGCGGGTATACTCGCGACGCCGGTATATCCATTTGAGTGTATTCATCTAACATTTTTTGCGCGTATTGCTCTTGCGTCATGCCTTTAAAAGGCATGCTAACTTCTGGTGATTTAAGCTCAGGGGTCATTTTTACCCCGAGTGCTTTAAATAACGCAATACTTTGTTTATGCGTCATTAATGTGCCATTAGTTGCGTATAAGTCGGTGCGCCAACTAGGTGTGCCCTGCATATACTGTGCAACAGTAGTTGCTTGAATGTTTGCACCATCCATTTTGCCTTTAAGCGTTAAAAACTCGCTCAAGCTAATGTCGCTAGTACAGCACTTTGCAGAGGCGGTTACTGCGTTTTCAGCGTCGGCGGGGATAAATGGTTCGCTGCATTTAGCAGCTAATTCAGGAATGGCTAAAATATTGGTTGTGGTGTGTAAATCGCATTGTGAATGGCGACATACAAGCTCATTATCGTTTGTAAATGTAACATCGCACTCTACAACACCTGCGCCCATTCTTGCTGCAGCAGTGTAGGCTTCTTTAGTGTGCTCAGGGTACTGCATAGACGCACCGCGATGCCCAATTGAAAAGTCGGTGCGATAAAAAGGGCCTTCACTACACGATTCTAATTGTGCCTTTAAATCACCAGCGTCCATATCGTTAATTAAATAATAAGGACGCGTACCCAGTTGAGTATTTTGTTTGTTAATTAGTGTATTGCTACAGCCAGTAATTATAAAAATAAAACAGGCGACTAAAATTATTTTATCGAGCATTTAAAACAACTTTAAATTATTAAGATAATGTAAGTGTAGCGCTATTTTATGGCACTTTTATTAAAGTATTGATTCACCAATAATGCAGCTAAAATAATTCCAGCACCAATAGCTAGCCTGAATAAATCGGCATCTCTGTTCCAAATAAGCACATTAACAATAATACCAGCAGGGATCAGTAAGTTATTCATTACCGCCAGCGCCCCCACATTTACTAAGGTAGCCCCTTTGTTCCAAACAAAATAACCAAACCCAGACGCTACGATTCCTAAATAAATAAGCACGCTCCATTGAGTTGTGGTTGTCGGTAGTTTATCGGTATTGCCAAACAGCAGGTAGCACACTAAAGCAACGCACAAAGCGCCGATAAAAAACCAACCGAACACCGATTTGTGCTCAAGAGTACTGTTACTCATTAAGCGTTTATAGGCCACTTGGCCAATGGCAAAGCACAGGTTAGCCGCTTGGACTAATAATAAGCCAAGCAAAAAGTCGCTACTTATGCCTTCATACCTAATGGCTACCGCGCCGCCAATAGCAATAATAGCAACAATAAAAAAGCGAGGGTTAAAGTGTTTTTCTAAAGCATCGTTTAGTAGGGTGATATAAAGCGGGGTCATCACTGTAAATAGTAGTACTTCAGGCACGCTTAAATATAAAAATGAGTGATAGTAAAAGCTGTACATAGCACCAAGTTGCACTGCACCAATAAGCATTAATTTTAACGCCAATGGTTTAGGAGTCTGTTTAACCTTTAAAAACGGTAAAAAGATTAATGCAGCCAGTGCAATGCGGATTAGCACACTAAACCATGCATCAACTTGGCCTGCTAAATACACACCAATTAAGCTAAACGAGAACGCCCATAATAGGGTGACGGCAAACAAGTAAGCCATGGTTTTTATAACTCCAAATAAAACAACGAGTTTAACCTAGATAATAAAAAAGGGTAATAGTCCACTTGATAAATAAGTGGACTAAAAAGTAACTATTGTGAACTTACAAATTGCTTTGCTTGTAGTTTTAAATGCTCTAGCGCTTTTTTATTGTAGTAGCGGTTATGGCTAATAACGCCTTGTAATGATTGCGTGTTACGAATATCAACTAACGGATTGCGCGCTAAAATAATAATATCTGCCACTTTACCTACCTCTAAACTGGTAAATTGCTGCGTTTTTCCTAAAAATTTAGGCCCAGCTATTGTGGCACTTTGTAGTGTTTGTAACGGGGTAAGCCCATAATCACTAAAAATAGCGAGTTCTTGATGCAACGACAATCCCGGATAAATATAAGAATTTAAAAAACCGGCGTCGGTACCTGCAATAATTGATACGCCAGCTTGCTGCACCCAAGGGAGTAATTTTGCCGTTTTTATAAAGCGCTCTTTGCGTTGTGTTATTTGCTCAGGGGTATCTTTATTTGCGCGATCAACTCGCCATTGGTAGGTGGCTTTTAATCCTTTGCCTAAATAATTTAGGTACTCGTCTTGCTGATGGTCGTTTTCATCAATGTAGGCCGTAATTTGGCCGCCAATTAAGGTAGGCACAACAGCGGTATTATTTTTTGCGAGTACGCGATATTTTTTCATTGCTGTGGCTTTGTCAACATGCTCAGTAATAATTGGCAGCGCACTGGAGTAGCTCAGTATACCTGATTTTACCTTAGCAGAAATTTCTTGTTCGTTATCGGCGGCGGCTTTTAACATGTAGGTCATATGCTCAATCGCATCAAGCCCTGCGTTTGACACATCGGTTACCGAAAGCGAAAAAGGAATATGCCCCGAAATTTGATAACCGCGCTTTTTAACTTCTTTTACTGCTTGTAAGTATAACTGTGGCGTTAAAGCGCTGTCGGTAATTTTAATAAAATCGACATTCATGGCCTCAAGTTTATCAATGGCGGCGTGCATTTCTGCGCTGGTTTCTACTTCTAAGTCGCCAGGCCAAATTGAGTCTTTACCTTCTAGCTTTGGCCCTGAGGTATAAATAGTAGGGCCTATTAATGTGCCTTGATTAATTTGCTCGCGCCATTGTAATACCGATTCACTTAAATCAGCGGCTGCATCGCGCACTGTGGTTATGCCATAGGCTAAATATAACGGCAGTAACTGTTTGTTTTCTGTTATTAGTTGCTCACCGCCGCCAAAGTGTACATGCATATCCCAAAGCCCAGGCATTACATATTGACCACTGGCATCAATTTGACTCGTAGCGCTGTAACGTAAATTTAGCTCATTGCCGCCGCGGGCTACAATAGTAGAGTTTTTGATAACAATGGATTGATTAGCCGTAATTTGCCCTGTCATCATATTAATTACATTGGCGTGGTTAATAATAATGTCGGCTTGTTGTTTTTGAGTCACTTGGTTACAAGCAGCTAAAATAAGCGTGATGGGGAGTATTAATATGAGTTTCATAGCGGCACCTGAATTTTTTATTCAGATTAACATAGTTGTTTAAAGTGGTATTTTCTTTGAGTTAAAAGGTTATAAAAGTGGGTTAAGTTAATGGCAATAAAAGAGCCCGCAAGCGGGCTCTTTAAAAGGTGTTAATTAGTTAACTAATTAGTCTACTAAACCACGGCGCTTAAGAAGTGCGTCGGTAGTTGGTTTTTGACCTCTAAATTCAATGTAGCTTTGCATTAAGTCGCGGCTATTGCCTTTAGATAGGATTTCTTTACGGAACTTATCGCCATTTTTGCGCGTTAAGCCACCGTTGTTTTCCATATGGGCAAAGGCGTCGGCTGCAAATACTTCAGTCCAAAGGTACGCGTAGTAACCTGCAGAGTAACCACCGGCAAAAGTGTGGCTAAAGTAGTTTGATTTATAACGCGGTGGTACAGGGTAGTAAGCAATACCATGTTTTTCTAGCGCGCTTTGCTCAAACTCTTCTACATCAGCTATTTTTTTATCAGAACCAAATGAATGCCATTCCATATCAAGCAATGCCGCAGCTAAGTACTCAGTAGTACCAAAGCCTTGGTTGAATTTTTGTGATTCTAACATTTTGTTAAGCAAGTCTTGTGGAATTGGCTCACCAGTTTTGTAGTGCTTAGCGTAGTTAGCTAATACAGTCGGTTCAATCATCCAATCTTCATTTGCTTGAGAAGGAAACTCAACAAAGTCACGTGCTGTTGCTGTGCCCGCTAGACTTGGGTACTTAACATCTGAGAATAAACCATGCGCCGCATGACCAAACTCATGGAACAAAGTAGATACTTCGTCAAACGTTAATAATGTAGGCTGACCTGCTGCTGGTTTTGGAATGTTTTGCGCGTTGTAGATAACAGGTTTAGTATTTTTTAAACCACTTTGTCCTACGTATGCACTCATCCAAGCACCGCCACGCTTACCTTCACGTGCGTATGGGTCCATGTAAAATAAACCAATTGCACTGCCATCAGCATTAAATACTTCAAAGGTAGTTACATCTTCGTGGTAAACCGGCAGATCTTTACGTTCTTTAAAAGTAATACCGTATAGTTTTTCCATAGCGAAGAATAAACCATTATGAATTACCGATTGTAATTCAAAGTAAGGTTTAACTAGGGCTGGGTCTAGGTTGTACTTTTCAGCACGTACTTTTTCAGCGTAAAAAGCCCAATCCCACGGTTTAAGTTCAAAACTTTCGCCAGAATCGTTAATTACTTTTTGAATTGCTGCAGCTTCAATTTTTGCTTTTTCAACTGCTTTAGGTGCAAGGTCATCTAAAATGCCGTAAACATTTTTAGTGGTTTGCGCCATACGCGAAGTCATTACATAAGAAGCCCAATCTTTATAGCCTAAAAGCTCTGCTTTTTGAGCGCGAAGGTTGGTTTCTTTAATAATAATAGGGCCGTTAGTTTTAGCCGCACGCTTAGTTGAAGCTGTAAACACTTGCTCGCGTAAGTCGCGGTTTTCTAGGCTACTTAAAATTGGCTGCTGCGTGGTGTTTACTAAAGTGATCATGTAACCGGTTTTGCCTGCTTTTTTAGCTGCATCGGCTAGGCTTGCAATTTCGCCTTCAGAAAGACCGGCTAATTTACTTTTATCGGTAACAACAATTACATCTTCTTTAAACGATTTTAAAACGTTTTGCGAAAATGCCGTTGAAAGCTTAGCAAGCTCAGAGTTAATTTCACGCATTTTTGCTTTTTCAGCGTCGTTTAATTTGGCACCGGCTTTAACAAACTGTTTGTAGTAAAAATCAACAAGACGCTGATCTTCTGCATTTAGTTTGCTTTTATTGTCGTAAATAGTTTGTACGCGTTTAAATAATGCGCCATTTAAGTAAATATCGTCTGAGTGCGCTGAAAGTACAGGCGCCATTTTCTCATCGATACGTTGATATTCACTGTCAGAAATTAATCCTGATAAGTTATAAAATGCAGTAGATACGCGATTTAATAACTCACCCGACAGCTCCATTTCAACTAACGTATTTTTAAATGTAGCTGGGGCAGGGTTGTTAGCAATTGCTAATACTTGTGCTTTATGCTGAGCAATACCGGCATCGAAAGCAGCTTCGTAATCTTTAGTAGAGAACTTATTAAATTCTGGTGCCATATATTGTAATGGGCTTGATTTGAACAATACATTGTTTGCGTTAATGTTTTGCACTTGTGTAGCGCTCTCTTTTGCCATGTTGTTTGAATCGTTTGATGTACAGGCAGATAATACTAAAACACTAGCAATAGTAGTGGCGATCAATGTTTTACGCATAGTAACTCCATAAAAATATTAGCCGAAATAGGCTGTGCGAGTCGAAAAACACAGTTAACTTATCAAATTTAGAGTTATATACAATCATGTTTATCGGTATTAAGCGGGATTTAAACGCAAATTAGCGAATAATAGAGGAAAAGGTGGGTAAAAGTAGCTCTAAATATAAACGTTTGAGCTACTTAGTTAAGTAAATAAGCAAAAAAAGTATCCAAATTTTAATTGTAACCTAGTACAAATTTTTTATCAGAGCTAAAGTTTACCGGTTGCTGTTGGCCAAATTCTTGATTAATAGTTGCCAGTGCTTGTTCTTGTTGAGCGAGTAAAGATAAAATTTTATTACGGTATTCGAGGCTAGTTTCAAATAAATTAAGGTCAACCTGCGGCTGCAAGGTTGCTAGTTTTTGAGCTAAAGTTAGTTGCGTCATAATGTTATCTCCAGTGCAAGTACACTATTTATATAGCACTAAGTACCATAAAAGGTTAGTTGATTGTATAAATTGATTTTATTCCCCTAATATTATGACGTGCTAAACTTAGCGAACCCTGAACCAGTTTTACTTTTATTTTAGACACACGTTTATAGAGCGGTATCTTCTTACTTATTTGGATAATAAATGACACTAGAACAATTAAATCAAATGCTTGCTTTTGTACTTTTTAGTTACAACGATGTGCAAATTACAGTGGTAAAAGTAATTCAGATCCCATTGATATTATTTACTATGTGGTTTGTGGTTACTCGTATTGGTAAGTTAATAAAAAAATCATTACTTAAACGTAAAATGAACCCTGATGCGGTGCTATTGTTTACGCGAATTTATTTTATTTTAAGTATCGCAATTTTAATTTTCACTTCTTTAGAGGTGTTAAATATACCGCTTACCGCTTTTGCTTTTGTATCGGGTGCTATTGCGATAGGTGTTGGTTTTGGTGCGCAAAATATCATTAATAACTTTATTAGTGGCTGGATATTAATGTGGGAGCGACCAATTCGTATTGGTGACTTTTTAGAGGTGGGCAATGCTAAGGGCGTAGTTGAAACGATAAACACTCGCTCAACCCGTATTCGCCGTAACGATGGCGTACATATGCTAGTACCAAACAGCCAATTATTAGAAAACACAGTAACTAATTGGACGCTAATTGATCGTAATGCACGTACCTCGGTTAATGTGGGTGTAATGTATGGCTCAGATGTTGAATTGGTTGAAAAACTGATGCAACAAGTGCTTGCAGATCATCCGGCAATATTACCCACCTTACCAAAAGCGGTGTTGTTAGATGACTTTGCTGAAAGCGCGATGATGTTTAGTGCTTATTTTTGGGTGTATGCAGAGTCTGAAACGATGTTGCGCCAAGTTCGCAGCGATATTCGTTTTAGTCTTTATAAGCAGTTTAAGTTAAATAATATTAAAATTGCCTTACCACAACGTATTATTCATATTGATGATAAAAAATTCAATACGCCACTGTAATTAGCACCCATTAAATATAAAGAAAAGTGGCTTAGCATTTTGGTGCTAAGCCAACTGAATTAGCGGCTTTGATTTAATTTTTTTAATTTAAGCGCTAAACCAACTATAAGCGCGCCAAATACTATAGCGTATGCAGCAACTAACCAAAGCAAGGTTAAAATGCCTGCACCTGGGTTAAATACTAAGTACAGTCCAAATATTATAGAAATAAAACCACTAATAATTAAAATCCATTCGTTACTAATTTCATTACGTAACTTTTGGGCTAAAAATATTTCTACTACACCAATTGCAATCGCCCACGCAGCAACATAATAAAGTAACAATAAGGCGGTAAGGTTTGGTGCAAGTAAAGTGACAAAAGCGGCAATAATACTCAGTAAGCCACCAATTAATAATAGCATCCAAAAGGGATTTGATTTTTTTGATGTTATGGCAACCCAAACTCTTAATATGCCATCAAATAAAAAGTAGCCAGCAAAAACTAATAACATAACTTGCAACGACGCCTCAGGTGCAAACCAGGTTATTAAACCAAACAGTATGGCTATAACACCACGAAGTAAAAGTAACGACCAGTTTTTGGTGAGTGTATTCGTAAGATTCATTTTAATCCTTAAGTAAATAGTATGAGCGCCCAGATAAGGTAGCTATTGTTATTAGCAGGGTCAAACAAGTTTAATATCAAGTCTATATAGCATAACTTTAATTTGAAACAGGTCAAATGTCCGCTATTTTTGTTTTTTAAAGGGTTTATTTTTAATTATTTTAAGAGATGTATTTTTTGCACAAATTGTTTTTTTTATGTTTCTTTTATGCAGTAAAAGAGCGTCAGGGTGTTATAATATTAACCACTCATTCAGCCTCTTTAATTCGTTTTGCACTCTCGAGAAAGAGGTCCGCGTAGCGTATCGCGAAAAATTGCCTGAGTCCGCTATTGTAAGTGGCGCAACACATCAACCGTTGAACAAGAGTGCACTAAAAAGGTTAATCCCCGACATGAAAGCAATGAAAAGATCTACGTTAGCAACCCTAGTAAATGCAGCGTTACTCTCTGCCGTAGCAGGCACTTCATTTTCTACTATTGCTGCTGAGCAAGCGCCAGCGGTAAAGAAAAATCAATTAGAAGTTATTCAAGTTACTGCTCGTAAACGTGTAGAAAATGCACAAGAAGTACCAGTAGCTGTTTCTGCACTGCAAGGCGATAGCTTGGATGCTTACAGCTCTGCTGGTATGGATATTCGTTTTATGAATGCGAAAATCCCAAGTTTATCAATTGAGTCTTCATTTGGTCGTTCATTCCCACGCTTTTATGTACGTGGTTTAGGTAATACAGATTTCGATTTAAACGCATCACAACCGGTATCATTGGTTGTAGATGAAGTAGTACAAGAAAACGCTATTTTAAAAGGCTTTCCAGTATTTGACGTTTCACGTGTAGAAGTACTACGTGGACCACAAGGTACTTTGTTTGGGCGTAACACGCCTGCGGGCCTTGTTAAATTTGATTCAGTAAAACCAAGCCAAGAATTTGAAGGTTACGGCTCGGTATCTTACGGTAGCCGTGGCGCTGTAGATTTTGAAGGTGCGGTAGGCGGTGGTTTAACTGACCGTTTATCAACGCGTGTATCAGTACTGTGGCAAGATAAAGACGATTACATTGATAGTCGTGCTCCAGGGTTTGAACAAAAAGACGCGCTAGGCGGCTACACAGATAAAGCAGCCCGTATTCAGTTTTTATACGAAGGCGATGACTTCACTGGTTTATTTAACTACCACGTGCGTGATATGGACGGTAAACCAATTGCCTTCTTTGGTAATTCTATCAAGCCAGGTACTAACGATTTAGTTGATGGCTTTGAAAATGACGTGGTTTACCACGATGCGGCATCACGTGCGACGCAGCAAGTTGAGTCAGAAGGTGCGAGCTTAAAGCTTGAGTGGGATTTTAATAATCACACATTAACCTCTATTTCGGCGTGGGAAAGTGCAGAAATATATTCTCGTGCAGACATTGATGGTGCTTATGAGGCTGGTTTTAGCTCAGCAGAAAGTGCTGATGGTATTCCTGACCACGATCAATACACTCAAGAGTTACGCTTATCAAGCAACTTTGCTGGCGATGTAAACTACCAAGTAGGTGTGTTTTACTTTGATGAAGCGCTGACAATTGAAAATTTCAGCTATAATACGTTTTCATCACCTGCGGGCAATCAAACCGGTTATGTACTGCAGCAACAAGATACAAAAGCATGGGCTGTATTTGGCTCAGTTGATTACACGATTAGCGATGATTTAAAAGTAACTGCAGGTCTGCGTTATTCAGACGATGAAAAAGAATTTTCTGCAAACCGTACTCAAAGCCCAATTGGTACTGGTCCGCTATCTAGTGGACTCATCAATGTAAGTGATGACCATATTAGCTGGGATATTTCAACAAGCTATAAAGTAAATGATGACGTAAACTGGTACACACGTATTGCTAATAGCTTCCGTGCACCTAGCTTACAAGGGCGTATTTTATATGATAATGATGTAACTACCGCAGAAACAGAAACGGTAACCTCATACGAAACAGGTATTAAGTCAGACGTACTAGACGGTCAAGGCCGTGTTAACGCCACTGTTTTTTACTACACAATGAATGACCAACAGTTAACAGCTGTAGGTGGTGGTGCTAACTTTAACCGTTTGTTAAATGTTGATAAAACCACAGGTTATGGTTTTGAGCTAGATTCTGAGTGGGTGTTAAGTGATGAGCTAAATGCTACATTCAACTTAAGTTATAACAAAACTGAGCTTAAAGATGACACGCTTAGCATAGCAGCTCCAAGCCGCCCAACGTTGACAATTACTAACCCAGTAGTAAATGGTAAAGTATTACTCGATGGTAACAGCTTACCGCATGCTCCAGAGTGGATTTCTAACTTCACATTACGTTATACCAAAGAGCTAGCTGATGGTGAATTCTTTGCTTATGGCGATGTTTCTTATCGTAGCAAAATTAACTTTTTCTTATATGAATCAGTTGAGTTTGAAGGTAAGCCGCTTGTTGAAACTGGCTTACGTGCCGGTTACGCATGGGCAGATGGCGACTATGAATACCAAGTGTCAGCATTTGTGCGTAACTTATTTGACGAGCAACAATCTATTGGTGGCGTAGACTTCAACAATAATACTGTAATGGTTAATGAAGAGCGTTACGTTGGTGTAGAGTTTAAAGTTAACTTCTTTTAAGCTTAAACACTAATAGTAAAAATACTACAGAGCCCGCTTTTATAGCGGGCTTTTTCGTTTATATTCATTAATATTACTGCTAAAGTAGCGTTAATTGATTTGCAAAATAAAGAGATGAAAAATGGCTGGATTTTGGAACTACCGAGTGATTTTTTGTGAAGCCACAAAAGATGAAGCAGCGCAGTATCAAATACATGAAGTAGAATATAACCTTAATGGTAAAGTAACTAATTGGTCTGAAACCGGAGCAGCTCCTTTTGGTACATCGCTTGATGAATTAAAAGCTGATTCTGAGCGATTAAAAACAGCGTTTGAAAAACCTGTTTTAAAAGTGGCGCGTAAAGCGCGTGGTTATGAGTTGGTTGATGTTGAAACAGGTGAAGAAGCCACTGGTGAGCCACCGGCGGGTTTAACGGAGTAATTTATAAACATATTAAAGGCGCTTAGGCGTCTTTTTTAGCGCTGTGATAAGGAATAAAAATGACTTTAAAAGCAGTATTATTTGATATGGATGGCACGTTAGTCGACTCTGAAAGCATGCACTTTGCATGTTGGAGCCAGGTACTTGCGCCATTTAATGTAAACTACGAAGAGGGTGAGTTTTGTCAGCGTTTTTCGGGGCGGCCAACGCTCGAAGCTGCAAGTGAAATAAAGCAACAGCATAACTTATCGGTTAGCAGTGACTATTTAGCCGATGAAAAATACCGTTTATTTGCACAATATGTAAAAACCAATTTACCAGCACTAATGCCTTTTGCAGAACAAGCATTAATAGCGGTTAAAAGCAGCGGCTTAAAAATGGCGTTAGTAACAGGCAGCGCTCGCCACGAAGCAGAGCCAATATTAAAGGGGCTTGGCTTTTATGATCTATTTGACGCAGTAGTCACTAAAGATGATGTTATTAATCCAAAGCCAGCCGGAGATCCTTACTTATTAGCACTCAAGCAGATAAATGTAGCTGCTAAAGATGCCATTGCAGTAGAAGATACCTTTACCGGAGTAACTGCAGCAAACAACGCCTGTGTTAGCGTGGTGGCGATTGCTAATAATCATACAAAAAACCATGACTTTAGCCAAGCCAGATACCGTATGAATGATCTGCAAGAGTTTTGGCAATGGCTACAATCTCAACTATAGTTTAAGCCACATTACCTTGCTTGGACGCGCTGATGTTTTATATTAAATTAATTACCTTAATCACAGCAGTACTTTTTAGCTCTATTGTGAGTGCAACATTACCCAAAGTGCTGCTTGCTAAAGTGTATGATGAAACTAAGCACAGCGATGTAAGTAACTATTTAGTTAGTGAAAAGTTTGATGGTGTAAGGGCTATTTGGACAGGCAAACAGTTTGTTACCCGACAAGGTAATGTAATAAACGCGCCTGAATGGTTTACAGCGCCCTTACCTAAAGTATGGCTTGATGGTGAACTGTGGACTAAACATCAGCACTTTGCGGTGCTCAGTGGCATTGTGCGCACTAAAACTCCCAATAATCATGATTGGCAAAGTATTACGTATCAAGTATTTGATATGCCTGATGCAAACGTGCCTTTTAGCCAGCGCTACAGCAATTACAGCCACCTTGTTGCTGGTTTAAATTCACCTCATATAAAAGCTATAAAGCAGCATCAGTTTACTAATAACCAATTATTAACTAACTATTTTAAAAATATAACAGCGCAAGGTGGCGAAGGCGTTATGCTGCATTTAGCAAGCGCAAAACATGCCGATGGGCGCAGCGATGCGCTATTAAAATTAAAGCCCTACTTAGATGCAGAAGCAATAGTGATTGCATACCTACCGGGTAAAGGTAAATACCAAGGCATGTTAGGATCGTTAAGAGTAAAAACACCGCAAGGGCAACTGTTTTCAATTGGCACCGGATTTAGCGATGCCGAGCGTGAAAGCCCGCCAGCATTGGGTAGCACCATTACTTATCGATTCCATGGTTTAACAAAAAATGGTTTACCTCGTTTTGCTAGTTTTTTACGTGTGAGAGAGTCACCCTAACAATTATTCAGCTCTATATGAGTATATATTTATTACTAGGTATGCTAAATTGCGCGGCCTTTTTAGTGATGTATGGTGATATATGTTTGTTGGTTTTGATTATGGTAGTTCTAATTGTGCTATGGGTGTAATGAACGAGGGTAACGTTCAATTAGTGCCGTTAGAGCAAGGAAAACATTACCTACCTTCAACACTTTATACCCACCATAGTGCGTTGGTAGTTGACTATGTTGCCAAGCATTTACAAGGTAGCAGCGATGAGCTTGCGTTTAAAACTCAGCGCCAAGCATTGCTAAATTCATTACCACGAATTAAATCTGACTTAGATTTACACCCCACAGACGAAACCTTATTTGTTGGCCGCGAAGCAATTAGCGAGTATGTGCAATTTCCTGAAGAGGGTTATTTTGTTAAATCACCAAAATCATTTTTTGGCGCTACGGGTTTAAAACAAGGACAAATTAACTTTTTTGAAGACATTGCCACCGCAATGATTTTAAAAATAAAACAACGTGCTGAGCAATCACTAAGCAAAACGTTAACCCAAACCGTTATTGGTCGTCCGGTTAACTTTCAGGCGGTAGGCGGTGAGGAGTCAAATCAGCAAGCAATTGGTATTTTAGAGCGCGCTGCAAAACGTGCCGGCTTTAAAGAAGTCGCATTTTTATACGAGCCACTGGCGGCCGGTATTGATTACGAGAGCAACTTAACACAAAACCAAAAAGTACTGGTTATTGATATTGGTGGCGGTACCAGCGATTGCTCGTTTGTGCAAATGGGGCCAAGCTTTCGGGATAAAAGTGACCGTGACGCTGACTTTTTAGCTCACAGCGGTAAGCGTATTGGTGGAAACGATTTAGACATAGCTTTAAGTTACTATGGCTTGATGCCGCTTTTAGGCTTAGGCAGTACGTTTAAATCAGGGCTACCTTTGCCTAATCAAGCTTTTTGGCAAGCCTGTAAAATTAACGATGTAAACTTACAAAGCCAATTTTATAGTGCTAACCATCATAGAGAACTTAGCGCACAATTGCGCGATGTGAGCGCGCCAGAGCTATTTAAGCGATTAATACATTTGCAGCAAAATAGGCAAGGGCATCAATTAGTACAACAAGCTGAGGCTGCTAAAATAGCATTAACTTCAGCCACTAATTATAACTGCGATCTTAGCTTTTTAGATGCGTCATTAAGTAAAGATGTTTCAGTCAGTGATTTAGCGTTAGCGGTAGATGATAGCATTAGCCAAATAGTCGCTTTAGCGAAGCAAGCTATAAATGATGCAGATACTACGCCCGATGTTATTTATTTAACCGGTGGTAGTGCACAGTCGCCTCTTATTAAAGCGGCGCTTAGCCAACATTTAGGTGATATTAAAATGGTTAATGGCGATCACTTTGGTAGTGTAACCGCCGGCTTAACTAAATGGGCTAGCATGCTTTACAGCTAAGCCATTAAATATTAAATATCTATTTGTCGGGTTGCTAAATACTTTTCGTAATCTGGCAAGGTGCGTTCAAGCTCAACATTCATTAATGGCGAGCTTAGGAGCATGTCAGCACTTACTTCATTACAGGCTACTGGTATGTTCCACACTGCCGCTAAGCGTAGTAGTGCTTTTACATCTGGGTCGTGGGGTTGCGATGCCAGCGGGTCCCAAAAAAACACCAGCATATGTATTTCATGCTCAGCAATTTTAGCCCCTAATTGCTGATCGCCACCCATTGGGCCGCTAAGCAATTGAATCACATCTAGCCCTGTGGTTTTATTGATTAAATGCCCTGTGGTGCCTGTGGCATATAATGTATGCTCGCTCAGTGCGTTTAGGTGTTTTATACACCATAATTTTAAAGCCGCTTTTTTACCATCGTGCGCTACTAGTGCAATATTTTTTTTAGCCGGTAGCGATTGTATTTTTTGGTCCATAAAAAATTCTTTTTATTGTTAAAGTAATAAGTTAATAGCAAGGGCAATGAAAACAATGCCGGTGATCCTATCTATCCAAGTTTGGCTATTTGGGTTATCTCTAAAAAAGCGCGCAATTTTATCGCCAAAATAAATATAAGCGCAATCAATCGGAAAAGCAAAAAGCGGATACAGCAAACCAAAAAAGGCGAGCTGAAAAGTAGCCGAAGAAAGTGCTGGATCAACAAATTGTGGAATAAACGCGATAAAAAATAATGCCACTTTAGGGTTAAGTACTTCGGTCATCATAGCTTGAAACATTACATTTTTACTTTTCTTCGTAGTTATATGTGGTTTGTCTGATTGCTCAATAGGCTCTTTTATAAAAGTGCTTTTAAGCATCATTATCCCTAAGTAGCACAAATAAGCAGCGCCTGCATATTGCACTGCACTATAAGCTACCTCAGAGGCTTTAAGTATGGCGGTTAAGCCAACAACAGCAAAAAATGTATGTACTACTCCACCGAGGGCAAAACCAAACGCACTTTGCATTCCTGCCGTACGGCCATTAGCAAAGGTTTGTGCCATTAAAAAGGCATTAGAAGGCCCTGGGGCCACCGCAATTAAAAAGCTAGCCAGTAAAAAAGAAACTAAAAAATCAGGGTTTATCATGATCAGCCTTGAGTTGGGTGTAAAGCATGTCCTTTTTTACTTATTAAAATAAGCCAAAGAGGAAGTAACAATAGTAAATGAAAGGCTATTAGCCATGGTGTAGTTAACCCTAAAAACTGTGTTGCAAACACTAATATACTCGCACCACTCATTTGCATTGCGCCAAGTAGCGCTGAAGCGGTTCCGGCTTGTTTTGCAAAGCGAGAAAGTGCCATACCAGCTGCAGAGCCTAAACTTAAAGCAAAACCAAGTGCAGCAATAAGCATAGGTAACATAAGTGCCAGCGCGGTTTGTATGGTGCTAAGCGCAAGCATTAATAACCCCGAAAAAATCAATAAACCAACCCCAAGACGCAAAGCACGCTGGCTATTATTTTTAATATACATAGGCGCTATAAAACTCGCCACAATGCTACATACCGCATTGAGTGTAAACCAAAAAGTAAAGTCAGCAACTGTACCGCCTAAGTGAGTAATTAACCAACCCGGCGCAAGTGTTACGTACACCAGTATTGCCGACATTGCGACCATACAAAGTAAGCTATTAAATAAAAATATAGGAGTGCTAATAATGGGCATAAAACGGCGTAAATCTAAAATATGGCCTTGATAGTAGCTGTCTGCTGGGCGTGTTTCTTTAAAAAATAATAAGGTTATAACTAAGCCAAAAATAGCAAAAAAAGTTAAAAATAAAAAATTCATCCGCCAGCCAAACTGCACGGTTAACCATGCCCCTAAAATGGGCGCTAATGCTGGAATAAAACAAATAATACCATTTAAATAAGTGATCATTTGCCCACTTCGCTGTGCACCGTATTTATCACGTACTATGGCAAAAGCAACCACAAAAGTGGCACATGCTCCTAATCCTTGTAAAGCACGCGCGAGCAGCAATATATTAAATGAAGGAGCATAATAGGCTAACAAGGCAGAGCCCGCATACAGGCTAATACCAATGACAGCGACCGGTTTACGACCAAACTTATCAGCAAGGGGGCCTGCAATTAATTGCCCTAAGCCTACAGTGAGCATAAAAATAGCAACACTTTGTTGTACTTGCTGCTCTGAAACAGCAAATTGCTCAGCAATAGTTGGAAATGCAGGTAGGTAAATATCAATAGCCATAGGGCAAAAAATAACGAGTAACGCTAATATAAGTAATAAAGTTAAGTTTGGTTTAGCGGGCTGTGTTTGCATTAGTTCTCCTTTTGTCGCGTATTTTAGGGGGGGACTAATAAAAAAGAAAGGGCTTATGACCCTTAGTATCGTCGACATTGATATTTTTTAATTTAAATAACATGAACTCTGGGTAATAAATTTATCTCAAGCAGATATTTTCAGCGCTAACTGCGCTGAATTTACTTGCAATAGATCAGCAGTTGACGCGTAAAT
This sequence comes from Pseudoalteromonas sp. HL-AS2, assembly GCF_031198805.1. NCBI lineage: Bacteria > Pseudomonadati > Pseudomonadota > Gammaproteobacteria > Alteromonadales > Pseudoalteromonadaceae > Pseudoalteromonas > Pseudoalteromonas sp. HL-AS2. The sequence continues at coordinate 2,258,147 of NZ_CP133571.1, read as the reverse complement.
TCGCCTTATTGTCACTGAAAATCACTGGTTAGAAAAAATAAATTTAAATATAACTATGATTCAATACGTTAGTAAATCTCTTCACCAAAGTTAAGGTTAAATAGCTAAAAGGGACTTTTAAAGACACTACCTCAAACTGGTCTGATGTGTTACTTTTACAAAAGAATGAACGATGGAAAATAATAATGAGCAATAAATCTTCAGTTTTAACAGCATGGCGCATTGTTAAAAAGCTACCCTTTGGGCACTGGCTATTTACTAAAATAGTCTGTTTTAAAGCGCCATACTTTGGCTCGATGAAGCCTTACATACTTAATTTAAAAGCAGGACATTGTAGTGCGCGGGTTAAAAACCGGCGTAGGGTTCATAATCACATAGGTACAATACATGCAATAGCGCAGTGTAATTTGGCCGAGTTATGTGCTGGAGTGATGGTGGATGCCACGGTACCGGTTAAAACTCACCGTTGGATCCCAAAAGGTATGACGGTACAGTATTTAGCTAAAGTAGATACCGATGTAACCGCTATTGCAGAGATTGATTTACCGCACCAGTGGCTAGATAAAGAAGACTTAGTGGTGCCAGTAAAATTATATAATACCCGCAATGAACTAGTATTCACTGCAGATATTACTATGTACATTACAGCTAAAAAGTAACTAGCTTTTATTAGAGGCTTGTTTATTTACGAATGACAAGCCGATATCGTCCTCGTTAATTAATGGTTTTACATCGCTCACCGGCTTTGACTCATCATTAATGAGTGTTAAGCTTTCTTTTTCAAAGCGCTGTTTTAAATTACCTTCAATAATTGCACCAGCTTCTATACTAAGCGTATCGTGAAAAATATCACCATGCACATGAGCGTTATTTTTAATGTTAACTTCACTGGCATTTAATGAACCAATTATTTTGCCCTTAACAATCACGCTTGTCGCTTCAACAATACCCTCAACTACGCCTGTAGTGCCAATTACTAAATGAGTAGCTTTAATGTCGCCATCAATGCGGCCATCAAGTTGCACTTCACCTTGGCTTATTACTGACCCGGTAAGGCGCATATCTTCTGAAATAATAGAAGGAGCGTGATTAACGCGTTTTAATGAAGCGTTATTTGTTACTTGCTTTTTTTTACCAAACACGAGAGAGCGCCTTTGTTATTTTAAGAGGATTGACATGCTTGCCATCAATAAGCACTTCATAATGTAAGTGAGTGCTGGTACTTCTGCCGGTGCTGCCCATTAAGCCTATTACATCGTGCTTAGTGACTGCTTGGCCTTTTTTTACTTTAACTTTATTTAAATGACCAAAGCGAGTGACTAAGCCATTTTTATGTTCAAGTTCTATAAAGTTACCATAACCGCCATTGCGCCCAGCGCGCAGTACAGTACCGTCGGCAGGAGCAAATATTTCAGTTTTATGCCAGCCGGCTAAATCAACGCCCTTATGAAAGGCGCGGCGACTGTTCATTGGATCTTTTCGCAATCCAAAGTTGCTAGAAATATAATACTTTGCAGCTGGCAGCGGTAAGGTATTAGGCAGTTCATTTAAAAAGTTTTCTAAATTATTTAGTAGTAATAATTTATCGGCAATAGCTAAAAATGTGCCAGGAATTTTTGCTTCATCGAATACATCTAACGGACCACCTTGAGCGGTTGTTTGCTCGCTTAATGCTAAATGTTGCGCTAATGCAGACTCTAGCCCTGCACCTTTAAGCATAGCTAAAATGGCGTTATGACGTTGGGTAATTTGACTTTCAAGCGATAAAAAATTTTGCTCGTAGTATTGATTTAGCTGTGCATAGCGAGCAGCGAATGTACTAGGGGGCGTATTTTGCACCTGTTTACTTTGAGCGCTGTCATCGACTAAAGGTTCATGAAACTCGCTTTGCTCTTCTTCAATAGGAGATTCAAGTTCGTCACCCAGCTTTATAACATCTTTACTAAGAGAAGCAGGAAGAGATTCGATCATGCTTTGGAGTAAAGCTTGTTTTTGTTCAAGCTCAGCTAATTGTGCTATTTGTTCGTCATGGCGTGTTTTTTGCTCGCTGACTTGCTGTTGCCATTGTTTTTGCTCATCGAGTTGAGTTTGCTCAATATCTGATATTTTTGTAGTTTGTGAGTAAACCCGAAAGCTCGAAATACTTACCCAACTAAGAGTAACTAATACAAGTAATACGATAAAAACTTGCAGCCAAGGCGCCAAAACCACATGCTTAACTTCACCATTTTGGCGAATAAGTAGTTGACGAGAGGGAAAAAACTGTTCAAAAAAAGACTTTATAAATATAGGCATGACACATAAATACTGGCTATTAACCAAGCTAAGATAGCAATTTGAGTTTAAAAAGCTAGAAAAAATTGTAACTATGACTGAATTAATAAAAAAGGACGGCAATAAATGCCATCCTTTTTAGCAAAAAAATTTATTCTTTAAATTATTTTGCAGCGAGTACAGTACTCTCTACACAGCCAAAACCAATGCGTGCGTAACCTTCTTTTTCACACCAGCCACGCATAATAACGTTATCGCCGTCTTCTAAAAAGCTACGTTGTTGGCCATTGCTCAGCGTGATTTTTTCTTTACCACCACGAGAAAGCTCAAGTAACGAACCCGCTTCTTCATGGGTTGGGCCAGATTGCGTACCCGAGCCCAGCATATCACCTGGCATAAAGTTACAACCATTCACAGTATGGTGCGTTACCATTTGCGCAACTGTCCAGTATGAGTGCTTAAAGCTTGAGGTTGATACACGCGTTGGTGTATGACCTTCATCACGCATTTGCTGAGTTTGAATTTTTACATCCATTTGAATATCAAACGCGCCTTGTTCACGGTTCGCTTTAGATTCTAAATAATCCAATGGTTGTGGATCGTTTTCATCTCGTGTCCAGCTTGTTCTAAATGGTGCTAGCGCTTCAGTTGTCACTATCCAAGGAGATACCGTTGATGCAAAGTTTTTAGCTAAAAACGGCCCTAACGGCTGATATTCCCACGCTTGTAAATCACGTGCTGACCAATCGTTAAATACACAAAAGCCAAATACATGGTTTTCAGCATTTTCAATCGCTATAGCATCACCTAACGCGTTACCTTTACCTAAGTAAATACCTACTTCTAGTTCATAATCAAGGCGTTTACACGGGCCAAACGATGGTACTTCAGCATCTGGCGCTTTGGTTTGGCCTTTAGGGCGATGAAATTGTTGGCCCGATACACCAATAGATGATGAGCGACCATGATAACCAATAGGTACCCATTTATAGTTAGGTAGTAGTGGGTTGTCTGGGCGAAACAAGCTACCCACAGCAGTTGCATGGTAGATAGAGGTGTAAAAGTCGGTGTAATCACCAATGCGACACGGCAATGCAAACTCAATATCAGCCTGTGCAATAAGCGCTTCGCTTAATTTAGCCTGATGCTCAGAGCCTTCACGCAGCGCTTTAGATAATGCTAAACGCAGTGCTGACCAATATTGCTGCCCAAGGCTCATAAATTCATTTAATGTTGTGTTACTTGCAGCAGCAATGGCTGTTTGCGCATCACCACTAAAAATAGCGAGTTCATTTAGTTTTGCTAAATCGATAACCTGATCGCCAATAGCGACAGCGCCACGAAAAGCTTCGTTGCTATTTTTACGACGAACTTCAGCAAAAGGTAGATTTTGAATAGGGAAGTCGCAATCTGCAACGTTTGCAGAGGCTACCCAGCTTGTTAAATTTATATCATGGGTTTCGTTAATTAAACTCATTACATTTCCTTTGGTTTAGTTGGTCGTGCTAATCAGTATAAATATCAATTTATTAAATAAGCATATAAAGATTAAAAACATCTATTATTAACAGCTTATATGGTGATGAATAGCACGATTTAAACAGACAGAGTAGAATTGTTACTCAATATCAGCGTAAAACGACAAAAAGCAGCGAGTTACGCTGCTTTTAAAATATAAATGCTAACTACTTATAAAACGCCACGGCGCTCTTGGTCGCGTTCAATTGATTCAAATAGTGCTTGGAAGTTACCTTCACCAAAGCCACCATCGTCAACTCGCTGAATCATTTCAATAAAAATAGGACCAAATAGGTTTTTAGAGAAAATTTGTAGTAAGTAACAGTTTTCACTTTGGCTATCTACTAGAATTTGATGCTCACGAATTTTTTCTTTGTCTTCAGCAACCCAAGGTACACGGTCAAAAATAGTATCGTAGTACTCAGGAATAATATCCAAAGTTGCAATAGTCGATTTATCAAGCTTATCAAGTGAGCTTACTAAGTCGTCAGTTAAAAATGCTAAATGCTGTACGCCAGGGCCATTGTATTCACCAAGGTATTCATCGATTTGGTTATTATCGTTGCCTTTACCTTCGTTAATAGGAATAGAGAAAGTGCCACAAGGCGATTTAAGCGCATACGAAATTAACGCTGTTTTTTGGCCTTTAATGTCGAAGTAGCGAACTTCTGTAAAACCAAATACATCTTTATAAAAGTTAGCCCATTTTTCCATGGTGCCTTTATAAACATTATTAGTTAAATGGTCGATGCGAATAAAGCCTTTATCGTCAACCACGTTTTGCTCGGCTAGATCCTCAAAGTCTTGTGCGTAAATAGAGCCTTTTTCGCCAAATTGCTCAATAAAGTAAATTAAGCTGTCGCCAATGCCATAAATTGCAGGGTAAGGTAAATCTTTATTTGCCGAGTCGGTTGCTGGTTTTGCACCGCGCTCTACCGCTGCTTCAAATGCTTTTTGTGCATTCTCTACTCGCCAACCCATAGAACAAATAGCCGGGCCATGATCTTTAGCAAACTGTGCCGAAAAGCCATCACGCTCGTTATTTAATAAAAAATGAATATCGTTTTGATTGTAATAAACAATGTCTTTACCTTTGAATTTTTTTAGCTTTGAAAAGCCAAAGTCGGTAAATACTTTATCCATGTAATCTGCATCAGGTGTCGCATACTCGGTAAATTCGATACCAACTAAACCTAAAGGGTTATTTACTTCACTCATTATCATTACTCCCGCAATTAAGCACTGCGATTATTTGTTGTCGTATTGCTGTAGATGATTAACTAAATTTGTACTTTGGGGAAGGGGGCGTTGTTATTTAGTAAACAGCGCGTGTGTAAATTTTATAGGACGGTTAGCAGTAAGTTACTTTTTTGCTGAGTGCTTTAAATACGCGTATGTATGAAAACGTTTGAATAAGTGCGGCATTTTAAGTTTTAGCTATTGATTTTGTTGTTGTTTATTTTTTATAAAGAGATTTAAGCTAACTTAAATCTCTTTTTTTACTGTAGTAAAAACAAGGTTTTTTGTATTTAATTGTTTACGGTTTGCTATTGTTAAAGAACTTGCTACGTTGCTCTAACCATAAATTAGGTTTTATTGCGGGTGCAAGTTGGTAATGGCGTTCAACACTTTGATTGAGCTCTCGGGTTGTTTGCTTAAAAGTCAGCTTTTGTTGCGCGTTACTTGTAAGCTTTTTCAGTGAAGCTCTGTATCAGAGGTTATAGTATTTACAGGAACTAATAATTTTAAAGTCATTTAAGGGTTACATACCAGCTAGCACTGGTAGTAGTAAGCAATGTACTAATTAGAGGCTGGGTAAAGGGTGTTGATGTTGGGAGTGACTTGATGCGAGGTAAGCAGATAAAAACAATGAAAAAGTAGCTAAACTTATTTTATACAAAATGAAATTTGTATTTAACTATCAAGATAACGCCTCCCCATATTGCTATGGGGAGGCGTTAAAAGCTCATTAATAAAGGTTTAGTTAAGAGGGGGTTAAGCTTCCTCGCTTAGTCCCTGTCTTTCCCACACTTTAGATTTAAAGGTCATTAGTACTAAAATAATACCAACACCAATACTAAATAATGCTATTTGTAGGTATAAGTTAGGTATTTCATCAACATTATTTGGATCGAAGTTACCAGCAAGTAATCCTGCAATGATATTACCGATAGAATAAGTTAATACAAATACGCCCATCATTTGGCCTGTGTAGCGACGAGGCGATAACTTACTTACAGCACTTAATGCCACAGGGCTCAAACAAAGCTCACCCACAGTGTGTAAAAAGTAGGTAGTAACAAGCCAGTAAGGTGCTACTTTTAGGCCTTCAGCCGCATAATGCGCTGCCATAAACATAACTAAGAAACCTGTTGCCATTATAATTAAACCAACAGCACATTTTGCACTATAAGATGGTGAAACAAGACGCTTTGACATATTAATCCAAAGCGCTGCAAAAAATGGTGATAGCGCAATAATAAACAGCGAGTTTAATGACTGAAACCAAGTTGTAGGGATTTCAAAAGTACCAATAAGACGGTCAGTATAATCACGTGCAAATAAGTTTAATGATGAACCTGCTTGCTCAAAGCCAGACCAAAAACAGGCAGAAGCTATACATACTAAAAATAGTGCCCACATTCTTTGTTTTTCAGCATCGGTTAACTTACCTTTAAAGTAGATAAGACCAAAATAAACAAAGAAAATAATAGTGAATGCAATCGCAGTATAACCTGCAACTACCGTTGGATTAATAATTATAGCGCCAGTCATAGCGGCGGTAGTGATAGCAGCCGCTATAATGATAAACATAGCAATACTGCCCCATGCGCGAGCAGTACCTTTAGGACCTAAAGGATTAGCTGGTAGAGCACTATGCTCAGGTAAGTTTTTAAGTGAGCGCTTGTATTGCACTAAGCCAATAGCCATACCAACAGCTGCAGCACCAAACGCCCAGTGCCAACCTAGATTTTCCATAAAGTAACCACAAACGTAATAACCAATTAATGAACCTAAGTTAATACCCATGTAGTAAATAGCATACCCGCCATCACGACGTTCATCAGCATCACTGTATAGTTGTCCAACCATAGCGCTGATATTTGGTTTTAGTAAGCCGGTACCCGTTGCTACAAAAATTAAACCAATAAAAAATGAGTAATCATGTGGAATAGCCAAAATAATGTGGCCACACATAATAATAATACCGCCATACCAAACCGCTTTTTGACCGCCGAATAATCTATCAGCTAGCCAACCACCAGGTAAGCCTAAAAAGTATACTGCGCCTGTGTACAAACCGTAAATAGCAGCAGCTGAAGCAACGGTGAAGGCTAAGCCTTCTTGTTGTAAACTTGCTGTCATGAATAATACGAGCATAGCTCGCATACCGTAATAACTCATTCGTTCCCACATTTCGGTGAAGAACAAGGTTGAAAGTCCTTTAGGGTGGCCAAACCAACCACTATCTGGAGCTGAACTCATATTTACTTCCTAACTTTAAGTATTGTTGTAATGGCCTTATATATTTTTGCTTTAGCTATTTAGCGCCATGTATTACACGCTAAATGCTCGACCATCAGTATTGTTTAATGCAGCTAAGGTAATGGTTTGCCGTTAAGGTAGTAAAGCTGTAGGTAAGAGTCACACCCTTATCCTAGCTACAATTGCGCATTAGTATACATAGACCTTAGTGCGAGGGGAAGTGTTAAGCTTTATGGTTTAAACACAACAAACCTTGTTAAAAGTCAGCATAAGGTATTATAGGTTTGCCTGGGAATGCTAATGTGCCGTAAACAGGATTGAAATAGTAACATATAGAAAGCTGCCCTAAATTAGGCTCTTAAAAGTCGATTGTGTTCGATTTAGTTTATGGGTAGGAAATACTGATTTTAATCAGGTAGATAAAATTTTCACCTTAACGTGCGTCATAACTTAATGGTAATGAAATACCTATATAGTTTGACGGGCTGTAATATTCCCTATAAACATAAGTTTTTCACTTAAACTAATAAAACCCATTAGCGGATAACGTTGATTACTTTTGACGTTTTGACTGCAAGTCAATACTTAACCAAAATCCCAGTTAGCATCTAAATCGTACGATAAATTAGCGGTCAAGTTAGTTGAGCATAGCCCTCCTAAAGCATCTCAGATTGCACATAGGTTAAGAGGGTATAGTGTATACTGAATTGGTAACTGATTTATCTACTTGGTATTGTTAAATTTATAGGTCCTGACCTGCCTCGTATGCCGCAAATAACAGTGACAAATACAAGCAGCTACTTTGCTCTATCTGAGCTGATAACTAAGGTGATGAAGAGTAATTACTTTGCAGGGAAAAGTAATAATATGGCAGAATTAGTGAGCCAGTTACCTACTTCGCAAAAAGTAGCAGAAAATGCCGGAACAATAATGATGTATGTTAATAAACGTCCATATATTCAATTAGATGGCGGTGAGTGGACTTTATATCCCCGAGGGTGAGTTATTTTTTATATTTAGCTCAAGCAAAAAAAACGCATATATGTCCAAATTTGTTTACATTAAACTATCCAGCTGATCAGAGTTAGCGTATTATTCAGCGCAAATAGTTTCCCCTTATTTGAGGCTGTATGCGTTTAGATATTCATTGTGCGGATCGAGTTGGTATTGCTCAAGAAATCCTTAATATTTTAGTTAACTATAATGTTGATTTAAAAGGGATTGAAGTCGACTCAGTTAATTGTCGTATGTATGTTAGCTTTCCTGAAATAGAATTTGAGCAGTTTCAAAAAATCATGCCATCAATTCGCTTAATTGATGGTGTGCATGATGTACGCACCACGGCATTTTTACCCTCAGAGCGTGAACATAACGAATTAAATACGCTACTAAGAGCACTACCCGATGGCGTTATTTCTATAGATGCCAAAGGTTGGGTGCGTTTATGTAATGACGCAGCGTGCAAAGATTTACAACTAACAGAAAAAGAAGTTATTGGTGCCAATATTAATAACTTACTTAAAGGTTTTAATTTTACTCGCTGGCTTGAGGGTAAAGAAGTACTTGGCCAAACTACGCGCGTAGAAGTGGCAGGTGAAGATTTTATTGCGGATATTTTACCCATTGCTGTTCCGCAAAGTAACGAAGGCGATGTGCTAGCCGGGGCGGTAATAAATATTAAATCGCAAAGTCGCTTAGGCCAACAAGTAAGTGCTTTTAGACGCTATGGACAAGAGAGCTTTGCTACTATTCATAACTTTAGCACTGCAATGCGCCGAGTAGTGCGTGAAGCACGCAAAATGGCGCAGTTAGAGGCGCCTATTTTAATTACTGGTGAAACCGGAACTGGTAAAGAGTTACTTGCACGTGCATGTCATTACGCTTCTAATCGCTCTGTTAAGCCTTTTATTGCTTTGTCGTGTGCTTCGCTACCCGATGATGTGGCCGAATCTGAATTATTTGGTTATGCCGGTTACGAAGAAAACGCCGCGCCAAAACGTGGCGTACTTGAACAAGCCGATGGCGGTACTGTATTTTTGGATGAAGTGGGCGAAATGTCTACTCAATTACAAACCAAGTTACTGCGCTTTTTACAAGATGGCACATTTAGAAAAGTAGGCGATGAAAACGAAGTAAAAGTTAATGTACGTATTGTTGCTGCCACTCAAAAAGACTTGCCTGCTATGGTGCAAGAAGGTGTTTTTAGAGAAGACTTATATTACCGTATTAACGTTTTAACGCTAGAAATAGCACCACTGAGAGATCGCAAAGCCGATGTGGGGCCGCTTGCTGAGCACTTTATTCAAAAGTACGCACAGCAAAATGGTCATGACGTGCCGTTGTTATCACAAGAGTGTTTAAGCTTTTTACAAGATTATCCGTGGCCGGGTAATGTGCGCCAATTAGAAAACGCAATTTACCGTGCTGTGTCTTTGTTAGATGACAGTGAATTACGCGTTGAGCATTTACAGCTCCCTACATTTACCCATGATTTAGGGTATTTAGAATCAGATTTTGAAGGCTCACTTGATCAAGCAGTTAAACGCTTTGAAGCTACGTTATTACGTAAGCTATATCCTGCTTATCCTAGCTCACGCCAACTAGCAAAGCGCCTTGGTTTAAGCCACACCGCGGTGGCAAACAAGTTACGTGATTATGGTATTAATCGTAAAACAGTAAAAGTTTAGTAACGCAAAGTAATAACTATAAGCTTAAACGTGCGCGGGTAGCTTATAGTTATTTACTTTAATAAAGTAAATTTTGGCTAAACGCGTGTGATACACTTAATTTAATTTTAACTGGTAAGACCTCTGCCGTGAACTTATACATTCGACTTATTTTATTGTTTTTTAAAATTAAACGTAACCATGACTATCAACACTTACTTGATACGGTAAATATTGATTACAAAGCCCTACCTACAGATTGCGATATAAACTTACATTTAACTAATTCACGTTACTTGGCTATGATGGATTTATCGCGCACTTGGATGACAGAGCGGGTGGGTTTATTAAAGCACATATTAAAACGTCGTTGGTTTCCAATTGTAAACGCGACTGCTATTACTTATATTCGCGATATAAAACCTATGCAGCGTTATACAATTAGCACGCGCTTAGTGGGCTGGGATCATAAGTACTTTTATATAGAGCAAAAATTTCACTCTCAGCGTGGCTTACACGCAATTGCTTATGTGCGCGGCGTATTTAAAAGTAAAAAGGGCATAATTAGCATTGAAGAAATGCTGGAAGTAGCTGACTTTAAAGGTGTAGCCCCTATTTTACCAAGTGAAGTAATGCACTGGAAAGAAATGTTAGAGCAGAAAAAAGTAACTAATTTACCACGATAATAATAGTTAACCTGAGCTCTGGTTAGTTATGAGTAATAATCAATAGTTGAAAAAAAAGGCCTTACGGCCTTTTTAACACACATGCTTATTACTATTAAAAGCTGTATTTAACCCCAAACATCGCCACAATTGGGTCAATTTTAACGGTTGACGTTAATGCTTGAGCGCCATCGGCATAGACAGTTGCATCAGTTTCAATATCCATAATTGAAACCATAGCGTGTAGGCCCCATTTTTCATCTATTTTATAGTTAGCACCCACTTGCGCTACAAAGCCAAACGAATCATCAAGTTTAACTTCTACATCATCTGTTCCAAGTACTGTTTTTAGTGCTTGAGAAGGTTGCTCATCAAAGAAAGTTGTATAGTTAACACCTACACCAACAAAAGGGCGAAACGCGTAGCTTGAATCTAAAAAGTGATATTGCGCTACTAACGAAGGAGGTAAATGCTTAATGTTAGCTATTTTATTGCCCGCTAAACCACCCGCGCCATTTATATCATGTGAAAACGGTGTAGCTGCAATTAACTCTAACACCCATTGCTCATTAAAAGCATAATCAACAGTAATACCTAACTGAGTATCTGAACCCGGATTAAGTCCTCGGGCAGAATCTTCGTTAATTGGTGAGCTAGTACTATCAGGGTTTACGTTTATAGCACCCACGTTTACGCTAAAGTTAGCGTGTGCAGCAGGAGAGAGTGCTAATAAAGAGGTGAGTAATGCAATGCTTAATTTAGTTTTCATGTTGTTCTCCAAGAACTACTTTTTGATTGCCGCTATTATTATTCATTAACACAAACAATAACTTGTTTTAGATCAAGGTTTCAGAAATGTTTGAAGTTAGCAAAATCATTTATTGATTTAGATTAAGTTTCTCCACAGTACATAACAAAAGCTATTGACTTATTTAGGTAATATTCAGAATAAAATCAGCCAAGTTTGTTAAACTTATCTTTATGTCTTCTTTTCAATATTAAGCAGGTTAAATGAACGCTACCCAGCAGCTGTTTCTTCATGGTTCAATTTCTAAAGCGCTGCTTAAGTTAGGTATTCCTATAATTTTAATCAATGTTTTACAGTCGGCGTATCAACTCACTGACGCTTTTTGGGTGGGGCGTCTAGGGGCTGCGCAAGTTGCTGCTGTGTCTATTAGTATGCCTGTTACTTTTTTAGTCATTGCCATAGGTGCAGGGTTGGCGATGGCGGGGGCTATTTTATCGGCGCAATATATGGGAGCAGGGCAGCAAGACAAAGTAAATCATGTTGCCGCGCAAACTATGTTAATGGTGACGCTAACAGCCATAGTGCTGGGGGGCATAGGTTATATGCTATCGCCTTATTTTTTAACCCTTTTAGGGGTAGAAGACGCTGTTTATGGCGATGCACTTAAGTTTATGCATGTATCGTTTATTGGGGTTATTTTTGTATTTATTTATGCCATGTTCCAATCGTTAATGCGTGGTATTGGCCAAACAAAAGTACCGCTAATTATTGTGAGCGTGACCGTGTTGCTTAATTTTGTACTCGATCCGTTATTTATTTTTGGCTATGGCAGTTTTCAAGGCTTAGGGGTAATGGGAGCTGCACTGGCAACTTTAGTAACGCAGAGCTTAGCTGCACTTGCTGGGGTAATTATATTTTTACGCGGCCGTCATGGTATTCAATTACAGCTAAAAAGCTTTTACCCCGATTGGCAATATATAAAACAAGCCTTCTTTTTAGGCGCTCCGGGTTCAATTGAATTGTCGGCTCGTGCTTTTGGTTTAATTATCATGTCTTTTTTAGTGGCAAGTTTTGGCACGCAAACGATTGCATCTTACGGTGTTGGCTCCAATGTTTTACAAATGGTGATGATCCCAGCAATGGGTTTGTCGATGGCTGTGTCTACATTAGTGGGGCAAAATATGGGCGCAGGAAACCCCAAACGCGCTGCGCAAATAACTCAGCTTGCTAGTTTATGGGGCTTACTAGGCCTGTCGTTTGTGGGAGGGGTAGCCTATTATTTTGCCGAGCATTTAGTTGCATTTTTTATTCCCGATGATGGGGCTGTAATCGCTAAAGGCGCAAAATTTATTCGCATAATGTGTTTAACTTGGGGGGGAATTGGTGTACAACTTTGTGTCGTGGCTGCTTTTAGGGCATCAGGCAATATGCTTAATGCTATGTTAGTTGCCCTGTTATCACAGGGGGTTGTACAGTTTCCTGCGGCGTATATTTTATCTAAACATACGCAATTAGGAGATCACGGTATTTGGTATTCATTTGCCATTACCAACGTAGTTATTGCGCTTATTACCTATGCGTGGTTTACTCAAGGTTCGTGGCAAAAAACTATTTTAACCAAAGAAGACAAAGACATAGCAAAAATTAGCCAAGAAGCCTTCATCGAAGAAGGCAGTCACTAAACATTGCGGTGGGTTTTGCTGCCGTATAATTAACTTTATAAGGAATAACTATGTCTGTTTTGGTTGCTATAGGGGATCGTGATAATTCTAAGCTGGTGTCGCAGTTACAAGCACGCTTACCTAATATACACATTGAGCAATATTCACAGTGTGAAGATTTCAGTAAAGTTGAGTTTGTATTAGCCTGGTATGCGCCAAAAGAACTATGGGCACAATTACCTAATTTAAAAGTGGTGTCGTCGTTTGGTGCTGGGGTTGATAGCGTTGATTTAGACTTGCTGCCAGAGCATGTTGAAGTAGTGCGTATTGTTGACTCCCAATTAGAAGTAGATATGGCCGAGTATGTACTTACTCACGTATTGGCGCAAAAACTACAATTAAAAGAATATTATCAAAAACAAGCCGCAACGCAATGGAAACCAAATCGGGTATTAAGTCACAACAAAGTGGCTATTTTAGGCTTTGGTCAATTAGGCAGAGCTTGTGCGCAAAGACTCGTTGATAATGGCTTTAGCGTGAGCGCGTGGGCACAAAGCCATAAAGACGTGAATAACGTGACCATGTATTATGGAGAACATGGGCTAAACGAAATGCTGCCTAATACAGATTATTTAGTGTGCTTATTACCGCTGACCGAAAACACGGCCGGAATTATTAACAAAGATTTATTGGCTAAATTACCCGCCCATGCAGTATTAGTAAATGCGGCACGCGGCCAGCACGTAATAGAAGCTGATTTATTACAGGCACTTAATAGTGACCGTTTACGCGCCGCCACGCTTGATGCATTCGATCAAGAGCCATTACCAAGTGAGCATCCATATTGGCTGCATCCTAAAATAACCATAACACCACATTGCGCTGCATTATCAGATGTTAACTGCGTTATTGAACAAATTGAAGTGAGTATTCAATGCTTAACTAATGGCACACCACTTAAAAACCGGGTTGATAGAACCAAAGGCTATTAGCCACAAAGAAAATGATTTGATAAACATCTTGTTAACAGGTGTAATTTTTATTATTGTATGAAACTTATTCTTACTAATAAAAATAATATCGAGAATACTATGAAGTCTAATCAGGGCGGCGTTAAATTAAGTTTAGTGGTTATATCTATTATAATTTTAGGAGTATCGGCATGGTTTAACCAAGCAAATGCTTGCGAGCTTGCGCTAATACTCTATTAAAACAAAACCTACGCTGAGTTTTTATCAAACCTAGCATAGGTTTTTGCTATAAGCACTAAAATTATCTCCTTAATTAGTTATCTAATTTAAGTCCTCAGTATGCTGCTTGTTGTATCACACCACAATTTCATTCTTATATTGCTAATAGTTATCGGGTTAGTCCAGATTGACGATGATAGTTGCTCAGCGTTAGCCTTATGCTGGGTGCTAAATTAATAAGCACGACATCGGAGATAAGAATGACGACAGCACCTAAGTACGTAGAAGGGCATAACCTGTTACGCGGGAAATCGGTTTTAGTAACGGCCGCCGCAGGCGCGGGCATTGGCTTTTCAGCCGCATTACGTGCAGCCGAAGAAGGGTGCCGGGCATTAATGATATCTGACATTCATCCACGTCGTTTAGATGAAGCTGTAGCTAATATAAAAGCGCAAACAGGTTTGCAACAGGTATTTGGCCAATTGTGCGACGTAAGCCAAGAAGAACAGGTTCAGGTATTGATCAATGCAGCAGAGGATAAACTCGCAGGTGTTGATGTGCTTATTAATAATGCAGGACTAGGTGGTCAAACCGCTGTAGTAGATATGAGCGACGAGCAGTGGAGTAAGGTGATGGACATTACTCTTACCGGTACATTTCGTATGACCCGTGCAATGCTGCCATTTATGCAACAACGCAAGGCAGGTGTAATCATTAATAATGCTTCAGTATTGGGTTGGCGAGCACAAAAAGAGCAAGCACATTACGCCGCTGCTAAAGCCGGTGTTATGGCATTTACTCGCTGCTCGGCATTAGAAGCTGCTGAGCATGGAGTGCGCATTAACGCGGTATCGCCTTCAATCGCTTTACATGAATTTCTTAAAAAAGCCTCAAGTGCCGACGTACTTGAGCAATTAGCCTCAAAAGAAGCCTTTGGTCGTGCTGCCGAAGTATGGGAAATCGCCAACGTGATGATGTTTTTAGCCAGCGATTACTCGTCTTACATGACGGGCGAAGTTGTGTCTGTTAGTTCACAGCGCGCTTAGGGGGCAAAATGGCAAATAAAATAATTACTAGCAAAACGCAATTACTTGCTTCAACCGGACTTGATTTAGGCGTAAGCGACTGGATTGCAGTAGAGCAAAGCCGTATTGATATGTTTGCCGAGGCAACGGGAGATCATCAATGGATCCATGTCGATCCCATTAAGGCTGCAGAAGGCCCATTTGGCGCATGTATTGCGCATGGTTATTTAACCCTGTCATTAGTTAATTATTTTTTACCTCAGTTGGTAGATGTGCAAAATATAAGCATGGGAGTTAATTACGGCTGCGATAAAGTACGCTTTCCTAATGTGGTTAAAGCGGGCAGTAAAGTACGCGGCACAGGGCAAATAATTAGTGTGGAAGAAGTTAAAGGCAGTGTACAAGTGATCACGCGAGTAACCATTGAAGTGGCAGAGCAACAAAGGCCAGCCTGCGTGGTAGATACCATTAGCCGTTACTCGTTTGTCTAAATGTTTTGGTTAAGCACGACTAAAGCATAACACTTAAACAGCTAGCGGTTATGTTACAAATAATAGTATTAAATTGCTTAATATAAGAGTGCAATTTAAGAATAACGGTTATTGATAAAAGGTTGGATTTAATTACACAAACGAGGGGTAACATGGTCAATACTGATACGCGTTATATTATTTGGTTGCTGGATTTTTTATCTAGCTTGGGAATGGATACCAACACCATTGCTGCCAACAATGGTATCAGTCGCAGTGAGCTCCACAAACCTAATGTGCTCATTAATGCTAAACAGCATCGAGGTTTACTAACTGATGCACAGCAGTGTTATGAGGGCAGCGATCTTGGACTCATATTAGGTTTAAAACGCTCTATTGCTACCCACGACCAACTTGCATATTTAATGATGAGCAGCGCGACGCTGCGCGATGCCAGCCATATTGGGCTTAAATATCAAAATTACTCAGGCCGCTTTTCTGGTAATTTAGTAGTGACCTCCTTTAGTGAAATTCAAGCCGAAGGCTGTTATCAAATTGACGCTAAAACTGAGCTGGGTGAATTGCGTGTATTAGCAATAGAAGATTTACTTGCCAATATAGTCACGACTTGTCGTTGGGTGCTTGGTCAAGCATTGCCTATTACTAAACTACGTTGTAATTATCCGGCGCCAGTACATGCTGAGCGTTACCAAGCCATTTTTAATTGCCCCGTCGAATTTGATGCCCCAGTAACCCAGCTATTTTTTGATGCTGCCATTTTGGATCAACCACTCCCGCAGTCGAGTCCAGAAAGTGTCAACTTTTATAAAAAACTGTGCGAAGAAAAAAGCATTACTCGAAATCATGGCGACATAGCATGGCGCTTGTCGCAAATTATTGTTGAAGATCCTGCCAGTCCTCCATCGCTGCACGATGCAGCACTAAAGCTGCATTGTAGTTGCCGTACCTTGAGCCGTAAGTTATTGGCGCAAGGTTGGCGCTATCAACAATTAATCGATCAAGTACGAGAGATACATGCGCGGCGACATTTGAGCGATCCTACGTTATCAATCACTCGCATTGGTCAGCAACTTGGGTATGCCGATAGTTCGGGGTTTCATCGCGCTTTTAAAAAATGGACTGGGTTGTCGCCAAGTGCTTTTCGCCATGCGTTATTTGCGGTGCGCTATTAGCTAGTTAATGGCCAGATCGGATAACAACTTGGCGCAATGAGACAAGCTTTATTAACCACTCAGACCTATTATTTTAACCATGATTTAACATGTTTATTTTGCACAGCAACAGGAAGGTATAATAATAATGAAAAAATATGATGGCCTTAATCAATCAATGCTAGAGCGCTTTGCAACTCGTCCGGGTCGCAAAGAATTATTACCAGAGTTAAGCGAAAAAGCGCAAGTTGCGCTTATGTGTCGCATGCTTATTCGTGAAGGATGGGATGAGCATATTGCAGGGCATATTACTTACCGATTAGAAAACGGTAATATTTTAACTAATCCATGGGAGCTCGCTTGGGGGGAGTTAACCGCCAGCGATATCGTTACGCTAGACCCAAAGGGGAATGTGCTTGATAGTGATTGGAATGTGACCCCAGCGATAGGTTTGCACTTACAGTTGCACGCAATGCGACCTGACGTACATGTTGTTATTCACAATCATCCGCATTGGAGTGGTATTTGGGCTTGTATGCAAAAAGTGCCTCCAGTATACGACCAAGCAAGTGCTTATTGTGGTGTTGAATTACCACTTTATGATGAATATGAAGGCACCTTTGAAAACGAAGCAACTAGCTTATCAGCAGTTGAAGCGCTCGGTGATGCTAAGTGGGCATTACTGGCAAACCACGGCTCGTTAGTGGTGGGTAAAAATCTGCGCCAAGCACACCTAAGAGCAATTACTTTAGAGTGGCGCAGTAAACGCGCGTATGAAGTGGAATTAGCAGGTGGCGGGCGACCATTAAGTGATGAAGAAGTTAAAAAAGTGTCTATTGCTGACGACAACGGTTTCCCTTTTGTTTGGGAAGCAATGGCGCGTAAAGAATTACGCCTAGATCCAGGTTTAGTCGACTAAATTTGTCGGATTCACTTAGCTAAGTAGAAGGAATAAAAAATGAAGCTTACAGTAACTCCGCTTGATAATGTTGGCGTAGAAGTGTCGGGTTTCGATATTAACGAGCCACTTACCGATGAAATAAAAGCTGAACTAAAAGCACTATGGTACGAACACGCTATTTTAGTGTTTCGTGATCAGGATATTAGCCCTGAAAAGCAAATTGAGTTTAGTCGCATTTTTGGCCCGTTAGAATTACATCCGTTAAAAGTTACCACCAGTGATAAATATCCAGAGTTATTTGTGCTACAAAATGGTGGCCCTATGGATAAGTTTCAAACTGCTTTTTATAAAGGCGAAGAAATTGTGGGTCGGTTAGATTGGCACATGGATTTGCATTATACAGCGCGTCCAAATCATGGTGCACTGTTGCGCGCTGTGGTGGTGGCAGCAGAAGATGGCATGACCGGTTTTGGCGATTTAGCAAAAGCGTACGATGCACTCGACGACGACACTAAAGCTTTAATTGAACAGCTAGAAGTGGTTTACAGCTTTAGTATGCAGCGCCGTCATATGCGTTACGTTAACCTAGATGGTTATGAGCCTGGCCCTAACAGCCCAACAAAACCAACCGACATTGGCTTTCCTGACTTTTCAGACGCTGCTTACCCTATGGTAGTTACACACCCGATCAGTGGCCGTAAAGTACTTGAGGTGGTAGAGCAGTTTTTAGATAGAGTTGTTACTCCACAGCAATTTGGTTTATCGAATGATGAATCTATAGAGCTACTTGAGCGACTTGTTGCGCATGTACAAAAGCCGGAATTTACTTACTTTCATAAATGGCGCGAAGGCGACATGGTACTGTGGGATAACTGGCGTGCAATGCACTGCACTACCGGCACTAAGCCTGGGATCAATCGCGTTATTAACCGCACCACTATTGAGGGCGATATAACGCTTGGCCGTGTGTTAAAAACAGAATAACTTATACAATACATCAATTGCAGCAGCTTAAATTAACCAGCTGCTGCTTTTTTATATCTTTCATTAATACTTACCAGCCTCTACACGACATTTCAATCTGCTAATTTTTAATCTATAGCATGCACTTAATATACTTGCTTTTAATACGCAGATTTATTACCTAAGCAGAATAAGTAAGTTAAACCGCTACGCTGTTTGCTATAACGGTTGTTAAATTAAGTGCTAAGGCGTGTTTATTATTCGAGGTTAAATTGGCAGGTGCTTAGCGGCGCTGCGCCCAGCGAGTCTGCCAAAAAAAGTGGCATCTCCAACCGACATACCACTGGCATATCCCTTGGCTGTACGTGGTAATCCCGCGGTGGCTCGACCAGCAGCATAAAGCCCACTTATTATTTCATTGTCTAAATTAACCACTTCACCCGTAGTGAGTGTTTTTAGCCCACCAAGCGTAAATATGAGCGGGCCTTTGGTGCCGGGCATAATTACAGCAGTCATTTCACTTGCAGAGTATTCTAATAAGGCAAAAGGGGGCTTGTTTAACGGTTTTAGCCACTCGGCGGTTTTATGAAATAGTGGGTCTTGTTTATTACTGGCGTGCTGATTAAAGTAGCTAACAGTTTGCTCAAGCATACCGGCCGGGAAGGGCGCTTCACTGGCAACTTCTGCTATGCTATCGCCAGTGGCAACAATGGCTGCACGTTGTAAATAATGCGACGCCTCAAAATCCTCTTCTTGTACTAACAAATAAAACTTTTGCTCAGCTTGTTGGCAAGAATAATGCGCCAATCTGGCTAAATACGCATCTTCATTTATATAACGCTGACCGTGTTTATTTAGTAAAATACCGTAGGTTAGCTTTGCTGGTGGATAGAGCGGAAACGACATAAAAGCCTGTTCCATATTAATTGTTTGCCCGCCGACTGCTTGGCCTAATTGAATACCATCCCCCATATCGAAGGTGTTGCCATAAGGTACGCAATACTCAAGTAGATCAGGCATATATTGACGTGTCATGGTGTCGTTCATTACAAAGCCACCGGTGGCTAATACCACACCACGAGTTGCACGAATCGCAATTTCTCGGTTGTCGCGCTTAGCAATTACGCCGCAAACACGATTGTTTTTATCTACTAATAAAGCAATAGCGCGACAATCATTAATTACCTCAGCGCCCGCGCCTGCGATGCGCTGCATTATGGCATCCATAAATATTTTACCGCCTTCGTCGCCCACTTTAGAGGGCACGTGACCGCGTGGAACGGGCTTAGCAATGGTATTAAAAGGGTGAGCTTTTTCATTACCGGTAAATAATAACGACTCATCACTGAGTGGCACTACTGTACGCTCTAAAAAGGCAGCGCGTTTATAAGGTACACCAAGGGATTCAACCCAATCAAAATGTCCTGCAGCGCCTTGTGCATAACAACGCATCTTATCTTCATCGCCATACGGGCCAAGTGCTTCGCGTAAATAAGCCAGCATGTTTTCGGTGCTATCTTCTAAACCTAACTCTTTTTGTAATGCAGTGCCGCCACTGCCGCCTAAATACATTTCACAGCTTGATAATGCAGTCGAGCCACCCCCAGCACTGGCACGTTCTAAAATAGTAACCTTAGCACCTAAGGTTACAGCTTCTAGTGCGGCGGCGGCTCCTGCGCCGCCATAACCGCACACGAGTACGTCGGTGCTAATATCAAAGTGGCTAATCGATTCAAAAGCGCGAACTTTGTGTGTGCTTAGTATTGGGTTCATGTTATATCCATATAAGTATTTAATATTTAGTGTTTAAAACTTGCCATTGCGCATCATGGCGTCCATACCACCATCTACATAAATAATGCTGCCATGCACAAAAGAGGCTTGGGCTGATTGTAAAAAACTGACCGCATCGGCAATTTCACTTGGCTGACCATTGCGACCAATAGGCGCAACAAAGTTACGTACGGCTTCGCCAAAACGTGGATCTTGCTTAGAGGCTTCGTGCAGTGGAGTTTCAATTGCACCAGGCGCAACTAAGTTAATACGTACGCCGGTACTCCCCGTTTTAACGGCTAAACGACGACAATGCACAGTGAGTGCGTATTTAGACGCAGAATAGGCTATTTGTGGTTGGCCAAGCTCATCTGCCAGTGCGCGAGCGGCTGGCTCGTCATTGTTGAGCATTAACTCAATAATAGGGTGTGGATCTGCCACTTGTTGACTAGCGGCCACTGAGCCAATAACGGTAATAGCTGGCTGCTCACCTTTAGCGAGTGCAGGTTGAAGTAATTCAATTAACTCGGTTGAGCCAAAATAATTAACCGAAACCACTAAACTGCTACTTGGTGCGGTAACGCCAAGGCCCGCACAACAAACCAGGCCATCTAGTTTACCATTGGCTAATTTGATAACTTGCTCTGCGGCATTAGCGCGACCTTCGGGGGATGATAAATCGGCATTAACCTCGGCTTGATGGCGGTCTATGCCGATCACAGTATGACCTGCTGCGCGTAGTTTTTCACAAACGGCGGCGCCAATCCCTGATGCTGAACCTGTAACTGCGGTAACTGACATAATAAACTCCTAGCATTATTGGTTAATAGTAATTAAAACAAAGTTTAATTTACTGAATGGGTTTTATGAGTTGTTTTGCTTGATAAGATTTTAATTTAAACAGTAAAAATACCGATATTAATGTTGTACTCGTACTAATAAGTAAAGCATAACGTAAGGATTCAACACCGGCCTCCTCGCTAAATACTTCACTAAGCACGCCCACCAACATAGGCCCAACACCTATGCCTAAAAAAGTAATCAGCACGGTTTGCATTGAAATAGCCAATGCCCGCTGAGTGCCCGGTACAATTGAAGTGAGTAATGTGAGACAAGGGCTAACCCACCATACAGAAAAGAAACTCGCTAAGGTGCAAAACAGCATAGCAAATGGAATACCGGCAAAAAATAGGTCATCGCCTAAGCCTTTAGGCCATAAAAAATATATAACAATAAATACCCACCCCAGTATATGGCCTAGTATAGGTAGCCATAAAACACCTTTTCGTCTGGCGATTCTATCAGCCAAATAGCCACTAGAAAGAATTCCAATTGCTGCCGCACCGCCGCCAAAAAAGCCTGCCATCATGCCGGCTTGGCTCAGTGTTAAGTCGTGGCTGCGTACTAAAAAAGTGGCATTCCACATGCCAAACGCATTTGCGCCTAACGTTGCAATGGCGCTTGAGCAAACTAATAGTCGATAATCTTTGCGCTTTAACAATGCTTTTGTTGATGCTCTAAAACCTGTGGTTAGTGCAGGCTGCAGCGGTGAAGTTGGAGAGCTAATGGCATCATCGTATTGACCGCGTTTAGGTTCGGGCATCACAAAAAATAGCAAAAAAGAAATAAACAAAGCGGGAGTAGAGATAATAAAAAAGGTTTCTCGCCATCCATACAGCTCTACCCAATATGCACCTAAGGTAAGCGCAATAATGGCGGCAAAGGTAGCGCCAGAGGTAAAACAGCTAATCGCAAATGAGCGTCGCTCAACCGGGTAACTGTCCGAAAGTAACGATAAAGAGGCCGAAGTAACCGGTGCTTCAGCTACTGCCACCAACATACGCATTATTAGTAAACTAATAAAGCCTGCAGTTATGCCGCTAAGTGCTGTAATAATGCCCCACACTAATGCGCTGGCGGCTAACAAACGTGTGCGGCTCACTTTGTCAGCAAGTCTGCCGGCCGATAAACCGGTTAAAGTAAATACAATGGCAAAACCTAGGCCAGTTAATAAGCCCATTTGCGCATCTGAGGCGCCAAATTCAGCTTTGATGGGTTCAATCATCACCGCCATAATTTGTCGCCCAACAAAACTTTCTATATAAAATAAAGTAAGCACCAACAATAAAGCATGTTGGCGCCAATTAGATTTTTTTATGTTCAAGCTTTCGCCGCCTTTAAGGCCTTAGCCATAGTCATTGCGGTGTCGTCTATCATATCTTCTTGTCCGCCTACGGTTTTTAAGCGCCCTAGTTCAAGTAAAATATCACGTGCAGGTACACCGTATTTTTTCTCGGCGCGTTCTGCAAATAATAAAAATGACGAATAAACACCAGCATAACCCAAAGTTAATGAGTTTCGGTCAATACGAATAGGTTGATCCATCATTGGCATGACTAAGTCTTCAGCAACATCCATAATTTTGTATAAATCAATACCGTGATTAACTGCCATACGATCAAGTACCGCGGTAAATACTTCCAACGGCGTATTACCTGCACCGGCACCTAAACCGGCCACCGAACCATCAATGCGATTAGCGCCCATTTCGATTGCCGCCAGCGAATTTGGAATACTCATGCCTAAATTATGATGACCATGAAAGCCAATTTCGGTCTCGCTGTTAAGTTCGCTGCGCAGTAACGCAATACGGGTACTTACGTCGTCGGGCAACATGTAACCAGCAGAATCCGTACAGTAAATACAGTTAGCACCGTAAGACTCCATTAGTTTAGCCTGTGCAAGTAGCTCCTCTGGGCTGATCATATGTGCCATCATTAAAAAGCCAACGGTATCTAAACCCATTTTACGCGCTGCGCTAATATGCTGCTCTGAAACGTCAGCTTCAGTACAGTGAGTAGCCACTCGAATTGTACTTACGCCATGATCATAAGCCATTTTTAAGTGATCAACCGTTCCTATGCCCGGAATTAATAACGCTGAGACTTTAGCTTGGGTCATTTTTGGCACTACAGCACTTAGGTATTCTTCATCGGTATGAGCAGGAAAACCATAATTAAGTGAAGAGCCGCCTAAACCGTCGCCATGGGTAACCTCAATTAAAGGAATGCCCGCCTGATCTAAGCCAGTGGCAATAGACACCATTTCATCTAAGCTAATTTGATGTTGCTTAGCATGCATACCATCACGTAATGACATATCGTGCAGGGTAACTTTTTTACCTTTTAAATCCATGATATTACTCCTTAAGATTGACTATCTGATGGCGATTGACCTAGCATTTGTAGTGCAAACATTTCTGCAGTACGCGCGGCCGACGCGGTCATTATGTCAAGGTTACCGGCATATTTAGGCAAGTAATCGCCCAAACCTTCAACCTCTAAAAATATAGACACTTTACGACCATCAAACACCGGGCCATTTTTTAGTTTATAGCCTGGAACATACTTTTGTACTTCAGCAATCATTTCATGCACAGATGCAGTGATAGCGGCTTGATCTGGCTCTGTTTCGGTTAAGCAATGGATGGTGTCGCGCATTAATAATGGTGGCTCAGCAGGGTTAATTATAATAATGGCTTTGCCTTTTTTAGCGCCACCAATTTGCTCCACTGCGCCTGAGGTAGTGCGAGTAAATTCATCAATATTTTGGCGTGTACCTGGGCCAACTGATTTTGATGAAACAGTGGCAACAATTTCACCATATTCAACCGGCTGTACGCGCGATACCGCAGCAACCATAGGAATAGTTGCTTGGCCGCCACAGGTCACCATGTTAACGTTTTTAATATCAGCATTAAGTTGATTTAGGTTAACCGGAGGCACACAAAAAGGGCCAATAGCCGCTGGGGTTAAATCTATCATCAACACGCCTTTTGCATTCACTTTAGCTGAGTTTTCACCATGCACGTAGGCTGAGGTTGCATCAAAAGCAATTTTGATTTCATCGGCTTCAATATGCGGTATTAAGCCATCAATACCGTCGGCGGTGGTTTTAATACCCAATTCGCGTGCGCGCGCTAAGCCTTCTGAGTCTGGGTCTATGCCTACCATCCAAACGGGTTCTAATATCTCACTGCGTTTGAGCTTATAAAGTAAGTCAGTACCAATGTTTCCTGAACCGATCAGGGCGCATTTAATCTTTTTCATGTTATTTCCCTCGTGGGTTAACTGTTAATCGCAAAAGCTGACAGAGCATGAACCGAGACCTTCGATCTCCATACTAAAATGATCGCCGCTGTTAGCATCTATTAGAGGAGCCAGAGCTCCCGACAGAATAATTTCGCCTTTTTTAAACTCTATACCATACTCGCCTAGCGTATTTGCCAGCCATGCAACTGCTTGCGCAGGATGCCCTTGTACTGCTGAGCCCACACCGGTTACTGCTTGTTTACCATTGTGTTTAACTACCATAGTGGCTGCAGCTAAATCGAGTGTGCTAGGGTCGGTATGTTTATCACCAATTACAAATACCCCGCATGAGGCGTTATCGGCCACGGTATCAACTATGGTGATTTGCCAGTTTTCGATACGCGAATCAACAATTTCAAAACACGGTGCCACCCAATCAGTCGCAGCAAGTACTTGCTCTGCGGTAACGTTTGGGCCTTGTAAGTCGTGTTTAAGGCAAAACGCAATTTCGCCTTCGGCGCGTGGTTGAATTAAATGTGATTTTTTAAGGCTAATATTACTGCCATCAGGGTGGTGCATAGTGTTGGTTAAAAAGCCAAAGTCGGGCTGATGCACATTAAGCATTTTTTGCACTGCTTCACTGGTAACACCAATTTTTTTACCAATGATTTTTTCGCCAGCCTGAGTGCGTATTGCCAGTGTTTTTAACGACACTTGATAGGCATCGTCGATTGTAAGCTCGGGGTTATTTTTAATTAATGGCGCAATAGGTGTGCGCTGTTGCTGCGCATCATAAAGAATTTGTGCTAAATGCTGGTGTAGTTCGCTCATGCGCTTTTATCCTCTGTAGACCAAAGATCAGGTAAGCCAGGATCGGTTTGATGAATAAGGCGTTTAAGTAATAGCTTTAATGCCATTACGTCGCCTGCACCAAGCTCTGTAATGAGCTCTTCTTCAATTACTTTTGCTTGCGCAATATGGTGTAGTGAGGTTTCTCGCCCAGCGGTGGTAAGTTGGTAATTGTCTTCGCTTTTTTGGCAAATAAGATCCTGCTTTTCTAAAAAGGCCATATCTTCAAGATTGACACTGTGGCCGGTATAATCAAGGTGGGTATTTAGCTGCTCTAAACTCAGATTTTGCTGAATATTTAATACCGATAATGCAAAAAAGTGTGAATCTTCCAGCGCTTGCTCATCGAGTACTTTACGCATGCGGTACAGCATTTGAAAATGTGAACGCCCAAGCAAGTAACCTAGTAAATCTTCGTTGTAGCTGCACTGTGGCGCTGTAGGTTCACTAGATAAGTTAACCGCTGCCCACGGTTTACGTGCAGTCATTGCGTACTGACCTTGCTGAAACACCAGTGGCGGTAGTGCTTGATGATCAAACCCCAGTACTTCACCTATAAAAATAAGATGATCCCCCCCATCGTGCGTTACCATATTACGACACTGAAAACGCGCGCTACAATCGGCAATAAGTGGTGCAGAGCTAATCCCCGCTTCGAGATTAGTGTCATTAAATTTGTCTTCGCCTTTTGCGGCAAATTTATTTGACAGCTCTTGTTGGTGCTGCGAGAGAACATGAACGTTCCAGTGCTCGGCCTCGCTAAAGGCAGCCACACTAAGAGAGGTTTTTGCCAAGCTCCATAGCACCATAGGTGGGTCTAACGAAACAGAATTAAAGCTGTTTGCGGTAAGACCAACAGGGGTGCCATCTGGAGCGGTGGCAGTAATAATTGTTACGCCAGTAGTAAAACTACCGAGCGCCTGTCTAAATGCCTGACTATCAAATTCTGCTTGTGCCATGTTAACTCGCCTTATTACTGTTATATAACTTCAGTATCATGATCTGGCTATTTTTCATCATCGTCTTAATGGACTAAACAACACAGGCATTTGCTATTTATATGATTACTCAGCAATTTATTTAGGTTATTTTATATTAAACAACGGCTAAGTTTTATTACGAAGGTTAGCTTTAAGTGGCCTATTTAAATAGGGCAAAATAGTGACTGCAGCAACCGTACATTAAATAATTTAAATACGAGAACTCGTCCAAGTGGACGAGGTTTATTTGAATAAAAACAGCTAGAAAGGAAGCACAGCTCAATTAGTTTACTTGCAATGCAAAAGCTGCAATATAGTGTGTAAGCAAATATTGTTCGCCAGGCCCAGGCAAGTGTAAAACCTAGTAAGGATATAGTGCATGAACAGCAAAGATTCAGGTTCAATGGCAGCTTTGCTGCAGCATCTGCAACAAGCGCATAAATTGCAAATGTTGGTAACTGCAGCGCAAAGGCGAGAGCGTATTCAACAAGTTATAAATTTACTTGTAGAGCATCACCAAGCATTTGC
This sequence comes from Pseudoalteromonas sp. HL-AS2, assembly GCF_031198805.1. Taxonomy (NCBI): domain Bacteria; kingdom Pseudomonadati; phylum Pseudomonadota; class Gammaproteobacteria; order Alteromonadales; family Pseudoalteromonadaceae; genus Pseudoalteromonas; species Pseudoalteromonas sp. HL-AS2. Next base: position 2,231,187 of record NZ_CP133571.1, on the reverse strand, counting down.
CGAGGCAATAGAAGCTGACTTTAATGGTCGCAGCCAAGGCTTTTCTATTATGAATGATGTGCTCGGCTCGCTAGCCAGCCTTAAATATACCCGCGACAACTTAGAACCATGGCTTAAAAGTGAAAGCCGCGAAGTGTTTGCTCCTTATGATCAACTCGGTAGTACCGCACGGGTTGAATACCAACCCAAAGGCAGTGTGGGTATTATAGGTACTTGGAATGCGCCACTTTATACCTTATTTGCCCCGTTGGCGTGTGTATTAGGGGCGGGTAACCGCGCCATACTTAAACCATCTGAGGTCACGCCTAAAACAGCGGCCTTAGTAGCGCAATTATTTGCCAAACACATAGACCCATTACTAGTGAGTGTAGTTACAGGTGGCGCCGACACTGGTGCTAAATTTAGCGAACTGCCGTTCGATCATTTAGTATTTACTGGTAGTACCCAAGTAGGTAAAAAAATTATGGCGGCAGCGGCTAAAAATTTAGTGCCAGTTACCTTAGAGCTTGGCGGTAAATCGCCGGCAGTGCTTAGCCAAGATTGCGATTTAAGCGAAAGTTGCAAACGCTTAGCCTTAGCAAAAAGTAATAATGGCGGCCAAGTGTGTGTTAGCCCTGACATTGTTTATGTACCGCGTAATAAGCTTGATCAAGTGGCTGCATTATTACTCGAAAATTTTCGTCACTTTTATCCAGAAATCACTCATAATCCAGATTTTGTACCTAGCGTTAACCGCCAACATTGCCAGCGAGTTGTCGATTTAGTTGAGCAAGCTCGCGATGCTGGATGCCAAGTTCTTAGTAGTCATGAGGTTGCTAATTTAGCAGAGTTGGTCACAAGCGATAAACGTTTACCACTGCAATTAGTTATATCCCCAGATAAAGAGCTGGATATTATGCAGCAAGAAATATTTGGCGCTGCATTAGTGCTACTTCCTTATGATGATATAGATGGCGTTATTAACGATATTAACAGCCGTGCTAAACCACTAGCGCTGTATTATTTTGGCGAAAATGACGCAGAGCTGAGTAAGCTTTTAGCAAACACTTCATCGGGTGGAGTAGCGGTAAATGATTGCTTAATGCATGCGGCAATGCACGATGCGCCATTTGGTGGCGTAGGTGCATCGGGTATGGGGCATTATCATGGTCGTGAAGGCTTTTTAGCCTTTAGCCATCAGCGTACTGTATTTGTTGCCCCAAAACACGACCCTCGTGGTGAGTGGGGCTTATTACCGCCGCATCATGAGCAATTTAAAGCTATGATGGTCGCGCAAGTAACGGCCGACTGACGTTAACCGGCACTGTTACTTTAATAATAACAGTGCCTAATATTACTTATTAATTCCTGCCTTTTAGTCTTTGTTATTTCTCATTATTTTTAGTTATCGTTCATGCGGACTATTTAGTTTTTGTAATAGTGTGCGAGGATAAAAACCTTACATTTATTGTTGATAAACACGCGATTATAACGTGATACAGCAATTTGCTTTTTGTAATTATGAAAACGCAATACATTAAGTTTTTAGGCCGTGCAAAGCGGTCTCAAAATTAACTTATGTAGTGTTAGGTACAGCGCGCGTAACTGGCGATATTCCTGTTAGTTAATTTTACTCGCGTTCAATTTTAAACAAGGACTAAATAGTGAATATTAATAAAAAACCACTAAATGCAGCGATAGCGTTAGCCTTAATTAGCATGGCAAATTCGACACTAGCGGCTCAAGAGCAAAGTACTAAAAAAGAAGGTTTGGAAGTGATCCAAGTAACCGCGCAAAAGCGGGTACAAAACTTACAAGAGCTACCTACGGCAGTTACCGTGTTTAATGCCCAAGCATTGGCCGATAAAGGCATTACTGATGTTGAAGATCTCAGTGTATATACGCCAAACATGCAAATATCAGAAACTCCAGGCGGCAGTACTGGTGCTACAATTGCCATTCGTGGCTCGGTTACAATTAACCCTGCAGTTACCTGGGAGCCCACTACTGGTGTGTATATAGACGGGGTATTTGTATCTAAAAATGTCGGTGGTTTATTTGATGTAGCTGCTATAGAGCGCGTTGAAGTACTGCGCGGGCCGCAGGGTACGCTTTATGGTAAAAATACAATAGGTGGGGCGCTTAATATTGTAACGCGTAAACCCAGTGGTGAGTTTACCGGCGAAGTACGCGTAGGGGCAGGTAACTACGGTATGACAGATGTTTATGTTACTGCCGACTCGGCGCAAATTAACGACAAACTCAGTTTTAATTTTACCGCTAATAAAAAACAGCGCGACGGCTTTTACGATAACCTTTCGACAAGTTCTGATATTGATAAGTTTAAAGAGCTTGATTCTACCTCACTGCGTTTTGGTGCCTTGTATGAGCACAGCGATAATCTAGAGTTTTACTACACTTACGATAGCAGTAATAAAAAAAACACTCCTCCGTTGGGCCAAGTCTATATTGCCGGTGCGATGCCAGAAGATACGAAAGATCGCCAAGAAAGTGCTGCATTAGATGGCGCTATATTCGATCGCTCTAAAAGCTCGGGCCATGCACTTACAGTTACATGGCAGCAAAGTAATAACTTAACTATTAAGTCAATTACGGCACTACGTGAAATAGATTACGATGATGGCAATGACTACGATGGCGCTGATTTTCTTGGCTTTCATACCTACCGCCATGTAGAGCATGAGCAAGTATCACAAGAGCTACAATTTATTGGCGATATAGATAATTTAACCTACGTTGCAGGCTTGTTTTACTTTAAAGAAGAATCTGATGTAAACAACCCGTATGTACTGGGTTTTGGCACAGTGAATAACTATTATGGTGTTGAGTCTACCTCGGTTGCCGCTTATGGTAATGTAGAATATCGACTAAGCGACAAGCTAATGTTGGCAGGGGGTCTGCGTTGGACCACAGAAGAAAAATCATTTTATATAGAACACCCAGATGACTTTAGCTTTGCTTATTTTTTCCCACTGCCATACACCACAGCGGGCGATACTTGGAATAACACCTCGGCTATGGCATCACTTAACTATGAGTTAGCAGACAATATTCACAGCTATGTTAAAGTATCACAAGGCTGGAAAGCGGGTGGTTTTAACGGTGAAGCAGCAACTCAAGCATTAGCAGTAAAACCCTATGCACCAGAGGAAGTAATTGCCTACGAATGGGGCCTTAAATCGCGCTGGTTAGATCAACGCATTCAAGCCAATATAGCGGTGTTTTATAACGATATTACCAATATGCAAATGTCGGAATACTTAGGTGCGTACTCAGATATTCAAAACGCAGGCTCGGCAAAAGTGGCGGGGTTAGAGTTTGAATTAGTAGCGGCATTAACCGATGATTTAACGCTAAACTTTAATTACGGTTTGTTAGACCCTAAATACGACAAGTTTATTACTTACGATGTGTACACTGGGGTAGCAAACGATGTTACCGACAGTGCCGAGTTTCCCTATAGTCCAAAAAATAAATGGTCGCTTGGGTTAAATTACATTAGTGAAACAGCCCTTGGTGAGTTTAGCGCCGGCGCCGACTACAGCTTTGTGGACGATCACTTTGCGTTTCATAATCAACCTTCAGCCCAATATACTCGGATTGAAAAATACAACTTACTTAACGCCCGAGTTTCACTTAAAAGAATTGCCGGCAGTGACTTTAGTGCCTCTATTTGGGGTAAAAACATGACCGACGAAGAGTACCGAATTAACGGTGTGCCGTTGGGTGATTCGTCAGGGGTATTCATTGGTGGCTTAAATTACTATGGCGACCCAGTAACTTATGGAGCAGAAATAACTTACTCATTTTAATAAAGAGTTACAGCTAAAAAGAGCCCCTACTTTTTAAGTAGGGGCTCTTTTTTGTATCTATAATTTATTTAAAAATAGATTAGTCTTGGGTATAAGCTACGGTGCCTTTAGGCACATATACGCCATTTACTTTGCTTTGGAACTCTTCTTTACGCGCTCTTGGATTAAAGAACTGTTTGTACCAAATACGCGCTTTCATAAACGGGCCATCACTTGGTAAAAACAACCCATTAAAACAAGGTGCTTTATTTGTCCACACTTGGAAGTCTTGCATAAATGCAAACTTACTTGCGTCTTGGAACTGGCGTGCTGCTACTTCATCCTCTACTGTGGCTACTTCATTGCCACCCGGTGATTTAACTAATAATGCGTGCCAAACTCTAATTGAACCATCCTCTACAGGGGTATGCGTTATCATTAAGTAAGACTCGTAATAGCCAGTCAAATGTGAAATTAATACGCCCGGACCATGGTATTTAGTTATTGTATGCAGCACTGGGCTTGCGCCATCTTCGCCTACTAAAGTACGGTGCGGACCACATTGACGTTGAATTGCTTCGTGGCCATCAAATTCATTTTCGTAGCGCTGTACGGTAGAGCCGTGAATTGGTGCTAAATGGCTATAATCACAAATGTTATCAATAACTTCTTGCGGATGCTGCTCAAGTATTCCCAAGTCGTCAAAGCGCCAATGTACCCACGCTTTATCGTCCCATTGTGGCAAACTTGGGTGATCCCACTCAGGATCACCATTTTCAGGATCGTGCCATATCCAAATTGCACCCATGCTCTCGGCCACAGGCCACGCTTTAATACAGGCTGTTTTTGGGATTGGTCCGTCGTGGTAAGGAATGTCGTCACATTGGCCATCAGGGCCAAAACGCCATGCATGATAAGGACAACGAATGCTATCGCCTTCGATGTTGGTACCACCGCCATCAATAATAACGTAAGAGGTATCATTTTCGGCGGCTAAATGCGTTTTCATATGCGGGCAATATGCGTCGAGTAGTACCACTCGACCTGTTGCTCTACCGCGATATAGTGCGAAATCGCGACCAAAAAACCGTACGGCTAGGGGCTTATGCGTGTTGATCTCTTCAGCCGTAGCTATCATGAACCAACCTCTTGGGAATGTATAATCGCCGAGGCGATAATCTTGTGTAGTGGCCATAAGTATTCCTTTTTATATTTAGGTAGTAGATGTACTTGAATTATTGTCTGAGGTGCAATCTGCTTTATTATTATAAGATTGCGCTGTTTTATCGTTATCACTTACTTTACTTGCTATTCGTTGTTGATAAGGGCCAATGGCTTTGTAGTAAAACCAAACCGAAAACAACGATAAAGCAATCATCACTGCAATGGCGTACTTAAGGCCTTCACCCGCATCACCAACAGAAAATAAGTCACTGAGTGTACCGGTTAGCAATGGGCCAATACCGGCACCAAAAAAGGTTAAAAATAAACTTAAGATTGCAATGCTAGTAGCTCTTTGAAAGCTGTTAACTAAATGGCTCACTGCAGCGAATGCAAGTGTTGGCCACCAGCTGTTAAAAAAGCTAAAGCCAGCAGCAAATATAATCGCGTGCGGTATTTTAAGGCTCCCTAATTGCCAAAAGGCGCCGGCAGGCCAAAGTAAAAAAGCCAAGCCAAAAGGAATACTAATTAATACGCCAATCGCAGGCATACGTAATTGCCAACGACAGTCTTTTTGGCTTAGTTTGTCGCAGTAATAACCGCTAAACATTGACCCAGTAGCAGCAAAAACACCACTGGCTATACCAAAGGTAAGGCCTGCATGTGAAAGTGACATATCGTAATTGCGTACCATAAAAGTAGGGGCCCAAATGGCGTAACCATAGCCGACCATGCCAGCAACGGCAGTACCCATACAAATTAAGAAAAACCCTTTTAGTTTCATAATATCGGCAACAGCACGGAAAAAGTTTTCTTGCGGTTGGGCACGAATATTACGCTCAGCATCGGTGTCATAAACACCTAAGCCAGGGTCTTTTGCAAAAACATAAAGTAGCAATGCTAGTAATAGCCCTGGAATACCGAAAAAGATGAATACTGCGCGCCAGCCGTGCTCTTGGGCTATCCAACCACCTAATGCCATGGCGGCTAACAAACCAATGTGTGGGCCAAGCATATATAAGCTAATTGCAAATGAGCGACGATGTGGAGGGTATAAATCAGATACCATAGAAATAGACGGTGATGTACCGCCTGCTTCACCAATGGCAACTGTCATACGGGCAACTACAAATTGCCAAAATTGGGTAACAACACCGCTGGCCATAGTGGCAAGGCTCCAGAGCCCACAACATACCGCAATAATATTTTTACGGTCGGTGCCTCTATCGGCCATACGGCTTAACGGAAAGCTAACCGCAGAGTATAAAACGGCAAATGCAAGGCCGCTCACCGCGCCCATAATAGTATCTGATACGCCAAACTCTAATTTAATTGGCTCAAGAACAATGGCAATTAAATTGCGATCGATATACGAAAAAACGTAAATAATAGAAAGCAATAATAGCGTCAGACGAGTCCGACCTGCGCTTAATGAACTTTGACCTACTTGCATTTATTGCACTCTCTTTTTGATATTGTTTTAAGCTACCTTAACTTTGCTAATAATTTCAGCATCGTCCTTTTGGACGTATTACAGAATCGCTAAATGGCTTCTTATTAAGTTAAGAAAATATAAACGCGCTGATCACTTATTTTTGGAGAAATAATGAAATCGATGATTTTACCCAAAGAATCACAAGGCCATCAGCTGCATAGCCTTTTAGAATATCCAATTACTCCACCCAATGCGGATGGTTCGGTAGTGGAGATAGCTGAAGGTTTGTTGTGGTTACGTATGCCTATGCCTATGCCGATGTCGTTGGATCATATAAATCTTTATTTACTCGAAGATAACGACGGTTGGTATATTCTCGATACCGGGCTTAATAATGACACAACACGGCAATTGTGGTTAACGGTAATAGAACAACATTGCAACAAAAAAGTAATTAAAGGCGTTATTTGTACGCATTTTCATTATGACCATAGCAGCCTAGCTAGTTGGTTAATGGCCACGTTTAATGTGCCGCTATATATGACTTTTGGTGAGTTTTACATGCTAAAAACGCTGAGTAATAACACCGCAGCGCTAGGCAGTGACAACCAGTTAGATTTTTATCATAGAGCAGGTTTACCACGAGATGAGTTAGACGTGATCATTACTAGTTGCCGTAAAGATCCCTTTATAAAATTTAGCCCGCCGTCATTTAATCGTCTGCGTGAAGGGGATGTGCTCACCATAGGTAAGCGCCGTTGGCAAATAGTCATAGGGGAGGGGCATTCGCCAGAGCATGCGTGCCTTTATTGTGAAGCCGACAAGCTACTGCTAGCTGGCGATCAGTTATTGCCCAATATTAGTTCAAATATTTTAGTGTCTGAGTTAGAGCCGCAAGGTCAGCCATTAAAAAACTGGCTACGTTCGCTTGAAAAGCTACAAACGCTCGACCCACAAACCTTAGTATTACCAGCCCATGGCCCAGTATTTCGCCACATGCATTTACGAGTACAACAGTTGATTGATCATCATTTTGAGCAGTTAGATATATTAAGAGCATTTGCACTGCAAGCTCCTGAATTTAATGCCTATCAGGCAATGAAGCATTTATTTAAACGCGCTCTTTCACCCATAGAAAGTATGATGGCATTGGGCGAAACCTTAGCGCACCTAAATTGGTTAGAAAGTAATGATGAATTATTTTGTCAGCGTAAAACTGATTCAGGCATTAATAGTTACTTACTCACGGACAAAAAATTAGCAGCTGGGAATACATTATGAGTTTATTTAATTTAGTCACTGCCACTAAATCACAATTAATGGCACCTGGCGCACCATTTGAAATCACTAATAAGCAAATCAATGGTCAAAGTTATCAGGTGTATTGCAACGCGCCGCTTAATTTAGCGCAAGTGATTAATGATGCAAGGCGCACTGATGAGCAATCATTTTTGGTTTATCAGGGAGAGCACTGCAGCTATAAACAGTTTTTTCAACACGTTGATAATGTTGCCAGTTACTTGCAGAAACATGGCATAAAGCAAGGGGATCGTGTTGCTATTGCAATGCGTAACCGACCTGAGTGGGTTATTGCTTTTTGCGCGATAGCATTGATAGGTGCAGTACCTGCACCACTCAACAGTTTTGGGATGCAGCAAGAGCTAATAACTGCACTTAATGGTATTACGCCTAAATTATTAATTTGTGATGGCCCAAGATGGCAGCGAATTAGCCAAAGTAATGAGTGGTTAACCGATACCTTAGTATTAAACGATACAGCATTAGATTTATCGCAATCTGCTGCTGCAATAGACTTTACAGAGGCGCTTAATTATTCAGCGCACAGCATTGAACCACCCACAATAACAGCGACCGATGCGGCTTTAGTACTGTTTACCTCAGGTGCGACCAGCGTGGCTAAAGCGGTTGAGTCGAGCCATATTGCAGTGTGCCAAGCACTTTATAATATTGACTTTATTGGTGCAATATCGGCAATGACCTCACCTAAAGCATTAGCGCTAATTATGGAAAAAGGACTGGTGCCTACTATTTTAACCGCGGTGCCGTTATTTCATGTAAGTGGTTTACATGCCCAGTTATTGTCGGCATTACGTGGCGGGCGGCGCTTAGTGTTTACCCATAAGTGGGATCCGCTAGAGGCAATTGAACTGATCAAAAAAGAGCAAGTAACACAATTTAATGGTGCGCCATCTATGGTGATGCAGTTATTACGAGAGCCGAGTTTTCATAGTGCAGAAGTTATGGCCTCGTTTAGTGGCTTAGGTTTTGGCGGCGCAGGACTACCAGCCAGCTTAATTGATAAAACGCTGTCTAGCTTACCTGAGCAAATGATAGGAATTGGCTTTGGTATGACCGAAACCAATGGCGTGGGCGCAGCAGCGTCTGGCGATTTATTTCGCCATGCACCCAAAAGCTCTGGGCTTATTTCGCCCATTATGGAAGTACGTATTTGCGCAGCAGATGGACAGTCGTTACCTAGCAATAGTGTGGGCGAAGTATGTATGCGCGGTATTACTTTAATGGATCAGTATGTTGGCGACTTAACAGCAACTCAAGATGCAATACGCTCTGGGTGGTTACATACCGGCGACTTGGGCTATATAGACGACGCAGGCTTTTTGTTTATTGTTGACCGTATTAAAGATGTGATTAACCGCGCGGGGGAAAATATTCCCGCAGCCGAAGTAGAGTCGTGTTTGCTTGAACACCCTGCGGTAGCCGAAGTAGCAGTGTTTGGTATTCCAGATGAAGAAACCGGTGAGGCCGTTATTGCTGTTGTTTGCCCATTAGAAGGCGAGTTTATTGAAGAGCAGCAATTGCTCGCACATGTAGCACAACGACTGGCTAAATATAAAGTACCGCAGAAAATTCATCTTATGGAAGATAAATTACCGCGTAATCCGGCCGGTAAAATTTTAAGAAACAAATTAAAAACAAAGCTTTATCAATAAATGTTAATCGCCGTTAAAAAAGCCAATAAAGCGCAGATTAGTCATTAGTGAATAAAAATAATTGAACAGGAGAAGGTAGATGACCACAGCCAATGATGTTGAAAAAAATTACGATGTAATTGTTGTCGGTTCGGGAGCGGGTGCAATGACTGCAGCACTGTTTGCCGCCGATCAGGGTAACTCAGTACTTATTGTTGAAAAAACCGATAAATACGGAGGCACCTCTGCAATATCTGGAGGTGGTATTTGGATCCCAAATAACGATGAATTTCGTGCACTTGGCGGCAAAGACAGCTATGAAGCAGCACTCACTTATATTAAAGCGGCCAGCCAAGGCAGTGTTGATGAGACGCGTATTCGTGCCTATTTAGATAATGCACCAAAAATGCTGCGCGAGCTGCAAGCTAACAGCCGCGTTAAATTTGCGGTTGCCGATAAGTACCCCGATTACTATCAACACCTTGAAGGCTCATTACCGGGTGGGCGTAGTATGGATCCAGAGCTATACGATACCACAGGGCTGGGCGATGAAATGGATAACCAACAGCCTGCTGCCGGTAATGCATTACTGATGGGGAAAATGTCGTGGACTGCGCGCCAAGCACATAAAGCAGTGTCGAAGGAGCGCGGCTGGATGCTGATGATAATTGGTTTAATGCTACGTTATAAATTGGACTTTAAGCAGCGTAAAAAAGGACGCCGCGATCGCAGAGCAGGGTTAGGTGCGAGTTTAGTGGCATCACTGCGCCACTCGTTATGCGATCGTAATATTCCATTATGGCGCGATACAGAGTTTACCGACTTTGTTATTAATAACGACAAAGTGACTGGTATTAAAGTGCTACGCGATGGCCAAGAACTTACATTAAATGCGCGTTATGGCGTAATAATGGGCAGTGGTGGCTTTGAGCAAAATCAAGCATTACGTGAAAAATATTTACCGGCACCGTCACAACAAAGCTGGAGTGCAACACCTAAAGGCGGTAACACTGGCGCGGCATTAGAAGCGGGGCAAAAACTAGGTGCAGCCACCGATTTACTTGATTGGTGCTGGTGGACACCTACCTTAAATGTACCTAAAGAGCGCAACGCTCGTGGTTTATTTGCCGAGCGAGCCTTTCCTGGTGCTATTGTTGTTGATGGTGCCGGGCAACGGTTTTTTAACGAAGCAGCGCCTTATTTAGAATTTGGTGATGCTATGTATCGTAATCATCAAAAAATGGGTAATTCTATTCCTGCTTGGGTGGTTTTTGATGGCCATTTTCGCCATGAATACGCTATGGGACCACTGATGCCTGGCAAAATTATGCCAGATAGCAGAGCGCCCAAAGCCTGGTTAGGCTCGGTTTATTTTAAAGCCGATAGCTTAGCAGAGCTGGCAAAACTAGTTAATATTGATGCTGATGGATTAGCACAAACAGTACAAAAGATGAACCACTACGCAGCAACGGGTGTAGATGAAGACTTTGACCGTGGCGGTAATGTGTTTGACCGTTATTACGGCGACACCAAAGTAAAACCTAATCCTTGTTTAGCACCGCTAACAAAAGGCCCTTATTACGCATTAAAAATTCATCCGGGTGATATTGGCACTAAAGGTGGCTTGCTTACTAATGAGTATGCCCAAGTGGTACGCCCATCGGGTGAACCCATTGCAGGACTTTATGCCATTGGTAATAGCTCATCCTCTGTTATGGGGATAAGTTACCCTGGCGCAGGTGCAACAATTGGCCCAGCTATGACCTTTGGTTACGTTGCGGCTAATCACATTACTGCTAACCGTGGCGCAGAAGCCAATGACTAGAGAATTGCATATGACGATCAATAATTCATTAAACTCTAGCATTAGCAACGAAGTGGATAGTATTCCTAAATTAGTGTTTGCTGCTGCAAAGCGCCATGGACAACTTATTGCTATTGAAGATGGCGAAGCAAAAATAACCTATCAAGACTTACCTACTGAGAGTTTAAATGTTAGCCGTGCACTTATTGCTTTTGGAATAAAACCGGGCGATCGCGTGGCTATTTGGGGAGCAAACTCTGGGCGCTGGGTGCTTGCCGCGATTGGTTTGCAAATGGCCGGAGCAGTGTTAGTACCTATCAATACCCGTATGAAAGCAGTTGAAGCGGCTGAAATTATTAATCGCAGTGGCGCAAAGTTAGTGTTTAGTGTTGGTGACTTTTTAAAAAGTGACTACCCCGGCGAATTGGCAAAATTATTCACTCCACAGCAACTGTCGATTGTAACCTTAACCCCACGTAAAGGGGAGCCACTTGATATTTGTTGTGATTGGCAAAGCTTTTTAGCTAGAAAAGACAGCATAGATGAGCGCAGTGCCCGTGAAATTGCCTTAGGGGTTGGTGCAGATAATCTGTCTGATCTTATGTTTACCTCTGGCACTACAGGCAAACCCAAAGGTGTTATGAGCCGCCATGGGGCAATAATTAAAGCGTTTAGCGTATTTGTAAAAACCTTAGGCATAGTACCTGGCGATCGCTATTTAGTGGTTAATCCGTTTTTTCATGCCTTTGGTTATAAAGCCGGATGGGTAAGTTGTTTATTAGCAGGCGCGACTATTTTACCACAAGCAGTGTTTGACGCCGATGATGTACTTGCCCGAATTAGCCAAGATAAAATAACCGTATTACCTGGGCCACCAACACTTTATTTATCATTGCTTGCTCATCCACAGTTGGCAAGCGCTAACTTAAGTAGCCTGCGCATAGCCGTTACTGGCGCTGCAACTATTCCGCCTATTTTAATAGAGCGAATGCGTGAGTTATTAGGTTTTAAAGTGGTAACCACAGCCTATGGATTAACTGAGTGCGGTGGTTTAGCAAGTATTTGTGGCATTGATACCGACGTTGCCACCATAGCCAGTACCAGTGGCCGCGCAATTGAAGGCACCGAAATAGCAATAATGTCTGAGCAGGGTGAAATACTCGGTGCTAATGAAACTGGCGAAATTTGTATTCGTGGTTTTCATGTAATGAAAGGGTATTTTGAGCAACCACAAGCCACCGCCGAAACCATAGATAAAGACAATTGGCTGCACACCGGCGATGTTGGGCATTTAGATAAAAATGGCTATTTAAGCATTACCGACAGACTAAAAGATATGTACATTTCGGGCGGATTTAACTGTTATCCGGCAGAAATAGAGGCAGTACTTATTGAGCACAGCGCTATTGCACAAGTTGCAGTGGTAGGAATTAAAGATGAGCGCATGGGAGAAGTTGGCTGTGCATTTATTACTTTAAAATCATCAGCAGAACTTGATGAGGCAACGTTAATGACTTGGTGTCGTGAGCGCATGGCAAATTATCGAGTACCCAGAAAAATCAAAATAATTGACGCAATGCCAGTAAATGCTTCTAACAAAGTAGTTAAAGCAGAACTGATAAAGCATTTTATGCAACAGTAAAATTTTAGAAGGAGCAAACATTTGGAATTTTCATTTACCGAAGAGCAGAAAATGATCCGCGATACTGCGCAAGCCTTCTTAGCTGAAGTATCGTCATCGAATGCAATACGCAGCGCAATGGACACTGAGCAAGGCTTTGATCCACAAATATGGCAACGTATTTGCGAAGAAATGTACTGGCAGGCAATTCATATACCGGAAGAATATGGCGGCATGGGACTAGGCTATGTAGATTTGGTGGTTATGCTGGAGCAAATGGGACGTTATTTATTATGTTCGCCGTTTTTTTCAACCGTGTGTTTAGCCAGTAATGCCTTAATAGTTGCCGGCACTGATGAGCAAAAGCAACAATATTTAACGCAAATATGTGAAGGTAGTTTAACCGCTACGCTTGCCTATACCAGTAAAAATGGCCAGTGGGACGCAACAGCAGTGCAAGGCATTGTAACTGCACAGGGCGATGATTATGTACTTAATGGCACATATCGTTATGTACTAGATGGCCACACGGCGCAATTATTAATAGTTGCCGCACGTAGTGAAGGCAGTGAGGGCGAGCAAGGAATAAGTTTATTTGCAATAGACTCAGACACCCCTGGAGTAAAGCGCACTTGGTTGCCAACTATGGATCAAACACGTAAACAGGCAGAAATAGTGTTTGATAATGTGCGAGTGAGCAGCAGCCAATTAATGGGCGAGGAAAATAATGCTTGGCCACAGCTAAATAAAGTATTGCAACTAGCTGCTATAGCCATTGCAGCAGAGCAAGTAGGTGGCTCGCAACAAGTATTAGATTTAACTGTAGAGTACACCAAAGAGCGAGTGCAGTTTGGTAGGCCTATAGCGGGTTTTCAAGCAGTTAAACACCAAGCGGCAGATATGATGCTGCGTACCGAGGTGGCGCGCTCAGCCGTTTATTACGCTGCGTGCGTAGCAGAGGAGGCGCTCAGTGGTGGTTTGTTGGCCGATGAGTTAGGCGAAGCAGCCAGCGTAGCTAAGTCGTATTGCTCAGAAGGCTACTTTAAAAATGCCGGAGATGCGCTGCAGCTTCATGGTGGAGTAGGGTTTACCTGGGAATATGACGTGCACTTATATTTTAAACGAGCCAAGTCGTCTGAGTTATTTTTAGGTGATGCAGCTTATCATCGTGAACACGTCGCAACATTGTTATTAGATTAAATGGCTGCTAAAAAAGGTAAAACAGATGAAATTAAGTTTTAGTGATGAAGACGAAAAATTTCGCGCCGAAGTGGCACTTTGGCTCTTTGAGAATTTAGTGGGTGAATTTGAGCAGCTTAAATTTCGCGGTGGCCCAGGGGATGAACACATGTTTCCTCTGGAGCGTAAAAAGTGGGAACAAAAGCTCGCGCAAGGAGGTTGGACCTGCATTGGTTGGCCTAAAGAATATGGTGGCCGAGGGTGCTCTATTGAGCAGCAAGTTATTTTTAATGAAGAATATGCTCGCGCGGGTGCACCGGGTCGTGTTGGGCATATAGGTGAAGGGCTTGCTGGGCCAACGTTAATTGCCTTTGGTAGTGAAGCGCAAAAACAAAAATACTTGCCAGGCATTGCAGCCGGAACCGCACTTTGGTGCCAAGGTTATTCTGAGCCTGGTGCAGGCTCAGACTTAGCTAATGTTAATACCAAGGCACATTTTGACGAAGCCAAAGGTAAGTGGATTATTAGCGGGCAAAAAGTGTGGACATCGCTTGCGCATGAATCTGACTATATTTTTGTTATAGCGCGTACTAACCCAAATTCTAGCGCTCACAAAGGGCTAGGCTTTTTCTTAATGAAAATGGATCAGCCAGGTATTGAAGTGCGTGGCATAAGGCAGCTTACCGGCACCTCTGAGTTTAATGAGGTATTTTTTGATCAAGCCGAATGTGATGCCGACGATATTGTAGGGCAACCAGGTGAAGGCTGGGCTATTGCTATGGGTTTACTTAATTTTGAGCGTGGCGTGTCGACCTTAGGTCAGCAAATGCAGTTTCAAAATGAGCTTAATCAAATTATTGATATAGCCAAAGCCAATGGTAAAAGCCAAAATCCAACTATTCGCCAACGCATTGCTGACGCTCATATAGGGCTTAAAATAATGCGCTACAACAGTATGCGTATGCTCTCAGATACAGGTGATGGCGGCTTACAAAAAGAAGCGCTGATCTATAAGTTATTTTGGGCAACATGGCACCGTGATTTAGGCGAACTGGCAATGGATGTACTTGGCCCCGAAGCCGAAATACTAGAGTCAGGCCCTTATACATTAACCCGTTTACAGGCTATGTATTTGTTTGTTCGCTCAGATACCATTTATGGTGGCACTAACGAAATACAACGTAACATTATTGCTGAACGTGGCTTAGGTATGCCCAAAGAGCCTAAAATAACCGCATAAAATAATTGTATTACTTAACCTGATGTAACGGATAAAAAATCGCTTAACCAGCACATCAGGTTACTTATTTTATTGCTCATTACGACTGGGCTGGTGGGGTTATTTTTAGCGAAGGCTGTGAGTTCAAAAATTAACTAAAGAGTAAGAAGGGCTGTAAAGCTAAGCCCGCTTAATCAGCGGGCTTTATTTGAATACAGTAAGGACGTTAAAAACTACTGCGAGGCATAGGCATCGGCGCGTCGGTTAGTCCCCCATTAACACCAAAAATTTCACCAGTGATATAGCCCGCCGCGGGCGAGGCTAAAAATAGCGCACAAGCCGCTACATCTTCAGGCTGACCTAAGCGATTCATAGGTGTACGTTTAACAATAGCCTGCTCCATTTCATCATTCATTACGCCTTTAAGTGCTTCGGTAAGGGTTGAGCCTACACTAATTGCATTAACGCGCACTTTAGGTGCAAAATCTTGCGCTAAATTAAGCGTCATAAAATTTAATGCCGCTTTGGCGATGCCGTAACTGATAAAGCCGGGCTGAGCTAACTGCCCAGCTACCGATGAAATATTAATAATACTGCCTTGGCCACTGGTATTTACCATGTGCGGGGCACTAATACGTGACAAATCAAACGCGGTAGCGGTATTGAGCTTAAAGCAATTTTCTAACTCTGCTGCGCTGCTGCTAAGTGTAGGCTTAATTGCGCCTGAGCCACCGACGTTATTGACTAAAATATCGAGTCGGCCAAAATGCTCAATTGTTTTATCAACTAATGACTGTCGTTGTTGCTCATCAAGTACATCGCACGCAACGACTAAAGCGCGGCTGCCGCGTTGGCGTATTTGCGCTGCTGTTTGTTCAATATCTTCGATGGTTCTGGCAGTGACTACAATATCGGCACCCGCATCGGCTAATGCCAGTGCTATGGCAGCACCTATGCCACGCCCTGAGCCGGTAACAATAGCGACTTGGCCATCGAGGCGAAATCTATCGAGTATAGACATTAATATCTCCTTACTTAAATTAGACTAACATGTTGCTGTGCAAATTAAGGTTGCCTTACAGGCATACCTCAAATAAACCCGCAGCACCCATGCCACCGCCAATACACATGCTCACCACAACATATTTAACACCGCGACGCTTGCCTTCAATAAGGGCATGGCCCACCATACGCGCACCACTCATACCAAAGGGATGGCCAATGGCGATAGCGCCGCCATTCACGTTAAGTTTATTGTTATCAATACCTAGGTAGTCGCGCGAATAAATAAGCTGACACGCAAACGCTTCGTTAATTTCCCACAAACCAATATCATCAATTGATAAACCATGTTGTTTTAATAGCTTAGGAATAGCATACACAGGGCCAATACCCATTTCATCGGGATCGCAACCTGCAACCGCCATACCACGAAACACACCCATTGGCGCTAAGCCTTTTTGCGCCGCTAATTGTGAGTCCATTACCACGCAGGCTGATGCGCCGTCAGATAACTGACTTGCATTACCTGCTGTAATAAATTCACCTTGTGAAATAACGCGACCATCTTTCCACACCGGTTCTAAGCTTTGTAGGCTCTCAAGAGTTGTAGAAGGGCGGTTGCCTTCATCTTTAGCTAGTAATACGTCCTCAAAGGTCACTTCTTTGGTTTCGCGGTTAAATACTGATTTAGTAGATGCCATTGGCACAATTTCGTCATCAAACAGGTTGTTTTTTTGCGCCGCAGCAATACGCAGTTGCGACTGTAAGCTGTACTCATCTTGCGCTAAACGTGAAATGTTGTAGCGCTTAGCAACCACTTCAGCCGTTTCGATCATCTGCATATAGGCATGCTCTGAATGCGACAGTACTTTTTTTGAAATATTACGATAAGTATTTTTGTGTTTGTTTTGCACCATAGAAATAGATTCAACGCCACCGGCAACCACAATATCCATTGAACCAAGCATAATATTTTGCGCCGCAAAACCTATACTCATTAATCCAGATGAACACTGACGGTCAAGAGTCATACCCGGCACGCTATTAGGTAGGCCTGCAGCGGTCGCTGTTAAACGGCCCAAGTTATAGCCTTGAGTACCTTGCTGCGCTGCACAACCAATGATCACATCATCAACCTCAGCACCATCAATACCCGCGCGTTTAACGGCTTGCTCAACTGCATGACCTGATAATGCAGGCGCTTCGGTATCGTTAAAGGCACCACGAAAGGCTTTGCCCATAGGCGTTCTGGCGGTAGAAACTATAACTGCTTCGCGCATGATTATTCCTTTTTTATTTTGAAGTGCAAAGGCACTCTTACGGTTAAATTTTAGCTAGGTAATAATGCTGAGTTGCTGCAATAACACGTGTGTATTGGTTAAATTAGTCAGATTAATTGCAATTATTACCACGGGTGAAAATAGAGTTTTCCATATCTACATTAACCCTTATCGCGTCACTGTGAACATCGACCATTTGAGGTAGGCAATAACTAATTAGTAAAATAAAGAGAATTAGTAATTGGTTTGTACTGCTTATTAATTCGCTTATTGGGCGAGTTTAGCTTTAATAGTGATGAGTAAAGCAAGACAATATTTGCCGCGGATTTTAGAAAGGGAAACAGTTACAAACGGAATTAATTTTAATGAATTTACGTTGTGGTTCCTGCAATTTATTGAAAGTAGTTAGGGTATATTGACCGTTCATGGTTGAACCTTTTTCACTCTAGGGGGCTTTAATCGCGGTGCGAGATTTGTAACCTAGTATTCTCGGTAACTGTTTTTTCCTTATTCTACTAGCTTAAAACCAAGTAAAAATAAGTAAAAACGAGCAAAGCTTCCGCCGCTCACCTATACCCATGTAGATAAAAATAGTTCATCACCCTTGGCAAAACTACTCGATCAGCGTGTGTTTGGCATTTATACGTCGATATCACCTAGTTTGTGGGGAATAACGACATTACATAGGCTCTGTCTAACCTAAAAGCCAAGCAAATTGCTAAAAATTAAACCTTAGATGGTAAACAGGCTCTAATTAAAAAGAATTTTTTAAGTGGGAAAGTTGTTTTTTATTAATTAAACAGGCTAAAAAAACACATGAAATGAATGAAAAGTGAACGAGGTATTTAATTATGTTTAGCTAATAGAGTTTATAAAAGTTATTAGGATCAAATAAAGACAGTTTATTTTTTGTTTACCTAGTTTTACGTTGTTTATAAATTATAAACACATATTTTACACACAATTAAAACGGTTTTTAATTTGTGGGTCGTTGAGGCTTGTGAATTGTTTAGTACGCATATTTATAAAAATTAAGTACTAATACTATTACATTTAATTGCAGGGTTGTTTGATAAGTAAGCAAATGAAAACTCACTAAACCGTTATTTTATCTTAAGATTAAATCGTCTTACCGAAGTTGCTCAAAGGAAATGGCAATAATGAAAAAATATCTAGGTTATTTATTATGTTGCTTTGCATGTAATGCATATAGCAACGATGAAGTAGCACTTACTTTAGTTGGGTACATTTCACCTAAATGTGAGTTCACGGCAGAAAATAAAAACTTAATTATTTCTTCAGATGGCTTCGCTAATACAGAGTTAGCAATTAATTGTAACTCACCTATGCGGGTATCTATGCTGTCAGAAAACGGTGGTTTGCGCCACCAGCAGGGTACTCACTTAAATGCTTATAACGTTAACTTGTCAATTGCAGATGCTAATCAAAGTATGTCTGTTTCGTCACAGACCCTAACAGTATCACAAACATTTAATGTTGATAAAATTTTATTTAACAGCGTAGCAAAACTACAGTTAGAGCTAGTAGACCCTTTAATTTATGCAGGAAATTACCAGGATGTTATTCGCATAGAAATGACGCCATCTGCAGTCTCTGGTGGCGTGCGGTAAACCATTAATTATTAAACATAAACATATATCACATGGAAAAGGAATATAACAATGAAAAAGTTAATCGTATTATCAGCAATCGCAGCACTTACATCAGGTGCAGCACTAGCAGACAGCATAAACTTAGGTGCGGCTGTACAGTCTGTGTGTGGAGTTAGCAACACGGATACTGTTAAATATTTTCCAGCTTTAGCGCTCGGTAATAGTGCTACTGTTAATTTTAATCTTCAGTGTAATGATGTAGACGGCGCAACAATATCGCTAACAACTTCTGAAGGGCATTTACAAAATTCAGATAATGAAGATATGGGCGTTGGTTATACTGCAGCATTAAGTGCAGGTCCATTTGCGTTTACTTTAACTGCAGATGATGGTGCAAATGATCAGTCAGCATCTCAAAGCCAAGCAGGCACAGCTGCACTTGCAGCAGGCAGCATAGCGGGTACAATTTTAGTTACTGTTACACAAACACCTACATGGTCAGGGACGTATGCGGATACGCTTACACTAGGTATAACAGCTAATTAATTCGTCACTTTAAAAGGCAGTTATTAACTGCCTTTTTATTATTTAGAGGGAATTTTATGCGTTTATTTATAATTTTTATTTTATTTACAGCTTCTTACTCGGCATTGTCTTTTCAAGTACAACCTATGGTTGCAGAGGTACAACCTATGGGGAGCCAATCGCAACAAACAATACGCATAGCAAATACATCAGTAAATCCTTTAACTATTGAAATTACAGCATATGATTTATTAATAACGGATCAAGGAGATGAGTCGTTACGTGAAAATGAAGATGACTTTTTAATTATACCTATGACAACTATTATTCCTGCAGGAAAAAGCCAGTCAGTTATTGTTAGGTATATTGGTGAGCCTGTACTTTCCGCTTCAAAAGCTTATCGTTTAATGATTGATCAAGTAAAAGTTAATTTACAAGATGATAATACATCAGGTGTTGGTATGAGCTTGAGCTTTAGAACGTTACTTAATGTGGTTCCGCAAGGAGCAGAAGCCAAGTTAATGATTAAAAGTAAAGCACAAGCAGCAACTGGTGAGTGGAAAGTATTATTAGAAAATACCGGCAATAAATATATTCGCTTATCGCAAGCACAGTGGGTAATTAAGGGTAATAATGAAAAATTTGTGCTTGAAGGAGAAAGCTTAAGTAAAGCGTTAAGTGGAAAGCTGCTTTTACCTAACTCAAGTCGAGAAGTAACAATAAAAATACCAGCGCAATTTAATGCAGAGCAAAGTGAGTTAGAGGTGCTGTTTTAATGTGTAGGCTGCTGAATTATTACTTATTATTATTTGTAATGTTAGCTTTGCCCGCCTACGCTTTAGAAGTAACGCCCATGGTAGTTACTTTTTCACCAAATGGCGTGTCAAATGGTGCATCTAGTTTAATACATAACCAGTTACCACGTGATATTGCCTTTGATATACAGGTATACGAAATTCAATTTACACAAGATGAACCACAATTAGTGCCGTTAGAAGATTCGCCATTGTGGGTGTTTCCGCCGTCATTATTGCTACAAGCGGGGCAAAGTCAGCGTATTCAATTTAGATGGCTAGATAAAGTACTGCCAACCACAGATAAAAGTTACCAAGTTAGCTTGATTGAGCAACCATTAAACGCTCATTTAGCAGACAAAGCATCGCAATTGACCATGCTGCTTAATGTGAACTTAATTGTGCATGTAGATCAACCACAGTTAACAGCAGATTTAGCCGTTGGAGAGTCTCATATTGAGGGAACAGACATTATGGTAAATATAATAAATAAAGGCCCAGGTGCGAGTCGATTAAGTGATTATGAGATCAAGTTAACTGATGAAAGTTCTGGAGTATTAATAGAACGCATTTTAAAGCAGCAATTAAAGGCACAAGGGTATGACGTGTTTTTTGCACCTAATAGTAGCCACTATATAAAAATACCTAAACCAAAATCGATAAAAGAGGATAGTTTTAAAAGCTTACGCTTAGAATTGATGAGGTAATAAATATGCGTATATTTATTTGTTTATTATTAATTGTATTCACTCAAGTAAGCCTAGCAAAAATAAATCCATCTAACCGAACCATTGAGCTAAGTGTTGAGGCTGAGCTTAATAAAACAGATATTGGCAGAGTAACACTTGCTGTGGAGCCAGGTGATAATTTATTACTTAAGTGGAACGAAGTTGAAACAGTATTAAAGGAAGTGTTATACCCTGAAGGCCTTGCCATATTAAAAGCTAAGGTTGTTGATGGTTTGCTTAGCAAGCAAGCATTAGAAAAGTTTGGCTTTGTGGTTAACTTTGACCTAAGCGATTTTAGTTTAAAAATAAATGCCCCTCTTAATTTAACCCGCCCGCAAACATTAAGTTTAAAACCAGACTCTAGGCGACTAAAAGCTTCAGAAGTGGCCAATTTAAGTGGCTTTGTTAACCTGTATTCTAGCTACTTATATCAACAAAATAACAATACAGATACGACAGACAAACAGCTAGCCTTTCGTGCTGAAATGGTAATGAATTGGGGGGGCTGGGTAGTAGAAAATGAACTTGAGTATTTATCAGATGTTGAGGCAACATCATCAAATGTTAAACGTTTAGGCACACGCTTAGTGCATGACTTACCGTTAAAAGGTATGCGTGTATCAATAGGCGATAACTACAGCTCAGGAAGTTACTTTCAATCTACATCACGTATTTTGGGAATTTCGCTTGCTCATGACTTCTCGCTAGTATCCGATAGGCCAATAAGACCCAGTGCCTCTAGAAGCTTTACTTTAGAAAGCCCATCTTCTGTAGAAGTATTGGTTGACGATAGGATTGTACAGCGATTAAATTTAACTGCAGGCATATATTCATTAGATGATATACCGTTGAATGAGGGAAGTAATAATATAAGTTTGCGGATCACTGATATTGCAGGGGTAGTACGATACGTTAATTTTGATGTAACCACGGGCTTAGATTTATTTGCAGAGGGACAGCTAGAATATGAGATTCATATTGGAGTGCCATCGACATTAACCGATCAGCTAAATTACGATAATGACAGCCCATTGATAAGTACCTATCTTGATTATGGGGTATCGCCTAGTTGGACTATTGGCTTTACAGCGCAGGCAGATGAATTTATACAACAAGCAGGCTTTAAAAGTATTTATGCTGCCAATATTGGCCAATTTGCATTTGAAAATGCAGTGAGTTTTGGCGACGAAACAGGACACGCTTACCGATTGGTATATAGTAGCTTTACAGACAGAAGTGAATTACCACAAGATATTAGTTTTGGTTATGAGTACTCTACTGAAAACTTCCGTGCTGTAGGCTATCGACCTGATCTACAAGGTAGTGCTCGACTACGAGAACACTTTATTCAGGCAAACTATAGCTTTTTTAATAGCCCTACTTTACGTACTTCTTTTTTTGCCAACCTATCAAGAGCACATAATGAAGCTCAGTTTGATAAATCAGTAGGGTTAAGTTTATCTGGTGATTTAAGTAACAACCGTTGGCGTTATAGCCTAGGCGCTCAATGGGATGAAATAGCAGATAATGCAGAGTGGGGAATTAGGCTCTCTTTAACCTATAAGTTTAGTAATGATCGACGTTTAAAGTTATCTCACCAATCACGTAGAAACAAAACACGTTTAGAGTATACCCAAGATGCTAATCAACGTTATGTAGGTGCCTTTAGTTTAAGAACGGGAATTGAACATAATGACCAAAATGAAGCATTATTTGACTTAAACACACAATATAATGGCAACCGGTTCTTAGCTAGTTTAGACCATGCTAGCTTTTATGAGCAATTAAATGCAAGTTCAGCTTATCATCAAAGTCGGGTTAGTTTTGCATCCAGCGTAGCATTTGCAGAAGATGATTGGGCAATAGGTAAGCCTATATACGACAGCTTTGCTTTAATTAAACCCCACTCGAGCCTAAAAGATAAAAAAATAACCTTGGGCCAATACAAAGATCAATACAGAGCAAACAATGCAGATTTTGATACTATTTTATTACATGATATTAGCTCATACGATAATTCGGCTATTTCAGTAGATGTAGAAGATTTGGAGCCTGGGTATGATATTGGGGCGGGTTTAGTGGTGTTTTTCCCATCTTATCGCAGTGGGTATAGTGTAATGATTGGTACTGCTGCAAATATATCGGTTATCGCCACTTTACTAGATCAACAACAACAGCCGTTAGCATTACAAGTGGGTGTTGCTGTATGTTCAGATAATACTGAAAAACAACATAAGTTTTTTACAAATAAATCGGGTCGTTTTGCATTAACTGGGCTTACCCCTTGTAGCTATGAAGTGACATTAAATAATAGCGAAAAATCGCAATTTATTTTAGATGTAAAAGAAGGTGAGCAACTACAAAGAAAAGGAAAGATTTATGTACACTAAACAAACGGTTACCTTTATTAGCGGCTTAGCTTTATTACTTTTACCTTATATTAGCTACGCACAGTGTGATGCAAGGTTAAATAATATTGACCACTTATTTGATGACTTTGATCAGTACCATGCATTACAAAAAGTAGATGCAAAAAAGCAGCTGCGCATTAATGTAATAAATGACGAACAGTGCCAGCTACATATTATACTAACCAGTGAAAACCAAGCGCAGCTAAAAGGCGCTTTTCAAAGTATTGCTTATCAATTTCGCAGCGATACTCAGCAATTAGTCAGCTCATCAATTAGTCGTTTACAACTAGTAGAGTCAGCGGCTGAAGTTGAACTTTTGATCCCATCGGGTACACCGGTAAAGGCAGGGTTATACACAGATAGATTGCAAATAAAACTTTATGATCAAAATAATCAGCTGCTCGATGAGCGTCAACTTGACATTGAAACAGATATTGCCCCAAGAACCAGCCTGTCGGTGCTTGGTTATAATACTTTTGCAAATACCATTAACTTAGGAGAGTTAATACCTCTGCAAGAATACGCTATGTTACCTAGCCTGCAAGTAGTGACTAATTCAGATGTTCGGCTGCGTGTTAGCTCTGATAATAAAGGTAAGTTAGTGCACAGTATGTATCAGCAACAATATGCGATAGATTATAATTTAGATTTGGCGGGTAATTGGTTAGGATTGAGTCATGATACAAATAAAACGTTTTCATACGCTGGGCAAACTGTGTTTTTATTGCCACTTAAAATACAGTTAGCTGACTTTAAAGAGCAAGCTGCAGGTGAGTATTCAGATACTATAAGGTTTCAAATTAGCCCACTTAACTATTAACTTTGTTTAAGTTTTTTTGACACCATGCAAGTGCTTGCTGCTTATTTTTAACGGCGATTTTTTGATACACCTTATGTAAATGAACTCGCACAGTTGCTTCGCTGATAAACAGGCTATCGGCAATAGCACTGGAGTGCATTCCTGAAAACAGTAAGTTTAAAACTTTAATTTCTTTACAGGTAAGGTTATTCGACTGCAGTGTTGTTTGTTGCTCGCTAGCCAGCATTTGCCTCATCCAACAATCAGTAACTGCGCGAGGAAACCAAAGTTCTCCCTTATTAATCGCTTCTAACCCTTGGTGAAAAAGAGCTTCGTCTGTATTAGCATAAAATAAGCCCTTTAAGTTAGGCCATTCTTTTAATGGAATAACATCACTGTCTTTAGGCACGTCAAAAATAACAAGCCCTTGGTGCTCATTTTTTAACATAAACTGATTAATTAGTTCATAGTTAGTGATAACGTTAAGTGCTTGATAATTTACCAGCAGTATATTGTATTGTGTCGCCACACAAAATAAAGAAGTATACCCGGAAGTATTTAAACACTTTATCTGTTTATTCGTTACATTTTCAATTGCCATAAATTTATTCCATATACTTAAGTATTAATACTATATTCCTAAGTTCAGTTAATATCAATGGTGGAATAATGTACAAATCGTTTGTTATTTAACTTAAATCGCTTGTTTAATTGTAGTATACGCAATAGGCTCTGTGGGTTTATTTACCTCTTCATTTTAATAATTTAAGGTGAATGGCGTTTTACTGAATAACTTTTAGCGAGGAGTTGTGGCGCGGCAGGGTTTTTATTAATAAAATATTAGAAAATGATACATATCATCTTGTTTATATCATATAATTTACATCCAGAGGAAAGATGCTACAACGCATCTTTTTTTATGCCTACAATTTATATTTTATAAAAATATAACGCATAACAAAACCTATACCCTTTGGAGATTATTTTTGAAATTACGCAACCTCTCACCGTTAAGCTTAGCAATTATTGCTGCACTCACTACCTCAGTAAATGCAGAAGAAACCAAAACAACAGCAAAGCAAGACGCATTTGAAAAAATAGAAGTAACCGCTCGTAAACGTACAGAAAGCTTATTTGAGTCTCCAACCGCAATTACATCAATTGGTGCAAACCTCATTGATAAAGCCAATATGAGTAATTTAGAAGATATTGGTAAGTATGTACCTAATTTAAATATTACTCGTTATGGCGTGGGGAACTCTGCACATGCATCTGTGTTTATTCGCGGTATAGGCCTTCAAGATCATGTTATTACTACCGATCCTGGTGTTGGGGTTTACTTAGATGGTGTGTATTTAGGCCGTCAAATGGGGTCAAATTTATCGCTACCGAATGTTGAGCGTGTAGAAGTATTACGTGGCCCTCAAGGTACTTTATATGGCCGTAATACTTTAGGTGGCGCGGTTAATGTAATAACCAAGCAACCAGGTGATGAAGGCATTTTAACAACGACTGCAAAAGTGGGTAGCCGCGGTCGTGTAGCAGGCGATATTTACTTTAATAACGCATTAACTGATGATTTGAGTATGTCGGCAAGTGCGTCATACAAACAGCGTGATGGGGTGGGTACTGCAGTTAATTTAGCTAACCCAGAAAAGGAAATTGGTGAAGAGCAAGAGTTTAGTGGCCGTGTTGCATTTAAATACCAAGCAACTAGCGACCTTGCATTTACTTTTTCTTTAGATGGCGTTGATAACGAATCGGGCCAATCGCCTTATACAATTGAGCTTACCGCACCACTTGACCCAAATGATCAGAACAATGGCGACTTCCCATTATTAACACCAGAGTTAATTCCGGCAAATCCAGATGATTTAGGCACAACCGTTGCGGGTATTGAATCAACTTCTTACTCAGGTTGGGGTACTTCATTTGCTGCTGATTGGGCAATTAACGACACTTATACAAGTAAGTTTATCTCAAGCTACCGTACCTCTGAGTATGAAGGTGGTTTAGATGATGATGCATCAGCGCTTAATTTATCTGAGTTTCCAGAGCAAGGTGGTGCTGATCAATACTCATTTGAAGTTCAGTTAAACGCAACGTTTGACAACATGGACTTTGTATCTGGCTTATACTTCTTTAATGAAGATGGCTTTACCCGTTCAGAAGACTTTGTATTTAGCCCATACAATACGCCTGACAGTTTTGGCTTCTTCGAAATAAATCAAGAAACCAACTCTTATGCTGCTTACTTTAATGCCGGCTACGATTTAACCGACGATTTAAGCATTGGTGGTGGCCTGCGCTACTCAAAAGATAAAAAAGAAGCGAATGCGATTTTTCCATCTTTTGCCGAACGTAAATATGTATCTGCAGACTTTGATGCTGTGACATGGGATATAAATGCTTCGTACCAGCTTAGTAATAATATGAATGTGTATGGTCAAGTTCAAAAAGGTTACCAAACAGGTGGCTTTCCACCGCGTCCATTTGGCGGGCCTGATCAGTTTTCATCATTTGATGAAACAAAAGCAATTAACTACGAAATTGGCTTAAAAGGCCAAGTACACGAAAATGTATCTATGATGTTGGCTGTATTTGTAACTGACTACACAGATTTAGCGCTGCCATTTTCAGACCCTACTTCGGGCGGTGGTTTTGTAACTATCGTTGAAAATGCTGGTCAATCAAAAGCGCAAGGTATTGAGCTTGAAACAACAGTAGCCATTACTGACGACTTTACTATTCGCAGTGCAGTGGGTTATTTAGATTCAGAAATTAGTGAAGTAGCAGCAGGCGTACAAGGAATTGGTAAAGGCGATTCGCCTGCATTAACACCACGCTGGACTGTGATGATTGCGCCTTCATATTTTATGGATTTAAATAACGGTGGCACTCTGGCTTTTAATGCAAACTACTCGTACCGCAGTGAAATGCAAGGTCAGTCAGTATTTAACTATAGCGAAACAATTGATTCTCGTGAGTTAGTTGGCTTTAATATTTCTTACACTAACCCGTACGGCGATATGGAAGTAACGCTATATGGTGAAAACGTATTAAACGAAGTGTACGATGTAGGACGCCTACAACAAACTGGTTTTGTTGGCGTTATGCGCAGTAATGACCGCAGTGAATTTGGTTTAAAGTTCAAAAAAGACTTCGAGCTGTAAACTAATTTAGCTAACGCATTTAAACAAAAAAGGTAAGCCGCGGCTTACCTTTTTTAATATTAGTAGGGCAAAATTAATCTTTGTTAAGATCTTTACGTGCTTGCTCAATTTCTTCGGCAATTTCACGTGCTTTTTGTTTGGTTTTTTCGGTTAGCTCGCCTGCCGTTTCTTTACTTTTTATCCACGCATCAACAGCAACTTCTTTGCCGTCATCGTACATATCTAAACCCATTGCTTTACTTTGCTGTAATAACTGATTTAGCGACTCGTCATGTTTAATTTCGTGAGTAGTTTCTTTTACTTTAGTCCACGCTTTATCTAGCTCTTGCTGTACTTGAGCACCGGTGTCTTTGGCGTCTTCTTTGATCTCTTTGGCATCTTCACACGCGGTTAATGTAAGTAAAGTACCTAATAATGCTAAACCTGCTAATTTATTCATGTGTAATTTTTCCATCGATATAAAATAATATTTAACACCATTATAAGTAACGAAAATGAACATACCCGTAACAAAACGATTAAATTTTAAATTAATGGATAAAAGTGATTGCCCTAAGCTGTTTAAATTGGCTCAATACTTGGGTGTAACTACGGTTTATTGAGCCCCGAGCATTAAGCTCGGGGGTTATTCGAATTAGCCTATTGCGGGTATTAATCCGGCCATTTGTAAGCCTTGGGCACTAATAATAGTTAAACCGCATAATGCCGCAATGGCTAAGCCAATATTACCGCTGCGTACTTTATAACCTGTGTTTTGTGTACTTTTACGTTGCTTATAAACCATAGCTACAGGTAAAAAAACGGCCAAAATCACTAAGGCAATCGCTGCGTAGCCAAGCGCCATAATAAACCCTTGCGGATAAAATATGGCAAAACCAAGAGGAGGTATAAAGGTAATTAATGCCGTTTTAATTCGATCCGCTTTTGTATCTGCTTTTTTGAAAGTGTCGGCAAAAAAGTCAAACAAGCCTAAACTTACACCCAAAAATGAAGTGGCCAATGCAAGATCAGCAAATAACTTAACGGCAGTGGCAACGTTTGGGTTGTGCGCAATGCTCGCCATGCTTTGTACAAAGCCACTTAAACCTTGGCTATTGAGCAAATCATTTTGACTCATAATACCCTGGCTTAATATTTGCCAAAAAATATAAATACCTAACGGTAGCGTTGCACCCGCTATCATTACTTTACGCAGTGTTTTTATGTCTAATCCTACGTATTTAACAATTGAAGGAATAGAGCCATGAAAGCCAAATGAGGTAAATACCACCGGAATAGCCGAGAGTATTAAGCCTTGCTCTACTGGCATTTCAAGTAAATGTTGGCCATGTACATAAGGCGTTAACATATAAAACAGGCTGGCAAGTACCACAATTTTTATTGAAAACAGCACTCTATTAAATTTATCGACCTTACTGGTACCCAGAGTTACGACACCAGCAATTAAAACCGCCAGTAAAACAGAGGCCAGTTGCGGTGCAATACTCACGTTAAACCCCGTGTTTATGCGATCTTGAAGTTGTGCGCCACCACCAGCAATATAAGCTGCACACAAAGCGTAAAATAAAAATATCACCGAAAAGTTAGCTACATATTGCCCGCGTTTGCCAAGCCAAAGTTTAGCTAAGGTATTTAGCGTCGCATCGCGAGGAGCATATTGATGGAGCTCAAGCATTAGCAGTGCAGTGTAGGTCATTAATAACCAACAACCGACAATTAATGTCAGCGCAGTACTAAACCCTAGTCCGGCTGATGCAATTGGTAAGGCCAGCATACCTGCACCTATGGTAGTACCTGCAACAATTAACATGCTACCTATTGTTTTATTTTTAAGCACTTAATGATCCTGATCAATCTTGAGAGGTACGCAAGATATAACTAGTTAACCAAAACTTAAATAGTTTTGTTATAAAAGAAATAAAATAAAGTGTAATTATCTATTTACAACTGTAATTTAAATGCATCTTTTATTAATATTAACTATTAAAAAAGTGCTTTAAGCGTATAGTTTATTTGAAGTTTTTTGAGTTTTATTGTTAATGGCTAAGGAGCGGCATGTGCCAATTAAAGTATCGTACTTTATAATGATTCTTATATGGTCAACCACACCATTAGGTATAGTGTGGAGCAGCGATACAGTATCGCCAACATTAGCGGTTTTATTACGTATGTTGGTAGGGCTTACTTTAGGTGCTGTAATTATAGCTATTACGCGTATTAGGGTGCCGTGGAATAAAAATGCCTGCTTACTTTATTTTTACTCTAGCATAGGTATTTTTGGTGGCATGTTACTTAGTTATATGGCGGCTAAAACAGTGCCCTCAGGCATTATTTCATTAATGTTTGGCTTAGCGCCTATTTTATCGGGCTTACTTGCCCAGCAACTCCTTAACGAGCCTAAGTTTAGTGCAATTAAGCTAATCGCACTTGCATGTGCCCTAATCGGATTATATTTTGTCAGCTATAACCAAATTAAGCACTCGCAAACTCAGGGGCTTGGTTTGTTATATGTGTTTATAGCGGTGTGTTTTTTTAGTTTAAGTGGAGTGATGATCAAGCGGGTTAAAATTGCTATTCACCCTATGGCAACTACATTTGGTGCTCTGGTGTTTGTAACACCTTTATTTTTTATTGCTTGGTTGCTGCTAGACGGTGAATTAAATATACAAAATTGGAGTGCTAAATCAATATGGGCTATTGGTTATTTAGGAGTATTTGGCTCATTGTTAGGAGCGCTGGCGTATTTTCATGTATTACAAAACTTAAATGCCAGTACTGTTGCACTTACCACGCTTATTACCCCAAGTTTTGCATTAGGGCTTAGCGCATGGCTTAATAATGAACCGCTTAGCAAGGAGCTTATTAGTGGTGCGGTTATTATTTTACTAAGCTTAGGTGTGTTTCAGTTTGGCGAGCAAATAGTTAATCGAAATAAGCAAAAAATATGATGTTAAAGCATCATATTTTCGCTATTTGAATTACTAATCTACGGTTTTTGTTGCGCCCTAAAATAGTATCGTTAGTGTCTACAAAACGTTTTTCACCTAACCCATCGGTATGCACTTTAGTTTCATCAACACCTAAACTAATCATATAATCTTTAATTGCTTTAGCGCGTGTTTTAGAAAGGTCTAGGTTATTCCATCGACCGCCATAGCTATCGGTATAAGACGCTATATTAATTGACTCAATACTTGGATCATTTTTTAAGTATTCAGCAATTTTATCTAAACGTTGCTGCGAAGATTTAGTTAATTTACTGCTGTTAGACTGATAGTTCATTACCGTAAACGAAATATCTTCAAAGCTATATGGCAGTAATTCATCGCGGCATTGTAAAAAGGCCCAATAGGCTTGTTTAAAATTAACCCCCGACATGCCTACGGCAATTTTATCGGCACTATTTTGCCAGTCTTGATAATAAAAAGTAGGCTGATTACCTTTTTCAAGTTCGGTGAGCATTTCCCATGCGGTTTTATTACCCAGTTCGCCGTCAAACTTTTTAAGTAACTTCATGTCAGCTATATCGCGAACTGGCGTACCGGCTCGCCATGCTGGTGGCACTGCTTTTAAGCCCGCAATAGCGTAATTATCAGGGCGAACAACCATATCTAAATTAAAAGTAAGGTCTTTGTTTTTACTTGCATTAACATTAAATATGGCTTCGCCATAATATGGAACTTCATGATTTAACTGGCATTGTAAACGAGAGGTTTTAACTACTTGCCAATTAGAGTTGTCTTGATCGGCAATGTATTGGCGCATAGCACCATAGCTGCTATAACTGCAAAGTGCGCTGGTAATACCAAGGCTAATAAATAACAACTTAAACTTCATCGGGAATTCTCCAGTAAATCAGTATTGCCAATAATTTGGCAAAATACCGTGTAATAGCACTTAATAGTAAACAATACTGAGTAAGCTCTAACTGTAAAGCAAATTACATGCCTATAGTTTTAGCTATAATTAATCAATAAATCCCCTAGCCGAAAGGCCCCCAATTTTGACATAATAGATGGCTTACACCTACAAACCAAGAAGACTATGGCAAATACTGAGCAAACACTTTTCGCAAAACGCTTTCGCGGCTTTTTTCCAGTGGTAATTGATGTTGAAACTGGCGGGTTTAATAAAGATACCGACGCTTTATTAGAAATTGCAGTATCTGTTTTAAAAATGGATGATGAAGGATTGCTTAGCATAGATCACACGGTGCACTTTCATGTAGAACCGTTTGCAGACGCTAACATTGAACAAGCGGCCATTGAGTTCAATGGTATTGATCCATTTTCAGCACTGCGCGGTGCCGTGCCTGAAGAGCATGCAATTAAAGAAATTTGCAAAGTTGTGCGCAAAGCGCAAAAAGCAGCCGGCTGCCAACGTTCAGTTGTGGTTGCGCATAATGCAGCATTCGATCATGGTTTTTTAAATGCAGCAATAGAGCGCAATAATATAAAGCGCACGCCGTTCCATCCATTTGTAAGTTTTGATACTACATCGTTAGCAGGGCTTGCTTTAGGGCAAACTGTACTTGCCAAAGCATGTAGAGCAGCGGGTATTGAATTTGATAATAGCCAAGCACACTCAGCACTTTACGATACAGAGCGTACCGCTGAGCTTTATTGTTTAATAGTGAATCGCTGGCAACAACTAGGCGGTTGGCCACTAGCGCCATTAGAAAACACCGATACTGAGTTACAAGTAGATGATATTGACAGCGATGATGCTAAAACGTCTGAGTAATTTTACCTTCGCTTAGCTTGACTAAATGGGGCGGATAAATACGCGAAAACTGCTTAGTGTCTTTTGCTATTTTAAGCTCCACACCCGGATGCATTAAATCGTTAACTTTTAAGTGGCTGGTGGCCAATAGTTGCATTATTTTATGCTTAATAAGCTGTTTTTGACGTTGTAACTGGGCAGTACGTGTTTGTATATGCTGCTCGTTAAGTTTTATTTTATCTAAATATAGTTGACGTTGTGCCGGCGCTGGGATTTTGTTGGCCTTAATTCGCGCATTTTTTAGCACAGCAGATTTATCAGCAAGCAGCTTTTCAAAGTCAAAAATTTCAGTTTGCTTTTCTCTCAGTTCAAACCAATGTTGTGCTAAAAACACCTTGGTTTTAGTTCCTGCGGGCGCACCCAGCTCACCAGTTTCAAGACGCAGTGCATCTAATATATTACCGCCAATTATTTTACCGCGCGGATTGTTCGCTTTTCCTACTCTAATTAATCGCTTAGCGCGTAAATCACAATGTAAAGCCTGGCGTTCAATAAAGAGATCTTGCGCTGTTTCTATGTGGCAATACTGCGCATATCCAACGCAAATAGTCCGCTGAGCAATTATGTGGCAACTAAATGCTTCATCAACTTCGCGCTTTCGGCCAATGGCACCTAGCATAATGGTTACTGCACCTTTACTGTGTATTGTTCCTGATTCTACAAAGCCTAAAACAGTAATGTCGCCATTCGCTTTAACATGCATACCATCTTTAATATCACCACTAATAATTACGCTACCGGTAAAGTTAATATGGCCGGTGCTTACATCTACGTTATCAAAACATAACACGTCATCCACACGCATTCCACGGGGGAGGGCAACTGGTACGCCTTTGCAATCAGCTATTAATATATTTGGGTTATTAGGATCTATTTTGGTTCCCTCAAAGGGCTGCAATTGATGCTCTTTTCCGGGCTTTGCTAAAATAATATCGCCAAATACAGTATAACCATCTTCACCTAAAGTAGCCGCAACTCGCTGCATAAGTGGCGTGCCTGGTTTTACCGTAATAATTGCCCCTAAATTTTTCATATCAACTTTACCGCCTTCCTTAGCTTGCGGGCTAAGTACGCGATCTTGTGCGGTTGAACACAAACGTACAAATTTGGCGTCAAGGCCTTTTTTAGGGTTACGGCCATGCGCAATAATTGCAGAATATTCGCTTCCTGCTGGGTGCTCAAATTGCTGTCCTAAAAAGTTATCTAAGGCTTGTGGGCTTATGCCCTTACTAATACCAGCATCAAAAAGTGCTTTTTGTGCGTCTTGCATTGATAGCAATACACCACCTTTTGCCGTTTTAATCGTTGCTTCGGCTACCATATTTTTGTCATCAATATTAATAGTAATAGCGGCATTAATTGCGTGTGCAACAATTAACGATTCGCTTTGGTAATTTTTACTTTGCGTAAATAACTTACTAATATTGACAGCTATAATCTCAAAGTCACAATACTGAGATTGCTCTATCAATGTTATTAACTGTGTTGTTGTTGCTATAAAACCACTGTCTATAGGATGCTTTAATAAAGACAAGTACCCTGTTTGTTGATTAAATGAGAAAACCGACATTTATAAATTCCCTACGTAATATGCCTGTTATTATTTTATTTTTTATATAAAGATCAAAATTTGTTATTAAATAAATTTTAATCTCGTATTTGAGCACAAAGCAGAGAGAGTGTTAAGTAAATGTTATTGCTTACTCGGGTTGTTTGCATAGCTTTGCCTGTTTAATGCACAATAGTGCTTAGTAAATAAAATAAAGCGTCGAAGGCCCTTGAGTATCAGCATGTTACTCGGTTATACTAGCCGTACGCTCTGAATGAGTTACTAATTCAGGGGCTGATTAGGATTCGACGGAATTCAAGAAGCCCAAGGTGCATGTCGAGGTGCGGTTTGCCTCGTTAAACAGCCGCAACCTAAAGTAATCGCAAACGACGATAACTACTCTCTAGCGGCTTAGGCCAGCTAGCGCTCCTTCTATGTATTCTTGTGGACTAGATTTTGGAGTGTCACCCTAACACCTGATCGCGATGGAAACCCTGGCCGGGGTTGAAGCGTTAAAACTAAGCGGCCTCGCCTTTATTTACCGTGTTTGTCCGGGACTTAAAGGTTAATTAAATGACAATACTAAGCATGTAGTACCGACGGTCGAGGCTTTTCGGACGGGGGTTCAAATCCCCCCAGCTCCACCAATATCGGTTTTTAGATTCGTTTATCTAAAAACCCTAAAAAACCCGCAACGCTTGATAAATCAAGCTTGCGGGTTTTTTTATGGCTAAAGGTTAATTAAGATCACAGACCCATTAAGCTACTCGCCAAAGTACCCACGAAGCCGGTAGCGCTCTTCATTGAGTGTTGATTTTTGATGCAGTAACCGAAGCTAAGCTTTTAAAAAATGAAGGTTTAAATGAGGGGAGTAACTGAGAGTTTAAAACTGTCTGCTGTAGATAAATTAATAATCAACCTTATTAGCAACGATCCTCATATTACAAACGCACAGTTAGTTGTCGCTAGCGAAACGTCGTTGAGCGCCATCTAAAGGCGAATAAAGGTTTTGAAAATAAGCAGAAGTAATAGTAAGAATTGGGTATTGGCTCTAAAAAACCGGCAATTGTCAGATTAAATAAGTTATTAAATTGAAAGAGTTTTAAATACTTGCCCGCTACTAATTTGCCAAAAGAGCAGTATAGCCATGTTTTACGCGCACTTTGCACCAAGTCATTTAGAAGATGCTATTAAGTTTGGACCACAGTTTTAAGCTAACGTTTTTCAGTTGTGAGATTAGCTATTGTCAGCATTTCTTCAAGCCAGATATCTATAGCTAATTCTGTAGTACCTTTCTTATGAGACCAAGCTAAGTCAGTTGGTGTAGTAATTTTGACGAAGCTATACCTACCAGCTAAATCATATAAATCCGATATAGTTTCAACATTTTTATGGGCACAAGCATTACGAACTAATTGGAGATCCTTTAATTGACTAAAACTACCGAAGGAAGAGATTAAGTTACTCTTATTATTTGGAGAAAGCCCATCAACTATCACAGGAACGTTTTCAATATCTCCCCAAGTAGGTTCTTTTCTAATTAAAAAACTATTATGGCCGGTATCAGATAAATTGTTATTCCTCAAGAACCGAGAAGACTCATAGCCAAGCCTTTTCCAGCAATTACCTATGGTAGTTGTACGTTCTTGTATGAAATCCCCATTTCGAGCAACTGTTCCTCTGCAGGAACTAAAGATAAGCTCTCTACTGAAGGCTGACCAACTTTGCCATATATCTGATATAAGGACTTCGGAACAATAGTTAAATTTCCACTGTTCCGAAGACGGAATTTGTTGGATTTGATAAATTCTTGACTTATATGAGCGGTAACGGCACTCGAATCTTGAATATAGTTTTCCAAGGTGCAAATTAATCACCGCTTAATACGTCAACTAAAACCTGAAACCTAGCTTTGCGTTGAGGAAGCTTAGTTGTGCTTGATAGACACGAATTTACATATTTAGAATGTTCACCCTCATTATCCTGTACTTCATGAGCTTCAGCTAATTCAATCAGTTTTTGATTGATTCTATAAAAATCAAATTCTATGTCATTATTTGGGATTATGTTTACTAATTCATCCATATTAGGGAATCCGTACTTGCAAGCTACAAAAGCAGAAAATAATGAATTGATAACGTATGATTTCATTATAAAGGTGTCATGCACTGGCGATAAGTCTGTTTTCAACATATGAAAAAAATCATCTAAAATAATGTCATAGTGTTCTTGTTGTGAAAAATTGACATCAAAGTTTTTGTATAAATCTTCGAAATGCTTAGCTGTTTTAGCAACAATACCTTTTTCTAATGTAACTATTAAATCTGATATAAACTCACAATCCCCCATTCGTGATAAAAGCTTTTGACCTATTATTTCAAGTTCAGCTAAAAGTGGAGAGTAAGCATCAGCTTGATCAACAATAAACCATTTAAAAGCTCCCTGATAAATAGCATGTCTTTTTTCAGCGGCTGCAAGAGGAGCTGTGTATGCATTTATACGTCTGAACATTTCAAGCAATTCTGGTCTAGTTGCAGACAAAATTACTGTTGCTTCAATTTGGTAAGATAAGAAGCCTTGTTGATCATCCTCATCTAGATCTTTAAAAAACATACCTTTATATTTATTCGAACTATTACCAAGCTTAAATTTATTATTCATGAAGTCTATGATAGTTGTTATTCTTTGTTGACCATCGATTAACTCTTTAATTGGTCTTTTTGTTTTTTCATTAAAAACTTGGTATAGGTATATTTTAGGGAAAGGGTAACTTTCGAGAATAGTATCAATAAAGTACGACTTAGCAGTATCAGGCCAAACTTTCCCCCTTTGGTAATCTCTATTAACAACAACTTCTTTTCTGTGAATTTGCTCTACAAGATCTATAAGTGTAATTTGGCTTACGCTGAGGTTCATTTTTCTATCTTCCAATTTTAGTCCTTTAAATAATAACCCCGCTTGGGTAAATTATAAATCTTTATTTGAATATCGTTAGTGCCCATATATTGCCCAATTACATTAGTTAACACAAGACCTAAGTAGATATCACAAGTAGATAACTGCATTTCAATGTAAATCATTGTTTTTATTCGTCATCTATAGCAATCGAGGCTTTCTGGCCGGGATTCCTCCCAGCTCCACCAATATCGGTTCTTAGGGATAAAATTCACGAGTACGTATTCAGGAGTGATTTTCTTATTACTGAGGTACTCGTAAGAGGCTTTAACAAGGTTTAACCACAGCGATAGATAACACCTTATACTGCCCCGTAGCAGGCTGTGAAGGGCTTTTATGGGGGTATCTACCTTAGTAAATAATACTAAACTTGTATTGCTTTAGATTATTGAAAGTAAGTTGAGATTTGATACGTTTGTAAGGTTGCTGCTTAGCGATGAGATAAAGCAGTAAGTAGATACGAAGTAAACATTAAGCCAGCGCTAAGGCTGGCTTAATGTTTAATACAATAGCTTAAGTGCGGCTATTAACCGCTAACAAAAGGAAAGCTTAAATACAGCTGTATAATGAGTGCGTTGGTAATATCAATGAAGAATGCGCCGACTAAAGGTACTACTAAAAATGCCTGTGGTGAGGGGCCGTAACGAGATACTAAAGATTCCATATTTGCAACTGCGGTAGGCGTTGCGCCTAAACCAAAACCACAATGACCGCCCGCTATTATTGCGGCGTTGTAGTTTTTACCCATTACTCTAAAGGTAATAAAGTAAGCAAACAGCATTAGCATAACGGCTTGTACTAAAATCATAAATATCATTGGGCCGGCTAAGCTCAGCAGCTCCCATATTTTTAACGACATTAAAGCCATGGCTAAAAACATTGATAGCGCCATAGTGCCCCATAAGTCTATACAGGCGCGGCTTACCTTATAAATTTTAGAAAATTCAGTAAGGTTAGTAATAAAAACACCAAATAATAATGGGATTAAAAATGCTGGTAAAATAACGTCAATTGCTTTTAATGCGTCGTAGCCCATGCGGCCTAAGTACATACATAATAATATAACAAACAAGGTTTCCATCATTTTACGCGGTGTTACTAGGTCGTGATCATCTGGGTCGAAGGTAACTGTGTCATCGCGCTCTTCATGGTATGAAGTGTCTGCTTTTAAGTTGTATTTATTAATGAGGCGTCTGCTGACTGGGCCGCCAACTAAGCCACCAAGAATAAGCCCAAGCGTAGCGGCTGCCATTGCCAGTTCAAATACGCTACTTTGCATACCATATTCATTAATAAATAAATCAGCGTACGTAGCACCACTACCATGGCCACCAGAGAGTGTTACAGAGCCGCCAATTAAGCCCATTAAAGGCTCCATACCGGTTGCTACCGCAATAGATATGCCTAAGGCATTTTGTACCAATAAATAAATTGTTGCGACGCCCAAAAACAGTGCGACTTTAGGGCCACCTTTAATTAATAAGCTAAAACTCGCACCCAAACCAACAGTGGTAAAAAACATGGTCATTAATGGGGTTTTAAAAGTCATATCGAATTGAAAGTTAATATCAAAGTAAACGTGCAGAATGGCCGCAATAATAGAAAAGGCAATACCACCCACAACGGGTTCAGGAATGTTGTTGTCTTTAAGAAAAGCAATTTTGCTATTGAGATAATAGCCTGCAAAAAGTATTAACAAAGAAACTAACAAGGTTTCTATAATAGAAATTTCAATATTCATAAGCGCATTTAACCTTTTTAATACGGTATA
Organism: Pseudoalteromonas sp. HL-AS2; assembly: GCF_031198805.1. Lineage (NCBI taxonomy): Bacteria > Pseudomonadati > Pseudomonadota > Gammaproteobacteria > Alteromonadales > Pseudoalteromonadaceae > Pseudoalteromonas > Pseudoalteromonas sp. HL-AS2. The sequence goes on along the minus strand of NZ_CP133571.1, from coordinate 2,192,644 downwards.
TTTTTGTTTGCACATGAACCAAAGTTTGACCGTGAAGAGGTAATCAACAGATTAGCAGTTCAAAACTTTAGAGCGCCATAAGCAAAAGCAGTACCTTGCAACTTAGCAAATCATTAATAAAAAACAGGCAAAGTTTAATTTTGAGGGCAGGAGCTTAGCATATACCGGTTACCGATCAAGATGCATATTTTAAGTTTGTATACTATTTTGCAGCAAACACAGCCATAAAGTAATTCTTATTCATTAGTTTTAATGTGGTTGTATTTTTTTACAACAAACAAAGTTGGGTGTAATTGTTAAAAGTTGAATAGATAAAGGGACAGTTCATTTTTATTAGTTACGTGTTTGGGCTAATTTATAGCGGGTTATTAACTTTAAAATAGAATCTATAATTAATTGTTGTAAGCATATTTTTAACTTAATGCTGAGCTTTAATGTGCTGTGGCTTTACACAATGCTTATATTTTTTGAACGCAATTTAAACTATGCGTGTTATACCTAATGGTTATACAAAATCACTAAAATAAGCCTCAATATAAGGTGTTATTCACCCTAGAGCATAAATATGGATTTATTGGCTACAGAGTTTGTTACTCCCTGTATAGCGCTGTTACTTATTGTACTTGCAGGCTTTACATCGTTTGTATCTGCCGCGTTTGGTGCCGGTGGCGGGCTGATGTTATTAGTTGTTATGGCATCAATTATGCCAATGACGGTCGTGGTGCCAGTGCATGGCTTAGTACAATTAGGATCGAATGCAAATAGACTAGTGTTGAGCATTAAACATATAGATAAAAATATGTTTATTTACTTTACGCTTGGTGGGTTGGTTGGCGCTGGCATTTCTAGCACTGTAGTTAATGATATTCAGTTAGATGGTATGAAGTTGGCGGTTGCGGTATTTGTGGTTTATTTATTGTGGGGTAAAACACCTAAATTTAAAAACGACTCAAAGCTGGGGCGTTTAGTTGCGGGTTTAATAACGGCATTTATTTCTATGTTTGTTGGCGCAAGTGGACCGCTAGTAGCGAGTTATTTGCATATTAATAATTATGACAAATTAAAGTTCACTGCAACGTTTTCTAGCATTATGACCTTACAGCATGTGTTAAAGGCGTTTGTTTATACTGTTATTGGGTTTAGCTTTTGGCAATGGTTGCCATTGGTGATAGGTATGATTGCCAGTGGTGCGCTAGGCACTTGGTTAGGTATTTATTTACTTAAACGTATGCCTACAGCACGTTTTAAAGCTATTTTTAAGGTTATATTAACACTTATGGCTTGCCAATTGGCTTGGCAAGGCATAAGTGAAATATTGCTATAAGCAGATTATTTTACCGCAGCTTTAATAGGGCTGTCGCCATCAAAAAGCTCAAAAATACAACTGCTATTACATTGATTTTGCGCAATGTTAAATAAAACATGAGCAACGTTTTCTCTGCTTATTTTTGCATTTGAACGATCGCTTGGTCGTGTTGTGCTAATAAGCATTGATGCGGCTTCGTTGGTTAATGCACCCGGTCGTACAATGGTATAACTAAGGCCGCTATTTATTAGGTATCTGTCTGCCATGTGTTTAGCTACTAGGTAAGGTTTTAGATCACTTTGAATTGCATCAGGGTCGTCAGCACCTAACGAGCTCACCATAATAAAGTGTTTAACCCCGTGCTCTTTTGAAAAGTTAATTGCCTTAGTAGCAGCCCACAGATCAATTAATAAGGTTTTATCAGCACCTGTACCGCCGCCTGAGCCAGCAACAAATATAACTTGCTCACAGTCTTTTACTACGTCACTAAAATCGCTTTCTAAATCTTGTTCGATAATAGTTAAATGTACGCTATTTAAATCACTTAGTTTATTTTTATTGCGCACTAAAGCGATTACATTATGCTCATGCTGGAGTAATAACTCGGTAGTCATTTTACCAATTTGCCCGCTTGCGCCAATAATTAAGGTTTTACTCATCATTAACTCCTAAATTTGTTTGCTATTTCAGCTTACAGTAGATCGTGACTCGTTGGTATACCTTTCAAGTATAGCTAACTGATTAAATTTTATTACGAATTAAATCACGCACTATAAAACGAGCAGGGTGAATAGCTTGGCTTACACGCTCGCTGAGTGGGCGCGGCTCGTTGTTTAAACTGCTAATTAAGTGTTCACTGCAAAGTGGCGCACTGCATAAAGCACGTGCACCAAAGCCGGTGAAAATATGTAGCCCTTGTTGTTTTTTACTTAGGGCTTGGTACTGATAGCGTTTACCTAAACGTAAATTAGCAAAGGCAGTTAGGTAATCGCTTTGCTCTACCCACTCTCCTGCCATAGGTAAGTGATCAATAAAACTACAACGCACTGCGGCTTTTGCTGCGGTTATATTGCCTAAGCTAGTTGCAAAATTACAGTGGCCGTAAAAGTTGAGTAATTGCTCGCGATTACTAAGGTTGTCTTGCTCAGTTACTTGTCGGCTTTTGGTGTTTTTTTCAAACGTTGCACCCATGCAATGATGATCTAAATAAGCGGGTGTAAAATAGCCTTTATGGCACAGCACCGTTTTTAGTTTAGTTGACTGCTCACTTGCCTGCACATGCGATACTTGCCCGCGTACACCAACGATTGGTAGTGCTTTAGTTTGTGCAAATGCATCGCTGTGCTCACCTGCACATATAATTACATCGCTAAAGGGGCCAAACTGTTTGCCGTTACTAAAAAGTAGCCAGCCGTTGCTGGTTTTTTTTAATTGTTCTATATGGCAGTTAAAAGTACTTTTATAAGGCGATAAACAATGGGCGGCGCTCAACATAGCATTAACTAGTTGTGGTGGGTTTACCCAGCCACCTTGTTCAAAATATACGCCAGAATAACCAGTAGTAACTCCGGCTATAGTATCTCCTTGCTCTGCGGTTACGTTACGCATTAATGTTTGTGGCCATAATTGCTGCTGGGCTAAATTTTCATGGCGATCAACGAGTGGCTGTTTTACTGCATGCTGCAATACACCGCACCAGCTATGATCAAAACTAAAGCCATCATTGAGTAACTGTTTATAAAGCCGTTTGGCATATAAAAAGCTATGCGCAAATAACTCGCTGTGTGGGGAGTTTTTTGCTTGTAAATGAGGGTATACCGCCCCTTGCACGTTGTGCGATGCCCCCATAGCGGGTGCAGCATCTTGGCAAAATAATTGGCTGCTAATACCTCGCTTAGCTAGGCTGTATAAAATACAGCTGCTGGCAATACCACCACCAATTACCGCCACATTACTAAGCGGGCTTACATCGTGATTAAAATAACTTGGCGCCGATTGCGTATCGTTAGTGTGTTTTAATGTGCCAATTAGCATGCTACGTTTGTGCGCAAATCCTTTAACTTTTTGCATGGTAAAGCCTGCATCACTTAACCCACGACGAACAAAGCCGGCAGCGGTAAAGGTAGCAAGGGTGGCTCCTACTTTTGAAATGTTAACCATGGCATTAAACAGGCTTTGCTGCCACATGTCAGGGTTTTTACTCGGTGCAAAACCATCTAAAAACCAAGCATCTACTATACCTGAGCGCGGATAGCTCATTGTTTTAATCGATTCCAGTGCATCACCAAAATATAAATCGAGCACGATTGTCCCATTATTAAATTCAAGTCGATGGCAGCCTGCTAAATTAATGGGATACTGGCTGATAAGTTGCTCACTTAATAAATTAAGTTCAGGCCATGCTGTTAATATTTTGCTTAAGTCACTTACACTTAATGGGTGTTTTTCAAAGGCAATAAAGTGTAGTCGCTTTACACCATAGTTTAGTTGCTTTTGAACTTGTTGGCGTGCAAGGTGGTCAGTAAAGTGCTGGCATGTATTTAAAAAGTTAAGGCCAGTACCAAAACCGGTTTCGGCTATAACAAAATGTGCTTGGTCATGGCTTTGTAACCGTGTATCTATATTGTTTTGCTGATAAAACACATAATAAGATTCAGCTAAGCCATTATCGTCAGAATAATAAATATCATCGAAGTCATTGGCAACAGGTGTGCCTTGGTGGTTAAAGTGAATGTTGGCGTTTTTTATCATGACCCATTTAATTTTAGAGATGAAATTTTTTAATTATTTTACGTGTTTTCTTTGAAATAGTCTGGCGTTATTTATAAGCTAGCAGTTCAGAGTACAAGTGTACGCTAGAAAGCTGACCACTTAGATGATTAAATTCGCGTAAAATAGAACGCAATTAAGTATTAAGCTAAGGGAATTACCCATGAGAAGAGCCGTAATTACAGGTATCGGTGTTGTATCAAGTATTGGTAACAACAAAGAAGAAGTATTAGAATCGTTAAAAACAGGCCGTAGTGGCATTGCGTTTAACCAAGAATTTGCCGATTACAAGCTACGTAGCAACGTGTCGGGCAAAATTGATATTGACGTTAAAGAACATGTTGACCGCAAAGCAATGCGTTTTATGGGTGATGCTGCTGCCTATTCTTATATTTCAATGACGCAAGCGATTGCAGACTCAGGTTTATCTGACGAGCAAGTGTCAAACGAGCGTACGGGTATTATAGTTGGTTCTGGTGGTGGTTCATCTAAATGGCAAGTAGAAGCGGCTGATATTTTACGCGAAAAAGGCGTAAAGCGTGTAGGTCCTTATATGGTGCCACGTACTATGGCAAGCACCACGTCTGCATGTTTAGCAACACCGTTTAAAATTAAAGGTGTTAACTACTCTATTAGTTCTGCATGTGCTACATCAGCGCACTGTATTGGTAATGCAGTAGAACAAATTCAACTTGGCAAGCAAGATGTTGTTTTTGCTGGTGGTGGTGAAGAGCTGCACTGGACTTTAGCAATGGAATTTGACGCTATGGGCGCACTTTCTACTAAATACAACGAAACACCAGAAAAAGCATCGCGTACGTACGATGCAAACCGCGATGGTTTTGTTATATCTGGTGGTGGCGGTATTGTTGTGGTTGAAGAGCTTGAACATGCTCTTGCTCGTGGCGCACATATTTACGCAGAAATTGTTGGCTATGGTGCAACGTCTGATGGTTACGACATGGTTGCTCCTTCAGGCGAAGGTGCTGCACGCTGTATGCGCCAAGCTATGCAAGACGTAGAAAGTATTGATTATTTAAATACGCATGGCACATCTACTCCAGTGGGCGATGTTAAAGAGCTTGGCGCTATTCAAGACGTATTTGGTGGTAATTCACCAATGATCAGCGCAACTAAAGCAATGACAGGCCATGCCCTAGGTGCGGCGGGTGTTCACGAGGCTATTTTCTCTTTATTAATGCTAGAGCATGGCTTTGTTGCACCATCAATTAATATTGATGAATTAGACGAGCAAGCTGCAGGCCTTGATATTGTTACATCACGTCGTGATGTTGAGTTAAATACTGTAATGTCGAACAGCTTTGGCTTTGGTGGTACAAATGCCACGTTAGTTATGAGTAAATATAAAGGTTAATTAGTTTCTTACTAAATACCCAAAGCCGAGCATTGCTCGGCTTTTTAGTTTGTGCAAAGCCTAGGTTGTTCGTTACAATAGCGACCCTTAATTGCCAAACGGACTCTGTATGAAAATTCTTGCCGATCAGAATATGCCTTTAGTTGAGCAGTACTTTGCAGACATTGGTGAAGTTGAGCGTTTTGATGGGCGACAATTAACAGCCGATCAACTAATAGACGTAGATGTGCTGCTTACTCGCTCAGTCACTCAGGTTAATAATGAGCTTTTAGCACACGCTAACAAACTAAGCTTTGTTGGCACCGCAACAATTGGTGTTGATCATATTGATACGCAATTATTAAATGATAAAAATATTGCCTTTAGTAGCGCGCCAGGCTGCAACGCAATTGCGGTAGCCGAGTATGTAATAAGCAGTTTATATGCCTTAAGCCAAGAAAACGCCCGCCCACTTAATAATCAAACAATAGGTATAGTTGGCGTAGGCAGTATTGGCAGTTGTTTGGCGCAAAAATTACAAGCGCTGAATTTAACTGTACTTTTATGTGATCCAATAAAACATGCGCAAGACTTATTAAACGAGCACGTAGCACTTGATCAATTACTTGCGCAGTCAGATATTGTAACTTTTCATGTTCCGCTTATAAAAAGTGGCGAGCATAAAACGCTACATATGATGGATAAAGCCAGATTAAAAGCGCTCAAACCCGGGCTTACGTTAATTAATGCAAGCCGTGGTGATGTGATTGACAATCAAGCATTATTAGAAGTGATGCAAGCGGGTGCCGATTTAGATTTAGTGCTTGATGTATGGGAAAACGAACCCACTATTTTAACTGAGCTATTGGAGCATGTGCGCTATGCAAGCGTTCACATTGCAGGGCACACCCTTGAAGGGAAAGCCCGTGGTACACAAATATTGTATCAAAAGTTTTGTGAACTAAAAGGGATAGAAGCAACAAAGTCGCTCGACGAGTTTTTACCCGTGCCTGCAATTACGCAAGCTACATTAGGACAAAGTTTTAATGAAGCTGATATTGCGCGTTTGGTGCATTTAATTTACGACGTACGCCGTGATGACGGTATTTTACTGCGTGATTTAGCGAATAACGGTTTTGATAGTTTACGTAAAAACTACCCTGTAAGACGAGAATTTAGCACTTTAACAATACAAGGTGATAGCTCGCAGCTAGCCGCTTTAGCCCAGCTTGGGTTTACTGTTGCAAACTAATTTAACTAGCGATGTTGTTTTAATATCGCTTAAAGAGGAATAAATATGTCGCAAAAATATAACGTTGTGGTACTTGGTGCTACAGGTTTAGTTGGTCGTCAAATCATTGAAACATTAGCAGATCGTAAATTTCCAGTGGATCAACTTTTTTTACTTGCTAGCAGCCGCAGCGCAGGCGAAGACATTAAGTTTTGTGGTGAGACCATTGAAGTACTAGATGTTGAAGGCTTTGACTTTAGCCAAGCGCACATAGGCTTCTTCTCTGCTGGTGGTAGTGTGTCAGAGCAGTACGCGCCAATTGCTGCAGATGCTGGTTGTGTAGTAATCGACAATACATCATTTTTTAGAAATGATTTTGAAGTCCCTCTAATCGTACCAGAAGTTAACGCAGCAAGCTTAGCCGATTTTAGAAATCGTAACATAATTGCCAACCCTAACTGTTCAACTATTCAGATGATGTTGGCACTAAAACCAATATACGATGCTTACGGAATTGACCGTATTAATGTATCAACATATCAAGCAGTGTCGGGCGCAGGTAAAAAAGCGGTTGATGAGTTAGCAAAGCAAACCGCTAACTTAATGAATGCCCGTCCAGTTGACAGCGATATATTTCCTAAGCAAATTGCGTTTAACGTGATCCCACAAATAGATGCATTTGAAGATAACGGCTACACCCGTGAAGAAATGAAAATGGTTAACGAAACGCATAAAATATTAGGCGATACTACCATTGCAGTAAACCCAACGTGTGTAAGAGTACCGGTGTTTTTTGGTCATTCAGAGTCAATCAATATAGAAACACGTATGCCATATGACCTTGAACACGTAAAACAGTTATTAAACGACGCGCCAGGTGTTGAGCTTATTGATGATGCGGGCGATTACCCAACAGCGGTATCTGATGCCAGCGGTAATGACACAGTTTATATTGGTCGTTTACGCGCCGATATTTCACATCCACATGGTTTAAATATGTGGGTTGTAAGCGATAATACCCGCAAAGGTGCAGCAACAAATAGCATACAAATTGCAGAAGAGCTTATTGCTAACTACATGTAATTACTTATAGCTTTAAAGCAAAAAAAGCGGTAAACATTATTTGTTTGCCGCTTTTTGTTTATATGGCTGTCAATTAATTGCCGCATATAATTTAAAAGCGTATAAAGATGTTGATGTAACAGATTTAAATACTTTTAATTATAAATTTAAGGTATTTATTTTCAAAGTGTTGCGATGGATATTAGTGGCTAACTGGTTTATAGTTTGTAACTGGAATAGAGCTTGCAATAAAAATAGATTGTAATAAAAAATGTGAGTCAGCCATTTGGTTGATAACGGCAAGAATAATCAATGTTTATGCGCCCACTTTGTGGCGCTACGTTAACATTTAAACATTAAAGGATCAGCATGCGCGGTTTAGCTTCACTTATTATATTGGCGTCTGCATTGATAGTCACTTCTGTTTACTCTCAAGACAGTACCCAACTAAAGGGGCCTAAAGGCGTTGACTATGGTGTGCAAGGACGAGCAATAGGGCCAATAAAACCGACCGATACACTCTGGCGTATTGCTGTTAAAGTTCGTCCTGATAACTCTGTAAGCATTTATCAAGTTATGCAGGCCTTGTATAACAAAAATCCAAATTCATTTTTAGAACAAAACCTTAACCACATGCAAAGTGGTGCCTATTTAAACATACCCACCTTAGCTGAAATTAAAAGTGTTAGCTCTGAGCTAGCAAGACAGCGCTCTGAACAAGACGACAAGTTATGGGAAAAAAAGAAAAACGGCACGCTAACGCAAAGCGAAATTAATACAGCTCAAACCAAAGTAACGCAAGCGCGTAAAGTTGACGTAGACGAAGCTAAAAAAGAATTACAAAAAGAATTAAATGACATAAAAACGGATCAAAGTAATAGATTAGTTGAGCTGCAACAGCAATTTAAAAGTTCGGTAAACAATGTTGAAGAAATATTAGTAGAGAATAACAAGCTTAAAAAACAACTCACAGGAATTTCACAAGAGCTAAAAAACTTACGCGAGCAACTAGGCCAAGACAGCGAAATACAGCTGCAACTTAAAGAATTAATAGTTAAACAAAATGAAATAATAGCGCAACAAAAAATCAAAGACGCCAAACAAGATGCCGAATTTGACTTAGGAGCCTTGCTATCTAATCCGCTGGTTTTAATTTTGTTAATGACTATACCTGCATTATTAATTATTTTTGCCGTTGTAATGTTGTTACGTAAACGCGCAAATAACACAGAACAAAATAACCAAGAAGATGAAGAGTTTTTACCGCAAACTCCCGTTTATAGCAGTGATGACAGCGATGATGTTGTAAGTGCAGCTAGCCACGACGATCCTATTATTCCTGATCCGTTGGATGATTTAAGTGTTCAATTAGATGACGGTATTTCGGATGACGCGCTGTTAGATGACGATGTAGCGTTTGACGACTCATTAGACGATAGCAATTTATTAGATCAAGATGAGTTAGAAAGCTTACTGAGCGATGACATCATTTTTGATGATGAAGACGGCCAAGACGATGATGAGCTCGATATTTTTATGCAGCAAGGCTTTGATGAGCCTGTAGATGACAGCTTAGAGGACACTATTGATTTAGACTTAAACACATCACAAAACAGTGATGATATTTTAAGTGCTGATGATTTAGATAGCTTATTTGATGAAGACGATAGCTTACCAGAAATTGAATCGAGTGATAGCGACAAAGTAGCACCAGAGAGTGGGGATTCTCACGATGAAATATCTGCCTTTAGTGAAGAGTTAGCAAGTGAAGATGACGATTTTGATATTGATGATTTATTAGAATCAGAGCAATCATCAATACCAAAAAATACAGAAGAGTTGGTAGAGGAAAACGACGACTTTGACTTAGATGATATCGACAGCTTAATCGATGAAGTAAGTGAGCAGGACGATGCTCTGCCTGAAAAGCAAAGCAGCGCTACAGAGCTCGTAGAAGAAAACGACGACTTTGATTTAGACGATATCGACAGCTTAATCGATGAAGAAAGCGAACAGGGCGATGATCTGCTTGAAGAGCAAAACAGCGCTACAGAGCTAGTTGAAGAAAACGACGACTTTGATTTAGATGATATCGACAGCTTAATTGACGAAGCAAACGTTCAGGGCGATGATCTGCTTGAAGAGCAAAACAGCGCTACAGAGCTAGTTGAAGAAAACGACGACTTTGATTTAGATGATATCGATAGCTTAATCGATGAAGCAAACGAGCAGGGCGATGATCTGCTGGAAGAGCAAAGCAGCGCTACAGAGCTCGTAGAAGAGAATGACGACTTTGATTTAGATGACATCGATAGCTTAATCGATGAAGCAAACGAGCAGGATGATGATCTGCTTGAAGAACAAAGCAGCACGACACAATTAGTTGAAGAAAATGATGGTGTTGATATTGACGACATCGACAGCTTAATCGACGAAGTTAGCGAACAAAGCGATGAAGAGCAGCCAGAAACAGCGCTTGAAGAGCAATATAATACAGCTGAGTTAGTAGAAGAAGCTGATGACTTTGACTTAGATGATATTGACGATATCGACAGCTTAATCGATGAAGTAAGTGAGCAGGATGATGAAGAACAGCCTGAAGCACCGCTTGAAGAGCAAAATAATACAGCTGAGTTAGTAGAAGAAGCCGATGACTTCGACTTAGATGATATTGACGACATCGACAGCTTAATCGACGAAGTTAGTGAACAAAGCGAGGGAGAGCAGCCTGAAGCACCGCTTGAAGAGCAAAATAATACAGCTGAGTTAGTAGAAGAAGCCGATGACTTCGACTTAGATGATATTGACGATATCGACAGCTTAATCGATGAAGTAAGTGAGCAGGATGATGAAGAACAGCCTGAAGCACCGCTTGAAGAGCAATATAATACAGCTGAGTTAGTAGAAGAAACTGATGACTTCGACTTAGATGATATTGACGATATCGACAGCTTAATTGATAACTTAGACGACGACCTTGATGAACATGATGCACAAATAGATACAGCCCTTGCTGAATCAGTAGAGGATTTAGAAAAAGCGCAGCAAGAGTTAAATAGTGAAGACGCTGAATCTGTTGCCTCATCATTCAGTGAAAATACAGAGTCAGCACTTGAGTCAGAACCAGAGCTTGCAGTAGAAGAGCAAGACGATTTTGGCGACTCAATTATAGAGGATTACTCAGATACATCGCAGACGTTACTCGATCCTGAAGATGCGCTTGAAGAATATAATGACGATAATTTAAAAAGTGTTGATGAGCTTTTAAATGAGCTACAACAAGCATCCGATGATGAAGAGTATGTAGAACCCCCTCAGTGGTCGGTTGATGATTTTAATGATGTAACAGAAGCCGAATTAGGTGACGACCCTCTAGGTATTGAAAATGATGAATCTGAATTATTAGCAGATGAGTCAGTGCCTGATGTAGCAGCGCCAAGCGAAGAGCTTGATGTAGACGAATACCCTGAGCTAGATCTGAATGACGATGCAATACTAACAGCAGATGAACAGCAAGCGTTTACTCCGCAAGAGCTGCAAGGCGATAACCTAGATGGTGATGCTAAAGGTATGGCCTCGAGTCAAGCTGAACAAGATCTTGCAAACTCGCTACTAGCCGGTGGTAATTTAGATAGTTTAAATGATGACTTTGACGATGAACTATTAATTGAAAATGATTTTTCAGAGCTCGATAGTGAACAACAAAATGAAGATGAATTATTAGCAATAACCTCACCACCAGAGGTTGATACAAGTAATTCGTCTGAGCAGCAATTAAATGATGACGTTAGTGATGATTTGCTTAACGAAGTAGACGATATTCAAATTGAGCAATTAAATGAAGAGTTAGATGAGAAGTTAATTGATGAGCAAACAAATGTAGACCGTGAAGCGGCATTAATGCCAACAGAGTTACCGCATAACGGTGAAGTTGCATCGGATGATGAGCTTGATGACGAGTTTATGGCCGATTTAACTCAGACCGACTTTGATGCATTACTAAATGAATTAGCCGATGCTGATGAGCTGGATATTGCAGACAGTAGTGAGTTTGACGTTGATTTTAATAACTTACTCAGTGATGAAATAGATACTGATGAATCAGCTTTAGCGCCACAGCCAACTGTTAACAGCAATACTATTGAGCAAACTAGCAAAGATGAGTTTGTAGATATTGATGCGTTATTAGAGCAAAGTGACGACGCAGATACAGAGCACGAACCTTACGATGATGTGAATATGGACGTAGGGCTAGGTGATTTTGACTCATTACTGGCCGGCGATAACCCAACAGATGTTGATGCTGAAAGTGGCGGTTATTCTGCTAAATTAGACTTAGCCCGCGCTTATATTGAAATAGATGATTTTGACTCAGCGCTTAAGGTTATCGAAGACGTTATTAATAAAGGCCCTGAAGAAGTTCAACAAGAAGCGCTTAGCTTAAAAGCTAAACTTAAATAAAATAAAGAGCATAAATTTAAAGCCCGTAATTTTACTAATTACGGGCTTTTTTAATCGGGATAGGTTTGATTATAGCGCAGCTGCTTTTATTGCATCGCTAGATAGCATAAAATGCCCCGTTCATTAGCACAGTAGGTAAAGCAGTAATTATGCGAGTAGCACTTGGAGTTGAATACAACGGCGCACGCTATAGTGGTTGGCAACGACAATCACACGTAAACAGCGTACAACAAGAAGTAGAAACAGCGTTATCGCGTATTTGTAATCATCCGGTTGCAATTGTATGCGCAGGGCGCACCGATGCCGGTGTGCATGGTACCGGGCAAGTTGTGCACTTTGATACAGATGCACCACGCGATATGGTGGCATTTACTTTAGGCATGAATACATTGTTGCCAAAAGATATTGCTATTCGTTTTGCTCAGCCAGTGGCTGATGATTTTCATGCTCGTTTTAGTGCTACAGCACGCCGTTATCGTTATGTTATTTATAATAACCCACTTCGTGGCGCGGTATTAAACGAAGGTGTTACGCACTTTCATCACACGCTTGATGAAACTAAAATGCAAGAAGCGTGTCAGTATTTAATAGGTAAATACGACTTTACGTCGTTCCGCGCTATTCACTGCCAAGCAAATACTGCTATTAGAACAATTCAGCATTTATCGGTACAGCGCCAAGGCAGTTACGTTATTATAGATATTAAAGCCAATGCTTTTTTACATCATATGGTACGTAATATAACGGGTTGTTTAATGGATATAGGCTTACATAAACAACAACCTGTTTGGCTAAAAGAATTGCTAGATTTAAAAGAGCGAGCAAAGGCAAGTGCAACCGCTAAAGCTGCCGGTTTATACCTGGTAGATGTTGATTATCCTGAACAATTTAACATACCTAAAACGCCATTAGGACCTTTGTTTTTACCAGATATTAGTATTTAATTAGGTGGTTTTTAACTGTTTAATCTAAGCGCTGGCAACTACTAAGACCAGTTTTTGATACCGTGTTAGTGTAATTCATGTTTTAATTGAGAAAATTTGTTTGCATGATAAGCATGCAAGCTCGCGACACAGAACAGCATTAAGAGAGTTGCAAATGAGTTGGCTAGAAAAAATCTTACCTAAAACGACAAAAGCATCAGGTCGTAAAGAAATTCCAGAAGGTGTTTGGGCTAAGTGTACATCGTGTGATTCTATTTTGTATAAAGCCGAATTAGAAAAAGCATTGAATGTATGTCCTAAGTGCGATCATCATATGCGTATTAGTGGGCGTAAGCGCCTTGAGTATTTTTTAGATGAAGGTGACCGTGTAGAACTTGGTACACAGCACGAACCTAAAGATGTGCTTAAATTTAGAGACTCAAAAAAATACTCTGACCGTATTACAGCGGCGCAAAAATCAAGTGGTGAAAAAGACGCGCTTGTGGCAATGAAGGGACATTTAAAAGGTATTCCTGTAGCTGCTGTAGCATTTGAATTCTCATTTATGGGCGGTTCAATGGCATCGGTAGTAGGTGCTCGTTTTGTTGACGCTGTTGATCAATGCTTAGAGCATAATATGCCACTTATTTGTTTTTCGGCATCTGGCGGCGCACGTATGCAAGAAGCACTTATTTCATTAATGCAAATGGCTAAAACCAGTGCCGCGCTTGCTAAAATGACAGAAAAAGGCTTACCATTTATTTCAGTTATGACTGATCCAACAATGGGCGGTGTTTCTGCATCGCTTGCTATGTTGGGCGACATTAACGTAGGCGAGCCAAAAGCATTAATTGGTTTTGCAGGGCCGCGTGTTATTGAGCAGACAGTGCGTGAAACACTCCCTGAAGGTTTTCAGCGTAGTGAATTCTTGCTTGAACACGGTGCAATAGACATGATTATTGACCGTCGTGAAATGCGCGATACATTGGCACGCATCTTGGCTAAGTTTATGAACTTGCCTTCTACTGAGCAAGAGCATAGAGTAGCGTAAATTTAAGCTTTATTGATCTAACGCTATGACAAAAACAATTCCTAGCCAATCATCAAGCCTTGATGATTGGCTTTTTTATTTAGAAAGTGTTCACCCTGCAAATATTGCAATGGGGCTAGAACGCGTTGCCAGTGTTGCTAATAACATTGGGCTATTAAACACCTCAAGTAAAATTATTTTGATTGCCGGTACCAATGGTAAAGGCACCACAGCACGCTGCCTAGAGTCGTTACTTTTAGCGCAAGGCCTTAGCGTAGGTACGTATGCTTCACCACATTTAACGCACTATAACGAACGTGTACGGGTAAATGGGCAAGAGCTTAGCGATCAGTATCATGTTGATGCCTTTCATTTACTAGAACAAGGGCGCAAAGATACCGCACTCACTTATTTTGAATATGGCACCTTGGCTGCGCTGGCAATTTTTAAGCGCTGTGAGGTTGACTACGTACTCTTAGAGGTAGGTTTAGGCGGGCGTTATGACGCCACTAATATTGTTACGCCTTTTGCGAGTGTTATTACCACTATCGATTTAGATCACAAAGAATACTTAGGTGATACGCGTGAACTCGTTGCTTATGACAAAGCGGGTATTTTTCGTGAAAATACGCCGGCTATTATTGGCGATTTAAATATTCCCCATACCATGACTGATTATGGCGATGAAATAAATGCCAAGATGGTTTTATCAGGGAGTGACTTTATATTTAAAGAACACGCAGATACCTTTAGCTGGCAATACCAACAGTACAACCTTGAATTAGCTAAACCAGCAATTCCTAGTCAAAATGCAGCAACAGCGTTAACCACGCTAAGTGTGTTAAATTTACTCCCGAGTGAGTCGGTGATCAAAGCCTGTTTAGCAAACCTGGTTGTGGAAGGGCGTTTTGAGCAGTTAAGCGACCAACCCTTGGTATATACCGATGTAGCGCATAATCCTGAATCGGCTCGATATTTAGCAAGTAAATTACTAAGCTACAAAGATAAAGGCTTTAAAATTCATGCATTAGTCGCTATGCTTGCTGATAAAGATAAAGCAGGTGTGCTTAAAGAAGTAAGCCATTTAGTTGATCAATGGTCGTTAGCGAGTTTAAATGGCCCTCGTGGTGATAGCGCTAGCAACTTACAAAATGCGCTACAAAGCATACCGCATAATGATATTAAGCATAGTTATAATAGCGTAGCAGCAGCACTCGATGTAATTTTGCCAACACAACAAAACGACACAGTTTTGATTGTTTTTGGTTCATTTTTTACCGTTGCTGGCGCTATTGATTACTTTAAAAAATAGAGAGAATATCGGTGAACTCAAGTTTTATAAATCGCTTAGTCGGAACAAGTATCGTGGTAATAGCAGCAATTGTGTTTATACCTAACATACTTGATGGTGAAAAAGTGCACTATAAAGAAGGCTTTAAAGCGATTCCAGAACGCTCTGAGTTCAAAACAATCGATCTGCAGCAAGAAATTGATGAAAACGTAGCCGGAGCAGACTCGTTGCAACAAGATGAGATAGAAGACATTCAAGCAGATGATATCGCTTTTGAACAACAAGCTAATATTGCTCAAAGTGACTATACATCAGAAGCTAAAGTGGTAGAGGCGCTAATAGCGCCTAAAGCTCAACCACAAGCAGCTGCGCCGGTACAATCAATCAAGCCACGCCAAAACAATGAGAACCTAACCAGCATGGCTTATGTCATTCAATTAGGTAGTTTTTCTCATGCCGCAAACGTAAAAGCGCTGCAAGCAAAGCTGCAAGCTAAAGGGTTCAAAACCTTTACTAAGCCAGTAAAAACGCCAAACGGTACATTAACTAAAGTATTTGTTGGCCCATCGCTTAATAAAAATGAGTTACAAAAGCAATTACCAGCACTTAAAGAGCTAACTAAGCTCAATGGTAAAATAACGCAATTTGAAGTAACCAAGTAACGTGTTACACCTAGCCTTGTGTAGCAAGGTTAGGTGTTTTTATTAGTCGTATTACACTTCTCATATGTTGGTCAAAACTATTTTAATTAAGGTTAAAATTTACTGTTTTGGGCAACCAGTTATCTCCCGCTTAAACTTGCATATTAACGATGTTTAGGTATAGAATGCGCCCCAAATTAGCGACTAATTGGTTCTTATGATCTGGGTTGATTACGCCATTCTTGGCATTATTGCACTATCTACCGTCATCGGTTTAATACGCGGCTTTGTTAAAGAAGCTATGTCATTAGCTGTATGGGCTGGCGCTTTTATCATCTCTAGCTTGTTCTATCAATATTTAGCTTCCTTCCTAACTACCATTTCTGAACCCCTTTTAAGAAATGCAGCGGCCATAGCCATATTATTCTTTGTGACGCTATTGTTGGGCGGTTTACTAAACTACATTTTAGGTGAATTAGTACAGCGTACTGGTTTATCAGGCACCGACCGTGTTTTTGGCATTGTGTTTGGTGCTCTTCGAGGCGTGTTGGTCGTGAGCGCGTTACTCTTCTTTCTTGATGCTTTTACAGGTGCGCCTAGTACGCATTGGTGGGGCAACTCTATTTTGATTCCGGAATTTGGCTTTGTTGTTGAATGGTTTTTTTCATACCTTGAAAACAACTCAAGCTTTTTAAATTCAGTAAACCGTTAATCGGCGAGGATAAATTACATGTGTGGTATCGTTGGAATAGTCGGAACATCGCCAGTTAATCAGGCGATTTATGATGGCTTAACTGTTTTGCAGCATCGCGGCCAAGACGCCGCGGGTATTATTACCATTGACAACAATACGTTTAGCTTACGCAAAGCAAATGGTTTAGTGAGAGATGTATTTCACACTCGCCATATGAAACGATTGCAGGGAACAATTGGCATAGGCCATGTTCGTTACCCAACAGCAGGCTCGTCAAGCTCATCAGAAGCGCAGCCATTTTATGTAAACTCTCCTTTTGGTATTGCATTAGCACATAATGGCAACCTAACGAATGCAGAAGAGTTAAAAGAGCAATTGTTTTCAGAAGCACGACGCCATGTAAACACCACCTCTGACTCAGAAATATTGCTTAATATTCTTGCGCATGA
Source organism: Pseudoalteromonas sp. HL-AS2 (assembly GCF_031198805.1). NCBI lineage: Bacteria > Pseudomonadati > Pseudomonadota > Gammaproteobacteria > Alteromonadales > Pseudoalteromonadaceae > Pseudoalteromonas > Pseudoalteromonas sp. HL-AS2. Next base: position 2,175,433 of record NZ_CP133571.1, on the reverse strand, counting down.
GTTAAGTAAATCAAACAAGCTACAGCTTGGCGCAGAAGATATTTTTACCGCTATTACCGAAGTAAATAACAAAGTGAATGGCGGCTATGCTGCTATCGCGATGATTATTGGCCACGGTGTGGTGGCGTTTCGTGACCCTAATGGTATTCGTCCATTGGTATTTGGTAAACGCGAAAGCGCAAAAGGCACCGAATACATGTTTGCTTCAGAAAGTGTTGCACTAAAACAAGATGGTTTTGAATTTATTCGTGATGTAGCACCAGGTGAAGCTATTTATGTAACCGAAAACGGTGAATTTCACTCGTTAAGCTGTGCAGATAAAGTATCTTATTCACCATGTATTTTTGAGTTTGTTTATTTTGCTCGCCCCGATTCAACCATTGACCGTATGTCTGTTTATGCAGCACGGGTAAATATGGGAACTAAATTGGGTGAAAAAATAGCACGTGAGTGGGCTGATAAAGACATTGATGTGGTTATTCCTATTCCTGAAACATCGTGTGATATTGCGCTCGAAATAGCCCGTGTTCTTGATTTACCTTACCGCCAAGGTTTTGTTAAAAACCGTTACATTGGCCGCACATTTATTATGCCAGGCCAAGAGTTACGTAAAAAATCGGTGCGTCAAAAGTTAAATGCCATAGATCGTGAGTTTAAAGGTAAAAACGTATTACTGGTTGATGACTCAATTGTGCGTGGTACTACCTCAGCGCAAATAGTTGAAATGGCTAGAGAGTCGGGTGCTAAAAATGTTTATTTTGCATCAGCTGCTCCTGAAATACGTTTTCCTAATGTGTACGGTATTGATATGCCATCTGCAGCCGAGCTGATTGCTCATGGCCGTGAAGTGGAAGATATTAATGCAAGTATTGGTTCTGACGGTTTGATTTTTCAGTCATTAAAAGATTTGATTGCAGCGGTTGGCAAAGAAAACCCTGAAATCACTAAATTTGAAACATCAGTATTCGATGGCCAATATATAACTGGCGACATTGATCAAGATTACTTAAATCGTATTGATAAAATGCGTAATGACTCTGCAAAAAGTACTCGCGAAAATGCGATGTCTGCAGGGTTAGAGATTCATAATCAAGATGAAAACGAATCAGACTAATCGTTAAAAATATTTAAATAAAAAAGGAGCTAATTAGCTCCTTTTTTTTGTGCAAAAAAGCACAAATACTTTTACTCCAACGCGGTGCAGTGCTTATGTAAACATGGGGCTCACTATTCCATTAGTCCATAGCATAGCGGTAACCGCTAAAATAATAACCAGTAAAATTAAGCCACAAGTTACTACAGAGCTTGCGTAAATAAAGCCTCGTTCTTCTGGTATATGCATTAATATTGGCACACCGGTATAAAGTAAATAAACCGAGTAAGCCAAAGCAACCATGCCTACGCACACCACAAACCATAAGTGCGGTAAAAAAGCAGCTAGTGCCGACATAAATACCGGGGTTGCAGTATAAGCTGCTAGTTCGAGAGCTTGAGTGAAAGTGGGCTGAGCACCAAAGGTTACTCCCATCCAGTGGGCTAAATAAGCCAAAGCAAATATACCCGCAATTAGCGCCACATACATTGCAATTGCAATAAGTAGTGCACTGTCATGGGTTAAAAATACGGGGTTTCCTGTACCTATACTCCATCCTAAATATACCGATGAATAGTACCCCATAACCGAGGGAAACAGCGCTATCAACACAATATGCGAGAGGCTATAAGTTAGGCTTTCATGGCGGTTATCAATTGTTTGCCATTCTTCAAGTGGGTGAGCGTAAAGCCCCCATAGGTGGTTTAGTATCATAGTGTTTACTCCATAAAAGTAACTTATTAGTTTTTTACTGTTTTATTTTTATACAGTCACTATACAGTTATGGTTCACTTGCAATACAAAGTCAAGGTAACATTGTATTAACATTTTATAGTTGTAAATGATACCCATGTAAAAGTAGGTCGTGGTGATCTTTTAAAAAGGTTTCATGGTAAAATCGTTATTAAGTTTAAAGTTATACTGAGATATGCAAAAAGTGTCTACGCAACAATTATTAGCGCCAATTTTAAGTTTTTTAAAATGCGAAACCCCACAGCAGTGGGTTGATGAAGCGATAAAAAAAGAAAATTTATCGATTATATTAATCGACCATTTGATATGTGAATTAAAGGCAGCGCAATCAGCGATGTTTTTAATTCGTAAGTATGCGGTGGATAAAGAAAGTAGCGACGCTCTGCTTGAGTGGCTAAAACCGTTTGAAACATTAATTTATAAACGTGAAGGCAATTGGCGTGACTTAGCGGCTAAAAACAAGCTTACCAAGGCTATTATTCCTAAATCTAACTCGCCGTATGGGCAAGAGTTAATCGATAAAATGGTGATGCTAATAAAAGAAGAGTTGCATCATTTTTATCAAGTATTAGAAATTATGGACGAGTACGGTGTTGAGTATAGAAGTATTACCCCATGTCGTTATGCTAAAGGTATGCTGCGTAATGTAAAAACCTTTGAGCCAGATGCTCTAGTCGATAAGCTTATAGTGGGTGCTTACATTGAGGCGCGATCGTGTGAGCGTTTTGCTAAGCTTGCTCCGCATGTAGATAAACGTTTAGGTGACTTTTATATATCGCTATTGCGCTCAGAAGCGCGACATTATCAAGATTATTTAACGCTGGCGCAAGAAATTGCCGACTTTGATATTACCGAGCGAGTGCAGTTTTTTGCAGAAAAAGAACGTGAGCTCATTGCAACGCCCGATACCGACTTTAAATTTCATAGCGGTATTCCTGCATTAAAAAACTAACCTTTTGTAGCACTCATTTTACGCCTTAAAAGGAGTGCTAATTAACTTTTGAGCCTGTGGTGTAACCACTAAATATGAGCCTTGGGTGTACCAGTCACCTAAAACCGTACGCGTTAAAGTTTCTTGGTTTACTGTGTAAGTATGCACATTAGGGCGATGAGTATGACCGTGGATCATATTAGTGACCTGGTGCTTAGCAAAAGTAGCGAGTACGGCGTCATCAATCACATCGAGTATTTCAAGGGGTTTATTGGCTTGGCTAAGTTTACTTTTTTCACGTGCATTACGGGCTATTTTTTTACGATACCATAGTGGCATAGCCAACATTAGTTTTGGCCACCACCATCCACGGCTTTTACGACGAAACTTTTGGTACTCTATATCTTGAGTACACATTTCATCGCCATGTAAAATAACCGTTGGTGTACCGTATAAATCTATTACGGTTTGCTCATCAAGTAAGGTCATGCCTGCCATTGCGGCATACTTGTCGCGCATAATAAAGTCGCGATTACCATGAATAAAATAAACCGGTGTACCGCCATCACTGACTGCTTTTAAATGCTTTGCTACATTAGCGCTCAGCGTTGTAATGTAATCGTCGCCAACCCATACTTCAAAAAAATCACCTAAAATGTACAGTGCATCTACATCTTGATTAAGTATGTGCGTATTTAAAAAGCTAAAAAATGCCGCGCTAATATCAGGGCGGTTTTCACTTAGATGTAAATCGGCAATAAAATAAGTTTTGCGAGTCATAGATGAGTCTTTTTAGATAAAATAAAAGCGGGCTTATATAAATTAAGTAAATATTTAAACTTAATTTATATTAATACCCGCTTATATACTCACATAATGTGAGTAAACGCTATTAGTTAACAGTAACGCTTTCGATAATTACATCTTCAAGTGGTACGTCTTGATGAAAGCCGTTGCTACCAGTTGCTACGCCTTTAATTTTATTAACTATGTCCATGCCTTCAACAACTTCAGCAAATACACAGTAACCCCAGCCTTGCGACGTTTCGCTGCTGTGGTTTAAAAAATCGTTGTCGTTAACGTTAATGAAAAATTGCGCTGTAGCTGAATGAGGATCAGGCGTACGTGCCATTGCTAAAGTACCTACTTTATTTGATAGGCCATTGTTAGCTTCATTTTTAATTGGATCATTTACTTCTTTTTGATCCATACCAGGGATAAAACCACCGCCTTGAACCATAAAACCATCGATTACACGATGAAAGATAGTGCCGTTGAAAAAGCCAGCATTTGCATACTCTAAAAAGTTTTTAACTGTGTTTGGAGCTTCTTGATCAAACATTTTAATGGTGATGTCACCAAAATTAGTGTGTAGAACAACCATGAGGTTTCCTGTATCTGGTTTAAATAGTCGCGCTATTTTATCTCAGTTAGCTAAGATTAACAAAGTAGATGTTTGCTTTGTTATAAAGCGCTAGAGCAGGGGCTTTTCAAGTGGTAACATAGCTGTTCAAGTTAATAGTCAAGGACTCAAAGTAAATGGTTAATATATACAACACACTAACGCGACAAAAAGAGCAATTTAAACCAATGGTCGAAGGCAAAATCGACATGTATGTGTGTGGTATCACCATTTATGATTACTGTCATATTGGGCATGCGCGTACCTTTGTTGGCTTCGATGTGATTGTTCGCTACCTTCGCCATATTGGTTATGATTTAAAATATGTGCGTAATATTACCGATGTTGATGACAAAATAATTAAACGCGCTAACGAAAATGGCGAGTCAATAAACGACTTAACTGTGCGCATGACGAAAGCCATGCATGAAGATTTTGATAGTTTAAACATGTTACGCCCCGATGTTGAACCAACAGTAACTGCGCACATGGATGAAATTATTGAAATGGTTGAGCGCTTAATTACCAAAGGCCATGCTTATGTTGCTGCCGATGGTGATGTATTGTTTGATGTTTCTACCTTTGAGCAGTACGGCGCATTATCGCAGCAAGATTTAACCATGCTGCAATCAGGATCGCGTGTTGAGGTTGCTCAAGATAAAGACGATCCGCTTGATTTTGTATTGTGGAAAAAAGCCAAAGCGGGTGAGCCATCATGGTCATCTCCATGGGGCGAAGGGCGTCCAGGTTGGCATATTGAATGTTCTGCTATGAGCTCAAAGCATTTGGGTGAGCATTTTGATATTCATGGTGGGGGTTCTGACTTACAGTTTCCGCATCACGAAAACGAAATTGCACAATCGTGCTGTGCAAATAATGGCAAGTATGTAAATACTTGGATCCACACGGGTATGGTGCAAGTAAATAAAGAAAAAATGTCTAAATCGTTAGATAACTTTTTTACTGTGCGTGAAGTGTTAAAACAGTACGATGCAGAATCGGTACGTTACTTTTTAATCTCGGGCCATTACCGCAGCCAGCTAAATTATTCGCAAGAAAATTTAGATCAAGCTCGCTCATCACTTGAACGTATTTATACAGCACTTCGTGGGGTTAAACCAGTAGCGTGTGAGCTTGATGACAACGAGTATGTTATTAAGTTTAGAAAGGCGATGGATGATGACTTTAATACACCAGAAGCATTACCTGTGTTGTTTGAGCTAGCTAAAGAGCTAAACCGCGTAAAAGATATTGATAGCCAGCAAGCAGGGCAGTTAGCATTTATACTAGGTAGCATAAGCGAAGTGCTAGGTGTTGCTCAACAGGACCCAGAAGCCTTTTTACAAGGTGGGCAAGACGATGATGAAGTAGCACAAATTGAAGCGCTAATAGTTAAGCGTAACGATGCGCGTGCTAGTAAAAACTGGGCTGCTGCTGATGAAGCGCGCGATGCACTTAGTGCGTTAGGCGTAATACTAGAAGATTCAGCCGGTAAAACCACTTGGCGTAAAGCGTAATTGGTTTATTTCAAAAATAATAACTAACTTTATTAGTTGCATTAAAAAGGGTTGCCACTTGGCAACCCTTTTTTGATTCTGTTAGCGCTTAGCTATGATATTTTTCACACGCTTCGAGGGTGTTTTCAATCAAGCTTGCCACTGTCATAGGGCCTACACCACCAGGTACAGGGGTAATAAAGTCAGCTTTTTGCTCAGCAACACTATATTCAACATCACCCACTAACTTACCGCTATCTAAGCGGTTAATACCTACATCAATAACAATCGCACCTTCTTTAACCCAGTCACCAGGAATAAATTCAGGTTTACCAACTGCAACCACTAATAAATCGGCCCGACGAACATGGGTTTCTAAGTCTTGTGTAAACTTATGACAAACAGTGGTAGTGCAACCAGCTAACAATAGCTCTAGTGCCATAGGACGCCCTACAATATTAGATGCACCTACAACCACAGCATGCAATCCTTTATAACGCACACCCGTTGAGTCAAGTAAGGTAATAATACCTTTTGGTGTACAAGGACGAAGGGCTGGCATACGTTGGGCTAGTCGGCCTATATTGTAAGGATGAAAACCATCTACATCTTTATGCGGGGTAATACGTTCAAGAATCTTTTCTACATCAAGACCTTCAGGTAAAGGGAGTTGTACTAAAATACCGTCAATTTCTTGATCGTTGTTTAATTCATCAATTAACTCTAATAGTGTTTGCTCAGTGGTATTTGCTGGTAAATCAAAAGATTTAGAGATAAAACCAACTTCTTCACAGGCTTTACGTTTTGAGCCAACATAAACCTGACTCGCAGGGTCGAGTCCTACAAGCACTACTGCAAGACCGGGCGCACGAAGGTTTTGTGCTACTCGCTCTGAAACGCGTTGTGCAACTGCGCTACGTACTTGTTTTGCTATTGCTTTACCATCAATGATGTTTGCCGTCATGGGTGACCTTTAATTAGGGTTAATTAACTTGATACAGATACTTAAAATGGATATACAAAAAATAGGGGTAATGTAATAAAGAAATACTTACTTTATTAAATCCATTTTCAATATGTTTACTATTTTCGCAGAAAAGCACTAAAGCGCCAAGTTGCTTTTAGCTAATAGCGTATTTGATTATACAAAATAGTCTAAATTTCAGCCGGCTATTAGGTTATTCTGGCTATTATGAACTAAAAGTGAGCAATTGAATTGTTTTCTTAAAAAAACGTTTGACCTAACCCAGCCAAATCACTATTATGCACCCCGTTGTCAACGAGGTCACTCGCTAACAATTATAAGCATCGGCGATTAGCGCAGTTTGGTAGCGCACTTGGTTTGGGTCCAAGGGGTCGCAGGTTCAAATCCTGCATCGCCGACCACTTTCTTAAGTAATTAAGCTAAGTGGATATTATTTGGGTATTAATGCAATAGTACATTTGCACAAAGCCATTGTACTTACGTAATTAGCTTATTGGTAAACTATGAAGTTTTCGATGCGCCCATAGCTCAGCTGGATAGAGCAACGCCCTTCTAAGGCGTGGGTCGAAGGTTCGAATCCTTCTGGGTGCACCATTTGAAAACAAGTAAATACCGTGGTGATTGTAGCTCAGTTGGTAGAGCCCCGGATTGTGATTCCGGTTGTCGTGGGTTCGAGCCCCATCAGTCACCCCAATTTACAAAGAGTATCGGCGATTAGCGCAGTTTGGTAGCGCACTTGGTTTGGGTCCAAGGGGTCGCAGGTTCAAATCCTGCATCGCCGACCATTTTCTTATAAATGGTCTTAAATACAAAGTTTAAGTATTCAAAAGTTAAGTATAAAAAATATATCGGCGATTAGCGCAGTTTGGTAGCGCACTTGGTTTGGGTCCAAGGGGTCGCAGGTTCAAATCCTGCATCGCCGACCATTTTCTTTATTAACAATAATAAATGAAAATGGTTTTGATATTACACGCACTACTCACTTCAAAATCAGTATTATCGAGCACTTTGTTAAAGCAGAGATTGTTAATATTCGAAAATAAATAATAAAAACTCACTAATAAACTATTTTAGAACTTATAAACTATAACTTTATACTTTTGATTAGCTGCTAAATTAGCCTGTTTTTTATTCGCTTGATTACTAATAACACAATTGTGCTTCAAAAAATTGTTTCCTACACTCGACTATCATCAATATTACGTTATAATGCCGCGTCTATTATTTTAATATAGTGCCCGCAGGGCAGAGCAGCAATGGTATCTGGTGGTAGCGACGAATGTTTTTAAGCCACAAAGGTTTAAATTTTATCAAGACTCCTAAAGATGACTTTGTGTGTAAAGAAGGCGAACAGTCGCCAAAATTGAAGATTGAGGTAAATCATGCAAGTTTCTGTTGAGACGACCCAAGGCCTTGAGCGCCGTCTGACCATCACCGTTCCTGCAGAGAACGTTGAGAATGAAGTAAAAAAACGCTTACAACAACTGTCAAAAACGCAGCGTATTGATGGCTTCCGTGCTGGTAAAGTTCCAGCATCAGTAATTAACAAGCGTTTTGGACCAGCAGTTCGTCAAGAAGTTGCTGGCGAAGTAATGCAACGTAATTTCTATGAAGCAATTGTTTCAGAAAAAATTAACCCAGCTGGCGCACCAACATTTGCTCCAAAAGCACTTGAAGCTGGTAAAGATTTAGAGTTTTCGGCTACGTTTGAAGTTTACCCTGAAGTTGAAGTTCAAGGTTTAGACAAAATTACAGTTGAAAAACCAGCCGTAACAGTAACTGACGAAGATTTAGCTAACATGCTAGAAACACTTCGTAAGCAACACGCAGACTGGGCTGAAGTTGATACAGCTGCTGGCGAAAACGACCGTGTAACGGTTGATTTTGTAGGTACTATCGACGGTGAAGTATTTGAAGGCGGCAAAGCTGAAGACTTCCCATTAGAACTTGGCCAAGGTCGTATGATCCCAGGTTTTGAAGATAATATCGTAGGTAAAAAAGCAGGCGAAGAAGCAATTGCTGATGTAACTTTCCCTGATGATTACCATGCTGAAAACTTAAAAGGTAAAGCGGCTCAATTCACTATCACAGTGAAAAAAGTTGAAGCGCAAGAGTTACCTGAATTAAGCGAAGAATTTGCAACTAAATTCGGTGTTACCGAAGGTGGTGTTGACGCGCTTAAAGTTGAAGTTAAAAAGAACATGACACGTGAGCTAGACCAAGCGGTTAAAGCTAACGTTAAAGATCAAGCTATTAAAGGTCTTTTAGCGAACAACGAAATTGAAGTGCCTAAAGCACTAGTTGATCAAGAAGTTGACGCATTACGTCAGCAAGCTGCTCAACGTTTTGGTGGCGATGCGCAAAACATGCCTGAGCTTCCTGCTGAATTGTTCCATGAGCAAGCAGTAACACGTGTTAAAACTGGCCTTTTATTAGGTGAAGTGATTAAAGCTAACGAGATTAAAGTTGACGACGCTAAAGTTGAAGCATTAATCGCAACGGTAGCTTCTGCATACGAAGATCCAACTGAAGTAGTAGAATACTACAAAGCGAATGATCAACTTATGCAGCAAATGCGTAATGTAGCAATGGAAGAGCAAGCTGTTGAGGCTATCTTAGCTAAAGCAACTGTGACTGACGTTGAAACAGCATTTGACGACATCATGAATCCACAGCAAGGTGCTTAATAAGTCATTGACTTAAGTGCTCGCTAACGATTAAATGGCTCGTGTTACTCTGTTTATGCAGTGTGCTCGGGCCATTTTAGTTTGTGGTTCTTAATTTGCGAAAAATGATAACTATGCTTTTCTTTAATAAGGACAAGTATAAGCGCATAAGGAATTAAATAAGTATGAATATTGGTATTACAGATCCCCTAAACGCATTGGTCCCTATGGTTGTTGAACAAACACCTAAAGGCGAGCGCTCGTATGACATTTATTCGAGATTATTAAAAGAGCGTATTATCTTTTTAACGGGTCCTGTTGAAGACAACATGGCAAACCTGATTTTAGCGCAAATGTTGTTCTTAGAATCAGAAAACCCAGATAAAGATATCTTTTTATATATAAACTCACCAGGTGGTTCGGTTACTGCGGGTATGGCAATTTACGACACAATGAACTTCATTAAACCAGATGTAAGTACAATTTGTGTAGGTCAAGCTGCTAGCATGGGTGCTTTTTTACTTACCGCTGGGGCAAAGGGCAAACGTTTTTGCCTACCGAACTCACGCGTAATGATCCACCAACCATTAGGTGGTTTCCAAGGTCAAGCATCTGACTTTGAAATACATGCCAAAGAAATCCTGTCTATTAAAGACAAGCTAAACCGCTTAATGGCTGAGCATACAGGCCAACCATTAGACGTGATTTCTAAAGACACTGATCGTGATAACTTTATGAGTGCTGATCAAGCTGTAGATTACGGCATTGTAGACTCAGTATTTAAAAATCGCGCTAGCAAGTAAGCGTTTGGCAAACAGCTAGGCTGTTTGCCACTTTGAGTTACTATGCGAAAAAATTAAATTTTGGTATAGTTAAAACGTATTGAAATAGCCATCGACCAATTTGGTGGCCAACGTATAAAATGAGGTAGCTGAATGTCTGACACTCCTACAGACGGCGACAAAAGTAGTAAATTGTTATACTGTTCTTTTTGCGGCAAAAGCCAACATGAAGTACGCAAATTAATTGCAGGCCCTTCAGTATATGTTTGTGATGAATGTGTAGAGTTGTGTAACGATATTATCAGAGAAGAAATAAAAGACATTGCGCCTAAGCACGATGCCTCTGACAAACTACCTGTACCAAAAGAAATTCGTAAACACTTAGACGACTATGTTATTGGCCAAGACCATGCTAAAAAAGTATTGTCTGTAGCGGTATACAACCATTACAAACGCCTACGTAATCAGTCGACTAAGCAAGATATTGAACTAAGTAAAAGTAATATCTTATTAATTGGTCCTACAGGTAGTGGTAAAACATTACTAGCAGAAACGTTAGCACGCTTATTAGATGTGCCGTTTACTATGGCCGATGCAACCACATTAACCGAAGCGGGTTATGTGGGTGAAGATGTTGAAAACATCATTCAAAAGCTGTTACAAAAATGCGATTACGATGTAGAAAAAGCACAACGTGGTATTGTTTACATAGATGAAATTGATAAAATTTCTCGTAAATCAGACAACCCGTCAATTACGCGTGATGTATCAGGCGAAGGCGTGCAACAAGCACTACTTAAACTGATAGAAGGCACCATAGCTTCGGTTCCACCACAAGGTGGCCGTAAGCACCCACAGCAAGAGTTTTTACAAGTAGATACGTCTAAAATCTTGTTTATTTGTGGTGGCGCATTCTCAGGTCTTGATAAAGTGATTGAGCAACGTAGCCATAAAAATACCGGTATTGGTTTTGGTGTTGATGTTAAAGAGTCTGCAGCGAGCCGTTCTTTAAGTGATACATTTAAAGACGTAGAGCCAGAGGATTTAGTTAAGTACGGCTTGATCCCTGAGTTTATCGGCCGTTTACCGGTAGTTGCTACATTAACTGAACTTGATGAAGCTGCACTAATACAAATTTTAAGTGAGCCTAAAAACGCCATTACTAAACAGTTTTCAGTATTGTTTGGTATGGAAGATGTTGAGCTTGAGTTTCGCGATGATGCCTTAGCTGCAATTGCCCACAAAGCAATGGAGCGTAAAACAGGTGCTCGTGGTTTGCGTTCAATCGTTGAAGGTGTATTACTTGATACTATGTATGAGCTACCTTCTATGGATAATGTAAGCAAAGTGGTTATAGATGAAACCGTAATTAAAGGTGAATCAGACCCAATTTTGATTTATGAAAATAATAATCAAGATAAAGCAGCATCTGAGTAGTTTTTAAGCTATTTGATTTAAAAAGGAGCCTAAGGCTCCTTTTTTTATAATTAATTTAATTGAGTACGGGAAAATCGTTGAACTTTAATTAGGTTATCCCCATATACTTGAGTAATCTTTAAAATAAATGAAGTGCAAAGAGAAATATAATGACGCTTGAGAGAACCGATCGAGTCGAAATCCCAGTATTAGCACTGCGCGATGTAGTGGTATATCCGCACATGGTGATCCCGCTTTTTGTAGGCCGTGAAAAATCAATAAAATGCCTTGAAGCGGCAATGGATAAAGACAAACAAATTTTCTTGGTTGCCCAAAAAGATGCAACCGTAGATGAGCCTGAGCAAGATGATATTTATCGTGTTGGTACTATTGCCACTGTACTTCAGTTATTAAAGTTACCAGACGGTACAGTAAAAGTTTTAGTAGAAGGTACGCAGCGCGCAAAAATTGAAGAATTTATTGATAGCGAAGAATTTTTTGTAGCTAATGCGCAGTTTATTGAATCAGAATCAATAGATGAGCATGAGCAAGATGTGTTTATTCGCAGCGCAATTAGCCAATTTGAAGGCTATGTAAAACTCAATAAAAAAATCCCACCAGAAGTACTTACTTCGGTTTCGGGGATTGACGATCCGGCGCGCCTTGCCGATACCATGGCAGCTCATATGCCATTAAAAGTGCCTGAAAAACAAAAAGTATTAGAAACCTCAAGTGTTACCGAACGCTTAGAATACTTAATGGCGCTAATGGAAGGCGAAATAGATTTACTGCAAGTTGAGAAAAAAATACGTAGCCGCGTTAAAAAGCAGATGGAAAAATCACAGCGCGAGTATTACCTCAATGAGCAAATGAAAGCGATTCAAAAAGAGCTCGGTGAACTTGATGATGTGCCAGATGAGTTTGAAGCGCTGAAAAAGCGTATTGAAGAGTCGGGCATGCCAACCGAAGCAAAAGAAAAAGCGACGGCTGAGTTAAGTAAGCTAAAAATGATGTCGCCAATGTCGGCAGAAGCCAGTGTAGTGCGCTCATACATAGATACACTAATTAGTGTACCGTGGAAAAAACGCTCAAAAGTTAAAAAAGATTTAGCTGGCGCGCAAAAAATACTTGATAGCGATCATTACGGCTTAGAAAAAGTTAAAGAACGTATTTTAGAGTACCTAGCGGTGCAACAACGTACTAACAAGCTTAAAGGGCCTATTTTGTGTCTAGTAGGGCCGCCTGGTGTGGGTAAAACCTCTTTAGGTCAATCTATTGCACGCTCTACCGGCCGTAAGTATATTCGTATGGCGCTTGGCGGTGTACGTGATGAAGCTGAAATTCGTGGCCATCGTCGTACTTACATTGGCTCAATGCCAGGTAAAATGATTCAGAATATGACAAAAGTGGGCGTTAAAAACCCATTGTTTTTACTTGATGAAATCGACAAAATGTCATCAGACATGCGTGGTGATCCCGCATCTGCATTACTTGAGGTGTTAGATCCTGAGCAAAATAGTCATTTTGCCGATCACTACCTAGAAGTTGACTACGATTTGTCGGATGTGATGTTTGTTGCTACATCAAACAGCTTTAACATTCCAGGGCCGTTACTAGATCGAATGGAAGTTATTCGTTTGTCGGGTTACACCGAAGATGAAAAACTTAATATTGCTAAACAGCACTTAATTACCAAGCAAGTTAAGCGTAATGGCTTAAAAGAGCATGAAATTGAGATAGCCGATAGTGCCATTACCGGTATTATTCGTTATTACACGCGTGAAGCGGGTGTACGTAATTTAGAGCGCGAAATATCTAAACTATGTCGTAAAGCGGTTAAAAATATTTTAATCGAAAAAGACACCACAACAGTCACTATCGATGAGCACAACCTAGAGGACTTTTTAGGGGTGCAACGCTTTGATTACGGTAAAGCAGAAGACGGCGACCGTATTGGCCAAGTTACCGGCCTTGCATGGACTGAAGTGGGCGGCGACTTGCTAACTATTGAATGCGCCGCAGTACCAGGTAAAGGTAAGCTTAGCTATACCGGCTCATTAGGTGATGTAATGCAAGAGTCGATACAAGCAGCCATGACAGTAGTACGAAACCGAGCGGAAGAGTTTCGTATTAACAGTGATTTTTATGAAAAGCGCGATATTCATGTACACGTACCTGAAGGCGCAACGCCTAAAGATGGTCCAAGTGCAGGTGCTGCTATGGTAACTGGTTTAGTGTCGAGCTTAACTGGTAATCCGGTACGTGCCGATGTTGCCATGACAGGCGAAATTACATTGCGTGGTGAAGTACTACCAATTGGTGGCTTAAAAGAGAAATTATTAGCAGCGCATCGCGGCGGTATTAAAACGGTTATTATTCCAAAAATTAACGAACGTGACCTAAAAGAGATCCCAGACAACGTATTGGCTGGCCTCGATATTCACCCAGTTACATGGATTGATGAAGTATTAAAACTTGCTTTAGTGCACCCAGTTGATAGTTTTTCAGTCGAAACGCCGAAAAACCGATAAAAAACGCTAAAAAAGTGCTTTTAGGGGCTTTTCAAATCTAAACGGTATGATAAGTTAAGCACTGGTTTTCAAGCCTAGCCCTTATGGTTACTAGGCTTAAGAAAAATATAATCGTATGAGCATAATAGTTTGCTCTAAATTTTCAAAACAGTGATGTTAGTAAAAAACAATCGCTCTTGATAACAACAATTAAAGAGGATGATATTGTGAATAAATCTCAATTAATCGATCAAATCGCAGCTGATGCTGACATTTCTAAAGCGGCTGCAGGTCGTGCACTAGATTCATTTATCGAATCAGTTACTGGCGCACTTAAAGAAGGCGACTCAGTTGCACTTGTTGGTTTTGGTACTTTTTCAGTTCGTGACCGTGCTGCACGTTCAGGCCGTAACCCACAAACTGGCGAAACAATTCAAATCGCTGCTGCAACTATCCCTGCATTTAAAGCAGGTAAAGCACTAAAAGACGCAGTAAACTAATCACTGTTTTAAACACATTAGTTGTGGCGAGTGTAAAAATACTTAATGACCACAGAAGATGAATTAAGTAACTTTACCGCCAGTTACTTCAAGTGAAAAAGCGTATCTGGTAAGATACGCTTTTTTTACATATGACAAGGTAAAAACCTTGCTCAGAAAAGAGATAAACAAATGCTTGAGAAAATCAGAGAAGGTTCGCAAGGACCTATAGCCAAAGTAATTTTAGGCGCCGTGATTTTATCTTTTGCTTTAGCAGGAATTGGTAGTTACCTAGGTCAAACCACAGAACAACCTGTTGCTGAAGTAAATGGTATTAAAATTAGTCAAACCGAATTTAATCGTGCGTTTCAAAATGAACGAGGCCGATTAGAGCAACAGTTTGGTGAATACTTTACCCAAATTGCAGCCGATCCAAATTACATGGCGCAAATACGCCAAGGTGTAATTGACCGTTTAGTACAACAAGAACTGCAAACTCAACTAGCGGCAGAGTTAGGCCTTCGTGTAAGCGATGAAAGTGTAAGACAAACCATTTTAGAATTACCTTATTTTAAAATTGGTGAAAGCTTTAACAACGACCGTTACTTGCAAGTTATTCGTCAAATGAACTTTCAACCAGACTCATTTCGCGAGTATTTACGTAAAGACATGACACGCAGCCAGCTTGTATCTGCTGTTGCGGGAAGTGATTTTGCGCTAAAAAATGAACTTGACAGTGCCATTGCTTTACAACAACAAACGCGCAGCATTGACTACCTAGTAGTTAATAAAGAAGCAATGCAAGACAGTGTTGTAGTGAGTGAGCAAGAAATAGCTGATTACTATGAATTAAATAGCGGCCAGTTTTTATCTCCTGAGCGTTTATCGGTTAATTACATAGAGCTAAAAGCGCAAGACATTACAGTTGCTTCAGTAACTGAAGATGACGTAAAAGCCTATTACGAACAAAGTAAAGCGCAATACGTTGAGCCTGAAAAGCGTCGTGTTTCGCATATTTTAATTGATAACAGTGAAGACGATGATGCAGCTAAAGCAAAAGCAGAGTCTTTATTAGCGCAATTAAATCAAGGTGCTGATTTTGCCGAGCTAGCAGAATCATCGTCTGATGATATTGTAAGTGGCGAAATGGGTGGCGATTTAGAGTGGATAGAACGTGATGTAATGGATCCTGTTTTTGAAGACGCAGCATTTGCGCTCGAAAATAAAGGTGACTACTCAGACGTTATAGCATCAGAATTTGGTTACCACATTATTAAACTAACCGACCTACAGGCGCAGCAAGTAAAAGCCTACGATGATGTAAAAGCAGATTTACGTGCAGAACTAGAAAAAGCTGAAAAAGTAGATGCATTTTACGAAAAGCAAACAGAAATGGCCGCGCTTGCGTTTGAAATTTCAGACCGCTTAGTTGATGCAGCAGAAGCCGCGGGTGTAGAGATTAAGTCTACTCCACTTGTAGCGCTAAATGAGCTACCAGAGCCGTTAAACAGCCCTGCAGTTATTACAGCATTAACATCAGTTGATTTACTTGAAGATAAAGTAAACTCAGAGCTGATTGAGTTAGGTAATGAGCATGTTATTGTGGTGCGTGTTAATGAACATGAGCCAGCTGCCACTAAAGCACTAAGCGATGTAAGCGAGCAAATTAAAGCCAGCTTAGTTAACGAGAAAACATCAGCGCTTGCTAAAGAAAAAGCCCGTACACTCTTTGCAGAAGTACAAGCAGGCAAGAGCTTAAATGACGTTGCCGCTGAGCAAAACCTAACAGTTCGCCAAGAAGCGCAGTTAACGCGTCAGAGCTATACTGTTTCGCCAGCTATTGTGACGCAAACATTTAAAATGGCTCACCCAACTGATTCAGCAATCGTTGAGCTAGTTAATTTAAATAATGGTGATGCTGCGATTGTTGCGCTTAAATCGGTAACGAACGCTGAAGTTGCAGATAATATTGACCCACAAATTCAGCAAAACATTACCATGGCACAAGCAAACAAAAACTACATGGTGTTTATTGAGTCATTAAAAGCTCAAGCGAAAATTAACTTACCAAATGTAGCGCAAGCCGCAGAGTGAAATTCGTAATTAAATAATTAAAAGGCGCTTTTTTAAAGCGCCTTTTTTGTTTGTAAAAAAGCAGCTATTAGGAAAAGTAGTTATTACTAAAAGAAGGTGCCAGATATCAGTAAGTGATTAACCGAATTTGGTATTTAGGTTTACAGTTGAAATATTTTTAATGCAGACACCCATTTTAAAATATTTTCAATAAAGACACCCACCCTAATATTTGTAATATCAGTGTAATTAACTATGCACTGGTTAGTGCAATAATTGAGCAGGTATCACATGGCTATCGCAAGAAAACGTCAGGTTAGTTTGGTCGATACAAAATACTATCACTGTATTTCGCGCTGTGTGCGCCGTGCATTTTTATGCGGCGTAGACAACTTTACTAATCAATCGTATGAACATTATTTTTAATGCAGACACCCATCTTAATATTTGTAATATCAGTGTAATTAACTATGCTCTGTTTAGTGCAATAATTAAGCAGGGTGTCACATGGCTATCGCAAGAAAACGTCAGGTTAGTTTGGTCGATACAAAATACTATCACTGTATTTCGCGCTGTGTACGCCGTGCATTTTTATGCGGCGTAGACAACTTTACTAATCAATCGTATGAACATCGCAGAGGGTGGGTTGAAAGCAAATTACTTGCCCTCGCTAACGTATTTTGTATCGATGTGTGCGCGTATGCAGTAATGAGCAATCACACCCACTTAGTACTCTATGTTGATGATAAAAAAGCCAAGCGACTAACCGATAAAGCCATTATTCAGCGGTGGCACAGGCTTTGTAAAGGCACTGTACTCACCAACAAATACCTACAAGGTGAAGAGCTAAGTAAAATTGAATGGCTCTTTCTAAATGAAACAATCAGTGAATACCGAGAACGCTTAGCTAATATCAGTTGGTTTATGCGCTTATTAAATGAAGACATTGCGCGCAGAGCTAATAAAGAAGATAACTGTACCGGACGGTTTTGGGAGGGACGTTTTAAATCACAAGCCCTTTTAGATGAAGCCGCATTAATCGCCTGTATGGCATATGTTGACTTAAACCCAATAAGAGCAAAGGCAGCAACAACACCAGAAACATCAGAGCATACCAGCGTAAAAATACGCATTGAAAGTGCCACTGCAGGTAAGCAACCGAAGCAACTCCTGCGCTTTTCAGGTAAATCAAAAAAGCACATGGCGAAAGGATTACCATTTGCGCTTAAATCTTACCTTGAACTAGTAGAATTAACCGGGCGTTGTATACGCGAAGGCAAGAAAGGCCATATTGAGAGTACCACTTTACCCCTGTTACAAAGAGTAAACATTACCCCCGAAAACTGGCTAAAACTCACCACACAATTTAGTCGCGTATTTCATGGTGCAGTAGGTCGCCCAGCGTCACACGAAGGATACTGCGAACACCTAAACAGAAAGCGGCGCACCAACGTTAGTAACTGCGAAAAGCTACTGGCTTAAAATTTTACTTCAAAAACTCTCCGTAATTCCCTCTCACTGTGAAAGCACAGTATTTCGCATGCCTAAAATGAATAAAAACAGCGTTATTTGAATATTATTTGAATAAGCAGAGGGATTTTAAAAATTAAGGATGCTTTTAAGCCTAGCAATGTTTGTTTAGATAAACACCAAAGGGATTAATTATTAGAGTGGGTGTCATTTTAATTTTTTAACATTTTAGTTTTTCAGACGTTCAGGTTTAATTATGTTCTAAATCAAACCTAAACGCGTACACTTTTACGTATTGAAGTTAGTTTTTCTTGGATTGTCTCATCAACAACTCAATAATTTTTGCGTTATTTTCGATTGGGGATTTTGGAATATTGCTTCGGTGGGGCCGTATTCAACAATTTCGCCTCGTTCTAGTACTACCAGTTGGTCGCTAATATGGCGGACTAAACTAAGGTGATGGGTTATTAATATATAGGTTAATCCGGTTTCTAGTTGTAGCTTTAGTAATAAATTAACTATTTGTGCGCGTACAGAGGGGTCTAGAGATGAAAGTGCTTCATCAAGTACAACAACCTTAGGATCTAATATAAGTGCGCGAGCAAGCGCTACACGCTGTAATTGCCCTATGCTGAACATGTGCGGATAATATTGTTGATGATCTACTAATAACCCCACTTTTAACATAGTGCTGTCTATTTTTTCGGCGCGTTGTTGTTTGTCAAAATCGGTATTAAATTGCAGGCAATCATCGAGCATGTCGGCAATAGTCAGTGCCGGGTTTAGCGAGGTTGCTGAGTCTTGAAAAATCATTCTGATATGGCGACATTGTGGATCGCGAATGCCGTTATTTTCGATTATGTTGTTTTCGAGTAAAATTTGCCCGCTATCAGCGCTATCGGCTCCGGCAAGTAATTTTGCTAGGGTACTTTTTCCGGCACCCGTTTCACCAATTATGGCTATGGTTTCGCCTTTGCCAACACTAAACGAAATATTTTTAAGTACTGCAAATTTTTTACGGCTAAATAATCCAGCCCGTAAATTAAAGCTTTTTGATAATGCTTGTACTTTTAGTAAGGGTTGCACTATTTCATCTCCTTGATCAGCGGAAAATGACACGCATAACTATGCCCTTGGTGTTTAGTTAGCTTTGGCGCAATAACACATTCTCTTTGTGCTTGCGGGCAACGCGGCCCTAACCGACAACCAATTGGTAAATGTTGCAGCGTAGGAATGGTGCCTTTAAGCGCGTAAAAAGGCTCTTTATGCGCCAAACCATGTTCGTAATCGGGTAGGCTTTTTAGTAGTGCTTGCGTATAAGGGTGGCGTGGTTGGCTAAAAATACGATGCGTTGGGCCTGCTTCAACCATTTGTCCACAATATAAAACATGAATAGTATGCGACCAGTTAACAATTTCTTCTAGCTCATGAGAAATCATTAAAATAGACATGTTTTTTAACTGATTTAAGCTTTTTAACAATCTAAATACTTGTGCACGGGTGGTGCTTTCAAGTGCGGTGGTGGGCTCATCTGCAATTAATAATTTTGGCGTACGCGCAATTGCCATAGCAATCATCACTTTTTGGCACACCCCTTCTGAAAGCTCGTGGGGGTAGCTGCTAAGTATTTCTTCGTGGTTTTTAATACCGACTTTATGAATAAGTGCTTTTACTCTGTCTTTGCGCTCGCGATTACGCTTTAAGAAAAACCCTTTACTTGCTACCTCAGGTAAGGTTTCGGCTATTTGATCAAATATTTTAGCGGTAGGGTCAAGGCAGCGACTCGGATCTTGATAAATCATGGCTATGTCTTGGCTCACTACTTTACGGCGTTG
This sequence comes from Pseudoalteromonas sp. HL-AS2, assembly GCF_031198805.1. Classification (NCBI taxonomy): domain Bacteria; kingdom Pseudomonadati; phylum Pseudomonadota; class Gammaproteobacteria; order Alteromonadales; family Pseudoalteromonadaceae; genus Pseudoalteromonas; species Pseudoalteromonas sp. HL-AS2. Next base: position 2,155,542 of record NZ_CP133571.1, on the reverse strand, counting down.
TTCTGGGGTTAAACGCATTAAGTCTACCCCGCGCCAATGCACTCTATCAGCTGTTATTACCCAGCGTTCATTAAGCACTCCTACAATTGCTTTGGCGATTAAGCTCTTCCCAGAACCAGATTCACCCACTAAAGCATGTACTTCGCCTTCTTTTAAGCTAAAGCTCACTCTGTCTACGGCTCTAATAACGGTTTCAGAGGTGTGTAATTCAATGGTTAAGTTTCGAACATCAAGTAATTGCATTTAATCAGCCTTACGCGCTTGTAAAACTTGGCGAAGTCCATCGCCTACTAAGTTTGTTGACAGTACCGCTAAAAACAACAGTACGCCTGGTAGGGCTACAGTCCAGGGAGCTAAATATATAAGCCCTAGGTTTTCGGCTAAAATTGCACCCCATTCGGTTGTAGGTGGTTGCGCGCCTAATTTTAAAAAACCTAAAGCGGCTATATCTAAAATAGCAGTAGAGAGCGCCATGGTAAAAATAACCACTATATATTCATATATATTAGGGTAAATCCCTCGCGACAATATATGCCAATTAGAGGCGCCATCGAGCCGATAAGCGGTGATGTAATCTTTACTCAGCTCATCTACAATTAAGTTGCGAATAGAGTGAATAAATTGCGGCAGCAGTGCCAAAATAATTGCCCATACGGTATTCATTAAACCTGGGCCTAATATCGCTATAATAATAATTGCCAGCAACAACGACGGAATAGAAAGCGTTATATCCAGTAAGTGATTTAAAAAACTGGAGCGAAGCCCGCGACTAATACCAGCAAAAGTGCCTACGAGTAAGCCAATGACAGTGGTTAAAAACGCTGCAATAATTGATAAGCCAAATGTATACGTTGCGCCGTTCATTAATCTAGAGAGCACATCGCGGCCTAAATCGTCGGTGCCTAAAAGAAAACGTACGTCACCCATTTCGCGCCACGAGGGCGGAATAAGTAAGGCATCACTATGTTGCTGATTAACCCCATAAGGGGCTAAAAAAGGTGCACTGGCGGCCAGTAAAGCAAAAGCAATAAACACCCATAAACCAACGAGTGCAGGGTGGTTGGTTTTAAATTTTCGCCATAGCCGTGCTAGGGGCGATTTATTCGACTCTTCAGAAAATAAGTTAAACTTTGCCATGAGCTTGGTTCCGTGAGAGTGGGTCGAATAGAGTATAAATTAGCTCTGCGATTATGGTGGCAAAAATAATAAATAAAGAAACCGCCATTAAGCCACCTTGTATAGCGGGGTAATCACGCTGATAAATACTATCAATTAACCAGCGGCCAATCCCAGGCCACGAAAAAATAATTTCAGTGATCATTGCCAGCGTAATAAGCGTGCTAAATTGTAAACCAATTTGCTTAATTACCGGTAACAATGCATTACGCAGCGCATGGTGCATTATAAGTTGCCTGCGATTAAGGCCTTTTGCGCGCGCTGTTTTAATAAAGTTTTGATCCATTACTTTAAGCATAGATTCGCGAGTAAAGCGTATTAATACCGTAGTGGGGTACATAGCCAGTACTATGGTAGGCAAGGTAAGGTGGTGTAAGGCGTCAATAAAAGCCATGCCCTGGTACGGAAAGCTTGCCAAGCTAATATCAATTAAAATAAAGCCAGTAGTGGGTGGTATTTCATAGAGTAAACTCATTCTTCCTGACATTGGAAACCAACCCAGTTGCAATGAAAATAGCATAATGAGTAATAATGCTAACCAAAAAATAGGCATGGAATAGCCTATCATAGTGGTAGAGGAAATAAGCTTATCGGGCCATTGTTTATAATAAGCAGAGGCTAATATGCCTGTAGGAACACCAATAACAACCGAAACAAACAGCGCGTATATACTAAGCTCGAGTGTGGCAGGAATTAAGTCGAGTATTTGCGAAAACACGCTATCTCCAGAGGCAAACGACAGTCCCCAATCACCTTGCAATATACGCCCTAAAAAAGCGATATATTGCATAAAATAATTACTATTATATAAATACTTATCTTCTAACTGGGTGTGTTGCGCAAAGTTATTACTGGGAATACCGCTTAAATTACTTAATGCATCGCCAGGAAATAAAAAGCTCAGTAAAAAAGTAAAAACGCTAAGCATTAATACCATAAAAACAAATAAACCAATGCGGCGTAAAATATAATCTAAGCGCATTATTTTTTCCTCGCATTAGCAAGCGAAATAGCACCAAATGGGCCGAGCGTTATGCCCTCTACATCAGCACTGCTTGCCTGAAAACGCATGCCGTGGGCTATTGGTATTAAAGGTAGCTCATTAATAATCATGCTTTGTGCAGCGTCATAATATTGTTTACGCAGTGCTATATCGGTTGTACTAAGCGCTTGGTTAAGTAAAGAGTCAAATTGTGGGTTACACCAATTTGCGGCATTTTTACCACTAAAGGTGGCCGTGCAACTTAGCAAAGGGCTAAAAAAGTTATCAGGGTCGGGCGTATCGGCAGCCCAGCCAAGCAGTACGCTGTCGTGTCGGTGCTCGCCAACACGCTGAATAAAGGTATTCCATTCGTATTCTATAATACTCACTTTAACCCCTATTTTACGTAAATCACTTTGCATTAGCTCGGCCATTTTACGGGCATTAGGATTATAAATACGACTGACTGGCATGGCCCAAATGTTCATGTTAAAGCCATTAGGTAAGCCAGCTTCAATAAGTAATTTTTTGGCTAAAGCAGGGTCAAAATTTGGAATGTTAGCTTGTGGTTCAAACGCCCACGAGGTGGGTGGTAAAATTGATTGAGCGCGAATACCATTGCCGTAATACACAGCCTGCATTATTTTATCTACGTCAATTGCATGAGCGAGTGCTTGTCGTACTCGTATATCGTCAAAAGGGGGGCGCTCAGTATTAAATGCCCAGTAGCCAATATTTAAGTTAGTTTCTTTTTCTACATTAATGTCGTCGCGCTGGGCTAAAATACTCAATTGCGCGCTACTTGGATGAGCAGTGACATCACATTCTTTGGTGAGCATTTTAGCTATACGCGTGGTGCCGTTAGGGGTAATGTCGTAAACCAATTGATCCAGTACCACGTCGTGTTTCCAATAAACTGGGTTTTTATAAAAGCGCACTAAATGGTCGCGCCTATACTCTTTATAAATATACGGTCCTGTGCCTACTGGGTAGTGATCAAACAAATTGGTTTGTTCGCTGGCTTTTAGTTGCATGGCATATTCTTGTGACAATACAACCGCAAAATCGGTGGCCATATTGGCTAAAAAGCTACTTTCGGCATTAAACAATTCAAACCGTACTTGATAGTCAGACACACGTACAATTTTACGAATAAGCTGATCAATTCCTACACTCTGAAAGTAAGGATAATTAGCATCGCCAACAAAGTGATACGGATTATAAACATCAAATAAGCGGCTAAAAGTAAAAATAACATCGTCAGCGTTAAAGTCCCGCGACGGCGTAAAGTACGCCGTGGTATGAAATTTTACGTCTTTACGTAAGGTAAAAGTAATCGATTTACCGTCTTTACTCGTTTTCCAATCGGTGGCTAATTCACTTTGAAATTCAGCTGTAACAGGGTCAATACTAATTAGGCGGTCGTATAATTGATTGGCAATAATATCTATAGTTGAGCCTGTTGTAGTTACCTGCGGATTAAACGACACAGGGTTTGCTTCAGCGCAATAAACTAAGCCTTGGTTTTTTTCTTTTAAGATTTCTTCTTTACTATCTATACACCCTATAAGGCTGGTTGATAGCAAAGCAAGTAATAATTTATGCACCTGCGTAACCTCTAACTATTATTGAACTATAACTAAGTAAACTGAAACTCACCCCTTGGTGTCGCTTGGGTATAGCAAGTTATATTTTTTCAGATAGCCACGTAATTGATGATACGTCAAACCCAGTACTTCTGCAGTTTTCTTTTGATTAAATTGGCTATGCTCTAAAGCTTTGTTAATCATTAAAATTTCAAAGTCGTTAGAGAGTTTTTTTAAGTTACATGGAAACTCAGTATTAATAGGCGCTGCACTTGGTAGTGCTTGAGCAACCGGCGCTGCGGCAACCGCTGGCTCAGGAGTATTAATGTTATTATTAACAAAAGCAGTGGGCTTTACTCGTGGTTTTGGCCTAAAACGGCTTTCAAATGGGTCTAAAATAATCTGATGAACGGGGATCTGTTCACTCCCATGGCGATACAAACTGCGCTCAACCACATTTTTTAGCTCTCGAATATTACCAGGCCAATCATAACTAAGCAGTGTTTCTGTGGCACTACGGGTAAAACCGCTAAACAATTGCCACTCTAAATCGCGCGCCATATTCATTGCAAACTGCTCTGCAAGCAGCATTATATCGCCTTGGCGTTCACGCAGTGGGGGAAGGGTTATTACATCAAAAGCCAGGCGGTCGAGCAAATCGCTTCTAAACTCACCTTGCTGTGCTAAATAAGGTAAATCTTCGTTAGTAGCGCACACTAAACGCGTATCTACTTTTATTGTTTGTTTACCGCCTACACGCTCAAATTCACCGTACTCTATTACGCGTAGCAATTTTTCTTGTACCATTTCTGAGGTGTTTGCTAGCTCATCTAAAAATAAAGTACCGCTGTTTGCACGTTCAAAGCGGCCTTCGTGGCGTTTGCTAGCGCCAGTAAAAGCACCACTTTCATGGCCAAATAGTTCACTTTCGAGCAGGTTTTCGTTAAGCGCCGCACAGTTGAGTTTTACATAGTTTTGATCCCAACGTTTAGATAAAAAGTGTAAACGTGCTGCAATTAACTCTTTACCTGTGCCACGCTCACCAATAATAAGCACTGGTTTATCTAGGTTAGCTAACTGCGATACCTGATCAAGTACCGATAAAAAGCTATCAGATTGGCCGAGTAAGTTATCTTGTTGGCGATATTGGCTCATATTTCCTAACTCTTAGTCATTTTTACTAACAGTTAGTGTATTTCATAATGGGGGATAACTAAAGTAATTTGTAATTTGAGTTTAACTCTATGAATAAATTATGTATTTTAACTTTTATAAAGTTGGCAAGCATATTGATACAGTTATAGCAGACAAACTAAGTTTAAATTATAGAGGTAAATGTTATGGGAATTTTTTCACGTTTTGCAGACATTGTTAATTCTAATATCAATGCCATTTTAGATAAAGCAGAAGACCCAGAAAAAATGGTTCGTCTGATTATTCAAGAAATGGAAGACACCTTGGTAGAGGTTCGCTCTACGTCAGCTAAAACACTCGCTGAGCGAAAAGAATTAGTACGTCGCGTTGATACACTTAAAGCGCAAATGAATGATTGGCAAGACAAAGCTGAACTAGCGCTAAGCAAAGATCGTGACGATTTAGCACGTGCCGCTTTACTCGAAAAGCAAAAGTCAGCTGAAGCTGTAGCCTCAGTCGAGGGTGAACTTGAGCATGTAGGCTCACACATCGAAAAGTTACAACAAGAAGTAACCACGCTACAAGAAAAGCTAGCAGATGCTAAAGCTCGTCAAAAAGCGATTATATTACGTCAGCGTTCGGCTGAGTCGCGCCTTGAAGTAAAAAAAGCACTTGATAGCTCAAAGGTAGAAGATGCACTTAATCGTTTTGAGCGTTACGAAACTAAAATAGATGGACTAGAATCTCAAATAGAGTCGTACGATTTAGGCAAAAAAACCTTAGCAGATGAAATTGCCGAACTGCAAAAAAACGAAAAGGTAGACGATGAGTTAGCTGAGCTTAAAAAGAAGCTAGCAGATAAGTAACGTATAGCTAACGCATACCAATAATAATATAAGGGGCCCATGTGCCCCTACTTAAAACACTAATACGGATAGTCAGGAGAGGGTTATGTTTGATCCAGAAATACTCGTAGCACCATTTATTTTATTTATGATTTTTGTAGCGCCATTGTGGTTAATATTGCACTACCGTAGCAAAAAACAAGTAAGCCAAGGGTTAAGTGAACACGAGCATCGCCAGTTATTAGAGCTTGCTCAAAAAGCCGAAAAAATGGCAGACCGAGTCGAAACACTCGAAGCATTACTTGATCAAGAGTCGCCACAGTGGAGGCGTAAAGTATGAGTACCAAACGTGAATTATTAAGAGATCCGCAGCGCGGAAAAATAGCCGGCGTATGCGCTGGGCTAAGCGATTATTTTAATATGGAATTATGGTTAGTTCGTATTATATTTGTTAGTGCGGTATTACTAACTGGCGGCCCTTTATTTGTGGTAGCGTATATTGCAGCCTGGTTTATTTTAGATAAAAAAGAACCCACTAGCGCCTATAAAACAAATTCAACTAACTATGGCGATCCGCTAGAAGTGAAATTTAAAGTATGGCAAAAAGGCGAGCCACCGCGCCGCGCATTGCAAGACTTAAAAGAGCGTTTAACACGCGTAGATACGCGCCTACAAAATATAGAACGCTATGTTACTTCTACTGAATTTACGGTGAGCCGTGAAATTAACAAACTTTAAAGGATTTAATAGCACGGCAACTACACATTAAACAGTAAGTGAAGTGCTAAGTGCTAAACCATTATGAGTCGTACTTCATTTGCAAAAAAGACCTTTACCAGTATTAAAGGCAAAGCACAAAAAGCATTGCATCGCAGCTTAGATCAGCATGTAAAACTGGCTGTAACAGGTTTGAGTGGCAGCGGCAAAACAGCGTTTATTACCGCATTAGTTAAACACTTAACAAGCCAAGCGAGTGATAAAAACCTGCCTTTTTTTGATGTAATGCGCGAGCGCCGTCACATTGCCACTAAAGTAGTGCCGCAAGAGGCGCTTAAAGTGCCCACATTTAATTATACTCGAGCATTAAATGCGTTACTCCCCAGTGACGGCGAGCCAACATGGCCGCCTTCAACCGAGCGCATAAATACGCTGCGTTTAGCTATTAAGTATCAAAGTAACGCTGGGTTGCGTGGCCATTTTTCACCGCAATCAACACTTTATTTAGATATTATTGACTACCCCGGCGAGTGGTTGCTTGATTTACCTATGCTGGAGCAAAGTTATGCACAGTGGTGCGAGCTGCAATATCCGCTATTAACGCAGCATTTGCGGGTACATACCTCAAGTGAGTTTTTAACAGCCGTTGAGCAACTCGACCTAAATGCGCCGGTAGATGAAAGCGCACTTGCGCATATTGCACAGCTTTATCAAAGCATGTTGGTAGGGCTTAAAAAAGACACTAAATTAGCTATGCTGCAACCTGGGCGCATGTTAATGCCAGGCGATTTACAAGGCGCGCCATTGCTATTGTTTTTTCCAGTATCGGGTGAGATAAATAGTAATAACCTAGTTGCAGGCTCTAACTTAGCGCATTTAATTAAACGCTTTAACGCCTACGTTAAAGAAGTTGTAAAGCCTTTTTATAACGAACACTTTCGCCATTTTGATCGCCAAATAGTGTTAGTGGATGTGCTTAGTGCCTTAAACGAAGGGCATGCAACCTTGCAAGAGCAAAGTAGTGTTATTAATCAGTTATTGGCGCACTTTAGTTATGGTGAATCGGGCTTTTTTAAACGCTTATTTAAACCTAATATAGATAAAATATTATTTGCCGCTAATAAATCAGATCATATAACCGCTAAGCATCATAAAGATTTAGCACTATTACTCGACTCATTAGTGCACGAGCAAAGTAATCATTTAAAGTTTGATGGTGTGCAAATAGAAACCATGGCTATGTCGTCAATTACCGCAACACAGCCGCGCCAAGTAACCGACAAAGGCCAAACGCTAGACTGCATTTATGGCAAGCCACTTAACGAGCCTGATTGGCTAACCTACTTACCGCCACAGCCGCCTAATAGAATGCTTAATAAAAGTGAATGGCCAGCGCAAGGGTTTGAGTTTTTATCGTTTTCGCCAATGCCAAGCCCAGATAAGCAGTTAAAACATATTCGATTAGATCATGTGATGCAGTACCTGTTAGGAGACAAGTTAGCATGAGTGAATCAAACCAAGAGTTTCAAGCAGGACGTCGTATAAATATCCAGAGTATGGAGCAAAACGAACCTGAATTGGCGCCTGCAAAAATAATTGAACATGGACAAAGTGATTACCAAGAAGATAATGACGAAGCGCTAGAGCCAGAAATTGACCTAGCGCCAGTATATAAAAAGTCAAAATGGCAAACGCTCAAAGGCATTTTTGTTGTTAGTTTTATAGTGCTGGTATTGCTAGAGTTTGCTTTTTCATTGGTACTGGCTTTTCAACAGTCGATTATTTTAGGCAGTATATATTTAACCGCTGTAGTGAGTGGGGTGTTGCTAATAGGGCGCTTATTATGGCGCGAATACCGAATGCTGCGCAGTTTAAAACGTAACCAGTTACATCGCCATGAAGCCGACAGGCTGTTAAATAGCGAGCAAGTAGGCGGGGCATTACCTTGGCTTGAAAAACTAAATAAACATCAGCAACTTGATAACTTTGAAACTTTTAAAAATCAAGTGGCAACGCATCACAGCGATAAAGAAATAATGACGCTGTACGCCAATAGTTTATTAATAACGCAAGATACCCAAGCTAAAAAGCTAATTAATCGCTTTGCAACTGAATCGGCGTTACTAGTTGCGCTTAGCCCGCTGGCGCTGGTGGATATGATGGCTGTGCTGTGGCGTGGTACTAAGTTAATAGAGCAAATAGGAAAAATTTACGGGATTGGTTTTGGTTACGCAAGTCGCATAAAACTGTATCGCATGCTAATAAAGCAAGTAATGTTTGTGGGCAGTGCCGAGCTTATTTCTGATTTAGCTGCAACCGCGCTAAGCGCCGAGTTATTAGGTAAGCTTTCAGGGCGAGCAGCACAGGGCTTAAGTGCCGGTATATTTACCGCGCGCATTGGCTACAAAGCAATGGAACTAAGCCGCCCATTACCTCGGCTTGAAAATAAACGCAATTTATTAAAAAGTACGGTACAAAATATTGCTAGTAAAATTATTAGCCGTAAAAAGCCCGAGACAACGGAATAAGCAGTATTAAGAAATACTTGGCAATATTTATGTACAGCTAAAAGTATAAATATTGCACAAGTAGCCATCTGAGCATCCGGGATGCTTGTGCTTTGAATGCCCATACGTTTTGATTGAAGGCTAATACCCAATAACAATCAAAATAAGAGAGTATTCAATGAGCAAGCATCATATAAACACCCAATGTATTCACGGCCCGCAAAAAGCAAACGACCCTCACGGCGCACTCACTTCTCCTTTGTATCAAACCTCAACTTTTCATTTTGAAAATGCAGCGCAAGGTGCAGCACGTTTTGCTGGCGATGAGCCGGGCTATATTTATACCCGCCTAGGCAACCCAACTACTACCGAGCTCGAACAAAAAGTAGCGCAATTAGAGGGCTGTGAAGCGGCTGCAGCAACGGCAACTGGTATGGGGGCGGTATCGGCCTCAGTACTTAGCTTTTTATCGCAAGGGGATCATTTAATTGCATCGAGTGCTTTATATGGGTGTACCTTTGCGTTTTTCTCGCACATGTTGCCGCGCTGGGGAATAGAAGTCACCTTTGTTGATATGACCAACGAGGATGAACTACGCGCTGCAATTAAACCCAATTCAAAAATGATATTTGTAGAAACGCCCATTAACCCCACTATGGCGGTTATCGATTTAGCATTAATTGGCGCCGTTGCAAAGCAGCACAACTTAATTAGCGTGGTCGACAACACCTTTTTAACGCCATTACTACAATCACCTAAGCAGTACGGTATCGATATTATAGTACACAGTGCTACCAAATATTTAAACGGCCATGGCGATGTGGTAGCGGGCATTGTATGTGGATCTATGGAGCATATAACGCTAATAAAAATGACGGTGCTTAAAGACATTGGCGCCACTATAAGCCCGCACGATGCTTGGCTTATTAATAGAGGTTTAAAAACCCTCGCCATAAGAATTGAGCGCCACTGTATCAGCGCACAAACAATTGCCGAATACTTAGAAGCGCACCCACAAGTAAGTAAAGTTTACTATCCTGGGCTTAAATCGCACCCTGGATATAAATTTATTGGCAAACAAATGAAAGCGGCAGGCGGTGTTATTGCTTTTGAGCTAAAAGGTAGTTTGCAGCAGGGGGCACAATTCATTGATAGTATGCGGCTTTGTACAATTGCCGTAAGTTTAGGCGACGCTGAAACACTTATTCAACATCCAGCCTCTATGACCCATTCACCTTACACACCAGAGGAAAGGCTCGCTGCAGGTATTAGCGATGGATTAATTAGGCTTTCGGTTGGACTTGAAGATGTTAACGATATTATTACTGATCTTCATCAGGCATTTACTCAAATAAATTAGAGTGTATTTAATTGTGTACGATATTTTGCATCTTTAAAGCTTGTAGTTACTAGGTTGTTTTAAATTGTTTACTTGTGTGTAATTTTAAGTGTACAAGATGGCTGATCGTGGCTAATACAGATGTAGCCCAAGCTATTAAACTTTTGTTCACTTTTGCATAGTATGGCTGCAATCGGTATCCAAGTTACTTGGGTATCACCCTGACACCGGTTTCGGGTTAATCCCAAAGAAGGTACTAATGGCTAAAGCAAGTAAATACACCTCCAAAACACCAGATGAAAATGGCGTTATACATTGGAGCGATGAAGAAAATAAAATTTGGTCTGAGCTCGTAGCGCGCCAACTTGCGTGCATTGAAGGCAAAGCCTGTAACGAATATATGGAAGGTTTAAAAAAAATAAACCTGCCACACGATCGTATTCCGCAACTTAGTGAGTTAAACGAAGTACTGCTAGCCACTACCGGTTGGCAAGTAGCGCCAGTGCCGGCACTTATCGACTTTGATGAGTTTTTTCGGTTACTGGCCAATAAGCAATTTCCGGTGGCGACTTTTATTCGTAGCCGGGATGAGTTTGATTACCTACAAGAACCCGATGTGTTTCATGAAATATTTGGTCACTGCGCTATGCTTACTAACCCTGATTTTGCAGAGTTTACGCATAAATACGGAAAACTTGGCTACGCGGCAGAGAAAAAAGATCGTGTATACCTAGCGCGCATGTACTGGTTTACCGTTGAATTTGGTTTAATGCAAACCGATAATGGTTTGCGTATATACGGCGGTGGTATTTTATCAAGCCCAGGAGAAACCCAGTACGTATACTCAAGCACGCCAGAAATTACGCCAATGAGTGTATTAGATGTGCTGCGTACCCCGTACCGAATTGATATTATGCAACCGCAGTACTACACCATAAATTCGATTCATGATCTGTTTGATATATCGCAAATGGATATAATGGCTTTGGTTGAACAAGCAAAAGAACTTGGCTTGCACGACCCAAAATTTTCACCAAAAGAAAAATTAGCTAGTTAACTTTAATATAAAAAGTAACGCTAAAGATAAGGATTTAAAATGTCTTCATTAAGTGCACAAAAATGCGAAGCCTGTCATGCCGATGCGCCAAAAGTATCAGACGAAGAGCTAGCGCAATTAATTACCAAAATCCCTGATTGGGTACCTGAAGTACGCGATGGCATTATGCAGCTTGAGCGTGTTTACAAATTTAAAAACTTTAAACAAGCTATCGCGTTTACTAACAAAGTAGGCGACATGGCTGAAGACGAAGGCCATCACCCAGGTTTATTAACCGAGTGGGGCAAAGTAACAGTTACTTGGTGGAGCCATTCAATTAAGGGACTACACAAAAACGATTTTATTTGCGCTGCTAAAACAGATGACGTATTTAACGCGCTGTAATACCAAACTAATTGAGCAAACCAACAAAGGCACTTATTTTTAAGTGCCTTTTTGCTTTTTAGGGAAAATAAAAGACCAAACACAGGGAGCTTAGGCTAGCAGGTGGATGTGGGTAGTGAGCAAATTAGGGTTGTTTTTAAGGCATAGAGCAAACGATAAACCTGGTTAGTGATAAAGCCAGCCTGGCTACGATCGCTTTGGATTATTTAGCCCTTAACTATGTGATGCAGATAAGGGCTAAATTGGGTTAGCGCAAATTATTTGTCGGTGTTTAGCATTTCGTCATGCTCAGTCATATCCCAAGGAAGCTCGCCTGGGCTGTTATCTAAAAAGTGCAAATAGTTTTCAAATTGGTCGAGAATATCTTTCACAATATCATCTTCGCTATAGCCAAAAATATCATACGACAAACCACCACGGCGCAAGTATACCTCTGCACGACAATACGTTTCAGTGTTATCTGTTTCAGGTTTTAGCTCAGAGTGAACAAAACTAGGCATTGCATGCTCTGTTAACCTTATGTCGTATACAAAGTCCATATGTTCATGGCGTAAAACAGTTAAGTGCGCGCGACATAAGTCGGCATCAAATACTACTTCAGCATGCCATTGTCGAGATTTTAATTCGGCTTGCACTTCTTTCATCGCTTTAGTCACTACTTGGTCAATAAAGTTATGTACTTTGCTTTTGTTTGGGTAGTCGATCATGGCTGCTAAACGGCGTTTCCAATGCGATAAATTTAAGTTTCTGCCGTTTAAAGTATGTGCTTGTAAACTGGTATCGCGATGCCCTTCAATTACAAGCGCACGCCATAGGCCAACAGTGGCAATTAGCATAATAATAGCAAAGGGTAATGCACTGGCTATTGTCATAGTTTGCAGTGCGCTGAGCCCGCCTGCCAGTAATAAAGCTGCAGCAACCGCACCTTCAAGAACCGCCCAAAATACCCGCTGCCATGCAGGAGTGTTTGCATTACCACCTGAAGCTAATGAATCAATAACGAGTGAGCCAGAGTCAGACGAGGTAACAAAGAAGGTGATAATTAAAAATACCGTTAATAGCGAAATAAAGAATGACCAAGGTAATACTTCAAATAATTGAAATAGCGCTACGGCATGGTTCGCTTGCACATCAGTAATTAAAGTGTCTAAGCCTTCATTCATGATTAAATTGAGAGCCGTATCACCAAATATCGAAAACCATAAAAATGTGAATATGGTGGGCACTAACATTACCCCAACAACAAATTGCCTGATGGTGCGACCACGGCTAATTTTTGCGATAAACATACCCACAAAAGGTGCCCAGGCAATTGTCCAGCCAAATATAAATAAGGTCCAGTTACCTATCCAGTCGCTGCGACTATAAGCTTGCAAGTTAAAGGTACGCTCAACAATACCGCTTAAGTAACTGCCAGTATTTTGTAAAAAAGATTCTAAAATATGAATGCTAGGACCAATAAAAAATACAAACATCATTAAAGATATTGCCAAGGTCATATTCAAAATAGATAAGCGCTTAACGCCTTTATCCATACCCGCTACCACAGAGAGGGTTGCTGCTGCGGTTATAATGGCAATGGCTGATATTTGCACTGTGGTATTTATAGGAATGCTTGGCCATAAATAATGTAGGCCCGCATTTATTTGCGTTACCGATAACCCCAAGGTCGTGGCTATACCAAATAGAGTACCTAAAATAGCAAATATATCGACCGCGTGACCAATTGGGCCATAAATTCTATCGCCAATTAAAGGATATAACGCTGAGCGAATTGATAGGGGCAAACCATGACGAAAAGCAAAGTAGGCAAGTACTAAACCTACAATTCCGTATATTGCCCATATATGAAATCCCCAATGGAAAAATGCAATTTGCATTGCTTGTTTAGCAGCGTTAACTGTTTCTGCCGCACCCGAAGGTGGAGATGCATAATGCAATACAGGCTCAGCAACACCAAAGTAGAGCAGTGCAACACCGTAGCCTGCAGAAAATAACATAGCAAACCACTCTGCAAAGCTATATTGCGGCTCTGAGTGATCGGGCCCTAGCTTTATGTTTCCCCAACTAGAGGCGGCAACAGAGACTATAAATACTAAAAATATAGCGACAGATAACATATAAAACCAGCCAAAGGTTTCTGTTATCCAAGTAAGGGCGATACTGAATGCTTTACCAGCAAGTTCAGGGTTACTGCTCGTACCTATCACTAAAAGGAGAATGATGAATACGGCAGGCAAAAATACGGGGAGTAAAATAGTTGAGCGTAAAGCTTTTGTTGTCATATTAGTCCTTAATATTTATTGCTAACTTTAATGTATGCTTAACTACCTTATTATATTCTGGGTGTGCTTGGCTAATTTAATTACTTTTAGCTACTTCAAGTAAAGTAAACTGGTCTAAGCATTATTTATTCAAAGTACCTTTTTGCTTTTTTATTACATATTTAATAGCATGGTTAAAACAATTAAAAAAACAGCCTTAATGACCCTATCTCGTTATCACCTTGCAGCGCTAATTATTACAGTGACCTTTATAGACTCGATGTTTATTCCGCCTGTATTTGGCATACAGTGGCACAGCCAAAAATTTACCTATGAGTTGTCTACTTACCTAGTTTGGATAAAGCAGATATTGGTAAGTATTGCTACTTATGTGTTGATAAAAAGCATCAGTAAAACAAGCAAACATACTGTTCAAGCAAAATTAGTTAGCTTGCTATTGTTTATAATGGCAGGGTTGCAAATTGTAGCACTTGGGCTTACATGTATTTGGTATGCCATTGTTGGCAGTCAAGCGCAATTTTATCAGCAGCAGGAAAATATAGTAGCGTATACCAGCGATGTAGGTGCATTTGGCAGTGCGTATCATCACTTTGGTTATCAGTGTGTGGGTGAATATGGTTTTTATACATACACGCCAATAGCCACTATCGATTGGTTACGGGACATGTCATTTTATGAGAAAAACAATCAGCTAATTATTCGTTATTATGATTTTAAAACGAAAACTCAGCAGGTAAAACAAATAGACTTACACGGCTTGAGTTGTAATGGGTGATTGAAATACACAATGCTGGCTAAATAAAAAGCGCTAAACCCACAAGGGCTTAGCGCTTTTAAATATACAATTAAAGTTCAGCTAAAACACTTAACTTTAAAGTGTCGTTGGGTTTCGCTGCGCTCTACCCAACCTACTTAACTATTCATCATCAATTGAGCGGAGCAGGGCGTTGATGCCTACTTTTTCGCGTGTTTGCTGATCTACTTTTTTCACTATAATTGCAGCGTACAGGCTGTGGCTACCGTCTTTTGATGGTAGCGCACCAGGGACTACTACTGCGCCTGCTGGAACGCGGCCGTAGTGAATTTCACCGGTTTCACGGTCATAAATACGGGTACTTTGGCTGATGTAAACGCCCATTGAAATTACCGCGCCTTCTTCAACAATTACACCCTCTACTATTTCAGAGCGTGCGCCAATAAAACAGTTGTCTTCGATGATGGTTGGGTTGGCTTGTAATGGCTCTAAAACACCGCCTATGCCTACGCCACCCGATAAGTGTACGTTCTTACCAATTTGTGCACACGAGCCTACAGTAGCCCATGTATCAACCATGGTGCCGTCGTCAACGTATGCGCCAATGTTTACATACGATGGCATAAGTACCACGTTTTTACCTACAAAGCTGCCTTTACGCGCAACAGCATTAGGCACTACGCGCATGCCGCCTTGTTTAAATTGCTCCGGCGTGTAGTCGCTAAATTTAAGTGGTACTTTGTCGTAAAACTGATTTACGCCATCGTCCATTGCTTGGTTTTCGCGAATACGGAACGACAGTAAAACCGCTTTTTTAAGCCATTGATGTACTACCCATTCACCCGATATTTTTTCAGCAACGCGTGCTGCGCCACTGTCTAGCAGGTCAAGCGCGTCAATAATGGCTTGCTTTACTTCAACAGATACTGTGCTTGGGCTAATGCTATCGCGGTTATCCCAGGCGTTTTCGATCATCGTTTTTAAATCTGACATAGTGTCCTCTTATTCGGTTTCTGCGTTGAGTTTTTTACGCAATGCTTGATGAATTTTGGCTTGTTCTTCGTCTGTAAGTGCTTGGTACTCGTTATTAGAGACCACGAAGAAATCTTCTGCGCGCTGCCCCACTGTGGTAATACGCGCAGCGTGTATGTGTAATAAGTGTGCTTGAAAAACTTCGGCTATTTTAGTCAATAAACCGGGTATATCAATTGCTTGGATTTCAATTAGGCTGCGATCTTTACGCGGATGCGGGCGCAGCACAATTTTAGGTTTTATATTAAAGTCTTTAAAGCGTTGCGAGCGATTCTTTTTAAAGCGAATTTTTTTACGCGGCTCAAACAAGGCTTGCTCTAGGGCGCGTTTAATTGATTGTGCTCTGCCACTGGCAATTGGCTCGCCATTTACTTCTAAAATAACAAAGTTAAATAGTACGTAGCCATCTTTGGTGGTAAGTACTTGCGCGTGCTGTATTTGCGCTTTTTTAGAACCAATAACACTCACTAAGCGGGCAAATAAAGGCCCAGAGTAAGGGCTGTATACAAATACTTGGGTGCCACCGTGCATCGCTTTATTTGATACGATAACACTCGGTTGACTTAAATCTTCGCTATTAACTAAATGCTGGCTGTGCCATGAAATTTGCTGTTCGCTAAAAGCGGTAAAGTAATTGGCTTTAAAGCGGCTCCAAATTAAATCAATTTGGTCTTCCATGTAGCCTAAGTTGAGTAATCGCTGTTTAGCTTGATGCTTTTTGTCGCGAATTTGGTCGCGTTGATCCATTGGATTTTCAAGCCCTAAACGCAGTGCGTGTTGCGTATGTAAGTAAAGCTCACGCAGCAGGGTGTTTTTCCAATCGTTCCATAAATTGTCGTTGGTGGCACGTATATCGGCAACGGTTAAGCAATATAAATAATCAAGTTGGCGCTCTGTTTTTACTCGTGTGGCAAAGTCTTTAATAACTCCAGGGTCGTTTATATCTTTACGTTGTGCGGTAACCGACATAAGTAAATGATTACTAACCAGCCATGCGATTAGTTTACCATCGGCGACAGAAAAGGCATGTAACTTTGCAAAGGCTAGTGCGTCAACAGCGCCCAGCTCTGAGTGGTCGCCACCACGGCCTTTGGCTATGTCATGAAATATACCCGCTAAATAAAGTAGCTCAGGTTTATCCATACGAGTGACTATTTCACTACAAATAGGAAATTCGCTGACACCGGTTTTATCAAAGTACTGATAAATATTATTTATTAATCTGTGGGTGTGCTCATCTACTGTGTAGGCATGAAATAAGTCAAATTGCATTTGCCCAAATATGTTTCGCCACTGCGGTAAATAAGCAGCCAGCATGCCGTGTTTATGCATTAAGGTAAACGCACGGCCCATACCATTGGGGTGCTTTATAAGACGTAAAAAAGCTTCGCGACAGGCAGCGTAATCTTGTAAGTCGCCTAGTAAACGGCGGCGCACTTGGCGAATAGTGCGAATAGTGCTGGGATAAATGTGCGTTATTTCTGGGTTGTCGGCAATATGCTCAAATAACATAAAAAGCTGATCGCGCCTAAAAAATACCGATGGGCTTTTTACTTTAATTTGATTGCCAATACGCTCAAAATTGCGATCAAGCTCTTGAATAATAGGTTGATGGTGTTTTGGCGAAATACTTTGTTCAAAGTACGCCAGTAGCATCAGGTTTAGTTCGCGTACGCGGCTCATTATTCTAAACAAACGCTTCATCATGCGCTCAACTGACGATTTACCATCGCTACCAAACCCCAGAATTTCGGCGGCTTGCGGTTGGTGATCAAACAGTAAGCGGTTTTCTGAACGCCCAGCAGCCAAATGCAGCGCAAAACGAATATTCCATAAGTTTTCTAGGCACTCTGAAAGCTCTTGAAACTCTTCGTGAGTAAGGTAGCCATGGCTAATAAGCTCTTGTAGGGTTTCTGCTCTAAAGTGTTTTTTAGCAACCCAAATAATGGTTTGCAGATCGCGCAGGCCACCGGGGTTTTCTTTTATGTTAGGTTCGAGATTATACGCTGTGCCGTGGCATTTTCGGTGGCGTAAATGTTGCTCTTGTACTTTGGCTAAAAAAAACTCATTTGAGCGCCACACTGGCGTGTCAATTATGTGGTTTTTTAGCTTTTCAAATTCTATATGATTACCAAAAATAAGCCGGCTTTCTAATAAGCTGGTGGCAAAGGTAACGTCTTCACGTTTTTGCTCTATGGCTTGCGCTATAGTGCGAACACTGTGCCCAATCTCTAAATTGAGATCCCAAAGCATGGTAACAAACTGACCTATTTTTTCGCTGATTTCAGCGTTTGGTTGTTGTGTTACTAGTAGCAAAAAGTCGATGTCGGAATAGGGGTGTAATTCACCTCGTCCATAACCACCTACGGCTATAAGTGCTAGGTCGGGTTCGTGCGCTAAATCATAAACATGAAACAGTTTGATCAGCAAACGATCTATGAATTCAGCCCTGGCATTAATTAAATTACCAACCGGTTGTTTAGAAAACTCATTAAAAAGCCATTTATAAAAATAGCTAGAACAATCGCGATAATCACTAAGTTGCTCTGCGTCGCTAAGCAACTTTTTTACTTTGTTGGGTAATGCCACCGGGGCTGATTCCTTATTTATACGAGTTCATTTTGATAAATAAATAGCTATCAAGTTGAACGGGTATTTTAATGCTCAATGATCCTGTCGATTGTATCATCTGATCGTAGCGTTAAAATTTCAACACCATTTTCAGTTACTAACAAAGTATGTTCCCACTGGGCTGACAAGCTACGGTCACGTGTAACCACAGTCCAATCATCTTTAAGTAGTTTACATTGGCGTTTGCCCGCATTGACCATAGGCTCAATAGTTAAACACATGCCGGCTTTTAATACTTCGCCAGTACCTGCTTTGCCATAGTGCATTACTTGTGGCTCTTCGTGAAACCCTGCGCCAATACCATGGCCACAGTATTCACGAACAATTGAGTAGTTGAAGCTTTCAGCATATTTTTGAATTGCTTCGCCAATATCGCCTAAACGCACACCTGGTTTTACCATTTTAATAGCAATGTAGAGGCTTTCTTGTGTTACTTCTGCAAGGCGTTTACCTTGAATGTTAGGGGTACCAACATGGAACATTTTAGAAGTGTCGCCGTGGTAGCCATCTTTAATTATGGTAACGTCAATATTAATACTGTCGCCATCTTTTAATGGCTTTTCGTTTGGAATACCATGGCAAATAACATGGTTTACAGAGGTGCAAACTGATTTTGGAAAACCATGATAATTTAATGGAGCAGGGATTGCTTTTTGCACATTAACAATATAATCATGACAAATTGTATTTAGCTCATCGGTGGTCACGCCCGGCACTACATATGGGCCGATCATTTCAAGTACATCTGCCGCTAAGCGCCCAGCTACGCGCATTTTCTCTATTTCTTCAGGGGTCTTAATAATAGCGCTCATTGAAGCTCCAAAGTTGAGTTTTTAACATTTATCGCCGCACAATTTTTGCACGCGATGTTGAGTATTTAATTTTAATATGGTATAAAGCGCGCCGTCTTTTTACAAATAAATTCTTTAATGATTTTTTGTATTTAAGGCAAACACAATTTTATTTTAACACACACACGTATCGTCACATACACTTGGGTGCATTAGAAGTTTAAATACTTCGGTGTTGGTGCTATGGGATATGTGGAGGCCTAACCCTAAACAACTATAGAGGATCTATAAAATGGCAAACGTTTCAATGCGCGATATGCTTCAAGCTGGTGTTCACTTTGGTCACCAAGCACGTTACTGGAACCCTAAGATGAAGCCTTTCATCTTCGGCACACGTAACCGTGTACATATCATCAACCTTGAGCAAACTGTACCAATGTTCAACACTGCACTTAAGTTTTTATCTGGTGCTGCTGCAAACAAAGGTAAAGTTCTTTTCGTTGGTACTAAGCGTGCAGCAAGCGAAGCAGTGAAAGAATCTGCAATCGCAAGCGACCAGTACTATGTAAACCACCGTTGGTTAGGTGGCATGTTGACTAACTGGAAAACAGTTCGTCAATCAATCAAGCGTCTTAAAGACCTTGAAATACAAAGCCAAGACGGTACTTTCGAGAAGTTAACTAAGAAAGAAACGTTAATGCTTAACCGCGAAATGGAAAAGCTTGAGAAGAGCCTTGGCGGAATCAAGAACATGGGCGGTCTTCCAGACGCGCTTTTCGTTATTGATGCTGACCACGAGCACATTGCTATCCGTGAAGCTAACAACCTAGGTATTCCGGTTGTTGCAATTGTTGATACTAACTCGAACCCAGATGGCGTTGATTTCATCGTACCTGGTAACGATGATGCTATCCGTGCGGTAAGTCTGTACACTAACGCTGTTGCAACTGCGATCACTGAAGGCCGTGAGAACACACTTGTTGCTCAAGCTGAAAAAGACGATTTCGTAGAAGCTGAGTAATTAGCTGTCTTCAAGTCTTCATCTTTTAAAGGTGAAGACTTGCTATTCTTGTAGAGCGGGTAACCCGCTTATCTAAACCTGATTCAGATTTGAGGAATTACTAATGGCTGTAACTACTGCCCTAGTTAAAGAATTACGCGAGCGTACTGGCGCTGGCATGATGGATTGTAAAAAAGCGTTAACTGAAACTGATGGCGACATCGAGTTAGCGATTGAAAACATGCGTAAAAGTGGCGCGGCTAAAGCAGCTAAAAAAGCAGGCAATATCGCTGCTGAAGGCGCTATCATTATCAAGAAAAATGGTAATGTTGCAGTGCTAGTTGAAGTTAACTGTCAAACAGACTTCGTAGCTAAAGACGTAAGCTTTTTAGCGTTTGCTGATAAAGTAGCAGAAGCTGCAATTGCAGACACTGTGACTATCGAAGACTTACAAGCTAAGTTTGAAGAAGCACGCGTTGAGCTAGTAACTAAAATTGGTGAAAACATTAACGTACGTCGTCTACAGTACATCACGGGTGAAAACCTAGTTGAGTACCGTCATGGTGATCGTATTGGTGTTGTTGTTGCTGGTGTTGCTGATGAAGAAACACTTAAGCACGTTGCAATGCACGTTGCTGCATCAAGCCCTGAGTACTTAACTCCTTCAGACGTTCCTGCTGATGTTGTAGCTAAAGAACAACAAGTACAAATCGAAATCGCGATGAATGAAGGCAAATCTGCTGAAATCGCTGAGAAGATGGTTGTTGGCCGCATGAAAAAATTCACTGGTGAGGTTTCTCTTACTGGTCAAGCTTTCATCATGGAACCTAAGAAAACTGTTGGCGAAATTCTTAAAGAGAAAAACGCAACAGTTACTAGCTTCGTACGTGTAGAAGTTGGTGAAGGTATCGAAAGAAAAGAAGAAGATTTTGCTGCTGAAGTTGCTGCACAAATCGCTGCTGCTAAAGCTAAATAAGATTAACTATTTGTGTAGGGAGTAAAAAAGACATGCAATTAATGTGTTATTTGCTTTTGCTTCACAGCTAGAAATTCTTTAAAATAACCGCGCTTTTATGTTTAACATAAGCGCGGTTATTTTTTATCCATTTTTTATAAAAGTTGGCCCCAATACTATGACTATCAATCGTAAACCTATTTTTAGACGCGTTCTTCTCAAATTAAGCGGTGAAGCTTTAATGGGAGATGAAGGCTTTGGCATCGACCCTAAAGTGTTAGACCGCATGGCTCAAGAAATTAAAGAGCTCGTAGAGCTCGACGTAGAAGTGGGTTTAGTTATTGGCGGTGGAAATTTTTTACGCGGTGGCTCGTTAGCAGAAGCAGGCATGAATCGTGTTGTTGGCGATCACATGGGTATGCTTGCAACCGTAATGAATGGTTTGGCAATGCGTGATGCGCTGCATCGTGCATTTGTAAACTGTCGTTTAATGTCGGCTATTCCACTTCATGGTATGTGTGATGCGTACAATTGGGCTGAAGCAATTAGTTTATTAAAAACGGGCCGCGTAGTTATTTTTGCAGCCGGTACGGGTAACCCATTTTTCACTACCGACTCAGCAGCCTGTTTACGTGGTATCGAAATTGAAGCCGATACGGTAATTAAAGCGACTAAAGTAGATGGCGTTTACAGTGATGACCCAGTTAAAAATCCAGATGCGACACTTTATCGTCATTTAAGTTACAATGAGATAATTGAGAAAGAATTGAAAGTAATGGATTTAGCGGCATTTACATTAGCACGCGATCATAATATGCCATTGAGCGTATTTAATATGAATAAATCAGGCGCATTAAAACGTGTTATTATGGGTGAAGAAGAGGGAACCCTTATTTCTTCACAAGCCTCAGATGAAGTAATTAAATAGATTAGGATTAAACTGTGATTAACGATATTCAAAAAGATGCGCAAGAGCGCATGCAAAAGAGTGTAGCAGCACTGGGCAGCCAGTTATCTAAGATTCGTACTGGTCGTGCTCATCCTGCATTGCTAGATGGTATTATGGTGTCGTATTATGGCTCGCCAACACCGTTAAACCAAGTTGCTAACGTAACAATTGAAGATTCACGTACACTGGCTATTGGTGTATTTGATAAGTCACTTGCGCAAGCGGTAGAAAAAGCAATAATGGCATCTGACTTAGGTTTAAACCCTATGTCAGCAGGTTCAGTTATTCGTGTACCATTGCCAGCATTGACTGAAGAACGTCGTAAAAACTTAATTAAAATTGTTCGTGGTGAAGTTGAAGGCGGTCGTGTTGCAGTACGTAACATTCGTCGTGACGCGAATGGCGATTTTAAAAACTTATTGAAAGATAAAGATATTTCTGAAGATGAAGCGCGTCAAGCTGAAGAAGCAATTCAAAAGATGACCGATAAATTCATTAAAGAAATGGATACTCAATTAGCAGCTAAAGAAGCTGAGTTGATGGAAATCTAAGAAACTAATACGCTGCACTTGGGGTAATAGATTGAACCTATTGCAAGTAAATTCAACGCAGTTAGCGTTAAAAATAGCCACTTGAAATAGATTTATTATCCCGAGTACAGGTTAAATTTATTAGTTTTGAAACGCCGGCTGGGGTATACTAGGCGGCGTTTTTTTATGGAATACTCAATATTTATGGTTCTAGATGCTGACACAATTTCACAGCAATGTTTACCTAAACATGTAGCTATCATCATGGATGGTAACGGGCGTTGGGCGCAAGCCAGAAATAGACCGCGTGTGTTTGGGCATAAAAAAGGTGTGGACGCAGTTCGTCAATCTGTACAGTTTTGTACTAAATTAGGGATACAATCGTTAACCTTATTTGCTTTTAGTAGTGAGAACTGGCGTCGACCTGAAGACGAAGTAAAAACGTTAATGGAGCTTTTTTTATTTGTACTTAGTAAAGAAGTTAAAAAGCTGCATAAAAACAATGTAAAACTGACCATTATTGGAGACTTATCGCGGTTTTCTGAAAGCTTACGCAGTAAAGTAGATACTGCTCAAAAGCTTACAGCAAATAATACCGGGCTGCATTTAAATGTTGCTGCAAATTACGGTGGACGTTGGGATATGGCTAATGCTGCTAAACAACTTGCAGAGCAAGTTGCACAGGGGCAATTAGACCCAGCCGATATTACAGAAGAGCGTATAGCACAGTACATGAGTATGGCAGATCAGGCCGAGCCTGATTTACTAATTCGTACTGGTGGCGATGTCAGAATTAGTAACTTTTTACTCTGGCAAGCAGCTTACGCTGAACTTTACTTTACCGACACACTGTGGCCTGATTTTAATGAAGCAGCATTTGCTGAGGCCATAGCGTGTTACGTTGCCAGAGAGCGACGATTTGGTTGTACGGGCGAACAAATAAAACAATTACTCGCTCAAACCTAAATAGAATAAGGGTCATAATTTTGTTAAAACAACGCATTCTAACCTCACTCGTGCTAGCACCATTAGCGCTTGCTTTGGTTTTTTACACCCCACTGACATTATTTAGTTATTTTGCGGGTGCAATTGTATTAATGGGCGCATGGGAATGGTCTGCTTTTATGGGGCTGTGCAATAAACTTAAGCGCAGCGCTTTTGTACTTTTAGTTGCCGCTTTGCTTGCGTTACTAAACCTGCACTGGCCAATCGAATCACTTTGGCAAGATGGAAAATTAGTTGGTGATGCAAATTACTTATTTACGCTGTCGTTTGCATGGTGGATTGTTGCTAGTTATTTAGTATGGCGCTACCCAGAAATGGCTAAAGCATGGAACGAAGGCATAGTAATGCGCGGTATTGCCGGATTACTAACGTTAGTGCCTTTATGGTTAGCCCTAAATACGCTGCGCAGTGCGCAATATACCGAATCTAGTCATTTTGGCTCTATGCTTATTTTAGTGGTTTTAGGAATCGTATGGAGCGCCGATATTGGTGCCTACTTTACAGGTAAAAGCTTTGGTAAGCGTAAGCTCATGCCAAAAGTAAGCCCAAATAAAACTATTGAAGGTTTAGCCGGCGGCGTTGTCGCTGCAGTTATATTTGTGCTTACATTTTGTCATTTTACCGACGTAGATTTAATTGTATGGCCAATTTACGCCATTATGACTGTGTTTATTGCCTTGTTTTCAGCGGTGGGTGATTTGCTTGAAAGCATGTTTAAACGCGAAGCAGGACTTAAAGACAGCGGTAATTGCTTGCCAGGACATGGCGGGATTTTAGATCGTATTGATAGCCTAACCGCAGCCGCACCTATGTTTGTAATGTGTTATGCGTGGACTTTGAGTTTATGAGTGAAAAGCAGCAACTGGTAATTCTAGGGGCTACAGGCTCTATTGGCCTTAATACCTTAGATGTTGTGGCAAGAAATACTCAGCAGTTTAGTATTTTTGCATTAGCTGCTGGGAAAAATGCTAAAAAAATGGCTGAGCTATGCATTGCGCATCAGCCACGCTATGGCGTTATGGCAACACAAAGCGCTGCTAAGCAATTGTCGTTATATTTAAGTAATACGCCATGTAAAACGCAGATAATGCATGGTGAGCAGGCTATGAGCGAGCTGTGTGGGCATCCAGAGGTTGATGCTGTCATGTCGGCAATTGTCGGTGCTGCAGGGTTATTGCCGACGTTAAGCGCAGTAGAAGCCGGAAAAAAAGTACTGCTCGCCAATAAAGAATCTTTGGTAATGTCGGGTCAGTTGTTTATTGATAAAGTAAAACAACACAAAGCGACATTGCTACCAATAGACAGTGAACATAACGCTATTTTTCAATGTTTACCGTACTCTCTACAAAATGCGCAAGGCGATCAACACCTGCAATCTCATGGCGTAAGTAAAATATTACTTACCGGATCAGGCGGCCCATTTTTAACCCGTGATATAAATACCCTTAAAGGTGTAACCATAGCAGAAGCCGTGGCGCACCCTAATTGGTCTATGGGACAAAAAATATCGGTAGATTCAGCCACCATGATGAACAAAGGGCTTGAGTTTATTGAAGCTAAATGGCTGTTTAACTGCGACCCGAGTGATATTGATGTGGTTATTCATCCACAGAGTATAATTCATTCTATGGTGCAATATCACGACGGCTCAATTTTAGCGCAAATGGGTAACCCTGATATGCGTACCCCAATTGCCCATGCATTAGCTTACCCTGAGCGCATAAATGCAGGGGTTAAGCCGTTAAACTTTTCAGATATTAGTGACTTTTCGTTCACTAAACCTGACTTTTCTCGTTACCCTAATTTACAACTAGCGATTGATGCGTGTAGCGCAGGGCAAGGCGCAACAACGACAGTGAATGCCGCAAACGAGATCGCGGTAAGTGCATTTTTAAATGGTGAAATTGGTTTTACCGATATATACACAATAAATGCACAGACTCTCGAAGCGGCCACGTACACCAATGTGCAAAGCTTAGATGAAATTTTAGAGTGCGATAGATTAGCGCGTTTAAGCGCATCGCAGTTTATAACAAAAGTGACGCATTAATATGTTCGATTTTTTTTGGAATCTCGGCTCATTTATTTTAGCGCTGGGCATTTTAGTTACAGTACATGAATACGGCCACTTTTGGGTGGCGCGTAAAGCCGGCGTTAAAGTGCTGCGCTTTTCTATCGGCTTTGGTAAACCATTGCTAAAATGGCGTGATAAATACGATACCGAGTACGTTATAGCAGCCATACCTTTGGGTGGTTATGTAAAAATGCTCGATGAGCGGGTTGATGAAGTACCTGCAAATCAGCGTCATTTATCGTTTAATGCTAAGTCGGTACAAGCGCGTATAGCGATTGTTGCTGCGGGGCCCGTTGCTAACTTTATATTTGCTATATTTGCACTTGCCGTTATGTATATGGTGGGTGTGCAATCAGTAAAACCTGTTGTTGGCAGTGTGGTTGAAGGCAGTCGTGCAGCGCAAGCGGGATTAATGCCGAGCCAACAAATTACTAAAATTGGTGATGATGAAATTACCACCTGGCAAGACGCAACCTTTGCGCTTATGTCGAGTTTAGGTGATAAAAGCGTTGCAGTAACTGTACGTAACGAAAACTATCAGCAGCAAACAAAAATGCTCAATTTAGACGGCTGGAAACTTGATCAGCAAGACGTGCCACCATTGAGCTCTCTAGGCATAGTACCATTTAGGCCACAAGCAACACTTAGTATTGCTGCGGTTACTAAAAGCTCTGCTGCAGAGCTGGCAGGGTTAAAAATAAATGATACTATTGTGGCTGTAAATGGCGAAACAATAAGCAATTGGCAGCAATTAGTTAATCTTATTACCCAATCGGCTAACAAATCATTACAATTTAGTGTAAAAAGACAAGACACTATAAAAATAATATCGGTAATACCTCAAGCTAGGGTTAACGCTCAGGGCATAGAGCAAGGCTTTTTAGGGGTTGCACCAATAGTAGAAAAATGGCCGCAAGGTTATATAGAAACTAGACATTATGGCCCGCTCGATAGTATTGTGCGAGGTAGTAAAGAAACGTGGCGATTAATTACCCTTAGCTTTGATATGATAGGTAATTTAATTACAGGCCAGATTTCGGTTAAAAATTTAAGTGGCCCAGTAGGCATTGCCGTAGGCGCGGGGACTAGCGTAAGCTACGGTTTCGTTGCGTTTTTAAGCTTTTTAGCACTGATCAGTGTTAACTTGGGTGTATTTAATTTATTGCCCTTGCCAGTGCTTGATGGCGGACACTTAATGTATTACATAATTGAACTTTTTCGTAAAAAGCCAGTCTCTGAAAAGACACAAGAGTTTGGTTTTAAAGTGGGTGCGTTACTACTCATTTTTTTAACATGTTTCGCTTTGTTCAATGATGTATCGCGTTTGTCGTTTTAACGTGACAATGACTAATTAGAACCACGATTGTACAGCTCGTAAATTTACTTTTCGATGCTAAGCGGTAATACAGTTGTAAAGGATAAATATAATAAAATGGCTATAAAAAAACATTTGGTAGTTTCAAGTTTATTGGGTGCAAGCTTTGCAGCCCTAGGCCAAAACTCCTTTATTGTTGAAGATCTCAAAGTTGAAGGTTTACAGCGTGTAGCACTGGGTGCTGCATTAACGCATATTCCTATTAACGTGGGCGATAATGTTGATGAGTACACGATTTCAAAAACAATCAAGTCTCTCTACCGCTCAGGTCACTTTGACAATATAAAAGCGCTACGCGACGGTAATAACGTTGTTTTTAAAGTAACTGAACGCCCAACAATTAGCTTTATTGAGTTTGATGGCAATAAAGATATTAAAGATGAGCAGCTTAATCAGTCACTTGATCAGCAAAATATTCGCCAAGGCGAGCCACTAGATAAAACCGTTATTGATAATATAGAAAAAGGCTTAACTGAATTTTTCCACAGTATTGGTAAATACAACGCTAAAGTTGATATTAGTATCACTAAACTGCCGCGTAACCGGGTTAAACTTAAATTAAAATTTGATGAAGGTGATGCTGCATCAATTCGTCAAATTAACTTGGTAGGTAATGAACTTTTTTCTAATGAAGAGCTATTACAACTGGCTGAGTCGCAACAAGACTTACCTTGGTGGCAGTTTATGGGCAGCGACCGCTACCAAAAACAAACCATTGAAGGCGATTTAGAAAAAATTCGTAGCTTTTATTTAGACCGTGGTTACCTACGTTTTAACATAGACTCTACCCAAGTGTCGGTTAGCCCAGAGCGTGAGTCTGTATACGTTACAGCTAACTTAACAGAAGGGGTTAAATATAAAGTTAAAGGTTTTGACTTTATTGGTGACTTACTTGGTCGCGAAGACTTAATTAAAAGTGTTATTCCACTACGAGCGGGTGAGTTATATAACGGCTCAGTGGTTACCTCTTCAGAAGAATTTATAAAAAGCTACTTAGCGCGTTTTGGTTATGCCAATGCTGAAGTACGCACAATTCCGCAAATTGATGACGAAAATCAAGAAGTACAACTAACCTTATCGGTTAACCCTGGTAAGCGTGTTTATGTGCGCCGGATTATTGTTGGTGGTAACCAAAGTACTGCAGATGAAGTGCTGCGCCGCGAAATGACACAGCTTGAAGGCGCATGGTTATCTAACCAAAGCTTAGAGCGTTCAAAATTACAAATTCAGCGTTTACCTTATATGGAAAAAGTTGATTTTAACGTTGTGCCAGTCCCAGGTGTTGATGACCAAGTAGATGTTGATTTTACTGTAAAAGAGCAGTCGGCTGGTAGCTTTAATGCCGGCTTAGCGTATGGCTCATACCTAGGTTTACAGTTTAATATTGGTGTAACAGAATCTAACTTTTTAGGTACTGGTAATCAAATAGGCTTTAATATTAATACCTCGCGTGGTTCTGAGCGTGTGAGCGTGTCTTATACCGACCCATACTTCACGCCAGATGGCGTATCGCAAGGTAGCAGTATTTTTTACAGTAACTACGATGCAAGTAAGTTTAGTTTGATCGACTATAAGTCGAAAAGCTATGGATTGGGGACTAATATAGGCTTCCCAATTGATGCGGTTAACCGCATTAACTTTGGTGTTCGTTGGATTCAAGAAGAGCTTTCAGATATTGCAGAGTACGAGCAAACGCGTGTACTGCGTGAAACCTTCTTAGACCAAGACAACCCAGATGCAGGTTTTGACTTTACTAAATATGAGTTAAGTGCTGGCTGGTCTCGCGTTACGGTAAACCGTGGTTTATTCCCAACAGCGGGCTCACGTCAAACGCTAAACTTAACAGCAACAACGCCGAATTCTGACTTAAAATACTTTAAGTTAAACTATGATTCGCGTTTTTACTGGCCAATATCGAACGACCATCGCTGGGTGTTCTCAACCCGTGCGGCGTTAGGTTACGGTAATGGTTATGGTTCAACTAACGGCTACGACCAAGTACTGCCATTCCAAGAATACTTCCGTATTACTGAAATGGAACTACGTGGTTTTGACCGAAATACAATTTTACCACGCGCAATTGCACGTATACCGCAATCAATTCCGGGTACACCTTTACCAGACGGCTCAACCACAGGTAATATAGGCGGCTCATCTGAATTTGATGTGCTAGTACCACAAGGTCGAATTGGTGGTAATGCTAAAGCGGTAGCAGGTATGGAATTAATTGTACCTACACCGTTTTTAGATGAAGAAAATACCAGCTCAGTACGTACCAGTTTCTTTGTTGATGCTGCTAACGTATGGGATACCGAGTTTAACGTAGACCGTTACCAAAATTTAGCAGCCGATGAGCGAGCTAAATTAGATGATTACTCTGATCCAATGCGTTTTAGGGTTTCAACCGGTTTATCATTACAGTGGATCTCTCCAATGGGTCCAATGCTGATTAGTTTTGCGTATCCATTGCAAAAAGAAGAAGATGACGATACGAAGACCATCAGTTTTAATATTAGTAACAGCTTTTAAAGGAGTTTTTTGTGAATAAATTATTTAAATCAACGGCAGTAGCTGTTTTAGCAACACTTATGATGGGCACCTCGGTAAGTGCATTTGCACATAAAGTAGGTATTGTAGACATGCAAGAAATCTACAAGCAAATACCACAAATGGCTAAAATTGAGCAATCTCTACAAACTGAGTTTGCAGAGCGCCGTCAAGAGTTAGAAAAGCTACAAGGCGATATTCGCTTTGAAGCTGAAAAGTTCAAGCGTGAAAGTACCACTATGAGCCAAGCGCAAAAAGATAAACTGCGTGACAAAATTCAGGGTATGCAAAAAAACCTTGCTGAAGTAGGTCGTCCTCTTGAGCAAGAAATTAAAGCACGCCAAAACCAAGAGCTTGCAAAAGTGCAGGGTTTAATTATCAAAACAATTGAAGACATTGCTAAAGATGGCGACTTTGATGAAGTTAAAGTTAAAGATACAACTATTTACTTTAACCCTAAAAAAGTAACTGATCTTTCTAATAAAGTAGTTGCTGCAGTGAGTAAGAAATAATTAAGTTATGCAAAATTATACGCTTTCGCAAATAGCGGAACTTCTAAGCGCCGAGCTGCAAGGTGATGGCGCTTTAGAAATAACAAAAATAGCAACACTTGCACATGCCCGCTCAGGGCATATTGCATTTTTAGCGAATAAGAAATATCGCTCGCAACTTGAAGTGACTCAAGCCAGTGCTGTCATTGTTAGTGAAGCAGATGCTCCTTACTTTAACGGCAATAAACTAATAGTTGCAAATCCGTATGTAAGTTACGCCAAGCTTGCGCAATTAATGGATACGACGCCACGCTCTGCCGCAACAGGCATTCATCCAAGCGCGGTTGTTCACCCAAATGCGACAGTAAGTAAAAGTGCCGCTATTGGCGCTAATACGGTAATTGAAAGCAATGCGATAATTAACGATAACGTACAAATTGGTCCGAACAGTTTTATTGGTGAAGGTGTTAAAATAGGCTCAGGCACTAAGCTTTGGTCGAATGTAACTATTTATCATAATGTTGAAATTGGCTCAGATTGTTTGTTGCAAGCCAATAGCGTTATAGGTAGTGATGGTTTTGGTTATGCTAATGAGCGTGGGCAATGGATTAAAATTCCTCAGCTTGGCTCTGTTATTATTGGTGATAAAGTTGAAATTGGCGCAAGTACTACAATTGATCGTGGTGCACTTGACGATACTATTATCCATAGTAATGTAATTATTGATAACCAATGCCAAATAGCACATAACGTTGAAGTTAACTCAGGCACAGCTATTGCTGGTTGTACTGTACTTGCTGGTAGCGTCACCATAGGTAAAAACTGCCAAATTGGCGGCATGACAGCAATTAATGGTCACATGAGCGTCTGTGATGGTGTTATAATTACGGGTATGAGTATGGTGACAAAATCAATCACCGAGCCAGGTATCTATTCATCTGGTATACCTCATACTACAAACAAAGAATGGCGTAAATCAATCGCTCACTTGCGTAACCTTTCTGAAATGAAAAGCCGTATTAAAGCACTTGAGCAATTAAATAAGCCATAAACGTTGAACACTAATGAGGATGCTATTTTGGCAAACGAATTAAATAGCCTTGATATTCAAGAAATTTTAAGTTTATTACCGCATCGCTACCCGATGTTATTAGTTGATAGAGTAATTGACTTTACACCTGGCAAATCTTTGCATGCTATTAAAAATGTGACTATAAACGAACCCATTTTTACCGGGCATTTCCCAAATCAGCCAATTTTTCCGGGTGTATTAATATTAGAAGCCATGGCTCAAGCAACTGGGTTACTTGGCTTTAAAACGGTTGAAAACCGTAGCGAAAATGAATTGTATTTGTTTGCAGCTGTAGATAATGCACGTTTTAAAAAACCAGTACTTCCTGGTGATACTATGCATTTACATGTTGAGTTTTTAAAAGAACGTCGTAATTTATGGAAGTTTGCAGCAGAAGCAAAAGTCGATGGCAAGCTAGTATGTAGCGCCGAAATTATGTGTGCGAGAAGAGAGTTTTAATTGTGATTCATCCAACGGCAATAATCGAACCAGGCGCGACACTAGGCAGCAATGTTTCAGTGGGACCATATAGTTATATTGGCAATGATGTTGTCATTGGTGATAACTGTATTATTGAGTCTCATGTTGTAGTTAAAGGCCCATCAACTATCGGTTCTGGAAATCATATTTTTCAGTTTGCGTCGGTTGGTGAAGCATGCCAAGACAAAAAGTACAACAACGAACCAACATCGCTCACTATTGGTGACAATAATATTATTCGTGAATGCGTTACAATTCACCGTGGCACAATTCAAGATCAGGGCGTAACCATTATAGGTAGTAATAACCTGTTTATGGCCTATACCCATGTTGCTCATGATGCAGTGATTGGCGATAATGTTATATTTGCTAATAACGCCAGTGTTGCAGGGCATGTACATATTGGTGACTGGGTTATTCTTGCGGGCAACTCAGGTATACATCAGTTTTGTAAGGTAGGCGCACATGCATTTGTAGGCATGTATTCAGCTATTAATAAAGATGTACCACCATTTGTTACCACTATAGGTATACCTGCAGGTCCAGTTGCAATTAATACTGAGGGCATGAAACGCCGTGGTTTTCAAAGCGATGAGATAATGGCTGTACGCCGTGCTTATAAAGTATTTTATCGTAAAAGCCTAGGTGTAGATGAAGCAATTGAGTCACTTAGCGAAGATGCGCAAAAGTATCCAGCAGTACAGTTAATGATAGATTTTGTTAAAAGCTCAGAGCGCGGTATCGTACGATAAACGCCTTTTAGCTTATATAAAAAACCACCTAAGAGTAATCGATGGTGGTTTTTTATTGCTTATTATTTATAATTATTAGTGAGTAATTCAGGATCAGCTCAGGCAAGTAGCTGTAGGCTAGTTGCTAATTATATCAATTACATAAGCTATTAAATGATACTTAAAAAACTCACTGTTACTTTTATTGCTATTATCCTTGCAGGTTGTAGTAGTCAACCACTTGTAAAATCAAGCTCAGGGGAGCTGACACAGCTTGGCAAAGCATCATTTTATGCCGATAAATACCAAGGAAGAACCACCGCAAATGGCGAACGCTTTGATCAGCAAGCAGCAACGGCAGCGCATCTTAAGCTGGCCTTTGGTACTAAAGTGAAAGTAACAAACCTAGCAAATAATAAGTCGGTAATAGTGAGAATTAACGACCGAGGTCCTTATATACGCGGGCGTATTATAGATTTATCGAGCAGTATGTTTAAAAAGATAGCCGACCCTAAAGTCGGCGTTATTGATGTGCAAGTTACCGTAATAGATAAAGCGAATTAAAAACGGATAGTAAGTGACGTGTAAGCAGGATCGCTAAGTAATTGCTGATGGGTGCCTTGTGCTATTACGCGCCCATCCTCTAACCAAATAATATTATCCATATGCTCAAGCAGGGCTGGATCATGGGTAATAGTAAGTACACTGGCGTTACTCATAACTTGCATAATGGCATGCATTACACTTTGTTTAGATTGATTATCTAGCCCTTCTGTTGGCTCATCAAGCACTAAAATAGCGGGGTTTTGCAATAAAGCCTGCGCAATCGCAATCCGCCTCGACTGACCTTGTGACACATTACGCCCGCCGGTACCTAAGCGAGTATTTAACCCCGATTTTAACTCAGTAAACCACGGGCTAAGTTGTGCATGCGCTAGTGCATCTAGCATTTGCGCTTTAGTTGCATTAGGCGCTGCATAGCATAGGTTTTCTTTTAAAGTGCCATCAAAAATATGATGCTGTTGAGCCAAAATATTAATTAACCTTGCTCGGTTATCATTACTTAATAAATGCAAATCAACGCAGTTGCCTTGCTCACTCAAGGTAATATTGCCTTGTTGCAGTGGCCATAAACCGGTGAGTAAGTTAACTAAGGTGGTTTTACCGCTGCCGCTTCTACCAACAATGGCCACTTTTTGCTGCGGCTTTAGCTCAAAACTCACGTCATTTAATGCTGGGTGTTTATCGTAACAATAACTAATGTTCTTAAGTGTTAGTGAGGGATTTTGCAAAGCCAAATTATTATTTATAGCGGCATCATATTGCGTATTAGCATTTACGGCTTTATCTTCAAGCGTAAATAAACGTTCAGCTGCTTTTAACACATTTGGTAATTCAATAAACGCATTTGGCAGGAGTAACACACTCTCAAAGCTGGCGAGCACAAATAGGCTTAGCATTGCCAGCTCAACATTAACCATGGCATTACTGTAAACCAGGGGCGCTATGGTCACAATACTTGCGATCATGGCCAGTTGTACAACTAATAAGCTTAAACCATCGGTATTAGCCAGCGCCTTGTGGCGAATAAACAGTTGCTGATTATACTGCTCGCTTAAATCATCGCACTTAGCAATTTGCTGCTCCCGAGCTTGGTAAATACTCAGTTCTCTAAGGCCGGTTAAAGTATCGGAAAGCTCAGAGCGCAGCTGTGCACTTAACTGTGTTTCTTTGTGGCTGTTTTTATTTAATTTAGCGCTAAGAAAAGCAGGTAAAACGACGCCAATCAGAACAATGCCAGTAAAACAAATAAGTGCGACATCGGCGTTGTATGCCGACATAAACAGCATAATAATAGGCACGCTTAATAGCGCAACTAACATAGGTAATAATACGTTTAAGTAAAACTTATCTAGCGCGTCTACATCGTTTTGGAGCCGATTAACTAAATCGGCGCTGCGGCTCATTGCTAAGTCAACATTATTGAGTTTACTGAGGGTAGAGAACACACTAACGCGAATTTCACTTAGCATTAAAAACGTAGCATTGTGAGTTACTAAGCGTTCCCCATACCGTGATGCGGTGCGTACAATCGCTAAAAAGCGAATAGTACCCGCTGGAGTAAAGTAATTCATTTGTGTACCGGCAATACCGGCTGCCGCCATTGAGGCTAAAAACCAGCCCGATATAGCCAGTAACCCCACATTAGCAAGTACTGTAATTGTGGCTAAAAAGGTACCCAACAACATAGCTTTGTAGTGAGGACGGCACAGTTTTAGTAAGCGAATAAAATTATGCATGAACTGCTCCTTGCTGTGCTGTTTGCAGTAAAGTGGCAAACTCACCATCTTCAGCCGCTAAGCTATTAAAGCAACCTTGCTGAGCTATCTTGCCATTGTGCATTACAATAAGTTGCTCAGCATTTTTGACAGTATTGAGCCGATGGGCAATAACTAGCACTAAATTATTTTTTGCATAATCAGCTATAGCATGTTGAATAACTTGTTCGGTTTCGCTATCAAGGTGCGCAGTAGGTTCGTCAAGTACCAATACAGGTGCTTGTTTTATAAAAGCACGCGCAAGGGCAATGCGTTGCTTTTGACCACCAGAAAGTCCCTCACCTTGCTCGCCAATTAAAGTATTAAAACCATCAGGCAGTGCCTTTATAAAGCCCAAAGCGCCTGCTTGCTTTGCTGCATGCTCAAGCTCTTGTTGCGTTGCATTAGGCTTTGCTAATTTAATATTGGCAGCAATAGTGTCGTAAAATAACGTGGCTGATTGCGGTATCCACGCAATGTGGCTTTGTAATTGCCCAATATGTGCAGTACTTAAAATTTGCTGATTAATACTTATATGCTTAATGACCTCGGGGTGAAACCCCAATAAACAATCAAACAGGGTACTTTTACCCGAGCCACTGGCACCAACAACGGCAATTAACCCTTTGTTGGGTAGAGATAAGTTTATATTTTTTATTCCTTCGTCACTATTTGGGTAGGTAAAGCTAAGGTTATTAACTGTAATTGAGCTAATAGTAGCGCTAATTTTGTCAGTAGTATGTTCGCTTTGTTGCTCAGGCAATGGGGCATTTAAAATTATTAGCATGTCGGCGGCGGCACTTATACCTTGCAAGCGCGCATGATAGTGGCTGCCTAATTGACGCAGTGGCAAATAAAATTCAGGCGCTAACAGTAAAACCACAAAACCAGTGGCAAAATCAAGTGTGCCAAAAAACAATCTAAAACCAATAATAACCGCCACTAAGGCCACACTAATGGTTGCTAAAAACTCCAATGCAAATGATGATAAAAAAGCAATTTTTAATACGCTAAGTGTTGCGTGTCTAAAGTCATCAGATATTTTAGCAATTTGTTTTAGCTCTAAGCGAGTGGCGTTAAATAGTTTAAGTTGGGTAAGCCCTTGTACGCGATCAAAAAAGTAATTCCCTAATACCGCCAGTTGTTGCCAACGTTGTTGATTAAGCGCTTCGGCTTTTGAGCCAACTAAAATCATAAAAAAAGGAATAAGCGGCGCAGTTAATAAAAATATTAGCCCAGCTTTGTAATCTGTCGGAAAAATAACGATTAATATAGCCAGCGGAATAAGCGCACTGTAGGCAACGCCAGGTAGGTACTTAGCATAATAATCGTGTAGCGCTTCTACACCATTGTGCAATGTATTGAGGGTAGCACCTTGGCCATGCTGCTCTACATAGCTTGGCCCAAGCAGGCTGAGCTTATTAAGTAGGGTTTGGCGCATTGCCGACTTTATTTTAAGTGCAGCATAAGCGCTAAAGCGTTCACTTAGTGTTAAAAATACCGCGCGCAGTAAAATAATACCGGCCAAAGGCCATAATAAGTAGGTGATTTCAGCCAAACTATACTGTTCAAAAATTACATTATGAATAGCTTGAGCAAGTAAATAAGCACCTGCAATCATGAGTAATGCGTTAACAGTACCCAGTGCAATGCTTAGCTTTAATAGCATTGCAGCGGGTTTACTTTGACGCTTTAAAAAAGCGCGCAAAGACTGCTGTTGCGCGCGATCAGGGCGGGTGTTAGTCGTCATTTTTAGTTGTGTTAGTCTCTTTTAATAAATCATGCATTACTTGCTCGTCATCAGCAATACTGTCTTTATTTTGCTGAAACTCATACCACATTACATTTATTACACCTAGGGTACAGGCTAAAAGTACACCTAAAATCCAAGCGAAATACCACATAGTTTAGTCTCCTTAGTAGCTACCGTGAGGGTTGTTTTCTATTTCTTCTACCGTAACGCGGCGCCACATTTTTACGTAACACCAGGTGGTGTAAGATAAAATAATTGGCACAAAAATAACTACGGCAACAAACATAACGTTAAGCGTCATATGGCTCGACACCGCATCCCAAATAGTTAAACTAATATTTGGGTTATTACTCGATGGCATAATAAAGGGGAACAGTGATACGCCTGCCGTCATAATAATGCCTATTAACATTAAGCTAGTTGAAGCAAGCCCTAATGCGGGTTTATTTAATTTAGAGAACAACAATGCACTGAGTGCCATTGCAAACGCTAAAATAGGGAAGGTCATAGTCCAAGGGCGCTCACTGTAATTAGTTAGCCAAGCACCTTGCGCAGTTGTAACTACTTTTGCCAGTGGGTCGGCATGGCTTTGTGTATCCGGCATAGATACAATTTGATAACCCGTTAAATTAGCAACCCAAAAACCAGCTGCTGCAAATAGCACAATAAATAGAATAAGTGCATAACGACCATATTGCCCTGAGCGCTCTGCAACTAAGCTAGCAGTACGCAATTGTAGCCACATACCTGCATGAGCTATTAACATAGTAATACTAATTACACCTACTAACAGTGCAAATGGGTTAAGTAGTGCAAAAAACGAACCTTGGTAACTTACTCGTAAAAAATTATCAATGCTAAAAGGCACACCTAAAAAGAGGTTACCAAAGGCCACACCAAATACTAATGCAGGAATGGCACTGCCAGCAAATAGGCCCCAGTCCCAGTTATTACGCCAGCGTTTTGAATCTACTTTACTGCGGTAATCAAACCCAAGTGGTCTAAAAAATAATGCAAACAATACCAGCATCATAGCAAAATAAAAGCCTGAAAAAGCCGCTGCATATACCATAGGCCACGCGGCAAATAGTGCACCACCGGCGGTAATAAACCATACTTGGTTGCCATCCCAATGCGGGCCAATAGTATTAATAACGGTGCGGCGCTCTGAATCAGTTTTACCCACTAGGCGCAGCAGCATAGCAACGCCCATATCCATGCCGTCGGTAATTGCAAAGCCAATTAGCAGTATGCCTATGATCAACCACCACAGCATTTTTAATGTTTCATAATCAAAAATCATGATTGCTCTCCTTTACCTTCAGTGGTGTTATTAGGTAGTTCAAAGTGATACTTACCGGTATGTAGTGAGCTTGGGCCTTGCTTAATAAAGCGTAGCATTAACCAACCTTCAACAATGGCTAAGCCGGTATAAAATACAATAAACCCAGTTAAGCTAATTAAAATATCGTTTACCGTTAGCGTAGAAGTTGCTAAAAAGGTTGGTAATATTTCAGAAATAGCCCAAGGCTGGCGACCATATTCGGCCACAATCCAACCAAATTCAATGGCTATCCACGGCAGTGGAATACTTAAAACAGTAGCCCATAATAGCCAACGTTTTTGCTCAATAACTCGCTGCGCGTTATAGTAAAAAGCAAGAATAAACACACCCAGCATTAATACGCCACAGCCAACCATAATACGAAAAGACCAAAACATTGGGCCCACTTTAGGAAAAGAGTCTTTAACTGCTTTTTGAATTTGCTCTTCTGTGGCATCTACTACATCAGATGTATAACGCTTCAGTAATAGGCCGTAGCCTAAATCGTCTTTTAGGGTGTTAAATTTAGCGACGTTTTCAGGCGTGTCATCACCAGCGCGCAGTTTTACTAGGTATTCGTACGCAATCATACCGTTACGAATTCGCACTTCGTGTTGTTTTTCTAGATCGTTAATACCGGTCACTTGCTCATCGAGCGAGCGAGTTGCAATAAGCCCTAATGCATACGGGATTTTTACAGCGCCGTGAGTTACCTGCTTTTCTGAATCTGGGAAACCTATAAGTGTAAACGCTGCTGGGGCTTCTTCGGTATGCCATTCTGCTTCAATGGTGGCCAGTTTTACTTTTTGCACTTCGCCTACTTCATAACCCGATTCATCGCCGAGCAAAATAACACAAAAAATAGAGGCTAAACCAAAGCCAGAGGCGACTGAAAACGAGCGTTTAGCAAAGGCTAAGTCGCGTCCTTTTAAAATATAATAACCACTAATACCGAGCACAAACATAGATGCAGCAACATAACCTGCAGATACAGTATGAATAAATTTAACCTGTGCTACAGGGTTAAATACCAGCTCTGCAAAGCTGGTCATTTCCATGCGCATGGTTTGGTAATTAAACTCGGCACCTACTGGGTTTTGCATCCAGCCGTTGGCAATTAAAATCCATAACGCCGACATGTTAGTACCAATTGCCATTAAAAAGGTAGCACCTAAGTGCTGGCGTTTAGAGAGCCGGTCCCAACCTAAAAAGAACATACCCACAAAAGTTGATTCTAAAAAGAATGCCATTAACCCTTCAATTGCTAATGGAGCCCCAAAAACATCACCTACGTAATGGGAATAATAAGACCAGTTGGTACCAAACTCAAACTCCATAGTAAGACCCGTAGCCACACCAATTGCAAAGTTAATACCAAACAATTTCCCCCAAAACTTAGTCATATCGCGATAAATTTCACGACCGGTCATAACATAAACCGATTCCATAATAACTAAGATCCAAGTCATACCTATAGTTAAAGGTACAAATAAGAAGTGAAAGAGGGCGGTAACAGCGAACTGCAATCGCGATAGATCCACAAAGGTTTCATCTATCATGTTTAGCTCCTAAATATGTGATGTAGTTACAGCACAAAGCAATAATTTGACGGGTGCTTTGGTTTTATAAGGTTTCAGTAATTACTGAAAGTTGCGTTAGTATTTACTTTTGACCATTTGAAGTCAATATTTATATTAGTAAAACTCAATATAAGCGGTTAGTGCTTAATCAGTATCAAAAGCATACAGTACCTGGGCTATTTTTAGCAAATTTAAGCACTTAGTTTTAAGCATTTAATCCAATACGAAAACGCGGTAAACTAGGTTCAATTAACGCCCAGAGCCTGTTAACCCATAAAGGCAAACAGGCCCTAGTTTACGTGTGAAAAAATCAAATGAATAAAGAGCAAAAACAACTACGAATTGGTATTGTGGCAGGTGAACTGTCGGGCGATATTTTAGGTGAAGGCTTAATTAAAGCACTTAAAAAGCATTTTCCCGATGCGATTTTTGAAGGTATAGCGGGCCCTAAAATGCAGGCGCAAGGCTGTAACACGCTTTACGACATGGATGAATTGTCGGTAATGGGGTTGGTTGAAGTATTAGGGCGCCTACCACGCTTACTTAAAATACGTAAACAACTGGTGCAACATTTTATTGATAACCCACCCGATGTATTTATTGGCATAGATGCGCCCGATTTTAACTTGCGCGTAGAAAAACCCCTTAAAGACGCTGGAATTAAAACAGTACAATACGTAAGCCCCTCGGTTTGGGCATGGCGAGAAAAACGCATTCATACCATAAGTGCTGCTACTAACTTAGTGCTTGCATTATTACCGTTTGAAAAAGAATTTTACGACAAGCACCAAGTACCTTGTACATTTGTAGGGCACACATTAGCAGACGATATAGCGCTTGAGCACGACGATAGCAAAGCCCGCAAAGAGCTAGGTTTAAGCCCAGATGATAAAGTACTTGCCCTGCTACCTGGTAGTCGCGGCTCAGAAGTAGGCTTATTAAGCGAAACCTATATTAAAACAGCCGTGCAGTTACAAGCGCAAAACCCAGCACTTAAAATTGTGGTGCCATTGGTTAACGCCAAACGCAAAGCGCAGTTTACTGAAATTTTAAATGCTACTGCGCCAACGCTTAAAATTAGTTTGCTGGATGGACAATCAAAACAAGCTATGCAAGCAGCCGATGCTATTTTATTAGCGTCGGGTACTGCCACGCTTGAGGGCATGCTGTATAAAAAGCCCATGGTAGTGGGTTATAAAATTAAACCACTGAGCTATTGGATTTTTAAAACCTTATTTACCTTTAATATAAAGTATTTTTCATTGCCGAATTTATTGGCCGATGAAGAACTCGTACCCGAGTTTTTGCAAAGTGAGTGCAATGTAGCTAATTTAACGCAAGCACTTACGCCTATGCTAAATACCGATAACCAAGCATTAAAAGCACGCTTTTTAGCGATCCACAAAAAAATTAGGTTAAATGCCAGCGAACAAGCAGCCAATGCTGTAGCGGAGTTAATAAATGCAAATTGAACGACCCAATGTAGCCCTTATTGCCGGTGTTGACGAAGTAGGGCGTGGCCCCCTTGTTGGCGACGTAGTTACTGCTGCCGTTATTTTAGATCCCTCAAAGCCTATTGCAGGTTTAGCAGATTCAAAAAAATTAACGGATAAAAAACGCCAAGCGCTTGCCATTGAAATTCAAGAAAAAGCATTGTGTTACGCGTATGGTCGTTGCAGCCCAACAGAGATTGATGAACTAAATATTCTGCACGCCACTATGCTTGCCATGACTCGCGCAGTAGAGGGGCTAAGCACGCAACCTGAATTTGTATTTATAGATGGCAACCGCCTACCTAAGTTAACCATGCCAGCGCAAGCAATAGTAAAAGGCGACAGCTTAGTAGCCGAAATTTCAGCCGCTTCTATTTTAGCTAAAGTAGCGCGCGACAACGAAATGGTAGAGCTAGATAAACGCCACCCAGAATATGGTTTTGCAGGGCATAAAGGCTATCCAACCAAAGCGCATTTTGCAGCACTTGAGCAATATGGCGCAATAAAGGAGCATCGTAAAAGCTTTAAACCAGTGCAACGTGTATTAGCGCAAGCCAAGGGTGAGGCGTAAACATGGCAGCTCCAGATTTTGTTCACTTAAGAGTTCACTCTGATTTTTCGATGGTTGATGGCCTTGCCAAAACCAAGCCAATTGTAGCCAAAGCACAAGAACTACAAATGCCGGCAATTGCTATTACCGACCAAATGAACTTATGTGGCTTAGTGCGCTTTTACGAAACAGCCCACAGCACAGGTATAAAACCTATAGTGGGTGCTGACTTTTGGCTACGCAGCCCTGAGTTTGAAAACGAGCCAAGCCGCATTACTATTTTAGCAAAAGACAATCAAGGTTATAAAAACCTCACTTTATTAATATCTAAAGCATATCAGCGCGGACATGTATTTCATCGCCCGGTGATTGATCGTGATTGGCTAATAGAACTTAAAGCCGGGTTAATAATACTCTCTGGTGCAAAAGACGGTGATTTAGGTAAAGCGTTATTAAAAAATAATCCGAGTGTTATTGAATCGGTTGTTAGTTTTTATAAACAGCATTTTAGTGATAACTACTACCTTGAACTGGTTCGAACTAATCGACCGCTTGAAGAAGATTATTTACACATGGCGGTAGAGCTTGCTGCTAAAGAGCAATTACCCGTTGTGGCCACTAACGAAGTGGTGTTTTTAAAACCAGAAAACTTTGAAGCACACGAAATTCGCGTGGCTATTTTTGATGGTTATACACTGGATGATAAACGCCGCCCTAAACGATTTTCAGAAGAGCAATACTTAAAAACGCCAGAGCAAATGGCTGAGTTATTTAGCGACATTCCAGAGGCATTACAAAACACCGTAGAAATAGCCAAACGCTGTAATGTAACGGTGCAACTTGGTACTTACTTTTTACCAGATTATCCGACCGGCTCACTTAAAATTGAAGACTTTTTAGTTAAGGTGTCACAAGACGGTCTTGAAGAGCGATTACAGTTTTTATTTCCTGATGAGCAAGAGCGTAAAGAAAAACGCGTTGAATACGATGAGCGCCTAGATATAGAGCTTGGTGTAATTAACGAAATGGGATTCCCAGGTTATTTCTTAATCGTAATGGAATTTATTCAGTGGAGCAAAGATAACAATATTCCAGTTGGCCCTGGGCGTGGGTCAGGTGCAGGATCACTGGTAGCCTACGCGCTTAAAATTACCGACCTTGATCCATTGGAATTTGACTTGC
This sequence comes from Pseudoalteromonas sp. HL-AS2, assembly GCF_031198805.1. Taxonomy (NCBI): domain Bacteria; kingdom Pseudomonadati; phylum Pseudomonadota; class Gammaproteobacteria; order Alteromonadales; family Pseudoalteromonadaceae; genus Pseudoalteromonas; species Pseudoalteromonas sp. HL-AS2. Next base: position 2,112,913 of record NZ_CP133571.1, on the reverse strand, counting down.
TGTTTGAGCGGTTTTTGAACCCAGAACGTATTTCAATGCCCGATTTCGACGTCGATTTTTGTATGGATAGGCGCGATGAGGTGATTGATCATGTATCGGCCTTGTATGGGCGTAACGCGGTATCGCAAATTATTACCTTTGGAACCATGGCGGCAAAAGCGGTAATACGCGATGTTGGCCGAGTATTAGGTCACCCGTACGGTTTTGTTGATCGTATTTCAAAAATGATCCCAGGCGATCCTGGGATGACACTTGCCAAGGCATTTGATATAGAGCCACGCTTGCAAGAAGCCTACGATGGCGACAATGAAGTAAAAGATTTAATCGACATGTGTCGCATTCTCGAAGGGTGTACACGTAACGCCGGTAAACATGCGGGTGGGGTAGTAATATCGCCCACCACAATTACCGACTTTGCTGCTCTTTATTGCGATGACGAAGGTAAGTTTCCGGTTACTCAGTTTGATAAAAACGATGTAGAAACTGCCGGTTTAGTTAAGTTTGACTTTTTAGGCTTACGCACGCTGACTATATTGCAGTGGGCGCTCGACATGACCAACGAGCGCTTAGCGCGCACCGGTAAAGAACCAGTAGATATTAATACTATTCCGTTGGATGATAAAAAGAGTATTGAGTTACTACTGCGCGCCGAAACGACTGCGGTGTTTCAGCTAGAATCACGGGGCATGAAAGACTTAGTAAGGCGCTTAAAGCCCGACAGCTTTGAAGATATGATTGCTTTAGTAGCCTTGTTTCGACCCGGTCCGCTGCAATCGGGCATGGTAGATAACTTTATCGACCGAAAATTAGGCCGCGAAGAAATCTCATACCCCGATGCGCAGTATCAGCACGAAAGCTTAAAACCTATTTTAGAGCCAACCTACGGCATTATTTTGTATCAAGAACAAGTAATGCAAATAGCCCAAGTATTAGCAGGCTATACACTAGGCGGCGCCGATATGCTGCGCCGTGCTATGGGTAAGAAAAAGCCCGAAGAAATGGCAAAACAGCGTTCAACATTTGAAGATGGTGCGCGAAATAACGGCATTGACGGCGAACTAGCAATTAAGATCTTCGATCTGGTAGAAAAGTTCGCAGGTTATGGTTTTAATAAATCGCACTCCGCTGCGTATGCATTAGTGTCGTATCAAACACTGTGGATGAAAACCCATCATCCAGCAGAGTTTATGGCTGCGGTAATGTCGGCCGATATGGATAATACCGACAAAATAGTTATTTTGGTGGATGAATGTGAAAACATGAAACTCACCTTGCTCCCGCCTGATGTGAATGCAGGCGAGTTCAAATTTACTGTAAACCTGCAAGGCGAAATTGTTTACGGTATTGGTGCTATTAAAGGAGTAGGTGAAGCCCCTGTAGAGGCTATTTTAGAAGCGCGCGCTAAGGGCGGACCATTTAAAGATTTATTTGATTTTTGTGCCCGTGTTGATTTAAAACGCTTAAATAAACGTGTAACCGAAAAACTTATTTATTCAGGGGCACTTGATCAGCTAGGCCCTGAAAAAACTCAATCAGGGCGCGCCACGTTATTGGCAAGCTTAAAAAGTGCCATGCGCGCCGCCGATCAGCACAATAAAGCAGAGTTATTAGGGCAAAGTGATTTATTTGGCTTATTAGCCACTGAACCCGATGAAGTAGAGCAAGCCTTTATTAAAGCCACAGGACTCACCGATAACGAATGGCTCGATGGCGAAAAAGAAACTCTTGGTCTTTATTTAACCGGTCATCCAATAAATCAATATCGCCGCGAGCTAAAATATTATACCAGTGGTAAATTGGTCGATTTACAGCCTACTAATCGCGATGTAGTATCTACAGCTGCAGGGCTTGTAATTTCGGCCAGAGTGCTTATTAATAAAAAAGGAAATAGGTGGGCATTAATAACTTTAGATGACAAGAGCGCCCGCATTGATGTACGCTTATATTCAGATGAGTTTGAAAAATACCAAGATATGCTCCAAGTTAATAATATTTTGGTGATATCTGGACAGGTCAGCTTTGATAACTTCTCTGGTGGTATTACAATGACCGCCAGAGAAATAAACACCATTGCTCAAGCGCGTGAAAAACGTATTAAAGCGATTAAAATGACGCTGAACATGGTGCAAGTCGAGGCAGGTTTCTTCGATAAATTACAAAAAGTACTCGAACCATATAAAATGGGAACGTGTCCGATCAAGGTTTATTACCAACGCCCAGATGCATTGGCGCAATTAACCCTAGGGATCGAATGGTGTGTTACGCCAAGTGACGACTTAATTCATAAGTTATCGCTAATGGCAGCGCAAGATGTAGAACTAGAATTTAACTAATTAGGTAGTTTAGAGCATGAGCCTCAATTATCTTGATTTTGAGCTTCCGATTGCAGAATTAGAAGTGAAAATTGAAGAATTACAAAATGTAAGCCGCGCTGGCGAATTAGACCTTGAATTAGAAGAGGAAGTCAGCAAGCTAAAAGAGAAAAGCGACCGATTAAAAGAGAAAATATTCTCTGAACTTGGCGCTTGGCAAGTATCACAGCTGGCACGTCATCCGTTGCGTCCTTATACTCGAGATTATATCGAGCGTATTTTTACGGAGTTTGACGAGTTTGCAGGTGATCGTACTTTTGCTAATGATCCGGCAATTTTAGGTGGTATAGCGCGTTTAGATGGCGAACCAGTAATGGTTATTGGCCAACAAAAAGGCCGTGGTACCGCTGAAAAAATTAAACGTAACTTTGGTATGCCAAAGCCTGAAGGATACCGTAAAGCATTGCGCTTAATGGAAATGGCTGAGCGTTTTAAAATGCCAATTATGACCTTTATCGACACCCCTGGAGCTTATCCTGGTGTGGGTGCTGAAGAGCGTGGCCAGTCAGAAGCTATCGCCCGTAACCTTAAAGTAATGGCCTCTTTAAAAGTGCCAACTATTTGTACGGTTATTGGTGAAGGTGGATCGGGTGGTGCGTTAGCAATTGGTGTTGGCGATCGTGTTAACATGTTGCAATACAGTACTTACTCAGTAATTTCTCCTGAAGGGTGTGCGTCTATTTTATGGAAAAGCGCCGATAAAGCCCCACTTGCAGCTGAAGCTATGGGTGTAACTGCTAAGCGAGTTAAAGAGTTAGACCTAATTAACAACTTAGTAGATGAGCCATTAGGTGGAGCGCACCGTAATTATGATGCTATGGCACGTAATTTAAAAGTGCGATTAAAGCGTGACTTAGCCGACCTACAAGCACTTTCGCTTGAAGAGATGCTTGATCAGCGCTACAAACGCTTAATGTCGTTTGGTTATTGCTCTTAAATTCTTTTAATAATTAGCAATAAATATTTAAAAAAGCCGCTTATGCGGTTTTTTTGTTTTAAAATGGCTAAAATCAAGTACCTAAAACTTAGGGTCTGTTTATCTTTCAAGGTTAAATTTACAGCAGTGTGTTTGGTATTTAGGCAAGGCAGAGCCTATGTGGTGTGGTTATTCCCCATAAATAGGCGATAACGTAGGATCAATGCCAAACATGCGCTGCCCGAAGGGTTCTACCTAGGGGCGATTGACTCTTTGTTGCTCGGTTTTTACTTAGCCCACTAGGTTACAAACCTCGCGCCGTGATTAAATCGCCCCTAGTTTGAATAAATTTTAATCCGCAAAGGTCAACAGACCCTAGTATTTTAAAATTATTGGCTAAATTATCTGGAGCTCAGGTTAAATTAATGCACACATCGCTTATTTATCAACAAGTAAAACAATCATTGGGTCAATATATTGAGCAAGGTCATAGGGTGTTTACTGTGGCACTTTCTGGTGGCGTTGATTCTGTGGTGTTACTGCATTTAATGCATGCTTTACGAGTGCAGGATCCTGCACTGCAAGTTTCTGCTATTTATATACACCATGGTTTGAGCCAGTATGCCGACGACTGGCAGGTTTTTTGTCAAACCCTGTGCAATGAGCTAAATGTGCCATTTCAAACGGCTAAAGTAAATATAAAGCAGCAGTCACGCACGAGCCTAGAGGCGCAAGCGCGCGATGCTCGTTACCAAGCATTAGATGAGCTAAGTCCACATGGCAGCATTATTTTACTTGGGCAACATTTAAACGACCAAATAGAAACCTTTTTACTGCGCTTAAAACGTGGCTCGGGTTTAAAAGGTTTAGGTGCAATGCAGCGCGAGCGCACTTTAACCAGCGGCCGATTATGTTTCAGGCCGCTGTTAGCGGTAAAACGCAGTGATATAGAAGCCTTTGCGGCGCAATATGCACTTAACCATGTTACCGATGATTCTAATACTGATGAGCGCTTTGAGCGTAATTTTATGCGCCAGCAAGTTGTGCCAATATTAGCAGCGCGCTTTAATGGTTTTGAACAATGTACCGCTCGCAGTATTAGTTTACTGCAGCAGCAACACGCTTTACTCAACGAATATACTCACATTGATTTAACGCAATGTGTTAATTCTCAGCAGGCGTTAAATATAAGTGCTATTGCCAAATTTACTCCGATTAGAACAGCCAATGTAGTACGTGCATGGCTAGAGCTATTTACTCATGTATTACCATCGCAAAAGCAGCTGGAGCAAATAATTAATCAGGCTATTGCAGCTAAAACCGATGCACAAATGCTTATTGAGCTTAGTGGTGGACAAATACGCCGCCATCAAGGGCATTTATATTTTGTTGTACCAAGTACGCAAATATTAAACAACACACTAATTACTCGCAGTGAGTTAAAGCTTGCCGATGGTCGCTTACTAAAAAAACACAGTGGCGTAGGAGTCAGAGCGCCAACTGCAGATGAGCAAGTAAGCGTGCGTTTTAATTGTAATAGTGCGCGCATCAAACCTTTAAAAAAACCAGGAAGTAATACGCTCAAGCATTGGTTTAAAGATGCAAAAGTGGCTCCTTGGCTGCGTGCTAATGTGCCGTTAATTTTTTATAATGATGACCTAGTACAAGTGGTAGGCTATTTTATAAGTGCTAACCATAGTGATGAAAACGGTATTTATTGGGAGTGTAAATAATGAGTAAGGAGCCGCATGTAGGCTTATCGTTAGTAAATAAAGCACCACAAGGTATGCTAATTACAGCGGTTATTGCTGTGCTTGCTAATTATTTTTTAACGCTTGATGTAGTGACATTAGGCTGCGCTATAGCGGGTGGAATAGTGTGCGCTAGTATTTTACTGGCTTATTGGTTAGGTAAAGGTGGGCTGTTTTTTATTTTAGGAGTGAGTGTACCGCTGTTGTTAGTGTTATTTACGCCACTTGCTAGTATTGCTGCATTACTTAATTTACTCAGTGGTTTCTTTTTTGGTTTTTGCATTGCGTTGGTTATGTATAAATTTTTATCGGCAAAGTTGCTCCCTAAGTAGGTAGACTTATTAAAACTACTTAGGCAGCAATAAAAAGCCTAGCGGGGGAAGCTAGGCTTTTTATTTACAACAATATTAACCGCTGTACTTAATATGCTTTGGCGCAATTTCGTCCCGCTGCTTTGGCTTTATATAAACCCTTATCAGCTCGCGAAAAAACATCGTTTTCGGTGTCTTGGCTACTCGCTAAAGTAAAGCCAATACTAGTAGTAACTGAGTACTGCGCCATTATTTTTGAGTTTTTAACGCGTTGCATAATGCGCTCAGCTATTACTTTATTAGTAGTAAACTCAGGATCTTCAATGAGTATTGCAAATTCATCGCCACCAAATCTAAATACAGAGTCAGTGCCTCGAATAGAGCCATTAAGTACTAAGGCAAATTCTTTAAGTACATCGTCACCTACTTTATGACCAAAATTATCGTTTACTTGCTTAAAACTGTCTAAATCAAGCAACATTAAACTAAATGGGCGCTGGTAGCGGCGGCAGTTTTCAAGCTTTTGCAGTAAGGTGTCATTAAATTGACTTCTATTGCTTAGCCCAGTTAATGCATCTTTTGTGGCAAGTTTTAATACCCGGTTATACATTATCGCATTACGTAAAGGGTAGAGCAGCGCACTATGAAAATATTGTAGTTTTTTTTCTATGGCCACACTCAGTGGGTATTTACTAAAGTATATTAGTTGCCCTAAATTATCATTTTCGACAATTAAATCAAAAGTATAAGAAAGCGTATCAATATCGCAATCAGGCGTTTGCACTGTACCTAGCGCAGACTTGAACTGTATACCTGAAAAATTTAGCAGTTGTTTTGCAAATTTTGCATAAATAGCTAATATATCTTCGAGTATTAAACTGGTTTGTAATTTTGCAGCTAGCTCTTGCGTTGCTGCCGGTTCATTTTTACGATAATGCTCAGCCGAAAACGGCAAAAACTCTCCGCGTCCAGCAATACGTTGTGTCAATATATGCACATTTTCCATTGATTTATTTCCCCCGAGTATATGATCTTATAATACCAAGCGAATTTTATGCCACATTTAAAAACTGGCCGATAAATTGGTGATTGCTATAGTTAAGCATGGCTGTTTTTATAAGTAACGAGGTAATATTTGCAAAATATTAATACTCAAATTTTTACTTTATTAGTCGCTGCTGTCTTATTTGTATGGATTTTTAAGCGCGTAGGGCTGCCTCCTATATTGGCTTATTTAGCAACAGGGGTTTTGGCGGGTAGTCACAGTGTTGGCTGGATGACGCAAACTCACGAAATGGATTTAGTAGCTGAACTAGGTATAGTATTTTTATTATTTAGTTTGGGGCTCGAGTTTTCTATTTCGCGCCTAATGGCAATGCGCAATATAGTATTTGGCTTAGGATCATTGCAGGTTGTAGTAACCAGTACAGTGCTTATTGTGATTTTATATTGCTTAAACTTTAGTTTGCTCACCAGTTTTACAATTGGCGTTATTATGATGCTGTCCTCAACTGCTGTGGTTGTTAAGCTATTAAAAGAAAACGGAGAGTTAAATAAACGCCGTGGGCAGCTCGCCATTGGAGTGCTTTTATTGCAAGACATTGCGGTTGTGCCTTTACTGATTATTTTACCTTTATTAGCCGCTACCGGATCGCAAAGTATTAGCTGGGCGTTAGCAGTAGCACTCACGAAAGGGGCGTTTGTTTGTTTACTACTTTGGGCTATAGGTAAATGGATTTTGCCTAAAGTATTTAATGAAATTGCGTTAGTACGTACCGACGAGCTATTTATGCTTACCACTTTGCTGGTGGCTTTATTTGCTGCCTTACTCACCTACTCATTTGGTTTATCTATGGCACTGGGCGCTTTTTTAGCAGGCATGATGCTAGGAGAAAGCCATTATCGGCATCAGCTTGAGGCAGATATTAGGCCATTTAGAGATATTTTAATGGGGTTGTTTTTTGTCACTGTCGGCATGCAGCTCAATGTAATGTATGTGCTTAATAATAGCTTACTTATTATTGGCGCATTAGTTGGGTTATTAGTATTAAAAATAGCGGTAATGGCAATAAGTGCTCAGCTAATGGGCGAGCGAAAACAAGACGCGCTAGCATGTGCATTTATGCTATGGCAAATGGGGGAGTTTGGTTTTGTACTTATAGCGCTAGGCGCTCAGCATCAGTTACTAACTAATCAGCAAGTATCGTTTTTAATTGCTTTAGGGGTGCTTTCTATGGCGCTTACGCCCTTTTTAATTGATAAAACACCTTTTATTTTAAAGCGTATTGGCGTGCTAGATCGTGCAAGCCAAGCGTGGGAAAGTGAACCTAAAAGCAGCACACTGTATAGTGATCATGTCATTATTTGTGGCTTTTCACGGGTGGGGCAAACGGTTGCACGTTTTTTAAAACCAGAAGCCATTGATTATATAGCAATAGAAAGTAATCCAATTTTAGTTCAAGAAGGTAAAGCGGCTGGTGAGCCTATATTATTTGGCCATGTTAAACAAAAAGATATTTTAAAATGTGCGGGAGTAGAGCGAGCACGTTTAGTCATTATTACCTTTACTGAGTTTGAGCAAACGCAAATAGTAATAGATGCAATCAAGCAAGTTGCCCCAGAGGTAAAAATACTAATAAGAACCAAAGACGACAGTCAGCTGGAGCGTTTAAAAGAACTGGGGGTTACCGAAGTTGTGCCAGAAACCCTTGAAGCTAGCTTAATGTTGGTTTCGCATGTTTTGTCTATGTCGGGGGTACCAATGAGCCGTATTATTCGCCGTGTTAGCACCGAAAGGCATAACCGTTATCAATTATTGCAACGCTTTTTTACCGGTGAGTACCTTGATGTAGACGAAGGCGCGCATGAACGCCTTGAATACTTGCATGTAATAGCGCTACCCGATAAAGCTTTTGCGGTTAATAAAAGTATTGCGGGCTTAATTTAGCAAAACGAAAAGTGTCTATAAAAGCACTGCGCAGACAAAATAATGAAATAGACAATCCATCAGATCACACTATATTACTAGCCAACGATATTTTAATACTGCAAGGTAAACCAAGGCGCGTAGAGCGAGTAGAGCATTATTTATTTGATGGTATTGAGTAAGTTACTTAGATGATGCAGGGCGAGCATGCATCAGCGCCCTAATCTAGCTCTAAAAACTTACGTATTTCAGGTAGCTTTTTCATGCCATCCTCATAACCAATTTGTATTAAATGTTGGGTATAACGTTTTTCAAATAATAAATAGCTGGTTAAACTCGATTGCGAATGTTTTTTAACCCCTATGATCCTAAGCAACACTTTAATTGCCCATGGCATATCGTCGTAGTACTGCGCGGCAATAGCATTAAAGTTTTGTGATGGGTTGATCACGCAAGTTTCTATGCGCTTAAGTTCTTGGTGTTTATCGCGAGCTGGCAGCAAGCCTAAGGTGCGGTTAATTCGCTCTAGCCGTTCTAAGTCAGATTGCATAGTGTCGGTAAACACGCTGTCGAGTAAATGCCCTGCGACCGAAGACAGCCCAGGGTAATGAGCTGAGTAACCCACAGGATGTAACTCTTTAGGCTGCTCAACACCAATAATGAATATTTTTTCAGCGCCTAAATGTATTGATGGGCTTAGAGGCGATAACTGATGTATAGAGCCATCACCAAAGTAATGGTTATAAATATTTACACTAGGAAACACCATAGGAATGGCGCTCGAAGCCATTAAATGCTCAACATTAATACGCGTAGCGCGGCCCTCACGTTTAGCGCGTTGCCATGGTAGGCGTGTATTAGATTGATAAAACGCCACCGAATCACCAGTAGTATAACTAGAGGCGGTAATCGAAAGCGCTTCTAAGTAATTGTGATGTAAATTGCGTTCAATGCGATGTAAATCTAATATTTCGTTTAATAATTTACGCAGTGGCCGATTGTTTAATAAACTCGCAGGCGGATGATTTATATGTTCTGACTGAAAACTGGTTAAAATATTACGAGTAATATGACCAAATACACTTAAAAAATCACTTTTATACACCATAGAAGTAGAAAAGTTCTTCCATACAGACTCGAGCTTTCTAACTGCTAAGTGCGCGCAGGAGGCATAGCAAGCTAGCGCCGCAGAGTTTATAGCCCCAGCAGATGTACCATTTATTACTCTAAATGGCAGAGGCGCTGTTCTAGGCATGCTATGAGCTAATGCTTTAAGTACGCCTACTTGATAAGCAGCGCGTGCGCCACCCCCTGTTAATAGAAGGGCAACTTTGGGTTTGTTAGGATCAACTTGCTTGATTTTCATATAAGGGACTAAACTGTTCTACGTCTTTACTTTATTTATTTACTTTAAGTCTTTAAGCTAGAAGAATCAAAGGATACCTTAGCTGCTTTTAATATTATTTACTGTAAGCTATGAATTAAACTCATTTAGAATACTCTAAGTGATATTGCATTTTAATTTTAATGGAGTTCGTATGTCAGATAAACCATCAGCGTCAGATGTTCAAAAACGTCCACCTAATAACAATCTACTTTTTGCCATTATTATTTTAGTGGTACTCGTATGCGCCGCTGCATTTGTATTGCTTAAGCCAAGCAACGAGGCAGAAGTGCTTACTGAGGTTGAGCCAGCACCAGTAGAGCAGCCTATGATGGAGTTAAAGCCAGAGAATGATCCTGTTTTAGATGTTCCATCAGTATTGCCAGATAAACCACAAGATTATGAAATGCCAGCGCAGCGTGATGCCGAGCCAGCAGCCGTGCAATTACCACCACTTGATGAAAGTGATGCAGTTGTTGTAGCAAAAATGGATGAATACTTAAGTGATTCGGTAATGGAGCTAATGATTACCGATGATGTTATTCGCCGTGGTGTCGTGTTTGTTGATAATTTAGCAAAGGGCAAAGTTGCTACAAAACATACACCAGTAATAAAGCCAGAAGAAAAATTTAGTGTCACAGAAGGTGATATTTTAACTATCGATCCTAATAGTTATGAACGTTACACCCCGTATGTAAAAATATTTACTAGTATGAGCGCCGCCCAAGCCGTGCGTTTATTTGAAGAATATAAACCGCTTATTAATAATGCCTATACAGAAATTGGTTACGGCGATAATGAGTTTACGCAAACGCTTGAAGATGCAATCGACTTATTACTCGATACACCAGAGCCAGAAGGTAACTTACCATTACTGCGCGATTCAGTAACCTACCAATATGCATTTGCAGAGTGGGAGCAATTACCCGCTGCACAAAAACAGCTTTTACGTATGGGCCCAGAGAACATGAAAAAAGTAAAAGCGGCACTGCGTAATATTAAAGCGCAGTTAGAGAGCAAATAGTAAACATAAAACAGTTTAAAAGGCCGCGATTGTATATGAAGTATGCAATCGCACTTTCTTTTTCGATTATCCCTTGAATAACGTAGCAAAAGTAGAGATAATCCCTCCCGCGCCAACCAAGGCCCTCAATGGTAGTCTTATTGGTCCTCTCGCAACACTAGCAGGCGAACCTGGTCAGGCCCGGAAGGGAGCAGCCACAGTTTGTGACGTGTGTGCCGAGATGTGGCTGGTAAGACTGCCACCCAAATTCCTCATTTGGGTGTTACAAATTTAATTTAATATACTTCATAAACATATCCTTTTTAAATAAAGCTATTAAAGCTTGCTTAACCATATTCTGATTTTTAAATTAGCTGTCTTAAGTATGATCATTTAAATGGAATTAAAAGCTTAATTTATGTCTACAGTTTCCAAAGTGTTTTTACCTGATGAGGGAAAAACTACACCTCTAATAAAATTCTATCTTTAGATGAAGCAAAACTATTCAAGCTTAGACGTTTTTGAGAGAGCCTGAAGGGTTAGGTAGTATTTTATGTATTACATGTTTTGAGCCTTTAATTCTTGCTGGTACTCCACCTGCGGCAACTTTTTAATTATGAACCAAGTTCAGTTTAGCCTTTGAATTCTGTAAGTTTGACATTTTACTACGGGTGATCAAGTTAATCCCGAGTAACAGTTTGAATTGCTATACATAGTAAGCTTTATTAAAGACGGTTTTATTGTTTGCTTAAGAATAATTGAAATTACTTAGCAACAGTACTATACATTTATGAATTTTTTAGTGGTATGTTAGTAGTAGATGGAGTTTTAAATAACAAAATGGTGCCAACCATTTTTAAAGGGATGTTGCATGGAATTCGTTTTTATAATTGCAGTTGTTATATTGATAATTTGGTTAATTACAAGTTCACGCTCAGATTCAAAAAAAACAAAGCCTAGAGTGCTAGGTAACCCGAGTCAAAATATAAAAGAAACTCGTGATGCGGCTGCTTCTAAACATTCTTTATCTAAGCCTTCTTTATCTAGACCTTCGAGTGACGTAACTAGCTCGATAGCTCCTATTACAACTACAAAAGCATCAGTTAGTGTTGAGTTACACGAACAAGCTACTGAATTAACCACAGCAAAGCAGACTAATCCAAAAACTCACACCACTGCTGTTAATAAACCTACGCCAATTATAGAGAGTGCCCATAGTGCAACACATTCCGAGGACGATTTTGCTACATTTAATATTTTTGAGAGCACAGAACCTCAAAATGCAAACATTAAAAGTACAAGAAAAGCCCAATGGCTTGATAAGAAGAAAGAAACTATTATACACAAGCGCAAGCTAAGAGGATTTATTTACTTAGGTGAAAAAATGGAGTCTCTTCGAGGTTATGACTCTGAGCCTGCATTATTAAACCCAATTTTACCCGCATCAACCCCTTTGGGGCATCAGCTAGGTTATTATACAGATGATTCACTTGGTTACTGGCCGAGTTATAACAGGCTTTCTAGACAGTGTAGAGGAGCCTACCTTGACTGGTTAGCAACCGACAGAAGCGCGGCCAATACCCCAGTAGGATTCGTGTTTTTGTACTTTTATGGACTTGAAAGATTTGTTATTGAAAATGGTCAAGTTGATAAAGTTGGAGATGAACAATTTGAAGACATTTTTTATGAAGTACTGCGTTTGCACAAGGTGTTTATTTCAAATCGTTCTTTTGCTGGTTACTCAGCAAACTTTTTGGAATTTATGTATTTACTTAAACCTGAATTATTTAAAAGTAAAAAACATATATTACCGAAGACGCGTCATTCACTACTTTTTAAATTACGTCTTTCAGAGCAAGTTGTTGCCACAGAAAGAGTGAGTGATGAACTAGCACTTGAGTGGATTAAAAATACAGACCAATACAATCTAAAAACAGCAGCTAGACGCTGCGATGTAGAGTTTGATTCACTTTTCAAACTTTACTACAAGCAAAAATTCCCAGAAGGGATGCAAGTAAAAGTAAATAAAACTAAATTAAACGCTGAGTACTTTGCTGCCAGTGGTGGCATCCCTAGCGTTAAAATTTTACTCGACGGTTTGCCTGACCCGAGCATATTAAAAGCACCTATAAAAAAGCTTATTCCAATAGCAGATATGGTCACTGAGGAACTAGCTAGCTATAGCCGTTATTTAGCTAAGACTAATACAAGCAAAGATGATTTAGCTGCATTAATACTGTTGCCTCGTGCCATCGCTAATAGCCAACCATCACCATTAATCGAAAAGTTTAAAACGTGGGCCCAAACTATCATTTTAGAACATGATGGGGTAACAAATGTAGCTGATTTTTGGTTGCAAACAGACTTACCAGCACCAAAAGCGATAAATAAGAAAGAAGGTGAGCTCATTTATAACTTAGCTAGCTTTGCTGATATTGGTATTGCGCCTGACTTACGTTATCACCATACAAAACCTAAATTAGATGGCAAACTTGTATTATTTTATCCAGGTCATGGGGAAGAGTTCGTCCCTAGCTATGCGTTTAATCAAGTCGGTGTCGCACTGCGCTTAGGTGCTATGGTTGCAAATATAGATGGAATTGTAGATGAGTCAGAAAGTTCAGAGTTAGAAAAGCTAATTGCTCATGATGAAAAATTAACGGATACAGAAAAGCGATCTCTAAAGGCTTATCTTACATGGCGATTAGTTACACCATCAGGTAATACGGGGTTAAAAAATAGACTTAATAATTTAGGTGTAAAAGAAATAGAATTTGTGAAACGGTTTATTCTGTCTATTGCGCTCGCTGATGGCAATGTTGATAACAAAGAAGTAAAGCAAATCGAAAAACTCTACACAAATTTAGGGTTGAATAAAGAGTCTGTTACGAGTGATATTCATCAGCTTACTACAAGTAGTCACCAACCAGCACTAAGTAATCAAAACTCATCAGAATTTAGCTTAGATGAAACAATATTAGCCCTTCATGAAAGCCAAACAACAGAAGCAAAAAATATGTTGGAACAGATCTTTATCTCAGGTGAAGATGAAAGCGATTATATTGAAGTCTCAGAGCTGACAAACGAAGTTGATGGATTAGATCTGGCTCATAGCCAGTTGTTTGAAAAGCTATGTGCTAAAGCGCAATGGGGTCGCGAAGAGGTAGCCCAAATGTGTAGTGAGCTAAAATTAATGGTCGATGGTGCTATAGAAACCATCAATGACTGGTCATTTGATTTAGTGGATGCACCAGTAATCGAAGACGATGGTGATATGTACATTGATGAAGAAATAGTCGAAGAGATAAGGGAGTTATAGCAATGGCAGCAAAAAAAATTAGAGCAAAAGAGCGCGATGCAATTATACAGTCTCTTAAATCGGGTGTTACCCCAAAAGTCGGCATACAGCATATACAAGTAGGCCGTGGTAATGAACTTAAGGCGCTCATTAAAGATATCGACAGAGTGACAGAGGGCGGCTCTGCTTTTCGGTTAATTATTGGTGAATATGGATCAGGTAAAACATTCTTTTTAAGTGTTGTAAGAGCGATAGCATTAGAGCGAAAGCTAGTTACTGTTAATGCGGATTTATCTCCCGACCGTCGTATTCATGCATCATCAGGACAAGCCAGAAACTTGTATTCTGAGTTAATGAGAAACATGTCTACTCGTAATAAGCCTGATGGTAATGCATTGACCAGTGTGGTTGAAAAGTTTATTACCGAAGCACGAAAAGAAGCTGATAATACAAGCAAGGAAATAACCACAGTGATCCACGAAAGGCTCGCGTCACTCTCTGAGCTTGTAGGTGGTTACGACTTTGCAAAAGTTATCGAAGCATACTGGACAGGCCATGAAACAGATAACGAGCAACTTAAAAACAACGCTGTAAAATGGTTAAGAGCAGAATATGCTACAAAAACAGATGCTCGCAAAGATCTTGGTATCAGAAGTATTATTTCAGATGCATCGTTTTATGACTCTCTAAAGCTTATGAGCTTATTTGTAAGGCAAGCTGGCTACGAAGGGTTATTAGTTAACCTCGATGAAATGGTAAATTTATACAAACTCAATAGCACCCAAGCACGATTATCAAATTACGAGCAAATTCTAAGAATACTCAACGACTGCTTACAAGGATCGGCTGAGTACTTAGGGTTTTTACTGGGTGGTACACCTGAGTTTTTACTTGATCCAAGAAAAGGCTTATATAGTTATGAAGCGCTGCAATCTCGCTTAGCTGGCAATACATTTGCAAAACAAGCTGGTGTTATTGATTACTCATCTCCAGCATTACATTTGGCAAGTTTAACGCCAGAAGAGTTATTCATATTACTTAAAAACCTTAGACATGTTTTCGCATCAGGGGATGAATCGTTATATTTAGTGCCTGACGAGTCCCTAAAAGCATTTTTAGTCCATTGCAGTAAAACAATTGGAGACGCTTACTTCAGAACACCAAGAAATACGATCAAAGCGTTTTTAGATATGCTTGCCGTGATTGATCAAAATCCAAACATTTCGTGGGACAGCTTAATAGAAAATGTTAATATAGCACAGGAAAAACCTTCCGATGTAGAGTTAGATATTGAATCTGAAGACGATGAGCTAGCTGACTTTAAATTATGATCAACGCACACGAAAAGCTCGATTTTCGCATTCAGCAGTGGATTTTTAAACAAGGTTGGGATCGACTTAGAGAGATACAATGTTTAGCAATTGATCCTATCCTCTCAGGCAATACTGATGTGCTTATTAGTGCCTCTACTGCCGCAGGTAAAACGGAAGCATTTTTTTTACCTGCAATAAGTAGTATCGCAGATGAAGTAAGCGGTGTGGGCATTTTATATATCAGCCCGCTAAAGGCGTTAATAAACGATCAAGACCGAAGACTCGAAAGCTTGTCAGATTTATTAGGCATACAAGTTACACCTTGGCATGGTGATAGCTCGCAAGGTCGAAAAAATAAGCTGAAACGAAATCCATCCGGCATGGTGTTAATAACGCCTGAGTCCCTAGAGTCATTATTAATAAGAGACAGTGGTTGGGTAAAATCTGCTTTTCAGAATTTAAAGCATATAGTTATAGACGAATTTCACGCATTTATTGGTACTGAGCGTGGCCATCACTTGTTGAGTTTACTGCACCGCTTAGAGCATCTGCTTGGCCGCGTAAACTCGCCAATACCCAGAACGGCTTTAAGTGCCACTTTAGGTGACCTAGAAAGTGTCCCAGCATCTTTAAGACCAAATAAATCACTACCTTGTAAAATAATAAAGCAAACGCAGTCTTCATCATCGTTAAAAATGCAAGTGAAAGGATACATTGAAAGCGCTGTAGTAACAGATGAGACGCTTACTGCGGAGCAAAGTGTATGTAACGATTTATATGGCCTTTGCCGTGGTGGAAACCACCTAGTATTTGCCAACAGCAGAAGCCGCACCGAAAGCATTGCAACTACTCTTGCAGAGATGTGTGAGAGCAACATTGTGCCTAACGAGTTTTTTCCACATCACGGCTCGTTAGCCAAAGAAATGAGAGAAACACTTGAAGCTCGGCTTCAGCAAGATCAAATTCCAACAACAGCAATATGTACTATGACTTTGGAGTTAGGTATTGATATAGGTAAAGTTAACTCTGTTGTGCAAGTTACTGCGCCACATTCTATTGCAAGCTTACGGCAGCGAATGGGTCGTTCAGGCAGGCGTGGTGGCGCTAGTGTTTTGCGAATGCTGATAACAGAGGCCGACCTTACAGAGCAATCAAATATTGCAGATAAACTTCGGCTTGAATTAGTTCAATCGCTGGCGATGATACGGTTACTGGTTGCAAGCAAGTGGTACGAACCCGCAGACACTTCGCTTTATCACTTTTCGACATTACTACATCAAGTCTTAGCGCTCATCGCGCAATGGGGTGGTATAAGAGCAGATCAAATCTACGTATTACTGTGCAAAGATGGGCCGTTTCAGCAGGTTAGTATTACCCACTTTAAAGGTTTGCTGTCTCACATGGGAAAAGTAGAGCTTATTACTCAGTTAGGGAGTGGTGAACTTGTTTTAGGCCACATGGGTGAAAAAGTAACAAATCATTATACGTTTTATGCGGTGTTTAAAACCCCTGAAGAATTTAGAATAGTGACTGGTAGTAAAACACTAGGGACATTGCCCATAGACAGCCTAATTTTAGAAGGGCAACATATTATATTTGCTGGCAAGCGTTGGGTTGTTGAGTTGGTTGATGCTGACAAAAAAGTGATTTCAGTACGGCATGCAAAAGGCGGGAAACCACCTAAGTTCGGTGGTACAGGGATGGCTGTACATGATGTAGTAAGGCAAGAGATGCTGACAATATTGAGAGAAGGAGATTACAGAATTCAAGTTGGCGAACAAAAAATTGAGTTTGGTGATGAGGTTGCTCAATCACTTTTCAAAGAAGCAGCAGGTTTTTTTCAAACAGCAAAACTTGATAGTACGCATTTTATACAGCATGGCAATATAGTAGTTATTCTGCCTTGGGCCGGAGATAAAGTTTTAAATACACTTGTTGCTGTACTTATTAACAAAGGTTTTGGTGCTGGCGCATTTGCAGGGGTGATAGAGGTTGAAAATGCTTTAGTAGAAGATGTTATTGATGCGCTTAAAAGCTTTGAAAATAACGAAACAATATCAGCAATTGATTTAGCTGAAGTTATCTCAGAAAAGGCCATTGATAAGTTTGATGAATATTTATCACAAAATTTACTCACACAAGGATATGCCGCTAGAGCATTTGACGTTGAGAAGACAAGGATATTAGTAAAAAAATTACTCTAAAGAAATCTCGCATCATAAAGCTAGTATTCGGTCACTTTATGTCACCTTATGCTTCAAACAACATTGGGTGTATAAACTAATTACTTATAACTAGGCCACTTTATAAACTACAATTATATTCAATTTATTTCTCTCTCATTATTCTACTTTTTTCCAATTTTAATCCCATACTTTAAATACTCACTTAAAACTTACGCTATATCAGCATATTAAATTTATATAAATGTTCGTACATTAAAGTAAATTACTACCATCAAGGCACTTTATTCTGTGTTTGCGTAACTTAATTTAGTAAATGCGACCTAAGTCTAGATTGCGAAGTGCGCTGTAATACTTAAAATAACGCCAAATTAAAAAGGGGCTCAGTAGTATGCAGTTAGAACGTATCCGCAATAGCAATCTGCACCAAAAAGTAATGTCAGCAGAACAAGCTAGCCAATTTATTAAAGATGGAATGACAGTAGGCATGAGTGGCTTTACTCGTGCTGGTGAAGCTAAAGCCGTGCCAAGAGCACTGGTTGAGCGTGTTAAAAATAATCCAATGAAAATAAACCTAATGACCGGTGCGTCGTTAGGTAATGATTTAGATAAACTACTTACAGAAGCGGGTGTGCTAGCCCGCCGTATGCCTTTTCAAGTAGATAGTACATTACGTAAAGCGATTAATAACGGCGAAGTAATGTTTATTGACCAGCATTTATCAGAAACCGTTGAGCAGTTGCGTAATCATCAATTAACTATGCCTGATGTGGCGGTTATTGAAGCGGTAGCCATTACTGAAGAAGGCCATATTGTGCCTACTACTTCGGTAGGAAACTCTGCAAGCTTTGCTATTTTTGCTAAAGAAGTGATTATTGAAATAAATATGTTGCACAGCCCTGAACTTGAAGGCTTGCATGACATATATATTCCTTCGTATCGCCCTGTGCGCCAACCAATTCCTTTAACTAAAGTAGATGATCGTATTGGTAGCACGGCTATTCCAATTGATCCTGCTAAAATTGTTGGCATTGTTTTTACTAATCAGAGCGATTCGTTTTCAACAGTTACCGACCCTGACGTAGATACAGCGGCTATTGCCAGCCACTTAGTGAGCTTTTTTAAAGAAGAAGTAGCACAAAAGCGTATGGCAGAAAACCTAGGGCCATTACAAGCAGGTATTGGTAATATTGCTAACGCGGTAATGATGGGATTGTTAGATTCTGATTTTGAAGATTTAACAATGTACTCAGAAGTATTACAAGATTCGACCTTTGATTTAATTGATGCCGGTAAACTTAAATTTGCTTCAGGCAGTTCAATTGTTTTATCAGAGCGTTGTAATGCAAAAGTATTTAATAACCTATCAGAATATAAAGATAAGTTAGTGTTACGTCCGCAAGAAGTGTCGAATCACCCTGAAATAGTACGCCGTTTAGGGATCATTGCCATTAATACTGCGCTTGAGTTTGATATGTACGGTAACGTAAACTCAACCCACGTTTGTGGTACTCGCATGATGAATGGTATTGGCGGCTCGGGTGACTTTGCACGTAATGCGCATTTAGCGATATTTGTTACTAAGTCGATTGCTAAAGATGGCGCTATTTCGAGTGTAGTACCTATGGTAAGCCACGTTGACCATAACGAACATGACGTTGATATATTAGTAACCGAGCAAGGCTTAGCCGATTTACGCGGCTTAGCGCCACGTGAACGTGCTGTACAAGTTATTAAGCACTGTGTGCACCCAGATTACCGTGATGCCATGCTAGATTACTATGAGCGCGCTTGTAAGCGAGGCGGACACACACCTCATTTACTAGAGGAAGCGTTTAGCTGGCATATTCGCCTTGAAGAGCAAGGCAGTATGAAAAAAGCCTGATAAATGTAATCCCAAATTGCACCAATCCATACAGTTAATCTGTTTTGGGTTTAATTAAACGCTCCTTTTAGGGGCGTTTTTTTAGCGCTACTCTACACAATTAATTAGCCACTTAGTCTTGAGTATTAAAAGGCCTAAATTCGGATAATAAATGCTGGCTAATTACCTTTAAGTAATCCATTAACACCTGGTATTAATGGGTTACTTAAACAGCCTCTAAAATCAAACTTAAGTAAGCTTTTTAGTTAGCCACATACCGCCTAGCACGGCCGCAAAAAACAACAAAAATTCCACTTTAAGAGACACTAATTGAACCAAGCCAGGGCCTGGGCATATGCCACTTAAACCCCAGCCTAAACCAAAGAGTATTGAGCCAGTAATTAAGCGTGCATCAATTTTTTTCAAATCACTTAAGTTAAATGATCCTGAAAGGAGTGGCTTCTCTTTTTTTGCAACCCATAACCACGTAAGCATCATTATTAGCATGGCAACAGCCATCACTATAATTAAACTTGCGTCCCATTGGTTCCCGTAGGTAAGAAAGTTAATTACTTTAGCGGGGTTTGTCATACCGCTAATAATAAGCCCTAAGCCAAATATAAAGCCTATAACAACCATCATAATTGCTTTCATTACTTATCCTACCAGGTTTGCTGTAATAATGGCGACGAGCATAAATGTACACGTTGCAACCCAAGAGCGGGTAGAAAAACGCGACATGCCGCACACGCCATGGCCACTTGTACATCCATTAGCTAAAGTTGTACCTACGCCAACTAAAAGCCCCGCAACAATAATAAGCCAAGGCGACAACTGTAATTCGCCTTCTAATAAAGAAGGCGCAAATACTCTTACAGCTACACCTGCTAACAACAACCCTAAAATAAAGTATAACTGCCAACGAGAGCCCGAATTTGCTTTAGCAAATACAGACTTAACAATGCCCGATATGCCTGCAATTTTTCCGTATAAAACCAGTAATAACGTACACGCTATACCTATTAATGCACCGCCTATTGCAGCCGACACTGGGGTGAATTCTGTTACCATTTTTTAAATTTCCCAAACAATAGAAACACCTAAACCGGTTTGTTTCATTTCGATTGATACTTGCTGATTTGGCGCTAAGTAGTTAGCACCCGTTACTTTTTTTGCAGGCGAATAAAAAGCCATAGCGTTTAATTGTACCTTGTTGGTAAAAGAATGGCTAAAGCCCGTTGTAAAATGCCACTCTTGAACGCCCGGCGCTAAAATATTTAATATAACTTGGGACGAAGGAATAGGTTGCTCGGTGTAAGACACCCCAAAGCGAATCTTTTGTTGCGATGTACGCTGCCACTGATAACCAAGCTTATAAATAGTCATATCGTTCCAGCCAAATCCAGCGCCGCCGTTAGCTCCTAAAGGCGCTGACATTAAGTTATTGATTGGATTTGCAATACTTTTTACTTCGCTGTAATTTATTTTTTGCCAATCAAATACCACCTGATTACTAGGTGTAAGCTTATAAGCTGCACCAAGTTGAAACGAACTTGGCAGATCAAATCCGCCTTGCTCTGCAAACAAACCTTTATAGCTATCAAACTCTTCCATCGACACTGCTGAGCGGTAACTTGCGCCTAAACTAAGCGATGAGTTAATTGCATGGCTTATACCTAATTGAACACCAAACCCTGTACTTGTATCTGTGCCATTATTAGTAAGCGCTTCTGGTGATTGCGAAAAAGGAGCAAAGTTTTCAAGCCCTTGTGCTTCAAACTGTTGCACCACGTAAATGGGGGATACACCAAGGCGTGTTTGTTCATTCAACTTATAGCTTAAGGTTGGGCTAATAAAGAGTTGCTTTAAATCAACGCCTGCCGTACCAGCGTAAAAGGTGCCTTCAGGAGCGGACTCTGCGCCGTACTCGGTATTCATACCGCCGTTGCCATACACTAATAAACCAATATTTACTTTTTCATTTAATTGATGACCAATAGCAAATTCTGGAATTGCAAACACGGTGTTGTCGCTTTTTTGTGTTTTTGCTGCAAGATAAAATGCGCCGGGGTAAAAAGTATCTACTTTTGATGCAGTGTATTTTCGCTCAGGAGAAAAAAGCTCTAAGCCCAGAGATAGCTGTGTTCCGTTTGGTAAAAAGGCTGCTGGATTATTAGCGCCAGACATTAGCTCTTCTGACAGCGCTACACCTGCGCCAGCCATACCTTTGTGGGTCATGCCGTAGCCGTGAGTAAAATAACCATTCGTAGCAAATGTACTAAATGAGCCCAACGCGCACGTTAAAGCTAAGCCTGATATTAACTGTTTTTTCATTTTGGTAGACACATAAAGTTGGAATTGGCGGACAATAGCTAACTTTTGATATTCTAAAAAGGAATTTAAATAGATTACTTATAATAAAAGGTAATAGAACAATGGCTATAAAGTTAAAATAAATGAGTATAGATTGCTAATTAACCTTTAGGTTATTTAAATCGCCATTATTAAATGGCGCTATTGTGTGCAAAGGCAAAGCGGCGACTAATATCACCGCTTTTAAAAATCACATAGATTCGAGCGTTTTACCGCGCGTTTCTTTAATGTATTTAACAACAAAAAACAGGCTTATAAGTGCCGATAACGCATAAAATCCGTAAGCACCGGCAAGGCCTATATTGGCAAGCATAATAGGGAAGGTCATAGTAATTGCAAAGTTAGCAATCCACTGCGCACTGGCGTCCACAGCAAGGGCTGCTGCATCATAATTAGCGTAAGAAATAATATTATTAGCACTATTAATGGTGCTAAATCTAATCCTAATTAACGCCTGATAACTCAAAGCATTACTGATTACAACTTTAAGATTGAATAATAAGCATAAATACTAGATACTGTTTTTATATACAGCTATGGCAATGTTATGAAAAAAGAATTACCAGCAAAATACTATTTAGCACATTTTAGAGAGCTTATTGAGTTTGTAACAAGTAAATGTATGCATTTACTTGAGCCCAAGCACAGCGAATTTATTAATAAAATTAATCAGCTTGATGAGCAAAGCCAGTGTATGTTGGCGCGCGTGTATTCGCGCAAACCCTATTTAGTACAAGCGCAGTCCCTCACTTATGAAGAAATAACCTCGCCGCATCAGGCTATTTATACGCTAAAAAAAGCAGGTATTTTATTTGAGCCGAACGAGCAGCATTATTCACAGCTTTTGGCGCACTTAACCAAACCTGCTTTACTAGAGTTACTAAGTAATTACGACGAACAAATAAGCTATAAAAAGAGCGCCGCTAAAGGCGCGCTGGTGGATAGTGCCCGTGAGTTTTTTAAAAGCTGCCCGCACGAGCTTGCACCGCTTTATAGCCAGTATGTAATTAATAACCGCAGCGATTATTATGAGTATTTTGAGTTTTTATTTGCAGGTAAACTAAGCAGTGGTGATGTGAATCATCAAAATCGTTTTGTAATGCGAGACTTAGGTTTAACCGCTACGCGTGAAGGGCATAGCGAGAGCTTATCGCGCTTTGAAACGAAGGCCGAGGCGCAATCAAACTATTTATTAAACCGTTACCGATTAGCATTTAAAAATATAACCGATGAGAACGATTACGTTGCTTTAGCGCTGCAGGTTCTAGTGCAAGCTGCGTATGGTGCAATAGCTGTTGCGCTTAAAAATAAGTTATTAGTACAGCTTTTTAAACAGTTAAAAAACACCAATAGCGAACTTGCTTTTAGTTTACTTGAAGGGTGTGTGGATGATAGCGAAGCACACGAAATTCAAATAAGAGAGCAATACAGGCTTGGTAATAAACAGTGGGTAAAAGCACGCTTAGAAGCCATTATTGAAAATCCGCTAACGGATGATTTACTGTACTTTGCTGACGACTTTTTAATGCGTAAATTTAATAAGCAAACGCGTTCGCGTTTAAGCACTATGCTTGCTGATACTCAGTGCGTACTCGAAATTGACGAATTATACCGAGGTGAAGTAGAGCAAGGTGTAAACGATTATTACACTGGCCAAGGTATGCAGGTATTTAATACCGAAAACACATTGTGGCAAAGTTTGTTTGGTTTAGTATTTTGGCACGAATTATTTATTGATACCCCTTATCCGCCATGCAATGAGTTTGATATTTATCCGCAGGTATTAAGGCTTGGTAATTTTTATGCAGCGCAACCAGCGCAAATAAATGAGCGCTTAGCACAGTGCCAAACACCTCAGGCATTACTTAAATTAGTATGTAAAAATGCAGCGCAATACTTTGATCAACCTAACGGTTTATTTAAATGGCATAACGAGTTATTACAACCACTAGAAGCGCTGATTTTAAATAGCCCAATTGAGGCGTTAATTACTCACTTAACTAATATGAGTAAACATTATTTACAGCTAAAAGACGGCTACCCCGACTTAATGGTTATCCATAACGGCAAAGTACATTTTGAAGAAGTAAAAGCCCCAGGCGACAAGCTAAGGCGAAATCAATTAACGACTATAGATAACTTAAAGAGCAGTGGTTTTGAGGTACATATAGCCGTTGTTAAATGGTTTATAGATCCCAACCGCATTTACAGCGTAGTTGATTTAGAAACGACAGGCGCATTAAAAGGCGGTAACAAAATAACCGAAATTGGCTTAGTTAAAGTACAGCATGGCAAAGTAATCGATACCTGGACTACTTTAGTTAACCCACAGCGACATATACCTGGTTTTATCACGTCGTTAACCGGTATTAGCGATAGCATGGTAAGTAATGCGCCAGTATTTGCAGATATAGTAAAACCTTTAATGGCTAAATTAGCGGGAAGCATTTTTGTTGCGCACAATGTTAACTTTGACTACGGGTTTATTAAAAAAGAATGCGAAATGGCAAAGGTGCCTTTTAAAATGCCCAAGTTGTGCACTGTGGTGGAATCGCGTAAAGCCTTTGCGGGCTTAAAGTCGTACTCGTTGGGTAATTTGTCAAAGCACTTTAATTTAAACTTAACCAGCCATCACCGAGCGCTTGCCGATGCAACCGCCACAGCGCAGTTGTTACTGTTAATTCAAAAATCACAAAGCTAGCTTATTATTCTGCTTTTTTTCGAAGTCGATTTTTACTATTTCGAGTGCTTTAAGTACCTCATCAGGAGCAACGTCGTGTTGCTCTAGTAGCATAATTAAATCGACTGCGAGTTTTATATGGGTTGGTGCTTGTTGTAGATTATTGCTCATGCTGGGGTTTCTTTTTTGCAATTTGGCTAATTGCTACATCAATGGCTGTTTGCACCCGCTGTTGCATATGCATACGCTCTGTTTGTGATAAATAATAGGCCATATCTACGTCGGAGCGAATATAGCGCGCAGGCAGTTGATTTAAAACAGTACAGCAAAAATCGGCCATTACATCATCAGTATACTGTTCATTAAGTTTGCGATTAATTATTTCTTCTAAAACAAATTTTTCATAAAAGTTATGTATATCTTCGTGTAATTGCATATTCCACTCGCTCGTTTTTAATCCATTTAATTGAGTTTATACCAAGGAACAGTATAAATCGAGGGGATAGCTTTACAGCTATTTATTAACGGTTAATTAGTTAACGGCTTGATTGGCATTGTGAAACATACTTAAAGTGTTTAGCGAAGTTGTTGTTTTTCTACACGTTGTATTTTTTCTTCGGTGGCTGAAATCGCTTTTCTACAGCGCCCTAAGCGTGCATGCGTTGTTAATATTTCCATATTTAGCTTTTGTGCTTTAGCCGGGGTTGCTTTATCCATTTGCATTTTACGCTCTTCAATCATTAACAATAATCGGCGTTCAAACTCGTGATTTTGTTTAAGTTCGTCATAAAGCTCATGAGAAGATTGTATTACTTGTTGCACGGCTTGTTTATAAACGGCTTGTTTGGGGCGTGGTTTATAGTGACTTTTATTTTCTTTTATCCAAATAGGGGTTGATTTAATAACATTAAAAACAGCTTGTACTTGTGTTGCTATACGCTCAAGTGCATAAGTGTATGCATGGCGATGCTCACTTGGTGGTAAAGACGATACTTCGTCTTCTATTTCGGTTACATAGTCGGCTAGGTTCATACTTTTAGTACTAAAAACAGCACGGTCAAATAAGCTTGGTTGCGCTTGCATATAACGGTTTTTAGAAAACAGTTTGGCTTTATCAAATTGCTCGGCTTGCTGCTTTAAGGTTGCAACTTGTTGGCGTAGTTTATCAAAAGCGGGTGAGTGCATATTAAAAGTAAGCCTCGTAAATAAGTTTTAGTGCTAATAATATAACCATAGTATTAAATACTGGACGAATAAACTTACTGCCAAAGCGTATTGCTGAATGCGCGCCAAACCATGCGCCTAGCATGATAAAAAAGCCCATAGTAATACCCAGTAAAAAGTTAACATGGCCTAATGCTACAAAAGTAATAAGTGAAATAAAGTTAGACACAAAGTTCATTGAGCGCGATAAACCACAATTTAGCAGTAGGTTCATTTTATATAGCATGCCGTTTGAAGCGGTCCAAAAGGTGCCTGTACCTGGTCCTGCTAAGCCATCAAAAAAACCTAAGCTTAAGCCTTGCAGCCACTGCTTTATTTTCATTGTTTGGGTAAGCTTAGGTAGTTCACTTCCCTCTGTGGTACTTAAACTACCAAACAAGCTATAACAGGCTACAACAATTATAATTATAGGTAATAATTTATTTAAGAAGTCGATACTTAAGTGATCAACTATTAAAGTGCCTATTAATGCGCCAATGGCGGTGGCGAAAATAGAGGCTAGCCAAAACTTAGGGTTAAATAAGTCTTTTTTATAATAAGTATAACTTGCAGTTAAAGAGCCAAAGCTTGCGGCTAATTTATTTGTGCCAAGCGTTAAATGCGGTGGTAAGCCTGCTGTTAATAAAGCAGGAACCGTTAACATACCACCACCACCGGCGATGGCGTCAATAAAACCTGCGGCAAGTGCAACGGCACATAAAATAGCCCAGGTTGTTGGATCGAGTGCAAGTTCAAACATTATTAATAATCTATCTGTCTTTTAAAAGGAGGTAAGGAATCGAGTATTGCTTTGCCGTATCGCTTAGTGATCAAGCGTCTATCGAGAATAGTAATACAGCCAGCATCGCTTTCTTTACGCAGCAGTCTACCACAGCTTTGTACCAATTTCTTTGCCGCATCGGGAACGGTTATTGATAAAAAAGGATTGCCGCCTTTACTTTGTACAAACTCGGCTTGCGCTTCTTCAATTGGCGAGGTGGGTACGGCAAAAGGAATTTTTGTAATTATTAGATTTTCTAGGTATTTACCTGGTAAATCAAGGCCTTCTGATAGGCTTTGGGTGCCAAATAAAATACTACCTTTGCCTTCATCAATATTTTTAGTATGTAATTTAAGCATTGCCTCACGCGACATTTCGCCTTGTACTAATAAGTTAAAACCTTTTGTTCTAAGAAACTTTGATACATGGTCCATTTGCCAATAAGAAGCAAACAATACTAGGTTGGCTTTTTTGGTGTCTAAATACTCAGGTAGAGTATTGGCTAAGTGATCGCTAAATGCTTTATCGGTTGGTTCAATTGTAGAAACCGGAATACGCAAAGTTGCTTGATTAGGGTAGTCGAAAGGCGAGGGCACTTTAATAAATTTAACGCCTTCCTCTTTCGCCAGGCCTGTTTCGTAAGCAAAATGATCAAACGAGCCTAAAGCACTTAATGTAGCCGAGCATAAAACTGCGCCCGCGCACTCGCTCCATAGCTTGTCTTTTAAGTAGTAACCTACTTCAATAGGGCAGTCGCTTAATAAATGGTCATGGTGGTTTTTATACTCAAGGCGCTTTATCCATCTAGCATGCGGTGTACCTTCACCTTTATTTGCATAGCTAAACCACAGCTTATTTAATTGCTCTAAACGATTTATGTATTGCCCGCTCTCGCCTAAAATAGGGTCGGCTACGTAGGGTTTTATATCGCCGTCGCTTACATCTTGGGTTAGCGTGTCATGCATTTTACTTAAGCAGCGCAGTGCATCTTGCGTGGCTTCGCTTATATCTTTGGCTTTACTGTGTAGTGACTGTGGAATTTCGCCATTTTCGAACCTGTAAGTATCATCTTTTGAATATTCAAAGTCAGCATTATCGAGAATGTCGCGTACTACTTTTAAATCTTTGTTGGCGTCGTTAATGCTATCGCAAAGCTTAAAGTTTTGTCCTATCGCCTTTTGACCCACTATTACTTTAGCCATTTTGCCGCTAAATTTAGTGAGCTTATCGAGCCACTCTATGGTGCCTTTTATTGTCGCCGCCGCTGATGAAAAGTCGCGAGTAATATGTGCTAAGTGGTGTGCTTCATCAATTACATAAATAGTGTTGTCGGGTTCGGGTAAAATTTTACCACCGCCTAAGTCTAAATCTGCAAGTAATAAAGAGTGGTTGATCACCAGTACATCCATTTGCATTAATTGCTGACGCGCAAGCTGAAACGGGCAGGTTTGATGCGCTTTCATTTGGCGCTGACACGAGTGTTTATCGCAGGCTATTAATCCCCATACTTTATCGGGAACTGTGTCGGCCCAGCTATCTCTGTCGCCTTGCCATTTTTTAGTCGTATAAGCGGTGTAAAGCTCATTTAAACATTTGGTTTCCATTACGCTTAAAGGGGAGCTAAGCGTAGGCATAAATTCCATTTGTGTTTGGCTATCGCCGTTAACCGCATTGTGTAGTTTATGAGCGCAAATATATCGCTGGCGACCTTTTACTAAATCAAACTTAAAACTAAGCCCTGAATGCTTTTTAAAAAAAGGTAACTCTTTGGCTATTAACTGCTCTTGCAGCGCAACTGTGGCGGTTGAAATAACTAATTTCTTTTTTTGTGCTAGCGCAAGTGGCAAAGCGCCTAAACAATATGCCAGAGACTTGCCCGTGCCTGTACCTGCTTCTATAACGCAAATACGTTGTTTTTTGTGATATTCACCCGCTAGCGTTTTTGCTATTTCGGCAACTAAGTAATTTTGGCTGCTACGCGGGCGGTAATCACTTAGGTTATTAGCCACATGCTGATGTACTTGCCTAATAGTTTTTTTTAATGAGCTCGATAGCATGTGATGATTACCTAAAGTATGTATATAATTACAGTGTATATATTAAGTGGGATCGGACATTGACACAAGCAATCTATCAGGGCTTTATTTTATCAAGGCAACAATACTCGTCTAAAAACAGGCAGGGCCTTACTTTGTGTTATTGGTTAAGCTCTGAGTATGGGCCTATAAAGGTGGTTGTTGAAAACCAGCAAGCCGTATTTTTTATTGCGCAACAACAACTTCCTCTTGCACAAACGTTATTAGCCAAAGCCAAAATAAAGGTAAGTTTTAAAGCGGTTAATATGCGCCACTTTAGTGGTGTTGACTGCACAGCTTGCTATTTTAACGACAGTAGTAGCCTTTATAAAGCAAGAGCCCAGCTTGAGGAGCAAATAAATATATACGAAGGGGATATTCGCCACAGCGACCGATTTTTAATGGAGCGCTTTATTAAAGGCGGAGTGTGGGTAACTGGAGAGGCGCTACAAAAAAATGGCTTTATCGAAATTACTCAAGCAAAACTAAAAGCTAATCCAGAATATACGCCACAGCTTGCGTCGCTTTCATTAGATATAGAATGTAACGCAGAAGGCGTGTTGTTTTCGGTTGGGTTAGTTGGCAATGGCTTAGATTGCGTATTAATGATTGGTGAGCCACAGCCTCACAGTAAGGCATTTAATATTGACTGGTGCGTTGATGAAATAAACTTACTGCAAAAATTGCAGTGCTACATCACTAGTAACGATCCGGATGTGATTGTGGGTTGGAATGTAATTGAATTTGATTTTAGCGTACTTAACGCGCGCGCAGAAGCATTAGGACTGGTGCTTAATTTAGGTAGAGATCAACAACCTCTAACAATTAGAACGGGTCATTACACCCGGCTTACTTTACCTGGGCGCAGCGTAATAGATGGTATAGATACACTAAAAAATGCCACTTATCATTTTGATAGTTATTCGTTAGCTAATATTTCTCATAAAGTGCTGGGCGAGTCTAAGTTAATTCAAGCAGATAATCGCCTTAGCGAAATTATTCGTCTATTTAATCACGACAAGCTCGCACTTGCCGCTTATAACCGCCAAGACTGTATATTAGTAAATAGAATTTTTGTTAAGTTAAAGCTATTTGAATTTGCCATAGTAAGAACGCAACTTACGGGGCTTGAACTAGAACGTATGGGCGGCTCGGTAGCTGCATTTACCAACCTATATTTACCCTTATTACATCGCAGTGGCTATGTTGCACCTAATTTAGGCGATCATGGCTTATCGTTTGAAAGCCCTGGCGGTTATGTAATGGAGTCGACTCCTGGTTTATATAAAAATGTATTAGTGCTCGACTTTAAAAGCTTGTATCCGTCAATTATGCGCACTTTTTGTATTGATCCATTAGGCCTTATAGAAGGGCTAAACTCTCCCGAAAGTGCGGTAGCAGGGTTTAACGATGCACTTTTTTCACGCGAGCTGCATCACTTACCTAAATTAATTAAGCACTTAACCCGTACTCGCCAAAAAGCTAAAGACACCAACCAGCCAATGCTTTCTCAGGCAATAAAAATAATAATGAACAGCTTGTATGGTGTATTAGGCTCTAAAGGTTGCCGATTTTACGATCCCAGGCTCTCAAGTTCAATTACACTTAGGGGGCACGAGATCATGCAAACCACCCGAAAATGGATTGAAGAGCTGGGTTATGAGGTTATTTATGGCGACACAGATTCAATATTTGTAAAAGTAAATGAGCGCTTAAATGCCACACAGTGTAATGAAATAGGCAATAATGTGATGCAAATTATTAACAAACGCTGGTCTGATAGCATTAAAACTCGCTTTTTGTTGACCAGTTATTTAGAAATAGAGTTTGAAACCCATTACAGCCCGTTTTTTATGCCCACCATAAGAGGAAAAAAAATAGGCTCAAAAAAACGTTACGTTGGCCAAATTGAAAAAAACAACGCTAAGCAGCTAATTTTTAAAGGAATGGAAACCGTGCGCAGCGATTGGACCCAATTTGCTCAAGAGTTTCAAACCGAGCTTTTTAAAACATTATTTGATCAACAATTTGAAATAGAGCAATTAAACGACATTATAAAAAGCTACACTAAAAAACTATATGCAGGGGAGTTTGATAAAAAACTTATATACCGTAAACGTTTAGGCCAAAATTTAAGTGACTATGTAAAAAATATTCCCCCGCATGTGCAAGCAGTCAAAAAATATAAAGCGAATAATCCCGACTTTCAAATTAAGCGCGGCCAAATAATAGAATATGTTTATGCCATTAATGGCGCTGAAATTTACAATGGAAATAATACCCTCAATTACCCTCTTTATATCCAGCGGCAGCTAGAACCTGTTGCCGATATGATTCTAAGCGCACTTGGCGTACTGCCAAACTCAACCCAAAGTAGTTTGTTTTAAGCTTAATAATCAGTAAAAATTAAAGTGTAGAACTGATTAAAAAGCTGTTTACAAAAACTCACATGCCGAAAGTTAACAAGTATGATTTCAATTAAACTACAACTGAAAACAACATTAAAGTAAATCACTTTAAAAACAGTGAGTTATTTTTATTTTTTAATTTATAGCGAACTTACCAAAAGTATTTTTGTAAGCGGACAGTACTAATAGCGGTGATTAAGTGTGATATATGATAATGACAAGTCACTTAAAGTTAATTTTATGTTGACCTTTCTGTTCTCATAGTATTATCATTGGTTACATAATCATTGTTTATTCGTAATCAGATGATTAAATATAAAAAAATAAAATAGTATTCTTGGGAGAATCAAATGTTAAATAATCAAGTTTCAAAAGCAGTTCGCTTAGCAATCGCTTTTGGTGCAGCTTCAACAGCTGTATTTTCAGCAAGCTCAATTGCTGCTGAAGAAGGCGTAGAAAAAGTAGAGCGTATCGCTGTTACTGGTTCACGTATTAAAAGAACTGACTTAGAAGGTTCTGTACCTGTAACTGTTATCGATCGTGCTGCGATTGACTTTTCAGGACAAACTTCTGTTTCAGATTTATTACGTAATACAAGCTTTAACTCGGCGGGTTCATTTCGTCCACAGTCTGGTAGTTCTGCGCAAGGTGTTTCGCAAATTAACTTACGTGGTTTAGGTGCTTCACGTTCATTAATTTTGGTTGATGGTCGTCGCTTACCTAAGTCACCTTCAACTGGTAACTCACAAGATTTAAACTCAATCCCAATGGCGGCGGTTGAGCGTATTGAAATTTTATCTGATGGTGCTTCAGCAGTATATGGTTCTGACGCTATCGCTGGTGTAGTTAACATCATTACCAGAAAAGATTTTAACGGTATTGAAATGCGTATCGGTGCTTCAGAAGTAAGCTTACCGGAAGACGGTGGTGACCGTGAAGAAGGCTCTGTAGTATTTGGTGCTTCAAGCGATAACTCTTCTGTAATTGGTGGTGTTTCTTGGAACAGCCGTGACATTATTTATGAAAATGCTTACTCATGGGTACAGCCTGGTGCTTCAAGCTTTGGTGCAAACTGGGTAAAACCAAGTGGCTACGATGGTATTGGTGCTGATGGGGAGCCACTTAGTGGTGGTCTAAGTTCAATTTTATCAGCTAGCGCTTGTGATGGAATCGAAAACTTCTTCTCATCAGGTGATGATTTCTGTGCATATAACTTTAACGCGACAAATGCTAACGAAGCTTCTACATCAAATACATCAGCGTTCTTAAAAGCTAATTATGATATTAATGATGACTGGAGAATCTTATCGCATACTCTAGTGTCAAAAACTAAGTCTTTTGGTCGTTACGCGCCAACATTGAATGACGCAGGTGTTGGTGCTTTCATGTCTGCTGATAGCCCAAATAACCCAACTAACCCAGCTAGCCCTTTTTATGATGCTCCTGCAGATGGTTTAGGTGCACGTGAAGTTGGATATCGTCATCGTTTTGCTGCATTAGGTAACCGTGATAGTGAAGTTGATAACTGGTCTACTGACTTTATGATTAGTGTTGAAGGTCAAATAGGTAATGTTTTTGTTGATTTTGGTGCACGTAAAAACCAAACAAAAACGTATGAAATTGGCCGTGGTTATTTAATGGGTTCAAATGCAAGAACTGCAGTTGATAACGGTGATTACATGCTGAATGACCCATTTGGTACTCGTTTTACTACAGATGAGCAACGTAATAATTACGCTAAAGTACTAAATGGCTTGAATGTAACTACATCGCGAATTGGTACTTTCCAACAAGAAGAAGTGTTTGGCTCTGCAGCATTTGACGTAATGGAAATGAATGGCGGAACTCTACAAGCTGTTGTTGGTCTTGAATACCGTAAAGAAGATTATTCTGATACGTACGATTCATTATCAGAAGCTGGTCAAGTAGGTGGTTCTGCAGGTAATAGTGCTGGTGGTGGTCGTAATTTAACAAGTGCTTATTTTGAAGCTTTATTCCCAGTTATGGAAGGCCTAGAGTTTACATTAGCAGGTCGTTACGATGATTATTCTGATTACGGTTCAGATTTTTCACCTAAAGTTTCAGTAAAATATGATGTAACAGAAGAGCTAGTATTACGTGCATCATATGGTGAAGGTTTCCGTGCACCTACATTGGATATCCTTACAGCTAAACCAGCTCCAGGTAACCCA
Organism: Pseudoalteromonas sp. HL-AS2; assembly: GCF_031198805.1. NCBI lineage: Bacteria > Pseudomonadati > Pseudomonadota > Gammaproteobacteria > Alteromonadales > Pseudoalteromonadaceae > Pseudoalteromonas > Pseudoalteromonas sp. HL-AS2. The sequence goes on along the minus strand of NZ_CP133571.1, from coordinate 2,079,880 downwards.
AGTGTATCAGATGATCCGTCATGTCTAAATTTAGGCCAGGCAGCAGGTTGTGATGTGCAAGTAAGTGCGATTACTTTAGCAAACGCAGAAATGGGTTCTGAATCATCAGAGCAAATTTCATTAGGTTTAGCTTATCAACCAACAGATTGGTTAAACTTTTCTGCTGATTATTATGAGATTGAAATCTCTAACATGATCCGTTTCTTTGGTGCTAATACAATCCTAACTCGTGAACAAACAGGTGACCCAATTCCTGCAGGTTTAGGTGTTAAACGTTTAAGCAATGGTGGTATTGACCTTATCACTCAGGGTTATGCTAACGAAGGTAAATGGGAAATTAGTGGTTTAGATTTAAATTTAAACACAACGTTTGACTTTGATGCAGCGGGTACATTAAAACAAACATTACAATTTAGTCATCAGTTTGAAAGTAAAATTGATGGTGGTCGTAATACACTTAAAGACACTGGTGAGCCACAGCAACGTGCTTCATTGTCAAACAGCTATGCAATACAAGACTTTGACTTTACTTGGAACATCAACATGATTGGTTCTCAGTATGAAGATGTAACGCAAGTAGCTGGTGGTAGTGTTGAACGTACAGGTAATATTGCAACGTGGATCACACATGATTTACAAGCGACATATAGCTTCCCTACAGGAACTAAGGTGTCTGTTGGTATGCAAAATGCCTTTGAGAAAGAGCCACAGTTAAGCAGCTACGATGGACGTAGCTATAACTTTAACCTTTATGATGCTTACGGTCGTGTTACGTACTTACGTTTCTCACAATCGTTTTAATTTATAAAATAAGTTAAATAAAAAGGTGGGTTTAAACCCACCTTTTTTTATGGGTAAAAAATGCAACATTGGAATTCATACTGGTCAAGGACCAAATCACTTAATAGTTTTGCAGAAGGGGAACACAGCCAAGGTTATAAAGGCATTGTAGCAAATTTTTGGCAAACTATTTTTAAATCACTACCTGAATCAACTACAATTTTAGATCTAGCTACCGGAAATGGTGGACTGGCTGTTTTAGCGCAGCAATTTAATTCAAGTTTTGATGTTTATGCATCAGACGCGGCAAACATAGCACCATTATCTCAACATGCCCCCTCAGATCCTAATTACAAACACCTCGAAAAAATACATTTTTATGGCAATATGCCCTCTGAAGCCTTAGCGTTTGAAAACGTTCTATTTGATAGTGTTATAAGTCAATTTGGTTTTGAGTATGCAGAGCCCGCAGCAGGTCTTTTAGCGGTAAATAAGGTCTTAAAACCTAATGGTGAATTTATTGCGTTAGTACATCATCAAGACTCATTTATTTCTACAGATTGTAAAATTGGGTTGAAAGTACTCAAAGACTTGAGTAAAGACAATGGTTTGTTATTGCAACTGCAGGACTTTGCTGACCTTTGCCAGTCTATTACAAATAAGGTAGAGCCGACTGCTGAGCAACAAGTTCAATTTAAGCAAAAAAATGTAAACTTGTTACAGCAAGTAAAATATCAGCAGAGTAAATGCAGCAGTGAAGATGAGTTAGACTGGTTTAATTTGCTAGTAAAAGAGCTACTTCCAGCGATCATTGATTGGCCGCAAACAGACAGTAAAAGAGTAGAAGAACTCCGCGATAACTTATATTCTTTTCAGCTTCGCTTACAAGATCAACAAGCCGCATCGTGGTCAAACTCAGATGTTGAGTATATAAAAACCCTTCTGCAAGATAATTGGTCCAGCTACGAGTTCGATGTTATGAAAATAGACGCAGGTATTTTTTGTTGGGTTATAAAAGCACGAAAGTAAATTTAACATTGAATGTATTGTACTAATTTAAAAGTGTAAATTAGTACAATAATAAATAGCTATGTAGTTCTTTATTGCTGCCTAAATTAAGTAAAAAAGAATTGTAAATTACTATCTGCTTATTATAACCAATTGTCCCTTCATTAATAACGCAACAGGCTATTAATACTGTAGCGGTCTGTTTTAAATAGTTATCTTTCTGACTTGAGGCATATAAACCTCTGCCTTTTACTTATTTTATATAAGCTTTAAAGTTATTAATCCGCTAAGTGACTTTGTAGATATGTAGCAGCTACTATTACGCTTTTGTGCAGTTAAACTCAATTGCTCTATTTAGTTAGTAATATGTTACTGCTTTAGTATGGGCTGTTTTTCAATTTTAATGTAAAAGCTAGCTTAATAATTACTAAACCAAACATAATACAGAGATTAATTATAAGTAATATTACCTTTACTTCTATACCTTTATTTTTGCTCTATGCCCCGCCAAATATCAAAATCTGATTTTTATCAGTTAATTCATATACCCCTAAAAACTCAATTATAGATAAACAATAGTACCCACAAAAAGTGCGGTAAATTGTTTATCAGATATTAGTTATTGTGTTTATGTGAATACATGCGCCTTGTAAACACACGTAAACAAAAGCTCTTTTGTGTTAACTGGGTGTTGACCTGATGGTGTACTTAGTAATACTCTTTAATTGAAAGTAGATGCTATGCAGAATACCGTAGCTTTATTTTTCATAAAAAATGATAAAAATAAAATAGAAACATAGGGAGAATCAAATGTTAAATAATCAAGTTTCAAAAGCTGTTCGCTTAGCGATTGCTTTTGGTGCAGCATCAACAGCTTTATTTTCAGCAAGCACAATTGCAGCTCAAGAAGGCGCAGAAAAAGTAGAGCGGATAGAAGTTACTGGTTCGCGTATATTACGCGAAGGAGCTATATCTCCATCACCAGTGACAGTGATAAGTGGGGAAGATTTAGTTGATACTGGGGCTATGAATATCGGTGAAGTACTAAATAAACTACCCGCATTAGCTACTACGTATTCACTTGCAAACTCAGGTCGTTTTATTGGTACGGCTGGCATCAGTTTACTAGATTTGCGTGGAATGGGCAGTGAGCGGACACTGGTTTTAGTCGATGGTAAACGTCACGTTGCTAGTGCTCCTGGTACTTCTTCAGTAGATACTAATACGATTCCAAGTGCTTGGATTGAAAAAGTTGAGATTATCACTGGTGGCGCATCAGCAGTATACGGCGCAGATGCTGTGACAGGTGTAGTTAACTTTATTCTTAAAAAAGATATAACAGGCTTCAATGTATCAGCAACGAAGGGGTTTGCCGATAATAGCTCTTATCAAAATGAAAAGTATACTTTATCTTATGGTAAAGACTTTGCTGAAGGTCGTGGTAATGCTGCATTTTCAGTAGAATACAATTCACAAAACTCTTTGAACTCGTTGGATAACCCTTGGACAGCAACATCATATGCGTCTATGCCGTATAATGTTGTAACAGGTCAAGCCCGCCCAGAAGGTCAAATTGATAGTGAAGCTTATCCAGATAAAATTGTAGTCCCTAATGCGGGTTATTACTTAATTTCTAATGCAGGTACTGCTTGGGATCCAAATACGTACGGTATTTTAGGTAAGTTTAATGGCGATAGTACTTTAGGTGAGGTATACACTGGCGCTATTGATGATGGTGATTACTGCGCCAGCCCTGGTTGTGATTTTATTAACTTACGCCAATATTCAGAAATTCAACCTAAGTTCGATCGTGTAAACTTTAACTTTAAAACAAACTATGATGTAACAGATGAGTTAAATGCATATTTTCAAGCGAAATATTCAAAAACTGAAGGCGAGAATATAGGGCAACCTTTCTTTCGCTTTTTTAGTGGCGCAAATTTAATTAAGCGTGACAATGCTTTTTTAACTCCAGATACAGCTGCAATGATGGACGAAAAAGGCTTGTCTGTTATTGGTGTTAGTAAAATGTACAACGATATTGGTCGCCGTCTTGAAGAAAATACGCGTGAAACAACGCGTTTTGTGGCCGGAATTCAAGGTGATATCAGTGATGATTGGGCTATGGATCTTTCTGTAGTACATGGTAAATCAGAGATAGAGCGTATCAACGGTGCAAACGTAATTATGGCTAATTACGCAAATGCTATAGATGCAATTTTTGATGGAAATGGCGATATTGTTTGTCGTGATGCAGACGCTAGAGCAAATGGTTGTGTGGCCGCAAATATAATGGGTGATGGTGCGATTAGCCAAGAAGCGATTGATTATGTAACCACAACATCAACAGGTACATCTGAAATTAAGCAAACAGTATTTAATGCAACATTTAGTAACTCAGCTATTTTTGAGCTGCCAGCTGGAATGGTTGGTTTTGCTGGTGGTGTTGAATATCGCGATGAAAGCAGTGTAACGATTGAGGATGCTTTTGCTAAAACTGGCGCGACGTTCTTTAATGCTTTAGGTGAGACTGATGGTGGCTATGATGTAACTGAAGCCTTTTTTGAATTATCGGTGCCTTTAATTGAAGATGTATTTTTGATTGACACTTTAGTTTTTGACACTGCAGTTCGCTATGCTGATTACTCAACTATTGGTGATGCAACCAGTTGGAAATTAGGCCTTGACTGGACTATAAACCCTGAGTTACGTGCTCGTTTTACCGTCTCTGAAGCAATGCGTGCTCCTAATATTGATGAGTTATTTTCAGGACAAAGTCAGTCATTTACGAATGTAGATGATAGCTGTAAAGTATCTGAGCTGGATCAATTAAGTGCCGGTGGCCGCGCAACACGTGCTGCTAACTGTGCAGCGCTTGGCGTACCATCTGACTTTGATTCTAGTTATGATAGTAAGACATTGGAGACTTTAGTTGGTGGTAATCCAGATCTACAACCAGAAGAGTCTAGATCAATTACTGCAGGTATAGTATATCAACCAGAATGGTTGGAAGGGTTCAGTGTTACTGCTGATTATTGGGAAATAGATATTGATGACACAATAAGCAGTATTGGCTTTCAAACTATTATTGACCGTTGTGTAGACTCACCTACAGGAATTGATAATCAGTTTTGTGGCTTAATAACTCGCGATCCTAATACCAGCGAAATTACTTTATTAAAAGGCTTTGCACTAAATATCGCACGCAGCACTAACTCTGGTGTAGATTTTGAAGTCGGCTATGATTTCGATGCATTTGGGGGCAGCTTTAACACCAGCTTTATCGGTACTTACTTGATAGAAGCAAAAGATTATCCTTTCTCAGCAGAACAAGAAAACTATACTGACTCTGAAGGTGTATTAGGTGATGAAACATGGCAGGGCAATATTTCTGTTGATTACACTTATGAAAATCTTGCAGTAGGATTTAGTACTCGTTTTATCAACGGTGTTGAACTATATGATCACAAACAGTTAGAAACTAACCCTAACCCATCTAATGAGATGCGTTACGGCTCATACTTTATAACAGATGCCTCTGTTGCTTATAAATTTGATAGTGGCGTTGGCTTTAAACTAGGCGTTGATAACCTATTTAATCGTCAATTACCTGGAAGTACATCAGGCACTGGAGCAGGTTCAGCAATATACGATAATATTGGCAGATTTGCTTATCTTCAAGCTACTTACAGGTTCTAAATATAATTTATAGTGTATAAAAACCTATATTAATAGAGTATTTAAGAACTACTAATTGGTGCAGTAATCTATAAAATACCCATAATCATTTTGATTATGGGTATTTTTTTATATTTATAAATAATATAGTCTTCAGGGTTTACATTTCACTGAGTAAAACGGTTGCTCCATATGAAAATTAAAATTTTATAGAGCTAATATTAAAAAGAGTTTGTTGTTCAACATCTAACCGCTAACCGCATTGAGACCTTTTATAACTCATGACCTACACCCTAAGACCTTATCAGAGCGAGGCGGTTGAACGTACCGTTTTACACTTTAGAAAAACCAATGATCCCGCAGTGATTGTATTACCTACTGGTGCGGGTAAAAGCTTGGTAATTGCTGAGCTTTCGCGTATTGCTAAACAAAAAATATTAGTACTGGCGCATGTTAAAGAATTAGTAGAGCAAAACTCACAAAAATATAAAAGCTTTGGGCTTGAGGCGAGTATATTTTCGGCAGGATTAAAAGAGAAATCGTTAAACCATCAGGTTACTTTTGCCAGCGTGCAGTCGCTATCGCGTAATTTAGATCAGCTTAATGAGCATTATTCACTGTTAATAATTGATGAGTGCCATAGAGTTAATGGTGATAAAAAAAGCCAATACGGTAAAGTTATTAATGCCTTGCAAGCGCATAATCCGCAGTTAAAAGTATTAGGGTTAACGGCAACGCCTTATCGGTTAGGTATGGGGTGGATTTATCATCATCACTATCATGGTTTTGTGCGGGGCAATAAAGACAGCCCATTTAAAAGCTGTATTTTTGAATTACCGCTGCGCTATATGATCAAACATAACTATTTAACGCCACCCAATGAAGTGGATGCGGCGATTAGTCATTACGATTTTTCGGCGTTAACCAGTGATGCGTATGGCCGTTATACTAATGAGGATATGAATGCGTTATTAAAAAACAGTGCACGCGCAACGCAGGCCATTTTACAACAAGTAATACAATATAGTGAAAACCGCCAAGGTATTATGATTTTTGCTGCTACGGTTATCCACGCACAAGAAATTTTAAGCTATTTACCTCACCAGCAAAGCGCCTTAATTACAGGTGATACACCGAATAGCGAACGCGATAAAATAATTAAGCAATTTAAAGCCAAACAATTAAAATATTTGGTTAATATATCTGTACTCACCACCGGATTTGATGCACCTCATGTTGATTTTATTGCTATTTTACGCCCTACGGAGTCGGTGAGTTTATACCAGCAAATTGTTGGCAGAGGGCTTAGATTAGCCGATTCAAAAACAGATTGTTTGGTGATTGATTATGCCGGAAATGGTTTTGATTTGTTTCACCCTGAGGTTGGCGATAAAAAAGGTGATAGCGATAACGAGCCGGTACAAGTGCTTTGTCCGGGTTGTGGCTTTGCTAATATTTATTGGGGTAAAACTGACTCTACAGGAAAGGTTATTGAACACTTTGGTAGGCGCTGTAAGGGCTTGTTAGAAGATGATGAAGGTAATAAAGAGCAGTGCGATTATCGTTTTCGCTTTAAAGAGTGTGATGAATGTGGTGCGCAAAACGATATAGCCGCACGTAAATGCCACGATTGCGGTGCGGTAATGGCCGACCCTGATGATAAGTTACGCAATGCACTAAACTTAAAAGATGCACTCGTACTTCGCTGTAGTGGTTTAAGTGTAACGCAGCTTAAAAATGAGATGATTAAAGTAACGTATTTTGACGAAGACGGTGCAAGTTGCGACGAAGTTTACGATATTGCCAATAAAGGGGCGGCGTATATTTTTAATCGGCAATTTGGTAAGCGAGTTGGCCAAGGGCAAGCGCCCATAAAATTTAAAACAGCAGAGCAAATAATTAACGCGCAGTTTGATTTAATTGCGCCCGACTTTGTAATTGCGCGTAAAAGTAAAAAATATGGTTGGAAGGTAGCAGATAAGCTGTTTGATTATAAAGGCAGTTTTAGAAAAGCTAATCAGTTAAACCCTTAGGTTTAACTGATTTATAATTTAGTATGGGAATGCAGATTAAGCTTCTTCTGCGTCCATTAATCCCCAACCATCGCCGTAACCGTTAAAGTTATTAGCTATGCTTTCAATGTATTGCTCAGCTTGGCCTAATAGAGTGTGCTCAGGAACCATTTGTACTTGAGTAATTACTTCCCATACGCCAGTGTCTTGGCATTTTTCGAGTTCAGCATGCTGTACTAATGTATCGGCTACTACTTCTTTGGCAAACTTTTCTGCATCGCTTTGTTGCTCAAATAAAATATAAAAATCGACTTGGTGCATTTTACTTAAATCAATACCAGCGGCGGCTATTTCAGCTAAAAGTTGGCCATTTTCGTCATCAGGAAATTGCATTAAAAAACTCATTAAAATTATTGTGTACTTGTTAGGGCTATTGTAACCAAAATAAACGCTTAAAGCGTACTAATTTTAATATTATAGATTGCATATTATGTCACTGGGTAGCTATTAAGTTAATGTAAGGCTCATTACGGCTATGATATTATAGAGTTGATGCATCGTTATATTTTAAGAATTAAAGGTAAGGATATTTACTTGTTTAATCAGTTTTTGCGTTACATGTTTATTTTTTGCATTCTTCTGAGTGCTCAGTCTGTTGCCTCTGAAAATGTAATAGAAGATTATGAGATTAAAGGGATAAATGACGATTTAGAAAAAAATGTTGCGCTTTATTTAAAACAACTTATAGGTGAAAAGCCGACCTTGACCCTGCGCCGCTATGCAAAAAAACAAGTCGAGAATAGTATTAAAGCATTAGGGTATTACAGCCCTAAAGTAGAGGTTAACTTTGATAAAGATGAGCGTGATTTGGTGGTTAGAATTGAGCGAGGGCCAGCTACTCGCATCGCTGCAATAAATATTAGTGTAAAGGGGGCTGGCAAGCAGGACCCCGCTTTATTGGCAGTAATTAATAATATTACCCTAAAGCAGGGAGATATTTTAAACCACGGACATTATGACAGCGCGCATAAAAAAATAGAATCAATGCTGTTAGAGCTAGGTTATTTTGACGCTAAATGGCCTGCGCGTAAACTAGAAGTATCTTTGGGGAAACATAGCGCAGAAGTTACTTTTATTATTGAAACTGGGGTGCGTTATCAGTTTGGCGATATTGTAATTGCTAGCGATACACCTGCTGAAAAGTATATTCGTTCTTTAGCGCCTTTTGCCAAAGGGCAGCCTTATAAATCGACCCACATAGCCGATTATAATCTTGATTTATCAAGCACGCCTTATTTTACTAGTGTACGAGTATATGCAGATATAACCGAACGTAAAAATAACCAAGTACCTATAAAAGTAGATGTATTACATAAACCTGCAAATAGCTATGAAGTGGGTGGTGGCTTTAGTACCGACTTAGGCCCCAAAGTGCGCTTTAAATGGAGTAAACCATGGATAACGCAAGATGGCCATTACCTAGAAAGTAACTTAAATGTGTCTGAGCGACAACAAGATATTTCAATGGCTTATACAATCCCAGAGGATGATCCTAATGACGATTTATGGCGTTTTTCGGTTGGTTATAAACTTGAGGATGAATTAGCTAATAATATTTATAGTGAAATACTTACCGGGCAAGTACAACGCCAATGGTTAACTGATAATAACTGGGTGCGTACCGCTTTTATACGCCGCGACCATGAAACATATAGAATAGGTGACGACGAAGAAGAAAGCAGTGAAATGTTAATGCCGGGTATTAGTTATGCACGTAAAAAATCAAAAGGGGGAACAACCCCTTATTGGGGCGAACAGTGGTTAATATCTGCAGAGTTTGGCGTAGAAGATGTACTCTCTAGTACTAATTTGATCCGCGTGCAGTTACAAAACGCTTGGCTGAGAACTTATTTAGACCGCCATTTAGTGTTTTTAAAAGCGAACCTAGGTGCCATGTTGGTCGATAATATAGCTAATGTGCCGTATTCACTGCGCTTTTTTGCTGGTGGCGATCAAAGTGTGCGTGGTTTTGCGTATCAATCAATTTCACCCGAAAACGATGAAGGGCAGCTAATAGGGGGTAAGTACTTAGTCTCTGGTACTGCAGAATACAACTATCAGTTTGCGCAAAATTGGCGGGTTGCTTTATTTGTAGATGGAGGTACTGCAACCAATGATTTTTCGGATAGATTTGAAGTAGGTGCTGGTTTTGGTTTTCGTTATTTAACACCTGTAGGTCCGGTTAGAATTGACCACGCTTGGGGACTTACCAAAGAAAGTAAAAGCACCCGTTTGAGTATTACTATAGGGCCTGAAATTTAATGACTGTATTTAAAAAAATAACTGCAAGTGTCAGTGCTGTTTTAGTCATACTGCTAATAACCGTATTTTGTATATTATTTACTGCACCCGGTAATCAATTTATTGCTTATAGTGCAAACAAGTTGGTTGATGGTTTAAATATTGACATTAAAAACGGTCGGTTTTTATATAACGATGTATTTAATGTTAGGTATAACAATAACGGGGTAGATTTTAATGCCCAGCAACTAAAGCTTAATTTATTTTGGTGGCAGTGCGACGGCATTTGCATTGATAATTTAAGTGCTAATACAATGGCCTTAACTTTGGAGCAATCAACTGAAGCAGTTGCAGAAGAGCCATCTGAGCCACTAACTAAAATTACCTTACCTTTTAATATCGCTGTTAAAAATATAGCTGTAAAAGTATTTACTTTAGAACACCCAAGCGCCAACGTGCGTGTTGATAACTTTAAGTTATCGGCAAAAGCGATGGGATCAGAGCTTGTAGTAAAAAGCTTAAACATACCTAAAATACTGGTTACGCTAAAAGAGCAAGCCCAATCCCAGCAATCACAAACAGCATCAACGGCAATTACGCAGCTTCCTGCACTGCCTAATATCGAATTTACTTCACCACTGGATATAACCATTGAGCAGTTTGATATTGATAAAGTGGCTATACAGCAGGGCGAACAAGACTATGAGATAGAAAATATAGCACTGCAAATGACTGTAGAAGATGCCAAAATAAATTTATATTCTTTAGCGGCTCGTTATCAGCAGTGGCAATTAAATACACAACTTAACACAGAGCTTGCAGGTAATATGCCGCTAAAAGGTCATATTGTATTAAAAAGCCCGCAACACCAAGCTGACTTATCACTCAGTGGCGACTTGGCAAATTTAAATGTTGATTTAGAAACCACAGGGCAATTTCCGCTTAGTTTAAATGCCAATGCTAATTTAAAGCAAACAAACTACCCATTTACAGTTAAAGGCAAAATAAACCAGTGGCTGATCGACGCACAAAGCGAGCAGTTAACGCTACGTAAGGTTAACTTAAGTGCGCAGGGCAACGCAGATGACTATCAACTTAGTTTAACTGCAACGAGCCAGTTAGGCGCGTACCCAGCCGTTGATTTAAACACACAATTAACGGGCACGCTTACCCATGCACAGCTTTCTACATTGTCGGTTAAGGCCAACGACAGTACTGCAAAAATAAATGCCAATGTTAACTGGCAACAAGGTATAAAAGCAGATTTTGCAGGGACGCTATCGCATTTAAAAGCGCAATACTTAACAGATGCAGTAACGAGTGATATTTCTGGGCAGTTTAAAGGCTCATTTAATGCACAAACGGATACTTGGCAACTGAAAATGAATAATACCAAACTCACCGGCACACTTAACGACGTGCCATTAGAGTTTGCCGCAAACTTTAGGCTAGATAATGCATTTAAAGCTAATATTGATAGTTTTTATTTAAGCAGTGGTAAAAATAAATTAGAACTCAATGGCCAAATAGATAGCAAATGGTTAGTAGATGGCAATATAACACTACAAAGTGATGAGCAGGCTAATATGCCATTTATTGCAGATGGTAAGGCCAATATAGCCCTTAGAGGTCAAAGGTTAACACCGTCGGTTGACTTAGCATTAATGCTGGAACGTTTTATTTTTGATGAAATAAACATAAGTAAGTTATCTGTTAAAGCTGATCTTGATACAGCGGCCGATTGGCAAACTAATATTGCAATAGATGTTGGTTCGGCTTTAGTTGCTGAGCAACAAATTAACAGTGTAAAAATAGATGCAACAGGGGATAAAAAAGATCATCAACTTACCGCATCTGTTGATGCGCAACAAGGTGCAGTTGAGTTTGAAGTTAATGGTCAACTTACCAATGCGATTTGGCAAGGTGCATTGAGCAATGTGCAGTTAAGCGATAAAAAGCTAAGCTTTAACAACAGTAAAAAAATTACACTTAACGTAAACACCCAAACAGGCGATTTTGATGTAAGTAAGCACTGCTGGCAATCTGCACAAAGTGAGTTGTGTATCGACACTTTGTCGCAAAATAAACAGTTAGGTCAATTCAATGCTAAATTAAACAATTTAGCACTTGAGGAACTAAAGCATTTACTACCTGATAATGTTGGTGCAGAAGGCGCTTTAACAGGGGAACTTGTTGCAAACTGGCAAGCGAGTGCGCTGAAAACATTACGCGCTTCTTTAAATTCAAATAACTTAATAGCCAAATACAATTCCGAAGAAGATAACTTTCGTTTACCAATAGAAACGCTTAGTGTGAATGCATTTACTGATTCTCAAACAGGTAAATTAACAGCTAACTTAAACTCTAGCGTGTTAGGTGAAATTACCACCCAAATTAATGTAGATGACATACAAAACACGCAAGCGTTAAGCGGTAATGTAAACATAGATAAAATATTATTTTCTAACTTGCAGCCATTTTTAGACACTATTGAGCAGCTCAAAGGCAATATTAGCGGTAAAATTGCATTAGCAGGTACATTAAAAGAGCCACTCCTTGAAGGTGAAGTAAATATTGATGATATTAATTTACAAGGTGAACAACTACCAATAGCACTTGAAAAATCGAATGTGAGTATTTTATTTAACAAAGCGACAGCAACAATTAAAGGCCTTTTAACAGATCCCCAAGGCGGGAATATTAAATTAAATGGCGACATAGATTGGCAAGGTGAACAACCAGCCGTTAACGTTGCAATAGTAGGTGAGCAATTTTATGTACGTGCTCAGCAAGGAGTCGTTTTTAAAGTATCTCCAGATTTAAAAATTGGTTTGGCTAACAACGCAATAAACCTTGTGGGTGAAGTAATTGTCCCTTATGGGCGAATTGAAATAGAAGAGTTGCCAGAGGGCGCTGTGCAAGTTAGCGATGACGAAATAATCGTTGATCAAAAAACCAAAGCGACTAAAAAAGTGCCATTTGATTACGATATAGATTTAAAACTGATTGTAAAAAATGACGTGAAAATTGAATCATTCGGTCTAGAATCTAAAGTAGAAGGCGATTTGGCGATTAAAATGAGCCAAGGAACTCCTATTATTGCCACAGGCGAGCTTAAGTTAGTAAACGGTACATACTTAGCATTTGGCCAAGATTTGTTAATTCGTACCGGCCAGGTTGGCTTTAGTGGCTCAATAGAGCAGCCTTACTTAAATATTAAAGCCATTCGTAATCCCGAAAACACCGCCAATGGTGTTATTGCTGGGGTAACGCTTACAGGTAATGTAGAGCAACCCAGGCTAAAAGTGTTTTCGGAGCCAGCGATGGATCAGGCACAAGCTTTGGCCTATTTACTCAATGGCCAACCACTAGGCGAGGGCGATAGCTCCACCGATGCTATGCTCACTCAGTTGTTACTTTCGCAGGGGGTTAGCCGCAGTGAAGGGCTGGTTTCTAAAGTGGGTGAAACGTTTGGTTTGTCGGATGTTAGCCTTACCTCTAAAGGCAGTGGTGAGCAAACAAAAGTAGAAATATCAGGCTATGTGGCACCGAGCTTACAAGTAAAATACAGTGTTGGTATTTTTGACTCCCTTAGTGAAGTGGCAATACGTTATCAGCTGCTTTCGCAGTTTTATATCGAAATAACCAGTGGGCTATATCAAAACGTAGATATACTTTATAAGTTTGATTGGGACTAATAACTACAGGTTAAAGCAGATGTTAGCAAGTAATAACCAAGCTTAAGGATAAGACCCTAATGTAAAACTATAATAATAAGGCGCTAATTTATGAAAAAGTACCTGTTAACAGTGGCCGCTGCGATGTTATTAAACGGCTGTGCTGGACAATATAAACAAAGCATTACCACGCAACAAGTTGAGCCGAAAATAAAGTACACTGCCAGTGACGTTATTACTAAAGCCGCCGAGGACGAGTGGCGAGTGGTTAACTCGCAAAATATTTTAAAAATAACCTTACCCACAGGCGCCACTTATATTGAGCTTAATCCGCAGCTTGCTCCACAGCATGTAAAAAATATTAAAAAGCTTGCGCGAGAAGGCTTTTATCAAGGAACGAGTGTTTATCGCTTTGTTGAGGGATTTGTAGCTCAAGGTGGTGCTAGCAGTGCTAAAAAGATTATTAAGACTGCAAATAAATCACTTTTGGCCGAGTTTTATTTAACTACTAAACACCCGTTGGCAATTACAGCCCTTGAAGGTGATGGTTATGCACCTATAACTGGTTTTTTAAATGGTTTTGCGGTTGCTCAAAACGCACTACAAACCCAAACTTGGCAAGTACATTGCAGTGGCATATTTGCAATGGCGCGAGATAACGATATAAATAGTGCAAGCACCGAATTCTTTATCACTATAGGGCAAGCGCCACGTTATTTAGATAAAAACACCACTGTATTTGGACGCGTACTTGAGGGTATAGAGCATGTTAACCGCTTAGAGCGTACCGCTCGCAATGATAAAGAATTTAACCCAATAACTGATATTCAAGTACTTGAAGACATTAATAATAGTGATAAAAGTGTTTTTAAAGTGATGAAAACAAACTCACAGGCATTTAAAAACCTAATTGCGGCAAGAAAAAATCGCTCTGAGCCTTGGTTTGTACATACAGCTAATTATATAGACGTGTGCGCTGTGGCTATTCCCACCAAACGTAGTGAATAAAAAAGGAGCCTAGGCTCCTTTTTTATTACAATAAACACTTATTGGCGGTTAATTTTAACTGCAAATGGCGTGTCGTTATTATGAGTTGAGCGATACGGATTTATATCAAGGCCACCACGGCGCGTATAGCGAGCATAAACTTCAAGATTTTTAATGCTGAGCTGAGTGCTTAAATCGCTATAAATACGCTCCACGCATTGTTCATGAAACTCATTATGGGTTCTAAACGAAATTAAGTAGCGCAGTAACGACTCTCTACATATTTGCTCACCTGTATAACGAATAATTACACTTGCCCAATCGGGTTGTGAGGTAATTAAGCAGTTAGACTTAAGTAAGTGGCTATGCAGGGTTTCGGTTACTGTTTTATTACTTTGCGATTTTAGAGAATGAGCGTCAATATCGTAGTTATCAATTTCGATATCTAAATCATCAATACACTCACCAGGTAATGGGGTGTAAGGAAGGCAGTTATACTCATCTGCATTGTATAAAGTTACCTGTACTAAGCTGTTAACCACTGCGGTTAGATCTTTAACTAAATGCTGTTTCACTTCATCACGGCTGTTAAATCGAGTTTGGTTAAAGCTATTTAAATACAGTTTAAACGATTTAGATTCAACAAGGTGACTGCTTTGGCAGGCAAAAGTAAATACAGCGATAGCGACTTGCGGCTTGCCTTTGGCGTTTAACCACGACAGCTCGTAACCAGTCCAAATGTCTTGGCCTTTGAATGGTAAAGCGGCTTCGTCAATATTTAAAGCATCTCTATTTAGCTTGCGTGCAATTGGAAAAAGTAAGCTAGGAGTATATTGATCTATATATTCAGTTGATTGGCCTAACACACTGCCTTTAAGGTCGGGAGAATTGCTGTAATCTGTCATGTTTGCCCTTAAATAGTTACAATAGCGGCATTATATCTAATTTAAATGAGTTTCATAGTATGTCTGTTGTATTGCAGTTAACCCAGCTACACCAAAGGTTTAATGACAAAACCTTAAAAAACACGCAAAAACATCCACTTATGGTGCACGATGAACAATGGCCAAGCCCATGTGAAATAGGTAATGTTGATCAACAAGGTAATATTCAGTGGCAAGCTGTGCTGCAGCAACCTGCAGGCTCGCTTAATGATTTAGCTAAGGCATTGGATGTTACATTTCCAAGTGGCTTAAATGCGCTTTATGGGCATATGTATGGTGGCAATATTCAAGCCAGTATTGATGGTCACCAAGTTGAATTGTTACAGGCATGGAATAGCGATGACTTTGATTTATTGCAACAAAATATAACTGGCCACGTTTTAATGAAGCGTAAACTTAAACAACCTGAAACAGTATTTATAGGGTTAACAGCACAAGATGATTTGTTAGTAAGTGTGTTATTGCACAGCGGTGAAGTGTGCTTAGAGTACGTAGGCAAAAAAACGCATCATGTGCTTGCTGCCAATATAGAAGAATTTTTGCAAGCGCTTGAGGTTTAATTAAAACAGGCGTTAATTACCTTAAAACGATTTAGTGTAAAGTATTAGCTCGGAATTAATTTTAATATCGAGCTAATACATTAATAATATCTTTAACTTATTGAAAGTCCCACGATATGTTAGACACTAAGGCGCAGGGCTCACACCTAAAATCAAATAATCCAAACCAGGATTCAGGTAACCTCCAATCGCCATTACAGCTTGGGCATTTACGCTCTAGTTCAGAAGTTTTATCGGTGCCACCTACGCGGTATATATAGTAATACACAGGCTTTTTAGTTAAAAAGCTAATTCGTTTAGTAATGTCTTTACCGCGGCGGAATAAGTCGCTTTTAATACTCGAAATTTCTTCAAGAGCAGGAAACTCACAGCGTGTTGCGCCATTAATTTGAATTTGATCGCAGGCTTGCCAGTCTTCCTGCCATTTAATTAAGGTTTTATAATCACCATTAGCAATTGCTGGGATCCGAAATAGCGGTACCGGTAAAAAGTCGTCACCACAATAAAGTGGGCTACAAGTATGCACATAAGTGGTGTATAAAATATAGCTAGAAGGCTCGGCGCAGCAATCAGACCCATTAGAATGAATATCTTGACCAATAATTTTTACTTTTGGCGCAAGTAAACCAGCGCTGTGCAATTGCTCAATGCTGTGTTTTACAAATGGACTATTGTTAAGCGGGTGCATAGCATCTTCGTTTGGGCACATAACACGGGTAATAAAGTAACCATCTTTTAAAACAGTAGGAAATTCTTCGCCCATTATTTGGCCATTAAAACGTAGCGCATTAACCAAGCGATTAATAGCTTGTTCGGCTTTCTCTAAAGTGGTGTCTTGGTAGCAATCAAAGGTTAAATCAACAACGAACATTTATAGTCTCGAATTATTATTTTTCTAGTAGGGTAAGTAACCGGTCGAGCTTTTCTTCAATTCTGTCTAGCTGCGAAGTTTTAGAATCGCTACTACTCGGCTGTACTTGGCTTTTCATTAAGTTATAAATTGAATCTGGATTGTTTTTATACTGACTCACCGCCGCAATAATAACAGGCATAGGCACAGGCTTAATTAAACGACTTTTAGTAAGCGCGACAGTAGGTACTTTGCCTTCATCAAGAAGGACTTTAATTGCATCAAATACAGCAGCATTCATTAGGTTTATAACTCTTTAGTATAAATAGGTACGCAGCATGAAGCTGCTGCGTGGAGGCTATAGTAACAATAAATAGGGAGGGGCACATTAAATGTCCCAAATTAAATCAATTACCTTAAAATTAATTGCCTTGGCGAAGGCGTACATCAAGCTCATCAATAACTTCACTCCAATCACTGTCCTCTGCGAGTGATTCAGCTAAAAAATGCTGTTGAGATTCATCCCAAAAAGGTGCATCTTGTATTAACGTTGTATCTTCAATCGCATGGGAAGCAATAAAAGCATCAATCTGAGCTTCAGAACTAGGTAAGCCAAGTTGTGCAAACAGTGTATTTATATCGTGCTTTGTTGTATCCATGTTGTGCTCCTAGCGTGTCAAAATAAGATTATAAATAAACTATAGTCTAAGCCAGCTAAACTCACGCTGAATTTACCATTAATAACTTTACAGCTATAGTTTAGAAAGTGAGTAAATAAAGCGCTTATTTAGAGAACAAATATAAATTTATTATGTGTGTAAGTTGTAGCTATGAGTAAACCCAATCGCATTAAGTTAGTGATTATAGCGCCAAGCTAATGGTTTAATCATAAGGCGAAAATAATGATGTGTTGTTCTAATACAAAAAAGGAATAATAATGACTGTGACCACCCAAGCCGATACATTTAGCGTACAGTATTTAGCCGCAGAAGATATAAGTATTGCCGCGAGTTTAATTTATCAGGCGTACCACGACGATCCTATTTTACAAACTATGCTCAATTACGAGCAAGAGAGTAAATCGGCCTACGAAAAAAAACTTCGGTCATTAATTCGCGAAGAGCTAAGCAGCTTTTGGCAAGAAAAGCAGCCGCTTATTGGTTTATATCGTAACGATAAGCTCAAAGCCGTTGCCTGCGTGTTCGAATCAAACAGCCAATTACAGGCGCAGCGTTATTGGCATTGGCGCTTAAAGCTAATGTTAAGTGCTGGTTACTTACAAACCAATCAACTAATAGATAAAGAGCAAACAATTAGAGATGCACTAGAGCAGCAGGGCAACTACTATTTTTTAGCTTTTATTGCGGTCGATCCGCATTTTCATGGCCAAGGGTTTGGGCGTTATTTATTAAGAGGCCTAAATGACCTAGTTCAATCTAATGCTGAGTCTACAGGTATGGCGGTGTTTGTAACGCGCAAAGAGCATACTCAATTTTTTAAAACCGAAGGGTTTGAAAGCTTTAAGCAGCTTACTTTTAATAAGATTGCGGGCGAATTGTTATTTAAGTCAAAAAACTAAATTTAATTTAGGTTATAAGGTAGCCTGCATTGGTGGTTTACATCCCAAAACGGACATATGACCGTGAGATATATCTCACATCACTGTGCGAGTTGTCAGTTTAAATTGCATTGAAATAGTTACTCCTTACCTATTTGATTGATATGTAAGGTTATTTTTATAGTTTGTGTTTTTTAATATAAATGCCATTTAATAATTAACAGCTAGGTACTATATCTACTAGCCATTTGCTTTAAACTTTACTTTGTCAAGACGACACAGCTCAATGATTGAGTGATTACCAAGGATACGGAAGTAGGCAACATAGCAGACGCTAGCAAGAAGCAAAACGGACAAGTTAACACGGATGCAAGGATGAGTAGGAAAGTGCATGATGCGCTTAAGTGGCAGGAGCTACTAAGGGGTAATCAAGGATGGCGCTACAGGAAGTAGCCGGAGCGTTAGTTTACGCAGGACAGCCAAGGTGGCAAGAGGATATTGCAGGATGCAATGTGAGGGTGAACAAGGTTGTTTGCTCGTTCAGAGGATGATAATACGGATTACACAGGTAAAGGATACCTAACAGGATGTTTGTCAATTGGGGCGTAACTTTAGTTACGCCTTAGTTTTTTGTGTTTTACTTATTTTTAAATTAAACCTTACCCTAAATTAAACTTTTAGCGCAGTATAAAGATTATATTTTATGCGGTGGAATAACCACACTTTTTAAATACTCATTTTCCATGATCAGTATTCCCTGATAGGCATTTTCGCCATCACTTGAAAACTCAAAAATAAATTCGCTTTTCACTCCAGGTTTACCACTTTTTAAAAAGCCAAAGCGGCGTTTACTACAGGCAACGCTCATTAATTGCACCTGCAGTTGTTCGCTTTGGCGTTTAGCATGAACGTTCGCCGCCTCGGCTACCTTTCGGTTTAGCCAAAATAAGTAAATTACACTACCAATAAGTATGAACGTCCATAAACTTGCCATTTAAGAGAATAACCTTCCAATTGCACGCGCGAGGGTTTCGCTACGATTTTCTTTACGTAATAAGCCTAATAAATGCGGGCGAATGGTGGGTATTGCAACTAAATCAGCAAAAACACTCACAAATAGTTCAGTAATTTGTTGATGGTGTGCACAGTTGTCCATAAATACATGCAAGCGTTCAGGGTCTTCTAGTTGTTTAAAACAACGCCCAGCAATAGTGAGCAGTACGTCAGCATCTTGATTAATCGATGAAGTTAATACGCTATCGACCAATTGGGCGGTTAAGCCTTGCGCTTGCGCTTTAGAAAGCGAACGTAGCGCTACTGTAACAGCAAACGGGTCGTTATTTTTTATAGCCGCTTGGCCGAACCCTACTAGTAATTGACTTAATGAGGGCGGTATTTCTACATGCTCAAGCATGGCGCTAAGGGGCTGTAATACCTCAACGGGCAAATGAGGCCAGGCTTTTTGTAAATTAGCTAAGTTAGTCTCATTATCGAGGCGCAGTGCAAAATCGGCAATGCCTTGTAATGCCACACTTTGCCAATTTTCAAAACCCAGCTTACCACTAAAGTACAGCTGCGTATGCTCGTAATACTGTGATGCAGGTTGTTTTAATAGTACTTTAAGTTGCGCATTAAAGGCTGCTAATTTATTAGCGTTTGGTGTAAAAACATAAGGATTGTTATCAAGTTTACCATCGGCTTGCTCACCGGTAAGTTGTGTGCCGAGTGCTTCAATTACCATGTCGGCAAAGTGATCGCGACTCGCACTCACCAGTTTGCTTTGCTCATCAACTGGAAATTTCAAAAACCATACATAAGGTTCTTTACTCGCTTTACTATCCCAAAACTGAATAGCTAACCACGCATGACCAGCAAGTGGATAAGGGTAAGGGACTTGTGCTTGCTCTATGGCTAAAAATTGTTTTTTATCAAGCTTAGTTATGTGTCTACCAATATCAAACGCGCGCCACTGAGTACCTGCATTATCTAAAAGCTGCCCTAATGTCGCTATTTGCTTACTCATCGTTTTCTCAATTGTTTTTACTACAAAATTGCGTCAATTATACGCCATAGCAAAGGTTGAGGGAACCGCGCTTATAGAGTTTGAGTTTTGATTTTGCTAAATAACTGAGCAAGCGGGGGTAATATTAAGCGGGTATTTTCAGTTACTATAATTTCCCTCTTAATAAATACAAATGGTATTATTACTTCATCTAGTTTTAAGAGGGCGGTTATGTACCAGCAAACCCAAGCTTATTTAGTGCAGTTAAGGGCACTTTTAAAAAAGCATCAGCTTTGGCAAAATGAGCCAATAGCAGCAGAAGCATTACAATCAAACGTGCCTTTTTGCCACGACACCATGGCATTTGAACAATGGTTACAGTTTGTATTTATTGAAAAAGTTGAGCAGCTAATTATTGATAAGCAGCCATTGCCGCGCAACTTTGCAATTGCTCCTATGGCACAAATGACGCTTGCGAGTAAAAAAGGCAGCGATGAAATTATTACTCTGTTAACAGCTCTCGATGCCTTTTTAGGAGATCCAAATGAGTGAGCGCCCAATACCAATTGAGTATGGCGAACTGACTATCTTGTATCAGGATGAAAACTACGTAGCCATAGATAAACCCTCAGGCTTATTAGTGCATCGTTCGTTTTTAGATAAGCACGAAACCCAGTTTGCTATGCAAATGCTACGCGATCAACTTGGGCAGCATGTTTTTCCGGTACATAGGCTCGATAGACCCACATCGGGGGTGTTACTGTTTGCGTTAAGTTCAGAAGCGGCCCGCGATATGAATCAGTTATTTATTGAAGGCACTATTAGTAAACGCTATTTAGCCTTAGTACGTGGTTTTGCACCCGAGTCGGTATTTTTAGATAAACCACTAAAAGAAGAGCTGGACAAAATAGCAGATAAGTTTGCCGATCAAGACAAAGCGCCACAAGAAGCGCAAACTCAGTTTAACTGCTTGCACCAAGCAGCCTTGCCTATTCCCATTGGCAAGTACCCAACGGTGCGCTATTCCCTCGTAGAATGTTTTCCTAAAACGGGGCGTAAACATCAAATTCGTCGGCATTTAAAGCATTTATCACTGCCTATCATTGGCGATGTAAACCATGGTGATAATCAGCATAATCAATTTTTTAGGGAGCATTTTGAGCTGCGCAGATTAATGTTATTTGCAACTGAGCTTAGCTTTGTGCACCCTTATAGTAATGAATCAATAACAATTAAAGCGCCACTAGGTGATGCAATGCTCAGCATTTGCAAACAACTAGGTTGGCCAGATGAAGAAAAGGATTATTAATTAATGGCACATATTAGTATTTTTGTAGGCAGCGTATATGGCGGTGCAGAGCGTTTAAGTGACGAAGTAGCCACAACAATAGAGCAAGCTGGGCATGGCGTTACGGTATTTAATGAGCCAGTGTTGAGCGACATTCAAAGTGCATCACATATTTTAATTATCACCTCAACAACCGGCCAAGGCGATGTGCCTGATAACTTGGCTGATTTTTATAATCAGTTAAATAGTACTTTTCCTATGTTAACCGACAAGCCATTTGGAATTATTGCCATGGGCGACAGAAGCTACGGCGACACCTTTTGTGGTGCAGGGCGCAGCTTTGATGAATTATTACGTGACTTACAAGCTAAGCCTGTTGGTAACCGCTTAGAAGTTGATGCCTGCGAAGACTTTGAACCTTGGCCGGTTACCGAGCCGTGGTTAAAAAATTGGCTTAGTAAGCTTTAATTATTAATAAAGGTGAGTGTTACCCTAAGCTCACCTTTATTATCTGAGTTATTTTATTTTTAGGTAGCAAAATAGCTATGCAGCTAAATCCCATCGCGGTTCATTTGTCTGAAAGTTTTGGCGTAGGCAATCAGCATATCAGTATCAAACCAATCGGTAGTGGGCTGATCAATAGTACATGGTTACTTAGCACTGCTAAAAAGTCGCTAGTAGTACAAAAGCTCAATGTTGATGTGTTTCCTGAGCCCGGTTTACTCGTAAAAAATGCCCGTTTAATAGAGCAACACCTAACTAGCAAGCAGCAATTGGGTGAGTACAACTTAGATATTATTCGCCACGTAGCGACTATTAATAATGACTATTTAGTTAACTGTGATCAGGGGGTATGGCGAGCACTAGAGTTTATTGGTGGCAGTTACAGCGACGATGTAGTCACTAATGCTACCCAAGCGCAAACTGCGGCGAATGCCTTTGGTCAATTTGCTGTGGCGCTAGAGGATTTTGATGCAGAACAATTGCACCATGTGATCCCTGACTTTCATAACTTAGCCATGCGTGCACAGACGTTTAAAACTGCAGTTAGTCTTGACCCAGAGCAGCGCTTAGCTAGTTGCCAAGCTGAGGTTGATTTTTGTTTATCGCAATTTACACTCATTGATGAACTCCAAGCATTAGCAGGATCTATACCGGTAAGGCCTTGTCATAACGATACAAAAATAAATAACATGCTGTTTTGTGAGCAATCACATAATGCTAAAGCGGTAATCGATTTAGACACTTGTATGCCAGGGTATTGGCTTTACGACTTTGGTGATATGGTACGCACCTTTTGCTCACCAGAGCAAGAAGACTCCACCGATTTAAGTAATGTAGGTGTGCGCGAAGAAATATTTGCAGCCATAGTTAAAGGTTACGTAGAGCCATTAAAAGGCCTGATCACCGAGCAAGAAAAACAAAGCTTTTGGCTAGGTGCTAAAGTGATGACCTTTATGATAGGCCTGCGATTTTTAACAGATTATATTGATGGCGATAATTATTTTTCAATCAAACATGCCAATCATAATTTAGAGCGGGCGCAAAATCAGTTTGCGCTTTATAAAGATATTATTGCAAAACAAAGCACCCTTAAAGCAATATTAGCACAAGCCTAAAATAACTAAGGCGCTATAAGCGCCTTAGTTTTACCTGTTGCAGTTTAACTGCTTCTAACATCTACTTTTAATTTAAGCTTTTGCCCCGGCTGTAAATACTTTTGTCCGGCTAAACTATTCCACTTTATAATGTCGTTTACAGTTAAGTTAAACTTAGACGCAATACGCGCTAACGAATCACCACGGCGCACTTTATACGTAATTGTACGATGCGTAGTGTTTGCTGCTGTCTTTGCTTTATTAGCAGATTTATATACCGTTAGCTTTTGATTTAAACGCAATGTGGCGCTTTTCTTCAGCTTATTCCACTTTGCAAGCTCATCCATAGTGACATCGTATTCACGACTAATATCCCACAGCGTATCACCACTTTTAACCGTATGCGAAAGCTTAGTACGGCTGGTATTATTAGCCGCAGAGCGCATTTGCTCTGGTAAATGTTCGCTATTAATTGCGCCATCAGTTAGTGGCACTAATAGTTGCTGACCGACTCTAATTGTATTTGAGCTTAACTTATTTAATGATCGGATTGCACTGGTGCTGGTGGTAAACTTTTTGGCAATAACCGATAAACTGTCGCCACGCTCAACCGTATATTGCTGCCAGCGTAAGCGGTTTTTAATATCAGTATTAGCTAATTTTTGACTAAACTGCTCAGCTTTATCAACCGGTAATAGTAAAGAATGCGGGCCATTAGGATCGGTTGCCCAACGATTAAAACCAGGGTTTAACCTATACAACTCAGTGAGTGTTATATCGGCCATTTCTGCAGCGAGTGCTAAGTCAATTTGCGAACCAATTTCAACTACTTCAACAACTTGTGCATTTATAATAGGATTCCACGTCACGTTAAAGTCATCTGAGCGCTTTAATAAGTCGGCCAGTGCTAATAATTTTGGTACATAGGCGGTGGTTTCGCTAGGTAAATCAAGTGACCAAAAATCGGTCGGCAAGTGTTTCTTGCGATTCTTTTTAATCGCGCGCAACAAACGACCTTCACCCGAGTTATAAGCTGCAATGGCATTGAGCCAATCGCCCTCAAGGGTTTTGTGTAAATACGACAAGTAATCAAGCGCAGCGCGAGTTGATTGTACTATGTCGCGACGCCCGTCATACCACCAGTTTTGCTTTAAATCGAAACGCTCACCGGTTTGTGGCATAAATTGCCAAATACCCGACGCCGTGCGATGCGAGTAACCAAACGGATCAAAAGCACTCTCTACAATAGGCAGCAGTGCAATTTCGATAGGCATTTCACGTTTTTCTATTTCTTCAACAATAAAATGCAAATAAGGTTCGGCACGCTTCGAAATACGATTTAAATAAGATTGGTGCTTTGCATAATAGTTACGCTCGGTAACTACGGGGCGATTTTGCGGCACCTCTATTGAAAGCTGGTAACGAATACGCTCCCATACATCATCAAAAATAGGTGCTTCAGTGTCAGTATCTTTAACGTGTTGATACTTGGCGCTGCTCATTAATGCATTGCTAATATCGTGTGGACTTGCGCCTCCAAGCTGCTTATTTGCTTGAGTTGCGGCTTGCGAGTCAGTGTTTTCGTTTGTTAACGTTTGACAGCCGCTTAGTGCTAATACTAAAACCAGTAATAGGGGAGATTTATTCATAAATACCAATACATGGGGTAAAAAACTCGGCGAATACTACCCGTTATGAGCTAACATTGCCACTTGTGACCTTTTAAAACACTTAGCAATAATCAAATGCTAATTTTAACTTTTTGATTGCTAAACAAAAAGTACATGTGGCTATTGGTTAGCGGATTAAAAATGGTCTTTGAACTTTCTCAGACCCGCAAAGTTTTCCCAAGGTTCATTGTTTTTTGTAACCGAGCAAAATTCTTTTGGTATTAGTTCAGTAATGTTAGGTAAATCGCTGCGCATAAAGGGGTTTATTTTTAGCTCTTGGCCGATAGTGCTTGGTAAAGTAATTCCATTTTTGCTGCGCAGTTCATCTACTCTTTTACTATAGGCAAGTAGCTCTGGGTTACGCGGTTCAATGGCTGTTGCAAAAGCGAGGTTAGCTTGAGTGTATTCGTGAGTACAGTAAACTTTGCAATCAGCAGGTAATTCGCGCAGTTTATTAAACGAGTGCCACATTTGTTCTGCAGAGCCTTCAAATAAACGCCCACAACCACCACTAAATAAAGTATCACCAGTAAAGGCAAGTTGTTCATTAACATAACAAATATGATCTAGAGTATGCCCGGGTGTCGCTATAATATTAAAAGCAGTATTAAGCACTGTAATACTTTGGCCATCAGTAAGTTGCTGAGTAATCCCCTTAAACGGGCTGTTAGTTGGGCCGTATACAGCAATATTTGGGTTTTCGCTAACCAGCTTTGCTACGCCATCGGTATGGTCGTAATGATGATGGGTAATTAAAATACCCGCCAAGGTTAAATTATGCTGCGCCAAATAATCAAGTACTGGCTCTGCTTGGCCCGGATCGACTACCCAAGCTTGCGTATTATTGCTTGTAGTTAAGCACCAAATATAATTATCTGAAAAGGCTTTAATTGCTTTGACTTGCACCATGTAACGTTGCTCTATAAAGTGACAGTTAACACCTAGTATAACGAGCTCATAAAATGAAACCAGCCCTTAGTTTTCAAGAAGGACCTAAACCGTTGTCATGGCAGCAGTTTCCTCATGGGGATTATTTACGCTGTGAGATTGAACGTAAATTAGCGCCGTGGCTCCCCCGTATGTTTGGCTACCATATGCTTAAGTTAGGTAGTTTGAGTGGCGAGCTAAACACCAGTAAATGTTTAATAAAACACCAAGTGTGCGTAGCGCAAGCGGGCGCTCACACCGGCGTTATTGCCGATATAGACGAATTACCATTTTATGAGCACACTATTGATGCATGTATTTTAAGCCATTGCTTAGAGTATCACTCAGATCCTCACCATATTTTACGCGAAGCACATCGCACTTTAATTCCAGGTGGGTATATTGTGGTAACAGGCTTTAATCCGTTTAGTTTATGTGGGCTTGCCCAATTACTGCCATTTAGTGGCCAGAAACTGCCATGGACAGGGCGTTTTTTTACCCCTGCACGGGTTAAAGATTGGCTTAATTTATTGGGGTTTGAAATAGTGAGTGATGAGCGCTTTATTTACTCATCACTGGCGCGAGGTAATAGATTGTCGCGTTTTGCGTTTTGGCGTAGCTTTACCAAACAATACTTAAAACCTATGGGCAGTGTTTACATGCTGGTGGCACGTAAACGTGTTGCACCGCTCACACCCATTAAACCTAAGTGGCATGCTCGCCCGCGCTTTACAACTGTAGAAGGGGGCCTTAGACAAACCTCAAAGCAACACTTAAAGCATTGTGAGCAAAATAAAAAGTAATTTGGTATGTGCTAATCAGCTTTAAGGTTGATAACCTACATCATCGAGTAAATCTTTACTGCCAGCGGCATCGCGCGCTAAGTCATCTACAATTTCATTGTATTTATGACCGCTATGCCCTTTAACCCATTTCCAGGTTACGGTGTGTTTAGCGCACGCTAAATCGAGGCGTTTCCATAAGTCGACATTTTTTACTGGTTTTTTAGCTGAGGTTAACCAGCCGCGCTTTTTCCAATTCGTGATCCAAGACTCAATACCTTGTTTCACATATTGGCTATCGGTAGTGATATTAATAACACATGGGCGAGTTAATACTTCCAGAGCCACAATTGCCCCCAGCATTTCCATGCGATTATTAGTTGTTAGTTTATAACCTTGACTCAATTTTTTTTCATGTTCGTTATAAATCATGAATATACCATAACCACCGGGGCCTGGATTACCTAAACACGAACCATCGGTATAAATCTCTACGGTTTTTTCCACTGTTTTACCTTGATATTATGTACAATAAAGTGATTATAGAAAGATACCAGAGTCAGGATTAATTCGATATGGCACGCAGACAAATAGTTTTAGATACAGAAACCACCGGCATCGACCCTAAACAAGGGCATCGTATTATCGAAATAGGGTGTGTTGAATTAGTAAATCGCCGCTTAACCGGCAATAACTTTCATGTGTATATCAACCCACAGCGCAACAGTGAAGAAGAAGCAATAGACGTTCACGGTATCACTAATGAGTTTTTACGTGATAAACCACTGTTTCATCAAATTGCTCAAGAGTTTTTTGATTATATTAAGGGGGCAGAACTGGTTATTCATAATGCGCCGTTCGATATTGGCCATATGGATAACGAATTTTCTCTGCTTAACCAGGGCTATCCTAAAACGGCCACTTTCTGTCAAGTACTCGACACGCTTAAAATGGCGCGTGACTTGCATCCAGGACAAAAGAACAACCTAGATGCGTTATGCCGTCGTTACGACGTAGATAACGCTAAGCGAACATTGCACGGCGCATTACTGGATTCTGAAATATTAGCCGACGTTTACCTAGCAATGACTGGCGGACAAGTTAAGCTAAATTTGAACCAAAACAAAAATGACGATACCGAACAGCAAAAAGGCGGAATACGACGCTTAAGCGCCCAAAGAGCACCTCTTGTAGTATTAAGCGCCAGTGAGGCAGAACAAGCTGCACACGAAGCACGATTAGATATTGTTAATAATGAAGGCGGCCACTGTATATGGCGCGCTGATTAAGGCCATATTATGAAAACCTTTTATTTGGTAACCGCATTAGTATCTGCTAGTTTTTTTGCAACCAGCGCATATGGCGTTAAACAAGTTGAAGTACTAAAGCGTGATGGGAGGCAAAATGAAATCCCTTTATTAGATAATCGTTTTCGTATTGATAGTAAAGTAGCTGAAATAACCTTACTTTTTTTTAGAAAACCAGGCTCACCGGCTGTTATTTTAGTAAGGCCCGATGGCAGTAAATATTTTGCTACCGAATCAGTTAAAAACCCTGACTTAAGTTGGCATGACGAGCTTAGTTATGATTTGGTTACCATACGCAACCCCATGGCTGGCCCTTGGCAAGTTATAGGTAATATCTTACCCGACAGCCGCATTGTCGTATTAGGCCAGGTATCACTTGAGGCAGAGCCGTTACCGGAAATGCTGTTTCGAGGCGAGACAATAAAAATCACCGGAAAAATTTTAAATGACGGTGCTCCCATAAATGCCAATCTATTTAGAGATGTCGTTACCTTAAATGTTGATTTTGTAAGTACTAATAGTGCAGAGGCTGCTAATTTTGGAGCCAGTACTCAAGAAGTCGCTGAATTTAAAGATGATGGCCGAGGGTTTGACGAACGCCCAAACGATGGCGTTTTTACGGGCGAGTTTAAATTAGACTTTCCCGAAGGAGAATGGATCCCCGAACTCTACATAGCAACCCCCTTATTACAACGTCGAATAGTGCAAAGCAGCATTGTGGTACATTCTGCCCCAGTAAGTTACGACATGACGCTAGCAGAGCAAGAAAGTAACGAGCACCTTTTAGCTATTAATTTAGATGACACAATAGTTAAGCCAGAAACCGTAATTATGCAGGGTAAAATTTACTACCCTAATAACGAAGAGCAAATGTTTAGTATAGAGTCGGATGCACAACATACGAGGCAGTTAGCAATTAAAAATTATGGTTGGGGTCGATATAGTGTCGAGCTGTCTATTTTTGGCACAAATATAAAGGGTCGTGAGTTTATGGCAACGCTGCCAACGTACAAATTTGAAATTGCACGCCCAATAGAAGCGGTACCAGCAGTTGATCCAGCGACCATAATTCCACCTGATTTAATGATTGAGAGTGAACCCGTAGCAGAAAAAATAGCGAATTGGGTTTTACTCAGCTTAATTATTGTTGGAAATCTGTGCGTTTTATTAATGGGTTGGCTGGCAATTCGTATTTTTGTACAGAAAAAATCGCTTAAATTTAAAGTGAAGCTGCCTTTTATAAATAAAAAGACAACAACAAATGACGATGTTGGTAATTCTGAAAAAAAGCAAAGTACTAAAAACGGCTCAAAAAATGACAAAAGCGGTGAAATTTTAAACCTTTCGATGACAGATGACTAAAAAACCTAAATAAAAGCGAAAAAGCCCTTGACGAAATAGGGGCTGGTTCGTATTATTCACGCCGCTGTCAGGGGAGACTCAAACAGCAACGAAAATGTGGAGTGGTAGTTCAGTTGGTTAGAATACCGGCCTGTCACGCCGGGGGTCGCGGGTTCGAGTCCCGTCCACTCCGCCAATTTTCGAAAACTTGTAAGCAAAACTGGAGTGGTAGTTCAGTTGGTTAGAATACCGGCCTGTCACGCCGGGGGTCGCGGGTTCGAGTCCCGTCCACTCCGCCAACGCTTACACAACATATGGTTGTAAAACATATTCTTATTCTGGAGTGGTAGTTCAGTTGGTTAGAATACCGGCCTGTCACGCCGGGGGTCGCGGGTTCGAGTCCCGTCCACTCCGCCAATAAGAAAAAAGATAACAGTTTAAATATACGCTGGAGTGGTAGTTCAGTTGGTTAGAATACCGGCCTGTCACGCCGGGGGTCGCGGGTTCGAGTCCCGTCCACTCCGCCAACTATTTAAACATTGTTATAGTATAAAATTTGTATGCTGGAGTGGTAGTTCAGTTGGTTAGAATACCGGCCTGTCACGCCGGGGGTCGCGGGTTCGAGTCCCGTCCACTCCGCCAACAAATTAAGTAATACAAGTAAAGTAAAAGTAATATGATATCTCTGCGGAGTGGTAGTTCAGTTGGTTAGAATACCGGCCTGTCACGCCGGGGGTCGCGGGTTCGAGTCCCGTCCACTCCGCCATTTGATATCAGTAACAAAATTAGTAAGTGCATTACCCCATGCACATACCACTGCGGAGTGGTAGTTCAGTTGGTTAGAATACCGGCCTGTCACGCCGGGGGTCGCGGGTTCGAGTCCCGTCCACTCCGCCACTTGTTATTTCCTCAATAACAAGTTGAATACAATAAAAATCATAAATTACATTTCTTAGCACATAAAAAAGCCCACAAAAATGCAGGCATAAATTAATCAGTGCAAACTTATTCAGCTTTTAAATACTGCTCTAAAAATTTCAAGTAAGCGTTTGATGCCGTGATCCGATTTTCTTTTTTGCTAAAACCATGACCTTCATCGTCAAACAATACATACTCAACTGGTACGCCATTGGCTTTAACTGCAGCTACAAGCTCATCACTTTCAACTTGTAACACGCGCGGATCGTTAGCGCCTTGAATAACCATAAGTGGCTTGATGATGTTTCTAGCGTGGAATAACGGTGAAATGGCGCGGTGACGATCACCGTCTGTTGCCGGATCGCCCATTTCGTCGTACAGCGACTTTTTAAAGCTCTCCCACCAAGGAGGAATAGAATTAAGTGTACGTACCCAGTTGGTTACTCCAAAAATATTAATCCCAACTTTAAACTCTTCGGGTTCAAAGGCAAGGGCTGCCGCGGTCATAAAGCCGCCATAGCTACCACCCATAATGCCAATTTTATCGGTATCGACCCACTCTAAGCTCTGTAAATGTTTTTTGCCGTATACAATATCTTGTAGGTCATCGGTGCCGTGCTTTTTATCATCTAAATGAAAAAAGGTTTTACCATAGCCCGAGCTGCCTCGATTATTAACTGCAAAAATGGCGTAACCATGATTTACCAAATGCTGTTGCATCGCACTATAACCGGTACGGCTTTGTCCGCCTGGCCCACCGTGCACCCAAATTAACGCAGGCACTTTGTTGGTGCTACTCGCTTGCTTGGGTTTATATAAAACACCTGGTATTTCTAAACCATCAAAGCTCTTAAAGCGTACTATAGTGCTTTGCACTAAATCGTTTTGATTAATTTTTTTACTGAGGGTATTAGTTAATTGCTGCGTGTTATTACTGCCTACTTGCCATACAAATAAATTACTAGGTGCAGTGTCTGAATTTAAATAAAAGGCCATGCTTTGCTCATCAGCTGAAAAGCTCACACCCCGTAAATTACCTGCCGGTAGCTTAGGCATGGCAATTTCTTTATTCGTTTGCGTATCGATCACGGTTACTTTAGTGCTGGCATCGGCGTTCACACCACTTACCTGGTAGCGCCCCGACGTTGAAAAATAAATAAAGCTTACGTCCCAGTCATCGGCTAAAGCTGGGCTGTGCTCGCCAGAAGCTAGGTCATAACGCCACATCTGCGAAAACTCACCTTTAGCGTCTGTAGAGTAGTATAAGTATTTGTTATCGGCAGAGAAGGTTTCAGGGCTGTATTGAGCAGGTGTATGGTGTTTTGAAATTAATTGTGGCTTTAGTGTTTTAGTATAAGTATCTAAAATAAAGGTATCGCTGTCTTTGTTGCTATTACTTTTAGACAGCGCAATAAAACGACCATTTGGGCTTATTGCACCTATATTTAGTCCTAAAGTATTTTGATAAACAGGCGTTACTTTATAGGTTTTACTATTAACGCGATATAAATCCATAAACTTAGCATCACGCTGATTGCTGGTAATAAAAAATTGGCTGGCATTTTTAGTGAAGCCGGCAAAACTAGCACGGGTTTCATCCCCTGGGGTTAAGTCTTTTACTGTGCCGTCAGTTTCGCGTACATAAATATGAAAGCGTTCGTTACCGCCCGTGTCTTTTGTAAACAACACTCGCTCATCATTTGGAAAATAGCGGATAGGGTAGGTACTGTCGGTAAAATCGGTTAAGCGAGTTTTGCCGCCTGTTTGGACATTAACCTCATATAGGCTGTAAATGCCACTTTCATCACTACTGACTAAAATTTTATCGCCATGGGGTGAAAAGCTACTCCCCATAATTGAGGTGGTATCAAAAAATGTTTCAGCTGAGTAGGTGCTCAGTTCTTTTACATGCGCTTTAGAGCTGGTTAGCGGGGCTGTATATGAGGATGAGGATGAGTTGGTTGATTCACTGCAACCAGAGAGCGCTAGGGTAACTGCGCATGTAATTATTGTAAGTTTAATAATTTGCTTCATTGTTACGTTCCTTCACTGTTGTTTTTATAACCCGAATTTAGGTTAAAGTATTTATAGCAGTTTTACCTGAACAGTTTTTAAACGCAATAAGCAGCTGGTTTTATGTACAACAAAAGTGTATCAAAATCTTACACATAAAAAAGCCAGCACATAATGTGCTGGCTTTTATAACTTAAAAGTAGATGCTGGGCTTATTTAGCGGCATCAGTTTTTTTAGGTTTATTATTACGAGCTGCTTTACCAGCGAGTAAATCAGCAGGATCAAAGTCGTCAACGTTTATAACGTCTAAACGAGCTTGTTCTACAGCTGCTAACTTGTCAGCTTCTGCTTGGCTTAAAATACCAGCCTCAAGACCCATTTGCGCTACTTTATCAAGCTGAAAGAATGGCAGTTTAAGGCCTTTTTCTTTACATACACGGTCAAATAATGGCTCAACTTCAAGTACGTCTTTAAGCGTTTGCTCTTGACGGCCTACAAGGTTAAGCGGCTCATTTGTTAAATACACATAGCTTGCCAAACGATTACGCGTTTCGCTAGGTACTTGTAGTATTTGCGCTAATTTGTGTTCAAGTTGGTCGGTAGGTTTACGAACCGGACGGCCAAACGGGAATAACAATACTTTTAATACGCCACGCAGTGGAGCAGAAGGCATGTTATTAATTAAATCAGCAAGTGCGCGTTGACAATGATACAGGTGATCTTGACAGCTCCACTGTACTAACGGGAAGTCTTCTTTTTTACGGCCTTCGTCGTTATAACGTTTAAGCGTTGCAGACACTAAGTATAGGTAGCTTAGTAAGTCACCTAAGCGAGCAGAAATACGCTCTTTACGTTTTAGTGAGCCACCAAATACTGCCATGCTAATGTCAGACATAAGTGCAAGTGATGCACTAAAGCGCGACGCTATACGGTAAAACTCAGCGGTTTCGTCTTTGTACGGCACACTTGTAAAACGAGCACCCGTTAACGCGAGCCATTTAGTGCGCACAAGGTTAGACATGGTAAAGCCAATGTGACCCATTAATGCTTTATCAAATACGTTTAGCGCTTCTTCACGGTCTTCAATTTCGCACGCACCTAGTTCGGTAAGTACAAACGGGTGACAGCGAATTGCACCTTGACCATAAATAATCATATTACGGGTCAAAATGTTGGCACCTTCAACGGTAATCGCAATAGGTGCACCTTGATAACCACGGCCTAAATAGTTATTTGGCCCAAGCATGATGCCCTTACCGCCAAGTACGTCCATGGCGTGCAGGGTAGAGTCACGCATTTGTTCTGTAAGGTGGTATTTAATAATAGCCGAAACAACCGAAGGTTTTTCGCCTAAATCTACCGCACCGGTAGACATGCTTACTGCAGCATCAGAGCTATATGCATAACCAGCAAGTTTTGCTAACGACTCTTCAACGCCTTCCATTTTACCAATAGGTAAGCGGAACTGGCGACGAATACGGCTGTAGGCACCGGTTGCAACAGCAATCATTTTAATGCCACCGGCTGAGTTTGACGGCAATGTAATTGCACGGCCAACTGATAAACACTCAACCAGCATACGCCAGCCTTGGCCTGCCATATCTGGCCCACCAATAATGTAATCAAGCGGTACGAATATATCTTTACCCTGCGTAGGACCATTTTGAAACGGCACATTAAGCGGGAAGTGGCGACGACCAATTTCAACCCCTGGAGTATCGGTTGGAATAAGTGCACAGGTAATGCCAGGCTCTTTATTATCACCAATTAAACCATCAGGATCTTGTAATTTAAATGCAAGCCCTAGTACCGTAGCCACAGGTGCAAGCGTAATATAACGCTTGTTCCATGTAAGGCTAACACCTACAACTTCTTCACCTTTCCATTGTCCTTTACATACTACACCGTAGTCTGGAATTGAGCTTGCATCAGAACCTGCTTCTGGCGAGGTTAATGCAAAACATGGAATTTCTTGGCCACTGGCAAGGCGCGGTAAGTAATGGTCTTTTTGCTCTTTTGTTCCATAGTGCTGGAGTAATTCACCAGGGCCTAATGAGTTTGGTACGCCAACAATTGACGAAAGTAAGGTTGATTTACTGGTTAGCTTTTGTAGTACGCACGACTGTGCAAATGCTGAGAACTGTAAACCGCCATATTCTTTTTTGATGATCATGGCAAAAAATTTGTTATCTTTTAGGTATTGCCATACATCTTGAGGAAGATCGGTAAGTTCGTGTGTTGCTTCCCAGTCATCGAGCATACTACACACTACTTCAACAGGGCCATCGATAAAGGCTTGTTCTTCAATAGTTAGCTTAGGCACTGGATATTGGTGTAACTTTTTCCAATCTGGGTTACCACAAAATAAATCAGCTTCCCACCATGTTGTACCGGCATCAATGGCTGACTTTTCAGTATCAGACATGCTAGGCGTTACTTTTTTAAACATAGTAAAAAGAGGCTTAACAATATATTGCTGGCGAATACCAGTAACAGAGAGAGGCACCGCTATAATTAAAAATATTATCCAACTAATTAAACCAAAAGCACCCGCAAAGGTACCAATTAATAATGTTGCAATAGAAACACCAAGTGCGGTGTTCCAACTTGCTCTGTGGTAAACCGCTGCGCTGAGCAGTGCGATTAAACCGAGTGTAAATATGAGTGTCATTGCTAATTCCTTATTAGAGGTCAGACCACCTTAGTTAGAGTAGCGTTAGTAACGCTAAGTTTCAAGTACCTTACGTAGTTAAATTTTAATCGAAATAACCGTAAAAAAGCAGCTCATTTAATAGAGTCAGCGTTAATAAAGTAAGTTACAGCTTTAGTCTATGCATTCATAGCGACAAAAAAAATTTAATCTAATAGTAAAATGTTATTTTTTAAGTAAATATAGACGCCCGTACACACAACTAAATAGTGTACGCTTAATATAAAAATATAACGTTATTTATTAATACGTGGTTTAAAGGTTATTTATTTTATGTGTGAATTGCTTGGCATGTCGGCGAATGTGCCTACAGATATTTGTTTTAGTTTTTCGGGGCTGCTGGAGCGCGGCGGTAATACTGGGCCACATAGAGATGGGTGGGGTATTACATTTTACGAAGGCAAAGGCTGCAGAACCTTTAAAGATCCGCAGCCGAGCTACCAGTCAGAAATAGCTAAGTTAGTTAAAGCATACCCGATTAAAAGTGTGTCCGTTATTAGCCATATTCGCCAAGGTAACCGCGGTAAAGTATGCCTTGAAAACACGCACCCATTTACGCGTGAACTGTGGGGGCGCGAAATTACTTATGCGCATAACGGCCAGTTATCTAATTACCATGATTTAAAGCCTGATCATTACCGACCTGTTGGCGATACTGACAGCGAGTTGGCTTTTTGCTGGCTGCTGGATCAAATACGCACTAAGTACCCAAATAAGCCAGAGGATATGGCATCGGTATTTCGTTATGCAGCAACGCTTTCGCATACACTGCGTGAAAAGGGCGTTTTTAATATGCTGCTGACCGATGGCGTATTTGTTTTAGCTTACTGTACCAATAACTTACATTACATAACTCGCCGTGCGCCCTTTGAAAAAGCGACCTTGATTGATGCTGACATGGTGGTCGATTTTAACGAAGAAACCACGCCCAACGATATTGTTAGTGTTATAGCAACAAAACCACTGACTAACGACGAGCGCTGGAAAAAAATGCAGCCGGGTGAGTTTGTATTATTTAAGATGGGTGAATTGATTTAAGCTTGTTTTTTGCCTTTAGCGCTTAGTTGAGAGGCAAACAACTGTTGTAGTAAAGTAGACGCGGGCTTTTATATTGAGCTGACCCAGTATATTATTTATTATCGGAATTATATTATGACTCCTAAAAAACGCCGTATTCTACAAGCTGTGTTGTATGAATTATTTGCCATTGCTTTTGTTGGCCCTATTATAAGTTTTATGTTTGATAAATCAGCCACTTCGGCGATAGGCCTCGCTTTTGTATTATCCAGCGTAGCACTTAGCTGGAACTATGTATTTAATGCGTTATTTGAGCGCTGGGAGTCCCAGCAAACAATAAAAGGTCGCTCATTCAATCGTCGCTTATTACACGGAATTGGCTTTGAAGGTGGCCTTGTTTTAATTTTAGTGCCGGTTATGGCGCTGTGGTTGAAAATTTCAGTGCTTAGTGCGTTTATAGCGAACCTTGGATTTTTTATATTCTTTTTTGTTTATGCAATTGTTTTTACATGGGCGTTCGATCGAGTTTTTGGCTTGCCAGCTTCTGCGCAGCAGCAAAGTGAAGCATAATAAAGCTTAACTTTTAGATTTAATCGCGAAAAAACGTATAAAAAAAGCGCGATTTGCATCGCGCTTTATATAAACTAATAGTAATAAAGATATAAACAAATAGTAATAAAGATATAAACAAATAGTAATAAAGCCATTTGTAGCTAAAAATAATTGCTTACTCTGGGCTTGTTACTTTTTTAATATCAGCAGGTGGGGCAATGACAGGTGTTGTCACGGTAAATGAGTTTATTTGCACTTCAAATTGTTCCATTCCTTTTTCACCTTTCCACATACGCACTAACATGTAATCCATTTCTGGTGCAAACCAAGCAAGTGCTTGGCGTTTGTCGTTATCGTATAAGCGTTTTACTTTAATTGCTTCTACGTTGCCGATAGGTAATGAAATCGTCTCTGTTGCAACAACTTCAAAATTGTAGTCGCGGCGATTACCTTTTTTATCGATTAATGGGAATGAAAAACTGGTTTCGCCTTTTTTCAAACCTTCGCGCACTTGTACCTGATACGAAATAGCATCTTGAAAGTCATCGGTCCATTCGCATTCAAGCGGGTATTCGCTGCGACTACTGTTAACTACTTTTTTTTGTGCGTCAAAATCAATGTTGTAATCTTTATCAGGACCAGTGCCAGTACGGATCATTGAATAATGATGCGGGCTCACTTTGCCATCTTTAAAGGTAAATTTAGAGGTTTCCTGGCGTGAGTCAGAAAAAATCATCCACTCAATATTGCTGTGATAGGTTAACTCGTAGTTATCGTCACTTATCTTTTTGAGTTCACGCACGGCTTCACCATGATTTTTACCTTTGCGTAAAATATCATACTTAGCTTCGTACTGTGTCAATTCGCCGGCAATAAGGCTAGTTGGAAGTAAAGTGCCCACACATAATAGCAGGGCACTTATTTTTTTATTGTGGGTACTGCGCGCCGTGTGCAGGAAGTTTTGTTTCGTCAAGAACTGCATAATCTGCTTCCATAGTTAGTCTGTGTTCACTGAACCACTTGACCACCAAAGGATAAATTATATGCTCTTGTTCGTGCACGCGTTTTGCTAATGTGTCTGCTGTATCATCCTTGAGTACAGGTACTTTTGCCTGAAGTATAACCGGACCTCCGTCTAGCTCTTCAGTTACAAAATGAACACTTACGCCATGAACATCATCATTTGCATCAATTGCTCTTTGGTGGGTATTCAGCCCCTGGTACTTAGGCAACAAAGATGGATGAATGTTCAACATTTTTCCAATATATTTTTGTACCAAGTTAGGAGTAAGAATACGCATAAACCCAGCTAATACAACTAGATTCGGTATAAAAGAGTCAATGATGCTCATTAACTGTGTATCGTAGGCCTCGCGCGAGTCAAAATCTTTATGACTCAGCACTTGTGTAGCAATGCCAGCTTGCTTAGCACGTTCAAGGCCATAAGCGTCTGCTTTGTTACTAATAACAGCCGCTATTTGCGCATTTATCTCGCCACTTTCACAGGCATCAATAATGGCTTGTAAATTAGAGCCACCGCCTGAGATTAAAACTACAAGACGAGTGGGTGCCATTACTTAGCACCACCTACAATTTCAACTTGCTCTTCGCCAGGCGCTGCGTCTTGAATTTCACCAAGGTGCCATGCGTTTTCGCCCAAGTCTTTTAGCATGCTTAAACTTTGCTCAAGTTTGTCGGCTGGAACAACTAATACCATGCCTACACCACAGTTAAATGTGCGGTACATTTCATGCGTAGTAATGTTACCGTTTTCTTGTAACCAGTTAAAAATAGGTGGCCACTGCCAGCTATCGCCTTTTACTACTGCTTTTGCAGAGGCAGGTAATACGCGTGGGATATTTTCCCAAAAGCCGCCACCGGTAATGTGCGAAAGCGCGTGTACGTCAACGTGCTTGAATAACTCAAGCAGTGGTTTAACGTAAATGCGAGTAGGTTCAAGTAATGTTTCGCCTAATGTTTTGCCTTCAAAATCAGCGCTTGTATCTGCTTTAGATACTTCAAGCACTTTGCGAATAAGTGAGAAGCCATTTGAATGCGGACCACTTGAAGCAAGCGCGATAAGTTGATCGCCCGCGGCTACTTTAGTGCCATCAATAATTTTTGATTTTTCTACAACACCGGTACAAAAACCAGCCATATCGTAGTCTTCGCCGTCGTACATACCAGGCATTTCTGCGGTTTCACCACCAATAAGGGCACAGCCAGAAATTTCACAGCCTTTACCAATACCGGTTACTACGTCGGCGGCCGTGTCTACGTCTAGCTTACCTGTTGCATAGTAATCTAGGAAAAACAACGGTTCAGCACCTTGAACAATTAAATCGTTTACACACATAGCGACCAAGTCGATACCTACAGTGTCGTGCTTTTTAAGATCGATAGCTAAACGTAACTTAGTACCCACACCATCAGTGCCGGCAACTAATACTGGTTGCTTATAACCTGCCGGAATTTCGCAAAGTGCGCCAAAACCACCAATACCGCCCATTACTTCAGGACGACGAGTTTTTTTAACCACACCTTTAATACGCTCAACAAGTGCATTACCAGCGTCGATATCTACGCCCGCGTCTTTATAGCTTAGAGACTGTTTTTGTTCGCTCACAGGTTTTCCTCAAAATAGTTGTTTTGGGTTGCTTAGAAACGCGCGTATTTTACAACAATTGCGTAACCGCGGCTAGCGTAAATATAGTATTGAAATAATTAACAGGACACTTGTCCGCTAATTGCTGGCTAAATAAACAAAAAAACGCCCTTAGGCGTTTTTTACTGTTTGCTGATGTTGCAGTTAACGCTATGCTTTAGCAGTTAAAATAGCACGTAGTGGTGCCGGGTAACCTTCAATGGTTTTACTGGTGTCGTTTGGATCTAAAAAGTCGACTAACGATTCGTTTTCCATCCAAGCAGTTTTGCGTTGCTCATCTAAGGTGGTAATCGCACAATCTTTCACTTGAACATCTTTAAAACCGACGCGCTCCATCCATAGCTTTAATGCTGCGGTGCTTGGAATAAACCACACGTTACGCATTTTAGCGTAGCGGTCGGTGGGTACAAGTACCGTATTTTCGTCGCCTTCAATGACTAAGGTTTCTAGGACTAACTCGCCACCGGGGCGCAGCTGTGCTTTTAATTGCGCTAAAAAGTCGATAGGCGAGCGACGATGATAAAGTACCCCCATCGAAAATACCGTATCAAATGCTTTTAACTCGGGTAGTGCTTCAACACCCAGTGGTAATAAATGCACGTTTTCGTCGGGGTTAAAGTGTTTTATAGCTTGAAACTGACACAAAAATAAGTCAGAGGGGTCAATGCCTACTACAAACTGAGCGCCTTCACCGCGCATACGCCATAAATGATAGCCCGAGCCACAGCCAATATCTAACACTGTGCGGCCTTTGAGTGGCTCAATATGTGGAAGCAGGCGATCCCATTTCCAATCGCTGCGCCACTCTGTATCTATTTCAATGCCGTGAACGCTAAATGGGCCTTTGCGCCATGGCATCATACGTTTTAATAAATGGAGGGTTTGTTTTTGCTCACCATCGGTCATTTCACCCGCTGCGCCAATTTTTACCTGAGTAGTAATATCAACATGTTGAGTTTTAACTTCAGGTAAATTTTTAAGCACTTTTTGCCATTTAGGTAAGTCGCCATGACTTGCCTCTAACTGCCAATGTTTTAATTGCGCAGGCAGGGTTTCTAGCCAGTGACTAAGTGGGCTTTGGGCAATAGCGGCGTAAAATTGGTTAAACCATTGAGACATAAATTACTTACTCTCTTTATTTAATTGCGATCATTGAGCAAAAATTAAAACATTGGTACCACGCCTGAGTTTGGCTAAAGCCAATATCTTTTAAGCGGGTAAAGTGCGTGCTTAGCGTATCTGGGCGCATTACGTTTTCAATAGCGGTGCGCTTTTGGCTTATTTCAAGCTCCGAATACCCATTATGGCGTTTAAAATCGTGGTGTAGGTCAATTAGTAAATTATCGCACAGCTCGTTTTCGGCTTTTATTTTTTCGCTTAACAGTAATACACCGCCGGGTTTTAAGTTGGCGTATATTTTTTCAAGCACGGCTTGGCGTTGTGCATGCGGAATAAACTGCAGCGTAAAGTTCATTGCCACCACTGAAGCATTTTGAATTTCAAGCTCGTTAATATCGCCTAAGGTAACGGTAACCGGTACTTCAGACTTAAAGCCTTGTAAATGTACCTTACAACGCTCAACCATAGCTTGTGAGTTATCTACTGCAATAATATGGCAGTTATCGGTGCGAATATTACGGCGCATACTTAACGTAACCGCACCCAGCGAGCAGCCTAAATCGTAAAGATTAGAGTTACTTTGCGCATACTCACCGGCAAGTTTACCCATAGTGCTCACTATAGTGGCGTAACCCGGCACTGAACGCTGGATCATATCAGGAAAAACTTCGACTACGTTTTGATCAAAACTAAAGTCTTTAACTTGTTGCTCAGAGGCATAAATACTGTCTTTAATGGTCACGAAGCCAGTCTCTTTGAAAATAATGGCGCTATTTTAACATTTTATGCTGGATAGTCAGTGATAAATTAAGTAGCTTGGCTAGAATAATGAAAAATAAGTATAAATGAGACTATTAAATGAGCAAAAGTAAAGTTATTAGCACCGATGATATATTAGCAACCCTTTGTCACTCGGTTACAGGGGTACTCACTTCGGCCAGTGGTAATAGTGTTAGTTACTCCGCTATGGTGCAAAAAATTACCCGTACTTGTATGCGCCCAGATATTGGCTGTTTTGTGTTATTTGATGGTGGCTTTACTGGCCTAGTAATTACTAATTTCACATCGCAAGCGGCAATGGAAATTTATGGCGATTACATGCGTAACATGGGCATGCCCGAAGAAGAAATAGCACATAGTCATTTGTCTGACGATGTATCAAATGTGTTAGGCGAGTTAATGAACCAAATAGTTGGCGACTTTACCTCTAAAGTACGCGAGCAATTACATACCTCTATTACCCAAAATCAGCCAAAAATGATGGCAATTAATAAACAGGTACAAATATCGGTAGATACCACAATGGATCGCCCACAAGCGCGCCGCGTAACGTTTACCACCAGTAAACAAAATATATTTTATTTAGAGCTGGCAATGGATAAAACTGAGTTTATTAAATTACACGACTTTGACATTATCGAAGCAATAGATCCCGACGATATTATCGAAAACGAAGCAAAACAAAAAGCAGAAAAAGCGAAAGTTAAAGCTGAAAAAGAAGCAGAAGATAGTGATGATGACGACTTTATGGCAGGACTAGGGCTGTAAGAATACGTTAAAATAATTATGTGGTTAAGGTCATAAAAACCAGCCAAGCGCAGTGTTGGCCTTTATTAATAACTGTTGGGTTGCATGATTTAACCCAACAGTTATTTAAACACAATAGCGCTATTTAGCGAATAATCATCTGTTCGCGCTCAGGACCAACAGACACCATAGTTATTGGTACGCCCATTAACGCTTCAATGCGCTCAACGTATTGTTGCGCTGCAATTGGTAGGCTGTCGAAGGTACGACAACCGGTAATGTCTTCATCCCAAGGTTGCATATTTTCATACACAGGGCTTAATGCAGCCGTTTGTGGCCAAATTGGGTTTTCGCTATGATCGCCATCATAGGCAACACAGATTTTTAAATCTTTCATACCCGATAAACAATCAATTTTGGTTAAGGCAATTTCGGTGGCAGCTTGTAGCTCAACACCGTTGCGCGTGGCAACTGCATCAAAGTAGCCCATGTCGCGTGGACGGCCAGTTACTGCGCCATATTCGTTAGCGCTTTCACGAAAATTGTCTTGCTCTTCCATTGCAGTAACTAAAGTACCTGTACCTACTGATGAGCTAAACGACTTTGCTACCGCAACAACACGTTCA
Source organism: Pseudoalteromonas sp. HL-AS2 (assembly GCF_031198805.1). NCBI lineage: Bacteria > Pseudomonadati > Pseudomonadota > Gammaproteobacteria > Alteromonadales > Pseudoalteromonadaceae > Pseudoalteromonas > Pseudoalteromonas sp. HL-AS2. Next base: position 2,037,462 of record NZ_CP133571.1, on the reverse strand, counting down.
GGACGAAGCGCAGGTAAACCGCTGCCTATGCCTGCATAAGCGGCCGTTACGTTTGAAGAGGTAGTGTAAGGGTATTCGCCATAAACTAAATCGCGACCGGCACCTAACTGAGCTTCAAATAATAAATTAGCATTTTGTTTTTGTAGTGCTTTTAACGGCTCTGTCACATTACAAATAAATGCACGCCAAGGCGCGGTAACATCGAGTAACCACTGCGTCATTTCTTCAGCTGTTTGTGAAAAATCACAACTTGGATATAAGGCTTTTAGCTGTGGCATTTTCCAATCAAGCATAAATTGAATACGCTCTAGTAAAACGTCAGGCTGATTTAACCAACCCACTAAAATGCCTTTTTTCATTACTCGGTCGCCATACGCTGGCGAAATACCTTGGCGAGTCGAGCCGTAAGCAGCGTCGCCTAAACGTAATTCTTCAAGGGTGTCTTCAAGGGCATGTAAAGGCAGACATAAAGTGGCACGATCAGAAATACACAGCTTTACATTAACGCCAGCGGCTTTAACTTCGGCTATTTCTTCACTTAAGGCGCTAGGGCTTATTACCATGCCTGGGCCAAGTACTGCTATGCAATCAGGATTAAAAATACCGCTAGGTAATTGGTGTAGTTTAAAGGTGCCAAAATCATTCACAACGGTATGACCGGCGTTATTACCACCTTGAAAGCGAATGCTTGCTGATGCGTTCTCAGCTAAAAAATCTACGATGCGGCCTTTGCCTTCATCACCCCAGTTTGCACCTACAACAACAATTGACGGCATAATTTAATCTCCAAATTGAACAAGCTGATATGATATGCGGGCTGTTAAAATAAGAGAAATTAATTATAATTATGATATCAATAAGGATTCCATATGGCGTGTGCAATATTAAGGAAGTGAGATGTTAGATATTCATTGGTTAAAAACCTTTGTTACATTAGCAGAGCTAAAGCACTTTGGTAAAACGGCAAGTGCACTGCACATGACGCAACCTAATGTGAGCTTGCATATTAAGCAGTTAGAAAAAATGACGCGGGTAAAGTTAATCGAGCGTAACCCCTTTTGTTTAACCCAAGCGGGTTTGCGTTTATTACAGTCGGGGCAAAAAACCTTATGGGAATTGAAGGTATGTCAGTCTGATCTAAATGCAATAAATAACTTAAGCCAAGGCACACTCACCATTGCAGCCAGTGATATTATTTCTCGCTTGTTACTCATAGAGCCTTTTCAGCTGTTTAAAACCCAGTTCCCGGGGATTGATTTTACCTTGCTTAATACCACCTCGTCACAGGCATCGGCGCTGGTTAAAAGTGCAGAAGCCGATTTAGGCTTTGTAATTGCTCAAAAAGAAAGTGAGCCACTGCATTTTAGTGAACTCCAACAGATAAAGTGGTGTGCGCTGGGAAATAATTTAGCGTTATGGCAGCAAGCAAAAAACGATGAAAGTATGGTACTCACTGAGCCGCCAACATTAATTTTATTAGGCCACGATACCCGCACCCGAGAGTTATTAGATAATGCGCTACCGTCTTTAAATTTACCGAGTTATCGGGTTATGGAAGTGGGTAGTGTTGATGCACAAATTGATTGGGCAGAAGCTGGTTTTGGCGTGGCAATTGTTCCTGAGTTTTCGCTGCGCTCTAAAGCTAATTTAACCAATACAGTAACGGCTTTACCGCAATTCCCAACCACCAGTTTAGGTTATATAGTGCGGCAAAATCAGGTGCTATCTAAGGCAATAAAACAGTTACTACACTGGGTAAATGAAGAAATTTCGCGCACCCATTTAAAACAACCAAAATAGTCATCACTTAATATTACTACCGATTATTATATTGTTAATAAGCTAAGGGGTTTTATGCTATTTATGTGTTGTTCAGGTAATTACTTTAAGATAAAACGCTTATGTTTTTAAGCGCTTTAGCATGCACACTTGTACGGACCCAAAATTAGATGGACTATTTTAAAAGTTTAATAACAAAATTTATAATCGCAATGCAACAGCGGCCGGGATTATTAGCGGTAATAGCATTTTGCTCTGGTGTGGCAAGTTATGTGTTAGTTGAGCGAAAAGAATCGTTTTCGCAATTTATTGCCATATTTTTGCTAGTGAGCTGGGTATGGTTAATTATTGATAACTGGTTGCGCGATAAAGTAGAGCAAAGATTTGGTGTCGCGGTATCGCCCAACTTTATGCGCTTTGCTTTACAAATGGTGCAACAAGAAAGCCTGTTTTTTGCTTTGCCATTTTTTTTAGCGGTAACGCAGTGGGATCACCCGCAAGCTATTTTTACCGCGCTAATGATAATGTGTGCAGTCATATCGGTAATTGATCCTTTGTATTATAAAAAGTTAGCAAAAAATCGCATGTTATTTGCGGTGTTTCATAACTTTGCATTGTTTGTCGTTATATTGGTTACTTTGCCTATTTTATTTAATGTAACCACTAGCCAAAGCTTAGCAATTGCTTTGGTTACTGCTGTTATTTTTACCCTCCCCAGTTTAGGCAACTTAATGCCTAATACCCGCTGGTGGCGATTTCCTTTATTGGTAGTGATTTTGTGTATATTAAGTGCTGGCTTATGGCAACTACGTAGCTGGGTGCCGCCAGCGGCTTTGCGCTTAACCGATATTACTTTATCGCACGAGGTTGATTTAGAGCAACGCCAACCTATTGGTAATATTAAGCAATTAGACTCTTATTCACTACATCATCAGGGGTTATATACGTGGACTGCTGTTAAAGCGCCCAGAGGATTAAATGAAAAGATATTTCATGTGTGGCTATACAACAATAAAGAAGTAGATCGGATCACACTAAATATAAGTGGTGGGCGAGAGCAAGGTTATAGAGCGTGGACCCATAAAGTAAATTTCCCAACTGATTCTGTCGGTAAATGGCAGGTGCAAGTAGTAACAGAATCGGGGCAACTTATAGGTTTAACTAAATTTACAGTTTTGCCTTAGCTAATGTGCATTTACTAGCGCGTTTACGGCAATTTAATTAGCTCATTTTAAGTAAGGATTATTGCCTTGCTCTACAGCCACGCAAAAAATGCGTAAATCAAGCTCTAGCTGGTGGTAACTTGGCTCCATGTGACAACAAAGTTTATAAAAACTTTTGTTATGGTCTTTTTCTTTAAAATGAGCGAGCTCGTGTACCACTAAGGCTTTTAATAACGGCTCGGGAGCGCGCAGTAAATCACTGTTGATGGCCAAATCGTGCTTGCGAGTTTTACCTTGCATACGATAGGTGTGCGTGCCAAGTGCATTAGTGACCATGTCGCCTTGCTTTTTAAATGCGGCGCGACCAAACGGCGGGGCATTTTTTAAATACTGTTTTTTAAGCTCTGTGGCGTAGCTAAAAAGTGCTTTGTCGCTGGTAATATTATGTGCCTGCGGATACTTTTTAAGTAAGTAGTTACTTACTTTATCATTACTGATTAGATTTAATACTTGCTCAACAATGTTTGCAGGGTAGCCGGTAAAATAACGTGCATATTCACTCATGTTGCTCTCTAAGTTCTAACATTTTATTTGTTGTAAGTGGTTATTTAAAACAGTGCTTGCTGGTGGGCTTCTGCCTCGCCGCTAAATGGATTTAGTACCTTGTGGTTATAACCTAGGTCCTTACAAAACTGCCTTGCTAATAACGGTGCTTCTCGGTTGTCTGCGGTATGAAAAAATACATAGGGCGTTTTTCCTTCATCAAGCCACTGTTTTACTTTACTAAGCCAAGGCTTATAAAAGGTTTTATATTCACTTTGTAAATTAGCAATAACAAAACGTGCCATGGGTTGCTCACTTGTAGCAATAGCATGCACGGGCAGATGCGGCTTTTTTTGTTGTGCATCAATCAGCGCTTCTGTATTCGCTTTAACTGCAAATAGGGCGCGGGTATCCATGGCTATACGGTTTATGTTATTTGCCATTAATAATTGATTAAGCGCTATTTCGGCTTCACCCTTTTGAAAAAATGCCGGATGGCGAACTTCTACCCCGAAGTTTAGCTCTTTGGGTAATAGGCTAATAAATTGCGCTAACTTGGGTAAATCATTAGGGCCAAAAGCACTTGGCAGCTGCAGCATAATTTGCCCAGTTTTCTCTAAAATTGGTGCAAATAAGTTAAGCCAAGCGGTTAGCTCGTTGTGTACATTAGTCAGCTTTAGCTCATGGCTAAAGCGCCGATGAAACTTAAAGGTAAATTTAAAATCGTCGGGTACACTGTTTGCCCAGCGTAAAAGAGTACTTGGGGATGGATCGGCGTAAAAGCTGGTATTTCCCTCTACAGAGTTAAAATGTTGCGCGTATTGGCTTAGCATATCGGTATTTTTACATTGGCTCGAAAATAAATTGCCTTTCCACGCATTGCTTGACCACTGTGGGCACCCAATATATAGCATACAAACTAACGCCTAATTATAAAGTAGCTATAGTGTATCAAATAATAAAATATGCTGCTTTAAATCCGATGCAAAAAACGACACCCGCCCTAGTATCTTCATATCACTTGCGTATAATACAGGGCTTAATTTGATTATTTTGAATTGCAAGCGGTGTTATTTTTATATTCGTATTTATAAAAAAGATTTACCCTACTTAAAACGAATGTTTTTTGACCGTTGCACGCCTTTTATCTGACAGGAAAACTATGCGCTCTATATACTGCGGACAGCTAAATAAAACTCACGTAGATCAAGAAGTTGAACTATGTGGCTGGATCAACAAACGACGTGACCTTGGTGGACTTATCTTTGTCGATTTACGCGATAGAGAAGGTTTAGTACAAGTTGTATTCGATTCTGACATTGAAGAGTTGATGAGTTCAGCTAACACGCTTCGCCAAGAATTTTGTGTGCAGTTAAAAGGTATTGTACGTGCACGCCCAGATAGCCAAGTAAATAAAGACATGCCTACAGGCGAAATCGAAATATTAGGCACTGAGCTTAATATTATTAACCGCTCAGAGCCATTACCACTTGATTTTAACCAAGTGAACTCTGAAGAGCGTCGTTTAAAATACCGCTACCTAGACCTACGTCGTTTAGAAATGAGCGACCGCATTAAGTTACGCGCTAAAGCAAGCAGCTTTGTGCGTCGTTTTTTAGATGAAAACGGCTTTTTAGACATAGAAACACCCGTACTTACCAAAGCAACGCCAGAGGGCGCGCGCGATTACTTAGTACCGAGTCGTGTTCACAAAGGTAGTTTTTACGCATTACCGCAGTCGCCGCAGTTATTTAAGCAATTGTTGATGATGTCGGGTTTTGACCGTTACTACCAAATTGTAAAATGTTTCCGTGATGAAGATTTACGTGCCGATCGCCAACCTGAGTTTACTCAAATAGATATTGAAACCTCGTTCATGAGCTCTGATCAAGTACGTGGTATGACTGAAAAAATGATCCGCGAAATGTGGCAAACATTGTTAAATGTAGATTTAGGCGATTTTCCAATTATGCCTTACAGCGAAGCAATGAGCTTATACGGTTCAGATAAGCCTGATTTACGTAATCTAATGAAGCTTGTTGATATTGCCGATTTAGTTAAAGACGTAGAGTTTAATGTTTTCTCAGGCCCTGCAAATGACGAAAAAGGCCGTGTTGCGGTATTAACTGTACCAGGTGGTGCAAAGCTTTCGCGTAAACAACTTGACGATTACACTAAGTTTATTGGTATTTACGGCGCTAAAGGCATGGCGTGGATGAAAGTAAACGATCACACTGCGGGCGCAGAAGGCGTGCAGTCACCAGTAGCTAAATTTTTAACTGCAGATGTAATTACTCAGTTACTTGAGCGTACTAATGCACAGTCGGGCGATATTATTTTATTTGGTGCCGATAAGCGCAACACAGTAAATGAAGCAATGGGCGCACTGCGCGTTAAAATTGGTATTGATTTAGAAATCACTAACCTTGATAGCTGGGCACCACTTTGGGTTGTAGATTTCCCAATGTTTGAAGAAGATGACGAAGGTACGCTGCACGCTGTACATCATCCATTTACTGCGCCAAAAGACATGAGCGCAAGTGAACTTGAAGCAAACCCTGCGGCTGCTATTTCAGATGCGTACGATATGGTATTAAACGGCTACGAAGTAGGTGGCGGTTCGGTACGTATTCATAATGCTGATATGCAAGAAGCTGCGTTTAGAATTTTAGGTATTAATGAGCAAGAGCAACAAGACAAGTTTGGCTTTTTGCTTGACGCACTTAAATACGGTACGCCACCACATGCTGGTTTAGCTTTTGGCCTTGACCGTTTAGCTATGTTGCTTTGTGGTACTGATAACATCCGTGACGTTATTGCGTTCCCTAAAACTACGCAGGCGTCGTGTTTATTAACCAATGCGCCAAGTAAGCCTAATGCTGATTCGTTAGCAGAACTTGCAATTAGCGTAGTAGAAAAAGCGGTACTAAGCGCAGAGTAAATTATTTTTACAGTGTTTTGTAAATATGCGTTAGATAATTAAAAATTAAACCTTTAAGTGTAGGCTTAAGGGTTTTTTTATGGTTAAATTTAGTACTGCAATAATCATACAGATGAAAAGGAATTCTTATGTCAGTTAACATCACTCTTTTTGGCGAGTTTATCGCTTTTTTTATACTTTTATTAGTGCCTATTTTTGCTTTTATTAGTTATAAATTAGGTAAACGAAAAAGTACTAATCCAGGTGTCATTGCTTTTGTTGGTGGCTGTTTATCGCTAATTTTACCTCTGGGTTTAATATTTATAGCGATACTCGCACTGAAAAAAGATCTCCCTAAAAAAGCTCAATTTGCGCGTTAAGGTAATATTCAAACCGTGTCTATAGAAAATAATAATCACTATTTTGATCAACAATTTACAGCATTAGCACTGACAGAGCAGGTTTTTGAGAATATAGAGTTTGAAGACTGTACTTTTACAGATTGCGACTTTTCAAATGGCCAATTTAAACACTGCCGTTTTATAGAATGCAGCTTTAAAAAATGCAATTTAGCATCACTAAAATGGGGTTATAGCTCACTCGAAAATGTTGACTTTAGTCATTGTAAATTAAACAGTATACAGTGGAGTGATATAAACTGGCCGCAGCTTAGTGTTAATGCTGCTGTGAGTTTTAGTCACTGTGAGCTTAGCCACAGTTCCTTTTTTGAACTAACTCTAAAAGCACTTAAACTAACAGATTGCTTTGCAAAAAATGTAGACTTTAGGCACGCAAATTTAGCTAAGAGTAAATTTAGCGGTACTGATTTTCGTGATAGCGAGTTTTTTCAAACTAATTTAAGCCAGTGCGACTTTGTTGGTGCCACGCAATTTAATATCGATTTAAATAGCAACCAAATAACCAAGGCTAAATTTGAGCGTTTTGAAGCGTTGAATTTACTCAGCGGATTAGGTGTGGAGCTGGTGGATTAGCCGTTATTACACGGCTAATTAAGCTTTTTTAACAGCTAGGGCCATTTTTATTACGTGCACTTGCAAGCACTCTGGCTATTTCAAGCAACGCTGGCGAAATATCGGTTGCGCCATCTTTAATTAGCTTAGTTACATCACCCGACGAATATAAGCTATCGCGAGACGATTTAATGCCTAAACCACGTACATAGTCTTTGGTTTTACCCGTGCTGCCGGTTTCAATAAACTTAAAAATAATGCGTTCGTTATCACTTTTAGGTTCCGCTTTTAATACTTCAATTTCGTCTTTATAGGCTTCGATTCGGCTTTGTAAAATTTCAATTCGTTCTGCAATGGTGTTATATGATTTCATGGATGGATTCTTTTGCTAAAAATATTGGAACAATGACGGTTATTATCGCACACATTTAAAATAATTAATTATTTAGCTTAACAAGATGAAAAAATAGCGCAGCTTTAACTGCGCTATTTTATATACAGAATTAAAATTATTATACGTTACTCTACCAATTCACTTATCACCAGTGGGTTATTGTGTAGGGTTTTATGCACTGGGCATTTATTAGCAATTTCGAGAAGGCGCGCGCGTTGCTCGGGGGTTAAGTCGCCCGTTAAGGTGATTTTACGCGTAATAGCTTCAACACCTTGGCCTTGCTCTGCGTCACCGTCTTGTTTTTTATAATCGCGAGTGTGCTCAAGCTCAACTTTGACATGTTCCAACGGTAACTTTTTATGACTCGCATACATGCGCAGTGTCATAGAGGTACACGCGCCAAGCCCCGCGAGTAAATGCTCATACGGATCTGGGCCTAGATTTTTGCCCCCCATTTTAAGTGGTTCGTCAGCAAGCCAAGTATGCTCTTTGGTGCTTACGTGCTGAGTAAATACATGGTCTTTTTCTTCTACTAATACGCTGCCATTATTTAATTTAGCCGTATATTTAGTTTTATCGTAATTTACATAACGATTGGCCCAGGTGGCAATAATATCTGCTGCGTAGTCGGCATCGTTTTTATTAGTAAGTAAGTGATCGGCGTTATCTAGGCTAATAAAGCTTTTAGGGTGCTTAGCTGATGCGTAAATTTTTTCGGCTTCGCTAATATTTACAGTCGCGTCAATAGGGGAGTGCATTACTAATAATGCGCGCTTAAGTTTACTTATGTGGCTTTTATCGTACTTAGCTATATCGTCTATAAATTGTTTTTTAATAGTGAACTCGCGGCCCGCTAAATTTACTTTAGCTTCGCCAGCTGCGTTAATTTCATCTAGGTGGGCTTTAAAGTTGTGTGCTACGTGTTGTGCATCTGACGGCGCACCTATGGTAGTAATTGCCGATACTTCTGGTATGTGCTCTGCAGCGGCCAGCACTGCTGCTCCACCTAAGCTGTGGCCTATAAGTAGCTGCGGCGCACCAAAATGTTCACGCAGGTGATTAGCGGCCGCTACTAAGTCTTGAATATTAGATGAGAAATTACTATTGGCAAAGTCGCCATCGCTATTACCTAAGCCGGTAAAATCAAATCGTAATACTGCAATCCCTTGTTGTGTGAGTGCACGGCTGATACGTGTTGCCGCCGCTATATCTTTGCCACAGGTAAAACAGTGTGCGAATAGGGCGTAAAATTTAATTTCACCAGAGGGCAGTTCAAGTTGTCCTGCCAATTTTAAATCACCACTTTTAAAAGATACTTTTTGTCGCATGAGAAGCCTTAATACTTAAATTTAAGTACAAAATAATAAACATTACTATCATAGTTCAGAGATAGGTGCGAAGTGATGTTATTTCAATCTTTATTTATAATTTGATTAAGATCAACTCGATTGCTCACCTAGCCAAGGTGCGGACATATGTCCTTATGATTTTAGGGCTGTTTGTCTATCCTCACGGTGGTAATAATACAGGCTTTGCTGCTTAAATAGAGTAATCTACCTCTATAATGTAAATGATCTCTCACAACCTATTCACTGGAATGTACAATGCAATTACCTACTGTTGATTATAAAGCGGACAATGCGGCTGCTCAATTTGTTGAATCATTAAGAAATACCGGCTTTGGGGTATTAAAAAACCATCCAATTCCGCAATCTTTAGTTGAGTCTATTTATAAAAATTGGCAAGACTTTTTTAACTCAGAGCAAAAGCAGGACTTTTTATTTTCTAAAGACACCCAAGATGGCTATTTTCCGCCTTCGGTATCTGAAGTGGCAAAAGGTTGTAAAGTTAAAGACATTAAAGAGTATTTCCATGTTTATCCTAAAGGCCGTGTACCTGCCCAGTTAGAAGCAGACATACGTGAGTACTATCGTTTAGCTAATGAGTTTGCAGCAACGCTTTTAAGTTGGGTACAAGCAGAAGCACCAGCAGATGTGCGTGCTAAATTTTCGATTGACTTAAAAGATATGATTGCTAATTCTGAGCAAACATTACTGCGTATTTTACATTACCCACCAATGACCGGCGATGAAGAGCCTGGTGCTATTCGTGCAGCTGCGCATGGCGATATTAACTTGCTAACTGTATTACCTGCTTCTAATGAACCGGGTTTACAAGTTAAAAATACCGAAGGCGGTTGGTTAGATGTTCCTTCTGATTTTGGTTGCTTGATCATTAATATTGGTGACATGCTACAAGAAGCGTCGGGTGGTTATTTCCCTTCAACAATTCATCGGGTAATTAACCCAACAGGTAAAGCGTCTAGTAAGTCGCGTATTTCATTACCACTATTTTTACACCCTCGCCCAGATGTGGTGTTATCAGAGCGCTATACTGCTGATAGTTACTTGCAAGAGCGTTTACGTGAGCTTGGCGTTAAGTAACTAGTAAATATCGCGATATAAAAAAACGGCTTTTTAGCCGTTTTTTGCGTTTTATAACTGCGGGTAGCGCTGCTGCATAATGTTGAGTGACCTTGTAATAATCTGCGCGAGTATCGTTAAATCCACTTTAGCTAGGTTTGTAATATATAAACAGCTTTTACCTAAACTGTGCTTTCCTAACTGGTTAAGTAGGGTTTTAATCGTCTCATCTTCAAAGCCGGGCATTATATAAATACACAGCTTGGTTTTACGCGGGGAAAAGCCAGTGAGTGGCCATTTTTCACTGCTGCCAGAGTTATGTTTATAGGTGTAGTGGCCAAAGCCAATAATATCCTTACCCCATACAACGGCTTGCTCATTAGTGACTTTTGTAAATAGGGCGAGTAATGTTTTCGCCTCATCTTCCCGCTTAGTCTCTACATTATGTAAACACTCAACTAAAGTTATTTGGTTTGCTTGGGTTTTTAAGCTCATAAGTAACTCTTTAATTTATTTTTAGCGGTAGTTAATAGTAGCAAAAAATGAGTACTAAAAGTTGGATGTGAATATTTTTATGCAATATTGCAGGTTATAGGTATAATGCGCGCAACTGGCTAGTTTAGCCTTATTTAAAAGAGAGTTTATATGAGTTTTGAAGGTTTAGGTTTATCACAGTCTTTAGTTAATGCGGTTTTAGAGAAGGGCTATGAAACGCCAACGCCAATTCAGGCTCAAGCAATTCCGGCGATTATTGAGCGTCGTGATGTGATGGCAGCAGCGCAAACAGGAACAGGTAAAACAGCGGGTTTTACACTGCCACTTATTGAGCGTTTGTCTAGCGGTCCTAAAGCTAAAAGTAACCATGTGCGTGCACTTATTTTAACGCCAACACGTGAGCTTGCTTTGCAAGTTAGTGAAAATGTTGAAGAGTACGCAAAGCATTCAAATGTAAGCTCGTTTGTAGTTTACGGTGGCGTTAAAATTAACCCACAAATGCAGCGTTTGCGCAAAGGGGTTGATATTTTAGTGGCAACTCCAGGGCGCCTAATCGATTTACATAATCAAAATGCGGTTAAGTTTGATAGTGTTGAAGTATTAGTTCTTGACGAAGCTGATCGCATGCTCGACATGGGCTTTATTCATGATATTAAACGCCTGATTGCAAAAATGCCTGCAAAACGTCAAAACTTAATGTTTTCGGCAACCTTTTCTGACGAAATTCGTGCACTGGCAAAAGGGTTGATAAACGATCCGGTTGAAATTTCTGTTGCTGCAAAAAACACCACAGCTAAAAGCGTTACTCAGTGTGTTTACGCGGTAGATAAACCACGTAAAACAGCGTTATTAAGCCACCTAATTCGTACTAACGATTGGCAGCAAGTATTAGTATTTAGCCGTACTAAGCACGGCGCAAACCGCTTAGTTAAACAACTAGAGCGCGATGATATTGTTGGCGCGGCTATTCATGGCAATAAATCGCAAGGCGCACGTGTTAAAGCCCTTGATGGCTTTAAAAGCGGTGAAGTACGTGTGTTAGTTGCAACCGATATTGTTGCCCGTGGTTTAGATATTGTGGAGCTTCCACACGTTGTTAACTACGACTTACCAAACGTATACGAAGATTATGTGCATCGAATTGGCCGTACTGGCCGCGCCGGTGCATCGGGCCATGCAATTTCGTTTGTAACCACGGAAGATGCAGTGGATTTATACGGCATTGAACGCTTTATTGGTGAGCTTATTCCTCGTGCTACCGAAGAAGGTTTTGAGCCGGTTAACCCAGTACCAGAGCGCGACTTAGATGCGCGTCCAATCGCTCCTAAAAAAGCTAAAAAGACCAATCAGCCATTTAATAAGCCTAAATCTGACAGCAGCAAGCCAAATAATAAAAAGCCTAATAATGGCGGAAACGGTACGGGTGCGCGCAGAGGCGGTTCTAAAAAGCCAGTAGCTAAAACGGATGATAAAGCGCAAAGCCCATGGGCAAAACGCGAATCTGTTGGTGGTAATACTCAGCGCCGTCGTCGTCCAAGTAACAACGATTAATAATACTTTTAAACGCTGATACAAAAAACGCGCTTACTTGCTTTACAAGTAGCGCGTTTTTTAATGGGGATTTTTTAGTGTGTATGCTTTGCTATTATTACAGGCTAGCTGATTAAGTAATTAATTCCTAATCCTACAAATAAGGTAACACTTACGCTAAGTAGTGTGCCTAGCATTACATATTCGGTGAGCTTTTTATCTTTACTGGCACTTAAATCGCCAAATCTAAATACAGATTTAGCGGCAATTAAAAACCCTAGCCCTGCAAACTGATCTAATAAGATAAACGTCAGCATCAGTACTCTTTCAAGCATGCCAATACTTTGTCCAGCTAAGGGCAGGCTACCATCACTTGAAAAGTGGTTGGTTATACGCTCTAACATCATTCTTATAAATACGGCACTGGGATTTAAAATAATGAGGTAACCAGCTATAACCCACAGCGCTTTTGAGTTGGTTAATAGCGCCATTACACTGTTAGTAAACTGCAGATTGTCAGTTAGCCAAATACTTATCGCAATAATAATGATGATATGTGCAATTTGGTCGAATAAAAAAGGCACTACGCCTTTATTAGAGTACGATTTTGCAATATCAATAAAGTAGTGGCTAATCACGATAATACTGGTGGCAAGAAATACGCTACTCAGTTGTTGCCAGCCAAAGGTATACTCCCAAAGCGTAATAATTAGTGCGCTAGTCACGCCGTGAACTAATACATGGTAGTAAAGTTTTTTTGCTTTAAAGTGGCGGGTGTTTCTGTCGTTTACCCAGCTCATGGGTTGCCAGTAAAAATCGGCGAGTAGGTGGCCAATAATAAGGGCAACGAGTAAGAGTGAAAATGCCATTATTTACTTCCTGCGATTATTTTTTGGATACATTGCTGAGTGTATTTAATAAAACGCTCTATTAGTTGGTAATGCGCTAAATTAAGCAATTTAGTAACATTCTCCCGGCTTGTTTTTAGCTCTTTAGCTACAGCGGCATGGCTGTTGTCGGCTTTAGTTAAGTACACATACAAGGCATTGGCCTGCTTTAGCGTAATTTTAGTGAGTAACACATCTACAAAGGCTAGATTAAGGCTTAAGCTCTCATCGAGTTGTTGCTCTGCAATATTAATAATAAAGCGTTGATTGGCTATTTTATCTAGCCCTTGCCCAGAGAGAGTAAAGGCAGAGCCGGTTGCGGTTTTTATATCGCTGCGCGGATTATCTATTTTCCCTAAAGCCATACTTTGGCGTAGTTCATACCCCGATGCTTTTAAGTGTAAATACACTAAAATAGCGGTTTTAAATAATTGCTCTGGGTTGTTTAACTGTAATTGAAAGGCATCGCCTCGGTATATATTCCAATGAGTGCGCTGTGTGGTAATACTTCTTAGGCTTTGCTCTAGCTGATAAAGCATGGCATCGTACTGCTGCTGAGGAATAGTTTGCGATTTAATAATGTCGCCGCTGATCACACCAATCATATGAGCCTCGAAATAGTTACTTTTTAAAATGTAACCTAAATTGGTTACATGGAGTTAAGTAACCAATTTAGGTTACTTAAATAAAAAATGCAAGGTACACTTATTTTAATAGCACCACGCCATTACTATAAATCCTGATTAGGAAATTAAATGACTTCACAACACGAGCTGCAAAATACCAAACCCCGTGTAGGTATTTTTGTCGATGTACAAAATATTTATTACACTTGCCGTGAAAGTTACGGAAAAAACTTTGATTACAACGCATTTTGGCGAGTTATGGCGCAGCAATATAATATTGAATGTGCGTTTGCTTATGCAATTTACCGAGGGGATGAAAAACAAAGCCAGTTTCAAAATATTTTGCGTGCAATTGGTTTTGAGGTAAAACTTAAGCCATTTATTCAACGCCGCGATGGCAGTGCCAAAGGCGACTGGGATGTGGGTATAACCATTGATATGCTTGAGCATGGTAAAAACCTTGATAAAGTTATTTTACTCTCTGGTGATGGCGACTTTGCTTTATTGTTGGGGCATTTAAAAAGCCAATATAATGTTCCGTGTGATGTATATGGCGCTGATAGGTTAACCGCAGAGGCATTAAAACAAAGTGCTGAGCAATTTCATTTAATCGACAATACATTTTTGCTTTAAATCAAGGTTTACTAAATAGCCAAAAAATAACACTCACATAGGCTATTAGCCCCTGCAACATGAGACTTTTTAATACTGCAGTGTTATATAGCAATTAAGCCTATTTTAGGCTTTTTTTATCGCGCTAATAAATTGGGTTTACTAAAGGGTTATGGTAATTTTAAAACATAACGTGTACCTAAGGATTTAAATGCTTCATTACAGCAACATGCCACTAGACAGAGGCTCAAATTTTCGTAACGACCCAGCATGGCTTAAAGCGCATATGTCGGCGCAAAGTAAGTGGGTTTTAGTTAAAAATAATCAAACCTTATTTATTAAAGATACCCCAAAAGTTAGTTATTTATCGTATCAACAGGTTGCCCATTTAGATTTAACGAATGCTATTTTTGTTGGCTTAAACAATGCAAAAGATGGGGTGTTTGCTCTTGATGTATCTAAGCTAGATACGAGCATACTTGATCCTTTAATTGACGGCGCACAGTTTGTTGACATACGCCAATACGGCCCTCAAGTAACCATTAAATACGCTTCAATAGCGGCACTTGCACGCGGCTTATGTTATTGGCATGCAACCCATAGTTTTTGTGGACGTTGCGGCAGTAAAAATCATTTAGTAGAAGCCGGGCATTCGCGAGTATGCGAAAACGAAAACTGTAAACACCCTACTTTTCCGCGCACTGATCCTGCAGTAATTATGGTGGTTACTAAAGTGTTTGCCGATGGGGTAGAGCGCTGTTTACTAGGTCGTCAAGCTGCGTGGGCGAGCGGTATGTATTCGTCGTTAGCGGGCTTTGTTGATCCCGGTGAAACACTCGAGCAAGCAGTTGCTCGTGAGGTAAAAGAAGAGGCGGGTATTGAAGTAAATAATGTACGTTATGTTGCATCACAACCTTGGCCGTTTCCTTCATCAATAATGCTGGGCTTTTTTGCCGAAGCGGTTACAGAAGATATTAATGTTGATAAAAACGAACTTGACGATGCTAAGTGGTTTAGTCGTGAAGAGTTACGCCAGTTTGGTAATTGGCATGACGAAGGGGAGCATTTAAAGCTTCCCAGAACAGATTCTATTTCTCGCTATTTAATTGAGTACTGGCTAAATAATAAGGATTAAGCATGACGAGCAAAAGCAATAAAAATACCCAACTTGTTACATCAGGACGTAAAAAAGCCTATACCCACGGTGTAGTTAATCCGGTTGTGCAACGTGCATCAACCATAGTATTTGACTCAGTAGCAGAATTAAAAAAAGCCGCTAAAACATGTGGTGACAAAACCTTATTTTATGGCCGTAGAGGCACAACTACCCACTTTGCGCTGCAAGAGGCGATAACTGAGCTTGAGGGCGGCGAAGGGTGTGTACTTTATCCGTGTGGCGCAGCTGCAATTAGCCAAACTTTGCTGTCGTTTTTAAAAACCGGCGACCATATTTTAATGGTTGATAATGTATACGAACCTACTCGTGATTTTTGCGATAAAATTCTAGCCGGCCTGGGTATTAGCACTACGTATTACCCACCTACTATAGGCGCAGGAATTAAAGACTACATTAAAGCAAACACCAAGGTATTGTTTTTGGAATCGCCGGGCTCTATTACCATGGAAATTCAAGATGTACCGGCTATGGTAAAAGTAGCAAACGAGCACCACATAATGACCATGCTTGATAATACCTATGGCAACGGTTTGCATTATCGTCCGCTTGAGCACGGTGTTGATATTAGTATTCAAGCAGCTACTAAATATATAGTAGGCCATTCTGATGTAATGATGGGCGTGGCTGTTGCTAATAAAAAGTATTGGCTAACTTTGCGCGAAAACTCCTATTTACTCGGGCAATGCACTAGCGCAGACGATGCATATTTAGCACTTAGGGGCTTACGCACTATGGCTGTGCGTTTAAATCAACACGAAAAAGCAGCAATAGAAGTGGCTACATGGCTTGAGCAACATGAGCTTGTTGATCATATTCGCCACCCAGCATTTGCTACTTGCCCGGGGCATGAATTTTTTAAACGTGACTTTGATGGCAGTAATGGTTTGTTCTCAATAGTAATGAAAGCAGGGGATCAGGCTGCCATAGATGCGTTTTTAGATAGCCTACACTATTTTAAAATGGGTTTTTCGTGGGGCGGCTTTGAAAGCTTAGTAACCGCTAATTTAACCATGAAAGGACTGCGTTCTGATACAGGTTGGGATTTAGGGCCCGTTATTCGTTTGCATATAGGCCTTGAAGATGTAGACGATTTAATCAACGACTTAAGCCAAGCACTTGAGGTTTATAAGCAGCATTTATAATTTTTAATGTAATTTATGCTGTTAGATTAAAATGTATTGTTACAAAGCTCACCATTAGTGAGCTTTTTTTTGCTGGTAATTCAAGGTATTTACACTTAGTGTGGATAAATATACTGAAAACAAAAAGTCATTAAGGATAGTCAATGGCAACACCATTACCGATAAACATAGGGCGACTAACGCAAATAGCAGGCTTTGAGCTCGTACGTATGTTTTTAACTAAACGTGGGCTTATTGCATTAGCTGCCTTTGCATTGGTGTGGCTAATAATACTGCGCTACCCGATAGGGCAAGCGGTAGGCATTGTAAGTGCGCCCGATTTTGAACAAATTGCCCGTGATATATCTGGCTCCATAGGTTTAAGTAAATTACTTGATTGGCCTGAGGCCGAATTTGCTATGTATTGGCTGATTGCTTTGTATAGCTTTCCGATATTTAGTGTGTTTATTTGCAGCGACCAAACAGTAGGCGATAGAGAGCGTGGCACACTTCGTTTTTTATCGCTGCGTTCAACACGTTTTGAAATACTCTTTGGCCGTTTTTTAGGGCAATTAGCGGTATTAGCATGCTTGGTAGGTATTACCCTGGTGGCTACGCTCGCTGTGCTGGGGTTTAGAGATCCTAGTTTACTTGCTGGTGGCTTTGCCCGCGCACTTTCTATATTTTTAATATTAGTGGTTACTCTGTGCCCATTTGTAGCTCTTATGACGTTGATAAATACCTTTGCTCGCTCATCGCGTTTATCTATAGTGTTGGCAATTTTATATTTTACTGCAGGCGGTATTGTTGTTGGTATTTTGCAGTGGCAAATCCCCGCATTAGGTATGCTTGATTTTTTATTTCCGGGTGTACAAATAGAGCTATTAGCTGGACAAAATTTACCATTACTAAGCGCGGTGGCTATTCCACTGATCCAAACAGCGGTATTACTAAGCGTTGCTCAGCGTGTTTTTGCAAGGAGCTCACTATGAGAGCATTAATTACAGGCAGCGGTTTGAGTAAATCGTATGGCGCAAAACTTGCGCTTAATAATGTGAACTTTGAAATAAATAAAGGTGCGCCAGTGGCGCTTGTTGGGCCAAATGGCGCGGGTAAAACCACCTTATTTAGTTTGTTATGCGGCTATATAGCGCCCAGTAAAGGCAGTCTTGAAATATTAGGGCATAAGCCTGGCAGCGCAGCTTTATTTAATAAAGTAAGTGCATTACCGCAAGACGCGCAGCTTGACCCTCGTTTTAATATAGACAAGCAACTTGCCTTTTATGCAAAACTACAGGGTATGGGCGCTAAGCAAAGCCAAACTGAGGCGCTACGTGTACTTGACTTGGTTGGTCTAAAAGAGATTGCAAAGCAGCGTGCAGGGGACTTATCACACGGTATGCGTAAACGTGTAACCATAGCACAGGCGCTTATTGGTGAGCCGCAAATAGTGATGCTTGATGAAGCCACTGCGGGGCTTGATCCTATTCATGCCAGAGAAGTACGCGAGCTGGTTTCTGATTTAAGTGAGCAGGCTACTTTTATTTTAAGCTCGCACGATTTAACTGAGCTGGAGCGACTTTGCTCGCAAGTATTGCATTTAGATAAAGGCGTTTTAAGCGAGCATCAAACCAAAGAAAACAAGTCAGATACACATTTTTATACCCTAATGCTTAATGAAAATTATCAAAATGTAGAGCAGCAGTTGCAATCGATAGCAGGTATAAGCCGTGTATATATGAGCCAACATAAAGAGTTTGTAATTGAGTACCAGCCTACAGGTGAACCGCTTGATATTGCATTGCTTAACTTTTGCCATCAGCATAACTGGCAATATAGGCAGCTTGTGAACGGACACACCCTAGAGAATCAAATTTTTAAACAGGAGAAATTATAATGGGATTATTCAGTGGGTTAATGGGTAACGCTAGCGAAGTAGATGATGCCGACTTAGAAAAAGTATTATTAAATACCTTAATAGAAGGCGAACAGGTTGAAAAGGCTTATAAAGTAATACGCGATATGTTTATTTTTACTAACAAGCGATTGATCTTGATAGATAAACAAGGAGTTACTGGTTCTAAAATGGAAATGATCAGCATAGCTTACTCAAAAATAACAAAGTTTAGTAAAGAAAGCGCAGGGCATTTTGATCTAGATGCCGAGCTGAAAATATGGGTTGGCTCAGACTCTACACCTATTAGTAAAGACTTTAAGTCTGGCGATAATATTAATGATGTTTATCGTATTATTAGCCAATATGCACTGTAATACTTAGTTTAGTTAAAGTAGTTGTTAGCATGGTGTTGCAATTACTTTAATCTTACACATACCTACACTTCATTACAATTAACTTAATGAATACAAGTGCTTAGTTAAGTTTTCATTCAGTTTCACAGCGTTAGCATGTCCCTCGATCTCAGCTACCCAGCTAAGACATAAAAAAGTCATATA
The DNA here is from genome assembly GCF_031198805.1 of Pseudoalteromonas sp. HL-AS2. Taxonomy (NCBI): domain Bacteria; kingdom Pseudomonadati; phylum Pseudomonadota; class Gammaproteobacteria; order Alteromonadales; family Pseudoalteromonadaceae; genus Pseudoalteromonas; species Pseudoalteromonas sp. HL-AS2. Next base: position 2,018,367 of record NZ_CP133571.1, on the reverse strand, counting down.
AATAGGGATTTATCATAATGAAAAAGTTAGCAGTTATTATCTCAAGTATTTTATTATCTAGCGCTGCAACCACTGCAATGGCAGCAGATAGCTATCAGTCAATTAGTAACCTAGGCTTTAAGCATGAAGCTAGCAGCAATAACAATACCGTTGCGGTGGATTCTATTTACTATTTATCGCCTAAAAAAACATTAGGCCCGTACGATCAGTTTGAATACATAAATAAACAAAGTAATGTATATGGTGGCTACGCTGACGACGACTCTAGTGACGTAACTTCAGTTGGTGGCGAATACTTTATTAACAACTTTGTGGTAGGTGCATCTTACAGTAACCTTGATACTGGTTCGCACAATGAGTTTTACACGCTTTCAGGTGGTTTCTTTTTTAACCCAAACTTACTGGCTAAAGTAACTTTAGTTGAAAACAAAAACGGTGAAGATTTTGCGTTATTTGATTTAGCTTACAACCACATGCTAAACAGCACTGACTACATTGGTGTAACAGTAACCGCTGATGACGACTTTGATTACCGTGCAGTAGCAGCTAAATACTTTATTGACTTGCAACAAGGTAACTTCTTAACGTTTGAAGGTAAATACGAGAGCATTGATGATAAAGAAAACCAATGGGTAGCAGAAACTAACTACTACTTCTCAAAAGCAACATCTGTATTTGCTAACTACAACAAGCAAGATGCTTACAGCTTTGGTGCTCAGCATTTCATTAATGAAAATGTAGGTATTAAAGTTGGTTACGGTAACAATGCTGATGATTCAGGCAACGATGCTTACTTTGCTAACATGCGTTTTCAGTTTTAATTAAGGCTTATAGTTAATTTACTTAAGAGTAAAAACAAACCCCGCTTAATACTAAGCGGGGTTTTTGTATTTTTAAAGTAAGTAATTGAGTTAAAAATAATAACTAAAGCTATGCAGAAAGTTAAAAGAGGTGATTTTTAAATAAACTAAGCATAACTTACGACTGAAGAATGATTGTATTTAACTTGAGAACGGTCATAATTAAACCACTATTTTCATTCAATGTATCAAGGAATATGCACATGACATTTTTTATTATATTGCTGGTCGTGGTGGTGGTTATATTTGCAGTTAAAAATATTCGCCTCAATTTAATCAGTCGACCTACCTTTAAAATGTTTAAAAAAGTATTACCGCCGTTATCACAAACCGAGCGCGAGGCAATGGAAGCTGGTGATGTTTGGTGGGATGGTGAGTTATTTAGTGGTAACCCAGACTGGCAAAAGCTGCACCGCTTTCCTAAGCCTGAGCTAAGTGATAAAGAAAACGCCTTTATGGATAATCAAGTAGAGACTTTATTGGCTATGCTTGACGATTATCAAATTGTGCAAAAAGATAAAGACTTACCAAAAGATGTTTGGGATTACTTAAAATCGGAAGGTTTTTTTGCATTAATAATTCCTGAAAAATTTGGTGGGCGTGAATTTTCTGCGATTGCAAACTCTACTATAGTGTCAAAAATTGCCACAAAAAGCTTAACAGCAGCTGTTACCGTAATGGTACCTAATAGCTTAGGCCCAGGTGAATTACTGCTACATTACGGTACTACAGAGCAACAAAACCGCTGGTTGCCTACGTTGGCGACTGGTGAAGATGTACCTTGTTTTGCACTAACAGGTCCAGAAGCCGGATCTGATGCAGGAAGCATTCCTGACTCAGGCGTGGTGTGTATGGGGGATCATAATGGCGAAGAGGTTTTAGGCCTGCGTTTAAATTGGTCAAAACGTTATATTACGCTTGCGCCTGTGGCAACGGTTTTAGGGCTTGCCTTTAAAATGTATGACCCTGATGGTTTATTAGGTGGAGAAAAAGAGCTGGGAATTACCTGTGCGCTTATCCCTACTGATCACCCTGGAGTTGAAACTGGCGAGCGCCATTACCCACTAAATATGGCGTTTATGAATGGCACAACGTACGGTGAAGATGTGTTTATTCCACTGGATTGGATTATAGGCGGGCAGCAAGGCGCTGGACGTGGTTGGCGCATGTTGGTTGAGTGTTTAAGTGCAGGGCGCGGCATTTCATTGCCAGCATTAAGTACAGCAACAGGGCATTTAGCCGCTAAAATGACCTCAGCTTACGCCATGGTGCGCCAACAGTTTGGTGTGTCTATTGGTCAATTTGAAGGTGTACAAGAAGCACTTGCACGTATTGGTGGTTTAACCTATGCGCTTGAGTCGTGTCGTTTAATGACGGCAGGTGCAATTGATTTAAAACTCAGCCCTTCAGTTGTTACCGCTATTGCTAAATACCATATGACTGAAATGGGTCGTACAGTAATGAACGATGCGATGGATATTCATTCAGGTAAAGGCATTCAGGTTGGTCCAAATAACTATTTAGCGCATGGCTATATGGGGATCCCGGTATCGATTACGGTAGAAGGCGCTAATATTTTAACGCGTAATTTAATGATATTTGGCCAAGGTGCCACACGTTGTCATCCGTTTGTATTAAAAGAAATGGAAGCGGCAGCGATGGAAGATGATGACGCTGCATTAGAGCAATTTGATGGTTTATTAATGGACCATATTATGTTTGCCGCGTGCAACGCCAGCATGGCATTTGTGCATGGTTTAACGCGTAGTTGTTTTGCTAAAGCACCAGTAAGTGGCGAAACAGCAGTTTACTATAAGCAACTGACAAGAATGAGCCGTGGCCTTGCCATATGTACAGATGTAGCCATGCTCATGTTAGGCGGAGAACTTAAACGTAAAGAAATGATATCGGCACGTTTAGGTGATGTATTAAGCCATTTGTACTTAGCGTCAACCGTACTAAAACGTTTTGAAGACGAAGGGCGTCAACAAGCCGACTTACCCTTTGTTAAATACGCAATAGAAACGTCATTGTATGAAATTGGCCAAGCATTTGATGGTTTCTTTAAAAATTTCTCAAACCCGGTGGTTAACTTTGTGCTCAAACGTATTGTATTCCCACTCGGTAATCATTATCACAAACCAAGTGATGCCATTGCACAAAGTATTTGTAAACATATGACTCAACCAGGTGTGTTTAGAAACCGTTTAACGCATTTATGTTATGTGGATGAAAACGCGGGTACGGGTGTAATGGAAAGTGCATTTTTAGCAATGCATGATATGCAAACACAATTTAAAGATCTAAAACAATGGCAGCGTAAAGGGAAGGTACCCGCTACGCTTGATATTGAGGGGGCGATTAATTATGCGCTTGAAAACGATTTATTAAAGCAAACCGATGCCGATGCAATGCATCATGCTAATAAATTAAGAAAGCAAGCCATAGCAGTTGATAACTTTCAACCTGGTGAGCTATAACGCAGTGCTTTAAGTAATAACTAAAACGAAAAAGGCCTTACAAATGTAAGGCCTTTTTCGTTTAATTCATTTAAGTTAACGAGCGTAAGGATCGGTCACTATTTTATCTATATACCATAGGCCTTTTTTATGACGCATTTTAACGCTGCGCATATCATCAATTTTTTTACCATTTAGAGTGCCGGTGAATATAAGATTAATTTTAGCCGAGTCGCCATATTGCTCCCGTAAGCTCATATTAGACATATCAACTTCTATAACCACTTGATCATATTGCATGTTTAATAAGGTGCGAGAAAATTGCTTAGCAGTACCGTATGATTTCATAATGCGGGCAAGGTTTGGGGTTGCCATAGTGCTGGCTTTATGCAGATTTTTTTGATTATAAAGCGCGTCAAAATAAGCCGTTGCAGCATCGCCCGGCGTGCTATTAACTTGGGCAACTTCTTCAGTGCAGCTAATAATAAATAGGCAAAAAGTTAAGCTTAAAAAAGAGGTTAGTTTTTTCATCATCAATATAATTTATTCATTCTTTACAAAGTGTGTGGCTTTATTGCACGGATGTAAAGGGGGGTGAATAAATAAGCAATAAAAAAGGATGCTCTTAGCATCCTTTTTTCAAACAAAATACTTATTGCACGAGCTCTTGTTCACTAAACTCTTCATCAAACATGGGGCTTGATAAATAACGCTCAGTGGCACTTGGTAAAATAACCACTATATTTTTATCTGCATTTTCAGGCTTTTCAGCAATGCGTTTCGCCGCAACAACCGCTGCGCCAGATGAAATACCTACTAATATACCTTCTTGTCTCATTAGTAGGTGTGCCATCGCAATAGCATCTTCGTTAGATACTTGCTCTGCACCATCAATCACACTTAAATCTAAGTTACCAGGAATAAAGCCAGCACCAATACCTTGAATTTTATGTGGCCCAGGCTTAATTTCTTCACCTGCTAGCGTTTGGCTAATAACCGGTGAATTTGTTGGCTCAACAGCAATCGATTTTACATTGAGACCTTTTTCGTTTTTAAGGTAGCGACTAACACCAGTGATAGTCCCGCCAGTACCAACGCCTGCAACAAAAAAGTCTACTTTACCATCAAGGGCATCATAAATTTCAGGGCCGGTGGTTTCAAAGTGAATTTTAGGGTTTGCCGGGTTTTCGAATTGTTGTAATAAAATATATTTATCGGGAGCGGTTGCTTGAATTTCTTTTGCTTTATCAATTGCACCGTTCATACCTTTTGCGCCATCGGTTAGTACTAGGTTTGCACCTAATGCTTTGAGCAGTTTTCGGCGCTCTAAACTCATAGTATTTGGCATGGTAAGGGTTAGTTTATAACCACGAGATGCTGCCACAAACGCCAGCGCAATACCGGTATTACCAGATGTAGGCTCAATTAGTTCTTTATCTTTCGTTAGCTGCCCTGATTTTTCAGCTTCCCAAATCATTGATGCACCAATACGACATTTTATACTAAAGCTTGGGTTGCGAGATTCAATTTTTGCGTATACGTTGCCACCGGTAACACGGTTAAGTTTTACCAGCGGTGTATTACCAATGCTTAGTGAGTTATCTTCAAAAATAGTAGACATAATGTTCCTTTGGATACAATCCGCTTAACATGTTAGTAGTTTTGCTATTAACTATATAAGCATACTTTACTGTGAGTTTAAAAAATTTAAAGTAAAGTTTGGCTATAACATATATTTATTGGGCTTATAACGAGGATGTGTTTATTTCTCAAGCTTGAATTTACCGCGGCGTGGTTGATTTTTGAGCTATGCAGGGCCTTCTTAATGTGGTTACTGCCCATTAATTGACGCTAACGACGCTTAAAAGATAAATAAACCCTAATTAAATAAAAACTTGGCCTCGTGATCATTGCAAGTGTTACTTAAGGAACCTGAGCTCCGGATAATAAATCTATCTCAAGCAGCTATTTTCAGCGCTAATTGCGTTGAATTTACTTGCAATAGGCCAGCTATTGACGCGTAAATTCGCCTTGTTTTCATTGAAAACTTCTGGCTAGAGAAAATAAAATTAAATATAACTATGATTCAATACGTTAGTAAATCTCTTAATCAGAGTTCAGATTAAGTAGAAAAATAAACTTTTGAAAGGCGTGTTATATTTATTTATATTCTAACAATTAATCTATTAAAGACTTAATACTCACCGTATTGTTGCTTATTTGTGCAAATGAACTGCAGTTGAACAGTTTTATGATACAAGCTATGCAAAACATGATAAAAACACAGTATCTAAATTCAAGAAAGCAATCACAATGAAGTTAATCTTAAAATTAATTGCCGGTATTGTGGCCGGTATCTTAGCTGGACTCTATTTACCACTAATAGGCGTTGAACTTTTATATACTGTTAAAGAACTGATTGGACAATTGATCTCCTTTACTATACCGCTGATCATTTTATTTTTTATTGCATCGGGTATTGCTGGACTACCAAAAGGGTCAGGGCACTTATTAGGTAAAACAGTTGGTTTTGCTTATGGCTCTACTGTTATTGCTGGCACACTGGCTTTTTTACTGGTTAGCACAGTAATTCCATTTTTAAGTGGCGGTATTACATTTGAAGCTGAATCAGCGACACAAGTTGGTAGTTTTATTGATTTAGAAATTCCGCCACTAATGGGCGTGATGACTGCATTAATGAGCGCATTTATATTTGGTATTGGCATGAGCCAGCTTGAATTGACTACGCTTAAAACAGTGTCTGATCAGGGGCGTGATATTGTTGATAGCTTATTATCTAAGGTGATAATACCGGCATTACCATTTTATATTGCAGGTGTATTTGCCGAAATGACGGTAGCAGGAACAGTTGTTGATACCCTACAAGCATTTGGCGTAGTACTTATTGCAGCGTTGGTTATGCACTGGTTATGGCTTACTGTTTTATATGTATCTACAGGCTTGTTACTAAAACGCAACCCAATCGAATTAATTAAAAATATGCTACCAGCGTACTTTACCGCTTTGGGCACAATGTCTAGCGCTGCAACAATTCCAGTATCATTACAATCAAGTAAGTCGAATGGCGTAAAAGAAGACGTAGCCAATTTTACGGTTCCGCTTTGTGCGACAATTCATTTATCGGGCTCTACAATTACAATTGTAACCTGTGCAATGGCGGTCATGTTTTTATCACCAAGCATGCAAGCACCTTCATTAATGGGCATGTTGCCATTTATTATGATGTTAGGTGTAGTAATGATTGCCGCACCAGGTGCACCAGGTGGTGCAGTAATGTCGGCACTGGGTTTATTAACAACTATGCTAGGCTTTAATGAAGGCGCAGTAGCTTTAATGATTGCACTATATTTAGCCCAAGACAGTTTTGGTACTGCGTGTAACGTAACCGGTGATGGCGTTATTGCTTTGTGGGTAGATCGCTTTAGCGAAAAAGCATAATAAACTGGGTGTGTTAATCTGTTAATATACATGTATTAACACACCTTAAACGATGAAATAATATCGGTTATTGTTTTATTTTAACTGTGTTACTGTGGCAAATTAATATTATTAAATTGCATTTTATTAGGCTAGTGAGGATGTTCCATTGATTAATGTACTTTTAGTTGATGACCATGAGTTGGTACGAACAGGGATCAGGCGGATTCTTGACGATGTACGAGGCTTTAAAGTTGTTGGAGAAGCTAAAACAGGTGAAGAGGCTGTGCAATTTTGTCGTCAACACTCACCCAATATAGTACTTATGGACATGAATATGCCCGGTATTGGTGGCCTTGAGGCGACGAAAAAGATATGTCGTTATTGCCCTGATGTAAAAATTATAGTGCTTACTGTTAATTGTGAAGATCCGTATCCTAGTACCGTAATGCAGCTTGGCGCGCATGGCTTTTTAACTAAAGGTGCTGGGTCTGATGAAATGGTACGTGCTATACGCTGTGTGCATGCCGGGCAGCGTTATATTGCACCTGAAATTGCACAGCAAATTGCATTAGCACAGGTAAGTGGGCGCACAGATGAAAGTCCATTTCAGAGTTTGTCAGAGCGTGAACTGCAAATAATGCTAATGATCACCAAAGGTGAAAAAGCACAAAGTATAGCTGAGCGTTTAAATTTAAGCTCTAAAACAGTTAATAGCTACCGCTATCGTATGTTTGAAAAACTAAATGTGAGTGGCGATGTAGAGCTGACTCATTTAGCTATTCGCTATAAAATGATTGATATAGACGTATCGTACTAATCATAATTTATGTCTGAATTTGATCACGCCCAGTTTTTAAAAACACTATCGAGTGAGCCCGGGGTTTACCGTATGCTCGATAGTGACAATCAAGTAATTTATGTTGGTAAAGCAAAGCATTTAAAAAAACGGGTGAGTAGTTACTTTAGAAGTAACATCACCGACAGCAAAACCCGTGTTTTAGTCAGTAATATTTGTAATGTTGAAGTAACGCTTACTAATACCGAAACCGAAGCGCTATTACTTGAAAACAATCTGATAAAAAAGTATCAGCCTCGTTACAATATTTTATTACGCGACGATAAATCCTATCCTTATATATTACTTACTAATCATAAACATCCTCGATTAGCGTTTCATCGTGGCAGTCGTAAAGTAAAAGGTGAGTATTTTGGCCCATTTCCAAGTGCGGGGGCGGTATCAGAAAGCTTACGACTGATGCAAAAAATATTTCCCATTCGTCAATGCGAAGATGTTTATTACCGTGCGCGCAGCCGACCATGCTTACAATATCAACTCAAACGATGCTCAGCCCCGTGTGTAAATAAAGTTTCAGATGAAGATTATACTGAGCAAGTTGATTATGTGCGTAAGTTTTTAACGGGTAAATCACATGAGGTAATCGCCGATCTCATTAAAAAAATGGAAGCAGCTAGCCAGCAGCTAAATTTTGAGTTGGCTGCAAAAGTGCGTGACCAAATAATGTTGCTGCGTAAAATGCAGGAACAACAGTCTATTTCGGGTAATTTTGCAGAAATGGATGTTGTAGGCTTTGCACACCTAAATGGTTTAAATGGCATTCACTTATTGATGATCCGCGACCATAAAGTATTGGGCAGTAAAACCTACTTTCCAAAAGTGCCAAAAGACTCAAGTGAACAAGAAATATTGACTTCGTTTTTAGGCCAGTACTATTTAGCGCCGGGGGCAACTGGGCGTATCGCAAAAGAAATCATTTTGCCGTTCGAAATACAAGAAAGCGACGTATTAGGCCAAGCACTTACGCAAATAAGTGAGCGTAAAGTAACTCTTAAAGTAGTTACTCGGGGTGAGCGTGCCCAGTATTTGCAGTTAGCCAATAAAAACGCATTAAATAGTATTACCGTTAAGCAAAGCACCCAAGACTCTATTAATAAACGCTATGCGCAATTAAAAGCTACCCTACGCCTTGATGATATAACCAGAATGGAATGTTTTGATATAAGCCATACTATGGGGGAGAACACGGTTGCTAGCTGTGTGGTATTTGATTCACAAGGACCCAATACTAAAGAGTATAGGCGTTACAACGTGACTGGAATAACCGGTGGAGATGATTATGCTGCCATGGAGTTTGCGCTTAATAAGCGCTACAACAAATTAGTTGATGAAGATAAAATACCCGATGTGATTTTTATAGACGGTGGTAAAGGGCAATTAGGGCGTGCAGAGCAGTATTTTGCTACTTGGCCACATGCAAAAATGCCCTTGTTAGTTGGTGTAGCTAAAGGTACAAGCCGTAAACCCGGCCTCGAAACACTGTTAATAGACGGTGGTCGAAAAACTATTCCAATGGATTCAGATGCACCTGCACTGCATTTAATTCAGCATATACGCGACGAATCACATCGTTTTGCTATTGCGGGGCACCGTAATAAGCGCCAAAAACAACGAACGCAATCATTATTAGAAGAAATAAATGGCGTAGGTGCTAGGCGCCGACAAACATTATTAAAATATTTAGGGGGCATGCAAGGGGTAAAAGCTGCTAATATAGAACAGTTAAAGAAAGTACCGGGGATCAGCCCTGACATGGCTGACAAGATATTTAACCATTTGCATGACAAGGGTTAGCCCTTCATGCGAATATAGCAAAAAAGACATACCCAAGCAGTTATGTGGAATATTCCAAACACACTCACAACCTTTAGACTTTTTCTTATCCCCATTTTTTTGGTGGTATTTTATTTGCCTTATTCATGGGCGCTTTTTGCTGCCGCCTTTATTTTTTGGTTTGCATCAATAACCGACATTCTCGACGGTTATTTAGCACGTAAACTTGAGCAATCAACTCCCTTTGGTGCGTTTTTAGATCCCGTTGCCGATAAAGTTATGGTGTGCGCTGCCTTAGTCGCGTTATCAGAGCATTATCAGTCTATGTATATGACTATCCCGGCACTTATTATAATAAGCCGCGAAATTGTTATCTCTGCACTGCGTGAATGGATGGCAGAACAAGGTAAGCGTGATAACGTAGCTGTATCTAATATGGGTAAAATAAAAACAGCAGCACAAATGTTAGCCATTATCGGTCTAATTTGGCAATACGATGCTTGGATGAATTATTTAAGTTTTGGTTTGTTGTATATTGCGACCTTCCTAACATTGAGTTCTATGATGCAATATTTGGTATCGGCATGGAGTGAATTGACCAAAAATTGATTCTAAACGTCTAATAACGCACCATATTAGATAAAAAATAATCAAACAGTTCGAAAGTGGCATTTTTTGTATTGACGCGTTTAATAATCTCTGTAGAATGCGTCCGTGTTGAGAGGGCATAGCCCCCAAGATAAACTAAATGGTAATTAATCAGTTACTGAATATTTACTGCAATACGTTGCAAGTTGATAGAAAGCTTACTGAATAATATTAAATGCGGCACTAGCTCAGTTGGTAGAGCGCGACCTTGCCAAGGTCGAGGTCACGAGTTCGAGCCTCGTGTGCCGCTCCAGTTTATCTCATTGTTAAGGCGGAATGGCAGAGTGGCCATGCACCGGATTGCAAATCCGTTTACCTCGGTTCGACTCCGGGTTCCGCCTCCATAGCAACACTCCACATGCTTTAAATAGCAAACTCGATGCCCGAGTGGTGGAATTGGTAGACACAAGGGATTTAAAATCCCTCGACTAACAAGTCGTGCCGGTTCAATTCCGGCCTCGGGCACCACTTTGTGGTTTAATTACATTACCAAGTGTAATTTATAAAATGTTTAATTTAGAACTAATATGATGCGGCACTAGCTCAGTTGGTAGAGCGCGACCTTGCCAAGGTCGAGGTCACGAGTTCGAGCCTCGTGTGCCGCTCCATATTAGTTTTATCCACTTGCTTTAAATAGTAAACTCGATGCCCGAGTGGTGGAATTGGTAGACACAAGGGATTTAAAATCCCTCGACTAACAAGTCGTGCCGGTTCAATTCCGGCCTCGGGCACCACTTTTATATAAAGTGGCAGAGTAATGAAATACTAATTTATAGTATAAGTAAATACCATTGCTTATAGAATAAAATGCGGCACTAGCTCAGTTGGTAGAGCGCGACCTTGCCAAGGTCGAGGTCACGAGTTCGAGCCTCGTGTGCCGCTCCAAATTATTTGGATACATTTAGGCGGAATGGCAGAGTGGCCATGCACCGGATTGCAAATCCGTTTACCTCGGTTCGACTCCGGGTTCCGCCTCCATATAATTTACTCCACACGCTTTAATTAGCAAACTCGATGCCCGAGTGGTGGAATTGGTAGACACAAGGGATTTAAAATCCCTCGACTAACAAGTCGTGCCGGTTCAATTCCGGCCTCGGGCACCACTTTCTTGCTATTACTACTTATAAACAATGCTATAAGCTGGCAATAACATTAGTCAGTATTTACGCATCAATTCGTTATAATAAAACTACACATCTTATTACTACAATAAAACCCAGTCTGTTAAAGTGAATAGTTACCTTGAATAACGCTAGATTCAGTGCTTATTTATATCTTAAAGTCTACAGCCTTACCTAAATAAGTATTTCCAATTAAGCAATTAGCTATTTATTGTTACTGCACGTAAGAAATAGCCACACTTGCTGATAATACCAAAGATCCCGTAATGAAATAACGCCGCAGCGCTTAGCTACATGGCTACACTTCATCTAGTTAGAATACTAATCAAAACATGAGGACTCTATACACTAGTATAGGGTTTTGTATTTGCCGCATGAGAACGTATTACAATGCAAAACTAAATGCTTACCATGAGTAGCGATTACTAGGCGTTAGCAATAAGTAATCGGCAAAGCGTTACCATTTAAATCGCCAGATCATCGTTACTAAGTTTAGAGGGGGAGGTTAGGCCTCATGCGTCTCTGAGGCTTAGGTTATTGTATGAAGGTGTAGAGTGAAGCGTAATTAGGTATGTAAAAGCGAGCCAGTAATGGGTGTGTTTTAAAAGCAAAAAAAGGGAAGCAATATAGCTTCCCTTTAATTTAACCAATATTAGCTATAATTACTTATGCCAAATCCCTTTTGGAATTGTTTTATCAAGATGCTTATTTTTAGTTGGATCGAAAGTTGGTAACTTCCCAGCACGACGTTGCGTGTTGTAGTCTTTAGCAAGCCAAACAACTACGCCTGACAACATAAATAATGCTATAACGTTCACAATAGCCATTAACCCCATAGATATATCAGCTAAAGTCCACACTAATGGTAGCTCACCCATAGCGCCAAACATCACCATACCTAATACTAACAATCTAAAAATCAACATGCCGTATGCATGGTTATGCTCTAAAAATAATAAATTTGTTTCTGCATAAGAGTAATTAGCAACAATAGATGTGAAAGCAAAGAATAAAATAGCAATCGCAACGAATATTGCACCCCAACTACCTACATGCTCCTCAAGTGCTGCTTGAGTTAAAGCTATGCCCGTTAAACCAGAGCCAGCAGTAAGTTGTTGTGATAATAAAATTAATGCCGCAGTAGCGCTACAAATTACAATAGTATCAACAAAAACGCCTAACATTTGCACATACCCTTGTGAGGCAGGGTGGGGAGGGTTAGGTGTTGCTGTTGCAGCTGCGTTAGCAGCGCTACCCATACCCGCTTCGTTTGAGAACAAGCCACGTTTAATGCCTTGGATCATCGCTTGCATAACGCCGTAGCCAATTGCGCCTGCGCCTGCTTGCTCAATGCCAAATGCACTATTTATAACATGCATAAAAACACCAGGTAGCTCAGAGTAATTTAAAGCACAAACGTACAAAGCCACTAGTAAATAAGCAAGAGCCATAAAAGGCACTACCATTTCTGCAAATCGAGAAATAGTTTTTAAACCGCCAAAAATAATGATCCCAGAGCCAATAACTAAAGCAATACCTACTACATAGTTCGGAATATCAAAAGCGACTTTAAATGCAGCTGCAATAGAGTTTGATTGCACTGCGTTAAATACAAAACCAAACGCTAATATTAAACACAGTGAAAAAATAACGCCCATCCAGCGCTTACCTAAACCATATTCCATATAATAAGCAGGGCCACCACGAAAGTTCCCCTGTTCATCACGCGTTTTATAAGCTTGCGCTAATGTGCTCTCGGCAAAACTAGTCGCCATACCAATTAAAGCAATAAGCCACATCCAAAAAATAGCCCCAGCACCACCTAAATAAAGTGCAACTGCAACACCTGCCATATTACCAGTACCAACACGCGCTGCGAGTGAAGTACAAAAGGCTTGGAATGAAGAGATGCCATCGCCTGAACCTCTACGACTCAAAAACATCACTTTTATCATGTGAGGAAACTGTACAAATTGAATAAAGCGAAGGCGAATGGTGAAAAACAGCCCTGCTGCTATTAATAAGTATACTAAAACATGGCCCCATAAGAGGTTGCTTATACTGTTTATTATATCTGTCATGCTATTTGCCTAATCAACGAGTTTAAATCTGTCGCGCAACTTAGCATAAGCTTGAGAAATAGTTTAGTGATCGAGGTAAAAAAATGACTTGTCCACAGGCTTTTGTGGGTAACCTGTGAGCCTGGCTTGTGTATCTTTGGGGTAAAAATTAAATGCAAAAAAGGCGATAAAAACGCTTGCGTAAAATCTGCGGCTCCCTATAATGCGACCCCACTGAGACGGGAAACGTCAACGCCTAGCGAGACGCGAACTACTCAGAGAGTTAAATAAAACTTCGGTTTTAAATCTTCCAAAAAGAAAGTTTAAAACAAAGTGTTGACTCGAAAAATAAAGGATGTATTATACGCATCCCTTGAGTCGCTAAAGCGACTCAAAACGTTCTTTAACAATATAAAGCAATCATCTGTGTGGGCACTCGTACAGATTGAGTTCTAACAGCCAAGCTTAGTTCGCTAAGCAAGGCAAACAAATTAGAGTCTCAATTGAAAACTGAGTGACCAACAGAAGTAACTTATTTATAAGTTGCTTCGGCACAGTCAATTCAATATCGAAAGATATTAAAATAAATTCAGAATTCATTGAGCTGTCGAAAGACATAAAACTTTTTAATTGAAGAGTTTGATCATGGCTCAGATTGAACGCTGGCGGCAGGCCTAACACATGCAAGTCGAGCGGTAACAGAAAGAAGCTTGCTTCTTTGCTGACGAGCGGCGGACGGGTGAGTAATGCTTGGGAACATGCCTTGAGGTGGGGGACAACAGTTGGAAACGACTGCTAATACCGCATAATGTCTACGGACCAAAGGGGGCTTCGGCTCTCGCCTTTAGATTGGCCCAAGTGGGATTAGCTAGTTGGTGAGGTAATGGCTCACCAAGGCGACGATCCCTAGCTGGTTTGAGAGGATGATCAGCCACACTGGGACTGAGACACGGCCCAGACTCCTACGGGAGGCAGCAGTGGGGAATATTGCACAATGGGCGCAAGCCTGATGCAGCCATGCCGCGTGTGTGAAGAAGGCCTTCGGGTTGTAAAGCACTTTCAGTCAGGAGGAAAGGTTAGTAGTTAATACCTGCTAGCTGTGACGTTACTGACAGAAGAAGCACCGGCTAACTCCGTGCCAGCAGCCGCGGTAATACGGAGGGTGCGAGCGTTAATCGGAATTACTGGGCGTAAAGCGTACGCAGGCGGTTTGTTAAGCGAGATGTGAAAGCCCCGGGCTCAACCTGGGAACTGCATTTCGAACTGGCAAACTAGAGTGTGATAGAGGGTGGTAGAATTTCAGGTGTAGCGGTGAAATGCGTAGAGATCTGAAGGAATACCGATGGCGAAGGCAGCCACCTGGGTCAACACTGACGCTCATGTACGAAAGCGTGGGGAGCAAACGGGATTAGATACCCCGGTAGTCCACGCCGTAAACGATGTCTACTAGAAGCTCGGAGCCTCGGTTCTGTTTTTCAAAGCTAACGCATTAAGTAGACCGCCTGGGGAGTACGGCCGCAAGGTTAAAACTCAAATGAATTGACGGGGGCCCGCACAAGCGGTGGAGCATGTGGTTTAATTCGATGCAACGCGAAGAACCTTACCTACACTTGACATACAGAGAACTTACCAGAGATGGTTTGGTGCCTTCGGGAACTCTGATACAGGTGCTGCATGGCTGTCGTCAGCTCGTGTTGTGAGATGTTGGGTTAAGTCCCGCAACGAGCGCAACCCCTATCCTTAGTTGCTAGCAGGTAATGCTGAGAACTCTAAGGAGACTGCCGGTGATAAACCGGAGGAAGGTGGGGACGACGTCAAGTCATCATGGCCCTTACGTGTAGGGCTACACACGTGCTACAATGGCGCATACAGAGTGCTGCGAACCTGCGAAGGTAAGCGAATCACTTAAAGTGCGTCGTAGTCCGGATTGGAGTCTGCAACTCGACTCCATGAAGTCGGAATCGCTAGTAATCGCGTATCAGAATGACGCGGTGAATACGTTCCCGGGCCTTGTACACACCGCCCGTCACACCATGGGAGTGGGTTGCTCCAGAAGTAGATAGTCTAACCCTCGGGAGGACGTTTACCACGGAGTGATTCATGACTGGGGTGAAGTCGTAACAAGGTAGCCCTAGGGGAACCTGGGGCTGGATCACCTCCTTATACGATTTAGAACTTATTTGTTCGTAGTGTCCACACAGATGATTGTTAATTAGTGCTTGTCCTTCGGGATAACTAATTAATATGCTCTTTAAAAATTTGGAAAAGCTGATAATAAAATTCTGATGAATAACATTGTTATTTATCAAGAGTTTTCAAAAGTAAAAAAAGAATGGTAGCAGTACCATTCAGTGCCATTTAATTAACTCTTATGAGTTGATTGATTGGTATCTACTTTAGTATTCAATATTGACTTCTGGCGAAGTTAAACTGTCACAGAACAAAGACCCGTTTGGGTTGTATGGTTAAGTGACTAAGCGTACACGGTGGATGCCTTGGCAGTTGGAGGCGATGAAGGACGTATTAACTTGCGATAAGCCTAGTCAAGCTAGTAAAAAGCACTTGAGACTAGGATTTCCGAATGGGGAAACCCACCTGCTTGCAGGTATCGTTAACTGAATACATAGGTTAACGAGGCGAACGCGGAGAACTGAAACATCTAAGTACCCGTAGGAAAAGAAATCAACCGAGATTCCGAAAGTAGCGGCGAGCGAAATCGGAACAGCCCTTAAGCTTATTATGTGTTAATGGAAGGCTGCTGGAAAGCGCCACGATACAGGGTGATAGTCCCGTACATGAAAAGACATTTTAAGTGAAATCGAGTAGGTCGGAGCACGTGAAACTTTGACTGAATATAGGTGGACCATCATCTAAGGCTAAATACTCCCAACTGACCGATAGTGAACCAGTACCGTGAGGGAAAGGCGAAAAGAACCCCTGTGAGGGGAGTGAAATAGAACCTGAAACCGTGTACGTACAAGCAGTAGGAGCCCACTTGTTGGGTGACTGCGTACCTTTTGTATAATGGGTCAGCGACTTATATTTTGTAGCGAGGTTAACCGATTAGGGTAGCCGTAGGGAAACCGAGTCTTAACTGGGCGAATAGTTGCAAGGTATAGACCCGAAACCCGGTGATCTAGCCATGAGCAGGTTGAAGGTTGAGTAACATCAACTGGAGGACCGAACCCACTAACGTTGAAAAGTTAGGGGATGACTTGTGGTTAGGAGTGAAAGGCTAATCAAACCGGGAGATAGCTGGTTCTCCCCGAAATCTATTTAGGTAGAGCCTCGGACGAATACTTACGGGGGTAGAGCACTGTTAAGGCTAGGGGGTCATCCCGACTTACCAACCCTTTGCAAACTCCGAATACCGTAAAGTAATATCCGGGAGACACACGGCGGGTGCTAACGTCCGTCGTGAAGAGGGAAACAACCCAGACCGCCAGCTAAGGTCCCAAAGTCATAGTTAAGTGGGAAACGATGTGGAAAGGCCCAGACAGCCAGGAGGTTGGCTTAGAAGCAGCCATCCTTTAAAGAAAGCGTAATAGCTCACTGGTCGAGTCGGTCTGCGCGGAAGATGTAACGGGGCTAAACTATGCACCGAAGCTGCGGATTCATCTTAGGATGAGTGGTAGGGGAGCGTTCTGTAAGCCGTTGAAGGTGTACCGGGAGGTATGCTGGAGGTATCAGAAGTGCGAATGCTGACATGAGTAACGATAATGGGAGTGAAAAACTCCCACGCCGGAAGACCAAGGGTTCCTATCCCATGTTAATCAGGGTAGGGTAAGTCGACCCCTAAGGCGAGGCCGAAAGGCGTAGTCGATGGGAAACAGATTAATATTTCTGTACTCGATATAATTGCGATGGGGGGACGGAGCAGGCTAAGCAAGCATGGCGTTGGTAGTCCATGTGAAAGTGAGTAGGGCGTTTGTTTAGGTAAATCCGGACGAACACTAAACCTGAGACACGAGACGAGTCACTAAGGTGATGAAGTTGCTGATGCCATACTTCCAGGAAAAGCCTCTAAGCTTCAGATTATATGGAATCGTACCCCAAACCGACACAGGTGGTCAGGTAGAGAATACTAAGGCGCTTGAGAGAACTCGGGTGAAGGAACTAGGCAAAATCGTACCGTAACTTCGGGAGAAGGTACGCTCCTATCTGTGATGAGACTTGCTCTCTAAGCGGACGGGAGCCGCAGTGACCAGGTGGCTGGGACTGTTTATTAAAAACACAGCACTGTGCAAAATCGCAAGATGACGTATACGGTGTGACACCTGCCCGGTGCCGGAAGGTTAATTGATGGGGTTATCCTTAGGGAGAAGCTCTTGATCGAAGCCCCGGTAAACGGCGGCCGTAACTATAACGGTCCTAAGGTAGCGAAATTCCTTGTCGGGTAAGTTCCGACCTGCACGAATGGTGTAACCATGGCCACGCTGTCTCCACCCGAGACTCAGTGAAATTGAAATCGCAGTGAAGATGCTGTGTACCCGCGGCTAGACGGAAAGACCCCGTGAACCTTTACTACAGCTTGGCACTGAACATTGAACCTACATGTGTAGGATAGGTGGGAGACTTTGAAGATGAGACGCTAGTTTTGTTGGAGTCAACCTTGAAATACCACCCTTGTAGTTTTGATGTTCTAACGTTGGCCCCTGAATCGGGGTTACGGACAGTGCCTGGTGGGTAGTTTGACTGGGGCGGTCTCCTCCTAAAGAGTAACGGAGGAGCACGAAGGTTGGCTAAGTACGGTCGGACATCGTACGGTTAGTGTAATGGTAGAAGCCAGCTTAACTGCGAGACAGACACGTCGAGCAGGTACGAAAGTAGGTCATAGTGATCCGGTGGTTCTGAATGGAAGGGCCATCGCTCAACGGATAAAAGGTACTCCGGGGATAACAGGCTGATACCGCCCAAGAGTTCATATCGACGGCGGTGTTTGGCACCTCGATGTCGGCTCATCACATCCTGGGGCTGAAGTCGGTCCCAAGGGTATGGCTGTTCGCCATTTAAAGTGGTACGCGAGCTGGGTTTAGAACGTCGTGAGACAGTTCGGTCCCTATCTGCCGTGGGCGTTTGAGAATTGAGAGGGGTTGCTCCTAGTACGAGAGGACCGGAGTGAACGAACCGCTGGTGTTCGGGTTGTCATGCCAATGGCATTGCCCGGTAGCTACGTTCGGAACTGATAAGCGCTGAAAGCATCTAAGCGCGAAGCAGGCCTCGAGATGATTTCTCACTAGAGCTATAAGCTCTCTGAAGGGCCGTTGGAGACTACAACGTTGATAGGCAAGATGTGGAAGTGCTGTGAGGCATTAAGCTAACTTGTACTAATTACCCGTGAGGCTTAACCATACAACGCCAAACGCGTTTTATGTGACAGTTCAAGCAAGAAGTTAATATTGCTAAAGTAGATATTTACGCAAAGACTTAAAAAATATTATCAGATATTTTCCAAATTCAGTTAATTTGTAGTGATACGAATTAACGCCCTAATTTGCTTGGTAACAATAGCGTTTTGGACCCACCTGACCCCATGCCGAACTCAGTAGTGAAACGAAACAGCGCCGATGATAGTGTAGCATTTGCTATGTGAAAGTAGGACATTGCCAGGCTCCAAATTGTAGAAAGCCCGACTAGAAATAGTCGGGCTTTTTTACGTCTGTAGAAAAGTGAAATGTGGGTGAATAATGTACACAAGTCTCCCGCGTAGGTTGGGCGAGCGTAGCGACACCCGACACTCAAATCATAAAAACATCATCACTAGCCAATGAGTTTAGTGCATTTGCACTGTGACTCTCCACCGCTGTGGGCACTTACGACATTCTACTGCGTTGTCGCTACGAAGTAGCGCACCGACATTCAAATCATAAAAACATCATCACTAGTCAATGAGTGTGGTGTATTTGCACTGTGACTCTCCACTGCTGTGGGCATTAAGACACTACCAGGCCTAATTAAAGACTCCGATTCTAATTATCGCTTTGTTATTGAGCTCGTTATTTAATATTAAATTACTCATTAACTTTATGCGATTAGTATAAAAACATTAAATTGTTAGACAAAAATAACCCCATCAGCAATCTCTGCTAGCACCTAGCACCTAGCACTTTTTCCTACAAATAAAATATAATTTTGCTTTGTGGGTTGCTTTGATTTAGGATCAAATCAGTTTAAAACTAAGAACAAATAGCCTGTGTATAGATTATTATTAAGTGCCTTATCAATTATATTTTGCTTTACTACATCAGCGGTTGAAGTAACTGATCTTTATCAAGATATTTTAAAAGTTGATGATAAAACTCGAGACACGCGTTTAGCAGCAAGTCGTAAAGCATTGCTGAATGTTCTAGTGAAAGTCAGCGGTGATGAAAGTGCTGATCAAAACAGCTTAGCGCAACAAAAAACTCAAGATATTTCAGACTACATGCTCAAGTTTGAGTACGACGAGAGTACAACCGGTAACTTAAAACTTGTTGTTAAATTTGAAGCGCGAAAAATTAATGCATTAATTAAAGAGCTCGGTTTACCCTTATGGGGTGTGCAACGACCATTAATTGCAATATGGTTAGGAATTGAAGATAACTGGCGCAGAGAGCTAGTTACTCAAGAAAGCTACCCACAACTAGAACAGTTAATATACGATAAAGCAGGGCGACGTGGTTTACCGGTTGTGGTGCCTTTACTTGATTTACAAGACAGACGTCTAGTAGGTATTCCTGAAGTATGGGGTAACTTTTCAGAGCCAGTAGAAGAGGCCTCTAAGCGTTATAGTGCTGAGCGCAGTATTACAGCCAGAATGTATAAGCAACCAGATAGTGAAAACTGGGTTTTAGATTGGCGATTTACTAACGATGATCTTTTTGAATTAAATAGATTAACGGGTGATAAACAACAAGTTGTTGCGCAAATGATAGATACGTTAGCGAAAGGGCTAGCTAATGAATATGCAATTGATCCAAATGCTTATTACGAGCAAGCAGCGGCAACTTTAACTCTAAAAGGTACGCAAAGCTTTGTTGATATTGAGTTGGCTAAACGCCGGTTATCAAATTTAAGTGTGGTAACTCAGGCTACTATTATACGAAAAACCCCAGATTTAGTTGAGTTCAAACTTAATCATACGGGTAGTGTGGTTGATTTAAAAAAAGCATTAGGGCTTGATGCTGCGTTTAGAGATTATGTTGATCCAAGTGCTTTTTATCATATTGTTGATAAAAACAGTTTAGAGTATCAATGGATTGGTGAGTAATGCTAACTCATGAGCCAATGCAAATGGCATTGCCGGTTACTTTGCCCGATGACGAAACCTTTACCTCGTACTTTGGCGGTGAGGACTCTTTAGAAGTAAGTCATTTAAAAGACAGTTTTTCAAAATTGTCGCAATCTTTTCAATACACTTATTTATGTGGTTTGGGCGATTCAGGGAAATCTCACCTTTTGTACGCTACGTGTATTCAAGCGCAAGAGCGCGGCTTATCAAATATGCTGTTATCTATGCGAGAAGTTATTGATTTTGGCCCTATGGTATTAGAAGGCTTAGAAGCCCTTGATGTTTTATGCATAGATGATGTGCATTTGGTAGCGGGTGATGATGCGTGGGAAAAGGCCTTATTTAATTTTTTTAATCGCTTTAACGAGCCTAAAAAAATGTTAGTGGTGACCGCTGACTTACTCCCCGACATGCTAAATATTAGCTTACCAGACTTAGAATCGCGGCTAAAATGGGGAACTACACTGCAAATTCGTTCAATGAGTGATGACGATAAAGCACAAGCTTTAGTTAAACGCACAAAAATGCGTGGCTTAGAGCTAAGTGACGAATGCGCCCGATTTTTATTAACGCGCTTAAGCCGTGATATGCGTACATTACTCGACGTATTAGACAAATTAGATCATGCATCTATGGCCGCACAACGAAAATTAACAATTCCTTTTATAAAATCAACGTTAAAGCTCTAGTAGGTCTAGAATCTAGGCACTGCTTTCAGTTATCATAAGTTATTACTTAACAGCAATCACCTTCTGTGAAAGATCAGGTATCCAATGAACTTAGAAAATATATTAGCGCAAGCACTTGAGGCGGTAGCCAGTGCCAGTGAAATCGCGCAGTTAGAAGAAATGCGGGTTAATTACCTTGGCAAAAAAGGCGAGATCACCAGCTTACTTAAAACGTTAGGCAAAATTGCCCCTGAAGAGCGTAAAGAAGCGGGCCAAGTTATTAATCAAGCTAAACAAGATGTGCAAGCTGCTATAAACGATAAACGCGAGCTGTTAGCCAGTAAAGCGCTAGAAGAAAAGCTAGCCGCTGAAACTATCGATGTAACATTACCTGGGCGTGTTATGCCTACTGGTGGCCTACATCCGGTTACACGTACCATTGAGCGCATAGAAAGCTTTTTTGGTGAGTTAGGCTTTGCAGTTAAATCGGGTCCTGAAGTTGAAGATGACTTTCATAACTTTGATGCGTTAAATATTCCTGAGCATCATCCAGCCCGTGCTGATCACGACACTTTTTACTTCAACCCTAAGCTGGTATTGCGTACGCAAACGAGTGGCGTACAAATACGTACAATGGAAGTTGAGCAACCGCCGCTGCGTATTATTTCTCCTGGACGTGTATATCGTAACGATTATGACCAAACGCACACGCCTATGTTTCATCAGGTTGAAGGCTTAATGGTCGACACAGATGTGAGCTTTACTGAACTTAAAGGTATTTTACACGACTTCCTGCGTAACTTTTTTGAAGAAGACATGGAAATTCGTTTCCGTCCTTCATTTTTCCCTTTTACAGAACCTTCAGCAGAAGTAGACGTAATGGGTAAAGACGGCAAGTGGCTAGAAGTATTAGGCTGCGGCATGGTACACCCTAACGTTCTTAAGTCTGTGGGCATTGATCCTGAAAAATACACCGGCTTTGCTTTTGGCATGGGTGTAGAACGCTTAACTATGTTGCGTTATGGCGTAAACGATTTACGTGCATTTTTTGAAAATGACTTAAAATTCCTAAACCAGTTCCGTTAAGAGTGAAACAATAATATGAAATTTAGTGAAAAGTGGTTAAGAGAGTGGGTTAATCCAGCCATTGATACGCAAGCTCTGTCGGAACAGCTTTCTATGGCTGGCCTAGAAGTTGATGGCGTAACACCTGCAGCAGCAAAATTTAATGGTGTATTGGTAGGTGAAGTTGTTGAATGTGGACAACATCCTGATGCAGATAAGCTACGCGTTACCAAAATTAATGTCGGTGGTGATGAACTACTTGATATCGTATGTGGCGCACCGAACTGTCGTTTAGGCATTAAAGTTGCGGTTGCAACTGTTGGCGCAGTGCTTCCTGGTGATTTTAAAATTAAAAAAGCCAAGTTACGTGGCCAACCTTCAAATGGCATGTTGTGTGCCTTTGTTGAGCTAGGGATTAGCGAAGAAGGCGATGGCATTATGGAATTGCCAAGCGATGCGCCAGTAGGTACAGATTTACGTGAATACCTAGGCCTTGATGATAATATTATTGATGTTGATTTAACACCAAACCGTGGTGATTGTTTAGGTATAAAAGGCTTAGCGCGCGAAGTGGGCGTACTTAACAGCATTGACGTAAACGTATTACAAATTCCAGCGGTTACAGCAACAATTGACGATAAAGTATCGATTGAATTAGTTAATGAAGATGCATGTCCTCGCTACCTTGGGCGTGTGATTAAAGGCATTAACCTTGATACAGCAACGCCGTTATGGATGGTTGAAAAACTACGTCGCAGCGGTGTGCGTTCAATCGACCCAGTAGTTGATGTTACTAATTATGTATTACTTGAACTTGGCCATCCAATGCATGCATTTGATTTAAATGCGATTGAAGGTGGAATTAAAGTACGTAGTGCAAACGCCGGTGAAGAGCTAGTTTTACTTGACGGTAATAGCGTTAAATTAAACGAATCTACATTAGTGATAGCCGATCATAATAAAGCACTAGCCATTGCGGGTATTTTTGGTGGCGAGCAATCGGGTGTTACAAATAAAACGTCTGATATATTACTTGAAAGCGCATTTTTTAACCCTGTAGCAATAGCTGGGCAAGCACGTAGCTACGGTTTACACACAGATGCATCGCATCGTTATGAGCGTGGTGTTGATTTTGCGCTACAGCATGATGCAATAGAGCGTGCAACAGCGTTACTACTTGAAATAGTAGGCGGTGAAGCAGGCCCAGTGGTTGAAGCCGTTGCCGCAGATAAACTACCTAAAGTGACTGAGGTTCGTTTACGTCGTAGCCGTTTAGACCGTGTTATTGGCCATCATATTGAAGATGAGAAAGTTACTGATATTTTAACTCGCTTAGGTTTTAACGTAAAAGTTGAAAACGACAGCTGGAGTGCAGATGTACCTAGTTACCGTTTTGATGTGCGTATTGAAGAAGATTTAATTGAAGAAGTGGCGCGTGTTTACGGTTACAACAGTATTCCTAATGTTGCACCGACTGCTAAGCTTAAAATGACCACCCATAACGAAGCGACTATCGCACTAAGCAAGTTTCGTAATACGCTAGTAGCCCGTGGTTATCAAGAGGCTATTACGTACAGTTTTGTCGACCCTAAAGCGCAAGCTATTTTGCACCCAGAAAGTCAGCCGCTAGTATTACCGCACCCAATTTCAATTGAAATGTCTGCAATGCGAGTAAGCTTAATGCCTGGCTTATTGGCGTCGCTAGCGTATAACCAAAATCGTCAGCAACCGCGTATTCGTCTATTTGAACACGGCCTTAAATTTTTAAGTGACGAAAATGCCGAAAACGGTGTTAACCAAGTGCCAGTAATTGGCGGTGTAATTACCGGTCTTGCGCATGGCGAACATTGGGTTGAAGAAAAACGCAACGTCGATTTTTACGATGTGAAAGGTGACGTGGAAGCACTACTGGCAATTACCAATGATATGAGCCGCTTTGAAATTAAAGCAGAGCAGTCAGACGGTTTGCATCCTGGTCAATCAGCGGTAATTTATGTTGCTGGTAAAAAGGTTGGTTTTTTTGGTGCATTACACCCTCAAGCGCAAAAGTCGTTAGATATCAATAATGCTACTTTCGTGTTTGAAATTGAAATGTCGGCAATCGAAAAAAGAAATTTACCGCAAGTTGCAGGGGTGTCTAAATTCCCTTCAAATCGCCGCGACATCGCGATTTTAGTGCAAGAGAGCGTAAATATTGGCGATATTTTAACAGCGATAGAAAAAGTTGGCGGAAATCAATTAGTTGACCTAAACTTATTCGATGTGTATAAGGGCAAAGGTATTGAGCCAAATTATAAGAGTTTGGCGATTGCTCTAACACTGCAATCGGTTGATAGAACACTCGAAGAGAAAGATATCAATCTAGTAGTTGATAACGTGGTGGCCACACTGGCCGAACAGTTTAATGCATCGTTGAGGGACTAGATATGGCGCTTACTAAAGCCGACATAGCTGAACACCTATTTGAAAAACTCGGGATCAATAAAAAAGATGCCAAAGATTTAGTTGAAGCGTTTTTTGAAGAAATCCGCTCAGCGCTTGAAAAAGGCGAGCAGATTAAGCTCTCTGGATTTGGTAATTTTGATCTTCGTGATAAAAAAGAAAGACCGGGACGTAATCCGAAAACAGGGGAAGATATTCCTATTTCGGCGCGTCGCGTGGTGACCTTTAGACCTGGGCAAAAACTTAAAACCCGAGTAGAAGTGGGCACAAGTAAAGCAAAGTAATATAAAAAAGGCAGCGTAAGCTGCCTTTTTTATTATTAATGTTTTATTTAACTACGCCTAGGTTACTTAAAACTCCCTAGGTGATACAAACTTACCAGCGCGAATTTGCTGAAAAGTTTGTTGCGCTAAAGAATCTAAACTATCAAGATTTTTTCTGCTGCTTGCCAATTGCTGCTCTACAGCAAATATATCAACGTTTTCTATCCCCGACATCTGCGCAACTTTAGAAAAAACATAGGCATGTTTATAATTTTGTTGTTTATAAAACAAACTGACCAAAGAGGTAAACACCTCGGGATCAGGTATTTGCTGTGCTTTATTAAGTTCTAATGTTTTGTAGAGCAAATCAATCGTTTTATCATCATCAAATTTAATATAATACGATGCCAAAAAAAGTTGCATTTCAGCACTTGTTGTCACCCTTTCATCATGCTCCAAAGCTAAAAATTTAGTCAGTGCTCGCTGATCGTTATTACGCGACCAATGATAGTAAAGTAAGCCTGGGTGATTAGTACTTTTAGTATCTTGATATAATCGCGTCATTTCTTTAATACTGGTTAATTTACCTTCTACACGAGAGGTCTTTTTTTCTTTTAATTTTATATGCTCAATTTTAGCTGCAAGCGTAATACACTGATTATATGATTCAAACTCTTTAAGTAGCTGATATTTATTTTCATCAGTTGGGTGCTTGTATTCAATATAACGCTGCAAAATAGTGTTAGAACGCTGCTCCCGACAATGATTATCTTTATTTAGATCGTTGCAAAAACCGGGCGTTTCTTTACATACTTGGGCCAAGCTTAGTGGCTTTTCACATCCGGCTAAGGTGAGTACTCCAAGTACTACTATTAGTCTTATAACCATCCTCAACCCTTAAATATATTAATATAATGTTATTCTAACGCAATCATTTAGCCTCTAACAGTAGAGAATAAAGCAAGATTAAATTAGAATAGGGAAGTCACTAGAGTGCGTTGACTTATCAGGGTCGAAATCATTTCAACTTTTGATGGTTAAATGCTCTAGGGCTATCCGTTCAAAAATGTTTAACTTAGGTAAATAAAATGACCTCATCTCACGAGTTAGAATACACAAATAGTTGGCAAGAACGCCAAGGTTACGCAGAAAGCATGCAACCAATCATTGGTAAGCTTTATCGTAGTCGTGGTATCGAAATTGCTGTTTATGGCCGCCCACTTGTAAATGCAAGCCCAATTGAAATTATCAAATCTCACAAATCAGTTGCGCAGTTTGAAGGTACAAAATTACGTTTACGTGAAAGCTTCCCATTTTTAGAAGCGATTAGCAAAATGGATTTAAACTCTGCACGTATCGATATTGGTAAGCTTGCTTACAGCTATTTGTATAATGATGCTGCAAACGGTCGTTCTGTTGAAGAGTTTGTAAAAGATGAGCTCGCTGAAATTGCTGATTTACCAGCTAAAGAATCACGCGATGTGGTGCTTTATGGCTTTGGTCGAATTGGCCGTTTACTTGCACGCCTACTAATTGAAAAATCAGGTCCTTATGCTGACTTACGCCTACGCGCAATTGTTGTACGTGGTGGTAAAGATGGCGACCTTGAAAAACGTGCCAGTTTATTACGTCGTGATTCAATTCACGGTCCATTTAATGGATCTATCACTGTTGATAAAGAGCGTAATGCAATTAAAGCTAATGGTAGCTACATCCAGGTTATTTACGCTAACTCTCCTAGCGAAATAGATTACACAGCCTACGGCATCGACAATGCACTTATTGTTGATAACACAGGTATTTGGAAAGATGAAGCAGGCCTTGGTCAGCATTTAGAATGTAAAGGCGCTGCTAAAGTACTATTAACGGCTCCTGCTAAAGGTAATATCAAAAACATCGTATATGGTGTAAATAACAAAGATATTTTACCTGAAGACAAAATTGTATGTGCAGCAAGCTGTACAACTAATGCCATTACACCAACACTTAAAGCATTAAACGATAAGTTTGGCATTAAAAATGGTCACGTAGAAACGGTTCACTCGTATACTAATGACCAAAACTTAATTGATAACTACCACAAAGCAGACCGCCGTGGCCGTGCTGCTGCACTTAACATGGTAATTACTGAAACAGGCGCTGCAAAAGCGGTTTCAAAAGCACTACCAGAGCTTGAGGGCAAACTAACGGGTAACGCAATTCGCGTACCTACACCTAACGTGTCGCTGGCTATTTTGAACCTAAACTTAGAAAAGAGCACCTCGGTAGAAGAGCTAAATGCATTTTTACGCGATACCGCACTTCACTCAGACCTGCGCGACCAAATTGATTACACCGCTTCTACTGAAATCGTATCTACCGATTTAGTAGGTAGTCGTTACGCTGGTGTGGTTGACTCGCAAGCAACTATTGTTGATGACAACCGTATTGTACTTTACGTTTGGTACGATAATGAATTTGGTTACAGCTGCCAAGTGGTACGTTGTATGCGCGATATGGCCGAAGTGGCATTCCCAAGCTTACCTCACTAATTTATTAGTCGTTATACAAAAGCCAGCATTTGCTGGCTTTTTTGATTATCAATATTTTTAAAGCGCAGCGCTTATGGTACGCTTTATACATTAGATACGGCTAATCGCAGCGTACTTACATCCTGGCTATTTATGCAGTCCAGAGACACTTAGTCAACTTATAGGTTTTTTGTCATGAAAATCAGTAGCAATTTCGATAGTGGTAATATTAAGGTTATTGAAGCCACCGATCCATTAAATATCCAGTTAGAGATTAATAACGATTTCCAGTCTGAATTTTATCAGTGGTTTCATTTTCGCCTAGAAACAACCCCTTACCAATTACATAAGCTAAATATAAACAAGCTCGAAAATTCAGCTTATCCAGATGGCTGGGTAGATTATCAGGCGGTTGCATCGTATGACCGTCAAACGTGGTTTCGTGTACCTTCAAGCTACGAAAATGGCACATTAAGCTTTGAAATAGAGCCAGAGTGCGGCAGTGTTTATTTTGCTTATTTTGCACCATATAGCTATGAGCGTCATTTAGATTTACTTACGTGGGCGCAAAGCCAGCAAATTTGCCAATTAGAAACATTGGGCGAAACCCTAGATGGCCGCGACATGAGCGTACTTAAAATTGGTGAGCCAAGTGCAGATAAGAAAAACATTTGGATCACAGCTCGCCAGCATCCGGGTGAAACAATGGCGCAGTGGTTTGTAGAGGGAATACTTCACAAACTACTTGATGACGAAGACCCGCATGCTGCTGCATTACTATCAAAAGCAGTATTTTATATTGTGCCAAACATGAACCCAGATGGTAGTGCTCGTGGGCACTTACGTACTAACGCTAAAGGCGTTAACTTAAACCGTGAATGGCAAACGCCGAGCATGGAAAATAGCCCAGAAGTTTATTTAGTGCTTAATAAAATGCGTGAAACAGGCCTAGATATGCACCTTGATATTCATGGTGATGAAGCAATCCCGTATAACTTTGTCGCCGGCAGTGAAGGCATTCCAAGTTATGATGCGCGCTTAAAAGATCTAGAAGATAGCTTTAAAGCTGCTTTGTTAACCATTACTCCTGAGTTTCAAGACGAGCATGGCTACCCTAAAGACGAGCCAGGCCAAGCTAACCTTACAGTAGGTTCATCTGCAACAGCAGAAGAATTTAAGGCGCTTACCTATACAGTCGAAATGCCATTTAAAGATAATAACGACTTACCCGACCCAGATTACGGTTGGTCAGATCGTCGTTCATATCAATTTGGCCAAGATACTTTGGCGGCTATCGTAAATGTCGTTGATAAATTAAGATAAATTAGTATAAGGTAAGGGCAACATTAAAATGTTGCCCTTTTTTGTTACAACACTTACAAAAATAACAAGTGCGCAACGGCACAATAAACTGTGGCTTAACGAATGTTTAGTCAGCAATTTCAAAATAAAATAATAAGAGGAATTTAGCGTGGATGCATTCGGACAACTTTTAGATAGCCTAGATGGCATGTTAGGAGGAGCAGTATGGTTTCCTTATGTGTTATTAGGGGTTGGTTTATTTTTTACTATTTATTTAAAATTTCCCCAAATACGGTATTTTAAACATGCTTGCCAAGTTGTTTCGGGTAAGTTTGATAAAAAAGATACAGAAGGGGATACCACTCACTTTCAAGCACTTGCTACAGCACTATCGGGCACAGTAGGCACAGGTAATATTGGTGGCGTAGCACTGGCTATATCAATTGGTGGGCCTGCGGCGTTGTTTTGGATGTGGATGACCGCATTTTTTGGTATGACTACCAAGTTTGTAGAAGTTACCTTGTCGCATAAATACCGTGAAAAAACTGAAGATGGCACTATGTCTGGCGGCCCAATGTATTACATGGATAAACGCCTTAACATGAAATGGCTGGCCATTTTATTTGCCGTAGCCACTGTAATTAGCTCGTTTGGTACAGGCAGCCTGCCACAAATTAATAATATTGCACAAGGTATGGAAGCCACCTTTGGTTTTGCGCCTATGGCCACAGGTGCAGTGTTATCTATTTTACTTGCCTTGGTTATATTAGGCGGCATTAAGCGTATTGCAGCAATTACATCACGCGTAGTACCGTTAATGGCGACTATTTATATTATTGGTGCTCTGGCTGTTATTTTTTATAACGCTGAAAACATCGGTCCTTCATTTTCTGCTGTATTTATGGACGCATTTTCTGGCTCTGCTGCCGCAGGTGGCTTCTTGGGGGCGTCATTTGCTTATGCGTTTAACCGGGGTGTAAACCGTGGTTTATTCTCTAACGAAGCGGGTCAAGGTTCTGCGCCTATAGCGCATGCTTCGGCAAAAGCTGATGAGCCAGTATCAGAGGGTATAGTATCTATCCTAGAACCTTTTATCGATACCATTATTATTTGTACGCTTACGGGGTTGGTTATTTTATCCTCGGGGGTGTGGAATGAAAAATTTCAAACTCATTTTGAGCGCTCGGCTATGAGTATTATTAAAGGCGATTACACAGAAGAAAACCAAACACAGCGCGAAGACCTCTATAAATATCTTAATGGTCAAAAAAGTAATATAGAGACGTTTACCGGCAATATTGAAGTGGTTAATGGTGAGGCATTGAGTACAGGTTTTACGGTACTACATTCACGCTCAATTGCAGAGGATGTACGCTTTGGTATTACTGAAAAGCACAAATACACAGGTGTTGTAGAAGTAATAGATGGCATGCCAACAGATGACAGCATTAGTTTAGTGGGCAAATCATTGGTACATTCAGCAGAGCTAACTACCAAGGCTTTTAAACGTGGTTACTTTGGCGATAGTGGCCAATACATTGTATCAATAGGCTTATTGCTGTTTGCGTTCTCTACTGCCATTGCTTGGTCGTACTATGGAGATCGCGCAATGATTTACTTATTAGGGCATCGCTCAGTAATGCCGTATCGCGTATTTTATGTGGCTGCATTCTTTTGGGCATCGTTCGCCGATACCACCTTGGTATGGAAGTTAGCGGCAGTGGCTATTGTTGTTATGACGCTACCTAACTTAATTGGCATTATGTTATTGCGTAAAGAGATGAAAGAATCGGTAGATGACTACTGGGTCAAATTCAAAAAAGACAACGAGAAATAAAACAAGTACAATAAAGGCGCCGCAAGGCGCTTTTTTTATGCGTAGTATGGAGAGATGTATGGCGATTATCCGTTGCCCTAAATGTGCCAAATCAATATCAGATAAACACGCGCAATGTCCGCATTGCGAAAGTAACGTTGCCGACTTAAATAATGAGCAAGTTCAACAGCTTCAACGTGAGCAGCGAATTAAAAAACAGCAAATGTTTATAACTCACTCATTTTTAGCACTTATCCTATTTTTAGGCGGTTTTTTCTGTTTGTACTTCTTACAACCGCAAGAAAAAACACCTCAGTGGTATGCTTACACCATCGCTATTGGCGTGGGGTGTATTTGGTACCTTATTAATCGTATTATTTTAGTGACTCTAAAAAAGAAAAAATGACATGAATATCGACAATCTTGTACAAAATATTACCCCAGAATTATTTGAACGTTTGCAATATGGAGCAGCAACTGGCAAATGGCCAGATGGCACTCCTTTATCAGATGAACAAAAACAGCAAACAGTGCAGTTAGTTATGTTGTATCAAGCAAAAGTTGCTCAATCGAATGAGCAATTTACTATTGGTGCAAATGGCGAAATGGTGCAAAAAACAAAAGCACAACTGCAAAAAGAATTTAACTCAGATAACGAAATAGCTAGGTTTAGTGAACATGATCTTTAAACACCTTTTTACGCCAAAATGGAAACACCCAAAGCTGCAAGTACGTCTAGACGCAATCGAAAAGTTAGATGTACAACGCGACGCAATAATTTTAAGCACTTTAGCGCTGGAAGATAGCTCAGCAGAAATTCGTCGTAAGGCACTGCAAAAAGTAAACGACTTGCCACTGTGGTGGAAAGCCTATAAACAAGATCAAGCATTAAAAGATATTGCTGAACAACAAATATCTACCGCAGTTTTAAGTAGCGAAAGTACACTGTCGCCGCAAATTAAAAGCGAATATATAGAGCGTTTTGCACCAGTAAAAACCCTTGAAAAACTTGCCTTTGCAGAAAAAGAGTTGCAAGTGCGGGTTAAGTTACTAAAGCGCCTAGGAAACCCTAAACTAATAGAAAAAGCCTTTAAAGAGGGCAGCGAAGAGTTACAAGCGCAACTAGTTGAGCTGGTTATTACCCACCAGTTAACTAAACCATTATTAAAGCATGCACAAAACAGTGCTAAAACAGCGCTTAACACGCATTTAGAAAACGAGCGTTTAGCAATTGAAATGCCAGCGCAAGTTGAGGGGGAAACCCGTGTTATTTTAGCCAAGCTAAATGCTTTGCGCGATAAAAATGATTTTGCATTAGTAAACCCAAAAGCCGGTGAGTTAATGGCGCAATGGCAAGCCTTAGAGCTTAAGTGGCTTAGCACCGAGCAAGTAAAACAGCTAAACGAAAAGTACAGCACAATTACCGAAAAGCTAAATGCCCATATTGCACAGCTTCGCAGTGAGCACGAAAAAGAGCAGCAATTACTTGCACTACAACAGCGTCAACTGTTGGCATTAGCAACGCTTGAAGCTTTAAGTGAAGAAATTGAAAATGCATTACAACTTGGCCTAGAAACGCCAGAGCAAATTCAGCAAGATTGGCTTGATGCAAAAGTAGCGCAGGCTCAACAAGCAATAAATGAAACAGAGTTAGCCAATAACCCGCAATCAAAGCAGGTTATTAATAAGTTAGAAAAGTCATTTACTCAAGTAGCTAAATTACCTGAGCTAACGTCTGCTATTAAAGATTATAAGCTGGCATTTACTGAACTGTGTGAAATAAAACCAGCAGCCGATTTAGCCCAATACGACGAAACCCTAGCTGCATTTAATAGTGGTTTTAAAGCAGCGCGTAATCATCTAAATATATTAGATAGTGCATTGCAAGGTACGTTTAAAACACAACTTAATGCGCATAAAAAGCAATTTTTAGTGCCAATGAACGAGTTGATAAAACCGCTTGAAAAAAATCAAAGCCAAGCTAAACGCAAAGCCCGTGATGTAAAGCGCCTAATAGAAGAAGGTCGTTTTAACGTTGCATTTGGTGTGTTTAAAGGCTTTGAAGAGTTATTTAATACCTTAACTGAGCAGTATCAGCAACCACTTGTAAGCTTAAAAACCGATTTAGAAGCGCAGCTAGCTGACGCCAAAGATTGGCAAAAATATGCTGCAGCACCAAAGCGCGAAGCATTACTTGAAGAAGTTAGCACGCTCGCTTTAGAGGAGTGCGTAGATCCCCAGCAACGGGCTGATCAAGTTAAAGTGTTGCGTAAACGTTGGAATGAGCTTGGCCGCTTAGATACAGACGAAGAAAAGCAACAAGGTGAGCAATTTGATCAAAAAATCGAATTATTGTTTGCACCTTGCCGTAACTATTTTGCAGAGCAAGAAGTACAACGTGAAGCGTCAAAAGCGCAGCGCGAAAGTATTATTGCTGACATGCATGCACTGCACTTACTCGCAACTGACGAGCAGGGTTTTGATTGGAAGCAGTTTGAAAGCCAATACAATCGTTTAAACAAAGCATGGCGCAGTGTGGGTAAAGTTGACCCTAAAACGTACCGTGTATTAAACGATCGTTACAAAAACGAGCAGCAGCGTGTGCTAGCGGCGTTAAATGCGTTTCATAAAGGCAATGCTGCACTTAAAAATGCATTAGTAGAGCAAGCGCAGCAATTATCACAAAGTGATGACCTAGCAGCAGCATGCCAAGAGCTAAAACAATTACAGCAGCAGTGGCAAGCAATTGGCTTTGCCGGCTTAAAAGCTGAAAATGCCTTATGGCAAAAATTTCGTCAATTTAACGACGAAACTTTTACTAAACGCAGTAGCGAGTTTGAACAGCAAAAGTTAGATCAAAGCGAAAACGACAAGCAAGTAGTCGCTGAGCTTAACGAACTTGAATTGGCGCTGGGTCAAATTAACGAAAAAGCGCAATTACACGACTTAGAAACTAAAGTTAAAGGGTATACCCAGTTTAAGTCACTATCGCCAAAAGTAACGTCGTTACTTAGCGCCATAGAAGAGAAGCTTGCAGGGCTAACGAGCAAAGCCGAACAAGCTAATTTAGTGGCCTTATTTAACGCTCTTGAAAATAATGAAGCGATACCGAGCCAGTACCAAGCTGCACTTAAAACATCACTTAGTAGCGCACAGTTACTTACTAGAATGGAAATTTTAGCTAATGTAAGTAGTAATGATGCAATGCAAAGAATGGCAGAGCAAGTTGCCATGTTAGATGATAAGCATCGTGGCGAACATGCAGATATAAGCTATTATTTAAAGCAGTTGTTAGCGCTCAGTGAAGGTTCAGTTGATGCTGACACACTAGCAAGGCTAAAGGCTGTTTTTACAGCTTAGTGTAGTTACACCTAATAGAGTATTACTCTTTTAAAAGCCGCTCGTAAGCGGCTTTTTTATACCCATCACTTATAATAATTTAGAGAGTTTTTTATGAAAATATTATTTATTATTGCCGCATTATTTTTAACTGCATGTAACGCTACACAAGGAATGTCTGTTTATTCATTTACTAACGCCGACGTGGAGTCGTTATTAACAAAACAGCTTCCTAAATTAAGCGAACAGGTAAGTTTAATGGGATTACCAGTAGAGTTTGATGTAAACGATGTGAGTGTAAATATTGGTCCAGAAAATCGTGATGTTGTAGTGCTAGGCGCCGATTCAAGCGCTAACATTAGTGCTTTTGCATTAAAATACCCAGTACGCTTAAAGCTGCAAATAGAAGGTAGCCCATTTTACGACAGCGAGAAAAAAGCGGTGTTTTTACGTAATATAAAATTACTAGATTCGAGTGTTGATGCTGGTGGTTTTAAAGGTAATTTAGGTGCGCTAGACGAACAAGCTATGGATATTATTAACCGCTTTTTAGCTGTAAACCCAGTGTATGAGCTAAATATGAACGATCCTAAAATGGCCTTGCTAAGTAAACTACCACTTGATATGAAAGTGGTTGCAGGCGCTATAAAATTGGTTCCACGCCTTTAAGTTAGTTGTAAATAAAGTCTAGTTAGCATAATAAGGTAACTAGGCTTTATTTTCTGTCATAAATTTTTGTATTTTCGTAATTCTATTGTCACTCCCTTCCTCCAGCGCTATTAATTACTAATAATAATTTTTGCAGTGCACTTTTTGAATTAAATTGTCATAATGATCGCGATATTTCGCGAGGGCTATTTTATGATAAAACAATTTTTAAACGATCCTAGTTTATTACTCAACGCAGTGGGCGAAGGAATTTATGGCTTTGATCTGTCGGGTAATGCCGTGTTTGTTAACCCTGCGGCCGAGCGCATGACAGGCTGGAGTGCAGAGACACTATTAGGTAAAAAAATTCATCAATACCATCATCATACTCATGCCGATGGCACGCCTTATCCAGCCGACGAATGCCAAATATATTGCACCATGTTTGACGGTAAACGCCGTGAAGTGAAAAACGAAGTTTTTTGGCGCAAAGATGGCAGCTCTTTCCCTGTTGAGTACACATCGACACCAGTTTATCGAAATAATGAATTGATAGGTGCGGTAGCGGTATTTCGCGATATTTCTCAGCAGCAACAAACACAAAATGCATTACAAGATGCACTTGCACAAGTAAAACATTTGAGTGAACAGTTACAAGATGAAAATAATTATTTAATAGCAGAATTAAACGAAGATTGGCAAGACTCTGGCTTAGTAGGTAAAAGCCACGTGTTTCAAACCATGTTAGAGCAAATTAAGTTAGTGAGCGAAACCGATACCACAGTGCTTATTTTAGGCGAAAATGGTACAGGTAAAGAGCTGGTTGCCCGAAACCTATACAGATTAAGTAAGCGTAATAAACAGCCCTTTATAAAAGTGAACTGCGCAGCATTTACGCCAAGCTTATTAGAGTCAGAGCTGTTTGGCCATGAGAAAGGCGCGTTTACTGGTGCTAATGAGCGCCGTAAAGGGCGTTTTGAACTAGCCGACAAAGGTACCTTATTTTTAGATGAAATAGCAGAGCTGCCGCTTGAAGCGCAAAGTAAGTTGCTTAGAGTGTTGCAAGAGCAAGAATTTGAACGTGTTGGGGCAAGCAATACATTAAAGGTAGATATTCGCGTTATTGCAGCAACTAACCGCGATCTATGGGAAATGGTGCAAAAAGGCAGTTTTAGAATCGATTTATACTATCGCTTAAATGTATTTCCTATAAAAGTGCCAGCGCTGAGAGAGCGCAAGGAAGATATTCCTTATTTATGTAGTAATTTAATAGTGCAGTTAAATAAACGTTTAACTAAGCAGCTTAAGGGATTAAGCAATAAGGCAATTTCTCAACTACAAGCTTATGACTGGCCAGGCAATATTAGAGAGTTACAAAATGTACTAGAGCGCGAGGCCATTTTATCTAAGCAAGCTATTTTACAATTAAGTCAGCCATTACAAGCAATATCACAAAGTACTATAAACCCAGCATTAACGCTCAATGAAATGCAAAAACAGCATATTATTACTGTGCTTAAGCTGTCGGCTTGGCAAATATCGGGGAGTAAAGGTGCCGCTGCAAAACTTGGTATGCCAGAGAGTACTTTACGCTCTAAAATGCACAAGTTAGGGATTAGCAAGATTTCGTGATATATCGTGAGTATCGCTTTATTTCGCGAGTTTGAGGTTTTCAATAATAAATAAATCACTTAAATATCAATGTAATGCCTTTGCTTTCAGTTTGGTCTGAAAGTTGCAAATACTTAACTAACATCCGTTATGATTAAGTAAGTACTATGAAGTTTGATATTAAAGAAGAAGATATGATCATCAAGCCCTATAAAAGCGAAGGGCCAATTTATATACGTGAGCAAAAAGGCTTTTTTCAGCGTATACGCCGTAACTTAGGCTGGTTATTAATGCTTACGTTTATTGCAATACCGTGGATCCAATATAACGGCCAACAAGCGGTGCTATTAGATGTAGCAACGCAAAAGTTTACTATTTTCACTTTAACTTTATTCCCGCAAGATTTTATTATTGTAGCCATGTTGTTTATGGTGGGGGCCTTTGCGCTATTTTTTGTAACCAACTGGTTAGGCCGCGTTTGGTGTGGTTATACTTGCCCTCAAACTATTTGGATGTTGATGTTTTCATGGGTTGAGCAACGCGTTGAAGGCACACGTAATCAGCGTATACAGCTTGATAAATCTGCATGGGGTTTTACCAAATGGCGTAAAAAGCTTACTAAACACAGTGCTTGGTTAGTGCTATCACTATTAACTGCCACTTCATTTTTAACTTATTTTATACCCGCAAAAACATTGTACTTAGAAATGCTTACTTTTGAGTGGTCGGGTATTACCAGCTTTTGGGTGTTTTTATTTGCTTTGTGTACATATGGTAACGCAGGATTTTTACGTGAAAAAATGTGTACTGTGGCGTGTCCGTATTCGCGTTTTCAATCGGTTATGTTTGATAAAGATACACTCGTGGTTACTTACGATAGCGCACGCGGTGAAAACCGTGGCCCACGTAAACGTAAGGCCGACCCAAAAGCACTTAACTTAGGTGACTGCGTAGATTGTAATTTATGTGTAGAGGTATGCCCAGCTGGAATAGATATTCGAAATGGTTTGCAATATGAATGTATAAACTGTGGCTTATGTATTGATGCTTGCGACGATACTATGAATAAATTTGGTTATGAAAAAGGGTTAATAAAATACGCTAGTGGAGAGCAAATGGCGGGTAAAAAAACCAACCCTTTTAGGCTTAAATTGGTTGGATATGGTGTTTTGACCGTGATGCTAATTGTAGCTATGTTTGCTTGGGTGGTACAAAGAACACCAATTGAAGCCTCGGTACTGCGCGATAGAGGCGCCTTGTACAGAGTAAATTATGAGGGTTTAGTAGAAAACCCTTATACGTTAACGATTATAAATAAAACCCAACAAACATTGCACTACACTATTGCTATATCAGGCTTAGCAGAGGCTAAATTAACTAGCCCAGATACAACACTAATTCAACCTGGAATGATGAGGCGTATACCCGTAACGGTGACTGCAGATGGCTTTGATATTTCAAACAAGGTAAGTAAAGTTAAATTTATTATTTTTGCAGAAGAAGATCCGAGCATTAGCATAACGAAAGATAGTTACTTTTATAAAAATTAAAAGTATAAAAATGCCCAAGCTAGTTTACCTACTTGGGCATTTTAATAGGATTATTAATTGTATATATTTAAACCCAGATCACAGATTAATTATGTAATCTAATGCGCTCGTAATTACGGCTACTTGCGCCAAAATACATTCTTCGTCACTTGCTGTAGGGCTATCTGGGTATACTTCAGTGGTGGTTACATAAGGTGCATTGGTAAAGCCCATACATAAACCTAATTCGCGAGCAGCGTAGTTGATCACCCCAAATTGCTCTTGTGGCACACCAATAAGTTGGTTATTTTCATCACTTGGGGCAATGTGGGTTACTTTTGCTACGCTATCAATAATGGCTTTTTGAAATGCAGCCTCAGGTTTAGTGCTATCGGCCACTAAATAAAAACCATCGGGAATATTCCAATTAGTATTTACTGTGCCTTCGCGTGCAGCTAGTGCCGGGCGAAACTCGCTGTTGTCGCTGTCGGTCGTTTCGTGCAAATCAATATGAGCAATTAAATCTAACTCAAGGGATTTTACATACGCCATAATCGCCGCCGACTCTTGCGCTGGGCTACCTTCATAAAATGAGCGGTTAGGATCAATGGCTTCTGGGTTCCAGCGGTTTATCGTTTCGTAACCCCAAGGGCTAATACAAGGTGCGATTACAATATTAAAATGCTGACTATATTTTTGCGCTGCCGTTTTTGCAAACCTAAGCGCGCCGTGTACACCGCTAGTTTCGTAGCCGTGTACACCACCGGTAATTAAAACGGTAGGTTTGTTAGTGTTAAAGTCAGCGGTTTTTAAAACAAATAAAGGATATTTGCCTGCAACGTAATTTAGTTCGCCATATTGTTCTACATTTAGCTCATCTTTGAGCTCGTTAATGAGGGTTACTACTTCATTTTGATAGCTGCGTTTAATATTTTGGCGGGTTAACCAATCGGCTTTATCGTTGTTATTCCACTTAGTGCCAGGTGTGCCAATAGGATATGTGCTGTTAGTCATGATAAACCTTTAATAATAATTATAATTAACCTTATAGCAAGGCTATATAGCAAATGCAGTTAATATAATTAGTAAATAAAAGCACAGCTTAACGCTGACTAAAATAAGGCGCAAATTAAAACGATAAACAGCTGTTTTAATTTTTTAAATTAGCTATTTACTAAGCTCAGTTATAGTAAGTTGTTAAATTAAATGTATTATAAAAGAGTATGTTACAATTGTTTTATTACCTACTTAGATATTGAGTATTATGGCGCAGTATTTTGCCACACCTAGTTGGTTAGGCCGTTTTTTCACCCGTATTAAATTACTCAGTATTGAGCAGGAAAGCTTAGTGATTGAGTTTAAAAACGCGACTAAGCAATCGTTTTTAATCAAGGATTTTAACGATTTTTCGCAGTTGCAAAACCGGATATTTAGCGCCAAAATTAATTTAACTCTAGGTGAAAATAGTGCTCATACTACTATTAGCTTTTTAAACAAAGCACAGGCAAAAGCACTAAACATTGCAATTAACCAATATTTTTCGCAAGCGCTTGAACACAAAATAAATAATGCTAAAGCTTTATTAAAGCGCACTGCGTTAGATGAGTATTTACGCGACAGTAATACCACAATTTTAAGCGCTGAGGTGTTTTCACTGAGCAAGCGCTATCAGCAAAACCGCAATGTGTGGCAAGGGTATTTACCTTCAAATAGTAGCCAGTTTTTATCGGTATTGGCCAGTGCAAAAAATAAGAATGATGCTATTGCACAACTGCGTAATAAATATGAGCGCAAGCAACTTGCTCAACGAGCTGATTTTTATAATAACGTGGAGTCAAACCCATTAACTAATGAGCAGCGTCTTGCTGTAATACGCAATAACGATAAAAATTTAGTATTGGCTGCTGCAGGTACCGGTAAAACCTCAGTTATGGTAGCCAAAGCACTTGATCTAATTGCCACAAAACAAGCAATGCCAGAGCAAATACTGGTACTTGCTTATAATAAAACAGCGGCGCAAGAGCTTAAAACACGCTTTATTAAACGCGCCCAGCAGGCTAAATTATCAAGCAAGTCACCAGAGGTTTTAACTTTTCATGCGTTAGGGTTGCAGCTGCTACAGCAGGCAGGTAAAGGTTGCAACATATCGCCTTTTGTAGGTGATTTTGGCGCGCTGACGAGTTGGCTAACATCATGGCTAAGTGAGCAAGTACAAGCCCAACCGGTATTATTAAGCGCCTTTATTGCTATGCTCGATAAGCCTTTAGTATCCTGCGATACTCATAAAAGTAAGTTTAATGCTACGCAAGTACTGGCAATATTAAAAGACTCAGGGCAGCTTAAGCATGAGGTTGATAAATATTTAAAATGCTTAGCAGCTATAAGGGCTGAACAGTTAACCGATAGCGAAATTACTCAGCGGCTTAAGCGCCAAAATAATCAATTAAATACTGTTCATCTAAGTACCAATCAATTAAATACGAGTCAAGTTAATAGCAATCAAAAAAGCACTAATCATCACAGTGCGGCCGCGCAGTTATTAATTGCTATGCATCGCGCTTATAAAACGCAACTCATTGCGCAAAACTGTATTGATTTTGACGATATGATTTTACAAGCTACTCAGGCTGTAAATAAGCAGCAAGTGAATGTGCCATGGCAGCATATTTTAGTGGATGAATTTCAGGATATTTCTGCTGCACGTATGGCTTTATTAAACAGTTTAATTAAGCATGGTCATAAGGTGCGTTTTACCGCTGTAGGTGACGACTGGCAGTCAATTTATCGGTTTTCTGGTGGTAACTTAGCACTTACCACACGTTTTAATGAGTTAGTGGGTAGTCATTCGTTAACGTTGTTGCAAAAAACATTTAGGTATAACAATAGTATAAGTGACGTAGCGGGGC
This sequence comes from Pseudoalteromonas sp. HL-AS2, assembly GCF_031198805.1. Classification (NCBI taxonomy): domain Bacteria; kingdom Pseudomonadati; phylum Pseudomonadota; class Gammaproteobacteria; order Alteromonadales; family Pseudoalteromonadaceae; genus Pseudoalteromonas; species Pseudoalteromonas sp. HL-AS2. The sequence continues at coordinate 1,977,780 of NZ_CP133571.1, read as the reverse complement.
GTTTTGTTATGCAAAACCCTGAGCAGTATAAAAAGCTCATTATTACTCATACACAAGTGGCTGAGCCTCAAGTTATTTTATTAGATGACGTGTACCAAGGTAAAAAGTCGTTAGAGCTAAAAACCCAGCAAACTATCAATACTATTCAAAAACACCATGCAAACGCGAGTATTGCTGTATTGAGCCGTTATCGTTATACGCTCAACAAAGTGCAACAGCATTTAGCCTCACAACAAAAAAGTGCAAACGTAGCATTTTTAACCCTGCATAGCGCCAAAGGGTTAGAAGCAGATTACTGTATTATTATAGGGTTAGAGCAGGGGAAGTTTGGCTTTCCGAGTAGTCAGCAAAATAATCCGCTGCTGGAGGCTTTACTACCTAGCCAAGACACCTTTGCTTATTCAGAAGAGCGGCGTTTATTATATGTGGGGCTTACCCGAGCAAAACATAAGGCTTACTTAATTGCCGATGCTAAACAGCCGTCGTTATTTGTTAAAGAATTAATAAATGACAACTATCCAATTCATATTGCATCTACTTTGTTTAGCAAATAACAAAAAGCAATAGTATGCAGTGACTGTAACCAGAGGCTGTTGTTAAGCGCTAACTTGGTGAGTTAATTAATGGTTCATGCTGATATAAATTAGCGTATTGACGTTGGTGTTCGGCAAATAAATAAGCTCTTAATTGTTCTTTACCAGTATGAATGTGTTTTATTTTAGCTGCAAGGCCATGCTTGCTTTGCCTGACAGGCTCAATATCCATAGATACAGATTCTTTATTTGGTAGGGTAAATTCTACGTGTTGAACTTTTGATAGGTTTTTGTGTTTACCGGTGGGCTTTAAAAATACACCTGTGCTTGAAATTGATTCAATGCAAAAGCCTTGGCTTTTAATATTTAAATGGCTCCAGCGCCAACTGCGTTGAGTGCCTTTAGTATCAATAACTTCAGGAGCGCTTAAAGTAGGTGTAATTGTGCCGGAGCTATTAATTTTTAAGTGTAGCGGAAACCACAGTTGGTAATGGGCAACCTCAGCCAGTAGAGTTAAATTGGCATTGCTAAGTAACTGCGCAATACTAACAGGCACACTGCTTTGCATGGTTAACATAGGCTCATGAGGTAATGCAGGTTTTTGATCGGATTTAAATAAGTCAGATAAAAAGTCTATTTCTTCAGCAGAAAAATCCATATTCCATACTCGGGTTGCCTAAAATATAAGCATAAGTTAAACAAAACACCGGCTCAATAAACAGCGTGTTTAATTTTGTTTAGTTAGTCTTTAACCGTTTTAGGTAGTTAGTATCTTTAGCTAAACAAAGCGATACGGCGCGTTATTAGCTTAACCCTAGAGCTAGATTAAGATATAAAGTTGCAGCCCAAGTTATTAAAAATTAACATGATGTAATTACAAGCCACTTTTTATTTGGGTTATATCATGACGCATGCATTTACACATTATAGACAACAGCAATTGGTCCGCTTTTTAGCTGTGTTATTAAGCATTACGTTTTGTGCTAGTTTAACGGCCGCAGAGCAAAGCCAAACGTTAATTTTAGTTGGTAGCGAGCTAAGTAGCTGCAGTAGTTTAAACATGCAACAGTGCGATAAAAACACCCAAATAGCGGGTAAAGCAGAGCATTTATTTAGCGTTACGGCTGAAAAAGTTAAAAAAATCACTCAGCAGTGGCCGAGTACTAATCAAGAAGTTAAAAGCAGTACAGTTAAAGTTTTACTTGCGATAAAGGCTAAATCATCAACATCAATAACTAAGCCTGCACTGTTATGGCACTGGCGCGATATTGATAATACCCAGCTTAATAGCCTATCGGAGCAAGAGTATCATTTTGTTATGGATATGCTTGAAGTGCCTCAGTTGAGTTCTCAAGGGCAGCGATTAGCGGAGCAAGTTAACCCTAGTTTGAATAATGAACCGACTATAAACAATATACTGCAATTTATAACGGGTAGTTTAAAGGTAGCTAACGAGCAACCAAGTGTGTTGGCAATTACAGCAGCAAGCCGAGACCCTTATGCTGCTGCCGATTTTACTCAAGGTTTATTGAGCACGGCAAGTGTAAACAGCCAATGGTTAGCATTGACCCCTGCATTAGTTAAAGCAATTACTACAAACACCTGTGAAAAATTACCACAATATAGGCAATCAGAAATGCGCTTGTATAACCGTGAGGCTATTTATCCCGATCGCATCCAAGCAGAAAATACCCTTTGCAGTAATGGCGTTAATAGCTTGGTAAAGCTAATAAACAACAGTACAGGAGTGATTTTTAATAATGGCGAGCAAGACTTAACGCGCAGCGTACTGTTTGATGAAAACAACCAAGCTTACCCGTGGACTAAAGCATTGCAAACACGCCCTGTTGTTATAGGTAGCGCCGCGGGGGCGGCTATTCAAAGCGGTGGCAAAAACACAAGTGGTAACATAGCTACAATTACTAAAGGATCGAGCCTTTTGGCTTTACAGGCAGATATTAACGATAGTTCTATGTTTAATCTTGCTGGTGGCCTTGCAACATTTAATTATGGCATGATCGATACTCACTTTAGTGAACAAAACCGTACATTAAGGTTGGCAACAGTACTTGATAAAACGCAACAAAAGTTTGGTTTTGGTATTGATGAAGCCACGGCATTAGTCGTTATAAAGTCATCCGCAGGTAACTTAATGACCGTAATAGGTAAAAGTGGTGTGGTATATTTAAAAGCAAAAGGCAATCAGCATTATAACTACTCATACTGGCCTGCAGGCAGCGTTATTGATATTGCAAATGAAGATTTTACCCTAAGCCAGCGCAGCATTAATAAAGCTTTAGCAAGTATTAAAATACCAGCATTACCGCTACAACGATTTGGCTCTATATTAACGAATGCAAAATTACGCTCACTTATTCAAGCTATGTGTTTAAGCCAAGAACAAAGTACAGTTGCTCAACAAGATCAGTTTATATTGAGCTTAAGTGTACAAGCTAACACTGCGTATCATCGTATTAATAAGGATCAATATGGCTGTGCTATAAGTCATTTAGAACTTGCAGTGAGTACATTTTAGTTCTGAAAGTTTACTAGAGCGTGTTTAATTAAAACGGCCAAAATATTGTTTATAAAACTACATTGGCCGTTTTAATACTTAGTAGCCAGCGGGGCGGCTATCACGCATGATAAAATCTAGTTTTATTTGCGCTTTTATTGGCTGCGACAGATCAGTTATTTCAATCATTTCACACTCATCTCTGATCATTTCAGCTATTAGGCTCGGATAATGGCGACAGTCTTCGGGGCGGTCTAAGTAAATACTGCAAGTGTATTTATTTTGCGCTAGTGGGTTTGTTTTAGGCTCAATCTCTAAAAAAGGGCACCTGCTTAGTCTTACACCCGATTTAGGGTCGAACCATATTTCATTATTTTTAACAAATTCAAAGATTTCAGGGTTAAATACTTCCCATAAATCAATTTCTTCTTGGGTAGCACTCAAGTCGCCATCGCCGTATTTAATACAACATTTACCGCATTGATTACAGTCTTTCATAGTTTGCCAGTTAGCATAATAACCAGGCCACAGTGTAGCACTTATATTGATATGCGGTGTTGTTGGCGAAAAGGTTTAAGTTTCTACCAAGAGTATATAAAATAGCGAGCATATTGTATTGCTAAGCTTTGCAGTACGCGGAGCATGATTAAAAGAGTTATAAAAAATGAGTGAAGAGCAAAGTGTAATTGATAACCTAGCCGACCTTGAAAGTTTTTTACTTAATGTAGAAAGCGGTGGTTTTGGCTTAAAAGGTGTTGCAGGCATTGGTATGGCAACAAATAACGCAGATGGCAGCCGCTTTGTAGCAGTATTTGACGATAATCAAAAGCTACTTTTAGCACGCATGATTACAGAAAACGTATTCCAAACAGGGCAAGACATGGTACGTAATGGTGTAGGGCGCAAGCATTAACTATAATAGTTAAAACGCCGCTTTAATTTAAACTGTTAAATTAAAGCGGCGTTTATTTTGTTTTTAGCCTATAAGCTTATTTAAGGTTTATAGGCGCTATCAACTTCAACAGCCTCATCTATAACTTATTAATAAATAATGGCAGGGTTTGGCTTATTCGGCGAACCTAACATTTCGCGATAAGATGGTGGCTGCAAACCTTCTCTGTCGGTAATATTAAAATGCTTAGCTATTTCGGCAGCAATTACAGTGTGCCCGTTAAGCTCGTCACCTTTAGGGTCATTAGCAATAGCATAAACAATATCACCAATAAATTCTGGTGACTCTGCGGTTGCCATAAACTGCTGGTATTGCTCTTTATCTAGTTTACCTATAATGGCCGAACGTTCGGTTAAGAGTGGCCCCATCCAAATAGATACAGCACGCATACCTGTGCCTTTAAAGTCTACCGCCATATCATGAGCAAGCTTATCAAGGCCCGCCTTTTGTGCACCATAAGCAGGCCCATGAATATAACAACTAGCACCAAATGATGAACCAAACATAATTAAGCCACTGTTATGCTTAGCCATTAGTTTTGCGCCATGCCAACTAGCCACGTAAGCAGAGCGTAAACCTACATCTAAAATTTTACCCGCATCAAGCTCTTTTTCCCAAAATGGCTTTTGTTCAACTAATTGATCATGAATAAATGCAGCGTTATTAACCAAAATATCTAATCGGCCTTGCTCTTTTTCAACCTGAGCAAACAATGCGGCGGTTTGTGCATCGTCACTGTGATCGCACACCACAGCAATACCTATACCACCTGCTTGATTAATTTGCTCGGCAGTTTCATATACTGTTCCGGGTAATACCGAGCCATCCCACCCTAAAACTGAGCCTGTTTTTATACTGCGGCCAGTAACATAAACTGTCATGCCTTTTTTACCTAAAGCTAAGGCAATGCCTCTGCCTGCACCGCGGCTAGCACCGGTTACAATGGCAACTTTTGCTTCTTCCTGTTGCATGGATTCCCTCATTTAAAAAGATGACACATTAAAAGTACTAAAGGTTAAATTGGCTAACCAGCTCAATTTAGTTTCGATAGTAGTCGTACTAGTAATAAAGATATATTTGTATTGAAATTAGCATGTAAAGCCTTAGTATAAAAGCCTAGCTTAAAAATCAACCAAAAAACAAAGGACTGCTATGAAATATACAAAGACTACCGAGCAACGTTTACAACAACTAGAAGACAAGCAATCAATATTAGAGTTGAAATATCGCTACCTAAATGCCTGCGATGAAAAACAACCTGAGGTGGTAACTAATTGCTTTATTAGCGGCGAAGTAGATATTAACTTTGGTCACATTGGCCAATTTAACCGACGGGAAGATTTTGTGGCTGTTTTTAAAGATCTTGGTTGCCACGACCATATAGTTGATATGCATCACGCACAAAATCCGGTTTTTTTAGAGCTCACCAACAATACAGCCAAGACTAAAATTAACCTTCGCTTTCAAAGTATCAACACCAAAGATAAGCTCCATGTGCAATTAGGTGGCTACTACCTCGACGAATTTGAAAAGCAAAGAGACGGTCAATGGCTGATCAGCAAAAGTGCATTTATAATAAATTCGGTAAGCATGAGTGATTTTTCAGGTGAATATAGCAAAGTGGTTTATAGCGGAAACTGCATGCCAGACTAGGTTACTGTATATTTTTTAAATTCAGGAAAGGTAGCAATAAAGTAACTGAGCGTGTTGCGAAGTAATTGATTTTGGTTATTTAAAAGGCTTTTAAAGTTGGTTGGTATGGAGAGATATTAAACAGACACCGGATATTAAACAGACACCCATCTTAATATTTGTAATATCAGTGTAATTAACTAAGCTCTGGTTAGTGCAATAATTAAGCAGGGTGTCACATGGCTATCGCAAGAAAACGTCAGGTTAGTTTGGTCGATACAAAATACTATCACTGTATTTCGCGCTGTGTACGCCGTGCATTTTTATGCGGCGTAGACAACTTTACTAATCAATCGTATGAACATCGCAGAGGGTGGGTTGAAAGCAAATTACTTGCCCTCGCTAACGTATTTTGTATCGATGTGTGCGCGTATGCAGTAATGAGCAATCACACCCACTTAGTACTCTATGTTGATGATAAAAAAGCCAAGCGACTAACCGATAAAGCCATTATTCAGCGGTGGCACAGGCTTTGTAAAGGCACTGTACTCACCAACAAATACCTACAAGGTGAAGAGCTAAGTAAAATTGAATGGCTCTTTCTAAATGAAACAATCAGTGAATACCGAGAACGCTTAGCTAATATCAGTTGGTTTATGCGCTTATTAAATGAAGACATTGCGCGCAGAGCTAATAAAGAAGATAACTGTACCGGACGGTTTTGGGAGGGACGTTTTAAATCACAAGCCCTTTTAGATGAAGCCGCATTAATCGCCTGTATGGCATATGTTGACTTAAACCCAATAAGAGCAAAGGCAGCAACAACACCAGAAACATCAGAGCATACCAGCGTAAAAATACGCATTGAAAGTGCCACTGCAGGTAAGCAACCGAAGCAACTCCTGCGCTTTTCAGGTAAATCAAAAAAGCACATGGCGAAAGGATTACCATTTGCGCTTAAATCTTACCTTGAACTAGTAGAATTAACCGGGCGTTGTATACGCGAAGGCAAGAAAGGCCATATTGAGAGTACCACTTTACCCCTGTTACAAAGAGTAAACATTACCCCCGAAAACTGGCTAAAACTCACCACACAATTTAGTCGCGTATTTCATGGTGCAGTAGGTCGCCCAGCGTCACACGAAGGATACTGCGAACACCTAAACAGAAAGCGGCGCACCAACGTTAGTAACTGCGAAAAGCTACTGGCTTAAAATTTTACTTCAAAAACTCTCCGTAATTCCCTCTCACTGTGAAAGCACAGTATTTCGCATGCCTAAAAAATGAATGAAAAGTAGGTAAAAACGATGTTATTTGAGCTAGCGGAAGCATTTTGAATATTTAGGACACTTTAAGCCAAACGATATTTATCTTAGTAAAAATTAAAGCGATTAATTATTAGAGTGGGTGTCACATTAATTTTTTATTTGTCCTTACAATTTATTTAAGATATTTGCAGGGCTTTGTAAGCTACTGCTCTATTATCACTGCTGTACCCGAGGCGACAATAAACAACATGCCAGCTTTACCACCACCTGATATTTCACTGTAGTCTAGGTCTATACCTATTACAGCATTCGCACCAACAGAAACGGCTTCTTTTCTAAGCTCAGCTAGAGCTGTTTTACGTGCGTCTCTTAATGTGTTTTGTATGCTGTCACTCCTCCCACCAAAAGTATCACTAAAGCTTGCAAATATATCTTTGAAGATATTCATACCATAAACACATTCAGCTGTGATTACATCAATACGCTTGAAGATCTTTAAGTCAGGAGCAGTTTCAGTTGTGAGCAATACATCACTAGGATCTACTTTTTTAAACTTATTCGCGGTTGCAAGCTCTACTTTTTGCGTATCGAATTGCTGTTTTGTTTTACTGCCATTAAGACCGTACATTCGAGCTAAGTGAATATCTTTGGCTTTATCTATTGTGTTAGCTTCATGCTCGGAAACATGTGTTAAAAGACTCCCATAATGTAATACACCATAGCTGTCTATATTGTGGTGGGTTCTTATCCCAGCTAATCCGTACTCTTTGTCTAGAAATGATAGTGTGGGTAAGGATATTTCTATGCTATTACCATCTAAATCAACCAAATTTACATCATTAAAATCTTCTAGAAATGCATCACACTCTTTCATACCATGATTTTTATAGATATTAGATTGGCTGTATAACGTAGTTAAGTTGCATAAAAACTTACCTTCATGCCAAATAGTCGTGATTGCGTTGTAGCCATCTTTCTTTGAAGCATAATAAAGATTAGCCATATCATAAGACTCGCCAGTGATATTGTTAATTAGCTCACTATCTTTGAGGCTCCAATCGGGTTTAGTATTTGCTGGTGTAGATTTGTCATTTTTAGAGAAAAACATAACCGTCCTTAGTAGTTTTAGTGTTATTAGAATTACAAAAGGCGCTAGCAAATTCAAGTCATTTAAGTTTTATTATCCATAGCCTTCTTATTGAACACAATTTTATGCCTAACTGAATCGCCCGAAATGATTGTAATAAAAGGGTATAATATGACCTTCTAAGGAGGATATATGAATACACAGCATAGAATTGATAACGATAAACTAGTATTTAAAGCGCTGGTATTAAAGCTTAATGAATCGCATAAATATAAAAACCCTAGCTACCAGTATTTAGTTAATCATTTAAATAACATAAACTTAAAAACTAGTTGGGGTAATACATGGACGCGTAAAAGCTTATTTAGATATTTACAAAGAAACGGGTTTTCGGGTGTATGGGGGCTTAGAAATAGCCTAGAACAATACAGCAAGCTAGCTAAATTTTTATAGGGTATTTTCCTACACCGTAGAAGGGGGATTCGCAACCAGTACGCGCAAGCAATTAAAGAGTTGAATTTTAATTCCCGACTATAAAAAAGAGTAGAGTGGCTACACATTGGCTACACGCAATGCGTTAGGCTAAAACGGAAGTCTTATAATTAGAGGTAAGGTATTGATTTAAATGGTCGGTATGGAGAGATTCGAACTCTCGACCCCTGCCACCCCATGACAGTGCGCTACCAAGCTGCGCCACATACCGACTGAGGTTGCAATAGTACGTGTATTTTTTTAAAAATCAATAAGCATTTGTTTGTTTGGGTGTTTTTTGCGCAAGCAGGCTGAAAATAGTTTCCTTGCGCAATTAAAAGTAGTTAAGCATGGCGCTAGTCTTTATTTAACCAAAGTTTGATCGTGTTATACATTTCGTCTCGTAGTATTGGTTGCGCAGTTTTGTTAGGGTGCAAGTTATCGTTTTGCATTAAGTCGTTTCGCCCAGCAACTTTAAGTACAAAAAAGTCCATAAGGTAAGCGTTTGTATTTTTACTTACTTGTGTAAAACTATCGGTAAACATTTTGCTGTAACGTGGCCCGTAATTGGGGGGAATATAAATTTCCATTAAAGCGCTGGTGGCATTGGCTGCTTGGCTTTTTTTGATTAATTCGGTTAAGTTAGCTTGTAGCTTACTCACCGGAAAACCACGTAAACCGTCGTTTGCGCCCAGCTCAATAAGTACATGAGTTGGTTGATACTGCGCTAGCAAAGAATCTACACGGCGCAGTGCGCCACCGGTTGTTTCGCCACTAATACTGGCATTAATAAGTTTGATATTACTTTGCTCAGCATCGTATTTATCTTGTAACAATTGTACCCAGCCTTGTTCTTGTTTAAGTCCGTAGGCTGCGCTTAAACTGTCACCAAGTATTAAAATGGTGTTATTAGCTGCTGCACTTAGTGGTTTGATAACTAAAAATAAAATGAATACAAAACGTAGGATTGAATGAGTCATATGTCAGCGCTTTCTCAATTAAATATAATTCAAGTAAATGGTTTGTCTAAAGTGGTATCTACCTTTGAAGGTGAGTTGCCCATCCTCAGCGACATCAGCTTTAATGTCAAGCATGGCGAATCTGTTGCAGTAGTGGGCACTTCTGGTTCTGGTAAATCTACGTTACTTAGTTTGTTAGCTGGGCTTGATACGGCGAGTGGCGGTGAAATATTTTTAGATGGCGAGCCGCTACATAATCTCGATGAAGAAGCGCGTGCTGGGCTGCGCGCCGCAAAAGTAGGCTTTGTATTTCAGTCGTTTATGTTAGTACAAAGTTTAACAGCGCTTGAAAACGTAATGCTACCCGCTGAACTTGCAGGGGAGCGCGACGCTAAACAGCAAGCACTTATTTTGCTAGAAAAGGTAGGTTTGGCTCATCGCATCGACCATTATCCGTCGCAACTCTCTGGTGGTGAGCAGCAACGCGTTGCTATTGCGCGGGCATTTATTGGCACACCAAAAATACTGTTTGCCGATGAGCCTTCGGCAAACCTAGACAGTAAAAACGGTAAAATGATTGAGTCGTTATTATTTGATCTAAATTCGCAGCACGGTACTACGCTTATTTTAGTAACGCATGACGAGGCACTTGCACAAAAATGCCAGCATATTATTCAAATTGAAGGTGGCCGATTAGTAGAAAACTCAGCAGAGGAAATAGCAAATGTGGGCTAAGTTAGCGCTTAAGTTATTTTCGCGGGAGTTTCGCCGTGGTGAGCTTACGGTGATAAGTGCGGCTATAGCGCTTGCGGTACTTACCGTGCTTACTTTATCTATGGTTACCGAGCGTATTGCGCAGAGCATTGCGCAAAAAAGTAGCGCCTTTATTGCCGCCGACCGAGTGCTTGGCAGTAATCACGTAATCGACACTTCTTATATAGCTAAAGCAGAGCAACAAAATTTAAAAACCGCACAAATGCTTTACTTCGACACTATGTTATTTGCCAACGACGAAATGCAATTTAGTTCGGTAAAAGCGGCTTCAAGTGGTTACCCGTTAAAGGGGCAACTTAAGGTTAAGTCGAGCCTAAATGGAGAAACCGAAGTTGCTAACGGCGGACCAACACTTGGCAATGTGTGGCTTAGCGAGTCGGTATTTTATAGTTTAAATATAGATATAGGCGATGTAGTAGAGCTAGGTGCTGCATTATTTAACGTTGAAAAAGTAATTGTAGAAGAGCCCGACGCGCCTTTTAATGTGTTTTCGAGTAGCCGCAGGGTGCTTATAAACATTAACGACGTGGAAAAAACAGAAGTAATACAACCGGGTAGCCGAGTGTTTTATCGTCAGCTTTATGCCGGCGATGAAAGCGATATAAATAGTTTTTATGATTGGCTAAAACCGCAGTTAAAAGAAAACCAGCAATGGTATGGCGTAAAAGATCGCCAATCGCCAATATCTAATAGTTTAAACCGTGCAGAAAGCTTTTTGTTGCTAGCAGGTTTGCTGGGCATTATTTTAGCCGCAGTGGCAATTGCGGTGTCTGCAAAGCGTTATTGTGAACGCCAATACGACCCAGTTGCTATGATGAAAACCTTAGGTGGTAGCCGGGCAATGATCCGCAAAATTTACCTTACACATCTATTAATGGTGTGTTTAATGGCGGTAACAGTGGGTTTATTAATTGGCTATGGTTTACAAGAAATTGCGACACATTATTTAGCAAAAAGCATGGGTACAACGTTGCCAATGGCGGGTTTTAAGCCGTGGTTAGTGGCAATTAGTACAGGTGTAATTTGTGCTGTGATGTTTTCTATCAAGCCCTTATTTGATTTATTTGATATTCCGCCATTGCGAGTGCTGCGTCGTAACTTAGGCGATAAACTAGCGGTTAGCAGGGTGCACTTAGCTATGAGTGCGTTTACCGTGTTTTTACTCATGTGGCTATTTAGCAATAATATAAAAATTACTCTGATTTTGTTTGCCTCAACCCTTACTTTAATTGGCGTGTTGTTTTTGGTGTCTAAAGTTATATTTGGTGGTGGCCGTAAATTAGGCTTAAAGCCGGGTAACAGTTGGTCGCTGGCAATTGCGTCAATTCAAAAGCGTGCAAATGTGAATGCAGTCCAGCTGATCAGCTTTTCCCTCGCTATTAAGCTATTACTATTTTTAGTGGTACTTAAAAACGACATGATAGCCGATTGGCAGTCGCAGTTACCAGATGATGCTCCCAATGCATTTTTAGTCAATATTACCCAAAACGAACTTGAGCCAATTAATACTTATTTGGCGCAAAAAAACATTCAGGTATCGGAGTTTTATCCCACCATTCGTGGCCGGGTAAATGCGGTAAATGGCGAGTTGGTAGCGCGAGAAGTATCTCTGCAAGACAACGAGAAAAAAGATGAAGAGGCACGCGCTGGTATTGGTCGCGAGCTAAATTTAACCTGGCTTGAAACGCCGCCAGCGCAAAACGAAATAGTGCAAGGGCAGTGGTTTAATGAAAACACATTAGCAGAGGCATCTATTGAGGAGTCTATGCTTGAGCGTTTAGATGTTGAACTTGGCGACACGTTAACGTTTTTAATTGGTGCGCAGTCGTTTGATGCTAAAATTACCAGCGTGCGTAAAGTAAACTGGGCCACCCTTAAGCCAAACTTTTTTATTATTTTAAGTCCTGATGTGCTCAAAGACTTTCCGGCAACGTATATTTCGTCGGTACGTATTGAGCCTGATCAAAAACGCGACTTTAGCCAATTGCTGCGCAGCTATCCAACGGTTACCGCCATAGATGTAGGTAACTTTGTTAAACAAATACAATCAACCATAGAGCAAGTGTCACTTGCAATTGGCTTTGTACTTACTATTGTGGTGTTGTGTGGTGCACTGGTATTAATATCGCAAGTGCAAGCAAGCTTAGGCGAGCGCATGCAAGAAATTGTAATACTGCGCACACTTGGTGCAAAAAGCCGGCTTATTAAAAACGCTACTTTATATGAGTTTTTATTGCTTGGTGGTTTGGCCGGCTTAGTTGCCGCTTTTTTTAGTGATATTGCACTATTAGTTGTACAGCAGCAGTTATTTGATCTGGCGGGTAAATTACATCCACATATTTGGATAATAGGACCGGTGGCAGGTGGAGTGTTTGTAGCGGGGTTAGGCTATTTTATGATTGCTCGCACACTTAAGCAAAACACCCAAGGGCTGGTGCGTGCGTTAGGTTAAGTTGCCAATATTTAAGCAAAAGGAAAACGCCCACTTAAGTGGGCGTTTTTGTTTTATTGTTACTGGTAATTTATACAGTGCTCTGGCATTATTAGCCTAATTAACGAATAACAATAATGAGAGTGCTTTTTGGCCATAATTTTAGGGATTGATCCAGGCTCACGCTTAACTGGCTACGGTGTTGTAGCGCATCAGGGGTCTAAATTCACTTATTTAGGCAGTGGTTGCATTAAATTAGCGGATCATGAGTTTCATATAAGACTTAAAATGATTTACCAAGGCATTACCCAGCTTATAGAGCAGTTTTCGCCAGAAACCTTCGCGATAGAAAAAGTGTTTATGGCGCACAATCCCGACTCAGCCTTAAAGCTAGGCCAAGCACGTGGTGCTGCTATTGTAGGCGCTGCAATGGCCGACTTACCAGTATTTGAATACTCAGCAAGGCAAATAAAACAAGCCGTAGTAGGCAATGGTGGCGCCGATAAAACTCAAGTACAGCATATGGTTAAAAACATTTTAAAACTACCTGGTACGCCACAAGCTGATGCCGCCGATGCACTGGCTATTGCTATTTGCCATGCGCACTCAGAACAAAATTTAATAAAACTAGCGGGTAGCGCAAGCAAAACCGTTAGAGGACGTTTAAGGAAATAACTATGATTGGTCGCTTAAATGGTATTTTAGTAGAAAAACAACCTCCCGAAATATTATTAGAGGTAAGTGGTGTTGGCTACGAAGTGCAAATGCCAATGACCTGCTTTTACGACTTACCTAAAGTTGGCGAAAGTGCCATTGTTTATACTCATTTTGTAGTACGCGAAGATGCACAACTATTGTTTGGCTTTAACAACAAGGTAGAGCGTGCCTTATTTAGAGAGTTATTAAAGGCCAATGGCGTAGGGCCAAAGCTAGGTTTAGCTATTTTGTCGGGTATGTCGGCGCAGCAATTTGTAAGCTGTGTAAATAACGAAGACTCCACAAGCTTAGTTAAATTACCCGGTGTAGGTAAAAAAACCGCCGAGCGGCTAGTACTCGAAATGAAAGACAGATTAAAAAATTGGGGCAACGATTTATTCACCCCTTCCAGCGACAGTGCGGTTATTGAGCCGTTTAGCGACGCAACAATTGCTAATAATGCCGCCGATGATGCTGTGTCGGCTTTGGTGTCGCTAGGTTATAAATTGCCACAAGCGCAAAAAGCAGTAAAATCAGTAAGTAAACCCGATATGTCTACTGAGGTTCTTATTAAAGAATCTTTAAAATCAATGCTGTGAGTAACCTATGATCGAAGCTGATCGCTTAATTGACGCGACTGAAAAACCCAACGAAGACTCTATAGACCGTGCAATTAGGCCAAAATTACTCGCCGATTACCGTGGTCAACCGCATGTTAAACAGCAAATGGAAATTTTTATTGAAGCGGCCCGTAGCCGAGGCGAAGCACTCGATCACCTGCTTATTTTTGGCCCACCAGGTTTGGGTAAAACTACATTAGCTAATATTGTTGCCAACGAGCTGCAGGTAAATATAAAGGCAACCTCAGGGCCAGTGCTCGAAAAAGCCGGTGATTTAGCCGCATTGCTAACCAACCTTGAAGAAGGTGATGTATTATTTATTGATGAAATACACAGGTTAAGCCCACAAGTTGAAGAAATACTCTACCCAGCAATGGAAGACTACCAACTTGATATTATGATAGGTGAAGGCCCAGCAGCACGCTCGATAAAATTAGATTTACCCTCGTTTACGCTTATTGGCGCAACGACTCGCGCGGGTTCGTTAACCTCGCCACTGCGTGACCGCTTTGGTATTGTGCAGCGCTTAGAGTTTTATTCAGTAGAAGACTTATCGTACATAGTAGGGCGATCGGCGCATTTTCTTGATTTAGAAATGTGCGACGAGGGTGCAGTTGAAATTGCTAAACGCTCACGCGGTACCCCCCGTATTGCCAATAGATTACTACGCCGAGTGCGTGACTACACCCAAGTAAAGTCAGACGGTACGGTAAACGCCGAAGTGGCAGAGCTGGCACTTAATATGATAGATGTAGATAAAAGCGGTTTTGATTATATGGATCGTAAGTACTTACTCGCCATTATAGAAAAATTTATGGGCGGCCCAGTTGGGCTCGACAATATAGCTGCAGCTATTGGCGAGGAAAAAGAGACTATTGAAGATGTAATAGAACCCTTTTTAATTCAACAGGGCTTTATTCAGCGTACACCCCGTGGACGAATAGTGTCAGACAACGCATATCATCACTTTGGTTTACTACCAAAGCAAGACTAATAAAAAGCTTTACCCAATTTAAAAAGCCATTGCGATTAATTAATTGCAATGGCTTTTTAGTTTATGCTTAGCCGTGTTTTATGTTGCTTTGCGCTGCCGTTATATTCATTCTATAGGCACGTTATTGGCGCTATACTTGGTGAGTTTTAATGTGGTTGGTATGCGTACTTAAATTTAGCAATAATTCACGATGCGTTAAGTCAATCAAGGTTATTGTGCCTGCGTTATATTGCTGGTGTTAACTAATAGGTGGTTTGCTGTGGCGCACTAGCTTAGGCTTTATGCAATTGTTATAAACGCTAAAGTTGTGATGCTAACTTAATACCTAGGTATTCATGTTATGAAGATTATTTATGGGCAAAAAAAAGCCCGCAAATAATGCGGGCAAACAACAAGTTGAAGGAAGTAATCTTGGGAACTCTATTTTACTTACTTAGGTTTTATCCTAAAAAAGTAAAACAATGTAATACGATGAAATGTCATATTACGAAGAACTGGGTGCAATGAAAACTTTCATTTAATGCGTTAGTTCGGTATGAGGTAATAATACCGAAGAGTTGTTTTTTGTTCAAACTAGAAAATTTATAATTTCAGATAAAAAAAACTAATCTGAATGCTTTTTATGAATGTTCAATTATTGCACGTTAATTAATCGTTAACATTATAACTTTATGAAATTATTTGCTTATATTGTATTTTACAGTAAATTTCGGTATTAGTTTTACTATTACGTTAAAGTAAACCTTAGGTTGTTTTGCGTGCTTATGCTTATATTTTGAATAAACAGCTAATTTAACTGAGTGTTACCTTTATAATAGCGCATTAATAAACACTAATATTAATTACGCAATTATAATAAACGGGTTATTTTACGGTTTAATAAAAATAAAAGAATTTTTTAACGTTTTTTGTTGTCTATTCATAGCAAGATCGTTGTAAGCGGGAAATACACTATATACACTAGCTACAATTTTAGACGCTTACCCTTTGTAGTTCTGGTGTAAGGTCATATTATCCAAATAAATCAATTTGATGTGTTTTTAATTTTTTAGGAGTTTAACGTGGGATCAGGGCTTAATTTTTTAGATCTAATTCTAGAAGCAAGTTTGCTTGTGCAACTAGTGATGCTAGCGTTAGTAGCGATGTCGGTAATGTCGTGGGCTATTATTTTTCAGCGTAAAAAGGCAATCTCAGACGCTTTAAGCAATGCCAAAAAGTTCGAACAAAAGTTTTGGTCTGGAATTGATTTAAGTAAGCTGTATAGCGAAATTTCATCACGTAGTGGGCAATCAAAAGGTATAGAAGCATTATTTACCGCTGGCTTTAAAGAGTTTGCACGTCATAAAAAAAATACATTTCAAAGTGCAGGCATTGTTATGGAAGGCACACATCGCTCCATGCGCGTGGCGCTTTCACGTGAGGTAGAAAAATTAGAATCAAGTTTGTCATTTTTAGCAACCGTGGGCTCAATTAGTCCATATATAGGCTTGTTTGGTACAGTATGGGGCATAATGAATGCCTTTATTGCACTGGGCGAAGTTAAGCAAGCTACGCTACAAATGGTAGCACCAGGTATTGCTGAAGCGTTGATTGCTACTGCAATGGGCTTATTTGCAGCTATTCCAGCTGTTATTGCTTATAACCGTTTTGCTAATAAAGTTGAAAAATTAGAAACGCATTACATTAACTTTATGGAAGAGTTTGCTAATATCCTACACCGTCAAGCAGCTACTCAAATAGAGGCCCAAGCGAATGTATCAGCGTAAAAAGCGCCGTCCGGTCGCAGAAATTAATGTAGTGCCTTACATTGATGTAATGTTGGTACTACTAATTATATTTATGGCTACAGCACCTCTCATTACTCACGGTGTTAAAGTTGACTTACCAAAAATGGAAGAGTCAGACTTAGTTGATACTAAAGATACGCCACCTATTATTGCCTCTATAGATGCTGATGGCCGATACTATGTAAGCGTAGGCACCGACCCTGAAGAGCCAATGGAAGCGCTAGATGTAGCTGCCGTAATTAAGTTACAGCTGATGAAAAATCCAGATGTACCTGTAATGATAAAAGGCTCGGGCAAAGTGTCATATCAAGAAGTATTACTATTAATGGACTTTTTAAAAAGAGCAGGCGTGCCATCGGTAGGGTTAATGACAGAATCCTTTGAGGGGACGAAGTAGCCTTATGCAAACACCATTAATTAAATCAGTACTTTTACATGTGGCATTAGGTGGGTTTTTGTATGCCACCGCAAATATTCATCCGCCAGCGCCTAAGGTAATGGAAGTTACACTTAATTCGGCTATTCCCGATGTAGATAAAGCGGTGTCTGCGGTAACGGTTGATCAAAAACAGGTTGAGCAAAAAATTGCGCAACTTAGAAAAAAAGAAGACGATCAAAAGCGAGCTGAAGACAAACGTATTCGCGATTTAGAGCGCAGAGCTAGTAATGCGCGCAAAGAGCGAGAATCAGAAGCACGACAAATTAAAAAGTTAGAGCAACAGCGTAAAGCCAAAGAGAAAGAAACGGCAGAGGCGCAAGCACAAGCTAAAAAAGCACGTGCCATAGAGCAGCAAGAACGTGCTAAAGCTAAGCAAGCCGAAAAGCAAAAGCAAGAGTCTGAAAACGCTGCAAAGGCTGCCGCTGATAAACGCAAAGCTGAGGAAGATGCGCTTAAAAAAGCACAAGCTGAACGCAAAAAACGCGAAGCAGAAGCCGAACGTAAGCGTGAGCAAGCAATGCAAGAGCAAATGTTACAAGAGCAACTTGCTAAAGAGCAGGCTGCCCGCAGTAAAATACGCCAACAACAAGTAGTGAGTGAAGTAGATAAGTACCGTGCCTTAATAATGGCGCGTATACAGCAAAACTTACTTATTGACGAAAAAATGAAAAATCAGCAGTGCCGAGTTAACATTCGTTTAGGCTTTAATGGCTTAGTAACGCAAGTGACTTCATTAGGCGGCGATAGATTAGTGTGTGAAGCTGCATTAAGAGCGGTGCGTATGGCCGACACATTACCGGTATCAAAAGATAAAGACGTATTCGACCAACTTAAGAATATAAATTTAACAATCAAGCCAGAATTTTAAAGGAATGATATGTTCAACAAAGTAAAAGTAGCCTGTTTAATTTTATTATTGGGTTTTCAGGGCGTTGCAAATGCAGCCCTGGAAATTGTAATAACAGAGGGTATAGATGGCGCACGACCAATTGCTATTGTGCCATTTAAGTATCAAGGTATTGGCCCTATTCCACAAAAGATCAGCGAAGTTATTGCTGCAGATTTAATGCGCAGTGGTAAATTTAAGCCTGTAGATGTAGCACAAATGCCGCAACAGCCAAGTAAAGATAGCGATATTAACTATGCTTCTTGGGTAAACAAAGGAGTAGAGGCGATATTAGTTGGCGAAGTTGAGCAGCAATCTAATGGCCGCTACTTGGTGCGTTATGAACTGGTTGATGTTATTCGTGGGCAAATTACCGGTGGTCAAACGCAAATGATGACTAACGGTAAATTAATTAAAAACCAAGACCATATTTTAGAAGCACGTGAAAGTATTATTAGCGACACCGGCTTTCGTCGTTATTCACACCGTATAAGTGATGTGATTTACGAAAAGTTAACCGGTGAAAAAGGCGCATTTTTAACTAAAATAGCCTATGTTATAGTACGCGATAATGACGACAGACCTTATCAACTGGTAGTTTCTGATTACGATGGTTTTAA
Source organism: Pseudoalteromonas sp. HL-AS2 (assembly GCF_031198805.1). Classification (NCBI taxonomy): domain Bacteria; kingdom Pseudomonadati; phylum Pseudomonadota; class Gammaproteobacteria; order Alteromonadales; family Pseudoalteromonadaceae; genus Pseudoalteromonas; species Pseudoalteromonas sp. HL-AS2. The sequence goes on along the minus strand of NZ_CP133571.1, from coordinate 1,959,116 downwards.
TGAGCAAGTATTACTGCGCTCTAAAGAGCCGTTAATGTCGCCAGCATGGTCGCCCGATGGCACTAAGTTAGCCTATGTAACGTTTGAAAATCGTCAGAGCCAAATTTACATTCAAGACCTATACTCAGGTAAACGTGAATTGGTTACTAGTTACCCTGGTATTAACGGTGCACCGCAGTTTTCGCCCGATGGTAAAAAGTTACTATTAGTACTTTCAAAAGATAAAACCGGTGCAACCGAAGTTTATTTACTAGACTTAGTAACACGCAAAGAAACGCGTCTTACTCGTCATCGCAGTATAGATACAGAGCCATCGTGGCATCCTAATGGCCAAGATATTGTATTTACATCTGAAAGGGGTGGTAATGCCCAGATTTATAAGTTAAATTTAAAAACTGGCAGAACACAAAGATTAAGCTTTGACGGTGATATGAACCTAGCAGGTTCAATAACACCCGATGGCAAAGAATTAGTGATGGTTAACCGTACCAACGGGCAGTACCATCTTGCTAAAAAAGAGCTGGCTACAGGTGCGTTTCAAGTATTAACACGAACTCGCCTTGATGAATCACCGAGTATAGCGCCAAATGGCTCGATGATTATATATAGCACGCTTCATAATAATAAACAGGTACTTGCGCTGGTATCGATGGACGGTCGCTTTAAAGCACGGTTACCTGTGCTAGACGGACAAGTAAAGGCGCCAGCTTGGTCGCCATATTTACAGTAATAATTGCTGGTTTACTCAAAATAGGAATCTACTCAATGCAACTTAATAAAATACTTAAAGGCCTGCTAATTGCTGTGCCAGTAATGGCTTTAGCAGCTTGTAGCTCATCTTCAGATATAGATGAAGGCGCAGCTAACCAATCAAATCAAGGTATGGTTGAGCAATCAACAAATACTGACACAGTTGAAGTAGCGACAATTTCGCCAGAGCAACGTGCAGAAGAGCAACTTCGTCAAAAATACGAAGCACTTCGTCAAGAGCAAGTAATTTACTTTGATTTTGATAAAGCGACAGTTGAAGGCAAGTACGCTGATTTATTACGCGCACACGCTGAGTTTTTAGTTCAAAACTCATCTGTTAAAGTACTTATTGAAGGCCACGCAGATGAGCGCGGTACGCCAGAGTACAATATTGCGCTAGGTGAGCACCGTGGCCAAGCAGTTGAAAAATACCTACAAAGCTTAGGTGTTTCTGCAAGCCAAATGTCAGTGGTAAGCTACGGTGAAGAGAAACCTATGGTTAAATCTCGCACTGAATCAGCTTTCGCTAAAAACCGCCGTGCGGTACTAGTTTACTAAGATAAGAGATATTATGAAGCCGAAAATTATTTTGGCAGCCATGATATTGAGCGGGAGCACCCAGTTAATGGCTGCTCCCGCTCCTGTTTCAGAAGCTGCAAGTTCACAATCGAGTATTGAAAAGCGTTTAGCGTCGTTAGAGAATATGATGCAACAACGTAACTTTTTACAAGTTGAGTTACAGCAACAGCTTAATTTATTGCAAGATGAAGTAAGCCAAATTCGTGGTGTAACCGAAGAGCAAAGTTATAAGCTAGAAAAAGTGCTGCAGCGTCAGCGCGAGCTTTATCAAGAAATTGAAAACCGCGTAAGCCAAGCTTATAGTCAACCGGCTGCCACAGCGCCTGGAGTTGATCACACGCAAGCAAGCGATACTCAGACATACAGTGCCGATTTATCTGAAAACGAAGCATACGAGCGTGCTGTTGCGTTAATAATGAAAGATAAACGCTATGATCAGGCGATCCCAGAGTTTCAAACTTTTTTAACTACCTACCCAAATTCTGTGTATGCATCAAATGCACATTATTGGCTTGGGCAGCTGCTCACGATAAAAAATAACCCAGCTAAAGCAACGGAGCATTTTAAAGTGGTGGTTAATGAATTTCCAAATTCAAATAAGCGCCCAGATGCCATGTTAAAGTTAGGTACTTTGCTACAAGAGCAAAATTTAGCAGCCGAAGCGCAAAAAATACTGAACGATTTAATTAATCAGTATCCAAGTACCACTGCTGCAAAATTGGCCACAAAGCGCTTATAAAATTAATACAAGAGACTTGATTAGGCTGCTTTTTGTCATAAGCGGTCTAAAATTGTTCAGCTAAGCATAAAAACTTAAAAAAAGAGACAATTTCGGTTGCACTCATTTTATAAATAAGTATTATAAGCGCCCGCAGCAAACGAATGGTTACCCCACTCGAAATGCGACAAAAATAGAGCGGGTCATTAGCTCAGTTGGTAGAGCAGTTGACTTTTAATCAATTGGTCGATGGTTCAAATCCATCATGACCCACCATTATATTTATAGTAATAATGGTCTATTATCGGCGGATTTACGTAAGCTTAATTAATTATTAAATTAAGTACCCAGAGCGGGGCATTAGCTCAGTTGGTAGAGCAGTTGACTTTTAATCAATTGGTCGATGGTTCAAATCCATCATGCCCCACCATTCTTTATATTTAAGAATGGCTGGAATCGGCGGATTTACGTAAGCTTAATTAAATTAAGTGCATAGAGCGGGGCATTAGCTCAGTTGGTAGAGCAGTTGACTTTTAATCAATTGGTCGATGGTTCAAATCCATCATGCCCCACCATTCTATGAGCAGTGAAAGTAAAGTATTAGTCGGCGGATTTACGCAAGTAACTAAACAGCAAGGTTTGCTAGTTAGTTATCAGAGCGGGGCATTAGCTCAGTTGGTAGAGCAGTTGACTTTTAATCAATTGGTCGATGGTTCAAATCCATCATGCCCCACCATTCTTTATATTTAAGAATGGCTGGAATCGGCGGATTTACGTAAGCTTAATTAAATTAAGTGCATAGAGCGGGGCATTAGCTCAGTTGGTAGAGCAGTTGACTTTTAATCAATTGGTCGATGGTTCAAATCCATCATGCCCCACCATTCTATGAGCAGTGAAAGTAAAGTATTAGTCGGCGGATTTACGCAAGTAACTAAACAGCAAGGTTTGCTAGTTAGTTATCAGAGCGGGGCATTAGCTCAGTTGGTAGAGCAGTTGACTTTTAATCAATTGGTCGATGGTTCAAATCCATCATGCCCCACCATTCTTTATATTTAAGAATGGCTGGAATCGGCGGATTTACGTAAGCTTAATTAAATTAAGTGCATAGAGCGGGGCATTAGCTCAGTTGGTAGAGCAGTTGACTTTTAATCAATTGGTCGATGGTTCAAATCCATCATGCCCCACCATTCTATGAGCAGTGAAAGTAAAGTATTAGTCGGCGGATTTACGCAATCAACTAACTAGCAGCCTTGCTAATTAGTTATCAAAGGGGGGCATTAGCTCAGTTGGTAGAGCAGTTGACTTTTAATCAATTGGTCGATGGTTCAAATCCATCATGCCCCACCATTTTTAGACAATCCCTTCTTAATAGTGTCTTTTTAAAACTTCAACTTTTTATTTATAAACACCTTGAGCAGATAGCTGTTATTTAGCTTTATATTCTCGTATAATTCATCGTAATTAATGCAATATAGATGAAGTGGTCGAGAACATGAGTCTAGCTCAAACTATTATGCCTGAAGGCTATATTTTCCCTCCTAAGCCAGCACCGTTAACACAAAACGAACAAGGCGAATACAAAGCACGTATAAAGCAACTACTGCAAGAAAAAAATGCCGTATTAGTTGCCCATTACTATACCGATCCTGAAATACAAGCACTAGCCGAAGAAACCGGCGGCTGCGTTGCCGACTCGCTAGAAATGGCGCGTTTTGGTACACGTCACGATGCCGACATGATCATTGTAGCGGGTGTGCGTTTTATGGGTGAAACCGCAAAAATATTAACGCCTAACAAAACCGTGGTTATGCCAACGCTCGAAGCGACTTGTTCGTTAGACATAGGTTGCCCGGTAGATGAATTCTCAGCGTTTTGCGATCAGCACCCCGACCGCACAGTAGTAGTGTATGCAAATACTTCTACCGCAGTAAAAGCGCGTGCAGATTGGATTGTAACCTCATCGTGTGCACTGGAAATTGTTGAGCACTTAGATGAACTAGGTGAAAAAATAATTTGGGGCCCAGACAAGCACCTAGGTAGCTATATTCAAAAGAATACCGGCGCTGATATGATCATGTGGAATGGTGCATGTATCGTTCATGACGAGTTTAAAACTAAAGCTCTAAAAGACATGAAAGCGCTGCACCCAGATGCGGGCGTACTCGTACACCCAGAGTCGCCAGAGGAAATTGTTGCCCTTGCTGATGCAGTTGGTTCAACCAGCCAGTTAATAAAAGCAGCGCAAACAATGAGCAACAAAAAGTTTATTGTAGCAACTGACCGCGGTATTTTTTATAAAATGCAGCAACTATGCCCAGACAAAGAATTCTTCGCCGCTCCAACAGCCGGTGAAGGCGCTTCATGTAAAACATGTGCGCATTGCCCTTGGATGGCAATGAACGGCTTAAAAGCGATTGAAGAAGCTCTGATAGACCCCAAAGGTAAAGAAGTGTTTGTTGACATGGGCTTACGCGAAGGCGCACTTAAATCACTTAACCGCATGCTTGATTTTACCGCCACAATGGCAAAGTAAAGTTAACGAATATAAAAACGCACGTTAAGTTAACGCTTAAAAAACGGTTATGCCACCCGCATAGCCGTTTTTTGTGCACAGCATAAAAAATATGAATGATAAGTGAGCAGTTAAAAGCTCAAAACTAAAAATGCCTTGCACCTATGGCGGCTATTTCATACTATAGCGCGCTTGTTGCACTACCTAGTATGTAGCAACGCCGTGGAGGGATGGCTGAGTGGCTGAAGGCGCACGCCTGGAAAGTGTGTTTAGGTTAATCCCTAACGAGGGTTCGAATCCCTCTCCCTCCACCATTATTCAATATCAGGACGTCTCATGACGTCCTTTTTTGTGCCTGTAATAAAATTATATATGTTATTAAAAAGCCAGTGGGTTAATCCAACTGGCTTTTTGGTTTTATTATTTAACCGTGGTTAATACTATTAACGGCGTACGTCTTTTGGTGCGCCGCCTTCAGGCCAGTCGTTTGCTTTAGCGGCAAATGCTGGGCGTGCTAGGTGGCTAAAGTAAAATGCAATATCAACGGCTTCTTGGTCAGTTAAAATACCTTCTTGGCCAAGTGGCATGTTGCCTTTTATAAATGCAGCGGCGGTATAAGTACGTGCCATACCTGCACCGTCGTTAAATGAGTTATCGCCTGCTACTGCTGGGAACATATAAGTGCCACTAGGGTATAAACCTTTGGCGTCCATTTGATGGCAGCTTGCACAGTGCTGCGCATACAGTGTTTTGCCATTTTCTGCGTTTGGCTCTAGGTCTTTGTTAATTGCTATAAAACCATTATTACTTTTTAAGTCATCTTTCGTTTTAATATCTTGCGATAAAAAGTTCATGTAGCTGACCATAGCTTGCATTTGTGTAGAGTCGGTTATTAATGGTTGGCCGTTCATTGAGCGTTGAAAACAGCCATTAATACGATCTTCAATAGTGTTTATTTTAGCATTACGGCTACGAAACTTAGGATAAACCACGTTCATACCTACATAAGGGGCTGCGTTAGCTACGCGGCCTTCGTTTAGGTGGCAAGAACTACAGTTTAGTTTGTTATTAACGTTTTCGGGTAATTGGCGGTAGGTATCGATAACTAATAAACGCCCGTAACGAATTAAATCAGATTCAGGGCTATTATCTAAATCGTTAATATTTGGCGTTGGTAAGGTGTTTGGGTGGCTTGCTGATAGGTTAGTAATTACTGGCGCATTGCTTAGCGCTTTTTGTATATCTGATTGTGGTTCGGCCGTTGCTTTTGTAGTAATGCTAGTTGCATTTTGGCTGGTTGCTTTTTCAACAGCAGTGGTTTTAGCGGTTGTTTGTTTAGCTGGTTCAGGTACTGGCTCAGAGCAAGCAAATAGCGCTAAGATAGCGCTTAAAATAGTAATGAGACGGAGTTGAAACATAATTTGACCCTAGGGTATAAAAGTGTGTGGATTATACGCCTGAAAAACCATTTTCCTATTGCTTTAAATCGGTTTGCCGACGTTATTTGGCTAAAAGTTAGCGATTAAAAAAACCATAATTTATTGTATTTAAAAATATAGTTAATAATTATTTAAAATGTATATTTTATTTTAATATTTAGGGCGTGTTGGTCATTAATAGTTACAATATTATGCTATTTAGCGGGCGATTTAATTGGACGGAAATTTATAGCTTAGTAATATAAAGCGAGGATTTAATAAGGGCCGCAAGTGCAAAGGGGCTGTATAAAACAGTAAAACCATTATTGTGAGCATGGCTTTACTGTTTTGAGGGAAAGTGCTTAATATTTTTTCTTTGGCATTTTTAATTGTGTATCAAACTCATCCGGAAACAGTATAGTGCCGTCGTCGTCTTCGGTTGGAAAAACGGCAATAAGTAAGTCGTCGTCTTCTAAGCCGGGTGTCCAGCGGTTTATCCAATCTTGTGTGGGAATAGCTTTAGGCGTACAACCTTCCCATTCGCCAGTGGCCCATGCTTGTGCAAACTCGCGAGTTGGCCATACGGGTACGCAGTCGTCATCTTCGTTGGTGAGCATAACGCAGCCATCGTCATCGTTTAAAATCCATACTTGTTTAAATTGCTGTGTGGTTTCAAACATAAAAGCGAGTCGTTTTTTGGCACCAAGGCCTAAAATTACGTCGTGTTGTTCTGTGTTATTTGCTGTTGTCATAATTTGCTTACTCTAAGTTTATGGCTTGGTATTAAGTGTAAGTATATCGAGTTATATGACAGTGTGGTGAAAAGTTATTATTTAATTTACCCTATATAGATCTAATTTACGGCTCTGTAAGTATAAGTTTTATTATTAATTTGAGCGTTCATTCAAAAATACCCTTGAATGTTTACCAAATGGCCGCATTTACACACCATACTTGCTATTTAGGTTGAGCATTTAGTGCTTAGCCATTCCCACACAAAGGATCCACAATGTCGATTGATTTACTTGCCCCGTATAAATTAAACAGCACAATTGAGCTTAAAAACCGCGTATTAATGGCGCCGTTAACGCGCAGTATGGCTGATGATAACCTAGTGCCAACTCAAGCTATGGTTGACTACTACGCGCGCCGTGCAGATACAGGGTTAATTATTAGCGAAGCGACAATTATTCGCCCAGACGCGCAAGGCTATCCTAATACGCCGGGTTTATTTACTAGTGAGCAAATTCAGGGCTGGAAAAAAGTAACCGACGCAGTACATACCAATGGCGGCAAAATATTTGCCCAGCTTTGGCATGTTGGCCGTGTTGCTCACCCACACTTTTTTGATGGCGATGTACTTGCGCCATCAGCAATTGGTGTAGAAGGGACTGTTCCGCGCATGCGTGAGCTTACTTACATTACGCCAAAAGCGGCAACCACAGATGATATTAAAAGCTTAGTAGCCGATTACGCAAAAGCAGCCGAAAACGCAATAGAAGCAGGCTTCGATGGCATAGAAATTCACGGTGCTAACGGTTATTTAATTGATCAGTTTTTACATTATGCAGCAAATGAGCGCAATGATGAATACGGCCAAACGCCTGAGAACATGGCGCGTTTTGCGCTTGAAGTAACCGACGCAGTTATTGCTGTCGTTGGAAACGAACGTACCGCTATTCGTGTAACGCCGGGTGCTTATTTTAATATGACCGAGGATAGCCGCGACAAAGCCGTATTTGATTATTTGTTAGCTGAATTAGACACAAAAGATCTTGCTTACTTACACGGTGGAATTTTTGACGACAGCATGCGTTTTGACTCGCTTGAAGGCAAAAATACCTCTGAATTTTTACGCGCAGGCTACAAAGGTACGTTAGTAGGTGTGGGTAGCTATAGTTTTGAGACAGCAAAAGAGGCGATTAACGACGCTAAGTTTGACTTAATTGCCATTGGTCGCCCACTTATTGCAAACCCAGACTACATAAGCAAAATTAGTAATAATCAACCGCTGGTAGAATACAATGCCGATATGCTTAGCGAGCTGGTGTAACTATTAGTTTTATAATTATTTAAAACGATTTTTAAGACAACCCATAAGCTTACTTTTGGGTTGTCTTTTTTTGTACATATTCCTGCCATAAATTTCCCATATTTGTTTAATTTTTATGTAAATAAAGTTCATCCCCGTTGTCATATTTAAAACTCATACTGCTCCCGTTTTCATAATAATTAATTTTTAATAATTAAAACTAAACGGGACAACAATGTACGCTTTAAAAAACAAATCGCTTTTGAGTATGGCTATAGCCATGGCTGTATCAACATCTGTTTATGCAAACGACAAAACTATAGAAGAAATAACCGTAGTCGCTAAGCCTACCAGCTACGCTAACAACGTTATTGAGCCTGCAATGCTTGAGCAACAAAGTTCGGTAGCAAGTATATTGTCGGTGATTGATAATTTACCGGGTATTAGCATAAACGAAGGTGATGCATTTGGTGGTGACGACTGGTCTACCACAATTACAATGCGTGGTTTTAGTATTGACGGTAACCAACAGCAATTAGGGATGACAGTAGATGGCATACCCAATGGTGGCTCTAATTACGGTGGCGGCGCTAAAGCTAACCGTTACCTAGACAGCGAAAACCTGGCTACAGTTGAAGTAGGCCAAGGTACGTCTGATATTAAATCGGCATCGCTGGAAGCGCTAGGCGGTACATTTAATTTTGTAAGTAAAGATCCCAGTCTCGAAAAAGGCACTACGTTTGCCTATACATCGGGCAGCCACGACGCCTCGCGTTATTATATTAAGCACGAAACAGGCACTGTTTTTGATAATACCCAAGCATACGTAAGCTACTCGCAAACCGACACCAGCCGTTGGATTGGCTCGGGAAGTAATGGCGGTAAAGACAACCAACATGCTGAGCTTAAGTTTGTATCTAATTTTAACGATTTAACCCTAACCGGACGTTTATCTTACGACGATGTAAGCGAAACTAACTACAACAGCGTGAGTATTGAACAATTTGAGCAAACACCTAATTGGGATCAATTAACGTGGAACTGGACAGGGGTTCCGCATTTTGATCAAATGTTTGCTGAAGGTTGGGGGACGCTACGTGAAAATACCTTAGGTTATTTAAAGTTTGAATATGCAATTTCGCCCACATCACTATTAACGATCAGCCCTTATTATCATAAAAACTCGGGGCGTGGTGACTGGATCCCACCATATTTAACAACCCCAGTTGATGAAAACGGCGAGCCAACAACACAAGGCGGTACTAATGCTGGCTCTTATGGTTTTGCTGATAGCGAGGGTAACCCACTTGCACCTAACTCAGGCTGTACAGCAAGTTTAAGTTGGCCGTGGGAGTCGGGGCCTGATTTAAATCCGGCATGTTACGACGATACAGCAACGCCCGTTATGTCTTATCGCCATACCCATTACAAAAAAGATCGTTTAGGCGTAACCGCTAACTATCAAGCGACGTTTGGTGATCACGATATTGAGGCTGGTTTTTGGTATGAGCAAAGTGAGCGAGAAGAGTCGCGTGATTGGCACAAAGTAATTGATGCGCGTATTTTTCATCATTTTGAAAACACCCCTTACTGGACTCAGTACAAAAATACCTTTGATACAGATACGTTCAAATGGTACATCCAAGACTCTATTAACTTAGGTGATTTAACCTTAAATATTGGCGCTAAACAGTATTTAGTTGAGTTACAAAAGTACGACCACTTTGCTAACGAAAGCTCAGATAAAGTAGACAGCGACTCTGATGTTTTATTTAGTGGTGGTGCGCTGTACCAGTTAAATAACGATACCGAACTATTTGCAAGTTACAGCGAAAACTTTGCTGCAATTAAAGACGGGGTACTGGAGCGCGACAGTTCAACACTGACTGAAATAGAACCAGAAACAGCAAAAAACATTGATTTTGGTGTACGCTACCAAGCCGATAAATTAACGCTAAGCGCAACGGCCTACAGCGTTAAGTTTGATAACCGCATTACCTTTATTGCACCAGGCAGTGATTCAGGCGGAATTGACTACACTATTGGCACTAATGGTTCATACATAAATGTAGGGGGCATCGATTCTAAGGGGTTAGAGCTCTCTGCAAGCTATATGCTCACACCAAGCTGGAGTGTTTATTCGTCGTATACCAATAGCAGCTCTGAATATTCGTCTGATGATCCAAATGCATATGACTCACAAGGCGTATTACTACAAGATAAAGATGGCAATACTGCAGCGCCAAGCTTTAAAAAAGGCGATAGCTTAATAGATACATCGGAAGATTTATTGGTTGTATCTACCGATTACTTTAGTGACGGCTTTCGTGTTGGTTTGTCGGCTAAATACACAGGTGAGCGTTTAGGTGCATGGCAAGACGAAGGCACGCGAGCACGCAATAAAGTAGACGGCTACACGGTACTCGACTTTAATGCCGGTTACTCAACCGATGTAGACGCAGGGCCATTTAAAGCCATTGATCTCTCGTTTGTTGTTTATAACATAACCGATAAAAGCTACTTAGCAGGTGGCACAGGTAATGGGACTACTTACTTTATTGGTGCGCCTCGTACTGCTGCGGTTACGTTTACTGCAGATTTTTAAGTCGTAATATAAATTATTTTAAGCCCATTATTAATGGGCTTTTTATTATAAAAATAGGCCGGTAACAATATGAAAACGATTTTAAAAGTAAGTGTATTTAGTTTAATTGCCCTAGGAAGCGACTTTGCAGCGGCAGTACAAACAGCTGATCAAAATGTAGTGTTGGTAACGCTTGACGGTGTGCGCTGGCAAGAGGTGTTTAGTGGCGCTGATAAAAACCTTATTAATAATTCCGATTTTGTTAAAAAGCCAGAGCAGCTAAATACAGAGTTTTGGCATAACAGCTCTGCAAAACGCCAGCAACTGCTGATGCCGTTTATTACCCAAATTGTAGCTAAGCAAGGGGTAATAATTGGTAATAGAGAGCAAGGCTCTAATATGTCGGTAAGTAACCCGTGGTATTTTTCGTATCCCGGTTATAACGAAATACTTAGCGGTGAGGTAGATGAAGGTATTAATAGTAATGATAAAATCCCTAACCCAAATCACACTATATTAGAGCGTTTGGAGCGCCAACCCGCGTTTAAAAATAACACCGCCTTATTTGGTAGCTGGGATGTATTTCCTTCAATACTTAATACAGAGCGCAGTAAGGTATATGTTAACGCCGGATTTATGCCAATTGAGGAGGATTTATTTGAAAATGCGCCACTTTTAAATGCCATGCAAAATGAAATTCCGAGCCCTTGGAGTAATGTACGATTAGACAGTTTTACTTATCGGTTTGCTAAGGCGTATATGTTAGCTAAAAAACCAAAATTATTAGTAATAAGTTTAGGAGAGACCGACGACTTTGCTCACGATGGTGATTACCACGCGTATTTAAAATCGGCAAAACAAAGTGATGCTTTTATAGCTGATTTATGGAATACCATTCAAACAACACCGGGTTATAAAAATAACACTACCCTCATTATTACCACAGATCATGGCCGTGGTAGTAACGCAAGCGACTGGCAGCATCACAGTTCAAAACGCGCCTTAGCAGCACTGCATTTAGGCGAAAATAAGTTTCCCGAGGGCATTATAGGCTCCGAACATATTTGGCTTGCCGCGATTGGCCCTGCAATAAAAGGCCAAGGCTTAGTTAAAACAACTACTGAGCTAAAACAAACGCAAATTGCCGCAACAGTGTTAAAGGCGCTTGGGCAAAATCCAAAGCAGATAAATTTGAATATGGCACCGGCGATTAATGAGATTGTAAAATGAAAATAATAACCGCGGTAGTATTAACCAACTTACTTGTAAGCTTTAGTGCTTTGAGTGCTCCCTCTAAAATATTATTTGGCTCGTGCGGGCATCAAGATAAAAACATTCCTATATTCGATGCTATAAACAAAGAGCAGAGCGATTTATTTATATTTTTAGGTGACAATATTTATGGCGACACCAATAATATGAGCGTACTTGCTAATAAATACCAGCGCTTAGGGGCAAAGCCCGGTTTTAAAACACTAAAAGCGCAAACGCCTATTATAGCTATGTGGGATGACCACGATTATGGCCAAAACGATGCAGGTAAAGAGTATCCGCATAAAGAAGAGTCGCGGCAAATTATGCTCGATTTTTGGCAAGAACCTGCAAACTCACCACGACGCACTCGCCCCGATGGTATTTATACCTCGTATACGTATGGTGAAGGTGAGCAAACTGTGCAGGTGATTATGCCAGATTTGCGCTGGAACCGAGATGCGTTAAACGCAGTAAGTAAGTTGGAGTACGACACTAAGCGCAAACTAAATAATCAAGGCCCGTATAGCCCAAGTCATGTTAAAGGCGCGTCAATGCTTGGTGAGGCGCAGTGGCAATGGCTTGAACAAGAGCTTAAAAAGCCCGCGGCTATAAAGCTAATTGCCTCAAGCTTACAGCTACTTCCCGATTTTACAGGGTGGGAGTCGTGGGCTAATTTCCCCGACGATCGAAAGCGTTTATTTACACTGATCAAAAAGCATAAAGTAAACGGCGTAGTTATTATTAGCGGCGATACCCACTGGGGCGAAATTTCACAGTATAAGCACAACCTTGACTACCCACTAATAGAAATGACCAGTTCTGGCCTAACCGAAAAATGGAAAAATGTAAGCCCTAACACACACCGAATAGGGGACTTTACCCACCAGGTTAATTACGGCGATTTAAGCATAGACTGGCAACAAGCCGACCCGTCAATTTCATTACAGCTCAAAGATATTGATGGTAAAGCAATAATGCAAAGTCAGTTTAAACTCTCAAGCATTAGCCCTTATTAATTATCGCCCTTATAAAACGCACAGTAAATAGCATCACTACTGTGCGTATAAAATTTAACTAACCCGCTGATTTATTAAAGCCAATTTGCGCTAATCGCTACCCCTGTAATTGAAAATATCTTACACTCGTTTTATCTCAAGCAAGGACAGGTAAGTATGCTCAATATTATTCAATCAAACCGTATGGAAGCACTGCAAGCGCAGTTTCATCAGTTATTAAAAACCAACCCATTAGCAAGCCCATTCGACAAAGAAGTGGTACTGGTGCAGTCACCGGGTATGTCGCAGTGGCTAAAAATTGGTTTGAGCGAAAACTTAGGTGTAGCGGCGCAGGTGGATTTTCCGCTGCCTTCGAGCTTTATTTGGCAGTTGTATCAGCAACTTTTACCAAATGTACCTAAAGAGTCGGCGTTTAATAAACCCAACCTTGCATGGAAACTGTTTGCTATTTTACCAAGCTGTATTGATGAGCCACTGTATTTACCGCTAAAAACCTATTTAGAGGGCGATATTGACGGCCAAAAAACCTTTGCCTTGTGTGAAAAAATAGCCGACGTGTACGACCAATATTTAATGTACCGCCCGCATTGGATTGCCACATGGGATAGCGGTACAGATGAACTTGATGATGTTGATGTAACCATAGCCCCGTGGCAACCTGATTTATGGCGACGCATTGTACAGTTAAGCCTAGAGCTTGGGCAAAGTCAGTTTCATCGCGCGAATATGCAAGGACAACTGCTGGCAGCGCTTGAGACAATGGACAACAGCTTATTACCACAACGCATTAGTTTATTTGGTATATCGGCCATTGCCAGCTCGCAGCTTGAAGTATTTACAGCGCTGAGTGAAAAAACCGAGGTGTTTTTATTCTTTTTTAATCCCAGTGAGCATTATTGGGGCGATATTATTGATGAAAAAACCGCCGCTAAAATAAGTGCAAAATACGCCAAAATGCCGCTGGTGGAAGCGCAGCAAAAAAAGCAAACTAATCCCGATGAAGAATACTACTTTATAGGCAACCCTCTGTTATCCTCGTGGGGTAAATTAGGTCGCGACTACTTTGAGCAGCTAGTACAGCTAGATGCCCGTTGGGTTGATGGCTTTATTGATGTGTTTGATGACACCTTACTTGGGCAAATACAAAGTGAAATTTATCAGTTGGCGTTTAAAGGTGAGTCACTGACCGATAACAAAGAGTGGTTTATAAACGACGAAGGTAAATTGCCTATAAGTGCAACCGACACCAGCATTACGCTAAGCGATTGCCATACACCGCTTCGAGAAGTTGAGCGTCTGCACGACTACTTACTTAATTTATTTAATCAAAACCCTGCGCTTACTCCCAAAGACATAATAGTAATGATGCCCGATGTAGGCACTTACAGCCCGTACATTGAAGCCGTTTTTGGTGGTGCACAAGGTAGCCGCTTTATTCCTTACGCATTGGCCGATTTAGCCATAGAGCAAGAAAAACCCGTACTTAGCTCGTTTGCGAGTTTAGCTAATTTACCGTTTTCGCGCTTTGGCGTGTCGGATATTCTCGATTTATTACAAGTGACGCAAATAGCCGAAAAATTTGGCCTTGAGGCACACGAGTACGAGCAAATTCAATATTGGCTGGAACGTGTTGGCGTAAAATGGGGCATAAATGCCGAGCATAAAAGCAGCTTTGATTTACCCGCTATCGATTTAAACACCTGGCAACACGGGCTTAACCGTTTATTACTAGGTATTGCCATGCGCGACGAGCAATGCCCGTTTAACGGCATTTATAGCGCCGATGAAGTAGAAGGCATGGCGCTTGATACGCTTAATAAGCTAGTGCACTTTATTGATGTGCTACAAAGCTTTAAAGAGCAATTAACGCCCGACGATACGCTTACCAACAAAGCGCATGTTTTAAGCGAGTTGCTTAGTGCAATTTACGAGAGCGAAAGCGACGACAGCTGGGATTTATTGGTGCTGCAAAACGTGCTCGAAGAGTTACAAAAGCATCATAATAATGGTGATTACAGCAAAGCGGTGTCGCAGCGTATTGTTAGTTACTTAATTAAACAAGGCATTCAAGAAAAAGGCGTAGGGCAGCGCTTTTTAGTGGGGCAAGTTAACTTTTGTACCCTAATGCCAATGCGCGCCGTGCCATTTAAAGTGGTGTGTATGCTGGGTTTGAATGATGCCGACTACCCGCGTAACGTACAGCCGATTGGTTTTGACTTAGTGCCTTATTCTAAAAAACAAAAAGGTGACCGATCACGTAAATTAGATGATCGTTACTTATTTTTAGAAGCGCTACTCAGTGCCCGCGATAACTTATACATGAGTTACATTGGTCGCTCGTGTTTTGACAACCAACCGCGCATGCCATCAACCCTTGTGAGCGAGTTGCTAGAATATATTGGGCGTAGCTTTGCATTAAGCGACGACAGCGAAAAAACACTGCCAGAGTGTTTAATTAGCCAGCAGCATTTACAGCCCTTTAATAGCCATTATTATTTAGCCAATGAGCAAGCAAACACTGTGCTGAGCAACCACAGCTATAATCCAATTTGGCTGCCAAGTGAGTCAATAACCCCACAAGTCGTGAGCGCGCTTAATGCAACACCGCCTGAGCAGTTAGAGCTCGATGTGTTTATTCGCAGTGTTTGCAACGCCCAAGAAAGCTTTTATCAACAAAGTTTAGGATTGCGATTACCGCAATTTAACGAAGTAGTAAAAGACGAAGAGCCCTTTAGCCTAGACGCATTGCGCCGCTATTTTTACCTTGATGAAATACTCGAAGCCAACATTAACGAGCTGCCACTTAGTACAGAACAAATATTGCAACGCGGCGAACTACCACAAGCCAACGTAGGTAGCTTAATATTTGAGAGCATGCAGCACCGAGTAGACGCATTGGCAGGGCAAGTGAAAGAGCAAATTAAAGGGGGCAAAAGCGACCCTATAGAGGTAGCCCTCGAACTAGAAAACACTAAAATAGAAGGCTGGTTAAACCATATTTATTTGCAAAAACAAGTGTTTTATCGCAGCGCTAGTATAAAAGCGAAAGATTTAATTAAAGGCTTTATTTATCACCTAGTAGCGCAAAGTATGGAGCAACAAGTAGAAACGCTAATACTTGGGCTTGATAAACAAGTTACCTTTGCGCCAATAAGTAAAACCGATGCCGATGCATTGTTACTTGATTGGTTTGAGTTATACAAAGCACTGCGCAACGAACCCGTGGCGTTTTTTCCGGTAAGTGGTTACGAGTACGTAAAAAGCGGCGGCGATATAGCAAAAGCCATGAGTAAATTTAGCCCGCAATACATAGGGCGAGGCGAGGGTGAAAACCCCTATATTCGCTTAACGGTACAATCGCTCAACGATTGCCAAGACGAGTTTATACAGTGGAGCGATAAATTACTCGCCCCGTTATTTGCACACGCTAAGGAGAGTGACCATGCAAGCGCTTAATCCACTTACTATGCCACTAACAGGGCAAAGCTTAATTGAAGCCAGTGCCGGTACGGGTAAAACGTATACAATTACTGGCCTATATTTACGTTACTTATTGGGAATGCAAATAGCCGATGATGCAAACTCGCTATTAAATAAGCCGCTAAGCGTTGAGCAAATACTGGTGGTAACTTTTACCGATGCTGCCACGCAAGAAATTAAAGACCGCGTGCGTAATCGCATTATCACCGCGCGCGATGCACTTCTTGGGCAAGATCCAAAAGATGAGCTTATAGCAGGAGTTATAGCTGCCGTTGATGATAAACACCGCGCCTTTGATTTACTCGATGCAGCGGCTAAATCGATGGACGAAGCGGCTATTTTTACCATTCATGGCTTTTGTCAGCGCATGCTAAAACAACACGCGTTTGAGTCGGGTGTGGCGTTTAACTTAGAGTTTATTTTGGATGAGCGCGACATATTGCTCGAAACCATTAAAGATTTTTGGCGCGCCTTTGTATATCCACTCAATAAAGAAAAAACCGATGCTATTTTAGGTGTATTTTCCGCGCCAGAAGCTTTGTTTGGCAAAGTGACGAGTATTTTAAATAAAGCCAATGCGCAAATTACCCCGCAAGTAAACTTAGATGACGTATGGCAAGCGCGTGACGAGTATATAAGCCGAATACCTGCATTTAAAAAAGCGGTGTTAGAACAAGAGTTTATAGCTGCTATTAAAGGCTCTGGCTTAAGTGGTTCTAAAACGCCAGGGCGCAAAGGCAGCCTTGCAGCACTTGAAGCTTTTTGTTTAGGCGGCGATTTGTTTTTTGAATTTGGTACTAGTAAATACTCGTTTGAGATATGGAGTAGCGAAAACTTAAGCGATATAAGCAATTATAAAAAAAATCAGCCACTGTTTACACATTCATTACTGAGTCAATTTGACGAGCTTGCTGCACTTAATAACACCATAAACCAAGGGTTAGCAATTGCTGTTGTGCAGCATGCGGCAAAGTGGGTAAAAGCAGCCGTAATAAAGCGCAAGCAAGAGCAAAGCGTGATCACCCCAGATGATTTACTTAGCAATTTACACAGCGCATTAAATAACGAGCAAGGCAATGTACTGGAGCAAAAAATTGCTCAGTTGTTTCCGGTGGCTATGATAGATGAGTTTCAAGATACCGATCCGATTCAGTATGGTATTTTTAGTAAAATTTACCAGCAAGAGCACACTACACTGGCGATGATTGGCGATCCTAAACAAGCTATTTATGGTTTTAGGGGCGCAGACATTTTTACCTATATTGGTGCCAAGGAAGCGGTGCAAAAACAGCAGCAATTTACGCTAGGCACTAACTTTCGATCTAGCAGCGATGTAGTAAGCAGCGTAAACAGCTTATTTGGTAAGCACGCTAACAGTTTTATTTATAACGATGCCATACCGTTTAATGCAGTAGCAGCTAAAGGTAAAAAAGCTGACGAGTCGTTTTTGATTGACGGACAAGCAGCCACTGCGTTTGAATTTTGTGTATTTAGCGACACCGCCGCAGATGAAAAAAACAAGCCGACAGGCAAAGCCATTGGGCAGCAGCACTTAGCCACCTTTTTTGCCAATAAAATAGTCACTTTACTAACGCAGGCCGAGCAAGGGCGAGCCTGTATTGGTGAACAGCCAGTAAGCGCTGCAGATATTTGTATATTAGTGCGTGACCGTGTTGAGGCGCAAATAATGAAAAAGGCCTTAAGCAACGCTAAAATTGCCAGCGTGTATTTATCGCGCGAGAGTGTGTTTAGCCAAGAGCTTAGCCATCACTTACTTAATTTTTTAACTGCGTTGCATGGCCAGTATGATGAGTCGCTATTACGTGGGGTGTTAGCAGGGCCGTTATTTTGTTTAAGCTATAACGAAATATATGCACTGGCAGATGACGAGGCACAATGGCAAGAGCACTTAAACTTTTTTGCGCAACTTAACCATATTTGGAACAAGCAAGGCGCTATGGCAATGCTTGAGCGCTTAATGAGCCACAATCAACTTAGTGCTAAATGGCAAGGCTTAGGCTACAACGTTGAGCGCTGGCTTACCGACTTTAGGCACCTTGGCGAAATACTACAGCAAAAACAAATTGAGCTTGAGGGCACACTGCGTTTACTGCGCTGGTTTGCACAAAAGGTAAGCCAGCAAGATGGCGAAACAGTGCAAGTACGCCTAGAGAGTGACGCTAATTTAGTTAAAATAGTGACTATGCACGCCTCAAAAGGGCTTGAGTATCCGCTGGTATTTATGCCCTTTGCTAGTGGCTATCGTGAAACAAAAGAAGCGCTGTATCATAATAATGGCACACTAATTTACGATTTAAGTAAAGGGGATGACGCACTGCAAAAAGCAGAGCAAGAGCGCCTTGCCGAAGATTTACGCTTACTGTATGTAGCACTCACTCGCGCGGTACACTTTTGTGCTATTGGCATGTATAACATTGGCCAGGGGCAAAGTAGCCGTTTGGCAATACAAAGCAGCGCCCTGGGGCATGTGTTATTTGCAGGGCTTGAAATTACGAGCAGTCAAATTTGGCGTAACCATTTAGCCGATTTTTGCAGCGAGCATACAGGTATGGATTATCAGCAATTCACCTCAGAGGATTTATTAGCTCAAGGTACTTTAAGCTTTAATAATAACGTTGATGCTCAGCAAACATTGAGTATAAATAATGTAACAGCCAATATTGAGCGTAATTGGCGAGCAACTAGCTTTAGTGCGCTGAGCTTTAAAAAGCATATCGACCACCTAGCGCCTGGGCGCAGTGATGAGGATCATGAAAAAGATGAATTTGCCGTACAAGAAGACGAAGCACCTTCTGCGTATAGCTTTCCTAAAGGGGCAAAACCGGGGAGTTGTTTACACGAAATTTTTGAGCAAATAGATTTTACTAGCCCAATAGAGCACCCAGTTAATAAAGAGCACAATTTAGCAGACGTTATTAAACGCAGCCTAGAGAAGTACCATATTAGTGAACACTGGCAAGATGTTACTCAGCAGTGGATATTAGACGTTCTTGCTTGCCCGCTTAATGGCGATAGCAATGTTAATGCTGATGCCTCAGGTAATAGTACCTCAGGTAATAATATCTCAGGTAACAGCTCTTTAGTTAATAGTAATGGCCTGAGCTTAAGCCAACTAGCGCCAAGCGATTGCCTAGTAGAAATGGAGTTTAACTTACCGCTTAAAAGTTTAAGTGCGCCGCAGCTTAATGAAATTCTTATAAAACATTTTGGTTTTGAGCACAGTAAGCTCGAATTTAGCCACGTAAAAGGGCTGTTAAAAGGTTTTATCGATTTAATATTTTGCCACCAAGGTAAATATTATATTTTAGATTATAAATCTAATTACTTAGGTAGTAACGCTGCTGATTACGAGCACGATATGCTTGAGCAAGCCATGAGTAGCCACCAGTACCATTTACAGTATTTAATTTACACCGTAGCGCTGCATCGTTTGCTAAAACAGCGTATAGCTGATTACTCAGTTGAAACTCATTTAGGCGGCGTGTATTACACCTTTTTACGTGGCATGCCAGCTGGGCAAGGTGTGTACTTTAAAAAGCTTACCACTGAGCAAGTGACTATTTTAGATGGCTTGTTTAGCCAAGGAGCCATGTTATGAGTGAACTAAATAATCAACCGGGCCTTTTTGATCAAGAGTTTGATCAAGAGTTTGATCAAGGGTTAGAGCAGGAGCTTGAGCTAAATGAGCAAAACCCTACTTTAAGCACAGCAGTACCTTTACTTACTTATTTACTTAGCGAAAACCGCATTCGCATTGTGGATGTAAAGTTAGCTGAAATGCTCAGTAAAAGTAACAGCGATAGCGAAAAGGCGCACAATGAAATGTTTTACCTGGTGCTATTACTGTGTTTATCGCAGCAAAGCCAGCATAGTTGTTTAACCTTAAACGAGGTTGATTGGAGTAACCCTTTTAATTTACGCCGCAGCGACTTTAGTAAAGCACAAGGGAGCGTGCCAGATAAGCTAAGCCCGTTTAGTGAAGGGTTTAATTATGAGCAGGTGCTTAGCTATTTACAAAACCATACAAGCGTTGGAGACAACAAACCACTGCAACTGTTTAATCAACGCCTTTATTTTGCGCGCCTTGCCGGATACGAGCAAACATTAGCGAGCCGTTTACTAACAATGAGCGAGCGTAAACTTAATATAAATAATGAGTTATTAGCTGCGCTACTTAATGAATATTTTACACCCGATGCAAACATTACCACCGATTGGCAAAAAGTAGCCTGTGCTATTGCAGCCACCAAAGGTTTTAGCGTTATTACTGGCGGCCCAGGTACTGGTAAAACGACCACAGTGACTAAGTTGCTCGCCATTTTACAGTCGCTTTACAAAACCGCACCGCTGAGTATTAAGCTGGTGGCACCCACAGGTAAAGCCGCAGCGCGCTTAAGCGAATCAATTTTAGGCGCTAAAGATAAGCTCACTAATATACCCGCTGATATTAAAACGTTAATCCCCGAAAGTGCGCAAACTATTCACCGGTTATTAGGGGTAAAACCCTTTACCAATAAGTTTAGGCACAACAAAGCGAATCCACTGCATTTAGATGTGTTGATTATAGATGAAGCCTCAATGGTCGACTTATCGCTGATGGCAAAACTAATTGAGGCATTACCTGCACATGCACGGTTAATACTCTTAGGTGATAAAGATCAGCTGGCCTCGGTAGACACCGGCAGCGTAATGAGCGACTTATGCCAAGGGTTAGCACTGGGGCAAACACCTGGTTATTCACCTGCACGATGCGATGAGCTAAATAATTTATGCTTTAACGGCGAGGCTAAGTTAATAGCGCAAAGTAATAGCGCGTTTAAACTTGCCGATTGCATTGCATTTTTACAACACAGCTACCGCTTTGATGCACAAAGTGGTATTGGTCAACTTGCGTTAGCGGTAAATACCAATAACACAGGTGTTTTAAATTACGTTGAGCAAGAAAGTGTTGAGGGGCGTTTTAAGGATGTGATTTTAGATTACGACTTTATAGCTAAACCTATCGAAAAATTGGTTAAAAGCGCTGCAAGTAAATACACACATTACCTTAGTTTAATTGCTCAAGGTGCAAGCGTTGCAGAGGTGCATAAAGCCTTTGCAAGTTATCAGTTACTGGCCGCGGTGCGTGAAGGTGATTACGGAGTTAATAGTTTAAATCAGCGTATTGAGCGCGTTTTGCAACAACAAGGACTTATTACCCTAAGCCCGAATCAGCGCCATTATACCGGTATGCCAATAATGGTAAGCCAAAACGATTATCAGCTTAAGTTGTTTAATGGCGACATTGGTATTTTAATGCCCGATGAAAGCGGCCAGCTTAAAGCACTATTTATAGACGAGCAGGGGAATCAACGGGCGTTTTCGGCAGCACGCTTACCTGCGCACGACAAAGTATATGTAATGACTATACATAAATCACAAGGATCAGAGTTTAGCTACACCGCCATGGTATTGCCGCCGCTAAAACAAGCCCGCATGGGGATAAATAGGCAGTTAGTGTATACCGGCATAACGCGTGCTAAAAATACCTTTGAGCTGGTGGCAGATAAAAAAGTATTGTTACTGGCAATGAATAAAAGTGTGTCTAGGGCATCTGGTTTATATGAGCGTTTAAAGCTTGAATGATTAAGCTTTTAGGTGGGGGTAATAAAAAGGGGTTGCCATGGCAAACCCTTTTTATATATAACCTTTAAGTTAGCTCAGATTAATAGTAACCACTTCTGTGCTGGCATCTTCATCTTGTAAGCTATTAATTGGCACTTTTGGAATATCTGGTTTGTCTAGGGCAATATCGCCACCATCAATTACTTCGCCAGTTTGCAAATTAGTAAAATCAAATAACTGGTTATCTGCTAAATGCGACGGTACAACGTTCTGTATAGCGGTAAAAATACTTTCTATACGACCTGGGTGCTCAGCGTCCCACTTAGCTAACATATCTTTTGTGTGTTTACGCTGTAGGTTTTCTTGCGAGCCACATAAGTTACACGGAATAATAGGGTAGCCCTGTACAAACGCATATTGGCTAATATCGCTTTCTTTACAGTATGCAAGTGGGCGAATAACCATATGTTCACCGTTATCGCTCATTAGCTTAGCTGGCATACTTTTAAGTTTGCCGCCGTAAAACATATTTAAAAATAGGGTTTCTATCATGTCATCGCGATGATGGCCAAGCGCAATTTTAGTTGCACCTAACTCTTTAGCAGTACGGTATAAAATACCCCGGCGCAGGCGCGAACAAAGTGAACAAGTCGTTTTACCTTCAGGAATAATATCGGTCACTATGCTGTAGGTGTCTTCTTCTACAATTTTGTATTCAACATTTAGTTTATCTAGATACTGGGGTAAAACGTGCTCAGGAAAGCCAGGTTGCTTTTGATCTAAGTTAACAACAAATAGCTCAAACTTAATCGGTGCTACACGTTTTAAGTGTTGCAGCATGTCGAGCATAGTGTAGCTATCTTTGCCACCAGATAAGCACACCATAATGCGGTCGCCTTCTTCAATCATGTTAAAGTCCATGACGGCTTGACCTGTTTGGCGGCGTAAACGCTTTTGAAGCTTGGTTAAGTTAAATTGAGCTTTAGCTTGATCTGAATGAGACAATTACGCCCCCTTATTAAACAATACGGCAAAGTTATTTGCTAAAAATAAAGGGGCGCATTATATACTTAAAATGCCCGGTAACAAAATTTAATCTTTTGCGAGTGGGCTTATATAACCATCGGGTTTGAGTGCCAATACATCGCAATCTAGGCTATCAATTACATGCTCTGCAGTATTGCCTACTAAGGCCGCGCTTAAACCAGTACGCCCTACAGTGCCAATAACCACCAACTCGCTGTTTAAACGTTTTGCTACATCGGGAATAACGTCCTCAGGCAAACCCTCTTCAATAAAGCACTGCTCAGGGGGTAAATTAAACTCATCAGCCAGTGCATTAGTAGATTGATGATGATGTTTTTTAACCGACTCGTTATAAATGCCAGGGTTAAATTCAGGTATTTCTATGGCAATATTAATTGGTGTAGCAGGATAGGCGTTCACCAAGTTTAGTTGGGCGTTGGCCAGTTCTGCTAAAAATTGTGCGTCTTTAATAATACGTTTATTAAGCGCTAAGTGTTGCTCGTTTTCGCTCACTGCATTAACAGCCGCTAAAATGTTGCCATTTGCAGGCCATGCCATTTGTTTTACAAATAAAACCGGAGATGGACATTTTCGTACTAAATGCCAGTCGGTTGGGGTGAAAATAACGGCTTTAAGTGTACTGTGTTGATGAGTGCCTTTAATAACAAGGTCAAATTTTTGCTCAATAACGGTATTAATAATGGCTTCGTAAGGGCGATTGTGCCAAACAACTTGTGTATCAATATTAACATTTTGATAAGGCGATACTAAATCTTTTAACCAAAGCTCGCGGTCGTTTAACACGGCTTTGCGCATAGCTTCGCGCTCTTCGCCAGAGAGCATTGTAGTCATTTCATAAGAAAAGTCGTAAACCGTCATAAAGGCGGTAATACTCGCACCAGATTTTTTAGCTAAATCAATCGAACGAGCTAAACCGTGCTGGTCGTCTTTGGTGGGGTCAATAACCGCAAGAATGCGTTTAATCGTGTTCATGTGCAAGCTCCATTCACTTTACGGGTGTACCTTGAGTGTAACGTAAATAGAGCACAGTGAAAGGGATAGCAAAAATATTATTGTTCTAGATCAAACCATTTAATCGAATGGATTAAATGGTTTGAATATTACAACGTAAGTAGGCTAATTAGCGGGGCTTTACTATTGCAGCTGCTTTGGCCAGTGCATCGTTATCTAAAATAGTAATAAATTTGCCTTCAACTTTTATTAAATCGGCTTTTTGAAAGCGACTCAATAAACGGCTAATTGTTTCAACGGTTAAACCCAAGTAATTGCCAATTTCGCCGCGGGTCATGGTAAAGCGAAATTCTTTACGAGAAAAACCACGCTCACCAAAGCGTTCAGATAAGTTAAAAATAAAGCTGGCTAAGCGTTGCTCGGCAGATTTTTTGTTAAGCAGTAACAGCATTTCTTGGTCATAGGTAATTTCGCTACTCATTAAGCGCATTATTTGTTGGCGTAACTTAGGGAGTCTGCCTGCTAACTCGTCAAGGGTATCAAACGGAATTTCGCATACCATAGATGTTTCTAACGCTTGTGAAAAACTTTGGTGCATCATTTTACTTATTGCATCAAAACCAACTAAGTCACCGGCTAAATGAAACCCTGTAATTTGCTCATCGCCTTGCTCAGATAAAGTATAAGATTTAAACGAACCCGAACGCACAGCATAAATAGCGTTTAATGGCGCGCCCGACTCAAACAAAAAGTCGCCTTTGTGTAATGGTTTTTTGCGCTCGATTATTTCGTCAAGCTTATCCATTTCTTGACCATTAAGAGAAAAGGGTAGGCATAACTGGCTGATACTGCAGTTATTACAGCTAATAGCACAATTACTTTTAGCACGACCTTGAGAAAAATCCATAAATTCAATCCGTTAAAATTCAAGCCACAATATGATCAATGTTAATGCACAAGCTTATCTGTTGCAATGATCAGTAAATAAATACCATACCAAATTATTACGCTGCCTAATATTATTCGCGTCCAAGGGTGATTAAATAGGGTGCTCAGTTTTTTTGCACTAACGCCTATTGTGATCATCGCGGGAAATGTACCTAGTGCAAAACACAGCATTACTAATGCACCATCAAGCGCATTTGCGCTGGTCATGGCCCAAGTAAGTGCTGAATAAACTAAACCACAGGGTAACCAGCCCCATAAAGCGCCGTATCCAAGTGCTTTAAATGGCGAGTTAATCGGCATTAAATATTTATTAAATTTAACTAGGTGTTGCCAAACTAAGGTTTTACCTACTTTTTCGAGCCATTGTAAGGTAGCTGCTAAGCGCATTATATATACCCCTACCAACAACATAAAAATGCCTGCTATAAAAGACAGTGATAATGCAAAAACAGAGTTTTGCGTGGCAAATTTACTGCTAATGCCTGCCACTAATGCGCCTGCAAGCATGTAACTTAGCGCTCGGCCTATATTATAAGCAAAAGAGTAAATGAGAGTTTGGCGTTTATTACTGGCTAATTGCAATGAGCTGGCTATGCCACCACACATTGCAATGCAATGGCCGCTGCCAATTAGGCCCATAAAAAAAGCACTGACAAAAATAGGGTCAATCATTACTTTTGTTATGCTGCTCTTTGTCATCTTCAAACAAGATACTATGGCCTTGTTTATTTAAATCAGAAAATTGCTCGCCTTTTACTGCCCAAAAAAATACTCCTATAGCTATTAGTACAAATAAAATAGCGATAGGAACTAAAATGTAAATTATGCTCATAACTTTAACAGCCTTAATGAGTTGCATATCACAATAATTGAGCTGGTCGACATACCAATAACAGCCATCCAAGGCGCTACCAGCCCCATTGCAGCTAACGGTAATATTGAGCCATTATACAATAAAGACAAAGTTAAGTTTTGTTTAATAATACGCCTAGTTTTTTTGGCAACTATTAATAGGTGCTCGATTGAGGCTAAATCGCTATTGAGCAAAACCACATCGGCGCTATTTTTTGAAATATCGGCCCCAGTTTCCATGGCGATTGATAAGTGCGCGCTGGCAAATACTGGGCTGTCGTTTACCCCATCACCTACCATGGCAACCACTTCACCTTGTGTTGACCATTGCTCAACCGCTGTTTGTTTGTCTTTAGGGCTACAGCCCGATTGCACGCTGTGTAATTTAAGTTTTTTAGCTATACGTTGCCCCGCATCAGACGCATCGCCAGTAAGCATATGACACGTTAACTTATGTGTGTGTAGAGCGTTAATTAACGTACTCGCATCATCTTTTATTTTATCGACAAAGTAAAAACGGGCAATAGGTTGCTGATTAATATACAAAGTTGCTTGCGCGTTAGTTTTTTTGCTATTAAACCAGCCACTTTTACCAATAGCATAATGAGTGTCGTTGTACTGTGCGCTGATCCCTTTGCCTGGATGTAATTGAATGTCGTTAAGTTTATGCCCTGGTACTTTATATTGGCTAAACGCACGGGCAATTGGGTGCTCTGAATAGCTCTCTAGTTGGGCTGCAATCTCAAGCACTTGATTTTTAGTGTACTCTTCGCTGAGTATATCGACCGCATCTAAGCTAAAGCGTCCTTGGGTTAGCGTGCCGGTTTTATCAAATGCGAATAAAGTGATTTTAGATAGAGTTTCGAGCACATGCGCTTGTTTTATTAAAATACCTTTACGAGTAAGGTTGGCTACCGAACAGGTTAATGCGGTTGGAATAGCTAAGCTTAGCGCGCAAGGACAAGTAGCCACGAGTACAGAAATAGTGATCCAAAATGCTTGCTCAGGGGCAATTTGATACCAGCCAAATGCCGTTATCGATGCAAATATAAGTAACACGGCTACAAACCATTGGGCAACTTTATCTGTAATTTCTACTAGTTTAGGGCGTTTGCTAAGTGCATTGTGTTGTAGGCGAATTATTTGATTTAGCAGCGTGCTTTGACCTATTTTATTGATTTTTATTTCAATAATACCGTCATGATTGACTGTGCCGGCGTAAACACTGTGATTAATAAACTTATTAACCGGCAGGTGCTCTCCGGTCATCATTGATTCATCAACGCTGGTTTTACCTTTAATTAAAATTCCATCGGCAGGAATGGTTTCGCCGGCTTTAATTAGAATAATATCGTTTAATTTAAGCTTTTTAGCGGCAATAATATGTTCTTGGCCATTTGCATCGAGAGTACGGGCGGTTAGTGGCAATAACTTTTGTAAGTTAGCTGTAAATTCACTGGCTTTTAATCGTGCTCTAAATTCTAGATATTTACCTAATAATAATAAAAAGGTGAACATACATACCGATTCAAAGTACACCTCGCCAACATTCATAATTGTGGCGTAAGAACTTGCGCCGTAAGCACCAAAAATAGCCAGCGAGACGGGTAAGTCCATATTAAGCTGTTTTGCTTTTAAACCATTAATGGCATTACTTAAAAAGGGCAGTGCGCTATATAAAATAACCGGAGAAGCTAAAACGAGACTGATCCACCTAAAGTATTCCTCAAAATTACTGTCCATACCGGAGAACATGCCAAAGTACATAGCAAAGGCAAACATCATCACTTGCATGGTCATTAAACCGGCTACACCTAAGCGGCGAATATAGGCTTTTGCGGTTTGCTGTTTTTGCTGTGCTTCTAAGTCGGACTGAAACGGATAGGCTTTATAGCCAATTTTAGCAAGGCTAGTAATAATTTCGCTCAATGGGGTGGCGGTTTTATCCCATTGCACCATAGCGCGGTTAGTTGAGGTATTAACATCAACACGCTTTACTGTTTTTAAACTGAGTAATTGCTTTTCTATAAGCCATGCACAAGCTGCGCAGGTTATACCTTCTACGCTGAGCAATACTTCTGAGAAGTTGTCATTGGTCGTTATAAATTCGTCTTGAATATCTTCATTGTCGTAGCTTTTAATAAAGGCGAGTTGCTCTGGTACTAACTGCTCTACTTTACCAGCTTGAACGGTACGATATTTATAATAGTCGGTCATACCTTGATCAATAATGTTTTGCGCAACGGCTTGGCAGCCAATGCAACACATTGGCTGAGATTTATTATCAATTACTACGTGTGCGCTAAACCCGTTAGGTACACTTTCAAGGCAATGAAAGCAATTTATAGACATACTAAATACTACTTATAATTAGGCGTAACTAAAACAGCAAGGGTGGTTGGTAAGGTAATGTTTTCTTTTAGCTTCCAGCTACCATCAATAGGCTCAATAAATACCGAATAAGCACCGTCGGTAAACCCGTCAAGTAATGCGGTAAATTCTTGATTAGCATTAGGCGTTAGCGTGGCTTCAAAGTCATGCGCTTTAATTGTACGATGATAAAACGACAGTTTTAATGCATGTATGTTGCTCGTATCGCCTTTGGTAAATTTAAAACCAACGCGCTCACTGGTAACATTCAGCTCGCCATGTAAGTATAAAGCTTTTGCCTTATCAAACTTAGTAAGCTCTAAGTTAATTGCTTTGCCTTTTTTATAGTAGTCATCTACCACCATATCAGGGCCATTGCCTATGGCGGTAAAGAATAAGCTAATGCAGCCAATAATTGCAGCAGAGGGAAAAAAGATTAAAAACCAAGGCCAAAAATTTTTATACCACGGAGTAGGTTGCATAGTTACTCTAAAATAAAATGAAGATGCGGCTATACTATAATAAATATTTGTAAAAGACTAAAAAAAAGCCTCCGAGTGGAGGCTTTTTTGATCTGGATTAATCTATTGAATTTAAAAGATTAAATATTCGTTAACGGTGTAACTATTTAGCTTGAGATAAGCTGTAAACGTAAGCCGTTAGTAGGTGTATTTTATCTTCACCTAAAATATCTTTCCACGCTGGCATTACACCGGCACGACCATGGTTAAGTGTTTCTTCAACAGCACGTTGAGAACCACCATATAACCAAATGTTGTCGGTTAGGTTAGGTGCACCAAAGGGTAAGTTGTGTGCAACAGAGCCTTTACCGTCAGCACCATGACATGCAGCACACATAGCCCACTTAGCTTCGCCGGCAGCAGCGTCTTTTTGGTTTACAGTACGACCTGAAAGGCTAAGTACATGAGCGGTCATTTCTTTAACGCCTTGCTCACCTAATGCAGCACCCCAAGGTGGCATTGCTGCTATACGCCCGTAAAGTAATGTTTCTTTAATTTTATCGGGTGTGCCGCCATATAACCAATCATTATCAGTTAGGTTAGGAAAGCCAGTACCACCACGCGCGTCAGAACCATGACACTGAGAACAGTTTTGTGCAAAAAGACGTTGGCCAATTTCAATTGCTAGCTGACCTTGTGTCTCGGCATGTTTTTCACCATTTTCAAGTGCAACTTGCTGTGCTGCGTCACCTTCAAATTTAGACTCAACCAATTTTACTACAGGTATTTGTGCCAGTTCATTAAAAATAGGACCAAAACGTGCATCTGCAACGCGGTACTCAGCGTCCAGTTTTACAAAGCGACCTTCTTCTTTAGCAAGTTCTACTGCTTCTTTAGACTCAGCCAAAGAAGTAATACCTTGGTTAGAACTAGTCCACTTACCTAACCCTTCCCAGTTACCTAAACCTGGGTAAGCTGCTAAGTAATAAACAGACCAAATAAATGTTGCAAAGAACATGTAAGTCCACCACTTTGGTAGTGGATTATTTAGCTCTTCAATTCCATCATATACATGTCCGCAGCTTTCACCTTCAGGTACACCAGCGTAGTTTTTTAAATTCCACACGAGTAAACCAAACAAAATGAACAAACATGATAGGGTTAATACAATAACCCAAATACTCCAAAAGCTAGTCATTTCTCAGACCCCTTTTCCTCGTTAGAGAGCGTATTGTTGTGTTTTTTTTCATCTTCGAAAATAACATTAGCAGCGTCTTTAAAACGTGTTTTACTACGTTTGCTGTATGCCCAAGCAACAATCACAATAAATAGTACTAAAATTACCAGAGTTAAAATGCCTCTGTATGTCCCATAATCCATAATTAGTTACTTCAAGTGGGTGCCAAGCTGTTGCAAATAAGCGATAAGGGCTTGCATTTCTGTTGCACCTTTACCGTCATTCATTGCATCAACTTTGGCAACATCAGCGATTAATTCTTCATCACTACCGTAACCTAAACCATCGTAACGGTCGGTACGGCTATCGATTCCAAATGTGTCACGGAAAATTTTAAGTTTATTCAAAGTCAAGCTTGTATCAAGCGTATTCTCTGCTAACCAAGGAAAGCCTGGCATGTTCGACTCAGGAACCACAGCACGTGGGTCAACTAAGTGAGCATAATGCCAGTCATCCGAATAACGTTTGCCTACACGAGCTAAGTCAGGACCAGTACGTTTAGAACCCCAAAGGAAAGGGTGATCCCAAACAGATTCACCAGCAACCGAATAGTGGCCATAACGCTCAACTTCGTCACGAAAAGGGCGGATCATTTGTGAGTGACAGTTAGAACAACCCTCACGTACATATAGATCTCGGCCTTCCATTTCAAGTGCCGTTAACGGACGTAGTCCGTCAACTGGTTTAGTTGTATCGTCTTGAAACATTAGCGGAGTAATTTCAACTAATGCACCAAAGCTAATTGCGAAAACGGTCAAGATAGCCATAAGGCCAATGTTTTTTTCGACTATTTCGTGTTTGTTTTGTGAATTTTTATTGCTCATTATCTCACTCCGTTATGCTAATTGTGCTTGTTCGTCTAATTGCAGCGAATCGTTCTTCGCTGCCACTGTACGATAAACGTTATAAGCCATAACTAGCATACCTACTACGATGAACACACCACCAATAAAGCGTATAACATAGAAAGGATGAGACGCCTCTAAAGACTGTACAAAGCTATACATTAATGTGCCATCAGAGTTAACTGCACGCCACATTAGACCTTGCATTACACCTGAGATCCACATTGCTACTATGTATAAAACAACACCAACAGTGTGTAACCAAAAATGTGTGTTAATTAATTTAACGCTGTACATACGACCTTGCGAGAATAGCGCAGGGATTAAGTGGTAAATAGCGCCGATAGATATCATTGCAACCCAACCTAATGCACCTGAGTGAACGTGTCCTACAGTCCAGTCGGTGTAATGAGAAAGCGCGTTTACAGATTTAATTGCCATCATTGGGCCTTCAAACGTAGACATACCGTAAAAAGATAATGAAACAACTAAGAAACGTAAAACAGGGTCAGTACGAAGCTTATGCCATGCACCAGACAACGTCATAATACCGTTAATCATGCCCCCCCAAGATGGAACGAATAGGATAATAGACATAACCATACCTAAACTTTGCGTCCAATCAGGAAGCGCAGTGTAGTGAAGGTGATGAGGGCCTGCCCAAATATAAAGCGAAATAAGCGCCCAAAAGTGAACCACTGATAAGCGGTAAGAGTAAACCGGACGGCCTGCTTGTTTTGGTACAAAGTAATACATCATACCTAAAAAGCCAGCTGTTAATAAAAAGCCAACGGCATTGTGTCCGTACCACCACTGTACCATTGCATCAACTGCACCAGCATAAATGGAATACGATTTAGTTAACGACACAGGTACAGCCATACTGTTTACAATATGAAGTACAGCAACCGTAATGATAAAGCCAGCATAGAACCAGTTAGCTACATATATATGAGACACTTTACGCTTTGCGATTGTGCCCATAAATACTACGGCATAAGTTACCCATACAACGGCTATTAAAATATCAATTGGCCACTCAAGTTCTGCATATTCTTTAGAACTTGTAATACCCAAAGGTAGTGTAATAACAGCAAGCACAATAACAAGCTGCCAACCCCAAAAGGTAAAAGCTGCTAATTTATCTGAAAGAAGGCGCGTTTGACAGGTACGTTGAACGACGTAATAAGACGTCGCAAAAAGTGCACTTGTACCAAATGCGAAAATAACTGCGTTCGTGTGTAACGGACGAAGTCGAGAGTATGTTAACCATGGTGTATCAAAGTTAAGTGCTGGCCAAGCTAGTTGGGCAGCAATCAGAACCCCAATACTCATGCCAACGATGCCCCAAATCACTGTCATAATAGCGAATTGGCGTACAACTTTATAGTTGTACTCAGTGTGTGATGCTACTGTCTGGCTCATTTTCTGGCTTCCGCTGCAATAAATGCGTTTAGAAATGAATTACCCACCTAAAAAAAGTGGGGCCTACTATTACTTCACAAGCTTGCCATCTAAAACATTAAAAATGCGATTATTTTAGAAAACAGACTCGAGAAACCCTTATTTTTTTGCGGTTGAAATGATAAAATTTTTGGCTTAAAAAAGATAGGTCAATTACATAATATTATGACATCAATCAAACTTTACTAGCTTGCTGTTTACTTTTTGAGGTGAATTGTACGTTATTTGTAATAAAAGTGTGATTTGACCTTGTGACTATTAAATTAGTGCCAGCCATTATTTTTTGGATTGTGAGTACCTGCCACATGTATATATATAGAGTATGTTTGTTTTTTTTACTAATTTTTTTAGTTGCGTGTGATTATTCAAAAACCAGCGATACACAACAATTAAAAAACCTTGCTTGCGAAGCCGGTTTAGCCTGTACTTTTCCAAATGGCGTTAAAGTGTGGCTTAGCGATGGTGATTTATCCCCCGAAACACCATTCTCCATATTTGCCGAGTTACCTAAAGGGCATGTTATTACGAATGCAAAACTTGAAGGCGTAACTATGTATATGGGGTATATTCCTCAGCAATTTAAGCGCCATGGCAACACTTGGCAAAGTGAAACTATGGTAGGTATTTGCGCTGAAAAAAATATGCTGTGGAAATTAATCCTTAACGTAACCGATGAGGTAACACAGCAAAGCAACTCGGTATATTATTATTTTTACGTTACTTACTAAACATGCCATTGCTTATATTGCTTATTAAGTAGCTCGCTTAATTTGCAGCAGGGAGATAAGCATTCTGGTTGAGATCAGTTTAGTTGTGCTTACTCTCTTTAAGTTAAGCGTTACTTTTTATTTCTTGGCGCAGAAAAGCTAAATCCACAGAGGGTTAGCTTTAGCGCAAGAAGATTAAGCCTACAATAAGAATACTTCGTACACTCACATCATTTTAGCTAGCACTTAGCACTCCTGCCTTTTGTAATTTTTACTTTCTCTTTTTAATTTCGAAAAATGCATCAATGGTATTTGGTTAATTAAGTGTACTACTAGGTTTGAGGCAATCATTGCTTCATTAAATTGGTGAATAGTTTACTTGTTTAATCTTGGCTGAATAAAAAATCTCTCCTTTAAAAGCTACATATGCGTTAAATCAGACTAATTAATTACTCAAAGCGCATAAATATAGTTATCAATTAACATCTAGTTTTACAGTTTTAATAACCTACTGTGATTAACTTGTTAAATTACCGATTAAAGGTACATTGTTGAGTTAATTACATTTAATTACAAAGTCCATTAGTTTGATTTCACCTGTGCTTTTAATGTAGCGCAATGCATTTAGTGTATTGATTTTGAAGTGTATTTATTAATTAACAAGGAAACATAGTGTAACGTTTGTACCTTTTTTGGGTGTTGTGTTTTTCGGTTGGTTTTTAATTAGCCTTTCGTTAAGTTTTTGTTCAGTTAATCACGCCTAAGTTGCTGTTTTCTGACTCACAATTCTTATAAAAGTGAGCATTACCATTTAGGTAAATTTTCAACAAGTAGGGTTCATCCATGAAAAAATCAACTCTTGGCTTAGCGGTTATCGCTGCTATTCCAATGTTCTCAAGTGTGCAAGTTTTAGCGGCTGACGAAGCGGCAAAGTCAATTGAAAAAATTCAAGTAACAGGCTCTCGTATTAACCGTACAGATATGGAAACGGCTAGCCCTATTACAGTTATAGGCGATGACTTTATTGCAAAAAGTGGTTACACATCAGTTGCAGACGTGCTTTCTAATCAACCATCAGCGGCAGGGATGAGCTTAGGTGGTTCGAGTAATAATGGTTCAGGTGGTACTGCTACTGTAAACCTACGTGGTATGGGCTCTCAGCGTACTCTAGTATTATTAAATGGTCGTCGTATGGTTTCATCTGGAACCGGTGCGGATTCTTCTGTTGATTTAAATACGATTCCAGTTGCAATGATTAAGTCTATTGAAATTTTAAAAGATGGTGCTTCTGCAGTATACGGTTCAGATGCTATCGCTGGTGTTGTTAATATAATAACCAAGAAAGACTTTGAAGGTTCAGAAGTTAATGTAGAAGGTAGCCGCACTACAAAAGGTGATGGCAATAACTACGGTGTAAGTTTATTACACGGAATGCAAATTGCTGAAGGTAATTTAGTTGTAGGTGCGCAGTATTCAAGCCGCGGCGAAATAATCCAATCAGACAGAAGCTTTGTAGAGCCAGGTCAATCATCATTTATTCCAGAGGGAACACTTGGTGGTAAAATGCCAGATGGAAATGGTGGTTTTATAGACCGTAATAAAGGCTATGATTATACGACTTCTAGCTATGCACAAACACCAAACGACTTGTACAGTATTTTTACTAGCTTTGATAAAGAGTTAGACTCAGATACAACATTTAATGTTGATTTGATGTATACGCGTCGTGATTCGACTCAACAGCTTGCACCACAACCAGCAAATATTGATTTAAAAACAGCTAATTTAGATGCTGCTTATACAAGTGCTTTTGTAGATGGTAAGGGTGCTCTTGCAGATACCTTAGAGTATCGTCGCAGAATGGTTGATGCAGGTCCTCGTATTTATGAGCAAAAAACCGATACCTACAGAGCGTCTGTTGCATTAGCGGGTACGTTAGATAACGACGCTAGCTGGGATGTAAGTGCTACTTATGGCCGTAATGATTCTAAAGATAAAGTTCAAAACTCTATCCATGCAAGCAATGTTGAGCAAAGCATTTATGCTAATCAAGCGCTTTGGTTTGCTGGCGATGCATTAAATCGCGATATGTTAGTGTCAGATGGTGCAATTTACACTGAGTCAAATGAAGGTGGTAACGAGCAGTTTATTCTAGCTGCAGGTTACAGTGCACTAACAGATAACGATATTGGTTATGCAATTGGTGTTGAAAACAGATTTGAAAGTGGTTATTACACTCCAGATATGATCACTCAACGCGGTGAAAGTACAGCGGCACAACAAGATCCAACTGAAGGTGATTACTCAGTACAGTCTGTGTATTTTGAAGCGTCTATGCCAGTGCTTGAGTCAGTAACAATTGAAGGTGCTGCACGTTACGATAACTACTCAACGTTTGGTGGTGCAACAACGTGGAAGCTTGGTGCAACTTGGAACGTAACAGATGAGTTTATGGTTCGCTCTGTATTAGCGACTGGTTTTAGAGCACCTAATGTTGCTGAGCTTTTTGGTGGTAACTCAGGCTCTTTCGATTACCTAGAAGATCCATGGGGTAATGAGCAAGACCCTCAAATCGAAGTAAATTACACCAGTGACAAAAACCTTAAAGCAGAAGAAAGTAAGTCATTTACTTTTGGTATGGTATGGGAAATTACTGATGGCTTATCAAGCACCATGGATTACTGGAAGTTTGATATAACTGATGCAATTACGCGTCTAGACGTTCAGAACGAAATGAGAAATTGTTTTGCTGGTACGCTTGAGTCATGTTCATCAATCAATATTACATCAACAGGTGATTTATCAAATATGAGTTCAGCATTAACAAATGTTGGCTCGCAAAAAACATCTGGTGTTGATTGGAATATCTCATACAAAGCAGATGACTATGCTATCAACCTTGATACAACATACTTAATCGAATTTGAACAAGATGATATTGATTACACAGGCACTATCGATGGCAATATCGGTGGCTATGCTAAAATCAAATCAAATCTATCTGTAAATTACGATGTAAGCGAAGCTTTAAGCTTTCTTTATAATGCAAGATTCGTTAAAGGAATGGATGGCGAGTATTACGGTGACTTCTTTAGCACTGACAATACTGTTTATCATGATATTTCTATGAGCTACAGCGTAAGTGATGATTTACGCATTACTGGTGGTATGAATAATATCTTTGATAAAGAGCCTGAGTCTGTATTAGGTGGTAATGATATGGGAACAGTTCCTGAGATATACGATGTAATTGGTTCACGTATTTTTGCGAGTGTTAATTTTAAATTTTAATTAGCAGAATAAATATTTTAAGGCCTAGTTTTTACTAGGCCTTTTTTATTGAACAAAATACTTCAGGCAAGTACACTAAGGAGCTATATTACAAGGAGATTTAATTGTTAAAGCAAGATGAGAATTTATCTTTTATTATTGAACCGCAGCTGGGCCAACGCTCAGAGCAACGCCTTGATTTATACTTTTCTATTCCCAACGAAATGGGCGTGAATGCACAAACCCTTAGTGAAGAGTCCTATTTTAATAATCAATTTAAATCTTATTTAGCTTATAACGCCAATAATATTCACCTACCGCTAGTGCGAAGCCGTTTTGTAAGTAAAAACAAAGGTGAGCAGCGAGATTACCGACAAAACCTCAATTTGTATTGTTATCAGGTGCGCTTGGCTATTGATGCAGATATTAAAGAAACCCTCAAAATAGAAGACCCTGATGAATTTTATCAACGGGCGGGTGAGCTGTGCGAGCAAAGCCAAAGCTTATTAAGAAAACTAAGACGTTATACCCCTGAAGATGAAAAGCTAATTTCATTTTACACCAATGCCGATAACTACCTTAGTTGGCAAATAGAGCAGTCGTTTTTAAAACTGCTCGATGAAGGACCACGCAGTAGTGACTATGCAAAAGAGCGCAACGACTTAGTTAACTTTTGTAAGTCAGAAAACAGTTATCGCGAAGAGCAACAATATAATTCAGAATCAACCCTTAAAGATGCAAACCGCATTACTAATAAAATGCGGTTATTGCAGCGTTTAATTGAACATGGTGTAATTTTAAACCGCCAAACTCGCTACCTTAATAGTTATTTAAAACGTTTAGTTAAGGGCTCGGTAACCGCTGTAATTATGGCGTTAGTGATGATAGTTATACTCAACGCACGCGCAACTTTTACAGAAGTTACAGCAACATTAATCTTAATATTGGGGCTTATTTATGGCCTTCGCGAAATATTTAAAGAAGATATAACCCGAATTATTTGGCGCGCTATTGTACGTGGGCGGCCTAAGTGGCGGTTTGTTTTTAAAAATAGCGTGACCAAAGACAAAGTTGCGAGCCAGCTTATTTGGTTAGAATATACGCGCTTTAAAAATATTCCAAAAGAAGTCCGTGCTATTTTCTCCAAACGCCGGCAACAAAATAAGCTCGCTGCACAGTGGTTACACTTTGCAAGCGAAACACGTGTAAATGCCCGAGAGTTTTTACCAGGTTACGATAGTTTGCATCAAACACTGCAGTTTAGCCTTGCGCCGTTTTCTCGCTATCTTAAAAAAGGTGAGGGTAAGTTATATCATCTTGAGAGTAATAAGATTTCTAAGCAGGCTGTAGAGCGGCGTTATCAATTAAATATGGTATTAGTATTAACTGAGCGAGATAAAAAGCTGTATCAGCGTTATAAAATAACCATGAACCGCAGTAAAATAGTTAATATTGAACTTATTTACTCTGATGACGGTACTAAGCAGGAATAACAAAGGCTGTAACCGGTTACATCCCATGTTATTCCTCTAAAGGGTTAGCGTTAGT
Source organism: Pseudoalteromonas sp. HL-AS2 (assembly GCF_031198805.1). NCBI lineage: Bacteria > Pseudomonadati > Pseudomonadota > Gammaproteobacteria > Alteromonadales > Pseudoalteromonadaceae > Pseudoalteromonas > Pseudoalteromonas sp. HL-AS2. The sequence goes on along the minus strand of NZ_CP133571.1, from coordinate 1,921,448 downwards.
TGTTTGCTAACCCTTTTTTGGTAAATAAAGTTACCTTGTTTGATACGAGTATAATTTCGATATTTTTCGCATCGTCACCCCAAACGCAGTTGGTATGCAGTGTTTTTTCTACGCAGTTATCAGCGCTTCCTAAAAAAACTTCAACTTCTGATTTATCCATACCAATTTTTATTTTTTCGTAGTTCTCAACATTTACTTTAGAACACGCTGCTAGGCTTAGCGTTGCTGCAATAATCAGGAGTTTTTTCATTGTTATTTCCTATGTGTTAAATAACATCATATTAATGTTTGAATTTTCTAATTTGGACGATCATCCCCATTCTAGGGTGATCAAAATAGTGTATTTCTTCACTTATTACTCGTCTAAATTGTGAAAAACGAGCGGCTTCTATTTCACCACTATCGTGCTTTTGGCTAATATCGAAATTAGCGGTTATGTATAAATAATGGCGTAAATGTATTTTAAATAAACCGTCGAGTTCCCACTTCATAGTGGGTTCTTTAGGTGCATTAAAAAAGGAATCTTGCGAGTTAACCAAACTAATAAAGTCTGGGTTTGCATAACTTGGGGCGCTAGGCTCTGCACTTTTAATATGCTCACCAGCGATTAAATGCATGCTAGGTGCACGCGACTTACTTGCCCCTTCAAAACGCCAGCCAGTATGTAATAGTGGCGTTAACCCTTTGCGCTCTAGGGCTTGGCGTTGGCTGTTAAATTGCAGTTGTGTTGGTGCTAAAAGGTATGTTTGCTGCATTGTATCTTGTGCAGCTACAAGCGGTGTTACCGGTAGGTGTTCATAACTTTTTAAATAATCAATACTGTTATCACACACCCCAGATTGCTGTTTTGAGTTAACTAAAGAATCTGTAAAAGAGCGTTTTTCAAAGCGTGTATCGCCATCAATACACGCTTGCATAGCTTGCTCAGTGTAAAGTGGGGTGAGTAAATCAAGTGTGTTTTTATCTTCAATAGCTGGTTTTTTAAGGCTAAAGTCTTCTTGTAAGTACGGAGCAGGGCGTTGTTTAAATACCAGTACTTCTACTTCAAACCAGCGCTCAGCAATTGCGGTGCTGCTAAATAAGCAGCATAAAATAATAAGCGATTTTTTTAGCAACATTAATGGCTAACCTTTTTTTCGAAATCTGCAAGCATTGCAGTGACCATTTTCAAGCGTTCGCGGGCATTTGCCTCGCTAATAACAAAGCGCAGTTTATTTGCGCCATCCATTTTGTACACGCGCGGTGCACTTTGTATCAAGCCTATGATGAAGCTAGGATTAACCTTAGTGTTTTGGCTAAATTCAAAGTAACCACCTTTCGGGTTTGCCTCAATTTTTGTTATACCTAAATCACTTGCTCGCATTTTTAATTGCTGCAGGCTAAAGAGGTTTTTAGCCGCGTCGGGTAATAAGCCAAAGCGGTCGATTAATTCTACCTGCAATTCGTCCATATCGGCAACATTAGCACAACTAGCAACGCGCTTGTACATACCTAAACGTGCGTTCACATCGTAAATATAATCATCGGGTAATAAAGCCGGTAGCTTTAAGTCTACCTCAGTTTGTTTTTGCAAGAGGTTTTCAAGGGTGGGCTCTTTGCCTTCTCGCAATGCTTTTACTGCTTGTTCAAGCATTTCCATGTATAAGCTAAAGCCAATGGTTTGCATTTGTCCTGATTGATCATCACCTAAAAGTTCACCCGCACCACGAATTTCTAAATCGTGGGTTGCTAGTGCAAAACCTGCGCCTAAGTCTTCTAATGACTCTATTGCTTGTAAGCGTTTGCTTGCATCTTTAGAAAGAGCTTTAGGATCGCCTGTTAATAAGTAGGCATAAGCTTGATGATGGCTGCGACCAACACGTCCACGTAATTGGTGTAACTGCGCTAAACCTAGTTTGTCGGCTCTATCCATAATTATGGTGTTAGCAGTTGGTATGTCAATACCGGTTTCTATTATAGTGGTACACACTAATACGTTGTATTTTTGGTGGTAAAAGTCAGCCATTATTTGCTCAAGCTCTTGCTCGCGCATTTGCCCATGTGCACTGGTTACGCTTGCCTCGGGCACCCATTCACTTATTTCTTGTGCTACGCGCTCAATTGTCTCTACGTTATTATGTAAAAAGTAAACTTGGCCACCGCGTTTAATTTCTCTAAGTACTGCTTCACGTATTAATTCTACATCGCGTTGACGCACAAAGGTTTTTACTGCTAAACGCTTTGCAGGTGGAGTGGCAATAATAGATAAGTCGCGCATACCGCTCATGGCCATATTTAAGGTACGCGGGATAGGCGTTGCAGTCAAAGTGAGTATGTCGACATCGGCGCGTAGCGCTTTAATCTTCTCCTTTTGGCGCACCCCAAAGCGGTGCTCTTCATCAACAATTAATAAGCCTAAATCGTTAAATATAATATCAGCCTGGATCAGTTTATGAGTACCAATGACAATATCGAGCTTGCCGTTGGCCATTTTTTCAAGCGTGTCTTTTTGCTCTTTAGGTGAGTTAAAACGCGACAGTACACCTACCTCAATAGGAAAGTCGGCAAAACGGTCTTTAAAGTTTTCAAAGTGTTGTTGGGCAAGTAATGTTGTAGGCACCAAAATAGCTACTTGTTTGTTATCGTTAACAGCTACAAATGCGGCGCGCATGGCGACTTCGGTTTTACCAAAGCCTACATCGCCACACACTAAACGGTCCATGGCTTGTTTTGATTGCATATCGCCTAATACGGCTTCAATGGCATTGCGTTGATCGTCGGTTTCTTCAAACGGGAAGCTGTCGCTAAATTGGCGGTAAGCTGGGGCATCGAGGGTAAATTTATTCCCTGGTTTTGCTTGGCGCTGAGCGTAAATATCAAGTAACTCAGCGGCTACATCGCGCACTTTTTCAGCAGCACGTTTTTTAGCTTTGTCCCATGCATCTGAACCAAGTTTATGCAGTGGTGCACTGGCTTCTTCGCCGCCCGAATAACGACTTAGCATATGCAGCGCCGAAACCGGTACATACAATTTTGCTTCACTGGCGTAAGTAATGGTAACAAATTCAGTGGTAATGCCTGCGGCATCTATGGTTTGCAAACCTTGATAGCGACCAACGCCGTGATCAAGATGCACAATAGGTTGGCCTTCTTTAAGTTCGGCTAAGTTACGAATTAGTGCATCTTGGCTGGCTTGGTATTTATGCTTACGGCGACGGCGCTGCGATACTTTTATGCCAAGCAATTCTTGTTCGGTGATAATAGATAAACTAGGTTTAGTACCTAATACAACACTTTGCTCCAGTGGGCTAACAATTAGGCCAACATCGCTTTGGCTTTTTGTAAACTGCTCAAAACTAGTAAATTCTTTAAACTTTAAGCCGCTAGGTTTTAATACTCCCAGTAATGACTCGCGCCGGCCATCCGACTCTACGCTTAGTAAAATACGGCCTTTGTGCTTTTTTTGCGCCGCTACATAGTTTATAAACGCACCGTAAGGTTCGCTTTGTTTATGATCAATGCGAATAACAGGTAATTCACTAACAGTTAAATTTTTATTGCCTGCTTTTGTACCTAGTTTTGCTTGAGATAAGCGAATACGCGCATAATTCCCTAAATTAGCAAACAATTCATTAATGGGTTGATACAGCGCGCTTGGCTCTAATAATGGACGCAGTGGGTCTACGCGGCGGTTTTCATAGCGCACGTTTACGTCATGCCAAAAATTATCGGCGGCATGTTCTAAATCACCGAGCTGCATTACCGTTGTGGTTTCAGGTAGGTAATCAAAAATAGTGGCCAGTTGCTCGAAAAACAGTGGCATATAATATTCTATACCGGCGGGCCAATTACCTTTACTCACTTGCATGTAAACAGAATCTTGCTGCGCGCTGGCACCAAACTTCTCACGGTACGCTATTCTAAAGCGTTCAATGTCGGCTTCGTTAGTGGGAAATTCGTGTGCCGGGAGCAGTTCAATTTTATCTACTTTTTCATCTGAGCGCTGGGTTTCAACATCAAATAAACGAATGCTGTCGAGCTCGTCGTCAAAAAAGTCGAGTCTAAAAGGATGCGGGCTGCCCATAGGGTATAAGTCGACAATAGAGCCGCGAATGGCGTACTCGCCGTGCTCCATTACTTGCTGTACGTTTAAATAACCCGCTTGTTCTAAATTATTTCTGAAATTATGAGTATCGAGCTTATCACCCACCTTAAAGTTAATTGTGGACCCATAAATAAACGAAGCCGGGGCGGTGCGCAGCATTAAGGTAGAAACAGGGACAATTAAAACACTTTGTTGCTCGTTTTTGAGCGTATTTAAAGTGGCTAAACGGGCAGAAATAATATCTTGATGAGGAGAAAAATGGTCGTAAGGTAGGGTTTCCCAGTCAGGAAATATCATTACCGGGTTGTCGGGCAATAAATATTCTAGCTCGGTTTCAAGGCGCAGGGCGCTTGGCGTGTCTGGGGTTACAATTAACACTAAATTGTCTTGTTGTTTTACACCCTCAGCAATAGCAATGCTTAAACCACTGCCGCTAAGTTGCCCCCATTGAATTTTATCTTTTTGAGATTTCACCCAAGGCAAGGCTGCCCATTGCTCAAACGCCATTTATTACTCCATTTATAAATTGGCCCTAACTTATTATGTAATAAGGGCCAAGTAATTTTATTTAATCGCGGTAAATTTTTGTTAAGTCTTGGTAGTGATCAATTCTGCGGTCGCGTAAATACGGCCAAATACGTCTTACGTTTTCGCTGCGCTGTTGATCAAGCTCAATTACTAAAATTTGCTCGTCAGTATTATTAGCCTCAGCAAGTAATTCACCTTGTGGCCCTGCAATAAAAGAGTTCCCCCAAAATTGAATCCCTTCGCTTTGCTCACTTGGGTCTTGCTCGACTCCAACGCGGTTACAACTAATTACTGGTACACCATTGGCAATCGCATGGGCGCGCTGGCTAATAACCCACGCATCTTTTTGGCGGGTTTGTTCATCGCTATCATCGCGAGGATCCCAGCCTATTGCAGTTGGATAAATAAGTAGCTCAGCACCGGCCATTGCCATTAAGCGTGCAGCTTCAGGAAACCACTGATCCCAACATACTAATACGCCCAATTTACCTACTGAGGTTTGAATTGGCTCAAAGCCTAAATCACCAGGAGTAAAGTAAAATTTTTCGTAAAAACCAGGGTCATCGGGAATATGCATTTTACGGTATTTACCGGCAATACTGCCGTCATTTTCCAGTACTACAGCGGTATTGTGATAAAGGCCGGTAGCACGTTTTTCAAATAACGACGCCACAATTACAATGCTTAACTCTTTTGCCAGCTCACCTAAAGTATGCGTGCTTGGGCCTGGAATGGTTTCGGCTAAATCAAACACGTCTACATCTTCGGTTTGGCAAAAGTACAGGCTACGGTGTAGCTCTTGCAGCACAACTAATTTAGCGCCTTTGTTGGCTGCTTCACGAATTGCGGCAATCGACTTTGCCATATTTTGATCAGCATTATCGCTATTGCTTTGTTGTACGAGTGCAACGGTTAATTTTGCAGGGCTGGTCATTGAGCTGCTCCAGTTAAAAATCCACGTGGGAGTTGCATTGTTATACAGTGCAAACTGCCAAATTGTTCAATAATAGGTAGGCAATTAATGCCCACAATTGTGTGCTCTGGGTACGCTTGTTGAATTTGCGTTAAGGCGAGCTTATCGCTTACATCATCGTACGTTGGTACTAATACCGTATTATTAATAATTAAGTAGTTAGCATAGGTGGCAGGCAAACGTGTTTGCTCATCGTCATACACTGCTTTGGGCCAAGGTAAGGCAATTAAATTATATGGGGTGTTATCGGTAGTTTTAAAGCCTTGAAGCTGTTTTTCCATCGCATGCAGCGCGTTGTAATGCTCATCGGTTTTATCGTCGCACTGTACATAAACAAGAGTATTGTTTGGTGCAAAGCGAACTAGCGTGTCTATGTGGCTGTCGGTGTCGTCGCCCGCTAAATAACCATGGTCAACCCATAAAAAGTCAGTTGCTCCTAAGTGCTGTTTTAACAGTGTTGCAATGTCACTTGGGGTTAAATTTGGGTTGCGGTTTTTATTGAGCAAACATTCACTGGTAGTAAGTAATACGCCGTGTTCGTTTATTTCAATGCCACCGCCTTCAAGTACCATATCTACTGCTTGGTAGTCATTATTTGTATCGCTAAGCTCATTGACTAAAACACGGTTTATTTGATTATCTAAATTACTTGCAAATTTATTGCCCCAACCGTTAAAGGTAAAATCATACACTTTAAGCTGATTAGGGTTATTTATAGCGGCGCAAGTAAGGGGGCCGTGATCGCGTGCCCATGTATCATTTGTTGGTGTAACTATAAAGTGAACACAGTTTAAGGGGACGTTGGCGGCGTGCAATAGCGCAATAACATGCTCTTTTACAGGCTCACTGTGCGCTACAATAACTAACTGTTGTACTGCGGTAATATGTTTTGCAAGCGCTACATACACAGGCTCAACGTGTGCTAAGTTTTCAGCCCAATCGGTGTTTTTATGCGGCCAAGTTAGCATAACAGCGTCTTGCTCGGCCCATTCTGGTAAAAGTCTAAAATTCATGAGTAATTGATACAAATTAAGGTAGCGCTAGTTTAGCAGTTTGAGTGTACATGTCAGCTATTTATCATCTGCTTGCATGTTTTGTGATTGCTCTAATTGCTGGCGTTTTTTTAGTTGTCGGGTTTGCGCATGCAAACTGGCTCTAACGACTAGTTCTTGGTCGCTGTCTCTTATGGCTATAAAGAGTAAAGTGTATTGGTAATGCTCGGTATCGATTTTTTTAATTGCAACGACTTCGGTATAGCAATAAACAGCTGACGCTTCATGGTGTAAAAAAAGTTTAGTCCGAAACTTTTGCCCTAAAGAATAAACATCCTCTGTTGTAAATTTTACGCCACCGCCGCCATAACTATCGCAATAAATAGCGTTATCTTCGCTTTGCTCTGAGGCGAGAACATGGCTCATTATTAAGTCTATTTTACGTGATTGCGCTTGTAAAAAAACTGCTAGTTCTTGGGCAACATCACCTAAATTACGCAGTGGTCCAAGCGCGCTTTGCTCTAAGCTACTTACTTCATTAGCGAGTTTAAATAAAGGGGGAATGTCTGCGTCTAACTGGGTAAGGTTTTTTGGAACGGCGTTATCATCAACTATGTATAGGTTTACACGGTTACTTTCATCAATTTGAAAATATTGTTCAAACTCACTTAATCTTTGACTGTTCATAGCACTCTCCGCAACACATTTAAGTAATAATAGCGCCCTTAGTGCTAAATTACTAGAATATATGTTTTTTGAATAACTGCTTGAATACTTTATTTATATTCATTTTATAAATATAAAAAAACGGCCAACGTTATCCTAACATTGGCCGCTGGGGTATTGATTAATTTTTACCACTTTAATCATGGCACATAGATGCCGTATGGGGAGGAGACCATTACATCAGGTTATTTAAGCAGCTCGGTTAACTCATGTAAGTTTTTTACAACATGATCTGGTTTTTTAGCCAGTGGGTAAAGTGCTTTACCTGGGCGTGCAATAAAAGTGGTTTGTAAACCGGCTGCTTTTGCGCCGGCTACGTCCCAACCATGTGCTGCAACCATCATGGCTTCATTTGGTTTTACATTAAGTTTTTTAAGTACCCATTGGTACGCACGTAAGTCAGGCTTGTACACTTTAATATCTTCAATGCTGTAGCGCTCGTCAAAATAATGGGTTAAACCAGCGCTTTCAAATTGTGCTTGTACGCCTTTATTTGAAGAGTTTGTTAGGCTAACCAGCTTATAACCTTGTGCTCTTAATGCAGCTAAACCTGCTTTTACGTCTGCGTGTGGAGGCAGTGTTAATAATGGTGTAACAATCGCGGTTTTTGCTTGCTCGCTGGTAATATTAATATTGTTGTTTTGTGCCACCATTAATAATGACGCCACGCCAATTTGGCCAAAGTCTTGGTAATCGCCAATTACAGTTGATACCAACGAGTGGTGTAGCATAGTAGAAAACCACAATGGTAATAAATCCTCTCGCCCACCAAGTGCTTCGCCTATAGAAGCGCGCATTGAATCTAGATCAAGGAGTGTTTCGTTAACGTCAAAAATTAACACTTTAGGTTTATTTGAGGTTTGTTCGGCCATAGTATCTCCAGATAATAGGCTTGCGCCTAAAATTAATGAAAGGGTTAGGGTTTTTAGGGATGTTAATACAGACATTATTTACTCTCAGATTTTAAAGCGTTTAATACATCAAAAGGTTCAGCGCGTAGGGTGTAGTCTTCAGTTACAAATGCGTAAGTGATCACACCTTGTTGATTAATAACATAAGTGGCCGGTAGTGGTAGTTGAAAGCTTTTATCGCCGTAGTAGTGCTCAAAATCAATACCAAATTCGGTATATAATGCTTGAATACGCTCATCGAGTGTAAACAATAAACCGAACTGCTTGGCTATTTTATTACTTACATCTGAAAGTACATCAAATTCAAGGTCGTTTTTTTGCGCCGTTGACAGTGTTTCATCAGGAAGTTGTGGTGAAATGGCAATTAACTGTGCATTTTGCGCTTTAAATTGTGGTAAGTAATCATTTAGGGCTTTTAACTCTAAATTGCAATAAGGGCACCAGCCACCACGGTAAAAGCTAATAATTACTGGGCCTTGTTTTAATAATGTCGCAAGTTCAACCGTGTTCCCTTGATGATTAGCCAAGCTAAAATTGGTAACTTTTTGCCCTACCTGTAATGCATTATCTTTAATGTGCTGGGCAATAAGCTCTGCGTTTGTCGTATTCATTAGTGCTAAAACATCTGCAGGGAGCTTTGCTTCTTTTTGCACGTTATAGGCGTCAATTTGCGCTTTTAAACTCATATATAACCTCAATAATTAAGTTACGTTAGATTATATAGTTTTAGTTATTTAAATATAGATTGCAAAAGTGAAAGCTTCATTCGAAAATATTAAACATTGAAAACCCAAAGTAGCTTTTTATGTATAACATAAGTGATTTAGAAACTTTTATAGCCGTAGTAGAGAATAAAGGTGTACTTGCCGCTGCGCGCGAGCAAGGTTTATCGCCAGCAACAGTGAGCCATCGCCTTAGTAAATTAGAGCGAGAGTTGTCTACTGTTTTAGTCTTTAGGGATAGTCGGCGAGTACGTTTATCGCCTGCAGGAGAGGTGTTTTACACGCGTGTGGGCGCTATTATTGAGGCACTGCACGATGCAGAGCATAGTATAGGTGCTCGCAGCTCAACTGTGAGTGGGTTGCTAAGGGTAACTATGCCACCGTGGATTTTTTCTAAGTATGTTATGCCTAAGCTCAGCGAGTTTGAAAGTGAATATCCTCAATTAAAACTCGACTTTTTAATTACGGACCACTTTATTAATGTGGTTGATGATGCTCAAGATGTGGCTATAAGAGTAGGGCAGTTAAACGACTCTGGCATGTTGTCGCGTAAAATAGTCAATAATAGCCGTGTGTTATGTGCAGCGCCTAGCTATATAAATAAACAGGGTATGCCAAGTAATTTAACCGAGCTTGCGGCGCATTATTGGGTATGTTTGCCGTGGCAAAAGCAATTAAAATTATTTGACGAGCAAGGCAAAATCCACAGTTTTAATGCTAAAACCCGCTTTACTATTTCAAACTCAGATAACATGACCCAAGCTGCCATTGCTGGGCATGGCATTGCAATTAAATCAAAAATAGCAATTGGTGATGAGCTTGAAAATGGCACCTTAGTTGAAGTTATGCCCGGTGTAATGGCGCAAAGCGACGCACCAGTATGGTTTTTACGGCCACAAAACAGCTTAACCACACGTAAAACTGAGGTGTTTTTTAACTTTATAAAGTCATTATTTGTTGCATGCTAACTATATAAGCGGTTGCATGACGCTTTTATTATGAGCAGCGCATGCGTTAGATCAACCTTTGTTCTTATACTCATTTGAGAATATTTTATTGTTGTTATTATCCCCCTCAGGCTTATTGGCCGTTTTATTTCTTTGAGGGATTAAATTTAACAATGAAAAAAGTGACGTACATTGTGTTAGTAGGTATTGCACTCTTGGTGTTTGCCTTTATGGGCGCTAAGCTCATTCCTATTACTTTAGCACCACCTTTAGCTGCAACACATAAAGTAGATATTAACGATCAAACGCTCATTGCTCAGGGCGAATACTACGCACGAGTTGCTGACTGTGTTGCGTGCCATACGGCACCCGGCGGAAAACCTTTTGCGGGTGGCTTAGGCATGCAAACACCTATGGGGGCTATTTATTCTACAAATATTACTCCCGACATCGAAACAGGCATTGGTAGTTATAGCTACGTCGATTTTGAACGTGCAGTTAGAAAAGGCATTCGCCAAGATAACCAACCGCTTTATCCTGCTATGCCTTTTGTGTCATATAAAATAGTAAATGATGCTGAAATAGAGGCAATGTACGCGTATTTTATGTCAAGCGTTAGCGCAGTAAAGCAACAAAATCAACAAACAACCATTCCATGGCCTGCAAGTATGCGTTGGCCATTAGCATGGTGGCATGCATTATTTTCACCAGCGCGTAGCTTTACAGCTAACCCCAATTTAACGACTGAGCAAAATCAGGGTGCCTATTTAGTTGAGGGATTAGCTCACTGTGGTGCGTGCCATACGCCACGTGGTATTGCTTTTCAAGAAAAGGCGCTATCAGATGATGCATCGGGTCAGTTTGTATCAGGCTCAGTACTGGAGGGCTGGTATGCTAAAAGTTTACGTAATGAAGGGTTAGGCTTAGCAACCTGGAAACAAGCCGATATTGTTGAATTTTTAAAAACAGGACGTACCGACAAAACTGCCGCATTTGGCAGCATGGCCGATGTAGTGGCGCATAGTACGCGGTACTTTACTGATAAAGATTTAAACGCTATTGCTAGCTATTTGCATCAGTTAGCACCGCGCCCTGGGTATGAAAAAAATTGGCAGTCAAAAGCAGATACCACTACAAGTGCATTGCGGGCAGGTGACTTTTCGGCCTCTGGTGCTTTGTTGTATATGGAGCAGTGCGCCGCGTGTCATCGTTTAGATGGAAAAGGCGCACCACGTATTTTTCCAGCATTGGCTGGTAACTCTATTGTGTTTGCAGAAGATCCCAGTTCGTTAATTCAAGTCACTTTAGCAGGGGGTGAAATGGCAACAACCGCGCACGATGTAATGACATTTACTATGCCTGAGTTTTATCATTTAAAAAACCAAGAGTTAGCCGATGTTTTAAACTTTATTCGCAACAGTTGGGGCAATCATGGCAGCCATATTTCAACTCGAGATGTTGCGACTATGCGCCGTGTAGTTGACCATGCTCCGGTACATTATGTACCCGCAAAGGAGATAGAAAATGAATAAGTTACTAGGGATAAGCGTGCTTGTAGTTGTAATTTCGGTTGCTGCTTACATGGGTTATGAAAGCCGTTTTTATGATGCGCCTGATGCAAAAACTTACGATGTAATTGATGCCGAAGGTAAGGTGATTGATCAATTTACCATTCCAAAAATTACCGATGTAGTAGGCCACAAAGATGAAGAGGCTATTTTATACGGTATGCGCTTACTTAACGAAACGGCGCGCTTATTGCCCGATAATGTAGGTAACGGGCTCAATTGCAATAGTTGCCATATGGGGCAAGGTAAACGAGAGTTGGGGGCACCCTATATAAATACTTATAATCGCTATCCGCGCTTTAATCCACGTGCGCAACGCGTACTTGATTTAAACGAGCGTATTAACGGCTGTTTTCAACGTTCGATGAATGGTAAACCAATCCCAATAGATTCGCCAGAAATGCAAGGTATGCATGCTTATATGAAATGGTTGGGTGGTGATGTGGCACCGGGCAATACCGTTAAGCTAACTAGCCTAGAGTATTTTAAAGTAGGCAAATATACAGCAAACGCAAATAACGGTGCACAGGTTTATGCAGCGCAATGCGGTACTTGTCATGGCAGTGATGGCGAGGGGATAAAAGATCAATTTGGTGATTATATTTTCCCACCATTATGGGGCGATGACTCATTTAACATTGGGGCAGGTATGGCACGAGCCTCTCGAGCAGGTGCATTTGTTATTCATAACATGCCATTGAGTGTGAGTCGTGAAGCGCCGCTTGGGCAGATCACTTTATCAGAGCAAGAGGTTGTTGATGTTGTGGAATACTTTACTAAAAAGCCACGTCCTGACTTTGCAGGTAAAGAAAACGATTGGCCAGGTATGGATAATCCCGCTGATTCTCGTTATTAATACAGTATGCATAACCGCTTAAGCTAACAAGGTTAAGCGGTTTTTTATTGCTGCAATGTACTTAGTTAAAACTCAGATTATTTACTCTGTGTATACTAGAGTAGTACAAAAAACGCGCCGTTTTGGCGCATTTTTATTGGCATAACATAAACCTAATATTTGAATTAAGACCATTACCTCAGATTATTTAAAATTCCACATTGACCATATACCTACTTCATTTTGAGTTCGCTCAACTGTTGCACTATCAATATTACTTTGCTTAGCAACAAGCGCCAGCGTTAAATAAGAAGTTGCCTTATAATCAACACCTAGTTGTATGTAATCACGTTCTAAACTAGCGTTTAAACGTCTATTAGGGTTGATTGTATCGTACCGAGCAAATGCAGAGTAACCCGGTTTAAAAGCATAACTTGCCCAGGTCCCCCAGCCGCTGCTAGCGTCTTGCGGTATTTTGTTAACTTGGTTCCAGTTGTCGTTATATACATATTCAACGCCAAAACGTACCCCTTGATGCAGGTAACTTAGCGCTGCATTGAAACGCTCTGCAGTATGATTTTTCTCGGCCTCGTCTTTATCAAGTGCGCGTGTACCTTGATAGGCACCTAAAGCAAAATCAAATTGTTTATTTATATGCCACACAGCCGATGCTTCTAAATCAATTCGATCGCCCACAGTTGGCTTTTGAAAACCACCCCCAGTAATAGCCGATACAGCATACGAAAAGTGCGCCGATTTATGGCCATAATGAATACCTAAATCGGTTGGACCGGCTAATTTGTTTTTTGGCGTTAAGCTCGGATCAACATAACGATACCCTACACGGCGTGCGATGTAATCAATCCATGGCAGTTCAGCAACACCAATTTTAAGCGTACTTCCTTGATTAAAATTGCGTTTTATATAAGCATGACGAAACCAAATGTCGGTAGGGTCTTGCTGGCGTTGCCACTGCACATCTGTGGTCACTGTTAATGACCAGTCATCATTAAATTGATGGTCTAAATTAAGATAAAAGCGTTTTACATCAAGTTGCCAATCTTCAATATCCTGGTGCTGATCGTCAATTTGAATATTACTAAAATTCGCAAATACTTGGCTCGATAACGTGGTTTGCGATGCGCTCACCGGTGCACTAATAACAAGCAATCCACTTGCTGCTAATAATACAGAAACACTTAAACTTGTTTTATTAAACACCACAAAACTCCCTTAGGTTGCTTACATTCAAGCGAGATAAATTTTGCATATTATAGCTTTTTAGTTGTTGCACCACGAACTTGCTAATACGTTATTTAGTTAAAGCATGACCTAGGTCAAAATGCAGGTTTATTACTGTTTTAATAACATATAAAGAGACTTTTAACGCAACGAAAAAATAACCGCGGATTAACAATTTACCTTGTAATTAACGTTAAAATTAGTCATCTTAACAAACTTAGGTTTATACAATAATAAGGGATGAAATTAAGGATGGCGCGAGGACTCAAATTAGCCACTACATTTACAGAGTTATCGACTCATTTACGCCGCTTTGTTTCACGAATAGTGTTACCTGACGACGTAGAAGATATAGTGCAAGAAACCTTTATTAAAAGCTACGAAGCTGATTTAAAACAAGATATTCAATTTACGCGTAGTTACATGCTCAAAACTGCTAAACACCTTGCCCTTAATCATATTGCTAAATGGGATAATAAATTTAGCGACTCCCTTTGTGATGATCATGAATTACCAAAGTTACTTAAATCAATACAACTAGAGGACGAGTACACCTCGAAAGAGCGTTTTTTATTGTTTTGTCGGGCAACAGAGCAACTAAGCTTGACGGTTCGTAAGTGTTTTATATTAAAAAAAGTGTACGGTATGAGCCAAAAAGAAATTGCCCAGCAACTACAGTTAAGTCAAAGCACAGTAGAAAAACATATTGCAAAAGGGTTACTACAAACCATGCTATACATGCGAGAGCATTCTCAGGATGAAAATGAGCAGTATAAAAAGCACGATACCGCTGCTCAAAGGCCAACTATAGTGAGTGTGGCAAAATGAGTAATATTCATCAATTTACACCAAAAGATTTAATTTTAGAAACAGCAGCTAATTGGATAAGCGCGATAGATCGCGGTTTAAACAAGGTTGAAAAAGAGCAATTTAAATTATGGATGCTGCAAAGTAATGCACACCAAGACGCCGTTTACGAACTCGCTAAGTTGTGGGACGAACTGAGTGTATTAAACGAGTTAAGCACTTTATTTCCGCATAAAAACAATACCGAGGAAAAAAGTAAATGGGTGTTTTCGTATGGTATCGCGGCCAGCTTATTTGCTGCGTTAATGATTTGCAGTTACTTATTGGTTAATTTAGAGACTGGTTATAACCAAGCCCTAGCGAAAGTTAATTATACTAAAATTTATAAAACCAAGGTGGGAGAGCAAGCCACTTACGTACTGCCCGATGGCACCATAGTGCAACTTAATACCAATAGCCTATTAGAGGTTGCCTATAGTAAAGGGCGCAGACAGTTATTACTGAGTAGAGGGGAAGGGCGTTTTAATGTTGCTAAAGATGCTACGCGGCCATTTAGTGTGATGGCAGGTGATAAAAGCTTTACAGCATTAGGTACTGTATTTAATGTGCAGCGCAATACCTCATCTCATTTAGAATTAGTGGTAACCGAAGGAAAAGTTATGATCACTGATCCGAGTGTAGCTGTAGATGCTAACGATTTTAAAGCCTATCAACTAGCCGATAACAGCACCCAAAAAATTAGAAAAATAAACGCAAATATTGTGCTCTCAGGCGAAAAAGCAATTATAGAAAAAAGTGTTACAGCGCCTATTAAACGCCTCTCTGCTGACGATGTGCAACGAGATTTAGCGTGGCAAAATGGCATGCTAATTTTTAACGGAGAACAATTAAGCGATGCCTTAAATGAAGTTAGCCGTTATACCGCTACTCGGTTTGAGCTTTCATCGGCAGAGCTTGCGAATATTAAAGTTGCAGGGGTATTTAAAGCGGGTGATGTTGCTGGGCTACTTGAAAGTTTAAAAACAAATTTTTCGATTGATCACGAACGCTTAGGTGAGCACGTAGTTAGCCTTAAACGTCAAACTAAGTCATAAATAGCAGCGCCTAAAATCATGCTAATGTTGGATTAAGTTGCAATTATGAACATGCAAAGTAAAAAATATATTAATAAAAAGAATAAAACCTATAGAGGATTTTTGTTTGCCAACTGTTTATATAAGTTGCGCAGTAACCAAACGCATTTATTGTGTAGTTTGAGTGTGCTTGCATCGGCTTTTTTTAGCTTGAATGTTTTAGCCACAGTAACTACCGGGCAAATGGTGCAATTTGATATAAAAGCGCAGCGAGCAGACAAAGCTTTAATAGAATTTGCTAAGCAAACTGAGCAAACCGTGGTGTTTTCTTATGAGTTAGCTAAACAATATAATGCAAATTCGCTTTATGGTTTTTACACCCAATTAGATGCACTGGAGGCACTGTTAGGTGACAGTAAGCTCGATGCGGTTGTTGATCAAAATGGTTTACTGAGTATAAAACTCAAACAAATCAATAGGAAAAATAACAACATGATGAAGCTTTCAGGCGTTAGTGCAGCAATATTGCCTGCATTACTTGCTGCAAACACTCAGGGCGTTAATGCTGCTGAAGATGTTGCCCAAGAAAAAATAGAAAAAATTGCCATTGTCGGGAGTCGTGTAGCAGGTCGTTCAGTTGAAGATTTACCTGTTCCGGTTGATATTTTAAGTGCAGAAGCACTAGAGAATACAGGGCAAACAGAAGTGGGCAGAATGCTGCAGTCAATTGCGCCTTCGTTTAACTTTTCAAGCTCGTCAATTAGTGATGGCACCGACGCCCTTCGCCCAGCAACACTGCGTGGTTTAGGCCCAGATCAAACATTAGTACTTATTAACGGTAAGCGCCGCCACCAAGCCAGTATTATTCATATTAATACTTCGGTAGGTCGTGGTACAGCGGGTACCGATATGAATGCTATTCCGGCGTCGGCAATTAAGCGCATTGAAGTACTGCGTGACGGTGCTGCAGCGCAATATGGCTCAGATGCCATAGCGGGTGTTATTAATATAGTACTCAAAGATGGTAGCGAAGGTGGTAAAGCCGCAATTAACTATGGCCAATATTCAGAAGGCGATGGTGAAACGATAAACCTTGATTTTAATAAGGGTTTTGCTTTAGGTGATAAAGGTTACGTAAATACTACACTTAACTACCGTGATCGTGCGCCAACTAACCGTGCCGGTTTACATGGCTCTTGCCAATTTAATGGTTGTACAACACTTGATGACGGCACTTTAGTAGCGGGCGATCCGCGAGAGCTAACAGCCGACAGAGATACCTTTAGAATAGGCGATGCCGACTCACAACAATTTGGCTTAATTGTAAGCACAGGTTATGAGTTAGGTGATGGCGAACTATACGGTTTTATTACTTATTCAACGCGCGATAACGAGTCGGCAGCGTTTTTCAGGCACAATGCCAACGGTGGCGGTAATACGGTTTTACAAGATAACGATGCGACAATTCAGGCTGGCTTTTTGCCAAAAATTAACACCACTATCGACGATATTTCGTATAACTTTGGTTACAAAACGCAATTTGATAACGATGCTAGCTTAGACTTATCGTACACCTATGGTGAAAACAGTATTGATTACACTACCAGTGACACAATTAACGCCTCGTATGCTAACTTTTTACGCTATGACCAAGGCTTAAGTGCTGCTGATATTCGCGCCACTATTCCGCGTGAAGCCTATGCTTACGGTATGGAATTATCGCTACAAACGCTTAATTTAGATTTTACTCAAAATTTTGATGATTACTCACTCGCTATGGGCGCAGAAATTCGCACCGATGAGTATCGCATTTTAGAAGGCAGCGAATACGCATACCGAGATTACGATACAGTAGAAGGAGTGAGTGAATTTAGCGGTTTAAGCGGTGGTGTTGGCAGCGAAGATGCTTCGGGCGGTACGCAAGGTTTTGGTGGTTCATCGCCAATGTCATCGGTTGATGAGTCGCGCGATGTGATTTCGTTCTACCTTGATGCTGAAACCTATATTATTGAAGACGTTATTTTATCGGGCGCACTGCGCTACGATAATTATAAAGGCTTTGGTGATACGGTTAACTTTAAACTAGCGGGTAACTGGTCGATTACTGACGATATATCACTGCGTGGTGCATTAAGCTCAGGTTTTAGAGCGCCGTCAATGCAGCAGCTGTATTTTAATAATATCAGTACTCAATTTGTTGTTGACGATGTTACTGGCAACTTAGTTGCCGAAGAAGTCGGTACTTTTAGAAACGACTCAACATTAGCGCAAAGCTTAGGTATTCCAAAACTAACAGAAGAAAAGTCGCAAAACCGCAGCTTAGGTATAGTGTATAACGTAACAGACAACATTAACGTAACGCTCGATTATTACTCAATTGATATAGACGACCGTATAGTTATTAGTAATCGTTTAGGTAAAGGGTTGTCGCCAAGTCTTGACGCTGCATTAATAAGCTCAGGTGCTGGTGCGGGTCAGTTTTTCTTAAATGGTGCTGATACAGAAACGCAAGGTATTGACTTTGTTGCTACCTGGAACACTGAAGGGTTAGGCGGTACGCTTGATTTTACCTTAGCAGCTAACTTTACTAAAACCGATGTGGTGTCGTTATTTACCCCTGCAGGTTCAGGCTTAGAAACAGTACCGGTTGAGGACGTGTTCTCTGACCAAGAAATTTCTATTATTGAAGAGTGGCAACCAGAGGATCGCATTAACTTAAGTGCGCTTTATCAACGTGATGACTGGACAGTTAATTTGTCACTTAATCGCTTTGGTGAGTACACAGTAGAAGATGGCGGCCGCCAGACCTACGGTGCCGAAATATTAACTGATGTTAAAGTAAATTACTTTATAACTGAGAACTTATCGGTAAATATTGGTGCAAATAACTTATTTGATGTGTACCCAGATGAAAATACTATAGGTAATTCACGTACTGGTACTATTGTAGATGCCCAAGGCAATACCATTGTAAGCAGCCCAGGGGTATTTAAATACTCTCGCCGTTCAGCCCCATTTGGCTTTAACGGTGCGTATTACTACCTAGGTGCAGAATACCGCTTTTAATTATAGATACTCCCATTTTATACTTAATATAAAGCCCAGCATTTAAGAATGCTGGGCTTTTTTAATTGTTTAACCTGAACTCAGCTTTAGGTAGAGTTATTATCCAGAATTTAGGCTACTTACTGCTTTTTCATTCGGCTCATTTCAGCATGACAGCTTTGCATTGTTAGTAATGCTTTAGCTAGTACAGCTTCGCAGTCTGCGGGTTGTGGTTTTTTCATTGCATCTTTAATTTCTTCGAGGGTTTTATCCTCAACTTCTTCTAGCTCTTTAATATACGTATCGTCGTTATTGCTGCTAAATTTAGTGATAAGCGCAGTGTAAGCACGGCGCGCTTCTACCGCAAATGATGAGCCATCCTCACGTTCGCCTTGTTCATTAACAGCAAAAGGTTGTAAGCGTTCAACGGTTACCTTACGCGCATCAATCATGCGCTGGAAAAGGGCGGCAACAGCGGGATCTTTTACGTTCTGTTGGGCTTTTTCGTAAAAATCTATACCACTATTCATTACTTGGATGATGTCAGAAATATGATTTACTTCATTACTTTGATGGGTGTTCATAATGACCTCTCTTATAAATGAAATTAAATGTTCATTTATATAAAAGCAAAGGTTGTTCCACTATAAATACTTTCGTAATCATTTGTTTTTATTGGTATAAATATATTTTTAGGATGATGTTTGCTTACTTGTTAGATTAAGTAAGCAAATTTTACAAAATTTTTGTAACGGTATTACTTAAGTTCTTCAGCAACTTCGGCTACTTTTTGACGTAACCAAATATGACTAGCATCGCGATGTAACAGCGGGCTCCAAATCATATCTAACTCAAACGGTGGAATAGGAAAAGGAGGTTCTAATATTTTAAGACTAGGATCGTCTATATAAATGTTAGCGGCTTTGGAGGGCAATGTTGCTATTAAGTTTTGTACTTTGGCTAAATGTACCGCCACATGGTAGTTACGGGTAAAGGTGGCAATATTACGGTGTTTACCAAAATGAGCGAGTGCTTCATCAACCCAGCCGAGTTTTTGCACATCTTTAGGATCCATTCCTACGCCTACACCAAAACCGGTTTTACTTACCCAAATATGGCGTGCTTTTAAGTAGCTCTCTAGGCTAAAATTGTCAATAATCGGGTTATCGGATTTAACTAAACAGCAAAAACTGTCTTTCCAAATGCGTTTATGATGAAACGATTGCGGTAGGTTTTCAAAGCGATTGATTGCCATATCCACTTTGCCATTTTCCACATCATGAAAGGTCACATCACTAGGGGTGAGTATATCTAAGGTGGTGTCGGGGGCTTCTGCGTGTAATTTACTTAATAGCTTGGGCGCTAAGGTACTGGCCGCATAGTCACTGGCCATTATTCTAAATACGCGCTTACTTTGGCTTGCTTCAAACTCACGATTAGGCGCAAGTGTTTCCTCTAGGGTCATTAATATACCGCGAATAACGGGTTGTAACTCTAACGCGCGCTCTGTGGGTACCATGCCATCGCTGGTGCGTACTAAAATAGGATCGTTAAATAAGTTACGAAGGCGCTTTAAGCCATTGCTCATGGCAGGTTGAGTAATACTTAACCGGTTTGCTGCGCGGGTAACATTACATTCGCGCAATAAAGTATCGAGATAAACCAGTAAATTTAAATCTATTTTACTTATATTCATTGTGTGTCCTTAACGCTTTACCAGTGATGGATAAAACGTTGTGCTGTCGGGTATGGATAAATATGACTAACCAGACCATTTTTAATATTTTGCTGTGCTTGCTTCCAAAAGTTAACATCAATAAGCTCTGGATGTGTGCTCATTAAAAACTGCTTGTAGATTGGGTTAGGCATTACAAAGGTGCAAAGTTGCTCAGGAAATACATCTTGCGGTGCAACCGAATAGCTTTGCTCATCCATTAAGTAGTCGTCATACGTTTTTGCTTTAGGCAGTGCTCTAAAATTCATGTCGGTTAAATATTGCACTTCATCGTAATCATAAAAAATAATACGTTTGTGTTTACTAACACCAAAGTTTTTTAACAGCATGTCGCCGGGAAATATATTAACAGCAATCATTTCTTTTAGTGCCTGGCCGTACTCTTCAATCGCATCGGCGGCACTGGCATCATCGGCATTTTCTAAAAATAGATTAAGCGGTGTCATGCGTCGCTCAATATATAAATGTTTGATAATAAGCCAGTCGCCTTCAATTACCATGGATGAGCCAATGGTTTGGTGTAACTGCTGCAACAAGTTACTATCAAACCGCGCTAAAGGAAATACGACGTTAGAATACTCTATGGTGTCGGCCATGCGGCCAACCCGATCGTGTTTTTTAACTAACTGGTAGCGCTTTAACACGGTATCACGACCAAAAGGTTTACTTTCGCCAAATTTATCTTTAATAACTTTAAATACATAGCCGAATGAGGGCAGGGTAAATACCATCATCACCATGCCTGGTGTACCAGGGGCAATAGTAAATTCGTCGTTAGAGTGAGTTAAATGATTTAAAAACTCACGGTAAAACTCGGTTTTACCTTGTTTATGAAAGCCAATAGCGTTGTAGAGCTCAGCTATGGTTTTATTGGGCATTAATTGGTTTAAAAATCGCACTAATGCGCAAGGCGCATGGGTTTCTACCATAAAGTAGGCACGCGCAAAACCAAAAATAACTCGCATTTGCGACGATTTAGTAAGTAGTGCGTCTAGGTACAAGCCTTTATCTTCATGGTGTAGTACTGCAATAATAAACGGCTGTACGCCGCTTTGCGATACCACTCGCCCTACAATATAGGCGGCTTTGTTACGGTAAAATGGGGTGTGTAGTATATCAAAGCGCATTTGCCATGCTTTATGGTGCGTATCGGGCGCTTGTTTATAAAATGCTTTTACCAGCAGTCGTATGTCTCGCTCTAAGTTTACAAAGGGAGCTTTAAAATCAAAGTGATTAATGATCTGTTTAATTGTGGGCTTTAGGCCGTCAACCACAGGAAAATAGCTGCGATACTCAGCTTCTACGGGCACTGCAGGCGCATCTTTTAGAGTGGCTTCTACAAAAATAAAGTCGTTATGAAAATAACGGCGATGATACAAGCGGCAAAATACCGAGTTATAAAAAGTTTCGGCAAGCTCAGCCTGAGGATGAAAACATAAAAAGTGTTGATAGAGCTTTTTTACTTCTAGCCACAGCTGTTCGTCGAGTTGTTCGGTTTGTTGTTGTCGAAGCGTGGCGGTGGTTTCGTTAACCCGATCATCATAATGGCTAATACGTAATCGGCTTATATCATTAATTGCTTGCCAGTCTCTTTTAGCAAACGCCAGCGGTGCTTTTGCCGTGGTTTTTTGAAATAACAGGTAGTGCTTTTTAAAGCCCGTTAAAATTAATTCAGCAATATGACGAGGCTGCATCATTACTCCTTATTAGACGCTAGAGCTTATACTCTATCATTGTTAAGAGTATGTTATTCTCGATTTAAAACCAAGCTAAATTAAGATGTTATTTATTCATGAGATAAAGGTTACTGATAGTTGTCTATTTTTTTTTGTAATTTATTAATGCGCTTTTTTACCATATTAATTTGTGCTTTATAGTTTTTGTTAATTACTTTTTGTTTTTTAGCAATATCGGCGGCAATACGTTTTTTATCTTCCTTGGCTAAAATATGGTTAAGGCGCTGTTGCTGTTTATAATCAGCTTGGTCTTTTTTACGATCTAATATTGCTAACTTATGTTGATTACTGCGCAGCTCTGCCTGTAAGCCTGCTAGTAAGCTTTCGCGCTCCAGTTCGTTTAATTGCTTGGTGTAATCTACTTTAGGGCCTACTTGCTGATTTATTATGGTGTTAACTTTGTATACGGTGGCGTTGTTATCGCACGGGAATTGAGAAAATGTGGTGCCTTCTTGTGTAACACACTTGTAGTAACTGGTTGCACTGAAACTGTTAAAGCTTAAGGTTGTAAGCAAGAGGAAAATAAAAATACAGTTCAGTTTAATCATATTGGCTATCCCTAAGAGTGTTTTACTGCGTTAAATTAATAACGTTAAAGTAAAACTATAACCTAGCTTGGCGGTATAGCAAGCTAGGTTAATAATAGCCTTATTGAGTAAAGGTTTTTAACTTTTTGATACTGTGAACTAAAAATGGAATGTCTAAGCCTTGCTCAATCGAAAACCCTTCGGCGGCAGAAATATTTTTAAAGTCGCCATCAGGATCAATTAAGGTAATTCTATCCTTTTTATACGCTATAACCACGCCTTGAGAATAATTAACACCCATATTATCTTTTTTCTGGTGTAAGTTAACACCAAGCATAGTTTGCTCAGCAATAGCGTTGCAGTTTAAATACTGCCCAACAGCGGTCGCTATTATATCGCTAGGTTGAATAAGGCCATTAACGCGAGTGATCCGTTTATCTGAACTATAAAGCGTTGAGGTAATTACCACCTCTTTATTATTATCAGCCAAACTAAAAGCATAAACATGAGTATTTTTATCGCGAGGTGCTAAATCATCAGTGCCTTTAATAATTCTAATTGCACTATTAGTGTGGGTTTGATCGTTAATAAAATTTAACGCTGCAATACCCGTTACTTCAACACTGCGACGTTGGCTTTGCCATGCGGGTAATGTTTGCTCATTTATAATTGTAGATTTATAAAATGCTGGTAAACCATAAACTAAACTAAAGAGCATATCGTTATGATCGGTTGGTTGTAAAAACTGCTTAGTGCTATACAAGTTTTTATTACTGGCAAATTGAGCAAGCTGCTGCGCTGTTTCAAATACAAAAATATCAATTTTAGCCGGTGTGTAATCTTCGCATTTTGTCAGCGGAGTAGGCAATTGGTAGCTAATGTTTTGTTGATTAATTTGCACATTATGCGCTTGTTTATAGCTTTCTATGTCTAGTAGATCATTTTTAGCTAATAAGCTTTTAGCCGTTGTAGGGTAAGAGAGTGGTAAAAAGTTATCTTGTTTAGTTACATCAAACTTTAAATTAGCGTCTGCCCAAATATGAATACTATGACTTAAAGCAAAACAAATCACTAAAAATGAACTCGCGTAGCGAGCAAACTTGAGCTGCTTTAAACGCGCTAAATTTTGCCAAGTAAAATTACTGACCGTTAACTGAAAACCTAAAATAACTAAAACTATGCCACCGGCTAAAATAGTTGTTAAAGCGGGTGAGCTGTTTAAGCGGTGCCATAAAAGCGAAATGATCTCAGGTAAAGCAGAACTACTTAAGTGATAACCTAAATTAAAATAAACATAAGCATCAAGTGTGAGTAAAGAGGCGCCAAAGGTAGCAATAACTGCAGCCATACCGCGAATATGGCGAGGGTATGGAAAAACTAAACTGAGCGGAAATACCGTCAGCACAAACGCTAAAAAGGCAATAAAGCTAGTATGGCTAAGCCAAGTAACTAGCATATAAGTAATACCCATAAAGCTTGTAGGTGGCGAGTCGGCAAACAAGTAGCTTAAGCTAATTAAGAGCGCTAAGCCAATATTGGCAAAGGTAAACCAATGCCCCCAACTTAGTAATTGACTCGCTTTTGATGAAAACTGATTGTGCTGCGATAAATTCATAGAGTTTATTTAACCGACTGTGCGAGAGCTTTAGCAAAGTTCTCGGTAACGGCTTGTCTTTTCCCTGTTGGTACATGCTCTTTTAAGATATGCGTGATAGAATTTCCTAAACACATAAGACTCAAATCAACCGGCGCATTGTGTTGAGTTAACACATCAATAAGCTGATCGACGATTTGTTCTACTTGTTCATTAGAGTATTTTGATAAGATTGGCATCAGTTGGTTCAATTTAATAGTTATATTCTCACATTTTAACACCAGAGGCGTGAAAAACAAAGATGGCAACAGACGTTAAAAAACTAGTCGTTCATTATGTAGACAAAAAAGACGGCGATACTCAAATTCATTTACGTAATGATGAAATGCTAATCAACGATAAAGTAGCTGTGTTTATTGAGCAATTGCATCATGCATATAATGGTAAGCCAGGTAAAGGCTTTTGCGCTTTTAGTGGCGATAAAAATAGCGTAGTTGCATCGGCAATGCAAAGTTACCGTAACAACGAACTTGGCTTTTGGCATATGACAGATCAAGCATCGAGTGTGTTAAAAGAGGAACTTGATAAATACGCATTTAATGAAACCGGTTATTTAGTGTTTTGTCACTATCAGTATGTGGCTACAGACTACATGCTGATTGCGATGATTAATATTAAAGAGCATTACTCAATTACCTCTGAACTTGATTTAGCGTCGTCACGTCATTTAGATATTTCGCGTATGCAATTAGCGGCACGAATCGATTTAACCGCTTGGGACACCCAAGCGCAAGACAATCGTTATATTTCATTTATTAAAGGCCGCGCAGGGCGCAAAGTTGCCGATTTCTTCTTAGACTTTTTAGGCTGTGAAGAAGGTATTGATCCTAAACAACAAAGCCAAGTAATGCTCAGTGCTGTAGAGGATTACTTATCAGAGCAACAATTTGATAAATCAGAAAAAGATGATTTACGTAAACAAGTATTTGATTACTGTAATGATTGTGTAACGACAGGTGAAGATGCCAACGTAAGTGAGCTTTCGGCAACACTTACAAAAGGCGATGACAGTCCGTTTGACAGCTTTTGCAAAGAGCAAAGTTACGATTTAGAAGAGTCATTCCCCGTTGATAAAAAAACAGTGGCAAGTATGGTTAAGTTCTCCGGTTTAGGTGGCGGTGTAAGTGTGAGCTTTGAGCGTAAACACTTAGGTGAACGTGTTACTTATAATGAAGCAACCGATACCTTAGTGATCAAAGGCATTCCGCCAAACTTAAAAGATCAGTTACAACGCTTCATGGAAAAAGAACAAGACTAATGCGATTGATCTAAAGTTACAGGTACAAAAAAGCCCCGCTAGTTAATAATTAACTAGCGGGGCTTTTTAATGAGTATTGTTAATCAACACTCATTGTTTTAGTCATTGTAGAACTTGCACGACCAGCAGGTTTGATTGAACCCGCACGTAAACCACTGTCTGGCACTAGTTCACGTTTATCGTGAGCCATAGCAACAGATGTATGTTTTACTTCGCTATCAGCTACAGGGGTAGGCTGTGCCATTGGCGCACTTGCTGACCCTTGAGCTATCGCTGTTTTAACATGTGGTGCTGCAGTTACTACTGGAGTTTCAACTTTAGCTGGCTCTTCAGTTACCACTGGAGTTTCAACTTTAGCTGGCTCTTCAGTTACTACTGGAGTTTCAACTTTAGCTGGCTCTTCAGTTACCACTGGAGTTTCAACTTTAGCTGGCTCTTCAGTTACTACTGGAGTTTCAACTTTAGCTGGCTCTTCAGTTACCACTGGAGTTTCAACTTTAGCTGGCTCTTCAGTTACCACTGGAGTTTCAACTTTAGCTGGCTCTTCAGTTACCACTGGCGCTTCAACTTTAGCTGGCTCTTCAGTTACCACTGGCGCTTCAACTTTAGCTGGCTCTTCAGTTACTAATGGAGTTTCAACTTTAGCTGGCTCTTCAGCTGCTACTGGCGTTTCAACTTTAGCTGGCTCTTCAGCTGCCACTGGAGTTTCAACCTTAGCTGGCTCTTCAGTTACTACTGGAGTTTCAACTTTAGCTGGCTCTTCTACAGCTTCAACTTTGGCTAAGTCTTCAACCGCAACGGCTTGTTCAACTTGTTGCGCTGCATCCGCAGGTGTAGCTGCAGATTTAGCTTTAAGCTCTGCTTCATACTCTGCAGCAGCTTGGTCGGCAACAGGAACAAATGCCGGTGCTTCATCTGACTTAGCTTCATTGCCTTCACCTTCAGGGCGACGACGACGCTGACCTGATGCACGAAGATGACGAGGTGAGCGACGTGAACGTGTACGAGTTTGCTCTTGCTCGTCTTCGGTTGTAGGTGTTTCATCGTTAGAATCAACATCTTCAACTTTTTCTTCTTTAATATGAGCTGTTTTTTCTGCCGCTGTTTGAGTTTGCTTTTCTACAACAGGTGCTTGCTCTTGGGCTACTGGTGTTTCTTTTTCTGTAGCTTGTACAGGTGTTTCATCTGTTGTTTGTACCTGCTCAGCATTTTCATCTTGCAGGCGTACTTTTTTACGCAAATTACGACGCTGGCGACGAACCTTTGGTTTTTGATCCTTTGGCTCTTCGGCTTGAACTGGCTTAGTTTCAGCTTCTGCTTTTGCAGGTGCATCAACTTTTACTGCATCTTTATCTTCAGTGCGTGGCTCTGGGCGCTTACGTGAATTAGGATTGCGACGACGCTTATTGCGATTCTCGCCTCTCTCTTGGTTCTCGTTAGCTTGCGTTGCTGCTTCAGGTGTTGATACAGAGTTAGTTTTAACCTCTTCATCCGCAGTACGCTCAGTGCGTGGCTTAGAACGAGGGTTATTACGGCGACGCTGATTGTTTGTTGTTATTACGGCGACGATTATCGTTATTACGCGTATTATCGCGCGTTTCTTGTTGCTGTTTTTGTGTTTCTTCTTTTTTCACTTCAACGGTTTCGCTGGCGAATAAAGATTTAAACCACTTACCAATTGCATCCAGTAAACCGCTTTGCGCTTTAGTTTCAGCAGGGGCAACAACGTTAGCAGGAGCCGCTTGTGGAGCTGGTGCTGCAGGCATTACAACGCCTTTTAACATTGGCTCTTCACGTACTGGTGCTACAGGCGACTTAGACATTTCAAATGCTTCAGGCTCTGGAGCAACAATTTGTCCATAGCTTACTGTTTCAATCGTTTCGTCTTTACGTAAGCGCATTACTTCGTAGTGTGGTGTTTCCATGTGTTGATTAGGAATGATCACTATGTCGCACTTATGTTGTTTTTCCATGCGATGAACACTACGGCGCTGTTCATTTAATAAATAAGCGGCAACAGCAACAGGCACTTGAGCATTAACTTGTGCAGTGTTGTCTTTAATTGCTTCTTCTTCAATTAAACGCAAAATAGACAGTGCAATTGATTCGTTAGAACGAATCGTACCTTGACCACTACAACGTGGACATGGGCCTTGGCTTGCTTCACCTAATGAAGGGCGCAGACGCTGACGCGACATTTCGAGTAAACCAAAACGTGAAATTTTACCAATTTGCACACGAGCACGATCAGGACGAACAGCGTCTTTTAGACGGTTTTCTACTTCACGCTGATGGCGTGGTGGTGTCATATCGATAAAATCGATAACAATTAAGCCACCTAAGTCGCGAAGACGTAATTGACGTGCAATTTCATCTGCTGCTTCTAAGTTAGTATTAAGTGCTGTTTCTTCAATATCGCCGCCTTTTGTTGCTTTAGACGAGTTAATATCGATAGAGGTTAATGCTTCTGTAGGATCAATTACAATTGAACCACCTGAAGGCAAGCGTACTTCACGCTGGAACGCAGACTCAATTTGGCTTTCAATTTGGTAATGCGTAAATAATGGCGTATCACCTTGATAAAGCTTAACACGGCTCATAAAGTCAGGGCGAAAACGTTCAATATGCGCTTTAGCTTCTTCAAAAACACGTGGTTTATCAATTAATATTTCGCCAATATCACGACGTAAATAGTCTCGAATTGCACGAAATATTACATTGCTTTCTTGGTGTATTAAAAACGGCGCTTTAGCACTGTCGGCTGCAACACCAATTGCTTCCCAATGAACAAGTAAGGCTTTTAAATCGTAGTTTAATTCTTCAAACGATTTGCCAACACCAGCAGTACGAACAATTAAGCCCATACCTTTAGGAAGTTCTAAACGACTAAGTGACTCTTTTAGTTCAGTACGCTCATCACCTTCAATGCGACGAGATATACCGCCAGCACGAGGATTATTAGGCATTAAAACTAAGTAGCTACCGGCAACGCTGATAAAGGTAGTAAGTGCTGCGCCTTTTTGGCCACGCTCTTCTTTATCAACTTGTACTATAACTTCTTGACCTTCTTTGATCACGTCACGAATATTCGGACGGCCATGGAAAGTATACCCAGCTGGGAAGTAAGTACGGGCAATTTCTTTTAAAGGAAGGAAACCATGACGATCAGCACCGTATTCAACAAATGCTGCTTCAAGAGATGGTTCAATGCGAGTGATTTTGCCTTTATAAATATTGGCTTTTTTCTGTTCGTGACCTGGGCTTTCTATATCTAAATCATATAGGCGCTGGCCGTCAACCAGTGCTACGCGCATTTCTTCTTGCTGCGTTGCATTGATTAGCATACGTTTCATATTGTTACTCTACTAGTTTGTGTCGCTGACATGACGCTGTTTTCACGTCTGTTCAGTTATTCCTATTTTTAGAATGTGCAGCCTCACGACTGGGTCTTTAATGGAACGGCTCTGTTTTTTGCGTACGCAGTATTTTTAAATGCAGGCAAACAATAGTGTATTTATTACTATTAAATTCATAGCAGGGCTAAAACTGTCGGCTTTTCAGCTACGTTACACGTTTTACCCAGAAGTTGGCCTGTCATACTAATCTTATTAAATGCCGTTCATATTTAGGCGCATAGGGCTCGTTAAGTAAGTGAGTAATACAATGTGATGTACTACTAAAATCCATTTTTGTGAGCAAAAATCGCTGCCAATGTTAATGACGACTTATTTATTAGATTTTTTTAGTTCTAAATAAGCTGCTGTACGGTACTACAATTGAGCAAGTGCTGAACGACGTTTTTACGTCGTCACTATCAGACAAATTATCTGTTCATTGCTTTTTCAATCGCATTAAAAATCAATTCATGTTCAAACTTAACTGGCAATATATTACGCGCATTGCCGCTAATTGATCGCACGTGTTGACTGGGTATGTATAAAAGCTTTGGAAAACTTAACTCGGATCTGTATGATCAATTACCCAGAATGTGCATCACGAATGTATTACTGCGTTAAAAAGCACCGTTGTTATTTGCAAATACTAAATATTTGCGCTGCTGATTATCCCACTATTATAACTGTGTTAGCAACTAAATTATTTTTCTTAAATTAGTGATTAGGCAATGTCAGAAAAAAACGACTTACAAGTAACTTATGTCACGATCAACGAAGACCATTTAGGTCAACGAATTGATAACTTTCTTATTACCCATTTAAAAGGGGTGCCTAAAAGCGCAATTTATAAACTTTTGCGTAAAGGTGAGGTGCGCGTTAATAAAAAACGCATTAAGCCGGTATATAAACTGCAGCTAGAAGATGTTCTTCGTATTGCGCCAATTAGGGTGGCAGAACGAGAAGAGTTTGTGCCTTCAAAACTTGATAAAGTAACACGCCTTGAAAATGATATTATATTTGAAGATAAATACCTGATTGTTATTAATAAACCATCGGGTATGGCGGTACATGGTGGTAGTGGCTTAAGTTATGGTTTAATTGAAGCGCTGCGAGTATTACGCCCAGAAGAGCGCAGTTTAGAGCTTGTGCATAGACTAGATCGCGATACGTCGGGGTGTTTATTAATTGCTAAGCGCCGTTCAGTACTGACTGCTTTACATGAGCAGTTACGTGAAAAAACCATGGAAAAAAACTATTGGGCGCTAGTTGATGGCCAATGGGACTCTAAAACTAAAAATGTTACCGAAGGGCTGCGTAAAAATACGCTTAAGTCTGGGGAGCGCGTAGTGCGTGTAGATAACACTGAAGGTAAACCCTCACATACCCGCTTTAAAGTGCTTGAGCGCTTTAACGAGTGCTCGTTAGTGCAGGCGTCACCGGTTACCGGGCGTACTCACCAAATACGTGTGCATACACAATGCAAAGGGCATCCCATTGCGTGTGATGA
The DNA here is from genome assembly GCF_031198805.1 of Pseudoalteromonas sp. HL-AS2. Taxonomy (NCBI): domain Bacteria; kingdom Pseudomonadati; phylum Pseudomonadota; class Gammaproteobacteria; order Alteromonadales; family Pseudoalteromonadaceae; genus Pseudoalteromonas; species Pseudoalteromonas sp. HL-AS2. Next base: position 1,891,183 of record NZ_CP133571.1, on the reverse strand, counting down.
TAAATATGGCGATGAAGAGTTTGATAATTCGATGCGTAAAACAGGGTTAAATCGTTTGTTTTTACATGCTCATGACTTAACTTTTTATCATCCTAAAAACGAAACAACCATGCGCGTAGAAGCACCGCTTGATAAAGCACTGGCTAATTGCTTAGTTAAATTGCGTGCTAATAAAACGTGATAGCAGTCAGTTCGCTCAAAAAGTACAAGCTGGTTATTTTTGATTGGGACGGCACAGTAATGGATTCAATAACTAAAATAGTTAATTGTATTCGCAGCAGTGCCGTTGCGTTAAATATAGAACCGCCAAGCAATGAAGCAACAAAAAGCATTATAGGTTTGTCGCTTGATAAAGCCATTGCGGTATTATTTCCGCTGCATAGAGCGCAGCACCAAGCGTTAATTAGTGGATATAAGCAGCATTACCAAACAGATACTACGGCTACACCATTATTTGCCGATGTAGAAAAAGTGCTATTAGCACTACAGCACAGTGGCATTATTTTAGCCGTGGCAACAGGTAAAGGGCGCGCAGGACTCGATCGTTTATTACATCAAAGTGAGTTAGGGCATTATTTTAGTGCAACGCGTAGTAGTGATGACGCAAGCTCTAAGCCATCGCCGGATATGTTGTTTCAATTATTAGCAGAGCTTGGCATAAGCGCCGATGAAGCGGTTATGATTGGCGATACAAAAATTGATATGGCAATGGCGCAAGCCGCGGGTATGGATAGCATAGGTGTCACTATGGGTGTACATAACGCAAAGCAACTTAGCGAGTTTAACCCGATTGCAACTGTTGATAGTTATCAGCAGTTGCAACAGTTATTGCTGCCTGAGCATTAACTAAGGGGGGTATTTGATTGCGCACTTAGCACATCAAGGCCAAACTCAGCTAATAATTGGCTGAGTTTGATCAGTGGTAAACCAATTAAACTGTTGGGATCGTCTCCAGTTAATTTTTCAAATAAACAAATCCCTAGGCCTTCACTTTTAAAACTGCCTGCGCAATTATAGGGCTGCTCAGCATCGCAATAAGCACTTATTTGCGCATCAGTGAGTGTTTTGAAAGTAACATTAAATGGTTCAATGCAGGTTTTACTCTCCCCAGATGTAAGATCGTAAACGCACAGGCCAGTTAAAAATGTTACACTATGGCCGCTAAAAAGGGATAACTGCTTTACGGCATTGTGTTTATTATGAGGTTTACCTAAAATTTGCTCATTAAATACAGCAACCTGATCTGAGCCAATCACTAAGCCTTTACTAAAGTGTTTACTAGCTGCGCGGGCTTTTAATTCACTTAAACGCTTAACTAGTTGTGCAGGGGTTTCATTGTTTAATGCTGACTCGTCAACATTCGGTGAAAATGTATCGAATGGCAGATTGAATTTTTGTAATAAAGACTGCCTAAAGGGTGAGCTTGAGGCTAATATAAGTGGGTACTTCATAGATTGTTTTCCTAACCAAAATCAGATTGAGTTAGGATAAATCAGATCCGTGAGTAAAACACGTGAAAAACCACGTAAATATGGTTTTTTACTTTGACTAACCAACTAACTATCTATATGATGCAGCCCCTATGCAAAAGGTGAAAATTCCCATCACTCTTCATCCAGGCAAAGCAGCGCAACACCGTTTAAAGTATGACGGCATTGTACCGCTTGAGAAACTAACTCGTTTACGAGAAGTTGTGCAGGAAGAAGTAGGTGAAATAGCGGTAAAAATTCATTGCAAAAACGACGACCAAGGTTTTGTTGTGATTAGAGGCAATTTGTCCACACACGTAACTGTCACTTGTCAACGTTGTAATGGTGATTTAGGGTTGGATTTGGTGCAAGATTTTGTTTATTCACCAGTTGGTGATGAAACAGAATCAGACATTTTTCCAGAAGACTACGATGAAGTAGCGCTTGATGAAAATGGTGAAATTAACGTTTTTAATTTAATTGAAGACGAATTAATTTTAGCAGTTCCATTAGTCTCTACCCACAACGAAGCTTCATGCAGTTATTCAGCAAAGCCTGCCAGCTTTGGTGTTTTAAAGGCGGAAGATGAGAAACCTAATCCATTTGATATTTTGAAACAACTTAAGAAAGATTCTTAGGAGAAGACTATGGCTGTACAAAAAAGCAAAAAGTCTCGTGCAAGACGCGGCATGCGCCGTTCACACGATGCGATTAGTGGTCCAAGCTTAACTGTAGATCAAACATCTGGTGAGACTCATCGTCGCCACCATGTGACTGCAGATGGTTACTACAAAGGCGTTCAAGTAATTTCTAAATAAGAGATTTCTTTATGCTGAATAATCTAACCATAGCGTTAGATATGATGGGGGGCGATTACGGCCCCCGTTCATCTATCCCCGCTGCCGTTAACGCGGTAAATGCTCATGCTAATTTAACGCTAATTTTATGCGGTAATGAGCAAGTCATATCAAAACAACTCGAATCACTCGATTCACTAGCACACCCTCGACTTATTATTCGCCACTGTAGCGAAGTTGTTACAAATGCATGTAAGCCCGGTGTTGCTGTACGCTCCAAAAAAGATTCATCTATGCGCGTTGCCCTTAACTTAGTTAAATCGGGCGAGGCTCAAGCATGCGTAAGTTCAGGTAATACTGGCGCGTTATTCTTTATGGCACATTACGTGTTAAAAATGCTTCCTGGTGTAAAACGTCCAGCACTTATTTCTGCGGTACCTACAGAGCGAAAAAACCCTGTTTATTTACTCGATCTGGGTGCTAACGTACATTGCGATGCGCAAACCTTATATCAATTTGGCATTATGGGGTCGGTAGTCGCAGGACAAGCACTTGGCTGCGATAATCCCAAAGTAAGTTTATTAAATATTGGCTCTGAAGATATCAAAGGCCATGAAGATATTAAGCAAGCTGCACAATTAATGCAGCAAAGCCCTTTAATCAACTATATTGGTTACAGTGAAGGTAGCGATATATTTACCGGAAAAGCCGATGTTATTGTATGCGAAGGCTTTGTGGGTAATGTGGCGCTTAAAACCTGTGAAGGGATTGCAAAACTTATAATGAATAAGTTTACCGCCGCGCTTGAAAAGCACCTCGTATACAAATGCATGGCGTTTATGCTGAGCCCTATAATAAAAAAACTCTATAAAAGGGTGAACCCCGACCAGTATAACGGTGCAAGTCTGGTAGGATTGCGCGGTATTGTGGTTAAAAGCCATGGAAATGCCTCAGCTAAAGCATTTCAAGCAGCAATTGATGAAGCGGTAAAGGAGGTTGAACGCCAACTTCCTGACAAAATAGCCGCAATTTTTGAAAAAATACATTCTAAAGACACGGTGAACGAGTAGTAATTGAGTTGCCGTGTTTATAACATTATTTATTTGTTTAATTAAAAAGAGCAAAATATGGCACAACAAATTGCAATTCTATTTCCAGGTCAAGGCTCACAAAGTGTTGGCATGTTAACTGAGTTACTCCAAAGCTCAGACATTGTTAAAGCAACTTTTAGCGAAGCGTCAGCGGCGTTAGGATATGACCTAGCAGAACTGGTTCTTAATGGCCCAGAAGAAAAGCTAAATCAAACTCACCGCACTCAACCTGCATTATTAACAGCCAGTGTTGCTATTTACCGTGACTGGTTAGCAGCAAACCCAGATGCAGATGTTGTTATGGCTGGACACAGCTTAGGTGAGTACTCAGCATTAGTATGTAGCGAAGTAATAAGCTTGAGTGAAGCGGTAAAGTTAGTAGAAAACCGTGGTTTATATATGCAAGAAGCCGTACCTGCAGGTGTGGGTTCAATGGCTGCTATTATTGGCTTAGGCGACGATGAAACCAAAGCGGCTTGCGCCGCTGCAGCGCAGGGTGAAGTGGTTTCTCCGGTAAATTATAATTCTCCTGGGCAAGTTGTTATTGCAGGCCATAAAGCGGCTGTAGATCGCGCTTCTCAAGCGTGTAAAGATGCAGGTGCAAAACGTGCATTGCCACTTGCTGTTAGCGTACCATCGCATTGTGAGCTAATGAAGCCGGCCGCTGAAAAGCTAGCTATTGATTTAGCTGCGTTAACATTTAACACGCCTAAATGCGCTGTTATTAATAATGTTGATGTAAAAGCTGAAACGTCAGCTGATGCAATTAAAGACGCATTAGTACGCCAGTTATACAGCCCAGTACGCTGGACTGAAACAGTACAAGCATTAGTTGCACAAGGTGTAACGCAAAGCTACGAATTTGGCCCAGGCAAAGTATTAACTGGCCTTGCAAAACGAATTGATAAAGCAATGATCTGTGGTTCAGTTAACGACTGTGCCTCAATTGATGCTGCAAAATAAGAGTATAAAATATGACTAATTTATTTTCATTAGCGGGCAAAGTTGTCCTGATCACGGGCGCTAGCCGTGGTATTGGTAAAGCCATTGCAACTACTTTAGTTGCCCAAGGCGCAAAAGTAGCGGGTACGGCCACCAGTGAGTCGGGTGCTGCTAAAATTAGCGAGTATTTAGGTGAAAGCGGTAAAGGTTATGCGTTAAACGTAACTGATCCTGCATCTATTGAGGCGACATTGGCGGCGATTAAAGCTGATTTTGGCGATGTTGACGTATTGGTTAATAATGCCGGCATCACTCGCGATAATTTATTAATGCGCATGAAAGAAAGTGAGTGGGATGATATTATCGACACTAACTTAAGTTCTATATTCCGTTTATCTAAGGCGGTATTACGCCCAATGATGAAGAAAAAGAACGGTCGTATTATCAATATTGGCTCAGTAGTGGGCACTATGGGTAATGCTGGGCAAGCTAACTATGCAGCGGCTAAAGCCGGTGTTATTGGCTTTTCTAAGTCACTAGCACGCGAAGTAGCGTCGCGTGGTATTACGGTAAACGTAGTTGCGCCTGGTTTTATTCAAACCGATATGACTGATGGTCTTACGGATGAGCAAAAAGCAGCCACACTGGCAAATGTACCAGCAGGGCGTTTAGGGCAACCAGATGAAATTGCTGCTGCTGTATGTTACCTAGCGTCAGATGCGGCTGCGTATGTATCGGGTGAAACTTTGCATGTAAATGGTGCGATGTACATGGTTTAATAGCCTATGTGCAAAGAAAGTAATTAAATATAAGTAATTAAATTGCCAAAAAAGATTGAATTATTGGCAATCTTGCTTTAAACATACTTGAAATCGTGGTTAAAATAAGCGATAAAAGACGAAACGTACACTCAAGAGGTTTGACCAGACAATTATTTATGGTCAAAAGATTGAATCAGAGAATTATGCGACGTAAACTACGCCGCAATCTGAAAATAACGCATTGGCGTTTTTAATAAAGGAAAGAAGAATGAGCGATATCCAAGAACGCGTAAAGAAAATTATCATCGAACAACTAGGTGTTAAAGAAGAAGAAGTGAAGAATGAATCTTCTTTCGTAGATGACTTAGGTGCAGATTCTCTTGATACAGTTGAATTAGTAATGGCTCTTGAAGAAGAGTTTGATACTGAGATCCCTGATGAAGAAGCTGAAAAAATCACTACAGTACAATCTGCTATCGATTACGTTACAGCTCACGCTGAGTAATTAATCGCATATTAAGGGCAGCATTCGCTGCCCTTAATCTCTATATCCAAACCACTTCAAAGTATATGATTCAAAGCAAAGCTAAACATCAATCTAATTTACACTGATTTTATTGGTATTATGCGTTTTAAATCTAATTTGAGACGAGTACTTTGAAGTTGCTTGGGTATTATTATCCCCTTATAAAACACCTTATTGGAGGCAAACCGTGGCTAAACGTCGAGTTGTCGTAACTGGCTTAGGAATGTTGACGCCGCTAGGTAATGATGTGCAATCAACCTGGCAGGGCTTATTAGATGGCAAAAGTGGTATTCAAACTATCACACACTTTGATACATCAAAATTTGGTACGCATTTCGCGGGTCTAATCAATGATTTTGATGCATCGGCTTATATGCCAGCAAAAGATGCTAAAAAAATGGATTTATTTATTCAATACGGCATTGCCGCGGGGATCCAAGCATTTAAAGATTCAGGCCTTGAAGTAACTGAACAAAACGCGACGCGTATTGGCGTAGCAGTGGGTTCAGGTATTGGTGGTTTAACGCTTATTGAAGAAAACCATATAAAACTACTTAATAGTGGACCGCGTAAGTTATCCCCATTTTATGTACCTTCTACCATTATTAATATGATTTCTGGTCATTTATCAATAATGAATGGACTACGTGGCCCTAATATTTCTATTGTTACAGCCTGTACTACGGGTTTGCATAATATTGGCCATGCTGCTCGTATGATAGCGTATGGCGATGCAGATGCTATGGTAGCTGGCGGTGCTGAAAAAGCCTGTACACCAATTGGTATGGGGGGCTTTAATGCTGCTCGTGCACTTTCAACACGCAACGATGATCCACAAGCGGCTTCGCGTCCTTGGGATAAAGACCGCGATGGTTTTGTATTATCAGATGGTGCGGGTGTTGTGGTTGTTGAAGAATACGAACACGCAAAAGCACGTGGTGCAAAAATTTACGCAGAACTAGTTGGTTTTGGTATGAGTGGTGATGCATTTCATATGACTTCACCACCAGAAGATGGTGCAGGCGCAGCATTAGCGATGGAAAATGCGCTAAACGATGCGCAAGTAAATGCGGACCAAATTGGTTACATTAACGCACATGGTACATCGACTCATGCAGGCGACAAAGCAGAAACCTCGGCCGTTAAAAGTGTTTTTGGCAGTGCAGCAAAAGACGTAATGGTGAGTTCATCTAAATCTATGATGGGTCACTTATTAGGTGCTGCTGGTTCGGTTGAGTCGATTATTTCAATATTGTCGTTAACCGATCAAAAAGTTACCCCAACAATTAATCTTGATAACCCAGATGAAGGGTGCGATTTAGACTATGTACCGCACACTGCCCGAGATGCAAAATTAGAGTTTGCACTATGTAACTCGTTTGGCTTTGGTGGTACTAATGGCTCGTTACTGTTTAAAAAGGTATAATCTTTTTTAACAACAGACCAGACTATAAGAGCTCAGTTGTTTAACTGGGCTTTTTTTATATGCAAAAAACACAAAAAAACACACAAACTATTATTACAACAGTTAAAAACAGCACTATAAGCGCGTACGATCGAGGCTTAAATTATGGTGATGGCTTTTTTACAACTGCAAAAGTAGTAAATGGTCAAGTAGAGCATTGGTCACATCATAAAGCACGTTTAATTGAATGTGCTGCACGACTTGGTTTTCCATTAGTAGATATTGCTGAACTTGAAGCGCACATAGCTAAAAGTATAGCGGAGCATACGTTGTGTGTGCTTAAAATTGTAATAACGCGAGGCGAAGGAGGGCGCGGTTATGGTTTGCCGCAAACCTGTAATGTAACCGTGTTATTGAGTGTTTTAGAGTATCCTCAAAATTACAGCAGACTGGCAAATGAGGGTATAAGCCTTAACATCAGCCCCATTAAACTAGCCGCACAACCCTTGCTTGCAGGGCTCAAAACACTAAACCGCCTTGAACAAGTATTAATAAAAAAAGCGCTGCAAACGCAACTTTGTGACGATGTGCTTGTACTTGATTATAACAACAATGTGATAGAAGCCTCTGCAGCAAATATTATTGCTATTAAGCAAAATAAATTATTTACCCCAAGCCTTAATGAGTGCGGGATAAAGGGGGTTTATCTACAATCATTATGTGATAAATTAGCCGTTGATTTTAAGTGCGTGAGTATTGCAGACTTACTTGAAGCAGATGCGGTTTTTATCTGTAATAGCTTAATGGGTGTAGTACCTGTTAATCGTCTTGAGCAGCGTAGCTTTGATATTGTGCATAGCCAGTTATTATTAAATAAATTATTAGCCAAGGAGGCTAAGTGTTAAAAGTTACTTTATCGGTATTATTATTAGCTATAATTACCAGTGTTTTTGGTTATCAGCAATTACAAGCAACGCTCCACAGCCCATTAAAAGTAGCGAATAACACCCAATTTGAAGTGAAAAAAGGTACTGGCTTTAATCAGTTATGTAAGCAATGGCAAGCCAATAACTGGGTAGAAAACTGCTGGCGTTACCAATTACTTGCTAAACTAGACCCAACACTCACAGATTTAAAAACGGGGCTTTACGCACTTAATAGCGATAGTGTTATTAGCAATATAAAAAAAATAAATAACGGCCAACAAGTTAGCTTTAGTTTTACAATTATTGAAGGCCAAGCGCTGCGCGAAGTATTAGCTGCTATTAAAAATGCCAATAACTTAAAAAATGATTTAAAAGAGCAGCAACTAAGTCAGCAAATACTTGGCAGTGATATGCACTTAGAAGGCTGGTTATTTCCCGAAACCTATCACTATCATAATAACGACACAATTAGCAGTGTGCTAAAACGCGCTGCCCAAAAAATGCAGCAAACCCTTGATACTGCTTGGCAGCAGCGTGCACAAAATTTACCCTATAAAACAGCGTATGAAGCACTGATAATGGCCTCCATTATTGAAAAAGAAACGGGCCTTGCCAGTGAGCGGCCATTAATCGCCTCTGCATTTGTAAACAGACTAAATACTAATATGCGTCTACAAACAGATCCAACCGTAATTTACGGCATTGGGGAGAGCTTTGACGGCGATATTAAACGTAAAGACTTGCGTAACTACACGCCCTATAACACCTATCGTATTAATGGCCTGCCGCCAACACCCATTGCCATGCCATCAAAGGCAGCTATTTTAGCCGCGGTTAATCCACCCACAACTGAGTATGTTTACTTTGTTTCAAAAGGTGATGGCAGTCATCAATTTTCAACCACATTGAAGCAACACAATGCGGCAGTTAAAACGTATATATTAAACAAAAAGAACTAATTTTTTATGAAACCTAAATTTATAGTAATCGAAGGGTTAGAAGGGGCCGGTAAATCTACCGCTATTGCTTTGTGCCAGTCGTTTTTAAACAGCAAAAAAATTGATTTTATTAATGTGCGTGAACCCGGTGGTACGCCGCTTGCTGAATCGTTACGTACATTAGTAAAAGCACAACATGACGAAGAAATAGCGTTCGAAACTGAGTTATTAATTATGTACGCCGCACGCTCGCAGCTAATGCATAATGTTATTAACCCAGCACTTGAGCAAGGGCAATGGGTACTTGCCGATCGTCATGACTTGTCATCGCAGGCGTATCAGGGTGGTGGGCGTGGTATTAGTGCTAATACACTTGCATCACTTTCTTCCATGGTATTAAAAGGGCTAAAACCCGATTTAACCATTTACTTAGATATTGATCCGGTTATTGGCCTTGAACGCGCTAAAGGTCGAGGCGAATTAGATAGAATAGAACAAGAAGCGATTGAGTTTTTTCAGCGTACACGGATGCGTTATTTAGAACTTGCTAATGACGACAACTCCATTAAAACTGTTGACGCAAACCAAAGCATTGAGCACGTACATCGTGATATAACGAATGTATTACGCACATTTTTTGCAGAGCAAAAATAATATGAGACTGCCTTGGCTACACGATATAGAGCAACGCTTAACACAAAGTTTTAAAGCACAGCGCTTTCATCATGCGCAGTTGTTTAGTGGTCCTATTGGTGTTGGCAAGTTTGCTTTTGCAAACCAGTTAGCAAATGCATTGTTGTGCAACAATATAGCCGAGCAAGTTGCGGCAAAAAAAAGTGTATTATCGGCTTGTGGACAGTGTAAAAGTTGTTTATTAATAAAGGCAGGTACTCACCCTGATAAGCGCTTAACGCAAGTTGATGGGCAGAGTATTGGCGTAGACGATATACGTGGTATTAGTGATTTTATGCATCATTCGGCAGCGCAAAATGGTAATAAAGTCGCTATTATCGAAAACTGCGAAAAAATGACTACCGCTGCTGCAAATGCGTTATTAAAAACGCTAGAAGAGCCAAGTCAAAGCCGGTTTTTAATTCTCACAACCAGTCAAGCTACACAATTGCCAGCCACTGTTTTAAGTCGCTGTGCAAAAACGGATGTAAAAGTAACAAACTTAGCACTTGCTCAGCAATGGTTAGAATCGCTAGAAATAACTAATTACACCTGGTTGCCGCTGTTTTACAGCCAACCACTGCAAGTTAAATACTGGCAAGAGCAAAATCAGCTAAAAAATATAAATACACTTTATAAATTTGCAACTGAGTTTAAACAAAGTCATAATTTTACTGAGTTAATAGCAATAATAAATAAACAGCCTGAGCTTATTCGTATATTTACGTTGTTTTTAAGCGAGCAATTAAAACAACAGCTTATGCAAGGCATGAGCTTTGACGCTTATCAAAATGTGCAACATGCTCTAAACGAGTTTTTACAAAATAATACCAAAATACTCGGGCTAAATTTACCGCTAGCAGTATCGAGATTAGCGTCCGTACTGCGAAATAATTAAAGGACTGAGCATGCAAGAGCTATTAGTAGATATAGACGATTTAGATGAATTATATTGCTGTTATATGCCTTATTTAAAAAAAGGCGGCTTATTTGTACGCACTAATATGCGTTACGAAGTAGGGCATTCACTCGCTTTACGAGTTACCCTTCCAGATGCGTTAGAGGATGACGTTGTGACCGGGAAAGTGTCGTGGATCACACCACAAGGAGCGCAAAGCTCTAACCCGCCTGGCATAGGTATTAGTTTTTTAGATGATAAAACAAACCTAAACGCCAAGATCGAAAAACTACTGGGGACTATGTTAAACTCCGGTAATCCAACTTATACCATGTAAAGTAGTACCATGATTGTAGATTCTCATTGCCATTTAGACCGCCTTGATTTTGATAAGCTCGATTTAAACCTTGACCAAGTGCTTGATAAAGCGCGTGCAAAAAAGGTTGAACACTTTTTATGTGTAAGCGTAACACTTGATCAATTCCCGAATATGCTTGATAAAATTAAGCATTATGATGATGTGTCAGCTTCGTGTGGCGTACATCCACTTGATCAAAAAGATGCGCTTAATAAGCAACAATTAATCGATTTAGCGTCGCACGATAAAGTCGTCGCCATTGGTGAAACAGGACTTGATTACTACTACGCAAAAGACACGCATGCCGTACAACAGGCAAGCTTTGTAGGTCATATAGAAGTAGCAAATCAACTACAAAAGCCATTAATTATTCATACTCGTGACGCTCGTAGCGATACCATTAATTTAATGAAACAGCATAACGCCGAAAATTGTGGTGGTGTACTACATTGTTTTACTGAAGATTGGGATATGGCTAAAAAAGCCATTGATATGGGCTTTTATATTTCGATTTCGGGCATTGTTACCTTCAAAAATGCCGTAGAGTTAAAAGAAGTGGTAAAACAAATACCGCTCGATCGCTTGTTAATAGAAACCGACTCTCCATATTTAGCACCAGTACCGTATCGCGGAAAAACTAATCAGCCAGCATATGTAGAAGATGTGGCTTATTACATTAGTGAATTAAAGGGAATTAGCTTTAACGAGCTGGCAAAAGCGACTACAGAGAACTTTTACTCTTTATTTAAATTAGCAGCCAAAGGCTAAATACATGAAAACTCACACGGCGCAACTTCCTATTTTATTAATGGGGCCTATGGTGCGCCGTGCAGAGCAAACCAGTGTATGCATTCAGTTTGCTACCTCTAAGCCTGTAAACTGTCGCATTGAACTGTTAAATTATGAATGTTACAGCGATCAGCACAGTGTTTCTCTCGGCGAGCACTTATATCTGCATTTCGTCATTATAAAGCCAATAAATCATAAGTTTCCTACTGACAGCTTATTAAGCTACGAACTTATAGTTGACGATACCCCAATTGATTTATCGCCTTGGTGCTATAGCAATCAAGCAACACCTGCATTTGTAATTCCCAATAAACTCAGTGATATTTTGCACGGATCATGTCGTAATGCACATCATCCCGCAAAAGACAGTTTAGTTTCTGCAAGTCATTGGCAAAATACTCAGCGCGGTAATAACAACCAAGGTGCACAATTGCTATTACTGAGCGGTGATCAGGTTTATGCCGATGACGTAGCAGGACCTATGTTATTAGCCATTCATCAGTTAATTGAAGCCTTAGGTATTTATAAAGAGCAACCACTTACAGTTGAGCTACCGAACGATATAAATGAGCAGCTTTATAATCGCCATTTGTTCTTACCAAAAACACCTTGGCAAAAACGCTCAAAGTTAGGTGTTAGTTACTGGCTGAAAAAAGATGAACCTCACTTTTCAAGTGTAAAAGCCCACAATCACCTTATTCACTTTGAAGAATATATAGCACTTTATTTATTAAATTTTAGTGCTGCAGCTTGGCAATGTGTAGATATACAAAGCATAACGTATGCAGGTCAAAACGAGCAAAACAAGACTATTTTTAACGCCGAAAAATCAGCACTGATTGATTATACAAAAGGATTGAGTGATGTAGAGCGGTTGTTTGCCAATGTATCTACATTAATGATATTTGACGATCATGATGTAACCGATGACTGGAACCTGACAGCTGGATGGGAGCAAGCGATTAGTCAAAACCCAGTGAGTAAACGTATTGTAAGCAATGGTTTAATTAGTTACTGGTTGTTTCAAGGGATGGGAAATGATGCACTCACTAAAACGGGCACATTAATCGCTGCGTTTAAGCACAGCTTAGCGAGTAGTAATATTTGGCAATTTAAAGCATTTGATAAAACACTAACAGAATTTAGTCATTGGCATTATGAACTGACAACGGTTCCTAAAGTGGTGGTGCTCGACACTCGCACACATCGTTGGCGTAATGAGCAAAATTTTAATGAGCCCTCTGGTCTACTTGATTGGGAGCGACTTACTGATCTTGAGCAGAGCTTATTGAGCCATGATCAAGTTATTATTGTATCGCCCGCGCCAGTATTTGGCGTTAAATCGATTGAAGCTATTCAAGCGCTATTTAATATGTGCGGCCAACCGCTCACGGTAGACGTAGAGAACTGGATGGCTCACGAAGGCTCGGCAAGAAAATTGCTCGATACTTTTAGAAGAGACGATACCCCAAACGAAACGCTAATTTTATCTGGTGATGTACATTACTCCTTTTGTTTTTCGGTGCAAAAACGTTTTGGCGATCATCCTAATAGAGTGTGGCAGCTGACTGCCAGTGGTATAAAAAATGAATTTCCGCGTAAATTAATAAATATACTCGATAAACTCGATTCAATTTTATATAGCCCGAAAAGTCCGCTGAATTTCTTTACTAAACGTTGGCATATGGAGGTTGATAAACACCAAACCAAAGGCGATGGGCAAAAGTATTTAGTGAGCGATTCAGCTATTAGCTTAATAACGCTAGAACAAGGTAATTTGGCCCGCTATCAGCTTATTCATGGCGACGGTCACTTAACAGAGTTTGATTTAGCACAGCACTAGTCGGCTTGATTACGTCTTTTTTTTATAGTTTTAGGCGCAGGTAATTTATTAGTTAAAATAGCTAAGCATAAAATAGCCAAAAACAGCATTGAATTAGCGCCAGCTTGCAGCGAATAGTCGACTAAAGAATGCAGTAGCATAGTAATAATAGCTACTGCACAGCCAAATGCTACTCCTTGATAAAGTGCGGTTTTGCGTTGGCGCATGGTCGCAATACAGAGCCATAAACAATAAAGTATCAGCAAACCAAGTGCTAATGTTGCCGGTATACCTAGCTCCACAGCAAATTGTATATAATCGTTATGCGCATTATCGTAGTAGCCAGAAAAGGGCTCTGATTGATACGCAGGGAAAGCAGTGTAAAAAGTACCCCCACCTGATCCCAGCAATGGTTTATCTAATATAAGTGGTATAGAGTCGCGTACCACTTCGTCACGCGTTTCTGAGTGTATACTGGTTTCGCTAATACGCTGTTTTACTTTTTCAACGTCAAATATTGCACCAATAATAATTAAATCGATAATAAAAAAGCTAATAATAAGGTGTTTAAACGCTTTGGGCTTTTGTCTGTAAATAAATAAAGCCAATAAGCTCATAACCATTAAAGCGATAAAAAATGCCGAGTTACCCATGCGGCTGCGAGTTAATATTAAGGCAACAATAATAATAATTAATGATACGCGTAATACAATTTTAGAGCTTAATAATATACCAGCCCAGTCACGTAATGTTTGTGCGAGTGATTGTGTATTGTCGTTAGCAGAGCGTTTTAACTCACTGATCAACACACCTATGCCTAAGCATAAGCACAGCGCTAAATAGTTGGCTAAAAAGTTAGAATAAGTAAAAGTACCAATAGCACGATCGGTATGTTTATAACTAAATAATGGGCTAATAATATCGGGTGATAAGCTTAAATAACTTGCATATAAGGCCTGAAAAACCCCAGCAAAAATAACAGTGTAAACTAGTTTTTTAATTCGTAGGGAGTGGTTACAGTAAATAAAAATTAACCAGCAAAATAATAGCATAAACCAGGTTTTAATTAACATTTGCTGAGTTTGAAACGGATCAACACTTATACTAAATAGCTGTATTGTGCATACTAAAACAACAACGCCAAGAGCAATAAATATAGGCCAAGAGTATAAAGGAGGATAAAGCAGTTGTTTATTTTTAATAGCACTATTAAATAAATGCAATAAAAACGTAAAGCTAATCAGCACGCCTATAGCTAATATTGCCCATGGGCGGTAACTGCCAAGGGGTAGGGGGAGTAAAAAAATAATTAAACATATAACAAAAAATATAAAGCGATTCACAGCCATCTCAAAATATAAACGCAGCGCTAAGGCTGCATTTATATTTAATAAAGTTAGTTACCAACTTCAGATATACCAGTATCACCACCAGTACCACCCGATCCAGGAGGTGTAGGCAATACAGGTAAGCTAATAGGAGGATTAGGTTGTGCTTGGATAGGGCCTGCTGCCGTGGCTTGTGAAGCAATAGTAGCATCTATGCCCGCATTAATTGCAGCAAGTGTAATAGTGTCTGAATCTACTCCGTATGCAGAAAGTGCGGCTAATAAAGTAGCAACCATAGGGCTGTCTACACCAAAAGCAGCAATAACGGCAGTAATCATTTGATCAACCTGAGCGTTACTACAATTGCCTCGTGGCAAGGTTTTGTCTAGTTGGTTTTTTATATTGTTTTTACAAATAATTTTAATGGCGGCAACTAAGTCTTGTTGCAGTTGCTCAGGAGATACATTTATTGGTGCATTACTTAAAATCGAAATCAAGTTGTCTATCCCTGCAGACTGAACAGATTTTGATGTATTAGTTTGTGCATAAGTTTGCGGTACATAAAATACACACAGCCCTACTATTAGTCCAAATAAGATAATTGATTTCATGATCGACCCTTGTTTAAAAAATAGGCTACTTACAAAATTCTAATACATTTGGATGAAAAGTAAACTTTTTATTTGTGTTTTCATCAATAATGTTGATTACTTGTGAGGCGGAGCAAATTAAATTCCCTTGAACACCATCACAACCTAAGCTTTCGAGTATGTTTAATGTTTCGGGCTTTTCAATTAAACACGCTAAGACTTTAATACCAAAGCCATGACAAATATTATTTACAGTTTGAATATAAAAGCGACTTTGCGGATTATCAATTAAATCTTGAATGTAGCTACCGTCAATTTTCACATACTCAATATCAAGACCATGTAAATACTTAAAAGAGGTTAAACTGGTGCCAAAGTGCTCTACACACACACTAATACCAACCTCTTTTATCGCATCAATATGAAGTGCAGCAACGCGTATATTACTTAGTAAGCTCAATTCATGAAGCTCAAAAATAAGATTGTTTTTGAGGCAGGGGTAGTGTTGAGAAAACGCACCTAGCCATTGTATAAACTCCGGTGAATATAATGAGGACTTACTTATATTTAATGCGAATTTATCCTCTGGATATTGCATTTTAATATTAATAAAATCACGGATTAATTTTTTATCCAGTTCTTCTGTCAAATTTAACTTTTCGGCCATAGCGAATAAGTGACTATTGTTTATTTTTTCATTGTTATAGATAAAGTGCGCAAATACCTCAAAGTAGCACTGTGTAAACTCGGTATTACTTTTTTTCACAGGCTGTACTGAAAAGCTCACTTCCCCAGAGTTAATTATGCTCTGAATTATTTTTTGCCACTCTTCAACACTAAAGACTATTTTATTATCAATGTTAGCGTCAATCGTACTTTCTCCAATAGTACATTTGGTATCTAATGACGAAAGTAAATGACTCAGTGTTAAGCTTTTTTCAACATTTATAGAAGCTAAGCGGGCATAACCATTATTATGTGAGCTGTGCTGTTTTTGGCTAAACAGGTCAATAAGGTTAGCGTGTAAATTATATAAAAAAGTAATATCGTATGGCGCAATAAAAACAAAAGTACTGCCATTTATTCGGCATAACCTATAATTATTTAGTTCAGCTAAAGAGAGTTTTAATATTTTAGCAACGTCAGTCACATACTCATCACCCCTTTGATAGCTAAGTGTTCGATTAATGTTTACTAGCGAGGGAAGTGTGACCATTGTTGCTGTCATTGGACGCTCAGAGGTAATGGAGTGGGTAACGGCGTTAAAATAGTTTTCAAAAGATTTGCGATTACCTAACCCTGTTAGTGGATCACTATACACGGCGTTTGTTAGCGCTTGGGTTTGTTTAGCTAAAGAGTCGAATGTACTTTGCAAATTAAGCACCATATTATTAATTGCTTTGGTTACTATGCGCAATTCGTGGGCTAACGGCACTTTATTATTGAGTGTAAAGCGTTTGCGAGTAACAAGCAGTGCTTGCTTCTCAACTGCTTTTAAAGGTTTGAATATTGTTTGTAAAATAAAATAAGTGATCAGCAGTGAAGCAATTAATAATATGAGCGAACTATAAAAGCTACGCTTTGTGTGCAGCCATAAAGTTAAATATGACTCTCCTAAGTGGCTGGTAACTTCAAGTGTACCAGCAATGATCCAACCCGTATTTATTTCAGATTGCATTGTAGGCGCGCTTAATTTTACAGTGTTTGTAAACCAATGAGGCACAGAATCTACATGGGTAGGGTTTTCTAATGAGAATAGTGTTTCATGTTTTGTATTAATAAAGCGTATTTTACTATAATAACCAGAATCAAATATTGCGGTTGCCATAGTTTGCCCTATTATGATTCCATCTGTATCCAAATAAGGGGAGATAGAAAGTCCTAGGCTTGTAGCTGTGTCTTTTGCATGGCTTGCCATTTGTGTTTGTAAATAGTCTCGGGTTGTATCTACATCAATAATAATTCTTACAAAAAAAGATAAAATGGAAATACAAATTATTAGCCCGTAGATCTGTACTTTAAGACTCATACCTTGTTTAAAAGGGTGATACATTATTTTCATCTCCTGTATCAATTCCATTTACGAGTGCAAGCTCACCTTTTTCAATTCTTTTTAGCATAGTATCCCAAGCCGACACACCGCTACTATTTTTAACTTTATTACCAAGCCCTTTTGCTTTGGCTAACCATAAACCTTGGCCATTAAAACTGTATATAGGTGTTAAATCGTGACGTTTATTTGCGGGGAGTAACTGGGTATTAAAGTTACCCAAAACAAAAGGAATTTGGTCAGCTTCAGGAAAGTATATCAGTACCATGTGGGGCTGATTAATGGTGTGTTGACGCACATACATAAACCTTATTTTTTCTTCAGGAATACCAAGCGCAATTAAAGTAAAGTATTTAGCTATAACGTAATCCTCACAATCCCCCATACCTACACCCAAGCTTTCTATTGGTGTAGCCCAATAATCATTTTTATTCCAAAGCTCATTATCTGTTTTGTATTTTATATGTTCATTAAAAAAATTATTAACCAGATGTACCTGCCGCCATTCATTCTTATCAATCGATGCATCAATAAACCTAAGCCATTGCTTTATGCGATTATGTCCATCTTTACCATAATGTTGTTTTGCACGTTCAATTATTTCGCTATTACGCAAGTAATTGATTGTGTCTTGTGAGTAAACATAAAAAGATAACAAGATAACAATGCAGCACCCCAAACGCACAAGTAGTTCCTTAAAATTTAGATGCGACACTTATTATATTATTAGCATTAAAACCGAAACTAGCAATAAAGTAGGTTAAATAAGTTTTAATGAAACAATTTGTTAGCATTGACTAATTAAAAGGTGTGGTTTAATGTTTATTGAATTGCGTTGTTTTGTACTTTAAATGTACGAAATCGCGATTAGTGACCCCAACATATGCGTTAAAAGTTTTAAAGATTGCTCGTTGGATATAATAAAAATTGGCACTAAATTTTGACTTTATTAAATTGTATGGCAATTGATATAAAGTGCTATGTAGCAAATACACTACATTGTTAAGTTATACCATTGATAAACCATATGTATTAATTACTTAAAGCTTAAGTAATACATGAGAGGCTTAATATTAAACACAATCTCGGTGCACATGAAAATACAATGTTTACGAGTTTTTTGAGATCTGTTTTACTAAGTAAATTAAAAGTTTAATCTTATAAGTTGATCTATTATAAGATGAATTGTTCTATTTAAAACCAAGTGAGTTTGATGGTAGCTCCAATTTTGGAGTTAGAAAAATTATTTTACGTTTAGTAAATTTAAGAGAGTCAACGGATGGGTTTATTTTTGAAACTGTTGAAAAATAAATTAAAGGTATTGATACCTGACTCTATATATATTCGATATGAATATTTAAAGCTTCACCGTAAATTTTATTCAAAAAAGAAAGTGCTTACTTTTAGCGATAGGATTTTCTCCTGGAAACTAAGTAAGAAACTAACAGATTTTTCTATTTTTGTGGATAAATATAAAGTTAGAGCATTTGTCGCTGATAGGTGCGGTGAAAAATATCTTCCAACCTTACTAAAAACTTGTACCGTAGCTGAAGATTTTAATTTAACCGAAATGCCAGATAAATTTGTCATAAAACTAAATAACGGTAGTGGCTATAATCTTGTTATCAATAATAAAAATGATCATTGTAATGCTGAAATTCGCCAATTAATTACACAATGGCTAAAGTCTGATTTTTATGCAATAAGTAAAGAAAAACAGTATAAAAACGTTGAGCAGCTAGTTATTTGTGAAGAGTTTATTGAATCAACAGATGGCCTAAAAGACTATAAATTTTATTGTATAGAGGGCGCAATTGAATTTGTGCAGGTAATTTCACAAAGGGCAAGCAATAAGCAAACGCACAACTACTATTCAAGGTTATGGCAACCACTTCCAATCTTAAGGGCTGGATGTGATATTGGAGAAGTTGAACTCAAACCAAAAAATTTTGCAGAGGCAGTTGTAATTGTAGAAGCATTGAGTAGCTCATTTTCTTTTGTAAGAGTTGATCTCTATATTCAAGATAAAATATATTTTGGTGAATTAACGTTTACTCCTGGGAATGGGTACATTAAATTCCTGCCTGAACAGTTTGATAGGGAGTTAGCAAGTAAAATGAAATTAGCTTTTAAAAACAATGGTTAATAAATTAAGAGAATAAGTATATTTAATAAATGGTTCACGCTTTTACTTTAAGGGAGTGAAGATGAAAATAAAAAAAATTCTCAGTCTAGAAACACTCAGAGGGTGGGCTTGTTTATTATTAGTACTTAATCACTTAATAGGTGAACCAAATATATCAGGTTTAAAGTTACCCGAAAATAACGACTTTTATTTTTTTAACTTAATGTTAGAAAATGTCAGAATGCCACTATTTGCATTTTTAGGCGGCGTTATTTTCTCTTTTAGAGGAGTGACATCAGAGCAATTTTTTTCTATGTTAAAAGGAAAGTACTTTAGACTAATCATTCCTCTAATTTTTGTAGGCCCAATTTATCTATTTATTCAGGCACATACTTTAGGAGCAAATCAAAAAATAGAAATAACCAATATTACTTATTACTTTAGCGTGATATGGGAAAGTAAATTTCATTTTTGGTTTTTACAAGCAATGTTTTTGGTGTTTTTATTTTATGGCTTATCATCATTTATAAAAACTACAACTCAAAATAAATACATATTTGCGCTATTTACGGGGATTATTTTATGCGTATTTATGCCTACAGATATTTATTTTTTTTCATTATCTGGATTTTTCTTTTTATTACCTTTCTTCTCGTTAGGGTGCTTACTTAGCTCAAAAAGACACAGCGAAGAAAAGCTAAATATAAAGTTAGTTACAATATTATTAACTTTGTTTGCTGGCCTTATGTTGTATAAATTTTTACAACTACAAAGCCAGAGTAACTTTGAAAGAAACAGCCTAATGGGGCTAGTAACTGGCTTTGTTGGTTGTTCATTATTTTACTTTGCAAAAATAAAGATTATACCCCTTGTGTTTATTGGTAAATATTCATTTTCAATATACTTATACCATGTTTACTTTTTGGTTTTATCTAGAATGTTACTAGTTTATTTAGGTGTGCAATTGACAGAGCTTAATATTGTATTTGGCATGTTCTTTGGGATCTTTGGTCCGATTGCAGTTGAAATTGTATTATCAAAAAGTAATTACGCATCACGAATTTTTTTAGGGCAAAAAAGTACTGTTAAATATGCACAAAAGTCGACATAGGAAACGATGTTTGTATATGAGTACTAATTATGTGCGTATTTTTTACGTAGCAGTGATTAGTGAATTTTAATAAAGCAGTACACATTACTAATATGGTTACTACACTGAGATCTTTATAAATCTAAAACAGTCAGTTAATTTATTTAGTTATTGAATTTTAAAATTTTGATTTATTGAAGTTATAAATATGACTCTATTATTACAAGGTAAGTTTTTTGAGCCAATCGCCAGCTATTTTAAATAAGTTTTTAGGCACAGCCGGTTTACAAATGATAAGCCGTGCTTTATCCGTTATAGCAGGCGTAATACTTGCCCGTTATTTAGGACCTGAGCAATATGGCTTATATACCTATGTTTTATCAATTATTGCCATAGTCACAATACCTGTTATAGCAGGTTTACCACAATTATTGATCCGTGAAATTGCACATGCTGAATTGGAAGGTAAATGGGGAGAATTAAAGGGGTTACTCAGGTGGTCATCGGCATTTATTATCAGTATTTCTGCGCTTGTGATGCTTACGACCATGCTTATTTTATATTTAGGCTTAATAAGTTCCCAGACTGCTAGTTTACTTTGGTTTGCAATTTTTTTGATCCCTATAAAAAGCTTTTCTGCAAAACAAGGAGCTATTTTAAACGGTTTTAGAAAACCAATTCTAGGCTTATTTCCAGAGTTTATTTTGATGCCATTTTTAGCCATTTTAGTTTACTTATATTTTATTGTATCAAAAACTGAGTTCACCAGTTTACTGCTT
Organism: Pseudoalteromonas sp. HL-AS2; assembly: GCF_031198805.1. Classification (NCBI taxonomy): domain Bacteria; kingdom Pseudomonadati; phylum Pseudomonadota; class Gammaproteobacteria; order Alteromonadales; family Pseudoalteromonadaceae; genus Pseudoalteromonas; species Pseudoalteromonas sp. HL-AS2. The sequence continues at coordinate 1,869,827 of NZ_CP133571.1, read as the reverse complement.
ATAAAAGTACAGTTAATAACATCGGCATTAACGCTGTTATTAGGCTTAGGGCTAATATTTAAAGAGCGATCGAATAACCTTAACCATGTTAAACCTACTTACTATTTTAAAAAATGGCATATTGCATTACTCCCGTTTACGCTAATGATATTTATTAGCACCATGAATGCACAGCTTGCAAACGTATTTTTAGGCTACTTTGATGATAAAGAGTCTGTCGCTTCTTTTAAGGTAGCTTTACAAGGGGTGACATTAGTTACCTTAGGGTTTGCAGCGGTAAACAATATTATAGGCCCTAAAGTTGCTAGGTTGTATAGAAGTGGCGATATACAGTCAACACAGGCTTTACTAACTAAAAGTGTAAAGTTAAGCGCCACTTTTTCAATACCAATAGCGGTTGTTTTAATTTTTTTTGGGGATTGGTTTATAAGAATACTTTTTGGAGAGCAATATCTGGCTTCCCATCCAATTCTTATTATTTTATGTATTGGCCAAATAATTAATATTTGTTTTGGCTCTGTTGGTTTAGTGCTGAATATGACAGGAAATGAAAAACGTTCATTAAAAGCATTGTTGGCTACATTATTAATAAACGTGTTGTTGTTATTTATTTTAGTGCCTATCTATCAAGCAATTGGGGCGGCTTTAGCTGTAAGCATGAGTCTAGTGCTGTGGAATATTTGGATGTCGATTGATGTATATAAAATAACAAAGTTAAAAACTTGGTTATGCTAAATTTCATTTATAAAAATTAAAAAGGATTAAGCTAAATGGTAGAGTTAAGCATCATTATTCCTACTTATGGAAGAGTCACAAAAATAAGAAATGCAATACAAAGTGCACTTATAAACTCACTTTGTGAGGTAATAGTTGTTGATGATAATGGTAAAGGGTCAGAGCATCAGCTAAATACAGAGTCTATTTTAGAGGATTTAATTGTCTCTAAAAAAATAAAATACATACCATTAGAAAAAAACTCAGGAGCAGGGATTGCCAGAAACATTGGTATTAAGCAAGCCAATGGCGAGTATGTTACTTTTTTAGACGATGATGATTTTTTTATAGATGGGAAATTACTCGAAAAACTTAACTTTTTTAAACACCAACAAGAGCAGCCTGCTGTCTGTTGTAGCCATATGCAAGTAGAAGAAAATGGTAAAGGTGTTTTAGCAAACGATGATAAGTTTGTAGGCCATGACGCTAAGACCTTTTTGCTATCTGGGAGTTGTTATACTTCAATGATAATGATTAAAAAAAGTGTTTTAGAAGCCATAGGTGGGTTTTATGATACACCTTACTTACAAGATCATACCTTAATGTTAAAGGCCTTTATTCAAAATTATAGTGTGTGCGTATTTGCTGAAAATGTCTTTGTGCATACAATCCACAATGGAGCGAGTATTACCACAGGTACTCGACCAATAGCAGGCGTACAGCTCAGGTGTAAATTAGAAAAAGAGCTAAGTAATAAGGTCACGTTGTCAGCTTCAGAGCAAAACGATTTGAATTATAGGTGGAGCACAATTGACTATCATAATTACTGGCTTGAACATGGGCGCAATTTCTCTTTATTTAAATTTTTGTTCACAAAAATAGTATGGCGCTCAAGAACAAGCGAACAACTTTATGAATCATTTAAGTTACTCGTAAAGTTTGGGATGAAATATCAATATTACTCAAAGTAAAAGGAAGCTTTATTTTGATCTATCACAATAAAACTTTTCTGTTAAATAGAACAATGTTGATTCTTGTTTTTGTATCATTAGTTTCACTGCTAGCGCCTTTTTATATAGGAATTTTTGCTTTATTCACGTATTTAACAACTAAAAGATCTGAGTGGCTTTACGTTTTTTTTATTAGCTTTATTTTGCTTTTTTGCAATATGAATTTACACAAAGAAGCATGGGCATTTGGCGATTTTTTAGGAATAGGCAATGACTTAGGCTGGTATTCAACCCAATGGTTTGCATTCAATAATTATCAATATGGTTTTTTGAGTATTTTTGATGAAGATTATGCAATTTTTATTAATGATGGCTTTTTGGTACAACCGAAAATATCGGAGCCGATTTATCATGGCTATTCTTACTTCTTTTCAAAATTAACGAATGGCAATTATATATTTTATACGTATACGATTACGTTATTTATCTATTTACCAGCATGTATTGTTATTTACAAGATATTAGATTCAGCTAAATTTAGTGAGGTGTTAATTGCGTTAGCGCTGATGTTTTTTATTTTTTATTCAATGAAATTTACAAACATGTTTAACATGATACGGCATTATTGCTCAGGTTCTTTCTTAATTATTACTCTATTTTTTTTATATTTTGACAAAATACGCTTCGCCATTTTTTTTGGTGTCATCGCATCATTAACACATAATGCAGCCGTGGTTGTTTGTGCAATTTATTTTGTTGTTTATTATGTTACGGCCTCTGATGAAAGAAGTAATAGATACAAAATTTTATATGTCGTTATGGGCTCTGCGGCAATATCAATATTATACCTTTTAGTTTATTACGCCACATTTACCAATTATGAAGAATTAGATGATAGAGGTTCAGGAATACTATTTAAGCTTTTAGATGTTGCTATCGTACTGCTTTCTATATTCGCCTATATGGTTAGGCGTAAATCGACATTTGATAAGATGTGGTTTTATTATATAGGTATTATCGTATTAATTTGTTTTATGCATACAACAAACTTCTTACAGCTACGCTATTATGCCTACTTTGATTATTTTAGATGGATTGGCTTGGTATATATATTTTCTTTAATACTACGTGTTGTCAGGCTAAAGCTACTGTTTTTTTCATTATCTTTAATCGCGTTTATTTTATTTTTGTGGTACAGAATTTATATTTCTGATTTCGATTTTAACGGAATGTTCCACCATTATTTCTTTATAAAATTTTAACTTCATATTATGTAATAACTACTTATAGGGATTGTAATGAAAATTTTATTATTAACAACATGTATATGTAATGACGAAAATATCAAAGACTTAAAAAGACTAATACTATCGATAAATAGTGTAAGAAACATTCAATTTGTACACTATGTACTATTACAAAGTGCAGATGGCTACAGTGAAGAGTGTTTACTTGGGCTAGCTAGTAACTATACGCTAATCACAATTAGTCAAAGTCATATTGTGTCGTTATCAAAGGCCAGAAATAAGCTTATTAAAGAAGTGAACAGTCGGTATTCATTGAATGATTTTGATTTCGTGTCCTGCCCAGACGATGACTGTTGGTACCCAGAAGGGTTTTGGAATAGCTTTAATGAACTACAAGCACTCAGTCGATTTGAATTGTTTTATACTCAATTTTCATCAGCACCAAGTATTAGCCCCTTTACTTCTAATGAACATAATTCGTCAAACTTAATACGATACGCATCATCTAACACTACATTTTATGCATCTAAAGTATTTAATGAAGTAGGGCTGTTTGATGAAAACTTTGGCGTCGGCGCTAAAAATAATGGAGGTGAAGATTTGGACTTTGCAATAAAAGCTTCACTTATTAGTAAGGTTATATTTTTTATGAACTCTGCAGCTATTGGCCATCGTGATCCATTACCAGAATTTAGATATAAGTATTTTCAAGGCTCTTTCGCGGTATTAAATAACCACAAACTAAAAAGTACTGCTCTTTACTATCACTATTTGCGAAAGCTTATGGTTGGTATTTTTTATTATTCACAAAGAAAAATAAAGTTTGCTGACTTTAAAGTAATAAAATAGGAGCTTAAAGCGATGGACCCTATCTTAAAGTCATTAACTTTAGTCAATGAGGTATCTTTAGCCAGTATTTTAGAGCGTATCACAAATACGGATAAAGCAATTTCGATCGGTTTTTTAAATCAGTATGCATATAACTTAATAAGTAGTAGTGATGCTATAAAAGCTAACTTTTTCGATTTAGATTATTTATTCAGAGACGGTAAAGGGGTTGAATTAGCGTGCTTGTACAACAATATTGACCCTCAATCTAACTTAAATGGTACAGACTTTATTCCGCGATTAATCTCGCAATTATATTTATCTAACAAGGAAATGACCCTTTTTGCGTACGGTACTCAGCAACCTTGGTTAGATATAGGTGCAACCTCGCTTTTTAACACCTCCCAATATTATAGTTTAAATGGGTTTAAAGATGTCGACTGTTATCTTGAGCACAATTTACAGTATCAAACTGAGAGTCTTAACGTAGTCGTTCTTGCTATGGGTATGCCTAAGCAAGAGCTGATAGCTACACAACTAAAACTACAGAGCAAAAATAAAATGATAATAATATGTGGTGGTGCAATATTGGATTTTCAAGCGGGTAGGGTAAAGCGCGCACCGACGATATTTAGAAAGCTTGGTTTTGAGTGGCTATACAGATTTGCTCTAGAGCCTAAAAGGTTATTTTCTCGTTATGTTGTCGGGATCCCATTGTTTTTTTTAAATGTATATCGCTCCAGTACTAAAAGAGTTTTGTAATTAAAGGGAGTGGTAAAAGTTAATTTCTATTAGCGTGAAGCTAACGCTTAAATCAAAGATATAATAACAATTTGATGGCTATTTTTGACGTGAGATCTACATTATTGCGATAAATTGTACTAACCTTAATAAAAGCAATGTAATTAATAATAATTTTAGTATGTTAGGTAAAATGTTTTTAAGGGAGGGTGATTCTAATGAATTATAAAAGTTATTGTCATTTAAGTCAGGATATAAAAGAACACTTGCCTAAAATACAGAGTTTAAACTTTGATTTAATTGTAGGCCTTCCAAGAAGTGGTTTAACACCAGCTAATATGCTGGCATTGTATTTGAATATTCATTGTACGGATTTGATTTCTTTAATTAATAATTCAGAGCTCAAAACAGGAAGTACACGAAAAAGTAAAAATCAATATTTAAAATACCCACAAAACGCACAAAAAATATTATTAGTGGATGACAGTATTGCAAAAGGTGACTCGATTAAAGCTGATATGGCTTTAATTCCCACATATTTACACAGTAAAATTACGACATGTGCAATTTACTCATCGCTAAAACAAAGAAATGATGTTGATTTTTTTCTAGAGTACCTACCATCACCAAGGGTGTTTGAATGGAACATTTTTCATCATCCAATTTTAACGACTGCTTGTTTAGATATAGATGGTGTTTTGTGTATTGACCCTACTGAAGAGCAAACTAATGATGCCGAAAAGTACATTGAGTTTATTTTAAATGCACAGCCATTATTTATACCCTCTAGAAAAGTTTATGCGCTTGTTACCAGCCGGTCAGAAAAGTATCGAGAACAGACTGAGATATGGTTAAAAAAGTATAAAGTAGAATACGAGTATTTAATTATGCAAGATTTACCTGGTAAAGAAGGAGGACAAAAGCAAATTAGTCATGCAAAGCATAAAGCTTTATTTTATCAAAAAAGTAGTGCAGAGCTTTTTATTGAAAGCGACTATAAGCAAAGTATTGAAATTAATCATATCACTAAAAAACCAGTTTTTTGTGCAGCTAGTAACCAAATAATTAACAACGGCTTTTATAATCTAAAGCATGAAGCAGTTACAAGCTTAAAAGAACGGTTGGCTTCGTTTATACCTCGTGGCATAAAAAATCAGATTAAAAAATTATATTAACTTTATTTACAAAGACTTATCTTGTTCTTTAGATAAATAGAGCCTAGCTTATATTATTGTTAATTTGCAAGTGTGTAGGGCTCCCATCAACTCAAAATATAAAAGCTAAGTTTTCAGTATTCACCGTATTTAGGCTTGATATTGTTTGCGCTTAAGCTCTTCAGTACTTAGCGTTTTTTGTTTATTAACTAACGCCAAACGTTTGTGTAAGCCTTACTGGTTAGTCATTGCCACCGTGTGCAGTATTATGTGACCACAGGCTACCCTAAAACCACCAAATAATAAAGATACACCATGCTTGTATTAAATCTAGAAGCAAACACTTATAACGTGTTTTCGGTTGTGTTATTAATTATTATCTAAACCAGTTAGCGGTCTGCTCTCTTACTTTTTGTACAGTCTATTATTTTTCTAAAGAATTACACTAGGGTAAAAATGTACTATTTCACAGGGTTTGGTTGATAGTAGTTTTTATATAGTCGCAGTTTAAACCTAAACACTGATAAGCAGGCTGTATAAAGCGATCTTTTATGTTTGTTTTTGTTTTATGTTTGTTTATTTTGTGTTTGTTTTATTAAGTTGTTTATTTTATTGGCTATAAATAAAACTATTAAAACCTTCAAGTAAACAGTAATTAAGCCCCAAGGTAATAGGTTGCTATTATGTTGTTGGTAAATGAATGTAGTTGCTAAAACTAAGTAGATGATAATTAAAAATAGCTGTAGGGCAAATTACACATCAAGAACAGAGCCAAAAATGTGCAAAATTTATTGTAATATTATGCTATTAGCTTTTATTCATCGGCATAGTTTTTACTGAGAGAGTAAGTTACGTATACCCTACTCATAATATTAACCAGATGGATTCATGCATTGTTTATTTAAATATCTAAGCATGATTACATAAAAAAGGGCTGTTGTTTAGATGAGGAGTTGTAGTTTAGATACATTTATATTTTAAGAAATATGTTTAATAAAATAGCTTTAACCTTTTGTATATTAGTAAACCCGCCTGTATGTTAATTGTGCAATTTGAGATGTTAATTTAGTATTAATTCCATAGTCTAGTGATGCTTCTTCTTACCTGAGACCAATTAATAGGAATTAATAGTTATGAGCTCTTCAAGGACATTTAAGTTATCAGGTTCGTCAGATGCCTGCTTTTATAGACTCTTCGATATTTTTGCATTATTTTTTGCTTTTCAATGCTCCGCCTTATTTTATAACTTTAATCTAAGCTCTTTTTATATGGTATCAGTGCTAAGTGTTGCATTAATTTACTTATATTGCGCTGAAATATTTTCTACTTATAGATCGTGGCGAGCAGGGAAGTTTAGGGTAATGATGTTGTGTGTTTGGGGCGCTTTATTAGTTTCATTCGCTTGTTTGTTTTTTATATCATTTATTTTTAAGTTTTCAGAATCCTTATCTCGGATTGGCATTAGCTTGTGGTTTTTATTAAGCATGCTTTATTTATATTTATGGCGCTTAGCTGTGTACTTGTATAAGCGAAATCGTCGTAAATTTGGTTCATATTTACGCAATGTAGCCATCATTGGTGCTACAGAAACCGCTGCTTACTTATATGATGAAATTGAGAAGAATGATGAGTTAGGCTTTAAGTTTTTAGGGTTTTTTGATGATAGAAACCCAGAGCGTTTATTTAGTAAATTAGCCTCTCATGATGTTGCAGGCAACATACAAAAAGCTGTGGATTTAGCAAGAGAGGGCAGAGTTGATGTGTTATATATTGCTCTTCCCATGAAAGCAGAAAAACGTATTGCAGACATTTTATTGCAGCTGGGTGATACCACTGTTGATGTGCATATAATACCTGACTTTTTGCTTTCTAATCTTATACATGCGCGTATTGAACATGTTGGCGAAGTTGATACTTTGAGTGTGTTTGAGTCGCCATGCATTGGTGCTCATGAGTTTATTAAGCGTACAGAGGATATTGTGTTTTCAATGATTATATTGTTATTGATTTCGCCATTACTATTAGTTATTGCCGCGGCAGTGAAATTAACATCAGCTGGTCCTGTAATATTTAAGCAAGATCGTTATGGACTTGATGGACGAAAAATAAAAGTTTGGAAATTCCGTTCAATGACAGTCACAGAAAACAGCAAAGTGGTAACTCAAGCTACAAAAAATGATGTGAGGATAACAAAGTTAGGCCGATTTTTGCGACGTACGAGTCTTGATGAACTTCCTCAGTTTTTAAATGTACTTGAAGGTGACATGTCCATTGTTGGCCCAAGACCTCATGCGGTTGCGCACAACGAAGAGTATAGAAAAAAAGTAGAGTTTTATATGTTTAGGCACAAAGCCAAACCAGGCATTACAGGGTGGGCGCAAGTTAACGGCTGGCGTGGTGAAACAGATACGTTAATAAAAATGGCGAAACGTGTAGAGTATGACCTACACTATATTAAGAACTGGTCATTACTATTTGATATAAAAATAATAATCATAACAATATTTAAAGGATTTAAGAATGAAAATGCCTACTAATACAATTGCCCCTTGCCTACTCGTTGTTTGTATTGGGGGCAGTCCTTATGCAACGGCTAACCTAAAACCAGGTAGTATTATTACAAAAGATGGTGCCGAAATAACGCCTACACTACAAACAGGAGTGAGTACTAATAATAACTTTTTTAGAACACCAACTAATGAGGAGTCGCGGTTAATATGGAATATATCACCTAACATTTCGGCTGTAATTGAAGATGGCCCAGACAATTATAAGCTTAATGTTGGAACAATAACGTCCTTTCATAATAAAGATACCACAGATAACTTCACTCAAGTGACCACAGCAGCGAGCGTTCATAAAGAGTTTACCCAACAGCATAGACTCGATATTAAAGGTGATGCAGATTGGTTATATGAACCCAGAGGAAGTGGTTTAACCGAAGGTTTGGGGGATATTGTTAATGAATTAGTAAAGTACCAACAGCAAAATGTAACAACGCGTTATGAATATGGCGCAAAAAGCTCTAAAGCTCAAGTTGCGCTTATTGCTGGTTTTTTCAATAAAAAATACCAAAATTTTAGACCTGTATCTCAATATCGCGATTATGATAAAACTTTAGTGGGAATAACCGGTTACTACAATACGCTTGCAGCAACGCGCACTTTTTTGGAGCTAACACAAGAAAAGTACCGCTATGATGTTTTGCAAGCCAATGGTATTTCACGAGATTCAGATGACAGAAAAATATTACTGGGAATAGAGTGGGAGGCAACGGCGGTAACATCCGGTACCTTCAAAGTCGGTTATCAAGACAAAGATTTTTTTTCTGACCTACGTGAAGATTTTACCGGTTTAAGCTGGGAAGCCGCAGTACTTTGGCAACCACTTACTTATTCATCGTTACAATTTTTAACTAGCCGCTCAGCTAAAGATCCCTTAGTAGCAGGTGATTATATTAAAGAGAGTGTTTATAACATTACCTGGGATCACAATTGGAGTAATTACTTTAGTTCGTTGGCAAGTTTAAATTATGCAGATGAGCAATACACTGGGGATGTTGGCAGACAAGATAAAACAACAGCGGCTCGACTAGGTTTAAACTATTTGGTTAGTAACTTTGGGATGGTATCTAGTTACGTTGATTTTATAGATAAAAACTCTAATCAAAATACGATTGAATATGATCGTGTCATTGTCGGGATTAATTTTACCTTTGTTTTAAAGGCTAATCGATGAAATTTTGGATGCTTGTTTGCCTGGCTTTTTTATTAAGTTTTAATAGTTTTAGCCAAAATGCGCAAAACTATACTTTAGGGCCAGGTGACAAAATTGAAATAAAAGTTTTTGGCCAACCAGATTTAGATGTGACGGCGTTATTAGGTAACAGTGGCAAAGTTAATTACCCTTTTTTGGGAAAAGTTAAACTCGCTGGCCTAAATACATCACAGGTTGAACAAATAATAATAAGAGGGCTACAGCCTGACTATTTAGTTAACCCCAATGTGTATGCGCAAGTTACACAATATCGACCTTTTTATATTCATGGTGAGGTAAATAACCCAGGTGCATACCCTTATCAGCCGGCAATGACAGTAAATCAAGCGATTGCACTTGGCGGTGGATTAACAGAGCGAGCATCGATAGATAAAATATATATTTTTAAAGAACAAACCAAAGAGCAACAAATTAGAGGCAGTTTAAACAGTCAAATTGCAGCGGGCGACACCATTAAAATAGAACAGCGCTTGTTTTAAGCCGTTAAAGGCAGTGATGAATGAATCAAAAATCAGAAAAATTAAATAATAATGATGATGTAATTGAGTTGGGCATTAACTTTAATGTTATTAAGCAAGCAAAGTGGCGAATTTTGAGCTTTGCGATAGTTATTACATTATTAGCGATAATGATTACGTTAACTTTAATACCTAAATATAAAGCAAGTGCAACGTTATTAATTGAAGCTGAGCAGGCTAAAGCGGTTAGTTTTGAAGAAATATATGGTTTAGACTCAAACCAAAAAGAATATTATTTAACTCAATTTGAGGTAATAAAATCAGACAGTATTGCACGTGAAGTTATTACGAAACTAGATCTGCAGTCACACACTGACTTTATTCCAAAACCTTCAATATTTAATGAAGTTAATATACTAATTAAAGAGTTGCTGCCTTTTTTAAATAAAAAAGAAGTTGCTGCGCTCTCGTATGAAGATCAAGTTGAGCAACAAATGCAAGATTTGCTTAGTATATTTAATAAAGCATTAATAGTTTCACCAATTCGTAAAACGCAATTAGTTAGGGTGAGTTTTGAGTCGAGTGATTCTAAACTTGCAGCCTTAGTAGCAAATACGGTAGGTGAGGTATACATAGACAGCCAAATGCGCGCCAAAATGGGGATAACGCAACAGGCAACAAGCTGGTTAAACACACGCTTGTCACAGTTACGGATCCAATTAGATGATTCAGAGGTTCGACTGCAGGCGTACCGAGAGGCGCAGCAATTAGTTGATATAGAAGGTATTGCGGGGCTAGTGACACAAGAGCTAGAGCAAATGTCTCAGCAGTTAGTTGATGCTCGAGCCGCAAGAAATAATTTAAAGAGTATAAACAGAGTAATCAAGGAGTACGGAAATAATAATATAGAATTTTTAGGTAGTATGCCGGAAATAACATCACATAAAGTAGTACAAGATGTAAAGCGCGAGTTAGTACTTGTTGAGCGAAAAGTGAGTGACTTGGGCGAAGTATATGGCAATAAGCACCCAAAAATGATTTCTGCTAAAGCTGAACTTGCAACTGTAAAAGCTAATTTAAATAAGCAAATTAAAGGCCTAGTTACAGGTATCGAAAAAGAGTTAAACAGAACAACTCGAACCGTTAATACATTAGAGGCTGATCTAAAAAAAATCCGAGATGATTATCAATATATTACACGCAAAGAAACGCAGTATAATCAGTTAAAACGTGAAGTTGAAACTAACCGAAATATATTTAATACATTTTTATCTCGCTCTAAAGAAACCGAAGTAACCAGCGACTTCACCTCAGCAGCAGCTCGCTTTACCGATAGAGCATACACACCTAAATATCCCAGTAAGCCCAATAAAAAGCTTATTGTAATAATTACATTTATAGCTAGCTTTGCCTTTGCAGTAGTGATGAGCTTTATATTTGATGCATTAAACGATACGGTAAAAACAAAAAATGACGTTGAAAGTAAACTAGCGCAACGCATGCTAGGTTTATTACCCAAAGTTAAAATATCGAGAAAGAATCCGTTTCCGATATACGCATATTTAGAGGATAAATACCGTCGCTTTGCAGAATCTGTGCGTACATTTAGAACAAGCTTATTGCTTACTCAGTTAGATCGAAATCATCAAATAATAGCAGTTACATCAAGCGTCCCAGGTGAAGGGAAAACCACCACATCAGCTAACTTAGCCTTATCGCTTGCGCAAATGGGGAGCGTTTTACTGATTGATGCTGATTTACGTAAACCCAGCTTAGCAAAACGGTTTGATATACCTGTATTTCACCCGGGCTTAAGTAATTTAATTACTGGTACAGAGCAGTTTTCTGAGTGCGTACATTTAGATGAGCGCTCTGGTGTTGCTATTATGCCAAGTGGGCAAATACCATCAAATCCGTTAGAGTTACTCTCTAGCGCCCGGTTTGATGAGTTATTAAAGGTTTTAAAAACCAAGTACGATCACATCATTATTGACACCCCCCCAACACAAGCGGTTAGTGACGCATTAGTAATTGCACAAAGTGTTGATTCGGTAGTGTATGTAGTGAGAGCAGACGTAACCAGGGTAAAACCGATTAAAGCTGGGTTAGAGCGTTTGTTTGAGGTAAAAGCACATGTGGCAGGCGTTATACTTAACCAAGTAGATATGAGCAAAACTAAAGATGAGCATAGCTACGGATACTATGATTATTATGATTACTCACAACCGCCAGAAAAACCTCAACCTAATGGCTAAATTATGATTGATATTCATTCGCATATTTTACCCGGTATTGACGATGGTGCTAAAAATTTAAATGAATCTTTAGCATTATTAAAGCTAGCGCAAAGTGATGGAATAACACATATGGTGATTACTCCGCATATTCATATAGGGCGATTTGATAACTCCGCGGTACAACTTCGCAGAGACTTAGCTGATTTAAAAGAGCATGCAAAACAGGCTCAAATTACTATAAAGCTAGCAGTAGCGGCAGAAGTACGCCTTGATATAGAGTTAATGGCACTGGTAAAGGCAAATAAATTGCCCTTCATTGGGAATTTAGCCGGAGCAAATTACTTATTGTTAGAGCTACCACATTCTCATGTACCATCAGGCTACGATAAGTTTATTGGCTGGTTAACAAAACAAAATATTAAAGTGATTATACCTCACCCTGAACGTAACCGTGATATTCAGGCTAATCCTTTTTATATAGAACATTTAAAGCAGTTAGGTTGTGAGTTTCAATTAACCGCTTCAAGTATTGAAGGGGGGTGGGGGGATAAAGCAAAACAAATTAGCAATAACATGCTTAAAGGTAATTTAGTTAATTATGTTGCCTCTGATGCGCATTCGGTAAAACGTAGGCCGCCAATACTTAGTAAAGCAAAACACATTGTGAGTAATTTAGTAGGGGAGGATAAAGCACATATGTTATTTGTAACTAACCCTTGGCGCTTAACTGAGTCACTATTTTGTGATTAGTTTTAAATTAAATAGGTTAATCCCTATTATTGTTTTAGCGCTTATAACCTTGTTTATTGCCTATTACAGTATAAAAAGCATACGCGCCAATGCTTGGTATTTTAATGCTAGAAATACGCTGGAACAGCTGTCCTCTCCAATTAAGCGCTCAGAATTAAAGCAGGCCGAAAAAGCTATTACTTTAGCGGCTAAGTTTGAGCCAAGCCATCCTCATTATTGGCACTTGAATGCGTATATAAAAATATTATCAGTAAGTATTTTAAATCAGCCGACTGTAATTAATGCTCCTACACATCAGCTGGCTTATAAACAAGCCGAACAAGCGCTTTTAAAGTCTATTGAATTAAGGCAAACATGGGCAGAAACTTGGATAGCATTGGCGCAAGTGGTGAGTTATCAAGATGGGCCCACAGAGCAGGTTTATGATTATATTCAACAAGCAAAAAAAGTAGGACCTTATAAGCTTGATGTACATTTAGGTATTATTCAAATAGCGTTGATTCATTGGTCGCAACTAACTCCACAATACAAAGCTTTATATGTTAACGAATTGAAGTTAGCAGTTAAATATGGCTATAAATTCAATCAAGTATTTGATATTGCAAAACAAAGTAATAGCTTACCCATATTGTGTTTATCGTTACAATTTGGTGGCGATTTCGATTCTGTTCGCAAAAGTTATATATTTAAAAAACATTGTGGTAGTGGCAAATAAAAATGCCCAGAGTTATAAAAACTCTGGGCTATAAAATGACTCTTAGTTGAGCCTTACGTTAACTGAAGACGCTTTCTTGATTATAGGGAGAAGAAGAAAGTACATATAAGTATAGCTAATATGATTAAAACCGCACATTTATTATCCGAATTTAAGTACTTTTAACAACTCAATCATATTCACAAATGTATGCATGTTTTAATACTCACATTTTACATTAAACGCTGTTTAATTGCTTTGTGCCCATGTTATTAGCTGCGTATTTTGTACTAGATCGCGTGGGAGTGAGTTTTTAACTTTATTTTTTTGCCATTTACCTAAGCCAATAGGGCAGCCACATAAAGTTAAAATAACTTCTCCTGTATTTTGGCTTACATCAGCTAAGCGAATATCCTTACCCTGAAAGTAGTCGTTAGCTTGAGTGTCGGTTAAAGGCAATACATTACTTTTACACTGCTTACCAAATGCGGTTGCAAACTCGTGGGCTAAACGCACGCCATTATTATGAATGGCACCAAGTTGAATGCCTAAACGGGCGTATTTAATTTTGTTTTGCACAGCTTCAAACTCCTGCGGAAATAACCACAGCTCTTTATCGCGCTGCATTAATGTGCCCGGTAAGGTATTTAAACCAAATTGTTGCTTAAGTGTTTGCATAAAAACAGCACTTTTTTTGCTCTCAAATTGCTGAAACGGAAAAGCACCTTTTTTGACTTTTAGATTAGGGTTGTCACTACTTGCTTGTTTTTTGAATTTGGCAATAAAAAAGCCTTCACTGTCAAACGTTTGCGGCCACACATGTAAATACCCCTCTGGCGTAGTTGCTTTACTTGCGCCAGGAAATAGATCACTTAAAGACTCGGGTATTATACAGTCGCCAAATTCACTGAGTAAAAAGTCGCACACGTGTTGGTTTTCAAGTGGAGTAAGCGTACAGGTTGAATACACTAAGGTTCCACCGGGCTTTAAGGCGTAAAATGCACTTTTAATTAGATCTTTTTGTACTTGGGCAATTTCAATATTAGAGTCGATTGACCAATTTTTTAGTGCATCTGCATCTTTTCGTACTGTGCCTTCGCCAGAGCAGGGGGCATCGAGTAAAATGCTATCAAAGCACTCAAACATATAATTACCAAAAATCACCCCATCAAAATGCGATAACGCACAGTTACCTACTCCCATGCGTTTTAAAGTAGCGCTAAGTACTTTTAAGCGTGATGACGAAAGCTCATTTGCAACCAACACCCCTTGGTTATTCATTAGTGCAGCAAGCTGCGAAGTTTTAGAGCCAGGTGCAGATGCCATATCAAGAACGTAATTAGTGTGCTCTATACTTTGTTTTAGTGCTATGGGGGGCAGCATGGAGCTTGCTTCTTGAACATACATAGCACCGCTAAGGTGAAGATCGGTATTGCCAAGTGCTAGGTTTTGCTCTTCTGCGGCAGGGCGCTCTAACCAAAAACCTTCCTCGCACCATGGAATAGGAGTGAGTAGCCAATTTTTTTGCTTAGCGTATTGCTTAAACTCAGTAACAGATATTTTTAAGGTATTAACACGAATAGATTTTCGTAGTGGCCGCCGGCAAGCATTAATAAAGTCGTCTATATCTAGGTGTGCAGGTAAATAGGTTTTTACATCATCGATAAAGTGCTCGGGGATAAAGGTATTTGCGTCCACGGTTTGGCCAGTCGTTATATTAAAGACAAATAATAACATTTCTTAAAGTGTGTTTCAGTGCTTAACAGGTAAAAAATTAGTTTTTATTGGTGTCGACACTTAGCAGTGGTTTATCACTTTAGAGCAGATAATTATTATACTTTAGGCTAGTGATGTCGACAATAAGTGTGTTTTTTAAGTTTTACATACTGTTTTAGGGTTGACACTTAGTGGTAGTGAGTTCATAGTGGCTTTATAAATTGTCGACAATCTAATAGTACCTATGACGCAAAGCCTGTTAAATGAAACACCTATTACAACCGCATCAGATCAAGTGTTTGTAAATATGCGCCGAGAAATAGTAGAGGGCAGCATAGCACAAGGCAGTAAAATATCTGAGCCAGAACTGGCAAAGCGTTATGGAGTGAGCCGTGCAACGCTGCGTGAAGCGTTAAATCGTTTAGAAAGCTGTTATTTAGTTGAGCGTAAAGCCAACATAGGTTGCCGAGTTGTATCGTTAACAGCAGATCGCTTGATAGAAGTTTATCAAGTGCGCAGTGCCTTAGAGGGCTTGGCGTGTCGTCTTGCTGCCGACAATATGGCAGCCGATGAAGTCCAAGGTCTAAAGCAATTACTTAATCAGCATTTAAAAACGCAACGAGTAAAAGAAGGCGAGTCGTACTATCAAGAAGCAGGTGATTTAGATTTTCATTACCGCATTATTAAAGGCAGTAAAAATGCCCACTTGATTCATTTGCTATGCCACGACCTTTATCAATTAATAAGAATGTACCGCGTACAAATGGGTATGGTTGGTCCGCGGGTATCAAAAGCATTTGATGAGCACTTAGCTATTATTAATGCGATTGAAAACCACGATGGTGAATTAGCCGAAATGTTGATGAAGCGCCACATAAGTGCTTCACAAGCCAATATTCAAACTAAATTTGATTTACTTGCAGCGCAAACTAAAGCCAGTTAAATAAATCGTTTTAGTATTTAAAATATCAAAACTGCCCCAGAGCAGCCACCGTTCAAAGTTAGGAGAAACGAATGTCAGCAGGATCAAAGTTTAAACAGGCTATTGCCAATAATCACCCATTACAAATAGTGGGTACTATTAATGCGTACACAGCAATGATGGCTGAAAAAATGGGTCATCAGGCAATTTACTTATCGGGTGCTGGTGTTGCCAATGCTTCTTTTGGTATGCCTGATTTAGGTATGACTAGCCTTGATAACGTGCTTGAAGATATTCGCCGTATTACCGGTGCAAGCGACTTACCTTTATTAGTAGATGCTGATACAGGTTGGGGTGGTGCGTTTAATATTGCCCGTACAGTAAAAGAAATGACTAAAGCAGGCGCTGCCGGTTTCCATATTGAAGACCAAGTAGCGCAAAAGCGTTGTGGCCACCGCCCAAATAAAGAAATAGTTAGCCAAGGTGAAATGGTTGACCGTATTAAAGCTGCTGTAGATGCAAAAACCGATAGTGACTTTTACATTATGGCACGTACCGATGCGTTTCAAAAAGAAGGTTTAAATGCCGCTATTGAGCGCGCAGCAGCGTGTGTTGAAGCCGGTGCAGACGCCATTTTTGCAGAAGCCGTGCACGACCTTGCCGACTACCAAGCATTTACAAAAGCGATTAACGTTCCTGTATTGGCTAACATTACTGAGTTTGGTCAAACGCCTATTTATACTAAAGAGCAGTTAGGCGATGTAGGCGTTGAAATGGTGCTTTACCCATTAAGCGCATTTAGAGCGATGAACAAAGCAGCCTATAATGTATATAGCTCAATTTTAAATGAAGGTTCGCAACAAAGCCAAATTGAAAATATGCAAACCCGTGCTGAGCTTTATGATTTTTTAGATTATCACACCTATGAAAATACCCTAGATAACCTTTTTTCATCAACTAAATAATAATAACAATTTAAGGAGATAAATTATGAGTACTAAAGTATTAGCGGGTGCAGGTTTACGCGGACAAGTAGCAGGTCAAACTGCATTATGTACAGTAGGCCAAACAGGTTCAGGTTTAACTTATTGTGGTTACGATATTAGCGAGCTTGCTGAAAAAGCGCAGTTTGAAGAAGTATCGTTTTTATTATCTCGTGGCGAATTACCAACAACCGGTGAGCTTGCAGAATACAAAGCTAAACTAAAAAGCTTACGCGGCTTACCACAAGCACTTAAAACAGTGCTTGAGAACATTCCAAAAGACGCACACCCAATGGATGTGATGCGCACAGGTTGCTCTATGCTGGGTAACCTTGAAATGGAAAATGATTTTAGCGAAGCCAATGATGCGATTGACCGCATGGTTGCAGTATTTCCAAGTATTATTTGTTACTGGTATCGCTTTACGCATGATGGCGTACGCATTGAAACGCAAACAGATGATGACTCAGTTGGCGCGCATTTTTTAACCTTATTACACGATAAAGCCCCGTCTGAGCTATTTGCTCAAGTAATGAATGTGTCACTAATTTTATACGCAGAGCATGAATTTAATGCCTCAACCTTTACTGGTCGTGTGTGTGCATCAACGCTATCTGATATTCATTCATGTGTAACCGGTGCCATAGGTACGTTACGTGGGCCATTACATGGTGGTGCTAACGAAGCGGCAATGGATATGATTGAAAACTTCACCAGCGCAGATCAAGCAGAGCAAGAAATTATGGGCATGCTTGAGCGTAAAGATAAAATTATGGGCTTTGGCCACGCTATTTATCGCGAATCAGATCCACGTAACGTAATTATTAAAAAGTGGTCTGAAAAGCTCGCAGCAGAAGTAGGTGATGATGTACTTTACCCTGTGTCTGTTCGTTGTGAAGAAGTAATGTGGCGCGAGAAAAAGTTATTTTGTAATGCTGATTTCTTCCACGCATCGGCGTATCACTTTATGGATATTCCGACCAAATTATTTACGCCAATATTTGTAATGAGCCGCGTAACAGGTTGGACAGCACACGTTAAAGAGCAACGTGCAAATAACCGTATTATTCGTCCAAGTGCTGATTACACTGGGCCAGATGCACGTAGCTACACACCTATCGAATCACGTTAAAATTATTTGGTGGGCACGTAAAGTGCTCACCTTTTTTATTTGCTGCACACTATTTTAAGGCTCATCACTTTTCACTCCCTCCTTAAATAAGCTAGTAGTGCACAACCACCGTCACCAAATTAGCGAATATTTTAATGACTATAATAAATAATACTGAATATCGAAAACCCTTACCTAATTCAAACGTTGATTATTTTGATGCTCAAGCAGCTGTTGATGCAATTAAACCAGGTGCATATGCAACACTGCCTTATACATCACGTGTATTTGCCGAAAACTTAGTGCGCCGCTGCGATCCAGCAATGCTTACCGATGCACTAAACCAGTTGATCGAACGCAAACAAGATTTAGACTTTCCTTGGTATCCGGCGCGTGTAGTGTGTCACGATATTTTGGGTCAAACTGCACTGGTTGACTTAGCTGGACTGCGTGACGCGATTGCAGCTAAAGGTGGCGATCCGTCTAAAGTAAACCCAGTTGTACCTACGCAATTAATTGTAGATCACTCTTTGTCGGTAGAGCATGCAGGGTTTGATCCCGATGCATTTGAAAAAAACCGTGCTATAGAAGACAGACGTAACGATGACCGTTTCCATTTTATAAACTGGACCAAAACAGCGTTTAAAAATATTGATGTGATCCCGCCAGGTAACGGCATTATGCATCAAATTAACCTTGAAAAAATGTCGCCGGTAATTCAAAACCGCGATGGTATTGCCTTCCCAGATACCTTAGTAGGTACAGACAGCCATACTCCACACGTTGATGCACTGGGTGTTATTGCTGTGGGTGTAGGTGGCCTTGAAGCAGAAAGCGTAATGTTAGGGCGTGCTTCGTACATGCGCCTGCCAGACATTGTAGGGGTTGAGCTAACAGGTAAGCGCCAACCGGGTATTACCGCTACCGATATCGTACTGGCTATTACTGAGTTTTTACGCGCGCAGCGTGTGGTATCAGCATACTTAGAATTTTACGGTGAAGGTGCCGATGCACTTACGCTGGGCGATCGTGCCACTATTTCAAATATGACGCCTGAATTTGGTGCCACAGCGGCGATGTTTTACATCGACGATATGACCATAGATTATTTGCGTTTAACGGGTCGTGAAGAAGAGCAAATTGCACTGGTAGAAAACTACGCTAAAACCACCGGCTTGTGGAGCGATAGCTTAAAAACAGCGCAGTACGATCGCGTGCTTAAGTTTGATTTATCAAGTGTGGGGCGCAACATTGCTGGGCCATCAAATCCACATCGCCGTGTATCTACAAGCGATTTAGCTAAAGAAGGTATTTCAGGCGTAGTTGAAAACGAAGCAGGCTTAATGCCAGATGGTGCGTGTATTATTGCCGCTATTACCAGCTGTACAAACACCAGTAACCCACGCAACGTGATTGCCGCGGCATTACTTGCGCGTAATGCTAACGCCAAGGGGTTAACGCGTAAACCTTGGGTAAAAACCTCATTAGCACCGGGCTCTAAAGCCGTGCAATCGTACCTAGAAGACGCTAACTTACTTACCGAACTTGAACAGCTAGGTTTTGGTATTGTTGGTTTTGCTTGTACTACGTGTAATGGCATGAGTGGCGCGCTTGACCCTGTAATTCAAAAAGAAGTGATTGATCGCGACTTATACGCCACCGCGGTACTGTCGGGTAACCGTAACTTTGACGGCCGTATTCATCCTTACGCCAAACAAGCGTTTTTAGCATCGCCGCCTTTGGTTGTTGCTTATGCAATTGCCGGTACGATTCGTTTTGATATTGAAAAAGATATACTAGGTAAAGATCAGCAAGGTAACGACGTTACCCTTAAAGATTTATGGCCGTCAGATGAAGAAATTGACGCAGTAGTTAAGCAAAGCGTTAAGCCAGAGCAATTTAGAAAAGTATACGAGCCCATGTTTAACTTAACCGTAGATTACGGTGAAGATAACGACCCGCTATACGAATGGCGTCCAGAAAGCACTTATATTCGCCGACCTCCTTATTGGGAAGGTGCATTAGCAGGCGAGCGTACCATGACAGGTATGCGTGCACTGGCAGTACTTGGCGATAACATTACAACCGATCACTTATCGCCTTCAAATGCGATAATGGCCAGCAGTGCCGCGGGTGAATACCTATTAAAAATGAACGTACCTGAGGAAGATTTTAACTCATACGCAACCCATAGGGGCGATCATTTAACAGCGCAGCGCGCTACGTTTGCTAACCCTAAATTGCTAAATGAAATGGTACTAGATGAAAGCGGCGAAATTAAGCAAGGTTCGTACGCGCGCATAGAACCAGAGGGGAAAAATACTCGCATGTGGGAAGCTATCGAAGCATACATGCAGCGTAAGCAACCACTTATTATTGTGGCAGGCGCAGATTATGGCCAAGGCTCGTCGCGCGATTGGGCGGCAAAAGGCGTAAGACTCGCGGGTGTTGAAGTAATTGCAGCTGAAGGGTTTGAGCGTATTCACCGTACTAACTTAGTGGGTATGGGTGTTTTACCGTTAGAGTTTAAAGCGGGAACAACTCGTAAAACACTCAAACTAGATGGCAGTGAAAGTTACGATGTAACGGGTGAACCAACCCCTGGTTGCACACTTAACTTGTCGATCACTCGTAAAAATGGCGAAGTACTAAACGTACCAATGAAATGTCGTATAGATACACAAGAAGAGCTGTCTATTTATGCTGCAGGTGGTGTATTACAACGCTTTGCACAAGACTTTTTAGAAGCTACAAAAACAGCATAAGGGCAGGGTTAATTATGTTTAAACCACAAATTAAAGTACCTGCCACATACATGCGTGGCGGTACTAGTAAAGGGGTGTTTTTTAACCTTAGTGACTTGCCAAAGCCTGCCCAAGTGGCAGGTGAGGCACGTAATAACTTATTACTGCGCGTTATTGGCAGCCCAGATCCGTACGGCAAACAAACCGATGGTATGGGCGGTGCTACATCTAGCACCAGTAAAACGGTTATTTTAAGTAAAAGTGCGCAAGCCGATCACGATGTTGACTATTTATTTGGCCAAGTGGCAATAGATAAAGCGTTTGTTGATTTTAGCGGCAACTGCGGTAATTTAACCGCAGCTGTCGGTGCTTTTGCTATTAGTAATGACTTAGTTGATAAAAGCCGTGTACCCGATAATGGCGTTGCTGTTGTACGTGTGTGGCAAGCCAATATTAAAAAAAGCATTTTAGTGCATGTACCTATGACTAATGGCGAAGTACAAGAAACCGGTGACTTTGAGCTAGACGGCGTTACATTTGCAGCAGCTGAAGTAAAACTGGAATTTATTGACCCTGCAGATGGCGACGGGGCGTTATTCCCAACTGGCAATGTGGTTGATGACCTAGAAGTGCCGGGAGTCGGTACTTTAAAAGCGACGATGATCAACGCAGGCATTCCCACCATTTTTGTTAATGCAAGCGACATTGGTTATACCGGCACTGAATTGCAAGATGATATAAACGCAGATGCAGCAGCGCTTGAAAAGCTTGAAACCATTCGTGCCTATGGCGCAGTTAAAATGGGACTCATACAAAATATTGATGAGGCAGCAGCACGCCAACATACACCTAAAGTGGCATTTGTTGGTGCAGCACAAAATTACAAAGCGTCAAGCGGTAAGCAAATTAACGCCAGTGAAATTAACTTGTTAGTGCGCGCTATGTCTATGGGTAAATTACACCATGCAATGATGGGCACAGCAGCAGTAGCTATTGGTACCGCTGCGGCAATTGACGGTACGTTAGTTAATTTAGCCGCTGGTGGCGGGGCATTGAGTGAAGTTAACTTTGGTCACCCATCGGGCACCTTAAAAGTAGGCGCACACGCTACAAATACGGATGGTAACTGGCAAGTAACTAAAGCCAGTATGAGCCGCAGTGCACGGGTACTAATGGAAGGCGTGGTAAGAGTACCGCAATAAAGCATTGTTTTAATTACGATTAAGTTATTTATAATTTATGCATAAGTTGATGCGGTAATACTTTAGGGTATTGCTCATCAACTTTTTTTGGTTATGGGCTATTTTTGATACTCGTTGACTCTCGTTTGACCAAGCGGGGTAAATATTTATGCTCACTGTGACTGACACTTTCAACTATTTCATTTTTAAAGTGTGTTAACGCCAACTGAGCTGCGTGCTGCGCCATTTTTTCAATGGGATAGTTTAGAGTGGTTAGTTTTGGCCTTGAATAACGTGCAATCAGCACATCATCAAAACCAATCACCGACACATCACCGGGTACTTTATAGCCATTATCTTCAAGTGTTGAAATAGCACCAATAGCCATAGCATCGTTATAAACAAAAATAGCGCTGAAGGGCTGCCCAGAGGCTAATAAGTTTTGCGCAGCGCTTTGTCCGCCTTGTAGGGTAGGCTCCGCGTATTTAATCAGCGCAGGGCTAATGGGGCTGCCTGCCATATTTAGTTCTGCCGAAAAGCCATTAAGGCGTAGCGCAGGATCTTCAATTTGATATTTACTGCTTATACAGGCAATGTTTTTATGTTTGAGCGTCATTAGATGGCGCGCTGCTATTTTTGCGCCTTCTTCGTTATCTAACCAAATACATTTATGTTTTATTTGCTCAATGTGTCTATTGATAAGCACTAAGCCGGGGAGTTTTTCACATAAAGTAATTAGTTCGCAGTCAGGAATTATTTTACTATGCATAACAACAGTTTGGCAGCGGCGCTCAAGTAATAAATTGATAGCAGCGCGTTCAGATTCTACACTTTGTCCTGCGGTACTTAACAACAATTGCATATTATTTTCGCGGGCTACTTTATCTACCCCGCTGGCTAATAATGCAAAAAATGGGTCGGTAAGTTCGGGGATCACCACGCCTATGGTCATGCTTTTTCGGGTTACTAAAGCACGTGCATTAGCATTGGGCGTGTAGCCAAGCTCTTGCATTACTTTATTTACTTTTTCTATGGTTGCCTTACTTACTTTAGGGCCATTATTAATTACACGAGATACCGAGGCGATAGACACGCCTGCAATTCTGGCTACATCTTTTATTGTTGTCATTGGCGGGTAATCGTTTTCTACATCCTGTTTATAATAAAATTTACACTATTTAACGTGGGCTGTATATGTTGATTTTTTAGGTTGCAAATAGCGGGGTAAGCGTTTACCCTTTTCGGTTTTATCATAAACCACATTTGAGATACTTATGGATACAATTTTTGACCCTACTGAGCATCCACATCGTCGCTACAATCCATTGATTGACGAATGGGTGTTAGTTTCACCGCATCGTGCCAAGCGACCTTGGCAGGGACAAGTTGAAACTCTCGATGAAGACGTTAGAGAAAGTCATGATGAAAGCTGTTTTTTATGTGCTGGTAATACTCGCATAAACGGTGAGGTTAATGACAACTATAAAAAAACTTATGTGTTTACTAATGACTTTGCAGCTCTGAAAATTGATACTCCAGAATTTAAAACAAATGATCCGCTATTTAAAATGGCCACAGAGCAAGGCGAAAGCCGTGTTATTTGCTTCTCTCCAGATCACAGCAAAACCTTACCGCAACTTAGTATTAGCGCTATTACCGACATTGTTAAAACGTGGCAAAGCCAGTGCTTAGAGTTAGGCGAAAAGTATAACTGGGTGCAGGTATTCGAAAACAAAGGGGCGATGATGGGGTGCTCAAATCCGCATCCGCATGGCCAAATTTGGTCGCAGCAGCAATTACCTACTTTGGTAAATAAAAAACAACATGCGCTGAGCGACTATGCTAAAAAATATAACAGTAACTTATTACTTGATTACGCTCAGCGTGAAGCGCAGTCGGGCGAGCGTGTTGTTGTTAAAAATGAAGATTGGCTGGTGGTTGTACCGTACTGGGCAGGCTGGCCATTTGAAACCTTATTATTACCGCGTTTTGCGTTAACACGTATGGTCGACTTAACCCCAGAACAAGCGGTAACTCTAGCCGATGCATTAAAACAAATTACCACTAAATACGACAATTTATTTAATTGTTCGTTCCCATATTCTATGGGCTGGCACGGCGCGCCTTATGATGGGCAAGAGCATAGTGAATGGCAGCTTCATGCAAGCTTTTTTCCACCATTATTACGCTCAGCTACTGTGCGTAAATTTATGGTGGGTTACGAAATGATGGCTGAATCACAACGTGATTTAACCCCAGAGCAAGCAGCACAAAGATTACGTGATGTACCAAACGTACATTATAAGGAGGCTAAGTAATGCCAAGAACTACAATGCTTATTAGCCAATTTGAACAACATTTTAATTGCCCGCCAGAACAGCTATTTCATGCACCTGGGCGCGTTAACCTCATTGGTGAACACACAGATTATAATGATGGTTTTGTGCTACCCGCTGCGATTAATTTTGGCACCGACATTGCTGCAAAAGCACGAGCTGATCGCAACATTAACGTCTTAGCAATTGATTGTAACAGCGAAACCAATAGTTTTAGCCTAGATAAAATAGAATTTAGCCAACAACAAATGTGGGTTAATTATATTCGCGGCACACTGCAAGCATTAATGCAAAGCTATCCAAATATTAGTGGCGCCGACTTAGTGGTATCGGGAAATGTGCCACAAGGTACAGGTTTGAGTTCATCAGCTAGTTTTGAAATTGCTCTTTTAAAAACGTTTGCAACATTAAACAATATTCCGCTCGATGGTGTTAAAGCGGCACTTATGGGACAAAGTGCTGAAAATAACTTTGTCGGCTGTAATTGCGGCATTATGGATCAATTAATTTCGTCGATGGGCAAGCAAAGGCATGCCATGTTGCTCGATTGCAGAAGTTTAACCTTTGAATATGCTGTGATTCCAAAGGGAATGTCGTTAGTTATTGTTAACTCTAATGTTAAAAGAGGGCTGGTCGACAGCGAATACAATACCCGACGCGAGCAATGTGAAGCTGCAGCAAAGCACTTTAATAAACCGGCATTGCGCGATGTTACTCTTGAGGAACTAGAAGCAGAGCAAGCTAATTTACCGCCATTAATATATAAGCGCGCTAAACATATAGTCACTGAAAATACCCGTACCGAATTAGCTCTCAAAGCGCTAAACGTCAATGATATGGTAACCATGAGCCAACTTATGGCACAATCGCACCTATCAATGAAAAATGATTTTGATATTACTACCTCTCAAATAGACTTTTTAGTGGATATTACTGCTCAAGTTTTAGGCGAACAAGGCGGAGTGCGTATGACCGGTGGTGGTTTTGGTGGTTGTATCGTTGCTTTAACACCGGATCATTTAGTTGAGCAAGTACGTAACACTATTGACACACATTATTATGCAAAAACAGGGCTTCAAGCAGACGTTTACGTATGCCTGGCTTCTCAAGGTGCTTTTAGTAATTAATAAAACACAATAAAAATCAATAAGACAACAAGGTTAAAGTTATGAAATTACAACCGCTCGACATTGCCATATTTTTTACTTATGTGGTGGGGTTATTAGTACTCGCGCTGTGGATCTCGCGAGAGGAGAAAGGTGCCAGTAAAAATACTGAAGACTACTTTCTTGCTAGTAAAGCACTGCCTTGGTGGGCAATTGGTGCATCATTAATTGCTTCAAATATATCGGCAGAACAAATTATTGGCATGTCTGGTTCGGGCTATGCGATTGGTTTAGCTATTGCATCTTATGAGTGGATGGCAGCAATTACCTTAATTATTGTAGGTAAATATATGCTGCCGATATTTCTTAAAAATGAAATATTTACTATGCCGCAATATTTAGAGCAACGCTTTGATAGCAAAGTTAAAACAGTGTTAGCGCTGTTTTGGCTAGCGGTATATGTATTTGTAAATTTAACCGCTGTTTTATGGCTTGGTGGTTTAGCAATAGAAACCGTTGCCGGTGTTGACTGGATGTACGGAATGATCTTTTTAGCCTTATTTTCAGTCGCTTATTCACTTTATGGTGGTTTGAAAGCCGTTGCTTATACCGATATTTTACAAGTAGTACTGCTGGTATTTGGTGGCTTGTTTTTAAGTTACTTAGCACTAGATGCAGTGGCAGATGGCGACGGAATAATAGCAGGTTTTGGTGTTTTAACTGAGCAGCTACCTAACCACTTTGATATGATTTTAAGCCCAGATAGCCCGCATTATATGAGTTTACCTGGTTTATCAGTATTAATTGGTGGCCTGTGGATAATGAACATTAGCTACTGGGGATTTAATCAATATATTATTCAGCGCGCACTTGCCGCTAAAAACCTTAAAGAAGCACAAAAAGGTATTGCCTTTGCTGCCTATTTAAAATTATTAATGCCAGTAATTGTAGTGTTGCCAGGTATTGCTGCGGTTGTTTTATACCCGCAACTTACCACGCCAGATCAAGCGTATCCGTCTATGATGGCGTTAATGCCAACAGGTATTAAAGGTCTTATTTTTGCTGCATTAGTGGCGGCAATTGTTTCATCACTTGCCTCTATGACTAACAGTATTTCAACTATTTTCACTATGGATATTTACAGCAAGTTAAAACCAGGTAAATCACAAAAACATTATGTATTTATAGGCCGCTCAGCTGCATTAATATCTTTAGCTATAGCCTTGGTTGTGGCAGAGCCATTATTAGGTAAGTTCGATCAAGCGTTTCAATATATTCAAGAATTCACCGGTTTCTTTACTCCAGGTATCGTAGTGATTTTTGTAATGGGTATGTTTTGGTCAAAAGCCAGTTCAGCGGGTGCGTTAGCTGCGGCAATTGGCTCGGCTGTATTCTCAATCCTGTTAAAAGTTTACTGGGTAGCGCTGCCATTTATGGACAGAGTAGGCTTAGTATTTTTACTGTGTTTAGCATTGTGTGTAATTGTATCATTAGCTAAGCCAGATAAAGGCCAAGACAGTAGCGTTAGCCTAGACGATGTTAACTTTAAAACCTCAAGCAACTTCAACATAGCGGCATTGGGTGTAGTTATCATCTTAATCGCTTTGTATACTACTTGGTGGTAATGCAGAATGCTTACTCAGTGAGTATGACAGCCATAGCTATCTGCTCACGTGTTTAACGCAAAATATAGTGAATCAAAGCAGCTTAGGTTGCTTTGATTTTTTTGTGTTCTAATAGACATAACAAGAAAACAGTAAATGAATCAATTACACAGTTATATATTAAGCAATGAGCAAGGCATGCGGGTCGAAATATTAAATTATGGCGCGCGGGTTAAATCTATTTTATTTCCGGTAAACGATACACCCACAGAAATGACAGTCGGGTATGCCGATAGCAGTCGTTATTTAACCGATACTTATTATTTAGGTGCTACCTGTGGTCGCGTTGCTAATCGTATTAGTGGTGCGAGTTTTGAGCTTGAAGGTGAGCAATATTTACTGAGTAAAAATGATGGTGAAAATTGCTTACATGGCGGTGCGGATAACTTTTCTCTGCGTTTTTGGCAAGTGCAATCGAGTACTGCCAACGAAGTGATTTTGAGCTTAAGCTCAGAAGATGGCGACCAAGGTTTTCCTGGCAAGGTTGAAATGCAAATACGTTATCTTTTATCACATGATAATAAGTTGACTATGAGTTTTAGCGCAACCACAAATAAAGCAACCCCTATTAACGCTACTAATCATTGCTACTTTAATTTAGGTGAGCAAAATTGCTTGCCACTCACGTTACAAATAAATGCGGCCAGCTATTTAGAGCGTGACAATAACAGCTTACCAACTGGTAGAGTGTTAAGTGTCAAAAATAGTGACTTTTGTTTTGACCAACCGGTTATTATTGGCCAGCGTCTGCAGTCAGCTCAGCACCCACAACTAACAGGGCCAACAGGGTTTGATCATTGTTTTGTTATAAATCAGCCACAAGCAAACAAAGCAGCAGCGGTATTAAGCTCATTACGCAATAAAGTTAAAATGTCGTTGTACACCGACCAAGCATCTATACAGCTTTATACTGGTGCATTTTTAGCCGCACCATTAAGCCCTGATCAGGGAGTGTGTTTAGAAGCGCAAAATTATAGCGATGCAGTAAACTTTCCAGATTTTGAAAACTCAATACTAAAGCCGGGCGAAGTTTATAATAAATATATTAGCTATCACTTTGAAAATATTTAAATAAAGCTGTGCTAATACATAGCACAGCTTTATTGGCTATTTAGTATAAGGGCTATGAGCTATTTTTTAACGGTAATATCTTCGAGTATCTTTAAAATAGCCTGATTACTGTTTAATTTGGCTAAATCGATTAGGTAACTTTTTTCAAGATCTTGCATAGGTTGCTTTGTTAATAGCGCTTTTACTGACTCTTCTTCTGCATTTACTATGGCGGTTTTTAACGCTGCAAAGTTTGCGATACTGTGTTCATTTTGCTCAGTCATATTAAATCCTCTTATTGGCGCGAGTTGTGACTTTTAAAGTTATGGCCTTAACTACTTGGCCATACAATTAAATTTACGCGCTTTAATAAACTAGCCAGCGGTGTACTTACTCAATAACAAATAAGTCCATAAAGCTATTTACAGGCATGGCCTCAAGCGCTGTTTGATTTTTACAAAGCGTGAAAATAGTGTGGCATTGTTGATTTTCAAAGCGGGATGCTAAATTAGCTTTAAATTTTTGCTCCAATAGTGGTATCCCTTCTTCACGACGGCGACGATGACCCACAGGGTATTCTATAACTGTGTCCTCGGTGCTACTGCCATCTTTAAAGAAAACCTGAATAGCATTGGCGATAGAGCGTTTATCATCCTCTAAATATTCTTTGGTAAAGCGTGCATCTTCTACAATGTGCATTTTGTTGCGCAGCTCATCAATAATCGGGTGTGCGTTATGAAATTCGTCTTCGTAATGATCAGCGGTTAAATTGCCAAATATTAACGGCACTGCAATCATGTATTGTAAACAATGATCGCGATCGGCTGCGTTAGCAAGGGAACCCGTTTTTGAAATAATACGAATGGCCGACTCGTGAGTACGCACAACAATTTTATCAATATCAGCTAACCGATCTTTTACCTGAGGATGTAAAATAACCGACGCTTCAGCGGCTGTTTGGGCATGAAACTCAGCAGGAAACGATATTTTAAATAAAATATTTTCCATAACATAACTGCCGTAGTCTTGGGTGAATAAAAACTGCCGTTCGGCCTCAGGTTTAAGTGCTTGGTCTTTGTTGGTTTTAGAAAAAGAGACATCATAAAACCCCCATTGCGGGGCTGTTAACACGCTTGGAATGCCCATTTCACCACGCATAGATATATCAGCTAAATGAACAGCTCGGGAAGTTGCATCGCCAGCAGCCCATGATTTACGAGAGCCTGCATTGGGTGCATGCCTATAGGTACGCAGCGCTGAGCCATCTACCCAAGCTTGTGATATAGCGGCCATAATTTGTTGTTTATTGCCGCCCATCATTTTAGTGGTAACCGCAGTAGATGCAACCCGTACTAATAATACGTGGCATAAACCCACCCGATTAAACGAATTTTTTAGCGCTATTACGCCTTGAATTTCATGCGCCATGATCATGGCTTCTAGCACTTCGCGCATTTTTAAAGGTTGTTCACCCTTGCTCAGTCTCACTTGAGATAGATGATCAGCAACGGCTAAAATAGCACCTAAGTTATCTGACGGATGACCCCATTCGGCGGCCAACCAAGTATCGTTATAATCGAGCCAGCGAATAATACAGCCAATATCCCATGCCGCTTTTACAGGGTCGAGTACCAAAGATGTGCCCGGTACGCGTGCACCATTAGGCACAATAGTACCTGCTACTATAGGGCCGAGGAGTTTGCTGCATTCAGGAAATCGCAGCGCTAATAGCCCACACCCTAAAGTGTCTATTAAACAGTTACGGGCAGTATTGAGTGCTTCCTTGCTGCTTACTTTATAATTTAATACATAATCAGCTATATCTTGTATTACATGGTCGTAATCAGGGCGATTATTAATATCTACATTATTACTCATTTTTTATCCTTATTCGTTTAATGTTAACGATTAGAATGTGCACTGAGTATTTAATACATATTTATTAAACACTTTTATTTTTAACTAGTTTACGTTTCAACCATAGCACGAGCCGTTACCAGCTAATAGGGAAGCAGGTAAACATAATGTCGTATATTTAAAATACACTTATGACTAGGTGAAATTATTATGTACACAGAAATATTGGGCAGCTTTTGTATTCAATATTGTGCAATCTGTATTTAATTACCTAAATTCAAGATAATAGTGGAGACGCAAAAATTAAAAAGGGCAGCGTAGAGATCCGAGTGGATTTTGCGCTGCCCTTATTTATGCAAACTTAACGTTTAAAGTCATGTTTGTATTTAGTTGGTGATTAATCACCATTGCTTATAAACCCAGTTTACAATTATAACTTAGGTGGCGTACCTTCAGCGTTAGACACTACCGCATCAATTTGTACTAGCGCGTTCATAGGGATAGCTGATACGCCTACCACAGTTCTTGCTGGCAAATCACCTTTAAAGAAGCTGGCGTACACTTTATCAATAGCGGCAATATCGCTAATGTTTTTAACTTGAATGTTAACTTTTACAAGGTCGTCCATAACATGATCAATACTCTCTACAATGGCTTTAATATTGTTTAAGCACTGTGTTGCTTGTGTTGTTACGTCATCAGCTACAAGATTAGCCGTTTTTGCATCAATGGGTAATTGTGCTGAAATATGGTTGTAGTGCGAAAATGCCACTGTTTGTGTAGATAGGGCATTAATTGGTGCATTTTGTGTGTTACTTGCTCTAATAATAATGCCGTGTCTGTCCTCAACTGCTTGTGGTGGTGTGCCATCTCCATGGGATATAACTGCATCAATTTGTACTAAAGCATCCATAGGTAGTGCTGCAACAACCATGGTTGATCTTGCTGGTACGTAAGCTACAGCTCTGGCAATAGCTGAGTCTGGAAAAAAGGTTGTATAAACTTCGTTTATTGCGTCAATATCTGCCGGGTTTTTAACAAATATATTTACCTTAACTATGTCGTCAAAGGGTACGTCAATACTCTCTAAAATAGCTTTAATATTACTTAAACACTGTTTAGTCTGATTTTTTATACCACCGGTTACTATTTCTCCCGATTTAGGATCGACAGGTAACTGAGCAGAAATATTATTGTAATGAGAAAAAGCAACCGTATGCGTAGATACTGGGCATATAGGTGCATTATTGCTATTTTTTGCTACTTTAATTAAATCGCAAGGCGCTTGTGGTGTAGTGCCTTCGCCATTAGAGATAAGCGCATCCATTTGTACTAATGCCCCCTCTAGCGGTAAAGCTGCCACGGCAACTGTTGTGCGTGTTGGTAAGTAGTCTTGGAAGAAACTAGCGTATACGTCGTTTACAGCATCAATATCTGTGATGTTTTTTAAAAACACATTAATTTTAATCACATCGTCCATAACATGATCAATACTTTCAATAACCGCTTTAATATTTGTTAAACACTGTTTTGCCTGTGTTTTTATATCATCAGCCACAATGTTACCGCTTTTAGGATCAATCGGTAATTGTGCTGAAATATTATTGTAATGCGAAAAAGCAACTGTTTGTGTAGCTACAGTGCAGCTTGGTGCATTATTGGTGTTTCTTGAAAGCTTTATGATTGTGCCGCTCATCTTGATATTTCTCCTAGCTGAGATAGTTATAATGAGGTTTAAATTGACCACATTAAAAGTGGGTTTATTCTCGCAGACTATCTAGCTGCTGCTCGATAGTCATTGATTTGAAGGTAAGGGTAACCATAGCATCAACTATGTTAGCGACAGTAAAGCTACCCTAATGGGGATAATAAATTCAGTTGCTATTAGCCAACTGCCAATACGCCACCAATTACAGCAACAACACCGCCAAGTGCACGGGTAGCGCGGTTATCAGCTTTTAGCATAAGTGTGCCTAAACCACGACCAATAAAGGTGATAGCTAAAGTAGCAATAACAAAGCCTGCCATGTAGCTCAATATACTTGCGCCTTCAGCCATTTCTGCACCGTGGGCATAACCATGTGTAAGCATAAATAAAGCGACTAAGCTTGCGCCTAATACGGTTGGTAATTTAGCCATAGTGGCAATTAAAATACCGGCTAGTAATACGGTCATTGCAATACCGGTTTCAACGCCTGCAAAGCTTAAGCCACTCCAAGCAAGGGCCGCACCTAAAACCATGCCGCCAACTACAAATAATGGCGCGCCGCGTTTCATTGCTGTGCTTTGGCGAATACTCCAAAAGCCAATTGCTGCCATTGCTAATAAGTGGTCAATACCCATAAGTGGATGTAACAAGCCACTAAGAAAACCGTTATGGGTTTCAACGCCATGACCAGGGTGGGCTAAAGCTGCAGTAGCTGTTAGCATTAGGCCTAATCCCATCAGTAATTTGGTCATTATTTTCATACTATTCTCCGTTTATATTTTTTACTATTGAATTGTGTTTTGATTAAAAGTTGTGTTGCTTAATTAATACTATTTGGTTTGCCAGGTCGGCGTTCAGGTAACATGCCTTGCTTTAAAATAAAGCTGATGATTTCTTCTAAGCCAACACCATCGTAAAGGTTAGCAAAAACGAAAGGGCGTTCACCGCGCATTTTTTTCGAGTCACGTTCCATTACCTCTAACGAAGCATGTACATATTCTGCGATATCAATTTTATTAATTATTAATAAGTCAGACTTAGTGATACCTGGGCCACCTTTACGTGGAATTTTGTCGCCAGCAGACACGTCAATCACATAAAGTGTTAAATCAGAAAGCTCTGGGCTGAAAGTAGCTGATAAGTTATCGCCGCCAGATTCAACCAGTACTATTTCTAAATTGGGGTGGCGTGCTTGTAAGTCGTCAATCGCAGCTAAGTTCATAGAAGCATCTTCACGAATTGCCGTATGTGGGCAACCACCTGTTTCTACTCCTAAAATACGGTCCGCTGGGAGTGCGTCGTGTTTAAGTAAAAAGTCAGCATCTTCGCGGGTATAAATATCGTTTGTAACCACGGCTATATCATAGTGATCTTTCAATGCTTTACATAATTGACGTAATAAAGCTGTTTTGCCAGAGCCAACTGGGCCGCCAACGCCGATTCGTAAACAATGTGTCATTGCTGTTTTCCTTGTGTATATAGAAGCGTATTAGCTTCGAAATAATCTTGAATATTGTGTTTCGTGCTGTGCACTACCAAGCGCTAAGCCAGGCATAATTGGCCCAAGTTGGTCGTCGGCTAATGCTAATGCAGTGTCGATTGCGATAACCATTTTAGGTCGTAATTGCTCAATTAAACGCTGCGCTGCCGTGTGCCCAAGCGGCATTGCTTTACAGGCAACCGCCAGTTGGTTTTCTAACCAGCCCCAAACAAACCCGAGTAAGCTTTGGCGTACTGGAATTTGTCGTTGTTGGGCTAACCAGGCAAAAACGGTGACATAACCTGGGTCTTGCGGTAATGCTGCATGACCTTGCTCGATTTGTGGCTGTAACTGTAAACTGTTGAGCAAACGCATCAGGGCTAAGCCTAAGCGAGTATCTTCATCGCTTAATTCGGCAGTTTCACGATTTGCATGTAGCCATTCGTTCCAGTAGCTTAAACCTTCGCTGTCGCTTTTAGCCCAGCAGTTTTGTAGCCGAGCAAGTACCGGTAATTCGCAGCGCGTTAAACCGTCGTCAAGCACACCTTCTAACCATTCGCCAAGTTGTTGCTCATTAGTAACCCAGCCAAGTTCAAACGCGCTTTCTAACCCCTGAGACCAAGCAAAAGCACCAATTGGCAGCGCAGGGCTGATCAATTGCATCAAGCCTAATAATGCCAGATCACTGCTTTGTGTTGGCTCAGTATTAGTGTGCATGAGTATGACCATCGGCATGTGAATGTTCATGGGAGTGAGCATGCGATTGCTCACGACCCGCGTGTGCATATGCACCAGATTCTGGATCAAACGGTGCTTGATGGTGCGTTAATTGCGCGCCTAAAAGTACCGCTAACTCTTCTAATACATGATCTGGCGGAAAACGTATCCAATGGCGACCATCGGCATCAACGCCAATTGCAAGTGACACATGGCGGTTACCTAAGTGGTAACATAAACGTGCCAAAGGCAAGCCGTTTTCTATGTATGCAGTGGTAACCGGCTCATCGGCAGCGCTAATACTAAATACTTCGCCGCTGCTGGCACGCAGTAAATCGCCATTTCGAAGCACTGGGCCACGGTCAAGAAATAAACCAACATCATGACCATTGTCAGTCACTGCTTTTAGGCGACCACGAATACGTAACTCGTATGGCAAGGTGAGGGTGTCAAACACAGCATCTTGTGTGTTGCTATCTATTCTTTTTGTTAATTCAAACATTAAATTGTCCTAAAAATGGATTAAAACAAATGGTAGCGCTGGGCTAACGGTAATTCAGTCGCAGGTTCGCAGGTAAGTAATACACCGTCAGCGTGAACCTCATACGTTTGCGGATCTACCGTTAATACCGGGCAAGCATCATTGAGCTTCATATCGCATTTACGCACTTGTCGCACATTTTTACAGGCCACAAGCTGGCTTTTCAAACCGAGCTTTTCTTCAAGCCCAGTATTCATAGCAGCTTGGCTTACAAAGGTCATACGTGTTGCACTTACTGCTTTACCTAATGCACCAAACATACGGCGGTAATGTACTGGTTGTGGTGTAGAAATAGCTGCGTTTGGATCGCCCATTGCCGCACCTGCAATCATGCCGCCTTTTAATATAATTGATGGTTTAACCCCAAAAAATGGCGGTTTCCACAGTACTAAATCTGCAAATTTACCCACTTCTATTGAGCCTACTTCATGGCTTATACCGTGAGTGATGGCTGGGTTAATAGTGTATTTGGCAATGTAACGTTTTGCGCGAAAGTTATCGGCGCCCAGTGCTTCATCTTCTGGTAATAAACCACGTTGCACGCGCATTTTATGAGCGGTTTGCCACGTACGACACACTACTTCGCCAATGCGACCCATGGCTTGCGAGTCAGAGGACATCATCGAAATAACGCCCATATCATGAAGAATATCTTCGGCCGCAATTGTTTCACGGCGAATACGTGAGTCGGCAAAGGCTACATCTTCAGGAATGGTAGGGTCGAGGTGATGACAACCCATCAACATATCAAGGTGCTCATCCACGGTATTAATAGTGTATGGGCGAGTCGGGTTAGTTGACGACGGCAACACATTAGGCATAGCACAAGCAACAATAATATCAGGGGCGTGGCCACCACCGGCACCTTCAGTATGGTAGGTGTGGATACAACGATCTTTAAATGCCTCTAAAGTATCTTGCACGAAACCAGATTCATTGAGGCTATCAGCATGAATGGCAACTTGAATGTCGTAGCGATCGGCAACATCTAAAGCATTGCTAATAGAAGCGGGTGCTGCGCCCCAATCTTCATGAATTTTTAAACTCATAGCGCCGGCTTTAATTTGTTGCTCAAGTGCTTCGGGAGTACTTGCGCTGCCTTTACCTAGAAAACCAATATTAATCGGTAAATCGTCCACGGCTTGCATCATTTTGCCTAAATGCCATGGCCCCGGTGTATGTGTTGTAGCTACTGAGCCTGTTGCTGGGCCAGTGCCGCCGCCAATCATGGTGGTTAGGCCACTCATGAGCGCTTCGTCAACTTGTTGTGGGCAAATATAGTGCACGTGGGTATCAACGCCACCGGCGGTCAAAATTTGACCTTCACCGGCAATAATTTCGGTACCTGGGCCAATAATAATGTCTATATCGGGCTGTGTATCAGGGTTGCCAGATTTGCCAATAGCAGCAATGCGGCCATTTTTTAAACCCACGTCGGCTTTAATAATACCCCACCAGTCGATAATCACTGCGTTAGTGATAACCGTGTCCATAACGGCGTCATCACAGCGTTGGCTTTGACCCATGCCATCACGAATAACTTTACCGCCACCAAATTTTACTTCTTCACCATAATGGGTATGGTCGTGTTCTATTTCGACCCATAATTCGGTATCACCTAAACGAATTCTATCACCCGTGGTTGGGCCATACATGTCAGCATAGGCTTGACGAGATATTTTCATTACACGCTCTCCTGTTTAGGTTTATTGTCTAAAGGTCCCATTACTTCACCACGAAAACCGTAAAGACGACGTAAACCTGAATAGGGGATCAAAGATACTTCACGGGTTTGTCCTGGTTCAAAGCGAATTGCTAAACCAGCAGCAATAGCTAAGCGATAACCATAGGCTTGCTCGCGATCAAAACTCAGTGCTGGGTTACTTTCGGCAAAGTGGTAATGAGAGCCAACCTGTACAGGTCGATCCCCTTTATTAGCAACATTAATGGTGATGCTTTTACGGCCAACACACAGTTCAATATCGCCACTTTTTAGTTGATATTCACCTGGAATCATAACGAACTTCCTTAAACTATAGGGTTATGCACAGTGACCAGTTTGGTACCGTCAGGAAACGTTGCTTCTACTTGTACGTCTTGAATCATCTCAGCAATGCCTTCCATTACATCGTCGCGGGTCAACATTTCACGACCCAATGCCATCATTTCTGCCACTGTGCGCCCTTCGCGCGCACCTTCCATAATAGCGCAGGTGATTAGAGCAATTGCTTCTGGGTAATTTAGTTTTAGCCCTTTGGCTTTGCGTCGCTCTGCAAGTAAACCTGCAGTGAATAACATTAATTTATCTTTATCTCTGGGTGTTAATTCCATCGCTAACTCCATAGTCCTCGATGTTGTTATATTAATTACCTATGACTAATTGGCACAGGTAGTGTGTTCGCCTAAGCAAAAGCTAAGACGATATGTTTAAAATATCGGTACAGTTTTCTTCAGCCAAGAGGCTAATCATAAGCAATAACTAGGCTCTGCTTATAATTAACACCTTGGTAAATAATAGTGTTTAATTAATCACCTAAAGAGCATAGGCGATAGAATTATTGTTGTTATTTTTAGCCATGACAAACAGTTAAAAATTAGGTTAACCAAATCCGTGGTATGGTGGCTTGATGTCCGCTTAATAGCGGGCGAAGTATGTTGCGTACCTGTTCAAATAATTTCCATACTTGGTTACGTTCGTGCCCTAAATAGCGCACTAATAAAACGTCACGGCGGTAGGTAGCGGCCCAATTATTACTGGGCGGTAGTTGTTCACGCAGTGCAGCAATAGCTGCTGCTGGATCGTTTAAGCCAACAGTCCAAAATGTGCCATGTACGGTAGCACCACCTTGGCCCCATTTACCGTTAAATCTAGGGTGAGTGGGGTCTAAATTTTGACGCTCTAACCACAATGGCTTACCGTCTTGGGTTAACTTAAAACGCTGCTCAATACAGCCAGTAGCAAAGGGCAAATCACTGGCAGGGCGACCAAGGCCTAGTATTTCCCAGCCTAGGCACTTAGCTGTTTTAGCCAGTTCAATGTTAAATACTTGCAGCCCACGAGAGCCATCAAAGGCGAGGGTTTCTTGCGGTAACCACTCTAAAATGGCGTTGTCATCCACTTTTAAATTAGTAGTTTGGCTCCATGCAACCCCGTTGCTGTCGGCTTTATAAAGCTTATTGGCAGCAGGTGTGGTAATTAAACTATGCGCACCTTTAGTGAGCGAAATATCGATATTGAGCGCATCGCCACTCACAACCCCACCGGGCGGATGCAGTAAATACACGTGACAGCAACCATCTTTGCCTTCAGGGTAAAAAGGTCTTTGCACACGTAATGGACCATAATGACGAGCAATATTCATGCGCGTAACACGTGTATCGCCGCTGTTTTGAGCACAGAAGCCGAGCGTTAAAGAAGCCGCCCAGTGGCGATTGGCATCAAAGCTATGCCCAGATTTAGCGTCTGCCCGATGTGTTACGGGCATGGAGGAAAGTGTCATCATTCCAACATATACCTTTTATATCGGCCCAGCAGTGCACCTTTCGCTAAATTTATGGCTTTTCTGACGCGCAGGGGTATAGCCTTAAGATAGCAAAATCTTTAAGAACGTCCACATGTGTGGATTCGGTCAAATTGACGGAGTTGGCTTGTTAGCCTTCGCCGGATGTCAGTATGCGGGCAATTAATTGCCTGAAATTGCAAAACTGATGAAGATAAACTTCGAATACATATCAGGGTGTGTATCTACTTCCCGCAAATAGAGTCTGTTAAAGCTCAAATCATAGGGCGTGTAGAGTTGTGAGGAAATAGCTATGTTCTAGCTAGATGTTAGCTGAGGAAAATAAATTGTTCAGAAAAAAATTAAAAAAATTGCATTTTTTCAATGTGTTTAACTATTTGTTGTTATTTATTAATTAGATACGAGCTTTTACTGTTGGTACGAAATATGTACCAAAGGTTAAATTTGATTAAAATAACGCCTGTTTAAGCATTAGTACAATGCAGTACTAGCGGTTTCTAAGCTTTGGATTAGTATAAATATTAAGCCTTTGAGGGTAAAAAACACAAGCTCAGAAATAGCAATTAATGCAAATATACTTTTGCGCTAGTGTACTATTTTAGTGTTAAAATTATATTTTAGCTTAAAATACAGGCAGCTTAATAAGTTAAATTCCCTGTATGCTATGAATTATCTTTGCGATAAAACGGGCTAAATTATTTGCTGTTTTGTGCTGCAGCACTATTTACAAGTTATAGGTATAAACATTTATATAGGTATATACGTTTTAACCTAAAAATAAGACCCTAATTTAAAAGTAAGAATAAAAAACGATTATGTAAATTACCTGCATCTTTTGTGTAATTGCAATGACGTGCCACATTCTCAAAGAGAGAATGGTGCGGGCTAAAGTAACGCTATTCATTAATTAAATAAGAACAAAGGATGTTGGCTTTCGTTAAACTACAATATGAATTATAGATAATCGACTGTATATAAAATCAAAATAACATACGTTTATTTTTATAAAGCAACTTAAGAGGATGTTTATTATGGCTAAAGTGCTTAAAGCGAAAGAGCATGATATTGGTGGGTTAAATGTAAAACGCGTTTTACCTCATCAAGAAAAACGCATGGTAGGTCCATTTGTTTTCTTTGACCAAATGGGGCCAAATAATTTCCCTGAGATCCGAATAAAACTCACACCTATTTATGCATAATAACTAGGTGTGGGTTGCTCAAACTTAACTTGTCTGAAGATAATCTGCAGAATTAACAACAAAAATAAAATATAAAGCAATAAGAGGTAATCATGCTTAGAGTCACACTAGAGCAATGGCGAATGTTTCGCTCTGTGGTGCAATTTGGTGGCTTTAATCAAGCCTCACAAGGAATTCATAAAAGCCAGTCAAGTATTCATAATGCGGTGGGTAAAATAGAAAGCTCGCTCGATGTTAAGTTATTTGAAATTGAAGGGCGAAAAACTGTTTTGACTCAAGCAGGTGAGCTAATGCTTAAGCGCGCCAACTTTTTGCTTGATGAAGCCGCTAAGCTGGAAATAGTGGGTCATACTCTTGGTCAAGGCACAGAAGGGAGCCTAAAAATTGCAGTTGATGAAATGTTTCCACAAGCAAGGCTGTATAAAGTGCTTGATACTGTTTCTGCCCAATACCCAATGCTGCAAATTGAGTTGGTGGAGTCGGTACTGAGTGGGGCAAGCGAACTGATTGAGAATGCTGATGTAGATATTGCTATTTCACCGGTTGCATTAACAGAAGGTTTTAGTGAGCAACTTTGCCAAATAGACTTTATTGCAGTTGCTAATCCAGATCACACATTACATTCTTTGGGGAGAGATTTAACCGCAGAGGATTTAAAAAGTCATCGTCAAATTGTAGTGCGCGACTCAGGTATGCATCGTAAAAGTGATGCAGGCTGGTTAGGTGCTAACCAGCGCTGGACGGTGAGTCATTTACGTACTTCTATTGATATGATCTGCAGTGGTTTAGGTTTTGCTTGGCTACCTTTAACTTCTATTAAAAATGAACTAGCACAGGGCAAACTCAAAACACTCCCTTTGCAACATAACAGCAAGCGCTCTATGCAGTTGCATTTAATCTTTAAAGATGGCGACAGCTTAGGTCCAGCAGCCAGAGCTTTTTTAGCTGAACTAAGATACCAATGTGAAGAATTACAATAAACATTCTTTTAAATAGAATGATTGATACTAAAACAGCTAATTTTAATCGTATAAACACAGTAGTAAACTGGCTTCATTGAAATAGATGAAGGAATTTATAATGAAATATATAAGAAAGTCACAAGAGCGCAGCTCTGTCGATCTTGGTTGGTTGCAAAGCAAACATAGTTTTTCTTTTGGCAGTTACTACGATCCAAAACATATGGGTGTTTCAGCACTGCGCGTAATAAACGACGACATGGTTATGCCAGGTAAAGGTTTTGGGACGCACGGGCACCGCGATATGGAAATTATTTCGTATGTTATGCAAGGCGCATTAAAGCATGAAGACAGTGAAGGCAATAAGCACACTGTACCGGCAGGCGACGTACAACGTATGAGTGCGGGCAGTGGCGTAATGCATTCAGAATATAATGCATCTAACACTGACCAAGTTAAGTTTTTACAAATTTGGATACAGCCCAATAAAATGGGAATTAAACCAAGTTATGAGCAAAAAAGTATTGCGCAAAATGGTCCACTAACGCCATTACTTACACCAGAGGGCGGCGAAAATGCATTGTCAATTAATCAAGATGCAAGCTTGTCACGCTTAGTTTTAAACGCGCAACAAACGTTTATGCTGGCCTCGGGTAAGCAAATTGGTTACCTGCACATTGTAAAAGGTAGCGTAATGGTTGATGGTAAAGAATTTGCTGCAGGTGATGCCTTTGCGGTTGACCCTGCGACAGAGTTAAACCTTGAAGCAACAGCTGAACTTGAAGCTTTATGGTTTGAATTACCGGCGGATTTCTAGTATGGATATTACAACACTTGTTTTAATAGCAGCTGTTGTTGTGTTGATAGGTGTTTCAAAATCAGCGTTTGCAGGGGCACTAGGCGTGTTTGCCGTGCCGCTGCTAATGCTAAAATTGCCAGCAGCGCAAGCCATTGCACTGATGCTGCCACTATTAATTATTGGCGACATGTTAAGCGTAAGAAGTTACTGGCGAAAATGGGACGATCAACTACTTCTGCCCCTAATTCCTGGGGCAATAGTAGGTGTGCTCATTGCTTATTTAATTATAGACGTTATTAATGCAAAGCATTTACGCTTGATAATCGCCTTAATATGTATTGTTTTTTCAATTAAAAATATTTTCTTTAAAAAAAGCTCGCTTAAAATTCTCAGTAATAAAATTGGCGCGGGGATAATGTCCATGTTCTCCGGTATTACCAGCAGTTTAGTGCATGCGGGTGGGCCACCCATTATTATTTATTTCACAGCGATAGGGCTTACTCCGGGTAAGTTTGTTGCTACCGCGGCGATATTTTTCGCAATGATGAATGTAATAAAACTTATTGCAGCTTTATCGTTCGGCTTGTTAACAGGTGAGACAATTTTAACTGCACTGGCCTTTTTCCCACTGGCATTTGTAGGTAATTGGTTAGGGGTAAAAATTAATGAAGTACTGGATAAAGTGTTATTTTTAAAGATAATGAATTATTTATTGTTAGTGCTCGGTTTTTGGTTACTTTTAGGTAAGTAACTGTAAATAGATTAGTTTTTTAATTACTTAAATATTTGAACAACCACAGGAGATACTCATGTCTGAATTGAAAATGTCAAACTTAAAAGATCTACAACAATTAGCACAGAAGCGTCGCTCTATCTATGCTCTAAGCGATCAGTTGCCAGTTTCTAACGAAGAAGTAGTTAAGCTTGTTGAGCACGCGGTTTTGCATACGCCATCAGCTTTTAACTCACAATCGGCACGTATCGTCGTTTTGTTTGGTGATGAGCATCACAAACTGTGGGACATTACTGAAGAAACGCTTAGAGTTATCGTTGGTGACGACGAAAAATTTCAAGGTACTAAAAATAAAATTGCAGGCTTTAGAGCCGGTGCAGGTACGGTATTGTTCTTCGAGGACAAAGCCGTAGTAAGAAACATGCAAGAAGCTGCACCTTTGTATGCTGACAAATTTCCAATTTGGGCACAACAAAGCAGCGCTATGCATCAGTATGCGATTTGGACAGCATTGGCTAGCTT
The DNA here is from genome assembly GCF_031198805.1 of Pseudoalteromonas sp. HL-AS2. Taxonomy (NCBI): domain Bacteria; kingdom Pseudomonadati; phylum Pseudomonadota; class Gammaproteobacteria; order Alteromonadales; family Pseudoalteromonadaceae; genus Pseudoalteromonas; species Pseudoalteromonas sp. HL-AS2. The sequence continues at coordinate 1,827,428 of NZ_CP133571.1, read as the reverse complement.
AGACATTGGTGCCAACCTGCAACATTATAATCCAGTTATCGATCAAAAAGTTGCAGATGAGTGGAACATAGCTGCAGACTGGGAATTGAATGCACAAATGGTATTTGGCGCTATCGATCAGCCAGCAGGCGACAAGGAGTTTAAACCGGTTGAAGAACGTATGAAAGTATTTGGTTAATACACTTACTTTAATATAATTTAACCAATGAAACCGTTTTGATATATTTCTAGCGGTTTCATTTTTTATAAGTAACCAATTAATCTAACATTGATTTAAACAACAGCCAAAGCGTTTAACTTTAACATTTGTAATGTTAAAGTATGACTTACTTTCTTAGTGAATAAATCAGAATACCCGCCATAGCACCTAATACCTAGCAATAGCATTCAGTATAAAATGATAAGCACTACTTCGCTTTGTAACCTCTACTTAGCTTATATTTTTAAATTAGCAATTTATAGCTTCAATAATCAAACGCTTGGCAATATAGCTTTATCCTATAAAAACAATACCGTGGCTTTCATGGTTGCTTAGGTATAGTTAGTTTAAGTCATTGTTTTCATTTCTTATTAAATTAAATTTAGGTTTATTATATCTGTAAGAAAGCGCATCTACCCTGCATAGCTTTTCTGAGAGTTTTGTTAAATTTAATTAATATTAGTTCCTTAAATCATAAATTCCCCCTTTTTATTGTCTTGAAATAAGTTGAGCCATCAATTATGCCTGCTGCTTTTTAGTAACAAAGCAAAAAAGCTTTAAATTAAATTCACAGTGTTATTACCAATTTGTCTTTTTGGGTGCACTAGGTTGGGTAGGTGCGCAATAAATATAAGTCACTTAAAATCAAAGGCTTGCCTTCCGTGGTTGTTTTTTTGTCATATTAATAACTTTATTTTCAAATGAGGAGTATGTTTTAAACCTTACTTTGTTGTTGCTTGGTAAATTATATTGGTTGACAATTAAAGTGGTTGGTAATACGGTGTTTACATTCTCAAGGGTAATTCTTTACTAATGTAACGCTTTATCAATGTAGAGAAGAGCAGTTCTAAATTAAAATTAGATTGTTTATTAAGCTAAATTATTCAGGTTGATTAAAATTGGATACTTAATTTGGTTATGGCAGCCAAAGCTTTTTGGTAAATAATTTTAATGAATTTAAATTTAAATAAAGTGTGCTTATCAGGTGTATAAATAATTCGACTATAAGTATACGTCACAATTATTGGGAGTTTTTTTATGTCAAAACCTACTATTGGTTTTATTGGCCTTGGCTTAATGGGCGGCAACATGGCCGAGAATTTACAAAACAAAGGCTACGATCTTATTGTTATGGATCTTAACAAAGAGGCGGTTGCAGCGTGTGTTTCTAGAGGCGCAAAAACAGCAAGCACAGCAAAAGAGCTTGCTGCAGGGTCAGACATTGTTATGTTTTGTCTTACAACATCTGCTGTTGTTGAAAAAATTGTTTACGCCGAAGATGGCATTTTAGCCGGTATTAAAGAAGGCGCAGTATTAGTTGATTTTGGTACATCTATTCCATCATCTACTAAAAAAATTGGTGCAGATTTAGCTGCTAAAGGCGCAGGTATGATTGACGCACCATTAGGTCGTACACCTGCACACGCTAAAGATGGTCTATTAAATATTATGGCTGCGGGCGATATTGATACATTTAATAAAGTTAAGCCAGTGCTAGAAGATCAAGGCGAAAACGTGTTTCACTTAGGTGAGCTAGGTGCAGGGCATACTACTAAGTTAATTAATAACTTTATGGGTATGACAACAGTATGTGCAATGTCACAAGCATTTGCAGTGGCTGATCGTGCTGGTGTAGACCGCCAACAACTTTTCGACATAATGTCTACAGGTCCATCAAACTCTCCATTTATGCAATTTTGTAAAAACTACGCCGTTGATAATGTAAGCGATCTTGGTTTTTCTATTGCTAATGCAAACAAAGATTTAGGTTACTTCCTGCAAATGGTTGAAGACTTAGGCACAGAGTCAAAAATTGCCGAAGGTTCTTCTGCTAACCTACAAGCTGCATTTGATGCGGGTATGGGACAGGGCAACGTACCAGAAATTTTTGATTACTTTAAGCAATTAAATAAGTAATACAAAATGGCGTTTAAATTAGCGTTTAAACGCCGCAACACACAATATTATCGATTGATTAGATTGACTGCTTTATACAAAAACCGTTGTTCAACATTCATAAAGCCTAAATTTAAATCACAATAAAAAAGAGTTAACTATGCGTCTAATGAATATAATAAAGCTTAGTCTAGTTCTCACTGGTTGCTTATCGACACAATTAGCTGCCAAAGATTATTTTGTAGAGAATAAACAAGCCTTTAATAGCATCTCAGCCGATTTAGTAGCAGGCGATAAAGTAATATTAAAAAATGGTACTTGGAATGATTTCGAAATTTTGTTTTCAGGCCAAGGAAGTAAAGCCGCCCCAATTTTATTAACCGCGGAAACTAAAGGCCAAGTAATTTTATCTGGTCAATCTAACCTTCGCCTTGCAGGTAAATACTTAGAGGTTTCAGGCTTAGTATTTAAAGATGGCTACACACCAAGCTCAGCGGTAATAGAATTTCGTCGAAATAAAAGTGAATTAGCCTACCATTCACGCGTAACTCAAATAGTGATCGATAATTATAGTAATCCAGATAAGCGCGAGTCAGATTACTGGGTTGCTTTATATGGACAACATAACCGCTTTGATCATAGCCATTTAGTGGGTAAACGAAACAAAGGGGTTACCGTTGCAGTTCGTTTAAACTCAGTGCAAAGCCAAAAAAATTACCACCGTATAGATAACAACTATTTTGGTTATCGTCCTACTTTTGGCTCAAACGGTGGTGAAACCCTACGAGTTGGCACCAGCCATCATTCATTAACTGATTCGCACACATTAGTAGAGAACAACTACTTTGACCGCACCAATGGTGAAGTAGAAACGGTTTCTATTAAAGCCGGTAAAAACATTGTTCGTAATAACGTATTTTACGAGTCGCGTGGCACATTAACACTGCGCCATGGTAACGGTAATGTTGTAGAGGAAAACATTTTTATTGGTAATGGTGTTGACCACACAGGTGGCATTCGCGTTATTAATAAAGATCAAATTATTAGAAATAACTACCTACAAGGGTTAACCGGCTATCGTTTTGGTAGTGGTTTTACAGTTATGAACGGTGTGCCAAACTCATCTATTAATCGTTATCACCAAGTTGAAAACGCAACAATTGAAAACAATACATTTGTAAATGTTAGTCATATTCAACTTGCTGCAGGTAGCGATGCTGAGCGCAGTGCTGTACCAAAAAATAGTGTAATGAACAATAATTTAATTATTAATCAAGACGCTAAGCAACCATTTTCGACATTTGATGATGTTAGCGGGTTAGTATTAAGTAACAATATAGCAAATACTAAAGTGCTCTCTGAGCTTGAATATGGTGTAAAACAGCAAAGTATTACACTTGAAAAAGCAAGTAACGGCTTACTTTACCCTTCATCTAAAAGTGTAAATGTGGGTGCAAAGCGCGACCTAAAAGTACTTAAAAAAGAAGACACCGGTGTTAGTTGGTATGCAAAAGTACCAGCAATAGTTGAGTTTGACTCAGGTAAAACGCATGTTGTTAAAGCCAGTGCTAGTGCGTTATTAAATGCTATTGATAATGCACAGTCGGGTGATGTGCTTGAACTTGCACCAGGGCAATATGATGTGTCTAAGCTTGTTGAAATTAATAAAACCTTGACCATTAAAGCGAAGCAAAGCGGTAAATCAAAACTTACCTTTCAACGCTCTACCTTATTTGAAATACACGATGGCGGTAACTTAAAACTAGAAGGGCTACTTATTTCTGGTGAATATGCACCAGATGCTATTGATAATAGCATTGTGCGTACGCAAAAGTGGGGCATGCTTGATAACTATCGCTTTGTAATGACCAATTCAAAATTAATTGCTTTAGATATTAACCATTCATTCCACTTTTTTGTTACCGGAAAAGGCGCTATGGCTGATGAAATTATTCTAACAGGTAATAGCTTTACAAATGTGACAGGGGATATTTTACGCTTAAATACTGAAATTGAAGATTTAGGTGTTTATAACGCTGAATACGTAACGGTTAATAACAATACCTTTAATGATGTAGAAGGCAGCCTAATTAAGCTTTATCGAGGTGGTACAGACGAAAGTACATTTGGCCCTCATTTAGAAGTGATTAATAACACGCTTAATAATGTTGGTTTTGGGGCGCGTAATAAAGCACAAGCAAGCATTTATGTGCATGGTGTTCAGGTAACAAATATTAAAGAAAATGAATTTGTTAAATCGGCCCCAATTGTTGTTGAGCATACGGTAGGGGAGCCAAAAACTGAGATTTCAAACAATACATTTAATGCCACAAAAACACCTAATGTTAAAGAGCTAATAGTTAATGGCCCTCACATGGCGGTGTTAAAAAATAATAACGTTTTAAATAATAAGGCAGATTAATATTATGTATTTATTAAAATGCCAAACACGTTTTAAAACAGTTGCTATAGCGGTATCTACCTTGTTTTTATCATTGGGTGCGCATGCCGCGCACCCAAACTTGGTAATTACTACAGATGATGTTAAGCACATGCGCCAAGCAATTAGCATTAATAGCAGTGGCAAGTTTGCCACTGCGTTTGAGCTGTTTAAAGCGCAAGTAGATGAGCAAATAGCACACCCTATTACAGTGCCTGTACCTAAAGATGGTGGTGGTGGTTATACACATGAACGCCATAAAAAAAATTACCAACTTATGTACAACGCTGGCATTATTTATCAGCTAAGCCAAGACGATAAATACGCCAATTATGTGCGCGATATGCTACTTGATTACGCCAAATTATATCCAACATTGGATGTACACCCACAGCGTAAGGTTGACTCTCAAAACCCTGGTAAGTTTTTTTGGCAAAGCCTTAACGAAGCAATGTGGCTTGTGTACACAATACAAGCATACGATCTCGTTTATGATTCGTTAAATGCCGCAAATATTAAAACAATAGAGAACGATTTATTACGCCCGGTTTCATTATTTACATCGGTAGGCCAACCATCAACATTTAATAAAGTACATAACCATGGTACGTGGGCAACTGCGGGTGTAGGTATGGCAGGCTATGTGCTGGGTGAGCCAGAGTGGGTAGAAAAATCGTTATACGATTTAGAAAAGTCGGGTAAAGGCGGCTTTATTAAGCAGTTAGAAATGCTGTTTTCGCCACAAGGTTACTACAACGAAGGTCCTTACTATCAACGCTTTGCACTACTGCCGTTTGTAACGTTTGCGAAGGCAATTGAAAACAACGAACCACAAAGAAAAATATTTGAATACCGCGATGGTATTTTATTAAAAGCGATTGATACCACTATTCAACTTAGCTACAACGGTTTGTTTTTCCCAATTAACGATGCAATAAAAAGCAAAGGTATAGATACCATTGAGCTGGTGCATGGTGTTACTACTGCTTATGGCTTAACAAACGACGCGGGTTATTTAGATATTGCTAAACAACAAGAGCAAATAATTCTCTCTGGCGATGGCTTAAAAGTAGCACAAGCACTCGATAGCGATATGGCAAAACCTTATTCGTTTAAATCGGTTGCTTTTGGTGATGGTAATGACGGTAAGCAAGGTGCTTTAGTGGTTATGCGTACCCAAGTAGGGGGCGATCAGGCTTTATTGTTTAAGCCAGCAGCACAAGGTTTAGGCCACGGTCATTTTGATAAGTTAACGTGGCAGTTTTATGACCACGGTAACGAAATTGTATCTGATTATGGCGCCGCCCGTTTTTTAAATGTAGAGGCCAAATACGGCGGGCGCTACTTACCTGAAAACGAAACCTATGCCAAGCATACGGTTGCACACAATACTGTTGTGGTTGATGAAACCACACACTTTAATGCCAATGTAGATGTGGGTAATAACAACCATCCTACACTAAACTTTTTTGAAACCAATGAGTTTGGCACAGTATCAAGTGGTGAAATAAGCACCGCGTATAAAGGTGTTGAACTTGAGCGTACCTTGGCATTAATTAATTTACCAGAGCTTGAAAGCAGCATTGCACTGGATGTATTTAATGTTGCTGCCGATAACGCGCATCAATTTGATTTACCACTGCATTACAAAGGTCAGCTTATTGATACCAGCTTTGAATTAAAAGCCAGTACAACTCAGCTTGCTGCACTTGGGTCTAAAAATGGTTATCAGCACTTATGGCTAAAAGGGCAGGCACAACCACAAAATGGCTTAGCTAAAGTAACTTGGCTTAACGATAACGGTCGTTTTTATACGCAAACCAGTTTGGTGAAGGGTGACGAGTCGTTTTTGTTTACTCAAATTGGTGCAAACGATCCGCAATTTAATTTACGCAATGAAAACGGTTTTATTCGCCGTGTAAACGCGCAAAAGCAGCATACGTTTATATCGGTATTAGAACCCCATGGTGAATACAACCCAAGTAAAGAATATACATTAGAAGCGGTTAGTCGAGTGTCGGCACTTAAATATACCGAGCAAGATGACTTAGTACTTGTACAACTGAGTATTAAAGGTAAGTCGTATTTAGTGGCTATAAATAAAGCTCATAGCACAATAAAAAATACATTTAAATTTCAAAATAAAGTATTCACCTTAAATAGCCGACTGGGCGTTTATGCGATGAACAATAACCAGGAGTAAACAGGATGCAAAAGCAAAGTGCACACTTTTCATTTGGCAACGAAACTGAAATTGAAGACTTAGGTAATGGCTTAAAGCGTCAAATGCTGGGTTATAACGAAGAACTAATGGCCGTTAAAATTTGGTTCGAAAAAGGGGCTATTGGCTATAACCATGCGCATAGGCACTCCCAAGTTACTTATGTTGTTGAAGGTGAATTTCATTTTAATATTGATGGCGTGACTAAAATATTAAAGCCCGGTGATAGTTGTTTAATACCTCCTTTTGCTGATCATGGCGCAACCTGCCCAACGGGTGGTATTTTAATTGATACCTTTAGCCCAGCTCGTGAAGACTTTATTGAGGAATAATTATGCAACTTAAAGGCTTACGTTGGTGGGTTATCGCGCTAATTGCGCTTGCCACTATTATCAATTATATCGATCGCCAGGCACTGAGTGTACTTTGGCCAGACATAGTTGAGGATTTATTCCCGGATGAATCGGCGTTAGAGCGTAAACAAATATACGCTAATATCTCTATTGTGTTTGTGTTTTCTTATGCTTTTGGCCAAGCCATATTTGGTAAAATATTTGACTGGGTAGGCACACGACTCGGCTTTGTTTTATCAATTGGTGTTTGGTCGCTTGCAACAATTGCACATGCATTTGCCCAAGGTGTACTTAGCTTTAGCTTTTTCCGCGCTATTTTAGGTGTGGCCGAAGCAGGTAACTGGCCAGGTGCTGCTAAAGGTAACGCTGAATGGTTTCCGACTAAAGAACGTGCTTTAGCACAGGGTATTTTTAATTCTGGCGCGGCAATTGGCGGTATTATTGCCATCCCTTTAATTGCCTATTTAACAATTTACTTTAGCTGGCAAATGGTGTTTGTTGCTATTGGTGTTTTAGGTTTTCTTTGGTTAGTGCCGTGGTTAATTTTAGTTAAAGCGCCGCCTAGCTCTCACCCTTGGCTTACAGCTCAAGAACGAGAGTACATTTTAACGGGCCAAAGACGTGTTGATGATAATGGCGATGTAACAGACGAAGAGGAAGAAGAATACAACCCTTCTACCGCAGAGCTGTTGTGTCGTAAGCAAAGTTGGGGCGTAATTATTGCCTCGGCAGCGATTGATCCTATTTGGTGGCTGTTTGTTTTTTGGATCCCTATTTATCTAAACGAAGTGTATGGCATGGATGTTAAATCTATTGGTATATACGGATGGGTGCCTTATGTTGGTGCTATGTTTGGTGCATGGTTTGGTGGCTTGTTAGCGCAAAACAGGCTCAAATCTGGTTGGAATACCGATAAAACACGTAAACTTACCATAACATTGGGCTGTTTAATTATGCTACCGGCACTGCTTGCAATGGCTAACCCAGGTGGCCCAGTAACAGCGGTACTTATTATGGCGGTTATTTTATTTGGTTTTCAAACAGCCATTGGTAACGTACAAACATTACCGAGTGACTTACTGGGTAAAAAGGCTGTGGGCACACTATCAGGTTTCTCTGGTATGGCGGCAAAGTTAGGTGCTGTAGGCCTTACATCTTTGGTTCCTATACTTACTGCCGATGGTAATTATGCGCCAGCATTTATTATTGGTGCCTCATTAGCAATTATTGCAATGGCTGCTGTTTGGATCCTTATTCCAAAAATAGAACCTCTTAAAAAGCCTCAATAATCTCGATACTAACTGCTATGCCACTGTGTTTTATAAAGCGCATAGCAGTTAACTACATAGGATAACTTCCAAAATGAAAAATATTTACTTTCTTGGTGAATGCATGGTCGAGCTTAGAGCTATGAGTGAGGCAACACTGCACCAATCATTTGCAGGTGATGTTTATAATTCTGCCGTTTATTTAAAGCGTAGCTTTGCGCAAATTTCGACCTCTGTTGTAACCGCTTTAGGCCAAGATAACTTAAGTAAAAAAATGCTTGAACGCTTTGAAAGCGAACAGTTAGACACTCAGTTTGTATTTGCTCACGATACCAAAGTACCGGGCATGTATTACATAGAAACGGATGAGCATGGCGAGCGTAGCTTTATTTATTGGCGCAGTGATGCTGCCGCTAAAAAGATTGTTGATTTTTTAACTCCCGATCTTGTTGAGCAACTTTCACAAGGTGATATGTTTTTCTTTTCGGGTATTTCACTCGCTGTAATAGAAGAAGGAGCGCGTGAGCGCTTTTGGCAAATTGTAACGCAGCTCAAAAATGCCGGAGTAAAAATAGTATTTGATCCCAATTACAGAGCGCGTTTATGGAAAAACACAGAGGAGACGAAAGCGCAGTATCATTTAGCGTTTTCTGTTGCAGACATTACCCTGCCAGGCGTTGAAGATTTAGCCACACTTTATAATGTGCATAGCGTAGATGCGGTTATTGAATACTTACAAAAATATAAAATTGAAGAAATTGTTGTTAAAAATGGTCCAGCATCAGTTGTGACAAAACACGACAATACACTTCAGAGCCATACTATTATACCGGTTAAAAATGTTGTTGATACAACCTCCGCGGGTGATGCTTTTAACGGTGTATATTTAGGTGCGCGTTTATCGGGGCTAACTATTGAAAACGCAGTACAACTTGCTGCAAAAGCCGCCGGTGCAGTTATACAACAACCCGGGGCTATTGTGCCAAAAGATATATTTCAGTTAGCAATGGCTGAAGCCGGTATTTAACTAAATTTAAAGGCCGCATCAGTTCGGCCGCATTATCTTTAATAAAGGAACAAGGTTATGACTCGCTTTTCTGAACTTATGTCAGGGCAAACATTACTGCCTATAATTCAAGCCGACACACCAGAGCAAGGCGTTAAAATAGCTCAAGCTATGGCCAATGCTGGCCTTACTTTGGTTGAAGTAGTACTTAGAACTGATGCATCGTTAGATGCATTAAAAGCTATTAAAGAGCAGGTGCCAGCGCTTAAAGTAGGTGCTGGTACAGTAATAAATACTGACATTTTAGAGCAAGCACTTGCAGCAGGTGCCGACTTTATTGTTACGCCAGCAGTGTCTCCGCAATTATTAGCCGCGCTAACAAAATGCAATGTACCGGTACTTCCTGGTGTGTCTAACACGGGTGACATTTTAATGGCGCTTGAGTACGGTTTTGAAGAGCAAAAATTATTCCCTGCATCGCTCGCTGGTGGTGCACCATTCGTATCGGCTGTATCGTCAGTATTTAGAGCTGCTAGCTTTTGTCCTACAGGTGGCGTAAGCGAGCAAAATAAAATGGATTACTTATCTTTAAATAATGTATTTGCTGTGGGTGGTACTTGGATCGCAAATAAAGAGTGGGTTGCACAAGAAAACTGGCAAGCAATTACTGACTCGTGTATTCAAGCATTAAAGTACTAAGGAACAAACAATGAAAGATTTAGCCCCGGCAATATTGCCAGGTGTAGTAGTTGGCGACGATGTAAGAATTGTATACGAACATGCACGTGCTAATCAGTATGCTTTACCTGCGGTAAATGTTGTTAGTACAACGTCTATTAATGCAACGCTTGAAGCTGCAAAAAAAATGAACTCGCCTGTTATTATTCAGCTTTCTAATGGCGGCGCACAATTTTTTTGTGGTAAAAGTTTGGTATTACCTGAGCAACAATCTGCAGTACTTGGCGCAGTTAGTGCGGCTAAATATGTACATACAGTTGCTGCGCATTATGAAATACCCGTAATGCTACATACAGATCATGCTGCTAAAAAGTTACTACCTTGGATAGATGGTTTGCTCGATGCAGGTGAACAGCACTTTGAGTTAACGGGCAAACCACTTTTTAGCTCGCATATGATAGATTTATCTGAAGAACCTTTAGAAGAAAATATAGAGATATGTGCGCGTTATTTAGCGCGCATGAGCAAAATAGGGATGACGCTTGAAATTGAACTTGGTTGTACCGGTGGCGAAGAAGATGGTGTTGATAACTCTCACCTAGACAGTTCTGCACTGTATACGCAACCTGAAGATGTTGCTTACGCGTATGAGCGATTAAGCAAAATAAGCCCTAACTTTATTATTGCGGCGTCTTTTGGCAACGTTCATGGTGTTTATAAGCCGGGTAACGTGGTACTTACACCAACCATTTTAAAAGATTCACAAGCTTACGTATCAAATAAATTTAATTTACCCCCTAACTCAATTAACTTTGTATTTCATGGTGGTAGTGGCTCAGAGTACGACAAAATTGTTGAATCTTTAACCTATGGCGTAGTTAAAATGAATATTGATACCGACACCCAATGGGCGTGTTGGACCGGTATTTTAGATTATTACACTAGCAAGCAAGCGTACTTACAAGGCCAAATTGGTAACCCAGATGGGGACGATAAACCCAATAAAAAATACTATGATCCACGCGTATGGCTTCGCCATTCAGAGCATAGTATGGTTGCAAGGCTTGTTCAGTGTTTTAACGATCTAAATTGTGTAAATAGGTATAGCGCATGAAAAGACTAAATACAGTATTAAAAGAAGATGGCGTACAAACCGATCTTATTTTACTTATTCGTACAATTTTAGCGACCAGCAAAGAAATTGCTTTTAGAGTAAGCCAAGGTGAATTGGCCGGTGTTTTGGGTTCAACCTTAAATGAAAACATTCAAGGTGAAGTGCAAAAAAAGCTTGATGTAATAGCCAATCAACTACTTAAAGATATTTTGCTAGACGACAACTCAGTGAGAACTGTAGCGTCAGAAGAAGAAGATCACGCAGTCGGAGCCAACCCAGAGGGTAAGTTTATAGTGGCATTTGACCCACTTGACGGCTCTTCTAACATAGATGTAAATGGCCAAATAGGCACTATTTTTACTATTTATTTAGCCCGAGATGATGTGCCCTATGATAGCGATGAGCAATTTAACCAATTAGGTGCAAACCAAGTTTGCGCGGGCTATGTGCTTTACGGCCCCTCGTCATTACTTGTAATGAGTACTGGCGGCCCTACACGGTGTTATACATTAGACTCTACACACGGCGGTTACTTACTAACAAATAGCCAACTTAGTGTGCCAGAGCAAAGCAGTGAGTTTGCCGTAAATATGGCTAACTATCGCTATTGGGATGAGCCTACACAGGTATATTTTGACAAGTTGCTGTATACATGTAAAAGCTTTGATAAAAGCTCAGTGCGTTGGAACGCTGCTATGGTGGGAGATGTACATCGTATTTTATGCCGTGGCGGGTTATTTTTATATCCACAAGATAACCGCGCTGGTAATGAAAATGGAAAAATAAGACTCCTCTATGAAGCAAACCCATTAGCCTTATTAGTAGAAAATGCCGGCGGTAAAGCCACTTCAAAAGGGGCCCGAATATTAAATATAGCCCCGACTAACTTGCACCAGCGAGTGCCTGTTGTTTTAGGCTCTATAGCGCCAGCTGAATATTTTAATAGCACTGTTTATAACAGTAATGCTAAATATTAGTGTATATAAAACGTGTAGCGATGTGTTAAGGCCAATACATGCTATTTGGTTGCTCTTTTGTGCGTTACCCACATAGATGTAGGTAACGCGCATTACCCCACGTTTACTTGAGTCGGCTTACTCGGCTCTTGCATGGGTGTAAGGCTAAAATAACGCATAAGCAGTTATCGAGCCCATTAGAGGGTAAACTCGCGTTAATTTTATTTTTTGCTCCTCCTTATTACTCCTTAATTACTCATACCTTAATAAATCACACTTAAAAGCCTTACTTAAATTAATAGCCTCAAGTAAATACCAATACAGGGTAATAAATTGGTAATAACAAGAAGCCGTTGCTGGTAAGTTGTTTGTGGGCGTTTTATGCTTGTTTCGTTATTCTTTTGTGAATTAATTGTTCTTTTTTTGATTGTTTTTAGTGGCAAAAGTTATTTTATTATGGTTATATGACCAAGCTGGTTAACAGCGTAGGGTTTTATTTATACAAATTGGTAAAGTATAGGTTTTTATTTGGTAATGTAAGTGGGTTTGTAGCGTGAAAAATTGATTTACAAATTTTTAGCGTTAAAGAAAAAACCACACCTAATAATAAACGCAGTAATAAAAGTCCTTTAACAAAAAATAGCTGCCTTAGTTCATTTACACAAATAAACGGCTAGCAACACACTTCACACACAACTAGAAAGGAGAATTTGTAATGGCGTTGAACAAAAAACATATAAATAATGTTGAAGCGTACAAACAAGTTCGTAATCGATTTAAACTTAGCCCAGTAGCTAAATTAATTAAAAACAGCGTTATTACAGGTGTATTAGGCTCATTTGTTTTTTCCGCAAATGGACAGGAAGCCGTTGAAAATACTCAAGCAAAAGAAGACGTTGAAGTTATTAGTGTTACAGGTACTCGTAGAACTATACAAGACCAAATAGCAATTAAACGCGAATCAACTACTGTGGTCGATGGCCTTTCATCAGAAGACATTGGTGATTTACCGGCGTTATCTATCGGTGAAGCACTTGAATCTATTACTGGCGCTGCCTCTCATCGTGAAAATGGCGGTGCAACAGAAATAACTATTCGTGGTCTTGGTCCTTTCTTAAGTGCAACACATATTAATGGCCGTGAAGCGACTAATGGTAGTGGTGATCGCTCAGTTAACTTTTCACAGTTTCCATCTGAGCTGGTAAAAAAAGTAGCCATATATAAAACCCAAGACGCATCAATGATAGAAGGTGGGGTAGCAGGTGTAATTGCACTTGAAACCATTACTCCGCTCGACTTTGGTAAGCAAAGTATATCTGGCGAAGTTAAATTAAATTACAACCCAGATGAAGGTAACGTAGATAACTCACTACAAAGTGATATGGGCTATCGCGGTACGTTTAGTTATGTAGATCAGTTTGAATTTGACAATGGCCAAGCCGTTGGTGTGTCGTTTGGTGTACAGCGCCAAGATATTAGCCAACCAGAAGCTGAATATAGAAGCTCTAGCCCATCGGGTTCATCATTATGGGCTTGTATAAACGATCCTAACAATACCAATGAGGGATTTTATCGCAGTAAAGCTGGCGACTGTGAAGACCAAGTAGCGGGCGATGAATTAAAAAACCAAGGTTATCAAACCAAAATAGACTCGCAAACTGGTAAAGCAGAAAGTGACGGTACTCCATATGCTTGGACTGGCAGTAGCCGCAGCTTTCGTCAAAATGAAACGTCTGATGAGCGTGATGCGGTGTTTTTTGCATTACAGTACCAGCCATCGGCTGCGTGGGATATTAACATTGATACGCAAATATCAGATAGAACACAACAAGAAGCGCGTCACGATCTAATCTTTTTACAAAAACGTGCTACACCAGGTATAACAGGCCCTACATTGGTTACCAATGATGTAGGTGGTATTTTGCATTGGGAAGGTGAAGAGCGCATAGAGTCGGCGGGTGAGCAATTTTCTCGTGAAGAAAACTACCAAGGCTACGGCATAAACATTGAACATACTGTTACCGATAGATTAACAGTTGACTTAGATTTAGCCTATTCAAAAACTGAACGAGAAGAGCTGCAAATATCTAACCGCGGTAGGACTTCAAGCCAAAAATTCTTTACCTGGGATATGGGCACAGAAATACCTCACTTTACGTTAACAGACTTTGATGTTACCGATATTTCAAACTTTACAGATAGCTTAAGAACACGTTTAGATCGTGAAAACGTTCGTGAGAACGAAGTTATGTCAGCTCGACTAGATTTTGATTACTTACTCGAGGGTAATGTTTTTACTAGTATTAAGGGCGGCATTAGAACATCAGAATTGAGCTTTGTGCAATTTGGTGGCAGCCAAGGTAATGGTTCAAGAAACGAATTTACGTTAGATTCAGGCACTGATGCGCTTAATGTGCTACAAGGATGTCAAATCGACTTCCCTGAATCAGGTTTTTTATCAGGCGTATCTGATGGCAATATTGTAACCAATATAGATGCTGATGGTAATGCAATAGGCACTGGTACAGGCTCATCATGGGCAACCTACGATAACGTTTGTTTTTCTCAAGCAGTTGCCGGCTCTAACGTAGACGGGCAGTTTGCTTACCCCGATGTTGAGTACGAAAATACAGGTACAATAGATGTAACCGAAAAAACAACATCAGTATATTTAATGGCTAATTATGATACTGAAATGTTTGGTAAGTTTATTCGCGGTAACTTTGGTCTTCGTATTGTAGATACAGAAGTTACGTCGATTGGTTTTAGAAATAGCTTTGATATAGTAACAAGTGACACAGGTGTGCTTTCTCTTGTTGAATCAAGTTCAGGCTTATTAGATAGAATACAAAGTGGTGGCGATTACACTAAATACTTACCAAGCTTTAACTTAGTTATTGATTACAGTGAAGATATTTTACTTCGGGCGGGTATATACCGTGGTATGTCGCGTGCTGATCCATCAAATTTAGGTTACAGCCGTACATTTGAAGAAGATAAAGAAGGTACTGCAACATCAATTAGTGATTTACTAGTAGGCGTAAATGGTTCTGGTAACCCAAATACTCAACCACTTATGTCGTGGAACTACGATGCCGCTTTTGAATGGTACCCAAATGAAGACTCGATTTTTGCGTTAAGCCTTTACTACAAACAGTTCCAAGGCGGTTTTCAACTGCAAACAGTTATTGAAGACTTTATTGTGGGCGGTGAAACAGTATCTTTGCCCATTACTAACTCTGTTACCTCTGACGAAGATAGCGAAATATTAGGCCTTGAAGCCTCATTTTCATATCGCTGGGATAACGGAATTGGTATGAAGTTTGGTTATAACTTTGCCGACACTGATTTTGAGTTCCAAGATAGTTTATACGGCGACACGTATGAAACTGATGTAGATGGAAATTCAACTCAACTGCAAGCAGGTATTATTCCACCAGCTTCAGTACCTGGCTTTTCAAAGCATGTATTTAGTAGCCAGTTGTACTACCAAATTGGTGGATTTGATACCGCGGTTATTTACAAATACCGTAGCGAATACTTCCAACCTTACACATCTAATGGTACTCGCTTACGTTATGTAGACGGGGTAGGGGTGTGGGAAATGCGCGCATCTTATAAAATTAATGAGCACATTAGAATTAAAGCAGAGGCAATTAACTTATTTAGTGCACCTAAATCACAAGACTTCTTTGTTGAGGGGAACTTAGGTGAAGTGAATGACTACGGCCCACGCTTATTCTTGGGTATGAGCTTTAAGTTCTAAATTAAAGCAACTAACACAAAAAAGGCTCTAATTTAGAGCCTTTTTTATTTGGTGAACACACTAACTTAGTGGGTTAAATGGGTAATAGAATACAATCCACGCGTTTCATCTGTTTTACGCTTTATCTCTTCAAGCGCTTTAGCTTCACTCGCTGCAAATAATGCGTTAATTAATCGGTTAAAGTGGTTATGCATTGCTTTTCTTGCTGCTGATGAGTCATGCGATGCAATTGCTTCGTATATAGCAGTGTGTTCTTGTATTCGTTGCTCGTTACTTTGCGAACAAACATCTTCATGAGCCGAGATAATTTCAGGTTCGGTTAATCTCAACTTCCAAAGATTATTAATTGTTAAAACAATAGCGTTATTGCGGGTTGATTGCGCAATAATTTCATGAAAACGTTGATCGGCTGCATTCGCGGTTTCAGCAATACGCATGTCATCAAGTGTTTGTTTTAACAACGCTAACTCTTCACTTTGTATCGTTGCGGCAGACAGTGCTGCAGCCTCTGCTTCAACCAAAGCACGGGCTTGAGTTAGCTCAAATGCACTAATTGGTTTAGCGAAGCTTTCTGACTTTTTAGTGTCAGTAACAAAAACACCAGATCCCGTTTTTACTTCAACGCGCTCTCTGACTTCAAGTGCAATAATTGCCTCGCGTATAGTTGGGCGGCTTACTTGGTGAATTTCGGCTAACTCACGCTCTGCTGGTAACCGTGTACCCACAGGATAAATGCCTTGATCTATCGCGGTTTCTAATTTTTCAACAATTGTCCAAAAACGTCTGCGCCTTTTCATTTTCATATCCTCTGATTTAAATTGTTGTAAATTCATAATGTTGCCACAATAGAAAATTAATAAGGCTACTTTACGCCTACTTTGTAATCGTAAGTTAATTGGTAATTTTATAATACTAATTGGTAAGATAACTCCCTTCAAGAAGCTTGTCAAATTGGCTTCACTTTTCATGTAAGGTATTGATATACATTTCTCTATTGATAAATACCTAGCGTATTATTGCAAACAAAAACGCATTTATTAATCAATCTTATTTACAAATAAATCTAAGGCATAATACTGTGGTTTGAGGTAGCCTATTCAACACTTTAAAAATGCATTTATAAGCAATTAAAAATTTGGCGATTAAATACATGGCGTATTTAAATACATAAGTTAAATATATCAATAAAAGGAGTTTAGTATGAAAAGTTATAAAGCATTCCCGCTTGAAGTTAAAAATGACATAACAGAGTCAATTAAAAGTCAGTTTGGTGATACTTTTTCAAATGATTTAATTTTAACCTTTATTCGGATAATGGAAGAGTCAACATTTGTTGAATTTGACTTTGCGGATTTATTAGCATTTTTAGCCGAGTGTAAACATGGTTTTAAAACCTTTTCTAATCAAGATACGTTAACTGAATTTGTTAAATCAAATCAGTACACACCAAAGGCTTTATTTGGGCATAAAAAGTTGCTTGAAAACTCCGAGACTAATTTTATGGATGACTTTTCTGATAGTGTAAATAAGCTTAAACAGCTTGTAGCAGATGATGGTTTTTTATATGTGTCGGCTGGCTTTAATCAAGACTTAAGCGAGCAGCAAAACGGTTTTGAGTTTTTTATGATTAGCTGTCATGAATAGAGAAGGTTAATTATGTAGTGGAACTGGTATAAGGGAGAATATATAAGTGCATTATTTAAATAGGTTATATAAATTAAACCACAGACTAAGGTTAACTACATTTATTACTGCTGTAATTAGCTGGCTTTTTGTTAGAAAAGCCAGCTAGCAATAACTGCGTTTTAGCATAAAACTCACAAATAGACCGGGTTACACTATTAAGCCAATAAAATCATTTGCCCTTTAAGGGCAGCAAATATTACAAAGCATCCTTGCTTATTAAAACTGTGTTTCTAGCTGTAATATCAAAATTTAGATATAACTAATAGTTTATAAGCAGCCAGGTAAATGTTTTGCAGGGTCTGTTTCACGTGCTTTTATTGCATCAGCAACCGTCATTCCAAGGGCTTTAGCAACACCTTCACCATAGGCAGGATCGCACTGATTACAGTTACGAATATGACGATATTTAATAAAGTCATAGGTATCACCCATTTGTGCCGCCGTATTACTAAATAGCGCTTGTTTTTGCTCATCATTCATTAAGTTAAAAAGAGCGCGTGGCTGACTAAAGTAGTCGCTATCGTCTTCACGGAAGTCGTAATGTTTAGCATCGCCATTAATTTTAAGTGGCGGTTCAACATATTGTGACTGCTCTTGCCACTGGCCAAAGCTATTCGGTTCGTAGTGTGGCCTTGCGCCATAGTTACCATCAACACGGCCTTGTCCATCGCGCGCATTGCTATTAACAGGGCAGCGAGGTTGATTTACCGGCACTTGATTATGATTCACGCCTACACGGTAGCGCTGTGCATCAGCGTAGTTAATTAAACGGGCTTGTAGCATTTTATCTGGTGATACACCAATTCCAGGTACTAAATTACTCGGTGCAAAAGCAGCTTGCTCTACGTCAGCAAAGTAGTTATCAGCGTTTTTATTTAACTCATACTCACCTACTTCAATCAGTGGGTAATCACCTTTAGGCCATACTTTAGTTAAATCAAAAGGGTGATACGGCACGTTATCAGCTTCGGCTTCAGGCATAATTTGCACATACATTTTCCATTTAGGGAAGTCGCCGCGCTCAATCGATTCAAATAAATCTTTTTGATTACTTTCACGATCCATAGCAACTATTTCAGCAGCTTCTGCATCGGTTAAGTTTTTAATACCTTGCTGTGTACGAAAATGAAATTTCACCCAAAAGCGCTCACCGGCTTCATTCCACAAACTATAGGTGTGTGAGCCAAAACCATGCATATGTCTATACGAGGCAGGTATACCACGATCACTCATTACAACTGTTACTTGATGGAGCGCTTCAGGTAATAAAGTCCAAAAGTCCCAATTGTTAGTTGCAGAGCGCATATTAGTACGAGGATCGCGCTTTACCGCTTTATTCAAATCTGGGAATTTAAGTGGATCACGTAAAAAGAATACAGGGGTATTATTACCAACCATATCCCAATTGCCTTCTTCGGTATAAAACTTTAATGCAAACCCACGAATATCACGTTCAGCATCAGCAGCGCCACGTTCACCAGCAACCGTACTAAATCGAGCAAACATTTCGGTTTTTTTACCAACTTCGCTGAATATTTTTGCACAAGAATACTTACTAATGTCGTTAGTAACAGTAAATGTGCCAAACGCGCCAGAGCCCTTTGCATGCATACGGCGCTCTGGAATAACTTCGCGTACAAAATTTGCCAGCTTTTCATTTAGCCAAACGTCTTGAGCAAGTAATGGCCCACGCTTACCAGCGGTCATACTATTTTGGTTATCAACAACAGGCGCACCGCTGTTAGTGGTGAGAGGGGTATGGTCAAAAGGACATCTTTTATCACTCATACAATTGCTCCTTTAATGATTATTTAGAATGAAAACAAAATACACTGATTACTCAATACTATACTAATAGCCCAAATAGTATAGTACGAGAATTAGCCGAGGTAGATCCCTGTAAAAAATGGTATTTAAAGTTTTATAAAAAGGCTTTTAGATCAGCAGTGGTTGAGCACAATAAATTTAAAAATAACAATGTGGGGACGAAAAGCACGTTAAATAAACTTTAAAAGTAAAGATCATTTTATTTCTAAGGTATGTTTTGAGTCTTCTAAAGCAGTACGGCAAACATAAATAAGTATGCTATGAATGATATTTCCTTGTATTAAACAAAATAGTTAAAACTACTTTGCAAGCTTGCGATCCTCTTTAATAAATTTTTTAATTTAATATTAAAGGCCTTAAAGTACACAAGGCTTAAATAATGTTAACAATGCAACAAACAACTCATTCAGTTTCGATCACCAATTTTGAATTTATTAAATCAACTTTTCCGGAACTATATCGTTTAGCAAACGAAATGGAATATTATTATTCAACCGACCATAGTTGCGCTTTACTAAAAGCTCGCTTATTTGCTGAGGTTTGGTGTCATCAGACAGCACAATTTTTCAATTTAAAATTAGCAAAAAGCACAGATCTCAGTCAAAAAATAAATCAGTTAAAGCTTTTATCTACGGTCCCAACTTATATTATTGATGAATTAAATCTAATAAGAACGAGCACTAATCATGGGGTTCACGCATCTCAGGAGTGGGAAGGGAGTTGGCGTTCAGTTGTTAGTAGTAGCCGTACACAAGTAAAGCAAACACTTAAGGCTATTTTTGAGCTTGCTCAGTTTTCTTACTTTAATTTAGCAAATGAGCTAGGAGAGCAGGCTATATGGCAAGAGCCTGTTTTAGAAAATACCGTTTCTAATGTAAACCTTGCTTTAAATGGATGCCCCCAAGCAAACTTAGCAATTGCAGAACAAGCGTATTCGCAATTGCTCTCAATAAAAAATCAAGTATCTATTGTGAGCAATATAAAAAGTAAAAAGGCTTATAATCAGTTAAATAAAAAAGACTTAGAGTATTGGTTATCTCGAGCGCATTCATTAAATGCTTCGGGTACATGGCAACTATATGCACAAGCTTACGAGCAAAAATTTTTAGAAGAGTCTAAAACTATAAATGCAGAGTATTGTTATAAACAGGCTATAAAAGAATGCACTACGGGTAAATCATACTTTTTATATGCTAATTATTTAAATATAATAGGTCAGCCTAAAAGGGCGTGGATTCTTTGTGAGGAGTCTGCAAAGCATGGTCATCATCAAGCTATTATTACTTTGCAGAAAAAACACTATAGATCAGATGATAGTATTTATAATAATTGGGTAAAGCAGGGGGTTGAGCACAAGGAAATCAACTCATTTACCATAGATGCAGCAAGCAAACTCGAATTATGGTTAATAGATAAAGAAGATGATTTAGCAAAAAAACGAGCGCGTACGGCGTTAATTACAGCGCAAGCAACGCAAGCACCTGGCTATCAGTATTTAAAAGCATTTTGTGATTACTTTGGTTACTGGGGTAAAACACCAAAATTAAATGTAGTTAGCGAGCTTATTAATAATTATAAAAACTTGCCGAGTACAGTGTATTATCAAACTCGGTTATTTAGCATACTAAAAGAGCACACCGAACATAGAGTAACGGCTATAGAGATTGGCTGTGTCGCAATAAAGTTAGAAAAAAATATAAAAATAAAAGCACAAATTCAGTTTGAAATAGCAATGCTGATGAAAGAAGAGCTAGCAAGCTGTGGCAAAGTAAAATGCAGCTTTGGGTTAAAAGCGTTAATAAAAGAGTCGGCCCAACTGGGATACGAAAAAGCTAAACAATTTTTAAAACTTCCTGTAGGCAAGGCACTAATGCGCGATAATTCCTTTGTTACTCATACAACAACATTTAAACAACCCAATCGTAAAAAGCAAAAAATAGCTAAAAAACAGGCAAAAAAAGCAAACAAAAAATAGTTATACCAAAACAATGTTAACTTTAAATAGGTGTAAGCTTATTTAAAGTTAACAAAATGATGTTTAAAAACACAATATAAATTAATTAACTCAATAACATATGTTACTTCTAGTTTTACTTAAGCCGCCTTTGGGGTAAAATACAATTATCTCATACAAAAGGATTCTTGATGAAACATATCCTACTAATTGTTACTGGTGCAAGCCCACAAGTATTAACCGAAACTCTTTTTGCGCTTTATCAGCAAGGTAAGCCTATTCCCGAAGAGATTTTTGTTATTACTACAAAAAGCACAAAGCCAATGCTTACTAATGGATTATTTGAGCAAGGTCATTTAGCTAAACTAATAGCAGATTACCAACTTCCTAATATTAAACTTCCCGATGAAAATATATGGCTAATAGAAGATGACAAAGGCCAACCTATTAATGATGCTAAATCTGAAATAGAACAAACTTACATGGCCGACTTTATTACGCGTAAAGTGTTTGAACTTACCAATAAAAACGATATTAGTATTCATGCGTCTATTGCGGGTGGGCGTAAAACAATGGCGTTTTATTTAGGTTATGCCATGTCATTATTGGGTCGCGAGCAAGATTCGCTCAGTCATGTATTTGTGAATAACGAATTTGAATTTGTTAGAGACTTTTACTACCCAACACCTTACGACCACATTATTGATGGTAAAAATGGCGCGCAGGTCAATTGTATTAATGCAAAGGTAACTCTTGCTGAGATCCCATTTGTGCGAATGCGACAATCTATCGACGAAACCCTCATTGCAAATATGCAAAGTGCATCATTTAGCCAAACAGTAGCAAGCTTAAATTCAGCTCATAAAAAAGATTTAACCCTTGAAGTAAACGCAAAAGCAAAAACGCTCACCTTTGCAGGTATCGAAATTAAACTTACCGCAAAAGAAACCGCCTTTTATTTATGGTTAAACCAATACAGCCAAAGTGAACATAAAAAGCTAGTTGTGGGTCGTGATTTTGAAGAGTCTTTGCGTTACAGCAAAGAATATCTCATGCTTTTACAGCAAAATAGTAGTGATTTACGTATATTCCGCGATACGTTTGGCATAGAGCCCGAAGATTTTAGAGATGGTTTGCACAGTAATTTAAAGGTAATGGAAAAAACCTTTGTGCAGCAAACTTGCAGCCGCATAAAGAGTAAAATAAATAAGGTGTTACCCAACGAGCTTGCTAAAAAAATAGCGATTGACTCCAATAACCAAAGCTTTGAAACAAGCTACTGGTTAAGCGCAGTAACACACAATATAAAAATAAATATAACGGCTTAATATTCACAAGCTTGCAAACGCATAAAAATAATAACGCATGGTAAATTAGTTGATAAGGAAGTAATCAGGAATGAAGCAATCAATGAACTTTGAACATATTCAGCCTAAGTGGCCAGAGCTACACCAGTTAGCCGCTTTTGCAGAGGATTATGCGATTACCGATCCGCAAAGCTCATTGGTTAAGCTGCGTTGCTTTGCCGAAAAAGTAGTCGGCTACTTATATAAAGAACTTAGCTTACCTGTTTTACCAACGTCTGTTATCGCAAGCTTGTGAAGTTCATTTAAAATTTTAATACATTAGTATTGATTTTAACTTATCAATTTCCAAATAAAGGAATATAAATGTCTTTAAACAAATTTGTTGCCAATAAAGCGCGACCTCTCCCTGTCATTATCATGGCAGACACTAGTGGCAGTATGTCAGTTGATGGTAAAATTGACTCTCTCAATCAATCTCTTCGCGATATGATCGAAAGTTTTTCTGAAGAAAGCAGAAGCAGAGCTGAAATTAATGTTTCAGTAATAACGTTTGGTGGTCAAGCTCAAGTCCATTTGAATCTAACACCGGCTCATCAAATTGAACAAATAGAAGAGTTGAATGCAACTGGTGGGACTCCTCTTGGCCAAGCGTGCAGATTAGCGAAAGAGTTAATCGAAGATAAAGAAATTATCCCATCGCGCGCTTATAGACCTGTAATTATTCTATTGTCTGACGGGCATCCAACAGATGATTATAATTCAGCATTCAATGAATTAATTAATAGTGAACGTGCTCAAAAAGCGACTCGCTTTTCATTATCCATTGGTGCTGATGCAGATGACAGCGTGTTATCTGAATTTAACAATGACATTGAAGCTCCTGTCTTTCATGCCAAAAATGCAAGTGATATTCATCGCTTTTTCCGCGCGGTTACCATGAGTGTTTCTAATCACTCTAAAAGCCAATCCCCAAACCAACCGATGAAACTTGAATTTGCTGAAGTGAATACGGGCGAATTAGTCGAAGACGATTTTGATTTAGATTTTTAGCAAATGCTAAAGCTAATTAAAACATCAGTAATTGGACCAGGGCATATCGTTGATGATTTGCCCAATCAAGATGCTGTTGGCCATTACGGTGACAAACATAACTGGGCAATTATCGTTTGTGACGGCATGGGTTCAAGGCCTCTGGCTCATGTTGGGGCACGTACCGCAATTATCTCGATTAAAAATGTTCTTCGGAATTCACTATTTGATGCAACAGCTAAGTCGATAATTTCAGGATTGTACCAACACTGGCTTAATTCTTTAAAAACGATGAAGGTCACTCCTAATGATGCTGTAACGACAGTATTAATTGCTTGGGGTGATCATCAAGGGAATTATCGGACGTTTCAGTTAGGTGATGGGATTATCTGCACTCCATCTAAAGTAATCACACCAACAATAAACGATGAATTTTCTAATGTCACAACAGGTTTAGGCCTATCTAAAAAGTTTAGTGATTGGTCAATTAGCGAAGGAATATTATCTGATGAAGATAATAGTCTTCTACTTGTAAGTGATGGAATAAGCGAAGACATTATTGAACATTCTTCATTTACTCAAGCCTTGATGGAGTACTCAAAAAATAAATCATCAAGACGGATAAAAAAGCATTTAAAACAGATGTTAATCAATTGGCCTACACCAAATCATACCGATGATAAAAGTTTAACTATGGTAATTTACAATGACAAAAAATAAAAAAAAAATTGTTTATGACAGTCAGGGAAATGAATACGAACTGACAGGAAAGATTGGCGAAGGTGGTCAAGGAATGGTTTGTAGTACAGACCGTTCAGGTACGCTAGTTAAGGTTGTTAATACCAGAGATCCAAAGAAAATCGAGAAAATACTCAAACAAATAAAATGGATTGGTCAACAGAATCTTAGTGATTTAAATATGGCATTACCGCAAGTTGCGATTGTTAAACCAAAGCATGGCTATGTAATGGAATTAATGGATGGGCTTATCCCATTAGAAGAAGTCTTAAATACTAGTTTTAATGACCTTCAAGACAATGAAAGCACAGAACAATATTTACAAACTGGTGGCGTATCGAGACGAATCAAACTGCTCTTAGAAATTGCAAAAACATTATCTGAATTGCATTCTCGAGGTTATGCTTACGGTGATTTATCTCCAGCTAACATTTTTGTTTCACAATCAATAAATCATTCGCAAGTTTGGTTTATTGATTGTGACAATATCTGCTTCAACGAACGCGAAGGTGTTACCCACCTGTATACGCCTGGTTATGGTGCGCCGGAAGTTGTACGAAACGAACAGAATGTTAATAGCCTGACGGATGCTTGGGCATTTGCTGTAATCGCTTTTGAATTGTTAACACACCAACACCCGTTTAAGGGCTTAGGAGTTGAAGATGCAGAACCAGAAATAGGCGAGCAACTGGCTTTTGAAGGAAAATTCTCATGGGTGTATGACACTCAAGACGACTCAAACGAATCAACGGGCGGAATTCCGCTAAACGTTGTTAGTAATAAAGAAATCGGTAAGCTATTTCAACAATGTTTCGAAGAAGGCAAAGTTAATCCGTTAAAGCGCCCATCGTTAAGCCAATGGAGAGCAGTATTACAACAAGCTGTAGATAAAACACTTGATTGTCAGTCTTGTCGTCATCAATTTTTTTATAATGAACATGAAGTAGATCAAATTTGTCCTTTTTGCGATAAAAATGCAGCTCCTGATAGTTTTATTAAATTTGAACAAGTATTGGTGGTTCAAGAAGAAGGTAATGACCACTATCATTTTCTAAATAATATTCGAATCCTTAATAAAGACAGTAATATGAGATTTAGTTCTGCACCTTATGGAACTGAATTATGGGATAGTGCTGATGATTTATTAGAGATCAAATGGGTTGAAGATAAGCTGGAAATATTACCTATTAACTGTGCTAAATTTCATATTAACAATTCAACGAAAGGGATCGATTCTTTTCACAAAAAAAATATACCTCTAACTAGAATTAATCCCAATAATCCTTATTACGTTTCAGCTTGGCGACCTAGTGATATTGAAGATGATGAACATCTTAAATTAATACAGAGCTATCGCTGGAGTATGCAATAAATCATGGAATTATTAACATCTAAATTAATAGAACCTGATGTGGTGGAGTTAACGCTAGAGGATTCTAATCAGATAGGATTGGGTTGGGTCGTTGGTGAAACCGTTGAAATACTTGAAGACAATGATTTGTTCTATCTTAAACAAGGTGACTACTTTGAAGAAGTTACATTTCAACATGCATCATTATCGCGAGCGCTAAATAGGAATGAGCCACAAGATGTGATTGCCGTTATTTGTTATAAAACCTCTAGTGCAGTTGCTATCAAATTTATGTACGTACGTGATCTTTGTCCTGAAAAAATAACAATCAATCTTGATGCTGCTTCAATAAATGTTATCGCGAAAGCGGTTGATGGCGAACCTAATTTTGAAGAGATGCAGTTGTGGTTTGAACAAAATTTTTATTTAGATTATCGTCAACAAAAAGCGATGCTATGTGAATTTTCAGCGACTGCGTTAGGCGATAGTTATAAAATTATTAGTGATAAATATGCTGCTGGCGTTATTAAAAATGGTAAATCATGGTTTATCAATACGCTTACACCATTAACTAGAACACCTGAAAAATTAACGGTTTTTGTTGGTGAACATGAGTTAGTTAAATATGACTCAAGTGAGCAAATAAATGAACCTGTACAACAGTTAATGTTAGAGCAGCATACAAAATTGCATGGTAGCTACTTTCAGTTATGGCTCAAATATTCTGAAACTCATTGGTTACAAGCATCTCGTATAGCGAAAACGGCAGGTTTTCTTGCTTACAGTGACTGTGAATCAATTTCTGATGAAAAAATACGATATAAATTTATTTTAGGCGAAAATCCTATTCAAAACTTTCTTAATCACTACAAAGCTGAGCAAGAAAATATAGGTGAACGGTTTAATATTGATAACTTAGAATTACAAGTATCAATAGACGTACCTGATTATTTAACAGGGGAAGAAAGCTCACTAAATTCCTCTTCAGAAAAACCTAATAAGTTAGTGTTGTTATCTAAACTTAAATTTCATAATGGTAAGCTAGAAGCAACTGCTAACAAAAGACCACCTAAAAAAGGCGTTATTTACATCTCTCTTAATGGTATTAAAAAAGCACAAGAGAGAAAAATGTCAGCGTTTTCATTGCTTCGTGAAGGTAACAATCCACTCCCCCAAATTAAACATATTTTTGAAGGTTTACAGCCTCCAGAGTTAAGAGCTAAACGAATTAAGGCATTATCAGCTAAAGCTAAAGCGCGTTTTAAAGGCGAAGACCCTACTCCACTGCAAGAAAAAGCGATTAAAGTTGCGCTTAACACGCCTGATATCGCGTTAATTATTGGCCCTCCTGGGACAGGGAAAACACAAGTGATATCCGCATTACAGCAACGTATTGCTGAAGAAGGTGACAAATTTGGATCGCCAATTCAACACCAAGTATTGTTGAGTAGTTATCAACATGACGCTGTCAGTAATGTCGTCGAAAGATCAGGCGTTTTTGGGTTACCCGCTTTTAAAATTGGCGGACGTGAAAAAGACAGAAACTCTCAATCAGGTGTATCAAAGTGGTCACAACAGCAAGTCGATAAATTAAGCCCTGTTATTCAAGATGAATTACATAAATTTGATGAATATAAATCATTTGAAACAATCAACAAACTAATCTTGTCTATTAGGCTTTCTAACTCTCCTGCGCAGTTAAAAACGTTTCTGCTAACGCTTAGAAAAAAGCTTGATGAATGGCAAATCGATTATGGATTTAATATCCAAGCATCAGCTTTAAATGCTATTGAAACTTTAACTGACAGGTTTTCAGTGTTGAGTTGCTTCAATCTTTCTACAGAAGATAAAACAACGCTTTATCCTAAAGTGAGGGGCTTAAGAACAACGCAGCTTAGTTTTGATGATGATGGTTTAATGCGTGCAAATAGTTTGTTAACAGCATTAGAACGTTTGAATGAAGTCGATGAAGTCCTGAAATATGCTAAAGAGCTGAAAAACTTAATTAATGACAAAGTAAAGCCGTCACAATACAAATCAATTAAGGACAGCTTGCTAGAGGGATTGAAATCACCGTATGTCATAGCAAACTCACGTCAAATTACTGGTAAGGAAATTGATTGTTTAGAACAACTGCAAGAAACACTTGAAGTGTCACTGACAAGCAATCCAACATTGGGGAAACTCTATATACGCCAACAATATGTTGAGACATTACGTAATCAACCTGATTTGGTTGAGCGCTCAATTGAGCAATATGTAACAGTCCTTGGTGCAACATGTCAGCAAGCCGCTAGTGACAAAATGTCAAACCTTAAAGACGTTGAACATAGCACTAGTATTAATTTTGATTCCGTTATCATAGATGAAGCAGCTCGTGCTAATCCGCTTGATTTAATGATACCCATGGCGATGGCAAAAACTCGAATTGTGCTGGTGGGAGATCATAAGCAATTACCACACATGCTTGAACCTCAAGTTGAAAAAGAGCTTCAAGACAAGAGCGAACTTGAAATTACAGATCATGAATTACTCAAACAAAGTTTATTTGAACGACTTTATCATGATTTAAAAAAATTCGAAGATGAAGGTGGCCCTAAGCGAGTGGTGATGCTAGATACACAGTTTAGAATGCATCCTGTGCTTGGTGATTTCCACAGTAAAGAATTTTATGAATCAGCAGGTTTACCCCCAGTTCAGCCAGGTTTAAAGCCAAAAGACTTTCCGTTAGATATTCCTAACTATAAAGATAAATTAGCCGTGTGGATTGATGTTGGTAAAAAAGCAGGAAAAATGCAAACCCGCAATGGTTCTAAATACCGTGAATGTGAAGCTGAAATTGTTGCACAACAAGCAGCCGAAATTTTGAACGCTAGACCCGATTTATCCGTAGGAATTATTACCTTTTATGCCGCACAGCGTGAAACCATACAAAAAATGATGGTTGATAAAGGTATCATGCAAAATAACTTCGGTGAATATGAACCTAGTTCAGGCTATGACCTGCTATCTAACGGTGATGAGCGTTTTCGTGTCGGTTCAGTTGATGCGTTTCAAGGGAAGGAGTTTGACGTTGTTTTATTATCGACAGTAAGATCTTGGAAACGACCTTCAAAAACAACTATTGATATTGTTAATAAACAACTTGGCTTCTTAAGGATAATCAATCGAATTAACGTTGCCATGAGCCGGCAAAAACGCTTATTAATTGTGGTTGGTGATAAATCATTAGCAGATGAAGAATTAGCAAAATCTATTGACTTCGACGATGGGATAAAACAACAAATACTTCCAGGTTTTAACGCGTTTTATAAATTATGCGAAGGAGAATATGGCAGTGTTCGCTAATACTTATTTGTTACAAACAAAACAGCCAGTATTTGATGCCAAATCTATGTTATGGCCAGTTCACATGTGGCAAGTCTACACAAATAGTCCCAAAGGAAGAAAGCTAAACGTATTTGAAAAGACTATTTTACAGCTATTTAAAGTGTCCGATAAACGTAGTTTAAGTCATGATGATATTGGTAAATGGTTGGGATTAGAAAGTGACATGGTGAGTTATATCATCGCTGCCCAGCTTATTCCAAATGGATGGTTGACTGAAAAAGGAAAAATAACAGAAAGTGCCCTTAAAATGCTTGATGAAAAACCAAGCGAGAATTTAACAACGGCTTATGTTTTTCAATGTGCGATCACCAAACAATGGTTACCAAGAGTTTGTTTTGATCTTAATGAAATATACTCAAATAATGTATCTGGGAATCCGAGATTTAAGTTTAAGCGTGAAAGTGATTACGAATCTAGGCCTTTTGTCATCAATACTAAAAACGTTAATGTGCAACCGCCAAGAGAACAAGACTTAAAATCAATTGCTATTGATTATCAAGAAGCTATTTATGTTGCACAAAACACGCGTGATAATGACGAATGGAAACCACAACAATCTAGCTTTGATAAATTAACGCTTGTTGATAGCAGTCACGAGGCCGTTTATCTAACAGTTTGGGGTGATACACAAACTAGTTTTGAATGGACATTGTACGATCCGTTTGGCGTTTCAACTAAATCTACATGGATGAAAGAACTGTTTAAACACGGTTGCAAAGCTAATAAGGGATTAGGGCAAATGGCAGTGTCTGAGCTAGGTTCAGTGGATGCAAACATGAGCTATGAAGAGGCATGTGCTTCCTTTGCTGAAACCGCAAAGTTTGACTTGTTAGTTAAATATCCAAATACCGATAAAATAACGGGCCTAACTGATGTCTTATTTGAAATGGTTGAAGCTCATAAGCGTATAACACATGAACGAAATACAAGTCAAAAGATACCTCATAACAGTGCTAAAGCAAAATTAATCGTTAGCTGTGGTCAGGTTTTAGAAGTGATATGTGAACACTTGTTAAAAGAATATGAATTAACCGATAGCCACCGTTTGCCTAAACCTCATACAAAAAATGGTACTGAGATTATTTCACATTTAATAGTTGAAGCGACAAATATGTCCGTTGATATGCTGGCTGAATCAACGAGAGTGCAACCTTCGCGTGTGTATAGTGCAGCGATAGGTAAAAACAGTTCACTTCGAGCACAACTTGTCGCTATTTTTATATCAATGGCAACGCATCGTGAACATCCAATGAAGTTTCTGCTTGATGATGAAACATATTTTAAGGATTTTTACTCCTTAACCTTTCTCCGTGATGACTGTGCACACAAAAAGCCTCCAGCAGTTTCACTAGATACAGCGAATAACGCTGTTGATTTGATCCAAACTTTCGTAACAAAATTATTTAATGGAATTTAAAAAATGGCTAAGAATAAGAACAAAAGTAATACTAATAGTACTATTCCATCAAAAGCATCAAGTAAGAACAATCAAGTATCCGGTGCAATCAAAGGTTTACTAAGCAAAGCCGGAATAGAGTTGGATTCTGGACTTGAAAATAAGCTTAATGCAGAGCAAGAAATGCAATTGTCAGAATTAATTACCAATCTTACAATGTCAATTGACACTAATGAAAAAAAACAAACCGAGTTAACGACTAAGCAGCAGGTTCTTACAAAAGGTATTGACGAATTAGAAGATCGTAAGAAACGTGTCTTAGCACAAGACAAAGAAGTGACTCAATTACAGAACGATATACAAAAAAAATCAACATCGTTATTACAACGTGAAATGGAATGTGCCAATATTGAAGCAGATTTAATGGAGCGAGAAGCTAATGCGGAAGCTGGGTTTGTCATTGAACGTCAAGCATCTTTAACCACACATAAAGAAGCACTGATTCGATTAGATCAAGAATTAAAAGATTTGGAGCAACAGAAGATAAAGACAGATGTTGATCTAATTACAGAGCAACGTCAGCAAGCTAATGAATTTGAACAGTTGATGCAATCAAAGCTCGCTAAAGAAGTTCAGTTACTTAATGATGAAAAAGCTTCATTTGAACAACTTCAACGTAAATTAAAAGAAGACTACATAGAATTAAATACGGCAAAAGAAAAGTTTAGTATCAAGCTTGCTAGCCAAAAGCGAGAGACTCAAGCGTTACGTGATGAACTAACAAATGATTTTGAATTAGAACAGCAGCTATTAACGCAAAAGCTTGAATCACTTGAAACATTTCGTCAACGTGATTTAGAAAAGGTTAAAGCTTTACAGAACAAAATAGAAGGTTTTAATGAACTAGAGCGCGAAGCGAAAATGCGTGAATTCGCACACCCTAGTGATGTTTTAGAACACTTAGATAGCGTTGAACAAGAGTTAAAAGAAGCACGTTCAAAATTAAAAGGACGTGATGAAACAGATCTTGAAGAAGAACTTGAATACTTTAAAGAGATCGCAGAAGAAAAAACTGAATCATTAGAGCGCATGCGCCAAGATTTGGATGAAGCACAAGCCAAAGCACGAAAAAATCAGCTGAGCATCCGTGACAAACTCGAACTTCAAGCGCAAAACGATACCTTAGAATTACATAACCAAACATTAAAAGTTTCGATTGATAGCCTTAAAGCCACTTTAGATGACTTGATAGACAAACAACAATCACAACAAGCGTTTAGTGAATTGACCAAAATGGATCGAAAATACGCTGAGCCTACTGCAACAACATCAATAAGTTCATTAGGTGAGTTTTCAGATGAATTGCAACACAGAATAGCAACCGCAGAAAAAGGCGTTACGTTATATTACGACATGAACGTGTTACGTAAGTTTGTGGCTGGGCTTGCTATGAGTCAACTACACGTATTTGAAGGTATCTCAGGTACAGGTAAAACAAGTTTAGTGAAAGCGTTTGCTAAAGCGGTGGGTGGTCATGTAACCACCGTACCAGTGCAAGCTGGTTGGCGAGATCGTGATGATTTATTGGGACATTATAATGCGTTTGAAAAACGTTATTACGAAAAAGAGTGTTTACAGGGGCTGTATCAAGGCCATACGCCGAGTTTCAAAAATCGATTTAACATTGTGTTGCTTGATGAAATGAATTTATCACGTCCAGAGCAATACTTTGCTGAATTCTTGTCTGCTATCGAAATGCGAGAAGGCGAACGTAATATCGTACTCATGGATTCTAGCGTTACTCAACCGCCGAAGCATTTTGTGGAAGAACGAAAAATTCCACTTGGTAACAACACGTGGTTTATGGGAACGGCAAATCATGATGAAACAACCTTTGAATTTGCAGATAAAACACATGATCGTTCATTTATGATGGAATTAAAGCGTCAACAGAAACCTAACAACTGGAGACCCAAGAAAGTACCTAAAGATATTATCGATATAGCATCAGTCATTAGTTTGTTCGATGATGCACAATCGACCCACAAAACTGATGTCGATAAATTATTAACAACGCTTAAAGAATCAGAATTTACCAAGGTGCTAGAAAATGACTTTGGTATAGGTTGGGGAAATAGGTTCGAAACTCAAGCTCAGCGCTTTATCGCTGTATACATTGAATGTGGTGGCGAGGCGATTGAAGCCCTTGAACATTTGCTGATTACTCGTGTACTAAGAAAAGGTAAAGTCTTAGGTCGCTTTGACATTTCGCAAACGAAATTAGAAAAGCTGCATGAAGCATTGGAAAAATTACTGGGTAATAAATGTAATGAATCGTCGGATATTTTACAGACAGAAACAGAATTAAAAGAAGAAGGAGCTTTTTAATGAAACTCTATTCTCGGTTAACCGGGCAATGGATTAACATTAAACAAGATGAATCGCTACCATCAGGGCTTTATGCCGTGATGGTAGGCGACCATTTAACTCAGATAGTTGATGATGGTAGTGGTAAATATCAACAAGGCGAAACTAACTTTTACTTTGATATTGAACAACGTGGCCAAGCAGATAAAAGCAAAAAAAATGATGGTGAATCATTAACCATTGCGTTTGATGCCATTGAACATATTGTTGATAAATTCAAAGACAAAGATATTAGTGAATTTAGTCATTTATTACCGCCAGAAGTCTCACAATTTATTAAGCCAACAGGTTTAGATCAAGCGATAGAAAAAGGCTTTGAACAAGGTGTATTTCAAACGATAAATCAACGGCCTCGTATGAGCATGCGATACGACGTTGAATTAATGGCAACTAGCCGTGTTAAACGATACGCGTCTAACTATCAAGCGCATTTAGTGGCGCATTCTGAATGTTGGCAACAACGAACATTCACAGGCATTATTCCTAAAAAGCTCAAAGGGCAAATATCTGAAGACGAAATTATTATCTATGAAAATATTGTTTACGCGAGACTGATTGACCATTTATTGCGTTACATTGCTGGTGGGCAGGCAAGAATTCAACAAATATTAGATGTAATTAAAGCGTTTGGTGCGCTTGATACAGTAAATAGCACTCATCATTATGTCACTCAAATATCAAATGATTGGGGCCGTGCATTTGGTAATACTGATATTGATGAATTAGAAAAACAAAGTCATGACCAAATCGAATTTTTAAATGAATTAAAAAGTAAATTAATTCAAATGAAAAATGGCGCTTTACATCGCGCCATTCCACAAAAGTTACAAATAGCTATTAGCTTAAAATCTACCAATATATTAATGCATGATGAGCATTATCAACGGTTAGCGACTATTTGGCGAACGTGGTCAAAAATATCAGCGAATAGGCGTCTTAGTCCTAAACAATTACGAGCGATGAAAGAGCAACGTCAAATTAATTATACGGATTATGTTACATCAATCATCACACAAATATTCAGTAACACAGGCTGGAAAATCAATCCTGACATGACATCCGTAACATTAATGGGTGACTTAACATTAAACGTTGAAAATAATGAGCAAGGTGTTTGGGTGATAAGTCATGATAACGAAATCTTGCTTCGATTAGTGGTGAATGCTGAGCCATTAGAACAACGTGATATATCAATGTTAGGTTTAAAAGCAACGTGTGTCGTTGTGCCTCAAATTAAAATGAGTCAGGCACCAAAGAATGTTTTTGAATTATCGCCATTGAACCTTCATGGCAAAGAGAGCCTAGCAAGATATATTACTTCACAAATATGGTGCTGGTTACTTACCGTTTACATGAAACCGCTTCCCAATAATTTACCGACACCAGTTAAGAATGAATTGGACTCAAATCATACTATTTATAACCCACTTACTCATAAACAACTTGATGCTGTGTGTAAGCAAGCTAACTCAACCCTTGTAGAAAGAATTAAACTCAAAAGTAATGTTGCCCAGTTTGTGCGTCATTGCCCTTATTGTGGTGACGAGGCTAATGAACATTCATTTAACAATGATATTAATGGGTATTTCAAAGGCCAATGTAAGAATAAGTCATGCGGTTCTGTTTGGACACACGATCCCAATAACTCATCATATTTTAAGCTAAATGATGAAAGTGACACTAGCGGGCGTTATGCCTTTTCGTTAATTAAAACTTAGATAAATAGTACTTAATAAAACTTCGCAAGCTTGTAAACGCCACAATAATTGTGGCGTCTTTATGATGTAATCTCATTTAATAAAAGAGACTACATCATGACCCAGTTAGCCCATAACCTATCCACAGAAACATAATCTCAATCAAATAATTACCTGCTCAGTCCGCAGCGATGAAGTATATAAAGAAATCTTGGAACAAGCGGATAATTTTAAAAGAAACAATTTATAGCATTTAATAATATAATCAGTTGATTTATTGTCGATGCTTTTACTGATAGGGGACAATTATTTATCTGTTAACTAATACTATGATTTATGTGGTGGTCTCAACTTAGTATCAATTGATTTTGGCTTGGTATTTTTTTAGTTTAGGATAACGTAAGTGCCTGAAAAGATTGGTACGACTGAGTGGATTCGAACCACCGACCCCTACCATGTCAAGGTAGTGCTCTAACCAACTGAGCTACAGTCGTACAATTTTTGAATTCTTAAATAAATTTATTCTGTGATATTAGAATAAATTTGGTACGACTGAGTGGATTCGAACCACCGACCTTTGGACCGGGTGATCAAGGGTAGGTAGTGCTTTTTCCTTCAATTATACTTTTTCTTAAATGTTGGTACGACTGAGTGGATTCGAACCACCGACCCCTACCATGTCAAGGTAGTGCTCTAACCAACTGAGCTACAGTCGTATTACTTTAATTTAAGCTAAGTGCTAACTAGGTAGCACGGGCGCTAATATATAGCGTGATGGGAGTTGGATCAAGCAGCTTTATAGTTTTTGTGTTTATTTGCCGTTTTTTTATTCATATTGGGCTGATTTCACACGTTTTATAAAAAATTTGCCACCAAAGTACATGGTTTTTAGCTGAGTATTTTAGTTGGTTCAATAAGTTACTGTTTGCATTGGGCTGGAGTAAATTATTAATTGGTTTGCTGGTGATTGCTGTTTTATACCAAAGTTGTTGATATAGCGGTTGCAGGGTTTCTAAGTAGCCGGCGAGCTGTGCTTGGTAAGGTTGCACTTGTCCTAAGTAATATTTTTTAAAGATATTATTTATAATTTGCGCTTGGTTATTATTTTTACCTGCTTGGCATAGCTGGCTAATATTTATGGTGTTTATAAATTGGGTAGCACTGTTATTTAGGGCTATTTGCGTTCTTACTGATTGAATTAGCTGCTGGTTAAACTGGTATTTATTAAGCTGCTCTAGTGCGGCAAATAAATGCTCGGAGTTTATTTGTGCAAACTGCTGCTTGGTTATTTGTTGTTTAATATTTACCAGCTTTGTTACGGCATTTACTGTGTCGCTAAAGCCTGCTGGGGTTATTGAAAGCTCTCGCGAGCTCAGTTGCCAAATGCGATTAAGCTCGGACTCTTTATAGAGCATGCTATTAAAGTAGTGCATTAAGTTATTTTGTTTGTGTTCGGTTGCCGCCAAAATCTTTTTATAAATAGAAGAGTCTTTTTCAAGCGAAGTTAAGCACTGCTGCGCACTTTGTATAAATTTTATTTGATAGATTAATATGCTTGCCGCTGTGGCGGTTTTACCGAGTTGGTTATTATGCTCGCTAATGAGGACGTTAAGTTTGCAGTGGCTTAAACTGGCAAGTTGAATAATGCCCAAGGTGATGTTGCTATCACTTAATACAGTTAATGGTATTAAGCTTAGTGGCACTAGCGGTTTTGGTGTTACTGGCTGTAAATCAAGCGTGTTAGCTAGTCGCTGGATATAAGTATGGTTTGCATTACTGGGCTTATCGCTACAAGCGGTTAATGCAATAAAGCACACTACCAATAAACAGGTTATTGGCAGTGGCTTTACTAATAGCCGTTTAAGCTTGCAAAGATGGTTCATATTTAAAACGTCTATGTACTGTGTACATTAACAATACAGCAGCGAGTGTTAAGCCAACAATAATGCCCAACCAAAAACCATGTGGGCCCATTGCTGGGACGATTAAGTCGGTTCTGGCTAATACATAGCCTAGTGCAAAGCCAACTAACCAATACGATACAAATGTAATGTATGAAATAGGTGCGGTGTATTTTAATCCACGTAATATGCCATTTGCAGCAACTTGTAGTGCATCAGGTAGTTGATATATACAGGCTAAAATCATGATAGATGAAGCCAGTGCCAGTACTTCGGGGCTGTCGCTGTACAGTTGGCTTATTAAATCGCGGCCTAAAAAGGTAGTTACGGCAACAAATAGGGCAATGAGCGCTGCCAGTATATAGCTAGTTGAAACAGCAACTTTTAGCTGTTTTAAATGGTTTTGACCATATAAGTTACCTATGCGTATGCTTATAGCAATAGAAAGGCTAAGCGGCATCATAAACAATAATGTGGTAACACTGGCGGCAATTTGATGGCCAGATACGGCTACGGCGCCTAAATGGGCAATAAATAATGGAATGCAGGCAA
Source organism: Pseudoalteromonas sp. HL-AS2 (assembly GCF_031198805.1). Lineage (NCBI taxonomy): Bacteria > Pseudomonadati > Pseudomonadota > Gammaproteobacteria > Alteromonadales > Pseudoalteromonadaceae > Pseudoalteromonas > Pseudoalteromonas sp. HL-AS2. The sequence continues at coordinate 1,790,276 of NZ_CP133571.1, read as the reverse complement.
ATAAGGTTACTTCAAAAAAAGTAGCTAATGAAATAGGAATACCCAATTTAGTGATAATGCCAATAGTGGTTAAATTAGGTTTTTCAAATGGAGTCATTAAGCCTTTAGCATCTATTTTTTTACTCATTTGGCAATAAATAACCTGGGCTATTGCCATTACAGTTAATACTAATGCAGTAGCAATACCACAGCCTGCGCCGCCATAAGCGGGTAGGCCAAATAAGCCATTAATAAAAATATAGTTAACCGGAATATTAACCGCTAAACCTAACAGGCTGATATAAAAAGCGGGTTTGGTCATGCCCATACCTTCGGTCATATTTCTGTAAACGGTAAAAATTAAAAAGCCAAACACTCCCCATTTAACAAAGCGAATATAATCACTGGCAAGTGTTGCTATAGCAGGGCTGGTGTCGAGTTTTAAAATAATAATATCGGCAAATTGAGCAATACCAAACCCAGCAATACATAGCAGCGCAGTTAAATATAAAGCTTGTTGAAAATAATGGCTGATGCCTTTTTTATCGTTGGCCCCCGCAAACTGTGCAATAACACCGGTTAAAGCGAGTAAAATACCTTGCAGTGCAAGTAATAATGGGTTCCAAATACCAGTGGCAATAGATAAAGCAGCTAAATCAGTTGGGCTTACTTGGCCTGCCATAATCGTATCGACGACAGACATTAAAACAAGGGTAACCTGAGCTAAAAAAACGGGGATGGCAAGGGAAAGTAAGCGTTTAGCTTCCCAATTACTAAATGTCATAACAAACAGCTAAGAAATAATACAGGGCATAATTGTAATCTATTGCGGGGTGCCAATCCATTAAGATAATTATTAAGAGTGCATGATTTTATAACTTGATACGTTAAACTAGAGGCTATTAAGCAGCAAAGGCTTAACAGCCCCAATTTTGTAATAAACTTAAGAGATTATATGTTTACAGGAATTATACAAACCCAAGCGAGAGTCGTGTCGGCTAACCAAGTAAATGGCGTGATGCAATTAACCATAGCGGTTGAAAAGCAATATATACAGCAACTAAATTTAGGGGCGAGTATTGCTATTAATGGCTGTTGTTTAACGGTTGTTAAAGTATTAGCAAGTGATGATGATTTAATGGCGCAGGTATATTTTGATGTGATTGATGAAACACTCAAGTTAACTAACTTAGGTAAGCTTGAACTGGATAGTTTAGTTAATTATGAGCGTTCAGTAACCTTTGGTACAGAACTTGGCGGGCATATTGTGTCTGGCCATATTCACTGTACGGCTAAAGTGGTGCAAATAGTTAAACAGCAAAGTAATTATAAAATGCTATTGTGCATACCGCCGCAGTGGCAAAAGTATGTATTGTATAAAGGTTTTGTGGCTATAAATGGCGCAAGTTTAACTGTAGGTAATGTTGATGAGCAGGGCTTTTGGCTGCACCTTATTCCCGAAACCCTCGCTATTACCAACTTAGATGCAGCTAAGCTAGGTGATGAGTTTAATATTGAGGTAGATCAGCAAACCTATACCATAATAAATACGGTCGAGAACTACTTGCGTCAGCAGAGTTAAAATATTTGTTCGTCGCCGCTATCTACATGTAATTCTAGTTTATTACGAGCATGGTCAATGTGCATGTTTAAATGAATAGGGTTACAACAGGCGCTGCACTCTTCTATGTAGTCTTGATCTCCCATGCTGGCATCTAAATCTAAATGAATATGATGCCCGCAGTGCGGACATGAAATACGTTGCGATACAAAGTTTTTCATAATCACTCCATGTACATTATTAAGTAGGCTTTCAATAATATAATTACACTAATTAATCACTTACTTAATGCTATTGGTATAAGCTCAATATAGTCGGGTTTGAATGTTTACTGCGTTTAATTTAGTTTATTAGGATTACTTTATTAACCTTTCTATGTGTTGTTTTGCTTGGGTAAGGTAATGCCCCGCAAAAATATTAGCGTGGTTTAAAATAGGGTAAAGCTGGTATATTAATTTACGTTGCTCAAAACTTGCTAGCAACGGATATTGTTGATTATAAGCGCTGTAAAAATCATCTGGCAGTGGTGAAAATAGCTCGCTCATGGCTATATCAACCTCTCGGTCACCGTAATAACAGGCAGGGTTAAATATACTCGGTACTGTATTTATAAACCCTACATTGCCACGCCAAAAATCACCATGTAATAATGATGGCTCTACGGGGTGGCTGTGTAATTGCTCTTTTACTAAATTAATTAATCGTTCTGGCTCTATAAATATAATGCCTTTTTCTGCCAATAATTGTAATTGCCAGCCTATGCGCTCTTCGGCGTAAAATATATTCCACTTTTTATGCCAGCTATTAGGCTGTACTGTAGTGGCTAAATAATTATCTACATCAAAACCAAACATGGCTTGCTGATGCTTTTGATGCAACATTGCTAAGCCTTTACCCATTGCGTTCCATGTGGGGTGTGGTTGTTTGTCAAATTCTAACCACTCTAAAACAATAAACGAGAACTCTATATTTGCACCTGTTGTAATGCAATCAGGCACTATAAACACCCCGTTTTCTGTGAGCAGCTTTAAACCAAGCGATTCGCTTTCTAGGCGCTCAAGCTCATTTTTTAACGCTACTTTTACTAAATAGTTGTGCGTACCATTGGTTATATGAAAAAGTTTGTCTGTGTTGGTGCTCTGAAGTTGCTGTTTATGAGTATGTTTAAAGTCATAATGTATGGCTTGGCTTATTTGCTCGTTTACTGTTTTCCACATAACAATTGCTCGCTTTTTAAACCGATACTTAAACTATGGCAAAAAGGTATTAATTTAACAAACTAATCGTTGTAAAATTAATGCCATAAATCACTGAAATGGAATAAAAATGAATAAAAGTTTAATAACCAATTTGCTAGCGGGTATATTTGTTGTTCTCGGCTTTATATTTGATCAGGCAATTGTGCTGTCGGTTGGTTTATTTGCACTCTCTGGAGCAGTGACTAATTTATTAGCTATTCATATGCTGTTCGAAAAAGTACCTTTTTTATATGGTTCGGGAGTAATCGCGTTAAAGTTTCAAAGCTTTAAAGTAGCAATAAGAAACTTAATTTTAACTGAGTTTTTTTCAGAGCAAAAAATTAATAGCTTACTCAGCAAAGCGCAACCTAATATCGACTTTGAACCAATAATAAATAATGTTGATTTAAACCCCGCATTCGACAGTTTACTAGAGGTAATTGAGCAATCTCAGTTTGGCAGCATGCTTGCTATGTTTGGTGGCAGTGCGGCGGTTGAGCCAATGCGTGAAAAATTCATTGAAAAAATGCAACTGTCGCTTAGTGAGATTTCTCAAACTGACGACTTTAAAGCATTAGTAAGCCAAACACTTTCACAAGGTAATAGCGCAGAAAGCCTACATAAAACGGTGCTTAAACTAGTTGATGAGCGCCTTGATGAGCTAACCCCTAAAATGGTTAAAGAGATTATTCAAACCATGATCCGCGAGCACTTAGGTTGGTTAGTTGTATGGGGCGGCGTGTTTGGTGGATTGTTTGGGTTAATCGCTGCCGTGATTTAAATATAGTCTGAGCTATAAAATAATTTTATTAAAAGTATTTTATAGCTACTGACATATTTTTTCAGACTGTTATTATCGCCCCCTAATTTTTAGTGTTTAATTAAAAGGAGCCACTGTGAGTAAAACGCTAGCCAGTTATTATCAGCAGGCGTATGCATGCGACCAACAGCACTTTAACCAATGTTTTTATTGTGGCTGTGAAGCGACAGAGCGCGACCATTGTCCGCCATTACACATGCTACAAAGCATTATTGACCTAGGTGAAGAAGCCGACTTTGTATCAATACCGGCATGTTATGAGTGCTATGCGCTACTACATAACGAAAGGTTAATGACGATAGATGAGCGCTTTACTAAAATGAAAAAAAAGCTTTCTAATAAATACGCTAAACCACTGCGTGTTTATAACATGTGGGAAGAGAGTGAACTAGGTGATATGAGCGACGAGTTTGCGCATAGCATTCAAGCGGGTATGAAACTAGGTAAAGAAGCCGCAGAGCGCTTAGCATTTACTGGCTTTAGTTACGCCACTGAAGAGGCTAAGGTCACAGTGCGGGAAAAAACCAAAGAATTTGACGTAGAAGGCGTGTTATTTACTGATTTTAAAGAGGCACTAAGCTACTGCATTACCGACTTAAATGTTGATAAAAGTGATTTTTATAAAATATTGGTTGAAGACTATCAAGGCGATTTTAACAAAGCACTTAGCCAGTATCGTCATCGGCATGACAAAGTAACTGCCGCTAAAGATGGCAACACGTTAATTAAAGATTTTTCAAAGCTGCACAAACAAAACTCTGATTTTGTAACTCGCACTGTTAAGCACTTTATGGAAAAAGATCCAGTGTTAACAACCGAAGGCGCACTAGAGAAACTTTATAACAATTATATAAAAAAGTAATTACAGCAACTCATCTCAATTTATTGGTTTTTGGCCTGTTTTTTTAGCTTTATTAGTTAGCTTTAGCTAAAGTAGCAAAAAAACAGGAGAACCGAATAACATGCAAAAATTTGCTCCCTCATTGTTAGCTATTGGCTTAGCAACTGCACTTGTTGGTTGCCAAGAAAACGGCCCACAAGACGATAAAATAACAATAAACAAAAACCCTTACCCAAGTACTTATAAAGTGGTTGCTACATCAAGCACGCTGATCACTAATGCCACTGTATTAACAGGTACGGGCGAGCGCTTAGATGATACCGATGTATTACTTGTTGATGGTAAAGTACAACAAGTAGGCAAAGATTTAACTGCATCAGCAGATACCACAATTGATGCTCAAGGCAAGTGGGTCACACCGGGTATAATTGACGTTCACTCACATTTAGGTGCATATCCAAGCCCCTCGGTTGAGTCGCATCAAGACGGTAACGAAATGACCAGCCCAAATACAGCGGAAGTATGGGTAGAGCACTCTATTTGGCCACAAGATCCAGGCTTTAACCGTGCTCGCGAAGGCGGTATTACCTCACTACAAATATTACCTGGCTCTGCTAACTTGTTTGGTGGGCGCGGCGTAACACTTAAAAACGTACCAGCGCATACAATGCAAGCAATGAAATTTCCAGATGCGCCGTACGGCTTAAAAATGGCGTGTGGCGAAAACCCAAAACGCGTTTATGGTCGTAAAGGCACGTTACCGTCAACCCGTATGGGGAACATGGCCGGTTACAGAATGGCATGGGCCGAAACTGTAGAATACAAACGCGCGTGGGATAAATACGATAGCGATTATGCAGCGGGTAAAAACCCAGCAGCACCTACCCGCGATATTAAATACGATACATTGCGAGGAGTGTTAGAGGGCGAAGTGCGCATTCATAACCATTGCTATAAAGCAGAAGAAATGGCGATGATGATTGACCTTTCAAAAGAATTTAATTATCACGCGGGTACTTTTCATCATGGTATAGAAGCCTATAAAATTGCCGACATGCTAGCTGCAAATGGTTCATGTGCTGCGCTTTGGCCAGACTGGTGGGGCTTTAAAATGGAAGCCTACGACATGGTGCAAGAAAATGTGGCCATTGTTGATGCGGTTAAAAACTCGTGTGCGGTAGTTCATTCTGATTCAGATACGACTATTCAGCGCTTAAACCAAGAGGCCGCTAAGGTAATGTTCCGCGCTAATCAAAATGGTTTTGATATTTCGGAGCAGCACGCAATTAAGTGGATCACTGCTAATGCGGCAAAATCACTAGGAATTGATGATAAAACAGGCTCACTCGAAGCGGGTAAACAGGGCGATGTGGTTATTTGGAACCAAAGCCCGTTTAGTGTTTACGCTAAAGCTGAGCAAGTGTTTGTTGATGGTGCAAAAGTTTACGATAGAAACGATAGCACGTATCAGGCAACAAGTGATTTTATGTTAGGTCAACAATAAGGAGCACCCAGAATGAAAAATTTATCACGTTCGTTTTCGCTTTCTCTGGTTGCTGCAGGGTTATTAGCAGCAGGCGCGGTTAATGCGCAGTCACTGGCAATTATTAACGCCACATTACACACATCAACAGAGCAAGGTGTATTAGAGGGCGCGAGCATTGTAATGACTGATGGCAAAATTTCTGCCATTAATCCAAGCGCTGTAAAAGCCGACAAAATTATTGATGCTAAGGGCCAAATAGTAACGCCTGGCTTTATTGCCAGTATTAACCAATTAGGTTTAGTTGAAGTAGGTGCGGTTGCAGGCTCACGCGATGGCGGCGATGAAAAAGCCGGTATTGATTTTGATGCAAGTTTAGCTTTTAACGGCCACTCGGGGTTAATTCCTTACGCACGTAAAGGCGGAATTACACGCGATGTGATCACCCCACAGGGCGGCGAGAGTATTTTTGCAGGCCTTGCAAGTGTAGTTGATTTAAGTGGTAGCTTTGAAAGCGTACTGCAAAAACAAGTGGCACTAGTGGTTAATTTAGGTGAGCGCCGTAAAGGTTCGCGTGCGTTTACTTTGCAAACGCTTATAAATAAGCTTGATGAACATCAAACTAAAGCCGATAAAAAAGCTAAAAAAGATGACAAAAAGCCAACCGCCGAAGATAAAATAATGGTTAAAGTACTTAGCGGTGAAATGCCATTAATCGTTAATGTATCTCGCGCTGCCGATATAGTTGAGCTTATTAAAGTAAAGCAGCAGTTTGGCATTAACTTAGTACTTAATGGTGCGCAAGATGCTGTTGTAGTTAAAGAGCGTTTAGCTAAAGCAGACATTCCAGTGATCATTAGTGCTATGGATAGTTTGCCAGGTAGTTTTGACTCATTAAATGCGAGTTTAAATAATGCAGGATTACTTGAGAAGGCCGGCGTAAAAGTACTGCTAACAGTGGGCGGCGATGCCAGTCATAATGTTTACCAGCTACGTTTTGATGCGGGTAATGCTGTATCGTATGGTATGAGCCAACAAGGTGCGTTAAAAGCAGTTACAGCAAACGTGGCTGATGTATTTGGCATTAATGCAGGCAGCCTAGCAGTAGGTAAAGCGGCCGATGTGGTTATCTGGAGCAATGATCCGTTTGAGCTTAGCAGCCACGTGAGCAAAATGTTTATTAATGGGGTTGAGGTATCTACACAATCTCGCCAAGATAAACTGCGTGACCGTTATACAACTGAGTCAAGTATGCCACGCGCATATACTAAGTAATCAGAAACTAAGCTAAACATCCTATATATTGGAGGTTAAAGCTACTACTAAAAAGGCCGCTATTTTATAAATAGCGGCCTTTTTATTTGTAAATTTTAGACATAAAAAAGCCGCTTACTTTTGCAAGTAAGCGGCTTTTAAATTCATTTCAATATTATACTAATTTAGCAAGAATATCGTTAAAGGTAGTGCTTGGACGCATCGCTTTAAAAGCAGCATCGTCGTTAGGCTGGAAGTAACCGCCTAAATCTACCGCTGGGCCTTGCGCGTTGTTTAGCTCACTAACAATTTGTTCTTTGTTAGTTTCAAGGTCACTAGCAATTTGCGTAAACTGCGCTTTAAGTTCGCTGTCGTCATTTTGCTTAGCAAGTTCTTGTGCCCAAAATAAAGATAGGAAGAAATGAGAACCACGGTTATCAATTTCTTTTACTTTACGTGAAGGCGACTTGTTTTCTGCAAGGAAAGTACCAGTTGCTTTATCTAGGGTGTCAGCAAGTACTTGTGCCTTGTTGTTACCCGTCGTTACGCTTAGGTGCTCAAGCGATGCAGCAAGTGCTAAAAATTCACCTAAAGAATCCCAACGTAAGTGGTTTTCTTTTTCGAATTGTTGCACATGCTTAGGTGCAGAACCACCTGCGCCAGTTTCAAATAAGCCACCACCGTTCATAAGTGGAACAATTGACAGCATTTTAGCACTTGTACCCAACTCTAAAATTGGGAATAAATCTGTAAGGTAATCACGTAAAACGTTACCTGTTACAGAAATAGTGTCTTTACCTTCTTTAATACGCGCTAAAGAGAATAAAGTTGCTTCAAGCGGTGCTAAAATTTGAATATCTAGGCCAGCTGTATCGTGCTCTGGTAGGTATTTATTTACTTTTTTGATTAGCTGCGCATCATGTGCACGGTTTTCGTCTAACCAAAAAATAGCAGGAACGCCCGTTGCGCGTGCACGGTTTACTGCAAGCTTAACCCAATCTTGGATTGGTGCATCTTTAACCTGACACATGCGCCAAATATCGCCTTGCTCAACACTGTGCTCAAGTAAAGTAGTACCGTTTGCATCAACAACACGGATTGAACCGTCTGCTTTAGCTTCAAACGTTTTGTCGTGTGAACCGTATTCTTCTGCTTTTTGCGCCATAAGGCCAACGTTTGGAACGCTCCCCATAGTTGTTGGATCAAACGCACCATTTTCTTTACAAAAATCAATAGTTGCTTGGTAAATACCTGAGTAACAACGATCTGGAATTACAAAGCTAGTGTCTTGTAATTTACCATCGTTATTCCACATTTGACCGCTTGAACGAATTGCAGCAGGCATAGATGCATCGATGATCACGTCACTTGGTACGTGTAAGTTTGTAATACCACGGTCAGAATCAACCATAGCAATAGCAGGGCGGTTAGCGTAAACAGCTTGAATGTCTGCTTCAATTTCTTCGCGCTTAGCGTCATCTAATGTTTGAATTTTAGAGTACACATCGCCTAAACCATTATTTACATCAACACCTAGCTCTTCAAAAAGTTTACCATGCTTAGTAAATACATCTTTGTAGAATACTTTTACAGCGTGACCGAAGATGATTGGATCAGATACTTTCATCATTGTCGCTTTCATATGCAGCGAGAATAATACGCCTTTTTCTTTAGCAGCATCAATTTCGGCAGCTAAGAAAGCTTGCAGTTTAGCAGCGCTAATGCTTGATGCATCAATAACTTCGCCAGCTAAAAGCGGTGTGCTTTGTTTAAGCACAGTAACGTCGCCGTTAGTTGCAACATGTTCAATACGCACATCAGTGGCTGTATCAACAGTTACTGATTGCTCAGAACCAAAAAAGTCGCCTTCGCTCATGCTAGCAACGTAAGATTCAGAATCTTTGCTCCACGCACCCATTGAATGCGGGTTGTTACGTGCATATTCTTTTACAGAACCAGGTGCACGACGATCTGAGTTACCTTCACGTAGTACTGGGTTTACTGCACTGCCTTTAATTTTGTCGTACGCAGCTTGAATTGCTTTTTCTTCATCGTTTTTAGGCTCAACAGGGTATTCTGGAAGTGCATAACCTTTAGCTTGAAGCTCTTTAATTACCGCGCGAAGCTGTGGTACAGAGGCGCTGATGTTTGGTAATTTAATAATGTTAGCTTCTGGTGTTTTAGCCAGTTCGCCAAGTTCAGCCAGTGCATCGTTAATACGTTGTTCTGGTGTTAAATAATCAGGGAAGCTTGCAATTACACGACCTGCTAATGAAATATCGCGAGTTTCAACTTCAACACCTGCCGCATTTGTATATGCTTGGATGATAGGTAGCAACGAATAAGTTGCGAGTGCCGGAGCTTCGTCCGTTTTTGTATAGATAATTTTTGATGTCATCATCATTCCTAGATAGTTGGCCATAACGACCATATTCAACAATGCAAAGAAATCATTGCCACCAGTATTGGTAATACATTAAAGCGTTAATAATGGAGCAACGAGCAGTCAGTTAGGTGTTTATTGCCCTATATTTATATAAAGCAAAATAGTCACACCTGACCAGCTAGTACCGTATTTATAACTAAACATTTAATAAAAATAAATTAGCCTTTAGGCTAGCGTTAATACGTTATTTTTAGGGTAAAGAGTGTAACAAGCTTGGTTTAAAAGGGCTAGTTTTTGCAAGCACCATCCAAGTAGTTATACCAATTGAATTAAAAACATTGATCGTTCTAACGGACTAAAGTTTCATAATGGCATTAAAATTTTCATATAGAATAACTATACATTTAAATTTATGCTTAATTATTAAGCTTTTTTACTTGTCGCTATAGTAAATGCCAATTTTATTAAAAATATGAGCATGCTTGCGTATTAAATGACTTATTGGTTACTTTTAAAATAACTAAAGTAAAACAATGGGATACATTGTTTAACCCTATTGTTAAGCCATTTGTTTTGCACCGAAATTACTCATTAATTTAATGTTATTGGTATATTCGCGTATTTAATACAAATTGATATTTAACATTCAATACAGAAAATATTGGGGTAGATAAAATAAATTCAAGGAAAAGGGTTGAATTTGCAGATAATGAGGCTATTAATACAGAAGAAGAGATGATAAAAAAGATGTTGAAGGAATTAAGCGAGGATCTAAGCAGGTCACTCGCTTTAGTAGAACAAAATAACAGTCACTCAATAATATCACCGTTAGGCGCTATATTTTTAGCATGTAAGCCTTTAGGGCCTTGTTCTAATTCGAATGTTACATCTTGACCAGCTTTAAGTGTTTTATAGCCGTCCATTACAATTGTTGAGTAATGAGCGAAAATATCATTCTCGCAGCCGTCTTCTACGATGAAACCGAAACCTTTGGCATTATTGAACCATTTGACTTTACCACAAGCCATACTTCTACATCCTTCTATAAGTTCACTAATTTAGTTAATCTAAACTGTATAATTTGCTAGACTGACTAAGGTTTAATCAATCTATGTTTGACTGTAGTTTATTTAGCCAGTCAGTCAAGTGTTTTGATCTATTTATTAACATTTTATTTATTTTTTTATTCAAGTTTGCTTGAGTTACAAAGACAAGACTATATTTAATTATGAGTGGTATGAAAGATTCAGGTGTTATAGACATCGTTCGCGACAAGGAAAAGCAAAAGCTGCAACCACCGCGAAAATATAAAGTTGTTTTAAATAACGACGATTACACGCCAATGGATTTTGTGATTGAGGTCCTGATGACGTTTTTTAATATGGATAGCGATAGAGCAACCGACGTGATGCTGCAAATTCATCAACAAGGGAAGGGGATCTGTGGCGTATTTAGCTCAGATGTAGCCCATACAAAAGCTGAACAAGTTAACCGGTATTCAAGGGATAACGAGCATCCACTGCTATGTAGTTGTGAGCAGGAATAAATACCAAGCGAATGATCTTTCGTTCGATTGTAATGGTATAAAATTATTATCTCTGTAAGGGGTTGCCAATGCTAAATAAAGATTTAGAACTTACTTTGAACAGCGCGTTTCGCGAAGCGCGTACACGTCGTCATGAGTTTATGACGGTAGAACACCTTTTACTTGCGCTTTTGGACAATCCATCTGCTGGGGAAGCGCTAAGTGCCTGTGCAGTAAATGTTGCAGAGTTAAAAACTGAACTCCTTGAGTTTATTAACGAAACCACGCCGGTTATTCCAGATTTAGAAGAAGAGCGTGAAACTCAGCCAACACTTGGTTTTCAACGTGTATTGCAACGTGCTGTTTTTCATGTGCAATCATCGGGTAAGAACGAAGTGACAGGCGTAAACGTGCTGGTGGCTATTTTTTCTGAACAAGAAAGCCAAGCAGTCTATTTACTTAAAAAACACGACATATCACGTCTCGATATTGTTAATTTTATTTCGCATGGCATTGCCAAAGGCGATGATGAATTAGGCGATGACACCGACGATATTCACGAAGACGTACAAGAAGTGCAAAGCGAAGAAGCAAGCAAGCTCGACAGTTTTACCACTAATTTAAACGTACAAGCGCTCGAAGGCCACATTGACCCATTAATAGGGCGCGATAGTGAAGTAGAGCGTACTGTACAGGTGTTGTGTCGTCGTAAAAAGAACAACCCACTATTAGTAGGCGAAGCAGGTGTTGGTAAAACAGCAATTGCAGAAGGCTTAGCGTATCGTATTGTAAATAAGCAAGTACCCGAAGTAATTGCCGATGCAGTTGTTTACTCGCTTGATATGGGCGCATTATTGGCAGGTACTAAGTACCGTGGCGATTTTGAAAAACGCTTTAAAAGCTTACTAAAAGAGCTGCAAGCACAGCCGGGTTCTATTTTATTTATTGATGAAATTCATACTATTATTGGTGCCGGCGCGGCATCGGGTGGAGTTATGGATGCATCAAACTTACTTAAGCCGCTACTCTCTAGCGGGCAATTACGCTGTATGGGTTCGACAACTTATAACGAGTACAAAAATATTTTTGAGAAAGACCGTGCTTTGGTACGTCGCTTTCAAAAAATTGATGTGCTTGAGCCGAGTGTTGCCGATACCACTAAAATATTAAATGGTTTAAAAGAGCGTTACGAAGCGCACCATGGCATTCGTTATACGCAAAAAGCATTAAAAGCAGCGGCAGAGCTAAGTGCAAAATATATTAATGAACGCCATTTGCCCGACAAAGCAATTGACGTAATTGACGAGGCCGGTGCAAGCCAACGTTTACTGCCTAGCTCTAAACGTAAAAAAACCATTGGCGTTGCCGATATAGAAAACATTGTGGCTAAAATGGCGCGTATTCCACCGCAAAGTGTGTCATCTAGCGACAAAGAAACGCTAAAAAACTTAGACCGCAATTTAAAAATGTTGGTGTTTGGGCAAGATCAATCTATTGATGCGCTTACATCAGCTATTCGCTTATCGCGCTCTGGTTTAGCCAACGAAGAAAAACCGGTAGGGTCGTTCTTATTTGCAGGCCCAACAGGGGTAGGCAAAACCGAGGTAACTAAACAGCTAGCTAAATGTATGGGTGTTGAGTTTATTCGCTTTGATATGTCGGAGTACGTAGAGCGCCATGCAATAAGTCGACTAATTGGTGCGCCACCAGGTTATGTTGGTTTTGAGCAAGGTGGGTTACTCACTGAAGCGGTAATTAAAAACCCGCATGCGGTAGTACTGTTAGATGAGATTGAAAAAGCGCACTCAGATATTTACAACATATTGCTGCAAGTAATGGATCACGGTACATTAACTGATAATAACGGCCGCAAAGCCGATTTTAGAAATGTAGTCGTGGTAATGACCACCAATGCGGGCGTGCAAGAAACAACGCGTGCGTCAATTGGTTTTAGCGAGCAAGACCATACGCACGATGCAATGGGTGAAATTAATAAAGTATTTTCACCAGAATTTAGAAACCGTTTAGATAACATTATTTGGTTTAATCACCTTGATAAAGACGTTATTTTACTTGTGGTTGATAAGTTTATTGTGGAGCTTCAGGCGCAACTGGATAAAAAGTCAGTTAATCTTGAGCTAAGTGCTAAAGCACGGGAATGGTTGGCTGACAAAGGTTACGACAAAGCGATGGGGGCACGTCCTATGGCACGTATTATCCAAGAGCAGCTTAAAAAACCATTAGCCAACGAAATACTCTTTGGTGAACTTGTTGAAGGCGGTACGGTTAAAGTATCGGTTAAAGATAAAAAAATTCGCTTTGATTATCAAAGTGATTTAACACCAGCTTAGTTTAATATGCGCTAAATGAGTTAAATAAAAAGGCCTGCTTTTAAAAAGCAGGCCTTTTTTGTAATGTTTTATAGACAACAAAAAACCCAGCAAGGCTGGGTTTTTTGTTTATTAAATGTAATTGCTAGTTAATATCCATCAATTACATTTAATAAACGCTTAAAGCTAGTGAAACACTAGCCAAAAACTAAATCTCGTTTACGCACTTACTTAGCGAGCACGGAATACGATACGACCTTTCGATAAATCGTAAGGAGTCATTTCTACCGTTACTTTATCGCCGGTTAAAATACGGATATAGTTTTTGCGCATTTTGCCTGAAATATGAGCCACAACTACGTGACCATTTTCTAGCTCAACTCGGAACATTGTATTTGGTAAAGTATCAAGGACTGTCCCTTGCATTTCGATTACGTCTTCTTTCGCCATGTTTAGCGTAACACCTCTTTAATAGTTAAACGCTGCAGATTCTGCCCAAAATACGCCAATAAGTAAAGGCGCAGCGGCTATTTTTGCAAATTAAATAGTCAACCACTGGTCTTTGACTTGTTTTTGCGCCGGTAAAAATTGCGTTTTGTAGTTCATTTTAGGACATTCGTCTATTTGGTAGCCCAAGTACACGTAGTGCTTATTTTGTGCTTTAGCAAATATTAGCTGCTGTAAAATCATCACAGTACCCAAACTATACTGCTCATAGTCGGGGTCAAAAAAAGTATAAATAGCTGAAATAGCCTTGTCCATACAATCAGTTACGGCAACCGCAACTAAATTGTCTTGATCCCAAAGTTCTATAAAAGTGATGTTTAACCAACTGCATAATAAAAAACTCTGAAACTGTGTTTTATCAGGAGGATACATACTACCGTCTTGATGGCGCAAACTAATATATTTACTGTACAGCGCGTAGTATTGCGGGCGCTCTTGGTTAGAATATTTAACTTCAAAGCGTGTTTTTGCTTTGTTTAGTTTACGTTTGTGCGATTTTGTCTCAATAAACTCTTGTGCTAATACACGTACAGAGCTACATGCGCTGCAAGTTGGACAGTGCGGGCGGTAAATTTGGTTACCGCTGCGACGAAAACCTAACGCCAGCAAAGACTCAAATTTATCGCTGCTGTAGCAACTTGGATCAAGAATGACCAATAACTGCTCTTGGCGGTTGGGTAAATAACTACAAGCAAACTCTTGGCTTAAACCAGCGCGTGCAGGAATATGTTCATTCATAAATAGCGTTAAGCTCCTGTGGTATCCACATAGCAGGGTCTACTTTATAATTTTGCGCTGCGTGTAGTTTAGCTAAAAATGCAGGGCGTGGGATCACTGTCGCCCCTAACGACATTAAATAGGGGTTTTCGAGCTGACAATCAATAAAATGCGCGTTATGGCGCTTAAGCCAATTAACCAACGCCCACATAGCCAGCTTAGAGCAGTTTGTTTGATGATGAAACATCGACTCGCCACAAAAAACACCATTTTGCATAATGCCATATAAGCCACCTGCAAGCTCTCCCTCGCGCCACACTTCTACACTATGAGCAATGCCTGCGTTATGGGCGTTAATGTACGCAGTGAGCATGTCAGAGGTTATCCACGTACCATCGGTATCAATGCGTTGCTCGCAGCATGCTTCAATCACTTCAATAAAGGCATTATTTATAGTAACGGTGACCGGGTGCTTTTTTAAATGCTTGCGCAGGCTTTTACTAATATGAAAATTATCGAGCTCTACAATGCCGCGCTCACTGGGCGACCACCACATTATTGGCTCGTCTTCGCTAAACCACGGAAATATACCATTATTATAAGCGTTACTTAGCCGCGCTAAACTTAAATCGCCACCAATAGCGAGTAAACCGTCGGGGGAGTCGAGAGCGCACTCTATAGGTGGAAATGCTATATCGGTATTACTTAGCTGGTACAGCTGCTTTTTCATACAATACTTCAATAAAAACGAATAACAAAAGTGTAACTATAATTTAGACATAAAAAAAGGCTGATTTATCAGCCTTTTTCACTAAACACTTAACAGCTTATAGATTATCTAAAAAGCGCTCAGCATCTAATGCTGCCATACAACCTGTTCCGGCAGAAGTAATTGCTTGGCGGTAAATATGATCCGACACATCACCAGCGGCAAATACGCCTGGTACGCTAGTTTGTGTAGCGTTGCCATTAAGGCCCGACTCAACAATTATATAGCCGTCTTTCATCTCTAGTTGGCCAACAAACATATCGGTATTTGGCTTATGGCCAATAGCAATAAATACGCCCGCTAGGTCTAACTCTTCGGTTGCATCAGAGTTTGCATCTTTAATACGCACACCGGTAACGCCCATTTGGTCACCTAATACTTCGTCAAGCGTACGGTTGTAATGCATTACCACATTACCGTTTGCTGCTTTTTCAGCTAGGCGGTCGGCTAATATTTTTTCACTACGGAAACTATCACGACGGTGAATTACATGCACTTCATCGGCAATGTTAGATAAGTAAAGCGCTTCTTCAACAGCTGTGTTACCGCCGCCAACAACCGCTACTTTTTGTCCTTTATAGAAAAAACCATCACAGGTCGCACACGCAGATACGCCACGGCCTTGAAAATTTGTTTCTGACTCTAAGCCTAGGTACTTAGCAGACGCGCCTGTTGCAATGATTAGTGCGTCACAGGTGTAAGTGCCTTGGTCGCCAGTTAAAGTGAAAGGGCGTTTAGACACGTCTACTTTATTTATGTGATCAAATATAATTTCAGTTTCAAAGCGCTCAGCATGCTCTTTCATACGATCCATTAACGCAGGACCAGTTAAGCCATGCGCATCGCCAGGCCAGTTTTCTACTTCGGTAGTGGTGGTTAATTGGCCACCTTGTTGCATACCAGTAATTAATACCGGGTTTAAATTTGCGCGGGCTGCGTAAACTGCGGCAGTGTAACCAGCGGGGCCTGAGCCTAAAATAAGTAACTTACAATGTTTTGCTTCAGTCATGGTTTTTTCCTAAACGTTTAATTCACTCTGTAATGCGCTCGATTCTAAGAAAAACAAGCAGGAAGTAAACAAAATCCGTGATTAATTTTTTTAACAAATTTTAAAGCTGTGCAATATTGTGTACTTAAAATGGAGTAATTTATGTCTAATAAGTAAAATTAGTTCAATAAACAGACTAATACGCAACAAAACTGCGTTAATTCATGACCGGTTTGATTTTTTTTGATATGTTTTACCTAATTTTGATTTGTCACTGAAAGATTATGTGACCTAAGTGAATAGGCAACTATGTTATTTTGGCAGGAAAAACCCGCATTTGGGTTGACTTCAAAAGACCTTAACGTCTTAACCAATGCGCAAGAGTACCGTACGCAATTGCTACGTTTAATTGCCAACGCAAAAAAACGAATTTATATAACCACGCTTTATTTACAAGATGATGAAGCCGGACGTGAAGTTTTAGAGGCACTGCACCAGGTGTCATTAGCTAACCCAGCGCTTGAAATAAAAGTGCTGGTAGATTTTCATCGCGCGCAACGTGGCCTTATTGGTGCCGAAAAATCTGAGGGGAATGCCAGTTTATATTGTGATTACCTCGAAAAGTTTCAATCGAACGTGCAGGTATACGGTGTACCAGTAAAAGCGAAAGAGTTATTTGGCGTATTGCATTTAAAAGGTTTTGTGATTGACGACACCTTGCTTTATAGCGGCGCGAGTATAAATAATGTGTATTTAGAGTATAACGACCGTTATCGCCTCGATCGTTACTTTTTAGTTACGCAAAACGCATTGTGCGATGCTGTAATAGACTTTATTGAAACAACATTACTTAGCTCAAATGCAGTGCCGCGTATTGATAGCCGCCCGCTGCCAAAGCTTAATGATTTTAGATTAGATCAAAAGCAATTAATGCGTGATTTAAAAACAGCAAGGTATAACAGCGCCGAGCTGCATAATACTCAGTCCTTAGGTATTCGTTTGTTTTTAGGATTAGGGCGACGCAATAACGAACTTAATCGTTTAATTAAAACCATGTTTGACGCCACCGAGCAAGAGCTAGTGTTGTACACGCCTTACTTTAATTTTCCGGCGCCATTAATGCGCTCATTACGCCGCTTATTAAAACAAGGTAAGCAAGTCACTATTGTAGTAGGCGATAAAACGGCTAACGACTTTTATGTACCGCCTAGCGAGCCATTTAGTAAAATAGGCGCGTTGCCGTATTTATACGAAACTATTTTGCATAAATTTGTTAAAACACAAAAACGCCATATTGATAACGGTAATTTAAACGTTTATTTATGGAAGCACGACAGTAATTCGTTTCATTTAAAAGGCATTTGTTCAGACAGAAAAGTACATTTACTCAGTGGTCATAACCTTAACCCGCGGGCGTGGGGACTGGATGTTGAAAATGGTATTTTAATTGAAGATCCACAACAAACAATAATGCAAGATATTGACAACGAAAAGCAAGAAATTCTGCAGCACTGTCGCCGTTTAACTGGCCCAGATGATTTAGAAACCATGGACGATTATCCGCAAGCGGTTAAAAAGTTACTTGGCCAAGCAAAACGTGTAAAAGTAGATTTTATAATTAAACGTTTTATATAAGTAACCTTATAAAATTTAAAATCTATACAACAAAAAAGCAGCTAATAGCTGCTTTTTTGTTTGCACTAATGTTTACTCTAAAGTTTAAAGCACTCAAGTAAATTAATGCTTGAGTGCTTTACGCTAAATTAAACGTTTTCTAGCGCAGTACGAGGATCAACATATTCCATGTTAAACGCTTGTGCTACTTCTTTGTAAGTTACTTGGCCTTTTATTACGTTTAAGCCTTTTAAGAAGTGAGCGTCGTCAAGCAATGCCTTTTTATAACCTTTGTTTGCAAGGTTAATAATAAACGGCAAGGTTGCATTGTTAAGTGCAAACGTAGAAGTACGTGGCACAGCGCCCGGCATATTAGCAACACAATAGTGAACAACGTCATCAACAATGAACGTAGGATCAGCATGGGTAGTTGCTTTAGAGGTGGCAATACAGCCACCTTGGTCAATGGCAACGTCAACAATTGCAGAGCCTGGTTTCATGGCTTTAATGTGCGCAGCAGTTACTAGTTTAGGTGCAGCTGCACCTGGAATAAGTACACCACCAATTACTAAATCGGCCTCTAGTACGTGTTTTTCAAGTGCGTCGGCAGTTGAGTAAATAGCGCGTACTTTGTTGCCAAACTGTGCGTCTAGTGCGCGTAATACGTCAATGTTACGATCAAGTATTACTACGTTTGCACCTAAACCAACCGCCATAAGTGCAGCGCTACGGCCAACCATACCGCCGCCAATAATAACTACTTTAGCTGGCTCAACGCCCGGTACGCCACCAAGTAACATACCACTGCCTTTATTTATTTTTTCAAGTGCTTGTGCGCCTGCTTGAATAGACATACGACCTGCTACTTCACTCATAGGTGCTAAAAGAGGAAGGCCACCGCGAGAGTCTGTGACTGTTTCGTATGCAATACAAATTGCTTTGCTTTTAACTAGGTCTTCAGTTTGTGGTAAGTCAGGGGCAAGGTGTAAGTAAGTGAAAAGAATTTGATCTTCGCGCAGCATGGCACGCTCAATCGCTTGTGGCTCTTTTACTTTAATTATCATCTCGGCTTTTGCGAATACATCAGCAGGTGTTGCTAAAATTTCAGCACCGGCTTGTACGTAATCGTCGTTAGTAAAGCCAATGCCCATACCCGCATCTGTTTCCACTAATACTTGGTGGCCGTGATTAACGAGCTCACGAACACTAGCAGGAACCATACCTACGCGGTATTCATGGTTTTTAATTTCTTTAGGTACACCTATAATCATAATTTTGCCTTGTTAGAACGGGATAAGTTTTTCACTATTATATTCATGAGTTGCTAGTGTGTCTTACCTTTTTTTTAACATATTATAGTGATAATATCTGTTTTTGGCTTTTAAACAGAATAATAAACTAGGTGAGTATGCATACACTATTAGATAGAATAGATCGAAAAATATTAGTGGAATTACAACAGGATGGGCGGTTATCTAATGTGGAACTGGCCCGACGAGTTGGCTTAAGTGCGACACCTTGTTTAGAGCGTGTAAAAAAGTTGGAGCGAGAAGGTTATATACTTGGTTACAAGGCTGTGGTTGATCCGGCTAAGCTTGGCCAAGGTTTATCGGTATACGTTGAGGTAACTATTACTAAAACATCGGCAGATGTATTTGACGAATTTAGTGCTGCAGTTAAAAAGCATAACGAAATAATAGAGTGCCATTTAGTATCGGGTAATTTTGACTTTTTACTTAAAACGCGGGTAAACGACATGTCAGAATATCGAGGAGTACTGGGCGATATACTCTTAAAGTTACCCAATGTTAGCGAAAGTCGTACTTATGTAGTAATGGAAGAAGTAAAAGGCGAGGAAGGCGTAATTATTCGCCCCCTATGTTGCTTAAGCTGATTTACAATATGTGTGTTATTTATAGGCTAATATAGTAATTTATAATTAGTTTCGCATAATATAAGTTTAAATTATAAAAACTTGTTCATAATCAGGCCATCAAGGTTAAGATAAAGTGCAACAAAATACATTTCCTGCTAAGGTATTCCACTGCTAAGTGAGTGTAAAAATAATAAAGAGGAATAGGGAATTATGCGCCTAAACGGTGTGCAAAGGCTATTAGAAACAGGGCTGATAATCAGCACTTTTACAGCAATATTTATTTTATGTGCCTTAATCAGCTTTGATCCGGCGGATGCTGCATGGTCGCAAACTAGCTTTAGCGAAGTAAAAAACATTACTGGCGCTGCGGGTGCATGGATTGCTGACATATTATTACTCACTTTTGGCTGGTTGGCTTATTTAGTACCGGCCGCAATTCAGATATTTGGTTATTTATTATTTAAACAACCGCACCGAATTTTACAACTCGACTACACCACCTTAGCATTGCGTGTTATTGGTTTTGCTTTATTTATTACCTCAGCTACCGCTATTAGCAGCATTAATTTTGATGATATTTATAACTTTTCATCAGGCGGGGTAGTGGGCGATGTGATTGAATCGGCAATGATGCCAGCATTTAACTTTACCGGTACTTCAATACTATTATTGTGCTTCTTTTTTGCCGGTTTAACATTATTAACGGGCGTATCGTGGGTTGATTTTGTTGATTATTTAGGTGATTTAATCGTACGTTTTTATCGTTACATAAGCAATTATGTAAAAGGCTGGCTAAACCGAGAGCGTTTAGCTGGTAATGATAATCAGCAAATAGACGCACAATTTGAACCAGACGCCAACGAGCAAGCCGATGAAACAAATACTAAAAAAGTAAATAAACAAAAATCAATTAACAAACCGCAAACGCCATTTAATGAGCCGCAAATTAGCGACGAATTTATGCCGTTTGACGAGCTAGATGATATTCTCGATCAAGAAATTGGCTTTAGCGCCATAGATGACGATCCAATGGATACAGAAGCTGCACTTAATGCACTTGATCAGAGCCCAGTAGTAGAGCCAGAAAAGCCTGTAACTACAGTAGTATCGCCAGCAAGGCCAATGAACAAGCCAAAAGCTGCGTATCAGCCGCCGCCAACAGCCAAAGAAAAATTTGAACAATTACTTAATCAAGAGCCGCCACTAGGGCCATTACCATCGCTTGATTTACTCGACAGACCCGACAAAGCTAAAAACCCTATTTCGCAAGAAGAGCTCGATACAGTATCGCGGCTAGTAGAGACAAAACTGCTCGACTTTAACGTACAAGCAAAGGTTGTAGCAGTATACCCAGGGCCAGTTGTAACGCGCTTTGAGCTAGATTTGGCACCCGGTATAAAGGTGTCTAAAATTACCGGTTTAGCAAAAGATTTAGCCCGTTCGCTTTCGGCAATTAGTGTACGTGTGGTTGAGGTTATTCCGGGTAAAACCTATGTAGGCATAGAGCTGCCTAACAAGTATCGCGAAATAGTGCGTTTATCAGAAGTAATAAACGCCCCTAAATTTGAGCAAAACCCATCGCCACTCACCATGGTCTTAGGTAAAGATATTGCCGGGGAGCCGGTATGTGCCGACCTTGGCAAAATGCCGCATTTACTGGTAGCCGGTACTACAGGCTCGGGTAAATCAGTGGGCGTTAATGTGATGATAGTAAGCTTACTGTACAAATCGGGGCCTGATGATGTACGAATGATCATGATTGACCCTAAAATGCTTGAACTTTCGGTATACGAAGGTATTCCGCATTTATTGTGTGAAGTAGTTACCGACATGAAAGAAGCCGCTAATGCACTGCGTTGGTGTGTAGGCGAAATGGAGCGTCGTTATAAGCTAATGTCGGCTTTGGGTGTACGTAACTTAAAAGGTTACAACCAAAAAGTGCTTGAAGCCAAAGAAGCGGGCTATCCAATAATGGACCCATTATTTAAAGACACCGATGGCATGAAAGATGGCCCAGATGAGCTTGGAAAACTACCTAGTATAGTGGTAGTAATTGACGAATTTGCCGACATGATGATGATTGTAGGTAAAAAGGTAGAAGAGCTAATTGCCCGTATTGCGCAAAAAGCACGTGCCGCAGGTATTCATTTAATACTGGCAACACAGCGCCCATCGGTAGACGTAATTACCGGTTTAATTAAAGCAAATATACCAACGCGTATGGCGTTTCAGGTATCGAGTAAAATAGATTCGCGCACTATACTTGACCAACAAGGTGCCGAAAATTTACTAGGTATGGGTGATATGTTGTATTTACCGCCAGGTACAAGTGTTCCTGAGCGTGTGCATGGCGCGTTTGTAGACGACCACGAAGTACACGCAGTAGTAAACGACTGGAAAGCCCGTGCTAAACCAAATTACATAGACGAAATACTTAATGGCGACGCGAACGAGGATATTTTATTACCGGGTGAAGCCAGCGAAAACGCAGATGAAGAAAACGATCCGCTATACGACGAAGCCGTGTCGTTTGTAATTGAAACCGGTAAAGTATCGGTGTCGTCTGTGCAACGTAAATTACGTGTTGGCTATAACCGCGCAGCACGCTTAGTAGAACAAATGGAAACATCGGGTATCGTGAGTTCAGCTGGCCACAATGGCGCTCGCGATGTATTAGTACCTAATGGAGCAAATTAATGAAAAAACTTAACACCTTGTTATTAGTACTTGGCAGCTTAGTTGCTACGCCAAGCTTTGCAGACGACAGCCAAGCATTACAAGATCAACTCGCAACGCTAAAAAGCTTTAAAGCGCAGTTCTCGCAAAAAGTAACAGACAAACAAGGCCAAGCAGTAATGCAAGGCGAGGGCACAATTGCCCTGCAACAACCTATGATGATCCGCTGGCAGCAAACCAATCCAGACGATACATTATTTGTATCAAATGGGGATAAAACATATTACTTCGACAGTTTTGCCGAGCAAGTAACTATTATGCAAACTAGCAGCCTTATAGATTCAACGCCGTTTGTGTTACTTACCTCAAAAGACCCAGCGCAGTGGGAAAAATACAGCGTACTGGCTACAAATAGCGGCTTTAGCGTAACGCCAAACAAAGGCGTAGAAAGCCAAGTAGAGCAGCTAGATATAACCTTTGCTGGTAACGAGCAAGGTTTGGCTAAATTAGTGGTAACCGATAATTCAGGGCAGTTATCGTCGTTTACTTTTAATGATGCACAAGTTAATACGCCGCTTGATAAAAGCACCTTTGAATTTACGCCTCCTGAAGGTGTTGAAATAGACGATCAGAGTAACGGTGAGTAACTTAGGATTTAACTTTGGGCCCGATGTGCGCCCACTCGCAGCGCGTATGCGCCCAACAACGCTTGATGAATACATTGGCCAGCAGCACTTACTCAGCGCTGATAAACCACTGCATCAGGCAATTGTTGCAGGGCGCTGCCATAGTTTAATATTGTGGGGCCCGCCGGGCGTAGGTAAAACAACGCTCGCGCAAATAATAGCTAATCATGCCGATGCTGCGCTTATTCAAATGTCGGCAGTTACTGCAGGCGTTAAAGACATTCGCGACAGCGTTACGCAGGCGCGCGAAAACCTACAAAGCCGTGGCCAACGCACCTTAATGTTTGTTGACGAAGTACACCGTTTTAATAAATCTCAGCAAGATGCATTTTTACCGCATATAGAAGACGGTACGTTTATATTTGTAGGTGCAACCACCGAAAACCCATCATTTGCACTTAACAACGCTATTTTGTCGCGGGCGCGGGTGTATGTTTTAAAATCGCTTGCCGATACCGACCTATACACAGTAATAGATCGTGCACTCAAACAAGACGAACAATTAAACCAAAAACACATAATAATTGCCGACAACGCAAAAAAAGCACTGTGCCAAGCAAGTGGTGGCGACGCGCGCAAAGTACTTAACTTACTTGAGCAAGCGGTTGATTTAACCACAGAGCAAAACGGCCAATACAAGGTAGACGAGCACGTACTTAGCCAAGTGCTGCCCACACATTTAGCTAAATACGACAAAGGCGGCGATGAATTTTACGATTTAATCTCAGCCTTTCATAAATCAGTACGTGGCAGCTCTCCCGATGGCGCGCTGTATTGGTATTGTCGTATTTTAGCCGGTGGTGGCGACCCTTTATATGTAGCTAGGCGCTTACTTGCCATTGCCACAGAAGACATAGGCAACGCTGATCCGCGCGCTATGGAAGTGGCGCTAAACGCATGGGATATTTTTCAGCGAGTTGGCCCAAGCGAGGGCGAACGCGCAATTGCCCAAGCCACACTTTATTTAGCCAGCGCACCTAAAAGTAATGCGGTGTATATGGCGTTTAATCAAGCCAAGGCCGATGCCCAAAACGAGCCAAGTTACCCCGTGCCCGAGCATTTACGTAATGCCCCAACCAACTTAATGAAAGACTTAGGGTATGGCGCTGAGTATCGTTATGCGCACAACGAAGAAGGCGCTTTTGCTGCCGGAGAGAAGTATTTACCACCAGAAATGCAAGGTAGGGAGTATTACTCACCGAGCGATCGTGGCCTTGAGCAAAAAATTAAGCAAAAGCTCGATTACCTAAAAGAGCGCGACGCGCAAAGCCCACTTAAACGATACGAAAATGATTAAACTTTATATGATGATCGCCCTTGGCGGAGCCTCAGGAGCGTGTTTACGGTTTTTTATTAGCGAAAGCATGCTAAAACTCCTCGGTAGGGGATTCCCTTTTGGCACGTTGGCGGTTAATATTCTGGGTTCATTGTTGATGGGCATTTTGTACGGTTTACTAGATAAAGATATAATCGCCGAAAGCCCTGCTAAAGCCCTGATCGGGGTTGGCTTTTTAGGTGCGTTAACCACCTTTTCAACATTTTCAATGGATTCGCTGTTGTTGTTACAACAAGGTCACTTTATTAAAATGGCCCTCAATATCATCTTAAACGTGATGGTGTGTATTTTTATGGCTTGGCTGGGCCTTCAGCTAGTAATGCAAAAAGGTTAAAAACTAACATGTTAGATTCTAAATTTTTACGTCAAGATATCGAACAAACGGCAGCACGCTTAGCGGCTCGCGGTTACGAACTCGATGTAGCGACGGTCACGGCACTTGAAGAAAAACGCAAAACATTACAAGTAAAAACGCAAGAACTTCAAAGTCAGCGTAATGCAAGCGCAAAAGCAATTGGCCAAGCTAAAGCCAAAGGCGAAGACGCTCAACCGCTACTAGATGCAGTTGCTAACTTAGGTAGCGAGCTAGACGCAGCAAAAGCGCAGCAAGATGTAGTATTAGCCGCAATTAACGACATTGCCTTAGCAATTCCAAACTTGCCAGACGAATCAGTACCTGCAGGTAAAGACGAAGACGACAACGTTGAAATACTAACGTGGGGCACACCTAAAAAGTTTGATTTTGACGTGAAAGATCACGTTGATGTAGGCCAAGACTTAAACGGCTTAGACTTTGAAATGGGCGTTAAAATTAGTGGCGCACGCTTTACTGTAATGCGCGGCCAAGTAGCGCGTATGCATCGTGCATTAACGCAATACATGCTAGACACCCACACAGACAAAAACGGTTACACAGAAATGTACGTACCGTACCTAGTAAATAGCGCAAGTCTATACGGCACTAGCCAATTACCTAAGTTTGCGGGCGATTTATTCCACACGCTAGGCCTTGTAAACGACGATGGCGAACAGCAATCAGGCTTTAGCTTAATCCCTACAGCAGAAGTACCACTTACTAACAGCGCCCGCGATGAAATTTACGACGAAAGCGATTTGCCAATTCGTTTAACTGCGCACACGCCATGTTTTAGAAGTGAAGCCGGCAGCTATGGTCGCGACACTCGCGGCTTAATTCGCCAGCACCAGTTTGATAAAGTAGAACTGGTACAGCTGGTAAAACCAGAAGACTCAATGGCAACGCTTGAAGAGTTAACAGGTCATGCGGAGCAAATACTACAAGAGCTTGAACTACCGTACCGTAAAGTAATTTTATGTATGGGTGATATGGGCTTTGGCTCAGCTAAAACCTACGACTTAGAAGTATGGTTACCAGCGCAAAACACCTACCGCGAAATTTCATCATGTTCAAATATGGTAGATTTTCAGGCACGTCGTATGCAAGCACGTTTTCGCCGCGAAGGGGCTAAAAAGCCAGAGTTACTACATACACTAAATGGCTCAGGTTTAGCCGTTGGCCGTACACTAGTAGCCATACTAGAAAACTACCAACAAGCCGATGGCTCAGTAGTAGTACCAGAAGTATTACGCCCATACATGGGTGGCCTTGAAGTGATTGGCAAGCAATAAAACGTAAACTTTAAGTCAGGTTTTAGGCTTGTGAGCTTAAAAAGAAAGCCGCTGTTTGTAATAAACAGCGGCTTTTTTATTGTAGGTTAAAAGCAAAAAGGTTCAGCTAATATGTAGGGCGTGCTTTAGCGCGTTACAGTTATTTGCCAAAGTTATGCGCTGTCCTTTTTATATGTTACGACTTTTTATCTGTTATGGAGTCAGGTGAATGAGCAGTGGCAACTGTATTGCCTTGTTCATAATATAGAAAAGCTGCAAAACACGATGCATTAAGAGGGGTAAGCCCTTTTAACCTCAATAAAGCCACTTAAACACCAGTAATACCTTCTAAAATGCCAATTAAAACAACATCAAACTCCCACTTTATATTCTGCATAAAATACAGTAATCGATTGAACCAAAATAGGAACTCAGCTATGGTTTATTAATCAATAAAAACAAATAAAAAACGAGTTAATCTACAGGCTCGTTATAAGCTACTGGAGCTGAGATGAGTCGATACGGGCATAATTATTTTGTAGCCTTTTATGAGTTAGATGGATTTGGCGTAATCGAAGGCAGGAAGGAACAAGCCCTTCAAGCTATAAAGGGCCAGGCTGACGATTACATTCTGAATGTAAACAAGACGGAATACCTTGATCATTTGGGTTCGGAGTTTTCAATGCAGCCATTGGAAATTCATCAAGAGCAACTATCGGTTTCTGTTGAAGAACGGATGATTCCTGCCAAACGACATCCCAGTTCATACTGGGTGGACAATGGAAAATCCTATCCAAAAGATGTGTACACCTTCCATCTGCCGTTTTCTGGGGATGCTCAGTTGCTCAAGGTTCGTGCAAGTACATACAGCATGTCATCTCCGCGTATTCAGACTGATGGTCGGGAAATTCAGTTTGAAATTATTAACTTTAACCAAGAAGCGGAAGCGATAAAGCGCGAGGCTGATAATGTTGTGGCGCAGTTAACGTCGCAAAACCAGAATCTTACGAACGATCTAGTAAGATTCAACGGGTCGTTGGAGTCACTGTTGAGCAAAGCATTCGATGCACGAAAAGAACAGTTGTTAAAGAAACATGACGTGATTTCGGCTTTGGGTATTCCTGTTCGAAAAGCTCACAGCACACCTTCTACGTTCTCAGTTCCAGCTAAACGAACCCCAGCCATACCAAGCAAGCCCAAGCCCGAAGTTACTGCCAAAGGCTATAAGCCGGAACCAACTCTTGATAACGCAATTTACTATCAGATTCTCAAAATTATCCACGATGTTGGCAAGCAATTTGAGCGGTTGCCGAGTACATACGCTGGAAAAGGTGAGGAACATCTTCGTGATCATATGCTTCTGATTTTAGAGCCAAATTTTGAGGGTTCTGCAACGGGCGAAACATTTAATAAGAAAGGTAAAACAGATATTTTGCTTCGTCACGAGGGCTCAAATGTGTTCGTGGCCGAATTGAAATATTGGCATGGGAAGAAAGGCTATCTCGAAACAATAACTCAGTTGCTTTCGTATCTCACTTGGAGGGATTCAAAGGCAGCAGTGGTTATGTTCATATCCAACAAGGAGTTCAGCCCCGTTCTCGAAACTATTCGTGAAGTTACTTCAGAACATCCGAATCATTTGGGATTTGTCAAAGAGGTGGAAGAAGGTTGGTATCAGTATCGGTTTCACATTAATGATGATTCAAATCGAGAAGTTCACATTGCTATCCAAGCATTCCACTTGCCGCGGTAAGGTTGCATATAACAACACGCCCTGAGGTGGACGACTAGTAAAATTTAGCTATTAATTGCAAATTTTAAAAGTGGTGAACCTCTGCGTTTTAATGCTGCTAAATACGTCGATTCATCGTAGGGTGCATTCGTTTTCCAACACCTAAATACAATCCTTATCTATTTAAATGTCAGTGGTCTAAAAGTAAAATAGGACAGGCACAAATTTTATATACAAGAACAAATAACAGCTGGCAAAGCATTATATTTATAGTTGAACAATAGCCACCAAGAATTGATTAAATAAGGGGTATTACAATGGATAAAATGTCAGTTAACATAACGTCTAAACCTTTAGAAACTTACCCGAAAAAACAAATTTTAAAGGTGGTGGCTGATGACGCTTCTGAAAAAGAGACAGTGCAAAAGGGAGTGGCTCAAGGCGTCCAAGTAGACATATCTGAAGAGGGGGCGGAAAAAAGTCTGGAAGATAAAAATCAAGCGGCGTTTCGCAAGTTATTAGGTAATGAAGATGTAGATCAAGCATCACAATCTGAAGGTGACCTCCTTGATGAACTAATTGCTGAAATACAAGAAAAGCTTGAAAAACTACTGCAGGAAACTGCATTGTTACGCAGTAAAGATGATGAAGAGTCGCAGGCAAAAGTGAAGGTGCTAGAAGGTGAAATTACCGGGCTTAACATTCAACTTATTGAATTATTAAAACAGAAATTAGAATCGGGTAAAAACTAGGTGTAAAGCTCCTGTAATTACCTTTAATACACTTTCCGGTTACTGCATAACGCGGTAAGTCGGGTTGTTTCTAGTAAACTCATCACTTTTGTCGGATGGCGTGGCTTCGCCACTTATCCGACTTACGTCAAAAGGTAGGTTGGTTAAGCCGAAGGCGCCACCCAACAGAGTTATTAAACCTATTAAAGCGGCTTACTAAAAGGCGCTATCCCCCCTAAAAGCGAAGTCTCTCTAACCCTCTTGTGAACTAATTTGATTTAACTAACATCAGCTTTGCATCTTCCCCATCGGTTAATATCGCTACATTACCCTCAGTGGTTACAAACACATCTCTTAATCGGCCTGTGGCCTCTGGGAATATATGAGACTGGGTAAATTCACCATTAGCTAAATTTACAGCGTAGAGCTTTTTATCAACCAAAGTCGTAATTAACACATGGTTTTGTAGTGAAGGGAAAGCCGCGTGCTTAGAGCCGTAATATGCCATGCCTGACGGGGCAATTGAAGGCGTCCAATCTAGGCTTGGTTTAGCCATACCGGGGTAGTCTCTAAACGGTGAAATACGTGCTTGTGAATAATCGTCACCATTGGTTATTACCGGCCAGCCGTAATTGTTACCTGCGGTTAAGTAGTTTAGCTCATCACCGCCTGCAGGGCCGTGTTCGTGGCTTACAATTTGCTGCGTATCGTAATCATAAACTAAGCCTTGAGGGTTACGATGACCAAGTGAGTAAACAGCATGGGCATTTGGATTTGTATGGTTAATAAATGGGTTATCTGTTGGAATACTGCCGTTTAAGTTTATACGTAATATTTTACCAAGCTGGCTGGTAATAACTTGTGCTTGCTCTCTAAAGTCAAAGCCATCGCCCGTTGAAACTAATAACGTATTGTCGGGTAGGACAAGGGCGCGCCCAGCGTAATGCTGTGGTGTGTTTTTATTGGTAGCTACTTTATAAATAATTTGCGGCTTTGAAAAACGAGTACCATTAAAGGTGGCTTTGGCAACAACAAGCCTGTTTGCGTTGGCATCGCCTTGGGCGTAGGTAAAAATTACTTCTTTGGAATTGCTATAATCTGGCGATAATACTATATCGAGTAAGCCACCTTGGCCTGCAAGGTATAAGCCCTCTAGGTTTAGTTTTACTCTTGATTGCGCATTATTTTTAATTATAACTACGTGGCCATCGCGCTCTGTAATTAACCATGTACCGTTTGCTAGTTCAACCATGCTCCACGGAGACTGTAATTGTGTAGCAAGGGTTTTTGTACTGTATTGCTTTTTTGGTAACGCAGCGCCTGCATTAACAGAAAACGCAAAAAGCGAAAGCAGAGTAAAAAAAGAGATACATTGTTTACGGGGTAAGCCTTTGCTAGCATGGCTTATATAAGAAAAAAACTTTATTTTAAGTTGAGATAACCATGTCATTTTTAACACG
Source organism: Pseudoalteromonas sp. HL-AS2 (assembly GCF_031198805.1). Classification (NCBI taxonomy): domain Bacteria; kingdom Pseudomonadati; phylum Pseudomonadota; class Gammaproteobacteria; order Alteromonadales; family Pseudoalteromonadaceae; genus Pseudoalteromonas; species Pseudoalteromonas sp. HL-AS2. Next base: position 1,760,141 of record NZ_CP133571.1, on the reverse strand, counting down.
TATATTGCCCTCATTTTTAGTTTCTTGGTTATTTACATTCACACTTGCTAGCTTGTTTCATAGCCAATACGTTGTCAATCAATTAGTTAATGTAGGTGTTGTAGTGAGCTTTAGCGACCGTGTTAGTTTAACACTGGATGATTGGCTGGGCTTATTACCTACCTATGGTGCTATTATTGCCATTGCACTTGCCATCGCTTTTTTAGTTACGGTGCAGCTAAATAAAAAGGTTAAAAAATACCGTACTCAGCTATTTGTTATTGCTGGCATTGTGGCGTTTGCTATGGTGTTAATTGCCATTGAATCGATTATGAATATACATATTATAGCGGGTGCAAGAGGTTGGGGGTTTTATGCTCAATTGCTTGCAGGTGCGGCCGGTGGCTATGTGTTTTCACGCTTAACAAAAACAAATATTATCTGATTTTAATTACTGCAGGATACAGGTAAGGTTTTTTTATAATAGTGAATAAGGTAAAAGCCACTGTTTTTAATAAACAGTGGCTTTTAATTAGGTGTTTTTAGTTTAATTAAAAAATCAAACTAATCAGCTTGTAGCTGCTTAAGCCAAAAATAAGCAGTAATATAGGCACAGTGATAAGGTTTAATAACACAGAATTGGTGTAATTGCCCATCACCGCTTTTTGATTTACCAACCAGAGTAAGTAAACAGTAATAATAGGCAGTAATAAGCCATTAGCAGCTTGGGCAAAAATGATCACGGCAACCGGATCTAACCCCAAAGAGGCAACAGCTGCGCCAAACAATAAGATAACTAATGCTACCGATTTGAAACGGCTACTCTGCATTTTGTTAGACCAACCAAGCATTCCGCAAACTGCATAGGCTCCCGCTAAAGGAGCAGTAATTGCACTAGTTAAACCTGCAGCAAATAAACCAATAGCAAAAAAGTAATGGGCAGCGCCACCTAATAATGGCTCAAGCTGTACAGCCATATTGGCTGCGCTAACTTTACCTGCGTCGGTACCATAAAAAGCCACCGAGGCGGTAGATAAAATAGCCAAAGTGATCACTCCACCTAAAGTGATTGATAAGCTGGTATCGATATTTGTTTGCTTAATTATTTTACGTTTATCGCTATTATTGTTGTACTTTGCTGCGAGCACTCCTGAATGCAAAAATAAATTATAAGGTACTATGGTGGTGCCAATCAGTGCAAGTACAGTGGTAACAGAGCCCTCAGGCATAGTAGGAATAAAACCCGCTAGTACTTTGCTTATAGGCGGAGCAGCCATAACTAAAGTAGAAATAAACACTAAGCTCATTAAAATCACTAATAAAATGAGCGCGTTTTCTACCACTTTATGTTTTCCGCTGTACAGTAACAATGCGCTAATAAAAGCAATGAGCGGCGTCCATATTTGCGCATTTATTGTCGGAAATATCTTTATTAAACCCATGCTAGCGCCACTAAGGTTACCCGCTTCATAGGCGGCGCTGCCCACGCCAATGGCGCTTATTACCAAAAAGCTAGCGAGAATTTTAAGCACTGGGGTATGAATATGCGCGCGCAGTGCTTGAGCAAGATCTTTGCCTGTTGCTACGCCAAGGCGAGCAGCCATAGATTGTAATAATATAGTGGCTATTACTGAAAAAAGTAATGTCCAGATAAGTGCAAAGCCAAAGTTTGCACCTGCTACGCTAGCAGTCGTTATGGTGCCTGGTCCTATAAAGGCTGCGGTGACTAGTAGTCCTGGTCCTAATCGCATAATTTACCTGTATGTTGGTGTTTAAAGTGTGCACCTGTATGGGCGCGCGTTTTATTACTGCCACTTAGTAAGCGTTTGCAGCCTGAACTACCTTTTATGCTACCCGCTAGTAAATAGCGTGTAAAAAAGGTCGCGTAGAATAACAGTTTATATATAAATTTAAAGAGTATAGCGCGCGTTTGCACAAAAAGAGTACAGTATTACAGAGGTAAATAAGGGATAAAGGCAACACTTGCTCAATAGCGTGCCGTTATAGTGGATGTTAAGTTATAGCCAAAGCGTAGATAGCATAAGCATTAATTTACGCCATTAAATACTTTATGGTTTGTAAACCTTTGCGTAGTGTTGCTTCATCGGTTGCATAGTTAATGCGAATACACTCGTGCTTGTGCGCCCAGCTCTCGTCAATGCCAATAAAAAAGTTGTGTCCAGGAATTACATACACATCTTGCTCTTTAAGCTTTTGGTATAGTGTTTCGCTTGTTATTTTTGCATCTTTAAACCACAGCCACATAAAAAATGCGCCTTCAACTTTATGCAAGTAAACGCTCATATCGGCAAATATTTCATCAAACAGTTCAATCGCTATTTGTGCTTTATTACGATAAAAAGGCAACACAACATTACGACACAGCGGCAGTAATTCGTCGTCGTTAATTAAACGGGTAACTAAGCTTGGGCCTATACTATTTGGCGATAAAACCATGCTGCCATTTACGCGGCCAATTGCTTTAATAATTTCATTGTTTGCAACCACAATACCGCTGCGTAAACCCGGTAAGCCAAGCTTTGAAAGCGACATACATAAAATTATGTTTGAGTTCCAGGTTAGGTTTGCGTCGGTGTAAATACAGCCCGGGAATGGATCGCCATATGCGTTATCTATAATGAGTGGAATGTTGTATTGCTTAGCGAGTAAATCAAGGTGTTTTACTTCATCATCGGTTATTACATTACCGGTTGGATTGGTAGGGCGCGATACGCACAGCGCACTGATACTGCTGTCGTTTGCTAATATTTTTTCAACCGCTTTAAAATCAATAACGTATTTAAATTGTTTAGATGTGCTACCGGTATTTAAAATTTCGATATCGGGCTTTATGGCAACAAACATATCGTCCGATAAACCTTGGTCGGCATAACCTACGTATTCTGGCGCGAGGGGAAATAAAATCTTTTTATGGCTGCCATCAGGCATTTCGCCTGCAAACATATTAAACAGCACAAAAAAGTTAGCTTGGCTGCCATTACCAAGTGCTACGTTATTGGCACTTATATCCCATGCATATTCTTTACTTAGTTGGCTTGCTAATGCAGCTCTAAACTCGTCGTTACCGGTTGGGCCGTCGTAAAGGCCAAATACTTGCGATACTTTATTACTGGCAACGAGCTTTTGTAACTCACTTAAAAAAACCTCATTTACTTGTGGTACTAATGCAGGGTTACCGCCACCCAGCATAACAATATTAGGATTGTTACTGCTTTTAGCACTGCCTAAGTCTTCCATTAACTGAGTAATGCCGTTGGGTTGTGTAAATTTAGTGCCAAAGTTTGAGTAGTTCATAATACATAGCGTTTGTAGGTAATGGAAAGGGCAGTATAGCCTAAATAAAGGGCTAAAATAGTAAGTTGAGAATTATTCAATGCGTAGTTTTAAAGGTTGTTACTGCAACCTCATTGCATATAAGCATAATAAAGCAGTAATAAAATAGGCACTGTGCTTTTTGGAGATATTTTAAAAGATGAGGGGGGGTTTGGTTTTAATAGCGCGTAGCGATACTCAAGGGTAAAAATAAAGCGTACGAATACGTAAGCAGCTAAATTTGTAATGCTATTGTTTGATGTATGAAATTGAATTGATTTGCCATGTATGATCTTATTTTTACAAGTTTACTGAAATAGCACAGGTTTTGAACACCCCCCTAAAGCCTTAAAAACGATAAGCAATAGGGTATACTGCTATTACATACTTTTACGTATTCATTTAAGCAAGCATTAGGGCTAATAACTCAGCGATGTTTGTTATTTTAAAATGTACAGTAGTGGAACCTCTTTTGATAAAAAACACTCAACTAAAAATAGCCACATTTAACTTGTTTAATTACCTTGAGCCACCCAATGCATACTATGAGTTTGAGAAAATTTATACCGCGCAACAGTGGGCTAAAAAGCAGCAGTGGGTTATTGATTATTTAACAGAGCACGCACCTGATGTGATTGGTTTTCAGGAAGTGTTTAGTATTGAGTCGTTACAAGAATTAGTACGTGGGCAAGGTTATGAGCACTTTGCAGTGGTAGATACGCCCGAGGTGATTGACGACTTTATTTATAAACGCCCCGTAGTGGCAATTGCCGCAAAATATCCTATTGTTGAAGTGGCTGCGGTGCAGCACGATAATGAACTTGTAGCTACCCTTGGGCTTAGTGCTGATTTTACATTTAGCCGCAAGGTATTAAGAGCCACAGTAACTTTGCCGCACATAGGTAATACAGATTGTTATGTGGTGCATTTTAAATCTAAACGCCCAATGATTGAGGTTGATGAGCACAATAAAGCACTTTCGCCCGAAAAGAACATAATTGAGATTTTAAAAGCGAATGTAGCGGGTGGCTGGGGATCAACTATTCAACGCGGCAGCGAAGCCACATTATTAATGATACAAATGATTGCGCGCCGCGAAGCTACGCAGCAGCCTATGATTTTAATGGGCGACTTTAATAACAGCATAGCCGATGGTGTGTTAAGCCACATGCTTACTAATACACTGCGTTTTGCACCTGCTTTTGACGCTAAAACTTACCTTGCTAAATATTGTTTAAATGATGCATGGGACTTATTTACAAAGTCGCAATTGGCAAGTGCTGAGCCACAAGCACCAACAGACGACTTGCGTGTTGATGGTGATATAGCGAGTGTTGTAATTGAGCAAGGTGATACAAATAATGTGGCTAAGCCAGCAACTCCACGCACGCCAACCCATTATTATGGCGCGAGCAGTTCAGTGCTTGACTACATTTTATTGTCTAGTGAATTTGATGCCAGCTACCATGATAGCTTTTTTGAAGTAAGTGACTATAACACTTACGATCGGCATTTAATTAACCCAGTATTTGAGCGAGACGATTTAAGTACCGACCATGGGGTGGTTATAGTTAGTTTAACTTTGAGGTCGTAGGCTATAATTTTAATGATTGATATTGCTAAGAATATTTGTTTAACAATATTACTTTTACGGTTTTTAATTTAAGTATTAAGTGCTTTTATGTAAAAACGTCGGAATAAATTACTGAGTTTAAACGATAGCTTTAATTATTTGTATAACTATCAAATAATTAAACTCGGCCTAAAACTTGCCTGTTATTAATGTTAAACATCTAAAAATTGATAATCTTTAATAAAAACAAGGAAATTAACTATGACTAATATTGCACTTTCGGCGTATTTGGCGTTTTACCTGTATTTAATTATGTTGCTTGTACAGTGGGCGGTAGCAACTTTTAGCAAAGCAAAACAGCCTAATGCAGTGCCGGGTAAAATAAGTGACGACTTATCGCATGATAGTTTTATATTTAGAGCACACCGTACTTTTCACAATACCCTTGAAAATAGTGCGTTATTTATAGGAACAGTGTTGTTTGCTTTTGTAATAAATTATCAAAGCCCAATATTTGCACTATGTGTATGGATATACGTTATTGCGCGATTAATTCATATGGTGCTGTACTACGCAATTGCTACTAATAAAAATCCTAGCCCACGTAGCTACTTCTTTTTAATTGGCGTACTTGCCAATGTTGTGATGCTAGTAATGGTAGGCTTAAGGTTAATTGCCTAATACAAATTAAATAACAAACAACAATTAACCAAGAGCGAAGTTGCTTACATAGCAACTTCGCTTTTTTTGTAAACTACTTTCGCAGCACTAAATAAAAATAATGTAACCAATTGAATTTTAAATGATTAACCTGTAAATATTAAAGCTTGCACAACCACCATTCACACACTCTATTTACAATATAGCAACCATCTATGCATATATAGACCTCAGTACAATAGCCACTTGGTAATGCTGTGCTATTTTATTGTGGTGAAAAAATAATAACCAATAAATACTCACCAAAATGCGTATCAATAAAGCAGATAAATTGCTTTATTGTAATTAAAGCCAGCTGATTTATGTAATTAAAACAGGAAATGTAAAATGAAGAGTTTGTTACGGGGGTTCAACATAGTATGTATTGCTATGTTGTTTTTTTGCTCGCCAGTTTGGGCTGCGCAAGGGCAGTTAGATTTAACATCATCGAGTATTGGTTGGTTATGTATTGGTATATTTTTAATTGCTTATACCGTGGTTATGCTCGAGGAAAAGCTACATTTAAGAAAGTCGAAACCAGTATTAGTTGCAGCAGGATTAATTTGGATATTAATAGGTGCCTATTACGTTAGCCATGATATTACTGAACTTACCGAAACTGCATTTAGGCATAATTTACTTGAGTTTGCCGAGCTTATGCTCTTTTTACTAGTCGCTATGACCTACATAAATGCGCTAGAAGAAAGAGGAGTATTTGATGCATTGCGCGCTTGGATGATCCGTAAAGGCTTTAACTATAAAAATTTATTTTGGATAACCGGTTTTTTAGCATTTTTTATCTCCCCGATTGCCGACAACCTTACCACCGCGTTATTAATGTGTGCAGTGGTAATGAAAGTTGCCGAAGGTGATAAGCCATTTATAAACATCAGCTGTATTAATATTGTTATTGCGGCTAATGCGGGCGGCGCATTTAGCCCCTTTGGCGACATAACCACGCTAATGGTGTGGCAAGCTGGATTGGTGCATTTTAACGAGTTTTTAGTGCTGTTTTTACCTGCTTTAGTTAATTACTTAGTGCCCGCAGCCATTATGAGCTTTTATGTTGCCGATAAGCACCCAACCGCACAATACGAAGCGGTTGAGCTAAAACGCGGCGCAGTGCGAATATTAGTGTTGTTTTTACTTACCATAGCCACTGCCGTTGCTTGCCATAGCTTTTTAAACCTGCCACCAGTATTAGGTATGATGATGGGGCTAGGCTATTTACAGTTTTTTGGTTATTTTTTAAGAATGACTTTACCAGGATCACTGGCACGTAAAAGAGCCCATGCAGAGCAGTTGGGCGATCAAGAACGATTAGCTAAACTAGGCAGTGTTGTACCATTTGACGTATTTAGTAGAGTGCAACGGGCAGAGTGGGACACGTTATTATTTTTTTACGGTATTGTTATGTGCGTGGGTGGCTTAGGGTTTTTAGGTTATTTAAACTTTATGTCTGAGATGCTATACGGCAATTGGTCTACTACAACGGCAAATGTTTTTCTTGGGGTGATTTCTGCAGTGATCGATAATATACCGGTTATGTTTGCGGTATTATCTATGGATCCTGAAATGTCGCATGGGCAATGGTTGCTGATCACATTAACTGCGGGGGTAGGCGGTAGTTTACTCTCGATTGGCTCGGCTGCGGGAGTGGCATTAATGGGGCAAGCACGCGGCTACTATACTTTTTTTGGTCACCTAAAGTGGACGCCTGTGATTGCGTTAGGTTACGGGGCCAGCATAATACTGCACTTATGGCTTAATGCATCATTATTTTAAAGATACTAGCAAACGCTATAAGCTATTTTTTATCACAGTAACAATACTATAAAGCTTTAATTTAAGTATTTAATGGTAGTAAAAGCGAAGGAGCATAAACAGCATCTTCGCTTTTTTATTACTTAAATTTAAGCCGTTATAAACTAATGGCTGAGTGCTTACTGATTAAATTTTTTAAGCCAAATAAGTTGTGGTGATAATAGACGGCTGGTTAATAAAATATTGATTTATTTTATGTTTTTTTAAAGGTAAATGTTATAAAAAAGGATTTATTTTTATTGTGGCAAATAATTTGCATGAAAAAATGTTATAGTAAGGCTCGTATTAGCTATTAGGAGTCGACTTTTATAATGAAAAAAATTGCTATTTTGGGCGCAGGTCCAAGCGGTTTGGCACAATTACGTGCATTTGAAGCAGCTCGTTTAGCCGGTATTGAGAATTTACCGGAAGTTGTTTGTTACGAAAAACAAAATGATATTGGTGGCATGTGGAACTATACATGGCGCACTGGGCTAGACAGAAATGGTGAGCCGGTACATGGCAGTATGTATCGTTATCTTTGGTCTAACGGACCAAAAGAATGCTTAGAATTTGCTGATTATTCTTTTGAAGAACATTTTGGTAGACCTATTCCTTCGTATCCCCCTCGTGAAGTGCTTAAAGACTACATAATGGGGCGTATTAACAAGCAAGATATTCGTAAATACATTCGCTTTGAGTGCCCGGTTCGTTGGGTTACATTTGACGACGAAACACAAATGTTTACTGTAACGGTTATGAACCATAAAACCGGCGAGCAGGAAGTGAATGAGTTTGATTATGTTATTGTTGCTACAGGTCATTTCTCTACACCAAACATGCCTTATTTTGAAGGGCTAGAAGAGTATTCTGGTCGAGTATTACATGCTCATGACTTTAGAGATGCGCTAGAATTTAAAGATTCAGAAGTTTTACTTATAGGCAGTAGCTATTCTGCCGAAGATATAGGTACGCAGTGTTATAAGTATGGCGCTAAATCGGTAACTATAAGCTACCGTACTAAAGCACTTGGCTATAATTGGCCAGACGGCATTGCAGAAATGCCACTTGTGACCCACTTTGAAGGGGACGTTGCGCATTTTATAGATGGCACTAGTAAGCGCTTTGATGCTGTGATTATGTGTACTGGGTATTTATTTCATTTTCCATTTTTACCTGACGAACTACGTTTACAAACACATAACTGTTTGTATCCGGCAAACTTGTATAAGGGTGTTTTTTGGCAGCCAAACCCTAAGTTAGTTTATTTAGGCATGCAAGATCAGTACTTCACTTTTAATATGTTTGATGCGCAAGCATGGTATGTACGCGACGAAATTTTAGACAGAATAAAAATACCAGCATTAGCAGCACGACAAGAAGATGAAAAAAATTGGTTAGCTAAGTACGATGAAGTAACGAATGTTGAAGGCTCTATTGATTATCAAGCAGCGTATATTCGTGATTTAACTAATGCCACAGATTACCCTGAATTTGCAGTTGAAAAACAGGCAGATATTCTCAAAGAATGGCAAAAAGATAAACAACAAGACATTATGTGTTTTAGGGAAAAAGCGTATCGCTCTACTTTAACAAATACCTTGGCACCTGAGCTTCCTGTGCCGTGGTTAGATGTACTTGATGATTCATTAGAATACTTTTTAGAATTATCGGCTACTCACACCATAGAAAAAAGTAAAGCGAGCTAGCACGTAATAAAACAATATTAAACCATAACGCATTTTTCGTTATGGTTTAATATTTTAAGTTTGTTGTTAATACTTAAAAAAACTATTCAACGCCAATAAACCCACCTGTTTGATGTGCCCAAAGTGCAGCGTAAATCCCATTCTTAGCTATTAACTCATCATGTGTGCCTTGCTCAACAACACCGCCGTTATCAAGTACGATAAGCCTGTCCATTTGCGCTATGGTTGATAGCCTGTGAGCAATAGCAATTACTGTTTTATCTGTCATTAAATCATCAAGACTTGCTTGAATAGCGGCTTCTACTTCTGAATCAAGCGCGCTGGTGGCTTCGTCGAGTATGAGAATAGGGGCGTTTTTAAGCAGTACGCGCGCAATAGCAATACGTTGGCGCTGCCCACCCGATAAGGTAACGCCACGTTCGCCTACTTGCGCGTCAAAGCCTTTATTACCTTTGCTATCAACTAAGTCGGTTACAAACTCTAGCGCTTTAGCTTGCTTGGTGGCATCGATCATTTCGGCTTCAGTGGCATCTGGTCTGCCGTATAAAATGTTGTCTTTTACTGAGCGGTGCAGCAGGGAAGTGTCTTGAGTTACCATGGCAATGTAACGGCGTAAGCTTTCTTGGCTCACATCGGTAATGTTTTGGCCGTCAATTTTTATACTGCCAGAGTCGGTGTCGTAAAAGCGTAGTAATAAATTAACTAGCGTTGATTTACCCGCGCCAGAGCGACCCACTAAGCCAATTTTTTCACCGGCTTTAATATTTAAGTTTAAACCGTTAATAACTGGGCCACGCAGCGTTTCACTCGCTGCTTTGCCGTAGTTAAAGTGCACATTGTTAAATTCAATTGCACCTTGGCTAACGTTAAGAGTGCTGGCATTGGGTTTATCGGCTACTGCAATTGGGTTAGAGAGGGTTTGCATGCCATCGGCTACGGTGCCAATATTTTCAAATAAGCTGCTTATTTCCCACATGATCCACTGCGCCATACCGTTTAATCTAAGGGCTAAACTTACCGCAACGGCAATTGCTCCTGCGCTAATGGCACTTAGCGACCACAAGTAAAGTGATACCGCAGTAACCGAAAACACTAATAAGTAATTTAAAGTTTGAATAACAAAGTTGAGGCTGGTAACTAAACGCATTTGCTTGTACACCGGCTGTAAAAAAACATCCATACTTTGTTTTGCGTATTCTTCTTCGCGTTGGGTGTACGAAAATAGTTTAATGGTAGCAATATTAGTGTAGCTGTCGACAATGCGGCCGGTCATTTCTGAGCGGGCATCGGCTTGTGAGGTAGCCACTTTTTTAAGACGCGGTACAAAGTAAAGTTGAATGCAAATATACAAAACAAGCCAAACAAGTAAGGGTAACATTAAGCGCCAATCGGCCTCGGCTACTAAAAACAACATAGAGCCAAAATAAACGATTATGTACATTAATACATCGAGTAGTTTTGTTACAGCTTCGCGCACAGCCAGAGAGGTTTGTAATACCTTGGTGGCGATGCGTCCGGCAAATTCATTTTGATAAAAACTAACACTTTGGCGCAATAAATATCTATGTGCTAACCAGCGAATCGACATGGGGTAATTGCCCAGTAATGCCTGGTGCAAAATTGCAGAATGAAAAAACACCACTACAGGCAGCACCACAAGGAGCATAAGGGCCATTTTTGTCAGCTCGGACTGCTGCTCTACAAAGAGTGTTTGTGGTGTATAAATTGCCAGCCAATCAACTAGTTGCCCCATATAGCTAAATAGCGATACTTCTAAAATAGCGAGCAAGGCGGCACTTAACGAGAGTAGTGCTAGCGACAGCCCCATGCCTTTGGTGTAATGAAGACAAAACGCAAGCAGCGTGTTAGGTGGCTGCGTTGGTTTATCTTGTGGGAACGGCTTAGTAATGCGCTCAAATAATCGATACATTTTAATAGCTTAAATGGCAAGTAATTGCAGCTATCATAGCATTTTTGTGTTTTTAAATGCAGCTTAGTAGAGGCTTAATTACTCATACTCTAAGGTATAATTAATATTAGTAAGCATTAAAACAATACTAAGATTGCTATTATCAGCCGTTATTGAACAGCCCCATTAAGTTTTATTTTGCTTCTATATGGTAAATAGTATTTATATTGCTATGCAAGTTTGGCGCTATGCTTTGCATTACTGTTGAGGCTTGTATTGCCTCTACCGTTATATGCTTTAACGACAGGTTACTTAGTATAAGAACAATGTTTTTGTATTCAAAAAACTCTATAAGTGCAATACAGTTAAAGTAATGGCGTAACAGTACTAAAGTAGTTTGTAATTCTTGCCCTGTTTTAGGATTTAGGTTAATGATTGCCTGGCCGCTTTTATTAATGCAGTGGTTAATGGCGTGCCAAAACGACTCGCTTTGAATAAACGTTTGGTGGTGCTCGCCACTAAATATATCTATGTAAATTAGGTCGTATTGTTGAGTGCATTGACTAATAAATTGCTGAGCACATTGCTGGTGCACAGTATGATCAATGGGTAATTTAAAAAATTGCTTAGCGATACTTATAACATCAGGGTTTATTTCTACACTTTCAAACGTATCAATTAAATTACGGCGGCTAGATTCAATGTGTTTAAGTGCGCGCTCTATTGCTGCAGTGCCTAAGCCCAAATTTAAAATACGTAGCTCACTAACCGGGGCTAATAAAAATAACAACATGCTTTGATATATTGGTACACATAATAGTTCAGGCCGGGCTTTGCTCATTACTCCTTGAAGAGTAACGCCTAGCAGCGGATCGTTATTAAAAGTGAGCCATCTATAATCTTTATTTTGATAAACGCGTACCGGACCAAACTTACTGTCGGCATGATAGATTTGATTACTAAGCTTGGTATCGTTTTTTAATTGGCGCATAAAGTTTTTAATACATAAAGAAGCTAGTGTGACATAAATAAAATAACTATATTACTAAATATTGTAGTTGCTAATTATTTGGCTTAATTAAACCTTTAACCTGTACTCTAGCTTACTTTTTTGTGGTGCCTACCGCAAAAGTATTGCGCAATAAGCTTACTTGCGTAATGGTGATTATAATAAAAATAAGGAGCTATAAATGCTTAAAACACCTTTTAAAATAACAACAAAATTACTTAGCGTGAGTACCCTTACAGCTGCTTGTTTTGTGGGTTTAACTTCGCAAGCATTGGCAGCGGGCGAGATTAAATACACTGATCAACAAAAATTGCATGCTATAGCCGGTGATATTTCAGCGCAGCGTATTGGTGGCGATATTCAAACGCTGGTGGATTTTGGTACGCGCCATACATTATCAGACACTAAATCGGAAACCCGTGGCATTGGTGCAGCAAGGCGCTGGATAAAACAAGAGTTCGAAAAAATATCAGCACAATGCGGCGGATGCCTAGAGATTATTGAAGTAAAAGACACTATATCGGGCGAAAAACGAATTCCTGATGCAACCGAAGTGGTTAATATTGTCGCTATTCAGCGCGGTATAAGCGAGCCTAACCGTATGGTAATAATGTCGGGCGATATAGACTCACGCGTAAGCGATGTGATGGATTTTACTAGCGACTCGCCGGGGGCTAACGATAACGCCTCTGGTGTGGCGGGCGTAATAGAGGCGGCGCGTGTATTGAGTAAACATAAATTTAATGGCTCTGTGGTGTACGCGGCGCTGTCGGGCGAGGAGCAGGGTTTATTTGGTGGTAAAATTTTAACCGCTTATGCGCAAAAACACGACTGGCAAGTACACGCAGTACTAAACAACGACATGATAGGCAATATTACCGGGGTTAATGGCGTAACCGATAACACCACAGCGCGGATATTTTCTGAAGGTACGCGCGTAATAGAAACTAAAGAGCAAGCACGAACGCGGCGCTTTACGGGGGGCGAGGTTGACTCAGCTAGTCGTAACTTGGCGCGTTACATAGATACCATTGCCGACAGATACATTGCTAATTTAAATACTATGTTAGTTTATCGGTTAGACCGATTTGGTAGAGGTGGGCACCATAGACCTTTTAATGACGCGGGCTTTGCTGCAGTGCGCATTATGGAAACAAACGAGCATTACGATCGCCAGCATCAAGACTTACGCATTGAAAACGGCATTGAATATGGCGATACGATCAAAGGCGTTGATTTTGACTATGCGGCCAAATTAACCGCACTTAATGCTGTAAGTTTAGCGTCGATGGCGTGGGCACCAGCCCCTCCTAAAGACGTGAAAATCGCGGGTGCGGTAACGGCTAATACGCGTTTGTCGTGGCAGGCATCTAAAGACAATAATATAACCGGTTATCGTATTTATTGGCGTTATACCAGCGAGCCACAATGGCAGTTTAGTAAAACCGTGGGTAAGGTTACTCAAGCTACACTTAACAATGTAGTAATTGATAATTACTATTTTGGTGTTGCAGCCATTAATAAAGAAGGGATTGAGTCGCCGGTGGTATTTCCGGGGGATGTGGGCTCATTCGATCATAATATTAAAATAGTTAAGTAAAGCTTATAAATTTGGCTAAAAACCAGGCAAACAGCGGGTTTGAGGCTAAAAAATACTATTTTTGTACTTGCACCTTATTTGTTAAGCCCTTAAAGTGTTAAAAAAGAAGTAAAAGGTTATTAATAATGACACAACAAGAAAAAAAACCGTTAACAGCACAAGAACAAGCTCAAGTAGAGCAGCAAAATATATTATGGCAGCGTGAATGCTTTCAAAACGCACAAAAGCATTTAGCTGAAAAAGGCATTATGCCTAAAACGTTGATTGAAAAAGACAGTCGTTTTTTAGCCCCATTTTGTGCTCTATGGAAATTTAAGGCGCAAAACGGTAAAAACTATTGGGTAATTACCGGTCGTTTACCAACTGATCATGCTGAAGTGAGTGCTGCAAAAGATGCTCGCGATGCAATACGTTATTTTTCACTGCAATGGCAGTTAAAAGCTGATCAAATAATGCAAACAGGGGCGAGTGATAAAACCAAGGTTGATTTTGCCAATTTACTGATCAATCGTGCCCATGGTTTATACGAAATGCACGAAAATGAACAACTGTGGGCTAACGAGCCTAAATAAGTTTAATATGTTTGTATAACAAATTAAAAAGCGAGCTACTTTATTTATTGTAGCTCGCTTTTTAATGCGTTAACGTAAATGGACGAGTTTCAAAGCTGGTAACAGGGCATTGCATTCGTAGCTTTGCAATGCCAGCCTCCATGAATACATTGCCTTGTTGGCTAAAGCCATTTTGTTTAAATAATTCAACTTCTTCTAAAATGCAGTTAATACTCAGTACTTCAATATTTTGCTCTGCAGCAAGTGCAACAATAAAGTTAAGTAGGGATTTGTAAACATTGCGATTGCGGTGGGCGGGTAATACAGCTATACGGCCTATAAGGCCATCGCTACACAGCCTGCCTGTGGCTACAGGAGACTGTGTGTCGTTGGTAATACAGGTGACAAGAATATGTTGGGCAAGTGGGTCTAGGTTGTCAAATTCAATATGTTTAGGAATATGTAACTCATAAACAAATACACGCTCTCTTATTTGCTGCAGTAGCGCTTTTTGGCTGTGCCAATCGACCTGTTCTACCCGGTAGTCCATAATACACCTCTAATTGAACCAAATACCCTCATTAATTAGTGTAGTGAATATTTCAATAAAAACTAGGCTTGGGGCCGTGTTTTTTAGCTGTTGCGCATTAAAACCTGTAAAATCAGTAAGTAACTTAACAGCATTCAAGTCACTATTTGGTACAGAGTAGTTTTCTCCGTTAACACTTACTAATAATTCATCAGCTGTTTGCTGATATATAGCACGCGTTCCACCTAGGCGTTCAAAGCTTATGTCGTCACTGTTTATTGCATCGGCTATTTGCGCCGCATTAAACGGTTGCTCAACAGGCATTAAGTCCATATCGTGCTTTGGTTGGCTTAAAGTTGTGCCAAGCCATTGTTTAAATAAGGTGTGGTCGTTTAGTAATGCCTGCATTAGCACTTTTACTTTATCAACCTCAGTATCGCTCAGCTCGCCCTTAGACTCTCTTAATGTAAGGTTGTGGTCGGTGTAACGCTTTTGTCCGCTTTCGGTATCAATAATATGATCGGCAAAGCTAGAGAGTAAATCTTGTTGATTTGGCGCTCTAAAACCCACCGAATAATTAAGGGCGTTTTCTACGGCATAACCTTCGTGCGGGCAACCTGGTGGAATATATAAAATATCGCCGGGTTCTAAAATACAATCAATAACCGCAGTAAACGCTTCTACTTGCAATAATGTTTTATTTTGGGTGAATTGTTTAAGGCTAGGATCTGGTAGGCCTACTCGCCAATGGCGTTTGCCTTCACCTTGAATAATAAATACATCGTATTGATCTAAATGCGGGCCAACACCACCGCCAGGCGTTGAATAGCTGATCATTAAATCATCTATGCGCCAGTTTGGGATAAATCGAAACGGCTCTAGCAGCTGTGCTGCATCGTTATGCCAATGATCAACCGCTTGTACTAATAAAGTAGAGTGTTGCTCTGTAAGCTGTTCAAAGTCTTCAAACGGCCCTTGGTGCGATTGCCATTCATTATTATGATTAGTAACAATACGCGACTCTATGCTGTCTTCCATTGCAAGGCCTGCAAGTTCATTCGCATCAAGCGGGTCTTGAAAATTACTAAAACCTTGTTTAATTAAGAGTGGTTTTTTTTGCCAGAACTGAGTTAAAAACTCTTGCTCTGATAAGTCATTTATTTTTAATTGATACATACAGTGGCCCTACAAATTAGTGCAAGTGGTATTAAAACAAAAAAAGCGAAAGGAGACCTTTCGCTTTTTCATTGATTTTAGTTTAGTTATTAAACTAAATCATCAATAAACTCAACAGCGCGGCCAATATAATTAGCAGGTGTTAGTTTTTTCATTTCTACTTTAGCGTGTTCAGGAAGGTCTAAACCATCGATGAAGTCTGCCATTATTTCTTGGTTTACACGTTTGCCACGGGTTAAGTCTTTAAGCTTTTCGTATGGCTTTTCGATACCGTACTTACGCATAACTGTTTGAATTGGCTCTGCTAGCAATTCCCAGTTTTGATCAAGCTCTTCTAATAAACGTTGCTCGTTTACTTCAAGCTTACTTACACCTTTAAGTGTTGATTGGTATGCAATAAGTGCATAACCCATACCTACACCTAAGTTACGTAATACCGTTGAGTCGGTAAGATCACGTTGCCAGCGAGAAACAGGCAGCTTTTGTGCAAGGTGAGAAAAAATAGCATTTGCTAAACCTAAGTTACCTTCTGAGTTTTCAAAATCAATAGGGTTAACTTTATGTGGCATTGTTGATGAGCCAATTTCGCCAGCAATGGTTTTTTGCTTAAAGTGATTAAGGGCAATGTAACCCCACATGTCACGATCAAAATCGAGCAGTATTGTGTTAAAACGGGCAATAGCATCAAAAAGCTCAGCAATGTAGTCATGCGGTTCAATTTGTGTAGTAAACGGGTTTAGAGTTAAACCTAGGCTTGATACAAATTTGTCTGCATGTGTGTGCCAATCGTAATCTGGGTATGCACTAAGGTGAGCGTTGTAGTTACCTACAGCACCGTTAACTTTACCTAGCATTTCTACTTGTGCAATTTGGTCGCGTTGACGTTTTAAGCGCATGTAAACGTTAGCAAACTCTTTACCCATAGTAGACGGTGTAGCAGGTTGTCCGTGCGTACGTGTCATCATAGGGATTGTTTTGTACTCAATCGCTTTTTCTTTAATTGAGCTAAGTAACTGATCGCAATATGGTAGTAATACATTATTGCGTGCTTCAGTTAGCATTAAACCATGAGATAGGTTGTTAATGTCTTCAGAGGTACATGCAAAATGAATAAATTCGTTAATTGCATGTAGTTCTGCGTTATCGGCTACTTTTTCTTTTAGAAGGTATTCAACCGCTTTAACGTCGTGATTTGTTGTGCGTTCAATATCTTTAACGCGCTGTGCATCAGCTTCGCTGAAGTTATCAACAATGGCGTTTAGTAATGCATTAGCTTGTTCGCTAAATGCAGGGACTTCTTTAATATCGCTCGCTGCAGCTAACGCTTGCAACCAACGCACTTCAACGGTTACGCGGTATTTGATTAGGCCAAATTCGCTGAAAATACTGCGTAGTTCAGTGGTTTTGCTGCCGTAGCGACCATCCACTGGAGAGATAGCCGTTAACGCTGAAAGCTCCATAATAACTCCTAAATTTTAGTTTGAACGATAATTAAATTTTTGCTTTAGCAATGGCGATTATTTTTCTTTTTGCAAAGAAAAAGTGACGGCGTTTACCGCCCATTTGTCGCCATAAAACTGCACTTCTAATACCGGCTAATAATAATGCGCGGATTTTATTTTGAGTGAGCTGCTGCTTTAGTAACTCAGGTTTACCATAAACCTGTATACGGTGCCCAAGGGGGCTTAGCACCGTTGAGTATATATCCGCTAAACCGGCGACAACGCTCTCGTCGGTTATAGCAAAATGATCTAAACGTCGATGAATGTCATCAATACGTTTACCTAATTCGTTTAAGCTTTTGTCGTTTGCACTCAAGGCACGTTCTAGCTGCATTAAACCACCGACGTATTTTACAATTTCAACATCTTTTTGCGCGCCAGCACTTAGCTGTGCCAATAATGTTTTGTAGCCATCGCGTAGGTTATCTGTGCCTTGGTATACATCCTCTGGCGATGCCGGCGAGGTTTGAATAATACTCGAAAGTAGTATTTCTAAATCGTGTTCATTATTATTGCCGTACTGAGCAACTTTTTGAACTTGTTTAGCAACTTGGCACATGGCGGCAAGCGCCATGACTTGGTGTTGATTCATTATTTGATCACCGAATCAATAATACCACCACCTAAACACACATCTTCTGCATAAAATACGGCAGATTGACCTGGAGTAACGGCTTTTTGTGGCTCGTCGAATAATACGCGTGCCATGCCGTCTTCGCCTACAAGTAGCGTACAGCTTAAGTCTTCTTGGCGGTAACGGGTTTTAACTGTGCAGCGAGTAGTGCCTTTAGGGCCAATACGGTCAACCCAGTGCAATTGGTTAGCATTAAGGCCATTACTGTATAGGCGAGGGTGATCTTTACCTTGGCCAACAATAAGTACATTTCGCTCAAGGTCTTTATCTACTACATACCATGGCTCGCCTGAGCCTTCTTTCATACCACCAATTAGCAAGCCTTTGCGTTGACCTAGTGTGTGATACATTAATCCTTCGTGCTCGCCTACATTGTTACCATCAGTGTCTTCGATAACACCAGGTTGGGCAGGTAAAAACTTTTGTAAAAAGTCTTTAAATTTGCGCTCACCAATAAAACATATACCTGTGCTGTCTTTTTTATCGTGAGTAATTAGGTCTTGCTCTTCAGCTATGCGGCGTACTTCTGGCTTAGCAATATCGCCAACAGGGAATAATGTTTGGCCAATATGTTCGTGGCTAAGCGTGTATAAAAAGTAGCTTTGATCTTTATTATCATCTAACCCGCGGCACATAACGTATTTGTCATCGCGTAGTTCGCGGCGTACATAGTGACCGGTGGCAATAAAGTCGGCGCCTAATGCTTGGGCCGCAAATTCTAAAAAGGCTTTAAATTTAATTTCTTTATTGCACATTATATCTGGGTTAGGTGTACGACCTGCTTTGTATTCAGCTAAAAAGTACTCAAATACGTTATCCCAATACTCAGCGGCAAAGTTAACTGTATGCAGTTCAATACCGAGTTTATCGCAAACTGCTTGCGCGTCTTTTAAATCATCAGCTGCGGCGCAATATTCATCATTGTCGTCTTCTTCCCAGTTCTTCATAAACAGGCCTTCTACCTGATAGCCTTGTTGCTTTAACAAATATGCAGATACAGAAGAATCAACACCGCCGGACATACCTACGATGACTTTAATGTGACTATTTTCGCTCATGAATAATTTCGCTTATACAGATTACTGTTATTAATAACATCTTGGAAAGGCCGCGATTATAGCATGTATTTAAGCAGCGCTTAAAGAGGCTTAGCCTTAATGCAGCGCTTTTGTAGTTATTTTTATAGCGTCAGCAAAACGTTTTTGCTATTTGCAGTAAGCAAAATAAATATAAATAGTAAATAAGTGTGAATATTAGCTGTGTAATAGTAGGAGGAGTTATAGCTTTATATTGCTTTATAGTGTTATATTTAAGCGTAACTAAGGTTATTATTAATATACTCAATGGAATGAATATATGAACTATGCTTCTCACGTCAACAAAGTAAAATCTTTTATTTTAGATTACCCAAAAAAAACCGATATAAGTGAGTTGCTTAACAACCCGTTGAGTGAACTTAAAGAAACAGCTTATTATTTGTTTGATGAATTGATCACAATAACTCCCCCTATTTTTTTCCAAGAGCCACATCCTATTGTTGAGTTATTTAAATTAATTGAACAGTCGTTGAGCCCTAATCTAAAAGTAGAAAAAGCATTATTAGAGCATTTAGAAACATGGTGGGTTGAATGGCATTTTGTAGCGACTATGAATGCCAAATTACTTAACGAACATAACGACCCACAACAAAAGTATTTAATTGCTCACACGCATCACCCTATGCGTAATCATGAGCTGAGCCATTATGCGAAATTATTTACAGTGCTTCCTATGCCTATTTGTAATGTGTGCGTTGAAACGGGTGATATATTAAAAGTTAACCAGCGTTATATTGATGTATTTGGTTTTACTATAAATGATACGCCCAATGTAGATATTTGGTGGGAAAAAGCCTACCCAGATATTGATAAAAGAAATGCTGCTCGGGCATTATGGAACGCATCGCTTGCACAAGCCGAAAGTAATAAAGGCGATATTCCTGCAAACGACTACCAAATAACCTGCAAAAATGGTGAGCAAGTCATTATGCAAGTATCGGGTATTAATATTGGTAATGAATTTTTGGTTGTTTTTAATGACGCCACTGAGCGGATTAAAGCACATGAGATTTTAAGCGAAATGGCGTTTTTAGATTCGTTAACCAAAATTGCCAATAGGCGCCGCTTTGATGAAAAAATTGTTGATGAATTTTCCCGTGTTAAATTAGCAAACTGTCAGCTTTCACTCATTATAATTGATATTGATAACTTCAAAAAATTTAACGACCGTTACGGGCATATTGCAGGCGATAAGTGCTTATACGCTGTGGCACAAAAACTTGCCGACACAGTGAGTCGTCCAGAGGATTTTGTTGCCCGTTATGGTGGTGAAGAGTTTGTTGTATTGCTACCACAAACAGATAAACAAGGGGCGCTATTTGTGGCTGAACAAATTCAAAAAGCAATTGAAATGTTGGCAGTTGTGCATGAAGATAGCTTTACAGGGTATTTATCAGTAAGCATGGGAATTAATACTGTTAATCATCATCAGTGTGATGATCATTTAACATTTATTCAAGCTGCCGACGATGCTCTTTATTATGCAAAAAACCAAGGAGGTAATTGTATTGCGCTAAGCCCTGGCAAATAGCTTAAACGCTAATTTAAAGTTAATAATGGCTTATAAATTAGCGATTGTAAGTTGGTTTACATCAGTTAGGTATGCTTTATACCTGTCATTACTTTATACTCGCCGTTTTTAATGCCATCTAGGGTGTACTTACCAATACTATAGCGAATTAAACGCAAAGTAGGGTGCCCAATATGTGCTGTCATGCGTCTAACTTGGCGGTTACGCCCTTCACTTATTGTTATGCTGAGCCAAGTTGTAGGTATTAGTTTTCGCTCTCTTACTGGCGGGTTACGCGTCCATACTGTTGGCTCACTGATGATGCTCACTTTAGCGGGTAATGTAAGGCCATCTTTTAATTCTACGCCTGTGCATAGTGCAGCAATTGACTCTGAGCTTGGCTCACCTTCTACCTGAACCCAATAAGTTTTACTGGTTTTTTTACCCGGTGCGGTTAGGGTGTTTTGTAATTTACCGCAATTGGTGAGCAGTAATAAACCTTCACTGTCTCTGTCGAGTCTGCCTGCAGCGTAAACTTCTTTTATAGGAATAAATTCAGCAAGGGTTTTTCTGTTGGCATCATCAGTAAATTGGCACAAAACGTCGAAAGGCTTATTAAATAAGACTATTTTTATATCTTGTGAAGCTATTGCTGGTTTTATTTCTCTTTTTGAAGCGACGCTTTTTAGCGTGCTGCGAGAATAGGTTCTGCCAGTATTACGTTTGGGTTTAGCTGTGTACTCTTGCTTATTAGCTGACTTATTATTCATTATATGCACCTGGCAGGTTTTGGTAAGCCGGCAATTTTAGTCGCTTGTTTTGCCGGGCCTTTAGGAAATAATTTATATAAATATAGGCTATTACCTTTATCTTCACCGAGTGCTTTAGCCATGGCTTTTACCAGCATTCTAATAGCGGGGCTGGTGTTGTATTCTAGGTAAAAGTTGCGAACAAAGTTAATAACTTCCCAATGCTGCTCAGTTAAACTAATGTTTTCTTGCTGTGCAATAATGGGCGCTAATTCTTTTGACCATAAAGTATGGTCAAGTAAATAACCTTGTTTGTCTGTTTCAAGCTGTTGGTTGTTAATTTCAAGCATAAGTTACCAGGTAATAGATTGATTGGTTGATAAGCTAAGGGTTACAAATTCGTCATAGCTAATTACTTTATCGTTATTATTTAGCTTTATAGCGCGAGCACTCGCATCAGGCGCTAAAATAAACAATGATTCGGCAAATTGTCGATACTGCTTTGCTGCATAACAGGCATCGCCAACCAGAAGTACAATATCAGTTGCTTGAATTAGGTTTTCTAATCGATTGGCGCTGTAGTAGCTAAGTGGTTTAGAAAATATATGTAAGGTGCTCAAAGCATTAGTTTGTAGGTTACTCATAGGTTCACCACATGTTGCTGGGTTTTAATTAGCGCTTTTTGCTGATCAAAGTTTAGTGCTTGCACATCTAACAATAAATCATTTTTGTTTAAGCCATAATCGAGTAGTGACTTTTCGCAGACGTAAATATTTTCAACGTCATAAATTTCCAATGTTTTAATGTTTTTAAAAAAATCTTTTATACCAAGCATATTTGGTTGTTGTTGCTTTTTTAGTGCCAGTACAGCTGGGCCACTAAATAGCCAACTGATATTCTGATCGACAGCTGCAAATATGAGGGTCATGTCTAGGGCGTCGCGAATATGCAAGTCATCAAAAGGACTGCATTGGCTCATTACGAGTACGTTAATCATTTAAACTGTATCCATTTGTCGGCATCACTAGCAAGCATGGCAAATTCAGCAAGCCCAGCAACATTAAACACATTGGTGTGTTTAATGTCTAAACCACGTTTTTCAGCGGCGGTTACACATAACATTAAATTAATTTTTTGATCTGCTAATTGCTGCCACAACATCGGAATTTGTAGCTCATCAGTGGGAAGAGCAAAGTGGTTTGAAGCATGATAAACCCCTTGCTGATATAAAAATATAGCGTCTATGGTGTGTCCTTGCGCTAAGCAAGCGTGCGCAAATTTAACTAAACGCTGCGTAGTATCGTGATCAGAGGGTGGAGTATGTAAAGACAAGACGAAACGCGACAAAATTATTCCAAAAAAAAGCCCCAATTAAGGGGCTATTTTAACAGAACTTTTTAATTAGTCATTATTTGCGCCAAGCAGAGCAAGTAATGAAGTAAATAAGTTATATACACTTAGGTAAAGTGACACAGTTGCGCGAATATAATTTGTTTCGCCACCGTTAATAATACGGCTGGTATCAAATAAAATTAAACCAGACATAATTAATACTACAGCAGCATTAAGTACCATAAACATCAGTGAACTACCGATGAAAATATTAACAATGCTTGCCACAATAACAACGATTAAACCAACCGTTAAAAAGCCACCCATAAATGAGAAGTCTTTTTTAGTGTTAAGTGCATAAGCCGATAAACCAAAAAATATCAGCGCGGTAGAGCCCAGCGCTTGCATAATTAGCATAGGGCCATTAGGCATTTCTGCATAGTGGTTAAGCATTGGGCCAAGGCCTGCGCCCATTAAGCCGGTAAAAGCAAATACCCAAAATACACCAGATGCAGTTTCTGCTTTTTTATTTACTACAAATAATAAGCCGAACGAGACAAGTGTGAACACTAATCCCATAAAGTATGGTAACTGTAGTGCCATTGAAATACCCGCTGTAACAGCGCTAAATGCGAGTGTCATAGCAAGTAATAGGTAGGTGTTTTTAAGCACCTTGTTTGTTTCAATGGTAGACATTACCGGTTTAGCGGTATTGTACGATTGATTAAACGCCATTGTAGAGCTCCTGTGGTTGAAACTGAGTAGTTCCGATAATTTAACTAAATTTAGATTAACAACTCTTATATGTTTGGGCAAACCTTTGTAGTTCAATAGAGTGAAATATTTAAATAAAAGTTCAATTACAATTAATGCAGGCCACTTTTGCTTTAACTTTAAACAAATTAGTTGTTTTTTAATCACTTAAACAATTAATTTAAAATAAAGCTTCACAAACCTCTGCGCTTTCCCTATTATTCAGGCCGTGCGGAGAGATGGCAGAGTGGTCGAATGCACCGGTCTTGAAAACCGGCATGGGTTTATAGCCCATCTAGGGTTCAAATCCCTATCTCTCCACCACTTATTTAACAAATAAATGGTGTTTTGGTTTTTAAAATCAATAATAAGCATTTATTTAAAATAGTTAAAAATACACTCTTATTTTTAACTATAGCAGTATCGGAGAGATGGCAGAGTGGTCGAATGCACCGGTCTTGAAAACCGGCATGGGTTTATAGCCCATCTAGGGTTCAAATCCCTATCTCTCCACCATATAACAAAACAGCCCGCTTAATTAGCGGGCTTTTTTGTGCCTCATATAAAATAATGCGTTTGTTTTGCAAGTTTAAATTACGACCATAGTCTCTATTTATAAGCTACCTCGCTTAGGGCATGCTTATATTATTGAGGCTTATGTTTGTATATTTAAGGATTTTACGATGAAACATCAACTTGCAAAAAGTGTCGGGCTTTCATTACTCTCCCCAATCATTATTGGTGGTATGTTGGGTGTTTATTATGGCCTTGCTATGAATGGTGACTTTTTATCAATATTTTTTCAATTATTGATGACGGCAATAGCAAACGCACATATTGTAGGGTTAACGATGGCCGCATTTGTAGTGCCAGGTTACTTACTTATGTTTAAGTACGCTAAAGTAAATTATTCAGGGGTTTTAACGCTTGGTTTATTAGGCGGCGCTATTTTTAGTTACTTACTTAGTGCTACTACGGGCGAGATATTTTTAATAAATAGTGTGATGTCTGGGTTTGCTGCAGGGCTGTTTTTGTTTGGGCTGCGTAAAACCGCAAAAAAATAATCGTAGCATTATTAAGCAAGCATGCTGATAAAGCGTGCATTTTCCTTTTTTTTAGCCGCAAAAGGTTTCAATTTTTCACGACAAAGAGTACCTTTAGCTACTGTATGTTTAATAAGAAGTAGTTTGGTATGCAAAAGCACGATTTTTACCAGTCATTAGTTAAGCAAACGCAATCGCTGATAGGCGGTGAATCGAATGTAATTGCTAATATGGCAAATATAAGCGCGCTGTTATTTACTTCATTAGATGATGTAAATTGGGCGGGCTTTTATTTTATGGATTCACCTACCGAATTAGTGCTTGGTCCGTTTCAAGGTAACCCAGCTTGCATTCGAATTCCGGTAGGAAAGGGTGTATGTGGAACCGCCGCTGCAACCGGACAAACACAATTAATAGAAGATGTTCACGCTTTTGATGGGCATATAGCCTGTGATGCAGCGTCAAATTCTGAAGTAGTTGTACCTATTATGAAAGCTGGTAAAGTATTTGCTGTACTTGATATAGATAGCCCAAGTATTAGCCGATTTGATACTGACGATCAAGCGGGTCTTGAAGCATTAGTAAAATGCTTAGAGGCAAGCCTATAATGAAAGACTTGCTAAATGTTCAAGACTACCTTTTTGCCGTACAAGATGTGGGCGATTGGGAAGGCGATGAAGAACATGTAGCGGAAACGCTCAATGATTTGATTCATATTGCTTGGGATCGTCTACCAGACGAAGCCGAGTGTGAATTTATCGATGAAACAATTAATGGTATTTGGGAACACCTTCGTGGTGATATGGCTGTAATTGAGGCCGACTTCGAAGAATTGGTCGACTGGGTAATACACTATGTTGATTCGTCCCTTGATGAAAAGATGTGAAAAATAGGTTCTAAAATGGAAACCACAAACAAGCTAAAAGATATGAACGAAGTGTTGGAATTTTTATATCAAGAATTCCCGCAGTGTTTTAAACAAAAAGACGGTATCAAACCGCTTAAAGTCGGTATTTTTAAAGATATTGCTGAGCGTATTGAAGGGTCTGAAAAAGTAAGCAAGACTCAAGTGCGCCAAGCGCTTAGAAAATACACGTCTAACTGGCGTTATTTAGAAGCTGTGACTAAGTCAGAGTTTCGTATTGATCTTGATGGTAATCAAGCTGAAAAAGTTGAGCAAGAGCATATCGACCATGCACAAAAAGCATTGGAAGAAAGCCGCGCGAAAATGGCTAAACGCAAAAAGCAGCAACGTCCGCGTCCAGATGCAGATGCAAAATCTTTCAAAAAGAAACCTGCTCATGCCGCTAAAAATGCTACTTCAGCAGATAAAACAGCTAAAGCCGCACCGGTTAAGCGTTCAGGAAAAATTGAACCTTTACCAGCAAGTGAGGTCAAGGTTAATAATAAGGTTAAGGTTAAACTTGGCCAAGCACTTGTTAATGCAATAATCACTGAAGTGAACAAAGACGACGTTCATGTTGAATTAGTGACTGGTATGCAAGTTAAAACCAAAGCTGACAGCTTATACATTATTTAAGCTGAAAATAAATTAAGGAGTTGTGTATGAGTAAAAAGTTTACGCTCATTCCGTTAGTTGCTGCCCTGTTTTCAGGTTCATTATTTGCTGCCGTTGAAGCCGTTACGTTAAAAGACTTACCGTTGCTCAAGCAAGAAAGTCAACATGCTACAGCCAGCAAACGAGTGGTTAACTTATTTACTCGTTCACACTATACACCGGTTCGATTTAACGATGAGCTTTCAAGTAAAGTGTACGATCGTTATATCGAATCCCTTGATTTTAATAAAAGTGTATTCTTAGCCAGCGATATTGCGTCATTTGAGCAATATCGTAATGGCTTTGATAACGCATTGGTAACCGGCAAGTTAGGCTTTACGTTTGATATTTTTAACCTAAGCCTTAAACGTCGCTTTGAGCGTTATGATTACTCGCTTTCATTACTTGAAAATGAGATGACGTTTGATAAACAAGATGAATACTTTTTTGATCGAGAAGATGCTGATTGGGTAACCACCCAAGACGAACTTGATGAAATATGGCGTGAGCGCGTTAAATATGACGCACTACGCTTAAAAATGACCGGTAAAGATTGGGAAGGTATAAAGGATGTACTTGTAAAGCGCTATAAAAATGCACAAAAGCGTTTAGTACAATCAAAATCCGAAGATGCCTTTCAAATAGTAATGAATTCGCTTGCACGCAGTATAGAGGCGCATACCTCTTATTTATCGCCGCGCCGTGCAGAGCAATTTAAAATGGATATGGACCTAGAGCTTGAAGGCATAGGTGCAGTATTAAGCCCAGACGAAGACTATACCGTTATTCGCAGTTTAGTACCGGGTGGTCCTGCCGATAAATCACAACAAATTAAAGCCGATGACCGCATTATTGGCGTTGCCCAAGACGGTAAAGAGTTTGTTGATGTGATAGGTTGGCGCTTAGATGACGTGGTTGATTTAATTAAAGGCCCTAAAGGTACAAAAGTACGTTTACAGTATCTAAAAGGCGCTGATGCGCACGGTACGCCTAAAATAGTTGAAATAACCCGAGATAAAATACGCCTAGAAGACAGAGCAGCTAAATCTGAAGTGTTTGAAGCACAGTATTCCGATTTAACCAGTAAAATAGGCGTTATTGAAATTCCTGGCTTTTATAATAACTTGTCGCAAGATGTAAAAGTTGAACTAGCTAAACTAAAAGAAGCTAAAGTAGACGGTGTTATTATAGATTTACGTCAAAATGGTGGTGGTTCTTTATACGAGGCAACACAGCTTTCTGGATTGTTTTTCGACCAAGGTCCTGTGGTACAAATTCACACTCTTAATAATCGTATTGAAGAGCAGAAAGACCGCGATGGTATTACGTACTACGATGGCCCGTTAACTGTTCTAGTAGACAGATACAGTGCATCTGCTTCTGAAATTTTTGCAGCAGCGATACAAGATTATGGTCGCGGTATTGTGATTGGCGAGCAAACCTTTGGTAAAGGCACTGTACAACAGCACAAAGGCTTAGGGCGAGCGTACGACCTGTACGACAACGAGCTTGGCAGTGTGCAGTATACAATTGCTAAGTTTTACCGCATAAATGGTGGTAGCACACAACACAAAGGCGTTATTCCTGATATTTCGTTTCCATCTGCAATTGATCCCGCAGAGTGGGGAGAAAGCAAACAAGATAATGCACTGCCGTGGGATAGCATAGTACGCGCTAGATACCAAGAAATGGGTGACTTAAAACCGATTATTACGTATTTAGATAAGCAACATGCGCAGCGTATTCAGTCAGAGCCAGAGTTTAATTATGTATTTGAAGACATTACTCGCTACAACGAAGAGAAAGACCGCAAAACTATTTCGTTAGTAGAAGCTCAGCGTATTAAAGAAAAAGATGAAAATGAAGCACGCGCTTTAGTGCGTACTAATGAGCGTTTAGCGCGTTTAGGTGAAAAACCAATCGAAAACCTAGATGATGTGCCGGAAGTAATTGAAAAGCTGGATCCATTTTTAGAGGAAGCAGCCCTGATCACTCAAGACTATATTAAATACGGGCGTATAGCCAAAAAGTAATAATTGGTTTACCTCTATAAAAAAAGGCGCAATTGCGCCTTTTTTGCTACCCATAATTTACAAGATTGTTATAATCGCTGATTACACAAAGTTGAGCTAGATCAATGTTGCTCGATTAATGCGCTGTATGTGCTAAGAAGAATAATTAACATGCATTAGATGTGTGTAGGAGTCTTTATCTTGAAGTCATTAGAAGAAAAACCAATAAAACCCGCCTCGTTTTTTGATGCACTCATTCCAATCTCAGTTCTCATTTGTTTACTTGGTGCGGCTGTTTATCTATTTGGTGATAATTCCTCTTCTGGGCCAAATCAAATAGCTTTGTTATTTGCTACTTTTGCAGCAGCATTAATAGGTCTAAAAAATGGCTACAATTGGAAAAAACTAGAAGATGCGATGATTGAAGGGATCACCTTGTCGTTAGGTGCTATCTTAATTTTACTTATGGTAGGTGCGTTAATAGGCACTTGGTTGCTTTCGGGCACAGTACCTACGCTAATTTACTATGGCTTACAGGTTATTAATCCGAGTTGGTTTTATGCAGCTAGTTGTTTAATTTGTGGCATTGTAGCAATGAGCATTGGTAGTTCGTGGACCACAGCGGCTACAATAGGTGTGGCTTTATTAGGCGTTGCTACAGGCTTAGGGTTAGAGCAAACAGTAACGGCTGGTGCGGTTATATCGGGCGCGTATTTTGGCGATAAGCTTAGTCCACTATCAGAGACTACTAATTTAGCGCCTGCGGTTGTGGGGGCAGATTTATTTGAACATATTCAGCATATGCTATGGACTACAGTACCGAGCTTTGTAATTGCCTTAATAATCTTTATATTTATGGGGTTTAACGCGACTGCATCGAGTGAAGCAGGGCGTATTGATGAAATTACTGCTATTTTGCAGCAAAACTTTAATATTGGTTTAGAAATGCTAGTGCCTTTAATTGTACTTTTAGTACTTGCGATACGCAAAATGCCAGCGTTTCCTGCTATATCGATAGGCGCGGTACTTGGCGCTGTGTGGGCTGTGTTGTTTCAATCTGATTTAATTGCCAGCCAAATAGACATAAGCCAAGGCCAGCTAATAGGCTACTTTAAATTAATTTGGACCACTTTTTTTGATGGTTTTAGTATTAGTACCCAAGACGACAATATGGATGCACTCCTCAGTGGGGGCGGTATGTCAGGTATGCTTACAACAACCTGGCTAATTATGACGGCACTGATGTTTGGCGCTATTATGGAAAAAACGGGGCTGTTAGATGTGTTTGTTAAGAGTATTCTTAAAATCGCAAAAAGCACAGGGTCGTTAATCACTGCAACTATAGCGACTTGTATTGGTACAAACGTCATTGCGGCGGATCAATATATTGCTATTGTGGTACCGGGGCGGATGTTTAAAGAAGAATATGCAAACCGTGGTTTAAAACCGGTTAATTTATCGCGTACCTTAGAAGATGGCGGCACAATTACCAGCCCGCTGATCCCATGGAATACCTGTGGTGCCTATATGCAAAGCGTGTTACTGATCAATCCATTTGACTATGCACTGTATGCTTTCTTTAATTTAATTAACCCTGTATTGGCAATTATTTATGCTTATTTAGGTATTAAAATATTACGTATTAAACCAAAACAGACTGCTTAATTTAAACAGCCTCTTTTAAACATAAAAGGGGCTTTTTTTGGAGTATTTATGACTGCCGCACAAAAACCGCAAACACAATATTTAAAAGATTACCAAGCGCCAGACTTTTTAATTAATCACACCGAGCTTAACTTTGATTTACAGCCGTTAACAACAAGAGTCACTGCGCTACTTACATTGAGCCGCGTGGGCGCTAAAACGGCACCTTTAGTACTCGATGGCATTGATTTACGCTTAGTGTCGCTTTCAATAGATACTCATGATATTAGCGATTATAAAATAGTGGGTGAGCAACTCATTATTAATAACCTACCAGATCACTGCCAACTTAGTATAGTGACCGAAATTTCTCCGCAAACAAATACTTCTCTAGAAGGACTTTATTTATCGGGTGGGGCTTATTGTACTCAGTGTGAAGCGCAGGGTTTTAGAAAAATAACTTACTATATGGACCGTCCAGATGTTTTATCAACATTCGATGTAACCATAATAGCAGACAAAAAATACCCGCAGTTACTCTCTAATGGCAACATGGTAGATAGTGGTGAAACGCAAGACGGTCGTCATTTTGCTAAGTGGCAAGATCCGTTTAAAAAGCCAAGTTACTTATTTGCGTTAGTGGCGGGTGACTTTGATGTATTAAATGACAGCTATACTACAAAAAGTGGTAAGAATGTCGATTTAGCCTTATTTGTAGATAAAGGTAACTTGTCAAAAACACCGCATGCAATGAGCTCACTTAAAAAAGCGATGCAGTGGGATGAAACACGCTTTAATTTAGAATATGACCTTGATATTTATATGATTGTTGCCGTTGATTTTTTCAACATGGGAGCGATGGAAAATAAAGGGCTTAATATTTTTAATAGTAAGTGCGTTTTGGCAAATCAAGAAACCGCTACCGATAAAGACTATCACACCATTGAATCTATTGTTGGGCATGAATACTTTCATAACTGGACCGGCAACCGCGTAACCTGTAGAGATTGGTTTCAGTTATCGTTAAAAGAAGGTTTAACAGTATTTAGAGATCAAGAATTTAGCAGTGATTTGGGCTCGCGAGCGCTAAACCGTATTGATGCCGTTAAAGTAATGCGTACTCACCAGTTTAGTGAAGATGCAGGGCCTATGGCGCATCCTATTCGTCCAGAAAAAGTAATTGAAATGAATAACTTTTACACTGTGACTGTATACGACAAAGGTGCTGAAGTTATACGTATGATGCACACCTTGCTTGGTGAAACTAACTTTCAAAAGGGCATGACACTTTACTTTGAACGCCACGATGGCCAAGCGGTTACCTGTGACGATTTTGTAAGTGCTATGAGTGATGCATCTAATATTAACTTAGAGCAATTTAAACGTTGGTATAGCCAATCGGGTACTCCTCGTTTAAATGTACAACAAAGTTACCATAGCGAGACGCAAACGTTTAGCCTTACCATTGAGCAGGCTGCGCCAATTAATCAGCCACAAAACGATACTTTGCATATTCCTTTTGCAATTGAGCTGTTAGATAGCAAGGGGAAAAGTGTACCGTTACAATATAAAGGTCAGAGCGTTGATCATGTGCTTGATGTAACTAAAGCAACGCAAACATTTAATTTTGATCAGCTAGCAGAGCAACCTGTTGCCGTTTTATTGGAAGACTTTTCAGCCCCGTGTATATTAAAGCAGCACAGTAACGATCAAGACCTATTGCACATAATGCGCTTTGCGCGTAGCGACTTTTCGCGTTGGGATGCACAGCAACAGCTATTTATTAATGCGGTTAAGCGTGGTATTGCAAGCAAAAACCCTGAACCATTAAGTAATGAAATAATAGCAGCATTACAGGTATTAATAGCCAGTAGAGCAGGTGACTTGGCATTACTTGCTGAACTGTTAAAACTCCCTAGCTTTGATACCTTAGCAGCTGAGTTTGAGACGATCCCAGTTGATGCCATTCTTACTATTACGCAGCAGTTTGAACAGCAAATAGCCGATACCCTTGAACAAGAATTTATTAATTGTTACCAAGCACTTGAAGACGATGGCAGTGTTAATGCGGCTGCTGTGGCAATACGTTCATTAAAACAACAATGTTTGTATTACCTAGCAAAAACAGACAGTTTACCAGCGGCTGAATTTATAAAAGAAGCTGCAAGCTCAACTAATATGACCAATGTGCTCGGTGCGCTCAGTGGTGCTATAAAAGCGTCGCATACATTAAGTGACACCTTGCTTGCACATTTTGATAGCCAATGGCGACACGACGTATTAGTAATGGACAAATGGTTTGCACTGCAAGCCATGCAGTCGGGTGATGATGCAATTGACAATATTAAAGCACTGTATGAACATCCTTGTTTTGACTTTTCAAATCCTAACCGAGTGCGTGCTTTAATTGGCAGTTTTAGCCACTTTAATACCGCGCAATTTCATCGCCTAGATGGTAAAGGTTATGCTTTGCTTGGTGATTTACTCATTAAGCTCAATACTATTAATCCGCAAAATGCATCACGCATGTTAACGCCTTTTATGTCGTGGAAACGTTACGATAAAGTACGTTCTGCAGCAATGAAAACACAACTGCAGCGTTTAGCTGATTTAGATACGCTGAGCGACGATTTATTTGAGAAGGTTGAAAAAGCCTTAAATTAAATCATGATTGAATATTATTTTAGATTAAATTTGAGCTACAACGAATGCATGGATTACTACCATGGACGTTATAGCTCAGTACAAGTTGTAGATGACAGCGGTAAAACCATTCGATTTGCCGCAAACTACCTGCGCCCCTACATTTCTAGTTTAGGGGTGCGAGGTAGGTTTAGATTGATACTTACCCCCGAAAATAAGTTTATCCGCCTCGAACGAGTAGCCTAAGCGCTTGTATTTATGTTATAGATATACATAAATATTGCCTTTTTGTTAATTTCGATTTGTCCTATTGTTAATTTGCGTGTATAAATTACTGGTATGACGTCTTACCATTGCGTAAACGTCAGTGAATAAAAAAAGATTATGACTGATTGAAGGCGACTGTTTGTAATTTGTTTAATTCGCTTCTATCGTTACGATTACACTAAAAACAATAACTTGATCACACAAAATGACCCGCGACAGGGGGGAAACCAAAATGATAAGAAGATCGCTTTTTGTTAAAAATAAAATCGCTATAGGTTTAGCAGCCGCAAGCTTAGGGTTATCTGCAATGACTGCACAAGCGGCAGTTTTTGAAGCTGGAGGTTTTGATATAACTTTCGACTCCACTTTTTCTTATGGGCAAAGTATTCGTGTAGAAGACCGAGACTTTGGCTTAATAGGTAAAAGTAACAACCCTTCATTCGATTGGACGGGTTATAACCCAGCCTTAAACAATACCGTTTACTCATCGCAAGATGTTTGGGCGCAACCAGGATCATATTCAAACAATGGTGATGCAGGCGATTTAAACTTTGATAGTGGTGATTCGTTTTCAAAACTATTAAAGGGCACCCATGATCTATCTATCAGTAAAGATAATTATGGTTTGTTTACTCGATTTATGTATTTTTATGACTTTGAGTTAATGGATGGCGATCGTGCTTATGTAAACCCTACCTCAGGCCAAGGCGTCGATCCATGTGATGACAAAGATACAAAAGCACAAAGCTGTGCTGACATCCGTTTATTAGATGCGTATGTATGGGCAAGCTTTGATTTAAATGAAGGAAAAAACCCGCTATCAATTCGCGTTGGTCAACAAGTAATAAATTGGGGTGAAAGTACATTAATATCGCATGGTATTAACGTTAACCCAGTTGACATAGACCGTTTAAAAGCGCCTGGTGCAGAGCTTAAAGAAGCCTTTATACCTGTTGGTATGTTATGGGCATCGTTAGGTATTACTGATAACGTAACCTTAGAGGGTTTTTATCAATACCAATGGCAAGAAACACGCTTACCAGCAACGGGAACGTATTTTTCTACCAATGACTTTGCCTCTGAAAATGGTTATCAGCAAAATGTGCAGTTAGGTTTTACTTCAAATCCTGATATTGATTTAGCATTTTTAACCGACAGTTTAAATAATTTAACCTCTGACTTTGCCCTAGCAGCCTCACTCAAAGGCGTTGATCCTTCAAGTGCTCAAGGCAAAGCGCTACTGGCCGAAATGTATTTAGCCTATCCAACTAAGGTAGCACTAAAAGGTAAAGGCGATGAAGGTAAAGTAGAGCCGGATGACGGCGGCCAATACGGTTTACGTTTAGGCGTGTTTTTACCTGAATTTAATGACACGGAAGTGGCATTTTATCATGTGAATTATCATAGCCGTCGCCCGTTAGTATCTGGTCGAGTGTCTAATTTCACTCAAGCTTCACTTGCCCAAGATTTAGCAATGATTACAACGACTGAAATCACTGAAGATAATATTCATAATTTAAGAGCTTTCTCTTTAGCAAAAAATGAATACCCAGAAGACATTAAACTCTATGGTTTGAGCTTCAACACATCTTTAGGTGAAACTGCGTTTGCCGGTGAGTTTACTTTTCGCGAAGATGAACCACTACAAATTGACGACGTAGAGCTACTTTATGCTGCAATGCCAGAGCAGTTAGCTGTAGCAGGTTTACGCCCTGAATTTGCGGGTATTTCACAAATGAGCCCAGGCAATGCAGTTAGTGTTGTTGGCCCAGGTGAATTAGCAAAAGGTTATATAGAGCGTAATACCAGTCAATTACAATTTACCGCGACGCATTTATTTGGCCCATCTTTGGGTGCAGATAGCTGGGCTGTGGTAGGTGAGGTTGGTGGCGTGCGTATTCATAGTATGCCGGAGTACGATGAAATGCGTTTAAACGTTTCTGGTACTGGGCGTAGTGGCATTATGACCGGCCCAGGCAGTTCTGATTATTCTGCGCTACATATGGCGTTATCAAATGGAGCAGAGCAAAAAGAGTTTGCTACGGCTACATCGTGGGGTTATCGCTTAATTGCTAAAGGTGATTATTATAACCTGTATAACGGTATTAACTTTTCGCCACGTTTTGTATTTTCTCATGACGTAAATGGTAGCACGCCAGATCCTATGTTTTTGTTTATAGAGGATCGTAAATCGTTAGGTGCAACCATGAACTTTAACTATCAAAATGCGTGGTCATTAGATGTTAGCTACAACTCATTTTGGGGTGGCGGCGACATTAATACCTTCTCTGATCGCGATTACATTTCATTTAACTTAAAATATTCTATTTAGGGGTAATATTATTATGATTAAAAAACCTACCCTCATTGCTACTGCATTTTGTAGCTTGTTTGCAAGTCACGCTGCTTTAGCTAAAATTAGCAGCGAAGAAGTTGCGCGCTTAGGTGCAGACTTAACGCCACTAGGCGCTCAAAAAGCAGGCAATGCAGATGGTTCTATTCCTGCGTGGAATGGTGGTATTACCGCAGCACCGGCAGGTTATAAAGCAGGTATGCATCACTTAGACCCGTTTAATACGGATAAAGTGTTGTTTACTATTGATAAAAGCAATATTGAAAAATATAAAGCGAACTTAAGCCCTGGCCAAATTGCGTTATTTGAAGCGTATCCTGATACCTTTAAAATGCCAGTATATGCAACTCGTCGCTCTGCTTCGTTCCCGCAATTTGTATATGATGCAACTAAGCAATTTGCACCCACTGCAGAGCTAATAGAAGGCGGTAATGGGATTAAAAGTACAGCAATTGGTATTCCATTTCCTATTCCTAAAACTGGTTTAGAGGCAATTTGGAATCACTTGCTACGTTACCGTGGTCAGTCTATTGAGCGTTTTGGCGGCCAAGCAGCACCTACCGCTTCGGGTTCGTATAACTATGTTGGTTTTGATGAGCAACTACTAGTTAAATACTCAGATCCAAGTGCTACACCTGCGCAACTGCAAGACTCAAATATTTTGTTTAAGTTTAAACAAAAAGTAACAGAGCCGGCACGCCTAGCGGGTACTGCGTTATTAGTGCATGAAACCATGGACCAAATATTAACGCCACGCCAAGCATGGACCTACAACAGTGGTCAACGTCGTGTTCGTCGTGCACCTAACGTTGCTTATGATGCACCAGGTACAGCAGCTGACAGCTTACGTACTACTGATGACTTTGACATGTTTAACGGGTCACCAAACCGTTACACCTGGACATTAAAAGGTAAGCAAGAGCTTTATATTCCATACAATAGTTATAAGCTCCATAGCGATAAACTAAGCTATGACGAAATATTAATGCCAGGACATATTAACCCTGAGCATACACGCTACGAAAAGCACCGTGTGTGGGTGGTTGAAGCTAACTTAAAAGATGATACGCGCCATATTTATAAAAAACGTGTGTTTTATATTGATGAAGATAGCTGGCAAGTACAGGTTACCGATATTTACGATAACCGTGACCAACTTTACCGTGTAGCTATGGCTTATGGCCTTAACTACTATGAAGTACCAACGCAGTGGAGTACGTTAGAAGTTTATCACGATTTAAACTCTCGTCGTTACTTAGCAATTGGTTTAGATAACCAGCACAAAATGTATGATTTTTCTCAGTCGTTTAACGACAATGAGTTTACATCAAGCGCATTACGTCGCGAAGGTAGATAGTTAATAGTAGGCACCTAACCGATTGGTTAGGTGCCTTTTTTCCTTTCTCATCGCGTTTGTCTTTTTGACGCGCAGGGCTTTTCCTCACCTAAATAGACAAACAATTCCCCAGTTCAAGGCGATTTAAATTTATGAAGTATTTGGTATATGCCAGCCTGATCCTCAGCGGTGCGAGTGTTGCACAAGAAACTCCTCAATTTGCTATTAGTGCAATAAACGCCGATAAAACGTTATTGACTGATATTACCCAAACTAAAGCGGGTTTAGTGGCTGTTGGTAAGCATGGCACTGTAATTACAAGTATTAATGGTATTGATTGGCAACAAGCAGAATCGGTGCCAACTCAAGTATTGTTAACTGCGGTTGATTTTACTAATGAAAACAATGGCTGGGCCTGTGGGCACGATGCAACAATAATAAATACTACAAATGGTGGTAAAACGTGGCATTTACAACAAGCTAAGCCAGAGATAGATAAACCGTGTTTAGATATTTTATTTAAAGATGAGCTACATGGTTATGCTGTGGGGGCTTATGGCATGTTTTATCAAACCAGTGACGGTGGTAAGCACTGGCAAAAACGTTTTTTAGACTCGCTATTATTTAGTGACGATAGAGAATATTTGAGTGATTTAAAAGAACACGACCCAGAAGGTTATGAAGCAGAAACAGCCTCAATTTTGCCGCACTTTAACCGCATTGAGCAAACTCCAGACGGTTTAATGTTAGTGGGTGAAATGGGCTTAATGGCAAAAAGTACCGATGCAGGCTTAACATGGCAGCGAGTTGACGAAATTTACCCAGGATCATTTTTTGCATTTAGCGCCAATGCGCAGCAAGAGGTAGTGGCAGGATTACGAGGCAATGTTTTTACTCGCCAGCAAGGTGATCAAAATTGGCAGCACCTTGATAATAAAAAAACAGCAACGATTAACAACATCATAAATTATAACAATGAACAATGGCTAATGTTGGCCAATAGCGGCGTGATTTTTCATTTGCAAAACGCTGAGCTTACACATGAGCAGTTGGCCGACGGTAAAGCAATTCTAGATGGTGTGATTTTAAATAATAAACTAATCATGGCAACAGAAGATGGCATTAAAGTGAAGGAGTTGACCCCTTAATGCATAAGATTTTAGACTTTATAGAAAATGCGATATTTAAACATCGCTTAATTATGCTTATAAGTTTTGTGCTTATAACCTGTTTATTGGCATTTAAAGCGACACAAATTCAACTTGATGCCTCGTTTAATAAAAACATTCCGTTAAACCACGATTATATGAAGGTATACACCAAACATGAAAAGCAGTTTGGTGGCGCTAACAGTATTTTAATTTCGGTGTGTGACGACAGCGGCGATATTTTTAATCCTGAATTTTTTACCCAATTAAAAGCGGTACACGACCAGCTATATTTTATCCCTGGTGTTAATCGACCTTTAGTAAATTCAATATTTTCACCCAGCGCTCGATTTGTTGAAGTAGTTGAAGATGGTTTTGCCGGCGGGCCAATAATTCCTGCTAATTTTAAAGCCGATAAACAGGGTTTAGGGGTCGTTAAAGAAAATATCGAAAAAGCGAAAGTAGTTGGGCGCATGATTGCCAGTGACTATTCGTGTGCGATGGTGACAGCGCAATTAATGGAAACCGATCCGCAAACCCAAGAAAAGCTCGATACCTTAGCATTTGCGCAAAAACTCGAAACACAACTACGTGAACCGCTAAGCACCGACAAGGTGAGTATTCATATAATTGGTTTTGCTAAAATGGCCGGTGATATAGCCGAAGGTGCAAAAGGTGTGGTGGTATTTTTTGCCATCGCGATTGCCTTTACTTTTATTATGGTTTGGCTATTTTGTGGCAGTTTAAAGCTGACTATTTTACCTATAATGTGTTCGATCATTGCTGTAATTTGGCAATTAGGGCTACTGTCGAGTTTAGGCTTTGGCTTAGATCCTATGTCTATTTTGGTACCTTTTTTAGTATTTGCAATTGGTGTGAGCCATGGTGTGCAGATGATTAACGCGATAGGTAAAAAAGTAGGCGAAGGTAAAAGTACGCGAGAATGTTGTCAGTCAAGCTTTAGAGCATTATTGATCCCAGGCGGCATTGCGTTGTTATCGGATACGGTTGGCTTTTTAACTCTGCTAACCATTGACATTGGTATTATTAGAGAGCTTGCTATAACAGCTAGTTTAGGTGTTGCGGTAATTATATTTACTAACCTGATTTTACTCCCTGTATGGGCGTCGTATATGCACTTTGAAAATAGTGTACATATTCAATCGGGTGATGCTAAAAAACCAAATATGCTTGATGCAATTAGAGATTTATTGGTTAAAGCCACCGATCCTAAAATTGCTAAAATGATAATTGCTTTTACTTTAGTGTTATTTGCACTTGGTTATTGGCAAGCAGATAAAATGCGTATTGGGGACTTACATGCTGGCGCACCATCATTGCACCAAGATGCACGCTATAACCAAGACACATTTTTAATCTCGGACAAATACACCATTTCGTCTGATATCTTAAAGGTAATTGTAGAAGCGTATCCTGCAGCATGTACTGAGCATGATGTGATGCAGCGTATTAGCCGTTTTCAATACAAAGTAGAGAATGTTGCCGGTGTGCAATCAGCGGTAAGCTTAAGCTCGGTAGCGCAGTCGGTAAATGCCGGTTATAACGAAGGTAACCTTAAATGGCAAAGCCTGCCACGTAACTCTGCAAGCTTAGTACAATCTACCTCGCGGGTAGAAACCAGCACGGGATTACTCAACGGCGATTGCTCAGTGATGCCAGTGATTATCTTTTTAGATGATCATAAAGCGCAAACAATTGACCTTGTAATTGAAAGTGTTAAACGCTTTGCACAAGAAGAGGGCACAGATAAAGTTGCGTTTAAACTCGCATCAGGCCCAGTAGGTGTAATGGCAGCCACAAACGAGTCAGTGTCAGCGGCGCAAATTCCGATGATGCTGTATGTTTACGGCGCTGTAATTGTTTTGTGTTTACTAAGCTTTAGAAGCGTAAAAGCAACCATTGCAGTAGTGTTACCTCTGTATGTGGTATCTACTCTTGCACAAGCACTAATGGTACAGCTGGAAATTGGCTTAACCGTATCTACACTGCCAGTTATTGCATTAGGTGTGGGTATAGGCGTTGATTATGGTATTTATATATTGTCGTCGATGATGGGACAGTTAAAGCAAAATGTACCGCTGAGTGTGGCTTATCGAAATGCGTTAATTGAGCGCGGTAGTGCAGTATTATTTACCGGTATTACACTTGCTATTGGCGTGAGTACTTGGATTTTCTCTGATTTGAAATTTCAAGTTGATATGGGAATTTTGCTTACCTTCATGTTTTTAGTAAATATGCTGGGTGCAGTGCTGCTTTTACCAGCAATTGGTAGCTTGCTCTGGACTGACCAGAAAAAATAAAGTGAATAAGTTTGCTCCTAAATGGCCTGTAAAGGCCATTTATATCTATAATTTGTGAATAGATGACCAAATAGCTGAAAAGCTAAAAATGTTTTCATCGTAAAAGGCTGTTTATTAGTTGTAAACGAGTTAGAATTTGCTCGACTCCACGCTAATAAATGCTGTACAAATATTCTGCTATTAAGCAGTAATAGATTTAAGGAATAAACAATGACACGAAATGAAGGTCAAGCCTCAGTTATTTTAGATAATGTTTGTAAGCTTATCCACAAAAAAGTTCGCGCTGATAATGTGTTACTCGTTGAAAAATTCGCCAAAGCCTTGTACAGCAATATGTCTAAAGAGGATTTGGCTAATCGTAACGATAGTGACTTATATGGTGCTGCACTAAGCCTTTGGAATTCGCTAGAAAAGAACACGTCTGATGACGCGGTTATTCGCGTTTTCAACCCAGAAGTGGCAAAAGATGGCTGGCAGTCATCGCATACCATTGTTGAGATTATAGCTAAAGACATGCCGTTTTTAGTTGATTCAGTACGTATGGCCATGACTCGTGAAAATATTGCCTCTCACTTATTACTACATAGCCCGCTTAAAATCCAACGAGATGAAAATGACAAGATCTCAGGTTTATCTGGTTTAAAAGCAGAGCAAGAATCAACCTCGACCAAAACAGTATTCTTTATTGAAATTGACCGTCAAACAGATTCAGCTGTGATTGAGTCTTTCAAACAAGAGTTAGAGTCTGTACTTACAGATGTATCGGTAGCGGTAGAAGACTGGCAGCCAATTCGCGAAAAGCTAATTGCAGTTAGTAAAGAGCTACCAAAACGTCGTGCTGGCAAAAATAATGCTGAAGTAGATGAAACGGTTGAGTTTTTAGACTGGTTAGTTAAAGACAACTTTACCCTAATGGGCTATCGCCAATATGAGTTATCGCCAATACAGGGTGATTACGAGTTAAAAGGCGTAATGGAAACCAGTTTAGGTTTGATGAAAAATGCCGGTGTAGAACACACTCGTCTACTTTCGGAATTACCAGAAGCTGCTCGCCAAGATGCGCGTAGTAGTAACTTACTAATTTTAACTAAAACTAACTCATTATCACGCGTACATCGCCCGGCTTATATCGACTATGTTGGTGTAAAACGTTTTGATGACAAAGGCAATGTTATTGGTGAGGATCGCTTTATTGGCTTGTTCTCGTCAAACTTTTATAACTACAGTGCGGCAGACGTACCGGTTCTTAAAAGTAAAATTGACCGTATTATGCAAATGTGTGATTTTGCCAAAGGCACCCATGCTTATAAAGCGGTGCTTAATATTTTAGAAACCTACCCGCGAGATGAACTTGTACAAGCCCGCGAAAGCGAATTGCTAGAAGTTGCAATGGGCGTGTTGCAAGTACAAGAGCGTGATATGTGTCGCTTGTTTGTACGTAAAGATGCCTATGGACGTTTTTTCTCATGTATGGTTTATGTACCACGTGAGCGCTATAACACGGCACTGCGTCATGAAACGCAAAATATTTTAGCAAATGCATTTAATTCTGACGAAAAAGTCGAATTTACAACCTATTTCTCTGAGTCAACACTAGCCCGTACTCATTATACCGTGCGTGTGACTGATAATAATATAGAGTATAAAGTGAAAGACATTGAAAACAATTTAGTTGAAGCGGCCCGTACTTGGGAAGATAAATTACAATCAGCCTTACTAGAGCAAGCTGGCGAAGCACGCGGTAATGAATTAAACCGTAAGTATGCTCAAGCATTTGCTCGCTCATATAAAGATGAAGTATTACCAAGTGCAGCTGTTGTTGATATTGAAAAGCTAGAAATGCTTAACGATGAAAACAAACTTGAAATGTTATTTTATCGCCCGCAAGAAGAAGCTAACAGCAATGTTGTGCGTTTAAGCTTATTTCATAAAGATGAGCCTATTCACTTATCTGATGTGATGCCGATGCTAGAAAACTTTGGCTTACGTGTCGTTGGCGAAACACCTTATTCAGTTAAAACTAGCGATGGTAGCATTAATTGGATCATGGATTTCTCTATGCTAATTGATAGCAAAGGGATGGCAGATTTTGATAAAATTTCAGCACGTTTTCGCGCTGCGTTAACCAGTGTTTGGAATAACCGCTTAGAAAACGACGGTTTTAACCGTTTAGTATTAATGGGTGGTCTTACTGGGCGTGAAGCGTCAATATTACGTGCGTACGCTAAATACATGCGCCAAATTGGGGTTACCTTCTCGCAAGCTTACATTGAAGGCACTTTTGCAAATTATCCACACATTGCAGCAAAAATTGTTAACTTGTTTACTAAAAAGTTCTCAGTTAAAAGCCCTGCAAGTGAAAAAACACTTGAAAAGCTTAGTACAGAAATATATTTAGAACTTGAAAACGTAGCCAATCTTGATGATGACCGTATTATACGTTTATACGTTGATATGATAGTGGCAACACTGCGTACTAGCTTCTTTCAAAAAGATGGCAATGGCCAATTTAAATCGTATGTATCGTTTAAAATTAAGCCAAGCTTAATTCCTGGCGTACCATTACCATTACCGGCGTTTGAAATTTTTGTATATTCTCCGCGTATTGAAGGTGTGCATTTACGATACGGTAGTGTTGCCCGTGGTGGCTTGCGTTGGTCAGATCGCCGTGAAGATTTCCGTACTGAAGTACTTGGCTTAGTTAAAGCACAACAAGTGAAAAATGCGGTAATTGTGCCAGTAGGTTCAAAAGGCGGTTTTGTTTGTAAACAATTGCCAACTGAGCGTGAAGCATTCTTAAAAGAAGGCCAAGAATGTTACAAAATCTTTATTCGTGGTTTGTTAGATATCACAGATAATATTGTACAAGGTGAAATTGTTGCGCCTGTAGATGTAACTCGCCACGATGGCGATGATGCTTATTTAGTTGTAGCAGCCGATAAAGGTACTGCAACTTTCTCTGATATTGCTAATGGCATTGCAAATGAATATAACTTTTGGCTAGGTGATGCGTTTGCATCAGGTGGCTCAGTGGGTTATGACCATAAGAAAATGGGTATTACAGCACGTGGCGCGTGGGAATCAGTTAAACGTCATTTCCGCGAAATGGATATTGATTGTCAAACAACCGATTTTACCGTGGTAGCTATTGGCGATATGGCAGGGGATGTATTTGGTAATGGTATGTTGTTATCTAAACATACTCGTTTACAAGTTGCATTTAACCATATGCATATTTTTATTGACCCAACACCAGATGCAGCAGCAACGTATCCTGAGCGTGAACGTTTATTTAAATTACCGCGTTCATCGTGGGAAGACTTTAATAAAGATTTAATTTCTGCCGGTGGTGGTGTTTTCTCTCGTGCGGCTAAGTCGATTACACTAAGCCCAGAAATGAAAAAAATGTTAGGCACTAAAAAAGCCAGCATGACACCAACTGAACTGATCAAAGCTGCGCTAATGATGGATTACGATCTATTGTGGAATGGTGGTATTGGTACTTATGTTAAGAGCAGCAAAGAAACTGACGCCGATGTAGGGGATCGTGCAAACGATGCACTGCGTATTAACGGTGGCGAGCTAGGTGCTAAAGTATTTGGCGAGGGCGGTAACTTAGGTGCAACTCAGTTAGGACGTATTGAATTTGCAGCGAAAGGCGGCCGTGTTAATACTGACTTTATTGATAACGTAGGTGGCGTTACTTGTTCAGATAACGAAGTTAATATTAAGATTTTACTTAATGGTTTAGTTACCTCAGGTGACTTAACGCGCAAGCAACGCGATGAACTTTTATACGCTATGACAGACGAAGTGTCTAAGCTGGTATTGAATGATTGTTATCGTCAAACACACACTATTTCAATTACTCAATCTAAAGGCTCATCAACGCTTAAAGAGAAAATTCGCTTTATTCATGCTCTTGAAAAAGAAGGCAAGCTAAATCGTGCGATTGAGTTTATCCCAAGTGATGAAGAATTAGCAGAACGTGCAGCAGCTGGCAAAGACTTAACACGTCCAGAGTTAGCGATTTTAGTGTCGTACTCTAAAATGGTACTTAAAGAGTCATTTGTTACAGATGAAATTACTGAAAATCCATATTACCGTCAATTGTTAGTTAATTCGTTCCCGTTACCACTGCGTGAGAAGTTTAACGAAGCGATGGATAATCACCCACTTCGTAAAGAAATTATTGCCACTAAACTGGCTAATCAAATTGTTAACGATATGGGCCTTAACTTCATGGTGCGTATGCATGAAGAAACCGGTGCAAATGAAGCTGAAATTGCTTTATGTTATTCAATTGCCAGCGAGTTGTTCCAAATGAGCGATACGTGGGCCTCGGTTGTTGCACTTGATAATAAAATTCCGGCTGCTGTACAAACCGAAATGCTATACCAATTACGTCGCACGGTTCGTCGTGTAACACGTTGGTTCTTACGTCATCGGAACAAAGCACAAACAATTACCCAAACAGTTGAATTTTTTGCGCCAACATTTGCAGATTTAAGTGCTAATTTAACAACGTATATGGTTGATAAAGAAGGCGAGCTTTTAGTTGCAGCTGCCCAAGAGTTAACACAAAGTGGTGTGCCTGCAGAACTAGCTAATCGCATTACTGGTTTATCTAGCTTGTTTTCTGCTATGGACTTAGCTGAAATCTCAGCAAGTTCGAAACAAAGTATCGATAC
The DNA here is from genome assembly GCF_031198805.1 of Pseudoalteromonas sp. HL-AS2. Taxonomy (NCBI): domain Bacteria; kingdom Pseudomonadati; phylum Pseudomonadota; class Gammaproteobacteria; order Alteromonadales; family Pseudoalteromonadaceae; genus Pseudoalteromonas; species Pseudoalteromonas sp. HL-AS2. Next base: position 1,715,678 of record NZ_CP133571.1, on the reverse strand, counting down.
TGTATCGCATACTTACTTCAAGCTTGGTGCAAACATGGGCTTACATTGGTTCTTAGAGCAAATTACTAAGCAACCAGTAGCAAACCATTGGCAGGCATTAGCGCGTGCATCGTACCGCGAAGAGCTTGATTGGCAACAACGTACATTAGCAGAAGTGGTATTAAACGGTTTTGCTGATGATAACAAAGATGTTAATGGCCAAATTGAGCAATGGATGGATAGCCAAGAGTTATTATTACAACGTTGGAAGCAAATGCTTGCAGAGTTTAGAACATCACAAACTCACGATTTTGCTAAGTTTTCAGTAGCACTACGTGAACTCATGTTATTAAGCCATAACTGCGTGTAATAGAATAAAAACCATAATTAATGCCTACTCATTATTTTCCTTGGTGAAAATAATGAGTTAATGGTTAAAATTGTTATACAATACCTCGGCCTAGTCTGAGGTATTTTTTTGTCTGCATTTTAAGAGGATTATATTCATGTTTTACGATTTAGCTCGCCGTTTTATGTTTACCCGTGATGCGGAGTGGGCGCATGAGTTCGCTCTTAATAATTTAAGTCGTTTTGCCAATACACCATTAAGCGCTGCTTGGTCACAAAATATTGTGAATAAACCAGTTAATTTTTTAGGCTTAGAACTTAAAAATCCCGTTGGTCTTGCTGCAGGGCTTGATAAAAATGCAGAGTGTATTACTGCATTTGCACAAATGGGCTTTGGTTTTGTTGAAGTGGGTACAGTTACTCCGCGCCCACAAGCTGGTAACGATAAACCACGTATGTTTAGATTGCCGCAGTCAAATGCCATTATCAATCGCATGGGATTTAATAACAAAGGCGTTGATAATTTAGTTAATAACGTTAAAGCAGCCAACTATACCGGTATTTTAGGTATTAACATTGGTAAAAATAAAGACACACCGAATGAGCAAGGCAAAGACGATTACATACATTGCATGCGCAAGGTATTTGAACATGCCTCGTATATAACTGTTAATATTTCATCGCCAAATACCCCAGGGCTTCGTGATTTACAATACGGTGCAGCCCTTGATGATTTACTACAAAGTTTGAAAAACGAGCAGCTTGATCTTGTTGCTAAACATGGTAAACAGGTACCTATGCTGGTAAAAATTGCGCCAGATTTAGATCCAATCCAAATTGCTCAAGTAAGTGAATCTTTACTAAGCAATAAAATAGATGGGGTAATTGCTACCAATACTACACTTGAGCGTAGCATGGTTGCGGGTCAGCAATATGCTGACGAAGCCGGTGGTTTATCGGGGCAGCCAGTTAGGGAGCGTGCGACGCATGTAGTTAGCGAGTTAAAGCGTTTAACTAATGGGCAGTTACCTATTATAGGTGTAGGCGGTATTGACGATGTGTCATCGGCGAAAGAAAAAATAAACGCAGGTGCCGATTTAGTACAGATTTATACTGGCTTTATTTATAAAGGCCCACAATTAATTAAATCGATAGTTGATAGTTTATAAAAAATAGGGCTACTTAGCCTTAAAAGTTAAGTTTGTTTTAACACTAAAAGGCTAACTTGCCCTCTAAGCTTTTGATCGTTCAATAAATGTTCTAATAAAACATTTTAAAAATGATTAAAAGCGGCTATACTTTGTGCTTATTGTTTTTATTATATTTAAATGCTAAGCGTGGAGGGGATATGTTACAAGCATCAAAGCAATGGCAGTGGATATCTTGCGCCAAAAAAAACCGCTTATTACTTGATTTAAATGAAGATATGCAGCTCTGCACTCCTTATAAGTTAAGACAACTTACTGACAGCACATTTAAAAACCCTTATTTTAGCTTAGAAGATGCCGCTTTTTATGAACAAGTTTATCAATATCTTGTGCAATTTAAGCTGTGGAATCCAGCGCAATTATGTCAAATATCACTCAATGCAACCGCAGTGAAATTTCAATTAAAGCCAGTACTTGCTAAAAGTTGGTTTTTTGAGCAATACACAGGAAGCACTCCAAGTACTGAAGCCGTTATTAATTTAACCTCTAAAGCGCAGTCGGGAGAGTTTTTAATTGTAGAGCACAGCAGTGATGCATCTGTATGTATTAACCTAAGTGAAAATTTTCAATTAGATGATAATTTATCATTAGTACAGTTTGAAGCCATTCGCGTTTTAAACAATCGTGTACATCCTCTCTTAAATCAGCATATTCATAGCAAAATAGCTTAATCTAATTTTATTTTCAGCCCGTGTTTATGGCGTGTTTGTATGCAAACCTATGTTATAATCCTGCGCAATTAGCTATTAAGGGTTACTACTTTGCAATTTATCGCACTTACTTCTATCGGAATCGAAAATTTATTGGTTGATGAACTAACAGAACTTGGCGCAACTGTGTCTAAGCAAACTGTTGGTTCTGTTCGCTTTGAGGCAGACTCATTATTGGCGCAAAAGGTGTGTTTATCGACTCGCTTTGCTACGCGCGTGCTTATGCTTATTGAAGAAAAAGAAGGCGTAGATGACAAAAATAGCCTGTATAACTTTGCTCGCTCACAACCATGGCAAGAATGGTTTGGGCCTACACAAACGTTTGCTGTCGACTTTAATGGCACCAACGACTCATTAAAAAATACACAGTTTTCTGGTTTAGTTATAAAAGATGCCATAGTTGATTACTTTAACGACTTATTCGAGCAGCGCCCTAATGTTGATAAACAAGACGCTAATGTGCGTGTGGTTGCGCGTTTAAATCGTTATGGCGTATCTATGTATATAGATTACTCTGGCCCGCGTTTATCTGAACGTGGTTACCGACAGGGCCAAGGTAAAGCACCTATAAAAGAGCATTTAGCAGCGGCATTAATCAAACGCAGCGGCTGGCTTGAAAATGTAAATCAGCCTTTGTTTGACCCATGTTGTGGTGCAGGTACTATTTTAATTGAAGCTGCCGGTATGGCGCGCAACGAAGCTCCCGGCTTATTTCGCGAAGGCTTTGCATTTGAGCGCTTACCAAGTTTTAGAGCTGCGAAATTTAAAGAGCTAAAAGAAGAATTGCTGGGCAATATTATAGACCCTAAATTATGGCTCATTGGCCACGATTACGACGCTCAAGTATTAGGTAAAGCAATTGATAACGCAAAACGTGCTGAGCTAGACGATATTATTAAGTTTAAACAAAGTGATGCAACTAAACTAACCGCAGTGGCTAAATTACCTGGCGTAGTTATATCTAACTTACCTTATGGTGAGCGTATTGGTTCTATGGCTGAGCTTGTAGATTTACATCGTAATTTAGGTGTGGGCTTTAAAAAGCACTTCAATCATTGGAAGCTTGCTTTACTGGGTATGGATGAGAGCTTATTTAAGCTGTTAAAGTTGGTTAGGCTGAAACGTTATAAATTTAAAAATGGCCCGTTAGATGTTGAACTTAACTTGTATCAACTTGATGACAAACAAGTAAGCCTGACAACCGATGATAAAAAAGCGCTGAATTTTGAAGGTTCAATGTCTTTTGCTAATCGATTGAAAAAGAACAAGCAGGGTTTAAAAAACTGGCTTAAGCAAAACGAAATTACAGCATACCGTGTATACGAAGCTGATATTCCTGAGTACAACGTTGCTGTAGATATTTACGGTGACTCAGCGGTTATTTTTGAATACGCAGCCCCGAAAGAAATTGATGAAAAAACGTCTGAAAAACGCTTACAAGATGTGATCAGCTTAACCGCTGAACAACTCAAAATAGCACCAGAGAATATTGCTGTAAAAGTACGTAAAAAGCAAAAAGGCGAAGAGCAATACACGCCAATGGCTAAACAAAACCGCACTATGGTGGTTGAAGAGTTTGGCGCTAAGTTTAAAGTGAATTTATTTGATTACTTAGACACTGGCTTGTTTTTAGATCACCGTTTAATGCGTCGTTATATTCAAGAAAACGCCAAAGATAAGCGCTTTTTAAACTTATTTGCCTACACAGGTACAGCGTCAGTACATGCAGCACTTGGTGGCGCTAAAGCAATTACCACGGTTGACTTGTCAAAAACCTATTTAAAATGGGGCCAAGACAACTTTGATTTAAATAATATTAGTAATACTCGCTACCGTTTTGAGCAAGCAGATTGCTTAAAGTGGCTAGAGCATGCGACGGCGCAGTACGATTTAATCTTTTTAGATCCCCCGACGTTTTCAAACTCTAAGCGTATGAAAGATGCATTTGATGTGCAGAGCGATCATATTAAGTTATTAACTTGGGTTAAAAAAATATTAAGCCCGTCGGGTACGCTTATTTTTTCTAATAATAAACGTGGCTTTGTTATGGATGAAGTGGGTTTAATTGGCTTGGGCTTAAAAGCGGTTAATATTTCTGACAAAACCTTATCGCCTGATTTTAAGCGTAATAAAAAAATTCATAATAGCTGGTTAATTACCCATGGCTAAGTGGATTTTATATCACACAGATGGTTGTCATTTGTGTGAACAAGCTGAGCAATTAATTAAGGGATTAGTTAATAGCCACAATGAATTATTGCTAGTAGATATTATGACTGATGATCAGCTTATTGCTGATTATCAGGTTAGTATTCCGGTATTTAAAAGTGAGCAAGGCCAACAATTATTTTGGCCTTTTACTGCACTAGACGTGCGTGAATTTTTAGCGCAAGCAGAATAAGAGCAAAGAAGAATTATGGATTTAATTAGAATTTTAAAAGCACAACTGGCCTTTGGTACTCATGCATTGCTTAATAAAGCAGATGCAGTGATTGAAAGTGGCGAGCGTGTGTGTGTTGTAGGTCGAAATGGTGCTGGTAAGTCAACGTTATTAAAAGTACTCGATGGTGAGGTTTTATTAGATGATGGCGAAATAAACCAGCTTGGCGGTATAAGAATTTCTCGTTTAGAACAAGATCCACCAAAAGGCGCAAGCGGCACTGTATTTGATTATGTTGCTCAAGGTATGCCTGAAATTGCCAACTTACTGATTGATTTTCATCATGTGAGTACAGAGCTACAAACCGTATGTACCGATAAGTTATTAAATAAACTTGAGCGTTTATCAAACCAATTAGAAGCGGTTGATGGCTGGCGTTTTGACAGTCGCATTCAAGTTGTTTTAACCCAATTAGAGTTAACACCTGATGCTAAGCTTGAGTCACTTTCAGGTGGTTGGTTACGTAAAGTTGCACTTGCTCGTGCACTGGTTAGTGAGCCAGACTTATTATTACTCGATGAGCCTACTAACCACTTAGATATGGCAAGTGTTATGTGGCTTGAGCAATTTTTAAAAGAATTTAAAGGCGGCATTGTATTTATATCGCATGACCGTGCCTTTATTCGTGCTGTTGCAACGCGTATTTTAGATTTAGACCGTGGTAAATTAATATCATACCCTGGCGACTATGCTACTTATTTAGAGCAAAAAGCCCACGACTTAAAAGTTGAAGAAAGCCAAAATGCTTTATTTGATAAGCGTTTAGCCGAAGAAGAAACGTGGATACGCCAAGGTGTTAAAGCACGAAGAACCCGTAATGAAGGGCGCGTACGTGAACTTAAGCAACTACGTAACGAGCGTAAACAACGTGTTGACCAAGTAGGTAAAACAGACTTTAATATTGAAACCGCAGATCGTTCGGGTAAATTGGTATTTGAAGCTAAGCATCTTTGTCATGCATTTAAAGATAAAGTGATTGCAGATGATTTTTCAACCTTGGTTATGCGCGGCGATCGTATTGGTTTAGTTGGTCCTAATGGCATTGGTAAAACAACGTTATTAAAATTAATGTTTGGTAGCCTAGCCCCAGATAGCGGTGAAACTAAGCAAGGTGTTAATTTAGAATTTGCTTACTTTGACCAATACCGTGAAAAATTAGATGAAGAAGCAACAGTACAAGACAACGTTGCTGAAGGTAAGCAAGAAGTAATGATGGGTGGTCGCTCGCGCCATGTATTAGGTTACTTACAAGACTTTTTGTTCCCGCCAGCACGTGCCCGTACACCAGTTAAAGCGCTTTCGGGTGGTGAAAAAAACCGCTTGTTATTGGCGAAACTGTTTTTAAAACCGTCAAACATATTGGTACTCGATGAGCCAACTAATGATTTGGATATAGAAACATTAGAGCTTTTGGAAGATATTATTAACCAGTATCAAGGCACAGTATTAATAGTAAGCCATGACCGTGAGTTTATTGATAATACCTGCTCTAGTGTTTGGGCATTTGAAGGTAATGGCAAGATTACTGATATTGTTGGCGGCTACAGTGATTACGAAGCCTATGTTAATTACTTAGCAGAGCAACAAAAAAATCAACCACAGCAAGCAACTAAAAAAGTTGAAAAAGTACCTGCTGCGCCAGTAGTTAAAGCAGAGGCTAAAGGTAATAAACTCTCTTACAAATTAAAACTTGAATTAGAGCAACTGCCTAATAAAATGGAACAACTCGAAGCCGATGTTGAAATTCAACAAGCCATAGTTAGTGATGTTGATTTTTTTAAGCAAGACAGTGATATAACGGCTAAGGCATTGAACCATTTGGCAAAACTTGAGTCAGACCTTGAGGCCGCGTTTTCGCGCTGGGAAGAACTTGAAGAATTAAAAAATCAGTAGTAAGGACTAAAATGAAATATAAATTACTCGCTGCCAGTATTTTAGCAACAATGAGTACTTCAGCATTAAGTGCGACTTATCAATTAACGGAATTGGGTGCACTTGAAGGCGCGAAATATTCTTATGTTACCGATGTAAGTGAAAGTGGTCATATTATAGGTATAGCTAATGGCTTATATAATTTACCTGTAGATATTGAGCATATTGATTTTTCACTGAGTTTAATTCAAAACGCTTACACTAATGAAGTTAATGCATTTGAGCTTAGTGATAAAGAGATTACTTTTACGTTAGAAGACATAGAAAAAAACAATGCTGTAGCAACAAATGCAGATGCGCATAGCTTCATGATTCGTTTTTTAGCTAATGTGTCGGCTAATTATCAGTTTCAAAAGTTAAGCTCACTAACGGCAATAAAATATGATAGCGGCGCTGCTGTTGAGCAAACTTTGTTTGATATAAACACGCCTGATTACCCAGGCGTTACCCGCTCTGTGACTAACTTTTACAACGCTGTTGCAGAAGATGGCACTACAGTTGGGTGGGGCAGTGCTCCATTTGATAAAATAGAGTTTACTATAGAGGACGAAACTGATCCTACATCGTGGTTTACTCGTGACTTTATAGAGCGCGGTATTATTATATCTGAAAGCGGTATGGAAGTTCCTTTGGTACCCCAATTTAGTGAATATGGTGGTACTAGCCAAGCCTCTGATATTGTAAAAACCGCAGATGGTTATATTGTTGTTGGTAATATGTCACTTGGTATACCGCAAACGCGTCAAACCAATATTACTGATAACTGTGATGATAAATATCAGCCATTTTCAACCTGTATTGAAGTTATTAATAATCAAACAACCCGTGGGATATTTAATAAGCAAGCAACTAAATGGACGCTTGATAACGCATTTAATATCACGTCTACCGAGGTACTAGGTTTAGCCTTTACTCCTTATGAAGACGAAGTTGACTTTGCGTTTATTAGTAATGCATTTGCGGTTAATAAGAACGGTATTGCAGCAGGTGTATCGAACACGCGTTATTATGATAAAGATACTACTATTATAACCATGCCGGTGTATTTTAAAGATGGCAAAGCGGTTGAATTTATAAATCAACCAGACGGTTGGCAAGGCGGTAAATCTTTAGCAATTAACGATAATAATATTGTGACAGGTTATGCCACAAGACGTGTTGATGGTGCTTTACGTAATAAGTTTTTCTATCATGATATAGCAACAGGTACTACCGTTTATCCAGATAGCTATTTTACGAGCTCAAGCTCATACGGTAACAGTATAAATAATCAAGGTTATATTGTTGGCGAAGGTGAGGTTGGTATTTCTGATAGTTCACGTCGATCAGCTGCGTTCATTTATAAAATAGGTGATGATAAAATCACTAATTTAAATGACTTATTGCCGTGTTACGACATGGACGGTACAAGTAGTTATGGCTATAGCATGAGTGAAGCTAAAGTGATTAACGAAAACAATGAAATATTTGGTGTGGCCACTAAAACTGTTGAAAAGCGTAACTCATTAGGTGAAGTTGTAACCGATGTTAACGGTAAAACTGAATATGAAAGTGTTGCTGTAGCAGTAAAGCTTTCGCCAATACCTAATGGCACGATAGAGGATTGCGCACCACCTGATGCCGAAGTGTATGAGCGTCGATCTGCAAGCTTCTCTTGGTATGGATTATTATTATTACCACTGATTGCGTTTAGACGAGTATTTAGATTTTAATAGAATTTAAATCGAAAATTTAAGCCGAGAAACTAAAAAAGCCCAAACTTGTTAAGTTGGGCTTTTTTTGTCTATAGTCATTATAACTATTGGCTACTTGTTACGTATTAACCATGCTTTTCTAACTGAACGCCGCCAAACAATATCTATTCCAAAATAGCCGATAATCGCGGCAACTGATGCCGACACCAAGGAGCCAACTAAAAATGCTGGACCAATAGTCGTTAAGCTTTCGATAAACCAAGGCCAGCTTGCTTCAAAGGAAAAATGTTGTTCTGGCTGGTTTAGTACTAGGGTGCCAATAAGATAAGAGCAGTAAAAAATAGGTGGCATGGTAACGGGGTTAGTTATCCACACTAAGGCCACTGAAATGGGCAGGTTTACCCTAAACACTATAGCGGTTGCTGCAGCTAGGACCATTTGAAAAGGAACAGGGATGAACGCAAAAAATAACCCGACAGCAAATGCACCACGCGCAGAGCGTCTATTTAAATGCCAAAGGTTCGCGTCTTGTAACAAACGGCCAAATATTTTAAGTGATTTGTGATGCCTAATTTTATTTGGATCGGGTAAAAATCGTTGGATCGTTTTTTTAGCCATTTAAAGCAACCATTTACATCAATGTGGATTAGTCTTGGATTTGTGTGCGGAAGTATTGCAACCGTATTTTATTTTCAAACCCTCGAATTTATACTCATCACAATTTCAATCCTAATTGCGAGCGCTTATTTTAAGCCGTTTTCAAATGTTTTGTTAGGCTTTATTTGCGCTATTTTTGCTATCTTAGTGCATTTCACACTTTTTTACTCGTTTGAGCTACCAGCGCAGGGTGAAAAGTATGCATATTCAGTAAAGTTAGTTGTTGAAGACGTTGTATCAGCTAATGCTCCGCAATATATAAAAGCAAAAATTCTTAAGCTTGATGAGCAAGATTACGCTTATTTTACTGCCCCCAGTGCTATGTTAAGTGTTGATTCAGCGCAAATATTAGAAGTAGGCGCAACTTTCAGTGCTCACGCACATTTAAAAAACTTTAGAAGCACAAAAAATTTTACTGTTTTTGACAATCAACTTTATGCATTTACACAAAAAATATTTTTTAAAGGCAAAGTACTCAATAAAAATTTAATTATTACAGATACAAAAAGAAACCAACACGTTATAGCTTATCGCCACTATATTAAACACATATTTAAAGAGTCTAAGCTTAACTGGCTTTATTATACGCTGCTGACGGGCGACAAGTCCTTAATGAACTTTGAACAAAAGCTGACCATGCAAACGCTGGGGTTAAGCCATTTACTGGCAATTTCTGGGTTGCATATTTCGTTAGTTTTTGGCTTTGCTTTTTTTGTAACACGCTCACTTGTAAGCCACGCCAGAATTAGAATAAAACAAACAATTAACCTTGCAACTTGTTATAGCTTAATGGGCTTTATAGCGGCATTTATTTATGTATTTTTAAGCGATTTTATTGTCTCTGCGACCCGGGCTTTAATAATGTTAGGGTGCTACTTATTATTGTATTACCTAGCTAAACAATCGCTACGTTGGCGCAGTATTTTATACGCCTTGGTTTTAGTTTTAATGATTAACCCTTTTAATGTATTAAATCCAGGTTTGTATTTTTCATTTTTAGCTGTGGTTATCATCTTTATTGTTATTACAAAAGTACCTTTTAAGGGGGCTTCTGTTATCGCTAAAGTAGGCATGTTATGTGCTATACAAGGGGCACTATTTATAGGCTTATTGCCTTTGTCGTTATACTTTTTTAATGGTGTGAGTTTGGCAGGGTTAGTCTTGAACTTAATCGCTATTCCGTTGCTCGCCTTTATCATTATGCCATTATTATTAGTGGTTGCGATATTGAGCAGTGTTATTGATATGAGCCTGATAGTGTCGTTATTTGACCCCGTATTGTATTTTTTGTATCAACAATTAATGGCAATACCGCCAGGCTGGCGTTGGTTTAATGTAGGAACAATTACTTTAGATATAGTAATGTTTAGTTATGTAACCATGCTACTACTATATTTAGTGAAATTTAAATGGCTTGCTTGTATCCCGTTAAGTGTATTGCTGGTTGATAGTTACTTTACTTCCAAAAGTGATTGGCAAGTAAACATATTTGATGTTGGCCATGGTTTGATGGTGTTGTTAGAAAAAGATAACAATGCATTAATTTATGATTTTGGCCCTAGTTATTTTAACCGCTTTAGCCGTACACGTAGTATTTTACTGCCGTATATAAAAGCTAATAATCTGAATGTTGCGACCGCTATTTTAAGCCATCAAGATAACGACCATGCAGGAGGAGTTAAACATTTTATTGAGGCAGGCTTTGAATCGACTCTCAGTGCTTTTCATCCAAATGGTATACCGAGTTTATGTAAAACCATGACTATGGATTTTTATGGGCTTAAAATACAAACGTTTAGTTCAATTACTTTTAACAATAACAACGATGACTCCTGCGTAGTTAAAATTAGTAGCGCGCAACACAGTGTACTTTTTACTGGTGATATTTCTAAGCAACGAGAGCACGCACTAATTGCCGCAGGATATAATTTAGCAAGCAATGTATTAATAAGCCCGCATCATGGTAGTGGTACTTCATCAAGTAGTGAGTTTATCGCGGCTGTTAACCCTAAAGTTGTGGTGCATTCGAGTGCTTACAAAGGGCAATGGCATTTTCCTAATGATGAAGTGGTTGCACGGTTTAACAAAATTGGCGCTGCGCAATATATTACTGGGCAGCAAGGACAAATTAGAATTAAATTTTATAGTACTAATCTGCATGTTGAAACGGCCAGAGAGCGTGAAAGTTATTGGTTTATTAAAGATTGACGTTTTGTTTTAGCCTCCCTGAGGATACAATAGGGGCTGTAACTGTATAAAGAGAGTGTTATGGATCAAAGTACTACACAAATTTATAAACGTCTTATTTCTTACGTTGGTGCGTACAGAACAGTCGCCATCGTCGCTATTATTGGCATGATAGGGTATTCAGGTATGGATGCTTTATTTATTCAGCTTATGAAGCCGTTTATTGACGAAGGTCTTAATGAGCGCAATGCTGATGTACTAAAATATGCACCATTTGTAGTTATTGCTTTGGTAATAGGGCGTGGTGTATTTAACTTTATGTCGTCTTATTGTTTGAGTTATGTAGGCTCACAAGTTGTACGCTCGCTGCGCCAAGAGTTGTTTGAACATATTCTACATTTACCGGTATCGTTTCATGATAAAAACTCCACCGGCGATCTTATTTCCAAAATAACCTTTGATACCGAACAAGTACAACAAGCTATTACCAAGGCATTATTAATTGTAGTGCGTGAAGGCGCTTTTGTGGTGTTTTTACTCGCAGTTATGTTTTATACCAGTTGGCAATTATCGCTGATATTTTTAGTTATTATTCCTTTAGTTGCTGTCATAGTCACTGTGGTGTCAAAGCGCTTTAGACACATTTCTAAAAGTATTCAATCAGCTATGGGGCAAGTTACTCGTAGCTCAGAGCAAATGCTAAGCGGTCATAAAGTGATCCATGGTTTTGGTGGCCAAAATCAAGAAATAGATCAGTTTTCAAAAGTAAATAATCATAATCGTCAGCAACGAATTAAAATGGACGCAACTAAAGCCTTGAGTGTATCAATCATTCAAGTATTGGCTGCCAGCGCTATGGCGGTTATTTTATGGGTTGTGTCAATGCCTTCGATGATTGACACCATAAGCTCAGGCGACTTTGTAGTATTAATTTCATCAATGATGATGTTACTTCGCCCGCTTAAACAGCTAGCTAATGTAAACAGTGATATGCAGCGAGGAGTTTCAGCCGCGCAAAGTGTGTTTTTAATACTCGACGAGGAAGTAGAAAAAGACACAGGTACTGTAAGCGTAGATAAAGTAAAAGGCTTGATTGAAGTTAAAAATGTCACCTTTAAATACCCAACTAAAGATGAGCCGGTATTAAACAATTTATCGTTAACGATTAAAGCGGGTGAAAGCATTGCTTTAGTTGGGCGTTCGGGCTCAGGTAAATCTACTATTTCTAACCTATTGCCACGTTATTATGATTTAGAAGCGCCGAGTGAAATTTTACTCGATGGCATTGCACTGCATGATTATAAGCTAACCGATTTACGTCGTCAGTTTGCGCTAGTGTCGCAACAAGTGGTGTTATTTAACGACTCCATTGCCAATAATATTTGTTACGGTTTACAGCGTGAAATATCGGAGCAAGAACTGGAAAAAGTAGCCAAGCAAGCGCATGTATGGGAGTTTGTAAAAGACTTACCAGAGCAGCTAAATACTATGGTTGGCGAAAATGGGGTAATGCTCTCTGGTGGTCAACGCCAACGTATTGCTATTGCTCGTGCAATATTAAAAGATGCGCCTATTTTAATCCTTGATGAAGCAACATCTGCGCTCGATACTGAATCAGAAAAACTAATTCAGCAAGCACTCGAGGCATTAATGAAAGACAAAACCTCGATTGTAATTGCGCATCGCTTATCGACGATAGAAAATAGCGACCGAATTTATGTTATAGATAATGGCAGTGTTATTGAAAGTGGCGATCATTTAAGTTTACTGGCAAATAATGGCACTTATTCAGCATTATGCAAAATGCAATTTGGTGAGCAAGGGTGAGCAAAATTGAACAAAGCTGGTATCAGCCCGTCAGTTTAATTACTATATTATTACTGCCTTTAGCTGCACTGTTTTGGCTAATATCAACATTACGTAAATGGCTTTATACATGCGGTATACTAACGCAATTTAGTAGCAAAACACCTGTAATTGTAGTGGGTAATATTAGTGTTGGCGGCAATGGTAAAACGCCATTTGTACTGTGGCTACACGCTCATTTAACTCAGCAAGGTTTATCTGTAGGTATTATTAGCCGAGGCTACGGCGGGCATGCTAAGCAATATCCATTGCTTGTTGATCATAACAGTACTACGCTTGAGGCGGGCGATGAACCGATACTTTTATATCATCGTTTGCAGTGCCCCATAGCGGTTGGCCCAAACAGACAACAAAATATAGAATTACTGGAACAAACCTCTGCTATTGATGTAATTATATCTGACGATGGCATGCAACATTATAAAATGGCACGCAGTATTGAATGCTGTATTGTTGATAGTGCACGTCAATTTGGCAACGGTTTGTTAATGCCAGCAGGCCCGCTTCGCGAAACTAAAAAGCGCTTAAAGAGCGTTGATTTAGTGATAGAAAATGGCGGCAACAACCCACAACGTTATAATTTGCAGCCTGCAGCTTTAAAATCTGTGCTCAATAATAGTACGCTAACAGAGCCTATATTAACAGCCCACGCTGTGAGTGCTATTGGTAATCCGCTGCGTTTTGAACAGTCATTACAAGCACAAGGCATTACCTTAGTATCAACCCATCATTATCGAGACCATTATGCATACACTGCTGATGATTTTACTCAGTTTGGTGATGAAAATGTGTTAATGACCGAAAAAGATGCTGTAAAGTGTAGTGCTTTTGCAAAACAAAATTGGTATTACTTACCAGTGGATGCTCAACCTACCGATAGCGTTATAAACAAATTAAATTCATTATTAAAAGATAAAGGGATCCTCAATGGCCTTTGATACAAAATTACTCGAAATTATCGCCTGCCCAGTATGTAAGGGTAAATTACGTTTTGATAAAGAAAACAGCGAACTAATAAGTACAGCCGCTAAGTTGGCGTATCCGGTTATCGATGACATTCCAGTATTGCTTGAAAATGAAGCGCGTGAATTGTCACTTGATGAGGTACAAAAGTGGAATTCGTAGTTGTTATTCCTGCGCGTTACGCTTCTAGCCGTTTACCAGGCAAACCACTAGCCGATATTTGTGGTAAGCCAATGATCCAGCATGTTTATGAAAAAGCCTGTTTATCGGGTGCGAGTAAAGTTGTTATTGCGACCGATCATCAAAAAGTATTTGATGCTGTGAGTACCTTTACAAGTGATGTATTAATGACGCGTGAAGATCATCAGTCAGGCACGGAACGTTTAGCAGAGGTTGTTGATTTACTTAAGCTTGATAACAACACTATTGTAGTTAATGTGCAAGGTGATGAGCCATTATTGGCACCAGAAAATGTATCTCAAGTTGCCACGTTATTAAATGAATCAACTGCACCTATGGCCACTTTAAGTGTAGCGATAGAAGAGCAAGAAGACGTTTTTAATCCTAATGCAGTTAAAGTCGTTAGCGATATTAATAAAAATGCATTGTATTTTTCGCGTGCCAGTATTCCGTTTGATCGTAGCGCCATGATGGGCGAGCAGAGCACGCTGGATTTAACGCCGTTTCAACGCCATGTGGGTATTTATGCCTACCGAGCTGGTTTTATTAAGCAATATATTGAGCTAAGTGTGTCACCGCTAGAGCAGCTAGAATCACTAGAACAATTACGTGTGCTTTACCATGGCTACAATATTAAAATAGAGCAAGCGCATATTACTCCACAAGCGGGTGTCGATACGCCAGAAGATTTAGCTAAAGTAATTAGCTATTTGCAAAGTAAACACGCGTGAGCATTACGAATAAAGCCTATTTAAAAGTTGTGCATAGTCATAGAGACTTTTATATTTTAGCAAAACCTGCAGGGCTGAATTTTCATTCAGAAGACGCCGCAGGTTTTGTGGTATTAGCAGAGCAGCAATTAAATGAAAAACTCTTTGCAGTACACCGCCTCGATAAAGTGACCTCAGGCTTGCTTATTTTAGCGCGCAATAAACTCGCCGCCGCTAAATTTACGCAAATGTTTACTGAGCACACAATTAATAAGTTTTACTTGGCTATTAGCGACGCCAAGCCTAAAAAAAAGCAGGGTTGGATAAAAGGCGATATGGCAAAATCACGCCGTGGTACTTTTAAGTTACTTACAACAACAGCTAATCCTGCTATTAGTCGTTTTTATTCTGTAAGTTATAAACCCGGTTTTAGGGGGTATATTTTAAAACCTTACTCAGGTAAAACGCACCAATTAAGAGTAGCGCTAAAAAGTATAGGCGCACCTATATTAGGTGATACCTCTTATGCAGGTGCGCATAGCGCACGTACTTACTTGCATGCATTTGCGCTTGATTTCTTATGGAATGAGCAGCAAATACAATTTACTCTTTTACCCGATAATGGGGATGAGTTTACACAATTAATTAAACATCAAGATTTTCAAGCATGGAAAACACCATGGCAACTGGATTGGTAAATGACTGAAAAAGTAACAGACATACGTTTTGGCGGGATCAAACGTTTATACGGACAACGACAGTTTGACTGGTTACAGCAGGCACATTTTTGTGTTGTTGGCATTGGTGGTGTTGGTAGTTGGGCCGCAGAAGCATTGGCGCGCACTGGGGTTGGCAAATTAACCCTAATAGATTTAGATGATATTTGTGCCACTAATGTAAATAGACAAATACACGCACTTACCGGCACCATTGGCCAAGCTAAAGTGGAGGCGATGAAAGCGCGTTGTGAGTTAATTAACCCACAATGTGAAGTGCAGGTGATTGATGACTTTATTACTTTAGATAACATTCATGAGCATATTCAGGGCTTTGATTATGTTATTGATTGTATTGACGCAGTGAAAGAAAAAGCGGCATTAATTGCGCATTGTAAACGCAATAAACTAGCTGTAATTACTACCGGCGGCGCAGGTGGGCAAACTGATCCGGGGCAAATTACGTTTGGCGATGTGGCTAAAACTACCCAAGATCCACTCTTAGCTAAAGTGCGTTATATTTTACGCAAGCAATATAATTTTAGTAATAACCCTAAGCGTAAGTTTAATATTGATTGTGTATATTCAACAGAGCAGCTGGTATACCCAGGCAGTGATGGCAGTGTTTGCCATGCTAAGCAAAATGCCGATGGTAGTATGAATATGGATTGTAATAATGGCTTTGGCTCAGTGACTATGATCACCGGCAGCTTTGGCTTTTTTGTAGCTGCAAAAGCCGTTCGTAAATATTTAGATAAAAAACAGCGTTTACTTAGTTCCCAAGCATAACGCTGCTTATAATTTAACCTGATCTTGGGTTAATTTAACTTATTTTTTGTTTAGCCATGGTTTGAATCGTCTCTACCATGGCTTTAATACCATTCCCTCTAGATGGACTTAAGTGGCTAATTAACCCTAGTTTTTCAAACTCTTGATAGGCGTTTATCTCCAGTACTTGCTCTGGGGTAAGGCCATTGTATAGCGCTAATATTAAGGCAAGTAAGCCCTTTACAATACGGGTATCAGAATCACCTATCACCACGAGTGTATTTTCGGTTAAATCAAACTCCACAAATAGCCACACTTTACTTTCGCAGCCAGGGACTAATGCGCTGTCTATTTTCAAAACGTCAGCAAGTACTGGTAATGTTTTACCAAGTAACATTATTTCTCGGTATTTTTGCTGCCATGCAGGTGCATTTTTTATCCCTTGGGCTGCTTTATTAAAAGTATTTGTCATATTCTTATCCAACATTAGTCTAATAGAGCAATGCATTTTTGTAGTGCATCAATAAAATTATCTACATCTGTATGGTTATTATAGAAAGCTAAGCTTGCTCTAAGGGTGCCATTGACCCCTAAATGCGCCATTAAAGGCTGAGTGCAATGATGGCCACTGCGCAGTGCAACCCCATATCCGTCAAGTAAAGTTGCCAAATCGTATGGATGCTCATCTTTATAGTTAAAACATAAAGTGCCAATATTATGCTTAAGGTCACTAAATAGGGTGATGCCATCAATTTGCTGTAGTCTATTGGCTGCATAATTAAATAGCGTTTGTTCATATTCAATTAAAGCAGGGTGATTTAATGCATTTATATACTCAAGTGCTGCACCAAAGCCTAATACGCCGGCAATATTTGGCGTCCCCGATTCAAACTTTGCCGGTGCATCGCGATAAGTGCTGTGCGTTAAGGTTACGGTTTGGATCATTTCTCCCCCGGTTTGGTATGGGGTGAGGGCATTTAATTGCTCGTAGCGGCCATATAAGCCGCCTAAACCGGTTGGCCCCAGCATTTTATGGGCAGAAAAAACGTAAAAATCACAATTAAGTGTGCTTAAATTAGCTTTTAAATGCATTGCTCCTTGTGCGCCATCAACCAGTACTAATGCGCCTACCGCTTTCGCACTGGCAATTAACGGCGCTAAATTAGTGATATTACCAAGCGCATTAGAGGCTTGGCTAATGGCCAATAACTTAGGTTTATGCTGCTTTATAAATTCACAGCATGCAGGTATATCAAAGGTGGCATCGTCGTTAAGCGGTAAAATAGCAAGCTTA
This sequence comes from Pseudoalteromonas sp. HL-AS2, assembly GCF_031198805.1. NCBI lineage: Bacteria > Pseudomonadati > Pseudomonadota > Gammaproteobacteria > Alteromonadales > Pseudoalteromonadaceae > Pseudoalteromonas > Pseudoalteromonas sp. HL-AS2. The sequence continues at coordinate 1,698,026 of NZ_CP133571.1, read as the reverse complement.
GCACCAGTTTGCTGAGACAAAACCTGCCAAGGTACAATATTAGCATGATGCTCAATAGGCGTAATAATGATGGTATCGCTGGCTTTTATTTGATTTTTTAAGCCATTAGCAATTAAGTTTATAGCTTCAGTTGCCCCTTTAGTCCATACAATTTCATTACTATTAACACCAAAAAATTCTGCAGCTTTATCTCGTACTTGCTCATAACGATAAGTAGCCTGCTCACTGAGGGTATGGCGTCCACGATGTACGTTCGCGTTTTGCGCTGCATAAAACTGTGCCGTGGTATCAATAACGCATTGTGGCTTTTGTGTGGTTGCCCCAGAGTCTAAATAAGTTAAAGTTTGGCTATTAATCGTTTGATTTAGGATAGGGAAATCATTACGTATTTTAGTGATATCAAACGTGGAAACAGACATAAGCTCATTTAATTAGTCAATTTAGGGCGAGAATTGTAATCTGTTTAAGATAATTCTCAAGTGCTGAGTAACAAAAAAGGCCGCAATAGCGACCTTTTAAAATACTTAAGCAATATTACAGCGAATTAACGCTTGTCAGTTGCTTTGTAGTCACGTTGTGTGTAACCCGTGTAAAGCTGACGTGGGCGGCTGATCTTATGACCAGGTTGAGATAGCATCTCATCCCAGTGAGTGATCCAACCAACAGTACGTGCCATTGCAAAAATTACAGTGAACATGCTTGTTGGAATACCGATCGCTTTTAAGATAATACCTGAGTAAAAATCTACGTTAGGGTAGAGTTTCTTCTCAACAAAGTACGGGTCTTCAAGCGCAATTTGCTCAAGCTTCATTGCAATATCAAGCAATGGATCTTGAATATTTAGCTCAGCAAGTACTTCGTGACACGTTTGACGCATTACCGTTGCACGTGGATCAAAGTTTTTGTAAACACGGTGACCAAAGCCCATAAGACGGAACGGGTCTGACTTATCTTTTGCTTTAGCTACGTATTCGTCAATGCGATCAACAGAACCAATTTCTTCTAACATGTTTAAACATGCTTCGTTAGCGCCGCCGTGTGCAGGGCCCCAAAGAGATGCGATACCAGCAGCAATACAAGCATATGGGTTAGCACCAGATGAACCTGCAAGACGTACAGTAGACGTTGATGCGTTTTGTTCATGATCAGCATGAAGCATGAATATTTTATCCATAGCTTTAGCCGTTACAGGGTTAACTTTATACTCTTCAGCAGGTACAGAGAACATCATATGTAAGAAGTTTTCGGCGTAGCTTAAATCGTTACGTGGGTATACAAATGGTTGGCCAATGTTTGTTTTATAAGCCATAGCTGCAATAGTAGGTAACTTAGCTACTAATTTAATTGCACTTGTTTTGCGTTGGCTTGCGTCTGTAATATCAAGATCTTCATGATAAAAAGATGATAAAGCACCAACCACGCCACATAGCATTGCCATAGGATGTGCATCAAAACGGAAACCTTGGAAGAAAGTTGCAATTTTTTCATCTAGCATAGTACTGCGAGTGATTTGTTGTGCAAATTCTTCATACTGCTCTTTTGAAGGTAACTCACCGTTTAATAGTAAGTAACATAGCTCTACATAGTTAGAGTCTTCAGCAAGCTGCTCAATTGGGTAACCACGATGAAGTAGAACACCTTTGCCGCCATCAATATAAGTAATTGTAGATTCACAAGAGCCAGTCGACATAAAACCTGGATCGTAAGTAAAGTGACCATGTGAACCTAATGTACGTACGTCAATTACATCCTGGCCAGCAGTACCTTGATAAATTGGAAGTTCGATTGGATCTAGACCATCAATATGGACTGTGGCTTTCTTATCCGCCATCTATGTATCTCCTATTAAGATAACTATTCTGATTTTATACTCTAAAATCTGTTTTAAGCACATCTTCTCATTTTAACGTGAAAGAGGGGTATAAAGTCAATTTTTATAAGCATTATGCGTATACGTATAATAAATATTCGGTATGGTTTGAATATTATACCATTGGCTAATTTGCAAATGGCTCTAACTAAACAAGAATTGTAAAAAGGCCTGCGGCTATATATACTGTCGAAGGTTTTTAACCGTATTGTATTTAGGTAAACATATTTTTACATTATAATTTTTGCATTATAGTGAACTTTATTTGTAAAGAGACGTTTATTTTGATAGTTCCATCAGAAATATTTGGTGGGTTTTAGAAAAACAAGTAGATGAGCCCCACTGTGGGCAAGATGGGCAAGTAACTGTGAAAAAGCAAAGACCTGTAAATCTAGATCTAACAACTATATCTATGCCGGCAACGGCTAAAGCGTCAATTTTCCACCGCGTCACCGGTGTTGCATTATTTTTTGCTTTAACGTTTGTCATTTGGGCTTGGTCAGAGTCTCTTTCTTCTGCTGAAGGTTTTGAATTCGTCAAGGGTCTGTTTAACGGATTCATTGCCAAATTTATTGCTTGGGGCACCGTGTCTGTATTGGGTTATCACCTTATTGGTGGTATTCGCCATATGATTATGGATATGGGACATTGGGAAGAACTTGAATCAGGTAACCTCAGCGCTAAAATTGCAATGGCTCTTGGCGTTGTGTTTGCCGTATTGGCAGGGGTGTGGATATGGTTTTAAATCAAGCAACTCTTAAACGTGATGGTGTACAAGATTTCGTATCTTTACGTACCACGGCATTAATAATAAGCGCGTATGCGATTTTTATTATCGGCTATTTTTTAGCAACGCCAGAAGTCACTTTCGAAGCCTGGACAGGCCTCTTCTCTAACCTAGCAATGAAAGGGTTTACTTTAATTGCCCTGGTTTGCATTATGGTTCATACCCGCATTGGCCTTTGGCAAGTTCTAACAGACTATGTTAAGTGCGCTAAGCTTCGTGCTGTTTTAGGCTTTGTACTAAACCTAATGGCCTTTGCTTACGTAGCTATTGGTCTAATCGTATTATGGGGTGTATAAGTGAAATATTCTGTTCGTGAATTTGACGCCGTAGTAATCGGTGCCGGTGGTGCAGGTATGCGCGCTGCTTTAGCTATTACTGAGTCTGGCAAAACGTGTGCTTTAATCTCTAAAGTATTTCCAACTCGCTCACACACTGTATCAGCACAGGGTGGTATTACAGTAGCGCTTGGTAACTCGCACGAAGATAACTGGGAATGGCACATGTACGATACCGTTAAGGGCTCCGATTTTATCGGTGACCAAGACGCTATTGAATATATGTGTCAAACAGGCCCAGAAGCTATTACTGAATTAGAAAACATGGGTCTCCCATTTTCTCGCTTTGAAAATGGCCGTGTTTACCAACGTCCTTTCGGTGGTCAATCGAAAAACTTTGGTGGTGAACAAGCTGCACGTACTGCGGCAGCTGCCGATCGTACTGGTCACGCACTATTACACCTTCTTTATCAACAAAATGTTAAAAACAAAACAAATGTATTCTCAGAATGGTATGCACTTGATTTAGTTAAAAACGATAATGGTGATGTAGTAGGTTGTACTGCAATTGAAATTGAAACAGGTGAAATCACTTATTTCAAATCTAAAGCAGTAGTATTAGCAACAGGTGGTGCGGGTCGTATTTTTGCATCAACTACTAATGCGCACATCAACACCGGCGATGGCGTTGGTATGGCAACACGTGCTGGTATTTCTATGCAAGATATGGAAATGTGGCAGTTCCACCCAACGGGTATTGCTGGCGCGGGTACGCTAGTAACTGAAGGTTGTCGTGGCGAAGGTGGTTATCTTTTAAATAAAGATGGCGAGCGCTTCATGGAACGTTATGCACCAAACGCAAAAGACTTAGCGTCTCGCGATGTGGTTGCACGTTCAATGATGACTGAGATCCGTGAAGGTCGTGGTTGTGATGGTCCTTGGGGTCCTCACCTTAAGCTAAAACTAGATCACTTAGGTGCAGAAACACTAAATCTGCGTCTTCCTGGTGTATGTGACCTTGCTAAAACATTTGCTCACGTTGACCCTGCAAAAGAACCAATTCCAGTAATTCCTACATGTCATTACATGATGGGTGGCGTGCCAACCAACGTAAATGGTCAAGCGCTACAAATCGACGCAAACGGCAAAGAAACAATCGTTGAAGGTTTGTTTGCGGTAGGTGAGATTGCCTGTGTATCAGTACACGGTGCTAACCGCTTAGGTGGTAACTCATTACTTGATTTAGTGGTATTTGGTCGTGCGGCCGGTAACTTCTTAGGTAAATACCTAAATGATGTTGAAATTTCTAAAGCGGCATCAGAGTCTGATTTAGAAACATCACTTGCACGTTACAATCGTTGGGAAAATTCAACGGCTGGCCAAGGTGAAGATCCAGTTCAAATCAAAAAAGACTTACAGCAATGTATGCAACTTAACTTCTCGGTATTTCGTGAAGGTGACTCTATGGCTGCTGGTCTGCAAGAACTTAAAGAAATTCGTGAACGTCTGCAACATGCACGTCTTGATGATAAATCATCAGACTTCAACACGCAGCGTATTGAATGTCTTGAACTAGATAACTTAATGGAAACAGCTTACTCAACTGCAGTAGCTGCAAACTTCCGTACCGAAAGCCGTGGTGCACACTCTCGCTTTGACTTCCCAGATCGTGATGACGAAAACTGGTTATGTCACTCAGTATTTAATCCGTTAACGGATGAAATGAGCAAGCGTGACGTAAACTACGCGCCTAAGTCGCGTGAAGCTTTCCCACCTAAAGCACGTGTGTACTAGGAGATAGACGATGGCACAAGTACAATTTTCAGTTTATCGTTATAATCCCGATGTTGACAACGCACCTCGTATGCAAGAATACACCTTGCAAACAGAGGAAGGTCACGACATGATGGTTTTGGATGCACTTATTCTTTTAAAAGAACAAGATCCAACATTATCTTTCCGTCGTTCATGCCGTGAAGGCGTGTGTGGATCTGATGGTGTTAACATGAATGGTAAAAATGGTTTGGCATGTATCACTCCTTTATCTACGCTGCAAAAAGGTGGCAAAGGTAAAATAGTAGTGCGTCCATTACCAGGCTTACCTGTGGTTCGTGACCTTGTTATTGACATGAGTCAGTTCTACACTCAATACGAAAAAGTTAAACCGTATCTAATTAATGACACGCCTGCAGCTGGCGAGCGTCTTCAAACAATCGAAGAACGTGATAAGTTAGATGGGCTTTATGAGTGTATTTTATGTGCATGTTGTTCAACATCGTGTCCTTCGTTCTGGTGGAATCCAGACAAGTTCATTGGTCCAGCAGGCCTTCTTCATGCTTACCGTTTCTTGGCTGATAGCCGAGATACAGCAACAGAAGAGCGTTTAGCTGACTTAGACGATGCTTTCAGTGTGTTCCGTTGCCACAGTATAATGAACTGTGTTAGCGTTTGTCCTAAAGGTCTTAATCCGACCAAAGCAATTGGACAAATAAAATCTATGTTATTAAACCGAGCGGTTTAATTACTTAGTAAATGTAGGATGGCTAATACTAATTAGTCATCCTGTTATCATAACTATTAATTTCTGCGCTAAAGAAAAGGGCTTATAAATGCACGAAGGTGTGATGAAGGCATGGCTAGAATCTTCACATTTAAACGGCGGTAACGTTGCTTATATTGAAGAGCTTTATGAAGCGTATTTAGACGATGCGACTTCGGTGCCAGAAGAATGGCGAGAAGTGTTTGAACAATTACCTAAAGTTGATGGTGTGGATGTTGAAGTAAAACATTCAGAAGTTCGAGCACAGTTTGCGGCGCTTGCTAAAAACAAGCATAGAGAAGTAGTGGTAGCAGAGGGCAGTGGCGGTGACCTTAAACAGGTTAAAGTATTGCAACTTATTAATGCTTTCCGTTTTCGTGGACACCAAAATGCTAACTTAGATCCGTTAGGTATTTGGCAGCGAGAGCGCGTACGAGATTTAGAGCTAGATTACCACGACCTATCCAATGCTGACTTTGACCGCGAATTTAATGTAGGATCGTTTGCTGTAGGGCGCGATACTATGCCTCTAGGTGAGTTATACCAAGCACTAAAAACCACATATTGTGGTTCTATTGGCGCCGAGTATATGCACATCACATCAACAGAAGAAAAACGTTGGTTACAACAGCGTTTAGAGTCTGTTCAGTCTAGGCCAAAATTCAATAAAGACGAAAAGCTACGTATCCTTAAAGGATTAACCGCAGCCGATGGTCTTGAAAAATATTTAGGGGCTAAGTTCCCAGGTGCTAAGCGCTTCTCACTTGAAGGTGGCGATGCGTTAGTACCTATGCTTAAAGAGCTGATTCACCGCGCTGGTGAAAGTGGCCAAAAAGAAGCTGTTATTGGTATGGCTCACCGCGGCCGTTTAAACGTTCTTGTGAACGTACTTGGTAAAAATCCATCAGAGTTATTTGATGAGTTTGCCGGTAAACACAAAGACACGTTAAGCTCGGGTGATGTTAAATACCACATGGGTTACTCATCTGACTTTGCTACTAAAGGTGGCAATGTGCACATGGCACTTGCGTTTAACCCATCGCATCTTGAAATTGTAAATCCAGTGGTTATGGGCTCAGTACGTGCTCGTTTAGACCGCTTAGGTGACAGCTCAGGTATTAAAGCACTGCCAATTACAATTCATGGCGACTCAGCAATTGCTGGTCAAGGTGTTGTACAAGAAACATTTAACATGTCACAAACAAACGCCTTTAGCTGTGGCGGTAGTATTCGTATAGTAGTAAATAACCAAGTTGGTTTTACAACGTCTAAACAAGACGATGTACGTTCTACTCCATACTGTACTGACATTGCTAAAATGGTGCAGTCGCCAATATTTCATGTTAATTCTGACGATCCAGAAGCAGTGGCATTTGTTACTCAACTGGCACTTGATTTCAGAAACCAATTTAAGCGTGACGTTGTAATTGACCTTGTTTGTTACCGTCGCCATGGTCATAACGAAGCTGATGAGCCTAATGCTACTCAGCCTGTTATGTATCAAAAAATTAAAAAGCATCCAGTTCCACGTTTAATTTACGCTGATCAATTAATTGCCGAAGGCTCATTCACTGAAGATGAGGTTAAAGCACTTGTTGATGATTACCGTAATGGTTTAGACGAAGGTAATTGTGTGGTTGATGAAATACAGCCAGAAACATCACATTCATCAGATTGGGCAAAGTATGTTGGCCATGAATGGAGTGTTGATTACGATGCAAGTGTCTCGGTTGAAAAACTAAAAGAGCTTGGCAACATAGTGTCTAGCTACCCAGAGAGTCATAAAGCGCAATCGCGCGTGAAGAAAATTTACGACGATCGTAAGCTAATGGCATCTGGCGAAAAGCCGCTTGATTGGGGCATGGCAGAAACACTAGCTTATGCAACTATTGCAGCAGAAGGCACAGATATTCGTTTTACTGGACAAGATTCTGGTCGTGGTACTTTCTTCCATCGCCATGCGGTAGTACATAGTCAAGCCGATGGTGCGACTTACACTCCACTTGAGCATGTTGGTAAAGATCAAGGTACTTTCCAAGTATTCGATTCAGTTCTTTCTGAAGAAGCGGTTGTTGCTTTTGAATATGGTTACGCAACGGCAGAGCCAACGTCATTAATTATTTGGGAAGCACAGTTTGGTGACTTTGCAAACGGCGCACAAGTTGTATTTGATCAGTTTTTAAGCTCGGGTGAGCAAAAGTGGGGGCGTTTATGCGGCCTTACTATTTTATTACCACATGGTTACGAAGGCCAAGGTCCAGAGCACAGCTCTGCACGCTTAGAGCGCTTTTTACAACTTTGTGCTGATCACAATATGCAAGTATGTGTACCTTCAACGCCAGCGCAAGTATATGCAATGCTTCGTCGTCAATCAGTTAGACCATTGCGTCGTCCACTGATTGTTATGACGCCTAAGTCATTACTACGCCATCCGTTAGCAGTGTCTTCGCTAGAAGAACTCTCTGCAGGTGTTTTTCATAATGTGATTGACGAAATTGATGATATTAACCCTGAGAAAGTAGAGCGCGTTATTTTTTGTAGTGGTAAAGTTTACTATGAACTATTACAAGAGCGCCGCAAGCTTGAACAAGATAATATTGCTATCGTACGTGTAGAGCAGCTTTACCCGTTCCCACACGACGAAATGAAAACTATTATAGAGCGTTACCAGCACGTAACTGATTTTGTATGGTGTCAAGAAGAGCCGCAAAACCAAGGTGCATGGTATTGCTCGCAACATCACTTCAAAGATGCTATTCCACAAAACGCTAAACTAACGTATGCGGGTCGTAAGGCTTCAGCATCACCAGCATGTGGTTATATGTCAGTACATACTAAAGAACAACAAGCGCTCGTTGCCGACGCGCTTACTATCGAAAATAAAGGATAAGCAATGAGCACAGAAATTAAAGTTCCTGTTCTTCCTGAGTCGGTTGCAGATGCTACCGTTGCTACATGGCATGTAAGTGTTGGCGACAAAGTAACTCGCGACCAAAACTTAGTAGACATTGAAACAGATAAAGTGGTTTTAGAAGTTGTTGCGCAACATGACGGTGTGATTACTGAAATTACACAAGAAGAAGGCGCTACGGTACTTGGCGATCAAGTTATCGGTTTACTTGGCGATGCTGATGCAGCACCAGCAAGTGAAGATGCACCAAAAGAAGACTCTTCAACTGAAGAATCTGCAGCAACTAAATCAGAAGACGCGCCAGCGGCGCAATCAGCACCAGCATCAGAAGGTAAAGAAGTGGATATTAAAGTTCCTGTACTTCCAGAATCAGTTGCAGACGCAACAATTGCTACATGGCATGTACAAGCAGGCGACGCAGTAACTCGCGATCAAAACTTAGTAGATATTGAAACTGATAAAGTGGTACTTGAGGTTGTTGCTCAAGAAGACGGTATCATGGGTGAAATAATCCACGGCGAAGGCGACACTGTATTAGGCGAGCAAGTAATTGGTTCGGTTAAAGCGGGCGGCGCTCCAGCAGCACCAGCTAAAAAAGCAGACGCAGCTGCACCAGCAGCAAGTGAGTCAAACGACAGCTCTGATGTGTTAACACCTTCAGTACGTCGTTTAATTGCTGAAAAAGGCCTAGACGCTGCAAAAATTAAAGGCACGGGTAAAAACGGTCGTGTAACTAAAGAAGACGTAGATACTTTCTTAAAAGCACCTGCACCAGCGGCAAAAGCAGCACCAGCGGCGGCACCTGCAGCAGCAATGGGCGATCGTACACAAAAACGTGTTCCTATGACGCGTTTACGTAAAACAATTGCTAAGCGCTTACTTGAAGCGAAAAACTCAACTGCAATGTTAACAACATTCAACGAAGTGAACATGGAACCTATCATGAGCCTTCGTAAGCAGTATCAAGAAGTGTTTGAAAAGCGCCACGGTATTCGTTTAGGTTTCATGTCTTTCTACGTGAAAGCGGTTACTGAAGCACTTAAGCGCTTCCCAGATGTAAATGCATCAATTGATGGTGACGATATTGTTTATCACAACTACTTCGACATCAGCATCGCTGTATCTACACCTCGTGGTCTAGTAACGCCAGTACTTAAAGATTGTGACAAGTTATCAGTTGCAGAAATCGAAAAAGGTATTCGTGAGCTAGCACTAAAAGGTCGTGATGGTAAGCTAACACTTGATGATATGACGGGTGGTAACTTCACTATTACAAATGGCGGTGTATTTGGTTCTTTACTATCTACTCCTATCATTAATTTACCGCAGTCTTCAATTTTGGGTATGCATAAAATCCAAGATCGTCCAATGGCTGTAAACGGTAAAGTAGAAATACTTCCTATGATGTATTTAGCACTTTCTTATGACCACCGCATCATTGATGGCAAAGAATCTGTTGGCTTCTTAGTAACAATTAAAGAGTTACTTGAAGATCCAACACGCTTATTACTGGATGTTTAATTTAGTTGTATGAAATGTAAGCTGTGAATGAACATTCACAGCTTTTTTTTTGCGCCTTTGGTCATACTGGGGTTTTCATGTTAAGCCTTGGGATCTATACTATGGTCGCAATTTGGGATAGTTGTTTATTTGAAAAAATATTCGGCTCTTTTAGTATAAAAATTTGGATAAAGCATCATGAATTTGCATGAGTATCAGGCAAAACAACTTTTTGCCGAATATGGTTTACCAGTTTCTACAGGTTACGCTTGCGATACACCTGAAGAAGCTGCAGCTGCTGCTGAAAAAATTGGCGGCGATATGTGGGTTGTTAAAACTCAGGTTCACGCAGGTGGACGTGGTAAAGCTGGCGGTGTAAAGCTAGTAAAAACTATCGACGAAGTTAAAGCGTTTGCAGCTAACTGGTTAGGTAAAAACCTAGTTACTTACCAAACAGACGAGAAAGGCCAGCCAGTTGCTAAAATTTTAGTAGAAAGCTGTACTGACATCGCCAACGAATTGTACCTAGGTGCAGTTGTTGACCGTGCATCTCGCAAAGTTGTTTTCATGGCGTCTACTGAAGGCGGCGTTGAAATTGAAACTGTTGCTGAGGAAACACCTGAGCTTATCCATAAAGCTGAGATCGACCCATTAGTAGGTCCTCAAGCTTATCAAGCACGTGAACTAGGTTTCAAATTGGGTCTTAACCCAGTACAAATGAAACAGTTTGTTAAGATCTTTATGGGTCTTGGTAAAATGTTCACTGATTTTGATTTCGCATTACTTGAAATCAACCCGCTTGTGATCACAGACGAAGGTAACCTTCACTGTCTTGACGGCAAAATCGGTATCGATGGTAATGCACTTTACCGTCAACCTAAAATCCGTGAATTCCACGATCCTTCACAAGAAGATTCACGTGAAGCACATGCAGCAAGCTTTGAGCTTAACTACGTAGCGCTAGATGGCAACGTTGGTTGTATGGTTAACGGTGCAGGCCTAGCAATGGGTACTATGGACATCGTAAATCTACACGGTGGCAAACCGGCTAACTTCCTAGATGTTGGCGGCGGCGCGACTAAAGAACGTGTTTCTGAAGCATTCAAAATCATTCTTTCTGATGATAATGTTAAAGCTGTTTTAGTTAACATCTTTGGCGGCATCGTACGTTGTGACATGATTGCTGAAGGCATCATTGGCGCAGTTAAAGAAGTAGGCGTAAACGTACCAGTAGTTGTACGTTTAGAAGGTACTAACGCTGAACTAGGCCGTGAAGTTCTTAAAAACTCTGGTCTAGACATCATCGCTGCTGAATCACTAACAGACGCTGCTGAAAAAGTAGTTGCTGCTGCGGAGGGCAAATAATGTCTGTATTAATCAATAAAGATACAAAAGTTATCTGTCAAGGTTTCACCGGTGGCCAAGGTACTTTCCACTCAGAGCAAGCGCTTGAGTACGGTACACAAATGGTTGGTGGCGTAAGCCCAGGTAAAGGCGGTCAAACGCACCTTGGTCTTCCTGTATTCAATACAGTGCGTGAAGCAGTACAAGAAACTGGCGCAACTGCGTCTGTTATCTATGTACCAGCACCTTTTTGTAAAGATGCAATCTTAGAAGCAATCGATGCAGGCATCGAGCTGATTGTTTGTATCACTGAAGGTATTCCTACACTTGATATGGTTGATGTTAAAATCAAACTAGATCAAACAGGTACACGTATGATCGGTCCTAACTGCCCAGGTGTTATTACTCCTGGTGAAACTAAGATTGGTATCATGCCTGGTCATATCCACAAACCTGGTAAAGTAGGTATTGTTTCTCGCTCTGGTACATTAACGTACGAAGCAGTTAAGCAAACTACTGATGCTGGTTTTGGTCAGTCTACATGTGTTGGTATTGGTGGCGACCCAATTCCAGGTACTAACTTTATCGACGTTTTAGAAATGTTCGAAAAAGATCCACAAACTGAAGCGATCGTAATGATCGGTGAAATTGGTGGTACTGCAGAAGAAGAAGCTGCAGAGTACATCAAAGCACACGTTACTAAACCTGTAGTATCTTACATTGCTGGTGTTACTGCACCAGAAGGTAAGCGTATGGGTCACGCTGGCGCAATCATTGCCGGTGGTAAAGGTACTGCTGATGAGAAATTTGCTGCACTAGAAGCTGCGGGCGTAAAAACTGTACGTTCACTTGCTGATATCGGTAAAGCACTTAAAGAGAAAACAGGCTGGTAATCGCTTTTTTGCTCTAAAAAGGCTCGCTAATGCGAGCCTTTTTGTTATCTGCACTTTTACTTTTACACTTAGTATAGGTAGCTTATATGCTGATAAAACCGCACTGATAAATCTTGGCGTTGTTTATTTATAGCTAACTCATCGCACAAAGTATGAATCGTTTTCTCTACTTGATTCATAAACCGCCCATAGCCCATTTCATTATTATTATGCTGCGCAGCTACCACTACAAAATGCAGTGTTTCTACTAATTTATCTTCATTAAATAGCGCTTTAATTTGCACTTGATCAGTCTCTATGTCAAAGCTTAACTTTTGTAATTCTTGATTACCGTCATTTTTATCAATGCTGCTATTACGAATAATTGGTATAGCGCCATTAGCAACCATAGCCCCGTGGGTTAACTTATTGGTATTACAAATTTGGGTAAATAAATCGGTAAAGTATGTATAAAATTGCTTAAAATCACGATTATTTATTTGTGTTTGAAATTGCGTTTTGATTGCTCGTGACACTGGAATAGCGAAGGTTGCATAGCTCATTTGGGCATGATCACTGGGAATATTACACTGCCTTGACTGGTAGCGAGGGTAGAGGCTACGCAGTTTATAACCGTAGGTTTGTTTATTGCCTTTATCTTTAGCAAATAAGTCATAGGTTAAATGTTGATGATCGCGCAGTTTAAACAGTGGTTGTTCTAAAAATAACTGCTGTTGTAAATTATTTAATACCTTTTGTACTTTGCTATGAAACAGTGCTGAATTTGCACGCAGATCGTCACCGGTTGCTAAAAATAACAGCCTGATTTTTTTACTGGCTATATTTTCAGTGTAGTACGCTTTATGTGCTTCGTGGTAGCGAGGGTTATAAAAAAACAACATTTGTTTATTCGTTTCAAGCTGATACGACTCATCGTTAAAGCGTACTACAGGTAGTTTGTCGTTCGCTAATAAATGCACATTGTGTAAGCCAAGCTCATCACAGCAAGAAAAAAGCTCACGTGCTATACGCTCATAACAACAGTTAATATTACTAAAGCTTTTATAAAAATCAGTGGTAGGGGTTATTTCAGCTAAAAGGTAGTGATTGGTACGGGCATTGGTTGGAATATAAACACGGTGTTGATTTTGTATAGCCATCATGGTTCCTTTAAGTCAGGTTATTTGCTTACTATAATGGCCTTTGATGACGTTATTATTGCGCTAAAACAAAGTTTATTCATTAACTGACTCGTTACTGAATTAAAGTTAACCAAGATCTAAAATAAACCTTAATCTATTGCTGTATGTTAGTGTATGTTTTTGTAATAATGCATTAGTTTTGTTATCACGCACTATTTTGAGGATCATACTCCTATGGCGGAAATCGAGAATCGCCCAAGTAATTTTATTAGAACCCGCATTGACCAAGATTTAGCAAGTGGAAAGCATGCGTCTACGCATACTCGTTTTCCACCCGAACCAAATGGTTTTTTACACATTGGCCATGCAAAATCAATTTGTTTAAATTTTGGCATCGCAAAAGACTATAACGGTTTATGTAACTTACGCTTTGACGATACAAACCCAGAAAAAGAAGATATTAACTACGTTAATTCTATTAAAGAAGACGTGCAGTGGTTAGGCTTTAATTGGGATGGCGAAATTAAATACTCGTCTAATTACTTCGATATATTATACGATTATGCAGTTGAGCTAATAAATAAAGGCTTAGCGTATGTGTGCTTTTTAACGGCAGATCAAGCCCGTGAATACCGTGGCACATTAAAAGAGCCGGGTAAAAACAGCCCATACCGCGATACAGCAAGTGATGAGAATCTCGCGTTATTTGAAAAAATGCGTAATGGCGAGTTTAAAGAAGGCGAGTGTGTACTGCGCGCTAAAATTGATATGGCAAGCTCATTTATGGTGCTTCGCGATCCTATTATTTATCGTGTACGCTTTGCTCATCATCATCAAACTGCAGATAAGTGGTGCATTTACCCAATGTACGACTTTACTCACTGTATTTCTGATGCGCTAGAAGGTATTACTCATTCATTGTGTACACTGGAGTTTCAAGATAACCGTCGTTTATATGACTGGGTACTTGATAACATCAGTTTAGAGTGTCATCCACAACAAATTGAGTTTTCACGCTTAAACCTAGAGTACACTATTATGTCTAAGCGTAAGCTCAGCGACTTAGTAGTGAATAATCATGTAGAAGGGTGGGATGATCCACGTATGCCTACGATTGCAGGCTTACGTCGTCGTGGTTATACCCCAGCCTCCATTCGTGAGTTCTGCTTACGTATTGGTGTAACCAAACAAGAAAACATGGTTGAAATGGGCATGCTTGAAGCCTGTATTCGTGAAGATCTTAACGAAAATGCACCACGTGCAATGGCGGTACTTGATCCCGTTAAAATCGTTATTGAAAACTATGATGCTGATAAAGTAGAAACCTTATCTGTGGCTAATCACCCAAATAAAGAAGAAATGGGTCGTCGTGATGTGCCATTTACACGTGAAATTTATATTGAACGTGAAGACTTTAAAGAAGAAGCTAATAACAAGTTCAAACGTTTAGTACTTGATAAAGAAGTACGCTTACGTGGTGCTTATGTTATTAAAGCACAGCGTGTTGAAAAAGACGAAAACGGTGAAATTACCACTATTTACTGTACTTATGATCCAGAAACGCTAGGTAAAAACCCAAGTGATGGTCGTAAAGTTAAAGGGGTTATTCATTGGGTATCGGCAAGTGAAGCGATTACAGCAGAAGTACGTTTGTATGACCGTTTATTTAGCGTACCAAACCCAGCAGCAGCCGATGAGTTTGAAAGCACCTTAAACCCTGACTCATTAGTTATTTTAACGAATGCTAAGTTAGAGCCATCGTTGGCTAATTCAGCAGCCGAGCAAGGTTTTCAGTTTGAACGTACTGGCTATTTTTCGCGAGATTCAAAAGCGAAAAACATAGTATTTAATCAAACAGTGGGTCTGCGTGACTCATGGTCAAAAACCCAGTAAAGGTTAACGCCTCTGTACTCATTATTACCTAGGAAGTGTTAGTAATGAGTACTGGGAATTTTACTGACAAAAAAACCTGCATTAAGCAGGTTTTTTTTGTTTATAATACAAGCTTAACTTATATTATTAGCAAAATTTTTGCACGCTTCTTTGTCTTCGCATTCACCATACAAATATAAAGAATGATTGGTTAATTTAATACCATTTCTTTCAGCAACTTCAAGTTGGCGACGTTCAATAACATCATCTTCAAACTCAACCACTTTACCACATTTTAGACATACTAAGTGGTCATGGTGAGTGCTGGTTGCAAGTTCAAATACTGATTTACCACCTTCAAAGTGATGGCGAGTAACAATACCAGCGTCATCAAATTGATTAAGTACGCGATATACAGTTGCAAGACCGATTTCTTCACCCAAATCTAGAAGAATTTTATAAACATCCTCAGCACTAATATGCTGGTTATCAGGTGATTGTAAAATCTCTAAAATCTTAATTCGCGGTAAAGTAACCTTTAAACCGGCTTTTTTTAATTCCAAATTATGATCAGTCATTAAATCTGTCTCAATTTTGTTTGGTTATACTAGACACCTTGCAAGGATGTACACGAATAGATGTACACGACACATCAACCGGTAAGGGTAACGTGCCTAGCTACTAAGTGCAAAGGTCAAAGCTAATAAATACCGATAAAAACGCATTTACTAATATATTGCTACTAATTTAAGCAAAAACCAAGAAAAAATAAAGTTAATCAGCAAGTTCGCTTAAACACATTTCTTCATAAACTTGGGCAGACCAGGCTTTAACACGCTGCTCAGTGAGTTCTGGTTGACGGTCTTCATCGATACCTAAACCAACAAAATGTTTGTCATCAGCAATACCTTTAGATGCTTCAAAGTTATAACTTTCACTTGGCCAATGACCAACCACAATAGCACCACGTTCAGTAACTATATCGTTAATCATGCCCATTGCATCTAAAAAGTACTCTGCGTAGTCTTCTTGGTCACCACAACCAAAAATAGCAACCAGCTTACCTTCAAAGTCTACTTCTTCAAGCTCAGGAAAAAAATCATCCCAATCACATTGCGCTTCGCCATAATACCAAGTAGGAATACCAAATAAGATTAAATCAAATTCCGCAATCTCTTCTTTAGAGCTTTTTGCAATATCATGTACAGCTACGAGCTTTTTACCCAATTCTTTTTGGATCATTTTTGCTACGTGTTCTGTATTACCTGTGTCACTTCCGAAAAAAATGCCTACACTTGCCATGGATTAAACCTTTTATCTATCAATAGCCAATCTTTCTTGTAAAATTGTTTCAATCAACACACTGCGGCTAATATTTTGTGCATCTGCCATATCACTAAGTGCCTGATATAACTGTGAAGAAACTTTAAATTCAACACGCTTTAAACCACGTGCTTTATCTCTTTTTATTTGATTACGTTTATTAACCTTTAACTGCATATCCCGTGGAAGGGGATTGGTTTTAGGTCTGCCTGGGCGTTTTTCGTATTCAAATAAATCGAGCGTTGTTCTATCTGTTTCTGACTTGGCCATGCTTAACCTACACCTGCGCCTTGCCAAAATACTTGAATAAGTCCTTTAGCAATAAAGCCAGAACACCCTAAAAAGAGTACAGCCCAAACAATGTAACGACCAAACTTGGGTACATTGCCGCTTTTTAGTACGTCTTTAATTGCCATACCGATAAATATAAAAATACCGGCTAAGCCAAAATACAACCCTAAGGTATCAAATTCGTTAATTAACTGACTGACCATCAACGTGTAACCTTTAAATTAAACGGCGCATACTATAGCATATAAATATACGACTTTTTAGTACGCAAAATCAAAAACAGGCGATTAAAATGAGTTTAAATCGCAGTTAAAAAGTCATTTATTGCTTTATTCACTGCTAATGGCTTTTGCGCATGCAACCAGTGGCCAGCACCGTGAATTATTTTGGCACTGGCATTACTAAAGCGCGCATTAATAGCCGCTCTATGCTCAGCTAATATATAGTCAGAATCATTACCTTTAATAAATAGAGTGTCGCACAAACAAGAATTGTTTTCATTAACATTGTCGGTAATTATCGAATAATTTTTATCAAGACTCAATAAATTAAACCGCCATGCAAAATTGCCTTCATCGTTTTTAGCTAAACTTTTTAATAAAAACTGACGCACACCCATCTCGTCTATAAAAGGCTGCATAATTGCATCGGCATGCTTTCTATCTGTAATAGATTCGTTTGCAACCGCTTTAAGCGCTTGAATAATTTTAGTGTGGCGAGCAGGGTAACTAACAGGTGCTATATCAAGCACAATTAATTTATTAACGTGCTCTGGATGGGTTAATGCCAATTCCATTGCTACTTTTCCGCCCATAGAGTGGCCTATAATGTGCGCTTTATCTATGTTCAAATGCGTTAATAATTCAATAATATCTTGGGCCATTGCCGCATAAGTCATTGTATCGCTATGGGGCGATTTGCCATGGTTACGTAAATCGACATTGGTTACGGTATAAAATTCACTAAGGGGTTTTGCGATCACGTTTAAGTTCTCTAATGATCCAAAAAGCCCATGAATTAAAATAACATGTGGGCCTTGCCCTTGTTGCTTATAATTTAACTGCATATTAGCCTCAGTGTAAAATTCGCCATAGTGTGACGAGCATTTGCTTAAAAAGCAAAAAATACAGTCACAAAATATAATATTGGGCTGTAGCCTGTTTTATCAACAATATTTAGCTATTTAATCGTGCTAAATAGTAATTTAAATAGCGCACATAAGTAATTTAAAATATATGTTTACAGCGGGGTTTGTTGTAACTCGCATTTCTAACTGGTTTGGGTATAATCACACGGAAAGAAAAATGTGGCCGTAATGACAGGAAGAACATGAAACAAATCGACATAGACGACGAGTTATATCAGTATATTGCCAGCAATACGCAAAGTATTGGTGAGAGCGCATCCACTATTTTACGTCGTTTATTAAATCTGAGCGGCGAAAAAATTCAGACCGCAAACGTAGAGCTTAATCAAAATAATCAAACAACAACTACCTTGCCTAAAATTACCCCTGTAGCAGAGCAAACACCTGCGCTTGCTGCTAAGCCAAGTGCAGTAGCTGAGAAGTCTGTGCAGCAAAAAAATGCGAATGTATTTAATGTATTAAATAAAGAAGAGTTGGCAATGCAGAAAGGCGTTGTGGGTCGGTTTTTATTTATTTTAAGTGCATTTTACCGTACCCATAAAACTGACTTTCGCGCCGTATTAGATATCAAAGGCCGTGATCGCGTTTACTTTGCTACTAGCAAAGAAGACTTAGTTAATAGTGGTAGCAGTATGAACCCTAAAAACATCACCGACAGTGAGTACTGGGTAATGACAAACTCTAACACTACACGTAAAAAAATGATGCTTCATGAAGTTGCTTTGTGTTTAGGTTATAGCACAGAACAAGCTGAAAAAATTCGCGACTACCTGTAAGGAAATACTATGGCTATTCATCCAGGTGCGGGCAAACCAGCTCCACAATCGGTATTAATAAATGTACCTAAATTAGTATCTGCGTATTATTTAAATGAGCCAGACCTTGAGCAGAATCCAGAGCATTGTGTTGCATTTGGTACATCAGGGCATCGTGGTTGCTCCTACGATGTTAAATTTAACGAATCGCACATACTCTCTATTACTCAAGCTATTTGTGACTACAGAAAACAAAACGATATTTTTGGCCCGTTATTTTTAGGAAAAGACACCCACGCTTTAAGTGAAGCGGCCTTTAATTCGGCAATAGAAGTATTAGTAGCCAACGAAGTGCAAGTGATCACCCAAGACGATGGTGACTTTACTCCAACACCGGTAATTAGCCACGCTATTGTAAGTTACAACAAGCTGCACCCAAATGAATTAGCCGACGGCATTGTAGTTACGCCTTCGCATAACCCACCAGAGGATGGCGGGTTTAAATACAACCCACCCGATGGCGGGCCTGCCGATACCGACGTAACTAAATGGATAGAAGACAGAGCTAATCAGTTATTACTAGAGGACTTAGTTGAAGTGGAATTATTTCCGTTTGCTAAAGCCTCGCGCTCAGGGTTTATTAAATATCAAGATTTAATGACCCCGTATATTAATGATCTAGAAAATATTGTTAATTTAAAAGCCATTAGCGAAGCGGGTATTAAAATTGGCGTTGATCCCCTGGGCGGCTCAGGCATTAATTTTTGGCCGGTTATCGCTAAAAAATATAATTTAGACATTAGCGTTGTAAATGATGTTGTTGATCCTCGTTTTGCATTTATGCCACTTGATAAAGATGGCAAAATTCGTATGGATTGCTCATCACCTTATTCAATGGCCAACCTTATTGCGCTTAAAGATGATTTTGATATTGCCATTGGTAACGATCCAGATTACGACCGCCATGGCATAGTAACGCCAGATGGTTTAATGAACCCTAATCACTTTTTAGCGGTTGCGATTGATTATTTGCTTAAAAATCGAGACTGGAACGCAAATGTGCAAATTGGCAAAACGTTAGTTTCCAGCTCCATGATCGACAAAGTTACTGAGCGTAATGGCCGTAAAGTAAAAGAAGTACCGGTTGGCTTTAAATGGTTTGTTGAAGGGTTAAATAAAGGTAAGTTAGCCTTTGGCGGCGAAGAAAGTGCTGGCGCCGCATTTTTACGTTTTGATGGCAGTGTTTGGTGTACCGACAAAGATGGCTTTATTATGGGCTTATTAGCGGCCGAAATACTTGCTGTTACCGGTAAAACACCGTCTGCTCTTTATAAAGAGTTAGAGCAAGAATTTGGCTCGCCGCTTTATAAACGTATAGACGCACCGGCTACAAGCACGCAAAAATCGCGTTTAAAAGCCCTCAGTGCCGACGACGTTAAAGCCGATACACTCGCAGGTGAACCTATTTTACAAAAGCTAACCCATGCGCCAGGTAATAATGCGCCAATTGGTGGTTTAAAAGTAGTTACCGAAAGTGGTTGGTTTGCAGCGCGTCCATCGGGTACTGAAGATAT
The DNA here is from genome assembly GCF_031198805.1 of Pseudoalteromonas sp. HL-AS2. Classification (NCBI taxonomy): domain Bacteria; kingdom Pseudomonadati; phylum Pseudomonadota; class Gammaproteobacteria; order Alteromonadales; family Pseudoalteromonadaceae; genus Pseudoalteromonas; species Pseudoalteromonas sp. HL-AS2. The sequence continues at coordinate 1,677,824 of NZ_CP133571.1, read as the reverse complement.
ATACAAAATTTACCTTGAGTCGTTTAAAGGTGAAGCGCATTTAGCACTACTTGAAAAAGAAGCTAAAAAGCTAGTAGACTCAGTTATTAGCTAATATCGCTTATATTACTTAAAAACGGCTGATTTAATCAGCCGTTTTTGCTTTTAATTGCATAATAATAATTTCAATTTTACAAAGGGCTTTTATCCATATGTCAGCCACTACTCCAGATTACATCGAAGAATTAAAACAAACTGGCGACTTTTTGACGCTAAGCCGCAATAACGAATGGCACTTAGCCGCAGGGGAGTTCACCCTCAATAATGGCACAGTAGTTACTATTCATGATACCGGTGTTATAGAGTTTCAACCGGCCACTTTTTCAAGCAAAGACGTAGTGTACTCAAGTGCAGTGCACGGAAACGAAACCGCACCAATCGAAATATGCGACGAATTAATTAAACAAATAATCGCCGGTGAGCTGCTCTTAAAGCAGCGCGCTTTATTTATTTTTGGTAATCCGCAATCAATTAATATTGGTTTGCGTTTTGTGGAAGAAAACCTTAACAGGTTGTTTAATGGCTACCATAGTGTAGACGGCGTACCAATGAATAACGAACGTACCCGTGCAGCCAAATTAGAGCAGTACGTAAGTGACTTTTTTAGCCGAGGCGAGCAAGGTAGCAGCCGCTGCCATTACGATTTACATACTGCAATTCGTGGCTCTAAAAACGAAAAGTTTGCAGTGTATCCCTATTTACATGGTAAACCGTGGAAAAAGTCGCAATTACAGTTTTTATTAAGTTGTGGGGTAAATACCGTATTAATGATGAAATCCCCAGCAACCACCTTTAGTTATTATTCATCATTTGTGCATGGTGCCGATTCGTTTACGGTCGAGCTTGGCCAAGTTAAGCCCTTTGGTGAGAATGACATGAGCCGCTTTGCAAAAACCAAACAAACACTCACTGCATTAATTAGCCAAGATAAGGTTGAATATCCAGAATTTAATGCAGATGAATTCGAGTTGTTTACTGTGCACCGCACCATAAATAGAACGCAGAATGAATTTAGTTTTCCATTTTCAGATCAGGCCGAAAACTTCACAGGTTTTGCCAAGGGTGAGTTGTTAGCTACTGATGGCGATACACCTTACTACGCTGATGTGCAAGGAGAAGCGATTATTTTCCCCAATGCAAACGTAGCTATTGGGCAGCGAGCGCTGTTAACCGTTGTTCCAATGGCGATAGACAGTAATTTTATTTAAAACAGCTGATCAGACCACTTGTTGTAATAAGTTAACTATATGATTAATAAATAGTAAAATATCTGTATAGTTAACTTGCCATTTTTATACTCACTATTTAGTTTTGTTTCGTCACAGATTTGTTGAATAACACTTTACGTTAACGTAAAGTGTCGGCAGCTTTAATTAAAGACAGTGCGGATGTTGCAAAGTTTATTCGCAGCAATCAACCCACAATAATAATTTAATGGGCACTGTTTTATCGACAACAAAAGAAGGTAGGTTATGAGTAATCCAAATAACGTATCGCTGAATATTAACCATAAGCTTGAGTTTATCGATGGCAATGCGTTAACTATTCCAACCCTTAGTATTTTAACTGAGGACGGCGAGATTCATCCAGGTGCAACCACACCCGACATTTCAAAACATACCGCAATTAAATTATACGAAACCATGCGCTTTATACGTTTGTTAGATGAGCGCATGCAAGGTGCACAGCGCCAAGGCCGCATTAGCTTTTATATGCAATGTTTAGGTGAAGAAGCTGCAGTAACAGCCTCTGCAGCTGCGCTTGATCAAAATGATATGATTATGGCTCAGTACCGTGAACAAGCGGCGCTTCACTATCGTGGTTTTACGCTTGATCAGTTTATGAACCAAATGTTTTCTAATGAACTGGATTTAGGCAAAGGCCGCCAAATGCCGATTCATTATGGTTCTAAAGCATTAAACTATATGACCATATCATCGCCATTAGGAACACAAATTCCACAAGCGACTGGCTACGCTTATGGTCAAAAAATTAAACATATAGATGCTAAAACAGGTGAGCTTGCCAGCACTATAGATAACATCACTATTTGTTATTTTGGTGAAGGCGCAGCGTCTGAAGGGGACTTTCATGCCGGTGTAAATATGGCCGCAGTGCATCAAGCACCGGTAATATTTTTTGCCCGTAATAATGGTTATGCTATTTCGACCCCTGCAGATGAGCAGTTTAAAGGTGACGGCATTGCTTCTCGTGGCGTTGGTTACGGTATTAAAACAATTCGTGTTGATGGCACAGATGCCCTTGCAGTGTATGCGGCAACTAAAAAAGCCCGTGAAATTGCAGTAAGCACAGGCGAGCCAATTTTAATTGAATCAATTGCTTATCGCTTAGGTGCGCATTCGACCTCAGACGATCCAAGTGGTTATCGCTCAAAAGATGAAGAAGCTAATCATCAAGTATGCCCAATCGACAAGTTTAGAAAATGGCTAATTAAGCAAGACTGGCTAAACGAAGCCGACGATGTAAAAGCTAAAGAATCAATTCGTGAAGAAATTTTAGCTGCGCTAAAACGTGCCGAAGTAGTGGCAAAGCCAGCTTTAGAAGAATTAATATCAGATGTTTACGATACCCCAATTCCATCATTGCAACGCCAATATGAGCAACTAAAAGCGCATATAAAACTGCATCCAGATGCCTACCCAGTTACAGCAGGGAGAATTAAGTAATGGCTAAAATGAACATGCTACACGCAATTAACTCTGCACTTGACATTACTATGGCAGAGCATCCACAAGCTTGTATTTTTGGCGAAGATGTGGGTTACTTTGGTGGTGTATTTAGAGCAACCTCAGGCTTACAAGAAAAGTACGGTAAACACCGTGTATTTAATACTCCGCTTACAGAGCAAGGTATTTTAGGTTTTGCGAATGGTTTAGCGGCTTTTGGCGCTCCAGCGCTGGCAGAAATACAGTTTGCAGATTATATATTTCCAGCCTTTGACCAAATAGTCAATGAATCAGCTAAATTTCGCTACCGCAGTGGTAATGAGTTTAATGTGGGTAATTTAACTATTCGTACACCTTACGGCGGCGGAATTGCAGGGGGCTTGTATCATTCACAATCACCCGAGGCTTACTTTGCACATACACCAGGCTTAAAAGTTATTGTGCCACGTAACCCGTACCAAGCAAAAGGCTTATTACGCGCGGCAATCAAAGATGACAACCCGGTATTGTTTTTTGAACCAAAACGCTTATACCGCGCATCAATCGGCGAAGTGCCAGAAGAAGATTACACCATTGAGCTTGGAAAAGCCGAGGTAGTACAACAAGGTACAGACGTGACCTTACTTGCGTGGGGCGCGCAAATGGAAATAATAGAAGACGCCGCCAAACAAGCAAGTGAACAAGGCATTAGCTGTGAAGTAATTGATTTACGCAGTATTTTACCATGGGATGTAGAGGCAATTGCACAGTCGGTGACTAAAACTGGACGCTTGATTGTTAGCCACGAAGCGCCAATTACTAATGGCTTTGGTGCAGAAATAGCGGCAACCATTGGTCAAGAATGTTTCCTACATTTAGAATCGCCAATTATGCGCGTGTGTGGCTTAGATACGCCGTATCCGTTAGCGCTTGAAAAAGAATATGTACCGGATGCATTAAAAGTATTGGCCGCAATTAAACAATCAATGGATTTTTAGGGGATACCATGGCTAAAGATTTTATATTACCCGATATTGGTGAAGGCATAGTTGAATGCGAAGTTGTTGAATGGCTTGTGGCAGAAGGTGACACTGTGGCTGAAGATCAGCCTATTTGTGATGTAATGACAGACAAGGCATTAGTGCAAATACCCGCTGTACATGATGGGGTAATTACCAAGCTTTATTATCAAAAAGGTGAAATTGCCAAGGTTCATGGGCCATTATTTGCTATGAATGTAAGTGGTGAAGCAGTTAGCGAAGAAGCTGATGCAGCACCTGAAAAAGCAGCTCAAACGGTTGTCAGTAATAATAGCAGCGAGCACTTAGAAGATTTTATTTTGCCAGATATAGGCGAAGGTATTGTTGAGTGTGAAATTGTTGACTGGTTAGTTGCCGAAGGTGAAGAAATAGTTGAGGATCAAGCGGTTTGTGATGTAATGACAGACAAAGCCTTGGTACAAATACCGGCAAAATATACAGGTGTTGTAAATAAGCTGTATTATCAAAAAGGTGAAATAGCCAAAGTGCACAGCCCGTTATTTCAAATGACGGTAGCAGGGCGTACAGCTAAAGCCGATGCAGATATAAATCAAGCAGTGGTAAAAGCACAAACTAATGCAGCAGATAAACCAGCGGCTATTAAAGCTGAGCAAACAACTAAAATTGTGAATAAAAAAGCAGTTGCATCGCCAGCGGTTCGTCGTAAAGCACGCGAGCTTGATGTTGATTTAACCTGTGTACCGGGCAGTGGTAAAAATGGCCGTATTTATAAACAAGACATAGAAGAGTTTGTAAAAGGCGAAGTTCCTAACACTATCGATACTTCACCATTACACAGTGGTAATGAGCAAAAAACATCAGCTACACACTCAGGTGGTACACGTGTAGAGCCAATTAAAGGCATAAAAGCGGCAATGGCTAAACAAATGGTGGCGTCGGTTTCGACCATTCCACACTTTACCTTTAGTGATGAAGTAGACTTAACTAAGCTAATTGCGCTTCGCTCTAGTTTAAAAGAGCAGTATAAAGCGCAAGGTATTAAACTAACCATGATGCCGTTTTTTGTTAAAGCATTATCGCTTGCAATGAAAGAGTACCCAGTACTTAACTCTAAAGTAAATGATGAGTGCAGCGAGCTTACCTATTATAACGATCATAATATTGGAATTGCAGTTGACTCAAAAATAGGTTTATTAGTGCCTAATATTAAATCGTGTCAGAGCAAAAGTATTGTAGAAGTTGCAAACGATTTAACCCGTTTAACCGACTCAGCGCGAGAAGGTCGTGTTGCGCCAGATGATTTGAAAGGCGGTACTATTAGTATTTCAAATATTGGTGCAATTGGCGGCACTATTGCTACGCCTATTATTAATAAACCAGAGGTGGCTATTGTTGCTTTGGGTAAATTACAGCACTTACCGCGTTTTGATGAAAACGGCCAAGTGGTAAGCAAAGCTATAATGCAGGTGAGCTGGTCTGGCGATCATCGCGTGATTGATGGCGGCACTATTGCCCGTTTTAATAACCTTTGGAAGTCGTACTTAGAAAACCCATCGGTAATGATGATGGCGATGAGCTAAACATACGCGCTTATTGTTATTAAAAAAACCAGCTTCGGCTGGTTTTTTGTTTACTGTATTTAAAAGTATTATTTACTCACCAAAAATATAAACCATAACCCACGGCTAAAGCCGGTATTGCAGTATAAAAAGTTGCTATGAGCGCGGCTTTTGGTGCCATTGCTATGGCAGGAAACAGCGCATCGCCATCGTTAGAAATAGCATTTGCAGTTAAAGCACTAAATGGAATAATACCTTGAATGTACAAAGTGGTAACAATTATTTGTGGCCCGCAACCGGGTAAAAAACCGATTAATACCGCTATAAGTGGTGCTAAATACGCATAGTGTAAAAACCATGCTTTTAAATCAAGTCCTGCCACATTTACTAATATTTCAAATAACATAAATGACGCAACGACCCACGCAGTTACAAAGTGAGTGTCTTGTAATACCTTGGTAATATTAGAGGGAGGATTACGCTTACATGCATCGTCTTCTGCGGTGACTTCTTTATAGCTCTCTCCTTTAGACGAATACGCCCAAATACTGACAATAAACAGTGCCATTGCAGCACCAAAAAAGCTAATAATGTTAGGTATATTAGTATCCCACTTGTTAAAATCAACATTAAACGCAATTAACAAAGCAATAATTAAGCTTGGAACAATAGCAACCATCCATACCGGCTTAGATATTTTAATAATAGCTGTTGGTAGCTGTATAACCTGTTGTTTATGCTGTTGTGGGAGTGGTCGCAAAAAGTCTTTTTTATGAATAGCATTTACTATCAACCCGCTTAAAGTTCCTACAACCAAGCCAATACCCATAATAATTACTCCTTCGGTAGGGCGAGTAGCAAGTAGTAAAAATGCCGCATCACCCATTGTTGCAGCTAAAACCGCGACAATAGCGCCAAAACTGGCTTGGCCTTTTGTAAATTGGGTAACAACAATAATTGCACCACCACAGCCTGGTAATGCACCTAGTATAGATGCAAAAGCAACTTCTAAAATAGGCGACTTAGCGCTTAAATAACTAAGCTCTAATTGTGGTAAACGTGCTATGGCATAGTAGTAAATTAGTAAGGTAGCTGCTACAAAAACACTGACCTGAAAAAATGCGTCACTGAGTGCAGTAATAGTAATAGCGCGTAAATTAGGTAGGGCTAAACACACTAATATAAAGAGTGGTAATAATAAGCGTTTGTTTTGACCCATAAAGCGTTTTGAATTGGCTGTTATAAATCCACTATGTGAGAGTAATTGCATAAAGTGTGGCCTAGTAAGTAACTAAGCTACACTTTACATTGCACTCAAATGGTAATCAATATCATTTGAGTGCAATTATATCGATTACTCTATTTGAGTTTTTCGATTAGGGCGTGTTGATCTTTGTGGTATGAAAAACAAACAGCATGAAGATAAGGTATAATTGAATTCGCCAGAAAACTTTACACCGAACCTACATGCCAAGATTAATGTTAACAGACGGGACATGGAATGTCTTATCAAAAGTAATGTACTTAAGTGGTCGAATTTATAATAAGCCCGACCATAGAAAAACGCTCGAAGGCATACTGTATAAGATGCGCACAGGTATTCCATGGCGAGATTTACCTTCTGATTTTGGCCGTTGGAGTGCTATCTACAGACGGTTTAATTTATGGTCCAAAAAAGGGATTTTGAATGAACTGTTTCGCGCATTATCTCGTGATGCGGACATGGATTGGGTCTTCATTGATGGCAGTATTGTCAGGGCTCATCAACATAGTTGCGGTGCAAGAACTGCTGACAATGAATCAATTGGAAAGAGCCGAGGTGGAAATTCTACGAAAATTCATCTTGCAGTCGATAGCGGAGGGTTGCCTGTTTATTATGAATTATCCTGTGGAAATACGCATGATATCGTCCATGCAGAGTCACTCGTAGCTAATTGCCCAACAAGTAATATGGTTGTCGCAGATAAAGGCTACGACAGTGAAAAACTGAGAGCGTTTGTTCGTGATAATAACGCTACACCCGTTATTCCACGTAAGGGCAACAGTTTAGTAGGCAATGAAGATATTGACTGGTGCATGTACAAATATCGGCACTTGGTTGAGAATGCATTTGGCCGTATTAAGCAATATAGAGGGATAGCCACGCGGTATGAAAAGCTTGAACGAAATTATCATTCAATGCTCGCTTTAGCATTTACTATGATGTGGCTACCAATGTGGGCTGATTGATATATGTACTACAAAGATCAACAGCCCCTAGATAAGATTAAATTACTTACGTTGGAACTCAGAGTTAGTGTTCCACGTTGGCCATTGCTCTTGCTCAGAAATATTAAAACCTACTTTATAAAATAATTGTAGGTCTTGCACCGCGCCCGATAAATCCCATTCATCACGGTAGCGATCGCATGGTTGATGATAACAACCACGCAGTACTAAGCTCATACGCTTACGGTAGTTTGCAGTTTCTTCGTCAAAGGCTTGCGTGCCACCACCTGCGTACATGGCTGGAATGCCCATGTTTGCAAAAGCAAAGTGATCAGAGCGATAGTAACCACCCGAAGAAGGATTAGGATCGCCAGATATTGTTCTGCCTTGCTCAAGCGCAACCGTTGTTAATAAATCATCCATTTGTGATTTACCAATACCTACCACGCTAATATCTTTTACTTTGCCTAATAAATTTAAGCTGTCCATATTAATGTTAGCAACGGTTTTATTTGCAGCAATAACAGGGTTAGCTGCATAATATTTTGACCCTAATAAGCCTTGCTCTTCAGCGGTTACCGCTAAAAAGGTCATTGAACGGCTAGGGTGCTTAGGTAATTTAGTAAAGGCTTCAGCCACTTCAATTAAACCAGCCGTACCGGTAGCATTATCGTGCGCGCCATTAAAAATTTGATCCCCTTTGCGGTTTTTATCAGTGCCTAAGTGATCCCAATGTGCAGAATAAATAACATGTTCATCTGGTTTTTCACTGCCCGGTAAAGTGGCAATAAAGTTATACGAGATAGACTTTTTAATGGTGTTTTTGATCTTTATAGAGGCAGTCAAATCGCCCATATCAACGTGGTAAGCGCCTTTTGCAGCATTGGCTTTTAGTGTATCAAAATCAAGCCCTGCTTTATTAAACAGCTCTTTGGCTACGTCTGTTGTTACCCAGCCTTCAACGGCTACACGGTCCATATTGTTGTTTTCTTTTTGAAAACCAAACTGCTCACCACTCCACGAGTTTTCTACTACAGACCAAGGGTATGAAGCTGGTGCTGTTTCGTGAATAATAATTGCGCCCGCTGCACCTTGACGACTCGCTTCTTCGTATTTATAAGTCCAACGGCCATAATAGGTCATGGCATCGCCAGTGAATAAATCAGGGTTTTTAGTTGCAAAGCCCGGATCGTTTACCAGCATTACTACCGTTTTGCCTTTAACATCTAAGCCTTCGTAATCGTTCCAGTTATACTCTGGTGCATTAACGCCGTAACCAACAAATACTAGCTCAGAGTTTTCAATTGCTTGGTTTTCGCTAATACGACTACTGCCCATTACCATGTCTGTTTTGTATTGGTAGTTTTTACCACCAATTTTTAATACCATGTCTGAGTCTGCTTCAAGCGAAACCAGCGGAACTTCTTGTAAAAAGCTATTGCCATTACCGGGCTTTAAACCCAAGGCTTTAAATTGCGCTGTTAGGTAATCAAGCGTTAGCTTTTCGCCTGGCGATGAAGGGGCACGGCCACCAAATTCATCCGATGCTAACACTTTTACATGCTTAGCAATTTCATCAGCTTGAATACTGTTGTAGCCCTTAGTTACATCATCGGAGGTAATACTTGTTGTAGCGCAGCCCGCTAATACGGCAGCAGTGATAAGGGTAAGAGAGAAATAACGTTTCATATTGGCTCTATTTTTGTTTTAAGATAACCCAGTATATGAAGTTCTATTAATTAGAACCAGTTTTTGCGGTAAACTGTTACAAAATTTAAGGTATAAACTAGGGGCTGTTGATCTTTGTAGTACATATATCAATCAGCCCACATTGGTAGCCACATCATAGTAAATGCTAAAGCGAGCATTGAATGATAATTTCGTTCAAGCTTTTCATACCGCGTGGCTATCCCTCTATATTGCTTAATACGGCCAAATGCATTCTCAACCAAGTGCCGATATTTGTACATGCACCAGTCAATATCTTCATTGCCTACTAAACTGTTGCCCTTACGTGGAATAACGGGTGTAGCGTTATTATCACGAACAAACGCTCTCAGTTTTTCACTGTCGTAGCCTTTATCTGCGACAACCATATTACTTGTTGGGCAATTAGCTACGAGTGACTCTGCATGGACGATATCATGCGTATTTCCACAGGATAATTCATAATAAACAGGCAACCCTCCGCTATCGACTGCAAGATGAATTTTCGTAGAATTTCCACCTCGGCTCTTTCCAATTGATTCATTGTCAGCAGTTCTTGCACCGCAACTATGTTGATGAGCCCTGACAATACTGCCATCAATGAAGACCCAATCCATGTCCGCATCACGAGATAATGCGCGAAACAGTTCATTCAAAATCCCTTTTTTGGACCATAAATTAAACCGTCTGTAGATAGCACTCCAACGGCCAAAATCAGAAGGTAAATCTCGCCATGGAATACCTGTGCGCATCTTATACAGTATGCCTTCGAGCGTTTTTCTATGGTCGGGCTTATTATAAATTCGACCACTTAAGTACATTACTTTTGATAAGACATTCCATGTCCCGTCTGTTAACATTAATCTTGGCATGTAGGTTCGGTGTAAAGTTTTCTGGCGAATTCAATTATACCTTATCTTCATGCTGTTTGTTTTTCATACCACAAAGATCAACACGCCCTAGTAAGTACAAATAATAATGAAGCGTTTTACTCCCCCAGAAGAATTTCAGCCAAGCTGCTTACAAAGCGGCGCTTTTGAGCATTTGCGTACGTTGTTTAATATACATGAGCAAAAAAATTGGCCTCTGCCTAGCTGGTTTAGCCCACACTTAAACGCAATTAATGCCAATAACTTGGCTATTAGCTTTGTCGATGATGCAAAAATAGATTTTGCTGAGCGTTATTACGAGCAAGTTATTTTTGAAACAGGGCAGGTGCCTACGCGTACTGAAAATTGGCACGACTTATTTGGTGGCTTTATTTGGTGTTTATTTCCTAAAACCAAAGCGCTCATTAATCAACGCCACGTAGCAGATATTGCAGTACATGGCACAAAGCAGCGTACCAAACATCGCAATGCCCTAACCTTATTTGACGAATGCGGTGTTGTACTGGCTATTAGCAATACCCAATGGCAACAGTGGTTGCGCGATCATCAATGGAAAACAGCGTTTGTTGAGCATAGAGCGCAGTGGGGAAAAACCATCAAACCATTTATGTTTGGCCATGCAAATTACGAAATGCTAACTAAACCCTATATTGGTTTAACGGGTAAAGCGTTGTTTGTAACTGTACCCGATGAAATATTTTGTAAAAATTTAGTTACCCAATACCAGTACCTAGATCAAAGACTTTATGAGATGATAAAAACCGATCAGTGTTTAGCCGACAATAAACTCCTTTCACCTTTACCACTACTAGGTGTTCCGGGGTGGCATGAGGACAACACCGACGACACATTTTATAATAATACGGATTACTTTAGAAAAAAACGAAGGATACGAACATGATAGAAGTTATTGGCCTTAAAAAGAAATTTAAGCTAACTAAAGATCATAAAAAAAACAAAGTAGATGAAATAGACCCGCGCGAAGATAAAGATTACTTTCATTCAGTTAGAGATGTTAGCTTTCGTTGTGCAAAAGGCGAAGTACTTGGACTGCTAGGACCAAATGGCGCTGGTAAAACCACCACGTTAAGAATGATTTCTACTGCCTTAAAACCCGATGCCGGCAGTATTACCATTGCAGGTAACGACATAATAAAACAGCCATTGCTGGGGCGTAAATCGATTGGGTTTCTATCGGGTTCAACCGGCTTATACGGGCGTTTAACCGTAAAAGAAAACATTGAATACTTTGCAAAACTCCATGGTATGAGCAAAAAAGATATTGCAACCCGCTGCGAAGAGCTATTTACCTTGCTCGATATGCACAAATTTATAGATAAGCGTGCCGAAAACCTCTCAACCGGAATGAAACAAAAAGCCAATATTGCCCGTGCAGTAGTGCATTATCCTGCTGTAGTGGTTTTAGATGAGCCAACGACCGGGTTAGATATTATGACCACACAAACGGTAATTAACTTTATAAAGGGTTTAAAAGCGCAAGGCACACCGGTTGTTTTTTCAACGCACCACCTCGATGAAGTTGCTTTACTGTGTGACCGCGTAGCAGTGATTAACGAAGGCGTAAGCTGTTTTGATGGCAGTGTAGAAGAGTTTAAACAAACAGGTAACAGTGAAGAACTTAACCAAGCGTTTATGAACATATTAACGGAGAAACGTGATGTTTGAAGTATTTAAAAAGGAATTAAGAGAGTTACTACGCGATAAAAAAACGCTCATATTTGTAGTGGCTGTGCCAGTTGCAGTGTTCCCACTTATTTTTGCCGTTGTTGCCTTTATTAGCGCACAAGCAGCTATGGATGCAGAGCAAAAAGTAAATACCTACGCTATTGTAAACGGCGACTATGCGCCAGAGTTTACCGACAAAGTGTTTTACCATAAAAGTTTTGAGCAGTATAAAGGCACTAAAACCTTTAATAGTGTTGCACAGCTTAAAGCCGCAGTGATTGCTGGCGATATTGATATGGGCATTTATTTGCCAAGCAATGCACAGCAAACGTTAAATAATGCACAGCAAAGCAAATGGCAGGTAGTGTTTAACGACGCTAAGTCTATTAACTTTTTGTTTCAGCGGGTGAAAGAGCTAGCGCAAGAATACAGCGATGCGTTACAAGTACAAAAGCTGCTTAGTTTTGGCATTGACGAAGCAACGCAAAAAGCAATACTTGAACCAATTGAAGTTGTAAAAGTAGATACCGCCGACAAACGTGAAAACCTAGGTGAAAAAATAGGTGGATTTTTACCGTACTTATTAGTACCTTTAGTATTAATGGGAGCAACTTATCCTGCCATTGACTTAGGAGCAGGCGAAAAAGAACGTGGCACCCTAGAGACATTATTGTTAACACCTATCACTCGTACACAACTTGTTTTAGGTAAATTTATTACCCTTTTAACTACTTCGATTGCCTCTACAACCATTACTGTGCTGAGTATGGGAGTGTGGATAGCCTTGGCGATTACTTTTGCGGATCTTGAATTTATTAAAGTTGCATTTAGTAGCTTAGCCGTTTCTGATTTATTAATGATTTTTGTATTACTGTTACCACTGGCGGCTATATTTTCTGCGCTAGCGTTAGCTATTTCAATTTACGCACGTACCTTTAAAGAAGCGCAAAACTACATGACACCGTTATCTCTGGGCGTTATTTTTCCGGTAATAATTGCCTTAATGCCAAATGTGGAACTGACTGTTAAAACAGCGTTTATTCCTGTCACTAATGTAGCGTTAGCAATAAAAGAAATAGTTAAAGGCACAGTAGATTACACGCTAATAGGGCTAATATTTTTAGCTACAGCTATTATTGCCGGTATTTTATTAGCTTTTTGCGTTAAATGGTTTAACCGCGAAGATGTGTTATTTAGATAGTTAATAGACAAAGCTTTAAGTTTTGAAGGCAGCACTCGCTGCCTTTTTCATTTATAAACAAATATAAATAGCGTTTAGTTTATTTCATTAAGAGCAATGGTAGTGGTAGAATACACTTCATAATTTGGCACTATTTATTGCAAATAAAAGAGGTAAGTAATTAATTTTGAGGTTTATTGTTTCTCAATCTAGACTACTTATGTAAGTACTATAGTGTAGGTAATAGTAGATGTTAAAACGAAATTTTTTATCTAGAGTTGCAAAAAGTAATAAGCTAATACTTTTTGCCGTAATGATTTTTATGATCATTGCGTTGCCTTCAATGTATATATTTGAGCAAAAAGTAAGAAGTGAAATTTATCACACGGCGCAAATAGAGCTAAAACGCGAACTCGAAACTAAAACATTATCGTTAAAAAAACACTTTACCGACAGTGTTAACGCCATTCGATTTTTAGATGCAACCCCACCTATAAAAGCAATATCACGCGCTAGTGAAAATCAATTGTCAGATCCAGCATCTGCAATGCCTATGGCCATTTGGAAAAATCGCTTAGCGAGTATATTTTCTGGCTTTATGCGCACCGACGAAAGCATATTACAAGCGCGTTATATAATGCTAGCAGAAGGCGGGCAAGAAGTCGTAAGGGTTGATCGGACCGAGCAAGGCAAAATTACCATACTCGAAGGCGAGCAATTACAACAAAAAGGCCAACGAGATTACGTTATTAAAACCAGTATGCTTGATGAGCACACTGTTTATATTTCGCCAATAAATTACAACCGTGAAAATGGTAAAATTCAGCAGCCTTATATCAGTACCTTTCGGGTAGCAAAACCTGTATTTGACAAAAAAAAACAGGTTTCTGCGGTTTTAGTTACGAATTATTATGCAGAGCAACTATTTAAAAGCCTCACTTTTGAGTCTCCGCAAGGCACTGCAATTTATTTAATGAATAACCAAGGTGAGTTTTTATATCATCCAAACCCAGAGCTGCGCTTTGGGTTTGAGTTTAATAAAAGCAGAACCTGGGAGCAAGAGTCTGTTGGCGCGCAAAATATGGCTGCAGACAAAACGCTGCCGTTAAATAACTACCCACAACAATACACACTGCAAAAGCGTATTTATTTTGGTAATGATATTGCCATGCTGCCACTCGAGCTTGCTGTGAGTGTAGATACGCAAACATTATTAGCAAAAGTGAGCGAGAGACGCCAAAGCTTTATTACTACATTAGCTGTATTTTTTGGTGTGTTTTTAGTTATGACCATGCTGTATCAGCGCTTTATAAACCGAAAGTTACTTATTAACTCGTTAAAAGAGCAAAATAACAGAGTAATAGAAAACTCCTTAGATGCTATTTTTAGCATTTCAGAGTCGGGTAAAGTGGTGCAATTTAATAACACAGCTAAGCAAGTGTTTGGCGATATACTAGAGAGTGATAACGTAAATTTTATTTCTTTATTTACTTTAAATAAAGAAGATGAGCAATGCATAAGAGAAACCATTAAAAATGGCTCTAAAAAGCCCTTTGAAGCCATGCACACCGACAGTTCGGGCAATAAATACTACTACTCAATAACCCTCAGCAGTATTTATGATGTGTTTAATGAGCGTTATCAAGTTGCGGCTATTTTAAGAGACATAAGCTCGCTTAAAAATATTCAAGCTGAACTTGAGGGAGTTAATACCACTTTAGAGCTTAAAGTTTCGCAAAGAACCCGAGAGCTTGAGCGCGCAATAGATGAAGCATTAGCAGCAAGCCAAGCTAAAAGTGACTTCGTAGCTAATATTTCTCACGAAATACGCACCCCTATGAACGGGGTATTAGGCATGCTAGAAATGCTTAAAGAAGATGGCTTATCAGAGCAACAGCATCATTATTTAAAACTTGCAAATAGCAGTGCTAATTCTTTAATGAATTTAATTAATGATATTTTAGATTTTTCAAAAATAGAAGCGGGTAAGCTCGATATTGATAATCACAGCTTTGATGTTGTTACCGTGTGCAGCGATATGATTAACTCATTAGCGCTACAAGGGCAACGCAAAGGACTTGAAGTATTTTTACACACCCACAATATTGTTGATCGTATGGTAGTAGGTGACAGCCATCGCCTTAAGCAAATTTTAATTAATTTGGTTAATAATGCTTTTAAGTTTACTCACAAAGGTGAAGTTAGCTTAACCATAGGCTCTAAATACATTACCGATACTAAATTACAGATGAGTTTTGCGGTTAAAGACACTGGAATTGGCATAGCAGCTGAAAATATAGATAAACTATTTGAAGTGTTTACCCAAGAAGATTCAAGCACCACACGCCATTTTGGCGGTACCGGCTTGGGTTTATCAATTTGTAAAAAGCTAGCGCAATTAATGGGTGGTAATATATCGCTAACAAGCGAAAAAGGGGTAGGGAGCACTTTTACTGCAACCGTTGAGCTGCATGTAGCACCCCAGAAAAAGCTAAATACCGGCATTGAGCTTGCTACCAGTATTGATGTTGCTGCATTAATTGCTCGCGATAATGTGTATAACAATGTGTGTGATTTATTACTGCAAACATGCAAAGTAGATAAAAGTAATATTGTTAGGTTAGATTACTTTAGTGAGCATGATGAGTTTGAAGCGGACTTATTAATTATTGACGACGACCATCCACAAGTTAATGCCCTGATTAGCTTTTGCAAACAGTACGATAAAAAATATGTACTAATTTTGCGTGATATGGTGATGAACAAACAATCGAAAAAAGTATTTCCTGATCATCTACATATTTTAAATAAACCGCTTACCCAAGATGAGTTTAGTTACAAATTAGCGAGTTTATTTGGTGCCAGTAGCGAGTTTGTTATTACCCCACCAAAGAGCTTAATTGAAGAGCCTTTAGATGCAGACTTATCAGCTTATCATGTGCTTTTAGTTGACGATAATATGATCAACATAGAAGTGGCTAAAGCGATTTTAAAGCACACTAAAGTTAAAATCACCTGTGCATCTGACGGTCTTGAAGCTTTAGAGGTGTTAAAGAGCAATAAACAGCAACCTTTTAACGTTATTTTAATGGATTGCCAAATGCCTAATTTAAACGGCTACGATACCACCAGCGAAATTAGAAACGCCAAAGCCGGAATAGAATATATTCATGTGCCTATCATTGCGATGACAGCAAGTGCAATGGAAGGCGACAGAGAGCGTTGTTTAACGGCCGGTATGAACGACTACATTACTAAACCAATTAAGCCGCAAACGTTAAAAGACAAGCTTATTACGTGGTTGAGTTAACACTAAAGCGAAATAGGCGGCTTTTAATAAGTCACCCTTTTAGCTGAAGTGATTATATTTTAGATATAAAAAAACCGCTTTAAAGCGGTTTTTTTATTTATAGTTAAGTGTATTTTATGCTTAACCTTTAACAGCTGCTTTAATTGCATCGATTGCTGTATCAATATCAATCATTAGCTTTTCACCAGTGCGGCGGTTTTTAAGTTCAACTTTGTTTTCATCAAGGTTGCGCTCGCCAATAACTAATGTAAATGGTACGCCAATTAATTCCATGTCGTTAAACATAACGCCAGGGCGCTCTTTACGGTCATCAAATAACACATCAAGGCCAGCATCTTTTAAGCCTTGGTAAAGGTTGTTAGCAATATCTGGAATGCGATGCGACTTATGCATATTCATAGGCACAATAGCTAAATCAAACGGTGCAATTGGTTGTGGCCAAATAATACCGTATTGGTCGTTGTTTTGCTCGATTGCTGCAGCAACAATACGCGACACACCAATACCATAACAACCCATAGTCATTATTTGGTTTTTACCTGATTCGTTTAATACGCCAGCCTTCATTGCTTGTGAGTATTTAGTGCCAAGTTGGAAAATATGGCCAACTTCAATACCACGTTTAATTTGTAAAGTGCCTTGGCCACATGGGCTTGCATCGCCTTCTACAATATTACGTATATCAGCAACTTCATAATCAGTTACATCACGATCCCAGTTAATGCCGCTGTAATGCTCGTCGTCTTTATTAGCGCCGGCAACAAAGTCAGCTAGTATGTTAGCGCTTCTATCAACAATAATTGGCATAGACAGGCCAACTGGGCCTAATGAGCCAGGTTTTGCACCAATAGCAGCAACAATGTCTGCCTCTGTTGCCATTTCAAGCGGAGAATCTACTAACGGGTGTTTTTCAGCTTTTAGTTCGTTAAGGTCGTGATCGCCGCGTAAAACTAGCGCAACTAAACCACGTACCCCGTTTTCATCAGGCGCAGCGTAAACGATTAATGTTTTAACACCGCGATGTGGTTTAACACCGTAGTGCTTTTTAAGCTCGTTAATTGTTTTAGCGTCAGGCGTTGGAAACGCTTTAAGCTCTTTTGTTGCAGCTGGGCGTGGCTCGTTTGGTGCAAGTGCTTCTGCTTTTTCAATATTTGCTGCGTAGTCGCTGCCATCACTAAATGCAATAGCGTCTTCACCAGATTCTGCAAGTACATGAAACTCATGCGATACGCTACCACCAATAGAACCCGTGTCGGCAATAACAGGGCGGTAGTCTAAGTTTAAACGCTCAAAAATATTACAATACGCTTTGTGCATTACTTGATACGTTGCATCTAAACACTCATCACTTAAGTGAAATGAATAGGCATCTTTCATTGTAAATTCGCGGGCGCGCATTACACCAAAACGCGGACGACGTTCGTCGCGCACTTTAGTTTGTATTTGGTATAAAGAAATTGGTAGCTGTTTATAGCTGCTAATTTCTTTACGAACAAAATCAGTGATCACTTCTTCGTGAGTTGGGCCAAGCGCAAAGGTACGATTATGACGATCGGTAAAACGCATAAGTTCAGGACCAAACTCATCCCAACGACCTGATTCTTCCCATAAATCTGCTGGTTGAATTACTGGCATCAGCATTTCAATCGCATTGGCTTTATTCATTTCTTCACGTACGATATTTTCTACTTTTCTAAGTACCCGTAACCCAGTGGGTAACCAAGTGTATAAACCCGAAGCGACACGACGGATCATACCGGCTCTAAGCATTAATTGATGCGATACAATTTCAGCATCCGAAGGCGTTTCTTTAAGTGTGGCGAGTATATATTGACTGGTACGCATGTTGTTTCCGAAATTAGAGTAATTATGTACATATTGTAAGGGCTTCAGTCTACCAGCGGTTGCATTTACACTAAAGCGCTAAGTGATAAATTATTTAGGTATTTTCTATACTAGTAACTAAATTATGCGACTCATTAACTTGCCAGCAAATATTATAGTTATACAAAGTCATACCGTAGCTTTGCTGTCCGTCTTTTTGCTTTTTATAAGCAGGGCGAGGATCTTGCTTTAGCACATTACTTATAAACGCCTGTAAATCTGGATATTGCGTTTGCTGCGCAATAAAATTAAGTACTTCAGGGGTAAATTCAACGCTCATGTGGGTTTCTGGGCGGGTGTCGGCAAACCCCGCACTGGCCTCTGGCATAGAGTCAGAATAGGGTAAGTAAGGCTTTATATCGATTATTGGTGTGCCATCGAGTAAATCTATTCCGGCGAGTAATAAGCTCAGTTGGCCATTTTTATACTCTATACCTTCTAGTTTTACCGCGCTCATACCAATGGCGTTAGGCCTAAAAGTGGCTCGCGTGGCAAACACGCCTTTGCGGGCATTACCACCTAAACGAGGCGGGCGCACCATAGCTGAATAGCCTTTGTCGGCTGTTTCATGAAAACGAAATAGCAGCCAAATATGGCTAAACTCATCGAGCCCGCGTACAAATTCTTCACGATTAAAGTCAGGCGCAAAAATAAGCTTTGCTTTAGCTTCTGGCACTAAACGAGGTTGCCTAGGTATAGCAAACTTTTGTTTATAAGGAGATTGAATGTGGCCAATAGCCGAAATGGTATAATCGCTCATAGTACTCGGGTGCAAATGAAATAGAGCGCTATTCTACCCATATTTAGCGTTTATGGCATTACTTGTAAGTGAGTTTATTACTCATAGAAGCCTAGTCTAAAAGGTATTGATTAGACTAAGTGGTTTATATGCATGTGCGTTTAAACCACTCAAAACAAAAAAGGTAAGCCTAAGCTTACCTTTTACACACGTTTTAGGGTTTAATTAAAACATGTACTGCACTGATACAGACGCTACATCCATATCTGGGTCAATATCGTCATCAAGTTTATAGCGTTCATACTCTAAACGAAATTGAACGTTTGTTGTAAGTGCATATTCAATACCTGCACCGTAAAACGCATCACCACCATCTGTAGAAGCTGAAACAGAACCTACTGGTAAATCTTGTGTGTATTCTGCATCCCACTCAAGCCAACCGCCTTTTGCATACACAGAAAAACTCTCTGTAATAGGGTAGCTCAAGCGTGCGGCAAGCGATACGCCATCAATTTCAGCTTTGCTGTCCACATCACTTACTTCATCAAAGTTTTGATAAGCAAGCTCTAAGCTTAAATACTCGTTAAATTGTGCGCCAACGTAACCTTTTAGCATTTGTGCATCGTCGTCAAAGTCAGTGTCTTTGTCACTGTCTTCAAATTCAAAAGAATATTGACCGTAACCAACACCCGTGTAGATACGTGGAGAATCGAAATCAGCAATATCAGCCTTAGCTGCAGTATTAAAACCCAGTGTTACTAAAGCAAGTGTAGAAAGAGAAAGTGTTTTAATCATGAATTAGCTCCTTTAATAATAAAAATCAAATGCTTGAAAAAATAAGATGTAATTAAATCAAACGTCATCAAGGTAGGTGCAGTGAGCATGCCAATTATTAAAAACATAAAAAAACGGCCATAAAAACCTACTTTAGTATTGGTTTTTATGGCCGATTGTATGATACGTGTACAGCAGTGAACTTTTATTAGTTGTTACTTTCTAAGCTCTATTGCATGTTTTACAAAAAGTGTGAGGTTTTTACAGGCACACTTTAGTTACTTATACCTTATGCAGTAAGTTTTCCGTCTCTATTGCAATTTCTTTCATTTTTATAGCGTAGTTTTCTAATTTTAAATCTTCTTCGGTAATCGCTTTAAAAGAAGGCACAGCTACTGGGTAACCGGTTTCATCCATAGCAATAAAGCTAATAACACAGTGGTTGGTTTCAACCATATTTTGTGTTTTGGGGTCGCCACAACGCACTTGAATAAATATTTGCATACTGGTTTTACCGGTATGCGCTATTTTAGCTTCCACTTCAACAACTTGGCCTACTAAAATAGGGCGTCTAAACTTAACCCCAGCAACAGATACGGTAACACAGTAATGGCCACTCCAGCCTGCAGCACATGCATAGCCAGCTTGGTCAATCCACTTCATGACGGCTCCACCATGCACTTTACCACCAAAATTTACATCAGTAGGCTCTGCTAAAAAACGAAAAACAACTTTTGACGACGGCATAACTAATTCTCTTTTATAAAAACTAGGGTAAGCATAGCGCAAAACAGGGGCACAAGCCCCTGCAAATTAGTGTAGGTTTATAATTTATATGTAAAAACCTACTTTTTATTAACAATAATAACTACATATTAGGATAATTTGGCCCGCCAGTCCCCTCCGGAGTTACCCAAGTAATATTTTGGCTCGGATCTTTAATATCGCAGGTTTTACAATGCACGCAGTTTTGCGAGTTAATCACAAACTCTTTAGTGCCAGCAATTTCTTGAATTTCATAAACCCCAGCAGGGCAATAGCGCTGCGCTGGCTCATCAAATTTAACTAAGTTTACAGCAACTGGAATACTCGGATCTTTTAATTGCAAATGACACGGCTGTGACTCTTCGTGGTTAGTATTTGATAAAAATACCGACGACAACTTATCAAAACTGAGTTTACCATCGGGTTTTGGATACACTATTTTATCGGCATCCGCCGCATCAACTAAAGTATCGTGATCTGGGGTGTTATCTTTAAAGGTAAATGGCAAGCAACCATTAAAAATATTTTGATCTAGGGTGTTATATGCGCCACCAACAAACTTACCTAACTTGTGCATAACAGGGCCAAAGTTACGTGATTGCTGCAATTCTTTATAAGCCCAAGATTGCTCAAACGCGTCTTTAAACTCGCTTAAGTCGGTATTTGCTTGCTCATTTTCTAATGCTTTAAAAATAACTTCAGCTGCCACCATACCCGACTTCATTGCAGTATGATTACCTTTAATTTTTGCAAAGTTAAGCGTACCTGCATCGCAGCCTACCAATAACCCACCAGGAAAATGCATTTTTGGTAATGAGTGCAAGCCGCCTTTAGCAATAGCACGAGCACCATAAGCAACACGTTCGCCGCCTGCTAATACATTTTTAAACACCGGATGGTGTTTCATGCGCTGAAACTCATCAAACGGGCTTAAATGCGGGTTTGAGTAGTTGAGATCAACAATCAGTCCTACCACAACTTGGTTGTTTTCACAGTGGTACATAAATGCGCCGCCGTTAGTATCGCCTTGTAACGGCCAGCCTGTACCGTGTACTACTGTGCCTAATTGATGCTTACTTTCATCAATTTGCCAAATTTCTTTTAAGCCTAAGCCATAGTGCTGCGGTGATGACTCATCATCGAGGGCAAATTCATTAATGAGTTGTTTGCCCAAATGACCACGACAACCTTCGGCAAATACGGTGTATTTAGCGCGTAGCTCCATGCCAGGCATGTAACCATCTTTTTCGTTGCCGCCTTTATCAAGGCCCATATCGCCAGTAATAATGCCTTTTACTGTGTCGTCTTCAATAATAAGCGAATGCGCACTAAATCCAGGAAAAATCTCGACTCCCAGTGCTTCTGCTTGCTCAGCTAACCAGCGACAAACATTCCCCATAGAGACAATATAATTGCCATCATTATGAAAGGTTTTTGGTGTGGCAAAGTGCGGAATAGCGGTGGCTTTTTGTTCGTTGTTAAACCAGTAAATTTCATCCTTTGCTACTTTGGTGGTTACAGGGGCGTTGAGCTCTTGCCAATTTGGCAGTAATTCATCCAGCGCTTTGGTTTCAAACACGGCACCAGAGAGTATATGAGCACCCACTTCTGAACCTTTTTCAACGACACAGATCATGCATTCTTGTTGTTTATTTTGCGCTTGTTGTGCCAGTTTTATTGCACATGCAAGACCCGCTGGGCCTGCACCTACAACAACTACATCAAATTCCATGGTTTCCCGGGTGATCATAAATACCTCTTATTCGAATGGTTAACGTACCCTATATTTAACTACACGTTAATGAAATACATAACCCATTTGATAGATGCTAATAAAAAGTTATGGGTTGTGAATGTTTAAAGGTTATTTTAGGTTGATGTTTACGTCAATAGACAGTAGTCTGATTTCATAAAATAAATAGGTTGACGTGCACGTCAGCTTGTAGGTTTAAATAACGATGGAGTCCATATGAAAGTTCTCGTACCAATAAAAAGAGTTATAGATTACAACGTAAAAGCGCGAGTTAAGTCAGACAAAACAGACGTTGATTTAACCAACGTAAAAATGGCGATGAACCCATTTTGCGAAATTGCAATTGAAGAAGCGATTCGCTTAAAAGAAGCGGGTACAGCAAGCGAAGTTATTGCCGTAACAATTGGGCCAAAAGCCTCGCAAGAACAGTTACGTACGGCATTAGCCCTAGGCGCCGACAAAGCCATTCACATCGAAACCGATGAAAAGTTAGAGTCGCTGCACATTGCTAAATTACTTGCAAAAATTGTAGAACAAGAAGCACCAGAATTAGTTATTTTAGGTAAGCAATCAATTGATTCAGACAATAACCAAACCGGCCAAATGCTAGCTGCATTGACTAAACGTGGCCAAGGTACGTTTGCTTCAAAAGTTGAAGTGGTTGATGGAAAAGTTAATGTTACCCGTGAAGTTGATGGCGGCTTACAAACAGTAGCGCTTAATTTACCGGCTATTGTAACTACCGATTTACGTTTAAACGAGCCACGTTATGCGTCGCTGCCAAATATAATGAAAGCAAAACGTAAACCGCTTGAGGTTATTGCAGCCGATACTTTGGGTGTTGATTTAACGGCCCGTGTGCAATTAATTAGCGTTGAAGAGCCAGCTAAACGTACTGCCGGTATTATAGTTGAGGACGTGGCGCAACTTGTAGAAAAATTAAAAACAGAGGCGAAGGTAATCTAAATGAAAACACTTGTAATAGCAGAACACGATAACGGTGTATTAAAACCAGAAACCTCAAAAACAATTAACGCAGCAGCAAAACTTGGTTTTCCTATTGATGTGCTTATTGCGGGCGAAAACCTAGGTGTATTAAGCGAAGAAGTTGCGCTTATTAATGGCGTAGCCAGTGTACTGGTAGCAGATAACGCAGTATATGCACATCAATTAGCTGAAAGTATGGCAGATTTAGTGCTATCGCTTGCTGATTCTTATAGCCACATAGTGGTAAGTGCTACCACTACAGGTAAAAACTTTATGCCGCGCGTTGCAGCCTTGCTTGATGTTGCACAAATTTCAGAAATTATTGACGTTGTTGACGCAGAAACATTTAAGCGTCCTATTTATGCGGGCAACGCAATTGCCACGGTTAAGTCACTCGATAGCAAAAAAGTTATCACTGTACGTGCTAGTAGCTTCGACTTACAAACAGAGCAAGCAAGCGCGCCAATAACGGCAGTTAATACGGTATCCGATTCTGCGCTAAGCAGCTTTGTAAGCGATGAGCAAACTAAATCAGAGCGCCCAGAATTAACCGCAGCTACTGTGGTTATCTCAGGTGGTCGTGGTATGCAAAATGGCGAAAACTTTAGTTTATTACACGGAATAGCCGACAAGTTAGGCGCTGCTATTGGTGCTTCGCGCGCAGCAGTTGATGCAGGCTTTGTACCAAATGACATGCAAGTAGGGCAAACAGGTAAAATTGTAGCGCCAAACTTGTACATTGCAGTGGGTATTAGTGGTGCAATTCAGCATCTAGCCGGTATGAAAGACTCAAAAGTAATTGTCGCAATTAATAAAGACCCAGACGCACCTATTTTTCAGGTTGCAGACTACGGTTTAGTTGCCGATCTGTTTGATGTTTTACCACAGCTAGAGCAAGCTCTATAAGTTAATAACTAAAAATTATATTTATAGTTATAGTGATAAATTAAAAGCCGCAGTATCATTTTATGATGCTGCGGCTTTTGATTGTGCCTAATAAACCTAATAAACCTAATAAACCTAATAAACCTAAGATACTTATTCACTTAACCTGACTGGCCTATTGCAAGAAAATTCAACGCAGTTAGCGCTGAAAAATAGCTGCTTGAGATAAGTTTATTATCCGGATCTCAGGTTACTTAGGCATAAAAAAACCAGCCATCGGCTGGTTTTTACTATGGTACACAGTAAGCGTTAACGTATTAGTACGTTGCGCTGCCTTTAGTACGAGGGAAGGCGATAACGTCACGTACGTTGCCCATACCAGTAACATAAGCAACTAAACGCTCAAAACCTAAGCCAAAGCCTGAGTGCGGCACAGTACCGTATTTACGTAAATCGCGGTACCAGCTGTAGTCGTCTTTGTTTAAGCCCATTTCGTCTAAACGAGCATCGAGAATATCTAGGCGCTCTTCACGTTGTGAGCCACCAATGATCTCACCAATACCTGGCGCTACTATGTCCATTGCGGCAACGGTTTTACCGTCTTCGTTTTGGCGCATGTAAAACGCTTTAATATCGCGTGGGTAGTTTTTAATAACAACCGGTGCTTTAAAGTGTTCTTCTGCTAAGTAACGCTCGTGTTCAGACTGTAAATCTACGCCCCATTCAACAGCGTACTCAAACTTTTTACCACAGGCTTTTAATATTTCTACCGCTTCGGTGTAATCAACTTGTGCAAAGTCTTTTTCTACAAATTCTTCAAGGCGAGTAATGGCTGTTTTTTCTACACGTTGTGCAAAAAATTCCATGTCATCGCGGCGCTCTTCTAGTACGGCTTTAAACACATACTTCAACATCTGCTCTGCTAGTTTTGCAATATCTTCTAAATCAGCAAATGCTAATTCAGGTTCTACCATCCAAAACTCGGCAAGGTGGCGCGAAGTATTTGAGTTTTCTGCGCGGAAGGTTGGGCCAAACGTATAAATTTTTGACATTGCCGACGCGTAAGTTTCACCATTTAACTGGCCAGATACAGTAAGAAATGCTTCTTTACCAAAAAAATCTTCGCTGTAATCTACTTCGCCTTTATCGGTAAGCGGTAAGTTTTGCATATCAAGCGTTGATACGCGGAACATTTCACCTGCGCCTTCACAGTCACTTGCTGTGATAATAGGGGTGCTTATCCATAAAAAACCTTGCTCATGGTAAAAGCGATGAATAGCTTGAGCTAAACAGTTACGTACACGGGTTACGGCACCAATCATGTTAGTACGAGGGCGAAGGTGAGCGTGCTCACGTAAGTACTCAATACTATGACGCTTTGCAGCCATAGGGTACGAATCTGGGTTTTCTACCCAACCTAATACAGTAACCGAGTTAGCTTGAATCTCATAAGACTGACCTTGGCCAGCAGATTGCACTAAAACACCGGTAACCGACACAGAACAACCGGCTGTTAGGCTAGTGACTTCATCATAATTATTAAGTGAATTAGGAACTACCGCTTGAATAGGATCAAAACACGAACCGTCATGAACGGCTAAAAATGAAATTCCTGCTTTTGAATCGCGGCGAGTACGGATCCAGCCTTTTACTGTAACTTGGCTGTCTACCGATACCTTGCCTTTTAATAGCTCTGAAATCGCTAAATGGCTCATCTTCACTCCAATGATATAAGTTGCCTAACTATATAATTTAACTACGCACCACACGCTGGCAAAATTGCTCTTAAACGGCGCTGCACTTGAACCCTGTATCTTACCTAGTAAAGTAAGATAAAAAAACTATTGTGGGCAACTCTTTAAAAATTTTTATAAATGCGCTTTATTTTTATACAGTTTTAAGGCCTAAATGTGAGTATTGTTATTTGTTGCTCTTATGTTTACCCATTTTGTGGCATTATGAACATTCAGATATTTTTATATTAATCGTTTTACCATTACATACTAAAAAATGGATGCTATGAAACAAGTTTTTATTTTACGAGGACTACCAGGAAGCGGTAAGTCTTATTATGCGCAAAATCTTGCCGATGAACTCGCCGGTGCAGACGAAAGCCAATATGTTATTTGTTCAACCGATGATTATTTTATTAATGATCAAGGTGAATACCAATTTGATAAGTTTAAATTGCCGCAATACCATAATTTAAATTTAGCGCGCTTTATTAACGCTTTATCACAAAATATCCCGTTGGTGATTGTAGATAACACCAATATTAAAAAATGGGAATTTATTGCCTATGCACAAGCGGCAGTTGCTTTGGGTTATCAAGTAAAAGAAGTGATTGTGGGCGAAGTAAAAGACAAATCTATGCAGCATTTATATGCCAAGCGTAACAGCCATAACATTCCACTTAAAACTATTAGTAAAATGGCCTATATGTTTGAATGGTAATTTATACAGATTAAAAAAGCCCATGTTAATGGGCTTTTTAGTGTTGCATACTTTATTATTGCGCGAGTTGTTTATAAACCGCTAACGGGTGTGAGGTACTTAAAGATACATGTACAGCATCACCGGGGTTTACCACTATTTCATGGCTAACGCGGCTGGTTACTACAGTTCCGCAGGCAAGCTTTATAGCACATAAGCGGCTGCCACCTTCAAAGCGCACCCAAATAATTTCGCCATTATTACCCACACTACTTTGCACTAGTAATACATCATCGGGGCGCAGCAGCACATCTACATCGCCACTATCGCAATCAACACCGTGGGCAGGGGCATTACCAATACTTGTGGTTGCTTGGCCTTGGCTAAACTGGCCGCTTATAAAGCTGGCTTCCCCTAAAAAGCGTGCCACAAATCGATTGTTAGGCATACTAAAACAGCGCTCTGGTGTATCTATTTGCTGAATTTTACCGCCTTGCAGTACACCCACACGATCGCCTACCGACAATGCTTCTTCTTGGTCGTGCGTTACCCAAATTGCAGGTACGCCCGCCGCTTTAAGCGCGTTGCGAATATCCCAGCGCAGCATGTCTTTAAGTGCGGCGTCTAAGTTAGAAAGCGGCTCATCTAATAATACAAAGTCGGGCTGGTGGGCAAGTGTGCGCGCAAGTGCTACGCGTTGTTTTTGTCCGCCTGAAAGCGTTGCTGGTTTTTTATTTCTAAACTCATCAAGGCCAAGTAACTTTATCCAATGCTCGCCTGGGCTGGTGTCTTTTAACCTAAAAAAAATATTTTGCTGCACGGTTAAATGCGGAAATAAAGCAAAATCTTGAAACACCATACCTACACTGCGTTTTTCCGCAGGCACAGTAATTTTAGGCGTTGCCCACCATTTACCACTGTTTATTTCGCCTTCGCTTATAGGTATAAGGCCGGCTAATGCCTGCAAAATAGTACTTTTACCGCAGCCAGTAGGGCCTACAAGCATAAGTATTTCGTTATTACCTAATGATAGGTTTAAATCGCTTACTACACGGTTACTGCCATAATCTATAGACAACTGACTTACAGATAGCATTTGTTATTAAATCCTTAATGTTCGAGCTGGTTGCGTTTTTCGCCAGTGAGCATAATAGCTAACGCGCACGCAGAAATCACCACTAATAATAACCCCGGAATAGCAGCGCGGCCAAAATAGCCGGCTTCGTATACACGCCACAAATAAGTAGAGAGGGTTTCAAACCCCGTAGGGCCAAGTAATAAGGTGGCCTCTAGTTCGCGCATCGACTCTAAAAACACTAATGCCGCACCGGCAATAATACCGCGCATAGTTAAGGGCAGTGTTATACGCATAAATGCTTCGCGTGGGCTGGCACCAAGTACCCGAGCCGATTTTACCAAGCTTGGATCTAAGTGTTCGGTGCTGGTACGTACTGAGCCTACAGCAAGGGGTAAAAAGCGCAGCGTATAAGCGATAATAAGCAACCCTAATGTTTGATACAAAAAGGGCAGTTGCAAGCCGCCATAAACAAGCGCTGTGCCCATTACTATGCCCGGAATACCAAAGCCAAAGTAAGTTACGCGCTCCATTACTTTACCTGCTTTACCGCTAAGAGCCGCATGAGCAACCGGAATGGCCACAATTACAGCTACTACAGCAGCAATTGCTGAGGCATATGTTGAGTTCCAAGCAATACTAAAATCAAAGCCGCTAAAACCATCCCGTGCCAGCCACAACGAAAATATAGCTAAAGGTAAGCCAATGGCTAATAACAAAATAGGCGCAAAAGTTATAAACATAGCGCTTAACTGCCACTTTTTAGGGAATAAAATAAGTGGTCTGCCTTGGCGTTCAGTGGCGGTTTTTATTTGTGATTCAATCATTAATAAAAAGCCAACAATAACCATTAATTGCAACGAGAGCATAGCCGCACGGCCCAAAGCAAAGGCGTTGTATTCCACATAAATAACTCGGGTAAAGGTATCTAAGCGCATCATTGCCGGTGTACCAAAGTCAGATAAAGTATAAAGTGCAACAAGCAAAGATCCCGCGGCAATACCATTAACTACGCGGGGTAATATTACTTTAAATACACTTTGTGTCATCGACATACCCAGTGTACGTGCAGCATTTACCATACTGGCATCAAGGCTGAGTAAGGACGAGCGGGTGGTCATCATTACAAACGGAAATGTGTACAAGGTCATTACTATGGCTGCGCCGCTAAGGCCGTCCATTGAGGGCGTTGGAATGCCAAGGAGGTTATTTATTTCCCCCCCAGGGCCAAAAGCTGCATAAAGCGTAAACGCCCCTATATAACTAGGTATAGCTAAGGGAGCTGCAAATATAACCAGCCATAATTTTTTAAATGGCAAATGTACATAAGCGCTAATAAACGCCAGTGGCACGCCAATTAAAATAGAACCCAATACAGTTAACGCCATTAACGATAAGGTATTAGCTAAAATGTCGAGGTTATGGCTGTCAAATACTGAGCTTGTGTCGCTGGCAAGGGTAATTAACACATAAATAGGGGTAAGCGTAATGAGCGCTGCAAGCAGCGCCATTGGGTAGGATGCTGGTAGTCGCATTACAGTACGCCGCTACTGCGCATTAAATCGATAGTGGGGCGTAAATCGGCGAGCTGAGTTAAATCAATTTTAGGCGGCGAAATACTCGATAAAGACGGTATGCCCTGTGGCACACTAATGCCATTAACAAGTGGGATTTCGTAAGCTTCACTGGCTAAATAGCTTTGCACTTCGGTGCTTAGTAAATAACGCATAAAATTAGTTGCTAACGGATCGTCACTTAAAGCTAACACCCCTGAGGCATTGACCAAACAGCCCGCATCGTTTTGGGTAAAAGCTAAATCTAACTTAGCATCTGGCTTGCCCGACTTTAACCTAAGTGTGTAATAGTGATTTGCAAAACCAATATCAACTTCACCGCGCTCAACGCCCATAACTACACCTAATTCACCGGCATAGGTTTTAGAGCGTTTTTTAATTTTTTTAAGCCACTTAGCGGTTTTGTCATCACCTTCTAAAATTCGCATTGCAGTTACAAACGACTGGAACGATGCATAAGCAGGGGCCCACCCAATACTTAAATCGCTGTCGGCAATTTCCATAATGCTGGTGGGAATTTGCTCTTTAGTTAAACGCGACGTGTTGTATGGCAAGGTACGAATACGGCCGGTTACCGGCGTCCATTCTTTATATCTAAATTGCGGTTGTAACTGAGCCGATAAATCACTTGGTATTGGCTGTGCAAGGCCAGCATCGGTAACTAAACCAATCGCGCCTGAGTCAACCGCCCAAAATAAGTCAGCACGGCGAACGCCTGCTTTTGCTTCAGCTACTATGGTATTTGCTAATGCAGCAGTTGGGCCTCGGCGTATACCGAGTTTAAGGTTTGGATTTTTTTTCTCGATAGCTTGTAATACGTTTTCGTATAAGCCACCTTCACCACGCCCTAAATAAAGCGTAAGCTCACCCTCTAGTTTAGGTAAGCTATCTACAGACACAGGGTTTGCTATATTGGCCGCTAGTGCGCGAGCAAGAGGCAGTGGTAATGCACCCACAGCCCCAAGCGCAACCAGGCCTTGTATAAAGGTCCTACGCTTCACTTAAAATACATCCTTACGTGTTTTTTCGGCTTTTTCGATCAGCGTTTTAGCGCGATCTAATTTTGTTTGCATGTCGCTTATTACATTACGTACT
This sequence comes from Pseudoalteromonas sp. HL-AS2, assembly GCF_031198805.1. Classification (NCBI taxonomy): domain Bacteria; kingdom Pseudomonadati; phylum Pseudomonadota; class Gammaproteobacteria; order Alteromonadales; family Pseudoalteromonadaceae; genus Pseudoalteromonas; species Pseudoalteromonas sp. HL-AS2. The sequence continues at coordinate 1,647,614 of NZ_CP133571.1, read as the reverse complement.
TCGTCTACGCTTTTGTTGCTAGAAATAGCAAGTGGCAGTGTTACATTAAAGTCTTTCTCTAACACTTCAACTAAGTTAGCGTCTTGCGCTATTAGTGTGCCTTCTACGCCTTCAAATAAGTGTAGGTAAGTGTCGTGTACAATTTCGGTGGCTTCGTCGTTTAAACGCTCAGCAAATTTTGCAACAACACGATCGAGTCGGTGCTTAATTTCGTCGATAGTGGCACTTTGGGTCATTTCTTTGGTTGCAGTTGTTGTTACATTTGCTAATAAACCCTGTTGCTGAAATTTTGCCGCTAATTTAACAGCGCCAAGGCCTTGCCATAGGGCATTGTTCATGGCTTGTTGTTGTTTACGAACTTCAGCTGCAGGCTGTTTGTTTTCGATAGCCATTTTTACGCCGTAAATACCTTGCCAAATAGAAGCGTAAACAGGTACAAAATTGGTTTCTATGGCGCTGTGAAATTTAACCGACTCCCAATATTCAATAAGGTCATCTGTTTTTACCGCTTTAGCACCTTTAGTATCGTAGTCGCTTACCATGGTATCGACTTTGCCAACCATCCACTCTACTTCTTCGGCGTAACTTTTAAGATTAGCCTGAAGGTGATTAACATGCTCGCCAATAGGGCCGTTTGCAAGTACCGGTTGCGTTATAAAAGCAGAGGCTAATAACAGGCTTACGCCTAACGCTTTAGCTGGTTTAAATAATAAGTTCATAAAAGAGTCCGAAAAGGTAACTGTAAATGATAGGTATTATCATATAGGTAAAGATCACTGAGATCAATACTCTAAAGGTGAGTTAAGGGGCTGTTTGTTTATTAGGGCAAAGTGTGTACAACTTTTAACCCTAAAACTTTAATTTAGCGGTAAGTTTAAGCGTAATGCTTGCCTTTAATGGCGTTATAAATGGCATCACAAAGGGTTTTTATGCTGCTCTGGTCTGAAATATATGGCGGCATTAAATAAATAAGTTTACCAAAGGGGCGTATCCATACACCTTGTGCTACAAAATAAGCCTGAATTTTAGCCACATCAACATTGCCTGCTTCCGCTGTTAGCTCTACCACCCCAATAGCGCCTAAAGTACGTACATCGGCTACGTCATCAAGCTCTTTGCATTTATTGAGTTGTTGCAGTTGGCTGTTTAGATTGGCAATGCGCTGCTGCCAGTTTTGCTCAAGCAGTAAATCTATACTGGCACAGGCCACAGCGCAGGCAAGCGGATTGCCCATAAAAGTAGGGCCGTGCATTAATACACCGGCTTCGCCTTCGCTTATACCTGTGGCTATTTTGTCACTGGTAAGAGTGGCCGATAGGGTCATAGCGCCGCCAGTAAGTGCTTTGCCTATACACATTATATCGGGCTGAATATTAGCATGCTCTACGGCAAATAATTTACCGGTACGGCCAAAGCCAGTGGCTATTTCGTCGCATATAAGTAACACCTTATATTGCGTGCATAACTTGCGTACGCAGGCTAAGTACTCAGGGTGATAAAAGTTCATGCCACCAGCATTTTGTACAATTGGCTCAATAATAAATGCCGCTACGCTCTGGTGGTGCGCTTTAAAATACGCTTCAAGCTCGGTTGCCTCAGCTTGGTTAAACTCACTATTAAATCGGCTTACCGGGGCTGGTACAAAAATATGCTCGGGTAAAAAGCCGCTGTACAAACTGTGCATTGAATTAACTGGATCGCAAACGCTCATAGCCGCAAAGGTATCGCCATGATAGCCCTTGTAGGGAGTCATTAATTTTTGTTTGTTAGTAATGCCTTGGCTAAGCCAATACTGCAGCGCCATTTTTATAGCTACTTCAACACTTACCGAGCCGCTATCGGCTAAAAATACCTTAGTTAAGCTAGCAGGGGTAATGCTTACTAGCTTTTTACACAGCTCTACAGCGGGTTTATGGGTAAATCCGCCAAACATAATGTGGCTCATAGAGTTAATTTGCTCAATCATGGCGTTATTTAAAACTGGGTGGTTATAGCCATGTATAGCGCTCCACCATGAGGCCATGCCATCAATGAGTTGCTCGCCTGTTTCAAGCTCAATAATATTATGATTTGCGTGGGTAACAGGGTAAACCATTATAGGTTTGGTCATAGAGGTATAAGGGTGCCAAATATGCTGGCGATCAAAATCTAGGTCAATCGTATTCTTTTTAATCATATGTAAACTTAAGTGAGCTTGGTTTTGTTGACAATGGTACTTCAAGAAGTAGACTAAGCCAATATCACCGTTATGAAAAAAATAAAGAGAGTAGAAAACTATGGAACTTGCACCTGTTCGTCACAACTGGACCCACAGTGAAGTTAAAGCACTATTTGAAATGCCATTTAACGATTTACTATTTAAAGCCGCATCGGTTCATCGTGCTAATTTCAACCCAAATGAAGTGCAAATTTCTACTTTATTATCGATTAAAACCGGTGCCTGCCCAGAAGATTGTAAATATTGCCCGCAGTCTGGGCATTACCGAACCGACTTAGAACGCGAACGCCTAATAGAGGTAGAAAAAGTAGTAGAACAAGCGCGTTTAGCCAAACAAAAAGGCGCAACTCGTTTTTGTATGGGTGCCGCGTGGTCAGATCCAAAAGACAGAGACATGCCGTATATTTCGCAAATGGTTAAAGAAGTAAAAGAGCTTGGCCTAGAAACCTGTATGACCCTAGGCATGCTTAATAACGAAAAAGCCCATGAACTACGCAATGCTGGGCTTGACTACTACAACCATAACCTTGACACCTCGCCTGAGTATTACGAGCAAATTATATCTACCCGAACTTTTCAAGACCGCCTAGATACCATAGGCAATGTACGCGACGCGGGTATGAAAGTATGTTCGGGCGGTATTGTAGGTATGGGCGAGCAAGCAGCCGATCGCTATGGCTTATTAATGCAACTGGCCAACTTAGATCAACAACCAGAAAGCGTACCCATTAATATGCTGGTTAAAGTTAAAGGCACACCGCTTGAAAACGTAGATGACTTAGATCATTTTGAGTTTATACGCACAATTGCAACCGCGCGCATTATGATGCCGCAAAGCTATGTGCGTTTGTCGGCAGGGCGCAACGCCATGAACGAGCAAATGCAGTCAATGTGCTTTTTTGCAGGTGCTAACTCTATATTTTATGGCGACAAACTGCTTACCACCGAAAACCCAGATGCCGATGCCGATATGGCCTTAATTAAAAAGTTAGGGATGAACCCAGAAACTCGTCACGACTATTCAGATGAAGCCGTAGCCGCGTCGCTTTCATCGCAAGTGGCCGACAAAGCAACGTCTAAGTTATTTTACGAAGCATAACCATAATTATAACTAAGTAATAACTAAGCTATAACTAAGCCTAGGTAAACACAGCCAAATGTCATTTGAATTTATAAATACGCATCTGCAAGCTCGCTTGCACGATGCGCTACTGCGTAAACGCCACCAAGTACAGCATGCTACGGCGCGCAAAATTACTATTAATAACAAAACCTATCTTAATTTTGCCAGTAACGACTACTTAGGCTTTGGCGATAACGCAATTGCTTTAAATGAATTACCGGCATTAGGGAGTCACAGCTCAGCGTTAGTTACCGGTTATCAAGTTCAGCAACACACACTAGAGCAGTATTTATGCGCACAGTTAGGTTACGAAGCCGCTATGCTGTTTAGCTCGGGCTTTAGTGCTAATAGCAGTGTAATAAAAGCGCTGTTTCAAGATAAAACCGTAGCGCAGCACAGTGCTGTTTTTCAAGATAAGCTTAATCATGCCAGCCTAATAGACGGCGCACTGCATGCTAACGCCGCTTTAATCCGTTTTAATCATAACGACATGAACCATTTACGCGCCCGCTTAGAAAAATCAACAGCGCAGAATAAGCTAATTATAAGCGAAGGTGTATTTTCGATGGATGGCGACAAAGCGCCACTTAGCGAGCTACTGGCGTTAGCCAAACAGCACAATGCTTGGCTAATGATAGACGACGCTCATGGTTTTGGCGTATTAGGTAAAACCGGATTAGGCAGCTGCGAGGCGCTTAATACCGAGCAACTACCTGAGTTACTGGTTATTACTTTTGGCAAAGCGGTAGCCAGTAGCGGCGCGTGTGTATTAGGCAGTAAACATTTTATTGATTACATGCTGCAATTTAATCGCGATTACACTTACTCCACGGCTATGTCGCCGCTTATTGCAGGGCTTACTCTTGCACGTATTAAAGCGATTAAAACCGCAGATGATAAACGCGCTAAATTAAAGGCAAATATTAGCTACTTTAAGCAACTTGCTAAACAACATAATATTGCCGTAATGGAGTCAAGTACCGCTATTCAGCCTATTGTTTTAGGCTGCGCCGAGTACACCTTAAACGTGGCTAATAAACTTAAAAAATACGGTGTTTGGCTTACTGCTATTCGCCCGCCAACCGTTGCTCATAACACCGCACGTTTGCGAATTACTCTCAGCGCAGCGCATACAAAGCACGACATTAACCATTTAGTTAATAGCTTAGTAGGTGCATTAGTATGATTGCTCAAACACTTTTAAATGCTGCCTCTATAACTACACAGCCATTAAATACAGAGCCAAATAGGCAGCCGTTAAATATACAATCATTATCAGCAGGGCCTATATTATTACCAAGCTGTAGCCTTAAAAAGGGGGCGCAGAGTAAATTTTCAAAAGCAGCCAGCAGTTATAACCACCATGCTAATGTGCAAAAACAAGCCGCAGATGATTTATTTAAACTTATAAAAGCGAATGCAAATAGCAGTAATAAAGCCAAACTGTGTATCGACTTAGGCGCAGGGCCATTAGTTAATACACATACTTTGCAAACATTATTTGGCAGCGTTATTGCCATGGATCTTAGTTTAAACATGCTACAAAGCAGCGCACTAAATACGCCACGGCTATGCGCCGATATGGATAATCTGCCACTGCAAGCCAATAGTATTGATATTATTTACAGTAACTTTGCAGTGCAATGGTCGGCCGATTTTGCCCAATTATTAAAATCGCTTTATACTGCGCTCAAACCAGGCGGGCAAGCCTATATTAGCTGCGTTATTGAAGGCTCGCTTAACGAGATAAAAACCGCATTTAGCGCACTTGATAACAACAGCCATATAAATACCTTTAATAGCGAACAGCATATAAACCAATCAGTCCAAAAGTCTGGGTTTACTATTAATACAATACAAAAAGCCTTGTATAGCGATGAGTTTACATCGCCATTAAATGCCATTCGCTCTATTAAGGCCATAGGTGCTACAGCGCAAAATCACAGTAATACGCGCAGAGGCTTGTTAACTAAGCACGCTTTGCAGCAGGTATGCAGCGCATATCCGCTTAAAAATAATAAAGCGCACGTGTCGTATCACGTTATGCTATTAGCACTTGGTAAATAAAAACCAGTTAAATAAAAATCGCTAAATAAAAACCGTTAAATAAAACAGCAAAGGTAAATAACGCCATGAAAGAATTTTTTATTACCGGCACCGACACCGACGCCGGAAAAACCCACGTTACCAGTTTATTACTAAAGCTACTTGCGCAACATAAAAAGCAAGCAATTGGTTTTAAACCGCTCGCGTCTGGCTGCGAAATGGCGTTTGATCAGCTAGTAAATGCCGATGCACTAATATTAATGGAAAGCGCAACGGTAAGTGCCAAGTACGATATAATTAACCCGTTTGCATTTGCACCAGCTATTGCCCCGCACATAGCCGCCGAGCAAGCAGGGGTTACTATTACTGCAGATAAGCTAAGCAGCGCGTATAAAAACGTAAAACAGCAAGGTGCCGATTATATACTTACCGAAGGGGCTGGTGGCTGGGCGCTGCCTATAAGCAACACAGATTATTTATACAATTGGGTTAAAGCAGAGCAACTGCCGGTAATATTAGTAGTAGGTATGAAGTTAGGCTGCTTAAATCATGCGCTACTTACGGCTGCACATATGCAAAGTATGGGTATAAATTGCATTGGCTGGATTGCAAATCAGGTTGATCCAAACATGGACGAGTACCAAGCTAATCTTGATTCACTTAAATTACGTTTACCCTTTCCTATACTGGCAATAAGTCCATACAGTGAGCAAACCCCTAAATTACAAATATATAAAACACTGCTAGAAAATTTCTCACTAAACACATAAAAAACACTTGTTTTACGACATAGTTTGTCACAGAATAGCGCTGACGTTGTGACATACTGTGTCATAACGCAGTGATTGCTTTTAATCAATTTAGTGCCAAACGCACTAAACATATTAATAGTACCGCAATCGATATTATTTTTTGAGGACAAGTATGAAACGTGTTTTTTTATTTTTACTAACAAACCTCGCGGTTATGTTGGTATTAGGTGTAGTGCTTTCAATAGTGATGAGTGTATTTGGACTAAGCAACCGTAGCTTAGGCGGTATGCTAATGATTGCCACTGTGTTTGGTTTTGGTGGCTCGTTTATTTCGTTATTTATGTCGAAATGGATGGCTAAAAAATCAACCGGCGCACATGTTATTACCCAACCACGTAACGAAACCGAACATTGGCTAGTAACTACGGTTGCAGCACAAGCGCAAAAAGCCGGCATTAAAATGCCAGAAGTGGCCATTTACGACAGCCCAGAAATGAACGCATTTGCCACCGGCCCAAGTAAAAACAACTCACTAGTGGCAGTAAGCACAGGTTTATTACACAGCATGAGCCAAGATCAAGCCGAAGCCGTACTTGCCCACGAAGTATCGCATATTGCTAATGGCGACATGGTAACGCTTACACTTATACAAGGCGTGGTAAACACCTTTGTTATATTTGCCGCTAAAGTGCTAGCAGGCATAGTCGATAACTTTATAAACAGTAACAACGATGAACAAGAGGGCGGCAACAGCTGGACCTACTTCCTGTTCGATATGTTGTTTCAAGTAATTTTTGGCATTTTAGCCAGCGTTATAGTGGCTTATTACAGCCGCCAACGTGAGTTTGCTGCCGACAGCGGCGCTGCCAAACTAGTAGGCGCAGACAAAATGCGTTCAGCCCTTGAGCGATTAAAGCAAAATCATCCTTCGCAACTAGAAGGCTCAATGATGGCGTTTGGTATTGCCAGTGGTAAAGGTATGGCTGAGTTGTTTTCGTCGCACCCACCGCTTGACGCCCGCATAGACGCACTGCGTAAATAATGTTTTAGCGCAAAGTTATTGCATATATACCAAGCCAGCTTAACCGCTGGCTTTTTTGTGGCTAAATTACATGCTAAGTTGGTTGCTCATATGTTTAACCAAACCAGAGTTTATACATGAAACTATTAAGCACCACTTTTGTATTTGCGTTATTTTTTGTGTTTTTTCCGGCTAAAGCAACAAACGGCCTAATAACACTACAAAGCCAGCAAAGCGCCAAAGCCACTATGAATAAGTTTGAGCTACTGGCTAAAAATAAAGGACTGACAATTTTTGCACGTATTGATCACACCGCAGGGGCTAAAAAAGTAGGGCAGCAGCTTGGCTATACCGAAGTTATTATATTTGGTAATCCACAAGGCGGTACTCCTTTAATGCAGTGCGCGCAAACAATGGGGATTGATTTACCGCTTAAAGCACTTGTTTGGCAAGACGCCAATGCAAAAGTATGGTTGAGCTACAACGATCTCAGCTATTTAACTAAGCGCCATGGTGCAGGGCAATGCGCTGTTGCTACAAAGCTTGCCAATGTACTTGCAGAGCTTGCTGCACAGGCACTGCAGCCCTGAGCTTAATTACCAATCCTAAAAAAGTAATTTAAACAACGAGGGAATATACATGAAGTTTTTAGTATTTTTAGGCACCGTACGCAATAGCACACCACCTAAACCAGCAAGGCTTGGCGAGCGCGTAGCCCAAGCATGTATAGCGTGTTTGCAAAGCCAATTTAGTACACACGAAATAGAGCTAATCGACGCGCTAGATTACCCGCTCGAACCGGTATTTAAACCACACTTTGCTTACCCCAAAAGTAAAGCTCCCGAGCAGCTAAATACCCTAGCCGATAAAATTGCCGCAGCCGATGGCTATATTATGATCAGCCCAGAGTACAACCATTCTATGAGCCCAGCACTGGCCAACTTATTAAACCATTTTGGCAGCTCACTGTTTTCGTACAAACCCAGCGCAATTGTTACTTATTCTGCTGGGCAATGGGGTGGTATGCGCGCCGCAATGGGTATGCGTAACTTTTTAAGTGAATTAGGCTGTTTACCCGTATCAGCAATGATCCATGTACCAAAAGCGCAAGAGGTAATGGCTGAAAATGGCTCGTTCAATGAGCAAAGTGAACAAGACACTTGGTTTAATTACTTCTCACGTACATTTACCCAATTAGCCTGGTGGGCAGAGGCTGCTCAACAGCAAAAACTAACTCAAAATCCAACTGAAGTATTAAGCAGCTTTACTAAAGATCCTTCACAGCGAAACGCTCCTAAATAAACTAAGTTTAATAATAACGCCTGCAAACAATAAAGCCAGCTTAGCTGCTGGCTTTGTAATTTAAAACATACATACAGTTTAGTTATTACTGAGACATAATAATTTCGGTAATGCCCTCGGCCGAGAGTATTTCAATCCAATAACCGTCGGGGTCTTTAATAAACGCCAAACCTTTCATCGAGCCATCGTCTGGTTTTTTTACAAACTCCACATCGTATTTTGTAAAACGTTCGCACGCGGCGTATACATCGGGTACGCTAATACCAATATGGCCAAAGCCTTTAGGCTCTTCGTTACCACTTACATAGCCTGCAAAGCTATCGTCGTTTTCTGTGCCCCAATTATGGGTAAGCTCAATTAGTGCAGGGCGGCGAAACACCCATTCAGCTTTGGTTTTATCATCGCCCGCAGGCAGTTGTTGCTCGTAACCTAAAAAGTACAGGGTAAACTTCATACCAGGAAAGTCATATTTGCCCAACAACTTCATACCTAATACGTTTTCATAAAATGCTAATGACGGTTTTGGGTCTTTAATTCGCAGCATAGTTTGCTGCATTACATAACCTTCGGTCGCTTTAGTAACTTGCTCTGGAGATTCGTTATAGCTAGACATAAGATGATCCTTACTAAAAATTTAAAGCACAACAGACTTATTAAGTATTTCTAGTGCCATCATAATCAACAGCACCGCAAATTAAAACCACCCTATGTAATTCATTCGTTATTCAATCACTATTCAATAATTAGTTAATTAAAATACCGCCAAGCAATAGCTATAAAGTAGTTTAATTTTAAAATTACTTAAAATAAGTTTACCGACCACTTTTAGAAACGTATAGTTTGCATAAGTAACACATAAAAAAATAACTAATAAAAAGTATAAAAATCAGGAACACCAATGAACAAAGGATTGTTAACGTCGTGGAACGACAACCGAGGCTATGGTTTTATTAAATCTAGCAGTGTTGCACACGACACCTTTATACACATATCTTCGCTTAAACACATGAGCCGCAAACCTAAAGTAGGCGACACTATCTATTTTGAGGTAGCTACTGATCCCAATGGTAAAAGCAAAGCCGTAAACTGCCGCATTGAAGGCGTAATTGAAAGCAAAGTACAAAGCAAATTAGAAAAAACAGCTGCTTTTAATAAACCCTTTAAAATGAGTAAAGCAAAAAAGAAGTCGAGCACTTTAGCTAACCTTGTTGCGCTGGCAATTATATTAAGCATAGGTTTTAGCGCATACAATAGGTACTTCGCAAACACTCATGCAGGCAATAAAAACAACACCCCCGTTATTACCAATGCCGACTTAACCACCTTTGATGAGAAATACCCAAAAATCGTTATTCCTAAAAGCACCCAAAACTTTACATGCGATGGCAGGCAACATTGCAGCCAAATGACCTCACGAGCCGAAGCTGTATTTTTTATTAATAACTGCCCGAATACAAAAATGGATGGCGATAACGACGGAATACCTTGTGAAAATGATTCAAGGTTTTAAATAGGTGATAATTGCAGATGCGTTTTTATAAAAAATAAATTTAATTTGATACTGTATATAAATACAGTGCTGTAGGTTTTGTCCCATAACATTATTAAAAGTCGTTTTGGGATTAAATTATAAAGGTTACAAAATAGAAATTGTAACTACTTGTTTGTAAATGAGTTGTTTAATGTAATTATCGAACAACGTAATATGCGCCGTTTTGGGGTGTTATAACCCCCCAAGGTGGTGTTCAATAAGCTGTTAGTTTTTTAGAGGATTCTATGAGTACGTTTTTCAAATTGAGCATGCTAGGTGTTGTATTTTTTGTATCAGGTTGTGCTAACTTGATTGGATTTACCGGCGCAGATACAGGTAAGCGAGTTGGTGATTGGGTGGAATATAATGTCAATCACCCAGGGCTAACCATCAAAATTATGGAACCCTATAGTGAGGAACTTATGCCTATTTCGACTGTAGGCAAAACGTCACCTTCACCTTTACGGCATACCGTAATATTTGGCACACAATCGAGTCAGCATAAATTGGAAATTGTTGGTCGGTACAGTAAAGAACTGTATTTGGACAATAAATTTTACGGTTCAGTGTGGCTTGGAGATGTATTAATTCGCGATGGCAGTCTTTCAATTGACGGTAAATTGGTAGCGACAGTTGAAAACTAACAAGTTAAATCACCGGAAACCCACTCGCTACGCTCGCGTTTTCCGCTGTTTAAAGCGTTATGCTTTTGGAGTAAGACTTGAGCTGCTTTGATGTAATTGTTACATTTTCAAATGAAATTTTTAGGCCATTCCTCTTATTAGTAAGTTCTGTATTTGCAATATACTTTGCTTATAAAAAGATTGGTAACAGAGTCGCTGCTCAATACTCTTTTGGCGGTGCAAGTTTCACTCCTTCACATATAACAGAAGTAGTCTTATCTAATAAAAAAGATAAGCCCGTAAATATTTATGCCATACATGCAGTTTTTCACAATGATTTGTGGCTAGAACTCGATAAATATTCCCCTCCAAAAGTATTAAAGCCTTACGAGTCATTGTCAATGAATCCATACAGCTCTTTAAATGTCGGTTCAGATAAATATGAACCTGATTTTATGAATGCTGAAATTTATATCGAATCAGATGATAAAGTTATAAAGTGTGAGTCAAGGTATCGCCCTGAATTGTTAGAAAAGTATGCTAAAGTTTCTGTAAATAGATGTTCATACAATGGATTTGTTTACGATGAAACGGTAGCTTATATTCTTGTTTATATTTTAGATAACAGTATGAAAACAGCTTTTATTCATAAGTCGGGGTATATTGGCAATGAATGGGAATTAAGCCCAAATCACTTAGGCCAAAATGCTACTGATCAAAGTGTATTGGGTATGATAGCTGCTAATAAATTTGATAAGGTTTTTAGCTCGCATGTTATTTACAGGGTACAGTCTCTTGGAAATTTAGTGGCAGTCAAAGCATAACAAGCTGTTAAACAAAGACAAAAAACAGTTGGTTTTGCTCCTTCGTTGCCAATTTTAACCAATTATTTAAAGGGACAGGCATAAAATAATCAACAGTGCCGTAAATTAAATCCTGGTATTTTATAAACTATTTTCCGAGGTGGAATGAGTTTAATTGAAACAAACACAAAGAAGAAAATTATGATGACAGCCACGCTAATCACTTTGAAAAAACTAGGGTGGGTGTCAATGTTATTCACTTGATTTCGCTATGCGTATCATTATGCGTATAGAGAGCTTAAAATCTAATTTTTAAAGATTGAAATCTAAAGTGAGACCAATCACTTAACGCTGTGATAGTTTGTTTTGTAGGGGGAGCGACATAGATTAAACCTGCAATGGCAATAATTGACGACAATGTAATTAATTTATTATCGAACTCAGCTATTTTTAGAGCGGTCCCGAAAGAGCGTTTAATTGTGACATTACTTAAATCTACACTGTAAATTTCATCCAGCAATAAATGAATTAATCCTCCTAGTAAAATAAACCCACCCGTTAACCAGGCAAAGGTGGCTGCTTGTGGGGTTGATTGATCATTCAGTTCCCATGTTACTTGTGTTGTTAATAGCGCGCATAGCAGTATAAATAGTAAAGAGTGGCAACTGCCTCTATGTACTGTGATCCATTCAAAAAGTGGTCTAATAATATATTTCATAAATCCGTAAACTAATAAGGGCACTACAATTAACTCGATAAAACTAATTTTAATAATTAGCTCAGTGGTTATGTAATGCAGTACCAGTAATACAGCGCTCAGTGCAAATAAGTTAAAAATAGTGTCGAGTGATGTGGAGTTATCTGAATCTATATCTGGTAATAAACCGCCGATTGAGCCTAAAAACCATAACCAGAGCGCGCCCTTTAAATCAATATGTTCTGCAGATAATAAGGTGGCTGAGGCTAAGCCTGTGATGATTAGCGCAGTATTAAGATGAGTATTGAAATTTGCCATTGTGTCTCTTGATGGGGAAATAGGTGGGCATTCTAACAATTATGTTCTTTAAGACAAATAAAGGGACAGGCATAAAATAATTAACAGTGCCGTAAATTAATCCACTTGTATTTTCTAAGCCATTTTCCTAGATGGATTAGGAATATGGATGATTTTATACCAGGCTATTTGCTAATAAACTCAATTTAACTAGGACGTTAGGGAAGTAAAATGAGTTTAATTGAAGCAAGCACAAAGGAATTTGGCAATATTACGGTGTTTTTACATAGCCTAGGCTCATTTTGCTATCGTATTGAGTGGTATAGCAAAATGACAGGTGCCTCAATTAGTTTAGCGCGTATTAAAAAGGGTAAATATATAGTCATTCGAAAATGGGCAGCTATACGGGGTTTAACTGATGTGTCTACAGAGTTTGATAGAGCTAATCAAGCATTTATCCATTTATTAAATAATGTTGACGTGGTTAAAGGTAAAGACGATTTGATAGTTGCAGCTAAGCAGCACTGCGTAAACTTATTTGCAAAGTCGGAAGGGTTAAAACCAATTAGCAAACCTAGTTTGCCAAAGCCACGATTACAAGGCGCTATAGGCAAGCAAGTGGTGGTAAAGTCAAGGCTTGGCAACAGCCAAATAGCACAAGGTATGCTACTGCAGCTAATAGGTAACCAAGCTGAAATACAAGTTAATCCCGAACATATAGAAGCAGGCCAATTAAGGCAAAAGTTTTATACTAAACAAGTTTTTATTTGCTAAGCAATTTACAAATTAAGCAATGTGCTAACTAATCAAAGTAAAAAGGAAGCTTTACCTTAATGGTAAAGCCATTTTTTACACACACTTCAAAAGTTCCGCCCAATGCCATTGCGCGCTCTTCAATAAAAGCTAAACCATAATTACCCGAGTTGTTAGCAGGTGTTGCTAAACTGCCATTATCACTAATGGTTAGTGTAATAAAATTATTATCGGTTACGAGTTCTATATGCATTTTGCTGGCATTACTATGCTTAACACAGTTAGTTACAGCTTCTTGGCATATTCGATAAATAGCTATTTCATGATCTTTTGACAGGGCTTTATGAATTTTAAAGTCGGCCTGAAAATTAATTTTTGCCTTATGCAGTAAACTTTTTAGTCGCCCGGCTGTTATTGCCTTATTTAAGCCAAGTTCGTCTAATTCGCGTGGGCGAAGGTAATGCATTAATTGGTATACCGAATCGTACATGGTATTGGCATTCGTTTTTAAGCTTTTAACAAACGACTGAGTATCTTTATTACTCATGTGAGACAAAATAGATAAGTCAGTTTTTAAAGCAGTGAGATTTTGACCCAACTCGTCGTGTAACTCTTGAGAAAGATGTTTTCGCTCATTTTCTTGTACGCTAACCATTTTAGCCGCAAGGTGTGTGTTTTTAGTTAACTGCTTTCTGAGTTCTAGGTTCGTTTTATATAACTCATTATTTTTACGTTTTAGTTCAGTAATTGCAGCGCCTAAAACCATACTGGTAATTGCATTTGCTAAAATGAATAACTGGCTTATATAAGTGTTTTCAGGGGCATGAGTAAAGCTTGCCTCGAGTATAATTAAGCTATTAATTAACGTGGCACTGGTTACAGCGCCCAAAGAGCCAAACCTATACGAAAACCAAATAATGGGTAATAACGAGGCGAGCCTTAGTAGTGGGTAGGTGTCGGGGCGTAGTGCATATACAAAAATTACAATTAATAAAAGGCACAATAAAGCAGCCCCTAAATGCATCATTTTTAGTAATAGCGATTTATTTAATTTATGCCTCACGCTAAAAATTAGCATCATTAGCGGAGTGACTAATAGTGTGCCGGTAATATCCCCAAGGCACATATTTAACTGGTACTGTAATAATTCTGTAGCAACCAGTATATTGGTAAATTCAAACGCACTAGCAAATACAAACCATTTAATAGATGTACTAGCAACAGCCAGTAATATTAACGAAAGTATACCTTGGCTATCGTTAATACTGGGCGGCCAACGGCTGTTTTTTAAAATATAAATAAGCGCAACAAAGCAAAGCTCCTGCCAAAAACCATGAAATAAATTAAAATCCCATTGTGCAAGAGCTAAAACTTCATTATTAAAAGCACCCACAAAGGCAGCGAGAAGACGAGATGTTACCCATAAAGTTAGCCAATACTTTGTAGGTAAAAGTAAAAAGAAGGCAATTTTAATGCCCGCAGGAATAAAAATTGCGCTGCTTTCGGGGACTGTTTCTAGATTTTTGCTGAGCCAAAAAGTTGCAGCAAATATAACAAAATAAACAAGCCCAACAAGTAACTGCTTGGTTACTTGTTTAAAAGCTGTAGTAATAAAAAAACTAAACGAGGGGGATAGGCTAAGTAAGCTCATCTAGTTGTATTACTCCTACATCTATTGCAATTTTTAACAGCTCGAATGAAGTTGTAACGTTAAGCTTAGTGTATATATTTGCCTTATGGACATGAGCAGTTTTAGGCATTATTCCTAATGCTTGTGCTACTTGCTTGGCATTAAGCCCCTTAGAAAATAATGGTAAGGCCTCTATTTCTCGATTTGTTAGTAGCGTAAGTGCGCTACTTTCTGTGGTTAGGGCAAAGTTTACGTCTTCGCTTATATAGCGCTTACCCAAAGCTACAGACTTAACCGCATCTATTAATTCTTCAGAAGCCGAGCGTTTTGACACATAACCTAACGCGCCAAGTCGCAAAGCGTTACTCACATAGGGTTCGTGGTCATGCATGGAGGCAACAATGGTTTTAATGTTAGGAAAATGCTCAAAAAGGTAAGATAAAAAAGTAAGCCCGGTTTCTTTACCGTTAAGCGATATATCCACTATAAATATATCGGGTTGTTCTAGTTCAACCGCAAGCTTTGCTTCATTTACGCTGCAAGCTTCTATTATTACTTTCCAATCTGGCTGTAATTCGAGTAGCTTTTTAAAGCTATCTCTTACTAGTTGATGATCTTCTATGATACCAATGTGCATTTATATCTCCCTTTAAAATTATTATACATGGTAATAGGTAAGTATTGGCTAGGAAAAAATCTTAGAAAGGGTAATTAGGTAGAAAAATAAAGGAAGGAAATAAAGGGACAGGCATAAAATAATTTACAGTGCCTAAATTTTTGAATACTTCACGATCTTACTAAAAATAAGCTGTGGAATTTAATGTCAGCTAGCTTAATCTCTAGAAGATTTATTTTGGGCTGGTGGTTATTTGAAAGTTTATGTTTGCTCTTAGATGGATAAGTCTATTTATAAGCTCCTTGTTTGTAAAGTTATTTCAGGACGGGTCAGTGAGCAACAAAAAAGCCTAGCATGTTAACGCTAGGCTTTTTGTTATTTATTTATAAGAATTAAACTTTAAATCTATGCACTGGTTTTATTACGAATCAATTTGTAGTTTAAGAATTCAGTAATACCAAGGGTACCAAGTTCACGACCGAAGCCTGAGCGCTTAACACCGCCAAAAGGGGTGTTGGCTTCAGTACCAGAAGGTGCGTTTATGGTCACCATGCCGACTTCTAACTGATCAGCAATCTCAGCTGCCAATTCTGAGTCTTTAGTCTGGATTGACGCACCAAGACCAAATGGAACATCGTTGGCAATTTTGATCGCATCAGCGATATCACGAGCTTTATAAATAACAGCAACAGGACCAAATAGTTCTTCGCTATAAACAGCCATTGAGTTATCGACATTGGTAAGTACTGCTGGAGCAAACCAAGCGCCTGGCTTGTCTTTGACAATGCCGCCTTCAATTAGAACGGTGGCACCAGCTTTTATTGCTTCATCTAACTGCTTTTGTAAATTGACTGCAGCGCTTTTTGAGGACATCGGTCCGATAAAGGTTGTTTGATCTAATGGATCAGACAACGTCATCTCACGAACCGCATCGGCAAAGCCTTGTACAAACTTATCATAAACGGCTTCAACGACAATTAGGCGCTTAGCGGCGTTACAAGCTTGTCCAGTATTGCCAAAGCGGCCGGTGATGGCATCTGCTATTGCTTGCTCAATATCAGCATCTGCTGCAACGATAAAGGCATCTGAACCGCCAAGCTCTAAAACGACCTTTTTAAGGGCGCCGCCTGCTATTTTAGCAACTGCTTGTCCTGCACGCTCAGAACCTGTTAATGAGATGCCTTGTATTCTGCTGTCTTCGATGATAGTTGCGGCTTGATCATTGGTAGCAAATACATTGTTATATACGCCATCTGGTAAACCGGCATCTTTAAGAATTTCGACAATTACTTCTGCCGTTTTAGGGCACTGTGGGGCATGCTTTAAAATAATTGTATTGCCTGCCATAAAGTTAGGTGCTGCAAAGCGTGCTACTTGATAATGCGGATAGTTCCACGGCATAATTCCTAACAATGCGCCTACTGGCAGTTTCTCTACGAAAGCTGAGCCTTCGGCTACATTGATTTGGTTATGTGCTAATAGCTGTTCTGCGTTGTCTGCATAATAGCGATATATTTCAGCGACTAGAGCGAGCTCTCCTTTACCTTGGGCTACAGGCTTGCCCATTTCTACAGCGATCATGTTTGCCAGCTCATCTTGACGCTCAATATAGATATCTGCAATTTTGTGCAGAAGTGCGCTGCGCTCGCTAAGAGAGATGTTACGCCATTCTTTATAGGCATCATCAGCTTTTGTGATGGCTTGCTGAATATCTTGTTCATTTGCAGTAGGGTAGCTGGCTTCAACTTTGCCAGTTGCTGGATTGGTTACTTTATATTCGCTCATAAATATTCCTTGGATTAAAAGTTCATTTATAGTGACTCACTGAGTACAACTATTATTTATACAACTGCAACATGTAAGCGTACATCAATACTAAATGTTGCATTAGAGTAAGGACAGGTTAGATGAGATTTTGTGATTGCACATTGTTAATACGTGATACTTCAACAGACAGATCTATATATATTAAGTTATAGCTATTATCGGCTTTCATACCAAGACCGACTTGAGCAGATGTATTGAAGCTGTAATTGGTAATTTTAACTGTTGTGCTGCCATGTTCAGGGCGCGCTATCGAAACGCGCTGCATAACCCATCACAAACAGCTGTTCTGGATTAAAACCCTTTTTATCTGGTTCTTGAAAGAACACCAAATCAAAAACTTAGTGAACCATCGACAAGACTTGTATGCCCAAACTGATCACAGGCTGCTATTGCCTAAGCTGTGTAATACTTTCATTTTGTGATGCGATCATTATAAGGGACAGCTTAATAATTCGTTATAATAGTCCTACAAATGTGTTGCCTAATCCTATAAAAATTTGTACTGTCAATCAGGTTCTAAAAATAAGTAAAATATGATGCAGAAAACAAACATTGAGCAACTACTTAGATTAATCCCTAAGAACCAAACCATCGAATCAGATATTCCAGACTTAGTATTTCATTGTGCCGACAGGCCAGAAAAAATAATCGGTTATGTCCTAGAGCCTAGTATATGTATTGTTTTACAAGGCGAGCGCGAGGTTTACTTAGGAACAGATTGTGTAAAGTTTGACAATACTAACCTGATGTTTTGTCCAGTAGACGCTCCATTGAACATACATATTAAACAGGCTTCGTTAGACAATCCTGTTGTTGTATTATCTATGAAATTAAATTTGCTAATGATTCGCGACGTTCTGGCTAAAATACCACCTAAAAAACATATAGACGAGGGTTATTTTGGAATCAAATGGCAATTAGATGACTCTATCATGCCATCGTTTGATCGATTGATAGAGTTACTTAATTATCCAAATGATATTGAATTTCTATCTCCTTTAATACAGCAAGAAATTTATTATCGATTACTATCAGGAAAACAAGGCGATAAGCTGCGCCAACTGGTAACGAATGGCAGCCATATTCATCGTATTGCTCAAGCAGTCGATTGGTTGAAAGCACATCTAGATGAACCTTTGGTTATTGCAGACTTGGCAAGCCGCTGCGGTATGAGTGTTTCAGGGTTTCACCAACACTTTAAGAAAATTACTCAGTTGAGTCCGCTACAGTATCAAAAAAACTTACGATTAATGGAGGCGCGACGGCTGATTAAAATCAATGACGCGCAAATATCATACATTGCCTTGCAAGTAGGATATGAAAGCCCTAGCCAGTTTAGCCGAGAATATAAACGACTGTTTGGCATCAGTCCAAATAATGACTTGGATTAAAGCATCGCAACAGCAGTCTTCCAGATGGTCACAAAGCAGAAATAAAGGGACAGGCATAAAATAATTAACAGTGCCGTAAATTAAACCCTGATATTTTCTAAGCCATTTTCCTAGGTGGGATAGGAATATGAATGATTCTATACCCCAGGCTATTTGCTAATAAACTCATTTTAACTAGGAAAATAAAGGGACAGGCATAAAGCAATTAACAGGTTTATGCCTGTCCTTTAATAATCATGTCCTTTACTAATCAAAACTTTATTTTTACTAAATTAAAACGGCTTATTTTTAGCCGCTATTTCTTTTAAAATCTTTTATAACTAAAGCGCTTCAAAAATAGCAGCTATACCTTGTCCGCCACCAATACACATAGTGACCAAGCCGTATTTACCGTTAATGCGTTTCAGTTCGTACAGGCATTTGGTCGATAAAATAGCACCGGTTGCGCCAACAGGGTGGCCAAGTGCTATAGCTCCGCCATTGGGATTTACTCTATGCTCAGGAAAGTTTAACTCATTGCCTACGCATAATGCCTGTGCGGCAAAGGCTTCGTTTGATTCTACTACGTCCATGTCATCAATAGTTAATCCAGTTTTGTCAAACACCTGTTGCACAGCAGGAATAGGCCCTGTGCCCATTAATGAAGGCTCAACACCTGCTCTGGCATAACCGACTAGGCGACCGAGTGGTTTTAAGCCTTGTTCATTGGCCTTTTGCTCCGACATAAGCACTAACATGGCTGCGCCATCATTAATACCTGATGAGGTGGCTGCGGTGACTGTACCATTTTGTTTAAAGTAGGGTTTTAAGGTGGCGAGTTTTTCGACCGTTGTGTCAGCACGAACATGCTCGTCAGTATCAAAAACTTGATTACCGTTACGAGATTTAATTTCGATGGGCATTATTTGCTGTTTAAAATAGCCTGCGGTAATGGCTTTAGCCGCTTTATGATGGCTTTGTGCTGCGTAAGCGTCTTGTTGCTTGCGGCTAATGCTATATTTTTCTGCAATGTTTTCAGCGGTAACGCCCATAGGTGTGTTGTCCCATGGGTCTTGTAATGTGGTAGTTAGCTCATCAACTACTGTACTATCACCCATTTTTTGGCCCCAACGATTACTTGCTAGAGTATAGCCTGAGCTACTCATGCTTTCTGCTCCGCCTGCTAAAGCTGCGTTTACATCACCTAATTGAATTTGTTGTGCTGCTTGTATAATGGCTTCTAAACCCGAACCACACAAGCGGTTGAGTGTTACCGCGTGACTGCTAATTGGTAACCCTGCATCTAGCCCAATAACTCGCGACAAATACGCGTCTTTAGGACCGTTATGTATCACTTTACCTACCACACATGAACCAACTTGCTTTGGTGAAATATTGGCTCTTGCTAATGCTTCTTTGGCGCACATAGTGCCTAACTGAGCGGGAGTGAAGTTTTTAAGGCTGCCACCAAAGCCACCGATAGCAGTGCGTACTGCGCTTAATATTACTACGCTATTGTTATTAAATTTTGTCATTGTGTTCTCTTTATTATTTTTTTTGCTTGTATCCACTTTATTCTAAATGATATTAAAAGAGCAAAAGGATAAAGGTTGACTTTAATTCATCAAAACATAATTTTAAAATAAACTAAAGCTGCAGGCGTTGAGTTGATATACAACTTTGTAAATCATTTTATGTTTTTGCTTTAAAGAGATTTAAAAAGAGGATTTAAAAGGACAGGCACAAAGTATTTGCAAAACTCACATTAGATACTACTGTTATTATATCCAGTGGTTGTTGGTTTTGTATTTTATGACACGCGCAAGAAAAAATCTCATTGATTTGGCATCAACATCTTATTATCACTTAATAGCTAGATGCGTTAGGCGAGCTTTTTTGTGTGGTGATGATAAATACACAGGTAAAAACTTTGATCACCGCAGAGAGTGGCTAGTAGAGCGTATAAAGTTGTTAAGTAGTGTGTTTGCCATAGAGATTGCAGCTTACGCAATTATGAGTAATCACTATCACTTAGTTGTAAATGTTAATAGAAAGCAGGCACTAGATTGGGCAAATAGTGAAGTAATTGAACGCTGGTATAGGCTTTATAATGGCCACGCTTTGGTGGATAGTTACTTAAAAGGCGAGCAGTTAGATAATGCGAGTTTAGTTTGCGTTAATGAAATTATAGCTAAATGGCGAGAAAGACTTTACGACATAAGCTGGTATATGAAAAACCTAAATGAATACATTGCCCGTGAAGCAAATAAGGAAGATAGCTGCACAGGTAAGTACTGGGAAGGGCGCTATAAATCACAAGCATTATTAGATGAAACCGCATTGCTTAGTTGCATGGCCTATGTCGATTTAAATCCTATTAGAGCAAACATGGCCGGTACGTTAGAAGACAGTGATTTTACTTCTATTCAAGAACGTATAGCGCAATTGACAGCCTTTACTAAAAATACGGTTCAAACAAATAACCGCTCAAAACAAAAAGATAGTGTTCAAGATCAAAGTCAACCAAGTCAGCTAAAGCCATTTTGCGCTAACAACATAAAACACACTATACCTTTTGCGTTACTAGATTACCTAGAATTAGTAGATTGGAGTGGTCGTCAAATTTCTCCAAACAAAAAAGGATATATAAATAAAGCAATTCCTAAAGTGCTAGTTACTCTGAATATAGAAGAAGCACAATGGCTTGAATCGATTCAACGATTTAGGCATAAATATTCAAACTTTGCAGGGAGTAAACAACGATTAAAGCAGCAAGCCGCGAATAACGATGTTAAATGGTACAAAGGTGCAGGGTGAGCGCCACACCTTCAGCGATAACTTAAACAACAACTTTAACAAACCACCTTTGAAACTAACTTTACCTGCCTGATATCCCTACTAAACATATATCTACTAATAACTTAAATTATATAAACTAATAGAGCGTAGAAGTGAGAGGGAATTAGTAAATAACGATGACGAACTTTGAGGTTAAATAAACCAGGTAATATGTGCCTGTCCCATTATAATTTTATAATCCCTTTTTAATATGCCTGTCCCATTTTTAATAATACCATTTTTAATAATATGCCTGTCCCATTTTTAATATTATTTTTAATAATAAATAACTTCATGCCAATATTGCAATAAACACCGTTTATGGTATAAGACTGCCAGCTTTAGTTTACTCAATATAGTATGGATAATAGCAAGGGTGAACAAGCCAATTTAATCTATTGAATTTTTTTGACTTTTATCGAAAAACGGCGCCCAGTATTATCTTTAATATAAAGCCGCTTTGCAGCAACAGCACTTAACCAAACACACCGAATTTATTTTAGCCTACTGCTACACCTTAAATCATACGTACCGCACGAATGCTTATATGAGCACGTACCTGGGTATTTAGTATTAATTACACGCCGCTGGTGATGATCACGCTAGGCATGTCATTTTGTAAGTTAATTAATTCTAATCACACGGATATGGCCGTAAATTTGTGTAACCAGTTTATAAGCTACAGCACCTTATAAACGTCAATGCTTTAAACGTAATCCAACAAAAGCGGCATTACCTCACATGCCAAGCTTTGCAAACAGCCTATAAGTACTAAGCACTAGTTACTGCTTTAGGCTGCAATTCAATTTTAGTTATGTAATTAACAAGGTTAACAATGAACACCAATTTTAAAGAGCGTAAGCTTACTTATTTATCTGCTTGTTTAGTTTTCTTATTTACCAGCCAAACAAGCTCAGCCTTTGAGCAACCACCGCTATTTAATCAGGCTAATACAGCTATAGAGAGGGTTGCAGTGATAGGCTCGCGTCATGTATACAGCAGTAACTTTACGCCTTTAGAAACACCACAAGCTGAGCAAACAATCGATTTAGCAACGCTTGAAAATGCTGGCGCATGGGATTTAAACCAAGCATTGGATCTATCTGCTTCGGTTGCTAGGCAAAATAACTTTGGTGGCCTGTTAAATAATTTTGCTTTACGTGGTTTTACAGGAGATGAAAACCTCTCGAGTAACTACTTAGTTAATGGCTTTAATATAGGCTGGGGCTTGGGTGGTACGCGAGATCTGTCAAGTATTGCCTCGGTTGAGGTGCTAAAAGGGCCGCGTGCTGCGTTATTTGGTCGGGGAGAACCTGGCGGAGTGGTTAACTTAATAACTAAACGGCCAGCATTTGATACCGCAGGCGAACTAAAACTTGCTGTTGCAAGTGAGGATACCTATAGGGCTGATATAGATTACACCACTGGGGTTTCTGATGATGTTGCAATTAGACTGATCGGTTTTTATGAAGATTCAAATAGCTTTAGAGACACCATTAAAAAAACCAAACAAGGCGTTAGCCCATCAGTAGCTTGGTATATTAACGACAATAGTGAACTGATTTACGAACTTGAATACAGTAAGCAAACAATACCTTTTGATAGAGGAGTGTTAGCAATAAATGGTGAGCTTGGGGTTATTCCTGCAAACCGATTTTTAGGTGAGCCGGGTGATGGCCCTATTACAGCACAAGTAATTGGCCATCAGCTTGAACTTAAGCATGATATTAATGACGACTGGAGTGTATTAATTGCTGCTAATTACCGTGATACTAAGTTAACCGGTTTTGCCACTGAAACTGGTTTTGCAGGTGTAGTGAATGATGAGGTTAATCGCTTTAGGCGTTATCGAGATTACAGTGCAAACTATAAGGTTTTACGCGGCGAAGTTACTGGCGATATTAATTTTGCAGGATTTGAGCATCGTTTAACTATAGGGGCTGATACCGATAAATTTGAAAACGATCAGTTTTTACTACAGGTAAAGGGCGATCAATATATTAATGTATATAACCCAGAGTATGGTGCTTATGTGCTACCTGCACCTACCACTCATACTGATCGTATTGAAATTCAGCAATCATTGGGCGTATTTATACAAGATCAAATAAGTTTAACCAATAAGCTAGATATACGTCTTGGCGCGCGTTTAGACGATTTTAAGCAAACACTTAATAATCGTTTAACTAATACAGGGTATAAACAAACAGAATCGCGTATTAGTCCGCAATTAGGGGCTGTGTATGCGGTGTCTGACTTTATATCGGCTTATGCGGCTTATGGTGAAAACTTTCGTCCGCTTTCGGGTACCGACGCCCAGGGAAACGGCTTTAAACCAAACCAAACAACTTCAAAGGAAGTTGGCGTTAAGGTTAGTTTAAATAACGGTGCGCTGGTGGGCACCTTAGCCTTATTTAAAGTTGAGCAACAAAATATGTTGGTAGTAGACGATCCAACAGCATTTACCAGTGCCGCTATTGGGGAGGCGCAAAGTAAAGGGTTTGAAATTGATATAAATGGTCAACTAACGAATAACTTAAACCTGTGGGCGTCTTATGCTTATGTTGATGCAACAACCAAAAATTCATTTTACGATAGCAACTTTGGCCTAAATATAGCTGCAGGCAGCTCACTGTTAAATATTCCTCAGCATCAATTGAGTTTACAGTTGGTAAAGTCGACAGAAGTGAATGGAAAAGCACTAAAATTGGGTGGTGGTTTACTTTATGTGGGAGATCGAAATGGCTTTTTTGGTACCGACTTTACACTGCCAAGTTATATAACTGCTCGGGCATTTATGCGTTACGCCGTATCAGACTCAATAACGCTAACAGGGGAGCTAGATAACTTATTTAATGAAACTTATTATATCAGCTCATTTTCAGACGCTTGGGTGCAACCTGGCACGCCTCGTAGTGTTAGATTTTCTGCCTCGTTTAAGTTTTAATACCTTACACGTATTTTAAAAACGTATAACAGGCTGGTTAGTATAAGCAGCCTGTTAGTTAATCTAGTATTGAGTAAGGTATTTTATTGTGGGTACTTTAATGGCTTGCTTTATCGCCCCAAATTTCTTCTAGGCGGTTGTCGCGCCCACAACGCCAGCGATAGGTATTGTAGCGAATAGGATTGTTTTTATAATAATCTTGATGGTAACTTTCATCGCCTTTAATTGGGTAAAAAGTACTGGTGTTTAGTATAGGGGTAACCACGGTTTTATTTGGGAACTGTTTGCTCACTGCTTGTTTAGATTGTTCTGCTAATTTGCGCTCTTGCTCGTTAGCTACAAAAATAGCGCTTAAGTAACTTGGCCCTTTATCGCAAAATTGGCCTTTAGCATCAAAGGGATCAATGTTTACCCAGTAATGGTCGAGTATAGCTTTATAGCTAACTATTGCAGGATCGTAAGTAATTTCTACAGCTTCATAATGACCACGATGATTGCCGTTATAAGTTGGGTTTTTAAGTTTACCTCCCGTAAAACCCGATATTACATCGGTTACACCTGCTAGCTTTTCAAAATCACTTTCCATACACCAAAAGCAACCTCCGGCTAAAACGGCTTTTTCGGTTTTGTTTGCATGGGCGAGCGAGGCATAAAATATAACGGATGATGTTAACGCTAAGGCTAATATTCTTTTCATAAAATCTCGCATCTGTTTGATGAATGTATAAATAAATATATTGGTATAGTTACTAGACCCGCTATTAGTAAAACGTATATCATTTTTATTTGTAAGCCGCAACGCGCTTTAGTGAATGAGGCCACTTTAATAAAACCCACTTTAAAGCCTAAACCCTATTTTTGAGACTAACGCAAAGCTTGTTAGCTAATTTTAAGAACAGTAAAACTAATAAAATGCTTATTGCCGGTGGATCACAACTAGGCATTAGCAAAAAGATAGCGGGTAGGTGCTTAGTACACAAGCTTATAAAATGTTAACTGCCAATACCGCTGGTGGAGGTATGTATTTAAAAAGTAGGGAAGTGAGATATTTAGCACAAATGGCGTTGACTGTGTGCGTACAGTGTTTGTTTTTATATAATAAACTTTATGTATAAATTCAGTTTTATAATAGGTTGTTATATATAAAGTTTTAACTTTTAATGGTGCCGGTTTACTTAGCTGGGTTACAACATTGTAGATAACTGTGTTTATATACAGTATTGCTTGGAGGTGTATAATATTACCTGTACTTATTAAAGTGCAGAATAGGAGTTTAATAAGAAATGGCTAGTGTATTAAACACCTTATTCAGAGCTTATTTTATTTATACTGAATGCTATTAGCTTTAATGGACAAAGTTATGAGCAAAAAGAACACATCATGCTTTGTTGTGGGTGAGTATAGTTTAGCAATAGCGCTAATCTTTATGTTTTCTTTATCATAAGTAAAGGGCGGGGCTTACCGCATAGCGATGCTCCGTTTTAGTTACCAGTAATTATATAGTGCTCTGTTTATAGTAAGGCTATTTTTTGGGTAAGTTGCCTTAACATAGCATCGGCATTGGGAGATTGCTCGTTTAACCCGCTAATTAAAGTCATAAAGTAGCAGTCAATCATTACGCTTGCTTTTACGTCATCAATTTGAGTTTGCTGCTGAAATAATAACTGTTTAAACAGGCTTACTTGCTCACTAAAAAAGGTTGCTTGCCAAATAACATTACTGATAAGTATTTTACTAAATTCACTGTTTTCACAATAAAAATAATACAGGGGATGTGCATAATGACGCAGCTTTAATCTAGGAGAGTGTTGTTTATCGGATGCGCGAGCTTGATTAATTATAGCGGTAATTTGTTGCTGCATTCCGGCAATTAATAAGTCTATTTTATTTTCGAAATGACTAAATACAGTGCCCACAGCCACACCAGCAGCTGTTGCAATTTCTCGGGTTGAGGTATGCTCGTAACCTTGTAATAAAAATAGCTCCCAAGCAGATACTAAAATTTTATTACGTGTTCTCTGTTTTTTATCCATTATATTTGTGTATTGCTCTCTACTAGTTTTATTAAGTAATGTTTGTAAGTGCAAAATAAGTGTTTATAAAACTGCATTAAAAACAATTGAGTACCCTATTTTAAGCTTGCAAATGCTTATTGACTATTCGCTACTTACTAAATTAAGTAAATAGTAATTGAGTGCGCTCATTTTTATTGTGAGCATGCTCAATTAATAATCTGCATTGTTATTATTATAGCAAACATGTATTTGTTCATTCTACAGGTTCTAGTTTGTTTATCTAACTCTCAAGTTAGAGTTTATTGCCTTATTTAAGCGCATTAAAATAAACCAGTAGCTTGGTTATAAGTGATAATATTTACTCGCGTAAATGCTATAAAAATTAGCTCAGTGTAATACTTAGGATATGTTGTTTAATAGCTGCATTTTAACTAAAATAACATTATTTATAATGGTTGGTGTGTAAATGAATCAATTAACCGAAAAATCGATTGGCTGCCCTTATTGCGGCGAAACAATTGACGTTTTACTAGATGCTGCAGATTTAGACCAGCAGTATATTGAAGACTGCCAGGTATGTTGTAAGCCAATTATTTTTAAAGTTTTTGAAGATGCTGATGCTGAGCTTGGTGTTAATGTATACAGTGAAGATGATGCATTTTAACTTTTATAATCACGCAGATTTAATTTAAAACCAAAAGGCTGCTTTTTATCAAAGCAGCCTTTTGGTTATTTATGTAAGCTAAAAAGTCGTTATTTATTTTGCTGCTCTCTTGCTAATTGGTTTGGCAATAACTGCTCTATAATTTCCCGAGCGGGAAGGGTGTAGCGCGTGCCGTCAAACATCACCGAAGTGAACTCGTTAATATTAGTAATCCCCGTTAGGGTCCAACCTTCGCCGCGCTCAGGGCAATAAACCGTGGTAGTGGGCTGTATTACTTTAAAATCGTCACTCATGGCTAATTACTCTCAATATATTGCTTGTTAATGCAGTATGGTAAGTTAATAATACTGTTATATAAAGTGCTATTTATTGCTTAATAGCTATTTTTACAAATACTGAATTTAAGTAGTAGGTAGCTCAAAAATTTATAATTTTGGTAATTGCATGTTTAAAACAATAACACTACCGCGAGTTACCTTGCGTTTAATAACTCACAAACATGGCGCAGCTTTGTTTGGCATTTTAAATCATCCTTTAGTGTCTCAATATAACGATTACCAAACACCGCTTAGCCAGCAACAGGTAAAGCAATTAATACAAAACGATATTAGCGGCTATTACGAAGGGGGTGTATTGCGCTTAGCAATTGAGCATAACAGCAATGGCCAATTGTTAGGCTCGTGTGGTTTATACAAAATAAATACAGACAAGCAAACTGCTTTTATAGGTTTTGAGCTACACCCAGATTTTTGGCAACAAGGAATTATGCAAGAAGTGCTTTTAGGTTTTATGGCAGTAATGCCTGCATTACAATTAAAACATTTGTATGCTGAGGTGAGTACACACAACCAACGTTCACACGCTTTGCTAATAAAGCTAGGGTTTACGCCAAAGTGTAGTGTACAAAATAGTGATAACAGTTCACTTTGGTATAAATTATTATAGAGTTAACGTGCTACAATAGCCGGTTTAAATCTAAACGTTACCTCCGTAATTACTGTAATTATTTATAAGCAAACACAATAAAGAACACATCATACTTATTATTGGGGAGCAATACCTTAGCAAAGGAGTTAAATTTATAAAGTAGCAGGGCAGTAGTAAATGCTAAGCGCTGATATTTATCTCAAATTACAATATCATGAGTTCATGACGACTTATCCGGTTCACTTAAATTGCATATTTGAGTTCGGCGTGTTTAACCTTTATGGTGGCTTTGGTCCGCACTTATAAAACCTACTATATGCAAGTGCACGTAACGTTATTTGAAATGACAGCTACAGAGCAAATTGATATAGCGTTTTCAAGGCCATTACTAAGAAGCACAATTAGCAATGAATTTATTAGCCATACGGTCTATCCAGATAAGCTAGTTGCTCTTGTTAATCAAGGCCATAAATGTGAAAGTAAACAAGTCGGGTTTTCGCCAAATAGTGTTAGCAAACCTAGGCATATGCAAACATTAGTAACCGAGATTGTAATGTTTAGGAGTGGGGTGATAGGACTGTATTGTGCACAAGAAATTTTACAGTGAGGATGTCATTTTATAACGCTAGAGAATGTAAGTACGCAAAGTCCACTACAAATTCAATTTAAAAAATGACGTAAGTACAACATTTGTAAATATAGTTTTAAGCGCCAAAATAGACATTCAAAGCAGCATGGCTGAGTGATACTATAAACTTAAAATCAATAAAAAAGGCCTTGTTATGCTCTATAACAAGGCCTTTATAAAGCTATGTTAGGCTTTAAAGTATATACCTAAAACCAATTGCGATGCCGTCATCTTCCGATTGTTCCATAAGTGCTTGTTGTTCTTTATTAGCACTTTCAAAGTCACCAAAATCTTTACGTGCTTCTATGTAAAGCTGGGTACTGTCGTCAAGTAAGTAATGAACACCAATAACGGCAAATTGACGCTTAAATACATCGTTAGGGTCGGCGTTAAAGTTAGGTTGAATTACGTAATCGTCGCCAGCATCAAAAAGGTTGTATGCAATAAATGGTCTAAAGTCATTATCGAAACGGTAAGATACAAATGTTTCTATACCAACTGCTTCTTTAATTAAGCGACCCAGATTGTCGGTATCATGGTTTTCGTTTTTATTAATGTTAGCGGCAGCGTATAAACCTGGTGCGTTAATGTTACCCCAAATAATACCAGCGCCATAAATTATATCTTCTACTGAGCGAGTTGTGCCATCGCCAAAGTGTAAGTCAAACTCGCCGCGGTTAATGCCGGCAGTTAACGTAAGCATATTGGTTACGTTATAAGTTACTGCGCCACCAAAAGTGTAATTAAACTCTACTTTTTGTGCTGTCGCATCGCCAGCTTCCCATTTTGTTTGGCACTGTGCTTCTGTAATATTGCTTACATCACAAGTGTAAAACTCACTGTTTTTTAGCTGCGTTTGTACGCTAAATTCAAAGTCGTTGTAAGTATTGCGATATTGCAGCGTTTTATCACCGCGACCGGTACCATTTACTGCGCCATCGTCTTTATTATATGTGTAAACACCTGCTGCGTTACCATCCCACACATAGCTGTAGTTGGTGGCGTAAACAACATCGAACCACGAACCCCATTGTTTACCAATGGTAATTTGACCATATTTATCATGCGATAAGCCGGCATAACCTAAGCGGTTATATAAAAACTCATCTTGAATAGATTCAAAACGGTTATTATAAACAATATCACTGTTACCAACAGGGTTTACACCCCATTCAATTAAGGCCAGTGCTTCCCAATCATTTTTTAATTGGCGTTTAAAAGCAAAGTTAATACGCGAGGCACCATTTACTATTTCAGTTTGGTTTTGGGTATTGATCGCACGAACGTCAATATAACCACCAATAGAGACAGCATTTTTATCGTCTTTATAAACTTCTACTGCTGATACAGCTGGAGCCGCTAAAATACTTACGCTTAGTAGAGTTGCTAACTTGTTATTTATCATTTGTTGCCTTGTGTAAATTTGATGCTTTTTTATTGGGGTATATCTGTGGGGTTGAAGACTAACAAAGCAATAATATGCTCAAAAGTGAAAAATAATCACCCGCAATAAACAAAATAAATGGCAAATATTCACCTAGCGTTAATTTTGTTTTTGTGGTGTTGCTTTTTTTAATGCTTTAAGTTGCTGGGTAGTTGTTTGGTATTAGAAATTAAAAAAATAAAGGTGAGTTTTTTTCAAGTTGGCTAAAAAGTAAAGGGTAGTGCAAAAGCTCTAAGTGGCTTTTATATCATCAATATATACAAAAATATTTTTAATAAAAACTAAATGCGACAAACAAGCTAACAAACAGGTTAAACAGTTGTATTAAATAATTTTGCAGATGTTAACAACGACGAATGAAATTCAGTCAGCAAAAATTTATTAATTAAATACGCACCAGCAGCAATATCAATTGCTGACTGATGTTGTTTTTGGATACAAATATAAGGAGGTGCTAACTTTTCAAAATTGAAATTTGTTTAATTATGCGGCAATTTAATCGCTTTGTAAGGTGCGTTACCTAGTGTGCGTTAAGTAATATTTCACAACTTAATTATAGTTATTAAAGCAGGCTCTTATTTGCGTATTTAGCCTTTAAACTTTCATAGAAAAAACGATGAATTTGGTTTAAACTGCGCGCAATTAAAATACATCATGTCTCCCTTGGAGGGTAGCGCTATTATTAGTACAGCTAACATCACCATGCAATTTGGTGCTAAACCATTATTTGAAAACATCTCAGCAAAATTTGGCGACGGCAACCGTTACGGTTTGATCGGTGCTAATGGTTGCGGTAAATCAACATTTATGAAAATTCTAAGTGGTGAGCTTGAGCCGTCTTCGGGTAACGTTAGCACTGATCCAAATGAACGAGTTGCTAAACTAAACCAAGACCAGTTTGCGTACGAAGAGTATTCTGTAATTGATACTGTGATCATGGGTCACAAGCAGTTATGGGAAATTAAACAAGAACGCGACCGTATTTACTCTTTAGCTGAAATGAGTGAAGCGGATGGCATGAAAGTAGCTGATTTGGAAACTGAATTTGCCGAAATGGACGGTTACTCTGCAGAATCTAAAGCGGGTGAGTTGTTATTAGGTGTAGGTATTGCTACTGAGCAACACTATGGCCCTATGTCAGAAATTGCGCCAGGTTTTAAATTGCGTGTACTTTTAGCACAGGTACTGTTTTCAGATCCTGAAATAATGCTACTCGATGAACCTACTAATAACTTGGATATTTATACAATCAAGTGGTTAGAAGATGTATTGAACCAACGCGATTGCACCATGATAATAATTTCGCATGACCGCCACTTTTTAAACTCGGTTTGTACCCACATGGCTGATATTGATTACGGCGAGCTGCGTATTTATTCAGGTAACTACGACGAATACATGTTTGCTGCAACGCAAGCACGTGAGCGTCTGTTAAGTGAAAACGCCAAAAAGAAAAACCAAATTGCTGAACTTCAACAATTTGTATCACGTTTTTCTGCTAATGCGTCAAAAGCTAAGCAAGCAACGTCGCGTGCTAAACGTATCGACAAAATTCAGTTAGATGAAGTTAAAGCGTCATCACGTCAAACGCCATTTATTCGTTTCGATCAAGAAAAACAATTATTCCGTAATGCGCTAGAAATGACTAACCTTAGCCAAGGTTTTGGCGACAACACTTTGTTCTCTGGCCTCGAAGGTTTAGTAGAAGTAGGTGAACGCATTGCTATTATTGGCGAAAACGGTGTAGGTAAAACAACACTGTTAAATACCTTTGCTGGGCGTTTAGCGCCTAAATCGGGTGAGTTTAAGTGGTCTGAAAATGCCAATATTGGTTATTACGCGCAAGATCATGCAGATGAATTTGCCACCGATATGAACTTATTTGAGTGGATGGAGCAATGGCAGCAAGAAGGCGACGACGAGCAAGTGGTGCGCAGCTTTTTAGGCCGTATGTTATTCTCTCAAAAC
This sequence comes from Pseudoalteromonas sp. HL-AS2, assembly GCF_031198805.1. Taxonomy (NCBI): domain Bacteria; kingdom Pseudomonadati; phylum Pseudomonadota; class Gammaproteobacteria; order Alteromonadales; family Pseudoalteromonadaceae; genus Pseudoalteromonas; species Pseudoalteromonas sp. HL-AS2. The sequence continues at coordinate 1,615,574 of NZ_CP133571.1, read as the reverse complement.
GATATTAAAAAGTCGGTTAAAGTAATATCGGGTGGTGAGCAAGGCCGTATGTTATTTGGTAAAATTATGATGCATAAACCAAATATATTACTAATGGATGAGCCAACCAACCACATGGATATGGAATCTATTGAAGCACTTAACTTAGCACTTGAAGCATACGAAGGTACTTTATTGTTTGTGTCTCACGATCGCCAATTTGTATCATCGGTTGCTACGCGTATCTGGGAAGTTAAAGACGGTAAGGTTATTGACTTTAGAGGTACCTACGCTGAGTACCTAGCAAGTAAAGAGGCGTAAATAGCGCTTTACTGCTAACTTTAAAAAGCCATGTTTAACATGGCTTTTTTTGTTTTTGTTAGTCGCAATTTAATGACTTTTGGGTATAATACCCGCCATAAAAGCGGACATAAGTCCGCTAGTTAAAATAGTATATTACTGAGGAGTATTTATGAAAGTTGGCATTATTATGGGTTCTAAATCAGATTGGCCAACCATGGAACATGCGGCGCTCATGCTAGAAAAATTTGGCATTGAGTACGAAACAAAAGTAGTTTCTGCCCACCGAACTCCTCAACTCCTTGCTGATTACGCAAGCTCAGCAAGTGACCGTGGTATTAAAGTTATAATTGCAGGCGCAGGCGGCGCGGCCCATTTGCCGGGTATGGCAGCTGCATTTACCTCATTACCAGTACTTGGTGTGCCAGTTAAATCAAAAGCGCTTAATGGTATTGATTCGCTACTTTCTATTTGCCAAATGCCTAAAGGTGTTGCGGTAGGGACATTAGCTATTGGTGAGCCTGGCGCTGCTAATGCAGGTTTACTTGCAGCGCAAATTTTAGGGTGTCAAAATCCTGAAATATTCGCAAAAATTGAAGCGTTTCGTAAAGAACAAACCGACACTATTTTAGCTAACCCTAATCCTGCAGAGTAATAATGACTATTTTAATTTTAGGTGCAGGGCAATTAGCACGCATGATGAGCCTTGCTGGCGCGCCACTTAATTTAAACGTGGTTGCGTACGATGTAGGCAGCCAAAAAATTGTGCACCCACTCACAGGCGAAGTTTACTCAACCACATTAGAGCAAGCCATAGCAAACGCGGATGCAATTACTGCTGAGTTTGAGCATATACCTGACGATGTATTAAAACTTTGTTGTAATAGCAATAAGTTTTATCCGGGTAAAGCGGCCATTAAAACCGGTGGCGATCGCCAAATCGAAAAAGCACTACTAGATAAAACAGCTGTAGCGTGCGCACCGTATCAACTTATTACTGAAAAAGCGCACCTTGAGCTTGCGGTTAAAAACCTAGGTAAACCTTTAGTTATTAAAACCTGTCAAGCAGGCTACGATGGTAAAGGCCAATGGCGATTAAAGTCTGACGATCAAATTGATGAAATTTGGGCTCAAATGTCTGATTTCATTGCCTCAGGCACAGCACATGCACCTCATACTATTATTGCTGAAAAAATGATTCCGTTCGATCGTGAAGTATCTATTATTGGTGCACGCGATAAACACGGTAATGTTGCAATTTATCCGTTAACCGAAAACCAGCACACCAGTGGTGTATTAACCTTATCGGTAGCAGGTTTAAATAATAGCCATGTAGAGCAGCAAGCTATTGATGCCTTCACTAAATTAGCGAATGAGCTTAATTATGTGGGTGTATTAGCAATTGAGTTTTTTGACGTTAAAGGCACTTTACTGGTAAACGAAATTGCCCCGCGTGTACACAACTCAGGCCACTGGACACAGCAAGGTTGCCATTGCTCGCAGTTTGAAAACCATATGCGTGCGGTTGCAGGGCTGCCTCTGGGTAATACTGAGCTTAAACACGCCACTGCGATGATAAATGTGCTTGGCCAAGCCAGTATTCCTACTGCAGTTTTAGAAGTGACTGATGTCACTAGTCATTGGTACGGTAAAACAGTAAAACCAGGGCGTAAAATGGGGCATATTAATGTCTCAGCTCAAAGTCTACATCAACTAGGTGAACGCTTAGCTGAACTTAGCGAGTGTTTACCAGAACAAGCCTACCCAGGTATTTTAGCCACGAGTACATCTTTGATACTCAACTAAAAATAAGCAATAAATTGGGACATCTCAATTTATTGCTTAACGCCAAAGGCTACACCTATGTTTAACCCTAAATACCGCAATGTTGTGTTTGCATTTTTAATGGCACTATTAATGTCGGGCTTTATGTCTTTTGTGATCTCATTATTTAACGTGGGAATGGTCGATAATATTATAACTATATGGCTCAAAGCATGGGTATTTGCATTTTCTATTGCATTTCCTACAGTTATTCTAGTTGCACCTTTAGTACACAAGTTAACTAATAAAATAATTCGAGCGTAATACAGCATGCCATTAACACTCAAAAAGCCATTGTTTTTAATTCTTTTAGCATTATGTATCACTCCTTTTATTGGCGCTGGTAGTGCACTGGTAATAGGCGCTGCTTTTGCTATGACATTAGGTAATCCGTTTGCCGAGCTTTCGCAAAAAGCCAGTAAGTGGATGTTAAAAGCAGCGGTGGTCGGGCTTGGTTTTGCCGTTGACTTTAATCAGGTAATTGAAGTGGGTAGCAGCTCTTTAGTGCTCACTATTGTGAGTATTACCGCAATAATTGGCTTAGGTGAAATACTTACCCAAGTATTTAAACTTAACCGCAATACCGGCGTATTAATTTCATTTGGCACTGCTATTTGTGGTGGCAGTGCTATTGCAGCTATGGCACCGGTAATTAAAGCAAAAGATCATGAAGTGGCTGTGGCACTTGGCGTAGTATTTATGCTCAATGGCGTGGGCTTACTGTTGTTTCCGGCCATTGGCCATTATTTTAATTTAACCGAGCAGCAATTTGGCATGTGGGCTGCTTTAGCTATTCACGATACCAGCAGTGTTGTAGGTGCATCCGCTACTTATGGCGCTGTGGCACTAAGCATTGCCACCACAGTAAAATTAACCCGCGCTATGTGGATCATTCCTTATACTGCGCTTGCTGGGGTGTTTTTACGCTCAGATGAAAAAGCCAGTATTCCACTATTTATTGTTGGCTTTGTACTCGCCGCACTTATTAATACTTATTTGCCACAGTTTTCACCTGTATGGAGCGTTATTAATATAGTTGCTAAACAATTGCTTATAGTTACATTATTTTTAATTGGTAGTGGCCTATCATTAGCAGTACTAAAACAAGCCGGACTTAAGCCCTTTATAATGGCAATTTTATTATGGATAGTGGTAAGTAGTGTTATTTTATTATTAATTTTAGATGGGTTGATATAATGAAAGGTAATTTAAGTAGTATTACTTTGGGTAGTACGTTGTTTTGTTTACTGCTAAGCAACTACGTTGCAGCGGCGCAACTGCGTGTTGCCACCTTTAATGTAAGTATGGATGCAACTAACTATACACCAAGAAAAACCCCTGTAAAAAGCGATTCTTTGGTTAGCGCGCTTAAAGCAGAGCACTCACAAATTAAGAATATTGCCGAAATAATTCAACGTGTTCGTCCCGATATAATACTATTAAACGAGTTTGACTATGTGCCAAAAGAGCAGGGTATAGCGTACTTTAAAAGCCATTATTTAAACGTGAGTCAAAATAATCAAGCGGCAATAGACTATCCTTATTTTTATATTGCGCCAGTTAATACCGGTTTAGCCACTGAGTTTGATTTAGATAACGACGGTAAAAAAACAGGAATAATGGGCGACGCTCACGGTTTTGGTTTTTTTGAAGGCCATTACGGTATGGCCGTTTTATCTCGTTATCCAATCGATTTAGATAAAGTACGAACGCTGCAAACTTTTAAATATAAAGATATGCCTAATGCGCAAATGCCTATCGATCCAACCACAGGCAAAAACTGGTATAACGAGCAAGAATGGCAAAACATTCGTTTGAGCTCAAAATCTTTTTGGGATTTACCCATATCAGTTAATAATAAAACAGTACATATACTTGCATCGCACCCAACCCCGCCGGTTTTTGATGGCTTAGAGGACAGAAACGGTAAGCGTAACCATGATGAAGTAAGGTTAGTTGCAGACTACATTAATAATGCCGATTATATTTATGACGATAAAGGTAAAAAAGGCGGTTTAAATGCTCAGTCTCGGTTTGTTATTTTAGGTGACTTAAATGCCGCCCCTGAGGGTGATAAACAGCGAACTATAACTACAGATCAGCTACTTAAGCATCCGCTTGTAAACGCCAGTTTTATACCGCAAAGTGCTGGCGCAAAAGAGCAATATCCACAGCACAGCCATGCTAAAAATTACAGTGCAAGTTGGCAAGCACGGGTTGACTATGTTTTGCCATCGCATTATGGGTTAAAAATTATTGATGGTGGGGTATTTTGGCCAACTAAAAATAGCCAGCTAAACCGCTTAATTAAAGACAGAAATGCGTCGAGTGATCATCGACTAGTTTGGCTAGATTTACGCTTAGAATAAGCAACCTAACTCAGTTACACCGGCGTTTGTCTTAAAAAATTGCAATCACCAAAGTGCTTCTGCTTAAATACGGCTTAATTATAATTACCGTTAAGAAGCACTATGATTTTTAATATCTCATCGTCCAAAACATTAATAGCACTGGCTGTTGCCTCAAGTGTTTTTTTAGCAGGGTGTCAAGCAACTGCATCATCTTCAACAGCTACGCAAAATAATGTAACAACGTCTCCTGTTGCTGCCGTTGTTAATACCCCCGCCGATATGGGCTCTACTAAAATAACGTTAGAGCAAGCTATGGCCCATCCCGATTGGCTTGGACGTCAACCAGAGCGCGCATTTTGGGGCAGTGATTCTGCTACCATTATTTATGCACGTAAAGAGCAAGGTAATGAGTTACGTAACTTATTTAGCCAATCAATTACAAGCCAAAGCGCAGAGCAAATAGCACTTAATAAACTGCACACTGTAGGTGCAAATAAAGCTGTTTATTCAAAAAATAAAGCCCTGCAAGCCTATGTATTTGAGGGTAATATATTTGTAAAAAGCGTTACAACAGGTGCAATTCAACAAGTAACGCATACCTCTAGCACTGAATCTAAACCACAATTTTTAAATGATGGCAGCTTAGCTTATCGTCAAGGTAATACATTTTTTAAAGTTGACTTAAGCTCAGGCTTAACCACTGAAATTGCTAATTTAAAACTGGCAGATAAGCCCCAAGGCATTACAGAGCCAAGCAGTTATATTGCTAAAGAGCAGCACAAACTTATTGATTACATAGCGCTAACGCATAAAAACAATAAAGATAAACAAGCACGCAAAGCACAGCTTAAGCAGCAAAATAGCTCAATTGCTAATACTGAGTTTTATTTAGGCAAAGGTAATAGTGTAAAAGACGTGCAGTTATCGCCAAATGGTGATGCTTTATTAGTGGTAGTGCAAGAGCAAAGAGATTGGCGCGATGATAGCGATATAATGCCAAATTATATTACCGATGATGCCCGCATTGAACCTAAAAAAGCGCGCCGCCGAGTAGCTGACGAAAAGTCGCAAACCTCAGAGCTGGTATACATTAATTTAAACGATAAAAGTCAAAATACCTTAAGCTTTGATACCCTACCGGGCTTTGATGAAGACGTATTAGCAGCGGTTAAAAAAGAAAACTATGCCCGTGATGGTAAAACGTATAAGTCTAAAAAATCGCCGCGTGGTATAAATTTAATTAGCGATTGGGGCTGGGATCAAAGCCCTATAATTTGGAACGACGACGGCTCAAACGTAGCAATAATGCTAGAAGCGTGGGATAACAAAGATCGCTGGTTAGCAACCGTCGATTTTAAAAATAATAAGTTAGTGTCGCAACATCGTTTACATGACGACGCTTGGATAGCCTATGCTTTTAACGATTTTGGCTGGCTACACAACTCTAACACCTTATATTATTTATCAGAGCAGTCGGGTTACAGTCAGCTTTATAAAAAGCCGTTAAATGGTAAAGCAACAGCGCTAACAACAGGTAAGTTTGAAGTATCTAACCTTACGCTTACCGACGATAACAGTGCTATTTATTATAAGGCTAACGTTGAACACCCAGGCCTATACGAAATTTACCGTGTAAATCCACTAACCGGTAAAAACGAGCAAGTAACCGACCTTAACGGTATGACCGACTATACACTTAGCCCTGATCAAACCAAGCTGTTGTTAAAGCACTCAACAATTATGTTACCAACTGAGTTGTATGTGGCTGATGCAAAAGCAAACACACAGGTTACCCGGTTAACACATACGGTTTCGGATGAGTTTTTAGCTAAAAAGCTAACAGCCCCTAAAATAATTGCAGTGCCATCTAGCCATACTGATCAACCGATTTACGCAAAAGTGTACTATCCGGCTGATTATGTAGAGGGCGAAGTGGGTAAAAAGCGTAAAGCGGTTATTTTTAACCACGGTGCAGGTTACTTACAAAACTCGCACTTGGGCTGGTCTGGGTATTTTCGTGAGTTTATGTTTCATTCGTTATTAGCTGACGAAGGTTATGTAGTAATGGATATGGATTACCGCGCATCTAAAGGCTATGGACGTGATTGGCGTACGGCAATTTATCGTCAAATGGGTACACCCGAAACCCAAGATTTAGCTGATGGGGTTAAATGGATGGCAGAAAATGCCAACGTAAATACGCAAGCTGTAGGCACGTATGGCGGCTCTTATGGCGGCTTTATGACCTTTATGGCGTTATTTACCGCGCCAGAATTGTTTCAAGCGGGTGCTGCACTTCGCCCCGTTACCGATTGGGCTCATTATAATGCGCCGTACACGGCAAATATATTAAATCATCCGGATGTTGATCCAATTGCATATGAGCGCAGTTCGCCTATTTACTATGCTGAGGGTTTAAACAAACGCTTATTAATTAATGCGCCTATGGTTGACGACAACGTGTTTTTTCAAGATACGGTTAGATTAGTACAGCGTTTAATTGAGCTTGAAAAAGAAAACTTTGAAACGGCTATTTTTCCGGTAGAGCCGCACGGTTTTGTGCAGCCATCGAGCTGGTTAGATGAATATCGCCGTATTTATAAACTGTTTAAAGAAACCCTGTAACGATTAATAACAAGTTACACCTAAAAACGCCACTTTTAAGTGGCGTTTTTTATATTTAGTTTTTGTTTTTAATGTAGTTAACTAATAAAGGTGCAGCTAACAAAGTACCACCAATAGCACCAATTAAGTGCGCGTCAATTGCAACGGTTGAGTTTATAAGCTTACCAATATCGGCATTAGGACCATTTAGCTGCTCAAATATTATTTTAAGCCACACCCCAATAAACAATAAATAGCCCGACTTAAGCTCAAGTGTTGTATCTTTAACTGCGCCCCAAATAATAACGCCATGTAACAGTGCGCTTAGCCCAGTGTAAATATAAATACTGGGGCAAAACCAGTAAACACCTAAGCCGCACCACAGAGCCAATAAGCTAATATTAATAGCGTAGCGTTTAGGCGACGTATATTCGCCATGTAGTAACCAAATTAAAATAATACCGCCGCAGTTTAGCGCCAAATGTGCCCAGTTAGCATGAACAAATTGGCTGCTAAAAACTCGCCACAATTCGCCCTGACTAACTAAATCGCGATTAAATTCGAGTAAGTCATTTAAATCAAAAGTAGCAAAAGTAACGCTTAGCAGCATTAAAAATAAAGGAGGGAGTAAATAACGAGGTTGCACTGGTAAATTAAGCATTTAATTGTAATTTTTAGTATTAATTTTTGCATATTGTGCCTGTTTAACTTTAAGATGCCAATTAACTCCTGATAATTTAGGTTATTTACTCTTTATGAACTTTAAACATCACGCATTACTTGCTATCACATTATGTGCAACGTCTTTTCCTTTATTTGCACAACCCCTTACTCAAATTGAAACGCGCGAGCCAGAAGCCGCAACCGGCTTAGTACATAAACAAGCCGTGAGCGGCAATAAATATATGGTGGTTGCAGCTAACCCGTATGCATCTCGTGCTGGGCAGCAAATATTAGCGCAAGGCGGCAGCGCTGTTGATGCTGCAATAGCAACGCAACTGGTACTGACTTTAGTAGAACCACAATCGTCAGGTATTGGTGGCGGCACCTTTATGCTGTACTACAACAAAGTAAACAACAAATTAACCAGTTTTGATGGCCGTGAAACTGCACCAGAAAACGCCGACGAAACATTGTTTTTAGATAAGCATGGCAAAGCCGTGAAGTGGATTGAAGCCATAGTAGGTGGACGCTCAGTAGGTGTGCCAGGGGTTTTACATGCCTTTGCTAACGCACATAAACAATACGGTAAACTACCTTGGGCTGATTTATTTAAACCAGCCATTGAGCTTGCAGAGCAAGGCTTTGAGGTTTCGCCGCGATTACACGGTTTACTGCAGCGCCAATTAAACCCTGGCGTAATGAGCATGCCAGTAATTAACGACTACTTTTTCCCAAACGGTAAATTAATTGCGATAGGTAGCATCAAAAAAAACCAGCCATTAGCTAATTTATACAAAGAGATTGCTAGTAATGGTATTGATGCATTTTATAAGGGCGCTAATGCCAAACAAATGGTTAATGCGGTACAGCACTCTAAAATAGCGCCTGGCAAATTAAATGAGCAAGATCTGGCTAATTACACTAGCAAAGAGCGCGAGGCGGTATGTATTGAGTACCGTGTTTATAATGTATGTTCTATGGCACCACCCAGTAGCGGCGGGGTAGCTGTGCTGCAAATGCTTGGCTTATTAGAGCATAAAAACATGGGCGCACTGCCAGCAAATGGTGAGCAAGCACTGCATTACTTTAGCCAAGCATCAAGAATTGCGTTTGCCGATAGGGATGTTTACATGGGCGATCCCGATTTTACCCAAGTACCGACCAAGGAATTATTAAATAAAAACTATATAGCCACACGTGCAAAACTAATTACCGAGCAAGATATAACAGCCGTTGCTGGTAACCCAGTTGATTACTTAAGTTATGCCAAAGATGACTCGTTCGAATTGCCATCAACCAGCCATGTGTCGATTGTAGATAGCCAAGGTAATGCAGTGTCTATGACCAGTTCAATAGAAATGGCTTTTGGCTCAACGGTAATGGTAAATGGTTTTATTTTAAATAATCAGCTGACTGACTTTTCATTATCGCCGCGTAAAAACGGCCAGCTTGTAGCAAACCGAGTTGAAGCTGGCAAGCGCCCGCGCAGCTCTATGTCGCCAGTAATGGTATTTAATAAAGATGGAAGTTTACGTTTGGTTGTCGGATCTCCTGGCGGAAGCCGTATTATTAGTTACGTTGCGCAAGTGGTAATTGGCGTGCTTGATTGGGATTTATCTGTTCAAGAAGCAATTAATCTACCACGTACTACTAATCGTAACGACTACACTAGCCTTGAAAAAGGCACTGCGCTTGAAGCATTAGCGCCAGCACTTAGCAAGCGTGGTCATAATGTTAGAATTTTAGATTTAAATTCTGGTTTACATGCAGTTGAAGTAAAAAACAACACATTAATAGGCGGCGCCGATCCTCGCCGTGAAGGGGTGGCTTTGTCTGATTTAACTGATAAAAGCGCCACTTTAAAATTCTAAATTATGTATAATACAAATGCGCTAAGCTAGTGTTTAAAATTAGCGCATTTATATATTCTCAATGGTCTGACAAGGTTAAATAGCATTGCAATTTAGCCTTTAACACCGATAATGGCAGATCATAACTTAAGACTAAGTAAAGCTTGGAAATATGACTACAAATACCGATCCAAATTATCTTTATATTCATCATTCTGGCCCCGGCCTTCTTGAAACGCCATTACTCAATAAAGGCAGTGCATTTAGCCAAAAAGAACGCGAAAACTTTAATATTGCGGGTTTACTGCCTCCTCGTTATGAAACAATCGAAGAGCAGGTAGAGCGTTGTTACCAGCAGTATTCTAGTTTTACCGACAATCTTAATAAGCATATTTATTTACGTGCAATTCAAGATAATAACGAAACACTTTATTATCGTTTAGTGCGTGATCATATTGAAGAAATGATGCCAATAATTTACACCCCAACAGTGGGTGATGCCTGTGAAAAATTCTCAGATATATATCGCAGCGCACGTGGATTATTTATTTCATATGAAAATCGTTTTCAAATAGACGACATTTTACGCAATGCCACCAAAGGTAAAGTAAAAGTAATTGTGGTAACCGATGGTGAACGCATTTTAGGCTTAGGTGACCAAGGTATTGGTGGCATGGGTATTCCTATTGGTAAGCTATCTTTGTATACCGCATGTGGTGGCATTAGCCCTGCGTATACATTACCGGTAATGCTAGATGTGGGTACAAATAACGAGAAGCTATTAAACGATCCTATGTATATGGGGGCGCGTCATAAGCGTATTACTCAAGATGAGTACGATGAGTTTTTAGACTTATTTATTAAAGCAATCAAGCGTCGCTGGCCAAATGTATTATTACAGTTTGAAGACTTTGCTCAGCCAAATGCGATGCCACTGCTGAAACGTTACCGCAATGAAATTTGTAGTTTTAATGACGACATTCAAGGCACAGCTGCAGTAACTGTTGGCTCATTGCTTGCTGCGTGTAGAGTTAAAAACGAACGCCTAGCAGATCAAAAAGTAGTATTTGTTGGTGCTGGCTCTGCGGGTTGTGGTATTGCTGAGCAAATTGTAAGCCAAATGGTTTTTGAAGGTATTAGCGAAGCGCAAGCACGCAGCCAGGTATTTATGGTTGACCGCTTTGGTTTGTTATCGGAAGGTATGGAAGGTCTACGCGACTTTCAGCAAGTTTTAGCGCAACCACAAGCTCGTTTGAGTGAATGGACGTACAGCGGCGAATTTGCGTCATTACTTGATGTAATGCATTGCTCTAAACCCGATATTTTAATTGGTGTTTCGGGCCAACCTGGTTTATTTACCGAACAAGTAATACGCGCTATGTATTCAGGTTGTGCACAACCTATTATTTTCCCATTAAGTAACCCATCAAAACAGGTAGAAGCACACCCAATAGATATTATTAACTGGACCGAAGGTAAAGCACTTGTTGCTACAGGTAGCCCATTTGCCCCAGTTGAATATAATGGTGAGCTTTTCCCAATTCCGCAGTGTAACAACAGTTATATTTTCCCGGGAATTGGTTTAGGGGTTATAGCTGCAAAAGCAACGCGTATTACAGATGCTATGTTAAGTGTTTCTAGCGAAATGCTGGCTGAATCATCGCCGCGTGCAAACACAGGTAAAGGGAGTTTATTGCCGGCACTTACAGAAATTGAAACCCTAAGTAAACGTATTGCATTCGCTGTAGGCAAAAAAGCGATTGAAGAGGGCGTTGCTCTTGATATTTCTGACGACGCACTATGGGCTGCTATCGATAAAAACTACTGGTTACCTAAGTACCGTAACTATAAGCGCAGTAGCATTTAAAGCTGCAACTTAGTATTTAGTAATAATTAAAAAACAGGCTACGGCCTGTTTTTTGTACTTGTTCATCTGTAATTAACCACTTAAAGTGTTTAATAAGCTTAATATATAGCAAGCTGTAAATACTTTTTGTATTAAATTAGTGACCAATAAAGGATTGCGAATTTAATAAAGTTAGTAATATAACCAGTTGTTACGGTTAATATAAAAGGATTCACTTATGAAAACGTTTACTTTATTTTTAGGTGCAGCACTGAGCTTTAATGCATTTGCTGCGGCCACACCCGATACACCGCATATTTATGTTAAAGGTGAGGCAACAATTACCACCATGCCAGACCATGTATTATTAAATGTTGGCATTACCGAAATAGATAAAGATTTAATTGCTGCAAAAAATAAAACCGATATAACCATGGCTAAGGCAATAAAATTAGTAACAGCATTAGGTGTAAGTGATGCAGATATTAATGCCGGGCAAATATCAATAAACCGAGAAAGCCAATATAATCGTGAAAGCGGTGAGCAACAATTTAAAGGTTTTAGGGTTAGCAGATCTTTAACGGTTAAGCTTAATGCCATTAATAAATATCCCGAGTTACTACAAAACTTAGTAAACAATGGTATTAACGAAATTAACCATACGCGTTTTTTAGCAAGCAATTACGATGAACTCTACAAAAAAGCGCAAAAACTGGCTATAAAAGATACTCGCGATGCAGCTAAAGAATTTAGCAGTGAGTTTGGCGTAGAGTTAAAAGGCTTATATAGCGCATCTATGCAGCCATTAAATGTGCAATCAGCCCCTTATATGCGCGCCGAAAAAGGGATGCTCTCAGATAGTACACCGAGTAATTATGTACCCGATGCCTATCATGCAGGTGAAATCATTATAACTGCATCTAGTTATGCAGTTTATTATATAGATTAAGTTTATACATTACTGGCGCTTAAAACGTGCCAGTAATGTATCACCTTGTTGCTTACTAATACGGGCAATTGATTTAAGCATATTATTAATTTCCTGCCTGTCGTACTCATTCGTTACGTGCTCGTTAATGTCATCAACAATAGCATTTAAATAATTAAATAAACTTTCCCTCGCCGCTGAATTTTCGTGAGCAACAAATAAAATATTTTTAAATGCTTCTAACACATTAGTCATTACGTACGCATCGCCTTTAGCGTAATTACGTAGCGGGGTAAAATTATCATGTAGTAATTCATCAAAGCGGGTTTCGTGTATATATAATAATGGCGTATCTTTGCTGTGTTTAAAGCTGTAATTAATATCACTTATTGAAAGTCGTTTAATTAATAAAATACTTAACATATCAATGGCTTTAACTGCTGTACCCGGATCGTTTATGCCTGGGCTCATCGCTTTAACGGCTATTTCTGATATTTGCGTTAAACCATAACGATAATGGTCGCTAATATACTCTTCTATATAAAAAATAAAACAGCTTAAAATTTTAGTAATTAACTCATCATTACTTGAAATATCTTTATTACACTTTAAAAATGGATAACCTTTAACTGTAAAATAACCTTGTTTAACAGTGATATAAAGCTCAATTTCTTCTGCAGATAATAAGGCGCAAAGCTTATCGGTGTGCACTCCTTTGTAGTAGCCTTCAGTTTGACTATTTATAGAATGCCAATCAGTAAAGTCGGGAATATTTTTAAGCGGCGCTTCTTGCTGACTTTTAATAATGGTTTTAATTTCACTTTTTGTTTGGCTAAATAAACCATTTAAAACATTATCTACTTGAATAGCCCGAGATATAGAGTGAATAAAAAATACGAATAGCCCTAACGAAATCAAACCAAAAATAAGCGCAAATAATACCCCAAGTGCCGGTATAGCCATGGCGCCATTCTCGAGTTTATTAATATTTATGAGCATAATTACTGAGTAAATAATACTGCCTAAATAAAAACCTAATACCAGTTGGTGAGATTTCCGGGTTATTAATCCAGGTACTACACGCGGCGATAAACTGGCACTGGCTGAGTTTAATACCACCATTACCATTGAAAAACTAAACACAGTTAACGAAATAATACTGCCGGCTAAGGTACTTAAAACAGTTCGCGCATTTTCGGCGCTATCTACTAATACTACAGATATAAACGACTTTAGCTTTTCAATAATGGGCATATATTCAACCGACATCGTAATAACCGCAAAGGTTAAAAATGCAATTGAAAGTAAAGAAGGGTAAAAGCCAATACTATTTATCATTTCTCGATAACTGTCGGCTACTTTGCGAGGTACAAACATAAAATCCTTATGCTTTATTGTATAAGAGTATTATTAATACTTTAGCATAGTTGTAAACTAAACTTCTGATAATGAACGTTAACTTGTGTGTTATTATTGCCAAAAATATTAGGATAATACTGTGATCATTTCAACATACGCTGCATTACTTGCATTTTACTATATTTACTTAAGCTTTAACGTAATAAACGTGCGCAGGGCAGCGCAAATATCACTTGGTGAAGGCGAAAATCCACAGTTGCAACGGGCAATTCGTGCCCATGGTAATTTTATGGAATATGTACCGTTTGCTATTATTTTGCTTTTTTTAGCAGAATATCAGGGGTTAGCGAGTCATTATTGCCATGCACTTGGTGCAATGCTACTTATAGGCCGCGTTTTTCATAATTTTGGCATAGTAGAAAAAAACCTAAAGTACCGCCAAATTGGTGTTATAGCTACATTTTTAACTATGCTTATAAGTGCTTTAGTTATTTTATTAACCCGCTTTAGTTAAATTTAATTATGAATAACAAAATATTTATTATTGGTTTACCGCGTACAGGCACTACAAGTGTTTGCCATGCTTTTTTAGAGTTTGGTATACCAACAGCGCATACTGCTTACACAAACAATTGTTTTGATAACGCCCATGCAATTGCCGATACGCCAATTTTTAATGATTATAAAGCCCTCGATAAGTATTATCCGGATGCAAAATTTATTTATTTAGAGCGTGAGCTTAACGTATGGCTACCATCAATAAAGCAATTATTATTACGTATGCATACTAATTTAACACGCACTGATGGTGGCTTTAATATTCATATAAAGCATTGTTATTTAAATACATTTAGTAATTTAACAATTGATAATATAAACGATGATAGTTACTTAACGCATTGTTATAACACGCATATCAATGACGCTAAAAATTATTTTAAACACCAAGAGCAACGCTTTTTATCAATAAATATAGCAAAACCGCAAAGCTACAAAATGCTCTGTGATTTTTTAGCGATTAAAAGTAATAAAACAGATTTTGAAAAAATGAATATGGGCGGCAAAGTTACTGCCTGGAACGATATAAAACATCCGCTAAAAGTTGAATCAACAGCAAAAGGGCGCATAGATAAACTGTTACGCTACAAGGTTTAACTTTACAGGCTTAGGAGCATGATTTTTTGCCTAATATACGCTAAAATCTGCGCATTATTTTACACCTTGTTATAAGTAGTACAGAGCATGTTTGAATTAAAATACCACACTCCATTTGAATGGACCGAAGTTGTACTTGATGACTTCGATACTTTTTTACAAGACCACGCCGCAGCCGAAAAAAAAGCATCGGGTATGGCCATGTCTATGCTGTCGCATTACCCCGATAAACGTAAACTGGTTACAGCTATGGCAGACTTAGCACTTGAAGAAATGATTCATTTTAAAGAAGTGCTGAAAATTTTAATTTCACGTGATGTAAATTTAGGTGATGACAAAAAAGACCCTTATATAAAGCAAATACGTGCTTTATTTAGACACGGCCGCGACGGTTTTTTAATGGATCGATTATTAGTCGGTGGGGTTATTGAGGCAAGAGGGCACGAACGTTTTTCACTAGTGGCGCAAGCGTTACCAGAGGGCAAAGAAAAAGAGTTTTACATTGCGATTGCCGAATCAGAAGAAAAACATAAAAACTTATTTGTAGAACTAGCGTATGAGTATTTTGATAAAGAAGAAGTAGACATACGCCTAGAAGAGCTACTAATAGCGGAAGCTAAAATCTGTGAAAGCATTCCGTTTACTGCGGCACTGCATTAATTTAAGCTGTTAATGCAATACTCTAAAAGCGCTAAATTTATATTTGGCGCTTTTTTGTTTGTAACAATTACGCATAATTTAATAATTATTATGTTTGGACAAAGCTGATGATTAATATATTTTCAAAATATAAAGTAATACCAACAACTACAGGTATTCTATTTATGCTGTCATCTACATCGGTTGCTGCATCATTAGCGTGTAGTGATTTGACTGGCTGTGAAAAAAAATTTTGCGAGATAGAAAGCCAGCTTGCCATAGCTAAGGAACATGGCAATAAATACAAGATTGAAGGGTTAAAAAAGGCATTACATGCAGCAAAAGCTAATTGCAGCGAAAAAATATTGAAAGAAGATTTAATAGAAAAAATAAACGATGCTAACAATGATATTGCTGAATATGAAGAAGATCTGCTAGATGCTAAACAAGCAGGTAAAAGTGATAAAGTTAGTAAGTATCAAAAAAAGATTACAGCAGAAAAGCTTAAACTAAAACATCTGAAAGATGAGCTTGGCAAAATTAATTAAATCACCAGTGGCTACTTGTTGTTAACGCTTTAGGTTATCGTTAACAGCAAGTGTACTGCGAATATTATCGGATTAACCATCATATTTAATTACATTATTACGCAACAATAACTATATACAGTGCAGGGCACTTCAATCTTTAAAACTAGCCTAATTAAAATACACTTAAAAATTATACTTAAAAAGTCATACTACAAATAGCAATCAAACATTATGGGGAAGCGCGTTTCCATTACTCTGTTTTATACCAGCTGTCTTTCAACAACTTAGAAGTTCATAGTTAAAACCACTATCAGCAGGGAGTTTTAGTTAAATAACCAAGCGCATTACTGTGATAAACATAATCACACCACAATTTAACATAATTTAAATGACTAATAATTAAACCAAATATAACTAAAACTGAAAATTAAAACCCTACATAATAGGCTATTTAAAGCACCTGCTTATAAAACGAACTAAACCAGCTGATTTATTACTGTTAATAGCGTGATTTTGTAAAACTAGCTATGTAAATACAGGTAAAACCCATGTGTGTAACAGTGATAAACCAGATCTTTTTGAGGTTTATTTATAAAAAACTATTACAACTGATAGCCAAAGTATAAGCATATGGTATATCAATTCAAATATTATGGCCGGATTGTTACTCATAAAGAGTAATAAAACAGCATGGGATTGAAATAGAAATGTTAGTTAGCTATTGGAATAGAAGATAAAATAAAGCGATTAACTAGGTTAAAGACTTAAGCTTATTTATAGGCGTTAATTATGTAGTAAGTTATGGCGCAAATTTAATTGAATTATCACTTAGTTAAAATCACAGTAAGGCTGCTAGTAAATTTATAGATATAAGTTAAATAATAAAGAGAGCAAAGATGTGCATATAGAGATTTATAAGTAACGTGTAGGTATGAAATAGTAGCTGAATATTACCTAAGTTAAATTCGTGATTTATGCATAGCCAAAAAAAGTAATGCTTTAAGGGGCCTGATTCATTAAGCTAGATAAGATAATAATTGCAACATAAGTGTTTATATACAAAGAGTATAAGAAGCCACATAAATAGTAAGCAGCAAAATTCAGTTCTTTGAATTGAAAATATAGCAAAGGCATAACAATATACTTGCAGACTGGTTAGTTATAGATAGGTGCGCTTTATAAACAAGGAGAACTTTAACCGCTAAATTATCAGCGGACTTGCTTTATAGGGCTCATGTAAGTAAAGCATCCATATTTAAAGTTATGTATTCGTAGTAGTAGGAAAGCAGCTGTATTGAATTTACTTAAAAACGTAAAATACACTTAATACACTTAATAATCTCGTAACGAGAAGGCTTACAACACACATAGTTATACTGAATAGCTTATTGCAAACCCTATTTAACATAATATAAATTATAGGAAGTGATATATGTATTAATAAGGATTGTCATATACTCTCTTATTAGCCCTGTAATGTCCAATACTAGACGGTATCGGACATTAAAGAGGTTTTTATCTAAGTTAGTTATTCTCAGTTTGGTACATTTAAATTTAATTAATATTCTCTAATGTATGTAATCTAATGTATGTAATCTAATGTATGTAATCTAATGTATGTAATCTAATGCATGGAATATTATATTTCAGGTTTTCATTTAAAATATAAGTTACTCAATACTTAGTAAACGCTCGGCCGTGTATTCGTTAGTAATAAGCCCACTAATCATTTTAGATCTTAGCGCACCTAAAATGGCTAATACTTTTTCTTCTCCGGCAGCTATGGCAAAAATTTGTTTATCTGAATTAACTTTTAATGGCGTACTTGCTACTCGTTGATTAACATTACAATCTAATAACTTACCATTTTTATCAAACACCCAGCTTATCATTTCTCCTACAGCACCTTGCTGTTGTAACTCTTGGAGTTCGTCAAGGCTTACAAAACCGTCTTTATGAAGTGGCGAATTTAATCCTAAATTACCAACGCCTACAAATGTAACATCTGCATTCGTGGCTAATTTTAAATTACTAGCAACATTCTGCTGTGAATGCAGTTGCTGCTTTTCCTCAATGGTGCGTGGCAAAACTGGTAATGGCATAGGGTAATGTTTGGCATTTATATGTTCCGCCATTCTTACTACTACATCGTATGGCGATGCTGATCCGTCTAATGCCATATTGCCTAACATGGCAACTATTTTATGTTGTTGGCAATCTTGTGTTCGCAGCTCATCTACGCATGCGCGTAAAACTCGCCCAGTTCCCATTGCAATAACTTTTGGTTGTGGTGATTTTAAATGGCGTTCTATTTCAGCCGCACCAGCTTGTGCCAAACCTAATGTAGATGAAGGTTCTGACGGATCACTAGGGACTACATCACAAGAGAGCAAACCAAAACGTGTTTTAATTTGTTCAGCCAAATCCATACATTTAGCAATAGGATGATCGAGTCTTACTTTTATTAATCCTTGGCTAACAGATAGCGCTACCATTCTTTGTGCCGATTGGCGTGAGGTATTAAGCTTTTTAGCTATTTCGTCTTGTGTTTTACCTGCAACATAATACAACCACCCTGCTCTTGCTGCGTCATCGAGTTTTCTAATTTCTGTATTAGATAGCTTGGCCACTGAAACCTCTTAAAATCAAAATAAATAGACTATTAAAATTGATTAACAGCAAAATATTTTTGTTAATTGAACGAATTATTTAATTGTTATTAGCCCTCTAAATATACCATTCATTTAATAAAAGTGTCGAATTTTCATGTTATTGCACTAATAGAAATCAAGTTAACGCTTTCTAATTTCTCACAACATATTTTTTCTATTACAGCTAAGTGCAAGTTATGGCCACAGCTATAAAAATTATAAAAACGTAAATGCGACCTGTAATGCACCTTTATTTTGCGCGGGGTTCCACATAGCTGTTGCCGATATAGGAAAATTATACTCTAGTATTTGTAAGCTCTTGGAGTAAGTAAAACCTAAGTTAACTATATTAGCGTTATCATCATAAAAGTTTTGCTGATCTAAAAAAGAAAAAGCACCACCAATAAATACAGAGACTTGCTCATCTAAGTCATTACCCTTCCACACGGGCATGCTAGCTTCGAGATAGTTAGTGTAAGCTTGTTTGTTTTTTCCTGAACTTTCATCTAAATAGGTATCTATCCCTTGAACTATTACTGAGTAGTAAAGTGATAATGGCATTTCGCCCGCAAAGGTGTAACCAAGGCCGACATCAATAAAGTTTCCGGTTTTATCCGGATCGCTTGAATAGTCAAAAATATCTACATTATTAATCGACGAGTGGTTCCCATGATTAACAATTTCAATGAACAGCTGCTTTGAAAACTTATAAGAAGCAAAATAAGTAAACTCCTGATACTCACCATCAAAAGAGGTCCCACCCCATAAACCTAAGGTGATTTTATTATCCGCCGTTTTATAAGTTAATTCACCAGCAACCATTGGGCCTGGCGTTACAATTGAGCCATGCCATAAGTGATTTGTTTTAAATTCTAACCCTAAATTAAAATCGTTGCTGTGTACCTGGCTACTATAAGTCGCTATTGCTGCCGTTAGTGTTAATACATGTTTAGCTTTCATAAATATGCTTCTTTGGTTGTATAAGCTCTGCGTTTGGCTTGAGTTATATAGTGCTAAATTACAGTGTGGGCATAAGCCCTTCTTGTGGTCATAATCCCAGTAAGAAGTTCGTACGTCAACTATTTAAATAACAAAAAATTCACAATGCGTTGCCTTTCAATAATAAGTCAATTATATCAGTAGGTTAAAACACCATAATTGTTAATTTGTTTTTTATTAATTAAACGTAAATCACTTGCAACGTAAATTTTTACAATATTAAAGGATAAGTAATGCGCGGAGGTTATTTAATAAAACGACAAAGTAGCTAAAAATTATTTAAATCAGTTATTAATGACTGTTTTTTAGTTACTATCTTGAGCTTATGAGGTGGTTAGCTTAGTATTGAAAGTACTCAAATGGTATTAACAATAGAAGTAACAACATATGGAATTTGTGCACCCACTAGAACCTATTTTAATCATTGATGATACAAAAAACAGTCGCGACTATCTAAACCAAATTTTAACGGATCTTGGTTATGAAGATATTCTTGAGTGTGAAGATTTTGATTGTGCAAAACCGCTGCTTAGCGAAAAGTCCCCAAAGGTTATATTTTTAGATGTCGAAATACCTGACTCTGAAGGTAGTGATATTTTAACTTATATAAATAATTGCTATCCGCATATTCATGTTGTTATTTGCTTTGGCCATAACAGTTTCGAAAATGTAGAAAATACGTGGGAACTTGGTGCTAAAGGGGTTATAGCAAAACCGTTTAATGTACAAAAAGTAGATACAGTAATGAAGCGTTTAGAGCTCATTGAATAATAATAAGGTTAGTATGCAAAGTTCTGTTAGTACAATTATCGATGATTTATCTAATGTTATTTTTGGTAAAAAACAACAAATAAAGCTCGCGCTCACCTGCTTATTTAGTGAAGGCCATTTACTAATTGAAGATTTACCTGGCATGGGTAAAACAACGTTATCGCATGCCTTAGCAGCCGTTTTAGGCTTGTCGTATCAACGGATACAATTTACCAGCGACTTACTCCCAGCCGACATATTAGGTACTAATGTATTTAATAGTAATGAACACAGTTTTAGCTTTCATAAAGGGCCTATTTTTAGCCAAGTTGTTTTAGCAGACGAAATAAACAGAGCGGGACCTAAAACACAAAGCGCATTACTAGAAGCAATGGAAGAACAACAAGTTACTGTTGATGGTAAAAAGTATTCTCTTCCTACCCCATTTTTTGTTATTGCTACACAAAATCCATTACATCAATCAGGTACTTACCCTTTACCTGAGTCGCAGCTGGATCGTTTTTTAATGCGTATTAGCCTTGGTTTTCCGCCAAAAGAAGCCGAAAAAAGGCTGTTACTAAATATGCAAAAGCGTGACTACACCCAGCTACCACAACGTATTACTGAGCAACAATTAGCTCAAATTCAAACTGAAATTAGCAATATTATACTAAGTAATCCTGTAATTGATTATATTATTGAATTGGTAAATTATACACGCGAAAGTAATAATTTTGCTGCATCGTTATCGCCACGCGCTAGCATGGCATTAGCAAAAGCTGCTAAATCATGGGCTTATATTGACGGTCGTGACTTTGTTATGCCTGAAGATGTGCAAGCAGTTTTTGCCAGTGTTTGTCAGCACCGTTTAGGGTTACACAATGAGTCGGGCGAAGCGCAAGTTATGCAAATATTAAAAGCTGTTATGGTTCCGGTATAGCATTTATGCCAAATAAAAAAGCTAAGCGCCCTGCTTTATTTAAGTCATTTAAACGTGCCATATTTAATAAATTATTAAAAAATAAACATTTAAAACAGTCAATTACACTTGAACACAAAACTATTTATGTTTTTCCATCAGCCCTTGGCTGCTACTTTATTAGTGTAGCTATTTTAAATTTTGTGATGGGGATTAACTATCAAAACAACTTAATTTTGATCATGGCTTATTTAATGTTTGTGGTAATGATTATTGCTGTACTACTGGGTTACAGCAATGCAAAAGGCCTAACTGTTACTTTTAAAAATTCACTTTCGAGCTTTGCACCACAAAATCCACAAGTTCAGTTTGCTGTACAAAGCCCCTCGATTTGCCAATCTGTGATGCTAATTTATCAAGGCGATCAACAAACGCAAATTAATCATGATGAAATAACCAATACAGCCCAAATGCTAAGCTTACCACTACCCTATAACAAACGCGGATGTTACTCACTACAGCGAATAAAAATTGCCAGTAATTATCCCTTTGGCTTGATCACTGTTTGGAGCTACATTCAACTACAATCAAGTGTTTATATTTACCCTTCACTTGAAAAGGTGTTTAGTGACGCTCAGATAAATAGTCTAGCCGATCAAGCCGAAAACAGTATTGCCAAACAACTCGGTAGTGAAGAGTTTGAAACATTAATACCGCACTTGCCTGAAATGGGATTGCAAAGAATTTCTTGGAAACATTTTGCTAAAACACAGGAGTTATTAGTTAAAGAGTTTGTTGATTTTAAAGCTGCTGATGCATTATTTGATTTTGATTTAATGCATGGCGATACCGAGCAACGCTTAAACCAGCTGTGCTTTTTAGTATGTGAAGCAACAGAGAATAACACCCCCTTTATGTTAAAACTACCAAGTAAAATAATAGCTACCAACGTAGGTGTGCAACATAAAACACTTTGTTTAGAATCACTTAGTACATTTAATGGTTATACAAAGTGACGGCAATAAAAAACATAAAAGTAATAAATTATTCACTGTGTTTTATATACAGCTGCTTAGTCGTGTTTTTTATTGCTCACTTACCAATTGTATTTATTAGTGTACTAGCGCTACTTTGTGCGTGGAACTTTTATGTAACCATAAGTAATAAAACTAAACCTAATGCCTGGTTGGCTAACGCTTTAGCAGCACTTGCTTTAGGGTTAATGCTTTTTAGTGTGGGATTTAGCGACACGGTTATTTTATTTGTGGCTATGTTGTTGCTTTCAAGCTTATTTAAGTTGTTACAGGCGAAAACTAAAAAGCATTATCATGTAATAACTACGCTGACATTTTTTTCGCTTTCGGCGGTTTATTTATTTAACCAAAGTATTTTAACTACTTTAGTAGTGAGTAGTTTGTACATTTTAAATTTTGCCGTACTAGGCTTGTTAGAATCAAAACATAATTTAAAAGTCGCATCTAAACAAAGCGGTAAATTACTATTATTGGCATTACCGCTGGCGGTATTTTTATTAATATTTTTACCAAAAATGCCGGCATTTTGGCAACTACCTGGGCCAAAGTTAGCTAAAACAGGTTTGTCTGAGCAAATAGATCCGTTTGATATTGCCAAGTTATCTAATTCAGATGAACTGGTGTTTAGAGCTAAATTTAATGATCTAGCACCTAAAGCTCCCCTGTATTGGCGAGCCTTAGTACACGATGAGTTTAACGGAAATGCGTGGCTCACTTCCAATTTATTAAAGCATAACAGCGTAACTCAAACTAAAACGCAACAAGTTAGTAGTTTAACAAAATACGACTATTCGATTATTGCCGAGCCCTCGAGTCAAAAGTGGTTATATGGGCTCAACTTTGCAAGCAGTAATAACGATAACGTAGAGAGTGACTCACTGGGCTTACTGCGTAAAAAAAATTACCAAGCTAAAAGTGTGCAATACACAGCAAGCAGCTCTGCACTAACAAATGCTCCTTTATTACAGTGGCAAACTAAGCACTACAAACATTTAGTAAATAACGACAATAACAAAGCAAGTGCTCTTGCCTATAATTTAAAACAAAACTTAACCAGCGACCGTGATTTTTACAATGCATTACTACAGTACTTTATAGACAAAAAATTTAGTTATACGCTTAACCCGACGCCAATGAGCGGCAACAATACTATTGATCAGTTTATGTTTGAGCAACAACGTGGGTTTTGTGGCCACTATGCCAGTGCCGCAGCTTATATTTTTAGAAGTGCGGGTATACCGGCAAGAGTTGTCAGTGGCTATTTAGGTGGTGAGCTTAATACTGATAATAATACTTTATCTGTTCGCCAATATGATGCACATGCATGGGTAGAAGTGTATTTAGATAATGAAGGCTGGCAAATATTTGATGCCACAGCGGTGGTTGCTCCCGATAGGCTTACAGGATCGCTTTCACAAAATAATGAATTAAATAATGAGTTTAAAAGCAATCTCGACTTTGGTTTGGTCAGTTTAAGTAACTTTGCAGCTATTAATTGGCTAAGATTAGAGCTAGAAAACTTAGATTATAATTGGTCTAGCTGGGTACTTGGTTTTGATGATGAAAAACAAAACGACTTTTTAAAGTCTATTTTTGGCAGCAAAAATATTTGGCTGGTACCGCTGGCTGTAATTGTTATTTTAGGGCTAACTTTTGTTAGTTATTTTGTTTATTTAAATTGGCCTAAGCCCGCTACTAAATTAGCTCCTATGGTTAAAGAGTTTGAACAATTAATAAATTGGGCTAAAAAACGTAAACTTAAGATAGCCGATCATTTAACGCCTACTCAACAATTACAACACTTAGCATCGCAAGCGCCGCATGTTGAGCAACAATTACTCGAGTTTAGTCAGTTATTTAACCAAGTACGTTATGCTAAAAAACCATTTAATAAAGAACGTAAAACTCAGGCAAAATATCTGATAAAATTAATTAAATCTACGAAACAGAGAAATCTATGAATGCGGTTGTTATAGGCGTTTTATTAATGCTTGGGCTTACCTTGGTCCGCGTAAATGTTATTGTTGCAATGATAATAAGTGCCCTTGTTGCTGGTTTAACCGCTGGTTTGGGCTTAAAAGAAAGTATAGACGCCTTTAATTCGGGATTGTCGGCAGGTGCTGAAATAGCACTAAGTTATGCCATGTTAGGTGCTTTTGCAGTGGCTATTTCTAAATCAGGTTTAACACGTATTTTAGCCGCAAAATTATTAGCTAAAGTTAATGCACAAAAAAGTGGCAGTGAAACCCTGCTCAGTTATTTTATTTTATTTATAATAATGATCTGCGCCATTTCATCGCAAAACTTAGTGCCGGTTCATATCGCCTTTATTCCTATTCTTATTCCACCGCTGCTGGTAATTTTTAATAAACTTAGGCTGGATAGACGTGCAATAGCTTGTATTTTAACTTTTGGTTTAGCTACTTCTTATATGGTACTACCGTATGGTTTTGGTGGTATTTACTTATATTCAATACTCCATAAAAATTTAGTGGATAACGGTTTAGAAATAATAAATACCCAAGTGCCTATGGCAATGATAATTCCGGCTTTGGGCATGTTTGCAGGTTTATTAATTGCAATATTTTTTAGTTACAGAAAACGTCGCGACTACGCAGCGCTTCCGCTTACCATAGAAAGTAAAGAAACCACGGTAGAAAACCCAAAAAAGGTAATGTTAGTTGGCCTGTTTGCTGTACTTGCTTCACTTATTGCGCAAAACGCTAGCGGTTCAATGATTTTAGGCGGCTTAGTGGGTGTAATGATTTTTAGCGTTTTCGGTATCGTTAAATGGGAAGATAATGGCGACGTATTTAGTAAAGGCGTCGCTATGATGGCAATGATTGGTTTTATAATGATTTCTGCTCAAGGATTTGCAGCTGTTATGCAAGCTACAGGTCATGTGGCTAGTTTAGTACACAGTGGCGCTGAGTTATTTGCTGGGAATAAACCCATTGCGGCAGCGGTTATTTTATTAGTTGGATTGTTTATTACCATGGGTATAGGTAGCTCATTTTCAACCGTGCCAATTATAGCTACTTTATTTGTTCCTTTATGTTTAGAGCTGGGCTTTTCGGTTATGGCCACTGCTGCTTTAGTGGGTACGGCCGGTGCGTTAGGTGATGCAGGCTCCCCCGCTTCTGACTCTACACTTGGGCCAACTTCCGGGCTAAATGCTGATGGCCAGCACGACCACATTTGGGATTCAGTAGTGCCTACCTTTATTCACTTTAATATACCGTTATTAATATTTGGCTGGATAGCCGCCATGGTGCTTTAACCTAATTAATGTAAAACGATAACCTAATAATAGATTAGGTTATCGACCTCCCACCTTGATAATTTTTATTAAAATTGACTCTGCTGTTTAGTTATATCTTTTATAACTAACTAGTATGATGTGTTCTTTAGTGGTATTTAAATAAGCACTACTTAAAGTGCTTATTTTTAATAACATTAAAATACTTTATTCTAATGTTTACTTGTCAAAACCATAAATCATTTTATCGCAAACCACAGGAGTTGGTCGGTGATCATCATTTACTGCAACAAAGGTAAAGCTGCCACTAATAGCAGAATGCTTGTTGTCATTATGCATAGTTTCTAGAAGTATATCGACATCAACCTTTAAACTGGTATTACCTACATGCACTACTTTTGCTATAAGTTCAGCAAAAGTACCTGCAGGAATAGCTTCTTTAAAGTCTACTCGATCTGATGAAATGGTAACTAAAG
This sequence comes from Pseudoalteromonas sp. HL-AS2, assembly GCF_031198805.1. Taxonomy (NCBI): domain Bacteria; kingdom Pseudomonadati; phylum Pseudomonadota; class Gammaproteobacteria; order Alteromonadales; family Pseudoalteromonadaceae; genus Pseudoalteromonas; species Pseudoalteromonas sp. HL-AS2. The sequence goes on along the minus strand of NZ_CP133571.1, from coordinate 1,589,458 downwards.
GCTTACGGCAAAAACGCGTTGCCGCTATAAAAGCAACCTCGTCCATCCAAGCTAAAGCGTCGCCACCAAATAAAGTGTTGTGGTGATTAGTTCGCCCCGGAAACACTGTTTTAGTTACCGATGTGGTGGAATCTTTAATACGTTGCGCGATAATAGCATCGCGCTCTACTTGTGTCATAGTATCTACTTTTTATTAGCTAATTTGTTTTGCATTAATAAGGCCGGATCAAGGCGTTCACCTTGCCAGTTAAAACGCCAATCTAAATGTGGGCCTGTTACCCGCCCTGTTGCACCTATTTCAGCTATTTTACTACCTTGCTCAATTTTATCGCCCAGCTTTACATCAAGCTTACTTAAATGAATATAAGTAGAGGTAACGCCGTGGCCATGGTCTAAAATAAGTGTGCCACCTGAATAATAAATATCCGGCTGCGAAAACACCACTGTACCACTTATAGGTGCATACACAGGTGTCCCCGTTTTATTGGCTATATCTAAGCCAAAATGTGGTCTGCGTGGCTCGCCATTAAAATAACGTTGGCTACCATACACACCAGATATACGCCCTTGTGCAGGTTTTAGCACAGGATCTAAAAAGTACAATAGGTCAGAATTAACCTGGCGCGCAGCTCTAATCGCAGCAGCCTCTTTACTTATACGTGCGCTGAGTTCTTTAGCCGGCGATACATATTTTTTAGCAACGCCGGTAATTTTATCAATTTGATAGTCGCGCTTAGTAATTACTAGGCTTTCACTGTGCTCAACACCAGCTTTATCAACCCATTTAAGTGTGTGATTTGTTGGTGCATCGCGGCCAAAGCCAAATACAAAATCACCCTTACTCGAAAGCTTAAGTGTTTTGTCGTTAAAGCTAACCGACTGCGCGTTGCTAATATTACCGGTTACTAAACCGCCTTGAGTTAATTGCCCTTTTAGCTCAAGTGCCATTGCACTTAAGCTAGTAGAGGAAATTAACACGGCTGCTAATAATGTTTTAAGCATGGCTAATAGACCCTTTGCCTACTCCTTCGTAGGCCGTTATTTTTACCGCTTTTTCAGGATATTGTGCTTTTACCTGACCCGCTAAGTATTCTGCAATGCATTCAACCGTGGTATCGCTAGGTAAAATATCGCAACGCGATTCGCTAATAGCCATTTCAAAATAGCCTTGCGCTGAAGTATATGCAAAACATACATCGCCAGCTTTTGCGCTAACGTGCTGTAACTCGTCTGCCTTAATTTGATCCTCAGCGGTGGCTAGATAAATGTCTTGCCACTTTTGTGACCATTCTTTTTGCAGGCGAGGCATAGAAATACCATCTAAACTAATACCAATTTGAGAACGATGCCCATGAATAATACGTTGGCAATTACCATCATGCTTTTTAAGGCCATGGCTGTAATGGTAATAATAGCTTTGATTATGCTCTGGCTTCAATGACAGCTCAATTTTTTCTATATTATCTGGCAGTTGTGGCAAAATAGTCGCTATTAAAAAATCTGTAACCGATGCAATAGTTACTTCATCTGCGTTAATCATACAATAAGCTTGATGTGGAGCACTCATCGCCAAATGGTGGTTATCACCAAATGTACAATCTAATGTTTTATGGTCGCTAAATTCGCTAACCACGCCATTTAGATTATTAGGTACAGCTAAACGATGATCAATACACTCATCTATAATGCCTTTAATTTGCTTTTTAACTAAGCCAAAGTCTAATACCATAGACTCATCGTTTAGTTTGCCATGCAAAGTTAAATCAACAATCCAGCTCTCGCCAACTGCGCCGCGTTTATTACACAAGTAAGAAAAATCTATCACTGTTAGTGAGTTAACAAAAAGGATCATAAATTTCCTTTAAACAGGTTAAAAGTCAGCGGTAATTATAATGATTTATGATTGTAATTGCGCGGTTTAATCAGGCTAAAATCAATTACACCAATCGATTGATTAAAAAACCTCCTAAATTTAGCTTTTTTAACTGATCCGAGTTGTTCAGCGTACAAGTGTACGCTAAAGTAGTTGGCAATTTATAAGCGAAGATAAGTGTTATGGAACCTAAAAATAGCTATACAAAAGAAGACTTGATCCTATGTGGTGAAGGTAAAATGTTTGGTGAAGGTAACTGCCGTTTACCAAGCGACAATATGTTAATGATGGACCGCATTACCTCTATTACTGCCGATGGCGGAATACACGGTAAAGGCGAAATTGTTGCTGAGCTAGATATTGACCCTAGCTTATGGTTTTTCGACTGCCATTTTAAAGGTGACCCTGTAATGCCCGGTTGCTTAGGTTTAGACGCTATGTGGCAGTTAGTTGGATTTTACTTAGGTTGGTCTGGCGGTCCAGGTCTTGGCCGTGCGCTAGGTGTGGGTGAAGTTAAATTTACCGGCCAAATTTTACCAACCGCTAAAAAAGTAACCTACCGCCTAGTAATGAAACGCGTAATTAAACGCAAATTATTTATGGGTGTTGCCGATGGCACGGTAGAAGTAGATGGCCGTGTAATCTACGAAGCGAAAGATTTAAAAGTAGGTCTATTTCAAGATACCAGTGCATTTTAATTAACTGTTAATAATTAAAATACACATACAAAAATGCCTCCACTTGGAGGCATTTTTGCTTAAATTCAGTTATATACTATGTTTTATAAATATTACGATTGTCTATTGCTTCGCGCCAACCACCTAACCATTCTGATTTTGGATCAACTTGTTGATAGGGACAATGCTCTTTAGAGCGACCTGCTAAACCTGCTTTAAATCCTTGAGAATGTGCTCTCTCTAAACGATCTCTTTTTTGTCTCTTCATCGGTAATATCCTCACCTTTGTATTTATATATTTTGTAGCATTAGTGAAATCTACATGTAATGAATAGCTAATAAAAAAGGTTAATTCAAATTATAAAAGCAATTAATTAGTTTGACTTTAACTAAGCTGCTGATGCAATGATGAATTAGCTTTTTAAAAAGTAAGTGGTCGTACTTGCACTGTATTGACCGGTTTAATCTAACTTAAAAACACGATTAAAAAATCGTTTTATTACACTGTTGTGTATATATTGTGACCGGCTAATTTAGCCTTAGTTCCAAATTAATTTAGTCTGTTTTTTAATTATTTTAAATTTCCTTTAGCTTATTTAATAAACAACACAATTAATGCTTGATTATTTAAAGTCGATCGGTCTAATATGTTGTATGAACAAAAACACACCAACTCCAGTGAGGCGTGGCCGCCCACCCAAAGTAGCCAGAGAAAACGCTGATACCAAAGCGTTACTTATTCGCACAGGCCTAGAAACACTAACCGAGTTTGGTTTTAGCGCAACTGGCCTCGATACCATATTAAAAAAAGCAGCCGTACCTAAAGGCTCTTTTTATCATTACTTTAAAAGTAAAGAAGCGTACGGTATTGCCCTTGTTGATGCTTACGACAGTTATTTTATTGCCAAACTTAATCATTATTTACAACAAAGTGACGTGCCCCCGCTGGAGCGAATAGTCAACTTTACCCAAAGTGCCATTAAAGGGATGAAGAAGTACGATTATAAGCGTGGCTGTTTAGTAGGCAATTTAAATCAAGAACTGAATCACTTAAGTGACGAATTTAAAACCCGCTTATTGCAAAGTTATACTAGCTGGCAAAACTTGGTAGAGGTGTGTTTAAACCAAGCAAAGCAGCAAGGTACAATTGCCAACAGTGTAAACACCCCATTAATGAGTGAGTACTTTTGGATTGGTTGGGAGGGTGCGGTTATGCGTGCCAAGCTCACTAAGTCTAATACTCCACTTACTTTGTATACAGAAATGTTTTTACGCGCATTACTAACCTAATGCGTTTTTTTACCAATTAAAAGACGATCGGTCTAAAAGGATATCCCATGAGTAACCCAATTAAAGCCATTGTTATTAATAAAGATGATAATAACTACAGCGCCTCTTTAAGCAGCATTAAGAATAGTGATCTGCCGAATGAAAATGTCACTATTGATGTGCTATACAGCACTTTAAATTATAAAGATGGCTTAGCAATAACCGGAAAAGGGCCTGTGGTACGCAGTTTTCCTATGGTGCCGGGTATAGATTTAGTAGGCACTGTGAGCCACTCCACCAGCGATGAATTTAAAAGTGGCGATAAGGTAATTTTAAATGGGTTTGGTGTAGGCGAAAAACACTGGGGTGGGCTGGCTCAAAAAGCAGCACTTAATAGCGATTGGTTAATCCCCTTGCCTGCTGGCATTTCACCTAAACAAGCTATGCAAGTTGGCACTGCGGGTTACACCGCTATGCTCAGTGTAATTGCACTCGAAAAACAAGGCATAACACCCGATTCAGGCGAAGTGCTGGTAACCGGTGCTAATGGTGGCGTAGGTAGTTTTGCAATATATTTACTAAACAAGCTTGGCTACAATGTAACCGCAGCTACTGGACGAATGGAGCAAAGTGATTATTTGAAAGAGCTAGGAGCAGCAAATGTAATTAATCGTGATGAGCTTTCAAACCCAGGTAAGCCGCTACAAAAAGAGCGTTTTGCCGCAGCTATAGACTCAGTAGGTAGCCATACTTTAGCTAATATTTGCGCCTCATTAAAATATGGAGGTGTTGTAACCGCATGTGGGCTTGCACAAGGTATGGATTTACCTGGCTCTGTAGCACCATTTATATTACGTGGCATTCGATTAATAGGCATTGATAGCGTAATGCGCCCAAAAGCCGACCGAATTGAAGCATGGGATCGTTTAGCATCTTTAGTAGCAGCTGATTACCTTGATAAAATATCGACTGAAATAACGCTTGAACAAGTAATTGATAACGCCGAGCAGCTTATGAAAGGTAAAATTCGCGGCCGTGTTGTAGTTAATTGCCAAAGTTAAGCTTTTTACACTGTTAAAGCCTCGTTATTAAATTTATAATACAATTTGTATTTTAATAACGAGGCAACACCTATGAGCAACCAAGAACTTTTCAGTAATAACCCACTGCAAGGCGTAAAATTAGAACAAGTGGTTGAAGAGCTGGTTGAACAATATGGGTGGGAACTCCTATACGCTTATTTACAGCTAAATTGCTTTAAAAATAATCCTGATATTAAATCGGCGGTTAAATTTTTACGTAAAACACAGTGGGCACAAGAAAAAGTAGATAACTTTTATTTGTATCGCCTTAAAAACTTACCACGTCCTGATGATGTACAATACGAACTGCCACCGCGTGATCGCGTGATCCCTGCTGATCATAAACCTGGTGAGCCGTGTGAGTTAAGCTTTACTGATGCAAAGCGTATTATGGAGAAAAAAGAGACTAAGCAACGTGCGCGTACCCGTAAACAGCGTGTTAGCTCAACTAATCCTTGGGGCAACTAAAGCACAAGGTTAAACCACTCATTATTAAAGCTGGCATTGCCGGCTTTTTTATTACGCCTTTTTACTCATACCCTATAAGTTAACAGCAACAAAGATATAAAGTTTACTTTAGAGGCTTGTATCCCCTATCTTGCCAAAACTCTACAGCCGAGCGCTCTGTAGGCAGTGCTACATTAAATGTTTTATCCGCTATAAGTTTGCCATTGTACTCTATGGTCATGCGCCAATTACCAAGTTTATTATTAATTGGTGGCCATAAAGTATCACCTAAATAAAAATGCCAGTCGCTGTCTTTAACATACACCACTCCGGAAAAAGGAGGCATTATGTCGCCTTCATCATCGGGTATATTAGGATGATAAATGCTGTAATGTAATTTTTCGCCTTTGGCTTTTTTAATATTTATGATCAAACCAAATTCAACATCAAGAGTAGCGATGACCTCGGTAGTAAATTGCTCTATTTGCGGCAATGCTTTACTCTCGTTATCCCATGTTGAGTAAATACCGTAGCTTTGCAGCGTAATTATCGGTTTTAATTTAGCCATATCACCTAACTTTATATTTAACGTTTATTGTATGCCAGCAGAGTGTGTAAATTTGCCATATTTAAAGTGTCATTTTTGGGTTTTTAGGATAGTAATGATTGCTCTGCTGCTCGCACAAACTAAACTCACGAGTATTTTTGTAAGGTAACTTCATAAAACCGGCTACCCCTACGTCGGTAATATTAACTGCGTATTGCATCAACTTATTAAGCAGCCGCCTAAACTCATCCTCTTTACTGGCATCGAGCAACCGGTAGTAATGATGTATTTTGAGCCTATCGGGCAGCGCTTCAAAAATAATGCAGCCAGTGTGGTGTATTTGATTTAGCTCAAACACACATTTAATTACTTTTTTTGGCAGTTGTAGTTGCTCGTCGGGATCTTTACCATCTTCAAAGTAAGAATGTGGCCGGGTAACATCACTGGCATTTACATTCACCGTTTCAAAATCAAGTTCTGGTAAACTTTCAAACTTAAAGGCGCCGGTTCTATCGCGCTCTAGCTGAATGGTTTTACGTGCGTCAAACAAACAACATTTAAACAGCCCTTTTTGGCTAATTGCTTGTGCCAGCATTACGGTATTATTTACCGCATCGGTAAATGCAGCGGCTAACGTTTCGTTATACAAAATTAGCGATGATTCAACAAACAGTGACTCATCTTTCCAATGAAAGCTTAATCCGCCTACGGCAGGATACTTTGCTAAACGACTAATAGAGGCTAAAAATGCTTTTTCGGTATCTCCGGTATCAAACAAAAACTCTTTGTAGTAACGATCTAATTGGGCATCGTTTACATCAAGCAATTGCTGTTTATGATCGGCTTGGCGTAAAAACTGCTTTCGTGAACTGTATACAACGGTTTCGGGCTCTTCGTCATAACTAAACCAAAACGGAATCGCGGCTTTAACTACTTTTTTAGGTAACTCAGGTAGGTACGCTTTCGCCATACTAGTAATGTTACGCATAAAGTAATCACCTGCGCTATCTCTCACTTGTTTGTTTTTAGAGAGCATACCGTCAATGACTTTAGCCAGCTCTATTGGTATCCCTAAACTGCTGGCAGGAATAACGTCTACTCCAAACCGACAAGACTGTGCAGAAGCAAGTGCGTACAAGGTTGCCGCTACGCCTTGCTCATCAAAGCGTGGAGATGATTGCTCTCCCGACATTTGTGCTTCACCAATAAAGTAAACATCGCCCATACGTGCGTTAGTAGTGCTTAGGTCTGCCGACATTAAATCCATAAAATTACTGGCAATGGGGTTACCGTCACTATCTATTTGCGCGTATACCGAGCTTCCCCAATCCACTAACGATAGTGCATCACTGGCTTCGTCCCATACTAAGTTTGAAGGTTTAATGTCGCCATGCACAATAGGCTGCGCCGTTATACCCGTATTATGATTGCGCAGATCGAGCAGCACGTTTCTGAGTCGCACTGCCAGCGTCATAATTTTTGCAGCGCCAATTCGGCCTTTTTTCAACGATACTTTTTCAAGGTCTTCGCCCATGGCGCGAGCCATCATTAAAATGCCTTGTTTTTTAATTCGTTCAAATGCATAAAATTCAGGTACAAGTGGATTGTTAATTTGCGATAGCATGTAAGCTTCGTCTTCTAGGCGGTCGCGTATACTTTGCGCTAGTGTAATACGCGAAAACTTAAATACCCAAGGTAAGCCGGTATCGTCGTGTCCCGCAAAAACAAAACCAAAAGCGCCTGAGCCAATCATTTCTACATTTTCGTAACCAAGTAAGGTAAGTTTTTTAATACATATATTAAGCCACTGTCTATGCTTTTTAGCATCGTGGTGTGAGAGCAAATAAACAGATTGCTCTTCGTTAATATAAAAGTTACGAATTTCTTTGGCTTGCACTGTATTTTCTCAATTAAGGAAGTGTAACGGCTTAAATTAATAACCCTTTTAGCTGTGTAATACTCTATTTTATTTAAAGTTTTATCTCAAGTAATAGCGCTCGTTTAAATTTTAAGGCTACATATCGCTAGAAATTGCGGATTCAACGTATAGGGCTTAACCTATTGGGCTAAAATAAGGTAAAACAGGGCTTTATATTCTTTTGGGTCAAACAATGACAAACATAATTAAAGCCTCTACTTTAGCTATAGCGCTTTGTGCTGGTATGAGTACGCACGCAGCTGAGTTTACTTTCTCATCAAACATAAACAAAGATGCACAAACATTAGTCGTATTTTACAGCCAAGATGGAAAAAACAAACAATTTAAAGCACTTAATAAAGAGTTTAAACAGCATTTACAGCGCGTAATAGACATTGAAAACTTTAAAGGCGATTACGCCAGTGTTGCCGAACTTATAGCACCACAAAACAGTAAATATGATCGTATATTAGTGGTAGGTACGGGTAAACAAAAAGAACTAGATAAAGCCCGTATTGCAAAATTAGGTGGCAATATACATGCTCGCTTACTCGGTAATAAAGTAACAACCGCAAGTGTAATATTTGATGACGTAACCGGCTTAAATAATAATGCCGAGTTAGCAGCTAACTTTGCTCACGGTGCTAATTTACGCGACCACCGCTTTGAAAAATATAAGCAAAAAGCCAGCACAGAAACTATTAGTTACACATTTGATGTTGCTAACACTAAGCAAACACAAAAAACATATAAGTTGCTACAAAGCATTCAAGCTGGGGTGTTTTTGGCCCGCGACTTAACTTCTGAAGTTGCTACCCACATGACCCCGGTCGACTTTGCCAATGCAGCTAAAGAGTTAGAGTCTCTTGGCGTTACTATTAGCGTACTTGAGCCTGCACAATTAAAAGAGCTAGGTATGGGAGCGCTTGAAGCTGTTGGCCGTGGTAGCGAACAAGGCGCTCGTCTTGTAGTTGCTCATTATAAAGGGTCTAACGACGCACCTATTGCCCTAATAGGTAAAGGTATTACATTTGACTCTGGCGGCTACAGCATTAAAACAGGTGCATCTATTGCACGAATGAAATCAGACATGGCAGGTGCAGCAGCGGTACTGGGTACTGTAAAAGCAATGGCACTTGCTAAAGCAGATAAAAACGTAGTTGCAGTGATGGGTATGGCCGCTAACATGGTGTCGCAATTTGCTGTAGCACCGGGCGACGTAGTACGTACCGCTGAAGGCTTAAGTGTAGAAATACTTAATACCGACGCAGAGGGCCGCTTGGTACTTAGCGATTCAATGTGGTATGCGCGTAAGCACTTTAATCCTGAAATAATGATTGATGTAGCCACATTAACTGGCTCTAAAGTAGGTGCTGTTGGCAATGAATACGCAGCAGTATTTTCACAAGATGATAAATTAGTAACGCAATTAACCTTAGCCGGTAAACAGGTTAACGAAAACTTATGGCGCTTACCTTTAGGGTATAAAGATGCTTTAAAGTCGGATATTGCTGATTTAACCAATGTTGGCTCCAGTGGCCCTGGTGCAACTACTGCAGCAAGCTTTTTAGAGCATTTTGCCGGTGACACTCGCTGGGTACACATTGACATAGCCGGCAATGCATTAGCTAAAAAAGGCAAAGACGAAGTATCTGCAGGCGGTACCGGATTTGGCGTGCGTTTATTGAGTGAATGGCTACTAAGTAATTAAATATACATTAGTTAGCTTTACTAGCTAAACACAAAACGCCAAAAGCACATATATGCTTTTGGCGTTTTTTATTGTTAGTTAAAGCAATATAACCTTTAACCTAGAAGGTCAAACACGTTTTAGTCGTAACCATACTTATTATTAAACGCTTCATCGCTCATGGTTAATAAAATAATAAACTCTACAAATGCAATGATCGCCGGAATAGCTGTCCAAAAGAACAACAGATAAATAAAGCCTAAGCCAATTTGCCCTAAGTAAAACTTATGAACACCAAAGCCACCCAAAAATACCGCAAGCAATGCTGCAGCTATTTTACTCTTACCATTGGGCGCAGTACCACCTAATGAATTAGGTTGCGCTGTTTGTCTTACCCCACATTTAGGACAAATTTCTGCTTTTAAACTAATTACGCCTCCACAGTCCGAACAAAACTTTTCGTCTGCACTTTTTAATGTTGCTGCATCACTCATTAATAACTCTCCATTGTTTATAAATATGCTTCATAGCGTAGTTAAGTAAATGTCAGTATATAAATTATTAGTTTTAATTTTTAGATACTTGAAAATATTTAACAGCTAAAAACTTAGCACAATAGGCAAACCACATTCAACAAAAATAAAACAGCTATTTTACATTTGGGTGCTTATACATGATTTATATAGTGCAAATAAACGATGTGCAGCTATTAAAACTCGATAGTATCAATAATCAACACTAAATAATGTTAACAAAATTTACATTTAGTTAGTTGTTCTGCATAAACCCTTTTTGCTTAATAGCGCAGCACTAAGTTAATTGTGGTTTTTTAATGGAGTATCAAAATGATAAAATTTAAATCGATAACACTATTTGTTAAAATGTGTACTGTTACGGCATTATTAACCAGCTCAGCCGCTTACTCACTAGGCTTCTCACAAACCTACACACAGGCTTACTTACAAGCCTATGCTCAAGCTTCATCTAAAGATAGCAAACAGGCTCCAGCTCAAAACATTCCTCAAAACTCGATATACCAATTAAATAATACGTGGTTAGATCAAGATGGCCACGAGCGTTTATTAAGTAGCTTTAGTGGTAAAAAGCAAATAGTGAGCCTTATTTACACACATTGTGCGCATACCTGCCCTACTATTGTGTCGACCATGCAAGCTATTGAAAATAAGCTTAGTAATGAAGAAAAAAACAATGTTGGATTTATATTAGTCTCGCTTACTCCTGATACAGACACCCCGACGGTATTACAAAGCTTTGCCCAAAGCAGAAAACTAAGTGCACATAATTGGAGCTTATTAACAGGCTCAGCCGATGATGTGCGCAGCTTAGCTGCAGCATTAAACATTAAGTATCAAAATATAGGGAATAGCGAGGTAGAGCACTCTAATATAATGACGGTGCTTGATCAGCAAGGCAGAATCAAGTTTCAAAAAACGGGTGTAATTAGTAATGCAACTTTCACTGCTAAGGAGCTTGCCAATTTTTAAGCTACTCACTATTACTAAAAACACAAATATAAAACACTTTATTAGCAAATAGAGTGTTTATATTATTTTATAAATGTTTACTTAAAATACCTCCCTACCAGTTAAGTCCACTTTTAATCTCTAATATATTTTTAATCAACTACTTCACTTGCTTACAGCATAGAGTATTAATGACGTATATATACCAACAAGTTATAGGGTAGCGTTGGACTTATTTGCAGCACAATAGAATAATCCGCCCTTCACTCACACTTCAGCTTTGTATTATTAATTATTGGGTACTTACGTGAATAAAAAACAAGCCATACTAGGTAGCGCTATTGCTATTTTATCTATTTTGTTAGGGGCACTATTTCTCGAAACATCATCACTGTTTTTACGTCTACTGCTAGGCTTAGCTTTGGGTTTTGCCTTAGCGAAAGGTTCAATTGGTTTTGCTGGCAGCATTAATCGCGCATACCGACGTGGCTCAACACAGCTATTGCAAACTCTTATGTTTATGTTTGTTATTACTGCCATTATAAATGCTGGCTTATTAGTAAATACAGATTCAACAAGTTATAACTTATGGGTTAACCCTATTAATTTAGGCCTGATTATTGGTGGCGTAATGTTTGGTGCCGGTATGAGCTTGTCGAGCTGCTGTGCTACCGGCATGATGGTAGAAATGGTAAGCGATGTACCACGCGCACTAACAACATTGGTATTTTTTGGAGCAGGTGTGTTTTTTGGCTTTCCGCTACAAACAACGCAAAGCTGGATCACGCAAAGTGTAATCTCTACAAGTAGTTATGCTGAGCAAGGTGTTTACCTGCCCGATTTGTTTAGTTGGGGGCCATTAAATGGCTACTTTATTGCTATTTTAGTTACGATTGCTTTTGCTTTAATTGTTGTAGTGCTGGCTAAAAAATATGAGAACTACCGACAAAAAAGTGGATCTTATTTAGGGGTTGACGGTGAAATAGCCCGACAAAACCAGTTATTACACAACAGTACACAACAATTTACATTTTTTAGCACCCACACATATAAACGCTGGATAGGAAACATGTGGGAAATGCGCACTTCTGCTTTAGTAATTGCAATTATATTTGGTGTAATGATGGCGTCAACTGGTTCGGGCTGGGGCGCTTCTACCCCTTTTGGCATATGGTTTGGTAAGCTTGTAATGCAACTTGGCATAAGCGCAAACGATATTGCAAACTATACTCTAAGACCCGAAGTAATGTTTACTACAGGCTTTTTTGATCATGCTATTTCGGTACAAAACTTTGCAATAATGTTAGGCACATTAATAGCCGTGCTGCTTATGGGTAAATTTTCGTTTTCATTTAAAATAAACCACTCAGCTAAACAGTTTGCTTTATTTGCACTTGGCGGGCTACTAATGGGGTTTGGTACGCGTTTTGCCAATGGCTGCAATGTAGGTGCATTATTTACCCCTATCGCTAACTTTTCATTGTCAGGTTGGATTTACCTAATTTTTTTACTGCTTGGTGGAATACTGGGTAATAAGCTGCAACATGCTGTTATTAAATAATACCTTTTATAATTAAAATGCCGACTTAAATTATAAGTCGGCATTTTTACTAACCGTTATTTTTTAAACAGTATACGTTTAAGTGTATTGTCTTTAATAATATAATGATGCAGAAGTGCTGCGCTGGCATGTAATGCAATTAAGTAATAACCAAGTACGCCCGTTGTTTCGTGTAGGTATTTAATTTGTTTTGCCAGATCAGTGTTTTTTGCCGCTAATGCGGGTAATTCAAAACCATAAAAAGGGATTGGCGCATCAAATAAACTCAGCATAAACCAACCTGCCAAAGGCATTGCAAACATAAAAGCATAAAGTGCAATGTGCGTAATACTAGCCGCCATGGTTTGCCATTTTGCTGGACTGGGCGTTATTAATGGTTTAGAACCACTTTTTAAACGAATAAATAGCCGAATAGTAACAAGCAATAAAACTGATAACCCCAGCATAAAATGCCACATTTTAAATAAATCGCGAGTTTCTGTGCCCTTATCAAATAAAACCCGTAGTTCAATAGATGCATACACAGCAATTAATACTAATAACATTAGCCAGTGCAGGATTATTGAGAGTTTATTGTAATGGGTAGATGTGTTTTTTATAGCCATAAAACCTCTAAAAATCTAAGAAATAAATGCGCTCTTTACTTCTCAAGCACACCGTACTTAACCTGAACTCTGGTTAAGAGATTTACTAACATATTGAATCATCGTTATATTTAATTTTATTTTCTCTAGCCAGAGGTTTTTAGTGAAAACAAGGCGAATTTACGCGTCAATAGCTGGCCTATTGCAAGTAAATTCAACGCAGTTAGCGCTGAAAACAGCTGCTTGAGATAAGTTTATTATCCGGAGCTCAGGTTACTTAAGAAGTTTAGCGCGTTTAAAACTTTTACAGTGTTTAAAGTAAGCTTTTAATGATCTAGCACAATGACTATTTAACTTATATTTATCGGCGCTATCTGTATTGATAACTTAAACCAAGACCCGCCCAAAATACATCTTGTAATAATTCATCGTCGGCATAGCGGTTTGAATCTTTATTAATAGCAAAACTATAGTTACTATATGCGTATAACTGCATGTTTTTTATTACTGAGTAAGATAAATTCGCACTAAATTGCACATGATTAGCACCATTATGCCCATCGGCCACATACCCTGAATTAAAGCCAACACTGGTTTTAAAATCAAGCTGTAATACGGGCGTTAATTGATAATGTTTATTTAGCGCAACATCTAAAAAAGCACCTTGTGCATCAAATGAATAATATAAACTACTTATAAGCTGAACCTGCTGTGCAAAAGAGTAAATAAGCTCAAGGCTAACCTCATTATCGTAAGCGTTACTGCTTTCTTCGCGCGAGGCAATTGCACTATACCCACTTAATAGCTCAAGGTTTTTTGATAATACCGTTGCGTATATTATATTTAAATTCACTTCTGAATAATCGGTATTAATGCCTTTAGCAAACCAAGGAATAATTATGAAATTTTCATAATTTAGCTCTGTAGATACTGAGGTAATCCCTTTATTTGCTAAGTTATCACGCCCTTCAGTAACATAGCGGTTTTCCCAGTAGGAATGAATGTGCCAGTCGTAGCTGTTATTAGGTTCAATGTTAGTTAACGTCTCAACTTTTATATGCCCCGCCGCATCTGCTGAAACATTTTGCACAGCACTATACTCTTGCGTAGTTTGCGCTAAAGCAAGGGAACTAAAACAGGCACTAAACGCAAATAAAAAACCGACAATACATAACTTCATTAATAACCTAAATTTTCATAGTAGTATTTAGCTCAGTTACTGAGCTAAAAAGGTCGGCTATACTACTACTCGAATAGGTAAATGAGCAATAAATTTTGTTAACTTTATTAGTTAAATAAAATCACTGCAACTAAGGCTCGCTGCAGTGTTAAAAATACGGGATATAAGGTAGGTAATTTAAAGTTTTATGAAGGTGTTACTAAACCTCTTCGCATTCCCAGCTTGGCTTTTCAAATTTAAACACTGCTAATCCTAAAACCGCTATCATTATTGCAAAAGCTAACCAAGATGATAAAAACTGTGCTGCAAAAAACCAACCCACTGCAGCGGCAATAACACTAATAACAAGCTGAGCCATAAGCGGAACTTTACCTTTGGTACCGTAAGTAAGTTTATAAGCTTTAACTAATTCATCAGCCACAAAAAACTCACAAAGTGTCACGTTTTTAGTTAAACCGTGGGCTTTTAGCCTAATTTTGGCCGGGTTGCCATTTATTTCAAACTGATGAGTAGAGCTAAACTTAAAGTTTTGTGCTTCGCTAACTATCTCACCGTTAACTTTTACAACTTCTTTTCCCGATACGGGCAAGCAGTAATAAGTAACTTCTACGTCATCACTGTAAAACTTAAAATGCATTCCACTTTTGGCCGAAACCTCTACTTTATTTGTCATCATCATCATCCTTATTGATATAAATTTAATTATATAGTTTCCAAAGAAAGTTAAAAGCATGCTTACAACAATAAATCGTTAACTCACTCATAAAAAGCTATACCTCAATAAAAACAAACAATAGATTTAAAATCAAACTCGTTAACATTGCTGATCAGTACTAAACTTTTGCTCATCGGCAGTTAATTGATCTGTATCAAGTCATTTTTGCACTTAAGCGCAATACTAAGTTAATCGTCATTTATAATGGAAAATATAAAATGAAAATACAACCTAATAAGCACACCCTATGGCTCCCTCTAATAGCTATTTTATTTAGTGGTAACCTACTTGCTGCCAGTAATTTAAAAACTGAACAAGCAATACTAACGCCTCCTCCTATGGTGCCGCCCGCCATTAATAGAGATCACAGTGCAAAAGTAGTTATCAACCTAGAAACAAGAGAACAAGTAGGGCGAATTGCCGATGGCGTTGAATATGTATTTTGGTCATTTGGTGAAACCGTACCTGGGAGCTTTATTCGAGTTAGAGAAGGTGATGAAATTGAGTTTAACCTCTCAAATCACCCTAGCTCAAAAATGCCGCACAATATTGACTTACATGCGGTAACAGGCCCAGGTGGTGGCGCGGAATCGTCATTTACGGCCCCAGGACACACCTCAACATTTAATTTTAAAGCACTTAATCCTGGGCTTTATATTTATCATTGCGCCACGGCTCCTGTTGGTATGCACATAGCCAATGGCATGTATGGCTTAATTTTAGTTGAACCAAAAGAAGGCCTTGCGCCCGTAGACCGAGAGTATTATTTAGTACAAGGGGATTTTTATACTAAAGGTGAATTTGGTGAAGCTGGCTTGCAACCTTTTGATATGGCAAAAGCAATAGATGAAGATGCCGACTACGTAGTATTTAATGGCTCAGTAGGCAGTACCACAGATGAAAACTCTTTAACCGCTAAAGTAGGTGAAACAGTTCGATTATATATTGGTAATGGTGGCCCTAACTTGGTTTCTTCTTTTCATGTAATAGGCGAAATTTTTGATACCGTTTATGTAGAAGGCGGCAGTTTAAAAAATCACAACGTACAAACCACATTGATCCCCGCTGGCGGCGCTGCCATTGTGGAATTTAAAGTAGAAGTACCGGGCACCTTTATTTTGGTTGATCATTCTATTTTTAGAGCATTTAACAAAGGTGCACTAGCAATGCTAAAAGTAGAAGGTCCTGACGACCATTCTATTTTTACAGGCAAAACAGCTGAAAACGTATATTTACCAGAAGGCTCAGCAATACAGTCGTTAGACAATACTTTTACTAAAATAACAGCCAACAATAAAGATGAACAAATACGATTCGGCCAACGTGTTTATGAAGCTAACTGTATGGCTTGCCATCAAGCTAATGGCGAAGGTATTCCCGGAGCATTCCCGCCTTTAGCAAAGTCTGATTATTTGAACAACAACCCACTTTTAGGTGTTAATGCGATTATTAAAGGCTTATCGGGTCCGATTAAAGTTAATAACGTTAACTACAACGGCGTAATGCCAGCAATGAACCTAAATGACGAAGATATTGCCAATGTTATTACCTTTGTACTAAATAACTGGGATAACGCCGGCGGAAAAGTCTCTGCTGAACAAGTTGCTAAGCAGCGCAAGTAACATGATTTTTTCTTTATTAACGATGACACTGACACTGGCAGAGCCTCCTAAAATGGTAGCGCTGCCCGCGGGTAACTACAGGCCGCTTTATATGAATAAAAACAGACCACAAACATTTGTGGGCGCTTTTAGCATAGATGTTACGCCTGTGACTAACGCGCAATATTTAACGTTTGTAATAAATAACCCTCGTTGGCAGTCGCAGCAAATACCTAGCATATTTGCAGAGGCTCAATATTTACAACATTGGCAACAAAATCTAACTCCAAAGCAGCCGTCACAAGGGCAATTAAACAGCCCTGTAGTTAACGTATCGTGGTTTGCAGCCCAAGCTTATTGCCATTCACTTAATAAAAGCTTACCCACGGTTGCTCAGTGGGAACGTGTTGCCAGTGCCAGTGCAACCCAGCCCAATGGCAGCCTAGAGAAAAGCTATAACCAACGTATTTTACAATGGTATAGCCGCCCTAGTAGCAAACAGCTCCCCGAGGTTGGTACTAACCCAGCAAACTATTGGGGAGCACAAGACTTACACGACTTAATTTGGGAATGGACAGAGGATTTTAACTCCGCTTTGGTCAGCGGCGAGTCCCGTGGTGATAGTGATATAAATCAAAAATTATTTTGCGCCGCAGGAGCACAAGGCGCTGCTGATCCCAGTGATTATGCCGCATTTATGCGCTTTGGCTTTCGATCTAGTTTGCAGGCCAAATATACTTTACCCAATTTAGGGTTTCGCTGTGCGAAATCAAAGGAATAAAAAATGATAAAATATAACCCGGCTATTATTTCTAATAATATAACACTCAAAATATTAGGGCTGATATGCATGCTTGCCAGCTCATACGCTTACTCGCAAAATATACCACAAAACTCTGTTTATCAGCTTAACAGTACATGGTTAGATCAAAATGCAAATAAACGTACTTTAAGTAGTTTTAGCGGTAAAAAACAAGTAATAAGCCTTATTTATACACACTGCTTACATACCTGCCCTACTATTGTTTCTACCATGCAAGCCATTGAGAATAAGCTGAGTGAGACTGAAAAACAAGACGTAGGTTTTATTTTAGTATCGTTAACGCCCGACACAGATACACCTGCAGTACTAAAAGAATTTGCACAAAGCCGAAAATTAAATTTACAAAACTGGAGTTTATTAACCGGCACACCACAAGACGTTCGTAGTTTAGCCATGGTATTAAATATAAAGTTTCAAAACATAGACAACAATGAAGTTAATCACTCCAACTTAATGACAGGTTTAGACGAGCAAGGACGTATTAAGTTTCAAGAACTTGGAGTAATAAATAACGCAGCAATAGCCGCTGAAAAGCTCGCAAATTTTTAAAGCACGCTACCCTTAACTAAGCTATACAATGAATAAACACTCGCACAAAGCAGAGTGTTTATTTAATTTCAAAAATTTTAATATGGGACAGGCATTTAATTTTTATTAAAAAGCAAATGCACAGTTTATTTATTATTTACTCCAGTGTATGGCTTTCATTGAATTACAACAGTTAAAGTTTATTCGATTTTAGGGAGATTTTAACGAGAGTTAGAGGCTTACACTTCATATGATGGATATTTGCTAACTTAAGCTGACACAGATCTATGAACGACCTCAAATCATTGTTGTTTAGTTATTTAAGTAATCACACCAACTGCTTACTTCCGCCAAAACAATAAGAGTAAATTTTACTGGTTAGAACAAAAAAACAGCGGATGCTCGTATTTATTTTGCATAAAATAACTTACAGATTAACCAACACCTTTGTACCACTTAGCTTGGTTCTGCGCAGCTAAATTCATTAACCTTACTTTACTCCCTGCAAAGTTTGCATATTGCCTACGAAAATGCTGAATTGCGTTTAGCCACTCACCCTCTTCTATATTTAATTTGGCTAATATATTGGGTACATTTTTACTTACTTCCCGTTGTTTATTGCAAGTAAAATAACGACTACTCCAACTTACTAACTCTAAATAGTCTATTAATCTAAATGGGATCGTGTCTGGTTCTGCATTACTACCCAATTTAAGTAATTGCATTGGCTGGCTTTTGTGCTCAAAAAGCTCTGATTTTTGTGCAGGTTGTTTACTATTTTTTGGCGTGTTTTTATATTTATGGATACGCTCTTGAATTGATGTGAAATCACTGTTTTCAAGTTCTGTAGCTATTTTCGCTCTAATTGGATTCAAATCAACATACGCCATACAACTTAAAATGGCCTTATCATCTAATAGTGCTTGGGATTTATAACGCCCTTCCCAGTATTTTCCTGTGCAGTTATCTTCTTTATTTGCTTGCCTGGCAATATATTCATTAAGATTTTTCATATACCAGCTAATATCATAAAGTCGTGCTCGCCATGTTGCTATAATTTCACTAAAAATATATAAGCTAGCCTCATTTAATTTCTCGCCATTTAAAAAGCGTTCAACCAAAGAGTCTCCTTGTTTATATAACTTATACCAACGCCTTATAACCTCTTCAACAGACCAATCAAGCGCCTTGTTTTTATTTACTTTAACCACAACATGATAATGATTACTCATAATAGCGTAAGCAGCTATATCAATGGCAAATACATCGCTCAGTAATTTCATCCGCTTAACAAGCCACTCCCTACGGTGGTCAAAGTTTTTGCCTGAGTATTTATCATCGCCACACAAAAAAGCACGGCGAACACAACGCGCAATTAGGTGGTAATAAGGTGTTGCCGATAAATCTATGAGTGATTTTCTGGCACGGGTCATGTTTAGCACTCTGTTTTTACATGTATATATAAACAGTAGTTCAAAGCGAGGGAATTACCATTTTTTATGCCTGTCTACTATTATATTTACTTGTAAATAAGTTTTATGCCTGTCCCTTATTCGAAGAGGAGATAGTAATAAGCCTTATGTTTCTGCCAAAATATCGCCATCAACAAGGTGAACATTGGTGGTGTAATAAGCTTGGCTGTATTCTATATTTAACGAAAAATACACGCTTTGTTTAAGGTGTTTTTTTATAGATGCCTCTAGCTCAGTACTTAATGCTAATGTAAATTCTTTATTTCGGTGAGACTTAGTTAATAACGATATTGTAATGAGAATATGCGAGTGTTTATATTCTAAGCATGGGTAAGCTCTTGACTTACATACCCCAGCACTGGCGTCTTTGTTATTTATAATCTGCTCTATAACATCAAAAACTGCTTTTGTGTTTATTTTTAAGTTATCTGAATATTTTATTTCTACGTGTGGCATAAATATATGTTCCTGAGCGTATAACGCTTGGTTAATAATAAATCACTGCGTTTGAGTGCAACAATCAACAGTAACTTACCTAATGAGTTTATTCCGCTTGAGCCTGTAATACAGCGTGCTGTATATCTACATAGCATTATTTAAAATTAAACTTTGTTTATAAAACTTCTCTTTTTAAGCATTATAAGGTGCTTACTTATTATGGGGTTAGCTCCTTTATTCGTTTTATGGTATTTACCCTCAACTTTTTTACTTAAAACAAAAAAGCATAACCCTATTAAAGTTATGCTTTTTAATTTAGTTTGTTTAATAAACGAATGCGCCGTATAAAGGCTAATTACTCAATAGTTGTATTATTTAAAGAGTAGTTCCACACCTTATAAAAATAAAAGGCATAACCAAGGCCAAAGGTAAGTATTGAAATTATAATCCAAAGAATTACATGGCCAATGCTGCCAAAAATATCTGTATTACAAACCATTTTTCTTGCATTACCGTGTTCGTCAATTAACTCAGAGCGATTCAAAATAAACTTAGAGAACGAATAAGGAAAAAAGAACGCGCCTATACCAAACGTTATTAGTATTAAAATAAACCACAGTATTAAATGCCCTAAAATATCTATAGTTCCTACATTTGCTTGAATCTTCATATTTAATCCTTGATATGATTTTACTTAACGAGTGTTAAAACCTACTCGCTTTAATTTATTGTTATTACTAAATAAACCATAGCCGAGTTCCTATTTCAGTTCAATTATTTACATAAAACAAAAAGAAGTTTATTTACTTATAAGCAGCTACTACATACTTTTACTTAGCTTTATTAGATTAAATAAACATTATTTCACTTAACTTATTCCTCCTCAAAAATGCACCTCACAAACCTACAGCCACGCTAATAAACGCAGCAAAACTAGCGAGAAAAGCAATCAATGAGAATCCCTCATATATAAATGAAATTAAATCAATTTTATTCATAATAATAACAACGTATAAAATACATTCTTGCTTTTACCTTTAGCCGCACTGCACTTGGTTGCAATTAAGCCTTTAGGTAAAAATAAAAAATACTGTGGTGACTACTGACAGGGAAATCTGAAGATATTACCGAAAACCTCAGAAGTTAAACAAAAAATTCAGCTTTAATTATATAAATGGATACCAAAAATCATGAAAAAAGACTTTAAATTTACTATTAAGAGCACTTCTCTTGATGAAAGTTATCAGCCATCTAACGATACGCGCCTTACAACCAACTTTGCTAACTTGGCAAGAGGAAAATACCGCCAAGCTAATTTGCGCAACGCGTTAAAAATGATTGATAACCGCTTTAATGCTTTAGCGAATTGGGATAACGCTAAAGGAGATCGTTACTCTGTCGAACTCGAGATTATTTCTGTAGATTTAGATATTAAAGGCAGTGGTAATACTTTTCCATCAATAGAAATATTAAAAACAATTATTGTTGATCATAAAACTAATAAACGCATTGAAGGCATTGTAGGTAATAACTTTTCCTCTTATGTGCGCGATTATGACTTTAGCGTATTGCTGCAAAATCATAATAAAAATCAACCTAAATTTAGTATCCCAGATAACTTTGGTGAGCTGCACGGCAAGCTGTTTCAGCATTTTGTTAACTCAAGTACTTACAGACTAAATTTTAATAAACTACCTGTAATATGTATTAGTGTTTCTGATAACAAAACGTATCATCAAACTCAAAACCAGCACCCTATTTTAGGCGTTGAATACCTGCCAAATGAGTCATCTTTAACCGAGCAATATTTCAAAAAAATGGGCTTGCAGGTACGTTATTTTATGCCACCAAACAGTGTAGCGCCTTTAGCATTTTTCTTTTTTGGTGACTTACTTAATGATTACACTAACCTTGAACTTATAAGCACTATTTGTACCATGGAAACATTTCAGAAAATCTATCGACCTGAAATTTACAATGCAAATGCACCTGCAGGAAAGTCTTATCAACCAAATTTGAACAACCAAGATCATTCATTAACGCAAATTGTTTATGATCGAGAAGAGCGTAGCCAAATGGCCAGCCAGCAGGGAAAATTTACCGAAGAGCACCTAATTAAGCCATACCAAACTGTGCTTGAACAATTCTCTGCCAATTACGTTTAAAAGCGGCGCTTAACAGTTTCGCTCAATAGCTAGGTTCAATTATAACTTTAAATATACGGCACTATTTATCATGAAAACACTTATTAGCAATACACTATTACCTACGTCAACTGCGGGCAGTTTGCCTAAACCGGTTTGGCTTGCACAACCACAAACACTTTGGTCGCCTTGGAAATTACAAGACGATGAACTAATTGAAGGTAAGCAAGACGCCCTTCGATTGTCATTACACGATCAGCAACAAGCAGGCATTGATATTGTCAGTGATGGCGAGCAAACCAGGCAACACTTTGTTACCACCTTTATTGAGCACCTCAACGGTGTTGATTTTGAAAAGCGTAAAACCGTTAAAATTCGCGATAGGTACGATGCAAGTGTACCAACGGTTGTTGGCCCTGTTAGTCGACAAAAGCCGGTTTTTGTTGAAGATGCTAAATTTTTACGCCAGCAAACTAACCAGCCAATAAAATGGGCTTTGCCAGGCCCAATGACAATGATAGATACCCTTTATGACGATCATTATAAAAGTCGCGAAAAACTTGCGTGGGAATTTGCCATAATTCTTAATCAAGAGGCCAAAGAGTTAGAAGCTGCAGGGGTAAATATTATCCAATTTGATGAACCAGCATTTAATGTATTTTTTGATGAAGTTAATGACTGGGGTATTGCCTGTTTAGAGCGCGCAATTGAAGGACTAAAATGCGAAACCGCGGTGCATATTTGCTACGGCTACGGCATTAAAGCCAATACCGATTGGAAAAAAACATTAGGCTCAGAATGGCGCCAATACGAAGAAGCGTTTCCTAAGTTACAGCAATCGAATATAGATATTATTTCGCTAGAATGTCATAACTCTCATGTACCAATGGAGCTACTTGAACTTATTCGCGGCAAAAAAGTGATGGTAGGCGCTATTGATGTAGCAACCGACACCATAGAAACACCCGAAGAAGTTGCTAATACCCTGCGCGAAGCGCTTAAATATGTTGATGCCGACAAGCTCTACCCTTGTACCAACTGTGGTATGGCTCCTTTAGCGCGTAATGTAGCAAACGCTAAGTTAAATGCCTTAAGTGCAGGAGCAGAAATAATTCGCAAAGAACTAGCTAACAAAAGTTAGCCCAACAAATAAACCTATATAATCCAACTAATATAAGCACTTCAATATAGTTATGTAAAAGAATGCCCGCCATAGAGCTCCTATGCCGGGCATTCTTTTTTAAACAAACAATGACTAAATTAAAAACCTATAAAAACACTTGCCCTAACATGCGTAAACCAGTAATTAATAGTACACAAGCAAATATCTTTTTCAGTTTACCTGCATCTAGTTTTGCAGCTAACGACGCGCCTACAGGCGCAAACAGTACGGTTAGCGGTACAATACATGCAAAGCCAAATAAGTTAACCAAACCAAACGTACCCGCTGGCGCATCAATTGGCGTACTGCCCAATATCAACATAGTTAGCGCACCAGGCAATGAAATAATTAACCCAATTGCTGCAGCTGTACCAACGGCCTTATGAGCAGGATAGTTATATAAAGTAAGTAATGGCACCGAAATAGTGCCGCCACCAATTCCCACCATAGAGCTTAAAAAGCCAATAAATGCGCCCATAACACTTTGCCCTACTGTACCTGGCAGTTTTTGATACAACGCCGACTTGCCCGCTCTAAACAGCATATTAAGTGCAGATAACAGCGCTATTGCCCCAAACAATATCGTAAGCAACTTGCCATCAACCCGAGTAACTAACCAGCTACCCAGCAATACACCTATAAGAATAAATGCAGCCCAACGTTTTAAAAGGTTAAAGTCCACATTGCCTTTTTTATTGTGAGACCTAATTGAACTAATAGATGTAGGCACTATGGTTGCCAAAGACGTAGCTGTTGCAATTAACATTGCAGATTCGGGCGATACCCCAAAGCTCTGAAACAAAAAAAACAACACAGGCACAATTACAATTCCACCGCCAACACCGAGTAAGCCTGCTAAAATACCAGCAAATACGCCTGTGGCTACCAGTGCCAACAAAGTAGATATATTACTTGTTATAAATTCAATGATATTCATTAATTATTACTTCTATTTTTAATCACAACAAAGACCTTTCAGTCAATTTACGAGGTAATTACAGCCCCTGCTTTTAGGTTTTTAAATAAAACAATCACGTTAGCATGCTCTACAAACTCAGCTCTCGCTAAGTTTAATATAACGCTTTGTTATAATTAGTTATTCCCACCTTAATAGTAAATAAACTTGTTTGCTTGATAAAATGATATAATTTCATCAACCAATGAATATCAGTCATCATTAAAGCTAAATTATAGATAGGAGTTAACTTGTGCTGGAAAGGATCCACTTAGAAATACTAACCGCCATAAAAGAACATGGAACCCTAACTAAGGCAGCAAATTCGTTGTACTTATCGCAATCGGCACTAAGTCACAGTATTAAAAAACTAGAAGGCCAAGTTGGTACGCCAATATGGAAAAAAGACGGTCGAAATTTGCGCCTTACAGCGGCTGGCGAGCATATTCAAACACTGGCAAACAGAGTATTACCGCAGTTTGTACACACTGAGTTATTACTAAATCAAATTGCTAAAGGTGAACTAGGCTCGCTACGCATTGGCATGGAGTGCCACCCTTGTTACCAATGGTTGCTTAGAGTAATTGAGCCCTATTTAGAGCACTGGCCAGACATAGACATTGACGTAAAGCAGGAGTTTCAGTTTGGTGCTTTAGGTGCATTACTAAGTTACGAAATTGACGTACTAATAACTCCCGATCCACTCTTTAAACCTAAAATAAGCTATATACCTGTGTTTAACTACGAACACAGACTCGTAGTTGCTAAATCCCATAAACTTGCTACACAAGAGTTTGTATTACCCGAGCAACTAAGCGAAGAAGTATTGTTTAGTTACCCTGTAGAGCCGCTAAGGCTTGATATTTTTAGCCAGTTTCTTAATCCAGCAAAGTGTTCAGTAAAAAAACACAAAACCATTGAAACAACCGAAATCATGCTACAAATGGTCGCTGCGGGTCGCGGTATTTGTGCTTTACCAGGCTGGCTAGTAGACGAGTATTCTAAAACAATGCCTATCAAAAGCCTAAGGTTTGGAGAGCAAGGTATTAACAAACAAATATTTGTCGGTATTCGTAACAACGAGCAGCATATAGACTACTTAAATGACTTTATTGCCCAAGCAAAAAAAACAACATAACCATAAAAACCCATAACCAAATTAAATGCACAGTGTGGGCTCATAAGCGCGTTATCCTACCCGCATGTTTAGTACAAACCAGCTGTGCAGGCTGGGGTTTTGTTAATAGCTGATTGAATTCAGCACAGTGTATTTTAAGTAACAAAGCCAAAGTAAACCACATAACAGCATTATTAGATCACTGGCATTTAAATAGATAAGGATTGTATTTAGGTGTTAGAAAGGGACAGGCAATATTTTATGCCTGTCCTTTTATTTTTCTTTTTTTAGCTTCGGAAATCAATAAGCTTGAAACACTATTAATTCGCTTAGAAGGCTCAACAAATATACCACCTAACCAGTGTTTATATTCTGATTTGTTATGTGCGCCGCAGGTAATTGTTAAGCTCATCAACCAATTCAAGCGCTTCACTTTTTGTAAGATAAGGCACTTTTATCGTTCGTGCCCAAAAGAAACTTTTACCTGTTTTTGAGCTAACCTCAGAAAAAGGCATAGCCGACACTATATTATCTTTGCGGCTCGGGATAGGAGTTAGAAAATCCACATCTCGATACAAAGTATCGCTGTCTGGAGCTTTGACTTCACCTTTAACTTTTGCAGCAGCTATTAAGCCACACCATTTGTGCGAAAAGAAAACAATATCTCCCACATGAACATGATGAACGAACCTCTTTGCGTCACCATAGGCTTCAAGACGGCTATTATCCATCATTGACCAAATAGAGTTTTCATCCCAACTACGATTTGTGTCAAATAATACACCTTTTACATCACTTGGATTTTTATGTTTATCGTATGGGAGAGCGAAGAACTCAAAGTACTTTTCTCCAGCAAGTTCATAAACTCGATATGGCAAGAAATCAATAGATATTCCATTTTTCTTCCAGTAATCTATGGATGATATTAATGACTCATCGGCTGCACTACCGATAACCAATAGGTGTTGCTTATTATTTATTTCTTTTGGTTCTAATTCATGCTCTAGGTTAAAAGCTTCTCTGTGAGCTTCAACCAGCGACATTTTGCTTTTGCTATATTCTTTGAACTTTCTTTCTAACTTTTGGTAGCTCCATTGGCCTGCGTCTTGTGCGTACCTTAGTGCTTGATGAACAGCATCTTTACCAGCAGATGCACGCTTTAACTCAAATATAACCAATTCACCATTTTCATTGAGTGCATATATATCAGCTTCTGCTTGCCATTGCCTTTCTTGAAAAACAGGCATTAACCTAGCATCCTCAAACAATACATCTAAAATGCTATTTGCAATTAAGTTTTCCAAATCTTTCTCAAGCTTTCCGAAACTAGAAAAATCTTTGAACTCGACTGGTTCTAGTTTTTCAAATACGTCAGCTTGTTCTTCTATTTTGTAGAGCATTTCAACATTCCTTTGAGTACATAACGCCTCATTCAGAGGCAAAAAATTGCTGGCTATAATGTTGAGAAACGAAAACAACTAACTTTTTTTATCCTTATTTAACAGTTTTTTATGTTTAACTACCACCAGAATCTTGATTCTTATCAGGTAAATCATTGCAAACAGCACAATTAATGTTTTTGCGATAATTGTAGAAACGCCTAATAGCAAAAATGGTTACCGATACCCAGGCCCACAAAATACCAAATTCAATAGAGTATTCTAGACTTCTGCCTTTTAAGTATTGAACGCTTGTCAGCAGAGAAAAAACAATTGGTAGAGCTATAGCGTATTGAACAATCCATTTTTTTATTGGCATAAATATTCCATTAACACTCTGAGCTTAAAGTAAAACTAACGCTTAGCTAACAGGCGCAGAGTTTTTTGTGTACGCCCGACATGGGCATCAACTTATAACGTGAATGCCCTCTGAAGGAAGATCACCGTTTAAATAACATACTGTTATTTAACGATAACCACCAGCGAATGGCAAGAGCTAAATAGTGAGAAATAGACCGAAGGAAACCGCATAACAGCATTATTAGATCACAGGCATTTAAATGGATAAGGATCGTGTTTAAGTGTTGAAAAAACGAATACACCCTACGATGAATCAACTTACTTAATCGCATTGAAAAGTAAGGGATCACCGCTGTTAAAATTTGCGGTGGAAAGTGAGCTTTAGTGCTTGCTGTCCACCTCAGGGCGTGTTGTTAAGCGTATTTTGCAATTACACCTTGGAATATTTGGAATATTTGGAATATTCCTGTATTCTATTTTTATTCCAAATATTCCAAGGTGTCTAAAATGCAATTTGAACCAATTATTCAGCAACAGCAACAACAAGTTAGTCGTGAAGAATTAGCACGATCAAAGCAAGCTATCACAGAACTCCAACATCACTATGATAACTATGAATCACAACTCCGCATGCTCCAAAGTAGTATGACCACTGAAGAGGACTCAATAAAATACGCTTCTTTAATGCTTGAATTGAATAGGTGCAGAGATAACCTAAACAGGCATATAAATGCTTACAATCAATTATTACAGTTAGCTAACGTAGAATATCCAACAAACCGATTAGGTGATCAGGCTAAAAAAGAGATTTATCACTTTTACCACTCTGGTCGTTATAACCAAAATCAACTTGCTTCTCAATATGGAGTTCAACAAGGAACAATTAGCAAAATAGTAAATGGTCCTCAACCGAGCTAACCACATATACGCTTAACGCCCACTTAAGCGGACAAAAATAGTTGGTTATAATGTGAAGCGAAGCGGAACCTAACCAACTGTTTTTGTTCCGTTTGAAGTTCTTGTTAGCTGTTCTTCAACTTCTATATACATTGGATCTGTTGTATCGCATATTCTGGATGCTTCACCTGTCACTCCCCAAAACTCATCACTAAACATTTCGATAGCAATTAACAAATGTTCAGCTGCAAGTTTTAAATCAAACTCTTTCGACGGAATATGTAGCCCTTTATTACAACGTGCAAAATATAAGGATTCCTCTCGAAAATTTGAATACTCACCTGACTGATACTTTTGGAAAAACTCTGAAACACGTTCCTTGCCAATACTTTTCTCAAGTCTTTCACCTATGAGGTAGATATCATCAAGTGCAATTTTATGTTTTTTACCATGCTGGAATAATGGATCTTTACTTCGTCTTACTTGCTTTTTTTCACCGCTCCATGAACGCATGTGTCCAGATTTAATTTTTGCGATTTCTTCATATATGGTGATACTTAAAAAAACAGAAGGAGCATAGCTTTTAGCCATGAATAAAATATGCGAAGCACTAATTAACTCTTTAACATGCATAATTGCAGAATTATACTCATCGCGATCTAATAACCCGATGTAGTCATCCGAAATGATTTTCGCAGCATCAGCAGCATAGTGGTAACTCTTTTTTTGCACGGAAACTCCTCAGACAGCTAACGCCCAATTAACAGGCAAAAAATGGTTGGCTAAAATAAGTGAACGAAGTGAACAAAAAGCCAACTATTTTTTGTCCTTGTTTAATTTCTTATAGTTCGACCAAGCCACTTAATTTAAAAGTAACTGACTATTATATTAAGTGGAATATGCTTCTGTTGGTTACGAATATTGAATGACAAACATCCAATGTTTTTAACAAGACGTTCGAGCCAACAGAGCACCTCGATTTCAAAACGCATACTCAGGGATTGCCGACCAAGACTATCTATAAGACCTGCGAGAAACGAGATTTAAGCACATTCCGTCCTTAACTTTAACCGTAGGCGCTATAAAATGAAAGCATATAACGTTGATAATTTTGCTGTACTCATTGGCATAGATTGGGCCGATAAAAACATGATATTTGTGAACACCCAACAGGCACTAATAAATACCATTACACCGTTATTAAACACACACCTGAAGCGTTGCATGAATGGGCTATGGATATTAAACAGCGTTATCCAGAGCAGAAAATAGCGATTGTTTGTGAGCTTAAAAAAGGCCCGCTTATTTATGCGTTAGCTAAATACGACCACCTTACTTTATTTACCGTTAATCCTTGTGCCGTTGCTAAATACCGCCAGGCTTTTACGCCCAGTGGCGCAAAAGATGACCCATCAGATGCCTTTGTACAAGTTGAAATTCTCACGTTACACATGAATAAGCTGTCTGTCATTGAGCCTGAGCCTGCAGCTATGCGAACGCTGTCTCAGCTTGTTGAATATCGCCGAAGTTTAGTGCAAGACAGTGTCGATTTATCCAATAAGATAACGGCGACATTAAAGAATTATTACCCGCAGGCACTTGAATGGTTTAAAGAAAAGGACACGTATATATTCTGCGACTTCATTCAGAAATGGCCGTCGCTCACTGCGGTTAAAAAAGCAAGAAAACAGACTTTACTCGACTTTTTTGAGAGTCATAACTCACACTATTGCACGGTCAATAATGCACGGCTAGAGTCATTGTGCCCAATCAAATGCTCGTTGAAGTGCTTATCACCCAATTTAAAGTGTTATTAAAAGGTATTGAAAAGCTCGATAAAGCAATAAAATCGGCCTATAAAGCCCAGCAGGATAAAAAGATATTTGATAGCTTACCCGGCGCAGGTCCACAACTCGCGCCACGTTTACTTGTTGCTTTTGGGAGTAATCGTGCGCGTTATAATGATGCTGCAGAGCTTCAAAAATACGCTGGTATAGCGCCTGTTATTGAGCGCAGTGGTCAAAAGATGTGGACGCATTGGCGTTATAGTTGCCCCACTTTTTTAAGGCAAACATTTGTAGAATGGGCAGGCTTTTCTATTCGTTATTCATTTTGGGCTAAAGCGTATTATGAGCAACAAAAAGCCAAGGGTAAGCCGCACAACAGCATTATTAGATCACTGGCATTTAAATGGATAAGGATTGTATTTAGGTGTTGGAAAACAAATACACCCTACGATGAATCGACGTATTTAGCAGCATTAAAACGCAGAGGCTCACCACTTTTAAAATTTGCAATTAATAGCTAAATTTTACTAGTCGTCCACCTCAGGGCGTGTTGTTAGGTGTTTAATATTTTTGATAGCCGTCAAGCGACAAACCACCTTCCCCTGATATTTTTAAAATATTACAAACAATTTCAAAATAGTGAGGTTGTATACCTGGTATTTTTTTATGTTTACCATGATCATTTAAAGAGCGGATTGTTTGGAATTTATCCCAACCACCTCTTTCGCTAATTATTTCGTTAACTTCATGGTGCTTTGATAAATCATAATCACGAAATATCTTAATATACTCATTGATTTCGTCATTTTCACTTTTTGAGAGAGGGCTACCTTTAATTACAGATTCAGCAACTTCTTTCATTGATGAATATTCTCGATACAAACACACCATTTTACTAAATCTATCAGCGCCACTAGAAACTAATAACTGCAACTGTTGCCATGTCAATCTAGTGATATTAGTTATATGAATACTGCTCCGGTGACCTTTTCTGTTAGAAACTTGAACAATTTCATTTACAGTGAAATTTGCAATTTTTTTATAAAGCTCCACATCATATTCTATTTTCACAAACACCTCTGGTTCAATGTGACCGAAACACCTAACGCCCAAAGCACGCGCCAAATACCGGAGCTTTGATTTTGTGCGAGTATTTTCCCGCACAAAATTGAAGTGGAGAGTATTTGGTCGCAGTGACTTTGCTTGTTATGCCTTAACCTTACCATGCCAGTAATTACCTTCTGGATCATAAAGATCAATATTACCGTTGCTTTTAAGCTTTCCGTGGTAGAAATTGTTGCCTGAATCGTAAATTTCTATATTTCCATTACTCTTCAGTTTTCCGTGATAGTAGGAATTGCTTGGGCTGTAGAGATCGATATTCCCATCATCTTTAATCTGGCCGTGGTAGTAATTACTGCTGTGATCATAAAGATCAATTTTTTGACTCATGCTGAACTCCTTGTGTGGCATAACAGCTTATTGAACACCACTTTGGGGGGTTATAACACCCCAAAACGGCGTATATTACATGGCTCAATAATTCCACTAAATAACTACAATGTAAACAAGTAATTACGTATGTTATAAAGTCACCGTTATTAAAATACCCTAAAACAAATTTTAATAATGTTATTGGACAAAATACAAGCAACTGTTTATATATACAGTGCCTAATTTAAATAATTGAATATCATTTATGAAGTCTATCTTTCTAACCATGATTAAAGATCATATGTATAGCAAGCCTTATGCAACAAGGCGCTAATGGTGTTATTAGCCCTTTTTCAAGATTATAAACGTCTCTATTTAAAACAAAAAAGCACAACCCACACGAGTTATGCTTTTTTAATTAATCTTAAACCAACTCATTTTACAAACGAATGCCGCCGTCTATTTCTACTACGCGACCGGTAAAAAAGTCGTTTTCGATAATATATTGTGCGGTATGGGCTATTTCTGCAGTTTCACCTAAACGCCCTACTGGAGTTACGCTAAGCATGCGCTCTTTAGCTTCTGGTTTCATTACGTCGGTCATTGCGGTGCTTATAACACCTGGTGCAATTGCGCCTACGCGAATACCAAAACGGCCAAGCTCTTTAGCCCATGTAGTAGTAAGCGCTACAACGCCTGCTTTAGAGGCTGCGTAGTTTGTTTGCCCTATGTTTCCGGCGCGCGCTACGCTCGACATATTTACAATAACGCCACCTTTGCCCGACTCAATCATATGGCTGGCAGCTTCTCGGCCTGCCAAAAACACGCCAGTAAGGTTTACGTCTATTACTGATTGAAATTGCTCAAGCGACATTTTTTTAACTACTATGCCGTCTTTAGCTTTAATAAACATGCCATCGCGTAAAATACCGGCATTGTTGATCAATACACCAATATGGCCAAAGTCGCTATTAATGGTGTTAAATACCGCTTCCATTTCGCTCTCGTTGGTAACGTTAGCGGCGTAGCCTTGAATACGCGTAGTTACGCCGTCAAGTTGACTTAATTGCTCAGTTGCTGTGTTAAGTGCATCTTGCGCCATATCGATTAGGGCAATGTTTGCGCCCATTTTTGCAAACTTTTGCGCCATAGCAAAACCTAAGCCTTGTGCGCCACCGGTTATTACTACCGTGTTATTTTTAATTTCCACGCGTTACCCCTACTTCGAAAATAATTTAAATATGGCACTAAAATCTTCAGTACCCGCACCTTGGTGCTGCAGTGTAGCGTATAAGTCGTTGGCCATTGAACCCATTGGCGTGGCTGATTTACTTTGCTTTGCTGCTTCCATTGCCAAGCCTAGATCTTTCGCCATTAGATCGACCATAAAGCCTGGTTTGTATTCGTTACTTGCAGGAGCCGACTCCATTACACCTGGACACGGGTTATATAACTCTAACGTCCAGTTACGCCCTGAGCTTGCGGTCATTATGTCGCTAAGTACTTTAGGATCTAGGCCATTATTTATGCCCATTTGTAGTGCTTCGCTGGTGCCTGCCATTAAAATGCTCAACAGCATGTTATTACATATTTTTGCTACTTGCCCTGCGCCAATGTCGCCTGCATGAAAAATATTTTTGCCCATATCAACCAGCACAGTATTGGCTTTGTCGAACGCGGCTTTATCGCCACCTACTATAAAGGTAAGTGTGCCGGCGGTTGCGCCTGCAACGCCACCCGATACCGGTGCATCTACAAAGCTAATACCTTGCTGTGCTAACTCTTTACCAACCACGCGCGCCGATTCGGCATCTATGGTTGAGCAATCAATAACTAAGGTGGTTTTGCTTAAGCTGTTAATTAGCCCGTTTTCGCCCAAATAAAGCGCTTTAACATGCTTGCCAGCAGGCAACATGCTAATAAGTATGTCTACGTTGTTGGCACATTGCGTTGCATCTGCGGCTGCGTTTGCACCTTTGCTTTTTAGCTCGTTAACTGTATTTTGGTTTAAGTCGAACACACTTACTGTGTGCCCTGCTTTAATAAGGTTTGCCGCCATGGGCCCACCCATGTTGCCTAAACCAATAAATCCTATATTGAGTTTGCTCATAGCTTTAGCCTTGTTGTAATTGTTTAAGTGGGTGGTTATTGCCATAGCGATCTTCAAAAAAGCTATCTACCACTGAGCTTGGCACGTCGCTGAGTGTTTTGTATTGCCAGTTTGGCGCACCGTCTTTGTCGATTAACAATGCACGTACACCTTCTTGAAACTCACCCACTTCGCCGGCACGTACCGACATACCTAGCTCCATTCTAAAACACTCAGCAAGGCTTTTGCCTTTACTGGTTTTTAATTGGCGGCTTACTAACGCACAACTTAGCGGACAACCATGCTTAAGCGATTTTTGCGCCTTTAGTAGCCATTTGTCGTCTGTGTTTAAGTTTAAAATATAGTCAACCTGTTGTTGTAGCGTAGTAAACTCAGCGAGTTCTTGAATAGTTGCCAAATTTGCTTTGATATTACCTTTAGGTAAACGCCCTGATTGCTGATCTAAATCAGTTAACAGCGTAGTAAGTTTTTCGTGATTTAAGCTGGCCGTTTTACCCCACTTAATGCTGAGTAAACCCGCTAAAAGTGCATCGTATTTGTCTGCTTTTACATAGTGATCGGCAAGGGCAACAAAACGGGCATCGTCGCAATTTATAGACGCTGACGTGAGCCCTAAAAATAATCCAACACTGTGAGGCATTTTATGTAAAAAATAACTGCCGCCAACATCAGGGTATAAGCCAATTGTTTGCTCAGGCATTGCTATACGCGATGTTTCGGTTACTACGCGGTGGCTTGCACCGGCCATTAAGCCTAAACCGCCGCCCATTACAATACCGTTACCCCACACTAATAATGGCTTTTCGTAACAGTGAATTAAATAGTCAAGGCGATACTCTTGCGTAAAAAAATCTTCTACTAAGTCGCTTGCGCTGCCTTGAGCCATAGCGTGGTGCAAACTTACAACATCGCCGCCAGCACAAAAAGCTTTGTCGCCTGCGCCTTTTAATACCACCATGGCAATACTGCTATCTTGCGCCCAAGCTTTTAGTTGCGGCTCTAATAGTTTGATCATTTCAAAATTTAGGGCGTTTAACGACTTTGGTGCATTTAGCGTAGCAAACGCTATTAAAGCACCGTTTGACGCGGTTGCCGTTTCGAATACGACTGCGTCATCTGCATGATTTAATAATGTTAAGCCGCTCATTAGCCGTTCACCCAATTTGCACGACGCTTTTCTAAAAAGGCACTTACACCTTCTTGCTGATCTTCGGTGTCAAATAAGGCCACAAATAACTCACGTTCTAGCGGTAAAATGCTCGCCATAGGCTGATGACGCCCTTTTTGAATCAATGTTTTACATGCTGCAACCGAAGACGGACTTTGATCGGCCACTTGGTTAGCTAGTTTAAGCGCCGCAGCAAAGCTTTCGCCTTGTGGAACAACTTCTTCAATTAAGCCAATTTGCAGTGCTTTGTCGGCTTTTAAGCGCTCGCCACATAAAATCATGCGTTTTGCCCAGCCTTCGCCAACCAGCCATGCTAGGTTTTGTGTACCACCAGCGCACGGTAGTAAACCTACTTTAGCTTCAGGAAGTGCCATTTGTGCTTGCTCTTCAGCAATACGAATATCACACGCGAGTGCTACTTCTAAACCACCGCCCATGGCATAGCCATTAATAGCAGCAACCGACACGCCCCTAAAGTTACTAAGTGCTTCAAATGCTTCGCCAAATACGCGCGACATTTCGGCGGCTACGCCTTTATCGCCACCGGCAAACAAGTTTAAGTCGGCACCGGCACTAAAAAACTTTTCGCCTTCGCCGGTAAGCACTAGTGCATAAATATTTTTATTTTTGTTTAGCTTATTAACGGTGTTTTTTAAGGCAATTAATGTGTCTTTGGTCCAGGTATTTGCTGGCGGGTTTGACATAGTTAATATGGCTACATGACCTTCGGTCGTTAATTCAATGCTAGGATTAGACTTAGTATTTGACTCTGACATAAATAACTCCTTATAAAACTTCGCTGGCTGACTCTGCTAAAATACGACGCGCTATAATAACGCGCATAATTTCGTTAGTGCCTTCTAAAATTTGGTGTACACGTACATCACGTACATGGCGCTCTAATGGGTATTCTTTAATATAACCATAGCCACCATGAATTTGCAGGGCGTCGTTACATACGGTAAAGCCCACATCGGTTGCAAAACGTTTTGCCATAGCACAATACGTGGTTTTTTCGCTGTCGTTATTATCAAGCTTAAACGCAGCCAGCCTTACCATTTGGCGCGCGGCTACAAGCTCGGTGTTCATATCGGCAATTTTAAACTGCAGCGCTTGAAACGCGGCCAGTGGTTTACCAAACTGAGTGCGTTCTTTTAAATATTCGCGAGCCGTATTAAGCGCCGCTTGCGCTGTGCCAATTGAACAGGTTGCAATATTAATGCGCCCGCCATCAAGGCCTTGCATAGCAAATTTAAAACCTTCGCCTTCTGCACCTAATAAGTTATGCGCCGGAATACGCACATCTTCAAAACTAATTAAGCGTGTAGGTTGTGCGTTCCAGCCCATTTTTTCTTCGGCTTTACCGTATTCAACACCTTTAGCGTCGGCAGGTACTATAAAGGCCGAAATACCTTTAGGGCCATCGCATCCGGTGCGCGCCATAACGACTAATACTTCGGTTTCGCCCGCGCCCGAAATAAACATTTTTGAGCCGTTAATTACGTATTCGTCGCCATCGCGTACTGCTTTGGTTTTTAGCGATGCGGCGTCTGAACCTGAGCCTGGCTCGGTTAAACAATACGATGCCAGTAAGTCGCCAGTAACTAGTTGTTCGCAGTATTTGTCTTTAGCGGCGTCAGTACCAAAGCTTGCTACCATCCAAGTGGCCATATTATGTATGGTTAACATGGCTGTTGTTGCGGTACAGCCCATAGCAAGTTGCTCAAAAATAATGCTTGAATCTAAGCGCGATAAGCCAAGGCCACCGGCTTCTTCTGGCGTGTAAAGGCCACAAAAACCTAGTTCGCCTGCCGCTTTAATCGTGTCTTTAGGAAAAATATGTTCGCGATCCCACTTAGCGGCGTACGGTGCGAGTTCTGAGTCAGCAAACTGACGTGCTGTTTGAGCAAATGCTTGCTGATCATCTGATAAATTAAAGTCCATATAGACCTCTTCAATTAGTTATGTGTTGTCTAGGTGATTAGTGAAGAGCAACGAAGGTAATAGGAGTTACCTTCGTGCCCTTCTTTATTATTAATTATGCTTTTTATAAACTATTTATTATGAGTAATTACTTTAAGTTAATGCTCATATTTGGACCCGACGCTATGTCGTCTTCAAACCAACGTGAAGTAATGGTTTTAGTTTCGGTATAAAAACGAATACCTTGCTTACCGTAAGTGTGAGTGTCGCCATAAAACGAGCCTTTCCAACCAGTAAACGAAAAGAACGGCAGTGGCACCGGAATTGGCACGTTAATACCTACTTGGCCTACTTCAATTTCGTGTTGGAACTTACGCGCAACTGCGCCGCTTGAGGTAAACAGCGATGTGCCGTTACCGTATGGGCTGTCGTTTATTAGCGCAATGGCTTCATCTAATGTATCTACAAACATACACGCCAGTACGGGACCAAAAATTTCTTCTTTATATAAGTCCATGTCTTTAGTTACATCGGTAAACAAGGTTGGGCCTACCCAATTACCTTGCTCGTAGCCTTCAACCGTAAAGTTTGAGCCGTCAATTAAACATTTAGCACCTTGCTCTTTACCACCGGCAATAAGCGATAAAATACGTGCTTTGGCAGCCGGTGACGTTTGCGGGCCATACGCTGCACCAGCATCATCCCATACGCCTGGGCGTACACCTTCAAAACCTGCTTTAATTTCATCAACCCAGTCTTTTGCTTGGCCAACAAATACCGCAACCGAAATACCCATACAACGCTGGCCAGCTGCACCAACCGACGCGCCAACTAAGTTATTTACCACATGCGATTTGCTGGCATCAGGCATAATAACCATGTGGTTTTTAGCACCCACACACGCTTGTACGCGTTTAAGATTTGCTGTGCCTTTTGAATAAATATAAGCGCCAACGCCACACGAGCCAACAAACGAAATAGCGCGTACTGCTTTGTCCTCTAGTATGCGATCTACTTGTGGTTTTGTACCATGTACTACTTGTAACACGCCTTTTGGCGCGCCAGCTTCCATAAATAACTCAGCTAAGCGCATTGGCGTAAGTGGATCTTGTTCAGACGGTTTTAAAATAAAGGTGTTACCACACACAATTGCCAGCGGAAACATCCACAATGGGATCATTGCCGGAAAGTTAAACGGCGTAATACCCGCACACACACCTAATGGTTGCATGTAAGAATACGTATCGATTTTACGCGCTACGTTTTCCATGGTTTCGCCCATCATTAATGACGGTGCGTTAGCCGCTTGCTCAACTACTTCAATACCACGCCATACATCGCCTTTAGCGTCTTCAAAGGTTTTACCAAGCTCATGACAAATAATAGTGGCAAGCTCGTCGTGGTGCTCTTTTAATAGCGCAGCGTATTTCATCATAATGCGCGCACGTTCAGTAATTGGCACATCTTTCCACGTTTTAAACGTTTCTGAAGCCGAGGCAATAGCTGCATCCATTTCTGCGTCTGTGGTGCAAGGTACTTGGGCTAGCACTTCTTGGTTGGCTGGGTTTATTACGTCAATAAGTTCTTTTGAGCTTGATTGAATAAATTCGCCATTAATCAGTAGTGGTACTTGGTGCATAATTAAATCCTGTTTTATAAGAGTGTTAGTGCAGCTTTATTATTATAATTAGCGCTGCATTGATTATTATTTTGTGATGAAAAATTAAAGTGTTTCTACTGCCATGGCCACGGCTTCACCGCCACCAATACATAAAGACGCTACGCCTTTTTTAAGGCCACGATTTTTAAGTGCATGAATAAGCGTTACTAAAATACGTGCGCCGCTTGCACCAATTGGATGGCCCAATGCACATGCACCGCCGTTTACGTTTACTTTGTTTTCATCTAGTTTAAGCTCGTTAATAGCAAGCATAGTAACCATGGCAAACGCTTCGTTAATTTCCCACAGGTCAACATCGGCTGTAGTCCAACCGGCTTTTTCTAGTACCTTGTTCATTGCGCCCACTGGCGCTACTGTAAATTCGCTTGGTTTTTGAGAATGCGTGCTGTGCGCTATAATTTTACAAAGCGGGGTTAAGCCCTGCTCTTTGGCTTTTGACTCGCTCATTAAAATAAGTGCTGCGCCACCGTCTGAAATTGACGATGAGTTAGCGGCTGTAATAGTGCCGTCTTTTTTAAATGCAGCACGCAGGCTCGGAATTTTTTCTGGGCGGGCATTACCTGGCTGCTCGTCAATGGCAACGGTAACGTCGCCTTTGCGTGTTTGCATAGTGTGCGGTGCAACTTCGTTATTAAAGCTGCCGTTTTCAATTGCGGCTTTTGCTTTGGTTAGCGAGCTTAGTGCAAAGTTATCCATTTGTTCACGGCCTATACCGTATTCATCGGCGGTGTCTTGTGCAAAACAACCCATAGCTTTGTTGTCGTAAGCATCTTCAAGGCCATCGCTCATCATGTGATCTTTAATTTCGCCATGCCCCATGCGCATGCCGCCGCGAGCTTTGGGAATAAAGTACGGTGCATTACTCATACTTTCCATGCCACCAGCCACTGCTGAGTTTATAGAGCCCGCTTTAATTAGATCATGTGCCAACATTGCCGCTTTTAAGCCAGAGCCACACACTTTATTTATAGTGGTAGCGCCCGTGCTAAGTGCTAGGCCTGCTTTTAACATTGCTTGACGAGCAGGCGCTTGGCCTACACCAGCAGGTAATACACAGCCCATAATTACTTCATCAATAGCATCTGTGCTTAGGCCTGTTTCTGCCAATGCACTAGCAATAGCGGTTGCCCCCAGCTCAGTTGATTGCGCATCATTGAGTGCGCCCATAAATCCACCCATAGGGGTGCGTTTTGCTGCTACAATAACAACGGCTTCAGTAGTCATAAAAAGGCTCCATTTAGTAATTGGCCCCGTGCAATTTAATGCGCTGAACCAAACAATTTATTTATAATCTGTTTACGAGCATACATAATATTTACGTTTACGCCAACGTAAATCTAAAATCAACTTTTAGTTGACTGTAAAAACTGTAAACTTATTTGTATTATGTTTCATTGCACTTCAGTAAAAACGCCTACGCAGGCTTTAAAGCCTAACTTTAATGAAAGTTTACTCGCCATTTTCATTAGTCTAAAGTATTACACAAACATCTTGCTTTACCTTTACGTAAACTTCACTTATATTGGGGTTATTCGAATGAGGTAAAACACTATTATGAAACCAGATAATCAAACAAGCTTTGCAACGTCGGCCACTGTGCCTGCCAATAATGAACAAACTTTTAGTATTAGCGAACTCGCAAAGGAGTTTGACATTACCACCCGCTCTATCCGCTTTTATGAAGACCAAGGGCTTGTTACGCCAAGTAGAAATGGCCAAACCCGTATTTACTCTAAACGCGATAAAGTACGCTTAAAATTAATTTTACGTGGTAAACGCTTAGGTTTTACGCTAGCAGAAACAGGACGTTTGTTTGAACTTTACGACGCCGACAAATCAAGTGCTAAGCAGCTGGTAACTATGCTGGACCTTATTAGCGAGAAAAAAGCCGACCTATCACAACAAATGGACGACATTAAAGTTGTTCTTATGGAATTGGTAACAGCCGAGCGCCGTTGCCGCGACACACTTAATAAAATAGATGAGTAATACGCGGTATTAACTTAATCAATCACACAGGAATGAATCATGAGCACTATTTCACTATATAAAGAAATGAACTTTGGCCTTGGCGAAACCGCCGATATGATCCGCGGACATGTAAACAGCTTTGCCAGCCAAGAAATTGCCCCACTAGCCGAAAAAACTGACCTTGATAACGCTTTCCCAAATCAACTTTGGCCACAAATGGGCGAAATGGGTTTATTGGGAATGACAGTAGCTGAAGAATTTGGCGGTGCTGGTTTAGGTTATTTAGAGCATGTTATTGCCATGGAAGAAATTAGCCGTGCAAGTGCTTCTATTGGCCTAAGCTATGGTGCGCATTCAAACCTGTGTGTAAACCAAATTAATCGTAACGGCACGCAAGCCCAAAAAGAAAAATACTTGCCTAAGCTTATTAGCGGTGAGCACATTGGTGCCCTTGCTATGAGCGAGCCAAATGCGGGTTCAGACGTAGTTTCAATGAAGCTTAAAGCCGAGAAAAAAGGTGATAAGTACATTTTAAACGGTAATAAAATGTGGATCACCAATGGTCCAGATGCGCATACTTTAGTTATTTACGCTAAAACCGATTTAACTGCCGGCGCAAAAGGTATTACTGCATTTATAGTAGAGAGCGACTTTCCTGGTTTTTCAACCGCGCAAAAGCTCGACAAACTTGGTATGCGTGGCTCAAATACCTGTGAACTGGTATTTGAAAACTGCGAAGTACCCGAAGAAAACATTTTAGGTAACTTAAACGAAGGCGTTAAGGTATTAATGAGCGGCCTAGACTACGAGCGCGTAGTACTTGCAGCAGGCCCACTGGGTATTATGCAAGCGTGTATGGATATTGTTGTACCTTATATTCATGAGCGCAAACAGTTTGATACGCCTATTGGTCAGTTTCAGTTAATTCAAGGTAAAGTAGCCGACATGTATACGCAAATGAACGCCGCACGCTCGTATGTATATACAGTGGCTCGCTCGTGTGATCGCGGTGAAACCACCCGTAAAGATGCTGCCGGTGCTATTTTATATGCAGCCGAGCTGGCAACTAAAATGGCGCTAGATGCCATTCAAATTTTAGGTGGCAATGGTTATATAAATGAATACGCAACGGGCCGCCTACTACGTGACGCCAAATTATATGAAATTGGTGCAGGTACCTCAGAAATACGCCGTATGCTAATTGGCCGCGAACTTTTCACTGAAAGCCGTTAAGGATTAAATAATGACGATTTTAACATCGAGCGTTAATCCTCACGATCCAACGTTTGTACAAAACCATAAAAATATGTCGGCGTTGGTAGATGATTTACGTAATAAAGTGGCAACCATTAGCCAAGGTGGCGGCGCTGCATTAAAAGAGCGCCACGAAGGCCGCGGTAAATTATTTGTACGTGACCGTATTAGCACTTTAATTGACGAAGGTTCGCCATTTTTAGAAATTTCGCAATTTGCCGCCTTTGGTGTTTACGAGCAAGAAATTGCGTGTGCCGGTGTAGTAGCAGGTATTGGCCGTATTAAAGGTGTTGAATGCATGATTATTGCAAACGATGCCACGGTTAAAGGCGGTACTTACTTTCCGCTAACGGTTAAAAAGCATTTACGCGCGCAAGATATTGCTGAGCGTTGCCATTTACCTTGCATTTATTTAGTTGATTCGGGCGGTGCAAACTTGCCAGAGCAAGATGATGTATTTCCCGATAAGCTGCATTTTGGCCGTATATTTTACAACCAAGCCCGTATGTCGGGTAAAGGTATTCCACAAATTGCTGTGGTTATGGGTTTATGTACCGCAGGCGGTGCCTATGTACCGGCCATGGCCGATGAAAGCATAATTGTAAAAGATCAAGGCACTATATTTTTAGCGGGTCCGCCTCTTGTTAAAGCTGCAACCGGTGAAGTAGTAACCGCCGAAGAGCTTGGTGGTGCCGACGTGCACTGTAAAACATCGGGGGTTGCCGATCATTACGCGCAAAATGACGAACATGCGTTGTCGATTGCGCGCCAATGTATAGCGCGTATTAATTACACCCGCCCTACTGCGCCGTTGCTAGAGGAAGTTAAAGCACCTCGTTATGATATTAACGAGCTTTACGGCATTGTTGGCACCGATCTTAAAAAGCCATTTGATGTACGCGAAGTAATAGCGCGCACAGTTGATGACTCATCGTTTGACGAATTTAAACGCTACTTTGGCGAAACCCTAGTAACGGGGTTTGCGAGTATTTATGGCCACCCAGTGGGCATAGTCGCTAACAACGGTATTTTGTTTAGTGAGTCGGCGCAAAAAGGCGCGCACTTTATTCAGCTATGTACGCAGCGCAACATTCCTTTAGTGTTTTTACAAAACGTAACCGGCTTTATGGTAGGTAAAAAATACGAAGCCGAAGGTATAGCTAAACACGGCGCTAAAATGGTTATGGCGGTATCGTGCGCCGATGTGCCTAAATTTACCGTACTGATTGGTGGCTCATATGGCGCAGGTAATTACGGCATGTGTGGCCGTGCATTTGAACCTACCATGATGTGGATGTGGCCCAATGCGCGTATTTCTGTAATGGGCGGCGAGCAAGCAGCCGGTGTAATGACGCAAGTTAAGCAAGACGGTTTAGCCCGTAAAGGCCAAAGCATGAACGAGCAAGAAGTAAGTGACTTTAAACAGCCAATTATTGATCAGTACGAAGAGCAAGGACATCCGTATTATGCCAGCGCCCGCTTATGGGATGACGGCATTATTGATCCTGCCGACACACGTAGCGTTTTAGGACTTGCCTTAAGTGCCGCTAGTAATGCACCAGTGCAAGAGTCGAAATTTGGCGTATTTAGAATGTAATCGGAGCGTAAAATGTCAGTTACTCTACAAATAACAAAATCAAATGTGGCGGTACT
This sequence comes from Pseudoalteromonas sp. HL-AS2, assembly GCF_031198805.1. NCBI lineage: Bacteria > Pseudomonadati > Pseudomonadota > Gammaproteobacteria > Alteromonadales > Pseudoalteromonadaceae > Pseudoalteromonas > Pseudoalteromonas sp. HL-AS2. Next base: position 1,546,574 of record NZ_CP133571.1, on the reverse strand, counting down.
CGTTTTAAGCCGCCCAGAAAAACGCAATGCATTTAACAGCGAAGTCATTCAAGAGCTTATAAAATGTATTGAACATGCTAATACGCTCGATATTCGCGCCTTGGTGTTAAAAACTGAGGGCAAACATTTTTCAGCCGGTGCCGATTTAGCCTGGATGAAATCGATGGCAGATAACAATGTTAACGATAATTTAGCCGATTCAATGCAGTTAGCTAAATTAATGCAAGTGTTAGCAACAAGCCCGCACCCTACTATTTGTGCCGTGCAAGGCGCTGCGTTTGGCGGCGCTTTAGGTTTAATTGCCTGTTGCGACATTGCAATATGCCAAGACAATGCACAATTTTGCCTAAGCGAAGTAAAGCTGGGGCTTATTCCTGCGGTTATTAGCCCTTATGTAATTAAAGCCATTGGTGAACGTGCAGCGCGTAGATACTTTTTAACTGCTGAGGTGTTTGATGCGCATACCGCTAAGCAACTTGGGTTAATTCATCAAGTAACCGGTAATTTAGAATGTGCACTCGACGCTATGCTGCAAACATTGATTGATAATGGCCCGGTTGCAGTAAAAGCGGCAAAAGCACTTATTAACGATGTAGCAAATAAAGAAATAACCGATGAGCTAATTGAGCTTACCGCTCATCGTATTGCCAAAATTCGTGTATCGGATGAAGGCCAAGAAGGCTTAAGCGCTTTTTTTGACAAACGTCCACCACAATGGCAACTGTAGGATTAATTATGAACGTAAATAAATTACAAAAAATACTCATTGCTAACCGTGGTGAAATAGCGTGCAGAATAATGCGCAGTGCTAAATTAATGGGCTTAACCACAGTTGCTGTGTATTCCGATGCTGATAAACACGCGCAGCATGTAAAAATGGCTGACGAAGCCTACCATATTGGCCCTGCGCCAAGTAAAGACTCGTATTTAGTTGCCGATAAATTACTGCAAGTAGCAAAAGACAGCGGCGCAGATTGTATTCACCCTGGTTATGGGTTTTTGTCTGAAAACAGCACGTTTGCCAACGCATGTGAAGCAAATAATATTGTATTTGTTGGACCACCAGCAAGCAGCATTGAAGCTATGGGCTCTAAAACGCGTGCTAAAGAAATTATGGCCGCGGCTAATGTGCCATTAGTACCTGGTTATTATGGCGACAAGCAAGATCCTGCTTTTTTACAAGCAGAGGCCGAAAAAATTGGCTACCCGGTACTGATCAAAGCAGCATTTGGTGGCGGTGGTAAAGGCATGCGCGTGGTAAATCACGCTAATGAATTTATTAGCGCACTTGAAGGCGCACAGCGTGAAGCCGTTGCTGGTTTTGGCAACGACCTTGTATTGCTAGAGCGTTACGTTAACCAACCACGCCACGTAGAAGTACAAGTGTTTGCCGATAACCACGGTAACTGTGTTTATTTAGGCGATCGTGACTGCTCGTTGCAACGTCGTCATCAAAAAGTAATTGAAGAAGCCCCTGCCCCGGGTTTATCAGACGAGTTGCGCAAAGAAATGGGTGAAGCCGCGGTGCGTTGCGCTCTTGCAATAAACTATCGCGGTGCAGGTACAGTTGAGTTTTTACTGTGTGGCGATGAGTTCTTCTTTATGGAAATGAACACGCGTCTGCAAGTAGAGCACCCGGTTACCGAAATGGTTACTGGTGTTGACTTAGTTACGTGGCAAATTAATATTGCCGGCGGGCAAACACTGCCACTCAAACAAGCAGATATTAAATTGCAAGGCCACAGCTTTGAAGCGCGTATTTACGCTGAAGACCCTGCTAATGAGTTTATTCCGTGCTCAGGCACAATTGAAGCACTTTATACCCCGCTAAACAGTGAGTTTGTACGCATTGATACTGGCATTGCAGCCGGTGACGAAATTAGCCCATATTACGACCCCATGATAGCCAAGTTAATTGTGCATGATGACAATCGCGAACAAGCGCTGAGCCGTTTACAACATGCGCTTGAGCAATTTCACTTAGCGGGCTTTAGTACTAACATTGGCTTTTTACATAACTTAGCTGTGCACCCTAGTTTTAAACAAGGCGCGCCTAGCACTCACTTTATTGCCGAGCAAGGCGATTCGCTAGTGGCGGTTGATCAATCTCTGCGCCAAGCAAGCCAGCTTATTGCAGCTTTTACTTATTTAGAGCAGCTAGTTAGCACCCAAGGAAAAACGCCAAATACAAGCCCTTGGCAACAACTCAGTGGCTTTGCCCTAAATGCACCGCAAAGCGTTAAAATTGCGTTTGTTGATTTAACCTTTAATGCGGTTAAAACGAAAAATGGCTACAGTATTACCCATAATGAGCACGTATTTAATGTTCAAGGCAGTTTAAATAATGGCCTTTGTAGTGTATTTATTAACGGCGAAAAACACACAGCCCACGTAAGTCGCGTTAATAACGTGATTACCGTAATGCACAAAGCACTACAAACTCGCCTAGAGCTAGTAAATAAGCACTATATTAGCGATCACCAAAGTGATGCCCTGCCTTTAGCTGCGCCACTTAATGGTACGGTAGTAAAACACTTAGTTGAGCTGGGCAGTAGTATTACCAAAGGTGACCCTGTGGTTATTATTGAAGCGATGAAAATGGAATATACGCTCAATGCCCCGCACGATGGTATTTTACAAAGCTATTGTTTTGCCGAAGGTGAACTGGTAAGCCATGGCGCGTTACTGGCTATAGTTGAAGATACGACAGTTGCAAGTGACCCTGCTAAGGGAGGCGCATAATGAGCGTTTTTCCGCAAAAAGTGCGTATTGTTGAAGTAGGCGCGCGCGATGGCCTACAAAACGAAAAAGCAGTAACCACTGCCGACAAAGTAGCGCTTATTAACGCGCTTGCTGCTGCGGGTTTAAAAGACATTGAAGCCGGTGCGTTTGTATCCCCTAAATGGGTGCCGCAAATGGCAGACTCAGCTGATGTGATATCAGCTCTTGATTTGCCCGATGTAAACTTAAGTGCGTTAACCCCTAACTTAAAAGGCGCACAAGCTGCGCATGCCTCTGGAATTAAAGAATTTGCCATATTTACAGCGGCTAGCGAATCGTTTTGTCAAAAAAACATTAACTGCAGTATTGAGCAAAGTATTGAGCGTTTTAGCGACGTTATGGAGTTTGCCAAAGCGCATAACATTAAAGTACGCGGCTATGTAAGTTGTGTTTTAGGTTGCCCGTATGAAGGCGAAATAGACCCTCAAGCTGTACTTTATGTTAGCCAAAAGCTACTCGCACTAGGCTGTTATGAAATAAGCCTTGGCGATACCATAGGTGTAGGCACAGCTAAAAAGGTAACTGAGTTACTTACTTTGCTATTACAGCACATTGATAAGTCGCAGCTTGCAGTGCATTTTCATGACACTTACGGCCAAGCGCTCACAAATATTTACGCGGCACTAAACTTAGGTATAGCAACGGTTGACGCGGCAGTAGCAGGCCTTGGTGGTTGCCCTTACGCTAAAGGAGCGTCAGGAAATGTTGCCACCGAAGATGTAGTTTACTTACTGCAAGGGCTTGGCATTGAGCACGCAATTGATTTACAAAGGCTTAGTGATGCAGGATGGCAAATAACAAAAGCGCTTGGCAAACAACCCGTAAGTAAAGTGTCGATTGCATTGCATGCTAAATAACATCCCAAATAATTTTTATACAAAGTATTTATAAACTAACTATCATGTAGTTAGTTAAACAATTTAAGCACACAATGAGGAGTGACTCATGGCCGGATTTGATAAGGTAGTTTCTAGTTACGAAGCTGCAATGGCAGGATTAAAAGACGGCGATACCGTAATTGCCGGTGGTTTTGGTTTATGTGGTATTCCTGAGGGCTTAATTAAACAAATTAAGCAAATGAAAACCAAAGAGCTCACCGTGGTGTCTAATAACTGCGGTGTTGATGACTTTGGTTTGGGCATTTTATTACAAGACAAACAAATTAAAAAAGTAATTGCCTCATACGTTGGCGAAAATGCCCTATTTGAGCAACAGTTACTCAGTGGCGAAATTGACGTAGAGCTTACACCACAAGGCACTTTGGCAGAAAAAATGCGTGCTGGTGGTGCAGGTATTCCGGCGTTTTACACCGCAACAGGTTACGGTACGCCCGTTGCCGAGGGTAAAGATGTAAAAGAATTTAATGGTCGCCCTTATATTTTAGAAGAGTCGATAACCGGTGAATTTGCTATTGTTAAAGCATGGAAAGCCGACCGTTACGGAAATTTAGTGTTTCGTCATACTGCAATGAACTTTAATCCACTTGCCGCAACCGCTGGTAAAATTACGGTAGCCGAAGTAGAAGAAATTGTAGAGCCGGGTGAACTTGAGCCAAGCCAAATTCATACCCCTGGCATTTATGTAAACCGCGTTATTAAAGGCAACTTTGAAAAACGCATTGAGCGTGTTACTACACGAGATTAAGCAGGAGCATTAATATTATGGCATTATCACGTGAACAAGTTGCAATGCGCGTTGCACAAGAGCTAAAAGATGGCTATTACGTTAATTTAGGCATAGGAATTCCGACACTCGTCGCAAACTATGTTCCAGACGATATTGAAGTTATGTTACAGTCCGAAAATGGCTTGTTAGGCATGGGACCATACCCAACTAAAGCAGAGCTAGACGCCGATATGATTAACGCGGGTAAAGAAACCGTGACAGCTGCAAAAGGTGCAGCCATATTTAATAGTGCAGATAGTTTTGCCATGATACGCGGTGGTCATGTAGACTTAACAGTTCTGGGCGCTTTTGAGGTAGATCAAAACGGTAGCATAGCGTCGTGGATGATCCCTAAAAAGTTAATTAAAGGCATGGGCGGCGCAATGGACTTGGTTGCAGGCGCGCAAAATATTATTGTTACCATGACCCACGCCAGTAAGCATGGCGACTCAAAGCTATTAGAGGCCTGCACATTACCGCTTACCGGCGTTAATTGCGTTAAAAAAATAGTTACAGATTTAGCCGTACTAGAAGTTAAAGACGGCGCATTTCATCTGTTAGAGCGCGCTCCGGGCGTATCTGTAGATGAAATTATTAGTAAAACAGCAGGTAAATTACTTGTTGACGGTGAAGTACCAGAAATGGTGTTTTAAGCCCTAGGTTTAAACTTTACCTTGTACCGACCTCATTCCCAGTGCCAATGGCGCTGAGTTACCCAAAATCCCTCTAACGAGGGATTTTTTTTGCCTATTTTCCTGAGTTTTATTATTATTTTAAGGTGCTAAAATTTAGCGCTAACTTGTAACTCCCCTGCACCACCTTGTTACCTTGTTGCACCATTATTGTGAACTTAATGCAGTAAAAGTTTCAACCTTCTGATATTATTGATTTTAATAATTGGTTCAGTTATTGCCTTATATAGGCGACTCAAACAACTTTATATTGGAAAACATGCAAACTCCTATACGTGGTCTTCGCTCATTTTGCTTCGCGGCACGAAGTTTAAGCTTTAAGCATGCAGCAAATGAGCTGTATTTAACGCCTTCGGCTGTAAGCCATCAAATTAAACAACTAGAAGAACAACTTGGCATTGAGCTTTTTGTGCGTAAAACCCGCTCGATTAGTTTAACTGCAGCTGGAAAGGACTTTTTTGAAGCTATATCGCCAATAGTTAGTACGCTTGAGAGCACAATTAATGAATTTAGCCAAATGCAGCAAAATACAAGTTTAACGATTACCTTGCCTGAGTTTTTTGCAAGCGAGTTGCTAATGCCTAGATTGCGCGAATGGACGTCGGCGCACCCTAATATTAATTTACAAATGGATACGCTTAAAACCCGTAAAGAGCTAACCCGACATAGCGACTTATCAATAGTGCTGTCCTCGAATAAGCCAACCGAAGGCGTTGTAACAGAGCTGTTTAACTTAGAGTATATACCTGCTTGCAATAAAAACTTGTTAGCACAATGGAAGGATGATCATTGTAAAGCCCTTAATCAAGTGCCGCTTATATTACACAAAGCACGCCCTTGGGCATGGCATCAGTGGGCCGAGAAAGCTGGAATAGTTGACTTTTCACCAACCCAAATTATACAAATTGACAGCATGTTTGGTGTAGCACGAGCAGCGCAGCAAGGTATGGGGATTGCGCTTATTCCTCTGCCTATAAGCCAAAGCTGGCTAGACGAACTCTGGTTATATAAATTATTCGAGCGCCCGCTGACCACTAAAGACAAGTACTATTTAGTGCAACACGAGCCAAGTAATGTAAATCATCCGCTTGATTTATTTGCTAAGTGGGTTATAGCTACTTTTAAAAATACACAAACCAAACCTATAGATTAATTTATTTCACTCATTGGGTGTATTTTTATCGTTTGTGATTAATGCTCAATAAATCTAAAGTTCACCTATCGAAAGTATTTCAGTTTAATTTAAGGTTTGATAATTAAGCTGGTAAAAGAATCTTATATTGTGTGTGTAAGATGTTGCCAGTGTAAAAAACGGTTCAAGTTAGGTGGTGACTTGGCTTGAACTGTTTTTATTTTTAGGCAATCCACATAATATTTACTAAAAATAAATTAGGCTTTAATACTGCTTTTTAGCTAAAGCCTTAATTAAAAAGCCCAGTAAAAGTTAAGTTTACTGGGCTTTTGTATATCTCACGTATTTTTAATCCCTTGGTATAAATTCAAGAACCGTAGCATTTATACAATAACGGTCTGTACCGCGTGGGCCTTCCCCGGGGAATAAATGCCCTAAGTGTATGCCAGTACTTTTAGAGCGCAGCTCAATACGAGTCATTCCCCAGCTACTGTCGTCATGTTCAGTAACGCTACTTTTTATTGGATGCGTAAACGATAACCACCCAGTTCCAGAGTTAAACCTATCGCGGGTATCAAATAGCGGCTCGCCACTGAGCTTATCGACAAAGGTGCCATCGGGTGTATTTTTAAAAATTTTGTATTCTTTGCAATAAGCGCGATCGGTTTTTGAATTAAATGCAACTTTATAGGCTTCACTATCGCCTAGTTTAAATGCGCCAAGGGCTTTGTAAAACGCCTCTGGGCTTGCATAGCCTTGACGTCCGTATACTTCAGTGCCATTTTCTAAAAATAAAATAGTGGGGGTTGCCCAGGTTGCCGACTTAATGGTTAAACCTTGGAGTTGATCGGCGTGGCGAAAGCTCATAGCAATACTGCCTTTGTAGTCGTTAGCTACAGCGCTTTTAAATTTTTCACAGTATGGACAGTATTCGCGTGAGTCTAATACCACGATTTGTTTACCCATTAATAAAGCGGAGTTATCTACTTGTTCGGGCGGTTTTTTGTTAAACACCACGCCAGTTGAGTGATCGGGACAATAGCCATTTGGATTTTTTTCTAAATAATTTTGATGATATTCTTCAGCTGCATAAAAAGTGTCAAGTGGCTTAATAATAGTGGCTATAGTGCCGTACTCTGCTTGCGTAAGCAGTTGTTGATATTGCGATTTAACTTGCTTTGCTACTTGCGCTTGCTCAGTGGTGGTAGTTAAAATAATTGAGCGATACTGAGTGCCTACATCGTTACCTTGGCGATTTTTTTGTGTTGGGTCGTGGCTTTCAAAGTAGTTTTCGAGTAGCTCCTTTGCGCTAATAATATTGCTGTTATAGGTAACTTGCACAACTTCGGCGTAATTGTCCTCGTCAAAGCGACGTGATTGATTGGTTATATTGCTGTAAGTGGCTTTAAAGCCGTTTCCATCCGCATAACCTGACTCAGCATCAATAACACCATTAAGTGCTTCGTAGCGTTTTTCAGCGCCCCAAAAGCAACCTGAGCCAAGTACTAGTGTTTCTACGTGCATAGTCGCTTGAACATTACTTTGCACGACTTTTTCCATTGATAAAGCAACACTGCTTGCACTAAATAAAATAGCAACGCTAGATAAATAAATTAAACCCTGATACGACATAAACTACCTCTTAAATAAATGCTAAGGCCGGTTACTGTTGCGAATGTATTTTTAACAAAAAATAGTAACAGGCTTTAATAAAGACCTTACCTGTTGAATTATTATTTCAACTTGGTAAGTAATTAAATACGAGTGAGCGGCTTATAAGGTTTATATTTTATCTCTTAATCCATTTTGCTGGTCGCAATGGTGTAAATAAATCAATAGAACTATGTTAGCTTTGAAACATGTTGTATTAACAGGTTTGTTTTATGAGTTCGGCTCCTATAATTTATGCACTTAGTAACAATAGCTTATTGATAGATGCAGCACATTTAGACGCAAACAATGTATTAACTATACAAAAAAAAATTTGGGCTTTAGCTGCGCACTGTAAAAACACCGCAGAGTTTACCGACTTAGTTGCAGGAATGAATTCCCTCACCTTGTATTTAAAGTCATCGGCGGGCTTAACTAAATGGCTAGAGGCATTACCATTATTATGGGATGAGCTTAAAAGCAGTACTTTTACTGGTAAACACCATTTAATAGAGACCCTATACGAGGGTGAAGATCTTGCTTATGTAGCCAGCTTTCATAATTTAAGTATTGATGAGGTAATTAGTATACATAGCAAAGCTCAGTATCACGTTTTGTTTTTAGGCTTTCAGCCCGGATTTGCCTATTTACATGGTTTAGATACACGCCTACATACCCCAAGGCGCGCTGAGCCTCGCATTAAAGTACCTAAAGGTGCGGTGGCTATTGGCGCTACCCAAACCGGTATTTACCCTAGCGACACTCCCGGTGGCTGGCATATTATTGGCCATACCAATACCACATTATTTAATAGCTCTCATTCGCAACCTTGCTTAATGCAACCAGGCGATACCCTTGAGTTTGTAGCGCTAAAAAACCAAGGAGCAGGCGCATGATAAAAGTACTAAAACCAGGCGTACAACTCACTATTCAAGATTTTGGCCGAATTGGCTATCGTCATTTAGGAGTAAGTAAAGCTGGCAGCTTAGACCCCTGTGCACAATTAATAGCTAATCGACTCCTTGGTAATAACGACAACGATGCGGTGCTTGAAGTAACTGTGGGCTTATGTGAGCTTGAATTTAACTGCGATACTGTCATTGCCATCCAAGGCGCTGATTTACAGGCAAAGCTTGATGAACAGCCGATTTACCCAGGTTGGACATACGCTATTAAAAATAAACAAGTATTAAGCTTTGCCACAGGACGAGCGGGGTTAAGAGCATATATTGCAGTAAAAGACGGCGTGCAGTGCCCACTAATAATGGGCTCTCGAGCAACTGATTTAAATGCATGCTTTGGTGGGCTCGATGGCAAAGCACTCAGCAGTGGTGACTGCATTCCAATTAAGCCTTTTAATGGCCCTTTTATAAAAATGGGGGCTATTGCTCCACCGCAACGTAAAATTATCCGCTTGCACCCTAGCCCACACGCAAAGTTATTAGGTAAAACACTTTTGCATAGCTTTACTTCGGGTAAATTTAAAGCCAGCCCTAACAGTAATAGAATGGGCGTAAGGTTAGTAAATAATACAGATAATCTGATGCACACACATTCATTACCTTCTGTGGCTGTAAACCCAGGGAGCATACAATTGCCCCCCAACGGAGAGCCCATAGTATTACTTAATGATGGCCAAACTACCGGCGGCTATCCGCTACTAGGTACAGTGATCAGTGCTGACTTACATCAATTTGCACAGTTTAGAGCAGCCGATAATATAGAATTTGAATATGTAACCCTAGAGCAAGCACGCAGAGCCCAACATAAACAAAATGCTCATTTATATCAGCTCAGTTTGGCACTCAATAATAGCAATAATAAAAAATAGAGAGGTTATGCTCGATTTAAATATAAATAGAAGCATAGTGTAATAAAAGTACAAACTCCTACGGCAGTAACCTTACTCGCCGTTAATATTGTTTTAATGTATAGCGTGGTGTTCAATGACTAAATCAACTTACCCTATGGCGTGCGTATTAATTACCGGTTTTGCTCCTTTTGATGGCGAAACCATTAACCCCTCTTGGCAAGCAGTGCAAAAACTCGACGACCATATAATAATGAAGCATAAAGTATGCGCTATTGAATTATCGTGTGAGTTTAATACCTCTATTGCACAACTACACCAAGCGATAGAGGCCCATAACCCGGCGATAGTTTTATGTGTTGGCCAAGCTGGTAGACGCAGCGAAATATCTATAGAGCGCATTGCGATTAATATAGACGACGCTCGCATTAAAGATAATGCCGGTAAGCAACCTATTGATACCCCAATTGCAAAAAATGGCCCCGATGCTTATTTTAGCAATTTACCAATAAAACGCATGTTAAGCGCCTTACATGAAAGTGATATTCCCGCGGCCATTTCTAATACTGCCGGTACTTATGTGTGTAACCATGTAATGTATGGTTTGCTGCATTATATAAACGAAAACTATACAAAAATGAAAGGCGGCTTTATTCATATTCCTTATTTACCAAGCCAAGCAGTGCACCATAATGGCGCACCAAGTATGAGTGAAGAAGTGGTAATAAATGCGCTAAAAGTAATGATAGCTGAAGCTTTGAGCAATGAGCGCGATGTAAAAATAGCAGCCGGCACCACACATTAATCATTTTGGTGCAATACGAGCTATGTTGGTGCATAAATTATTCTTATTATTTTGTAAATGCGGTGTGACTTACGTTATTAATTCTGCTAAAACAAAGGTGAGTCGCAGAGTTTTTTTGCTCTGCAATACACATAAAAACAAGAATGAGGGGTAGTCTATGTGTTCAATTTTTGGGGTGTTAGATATAAAATCTGATCCCGTACAGTTGCGTACGCAAGCCATCGAAATGTCGAAGTTATTAAGGCACCGCGGCCCTGATTGGTCGGGTGTTTATGCATCGAAAAAAGCAATTTTAGTACATGAACGCCTAGCTATTGTAGGGGTTTCTAGCGGTGCACAGCCTTTATATAATCCAGAAAAAACACATATTTTAGCGGTAAACGGTGAAATTTATAATCATAAAGAATTAGCGGCAAATTTAACCACCGATTTTACCTTTCAAACAGAATCTGACTGCGAAGTTATTTTAGCGCTTTACAAACAAAAAGGTGCCGACTTTTTAGATGATTTAAATGGCATTTTTGCATTTTGTTTATACGATGAAGAAAATGACAGTTACCTTATTGGCCGCGATCATATTGGTATTATTCCGCTTTACACCGGTCACGATGAACACGGTAACTTTTACGTAGCTTCAGAGCTAAAAGCCCTTTCACCAATTTGTAAGCACATTGAAGAATTTCCGCCTGGGCATTACCTAAGCAGTAAAGATGGCGAGCTTAAAGCGTATTACAAACGCGATTGGCAAAGCTTTGACGCCGTTAAAAATAACAGCGCAAAGGCCGAAGATGTTAAAAGCGCACTAGAGGCAGCCGTTAAACGCCAGCTTATGTGCGACGTGCCTTATGGCGTATTACTCTCTGGTGGCTTAGATTCGTCGCTTATATCGGCTATAACCCAGCGTTTTGCGGCAAAACGAATTGAAGATAACGACGAAAGCGATGCATGGTGGCCTAAATTGCATTCTTTTTCTGTTGGCCTTGAGGGCTCACCTGATTTAGCCGCGGCTAAAAAAGTAGCCGATATGATAGGCACTATTCATCACCCTATTATATTTACTATTGAGCAAGGTATAGATGCCCTGCGCGAAGTGATTTACCACATAGAAACATACGATGTAACCACTATTCGTGCCTCTACTCCTATGTATTTAATGGCCCGACAAATTAAAGCCATGGGTATTAAAATGGTGCTATCGGGCGAAGGAGCAGATGAACTGTTTGGTGGCTATTTGTATTTTCATAAAGCGCCGAATGCACAAGAGTTTCATGAAGAGCTTAACCGTAAAGTATCTAAACTGCATATGTTTGATTGCCTACGTGCCAATAAGTCGATGGCAGCATGGGGAGTTGAAGCTCGCGTACCATTTTTAGATAAAGAGTTTGTGGATGTGGCAATGCGTATTAACCCACAAGCTAAAATGTGTACAGAGGGAAAAATAGAAAAGCATATTTTACGCGAAGGCTTTGCAGATTATTTACCAGAGGAAGTATTATGGCGTCAAAAGGAGCAGTTTTCAGACGGTGTAGGTTATAACTGGATTGATACCTTAAAAGAGTTTGTAAACGAGCAAGTGAGCGATCAAGAGCTTGCCAATGCAAAGTTTAAATACCCTATAAATACCCCCGATTCTAAAGAAGCATATTATTACCGCGCTATTTTTGAATCTCACTTTCCTGGTGATGCCGCCGCTAAATGTGTGCCTTATGGCAAATCGGTAGCGTGCTCTACGCCCGAAGCGCTGGCATGGGATGCGTCGTTTCAAAATAATGCTGACCCTTCTGGACGTGCCGCGCTTATTCATAACGATGCGTATGCTAGCAAAAGCTAAGCGAATTTATTTAGCGCCTCACAAGCCAGCATGGCTTGTGAGGCGCTTTATAACACTCACATCGTCTCAAGCTGTTTTTTATAACCACACAGCTAACTTAGCCGGTTCAAGTGCTTTAATTGTTATTTATAAAAAGGGCTTAACCTCTAAATTGATGCAATATATTGCGTCAAAATCGAATCATCCTGCGACTGTATTTTTAAATCAAAATGAGATAACTAAACCTTATTGTAAAATTCGCTGGTTTAACCAAACAAATGAAATTAAGCGCTGTGGGCATGGCACTTTGGCTGCAGCTAACTTTTTACTTCATTATTTTTCTTATTGCCCACAGGTATTTATTACAAGCTGTAATGAGCGTTTTAAAATAAAAATTAACAGGCAACAGGCTCAGTTGGTATTAGCAAGTATTGAGTCGATAAAGTCCCCCTGCTACTGTAAATTACAGCGAGTATTTTCATTATCAATAAAAGCCGCGTACAGCAGTGCCAATAAAAACGGTTACACCTTGTTATTGTTCAATGCAAAAGACGATTTAACACGCTTACAAGTTGATTTTAAAGCCCTAAGTCACCTGCATAAAAATGCGGTTATTGCGCTAACAGTACAAAATACTCAAGCACAAAATGCCATTGCACATTTTAGATACTTTGCCCCGCAGTTTGGTGTAAACGAAGATACCGCAACGGGTTCAGCAGTATCGGTTATTGCACCCTTATTATTTAGACTATACGGTTTAAATAAAGTTACGCTTATACAGCAATCGCCTAATGGCGCGTTGTTAAACTATGAACTTAACAACGGCCAAGTTGTTATTTACTAATAATTTATAGCGGCCTTAATAGGCATAAGGCAAAGTAATTATTATCGTCTTGCCATGTTTGCTCTAAACTTAAATTAGCTTGTGCCGCAAGCTGTTTAAACGATTCTAGGGTGTACTTATGAGAATTTTCGGTATGAATACTTTCACCTTGTTTAAAATTAATTTGTTGGTTATTAATTATCACTGTTTGCTCGCAAAGGCTCACTAAGTGCATTTCTATGCGGTTATGCTGCTCGTTATAACGTGATTCATGGTTAAAATTGGCTAAATTAAATGATCCATTTAGTTCGTCATTGATTCGTTGTAATAAGTTTTTATTAAATGCAGCGGTTACACCGAGTTTATCGTCGTATGCATCTAACAGTACTTGGCGCTGTTTTACCAAGTCAATCCCAATTAAAACATAGCCATTTACACCACATAAATGCTGAAAGTTTCTCATTATTTCAATGGCTTTAAGCGTGTTAAAATTACCTAAGGTGGAGCCCGGGAAATACACTAAATTAGTTTGGCTATCGAGGGCGGTTTCTTTAATAAGCTGTTTAACCATTGCGCTATCGGTAAAGTCGCCTAATAACGGAGCAATAACCAGTTCAGGGAATAATGGCGATAAATGCGCTAATGAATAGTTAAGCATTTCTGTAGATATTTCGAACGGTACAAACGTTTTTACTTTGCTCATATGAGCTAATAAGTGGGCAATTTTTTTGCCTGAACCACAACCGGGTTCTATTATTGATAAGCTTTCAGGTAGGATTTGTGCAATCTCTTTTGAGTACCTTTCTAAAATAGCCAGCTCAGTACGGGTTACGTAATACTCTTGCAGCCTTGTTATTTGCTCAAATAATGCAGCCCCCTTGTCGTCATAAAAATATTTACAGGGGAGTGATTTTTGTTGCTGGGTTAAGCCACTTATTACATCTGTTAAAAACTCACAGTTGCTTATAGAGGTATTTATACTGCACTGCTTTATTGTTGTCATTTGGCTCATGTTTTATCCTTAGCGAGTCTTATACCACTACACATCCAGGCTTGATGGGGATAATAAAAGTTTCTGTAGGTTGTACGTAAATGATTAGCAGGAGTTAACACGCAACCGCCACGTAATACCATTTGATTGCTCATAAACTTACCATTGTACTCTCCTGCCACGCCTGCAATTGGCTTAAAACCTGGGTAAGGTAAATAAGCACTGTTTGTCCATTGCCAGCAGCTATCTGTAAGCTGCCCAATAGCAGCGCTACTATCGGCCATATTTGGCAATAAAAGTGACGTGTGCGCTGTATTACTTGGTGCGTGTTGCTGGGCTGCATATTCCCATTCAAACTCTGTGGGCAGGCGTGCATTAACAAAACTTGCATAAGCGCTGGCCTCATAATAACTAACATGACAAACCGGCGCGGCTAAGTTAAGGGGTAATAATCCGTAATGGGTAAACTCAAACCACTCCCCGTTTATATAATGCCAATACAATGGCTGTGTTAAATTATTAGCCTGTATATGTGCCCAGCCGTCACTTAGCCAATGTTGCGGGTTGCTATAGCCTGAGCTATTAATAAAGCCTAAATACTCTGCATTAGTCACTAATCTATTAGCAAAGCTAAATGGATGAACCAGCACAGAGTGCTTAGGTTGTTCGTTATCGTAGGCAAATTGGTTTTCAGCATTGCTCCCTATATTTATAATTGCTTGGTCAAAGTTTATAAACTTTATAGCGGCACTGGATTGCTGGTTTGGTACTTGAGTTGGCTTTAGTGATTGGTACGCAGGAAATATTGGGTTAATAGAAAAGTTATACTTAATATCCATCAACATTAGCTCTTGGTGTTGTTGCTCGTGATTTAGGCCAAGAGTAATTATTTGCTCTATTTCTGAGGTTATAGCAGTATTTAACACGCTTATAACAGCTTCATCAATATATCGTCTGTATGCTATTACGTCATCAAGACTCGGCCTCGATAGGCTGCCTCTGTTGCCCCGCTTAAATTGCTCACCAATTCCGTTGTAGTAAGAATTAAATAATATTTTAAACTCAGGGTTAAATACTTTGTAATTACGGCTATGAATGCAGAGTAAAAATGTTTCAAAAAACCAACTGGTATGCGCAAGATGCCATTTACTTGGGCTTACGTCGGCCATTGCTTGTAATTGACAGTCTTCTGCACTTAACGCACTAATGAGTGATAGGCTATATTTACGTACCGATTTAAAATGCTCACTAAGCTCATTTTTTCCAACTAAATGTTTAATATCATTAGTCATAGTCGCAATTTACTCCTTTAACTACTTTACTGTTAAAATATAACCTAATGTTAAATCATATACTAAGTATTCCTAGATTAAAGGGGCGTTTATATTAGGCACCTTTAATTAGCAGCTTATTAGTATTTACATACTCCGTGACAGTAATTATTTACCTATGTGTTTTTATAATTCTGATTTCGGATAATATGCGCTGATTTATAAGTGTTCTCGTATATGTATTTGTAAATAGTAAACTAATTTAACAAGTTAGAGAGTGTTTGTTTTTTATACTTAAAAGCAACAAATATCATCATTTTGACTATAATATCAGCAGTCTAAATACAAAATCATTTACATTTAGTATTTAACTCATACACTAGTAAAGTTAATGATCAAAAATCAGATTAGTTAGTCTTCTAATTATTTGTGTTTAAACTAATATAATTACAAGACTAATATAATTAATTACGACACTGGGTAACATCCAGGGTTAGAACAACAAATGAGGTATTGCATGAGCGAAGAGCATGACAAATATAGTATTGATAGTACGGACTATACCGTAGGTCAAGACAACGTACAAAAATGGGGGTTAGATATACATAACTCTGTTTTCGGCATAAGTGCTGGTCTGATTGTCATCTTTTTGATCGCTATTTTAGTTACCGATCCACAAACAGCTAAGTCTGCACTTGATAGTATAAAAACAGATATTATTAATAACTTTGATGCCTTATTTATGTGGGCTGCTAACTTTTTCGTTATTTTTTGTTTAGCACTTATTGTATCGCCTTACGGTAAAATACGTTTAGGGGGAGATGATGCAGTACCTACTCACTCTCGCCTTTCATGGTTAGCTATGTTATTTGCTGCAGGTATGGGTATTGGCTTAATGTTTTGGGGTGTTGCAGAACCGCTTGCTTATTATACTGGCTGGTTTGAAACACCTTTAAATGTAGCTCCTAATACACCAGAGGCAGCAAAACTAGCAATGGGCGCAACTATGTTCCATTGGGGTCTACATCCGTGGGCTATTTATGCAGTTGTCGCACTTTCACTTGCATTCTTTACTTATAACAAAGGCTTACCACTGTCTATCCGTTCTATTTTTTATCCTATTTTAGGTGATAGAGCGTGGGGATGGCCTGGCCACCTTATCGACATTTTAGCTGTGCTTGCAACACTCTTTGGTCTTGCAACTTCACTAGGGCTAGGAGCACAACAAGCCTCTGCAGGTATAGATCATGTATTTGGTACCTCTGGCGGTGTTGGTTCACAAATTTTAGTTATTATTGGGGTTTCACTTTTAGCTATTATTTCGGTAGTTAGAGGGATTGATGGCGGAGTAAAAGTACTTAGTAATGCCAATATGTTAATTGCCTTGGTTTTACTTGTGTTTGTATTTTTAGTTGGCTTTGCTGTTGCTATAGGTAATGTTCCTACTACCATAATGGGCTATGTAGAAAATATTATTCCCTTAAGTAATCCTCATGGTCGTGAAGATGAAACCTGGATGCATGGCTGGACTGTATCGTACTGGGCGTGGTGGATTTCCTGGTCACCGTTTGTAGGTATGTTTATTGCGCGTGTTTCTCGTGGTCGTACTATACGTGAATTTTTAATTGCGGTATTACTAGTGCCTACTGCTGTTACTATTTTATGGATGTCTATATACGGCGGTATTGCTATTGATCAGGTGGTTAATAATGTAGGTGAGCTAGGTACTAACGGCCTTACTGAAGTACCACTTGCTATGTTCCAAATGTTTGATGCATTACCTTTGTCTAACATTTTATCGTTTGTAGCGATTATTTTAGTATTGGTGTTTTTTATTACGTCATCGGATTCTGGTTCATTGGTAATTGATTCGATCACGGCTGGTGGCAAAATTGATGCACCTGTACCACAACGTATCTTTTGGGCTGTAACCCAAGGTGCGGTAGCTGCCGCACTACTTTGGATAGGTGGAACTGAAGCTATACAAGCGCTGCAAGCTGGCGCTATATCTGCCGGGTTACCTTTTACTATTGTATTGTTGTTTATGTGTTTAAGCTTACTGTTGGGCTTACGTACTGAGCCTCGTACTAAAAAGTAACCGTACTTATTACCCTTACTGGTAATTATAAAAAGTACTAATAAAAACGCCGCAAATTATGCGGCGTTTTTTTATAGCTATAAAATAAAGTTTATATCCACAAATCATCTATCGGCGTATCTAAGCGATAATGATGACTCAGCTGCGCTTGTAACAACTCAGCTGTGGCCAATGCATCGGTTAGGGCATTATGGTTATTATAGGCAGGAAGTGAGTAGCGCTTACGACAATCATTTAATCGCAACGAGCCTATTTTAGAGTTAAATAACCGCCCTATTAAACCCTGACGTGCTGTTAATGCTCTTTTTTCAATATCCATAGTGTCAACTAACGCAAACTCTATGCCTTCGTGCAGCCTAAGTAACAACGCATTATTTAAAAATGGCCGCTCAATTGCTGCATAATGTACCACCACGACTTTACCGCTTAGCGCGGCAAGCAAAGGCTCAATAATACGATTAAAGTCTGGTGCATCATCAACCTCTGAGTGCGTAATACCATGAATGATTATTGATTCTTCATGTAAGTTTCTGCGCGGTTGTACTACCCAATGGCGGCTGTGCTTGCAGTATATTCGCTGTAAGTTAAAAGGCACTAAACCCACACTCACTATGTCATCTGCTTCGCTATCTAAGCCGGTGGTTTCAAAATCCATCGCTACAAATGGCACATCAGCTATTGCTGCAGCAGGCTGATTAAAAGCCGATGCATAAAACTGCTGTAACAAGGCATTTTCACTGCTATTTGCTAATTGCTGATACCTAAGCGACCAGTCAACTATTGCTTGCTTTTGCTTGCTCATAGAAAAATCACTTCACATTTGTATTTGAAATAAAGCTAAATTTTAGATAGTTTTGCGCTTTTTCAAGAATCGCAAATGCCTCTTTTAAATTACGCTGCTCAAACGGTGAAAGTTGATGCGGATCTAAATTATTATCGGGCTCTTCACCTTGCTCTATTTGTAATGCTTGATGACGAATTCGCATCATAGCTATATACTCCAGCGCATCTCGTAAATCTTGTGCTTTACCCTCGGGTAAACTTTTTGCGGCAATTATATCCTCAAGGCGGTCAAACGAGTTTTGTTTGCGTGAACCAATCGCTAATGCATGCACCCGTATAACATCCGAAAGTGGTGCGGTACCACGGCGTTTTAAGTTCATTGAGTGCTTATGCTGGCCGTTATGCTCTAAAACAAAACCTTTGAAGAACCCAAGAGGCGGCGTTCGATTACGCGCATTAGCAGCCATATTTGCCAAAAACACCCTATTTGCTTTGCTTTGTTTAGCAACAAAGACTTTGAGCTCATCGGCCCATTTTGTTTTACCCCAAACGCCGTCCAAATCAAAAAATATAGAGCTGTGTAATAACGTTTGTGGTTTTGGTTTTGCTATCCAATCTGCAAATTGCTCAAACCATTGAGAGCGAGTTTTACGCCACTTTTTAAATGACGCCATAATTTCGCCATCACAATAGGTGTAGCCGCATTGTGCTAAACCATCACAAACAAAATCAGCAATGTTTTGAAAGTACTCGTTATGTAACTCATCGTTGTAACTGTCATCTAAAATAAGCGCATTATCTTGATCCGTTACTATCAGTTGCTCATCGCGCGCCATGGAGCCTAAAGCAATAAAACAATAAGGCACGGGAGCTGGGCCATACTTTTCTTCAGCTAATATTAATAACCTTTGCTTAAAAGTACGGCCAATCACTGCCATGGCTGTACCAACCATATGAGAGTTTGCATCTTCGTTAACCATACGCACAAATACATTAGGTAACTGGCGGGCATAATGGGTTAAGTCTTCCACTGATTGCTGGGCCAAAATACCACGCACTAATAACAAGCTACTTTGCGACTCGTAACGTAAAATATCAGACAGTGATATTACCCCAATCGGCCTGCGTTTTTGCACTACCGGCAAATGATGCAGGCTGTCTCTTAACATAGCTAATACAGCTTCGAAAACGTAGGCATTAGCATCTAAAATCACTAAGTTAGTAGACATAATATGCTGTGCTTGAGTATCAAACGACAGCCCTGGCGCAACCACTTTATTACGTAAATCTCGGTCGGTAATTATGCCAACTACTTGGCCATCATCCTCTTCCGGGTCGTCGTTAACGGGCTTATTTATATCTGTAACCAGTACTGATGAAACCGCTTCTTCACTCATTAATTTAGCAACATCTTGCACCGTAGAAGTGGTTAATACTGTCACTACATCGCGATGAATAAGCGACTTTACTTTTGCTGTCGTTAAATCGTTACTGTCGGCTTGCTCAACAATAGCTTGGTGCAAACGTACATTGCCATCGGTTTCAAAGTAATCAGCAAATGCATCAAACTCATCGCAATAACGATTAAACAGTTCAACATTAATGCAGTAAACCAATGTGTCTTCTAGTGCAGTGGCCGGAAAACGCACTTTGCGGTTCATCAATAGGCCCATTTGGCCAAATATTCCACCCACGGCTAAACGATTATAAAGCTCGCCATTACGGCGATACATTTCTACCGAGCCGCTTCTTATAACGTACAAGTCGGCAATATCTTGGCCTAACTGTAAAATCTCTGTTTGCGCTCTAAAGTATGCAACTTCAACTTGTTGCGCCAGCTCGTTAAGCGCTTTAATGGGTAAATCGTTAAAAGGGGGATGCTGTGCTAAAAACTGCGCTATTTCTATTTGTTCGGCTTGCATAGTTGCTTCCTACATAGCGATATTATGATGTGTTTTATACTAATTTAATGCAATTGGTATTACCTAAAGACTAACATTACCAATCTTAGGTTAAAACATATAGTGGATACAAAAAAAGAGTCAATAATGACTCTTTTTAAATTAATTTAATAAAATATTATTTACTACGTTGGGCTTGTTTTTTAGCGTTTTTAGCCTCTTTACGTTGCTGTAAAATAGCTTGTGCTTCATTACCAATGTGGCCTTCGCCACGCGCTTGTGCAAGCTCTATTTGCTTTTGTCGCTCAGCAAAACGTTCTCTCTGCTCATCGCTTACATTATCAATACAATGGTGACACGACACGCCTTCCATATATTCAGCTTTTAACTTTTCGTCTTCGGTGATCGGCATACGACACGCATGACATTGGTCATACGAGCCTTTTTGTAAGTCATGATTAACCGCTACACGATTATCAAATACAAAACATTCGCCTTCCCACATGGTTTCATCTTTTGGTACTTCTTCAAGGTATTTTAAAATACCGCCTTCAAGATGGTACACTTCATCAAAGCCTTGCTCTTTCATATACGCTGTTGATTTTTCACAGCGGATACCGCCAGTACAAAACATAGCTACTTTTTTATGCTTGCTTGGATCAAGGTTTTCTTTAGCCCACTGCGGAAATTCACGGAATGTTTTGGTGTTAGGATCAACTGCGTTTTGAAAGGTGCCTATTTCAATTTCGTAATCGTTGCGGGTATCTATAAGTATCACTTCTGGGTCTGAAATTAATGCGTTCCATTCATTTGGCTTAACATAACTACCCACTACTTTTAGCGGATCGATGCCCTCAACCCCCATAGTCACAATTTCTTTTTTTAGTTTTACTTTGGTGCGGTAAAATGGGCATTCGTCATCGTAAGATTCTTTAGTAACAATGTTATTAAGGCTTGGCTGTTGTTCAAGCCATTTAAGAAGATTATCTATGCCAGCACGTTTAGCTGAAACCGTACCATTAATACCCTCAGAGGCGATTAGTAAAGTACCGCGAACTTCATTTGCCTCCATTACATCTAGTAATGGTTTTCTAAGCGCTTCAAACTCAGGTAATGCTACAAATTTATACAGTGCACACACTATAAAGTGCTCGCTGGTTAAATTGTCTTTATGAACAGCCGTCATATTTATTCCTATTTTGCTTTTTAATATATACCGAATCGTAAATCCGGCGCATCTTGGGCGCGTATTTTACGCTTTTTGTGATTAAATGCAAAAATTAGCCTTATAATTTGCATTTTACTGTTAGCCATACGCCTCTGTGGGCTATAATGCGCCGATAGAATTAAGATATAACTTGCTCATTTTGGAGAAACACACCTTGCACTTTACTGATCTTGGGATTGATAATCGCCTTGAAACACAACTAGCACATCAAGGGATCACCCAGCCTACCGACATTCAAGCACATGCAGTGCCTACAGCACTTGCAGGGCATGACATTTTCGCCCAGTCTAAAACAGGGTCAGGCAAAACCTTGGCGTTTTTATTACCCGCTGTTCAACGAGTAATGAAACAAAAAGCACTCAGTAAACGCGATCCTCGGGTACTTATTGTTGCTCCAACACGTGAGCTTGCTACGCAAGTATTTACACAACTGCGTTTATTAATCGCAGGTACAAACATTAAAGCCGTAAAAATACTCGGCGGCGAAAATTTTAATGACCAAATTAAAGCGCTTAGAAACGATCCGCAGTTTGTAGTTGCAACACCAGGTCGTCTAGCCGATCACCTTACAAAGCGTACGTTACAATTGAGCGGTCTTGAGCTGCTTATTTTTGATGAAGCAGACCGTATCCTAGATTTAGGCTTTACCGAACAACTTAAAATGATTAATGACTTGGCCGATCATCGCCTGCGCCAAACATTATTGTTTTCGGCTACACTAGATCATGCACAAGTAGATGCACTATCACGCAACTTATTAAAAAAGCCTAAGCAAATAATGCTCAGCGCTGCAAACGAGCAACACTCAGATATTAAACAAAGCTTATATCTTGCTGATCATCTTGATCATAAAGAAGCCTTACTTGAGCACTTTTTGAATCAAGACGATGTTGGCCAATGTATTATATTTACAGCTACCCGTGCAGATACCAGCCGTTTGAGCGAAGCGCTTTGCGCTAAAGGTTTTAAAGCACAGCCATTAGCAGGTGATTTAGCACAAAATAAGCGTCTCGATATTATGGATGCATTTAGCCGCGAAAACTTCAAAATATTAATAACCACAGATGTTGCGTCACGTGGCTTAGATTTACTCAGTGTTACCCATGTTATAAATTTTGATTTACCTAAACACGCTGAAGAATATGTTCACCGAATTGGGCGAACAGGTCGAGCTGGTTTTAAAGGCAGCGCACTGTCGTTAGTAGGCCCAAAAGATTGGCCAAGTTATTTAGCAATTAAAGCATTCTTAAATGATGAATTAAAGTTTGATAGCGTTGATGGTTTAAAAGCTAAATTTAAAGGGATTAAAGAAAAGAAACCAGTTGCAGTTTTAGCCACAGAAAAAACAGTAGCAGCTAAAAAGCCAGTGTTTAAACGCAAAGCTAAGCCTAAAAAACCATCTGCACCCATTAAAGCCCCTATTAATATTGATGGCGATACTCCTATGCGCCGTAGAAAAAAGCCTGAACAGGAATAATTATGAGTTACCTTGGAACCACACAAACCTTATTTGTAAAAGAAGTTAGTAACGAAGGTGCTTACCTAGACGGCCACGATTTAGGCGAAGTATTTTTACCAAAACAAGAAATAAAACATGAGCTTGAAGCTGGTGATAGCATTAGCGTATTTATATTTTTAGATAATGCTAATTTACCTACAGCAACAATTAAAAAGCCTCATGCACAAGTAGGTGAATATGCCCTACTGCGTGTTAAAGAAATTAATAGTATTGGTGCCTTTTTAGATTGGGGCTTAGAAAAAGATGTACTAGCGCCGTTTAATGAGCAAAAACCGCGTATGCAAGAAGGTCATTCGTATTTAGTGCGTTTGTACCTAGACAATGCCAGTAAGCGTATTTGTGCATCAAATAACTTTAATCGTTTTTTATCTAAAGATGAGCCGCAATACACCCATTTACAAGAAGTCGATTTGATCATAGCGGGTAAAACTGACATTGGTTACAAAGTCCTTATTGAAGAATCTCACTTTGGTGTTATTTTTTACAATATGGTATTTAAAAGCTTATTTGTAGGGCAAAAACTAAAAGGCTTTATTCAAAAAGTGCGTGAAGATGGCAAAATTGACGTTGTATTAGAAAAACCAGGTATGGCTAAAGTTAGTAATCTTGGCGATGTTATAATGGAAAAGCTAAAAGAGGAAGGTGGCGTTATTGCTTTAGGTGATAAGTCTGATCCTGAAACAATTAAGAAAATATTTTCGACCAGTAAAGCTAATTATAAAAAGGCAATTGGTGGATTATTTAAACTAGGATTAATAGAAATTGAAGCGAAATCCATTCGCTTAAAATAACAATTTATTATTATGCGTTGAGTGTAGCCTAAGTGCTGCACTTAGCGCTTATAACTAACCTTTCACTACCCAATAATATATTTATACGGCAAAGTACATTGTGTATATTGCTTAGCGTAATTGAGCACTTCTTCTTTATTTTGCAAATTTAATGGCGCTAAACGAAATACTTTATCTTCACAATCTCGTTTAAGGCTATCATGGCTATCTACACATTCGTGTGAAGTTACATGCTGTTGACTTAATCTATCCTCATTTTTATAACAAAGGTGATAAGCGTAATTTTGCATTGTTTGTTTAAAATCGAATATATTTACGGGATATATAGCAACAATATCCGTAACTGTCGTTACTCCATCATACACTTTATTAGAAAAAACATATTTGTTTACTGAAAATCCAGCAACAATAATCACTATAGAACCTAACATTAGTCTCAAAATAAAACCCTTACTGCATTTTGATTTTATTAATGTAACATAAAACAAACATCTCGCAAGGGTTCTGGCAATAAAGTCTGAACTTTTGTTAAATTATTCTATAGATTTATTAACATCTGCCAAAACAGTAACAGGATTGTCTGCTTGAGTAATTGGACGTCCGATCACCAAGTAATCGCTGCCTGCATCTATAGCTTGTTTAGGAGTCATAATGCGTTTTTGATCGCCAGCATCACTCCCTACTGGGCGAATACCAGGCGTTACTAGCTTAAAGCCTGCGCCTAACTCTGCTTTTAATTGTTGTGCTTCTTGAGCAGAGCAAACAACACCATCAAGTCCTGCTTCTTTTGCCAGCTTCGCTAAATAAATAACTTGCTCTTGTGGTGTTTTTTCTACGCCTAAACGCTTTAACTCTGTCTCATCCATACTCGTTAGCACGGTAACAGCAATTAATAATGGGGCTTTATCGCCAAATGGAGCTAGTGCTTGTTTAGCTTTGCTCATCATCTCAAAGCCACCACTTGCATGCACATTAACCATCCATACACCCATTTTTGCCGCCGCAGTCACTGCTTTTGCCACTGTGTTAGGAATATCATGAAATTTTAAATCTAAAAACACATCAAAACCTAAATCAATTAACTCTTTTACAAATGCAGGGCCAAAGTAAGTAAACATTTCTTTACCTACTTTAAGGCGACATGAATCGGGTGATAGCTGTTTTACAAAGTCTAAAGCGGCTTGCTGATCATCGTAATCGAGTGCAATAAGAATTTTTTTTGATTTTTCGAAAGGCATAACTATCCTACTTTATAGCGAAAGTGTTATTTGAAAACTAAAAGATTAAAATCCGTCTAAGCCCTTGCTTGGTACAGTAGTTTCCCAATGCTTACAAGAAGGACAATTCCAATAAATTGTATAACTAGTAAAGCCACAATGCTGACATTGAAAGTCTGGTTTGGTGGCAATATAAGAAGTGACCAGTTTATCTATTTGGTCGAGCACCTCTTTAGTATTTTTATCTTGAGCGCCCATTAGTTGTAATAAAAAACTAAACCCGCGTATGGTTGGTTGGCGCTTTAAGCTATCAGTTAAAAACTCAAAAGCTTGCTCTGTATTACCTTGCTCTAACAAAGCTTGGCAATGTTGTATTTTTATTAGCACGCCACCTTTGTCGAGTAACTCACTGATCAGCTGATGAAATTGATGAGTTAAATTTAGATGCTTATAACAATGTGCTAATTTATCGACAAATAAAGGAGCAAAAAATGTAAATTGGCAAATTAATTCGCGCCAATAGTAAATTGCCTTTACGTAGTCTTCTTTAGTATATGCAGACAAACCAAGTTCATATAAAGGACGTATCGCTTTATGATTCAAACTAATGGCTTTGCGCATTAATGAGGGGTTATTATCACTTAACGCCAGCTCACAGTAAAAGTTAGCTATGGCTTTAAAGTGTTGTTCTTTTGAAAATAATTCACTATGCGCTTCAAACATATTAATCCCTTTTTGCCACTCTCGGGTTTGCGAATATAGAGTGATAATAGGATCTAATGCTTCACTGTGGTCCATTTTAACAAGCCAAACTAAATGCTCTTCGGCACTATCTAATAGCCCAGCCATAACATAATCTTCTGCTAATTCTAAACGACTAGCAGCAGCTTGTTGCTCATTAAGGCTTGGGTGTTTTAAAAGGAGTTCGTGAATTTTTATTGCGCGGTCTAGCTCGCCTCTGCGGCGAAACATAGTTGCAAGCGTTGAATAATGTTCAACCGAGTCAGCTGCAACTTCTAGTAAATTAATTAAATGTTCAAGGCCTTGATCTTCTTCCCTGTCGAGTAAAAACTTTAAGCCTTTACTATATTCAGAGGTGATCTGCCGATTAAATTGATGAGCTTGATTTTTAGCACTGTTTTTTCCCATTATCCAGCCGTAACCGGCAGCCACAGGAAGTAGTAAAAATAACAGCTCAATCATAATTATGAGTCTTTATCAGCAGCAGGCTTTTTTTTATTTTGTTCAGGTGCTAACTGTTTTTTTAAACGATAATTTTGCCACTTAAGTTGTGAAAACAATTTAAAGCTTACAAAACAACCAATTACAACACCTAATAAAAAGCAAATACTTATTATAACGGCTAAAGGCAATGTATTGCTGGCTATAATATAGTTTATTTGTACTAATTGTGGATTTTGAGAACCCAATACAAATGCACTGATCAAGCAAAGTGCAACCAGAATAATTTTTAATACCTTAAACAAGTACCCTACTCCAATAAGTTAACTAGGCAATGCTCTCGTTTACACGATCACGTAATTCTTTACCTGGTTTAAAATGTGGTACATGTTTACCATCTAGCTCTACTGTTTCGCCAGTCTTAGGGTTACGACCGGTACGTGGAGCGCGATAATGCAAAGAAAAACTACCAAAACCTCTGATCTCAATACGATCTGAAGAAGATAATGAGCCGGCCATTTGTTCAAGAATTTCTTTTACTGCATTTTCAACATCTTTCACTGGAACGTGTGCATGTTGCTGTGCAAGTGTTTCTATCAGTTCTGACTTAGTCATAGCATTTCCTTAAAAGAAATAATGGAAGGGCATAAACTGCCCTTCCAATTAAAGACTGATTAATTAGTCTTTTTGTGCATTTGCGAAAGCAGCAGCCATTGCGTTTTCAAACACTGGCTCGTCTTTCTTAAGCTTTTCTATTACTTCTTTCTCTTCAGCTTCGAAAAGAGCTTTAACAGATAAGCTTAAAGTGCGGTTCTTGCGATCAACACCAACATATTTAACTTCAATTTCGTCGCCTACAGAAACAACAGTAGTTGCATCTTCAACGCGCTCTTGAGCGATATCAGCTACACGGATGTAACCTTCAACGCCTTCGATAAGTTCAATAGTTGCGCCTTTAGCATCAACTTCAGTCACTTTACCTTTAACAATAGCACCTTTTTTGTTTGCATCAAGGTAGTTATTGAATGGGTCAGCTTCGATTTGCTTAACACCTAGAGAGATACGTTCGCGCTCTGGGTCAACTTGCAATACGATAGCAGTGATTTCGTCGCCTTTCTTGAATTCACGTACAGCGTCTTCGCCAGGTGTATTCCAAGAAATGTCTGAAAGGTGTACAAGACCATCAATACCACCGTCAAGACCGATAAAGATACCGAAGTCAGTGATTGATTTGATCTTACCAGTAACTTGGTCGCCTTTGTTTTGTAGACGAGCAAATTCCTGCCAAGGATTAGCAATACATTGCTTAAGACCAAGAGAAATACGACGACGTTCTTCGTCGATTTCAAGAACCATAACTTCAACGCTGTCGCCAAGGCTAACAACTTTTGAAGGATGGATGTTCTTGTTAGTCCAATCCATTTCAGAAACGTGAACTAAACCTTCAACGCCTTCTTCGATTTCCACGAAACAGCCGTAATCTGTAAGGTTAGTAACACGACCAGAAAGTTTAGAACCTTCTGGGTAACGACCAGCGATAGCTGCCCATGGATCTTCGCCAAGCTGTTTAAGGCCTAGAGATACACGAGTTTTATCTTTGTCGAATTTAAGAACTTTAACTGCGATTTCGTCGCCAACATTAACGATTTCTGAAGGGTGCTTAACACGCTTCCACGCCATATCAGTAATGTGTAGTAGACCATCAACACCACCAAGGTCAACGAATGCACCGTAGTCAGTAAGGTTCTTAACGATACCTTTAACTTCTTGGCCTTCAACAAGGTTAGCAAGAAGCTCTTCACGTTCTTGTGAGTTTTCAGATTCGATAACTGCACGACGTGAAACAACAACGTTGTTACGTTTTTGATCAAGCTTAATTACTTTAAATTCAAGCTCTTTGCCTTCAAGGTGAGTTGTGTCACGTACTGGACGAACATCAACAAGTGAACCAGGTAGGAAAGCACGGATTGAATCAACTTCAACTGTGAAACCGCCTTTAACTTTACCGTTGATAACACCAGTAACAGTTTCTTGCTCTTCACATGCTTTCTCAAGACGGATCCACGCTTCGTGACGCTTCGCTTTCTCACGAGAAAGGATAGTTTCACCGAAACCGTCTTCAATTGCATCTAGTGCAACATCTACTTCGTCGCCAACAGCAACTTCAAGTTCACCAGCAGCATTTTTGAACTGCTCAGCAGGGATAGCACTTTCTGATTTAAGACCAGCATCTACAAGTACAATGTTGTTCTCGATTGAGATTACTGTACCTTTAACGATAGAGCCTTGCTCTGCTTCAAAACCCTTTAAGCTTTCTTCAAATAACTGCGCAAAATTTTCTGACATACGAATATACGTCTCTATATATTATACCAATAAGCAACCATGCTGCATGGGGTTGTTAAAATAGCACTGGCATCCTGCTGGTGCATAAAATGTGTTTAGCTTCGTTTAGGAAGCCGACCTTCAGAGATAGCCGTATCCAATAAAGTTAATACCTTATCATATACTTGCTGTGCATTAAGCTCGCTAGTATCAAGCTCAATAGCATCCTCTGCAGGCACAAGTGGCGCAACGGCACGATTCATATCGCGATCATCACGCTCTTGAATGTCTTTTAATAGACCACTCAGTGTAACATTAAGACCGCGAGCATTCAACTCAACAAAACGTCGTTTGGCGCGTTCTTGTGCACTGGCGGTTAAAAATATTTTTAGCGGTGCATCTTTAAAAACCACAGTACCCATATCACGACCATCAGCAATTAGACCTCGTTCAGTTCTAAATGCGCGTTGGCGACGTAATAACGCTTCGCGTACGCGAGGTAGTGCTGCTACTTTTGATGCTGCAGCCCCTACTTCTTCGTTACGGATTGTGGTGGTTACATCCTCACCTTCTAAAACAACCTTTGCTGCATTAGTTTGACTATCTACCAAAAACTGCACATCTAAGTTAGCAGCTAAGGGAACTAATGCATCTTCGTTATCTAATGCGATTTGATGGTGAAGTGCCGCTAGAGATAAAACGCGGTAAATTGC
Organism: Pseudoalteromonas sp. HL-AS2; assembly: GCF_031198805.1. Taxonomy (NCBI): domain Bacteria; kingdom Pseudomonadati; phylum Pseudomonadota; class Gammaproteobacteria; order Alteromonadales; family Pseudoalteromonadaceae; genus Pseudoalteromonas; species Pseudoalteromonas sp. HL-AS2. Next base: position 1,517,387 of record NZ_CP133571.1, on the reverse strand, counting down.
GCCACTATCAAGTACATCCCATCCCAACTTTTCGGCTAACAAGCGACAAACAGTTCCTTTACCTGAACCACTTGGGCCATCTACGGTGATCACGGGCATTAATAACGCCTGCATTTAAACCTCCTACAATGCACACCTAAGTAAACCGCAATATTATACGTCAGTTATTTAAATAGATCGCTATTAGTGTGTAACTTTTTATTAATTAACATCAAAAACCTACTCACTAACTGATGCTAATACATTGAAAAATGTCGGAAATGTTTTATAAGTACACTTAGGATCATTAATCGTGATTGGCTTTCCACCTACGGCAACCATAGCAAAACACATGGCAATGCGATGGTCATCGTAAGTATCAATTGCCACATCGTTAAAGTGTTTCGGGGGAGTGATTTCTATAAAATCGTGCCCTTCTACAACTTCTGCGCCCACTTTTCTGAGCTCAGTTGCCATAGCGTGTAGTCGATCGGTTTCTTTTACGCGCCAATTATAAATATTACGAATAGCCGTTGGCCCTTTAGCGAACAGAGCCACAGTGGCTAATGTCATTGCTGCATCAGGTATGGCATTTGCGTCAATATCAACACCGTTTAATTGGCCTTTACGAACAACTAAACGCTCATCATACCAATCTATTTTAGCGCCCACTTGTTCCATTACTTTAGCAAAGCCAATATCGCCTTGCACCGATTTAGCACCGACACCTTTAATTTCAATTTCGCCACCGGCAATTGCAGCTGCAGCTACAAAGTAAGATGCAGAAGACGCATCGCCTTCAACCATAATACGTTCAAGTGACTGGTACTGTTGACCACCTTTTACGGTAAAAGTTGCATAATTACTATGCTCAACTTCTATTCCAAAGCGTGCCATTACATCAAGGGTAATATCAATGTAGGGTTTAGATACTAAAGTGCCTTTAATCGTTATTTTGGTATCACCATTAAACAGTGGTGCAGCCATTAGTAATGCAGTTAAAAATTGACTTGATATACTGCCGTCAATTGCAACTTCACCACCGTTAATTTGCCCACCTATAATTTTAAGCGGTGGGTAATCTTTATTTTTGCTGTAAGTAATATCACCGCCAAGTGCTTGCAGCGCATCGACTAAATGCCCTATTGGGCGCTCTTCCATGCGTGGCTCGCCAATCAGTTCGTACTCACCTGCAACCGCAGCAAGTACAGCGGTTAAAGGACGGTAAGCTGTGCCTGCATTACCTAAAAACAAAGGCTCTCTGGGGGTTTTAAATACTCCACCAACACCTTGTACTGTAGCAACTGTTCGCTCTTGGTTTAAACTAACGTTAACACCTAATAATTGTAACGCGCCCAACATATGGCGTATATCGTCACTATCAAGTAAGTTTTCAACAACAGTAGTGCCATTTGCTAATGCCGCTAATAACAATATACGGTTTGATAAGCTTTTTGAACCCGGCAGAGTGACGCTGCCATTAACACGCGAAATAGGTTCTAAGCGTAATTGTTCCATTAGCTATTTTCCTTTGCAAAAGCAGCCATAAAATCAACAAGCGCTTGCACGCCCTCAAGTGGCATTGCGTTGTAAATACTGGCGCGCATTCCACCTACAATTCTATGGCCTTCGAGTGCTAGCAAGCCTGCTTCGTTTGATTGAGCAACAAACTTACTGTTTAAGCTTTCATCATTTAACCAAAAAGGGACGTTCATACGCGAGCGACTATGCTTAGCTACTTTATTAGAATAAAAATCAGAATTATCGATAAAATTATAAAGTAGTTCAGCTTTTGCAATATTTTGTGCTTCCATGGCTTTTACACCACCATTTTGCTCAAGCCATTGGAATACTTCAGCCGCTAAATACCATGCAAATGTTGGTGGCGTATTAAACATACTGCCCTGCTTGGCCTCTAGTGCATAATCTAAAATACCTGGTTTAGGAAGCCCTTCACGTGCTAGTAATGTTTTACGTACGATAACGATTGCAATGCCCGAAGGACCTATATTTTTTTGTGCGCCAGCGTAAATTAAATCAAATTGATTAACGTCAATTTCACGCGATAAAATAGTTGACGACATATCTGCGATAATTGGCGCTGTTGGATGACTCGGTACATCAAAAATCTCTAAGCCATCAACGGTTTCGTTAGGACAATAGTGAATGTACGACGCATCTGCTGGCAACTGCCAGTCTGCCACTGCTTTAATCGAAAATTGACCATCGGTATCGTTACGAACATCGATAGCAGTAGTTTGGGTAAACTTATTTGCTTCATCCGTTGCACTTTTTGACCATACGCCGTTTTCGCAGTAAACCGCTGATTTATTTTCCTGATGTAAATTTAATGGCACAGCACTAAATTGACCGCGACCGCCACCATGCATAAACAGCACTTCAAATTCATCGCTAATATTCATTAAACGACGCAGGCTCGCTTCACATTTTTTAGTGAGCGCTAAAAACTCTTTACTACGGTGACTCATTTCCATCACCGATACACCCAAACCTTGCCAATCTATAAATTCTTGTTGTGCTTTTTTCATTACTGCTGGCGGTAACATGGCCGGCCCCGCACAAAAATTATACTTACTCATTACCTTTTCCTCATTCCAGTAATTAAAAAATTAAACACCCGATTACCATTCAATCAGGTTATACACATTAAATTAAAGCTGTGATCATTAAGTGGGCTATAGCCTCACTCATAGTATTAAAGCCTTCTTACCTATAAAGCTGCATTAATGCAGCAAACAGAGCAATATAAAACAATTACTGAGAACAACTATATATATAAATTAACGTCTTGCAATTGAGTCTTTTTGCTATTGTAAAAATTATTTTATTGCGCAGTATTATTAATATTAATTTTATTCAACACCATTAAAAAAAGCGGCCAAGGCCGCTTTTTTAATCTCAATTATTCTGAAGGAGGATTATCATCCGCTACTTCATCAATAACCGTATCAACTGTTTCGACGTCTTCGATATCAATTAAGTCACTTTCGGTAACTTCAATCTCTTCTATACGTTGTAAACCAACTACTTGCTCTTCGTCAATAGTTCTGATCAAAATAACACCTTGCGTGTTACGTCCAACCGTAGAAACTTCATTAACGCGAGTTCGTACTAAGGTACCACGATTTGAAATAATCATTATTTCATCGTTATCGTCAACTTGTACAGCACCTACAACCGCACCATTACGCTCACTTACTTTAATAGACACTACACCTTGAGTCGCACGACTCTTCGCTGGGTAGTCTTCAAGTAAAGTACGTTTACCGTAGCCGTTTTCAGTCACGGTTAAAATAGCACCATCTGTTTTAGGCACAATTAACGATACTACGCGTTGTCCTTCAGGCATTTTAATACCACGAACACCTGTAGCTGTACGGCCCATAGGACGAACACCTTTAAAGCGAATCTCAGGGTTACCTTCTTCGTCTAGTACTGGGTTACCGTTTTCATCAACAACCGTTGTTTCTTCTGCTTCTTTAAAGCGTACTACTTTACCCGCATCGGTAAACAACATAATTTCGTTGCTGCCATCGGTAACATCAACACCAATTAGGCTATCGCCTTCATTTAGGTTAACCGCAATAATACCGCTTGCACGTTGACGACTGTATGCCGTTAGTGGTGTTTTCTTCACTGTACCAAATGCGGTTGCCATAAAGATGTATTTATCTTCTGCATACTCGCGTACTGGTAATATAGCGGTAATACGTTCATCTGCCTCAAGTGGTAATAAGTTAACAATTGGTTTGCCGCGCGCTGCACGACTTGCAAGTGGTAACTGATACACTTTAAGCCAATATAAACGACCAGCCGTTGAGAAACACAATATAGTATCGTGCGTATTAGCAACTAATAAACGTTCAATGAAATCTTCATCTTTCATCTTCGTTGCCGATTTACCTTTACCACCACGACGCTGCGCTTCGTAATCAGACAGAGCCTGATACTTAACATAACCTTCGTGAGAAAGCGTTACTACTACGTTTTCTTCGGTAATTAAATCTTCAAGGCTGATATCGTGTGCTGCGGCATTTATTTCTGTACGACGCTCATCACCATATTGCGCTTTAATTTCAACTAACTCATCGCGAATAACTTCCATTAAACGCTCTGGTGTTGCCAAAATATGTAAAAGCTCAGCAATTAAATCTAATAACGATTGGTATTCAGTTAGAATCTTTTCGTGTTCTAAACCCGTTAGCTTATGTAAGCGTAAATCTAGGATTGCTTGAGCTTGTTGCTCAGAAATAAAGTATTGACCATCGCGAATACCTAACTCAGCAGCTAACCAATCTGGGCGGGCAACGTTGTCTTCGCCTGCTTTATCAAGCATGGCTTTTACGTTACCTAACTCCCACGAACGCGCTGTTAAAGCAACTTTTGCTTCAGCAGGTGTTGGTGAATTACGAATAAGCTCAATAATTGGGTCGATGTTTGCCAGTGCAATTGCTAAACCTTCTAGCATATGTGCACGGTCACGCGCTTTGCGTAAATCAAAAACAGTACGACGAGTTACTACTTCACGGCGGTGAATAATAAACTCTTCAAGCATTTCTTTTAAATTAAAGCACTTAGGCTGGTTGTTAATTAACGCAACCATATTCATACCAAACACAGTTTGTAACTGCGTTTGCGCATATAAATTATTTAAAATAACTTCGCCTACGTCACCACGTTTAATCTCAATAACGATACGCATACCGTCTTTATCTGATTCATCACGTAGCGCACTAATACCTTCAATTTTTTTATCTTTAACCAGCTCGGCAATTTTTTCAATTAGGCGCGCTTTGTTAACTTGATAAGGTATTTCGTGAACAATAATAGTTTCACGATGCGTTTTTTCATCTACTTCTATTTCAGCGCGGGCACGCATGTACACTTTACCACGGCCAGTTAAATAGGCTTGCTCTATGCCTTTTTTACCGTTGATAATTGCAGCAGTTGGAAAATCTGGGCCCGGGATATAATCCATTAACTCTAAAATAGATAATTCAGGGTTTTGAATGAGTGCTAAACAGCCATTTACCACTTCAGTTAAGTTATGAGGTGGAATGTTTGTTGCCATACCTACCGCAATACCCGATGAACCGTTTACTAATAAGTTAGGAACTCTGGTTGGTAAAACGTCAGGGATTTGCTCAGTGCCGTCGTAGTTAGGAACGAAATCAACCGTTTCTTTTTCAAGATCGGCTAATAATTCATGCGACATTTTTGCCATACGTACTTCTGTATAACGCATTGCCGCTGCTGAATCACCATCAACCGAACCGAAGTTACCTTGACCATCTACTAGCATATAACGCAGTGAGAATGGCTGTGCCATACGTACTATAGTGTCGTAAACAGCACTATCGCCGTGTGGGTGGTATTTACCGATTACGTCACCGACAACACGTGCCGATTTTTTGTAAGGCTTGTTCCAATCATTACTAAGCTCGTTCATTGCAAACAAAACGCGGCGGTGAACAGGTTTTAAGCCATCACGCACGTCTGGTAATGCACGTCCTACAATTACGCTCATTGCGTAATCTAAGTAGGAGTTTTTTAACTCGTCTTCAATATTGACTGGCAGAATGCCATGGGCGAGATCAGTCATTGATATCACATTCCTTCAGTATCAGCTCTTAAACACCCACTATTAGGTATCAAGAGAATTTGTTATTATTGCTAAAGAAACATGCTACCACAATTTATTTAGATTTACAGGCGCAAAACTTTGCGATTTACCAATTTAGCCCTATATAATGCCCCCAGATTGACGAGGAAGTATTTTATGACCGAACATCAAAATGTAGATCACGCAGAAATTGCAAAATTTGAGGCCATCGCAGAGCGGTGGTGGGATTTAGACGGGGAATTTAAACCGCTTCACGAAATAAACCCCTTACGTTTAGACTTTATAGCCAATAAAACTGGCGGTCTATTTGACAAAGAAACACTAGACGTAGGTTGTGGCGGCGGTATTTTAAGCCAAAGCATGGCGCGCATGGGGGCAAAGGTAACCGGCATAGATATGGGCCAAGAGCCTTTAACTGTTGCCAAATTACACAGCCTAGAGACAGGCGTACATGTAGAGTATATTAAAGTACCTGCTGAACAATATGCATCCGAGCACCCTGCTCGCTTTGATGTAGTAACCTGTATGGAAATGCTGGAGCATGTACCCGATCCGGCTTCTATTATTCATGCTGTTGCAGAGCTTGCAAAACCCGGTGCTGATGTGTTTTTTTCAACACTTAATAAAACCCCTAAAGCCTATTTATACGCCATTATTGGTGCAGAAAAGCTATTAAAAATGGTGCCTGAAGGCACTCACGATCATAAAAAGTTTATTAAACCAGCACAGTTAATTGCCTGGGCTGAACAAGCGGGTTTAAAAGTGCGCGCCAGTGCTGGGTTATCTTATAATCCATTATCTAAGCAGTACTCGCTTAATACCGACGTAAGCGTAAATTATATTCTGCATTTTGAGAAGTTAGCGTAATGGCTAGCTCTCAATCAACGTCACCTACTATAGAGTACGATGCTTTTTTATTTGACTTAGATGGCACTTTACTCGATACCGCTGATGACTTAGGTGCAGCTTTAAATACCGTACTGCGTTCGCAGCAATTAGATACAGTAAGTCGTGAGGTATATCGCGCTGCTGCATCTAATGGCGCAGCAGCCTTGTTAGAGGTCGGTTTTAAAGATAAATGGGGTGAGCAACCGCAAGCACAACTCGTTAAGCAATTAATTGATGCCTACGCGGCTAATATAGCCAAACACACCACGTGCTTTGCTGGTATTGAGCCACTACTTATCGAACTGGAGCGAAAAAACATCAAATGGGGGATCATGACTAACAAACCCGGATTTTTAACCGACCCTTTAGTGGCCGCGATCCCTGCTTTAAAAAATGCCTGCGTGGTTATCAGTGGCGATACTTTAGCTGAAGCTAAACCTTCGCCTTTACCTTTACTACATTGTGCCAAACTAATGGGCGTTGCACCAAATCGTTGCTTGTACATTGGCGATGCTTTGCGTGACATTCAAGCAGGTAAAGCGGCAGGTATGCACACCGCAACTGCACTTTGGGGTTACGTGCCTAACTTAACCGAAGTTTTGAGCTGGCAGGCCGATTTTAATTGGCAAAGCCCTATTGAAGGTTTTAACCATATATAGTGCTATGTTAATTATTAAACACTATATATTGTGATTGTGTTAGTTTTCACACAAAGCCTGCTGATAAAAAAAGCAGTCAAAATATATTTTTAAAAAGCGTAAATTTAGTAGATCCTTAGTTGATTTTTGTAAATTTCAACTTAACCGAATGTTCGAAGGTTAATGCTTACTAACACAAATGTGTTATCCCGACGTTATCCACAATTAGGGGCAATTCTGTCCCTTGCAAAACAACGCGGACCACACTATCTTGTGATCTCTAATTTGAACAACACCAGATATTGTGGCTAAATGTTATTCAATAAAATCGCCTGAATTGGTGTAAACAATAATAAATGAATAGATACTCTGTTATTTTGGAGTATTAATCATTGGTCAAAATACTTAATTTCCAAGGAATACAGGCAAAACTATGAACCAACAGTTATCTGTAAGCAAACGTGACGGCCGTAAAGAGCCACTTGATCTTGACAAGATCCATCGCGTTATTGAATGGGCCGCCGAAGGGTTAAATAACGTTTCGGTTTCGCAAGTTGAATTAAAATCACACATTCAATTTTACGACGGTATTCGTACTAAAGATATTCACGAAACCATCATTAAAGCTGCAGCCGATCAGATTTCAAAAGAATCTCCTGATTATCAGTATTTGTCAGCACGTTTAGCTGTATTCCATTTACGTAAAAAAGCGTATGGCCAATTTGAGCCACCACGTTTATTTGATCATGTAACAAAAATGGTTGGCGACAAACGCTACGACGCTCACCTACTGGTAGATTACACCGAGCAAGAGCTTGACGAATTAGACGAATACCTAGATCACAGCCGTGACCTTAACTTTAGTTATGCTGCGGTTAAACAGCTTGAAGGTAAATACTTAGTTCAAAACCGTGTAACCGGTGAGATTTATGAAAGCGCGCAGTTTTTATATATTTTAGTCGCTGCTAGCTTATTTGCTGACTACCCTCGCGATACACGTATTGCGTATATAAAACGTTTTTACGATGCGATTTCATTGTTTAAAATTTCACTGCCTACGCCAATTATGGCAGGTGTTCGTACGCCAACACGCCAGTTTAGCTCGTGTGTATTAATAGAGTGTGGCGACAGCCTTGATTCAATTAACGCCACCTCGTCTGCAATTGTTAAATACGTATCGCAACGTGCCGGCATTGGCATTAACGCAGGTCGCATTCGTGCACTGGGTAGCCACATTCGCAATGGCGAAGCGTACCATACGGGTTGTATTCCTTTTTATAAGCACTTTCAAACAGCGGTTAAAAGCTGTTCGCAAGGCGGTGTACGTGGCGGCGCAGCAACCTTGTTCTACCCGCTTTGGCATTTAGAAGTAGAAAACCTGTTAGTACTTAAAAATAACCGCGGGGTTGATGACAACCGCGTGCGTCATTTAGATTACGGCGTACAGTTTAATAAACTAATGTACTCGCGTTTAATTAAAGACGACTACATTACCTTGTTTAGCCCCTCTGATGTGCCAGGCCTTTACGATGCATTTTTTGAAGACCAAGACGAGTTTGACGCGCTTTACGTAAAATACGAACAAGACGAATCAATTCGTAAAAAACGCATTAAAGCTATTGAACTGTTCTCAATGTTTGCGCAAGAACGTGCAAGTACCGGTCGTATTTACTTACAAAACGTTGACCACTGTAATACGCACAGCCCGTTCATTGCTAAAGTGGCACCTATTCGCCAATCTAATTTATGTTTAGAAATTGCATTACCAACTAAGCCGTTGGATAACGTAAACGACGAAGAAGGCGAAATTGCGCTATGTACACTCTCTGCATTTAACTTAGGGGCTATTGAGTCACTAGATGAACTTGAAGAATTGGCTGAGCTTGCTGTACGCGCTTTAGATAACTTACTTGATTTTCAAGACTACCCAGTACCGGCTGCAAAAAATGCCACTATGGGTCGTCGTACTCTAGGAATAGGCGTAATTAACTACGCATACTACCTAGCTAAAAACGGTAAGCGTTATTCAGATGGCAGCGCAAATGCACTAACGCACAAAACATTTGAAGCGATTCAATACTACTTAATGAAAGCATCAAACGAGCTTGCTAAAGAGCGTGGTGCATGTCCTAAGTTTAACGAAACAACCTACTCTCAAGGTATAATGCCAACAGATACGTACAAGCGAGATCTTGACAAAATTTGTGATGAGCCACTACACCTTGATTGGGATGCATTACGTGCCAGCATTAAAGAGCACGGTATGCGTAACTCAACAGTAAGTGCGCTAATGCCATCAGAAACATCGTCGCAAATTTCTAACGCAACAAACGGTATTGAGCCACCACGTGGCCATATTAGCGTTAAAGCAAGTAAAGACGGTATTTTAAAGCAAGTTGTACCTGAATATGAACGTTTAAAAGATAACTACGAGTTACTGTGGGATATTCCTTCAAACGATGGTTACTTACAACTTGTGGGTATAATGCAAAAATTTATTGACCAGTCTATTTCGGCCAATACAAATTATGATCCTGGTAAGTTTGAAGGCGGTCGCGTACCGATGAAAGTCTTATTAAAAGATTTGCTTAGCGCCTACAAACTGGGTGTTAAAACCTTGTACTATCACAATACCCGCGATGGTGCATCTGATGCACAAGAAGATACACCGGATCTTGAAGATGATGATTGCGCAGGCGGCGCGTGTAAAATTTAATTTTTGAGTTTTTATTTTAAGCGGGCACTAAGCCCGCTTTATTCTGATAGTTTTTTGAGTGATAAACATGTCTTATACTACCTTTAGTCGTAAACATAATAACCAAATGGAAGAGCCAATGTTTTTTGGCCAAACCGTTAACGTATCTCGTTATGATCAACAAAAATACCCTATTTTTGAAAAACTAATTGAAAAGCAGCTTTCGTTTTTTTGGCGCCCAGAAGAAGTAGACGTAAGCAAAGACCGCTTAGACTTTCAAGCATTACCTGATCATGAAAAGCATATATTTTTAAGTAACTTAAAATATCAAACATTGCTTGATAGCGTACAAGGGCGTTCACCAAACGTGGCCCTACTACCTATTGTATCGCTACCAGAGTTAGAAACATGGATAGAAACGTGGGCGTTTAGTGAAACGATTCATAGCCGCTCGTACACGCATATTATTCGTAATGTTACCCAAGCACCTGAACTTATTTTTGATGACATAGTTAGCAATGACAAAATTAGTGAACGTGCCGATGCGGTAACAAAATACTACGATGATTTAATTAACTCAGTGTCGCTTTACAATTTATACGGTGAAGGCAAACATGAGATTAACGGTAAATCTGTTGTTGTTAATTTATTTGAGCTGAAAAAGAAACTTTACCTGGCAATGATGTCGGTAAATATTTTAGAAGCGATTCGTTTTTATGTCAGCTTTGCCTGCTCGTTTGCGTTTGCTGAGCGTGAATTGATGGAAGGTAACGCTAAAATAATCAAGCTTATTGCCCGCGATGAAGCGCTACATTTATCTGGCACTCAGCATATTTTAAATATTATGCAAGACGGTAAAGACGATCCAGAAATGGCGATTGTTGCCGCGCAGTGCCGCGACGAAGCAATTAAAATGTTTGTGGACGCTGCAGAGCAAGAAAAAGAATGGGCCGAGTACTTATTCAAAGATGGCTCAATGATTGGCTTAAATAAACACATTTTATGTCAGTACGTTGAATACATTACCAACGCTCGAATGACAGCCATTGGTTTTCCTGCACAGTTTAAAAACAACAGTAATCCTATCCCATGGATAAACTCTTGGTTGGTGTCAGATAACGTGCAAGTAGCACCACAAGAAGCTGAAATTAGCTCCTACCTTGTTGGTCAAATAGACTCGCAAGTTGATGCCTCTGAATTTGGTGACTTTGATTTATAATGACTGATCGACCTACTGCAAGCATTACGCTTGCAGATAACAGCCAGTGCATAGAATTTAGCACTGGCTGCCCTTCTGTTTTACACTGCCTAGAATCTCAACAGATAGAAGTGGCCTTTCAATGCCGCGAAGGCTATTGCGGTGCCTGCAGAGCGACTTTAGTGTCAGGTAAAGTTGATTATAATGAAGAGCCTCTAGCGTTTGTACGCGACGGCGAAATACTGTTGTGCTGCTGCAAACCTAATGGCGACATACATATTAAACTTTAACTTCATTTAAACCAAACAGTCTAAAAATCACTCTCTAATCAGTTTTAAGTACTTTTAAACCACTTAGTTTAAAAGTACTTTTTAGCCCTTTATAAAAAGCATATTCATAAACTAAATTAACTAACCTTTATAAATCGTTAATAATCAAAGACTTGAAGATTTCCCTGCTAATTAATTACTAAAATCGATAAGGTTATACTATAACATCATTGAACCGTCGCTTTTGTAGTGTTATATTATATCACAACATAACAACCACGAACTTAAAGACTCATGACTAAGCTAACATTAATTTCTTCTGCAATTTTTTCTGTTTTATGCTCTCACTCTGCACTTGCTGCCACTGTTAATGGCAAAGTAACAGATGAAAAAAATCAACCTATTGAAAACGCCACTATTCATGTACACGGTAAATCTCAAAGCGTTAAAACCAACAAGCTTGGCGAGTTTGCCATTGAGCTTGATGCGAGCGGCCAGCTGCATATTAGCAAAGATAACTATAGCGACTCACGCATTACGGTAACCGAGTCATCAAACAATATTGCAATTGCTTTAAAGCCAACCTCTATTGAAACTGTAGTTGTGTTTGCATCGGCCTTGCACAAAAGTAGCTTAGAAATGATTTCTCCGGTAAATGTACTCTCTGGTGATGAGCTAAGAAACAAGTCAAAGCCAACGCTTGGCGAAACCCTAAAAGGCTTACCGGGAGTTAACGCGAGTTATTTTGGCCCTGTTTCATCAAGCCCAATTATTCGTGGCTTAGATGGCCCTCGGGTTAAAATTATGCAAAATGGCTTAGACAGCAGTGATGCATCGCGTATTGGCCCTGATCATGCTACTTCTAGCGACAGCTTAGCTGCTGAACAAATAGAAGTACTACGTGGCCCAAGTACTCTACTGTATGGCTCTGGTGCTATTGGTGGTGTGGTAAACGTAGTTGATAACCGCATTCCTACGAGCAATATAGATGAATTAACCGGTGCAGTAGAATACAGTCACGATTCGGTATCCAACGCGAATACCTACGCTGCAAAGTTAGAGACGGGTTATAATAATTTTAACTTTCATTTTGATGGCACTAAACGCAGCGGCGATGACTATCAAACACCACGATTTAACCAGCTTCACGAAGATGGTGATGTTGAAAGTAAAGATTCTGTAGAAAACACCTTTATCGACAGTGAAACCGTTAACTTTGGTACTAGCTACGTAGGTGAGCATTTAACGGTTGGGTTTTCTTACGGTAAAATAAAAACGGATTATGGTATTCCAGGTCATGAGCATGATCACGGACATGAACACGATCATGCAGCCGACGGCGATGCCCATAGTGATGAAGCACATGAAGAAACACCTGTTTTTGCCCAGTTAGAGCAAGATCGCTGGCAAGGTCTATTAAGCTATGCGCTACATAATAATTGGATTGAAACCATTAATTTGCGCTTAGGCTATACAGATTACTTACACAGTGAAATTGAAAACGGTGAAATAGGCACTACATTTAAAAACAAAACCACTGAAGCACGCTTAAACATAGAACATAAATTAGCTGATTGGCACGGCATGGTGGGTTATCACTACAGTGATTCTGATTATGATGCCAACGGCGAAGAAGCATTTACGCCAGCCAGTGTAACGACCACTAATGCTTTATATTTATTAGAAGAACGTGAGTTTGGTGATGTAACTATTGAGTTAGGTGCGCGAGTTGAAGACTATAAAATAAAAAGCCAAATAGCAACGCATCAGCATAGCCATGATGACACGCAAACAAGCAATGCTGAAGTACTTGACTACACTAAAAGCTTTACTAACCTTAGCGCTTCAATGGGTGCTATTTGGCAATATACCCCTGGATATAGTATGGCAATGAGTCTTTCACACTCAGAACGTGCCCCGCTCTCTGCAGAGCTATTATCTAATGGCTTACACATTGCAACTGGTACCTATGAGCTTGGCCTAGGCTATCATATTGAAGACGGTGAAGCGCATTTTGAACCCGAGAATATCAAACAAGAAACCTCAACCAATATTGATTTAGGTTTTAGACGCTTTAGCGGTGACTTTGGTTACTCTGTAAACTTTTTTTATAATGATATTAAAAACTTTTACTTTCAAGAAAATACTGGCTTAGTATTTGATGAAGAACATGGTTTAGAAGCGGCTGATAACGGCCACGACCATGGTGTGGCGGTGTATCAGTTTACCAGTAAAGACGCCGAGCTGTATGGCTTAGAGTTTGATGCGCATTATAAAGTTAACGCAAGCACCTTGGTTAAAGTATTTGGTGACTCTACGCGAGCAAAACTCAAGCAAGACGATGAAAACTTACCTCGTATCCCTGCTAATAAATTAGGCTCTGAGTTGCAATACAACTTAGGTAATTGGCAATTCGCATTAACCGGTACCCATTATTTTTCACAAACCGATATTACCGCCTATGAGACTAAAACCGATGGTTATACTTTATTTGATGCACAAGCTAACTATCAGCTAGATTTAGGTAACCTTGATACACAACTGTACATCAACGTTGATAATATTACTGATGAGCTTGGCTTTGTACATAGCTCATTTATTAAAGACACCGCCCCATTACCAGGTAGAAACTTCCGCTTTGGTATTCGCGGCTACTTTTAACAATATACTTTAATTACCGCTAATCATTAATAAGCCCCTTGCTATGCTGGGGCATATTTATTGCTTGCTAAAGTGCAGTGTTTTATATCCTCTTTATACATATCTCACTTTAAATACTTTTCACAAAAAGAAAAGAAGAAGCATAAATGAGCAGATAAAAAGTTAAATATACCGGTAAGACACAAAAAAACCGCATTCAATTTAATGAATGCGGTTTTTTATTTATTGCTTAAGAATACTTAAGCAATAATTTCGTGTAACTCAACATCAAATACTAGTGTTGAGTAAGGTGCGATTGCAGCACCGGCACCACGTTCACCATAAGCAAGGTCATGAGGAACGTAAAGACGCCATTTAGTACCCGCTGGCATCATTTGTAATGCTTCAGTCCAGCCTTTGATCACGCCACCTACTGGGAATTCAGCAGGTTGACCGCGCTCGTATGAGCTATCAAAAACAGTACCGTTAATTAATGTACCGTGGTAATCAACACGTACTGTAGACTCAGCTGTTGGCTTGTCGCCTTCACCTGTAGTAATTACTTCGTATTGAAGACCTGATTCAGTCACTGTGATTTCAGGACGTTTTGCATTTTCTTCTAGAAATGCAATGCCTTCAGCAGCAAGTACTTGTGATTCTTGCTCGCGACGAGCTTGAATTTCTTCATTGATTTTTTCAAAAGCAGCTTGGATCTCAGGGATCTCAACTTGAAAAGCGCTACCTGCGTACGCATCTTTCATGCCTTCAAACACTGAATTTAGGTTTAAGCCTTCAAAAGGATTAGACTTAAGTTGCTCACCCATTTGTAAGCCAATACCGTAACTTGCTTTTTCAGCATCTGTAGTAAAATTATCTGACATAATGTGTTTTTCACGTTTTGTTAGTTAAAAGACGCGACTATGCTATCACAAAATAAACCCGCTTTGGGGCTAGTTTTTGCTGTGTTTTACTTTAATTAGGCCAACAATATAGGTACTCACTGGTAAACTGCATAAAATTCCAGCAAGTAGCGCTAAAGTGAGTAATCCACTAGCACCAAATAATAAAAATGGAATTACCACAAGTCCAACTAAACCTATAAATACTGAGCTAATAACTGGCCAAAATTTATCGTATTTAGTAATTAAATGAGCCACTAAAATATTAAAACCGAGGGCATAAACAAAGGCGGTAATAACAGGGTTATTTGGTTGCGCATCAAGTGCCATTTTGACTAATAAACTTATTGCACTTTGATAACAATAAGCAAACACAATCCATAATAAAATGTGTTTAATTAATTGCTGTGAGGTTGAAAGGTTAGTTGATTTTGACATACAAGTTCCACAAAGCAAAAAACCGCCAATAAGGCGGTTTTTTTAAATAATGGTGGAGAGATAGGGATTTGAACCCTAGATGGGCTATAAACCCATGCCGGTTTTCAAGACCGGTGCATTCGACCACTCTGCCATCTCTCCGCACGGCGCGAATAATAGGGGTAAATGACAAACTTGTAAAGGCTTAAAAGCATAAAATCGTTAAAAATAATTTTATGCTTAAAATTAAAGCAATCTATTAAAATACCAATTATTAATTTAGCGACTGCTAAATTTAACAAAGGAGTTTGTTTTAGTAATATTGCTTTGGTCTGCGTGCAATCCAAGAACAAAGCAAACACACAAATAAACTTAAAGTTAAAAATGTTGCACTTTGAAATATTAAATCAAACCGATTTAAATCATCACTAGGCACTACTACAACCAAAAATGCAGGCAATACGGTGAGTAATAACACATAGCAACATATTTTAAATGCACGACCAAAGTCATAGCGTTTAGATTGTTGCATCCACCAGGTTAAAACAACTAACACACCCATTGATGAGGCAACAATAAAATGTGCTTTACTGGTACTCATTGCAATATAAAGGGTTATAAAAGCACCTATGGCGCCCCAAAAAGACCAGGCCAGCCAACTTTCTTTTTCACGTAAAAATAAATTTCCCATTAATTTCGTCTTCTTTATCTTTGTTTTTATTAAGACTTTCCATACTTTATCAAAAAACAATCGATTAAAAAACAAACTGCAGAAGGAGTTTTATAGATTACGCATCCTAGCACTTCTCACAGCTAAACTACTTAACCTGAACTCTGGTTAAGGTATTTACTAACACATTTAATAATAATGATATTTAAACTTATTTTCTCTAGCGTTGAAAATAGCTGCTAGAGATAGATTTATTATCAAGAGTTCTGGTTACTTACACATCCACTCTAACATACAAGCGTTAATGGTGTATGAGTATAAGTAGGGCAAAAAGTTCATCTTATTTTATAAGTAGCTGAAAAAATCAACAGCTTTATGACGAGGCGACTTTTTACACTCAACAGCCGGCGTGCCTAAATACAAATAGCCCACTATTTCGTCTTGCTCATTTAATTTTAATGCCTGTTTAACTGCAGGGCTTTGCGCAAAAAAACCAGTTCGCCAAATACCACTAAGCCCTTGTGCAAAAGCCGCTTGTTGCATAGCAAATACGCTACACCCTGCGCTTTGTATTTGCTCAATTCGCGGGACTTTTGGATGTTCTTGATACTTTGCTATAGCAATAATAATCATAGGCGCGCGCAACGGGTGCTCTTTTGTGCGCTCAATCATTTTTTCGGCTTGTTGCTCTGCAATTGCACTTTGCTGAAAAATGTCGCCTAATTTATGGCGCGCATCGCCTTGTACAACAATAAATTGCCAAGGTGCAATACAACCATGGTCGGGAACACGTAGCGCAGCTTGCTGGATCACCGCGAGTTGTTCTTCATTTGGGCCTGGCTCTGTTAATTTGGCGTCAGATTGACGGGTCAATAATAATTCAATCGCGTTCATAACCATCTCTCAAAATAAAAGCTAGCATAGCATTGATTTAACATAGAAAAATAAAGCGCTGTAATATCAGTGCTTATTTTAGCGAGAATAATAGATAAACAGCCTAAGCTGTATATTAACAGGCGGGATAAACTTATACCCCGCCTAAATAGCGGGGTATAGTATGCAGTAGCCAATTGGTTATAACAAGTTAGACTAGCCTATTGGCTAAGCCAAAATGTTATATTTCTCTGGCAATTTGCAGCGCTTCATAAATAGCACGTTTAGCATCAATTGCGGTGGCAAGCTTAGCGCCCCCAATAACATGCACTTTGGCGTTGTCGCTTTGCTTTGCCAATACTTCATTATTAGAAACCTGACCAATACAGGCAATCACAGTATCTACAGCTAATACTTGCTTATCTCCTGCGACTGTAACGGTTAAACCATTTTTATCAAAACTATGATACTGACAATCAGCAATTTGTTTAACGCTATGTTGTTTAGCTACTTGGCGATGGATCCAGCCTGTTGTTTTACCCAAATCACTACCAAAGCGACCTGCACTGCGTTTTAACATATACAGTTGGCGATCATCTTTATGGGGTTTAGGTTCGCACTCAATACCCCACTGGCTTTTAAAGTCACTAATACTTTGCGACTTTTGCTCGCTTAAAAAAGCCACCATATCAAACCCGATTCCACCGGCGCCTAATATAGCAATTGACTTACCTAACTCTACTTCACCACGAATAACTTCATCGTAGGCAAATACGCGTTTACCATCACTGCATTTAATACTTGCCTCACGCGGCCTTACCCCTGTGGCAAATACAATGTCATCATAGTGTGCAAGCATGCTGTCGTTGTATGCTTTACCTAACTCAACCGTTACGTTTAAACGTTCAAGCTCATTAGTGTAATACGCTAAGGTATGATTAAAGTCTTCTTTCCCAGGTATTTGCATGGCTAAATTGAATTGCCCACCCATTTGCATTTTTTGATCAATCAGCGTTACCGTATGGCCTTTTTCTGCCAAATAACAACTTGATGATAAACCCGCAGGCCCTGCACCAACTACTAATACCTTTTTAGCTTTAGTCGTTTTTTCTAGTGGGTAGTCGAGTTCAAAAGCTGCTTGTGGGTTAACTAAACAAGTAGCACGCTTGCCTTTAAATACGTGATCCAGACACCCTTGGTTACACCCTATACAAATATTAATATGCTTTGATAACTGATTATTATATTTATTAAAAAACTCCGGATCAGCCAGTAATGGCCGCGCCATCGAAATTAAGTCGGCATCGCCTGCGTTTAGTATTTCGTTAGCTATTTCTGGGGTGTTAATACGGTTTACCGCGATAACGGGTACTTTAATTACATCTTTTAAGCGTTTTGATGCTTCTTTAAACGCCCCGGGCGGAACCATACTTGCAATTGTAGGAATGCGCGCTTCGTGCCACCCTATTCCTGTATTAAAGATATCAACACCCGCTTTTTCAAGTTCAAGCGCTTGAATAGTTACTTCTTCAGGGGTAGAACCATTAGGAATTAAATCCATTACCGACAGTCTAAAAATAATTAAAAACTGCTCCGATACCTTAGCCCTAACCGCTTTAACTATTTCAACGGCTAAACGCATTCTATTTTCTAAACTGCCACCAAACTCATCATTTCGTTTATTCGTATGCGGTGCCATAAACTCATTAATTAAATACCCTTCAGAGCCCATTACTTCTACGCCATCGTAGCCTGCTTTTTCAGCCATGTAGGCTGAATGTGCAAAGTCTTTAATAGTTTTTTTAATTGAGCTTAACGACATTGCCTTTGGCTTATAAGGACTTATAGGTGCTTTAATTGCGCTCGGAGCTTGATTAAAAGGGTGATACGCATAACGCCCGGCATGAAGTAGTTGCAAACATATTTTACCACCATGCTTGTGTACTGCATTGGTGTAAGCACGATGTTTAAAAACATCGTAATAGCTATTAAAGGATGACGAAATAGGCGTTAATTTACCGCGCAAATTTGGGCTATAGCCCCCGGTAATTAACATGGCAGTACCACCTTTAGCACGTGCTTCGTAAAAAGCACGTAGGCGTTTGCGGTTATGCCAACCTTCTTCAAGACCGGTGTGCATTGAGCCCATTACTAAGCGGTTACGTAATTGTGTGTGTTTTAATTGTAATTGTTGTTCTAACATCCTGTGCCCCATTAACTGGTCTAACCTGTATGCATTGATCAATTCTGCTTTAATACCGACCAATAAGCAATATCTGAACTTAGTATTTTAATAAACTGTTGCACATTAGGCTAACAATACCCATTTTTCGGCTATTACAAGCCTACTTTTTTAATTTCAAAAAGTGCAACTGAAGTTTATATTGATAAAAATGTGAATAGCAACAGTGGCATAATTAGCTTTATAAATACTTCGTTACGATTTAGCAGTTAAATTTATTTATATTCTGAGCTAAGATGCTTGTAATGTATTAGTTGTACCAAATTAAGGATCTATTTTGATTGCAAAAGTATTTAAAGGTATTTGGACTGGGATAAATTTTTCTCGTCGTTTAATACTCAACATTTTATTTTTATTACTGGTTATTGTTTTTATTGTGTCTCTTTCAAGTGACGGCGATAAAATAATTGTAGAAAATGGCTCAGTACTTAGACTAAACCTTAACGGCCCTATTGTTGAAGAAAAAACCTATATAGATCCTATTGAAGCAGCAATTAGTGATGCTACTTCAAACGCTGAATCACCGGGTGAAATTTTACTCGATGATATAGTTGAGGTTATTAACGAAGCCGCAAAAGACGACCGTATCAGCGTAATACTGTTAGATTTACAAGAAATGCCAAAAGCGCATTTAAATAAATTAAAACAAATTACCAAGGCACTTGAAGCATTTAAACAAACGGGTAAAAAGGTTATTGCCTCTGGTTATTACTACACTCAAGCTCAATACTACATTGCAGCACATGCAGATGAAGTCGCTATGCACCCTTATGGCAGTGTAGCAATTGAAGGCTTTGGTATGTACCCACTGTACTTTAAAGAAGCACTTGAAAAGTTAAAAGTAACGCAGCATATATTCCGTGTTGGTACGTTTAAATCGGCAGTTGAGCCGTTTATTCGCAATGACATGTCGGATGCAGCTAAAGAAGCTAATCGCGTATGGTTAACTGCACTTTGGAATGAATACAAACAAGATGTTGCTGCAGTACGTCCTTTTGATGAATCAAATTTTGACGAAACCATGGATGTATTTTTAGCAAAAATGACAGCTGCAAATGGCGACGCGGGTCAATATGCGCTAGATAATCAATGGGTCGACACATTAAAAACCAATCAACAAGTTCGCCAACAGTTAATTGATTTAGTTGGCGCTGATGAAAAAGGCAAAACTTTTAAACAAGTTTCATTTCGTCAATATTTAAGCCTAGTTAAGCCCCCTGTTGTATTTGATAACCCAATGACAGAAAAAGTCGCGGTAGTTGTTGCTAGAGGTACAATTGTAGATGGTGAGCGCAAAGCCGGCGAAATTGGCGGCGACTCTACAGCTGCACTACTGCGTAATGCACGTTTAGATGACAAAGTTAAAGCCGTAGTACTGCGCATTGATTCGGGTGGCGGCAGTATGTTTGCCTCTGAAGTTATTCGCGCTGAGGTGTTAGCACTTAAAGCAGCAGGTAAACCTGTTATTGCTTCAATGAGCTCTGTTGCAGCTTCTGGCGGTTATTGGATTGCTTCAGCAGCGAATGAAATTTGGGCTGCGCCAAGCACAATTACCGGCTCTATTGGCGTATTTGGCACCTTTATGACCTTTGAAAACACCTTATCTAACCTTGGTGTTTACTCGGATGGCGTGGCAACAACCGACATGGCTGGGTTTTCTATTACTCGCCCGCTTGATGACAAAATGGCGCAAGTAATTCAAATGAGTGTTGAGGAGGCCTACGGACGCTTTTTAGATGTGGTTGCAGATGCACGTAACATGACACCTGAGCAAGTTGATAATATTGCGCAAGGCCGTGTATGGATCGCAGCAAAAGCACAAGAGCTAGGCTTAATCGATAAACTAGGTGATAAGCAAGACGCAATTAAAGCGGCAGCAGCACTTGCTAAACTAAATCATTACGATGTTAAAACGATCAAACAAAGCTTGAGCCCGCAACAAAAAATGATTCAAGATATTTTAGGTAATGCGTCGGTTAAATCTATGCTTGGCAGTAACAACGCAACAACCTCGGTTCTTGCAACGCAAGCTAACTTACAAAGTTTGGTTAAGCGTTTAAGTAGTGAAATAGATAACCTTAAAGATTATAACGATCCACAAGGTGTTTATGCGCGCTGTTTAGCTTGCTCTGTCGCACAATAAAAGTGCATCTGCCTTTATAAGCAGTTGTATTTAAAGTTATACTAAGCCCAGTTATTTTACTGGGCTTTTTTTATGAAACGTAAACGCATTTACATCGCTTACACTGGCGGTACAATTGGGATGAAAAAATCGAGTCGCGGCTATATTCCTGCAGAAGGGTTCTTAACTCAGACTGTGGTCAATAATGCAGAATTTAACCGTGAAGAAATGCCACTTTTTGATATTCACGAGTATTGCCCTTTAATTGATTCCTCTGATATGACGCCTGCTCACTGGCAGTTAATAGCAGATGATATAAAAAACAAATATCAAGACTATGATGGCTTTGTTGTCCTCCACGGCACCGACACTATGGCGTATACCGCCGCCGCCTTATCTTTTATGTTTGAAAACTTAACTAAGCCTGTAATCGTTACCGGCTCACAAATTCCCTTGTCGCAATTGCGCTCAGACGGGCAAGTGAATTTACTCAATGCTATGTACTTAGCAGCAAACTACCCTATTGCTGAAGTAAGCTTATTTTTTAATAATCAGTTGTTTCGTGGTAATCGAGCCACTAAAGCCCATGCCGATGGATTTGATGCATTTGCCTCACCAAACCTTGAACCTTTAGCGCTTTCAGGTATTAATATTCAACTTATAAAAGGCCAATTAAGCCCCTATGTTGAAAACGATTTACAAGTAACCCCCATTACAACGCAGCCTATTGGTGTGCTGCATTTATATCCGGGTATTAGTACCGAGGTTGTGAAAAGCTTAGTAAACGGTAGCATTAAAGCATTGGTATTATTAAGTTTTGGCGTGGGCAACGCACCACAAGATCCTGAATTTTTAACTATTTTAGAGCAAGCCAGCAAGCGCGGCGTTATTATTATAAATTTAACCCAATGCATAAAAGGTCATGTAAATATGGGCGGCTATGCAACGGGTAACGCGCTCCTTAATATAGGTGTGATCAGTGGTTACGATATGACATTAGAGGCTTGCTTAACTAAGCTGCATTACTTATTAAGTCAAAACCTTGAAGTAGAGACAATTCGTCACTTAATGCAAGACAATTTACGCGGTGAGTTAACCCGTTAATTTAGCGGACTTAAAATTAAAAAAGCACGCTAAATTTAGCGTGCTTTTTTTGTCGTTTTAATAATTAACCTGAACTCTGGTTAAGAAATTTACTAACGTATTGAATCATAGTTATATTTTATTTTCTCTAGCCAGAGGTTTTCAGTGAAAACAAGACGAATTTACGCGTCAATAGCTGGCCTATTGCAAGTAAGTTCAACGCAGTTAGCGCTGAAAATAGCTGCTTGAGATAAGTTTATTATCCGCAGATCAGGTTGATTAACGTACTTTCGCGTCAATCTCAACTAGGTCTGTTAAATGACACACTTCACCTGTATGGGTTTTAACCCCATGCTCACCAAAGTAATCACGCTGGGCTTGTACTAAATGCCCATTACTTGGAGTGGTTAATGTAGCAAAGTAAGTTTGCGATGAGCTAAGCACCGGAAACGCTAAGCCTGTCATCATTGCTTGGCCTGTTATTTTACGCAGTGCAAATACTTCTTTATCAAGGGTGTCAATAAATTCAACGCCTTGTGCAACACTATCTAAATAATCAGCACGAATAATACAACCCGCACGCCATGTTTGCAGTGTTTTAGACAAATCTACTTTCCACTGATGCGTACGCGACGCGCCTTTAATTAAAGCCAAACCTTGGCGATAAGCAAGTAAACTCGCTAAGGTAAATGCATCTTTAAGCTCAACTAAGTCAATTTCAACTTTAGTGGTTGCTCTATCGGCGTAAGTCATCTCTTGTGCAGCAGTTGTGTCATAAACATTCGTTAAATGACGTGCTTGCACTGCAGCTACTAAAGACGGTACTGCAATACCAAGCTCTAATGCATTTTGCGCAGTCCATAAACCTGTGCCTTTAGCACCCACTTTATTATCAATTAAGTCCACAAGTGGTACATTATTTTGATTTTCAAGTGACAATATGTGGCTAGAAATAGACAATAAGTAGCTGTTTAAATGCTCTTGCGACCATTCGTCAAAAATTTCTGCTACTTCTTTAGGTGAACGCCCAGTGCCATGACGCAGCAATTGATACACTTCAGCAATAAGTTGCATTAGCGCATATTCAATGCCGTTATGAACCATTTTTACAAAGTGACCACTGGCTGATTGGCCCACACGAGCGAAACACGATTCACCCTTATAACTTGCAGCAACCTTTGTAAACCATGGCTCGACACGCTCCCAACCACCTTCAGATCCGCTTGCCATCATTGCAGGACCATGACGAGCACCTTCTGCGCCGCCTGAAATCCCCATAGTGGCAAACTCAAATTTATTTTGGTATTTAAGCTTGCGGTTAATACCGTCTTTATAATTACTGTTACCACAGTCAACTATAATATCGCTGCACTGTACGCCTGCTTCTATTAGTTCACTGCATACAGCATCAACCAACTCGCCCGCAGGAACAAGCAACAAAATAGAACGCGGTGCTTCTAAACGTCTAACCATGTCTCCTAAATCAGAAACAATGTGCAGCTTATCAGCTAAACCTTCTGACTTAGCGCAGCTCAATAACTCTTCACCCGCATGGGGGTTTTTGTCATAAGCGACCAGCGTTATGCCCTTTTCAATTAAGTTTAGGGCAAGGTTTTTCCCCATAACGCCTAACCCTACTAATGCAACTTGCATTTAGTGCCCTCCTCGGTAACAACTAATTGGTTAGTTAATTTAAATAAATACTTTGGCACGTGTATTATATCATGAGCAAAAAAATATACTTTTATCACAATGTAATTATATCAAACAACAGCGGACTCAGGGGGAGAAATAGTCGCTAGATTAAAAATTTATAGATCATTGACGCCCCCTGACACCGGTGTCATAATGATCGCACATTCATTTTGTATATAATAGTGGCAATACAATAAAAATTGCTCATAACTAAAACTTTACCTGCTAATGGTAACTGCTTTATAAAACAAAATAACCGTCAATCTGCTTAAAATTAAGCATACAGGAGAATTAAATGCTAAGACGCACAAAAATAGTCGCGACACTAGGGCCTGCTACTGATAGAGATAACAACTTAGAAAAAATTATTTGCGCAGGTGCAAATGTCGTACGTTTAAACTTCTCGCACGGTGTGGCACAAGATCACAAAGACCGCGCCCAAGCGGTACGCGAAATTGCTAAACGCTTAGGTAAACATATTGCTATTCTTGCTGACTTACAAGGCCCTAAAATTCGTGTTTCTACCTTTAAAGAAGGTAAAGTAACCCTTGCTGTTGGTGCCAAATTTACCCTTGATGCAAAAATGGAGTTAGGCGAAGGCGATATTAACGCTGTTGGTATAGATTACAAAGAACTACCTAACGATGTAAGCGCTAATGATTTACTGCTGTTAAACGATGGCCTTATTCAGCTACGCGTTAACGAAGTTGTTGGCCACTTAGTACATTGTACTGTAACTGTTGGCGGTGTTTTATCTAACAATAAAGGGATTAACCGTTTAGGCGGCGGCTTAACTGCGCCGGCATTTACAGAAAAAGACAAAGAAGACCTACTTACAGCTGCAGAAATTGACGTTGACTATATAGCCGTTTCATTCCCACGCAGTGGCGATGATATGCGTTACGTACGCTCACTGGCTGAAGCCGCAGGTTCAAAAGCGCAGTTATTGGCAAAAATTGAACGTGCAGAAGCCGTTGAAACACAAGAAGCCGTTGATGATATTATTCTTGCGTCTGATGCGGTCATGGTTGCCCGCGGTGATTTAGGTGTTGAAATTGGTGATGCCGCGCTAATGGGCAAGCAAAAACTCATTATTCGCCGTGCGCGCTCATTAAACCGTACCGTTATTACTGCGACGCAAATGATGGAGTCGATGATCGACAATCCAATGCCAACACGTGCTGAAGTAATGGATGTTGCCAACGCAGTGCTTGATGGTACTGATGCCGTAATGCTTTCGGCTGAAACAGCCGCGGGGGATTATCCTGAAGAAACAGTTGCAACTATGGCGCGAGTTTGTTTAGGTGCTGAGTCGCAAAAAGAAACGCATGTTTCTAAACATCGTTTAGACAGTCGTTTTTCAAGTAATGCAGAATCTATCGCCCTTTCGGCTATGTATGCAGCAAACCACTTAGATTCAGTAAGAGCAATTGTTACCTTAACTGAATCAGGTAGTACGGCTAAATTAATGTCGCGTATTAGCTCAGGTTTACCTATTTACTCGTTATCTCGCCATGCCAGTACACTAGGACAAACTGCGCTATACCGTGGTGTTTATCCAGTATTTTTTGATTCTACTAAAACTGAAAAAGACGGCATGGTTAAAGCGGCACTTGCAACACTTGTTGAACAAGGTGCTTTAGAGTCTGGCGATACAGTTATTATTACTCACGGTGACTCTATGGAAACTGTGGGCGCAACTAACACCATGAAAATTGTTACTGTAAGCTAATATTTAATACAGTAACTTAAATACAAAAAAGCGAGCTTAGCTCGCTTTTTTGTATCTACTCTACAATCACTAACTGAAATATTAACTCGCTAATGCTGCTTTTACTTTATCGCGGTAGCTACGGCTTACTTTAAGCTCTTGACCGTTTTCAAGTACTAATAAATATTCACCACTTACTTGAGTGACCAATTTACTGATTTGTTTAGTATTTACAATTGCACTGCGATGCACGCGTACAAACAACTGCGGATCAAGCTCTTGTTCAAGCTCTTTCATGGTTTTACGTAATATATGCGTTTGCCCATCTTGGCAATGTAGGCACATATAATCACCCGCAGCATCAACCCATTGAATAGTAACAACTGGCACACGAATTATTTCGCCCTGCTCTTTTACGGCAAGCGACTCTGGGTAACGTCTATCCGTTAATGTGTCGCCTGTGGCTAATTTTTTAAGTATTTCTTCGCAATTATTACCTGTGATCCCAGCGACAAAGCTTGCTAGTTTTTTCTTATGGGCGTTGTCTTGCTGCGTTTTTAAATAAGTATGCACTTTTTCCACCGCCTGCTTAAGTCTGTTGTCATCAACGGGTTTTAAAATGTAATCTAAAGCATGTATTTCAAATGCTTTAACTGCAAACTGATCAAAAGCAGTAACAAAAACAATAGCTGGTAATACTCGTGTACTTTCGCTTAACGCGCGTGCAACTTCAAAACCGTTCATACCAGGCATTTGAATATCTAAAAAAATGAGATCTATTTTTTGATTTTTACATATTTCAATCGCATCGGCACCGGAACTACATTGTTTGATCACTTCAATGTCAGCAAACTCTTCAAGCCTTACAGCTAAGCCTCTACGTGCTAATGGCTCATCATCAACTATAAGTGTTTTTATTTTTATCATTACTTTACTGCCTTCTCAAACGGTACTCGCAGATTAACTTTTAACCCACTTGGCGTATTATGCGATAATACAAACGAATAATTATTTTCGTAGAGCGTTTTTAATCTATCCTTGGTATTTGCAACGCCTACACCTTGAGCATTTACCAACTGACCATTAATTAGTTCTGTTCCTGGTCCATTATCACCTACTTCAAGTAATAATTCATTAGCAAACACTTGCGCCTTAATATCTATTACACCGCCCTCTACTAAGTGTGCAATTGCATACTTAATCGCATTTTCTATAATAGGTTGTAAAATCAAGCTCGGCACTAATGCCTGCTTTGCTTGCTCACTAATTTCTATATTTACTTTTAAGCGTTCATCAAACCGCACTCGCTCTATTTCTAAATAAAGCATTAAGGCATGTAACTCTTGCTCTAGCGGCACTTTTTTAATTGGATCTGTATTAAGTGTATAACGTAAAAAGTCGCTTAATTTTGACACCATTAAATTAGCATCTTTGTTCTCTTTTACCAAAATTAATGTAGAAATAGCATTGAGGGTATTAAATAAAAAGTGCGGATTTAACTGATACCTAAGCATTTTTAATTGAGCTTCGTGCGCCATGGTAGTGGCTTTTAGTGCTTTTTGACGCTCACTTTGTAATAGCTGGTAATACTTAACGCCAAAGTATAAACCACTCCAACATAAAATTATGTATACCGAATCTAAGCCTTGCTGTAGGTAGTAAAACCATTCTTCTGGCCGATAGCCATGGCGGTATATTTCCCATAAATTAAATTTTTGTACCACAGCCCATAAAGTGCCCGTAATATAGGACGCGCTAAATACAACCAGCATTAATACCCAAGGTGAAGCATGCCAAATTTTTCGGTAAATATAGCGCAGCGGCACTGTCATTAAACAGCCTGCGTAGGCATTTAATAAAATAACAAATACGTAAATATCGCGCATTTCAAATACTTTAGAGCCGATATAATTTACCAAGGCGTAACCAATCCAGCCTGCTACTTGCAAGAGCCAAAAAAAACGCTGTCTGTTATCAATCAAAGATTGCCAATTCAAAATAAATTATTACCCTGTGTATTTGTCACTATTATATCGAGTTATGTAAACGCTTAGCACTACCAACCATCTTGCTTTTTAAGAGCCTTGCCGCAAACAGGTATTGATCGCATCTATTGTTACGCATAAAAAAGCGAAAGGAATAAACCTTTCGCTTTTAACGTATTTATTTACTAAATTATTGCTTAATTTAAATTAAGCAAGCTTATCAGATACCACTTTATAGGTTGGGTCTTCAATTACATTAACTTGAACTAAATCGCGTGCTTTATGCAGCAGTTGCGTACAGTCTTTACTTAAGTGTCGTAGGTGTAATTTTTTGCCTGCTTTTTTATATTTATCAGCTAAGCTGTCAATTGCCTCAATGGCACTGTGATCGGCCACACGACTATATTTAAATTCAATAATAATATCGTTAGGGTCGTTCTTTACATCAAATAATTCAACAAAGTTTTTAACCGAACCAAAAAACAGAGGTCCATGTAATTCATATACTTTAGCACCTTGTTCATCAATATAGTTGGTTGTGTATATATGCTTTGCATGCTGCCAAGCAAATACCAATGCCGATACAATCACACCCACACACACTGCAATGGCTAAGTCGGTAATAACGGTAACACCCGACACTAATACAATTACAAATGCATCAGACAGTGGTACACGCTTCATCATTTTAAAGCTTGCCCATTCAAAAGTACCCAACACCACCATAAACATCACACCAACCAAAGCAGCCAGTGGGATCATTTCAATTAAACCTGAGGCAAAAATAATAAACGCAAGTAATATTAGCGCAGCACTAATGCCCGATAAACGCGAACGCCCACCTGAGTTAATATTGATCATTGACTGACCTATCATGGCACAACCGCCCATAGCACCAAACATGCCACAGGTAATATTTGCAGCGCCTTGGCCTATACATTCTTTGTTACTATGCCCACGCGTTTCTGTTATTTCGTCAATTAGGCTCAGCGTTAATAAAGACTCAATTAAACCAATTGCCGCTAAAATAAGTGCATAAGGAAAAATAATAATAAAAGTATCTAGGGTAAATGGCACCATAGGAATATGAAATTCAGGTAAACCGCCAGCAATCGTTACCGCTTCATCGCCGGTCATCCCTTTTAGGAAATCAAGTACAGTGTGCGCTTCTAAATCAAAGCCAATAACCAAGGCTGTAACTGTTACAATAGCAACTAACGACGATGGGATTGCTGTAGTTAATTTAGGTAAAAAATGAATAATAGCCATGGTTAGTGCCACTAACCCCAACATAATATACAGAGGATTCCCTGTCATCCATTGCTGACCGCCCATGCCATCGGGAACTTTAAACTGCCCCAACTGAGCTAAGAATATAACGATGGCTAAGCCGTTCACAAAGCCAAGCATTACCGGATGCGGCACCATACGAATAAACTTTCCGAGCTTAAAAACTCCAGCCAGTATTTGCAGTATGCCCATTAGCAGCACAGTGGCAAATAAATATTCAACCCCATGATCAAATACTAAACTTACCATAACAACAGCTAAGGCACCGGTTGCGCCAGAAATCATGCCAGGGCGACCACCGAAAATAGCCGTAATTAAACCAACGATAAACGCGGCATAGAGTCCAACTAAAGGTTCTACATTTGCAACAAAGGCAAACGCAACAGCTTCTGGGACCAAGGCTAATGCCACGGTTAATCCAGATAGGATATCGTTTTTAGCAGAGCTTGGCGCTTTGCTGAGTAAGTTAAACATTGAGTTCCTCAAGTGTTTTCATAGACGGGTAACAAAAAAAGCGCTGAATTCTATCAAATTAGCGCCCAGTTAACAATTGTCAGTAGGGCATTAACGCTAAGTAATAAGTGCTTAGCGTTAATAGATATTTGGTTACAGAGGTAGAGCGGTACTGCGTTTAACGCAAGTCATGGTCACATTAGAATGTACTTCTTGAACGTACTCTAAGCTAAGCAAGTTATCACGTACAAAGTGCTCATAGCCCTCAATACCTTGTGAAATAATACGCAGCATAAAGTCCATGGTGCCTGCCATAGTGTAACATTCAGTTACTTGATCGTAACTCAATATTAGTTTTTCAAATTCAGCAAGATTCTTTTTACCATGGTTCGATAAACGCACGTGAGCATAAACCAGCATATCAAAGCCCAGCTTTTTCTCATCTAAAAGTGCAACTTTACTTTTTATGTAACCATCTTGCTCTAGCTTAGCAATACGGCGCCAACAAGGAGATTGCGACAAACCTACTTTATCTGCTATTTCAGCGGTTGATAAACTAGCATCTTGCTGCAAAAGTGCCAAAATTTGGCGATCTACGTGATTTAGAGACATTTTATTTCTTATTTATCAGATAAACTGGCTAAATTATACATGTGTTTTAAAAAACAGTCTGCTTGTTTTTGGCAAAAAATTTATTTACTCAGCATTAACCAAACTGCCCACTTATAAAAGGATTGTTTTGTTTTTCGTAGCCTACGTTCGTATCGCTGCCATGCCCTGCAAGTATGCGGGTATTATCGGGGAGCGTCATTATTTGCGTTTTAATTGAGGTAATTAACTGCTGAGCATCTCCTTTTGGGAAATCCGTGCGCCCTACTGAGCCTTTAAATATTACATCACCCACAATAACACACTGCTGTTG
Organism: Pseudoalteromonas sp. HL-AS2; assembly: GCF_031198805.1. Classification (NCBI taxonomy): domain Bacteria; kingdom Pseudomonadati; phylum Pseudomonadota; class Gammaproteobacteria; order Alteromonadales; family Pseudoalteromonadaceae; genus Pseudoalteromonas; species Pseudoalteromonas sp. HL-AS2. The sequence goes on along the minus strand of NZ_CP133571.1, from coordinate 1,487,074 downwards.
TGGCTGATAAAACACCACATGACCAGGAGTATGCCCAGGGCAATGCCTTACGATAAAGCTCAACTCCCCAACGCGTATTATATCGTCGTGTGCTAGCCACTCATCTGGATAAAAAGCAGTAACCGCTGCAAAACCAAACATTTGTGCTTGCATTGGTAAATTTTCAAACCAAAAGTGCTCATCTTTATGTGGGCCAATTATTTTTACGCTATAGGTATTACGCAAGGCATCAGCCGCACCAACATGATCTAAATGGCCATGCGTTAACCAAATTGCTGTTAACGTTAAATCGTGCTGTTTTAATGCCGCCACAATTTTGTTGTAATCGCCACCTGGGTCTACTACCACAGCTTGTTTGCTTTGCGAGCATGCAATAATGCGACAGTTTTGTGCAAAAGCAGTAACGGGTATTGTAATTATATGCATCTTAAATTTCTTTATCTTTTTGCTCAGCAAGTACAATGTCTTCTTCAAAAGACATTAATATTGGATATTTTAAATAAGCTTGATCGTAAAATGGGCTCTGCTCATATAACCAATTTAAGCGCGCATCGGCATCTTTGGCAAATACCTTATCGTCATTAATCTTTTTATCGAACGCGAGCGCTAATTTAGGATTATTTTTGAGCATTTGGCGGGCATAAGGAATTAATGCATAGTTTTCCATGTACTCAGTACGCTGAAAAATAGTATTAAATTCGCCCCACGCAAAAAATGAGTCAGGCGCTTCGGGGTGTAATAAATGCACCGCCAACTCGCCTGCTATTTGCTGCGTGTTCACTTGATACCAGCCATTTAAATCAACATTAATTGCAGCAACATAATCAAAGTTTGCCGAGACTCTAAATCGCCCTTCAAAGGGGGCTTTATCAAAAGTGTAATCTTTTACTTTCGCTACTTTTAATGGTTGAGTATTTACCCCCTCAAGCTGAGTAAACTCCACACCATGCAATTTAAGTTTTGCTACAAGGTCGCTATACACTGGCGGAATAAAGAATGCTTTAGGTACTTCAACTGTATGCAGCACCTCTTTTTGCCAATAAATAGGAAGATTAGTGTAGTCTTGCTTATTACCTAAATATTTAACTTCTACTTGCCCAGAAAGTGCATTTTGTTCTCGCGCGTAACTTATGCCTTTAAATTCTATTTCGTTTGCTTGCTCAGCATAGCCGCGCTTAACACTAAGTTGCTTAGGAATAAATGCTTGCTCTTTTTTTACCGCAGCTAATAATTCATTACTATGCTCAGCAAGCGCACTTATTGCGCCATCTAAAAACACATACGTCCCCAAAACTCGTTGTTTATAGGGTTTTAATGAATGGTTTTCAACGAGAATGGTCGGTAATGACTTTAAGTCTCCCCAGCCGTTAGAGTATCTTGGCGTAGCCACCCAACCCGCTAGGCCACTTTTAAACTCGCGCTTGTCCATAACAAATACCAGTGGTCCTGGTATATGTCCTTGCGATACCAGCTTTTCATCTATTAAAGGTTTAAAAAGTTGATTGAGTGTATCTGATACCGCCGGCGACTCGCTAGCAAACACCGGATTGTAGCCATAGGTTACATCGTATTGATAATCTGCACCGTCGGTTACATGTACATCAATATACAAATTAGGGTTGTAGTCGTTAATTACTTTTAAAACACTTTTAATTTCTGGTGTATCGAGTTTAGTAAAATCACGATTTAAATTTAGATTATTGCCATTGGTTCTAAAGCCCATTTTTACCGGACCGCGCTGATTAATACGGTTAAATGCGCTACTGCGCTCGTGGCCATCTACGTTTAAAATAGGAATAAATAAAATATTAACGTTTTTTAATATATCGCGGCGCTTACCTGTTGCTATATCTCTGAGCAACATAAACATGGCATCTTTACCGTCAATTTCTCCGCCATGAATACCGGCTTGAACAAAAATGGTTGGTTTAGTATCGTTTGCTATTTGACTGGCTTGAAAATACCCTTGCTCGCTGGCAATCAACATTTTTATAGCCCGTTGGCTATTGCTGTAACCAATTGTTTGAGCTTTAAATTGCGTTGGGTTCGCAGCAACCAGTCTGTCTACAAAAGCCATCGTCTCGGCATAACTTGGTGATGCTTCACCAGAGGATAGTTCAAAGTCAGTGGTCAGCGGACCTGCTTTTTGCATTAGGGATATGCTTTGCCCTTGCCATGGCAACAAAGGAGGTAAATGGCTGTCATACGCCACACTAGCTGATAAAACCAATAAACTTGCAAACATAAAATTCTCTAACAAACGCCTTAATTAAATAAATTATATCAATTAAACATTTTTATATGATGAAAGTGCGGTGATTCAACAAAAAAAAGCAGCCAATAACATTTAGCACTTTGTTTGTGTTTAGCGAATTATTAAGGGGAACAATAAATTTACTAAAATTCAATATACTATGCAGTTTATACTAATGATAAAAGCAAACTGCGGAATAATTACTATACGCCGAACACAAAAAAAGGAGCCATAGGCTCCTTTTTAATACTTATATAAAAAAGCTTAAGCGGCCGCTAGGCCTTCTTTTGCTTTTTCAACAAGCGCTGCGAATGCAACTTGGTCATAAACAGCGATATCTGCAAGGATCTTACGATCGATTTCTACAGATGTCTTTTTAAGACCACTGATAAAACGGCTGTAAGACAGACCATTTTGACGTGAAGCAGCATTGATACGTGCAATCCATAATTGACGGAAAGTACGTTTCTTCGCACGACGGTCACGGTAAGCGTATTGACCCGCTTTAGTAACAGCCTGGAAAGCTACACGGTAAACACGTGAACGTGCTCCGTAATAACCTTTTGCTTGTTTTAAAACTTTTTTGTGACGTGCACGTGCGACAACGCCGCGTTTAACTCTTGCCATTTCTAAAAACCCCTATTAAGCGAACGGTAACATACGTGAAACTAGACCATGGTCATTTTTATGAACCATCATCTTAGGACGTAGGTGTAACTTACGCTTAGAAGTTTTCTTAGTCAGAATATGACGAAGATGCGCTTGTTTACGCTTGAAACCGCCAGAAGCAGTCTTTTTGAAACGCTTAGCTGCGCCTCTGTGACTTTTTAGCTTATAAGCCATTGCAATAACTCCAAATTGTATTGCATTTAAATTAGTAAGCAGGCGTGAGATATATTGCTATAGCTCCACTTTCAGGCCTAACTTACTGCCATGTTCCGGTGAAAACCCAGCATAAATGCTGCAGTCTTACTTTAAAACCGGTTAACTCAGGTGAATATTTACATATTACTTGCAGACCTGAGCTATTTTCGGTGCGTATTATCGCTTAAAAATTATTTTTTAGCAACAGGCGCCATCATCATAACCATTTGGCGACCTTCAACGCGATTAGGGAAAGACTCAACAACTGCAAGCTCCTCCAAATCGCCTTTGATACGGTTTAATAATTCTATACCAATTTCTTGGTGAGCCATTTCACGACCACGGAAGCGAATCGTAATTTTAGCTTTATCGCCAGCTTCTAAGAACTTACGTAAGTTGCGCAGCTTAACCTGATAATCACCTTCATCCGTACCAGGACGGAATTTGATTTCTTTTATCTGGATTTGCTTTTGCTTCTTCTTCTGCTCTTTTAGTTCTTTGCTTTTTTCAAAGATGAACTTACCGTAGTCCATGATTCTACAAACAGGCGGCTCAGCGTTCGGGCTAATCTCTACAAGATCAACACCCGCTGCATCAGCCATAGTTTGCGCGTCTTTTAATGACTGAATTCCAGCTTGCTCGCCGTCAATGTCAATTAAGCGAACTTCTTGAGCTGTAATTTCTTCGTTAATACGATTTTTTTGGGCTGTTTGTTGCCCTTTCTTGCCGCCTCTAATAGTACGTTCCTCCAAGAATATCAATAATAGTAAGCGTGTAATTGGCTGTTTGTAAATGCCTTACACGCTCGATTTTTTATTGTCGACTTTTTATCTCTTCGCTAATTTTAGCTACAAAGTCATCAACATTAAATTTGCCAAGGTCTTCACCTGTGCGGGTACGTACTGCTACTTCTTGTTGTTCAACTTCTTTATCGCCAACAACAAGTAAGTAAGGAATACGCTTAAGTGTATGCTCTCGGATTTTAAAGCCAATCTTCTCATTTCTCAAGTCAGCAGTGGCTCTAATTCCAAGTTTATTTAATTTTTGTACAACTTCTTTAACATAATCGGCTTGTTTATCGGTAATATTCATAATTACCACTTGCTTTGGCGCAAGCCACGTAGGGAATAAACCAGCGTATTCTTCAGTTAAAATACCAATAAAGCGTTCAATAGAACCTAAAATGGCACGATGTATCATAACTGGGGTGCGGCGTTCGTTATTTTCAGCAACATAAGTTGCGCCTAAACGACCCGGTAATGCAAAGTCTAGTTGCACTGTACCACATTGCCACGCTCTGTCTAAACAATCGTACAAAGTAAATTCAATTTTAGGGCCGTAAAATGCGCCTTCACCTGGTAGGTAATCAAATTCAATCTCGTTTAGTTTAAGTGCTTCGGCTAATGCCAGCTCTGCTTTATCCCACATATGGTCTTCACCAATACGTTGCTCTGGACGTGTTGAGAGCTTAACCACGATTTTTTCAAAACCGAATGTCTCATATGTATCATAAACCATCTTAATACACGCTGAAACTTCGTCCATTATCTGCTCTTCGGTACAGAAAATGTGCGCATCATCTTGGGTAAAGCCACGTACGCGCATTAAGCCATGTAATGCACCCGATGGCTCGTTACGATGACAACAACCAAACTCAGCCATACGTAGTGGTAAATCGCGGTACGATTTTAAACCTTGATTAAATATTTGTACGTGACCTGGGCAGTTCATTGGTTTAATCGCGTATTCACGCTTTTCAGACACTGTGGTAAACATAGCATCTGCATATTTTTCCCAGTGACCTGATTTTTCCCATAACGAACGGTCCATCATCATTGGACCTTTTACTTCTTCGTAATCATATTCACGTAGCTTTTCACGCACAAAATCTTCAAGCTCACGGTAAATGCTCCAACCATCGTTGTGCCAAAATACCATACCTGGCGCTTCTTCTTGCCAATGCCATAAATCAAGTGCTTTACCAATACGGCGGTGATCACGCTTTTCAGCTTCTTCAAGGCGTTTTAAATACGCTTTTAGTTGCTTTTTATCGCCCCACGCTGTGCCGTAAATGCGTTGTAGCATTTTGTTTTCTGAATCACCACGCCAATATGCACCCGCTACTTTCATTATTTTGAAGTTTTGGCAAAATTTCATGTTAGGTACGTGAGGGCCACGACACATGTCTACATATTCTTCGTGATGATATAACCCTGGACGGTCATCTTTAGCGATGTTTTCATCCAAAATTTCTATTTTGTATGTTTCACCACGCGCTGCAAATACATCGCGTGCTTCTTGCCAGCTTACGGTTTTTTTAACTACATCGTAGTTTGTTTTAGCAAGTTGCAACATACGCTTTTCAATCGCGTCAAGATCATCTTGAGATAACGACTGTTCCATATCAATATCGTAATAAAAGCCGTTATCAATAGTAGGACCAATTGCCATTTTTGCATCTGGGAAAAGCTGTTTAACCGCATGCCCAATTAAGTGTGCACACGAGTGACGAATAATTTCTAAGCCGTCGTCGTCTTTTGCGGTGATGATTTCAAGGCGCGAATCTTCACTTATTAGATCACATGCATCAACACGCTCGCCATTAACACGGCCAGCAATGGTCGCTTTAGCGAGCCCTGGACCAATATCGTTGGCAACATCTAGCGTACTTACTGGGTTTTCAAAACTACGTTGACTTCCGTCAGGGAGAGTAATAACTGGCATTATAAATCCTTACTACAGTGGTGACACCTACAATGTATCACGTGTATTTTTTAAATTAATTAAATGAGAATGACTCGACAACGCTCTTACGAATAAGCATTGACTATTTCTCGCCAAATTTGGCTAATGTAGATGCTGAGTCTGCTCAACTACAAAAAAGATATTGTCGCGTGCAACGCTACTAATTACAAGTTTAAAGCGGCTAAAACACCTGCTATTTTGTTATAAAGGCTAAATTAATAATGTTTCGGCGCAGATTTTATTGCATCAATATAATAAATCTAATCGCCGTTAAATTTACAACTGACTTAAGTGCTTACTCTCGCAATTTAATGGATGTTGCGTATAATACTGGGTAATTAAGTTATATTAGAGAATAGTAATGAGAACATGTGGTGTAGATATTACCGGTAGTGATGTACTACTTTGTATTTTAAGTAAAGATAATGACGTATTTGATATTCGCGACGTGCGCCAAACACGCTTTACCTTAGGTAACGGTAACGACACAGAAGTAATGCGCAAGTTTCAGTTTGATTTTGCCAAGCTAATGCAAGATTACCAAATTGATTCTGTTGCAATACGTCAACGTGCTCCAAAAGGTAAATTTGCTGGTAGTGCTAATGGTTTTAAAATGGAAACCGCGATTCAGCTAATCGAAAACCTTGATGTAAAATTATTTACAACAACCGAAATTAAAGAGCAAGTTAAACGCAACCCTATCCCTATTGATTTTGAGGATACCGGTCTTAAAAAGTATCAAGAAAATGCTTTTGTAAACGCTTACGTTTATATTATGAAAAAAACTTACCGCAGCGACGAAATGTAACCTCATTTAGTAATTGCTAAAAGCGCGTACTTACAGTGTAAGGCGCGTTTTTTTTTGCTTTATTTTTACTTATTTCATTTTCAGCAACAAACCTAAGACATTAGTCTACCCCTCTTCCCTTTGTCGACAATATATGTTTATTTATCATTCAGCTATTCATATCTATTGATACGGAGAATGACATGAATGTAACAACAAAAGCGGTTAAAGAAATAGAAAAAATAAACCCTATGCCGCTATTGCAGAGTTATTTTAAAGGAATACAAAGCACCCCATTAACCAAGCAAACCATAGGTGACTACTTCGACAGCATTGTCGACAATGCCCCCGACGCATTAGCCGTGGTTGTGCACCATCAAAATATACGCTTGAGCTATAAAGAGTTTCAACATCAAGTAAACCAATTAGCAATGGGCTTACTAGCACTGGGTATTAAGCCTGGAGAAAGAGTAGGTATTTGGTCGCCAAATAACATTCAATGGTGTTTAACTCAGTTCGCCACCGCTAAAATTGGCGCAATTATGGTATGTGTAAACCCAGCTTATCGCCCCAGCGAATTGCAGTACGCTTTAAACAGCGTTGAGTGCACTACCTTAATTACCGCTTCAGAATTTAAAGGCAGTAACTATCTGCAAATGCTACAAAGTTTAGCGCCAGAGCTAGCAGAGTGCGAAAAAGGGCAGCTTAATGCCGCTGCTCTTCCCACGCTTAAAAACGTCATTAGAATTGGTGATGAAGCAAGCCCTGGTATGTTTTCATTCGCTGAAGTAACCGCACTTGCAACTCAAGAGCATAAACAGCAGTTAGATTCAGTAGCCGCTACCCTTAATTGCAATCAAGATATCAATATTCAATTTACGTCTGGCACCACTGGCAACCCCAAAGGGGCAACGCTTACTCACAAAAACATTTTAAATAATGCATTATTTGTTGGTGAAGCCATGCACATTACCAATAAAGATAAAATATGCATACCTGTGCCACTTTATCATTGCTTTGGTATGGTACTTGGCAGTTTAGTGTCTATGAGCAAAGGCGCTACAGCCGTTTATCCTGGGGATGCATTTGATCCGAAAACAACTCTCGAAGTAGTACAAAATGAGGGCTGTACAGCACTGCATGGTGTACCGACCATGTTTATTAGTGAGCTTGAATTAAGTAACTTTAATGATTACGACTTAAGTACATTACGCACTGGTGTAATGGCCGGCTCTACCTGCCCCGAGCAAGTAATGCGCAAAGTACAAACTTTAATGAATATGCACGAAGTAGTTATTGCATATGGCCAAACTGAATGCAGCCCTATTAATAATATTACTGAAACCGACTCATCTATTGAGCGCCAAGTAACGACAGTAGGCCGTGCATTAGCGCATACCGAAGTTAAAATAATTGATGAGCTAGGTAACATTCAACCCGTGGGGCTATCGGGTGAGGTATGCAGTCGGGGTGCAGGAATTATGCGTTGCTACTGGAACGATGAAGAAAAAACCAAAGCGACCATAGATCAAGATGGTTGGCTGCATTCTGGCGACTTAGGGGTAATGGATAGCGAAGGCTTTGTTAGTATTGTTGGCCGCATTAAAGACATGATAATTCGCGGCGGTGAAAATATTTATCCCCGCGAAATAGAAGAAGTGCTTTATACCTACCCAGGTGTTCAAGATGCCGCTATATTTGGTATTAGCGACGAAAAATACGGTGAAGAAGTATGCGCCTGGATCCAACCCAAAGAAGATGCACAACTAGACGAAGCACAAATACGGTTGTTTTTAAAAGACAAACTAGCTTATTTTAAAGTGCCGCGCCATATTCGTTTTGTTGAAAATTACCCTATGACGGTAACCGGTAAACTGCAAAAGTTTAAAATGCGAGAACAAATGCAAGAAGAGTTAGCAGAAAAAGCGTTTTCATAATTATCAGTTTTAAAAAAGCACAGCCTGTTTTGGGCTGTGCTTTTATTATACCAAACGTGCACTAACTAACCTGAGCTCCGGATAATAAACTTATCTCAAGCAGCTGTTTTCAGCGCTAACTGCGTTGAATTTACTTGCAATAGGCCAGCTATTGACGCGTAAATTCGCCTTGTTTTCACTGAAAACCTCTGGCTAGAGAAAATAAAATTAAATATAACGATGATTCAATATGTTAGTAAATCTCTTAACCAGAGTTCAGGTTAACTATAAATTAAGCATACGCTTTTTTAGCCTTTCTAAGTCAATCGCATTGGAGCGTACGGTGAGCTTAATATGGCTATATTCATATTCTTCTTTAATGACACTCATGCTCGAGCGAATTTCACCCACTATACCTTTGGCGGTATAAGGAATAATAACCTCTTCTTCAATCATGTCGCTTTGTGCTGTATCAACAATGTATTTATGTAATTTAGCTATATCAGCTGGGTTACGTGTTGATGTCATCATGGCATCAGGAAATTCAGCCATTAATGCTTGTTGTTGCTCATCGCTAAGTTGATCTGACTTGTTAAGTACTAATAACTTTTTACTACCTTGTACGCCCACTTCTGCCAATACATTATGCACTACATCTAGTTGTGAGCGAAAAGACGCATCCGAGGCATCAACTACATATAACAATAACGACGCATCATGTGCCTCGGCTAAAGTTGAATGAAATGAAGCAACTAAGTCATGCGGTAATTTTTTAATAAAACCAACTGTATCAGATACCAATATGCGTGGTTGCGTTATTGGATACAAAGCACGAACTGTGGTATCCAGCGTAGCAAAAAGTTTGTTTTCGCCCTCTACATCACTGCCCGTAATTGCGCGCATCATCGACGATTTACCCGCATTGGTATAACCAATCAAAGCAACCGAAAATAGCTCTGAGCGCTGTTCTCGTCTGTCCATCATTACATCTTGAACATTTACCAGTTCACGCTTTAACTCGGCTAATTGGTCGCGTACTTTACGACGGTTAAGTTCAAGCGTTGTCTCACCTGCACCCTTACCCATTTGGCGTTCTTTATCGCCGGTAGTTGTTTCACGCAGACGCGGCGCTACATAGTTAAGGCGAGCAATTTCAACTTGTAATTTTGCTGTTTTAGTGCGCGCATGGCGGCTAAATATTTCAATAATTATGCCGGTGCGGTCAAATACTTCCACACCTAACTGGTTCTCAACATTACGTAGTTGAGAAGGCGTTAAATCGCAGTCAAAAACGACAACATCGGCACAAGCAAAATCTAAACCGTCTGATGGAATTTCTGATGGCATGTCGGATAATGGATCGTCATCAAGAAAATTTTCATCCTCATCTGCAGCAGAACCTTTATTTCCAGTAAGGCGCGCTATTTCAGCCAGTTTGCCTGAGCCAAGTACATTTACTTTTTGGGTAGAACTTTGCTTTTGTGATTGTGTGCCAACTACTTTAAAGCCAAGAGTGGTAACTAGGCGTGCCAACTCTGCAAGCGACTCAGTTGCTTCATCGCCTTTAAAGTGAGGTGTACTAATAGAGATAAGTAATGCGTTAGGAAGTGATGCTTTTGCAGTTAGTTGCATAGTTTTTTATGTTAATGCACCGCGAAGTGCAAACCTATTTTCATTCGAAAGTAGCCTGATCCTACGCTGTTATAGCTTGGCTTTATAGCGTTATAACTAACTTAAGCGGTTATTTAAATAAAACACCCCATAAATAGCTAAATTTATGGGGTGTTTTTAAGTACAGGCTCTCACAGCAATAAGCTGCAATTGCTTTAAACTATTTTAGTTAAACTACGCCTTGCTCTATCATTGCATCGGCAACACGGCGAAAACCAGCAATATTAGCGCCAAGTAACAGGTTAGTAGGTTGGCCAAATTCTGCCGCTGTTTCGTTAGCAATATTAAAAATGTTTTTCATTATGTGCTGTAATTTTGCATCCACTTCTTCAAAAGTCCAACTTTGCATACTGGCATTTTGCGCCATTTCTAATTGGCTGGTTGCAACGCCGCCCGCATTAGCAGCTTTACCTGGGCCGTAAGCTATTTTGGCTTTAATAAAGCAGTCAATCGCGTCTTTGGTCGAAGGCATGTTTGCACCTTCACTCACCAAAATACAGCCATTGCTTAGTAGCGCTTTTGCATCGCCTTGAGTTAACTCATTTTGAGTGGCACACGGGAACGCAGCATCGGCTTTAAAACGCCACACTGCATGCCCATCTTCTGGGTAATCTGCGCGAGCAATATAAGTAGCTTCTGGGTAGCTTTCTTTATATTTGCTTAAACAGCCACGTTGCTGCTCTTTTAACTCTTTAATAAGCGTTAAGTCTATACCCGCGTCATGAAATAACGTACCGCGAGAGTCACTACAGGTAATTGGTTTTGCATTTAATTGATACAGCTTTTCCATCGCATAAATAGCAACATTACCCGAGCCCGAAATTAAACAACGTTTTCCAGCTAGGCTATCATCGCGGTTTTGTAGCATGTAGTTTGCAAAATACACTGCGCCGTAGCCAGTTGCTTCTTTACGAACTAACGAGCCACCCCACATTAGGCTTTTACCGGTTAACACACCATCGTAACGCCCTGTTAAACGCTTGTACTGGCCAAACAAATAACCAATTTCGCGTGCGCCAACACCAATATCCCCTGCAGGTACGTCGGTAGTTGGGCCAATGTGGCGGTATAACTCGTTCATAAATGATTGGCAAAAACGCATTATTTCACCGTCTGAGCGCCCTTTTGGATCAAAGTTAGCACCGCCTTTACCACCACCAATAGGTAGGCCGGTTAATGAGTTTTTAAACACTTGCTCAAAACCCAAAAACTTAATAATACTGGCATTAACACTCGGGTGAAAACGCAAGCCCCCCTTATATGGGCCCAAGGTAGAGCTAAATTCAATGCGATAGCCTTTATTTACTTGAATATTACCTTCGTCGTCAACCCAAGGTACACGAAACATTAGTTGACGCTCTGGCTCTACCATTCTTTCTATAATGGCTTCTTTTTGATAATTTGTAGTTTTTGCAAAAAGAGGTTCTAAAGATTCTAGTACTTCTTCAACAGCTTGATAAAACTCACTTTGCGCGGGGCTAGTTTGCTTTAATTGAGCTATCGTACTATGTATATAATTCATAATTATTCTTCCGTGTAAGCTATTTTTAAAATTTGAGAATTCGGGTAAGTATGATTGAGTTTGTTTTTTGAATATAAATCTATTTTAAAATCATAATTTTCATACACCTTACCATTAGAAAGAGTGGTGTTGCACGTCATTCAAGTTGAATTATTTTACTGTTGTGTAAAAATAAAACAGCGACTAGCCAAATTTTTATTCACTTTAACAATATAAAAATACAGTGCGCAGTTGCTAAAACTAAACAAACAGCTAACAAAGGAGGTAATTACTTGATATTTAAATGATCTCATTCAATTGCTAGTTTATTAAGCGGTATTGAACAATTTTAAAGTAGGCGTGTAACAAGTTGAAATATATTTAACTTAAAAACAACAAAACGCTAAAACAAGGGCTGTTTTAGCGTTTTGAAAGAGTAATGGCTTTACCTTGCTTACTCAGCAGTGCTTTGTGGACGAACCTGCTGTTGTACACCCGTTAAAAATAAACGAAGTACCTGGTTGTTACATACGCGGTAGTGCTTGTTATCTACTTTACGAGAAAACGCGCTTAGCTCATGCTTACTCAAATTAAAGTCAACGAGTGCCAGCGTCGCAATCACATCTTCCGCTTTCATATTTAAAGCAATACGCAGCTTCATAAAAATAATATTGTTATTTAACTTGCTCTCAGGAGCAGGTTGATCGCCTTCGCGCTTACCACGTTGCGTATTAATAAAACCATTTAAAAAAGTTGCAAACTCTGTATCACTTATTTCAGTGTAAGCCTCTTCGCCTTCTTTAGTTAACCAAGCAATTACTTGCTCTGTAGTAACCGTATGCTCAGCTGCAGCAAAAACATTTACCATAGCGGTGTCGGTTAAATTAAAAGTGTAGCGAATGCGGCGTAAAATATCGTTATTTGTCAAAGTAAATCCCAGAGTAGTAAATGCTAACCCAATGGTTAGTTATTGTTAGCTTGTAAATAAGCGCCCTAGTTTAACAGACTTGCCAATACTGCCCTATTAGTTTTTATTTAGCAGCGCACACGCTACCAATGCCGCTAATTACCCAGCACTTTTGCAGGGTCAACTCTTGTTGCTTGCCACGCCGGATAAATAGTAGCTAACGCCGCTAAAATAAAAGTAACAACAACTGTTACCACAATATCTTGCCACACTAACTTACTGGGTAAAAACTCTATAAAATAAACTCCTTGAAGTGGGTTTGCGCCAAAGAGTTGGCTGAGCCAAGTAAATAATTCGCTAATATTTATTGCCAGTACCACACCAATTAAGCTGCCTAATACCACACCTACAAAAGCTTGCGTTAACCCCTGCATTACAAAGGTAGCTAAAATGGTACTGTCTTTTGCGCCCATGGTTTTTAAAATAGCAATATTGCCTTGTTTTTCGCGTACTTCCATTACCAATGAGGACACAATATTAAAACTTGCCACAGCTATAATTAAAAACACCACAATATAAACTATGGTACGCACCATTTGTATATCTTGGTATAAGCTGCCTTGCGTTCTAAACCAACTAGAAATGTATACATAGTCGTCTATGGTTTGCCCTACCCGTAGCGCAATTTGATGCGCGGTAAATACGTCATCAACGCTTAGGCGAAGCCCGGTTACTTGGCTTTCATCGTAACCTAATGTTTGCTGCGCTTTATTAAGGTGGATAAATGCAGCTGTGCTGTCTATTGGCCCACCCATTTCAACAATACCTGCAAGTAACAGCGTTACTCGCTTAGGGGCTAATAATGACTGCCCTTGCTGAGCTATTTGAGGAATAAGTAAGGTAATACTATCGCCCACGCTGGCATCGAGCTGGTTAACTATTTGCTTGCCTAAAATAACTTCATCAATGCCAAGCTGGCTCACCAATTTGCCTTTGGTAAATTGATTAATAGCCGACACGCTCCCCTCTAATGAAGGCTCAACCCCGCGTATTTCTACTGCTTTTAATTGGCTTTTAAATTGCGCCATGCCGTTAACTGCAATAAATGGCGCGGCGCCGGTTACATGATCTTGCTGTCGCAGCTGCTCAACTTTTTGTGGCCAATTAGCAATTGGCCTATTAGGCGCTACATATTCAACCTGCGGCACTACGCTTAATAAGCGATGCACTAATTGCTGCTCAAAGCCATTAATTACCGACAGCGCAACTATTAAAACCGCAACGCCCAATAAAATACCCACAGTAGATGCTTTAGCTATAAAGCTTACAAAGCCATTTTTTTCATCTTTATGACCAGAATACGCTCTAAAGCGTTTACTTATAAACGCACTAAGCAACATGTTGCGACTCTTTAATAGTAAGTTTTCCATCATCTAAATAGGCTATTTTACCGAGTTTGTCAGCCAGCTCTAAGTCGTGTGTTACCACCACAAAGCTGGTATTTAAACTTTTATTAAGCTCATTTATTAAGTCGTATATTTTAATCGCGTTCTGTTTATCTAAATTACCGGTTGGCTCATCGGCAAGCACTAATGCCGGTTTAGTAACGAGCGCGCGCGCAATTGCCACTCGTTGGCGCTCACCACCAGACAGTGCCGACGGCTTATGAGAGCTGCGATGCGCTAGGCCCACTTTTTCAAGCATTTCTAATGCAGCTACTTTCGCAGCCTTAGCACTTAGTCCTTTAATTAAAAGCGGCATAGCTACATTTTCTACCGCGCTAAATTCCATAAGCAAATGATGAAATTGATAAATAAAGCCTAAGTTTTTATTTCTAAATGCTGCTTGCTCTTTACGAGAGAGTTTAGCCACTTCTTGATTTTTAATTTTAGCACTGCCAGAGGTTGCAGTATCGAGCGTACCGAGTATGTGCAATAAAGTACTTTTACCCGAACCAGAGCTGCCCACTATGGCCAGCATTTCACCTTGTTGCAGGGCTAAATTAACCCCTTTTAACACTGCAACTTGGTTACTACCATCTTGATAAACCTTGTTTAAATTTTCACAACTAATAACTAAATCATTCATAACGCAATACCTCGGCTGGTTTTACTTTTGCGGCTTTGCGCGCAGGGTAAACAGTGGCTAAAAAGCTCATAGCAATACTCGAACAAGCGATAATAATTAGGCTTGGCACATCAAACTTTACCGGCAACTCTATACCTGCCATCAAATTTAACCCTACTAATGCTAATAATTCATTAATATATAAACTAAGTAATACACCTAAAAATGCCCCTACTGCGGTGCCAATCACGCCATTATAAAGCCCTTGCACCATAAACACTTTTTGTACTTGCGATGGTGTTAAACCCAAAGTTTGTAAAATAGCGACTTCGCCTTGTTTTTCACTTACCATCATCGTTAGCGCAGAGACAATATTAAATACCGCAACCAGCACAATAAGCCCTAATAACATCGACATAATCCGTTTTTCCATTGCTACAGCAGCAAATAATGTGCCTTGGCTGCTGCGCCAATCTGTATAGGTATGATCTTTTAATATTAGTTTGCTGGCCTGTATAAATTCATCCAATGCAAAGGGTTCATACAAAGAAATACTTAAATTAGGTGCAGTGTTTTGATCCAACTTTAATACGCGTTGCAACGACGTACCACTGGTAAAAGCCAGCCCCATGTCAATTTCAGAGCCGGTTTCGTAAATGGCTGCTATTTTAAACAAGCGTTGGCTAGGCATACGCCCAAGCGGTGTATAGGTAGAAGCATTTGGCATAATAACCCGCAGCTTATCTCCCAAACCAACACCTAATTTACGGCTCAGGTAGCGACTAATGGCAATGCTATAGTTTTTATTAAGTACTGTTTGCCAATTTCCTTGTACTATTTTATCGGTAATTTTATAGAGCGAGCCGTCATCGCCATATAAGCCTTGCAGCAACACACCGTGTAAATCTTTATTGGTTTGTAATATAGCTTCACCATGCTGATAAAGGCTTACAGTACTTACATAAGGAGATTGTTCAAGATCTGCTTTTAAACTACTCATTTGCGCTGCAGTACGCTTATTAGCTTGCACTTCAACGTGCGGAATAAGCCCAAGCATATTGGTTTTTAAGCTGCCTTCAAAGCCATTCATTACTGAACTGACAGTAAATAATGCCATTAAGCCAATCGCAATACCGGCAATAGAAAAAAACGAGATAAATGAAATAAACGCATTCCCTTTTGAGGAGCGACTATATCTAAGCCCAATAAACAAACTAACCGGTTGAAACATATTGTTTTTAAACACTTATCCTAAAAATAGTAACTTATAATAACACGAATAATCCGTACTTGGGTATGCCACTAAATGTAATAAATATTTAAAAATCTGATACTTGGCTAGAATAAAAATTAAATGATTAACCCGCTATTAAGCTTTTAGTCCTGCGACTAAATAATCAAGTAGCACCCTTACATTAGTTGCCACAAACTGTCGAGGCGGATACACACCCCATACCCCTTCTTGCAGCGGCTGATAGGATGTTAAAATAGGCACTAACTGCCCTGTTTTTAACTCGTTTTCAATGTAGTAATTAGGGAGCTGAATAATCCCTAAACCTTTTTTAGCGCCATCTACCAACGCCCAGCCACTATTACATTGCAGTCGCCCAGCTATTTTAATATGCTTTTCGCGCCCTCCTTCGTTTACCCGCCAATAACGACTATTCCCCACTAAACATTGATGATTTATTAGCTCACCTAATGTGTGTGGCTCGCCAAATCGGGTTAAATAATCAGGGGCACAACACATAATAAAACGCCGTGCACTTAAGCGCCGTGCTTTTAAGCTCGAGTCTTTTAAATGCCCCAGTCTAATAGCCAGATCAAAACCACCTTCTAATAAGTTTTCTTGCTCATTACTGAGCGTAGCAACGACTTCTACATCGGGGTGGTCGTGCATAAAATTATGCACTATTGGCATAATAAAGCTCTCGCCATACATTACCGGGGCTGTTAGATTAATTTTACCTTTTGGCGTACTTTGCTGTTGCGCTAAACTTTGCGTGGCATCATCCATTGCATGTTGTAAATGCTTTATTTGGTGTAAAAACACCTCACCTTCTTTGGTCAAAACCACTTTACGCGTTGTGCGAGTTAGCAACTGTGTATTTAAGCGTTGTTCAAGCGCACTAACATGGCGGCTAATATGCGCAACCGACAGCCCAATTGCTTTGCCTGCAGCGGTAAAACTACCTTCTTCACCTACCGCAATAAATTCGTCTATTCCATCCCATCGTGCCATTGTTACAGTTCTGAAAAAGTGTTTTAATAAAATTGAGATTATCATTATTTGAGAAACAAATACAATAGCTACATCACCCAAGAAAATTGGGTCTACAATTATTATCTACCCACTACAAAGGATAAGCACATGTCAGAATTTATTAAATCAAAAGCAGCTATTGCTTGGGGTCCTAATCAACCACTTAGTGTTGAAGAAGTTGATGTGATGATGCCTAAAAAAGGCGAAGTAATGGTAAAAATTACCGCTACTGGTGTATGTCATACCGATGCATTTACATTATCGGGTGAAGATCCTGAAGGTATATTCCCTGCAATTTTAGGCCACGAAGGCGCTGGTGTTGTATATGCAATCGGAGAAGGCGTAACCAGCGTAGAAATTGGCGATCATGTTATTCCTTTATACACCGCAGAATGTGGTGAATGTAAAATGTGTACCTCGGGCAAAACTAACCTGTGTTCTGCTGTGCGCGAAACCCAAGGTAAAGGCTTAATGCCAGACGGTACAACACGTTTTTATAAAGACGGTCAGCCAATTTACCACTACATGGGTTGCTCAACTTTCTCTGAGTACACAGTACTGCCAGAAATCTCTTTAGCTAAAGTAAACAAAGAAGCGTCTTTAGAAGAAATATGCTTACTAGGCTGTGGCGTAACAACAGGTATGGGCGCAGTAACAAACACAGCTAAAGTAAAAGCGGGCGACACTGTAGCTATTTTCGGTTTAGGTGGCATAGGTTTATCAGCTATTATTGGCGCAAAAATGGCCGGTGCGAGTCGTATTATCGGTATCGATATAAACAACTCTAAATACGAGTTAGCAACCAAGCTTGGCGCAACCGATTTAATTAATCCAAAAGACTTCGACAAGCCAATTCAAGACGTAATTGTTGAAATGACCGATGGCGGCGTTGACTACTCGTTTGAATGTATTGGTAATGTTGATGTTATGCGCTCAGCACTTGAGTGTTGTCATAAAGGTTGGGGTGAGTCGGTAATTATTGGTGTAGCAGGCGCTGGCCAAGAAATTGCTACTCGTCCATTCCAATTAGTTACTGGGCGTGTATGGCGTGGTAGCGCATTTGGTGGTGTTAAAGGCCGCTCACAACTACCTGAAATTGTAGAACGTTACATGGCTGGCGAGTTTGCACTAAATGACTTTATTACCCACACAATGGGCCTTGAAGACATTAATGATGCATTTGATTTAATGCACGAAGGCAAAAGCATTCGTACCGTTATTCATTACTAAGCAATAAACCAATCGCTTGTATTCACGGTGTGGATATAAGCGGCTTTTGAGGATTATCATGTTAGAAAATATCTCAAGTGTAAAAGTATCCGGTGGCTGGCATAAACAATATACGCACAGCGCTGTAAGCACTCATTGTACTATGCGTTTTGCCGTTTTTTTGCCGCCCGGCGCTAGTGAAAGTAATAAAGTACCGGTACTTTATTGGCTTTCAGGTTTAACCTGCACCGACGAAAACTTTATGCAAAAAGCAGGCGCATTCAAAAAAGCAGCTGAGCTAGGTATTGCTATTGTGGCACCCGACACTAGCCCTCGTGGGGATAATGTTCCTAACGAAGACAGCTACGATTTTGCTCAAGGCGCTGGGTTTTATGTTAACGCGACACAAGCCCCTTACAACACTCACTTTAATATGTACGACTACGTAGTGAATGAATTACCCGCGCTTATAGAGCTGCACTTTCCAGTGACTAGCACAAAAGCAATTAGTGGTCATTCAATGGGCGGCCACGGTGCGTTGATGATCGCCCTTAAAAACCCACAGGATTATGTTAGTGCCTCGGCGTTTAGCCCTATAGTAAACCCTATTAATTGCCCATGGGGCGTTAAAGCGTTTACGGGTTATTTAGGAGCCGATAAAACAACATGGGCACAATACGACAGCTGCAAATTAATGGCTAAAGCTGAGCAAAGTAACTACTTGCCAATGTTAGTGAGCCAAGGCGATGCCGATAACTTTTTAGACGAGCAATTAAAACCACAAAATTTAGTGGCTGTTGCAAAACAAAAAGACTACCCACTGACCCTAGAAATGCAAACCGGGTACGATCATAGTTACTTTTTTATCAGTAGCTTTATTGATCAGCACTTGGTATTTCATCATCAGTATTTGTCTGCATAACAATATTATTGTTTGTAGTAATAATGTGTAGAGAACCCTCTACACATTATTTTAAACTATTAAAAAAACGTCCTAACTTGCATCAGTATTCACTCGCCTTTTATTACCCTGCTTGCTGTGGCTCTACCCATAAGCTTATTTAGAGCATGCTGACCTTATAAAATAAAATCAAAGTGTAAACTTTAACGTTATACGGTGTTAAACAAAGCACATTACTCATCCACTTCCTTTTTTATAAACTCCTTAACAAAACCAATTAATTGCAGTAAATATATAATCAAAAAAGGGAATGCACCTACAATCGCAACGCTGTGATTTAAAGGCTCGTTATTTTGAACTAATAATACGCAAGCATACAACCCCAACGCAAACGACCAGGCGTATAAACTCCAAGTATATGTTTTATTTGCGCCGCTTAATTGGCGTATAACCAAAACGACAGAATCATCAGAGGTTACTAACGCACAGTAGTAATACGGTTTTTTCAAGTTTAGTGACTGTATTTATTGTTTTTTTTAAAAGGCAAGTGATGTACATAATTACCTTTAATATAAGTAAAAGAATATGGATATTCAAAAGCGATATCAAACTAACTACTTAGTAAAATAGTAAAATAGTAAAATAGTAAAATAGTAGTGTAACTATTACCAAGCCAGGCAGAATAAAAATAAAGGCAAACCTAAATTACTGAATTTAAAATATTAAATAAATGGCTTACAGATTGCTAGCTAGTTATTAAGATTAACTAAAAAGGCAAGATCATGGAAATTGATTTACAGTGGCACGAAATCGTTGATAATCTGATTCACTTAGGCATAGCTTATTTACTCGCTTTGCCAATGGCCTACGACAGAGAGCGCAGCCAAGATGGTGCGGGGCTGCGTACCTTTCCGTTAGTAGCGGTGGCATCATGTGGTTATGCGTTAATTGCGTTGTCTGTACTTGACTCCTCTGAAGCACAATCAAAAATGTTGCAGGGGATCATTACCGGTATCGGCTTTATTGGCGGTGGCGCAATTTTAAAAAATAACCAATCTACCTCAGGTACTGCCACCGCGGCGAGCATTTGGAATATGGGTTTAATTGGTATTGCTGTGGCCTACAGTCGCTACGAAATAGCTATTTTACTGGCCATTATTAACTTTATAACATTACGCTATATTAAAAAGTTTAAGTAACCTCTTAATTTTATATCTTAGTGAAAACAAAAAAGGCGCTATAAAAGCGCCTTACCAAACAAGAATGTGTGCTTAAAACATGTCTTGATAGGGATTTTTTGTATTAAAAGCAATCGCTTTTTCAAAGCCAGGAAGGTGTATGCTTTGCTCATCTATAACAATGTCATTGTCGTCAATTAAGCCATCACCAAAACGATAAATTAGTTGGTATTGGCCTAAATCAGCTTGTGATTGATAGCTTTGTTGCGCTGCTTTTACAGCCACATTTTTATTAGCATAATCATTCATAACGCTTTTTCCATGGCGCTTGGCAAGCATTTGCAGTGTTATTTTTGCAGACAATACTGTAGCGGTAGCATTGTTACCACCAAAGCCTTTTGAGTTAATAAATGCAATATCCATATCACCGCAATCATAGTGGCTGTTTCTAATATCTAGATGATCAGCGTAAACATCGTCGGCTATTTTATCTATAGTCGTAATACCAGGCATAATATTGTGGCTAAATACACCTAATGCTATAGCTAACTGATCGCCACTTGCAGGAGCAATAGTATGGCCAACATATGCTTTTGGCGCAGTTACTTTCCAGTTATCAATAGCAAAGGTTTGTGCCACTTTATGATAAATTAATGACTCGGTTACACGGTTTAACGGCGTACTTGAACCATGGGCTAATATAAAGCTGCGCTGTTGCAGGGCTTCTTTACCTAATAAGCTACTTGCCAGTGCCGCCGATTTTGCCATAGTAATGTAGTTACCCGGCCCTGGTGAAGTAATTGACTTTTTAATCCCGTCGGCATTTACAAATACATCTGGCACACACCCCATAATGTCAGCGCCTAACTCTAGTGCTAGAGCATCATCCATTAAAATAGCCACTTGCGCGCCTTCACCTAGCGTAAAGCCACAGTTTTCGCCAAACGGACGGCTACTTTTACGATAGTCGGGCTCATCTGTATTACTTAAGTTATCTAAACGGCGCAAACCTTCAACGTTTGCCAGTGCGCTCATGTTACCAAAGCCTTCTATAACCTCTGGCGTAATAGCACATTCAACACTGGCTACCACAGCAACGCGAGTACGCCCTGCTTGTATATCGTTAACCGCTGCACGTAAGTTATATAAAAACGTAGCACATGCGCCCGAAGTTGAAAACGTAGTACCTACGTTGCCCGTTACATACGCATTAATAAAGTCGGTCGACATAGTATTTAAACCCAGCGCTAATTGCTTAGTGCTTACGCGGTCGCCTTGCTGGCGAGCTTTAACTAAGCCACCTAAACCTGTGTCATCCATTTGGCCAATAACAGACGCCGAATAAGTACCAATTTTGTCTGGCTCTACGCTATTCATTATATGTTGCCAATCAAGTCCGGTTGATTTAATAGCATCGGTAGCAGCAAAAATAGTCGCTTGCAAACCACGTGGCTGATAGCGGCTGTTATACATTACAGACGGATCAAACCCTGTAGGAAACTGCCCTGCCGATTTAATCGGGTTGTCGCGAGTTGAAGCGTGTTTAACATCTATATCTGCGGCAATAGTAACTTTAACTTTTTTACCTTCGAGCTGCTCTACCTGCCAACTTGCAGGTACCGGTTGTGGTAAATCGCGAGCACGGGTTTCAAACACAATAGCATTCTCATCCGAGTTGCTTAGCGTCATTTTTTGCTGCCATGGGGTAGCGTCTGGATCAAAATGTTCGTTTTCGATTTTTCGAATAAGCGTACCGGCAATTATTTGTTCACCAAAACGTGCTTCTATGTCGCTTTGCTCAACATTGTTACCTTGAGTGTCTTGTAGTTGATTATCAACAACACTAACTAAATTCATCAAGGTGGCGAGGCCTAAAAACGTTTCTTGACGATCTTGTGCACTTAAACTGTCTAACACAATACGGCGGTAACCTTGGTGAAAAGAAGTACGGCCAGCGGCATTAATGCCTCCCATGCCTACAATTACGGGTAATGCGGTCATAATTTACCTTTAAAAAACGTGTTATAAGAATATGACACTAGTTTAAATGGATTGCGCACCACGCTTTGTGCTTTAATAGCCAAATATTAAGCATAAAAGGCCACCCCTAACTGGTCGGAGCATCTATATGACTGATAAACAGAGTAACCCCCCATTAAATATAGCTATTGCTGTTTACCAACACTTATTAATAACGAGTTTAACCCTCCCTATAGAAATGTTGAGAGCGGGCGAAGCCTTTGCAAAAGGCCATATTAATAAACAAAACTTTAGGCCACTCGCTATTCATTTAGTTGCTAAAAACCTTGAACCAATAAGTAATCGTACCGGCTTGGCAATCCTTCCCGATTGCGCCACCAGCAATACCCCCAATTGCGATTTAGTAATAGTGCCCGGTATTTGGCGAAACCCGCGCCCAGTTGTACGCACTAATCAAAATATAGTTACTTGGCTGGGGCAAAGTTTTACAAATGGCAGCCATATTATAGGTGTAGGCACTGGCAACTGTTTACTAGCAGAGGCCGGGTTACTTGACGGGCACCCAGCAACCACCCATTGGCATTACGCTAAACAATTTAGTCACGACTACCCCAAGGTACTGTTAAAGCCTGACTTTTTTATTACTCAATCTGAGCGACTCTATACCGTAGCCAGCCTAAACGCCCTAGCCGATGTAATAGTGCATATTATTAGCCAGTATTATGGCAAAGCTGCAGCGCAGCATGTTGAGCGCAATTTTTCCCACGAAATACGCAAACCCTACGAAGATCAGCGCTATCTTGAAGGTGCGGTTGACCGCCATCCCGATGAGTTAATTGCCCAAATTCAATTTTGGTTAAAAACAAACTTAGCAACAGAGCTTAATTTACAGGATGTAGCCGCACAGTTTAATTTAAGCTATCGCTCTTTTACGCGGCGCTTTAAAGCAGCTACCAACCAAAGCCCTATTGA
This sequence comes from Pseudoalteromonas sp. HL-AS2, assembly GCF_031198805.1. Taxonomy (NCBI): domain Bacteria; kingdom Pseudomonadati; phylum Pseudomonadota; class Gammaproteobacteria; order Alteromonadales; family Pseudoalteromonadaceae; genus Pseudoalteromonas; species Pseudoalteromonas sp. HL-AS2. Next base: position 1,463,859 of record NZ_CP133571.1, on the reverse strand, counting down.
GTATTGGCAACAGTTACGAGTAGAAGGTGCTAAAGAGTTGCTCGCTTCGTCAAATTTATCAATTCAGGAAGTAGCGTTAGAAGTAGGCTATAATGATCAAGGTCATTTAACGCGAATATTTAGAAAAATATTGAACCAAACACCCAGTGAGTATCGTAAAGTAGTGAGAAAAAAATTGTTTGGTTAATACTTTAAAAACAAGCCAAGCTACTGTATTAATATAAACCATTAACTAAAACACAGGAAGTTGGAAATATGCATGTAAATTTTAGTGAAAATTTACTATTAGATATTGAAGCAGAGACTGATCTCAATACTAGACTAACTCGCTTGCTAGCACTTATTCGTAAACACCTTGATATGGACGTTGCTTTTATTTCTGAGTTTAAAGACTCTAAACGTATATTTAAATTAGTTGATACCAAACGCCCTAACGAGATTGTAAAAGTAGGTAACTTTGATCCCATAAACGAAACCTACTGTAATAAATTAGCCAATAATGAACTAGATAATATAATACCTGACATCAGTAAAAATAGTATAACCCGCAATATGCCGGTTACTAAAAAGCTTAATATTGGCGCTTATATTGGGGTGCCAATTACCTTATCTAACGGCGATATTTATGGCACATTTTGCTGCTATAACGAACAAAAAGACGACACATTAAACAAGCGTGATCTGGCGTTTTTAAATTTAATTTCAGATCTGGCTTCACAGCTTATTGATACACAAATACAAGACAATGAAGCAAAACAACTTATTAAATCTAACGTACTTAATATTATAAATACAAATAATATTGAAATTTACTACCAGCCTATATATAGCTTAAACACAAATAAAGTTTCGGGTTACGAATCCTTGTCTCGCTTTTTTGTTGAGCCCTATAGAACACCTAATATTTGGTTTGATGAAGCAGCACAGTTTGGTTTAGGTGAAGCCCTAGAAATGTTGGCAATAAACAATGTTTTAGGCAATATGAGTCATTTTAATAAAGAGGTGTATGTGTCAATTAACACCTCTCCAGAGCATATACTAAGTGGTGCCGTTGCCAATGCATTAGCTGCTATTTCTGATTGCAGCAATATAGTATTGGAGGTAACCGAACACTCTCCTATTGCCAACTACAATGAAATGTTAACGGCACTCGCGCCACTGCGTAAAAAAGGCATACGCCTAGCTATAGACGATGTTGGTGCAGGGTATTCTTCTTTTCAGCATATTTTGGAGCTACAAGCAGATATTATTAAACTTGATATTAGCCTTACCCGAAACATAAATAGCGATCGTCGTAAATATTTATTAGCTAAAGCGTTATGCGGATTTGCTAAAGACATTGGCTGTAATATTATTGCCGAAGGCATAGAAACACTAGAAGAAATAAACACCCTCCGCAAACTAAGTGTCGATAAGGTTCAGGGCTATTATTTAGGCCGCCCACAAGCACTTTGCGATGCTTTAGTGCATCAAAAATCAGTATTAAGTTAGTTATAAACTTAATTATAAAAACGCCACTTTATAAGTGGCGCTCTGTTTCATTTTCACTTTTGCGATAATAGCGTTTTGAATAAATTTTAACTTTAGTGTGCACACCTTTACTTAAGCTTTTAAACTTAGCTTCAAGCACATCAACACCGTATAAAATACCGACCACCAGCACAGAAAGCTTAATAGCTGCGCCCAAGTTTTCGGTGGCTATCATTACACCAATAGACGCTAACACCCAAATGGTTGCTGCCGACGTTACTCCTACCACAGCGCCGTCTTTAGCTAGCATTACGCCTGCACCCAAAAAGCCAATACCAGTAATTATTTGTCCCACTACGCGAGAGTGGTCAATTACATCGCCTTGTAAATTAAACGCGGTCGATAAAAATAAATAGGTACCTAAAGTAATTAACGCAGAAGTACGAATACCCACAGGTTTGCCACGTAATTGGCGCTCAATACCAATAATAGCGCCACAAAATGCCGCCGTACCAATTGCAGCCCATGAGTACGGAGCTACATCAAATAAATCAGGTAAAAACACGTAATTTCCTCGTTATTCATATATGAATAGTTTAATTTTATTTTAACAATCTTTTGATTTAGCAATAGCCACAGCTGTTCTTAAGCGTTGGCTACCAAACGCCGACATTTTACTAAAGTCGCTGCGGGCAATAGGCACATATTGGCAATCTATAGCCAATTGACTATCACTTCCTGGCTCACAAAACGGATCATGAACATACACACAGTGCTCATCTAAATGCGTAACGCACACCCAATGCGGCGATTTTTTACCATCAAACCGATAAGTGCTTATTAATAGCAGCACGCTAAAATTTTGCTTCAGCCAACGCTCAATGTCTTCAAGCTCAACATCTTTATTACTAAGCGGTATTTTGGCAGCGGTTATGCCATTTACAAACTGCTGATGCACCGTTGCTAATACTACTTTTTTATTTTCACTGCGCACGCCATCTAAAAACAACGGCTCTAGGGTATTAACAATTACCTCGCTGTTAAAACCACGTTTATGTGCCGCCAGTGCTAAACCAAACGGATGGCAGCCGCCATGCCCAGAGGTCATAAAAATAGTAGTGCCTTCTCGCCATAACGACAACTCATGCGATTGAGTCAGTTCAGTGCTAGCATCTAAGCTCCCCATAGCCATTAACAACGCCGCAGGACCACAGGTAAACTCAGTAGTTTGCTGATACCACGGAGTTAACCGTGCTAACTTAAGCTCACTGGTTTTACGAATGTTTTTTTGCATGCGTAGCGCATCGCTGTGATCGTCGTAATAATCGCTATATTGACCAAACACCCGATAACCTAAGCTTTTATACAAACCAATTGCGCTGTCGTTATTTACAGCCACTTCTAAACGCAGATAAATTCGCCCACGCTCTGCGGTGGCTTTTTCAAGTGCAATAAATAGCATTTTTGCAATGCCTTTGCCTTGCATGGTAGGTAATACAGCAAGCGAATAAAGACGCGCTAGACGAGTGCCTTTATGGCACCAAATTAGCCCATAACCGCATAACGCATTATTTTGCTCGGCAACTAATAAAATACCGTGCTTAGCACTTAGCCAGCGCTTTAAACTGCGCGGGCTAAGCTTGTCGTTACTAAAGCAAGCATTTTCAAGTGCTGTAAGCGCGGTTAAATCACTGATAAGCGCTTGGCGAATAACCACTTGCTCAGTCTGTTCATTAACCACACTCTCAACCATGGCTTTTGCCATTAACCACGACCCCTAGCTTCAAGGCGTTGTTTAAACTCATCCATAATGATCATATAAAGCTCATCGCCTAAATAGCCGTCTTCTACTTTATGATCAATACTTGGGTTATCGTTTACTTCAAGTACATAAGCACGCCCTTGATGTTCTTTTACATCAACGCCATATAAACCCTTACCCACTGTTTTACACGCTTTTAATGCTGCATCTAATACCGCTTTTGGTAATTCAAAAGTAGGCAATGTTTCAAAGCCACCCGAAAAAAACCGCTTTGCATCGTGGTTATAAATTTGCCAATGGTTACGCGCCATTAAGTAACGACACGCGTAAATTGCACGGCCATTTAGTACCCCTACTCGCCAATCGTATTCGGTGTACATGTATTCTTGTGCAAGCACTAAAGCACTAAATTCAAATAGCTCAGTTAACTTAGCTTCCAGCTCAGCACGGTTTGTTACTTTATATACTCCTTTTGAAAACGAGCCTTCTGGCATTTTCAATACCAACGGGTAGGTAAACGCCGCTTCTAACTGCTCAAGAGTCTCGCTTGACTTATCAGCCACAACCACTGTTTTTAAACTAGGTACTTTTTGATAGTTAAACGCATCGTGTAAATACACTTTATTACAACAACGTAAAATAGACTCCGCATCGTCAATAACCACTAAACCTAAGCTTTGTGCCTTGCTAGCAAGGCGATATGTTGGGTGGTCAATTGCTGTAGTTTGACGAATAAATAACGCATCAAACTGGGCTATATTGTCTATTTCGTCAAAGCTTAATGCTTGGGCATTAATACCATGTTTAGCCGCTGCTTTAATAAACTTTGCTATTGCGTCTTTATCGCTCGGTGGCACCTTTTCATTGTGATCAACAAGTATTGCCATATCCCAGCGAAAACGACGTCGCTCCGCAGTAATACGCCATTGCGTTTGGGTAAAGTTATTCAACTTAGCTACAAAATCGCTGTACTGTTGCTCATCTAATGACGATAACGACCCTTGTTGTAATAAGCCTTGGTTATCAACAAATAAAATAGGCGCCGGGTATTGTTTAAATACCGATTTAGCCGCTTTTGTTTGCTCATCGTTAGTGGCATTACCAAAGTATAGAGCGCCATCTATTTGGCCAACATTGTGCATAGGTGCTTGGCCGCTACGTAACGCATTTATTGTTTTTACACTTGGTAATACTTGGTGCTTACGCGCTTCAGCGAGTAGCGAGCAATAGTAACCTTTGCTCAAGTATTGGCTTGAATCACATAAGTTAATAATGCGAGTTTTAGGTTCATCACGTTTTGGATAGTCACGTAGGTAAGTATTAAACGTAATAACATTTTCGAACGATTGAGCAAGAGTTTGCTCGTTGTTATCAACCACAATTAAGGTTTTAAACACGACTTTTCCTAGTTAAGTCTAATTATAAAAGCATGCTTAATTTTTTATAATTAAGCATTAAAAATAGAAACACCCATCGTACTAAGTGGTGCATTGCGCGTGTCACTTAATAAGATGGGTGCTTTAGTTTAGGTAATCCTAAACCACATCTGCTTTATAAGGCCTTTTTGATAAACTAACAAACGAGATATTTTTAGCGTGAAGATGAAAATTATTGATGCAGGTCGGATAAGTGACGAAGTCATGCCATCGACACATAATTTATGGGAACGATTAGAATTTATAACCTTGGCTTGGCTCTTTCGGGTGGCGGAATATTATTGTGATGCTGCTTGATTGTCGGATGGCGCTTCGCTTATCCGACCTACGTTTAAATATTCCATATGCATGAAATTAAACAATAAAACATTGATGTAGGTCGGATAAATGGCGAAGCCATGCCATCCGACAATAAAATGAGGGGGAATAAATACGTTTTGTGGTGCTTAAAAATGGGCTTTGCTTATAACCAATATTTTATAAAATTTCTACAATGTCATAATCGTGCTTTACATCGGCAATGGTTAAACTTATGCCATCATCGAGTTGCTTATTTAATAACAGCTTACCTAGTGGTGCGCCGGGGGTTACAACGGCAATCGTTAAGCCTTTAACCTCTACGGTTAACCCACCTGCGCTTGGGCCTAAATAAAACCATTTTTGCTGCTCATTTGTACCCTCTAAGCACACTAGCGAGCCAATGGCTATTTTACTACTGGCTGGCTGATTAAATATGGGCTTAAATAACTCCATGCTTTTATAGCAATCGTTTACGCGCTGCGCTTGGCCTTGGGCTAAATAGGCGGCCTCTAACCCTAGGGTATCGTATTTGTTTTCTGCTATGTTTTCTTCGTGCGTGGCGGTGTCGTGCGCTGTTTTAGCGGCCACTTTTGCGGTGGTAAGCTGCGCCTCTAGGGCAAACTTAAGGTGTTCAATAACGTGGGCTTTGTTCATGGGGTTTACACACATACAGTAAAAATATTGCGAGCAGTTTAACATTGCTACGGGGGCTAAACACAATAGTTTGGCCCCTAAGCTTTGTTTATTTATATGCTTTGAGCCTTTATGGCATATCCATGAGCGCTTGGCTTTGGCTATCTATTTTCACTTCGTAGTTTTTAGCACTTAACCCCATTAGCTCGGGCAAGGTGGCGGCAATACAAACAGATGAAAACGTACCCACAACAATGCCACTAAATAACGCAATAGCAAAGCCTTGCAGCGGTGTTCCAGCTAATAGCCACACACTTGCTACTGTGGCTAAAGTGGTGCCTGAGGTAATTAAGGTACGCGTTAGGGTGCTTTTAATCGCACTATTTATAATGCTGGATACGCTAATACTGGCATTTAATTTAACTCTTAATAGCTCACGCACCCTGTCGCCAACAATTATGGAGTCATTAAGTGAGTAGCCTATAATTGCCAATAAACTGGCTAATACGGTTAAGTTAAATTCAAGCTGTAATAGCGAAAACAAACCCAGTACCAATATTAAGTCGTGTGTTAAAGCAACTACCGAGCCAAGGGCTAAACGCCATTCAAACCTTATCGCTAAATACAGCATTACTGCAACCATAGCTGCTAGAAGTGCCAAACAGCCTTGTTCAAATAGCTCATCGCCCACTTGCGAGCCAATATAGGCCGATGACAATACCGTGGCATTTATGTCGGTGCTTTGTGTTACCGCACTTTGCCAATCGTTGCTGCTATTACTCGCAGATTGATTAATAGCTGGCGCTTCTCTTAATTGGAAATGGTTATTCCCTTGCGCTGTTAGCTCAAACTCACCGTTGTGATTTTTAGTTATAAAAGTTTTAAGCTGCTTTAGCTCAATACTTTGGCTAGTCGTAAATTCTGTTAAGTAACCACCGGTAAAATCAAGGCCAAAGTTAAGCCCTTTTTGCGCTAAGGTTACTACCGATAGCAATACTAATACTGTACTTAAAACCAAGCCCATAAAACGCATGCGTGTGCCGGTTTCGCCTTTTAAAAAATAATTAAGCATCTGTACTTACTCCGCTTTTTTTACCCAATTTTAAATACAAACTTTGGCTCAACACTTTCGATACATACACGCCTGTAAACATACTGGTTACTAAACCCAGCGCCAAAGTAATTGCAAAGCCTTTCACTGGCCCATAACCTATACCGTATAAAATAAGTGCAGTGATCATAGTGGTAATATTGGCATCAAAAATAGTGCTAAATGCTTGCTTATACCCTTGCTCAATAGCTTGATAAGGCGCGCGGCCTTTACGGCGCTCTTCTTTTATACGTTCGAATATAATGACGTTGGTATCTACTGCCATACCTATGGTTAGCACCAATCCGGCAATACCGGGAAGCGTAAGCACTACCCCAGGCAATAACGACATTAAACCCACTAAAGAGGTTAAATTTAAAATAAGTGCTACGTTGGCAATTAACCCTAAACGTCTGTACCACATAGCCATAAATGCCAAAGTAATACCCATACCTAACATTAGGGCGGCTAAGCCGTTACTTATATTTTCGCTGCCTAAGCTTGGCCCTATGGTTTGTTCGTGCACTATAGTAACCGGCGCACTTAACGAGCCTGCACGTAACAATAGCGCTAAGTCGGCCGCGGCTTGTGGGCTTTGCATATTGGTTATGCTAAAACGCGAACTTAAGTGCTGAGCAATATTGGCTACATTAATAACCTCACTCTTTTTAACTACCTCTCCTTTAGCATTTTGCGAATACTCTGAGTAAACCGTCGCCATAGGTTTACCTATATTAGCTTTAGAAAATGCCGACATAGCATCGCCGCCTTGGCTATCAAGGCTTAACTGCACTAGCGGTTTGCTCCAATCGTCGCGCCCAGCATGAGCGTTATTAATATGCTCACCGGTAAAAATTGGCACAGGGTCGAGTTTTATAGTACCGCCCGTCTGTAAATTAAAGGTTTGCCCACCCACAGCTTTTAATTGATAAAACCCCAGGGATGCCGTTGCGCCAATAATGCGTTTCGCCTCGGTAGGATCTTGCACTCCAGGTAGTTCAATACGAATGCGCTGCTTACCTTGGCGCTGTGTTACCGCTTCGGTTATGCCCAGCTCTTCAATACGCGAACGTAGGGTTGTGAGGGTTTGGCTCATAACTTCTTTATCAAACGCGCTTCGCCCTTGCTCTGAGTAACTAAATTGCGCCGTTTTAACTGTGCCATTATTGTTTGTTACTACTGCTAAGTTAGCAAAGCGGCTTTGCAGCTCTTTAATAACAGGGGTTAATTTATCACCAGCATTAGGTAGAGCATTTATTACAAACCCAGTTTGAGTTTGCAGCGCTTTTACTCCATGTGCCTTTTGCTTAATTATGATTGATTTAGCTTGCTGATACGCACTCACTAATTGCTCATCAATAGCTTTGTCTAAATCTACATCGAGTACAAATAGCACCCCACCGTTTAAATCTAGACCTAACTTTATTGGCGAAAGTCCAAAGCTTTGTAACCAGCTTGGACTGGTAGCACGCTCAACAATTTTGGTCTGAGTATTTGCATATTGCGCTTTTATAGCCGCTTGTGCCTGGGCACTTTTTGTTGGCTCGTTAAGTAGCACATTTATTGTTGCTTGCGACTCATACGCTTGCGCCACATTTAAGCCTTGCTCATTTAAAAATGTAACTAAGGTATTAGTGCTCGGGGGTGTTTGCATTTTGCTGTGTGGGGCTGCACTAATATACAACCATGACTGGTTTGGATATAAATTAGGTAACGCACTCATTGCCAGTAGCAGTAATACCACCAACATAGCAAAGGTGCTTAATTTAAATTTAGCCATAAACGGCTTTTTATTATTTTTAAAACTCAACATTGTTATTCCTTACTATCAGCAACCAGCTGATAAGCGCTTTTAAAAAGCACAATTAATCTGCAAGCTAAAACTTTAAAAGTTAAAACCTATTAATTATTAAATAAGGAAATTAAGCGTGATGGGTGTTGGTAGCGCTGTAAAGTAAGTTAGCTTCTTTCCAGCCACTAATACGAGACTTTTTACTATTAGAAACAACTGTATACCAAGGTAGTGCCGTGCTTATAGCTTTAGGTTGTAAATAAAACTGCCTTGCAAGCGTATGAATAAAAAACTCATAAATAACGTCGTATTCAGGCTCTGTTTGCGCACTAAATAAAAACAACGATGAATTACTGGCAGTTAGCCTAGGTTGCAGTGCATCAAACGCTGTTTTATTAGGCTTAGTTTGTTGTTTAGCATGCAATACTTTAACTAATATGGAGGGGTGACTTATATCTAATGAAACATTACCTAATGAAGTAGCATCTAATGAAGTAGCATCTAATGAAGTAGTATCTAGTGAGAAAGGAGCTGCTGAAAAAGCAGCAGATATTAAAGTAGAATTTGCAGTGTTTAAACCATGTTTAACTGGCGCGGCTTCGCTACATGCACTAAAAAGTGCAGTAACAAGCAAAAATGCAGTTAAAAACAAACGAAATTTAAACATCAATTTTCAAACTTTAATTAAGGATTACTAGTATATAAGGGCAGCTATTTAAAATACAATAGTCTAATTAAGTATTTAGCTTGATGAAAAATTAAATCCACAGCAATTTATACCCATTATAAAAACCGAGATCATTCATGCGCTCTAAACAAAGCTCAGTAAAACGCCCCGACGCAATGAACCTGCGCCAAAGTATAAAAACACTTTGGCCTTATATCACACAATTTAAAGGGCGAGTTTTTATTGCAGCTATGGCACTGGTAGGCGCTAAAGGTGCTACTTTACTTATGCCGTGGGCACTAAAAGAAATTATTGATAGCGTTGATAAATCTATTCACCCAGTGCTTTTTATTCCTACCCTACTGCTTATTATGTACGGTGCACTGCGCTTTGCCAGCGTATTTTTAGGTGAAATACGCGATGCGGTTTTTTCGCGAGTTACCGAACACGCCATGCGCGACATAGGCCTAAAGGTGTTTAAGCATTTGCATTCGCTTGAACTGGCTTTTCATTTAGATCGACAAACCGGTGGCATAAGTCGCGATATAGAGCGTGGCACCAGCGGTTTGAGCTTTTTAATGCGATTTTTAATGTTTAACATTGTGCCTACTCTATTTGAAATTCTTACCGTTGCATTAATTTTTGGCACTTTGTTTTCTATCTGGTTTGCGCTTATAACCCTACTTGCAGTTGCCATATATATTACCTTTACAGTAACCGTAACCCAGTGGCGCAATCGCTTTATTCGCGAAGCTAACACCGCCGACAACTTAAGTAATACCCGCGCTATCGACAGCTTACTAAACTACGAAACAGTAAAATACTTTAACAATGAAGAGTTTGAAGCCAGCACCTACGACACCTTTTTAGCACGCTGGGAAAAAGCCCGATTAAAAAACCGCATGTCGTTATTGGCACTAAACTCTGGGCAAGCGTTAATTATAGCCAGCGCCATTACCGCACTTATGTGGTTAGGCTCAAGCGAAGTAGTAACCGGTACACTTAGCATTGGTGAACTCGTAATGATAAACGCGTATATGATCCAACTGTTTTTACCGCTTAACTTTTTAGGCTTTGTATATCGCGAAATAAGACGCGCCCTTACCGACCTTGAAAACATGCTTGGGCTGCTCAACAAAAAACCACAAATTGCCGACACTCCTGCATCACAACTACTAACACTCTCTAAAGGTGAGGTTAGCTTTAACAATGTAAGTTTTAGTTACGATGCTAACCGCCCTATTCTTAACAATGTTAGTTTTAGCGTAAAACCCGGCACTAAGGTAGCAATAGTCGGTGCAAGTGGCGCAGGAAAAAGCTCATTAGCTAGGCTCTTGTATCGTTTTTATGAGGTGTCATCTGGTAGTATCACGATAGATAAGCAACCTATAAACACCGTAACTTTGCACAGTTTACGCCAAGCTATAGCCATAGTGCCGCAAGATACCGTGCTATTTAATACTTCAATACGCGAAAACATTGCTTATGGCAGGCCAACAGCCAGCGAGGCCGAAATAGATCAAGCCATTGCTATGGCGCATTTAACAGCGTTTATAAACAGCCTTGATAAAGGCGATAAAACCTTAGTAGGCGAGCGCGGTTTAAAAGTGTCGGGCGGCGAAAAACAACGCATAGCCATTGCCCGCGCAATCTTAAAAAAATCGCCTATTTTAATTTTTGACGAAGCCACCTCAGCCCTCGACTCCCATGCCGAGCAAGCTATTTTAACGGCTATGCGCGCTGTCACACAAAACCATACCAGCATAGTGATTGCCCATCGCTTATCAACCATAATCGATGCCGATAATATTTTAGTATTGCATAAAGGCGAGCTTCTTGAGCAAGGCACACATTCTGAGTTACTAGCCCTTAACGGCCAATATGCGCAAATGTGGCAATTGCAGCAAGAACAAGCAAAAAACACATAAATACCATTAATATTGCTCGTATAAAGGCTTTATTTGCTATTTTATCGACCTCTAGGGTGATTCACCTCAAAAGGTTTGTTTAGCAGCCTCTTATAAATAACAATTACTAAAATAACCTGAACCTAGGTTAAGATAATATTTACAATAATAAAAAATATTAATTAAACAGAGTGAAAGCTCAGGGGAACACAATGAAAAAGAGTTTAATTGCAGCTGCATTAGCTGCCACATTTATTAGCGGCTGTTCAGAGCCACAAACATCAAAAACGCAAGTACAACCAGCACCTACTGCACCAATAGCCGCAACAACAGAAAAAGCAGAGTTGGGTAGTTTTGGTGTTGATTTAGCTGCACGTAACGAAGCGGTTAAACCAGGCGACGATTTTTTTATGTACGCCAGTGGCACTTGGTATGACAATTACAGCATGCCTGCTGATAAAACCCGCTATGGCGCATTTTCGGCATTGGCCGAGCGCAGCGAAGACCGCGTTAAAGTAATTATTGAAGAAATTGCCGCGCGTAAAGACTTAAATGCCGATGAAAAACTAGTAGCCGACTTTTACAACGCCTACATGGACACCAAAGCACTTAATAAGCTAGGCATAACACCAATTAAGCCGCTTTTAACGCAAATAAGTGAAATATCATCAACCGACGACTTAGCCAAAATGTTTGGTCAGTCTTGGTTAACCGGTGTTAAAGCCCCGCTTGGTGGTGGCATGTGGTTTAACCGCTTAGATCCTAATAAATACGAAATGTCGTTAGGTGCTGGCGGTTTAGGCTTACCCGATCGTTCATACTACCTTGAAGACTCAGAACGTTTTGTTAATACGCGTAGCGCCTATGTGGCTCATATTGCCGACATGCTTAAATTTGCCGATGCAGATAACGCCAATGAGCGCGCACAGGCAATTTTAGAGCTAGAAACCAAAATTGCACAAGGCCATTGGCCACGCGAAAAGCGCCGTAACCGCGACCTTACATTAAATCAAATTAAACGCGACGAGCTAAGCACTGCCTACCCTGACTTTAACTGGGATGCATATTTTGCTCAAACAGGCTACAAAGTACCGCAGTTAAATGTATCGCAACCCGAGCCAATAAAAGCCATGATTGAATTAATCAATCAAGAAGACTTAGCGGTATGGAAAGATTATTTAACCTACCACGCAATAAGTGGTAACGCTAACTTGCTCTCTGAAGATATTTTTAATACTAATTTTGCATTTTTTGGTAAAGAGTTAAATGGTCAGCAAGAGCCTCGTCCGCGTTGGAAGCGTGCTATAGATGAAATGTCGAGCACCAATTCACTTGGTTTTGCTATTGGTAAAATATACGTAGCACGTTATTTTCCTGAGTCGTCAAAACAACAAATGTCTGAACTGGTCGAAAACTTGCGTACCGCATTAGGTGAGCGTATTGATAACCTAGAGTGGATGGGCGCAGAAACCAAAGTAAATGCGCGCGCTAAACTAGCTGCATTTGTACCAAAAATTGGTTACCCAGATGTATGGCAGTCTTACGAAGGTTTAACTATTAGTAATAACGACTTAATCGGCAACGTAAAAAACATGCGTGAGTTTTTTCAAGCCGAAAGCGTTGCAAAAGAGCTGCAAAAAACAGATCGTAACCGTTGGGGTATGACACCACAGCGCGTTAACGCTTACTACAACAGTTCATTTAACGAAATTGTATTTCCAGCGGCAATTTTACAACCACCATTTTTCGATCCAAATGCCGACGCAGCAGTAAACTACGGCGGTATTGGCGCAGTAATTGGCCACGAAATGGGCCATGGTTTTGACGACCAAGGTTCTAAATCAGACGAAAACGGGATCCAACGTAACTGGTGGACTGATGCCGATCGCGCCGCATTTGACGCAAAAGCCGACCAGTTAGCAGCGCAGTACAATAAGTATGAGCCAATTGAAGGTAACTTTGTTAACGGGCGTAATAGCCTAGGTGAAAATATTGGTGATGTGGGTGGTTTAGCCATGGCTTATCATGCCTACAAACTGAGCTTAAACGGTAAAGAAGCACCGGTTATTGACGGTGTTACTGGCGATCAGCGTTTCTTTCTTGCTTGGGCACAAGTATGGAAAGAAAAACGCACCGAGCAAAGCATGTTAAATCAGCTACGCGGTGGCACGCATGCGCCGGGTCGCTTTAGAGCACAAGCCCCGCGTAACCACGACGCATGGTACAAAGCATTTGATGTAAAACCAGGCGATGAATTGTATCTTCCTGAGGATCAACGCGTACGCATTTGGTAATAGAGCGCTAAATTGCAATTAAATATAACCCGCCATTGCGGGTTATATTTTTTCTGCTCAGTGTTTTTATAGCCTTTAGCATAAAACTCAACCCATCCTGTTTTTATCTGCATTAATCTATTTAATAGTTACTAGCCCTACCCCACATTTACCTTTAAACTATGCCCCTGAAAATTATTTTAATACTTATATTTAAAGGCGAAACGCAGATGGGAAGAGCTTACCAAAACAAAAAAGATTCAATGGCTAAAACTGCGGGTGCTAAAACTAAAGTTTATTCTAAGTACGGTAAAGAAATTTATATTTGTGCTAAAAATGGCGGTACCGATCCAGACGGTAACTTATCGCTACGTCGTTTAATTGAGCGCGCTAAAAAAGACCAAGTACCGGCGCATGTTATTGACCGCGCAATAGACAAAGCAAAAGGCGGCGGCGGTGAAGACTACGTAGCCACACGTTACGAAGGTTACGGCCCGGGTAACTGTATGATTATTGTTGATTGTTTAACCGACAACAATAAACGTACCTTTGCTGATGTACGTGTTTGCTTTACTAAAGCTAACGCTAAAATTGGTGCACAAAACTCGGTTTCGCATTTATTTGATCACCTTGCAATTTTTGTATTTGACGGTGATGACGACGAAACAGTACTTGAAGCACTAATGATGGCTGATGTAGATGTAACCGACGTAGAAGTTGAAAACGGCAAGGTAACTGTATTTGCACCACATACTGAGTACAACAATACTCGCACAGCACTTGAAGAAATGGGCGTTACTGAATTTGACGAAGATTTAATTTCGTTTGTACCCCAAATAGCAGCGCCTATTGAAGGCGAAGATGTTGAGGTTATGGAGCGCTTTTTAGCTATGCTAGAAGATTGCGACGACGTACAAAACGTTTACCACAACGCAGAGTTTTAAGCGTTAATAATAAAACGTGATCAAAGGCCAACTTAGTTTGGCCTTTTTGTTTTTGTAAAATGGATTAGTTAATTTTGAATACCCTTGAACAACTACGCAGCGGTGCTTTAAGCGGTGCTCGCCACTTACAATTGGTGGAAAACCTCACTGATTTCCCAAAAGAAATTTTTACCCTTGCCGACACCCTAGAAGTACTCGACCTATCTAATAATAACCTGAGTGATTTACCCGCAGAGTTTGCCAGTTTAACCCGCCTTAAACGGGTGTTTTTATCGTTTAATCAGTTTAAGCATATTCCCGCTGTTTTAGCGCAATGCCCAGCACTTGTTATGATCGCGTTTAAAGGCAATCAAATTAGTGAGTTTGCCCAGCATAGCCTGCCGCTTACAACACAGTGGTTAATATTAACCGACAACCGTATTGAGCAATTACCCGCATCATTCGGCGAGCTTAAACAGCTGCGCAAACTTGCTTTAGCGGGTAACCGGTTACGCACTTTGCCAAGCAGTATGCAGCAGTGTACAAACTTAGAATTAGTGCGCTTATCTGCCAATAACTTAACGCACCTAGATAACTGGTTATTTGAGTTACCAAAGCTTACTTGGCTGGCCTTTGCTGGTAACACCTTTAATAAAGCCCAGTGCCTAACAAAAAGTAGTTTAGAGAATAAGCCACTGAGTGATTACACATTACAGCACGTTATTGGCCAAGGTGCCTCTGGGGTTATTCACCTTGCAAAAGCAGCAAATAAAGCGGTAGCTATTAAGTTGTTTAAAGGCGCAATTACCAGCGATGGTTATCCGCTTGATGAAGTTAATTGCTGCTTGCAGGCAAATGAACATGCCAATTTAATTAAGGTACTTGCCTATATAGAGCAAGGCAGCCAACTTGGTTTAGTAATGGAGCTAATAGATAATAGCTTTAGCAATTTAGGATTACCGCCAAGTTTACAAACGTGTACTCGCGACACCTTCGCAGATGGCTGTAATTATAGTAGCCAAGCTATTTATAAAATTGTGCAACAAATGGCCAGTACCCTACAACATTTGCATGCAAATAAAGTAAGCCATGGCGATGTATATGCGCATAACACTATGGTAAACCAAGACGCAGATGTGTTATTTGGCGATTTTGGTGCAGCAACTAATTTAGCTATGTTGAGTGAGTATCAGCGCCAGCAAATGCAATTAATTGAAGTACGCGCGCTAGGTTGTTTAATTGATGATTTACTAAGTGTTTGCAGCGACAATAATGCAATAGCAGTTAAGCTTGCGCAACTAGCTAAGCAATGCATGACAACTGATATTATACAGCGCCCCACACTTTCGCAGTTAAGCACACAGCTAACTACACAGTTATAAAGTAAAGCGTAGTAAATTTATAAATGGCACAAAAAAACCACGCAATGCGTGGTTTTTAACGTTATTTATATAACCTTAAACTCTAAAATTATAAAAACTTACCTAACGCTTTAACTTGATCTAACATGCGGTTTGAAAAACCCCATTCGTTATCGTACCAAGCCATAACTTTAACCAATTTACCATTCGCTCTGGTTTGTGTTGAATCAAACACACAAGACGCTGGGTTATGGTTAAAATCAATAGAAACAAGCGGCAGCTCATTATATTGCAAAATGTCTTTCATTGAGCCCGTTGACGCTTCTTTCATAATTGCATTAATTTCTTCAATGCTGGTATCGCGCTTCGCAATAAACGTAAAATCAACCAAAGAAACGTTAATTGTAGGCACACGTACCGACATACCATCTAACTTGCCTGCAAGTTCAGGTAGCACTAAACCAACAGCTGCAGCTGCGCCAGTTTTAGTTGGGATCATCGACTGCGTTGCACTACGTGCACGGTATAGATCAGGATGATATACATCTGATAAGTTTTGATCGTTGGTATATGCATGAATAGTGGTCATACTGCCTTGATCAATGCCTACCGTGTCGTTAATTGCTTTAGCAATCGGTGCTAAACAGTTAGTAGTACACGAAGCGTTTGAAATAATTTGGCTTTGTGCATTAAGTACTTCGCTGTTAACGCCATGCACTACGGTTGCATCCATATCTTTGCCCGGTGCCGAAACAATTACTTTTTTAGCGCCAGCAGTAATATGCTTAGCGGCTGCTTCGCGCGAAGTAAACAAACCTGTACACTCTAAAACAATATCAACATCGAGTGCTTTCCACGGTAAATTTGCTGGGTCGCGCTCTTGCGTTAAAGTAATAACATCGTCGCCAATTAGCATAGTGTTATCGGCTAGCGTTACTTTATGAGCAAATTGTCCGTGTACTGAG
This sequence comes from Pseudoalteromonas sp. HL-AS2, assembly GCF_031198805.1. Taxonomy (NCBI): domain Bacteria; kingdom Pseudomonadati; phylum Pseudomonadota; class Gammaproteobacteria; order Alteromonadales; family Pseudoalteromonadaceae; genus Pseudoalteromonas; species Pseudoalteromonas sp. HL-AS2. The sequence continues at coordinate 1,447,280 of NZ_CP133571.1, read as the reverse complement.
TCAAATTGCGTAAGATGAGCATTAACATTAGCTGGGGCTAAATCGTTAATTGCAACAATTTTAATCTCATTATTTTGTGCCGACTCGTAAAGTGCACGCAATACATTGCGACCTATACGGCCATAGCCATTAATTGCTACGTTAATCATTTTTGACTCCTATTTACTTCACAAGCTTGTCGAGCAAGCGCTTCAATAGCTTGCCAGTCTTTATTTTCAATTAGTTGTTTATCTAACATCCAGGTACCACCCACACAAATAACATTATTTAGTGCTAAGTAGTTAGGTGCAGTAGCGAGCGTTATGCCGCCCGTTGGGCAAAAAGTAATATCGGGTAATGGCCCACCGATTGATTTAAGCATGGCGGTTCCGCCTGCGGCTTCTGCCGGAAAAAACTTTAAATACTTAAAACCGTGCGACGCTAGTTTCATAACTTCGCTTGGCGTAGCAGCGCCTGGTAAAAACGGGATATCGCTCGTTTTTATCAGTTCAAGTAGCTCGTCACTAACCCCTGGGCTTACCATAAAGTCAGCGCCTGCAGCTACTGAAGCATCAAAGCTGGCTTTATCAACTACCGTGCCTGTGCCAACATAGGCCTCAGGTACGGCTGCTTTCATTAATTTTACGGCTTCTGCCGCAATGGGCGTGCGCAAAGTGATTTCCAGCGCTTTTAAGCCACCGTTATATAAGGCTCTAGCAAGTGGTGCTGCATCTTCTAATTTTTCGATTACCACTACTGGCACAACTGGCGCCGATGCTAATATTTTTTCAATACTCATTACGTGTTCCTCATTACCCACAATGGCTGATTATTCTTCAATTCCGAAAGCACTCGCACCTAAATCGGCGCTGCTTACGATATTTCTAAATCCGGTAAATAACTCTCGGCCTGTGCCAAAGGTTAAGCTTGGTAGGCTTAATTGCAGTTCACGTTTAGCAAGCTCTTCATCGCTAACATGTACTTTTAATATGCCGTTTGGTGCATCTAAAGTAACTAAATCACCTTCATGAATTTTAGCAATTATGCCGCCTTCAACTGCTTCTGGCGCTAAGTGAATCGCCGCAGGTACTTTACCCGATGCGCCCGACATACGACCGTCAGTTACAATAGCTACTTTAAAGCCTTGATCTTGTAGCGTTGCCATTACAGGTGTTAATTTATGTAGCTCTGGCATACCTTTAGCTTTAGGGCCTTGCTCTTTTAGCACTGCAATAAAGTCTTGGTTTAATTCGCCGCGGCTATAAGCATCTTGTAACTCACCTTGCGAGCTAAATACTTTAGCTGGGGCGGTAACTACTTGATGTTCAATTGCTACTGCCGATACTTTAATAACCGCTTTGCCTAAGTTACCCGTAAGCAGTTGTAAACCACCTTGCTTACTAAACGGATTACTCACTGGGCGAAGTACATCTTCATCGTGTGAGTTATCAGGGCAAGCTACCCATTTAATTTTGCTTGGGCCGGTTGCATCACTCATTATTAAGCTGTTGTCTTTATCAAGACGCGGCTCGGTCATGTAGGGTGCTAAACCATCGCCTAGCATAGTTTTAACGTCGGTATGTAAGTAGCCTGTGCTGGCAAGTTCACGCATTAAAAAGCCCATGCCACCGGCTGCTTGAAAATGATTTACATCAGCAGAGCCATTAGGGTAAATACGCGTTAATAGTGGAACCTCAGCTGATAAATCAGACATATCTTTCCACGTTATTTGAATACCTGCCGCTTTGGCAATAGCCACAATGTGAATGGCGTGGTTAGTAGAGCCACCAGTAGATAGCAAACCAACCAAACCATTTACTATGGTTTTTTCGCTGATCACATCCGCTAAACACGGGCTGTCTTTATCGTCGGTTAATTGCTTAAGCATGGTTTCTACCGCATTACCGGTTAAACCATCGCGAAGCTCTGTGTATGGGTTAATAAACGAGCTACCAGGAAGGTGTAAGCCCATTATTTCCATTAACATTTGATTTGAGTTAGCAGTACCGTAAAAAGTACAGGTACCAGCACTGTGGTAAGACGCGCTTTCGGCTTCTAGCAAGTCTTCACGGCTTACTAAGCCTTGCGCAAACTTTTGACGAATACGGGCTTTTTCTTTATTTGGAATACCTGATTGCATTGGTCCTGCCGGTAAAAAGAACACCGGTAAATGGCCAAACGACAGCGCACCAATTAATAACCCTGGGACTATTTTGTCGCATACGCCTAAACAAAAAACGCCATCAAACACATCATGCGATAACGATATTGCCGTAGACATAGCAATTACATCGCGTGAAAAAAGTGACAATTCCATGCCGTCACGCCCTTGCGTAACGCCATCACACATTGCTGGTACGCCGCCTGCCACTTGAGCTGTAGCGTCGTATTTAGTAGCAATGCTTTTAATTAAATCTGGGTAATCTTTATAAGGCACATGTGCCGAAAGCATATCGTTATATGAGTTGATAATTGCAAGGTTTGGTTGCTCATCGGCTTTTAAACGCGCTTTGTCATCGGTGCTACACGCAGCCATAACGTGGGCAATATTACCGCAGCCTAATCCAGCACGAACTCTTGTTTGTTTTTTTGCGTGCGAAATGCGATCTAAATAAGCTTGGCGGGTTGCTTTACTGCGCGTAATGATACGTTCGGTGACTTCTTGAATTCGTGGATGCAACATAATTAAACTCAGCTCTATTCGTTAGAGGATAAAGGCTCAGTGGCAATTAAAGACTCCACGTAATTAATTGCACTGAGCATCTTTGGCTTACCCGTTCAAAGGTACCTTATCAGAGGGCCTCTCACAACCACCCTGACACCGGTGTCACTGTATTAACGCACGACCATGACACCGGTGTCAACCCTGTCTAATAAAAATAGTCACTTTTTTTAACATAGCCAACTATTTTTTATAAATAGTCATTTAATAATGTTGGCTGTCGTTATATTTAACGACAGCCAACAAAAAGCCCGAATATGCTTTGTGCACATTCGGGCTACTGTAAATATTCGTTTTAAGTTGAGTTTATTTAACCTGCGCCGTCGACTCGCGAGTAATTAAACGCGCCTCTAGGGTCACCTGATACGCAACCTCTTGTGGCTGAATAATATGAGCAATAAGCTGAGTAACCGCTTGTTTGGTCATTTCTTCAACTGGCTGCGCTATGGTAGTTAACCCAGGCCAAATATGGCGTGCTATAGGGGCGTTATCAAAGCCAGCAATTGAAATATCATCGGGCACACGTAAACTGCGTTGAGTTGCTAATTTAAGTACGGCGGCTGCCATGTAATCGTTTGAAGCAAATACTGCGGTTGGCCGTGGCGATAAATCTAAAATACTACGGGCACTGTCTACCCCTGAATGATAACTAAAGTTACCCTCTTCTACTAAACGTTCTTCAAATTCAATACCATGGCTTGCTAACGCCCGTCGGTAACCTTTAAAACGCTGTTCAGTGGCACTGTGATCGGGATGACCTTTAATAAAAGCAATTGATTTATGGCCCAGTGTAATTAAATGCTCGGTTATTTCAAATGCCCCTTGCTCGTCATTGCTGCGCACCGAAATCGAATCATCTTCAAGTACTGCAGAGGCAACGCGTGCATAAGGTATTTTTTTCGATTTTAAAAAATCAGCTAGTTCAGCAAAGTCCGAAAAAGGCGGCGTTAATACAATGCCATCTAAGCGTGATGACTGCAGTAACTGATCAATATTATTGATTAGTGCTTCACCGCGCAGCTCACAAGGATGAATTAATAAATTGTAATTGTTTTCTTGGCAGGCAGCCAATGCGCCTGTTTGCACGCGGGTAATATAACTTTTACTTGGATTATCGTAAATACAACCAATAATAAAACTGCGATTTTGAGCAAGACCACGGGCAATAGGATTAGGCGTATAATCAAGCTCTTTAAATACTTTAAGTACCTTTTCACGGGTAGCTGCACTTACATTTGGCTCGTTATTTAACACCCGAGAGACTGTTTTTTTAGAAACCCCCGCATAACTCGCTACACTATTTATGGTGACTTTTTTCATCTATTTACTTCCAAATACCAGCAGCATTATTCCTGCTTACTATTATGCAAACACGCCGCAGCGCCAATCAAAGGTATATTATCTTGGGTTACTAGCGTAACAGGAACTTGCCCGTTATATTGCGACATAATACCTTTTTGTGAAAAACGTTCAACAAAACGACTCTCTAACAAGCGCGATTGCATGCGTGGCAATATACCACCGCCAATAAATAAACCGCCCAACGCACCATAAGCTAATGCTAAATCGCCTGCGGCACTACCAAGCCAGTCACAAAACTGGTTTAGAGTTGCATCGCAAACCTCACACTCGCCGGTATTGGCTAAATTACTAATTTGCGCGGCATCTAAATGCTTAGCAGTAATACCTTTAACCGCCGCCATCGCTTTATATAAATGGGCAATACCCGGGCCTGAAAAAACAGTTTCTAAAGACACATGCGGATGTTCTTTGCGTAATTCTATAAGTAACTTTGCATCTAAATCGGTAACGGCAGCCAGCGATATATGCCCGCCTTCAGAGCTAAGCACCGCACTAGACTGCGCTGTTCTAACTAGGCAAGCTGCACCAAATCCTGTGCCTGGGCCCATAACTGCAATGTTTGAGTTTTCATCGGCTTGCCCTGCTTTAATAACCACATTTTGGTTACTATCTAAATAAGGGGCAGCGTAGGCAAATGCAGCAAAGTCGTTAATAACTTCAAGCTGCAAAAAAGAAAAAGCCTGTTTAAACTCACTAACGCTAAAATGCCAACCTAAATTAGTAAGATGCACCTGCCCTGCTTTTATAGGGCCTGCCACCGCCAAACACGCGCGCACCGGTTTAATGTGAGGCACAGTTGATAAATAATGGCGTGTTGCATTTTGTAACGAGCCAAAGTCGGCGCTAGGAAAGGTATGATTATATTCTATAACAAATTCGTTTTTTGCTGCATCAAAGGCAGTAATTAGTGCAAACCGCGCATTGGTACCACCAATATCGGCAACTAAAATAGGATCAAATTGGGCAGAAGAGTGTAAGCTCATAGTGTTATCTCTTTTGTATAATACTAACCTTATTTAAAACATGGACATTTTAGCTAATTAAATAACTTACTCACTGCGTTAAAAACAATTCATATAAAACAACTTATATGATTACTTTCGCCTTGTGGTTAAACCATTTTTTTGGCGTTATTTTTTTGCGTTTTAATAGTCCACTCTTTAATACGATTAGTATAAGCGATTCATGCTTATTATTTTACAACGGGTAACCCATTGTTCTTTTTATTACTTTAGGCTATCACCCCAAAGCAGCTATCACAGTAAAAAAATGCTGCCTATAAAAATATAGGCAGCCAATACGTTTTGACAACAAAATGATAAAACGCCCTCATTATGACACCGGTGTCATGGGTAGATCAACTAAAAAAGTGCTTAATTGATAAATTAGCTTGAAATAAATCATTAATAAACGAGAATGGCTGCATTATTCTCTTTGTTATTTAAGTAGTGCTCATGAAAGGTAAAGCAACGTCATTTGATATAGCCCATTATGCTGGAGTGTCGCAATCAACTGTATCTCGTGCTTTACGTAACAGCCCCTTGGTAAACGAAGAGACCCGTAAGCGCGTTTTCGATATAGCTAAAAAACTCAACTATAAAGTAGACAAAAACGCCAGCAATTTACGCACCCAACAAAGTAGCACCTTAGCGCTATTATTGTTTGAAGATCCAACCTCTGATGAATCACAAATTAACCCGTTTTTTTTAGCCATGCTAGGCAGTATTACCCGCGCTTGTGCTAAAGAAGGTTACGATTTACTGGTGTCGTTTCAATCGGCCAGTGCCGATTGGCAAGCCGACTACGAAGATAGCCACCGCGCCGATGGTATTATTTTACTCGGTTATGGTGATTACTTAGATTATCAACCTAAATTTAACACCCTGCTTGAGCAAAACACCAAGTTTGTTTGTTGGGGTGCAACGGTCGACAATCGCCCCGATCTAACGGTGTGCTGCGACAATTATGGTGGCGGAAAACTAGCTGCAGCGCATTTAATTGCGCGCAACAGAACCGACTGTGCGTTTATAGGCGACGCATCGGATCATAGCCCTGAGTTTTTTGCCCGTTTTCAAGGTTTTAAAGATGAACTAAGCGCTAATAACGTAACCTTAAACGAACGTAAAACAGCAAATGCAATATCGACTGAAGAGTCGGGGTATCATGCCACTCGCTCACTAATAGCCAATAACATAAAATTTAATGCACTCTTTGCAGCCAGCGATTTAATAGCCATTGGTGCAATACGCGCACTCAAAGAAGCCGGTATTAGCGTACCAAAAGATGTTGCCGTAATAGGTTTCGATAACATCGCCATTGCCAGCTATACCAACCCACCTTTAACCACAGTAGAGCAAAACACCACTATAGCCGGGCAAATGTTGGTAGAAAACCTATTAAAACTAATTCGAGGCGAAGCAGTACAAAGTACCCTACTCCCGCCAATATTAATTGCCCGAGGCTCAAGTTAACAGCCTGCATTACCTTGCTTTTAAATACCACCCAACAATATAAAGTGGCTCTAGGGCAATAACGGCTTAAAATTCAAAGTAACTTATTTTATTGTTTGCGGCCTATTGTCCTTCACCTTTTACAACCAACCCAAAGGTTTACCCCAATTTAACAGCCTATTTACGCATAAGTTTCGTATTAGTTTTTCTTATCTGAAGTAAGCGTTTTTAGCGTGATTTCTCACTCGTTATTTTGCTATTTTATCTATACAATCACGCCTTTATTATAAGTGTAAATTTCAAGTGACTATCTCATGCTATTAAGTATTGTTTTTATTATTGGTATTACAGCAGAAGCCATGACCGGAGCGCTAAGCGCTGGCCGAATGAAAATGGACTGGTTTGGCGTTAGCTTGGTGGCCAGTGCCACCGCCATAGGTGGTGGTAGCGTTCGAGATATTTTACTTGGTAACTACCCACTTACGTGGGTGCAACATCCAGAATATTTATTAATTACCTGTATGGCCGGTATTATCACCACTTGGTTGGCTAAATGGGTAGTTAAGTTTAAAGGTATATTTATGCGCTTAGATGCCCTTGGCCTAGCTGCATTTAGTATTATTGGCTGCCAAGTTGGGCTAAACATGGGTTTACACTATGGTATTTGCGTAGTTGCAGCCATAGTTACTGGCGTATTTGGTGGTTTGTTACGTGATTTAATATGTCGTCAAGCGCCATTGGTATTACACCACGAGCTGTATGCCAGTGTTTCACTTATCGTGGCGTGTTTATACCTAGCACTGCATCACTATAATATTGATGACAATATAAGTATTATTGTTAGCTTAGTTACAGGGTACTTAATACGTATGGCATCGGTACGCTTTAAATGGCGCTTACCTGTGTTTAGTTTATTAGAACCCGCTAAGTAACTAATATTGCATGTTGTTATATGAAAGCTAACTTAATAATGGCACCACTATAAAGTAAGGTGATTAGCAGCCCAATTGCTAAAGTAACTTTAGCTTTCATTGTTTGCTTTGGCTTTTGCGTAAATACAAAAACAGTTCTATACAGCGTACTAGGCACTATAAGCAACATGCTAAGTAACGCAGGAAGTACCCCCATAATAAAACCAAAACCGAATCCTGAATTTTCTACTTGAGAATATAAAGCTACAAACCCAAACCAGGCGATAGCTATTAAAAAGAAAACAGTTCCGAGTGAAATATAAAAAAGTGCCATTATTAAAAATCCCTTTTCACATAACGAGCCTGTATATTAACTCGTTTTTTATTTGTTTTTATTAATAAACAAACCATAGCCGAGTTCCTATTTTGGTTCAATTTATTACGTTATTTTATGCAGAATATAAAGTGAGAGCTAGGTATTGTTTTAATTGGTTGTTTTAATTGGTGTTTTAATTGGCTTTTTTAAAGATCCCCCTCATTTTCATGAGGCTAGCTGTTGAGAGAACTGGCTTTTTATTGGTTATTCGTTTTGGGCTAAAGCGTATTATGAGCAACAAAAAGCTAAGGGCAAGCCACATAAAAGCATTATTAAATCGCTGGCATTTAAATGGATAAGGATTGTATTTAGGTGTTGCAAAACGAATACACCCTACGATGAATCGACGTATTTAGCAGCATTAAAACGCAGAGGCTCACCACTAGTAAAATTTGCAATTAATAGCTAAATTTTAAAAGTGGTGAGCCTCTGGGCGTGTTGTTAGGGCTTGACCTGTCTTTATACACAGCTACAATGGTACTCATTATAGGTTTCGATAAGGAAACTCTGCATGAGTACCGAAATTAGCATCAAAGATGCAGCTAAGCAACTGAATATTAGTGAACAAAGAGTAAGAACATTGTGTAGACAAGGCGAACTAGAGTCGAGAAAGTTTGGGAACTCATGGATTATTAATGCAGAAAGCATTGATAAATATGGATTACGAACAGCCCATACAATTGCAGAAGATCACCCTGTTTATAATATTAATGAGAAATGTAAGAAGCCAATTGCACTAAGCTTTTTTTCTGGTGCTATGGGGTTGGACTTAGGAATAGAGAAGTCTGGATTTGATGTCAGGCTTGCTTGTGAAGTAGATAAATATTGTAGGCAAACCATTGCACTGAATAAACCAGATACCGCATTACTAACTGATATAAATAAATACAGTGCCAACGAGGTTAGATTGGCTGCTGGTTTAGGAAAAGAAGAAGAAGAAGAAATTGATCTAATAATGGGCGGCCCTCCTTGTCAAGCCTTCAGTACTGCTGGAAAAAGAAAGGGACTTAATGATGAAAGAGGAAACGTGTTTCTAAAATATATAGACCTCGCACTAGAATTAAGACCAAAATACTTTGTAATAGAAAATGTTCGGGGGCTTTTATCTTGTCCTATGGAGCATCGCCCACATGAAAAAAGAGGTGATGACTATCCTGAGCTTGGATTAGATGAGTTAAAAGGTGGCGCACTGAATTTTATTATTAATAGATTAGAAAACTCAGGTTACTCGTACTCTTTTAATTTATACAACTCAGCTAATTTTGGCACTCCTCAGATAAGAGAACGAGTGATCATAATTTGCTCTAGAGATGGAATAAAACCTCCATACTTGGTGCCTACCCATTCTGAATCTGGAAGTGATGGATTGCAAAAATGGAATACTGTAAAAAAAGCTATTTCTAATCTAACCAATCATGACCATTTAACTTTTCCAGAAAAAAGACTTCAATATTATAGAATGTTATCTGCCGGACAAAATTGGAAAAATTTACCTATTGAAACTCAAAAAGAAGCAATGGGAAAATCTTTTTACTCTGGTGGTGGCAAAACAGGGTTTTTAAGACGATTAAGTTGGGATAAACCATCTCCAACTTTGGTCACCCACCCAGCAATGCCTGCAACAGATCTTGCTCACCCAGTTGAAGATCGTCCTTTGTCTGTTCAAGAGTATAAAAGAATACAAGAATTTCCTGACGATTGGGATTTAGCCGGCCCTATAATTCAACAATATAAACAGGTTGGAAATGCAGTTCCAATTAGCATGGGGAATGCTGTAGGGACACTTATAATGAATTTATTAAATGGCAATAAAATTACAAGTTTTAATAATTTTAAATACTCTAGGTATAAAAATACGAGCGATGTTGATTGGAAGAAGCAGTTTGAAAAGCTAGTAAAATCCCACGAAGATAAATTTGAGCAACAATCATTAAGTTTAGCTGCTCAAACCTGAATGTTTAAAGTGCTATAAATACATTTTCAAGATCTACAATAAGGGATTTTACTTTATCTTCAAATATAGGGTAGTCAATACCAATTCTATTCCAAAATTCTGGCCCTGATATTCTAGGAATATTAGGGTCATTAAAAGTCCAGCCCCCTAAAGAAAAACAAGCACAGAATACTGGATTTTCATGTATTTCTAACTCCGAAACTGATCGTCCTTTTTGTGAACCGGTCAGAGTATCGTGTTTTGTTTTTAATTGTTGATATTCGACAATATTTGATTGTTTATTTTTAGAAATTAAATCTACCCCTTTGATTTTAATGTTAAATTCAATTTCAGGATTAACAGCATAAGGACTTATATTTGCAACTTTCTCCCAAAGTAAGCCCATCGTAGTGCTTAAATTTCTTGTTGCTTTATTTGCTCCGGCAAGTTTTGAAGCCCCCGCTAATTCATATAAATTTTTAGCATTTCTAATTAGGTTGGCTCTAGTGGGGTTTGCTTTATTCAATTCAGCAATAGCCAGAGGTCTGAATGATGCTATTTCAGCATCAATTTTTTGCCCTATATTTACTCTATCTAAGACACTGCCATTAGCATTGCTTTGATCGTTTTGAATCAGTAATACAAAATAATCATCAATAAAAGTGTTTATAACTCCGGATAGTTTTCTTGAAACTTCTATTTCGTTATCTGTAGCGAGTATTCCAGCTTGATTAGTTATTCTTATCTTTCTTTGTGCTGGTGTACAAGAAAATAAATCTACTGCATTTATCATTTAAACTCCATTTTGGATTGATACTCTGAGAGCCCTAACGCCTTGCTAAGCGGAAATTAATGGTTGGCTAAAATCGCGAAGCGATAGCCAACTGTTAATTTTCCGTTTAAGCAACTTGTTAGTTTTATTGGTATGAGACAAGCACACCATCCAAATACCCTTGAGCAAATGCGGCTTGGACACTTTTATGTCTCACTGTACCTGCTTGGCTATCTGGCAAAGTAGCATAATCAATATTAAGTGTTTGAATTTTATTAAGTCCAAGGTCGTAACCGTGATCATAAGCACAACCGGCACATTTATGACGACCATTAAATTTACTTTGATCATGTGGAAGACGGCTAAAATCTGGTTCATAGCGGTGTTGTTGTTGACAAGTCATAATTAACTCCAATTTAATTAGTTTGAGGATAAAGCTAATAGCTTATTGAACACCACTATGGGGTTTATAACACCCAAAACGGCGTATATTACATAATTCAATAGTTGCACCAAACAACTCCAATGTAAACAAGTGATTACGTGTGTTATAAAATTGCCTTTGTTAAAATATCCCAAAACGATTTTTAATAATGTTATAGGGCAAAATGCAAGTAAGTGCTTATATGCGCAGCTTTACTTTCATGTGATGTGATCTGATGTGTGACTTTGTGAAACTTCCCTTTAAATCGAGTTTCTACAAAGGCCAAACGAGAGGAGCTGTGCGTAGTAACAAATAGGGGCTAACGCATGTTAACCCCTATAATAAGTATGTTATTTACAGTGTGTTATTGAGCAACAATAAACCATAGCCTGCAAGTTGATCGCCATTGAGATCGTGCTGCCAACTGGCTATTAAACCGTCGCGTGCAATACTGCTGATGCTTTGAGCTTTATCGGTTAGGTTAAGTACAAAAACACTTTTGCTGCCGTTTAACTCTCGCGCTATTTCTACTATGCCATTGTCGTGCTGCGTTAACTGGTAACTGCCGTTAATAGTAAATTCTGGGCGCTGCTTTTTCATTGCGATTAAGTGCTGATATAAACGCCAAACTGAGTTTGGTTGTGCTTGCTGCGCTGCAACGCTGCGATCGCCTGCTGCTAGTTGCTTAGCAAGAAACTCTGGCCACCAGTTTTCAAAGTCATCACCAAATAATGCCGTTTCTTCAACCCAACTATTGTCACTTTGCGTAAAGCCCGCTTGATGACTATTGTCCCATTGCATGGGCGCACGTTTATAAACATCGTCACCGATGCGCTGCTGCGTTAAGCCTATTTCTTCACCGTAGTAAATATACGGTGTACCTGGTGAGCTAAATAACATGGCCGCAGCTAGTTTTGCTTTACCATCGTGCTCTTTAAGTTGATAAGCAACACGTTCTTGATCGTGATTAGTTAAAAACGGTGTAAAAAAGTGCAGTGGTGCTTGTGAGTCTTTACGTTGTTGTAGGTTTTCATCAAGGATGAGTGCATTTTTACCTTTGTGCTGCTCATTAGATGGCATAGTACCAAAGAGCACATCTGTGTCGGTATCGGTTTTAAGTAAGCTCAAAATTTTATAGCCTACTTCAAAGTCAAAGCCTTGATCTAGCCCCTTACCTTCCCCATAGTACTTTGCGGCAATCGGAAGGTCGGCCCATGCTTCGCCTACTAGGTAAGCTTGTGGATTTACACTTTTTATATATTGATTAAAGTCTTGCCAATATTCTATCGTTTCTTGGGTGTCGGCTTGTGCATTTGCACCGCCTTCCATAGCAAAGCGTACTGCATCAAGCCTAAATCCTGCTACGCCTTTGTCGAGCCAAAACTTTGCCATTTTTTTCATTTCATTAGCCACATCTGGGTGGCGTAAATTTAAATCGGGTTGGCTTGCACCAAATGCACCATAATAATATTGCTTACGCGTTTCACTCCAATGCCATACGGCTTCTGGCTTGTCGTTATCGCTCCAAGCATGCCCCCAACCACTGCCTGCTTTAGGCATATCGTCACGCCATACAAAATAGTCGCTAAATGGCGCTTGTTGTTTTTCAGATTGTTGAAACCAATCATGCTGACTAGATATATGATTGATCACTAAATCTAGTATAACTTTCATACCTTTGTCATCAGCCGCTTTTATAAACGCTTCAAACTCAGCCATGCTGCCATAGTCACTTTCAACTTTATAAAACTCTGTAAAGTCATAGCCATGATAAGAAGGCGCTTCGAAAATAGGCGTTAACCACAGTGCATTTACACCTAACTCTTCTAGGTATGGGAGTTTTGCGGTCATGCCATTAAAGTCGCCATGACCATCGTTATTGCTGTCGTAAAAGCTGCGCGGCCAAATTTGATAAAATATGGCAGTTTGCCACCAATCTGCTGGCTGTTCTACTGCTTTAGGTTGCGCAGTAGTTACTGCGTTATTAGTGTTAGTATTTGTTGATGGCGCTGGCTTACAACCAGTTAATGTTAGTGCCAGTGCTAATGCACTCAAGGTAAAGGTTTTCATTTTATCCCCTTTGTTTTTGTTGTTTATGCTAATTGCTGTATACCATTCAATTAAAGTGCACTGTAATATGTTGCGAATGGTTTTAGCCTAATGGTTAGTTATTTTGCTGCCTCTGCCCTTGCCTTAAAAATGCAATGGTAGAGGCAGTAATTTGCTTTTATTTATAAAAATTAAGATTGTTTAACGCGCAATACGGCAACGGCTGCCAGTAAAAACGACACCGCGCCTATTAACAAAGCGTATATTGGTTGATTCTCAAAAAAGTGGCGTAATATAAGCCCTAAAATGCTGGCGGCTAACAGCTGGGGTATAACAATAAAAAAGTTAAATATGCCCATATAAACACCCATTTTACTGCTCGGCACCGAGGTACTTAACATGGCGTATGGCAGTGATAAAATAGACGCCCACGCAAAGCCAATACCTATCATTGGCCAAATAAGTAAGGTGGGATCTTTAATAACAATAAAGCTGGCTAAGCCCAGCGCGCCTAAAATTAGGTTAAAACAATGGGCGAGCTTTAAACCAACGCGCTTAACTATTATCGGAATACATATTGCAGCAAGTGCTGCAAAGCCGTTATACGCGGCAAATAATATACCTACCCAGTCAGCGCCGTTGTTATAAGCTGGGGAACTGGTGTCGCTGCTGCCGTAATGAAAACCCGTTACCGCTGAAGTGGTATAAATCCACATTGCAAATAACGAAAACCAGCTAAAAAACTGCACCCACGCCAGCTGCTTCATGGCTTCGGGCATAGTAAATACGTCGTTTAATACCTGATAAAAACCGCCCGATGTAAGTTGTTTAGTTTGCAAGGCTGCCGCTATAAACTGAACAACCCCAAAACTCACTAAACCACCAGCCAATAAATACAGTTCTTTTTCTAAATTTAAGGCGCTTACCAAGGCTAAAACGGCTAAGCCTAAAACACTAAATATTATGCCCCCTTTGCTAAAGTTAATATTAGCTGTTGGTTGGCTTTGAGAAGCAGGCTCTTCTTGTTGATTAAATGCAGCGAGTTGCTCTGGCGAGTATTCTTTGGTGGTTAGAATACTCCAACCTACAGCAACCAGTAAAATTACCGCGCCAAAGTAAAACGAATATTTTACTGAATCAGGAATTTGCCCAGCCGGTGCAGTATTGGCAATACCAAACCAGTTAGCCATCATCCATGGTAGTGCTGATGCAACTACAGCGCCAATGCCGATAAAAAAGCTTTGCATGGCATAACCTGTTGCACGCTGTTTTTTAGGTAGGTTGTCGCCAACTAAAGCACGAAACGGTTCCATAGTAACGTTAATTGACGCATCCATAATCCACAACATACCGGCAGCAACCCACAGCGTTGGTGAGTTAGGCATTATAAATAACGACAGTGTAGTTAAAATTGCACCATATAAAAAAAACGGACGGCGGCGACCTAACTTACCCCAGGTTTTATCACTCCAGTAACCAATAATAGGCTGTACAATTAACCCCGTTAGCGGAGCGGCTACCCATAAAATAGGTATATCATCAATGTCGGCACCAAGCGTTTGAAATATACGACTAACGTTACCGTTTTGCAGGGCAAACCCAAATTGAATCCCTAAAAAACCAAAACACATGTTCCATATTTGCCAAAAGCTTAGGTCAGGTTTATTGCTATTATTATTGTTCATTATTTACCTTATTGGTTAATACCGCGCTACTTAGTGCATTAAGGGTAAGTGTAAAACTTGCACCTTGATCGTTATTGCTCACTAACACACCGCTATGTGTTTCGAGTAAATCGTGTAACGCTGAATTTGCGCCTATATTTGCAGTTGTTTGGCTATTTAAGTTAATAGTGATTGTTTGTTGTTGCTCGCTAAAGTTGCTTAGTACCAAAATAACTTGGCGACCTAAACTACGTGAAAACGCAACAACCCTGTCGCTACCCTGTACGTTTAAAGCGTGCATATCACCGCCCACTACCGCAGGTAAGTTATTTAACGCCATTATGGCTTTGTAGTATTTTTGTAAGCTAGCTTGCTCAGGTGTTAAATTAGCACCATCGAACTGGCCGTTATTCATCCACGCTTGATGCGCAGGAACGCCAATATAATCAAAAATACTGGTACGGGTTGGCGTGCCAAACCCGGCGTTTTCAGAGCCATCTTCGCCTACATCTTGGCCAAAATATAACAAGCTAGGCGAGCGGCTAATTAACGTAGATACCACCATGGCTGGTTTGCCCCATAGCGCGTTACCTGCAAAATCGGGGCTGGCAATACGTTGCTCGTCGTGGTTTTCTAAAAAGTGCAGCATGTGCTGTTCTATATCGGCAACTTGCTGTTGTGCATCAAAAATAGTGCTCGCAGCTTGCTTATTTTGCATAATAGCTTTTAGCGTGTCGTAAAAACCCACCTTGTCGTATAAGTAATCCATTTTGCCCTGATGAATATAACCTCGGTACATTTTTGGGTTATATACTTCGGCAAGTAAAAAGGCATTAGGGTTTTGCATTTTGATTGCCGAATTTAAAAAGCTCCAAAATTCAACTGGCACCATTTCGGCCATGTCATAGCGAAAGCCATCTACGCCTTTATCTAACCAAAATAGTGCAATATCGCGAAATTTATACCAGCTGTTAGGTAGGTTTTTGTCTTGCCAAAATTCATAGTGCGCTCGGGCATCTTTAGTTGCAAAGCTTGCAGGTAGGGTTGGAAAGTCATAACTGCCATCGGGTTTAACCCCGTAGTTTACTTTTACAGTTTCGTACCAGTCGTTTATATCGGGCTTGGCTGCACGCGCGCCGTTTCCTGTCCATTTAGCAGGGCTTTCGTTAAACAAGCCATCGGCTAATGGGTGTGCATCTCCTCCTAAAACTTGGTATTGATCAGAGCTAGGTACTTGAAACGACTGCCCTGGCACATAATAAAAGTTATTATCACGCGCATATTCTTTGCTGGTATCGTCTTGCTCGCCAAAGTCTTTTACACCAGCAGGCCTAGCAATTGAATGATAGTTACGCGCCACATGGTTTGGCACAATATCAATAACCACTTTCATACCATGTTGATGAGTGCGCTCAATAAGTGCAGAAAACTCCACTAAGCGACGCTCTGGGTTTACTGCAAGATCTGGGTTTACATCGTAGTAATCTTTTATTGCATAAGGCGAACCCGCACGGCCTTTAACTACATCAGGGTCGTCTTGTTTTATCCCGTATTGGCTATAATCGCCCACCAGCGCATGATGCAACACGCCGGTATACCAAACATGGGTGGTGCCTAAATCTTTAATGCCTTGCAATGCGGCGTCATTAAAGTCGGCAAATTTGCCAACCCCATTTTGCTCCTTAGTGCCCCAAGGTACATTCACCGTTTGGGTGTTACCAAACAAACGAGTGAATACTTGGTATACAACTGGTTTGCTGATCTCATCTGCAGATTTAGTTAATTGCTCATTAACCTGATTAGCTTGTGTTTCGCTATCTGAGCAGCCTGTTAGGTAAATGCTGCTGGCTAAAAACAAAGGGCTATATTTAATTATCTTCATTATTGTCATAGTCTACTCTACTACTTTGTCGTTTTTGTTATGAATTTAATACTAGTGTGAAGCGCGACTGACTGACAGTCGCTGCATACGTATTCAGTTAAGCAATTTACTCTATCACTAATACTGTGGCGCTCATGGGTGCTAATGTTATTGCATCAGTTAAATTAATTTGCTGCTTAGTAAACAAGTTTGTTGCTGTTGTATGCAGCTTAAGCACCTCTTGCATATACTCTAATGACCAATTTTTAGCCTGCTTATTTTTATTCAAAAATACCAACACTATTTGCTCATCGGCTATACGTGCATAACTGTAAATACCTTGATGTGGACTAAAATGCGTTAGCTTGCCATAACCTAATGCAGGGCTTTGCTTTCTAAAATTAAGTAACGTACGTAGGGTTTGGTGCATATCACGCTGTGCATTTGTGAGCCCTTTACCTGTAAAGGCATTAACTGTTTGCCCAGCAAAGCCGCCCGGAAAATCAATACGAATATCGCCGTGGTCATTACTGCCTGTGTTATCGAGTAATACTTCGGTGCCATAATACATTTGTGCAATACCGCGGGTGGTAAGCAGCATGGTCATCGCCATTTTGGTTTTATTTAGATTTTGCTTTAGCTCAGTATAAACACGGCTCATATCGTGGTTATCGGCAAATACTAAAAGGTTATTTGGATTAGGGTATAAAAAATCATTGGCAAGTGATTGGTATACTTTAACCCAACCTGTGTTCCAGCTTTCATCTTCGTTTAAAGCTTGAATGAGCGCCTCTTGCAGCGAAAAGTCCATCACACTGGGTAAACTTGAAGTATAACCGTCGCTGTTATTTTTGCCCGCTTGCCAATACGATGCAATTGCTGGATTGGTAGTCCACTCTTCAACAACAATATTAAACGCTGGGTATTCGCTCATAATTGCTTTGGTCCAATTGGCTAAAAAAGCTTTGTCTGAGTATGAATATGTATCTACTCGAATACCGCTTAAATTTGCATACTCAATCCACCAAATGGTGTTTTGAATTAGGTAGGTTGCCAACAAAGGTTGACGCTGGTTTAAATCGGGCATGGTTTCTACAAACCAGCCATCGCTAAATTGACGTTTATCGAACTGGCTGGCGTGAGGGTCTTGAATGGTTTGCCTTGCATGACTAGTGGCATGTTTACCATTGGCAAACTCACCATTAAAATTAATCCAATCAGACGTTGGCTTGTCATTCATCCACACATGCTCAGAGCCAAAGTGATTAAGTACAAAATCCATCACTAAACCAATCCCCTGTTGCTGCGCTTTATTTGACAGCTCTTGGTAGAGTTCATTACTGCCCATACGGGGATCTATATTATAAAAGTCAGTAATAGCATAACCATGGTAAGAGTAGCTTGGCATATTGTTTTCAAGCGCTGGGGTTAACCACAATTGAGTTACCCCTAAATCATTTAAATATGGAAGTGCATTGATCACCCCTTGTAAGTCGCCACCGTGGCGCCCGCCTTTACTTTTTGGATCAGCGGCCTCTAACATGCCTGCTGCGGTGTCGTTACTGCTATCGCCATTTACAAAACGGTCTGGGTTAATTAAATAAAGGGTATCTTGGCTGTTAAAGCCTTTACGCTTGGCACTGTTGCGAGTATGTAACGGGTATTCAAAGCGCTCACCCGTTGGGCTGGTAAACACTAAGTCACCAGGCTTTGCTTGCGGCGTTATTTTTAGGTTTAAAAACGCATAATTAGGGTTATCTGTTTTGCTAATACTGATTAACTTAATCCCATTGTAGGGGATTAATTGCCACTGTTGTTTAGCAATGTTTGGCTCATGCAACATAACTTGCAATGCCTCATTTTGCATGCCAACCCACCAATTTTGTGGCGATACAGACATGGCCTGTGCCTTTGTTGCAGTAAATGGTATTGCAGTAAACAATGTTGTAGCAAACAGTGCTTTAATTAGCTTTTTCATTTAATTATTTTTCATCCTAGATAAAAATTCACTATGGGAAGGGAGTTGTTCAACCGTGTGGTTAATCAAAGCTTTTAAATCAGAAAATAATGCGAGCAGCTGCTCATCAGTTAGGGCGTTGGCTAATGGGTGATAATCATCTGCTTCAAGCCCCTGACCTATCATTACTTGCTGCCACGCTGGCTCGGAAAAAAGTTCGTCGTCTTCTCGAATGAGCTTGCCTGTTTGCTTGAACAAGGTTATTTTTTGTTGCAGAGTTTCGGGAATACTCATTTGCTGACATTGACGCCCAAATGCGCTATCTGTGCGGGTGGTAAGCTTATAATGTAAAATTATAAAGTCGCGTATGCGTTCTATTTCGGTTTTACTTTGCAGGTTATATGTAGTTACTTGCGAGTGTTTAATCCCATTATGCGGAAACAACTTAATTAATCGAATAGCCGCTGTTTGAATTAAATGAATACTGGTTGACTCTAATGGCTCTAAAAACCCACTTGAGAGTCCAATAGCAACTACATTTTTATGCCATTGTAAGCGTCGGCGCCCCGTTTTAAAACGGATCACCCGCGGCTCTGTTATTGCTTTGCCGGGCAAATTAGCGAGTAATTGCTGCTTTGCTTCATCATCTGTTAAATAGCGGCTCGAGAACACTAAGCCGTTACCAACTCTGTGCTGTAAAGGTATTTGCCATTGCCAACCAGCATTTTGGGCAATAGAGCGAGTATAAGGTACTGGCTCATTCGCTGATTCACTTTGCACTGCTACTGCGCTGTCGCAAGGTAGCCAATGCGACCAGTCTTCAAAGCCTGTATTTAAGGTTTTTTCAATTAATAATGCACTTAGCCCAGTGCAGTCAATAAATAAGTCGCCCTTAATTACTGAGCCACTCTCAAGTGTTAATGCTTGTATATCACCTGACTGCTGACACTGCTGCACGCTTTTTATTTTACCTTCTACACGTTTAACACCGCGCTGCTGCGCAAGTTTTTTTAACAGTTTGGCATATAAGGTTGCGTCAAAATGATAAGCATAATGTAACCCTGGTAATTGGGTATTAGGCAAATTACGTAAATGGGCGAATTTACCTGCTTTTGCCGCTTGGTAGTTAACAGAAAAATCCCACAAGTCGGGGGCGTGGTTTTGCTGTTTTGCTTTTAGCCAAAAGTGATGAAACTCACAAAATGGAAAATCTTTACCTATGCTGCCAAAGGCATGCATGTATTTATGATTTTGCTCGCGCCAGTTTTCAAACTCAATCCCTAATTTAATCGTTGCTTGAGTGGCATTAATAAACTCATGTTCATTTATGCCCAACGCGCCATTTAAATGCGAAATTGGCGGAATACTCGCCTCTCCTACGCCAATAGTCCCTATTTGATCAGACTCAACTAAGGTGATGTTGATCACGTTACCCAATACTTTATTTAATAAGGCTGCCGTGATCCAGCCTGCAGTGCCCCCACCGGCAATTACCACATTTGTTATTTTATTATTCATTTAGTTTTCACCATGGTTGTTGAATAAACCAGTATTGAATGTGATATAAAAAAGCCCTTGTAAAGCAAATCACAAGGGCTTTTCAACGCTAAATAAAACTAGAGTTTATAACTAAAGCCTAGTAAAAATGTACGGCCATAATCTTGGTAGTCACGTATTTGTAGGTCGTTATCGCCTTGCAGCGATACAAAAGGTTCTTCGGTAATATTTTGCACTTGGAAGGTAACACTTAAGCCAGCTAAGCTATCAAAACCGCCTTCGCTAAAGTCATAACCTAATTGTGCATCCCAAATTGTTTCGCCTTTGATATCAACTTGAGTGGTTTCAAAGCCTAAACCATATACGTCACCTTTAAAGTCACTACGTTTGCGCATACTGGTACGTGCTTGAAAACCGCTGTGCTCATAATAAAAGGTTAAGCTGTCGATTTGGTCTGATAAGCCTGGTAACTCATATTCGTTACCATTTTGATCACTCAAGTCTTGCTCTACACCTGTATGGCTAGCAATTAAACCAAAACCTTCTAGGCTTGGATGAAATACGCTAAATGGTAATGATAAAGATAGCTCATAACCCCAAAGGTCGCCTTCACCGCCATTTACTTTACCTGAGCCTGTGCCGGTAGACGTAGCTGGAATTTCACCTGTAGATGGGTCTGCAACACCTGTCATATCTACATCATAGGTACCATCAAAAATCCATTGCGTAATATCTTTGTAGAAGAATGCTGCAGCAAAGTAACCTTCTGCATCAAAATAGTTTTCGTAGCTTAGGTCAAAGCCTGTCGCTTCTTTAGGCTCAAGCTTTGGATTACCACCCGAAATGCTCCAAAAATTACCGTTATCGTCTGGTTGTGTTTGGCTGTAAGTGGCATTTATTGATGCATTCATTTCATCAAGACGTGCGCGCGAAATTGTTTTTGCTGCACCAAAACGTATTGTTTGCTCTTCATCAATTGCAAACGATAAGTTTATGCTTGGTAAAAAGTGGCTATAGTCATGGCTAACATCGGTAGGCGTTACAACCACTAAGCCATTAACTGTATTAGCAGCAGAGCCTTGTGATGATTGATCTGTTTGTACATAACGCGCACCAATATTACCCGTTACCGGAATTGAGCCAATTTCTGCGTTAATATCTAGCTGTGCAAATACTGCAATTACTTCTTCTTGAACAGTCCAAGATTGCGTTTTGTGTTTTTGGTTTGTAAGGCTTTCTTGTAATAGATCGTAGTAGCCATCGTTTACTAAGCCGTTTGTATCGTAGGCAACCATGTTACCCATACCAATAAAATCTAAGCTAGCAGACCCTTCACGGTATTGCTCAGGAATAGCCAACATACCTGGATTGGCAAGCGAGAAGTCTTTTAAGGTCATGTAATACCCTTCAGACAACTTACTTTTTTCGCGATCCCGATATGAAACACCAAAGCTTACTTTACTAAAATACTCATTTTCGAGTGCTTTGCTCGCAGCAAGCTTTAATGTTTGTAGTTCATCGTTAATTTCTGGGGCATTAATAAAACCGTCTTGTGCTGTGTTTTCATAAGCAGTGCCCATTAAACCGTATTTGTCGTTAAGGGCTGAACTCGCTCCCCAAGATAACGGGCCGCCTAATTGAATAAGATCATAATCACTGTAATCTAATTCATGACTAAATTGCGCGCCAGTATTGCCACCATCAAAGGCATAACCTATGTTATCAGCCACGCCATTTGCATCGCCACGCCCTGTACCAGAGTAACTTTCGATACTCCAAATTTGACGTTTTACTTCAGATACACTGGCATCAAACTCTAACGACCATGAATCATTAATATCGTATTTAGTGTTAAAACCAAATTGCGTTAGCTCAGCATTACGTTCTTCATAATCGTTACGAACGACAACTCGTTGCCCTTGTGTCACTGCACTGGTGATAAAACCAGACGACTCATCTATTTCAGCGCTTGAAGCATCTATTGTGCCTTGGCCCCATGCAAAAGGTACTTCTATACCACGTAATATCTTCTCATCTGAAAAATCAACATAAAGCGCATCAAACGTCATGTTTAAACGATCAGTTGGTGCGGCTTCAAGTACAAACATTGCTGAATCACGTTCAAGTGTTGATGAGCGCACATAAGGTTTTGCACCACCTAATATAGAATATTGCTCGCCAGCTGCTTCAAATTCAGGGTAGCCCCATGAGTTCCATCGTTTTTCTTGGTTTGGTGAACTCATTTTATTATAAGCAAACGCAACACCTATGGTGTCATCTGCAAACTGGTCAATGTACGAAATTGTGCCGCGGTAACCACTGTCGTTGCCATCAGGGTTTAATTTATCAAAACCTGTTTGCTCTAATTGGCCATTAAACATGATCACACGCTCACCTTTACTTAAAGGCTTAACGGTTTGCATGTCGATTACACCAGCAATACCTTCTGCATCAAGACTTGCATTAGGCGTTTTATAAACGGTTACACCGCTCATTATTTCTGATGGGTACAGGTCAAATTCAACACCACGGTTGTCACCAATAGAAACTTGCTCGCGACCATTAAAGGTAGTGGCACTTTCATTTTCGCTAAAGCCACGCACACTTACACGACTTGCTCGGCCATCAAGACGCTGCGCGGTTAAACCCGGTAAGCGTGCAATAGATTCTGCAATAGATGAGTCTGGTAATTTACCAATATCTTCAGCAGAAATTGACTCTACAACCTGTGTAGAAAAACGTTTGGTGTTTATTGACTCAACTAAACTGCCACGAAAACCTTTAACTTCGATGATTTCAACGTCTTCTTTTTTTATTGTATTTTCTTGCGCGGCAGCAGTAGCAAAGCTTGATAAACCAGCAGCTGTTAATGCCAACGTTAATATACTTGGTTTGAACATAGACATGATGTTTTTCCCGTTACCCATATTGTGATCCTCGCTTTGTTTGAGTGATAGTCAAACAAAGTGAGCTAATTTTGTTGTCAGGATTAATGTTAACGCTCTCTTCATTTTATTAACAACTTTATGCATACGTATTCAACACTTGCACATTGACATCATATTAACATAAAAACAACCTGAAACACCATAAGTCATTGTTTTTATTGCTTTTTCGTAACTTTACATTAATTTCTTAATAAATTTGGTTAAGTAATTATATTTATCAATAAAAGGAGCATGTTGTTAAATTTAAACTGAATAAAAATAACCATATTTAAGCTGATCCCTGCTCTGTATACGCTTATTGTTGGGCGTACAATTGGTAAGACCAATGAAGTATAGAGGCGATTAACTCAAGCCATTGTTAATAATGATTAAAATAAGAATTAACCTATAAATCAATTTAAAAACCTTAATTGGTAAGGTTGTTTTCTCGCTAATTTAAAATATTTAATTGGTTTTTAGTGATTTTTTTAATACTTAAAAAGTGTGTATTTTAGTGCATACGTATGCAGTATTTTTACAGAATCACGGGCTTCACGTATGCTTTTTAGAAATATTATATGGTGAGTTAACAAACCATATTTAGCGTAATCGAAATACGGTGTGCAATGACGGAGAAAAGCATGGCCCAACAGCAGTGGTACAAAGGTGCGGTAATTTATCAGGTTTATCCGCGTAGCTTTCAAGATAGCAACAATGATGGTATTGGTGACTTAAAGGGGATAATTAATCGCATTGATTATATTAAAAGCTTAGGTGTTGATGCTATTTGGATTTCACCTTTTTTTAAATCGCCAATGAAAGACTTTGGTTACGATATTAGCGACTACCGAGATATTGACCCAATATTTGGTGATTTAAACGATTTTGATGCGCTAATTGAACAAGCGCATGCCCGCGATATTAAAATTATTATTGACCAAGTACTCAGCCATACCTCTGATCAACATCAATGGTTTTTAGATAGCCGCGAAAATACCACTAATGATAAGTCTGATTGGTATGTTTGGGCTGAGTCAAAAGAAGATGGTACAGCACCTAATAATTGGTTATCTATTTTTGGCGGCCCGGCATGGCAGTGGGAGCCGCGCCGAGGTCAGTATTATTTACACAACTTTTTTACCGAGCAGCCCGATTTAAACTTTCATAATCCAGATGTTAGACAAGCTGTGCTTGATAACGTGGAATTTTGGCTGAAAAAAGGTGTAGATGGCTTTAGGCTCGATGCAATTAACTTTTGCTACCACGATGCGCAATTACGCGACAATCCTGCAAAACCAAAAGATAAGCGCCAAGGCCGCGGTTTTAGTGAAGATAACCCGTACGCGTTTCAGTATCACTATTACAACAACACCCAACCAGAAAACATCGAATTTATGCAAGATATTCGTGCCTTACTTAATAAGTATCCAGGTGCGGTTTCATTGGGTGAAATATCATCTGAAGATTCACTCGCTACCATGGCGCAGTATACCCAAGGTGACGATAAGCTACACATGGGCTACAGCTTTGAATTACTCACTGATGACTACTCTAGTGAATACATTAGAACAACAGTGCAAACGCTTGAGCAGCAAATGACTGAAGGTTGGCCTTGCTGGGCGTTTAGTAACCATGATGTAGAACGTGTTGCGAGCCGTTGGAGCGACAATGGCGAAATTAACCCTGCCCAATGTAAAATGCTTACAGCCCTACTCGCTTCACTGCGTGGTAGTGTATGTATGTATCAAGGGGAAGAGCTAGGTTTGGGCGAAGCAAACGTGGCCTTTGAAGACTTACAAGACCCTTACGGAATTACATTTTGGCCTAACTTTAAAGGACGTGATGGCTGTAGAACTCCAATACCTTGGGAAAATGAGCAAGTAGATTATGCTGGGTTTAGTGAAAATAAGCCTTGGTTGCCTGTAGACACAGCACACAAATCTCAATCGGTAGCAGAGCAAAATAGCGATAAAAACTCTATTTTAAACGCGTACCGTGAATTTATGGCTTGGCGTAAAACGCAAGCGGTGATGATTACAGGCGATATTGAGTTTATCCAAACGGCTGAACCGATCCTGGCGTTTTATAGAACACTTAATAATGAAAAAATGCTGTGTGTATTTAATTTAAGTGCGCAACAAGCAAGATTAAGTTTGCCGGTAGCTATAACTAAAGCGTATGACACGCTTTCGCATCACAATGCTACTTTGAGTAATAACCAGCTAATAATGAATGGTTTTGGCTGCTATTACGCCCAATGTAGCTAAAAGTCATTTAATATAAAAAGCCCCCAGTAATTGGAATATCCAACTATTGGGGGTCACTTCAGAGTAACTCAGGCTTTTTGTAGCTAACGAATATAAAACACTCCAATATCGATTCTATTTATTTGTTTTGGTTGGCTTAGAGCTTGATGATTCGTCCATGTATGATCCTAATTACCATTAAAATTTAACACTCAACTTACTTATCCTGACGATAAAAATATTTCGTTATCTTTTATTTCAAATTCGATTAAAAATCAGCATACCAACAGAGTTGTTCTGGCTTGGGTACACTTGTTTTAAATAACAATTGTCATAACATTTTTTAGGAATAAACAAATGAACAAAGCATTGCTAGCATTAATCATAGCACCTCTATTTGCACTGTCTGCACTTAATGTGGTTGCAGAAGATGCGGCGGACGCTTCAGCTGAAACAGTTAAAGAATACACAGAAATGTGTGTTAACTGGGCTAAAGATGACGACGTAAGCAATGAAGAGCTTTATGGCTATGTATTAAAGTGCGTGAATGATGAGCTTGTATCTGAAGGCTACAAAAAGGTCTCTGCAGTAAAAATTTAATTAAGTTTATTGTCTAATTAAGTTTATTGCTAATAAAGCCGTTGCGAACACTTTTAATTAGATATAAAAAAACCGGAATCGACACTCAAAGTGTATTCCGGTTTTTTATTGCTTTCAAAAAGAGAAAAATTAAATACTTATATTAGTATTATTTATTCATCATCTTTTTTAGTTTTTGCTTTAGCCTTAGTTTTAGCAGGCGCTTTTTTGACAGCTGCTTTCTTTTTTGGTGCTGCTTTTTTCTTCGCTTCTTCAACCCACTTACCCGCAACATAATGCGCAGTCCAACCGGTCGCTTTACCGTCGACTTCGGTCATTACATACTGCTCTTTATTTTTACGGCTGTAGCGTACAACAGCTAAGTTTCCATCTGGATCTTGTGCTGGTGCATCGGCTAAGTAATAAAACTTAGGTGAAATACGGTCTCTAAAGCGTTGTAACTCTTCAACCTTAGGCGCACGTGTTTCGCGCGATTTAGGGAAGGTATTTGCAGCCAAGAAAATACCTGCAGCGCCATCACGTAAAACAAAATACGCATCTGACTTTTCACATTCTAATTCGGTAATGTGAACAGGGTCTTCTTTTGGCGGCGCAGCTTCGCCGTTTTTAAGTAACTTACGGGTATTTTTACACTCATCGTTATTACAACCAAAGTACTTACCAAAACGTCCCGATTTTAATTCCATATCCGCGCCACACTTATCACATTCAATAAGTGGCCCGTCATAGCCTTTAATTTTAAACGTGCCCTGCTCAACTACGTGTCCACTACATGCTGGGTTATTACCACATACATGTAATTTACGGGTTTCGTCGATTAGATATGAATCCATTGCCGTTTCACAAATTGGGCAACGTTTCATTTGCATTAATGTTTCGGTTTCAAGATCTTCTGCATCGGCACTGTCTGCGGCAACTGCTTCATCGCCCGATACTAAGTTCATCGTTGTTGTACAACGCTCTTTAGGCGGTAAGTTATAACCAGTACACCCTAAGAACACGCCAGTAGATGCGGTACGGATACCCATTTTACGGCTACAAGTCGGACATTCAATATCAGTTTCGACCATTTCATTAAGACGCATTCCGCCATTTTCAGGCTCGTCTTTCGCAACAGTTAATTGCGTTGAAAAGTCGGCATAAAACTTATCGAGTACTTCGGTCCAAATGCGCTCGCCTTCGGCGATATCATCTAAACGACCTTCCATTTTGGCGGTAAAGTCAAAGTTCATTAAGTCTTCAAAATTTTCTACTAAGCGGTCGGTAACTATTTCACCCATTTTTTCAGCGAAGAAACGACGGTTTTCAACCCGTACATAACCGCGATCTTGAATAGTAGAAATAATAGATGCATAAGTAGATGGGCGGCCAATACCACGTTTTTCAAGCTCTTTTACTAAACTCGCTTCGCTAAAACGCGCTGGCGGTTTAGTAAAGTGTTGCTTAGGGTCAAGTTCAATTAACGTTAATGTTTCGCCTACTGTTACTGCAGGTAAAGACTGATCTTCTTCGTTCTTTTTACGAATAGCAGGCTGTACTTTAGTCCAACCATCAAAGCGTAGTACACGGCCTTTGGCTTTTAGTTGGAAGTCATTTGCTGCTACCGTTAATGTCGTTAAGTCGTATTCTGCAGGTACCATTTGGCACGCTACAAATTGACGCCAAATTAGCTCATATAGTTTTTTAGCATCGGCATCAACCCCTTCAATATGCCCCGAAAGCACAGTTACACTAGATGGACGAATTGCTTCATGCGCCTCTTGTGCATTGCCTTTTGAGCTATAATTAATAGGATCTTTAGGTAAGTATTTTTCACCAAATTGCTCTGTTACATATTCGCGACACATAGCAACCGCATCTTTTGACAGATTAGTTGAGTCGGTACGCATATAGGTAATGTAACCGCCTTCGTACAAGCGCTGCGCTAGCATCATGGTTTTTTTAACGCCATAGCCTAAACGTGTACTGGCTGCTTGTTGCATAGTTGAGGTGATTAAAGGCGCACTTGGGCGACTTTTACTTGGTTTTTCGTCAACGCTTATAACTTTATATTCTGCATTCTCAAGGCTTTTAACTGCTGCGCTTGCCTGAGCTTCATTTACTGGCTTAAATGGCTTGTCTGCTTGTTTGGCTACTTCTAAGCGTAACTCTGACTCTGCATTTTTAACGTCAGCATGAATATCCCAAAACTCTTCAGGTATAAACGCTTTAATTTCGCGTTCACGCTCAACGAGTAAGCGCACTGCTACCGATTGTACGCGTCCAGCCGAAAGTCCACGTGCCACTTTTGCCCACAGTAAGGGCGATACCATAAAACCAACAACACGGTCTAAAAAGCGACGTGTTTGCTGTGCATATACCATATCGGTATTAAGCTCACCGGGTGTTTCGAATGCTTGCTGAATTGCGTTTTTTGTAATTTCGTTAAAAACTACACGCTTATATTTTGCAGGTTCACCGCCAATAATTTCTTGAAGGTGCCAAGCAATTGCTTCCCCTTCTCTATCCAAATCCGTTGCGAGATATATTTGGTCAGCGTTTTCGGCAAGCTTTTTAAGCTCTTGTACTACCTTTTCTTTTCCTGGCAGTATTTCGTAATGTGGTTCCCAGCCTTTATCAGGGTCAATGCCCATACGCGCGACTAAGTTAGAATAGTCTCGTTGCTTTTTATACGCTGCTTTCTCTTCAGGTGGTAATTTACGCACTTCAGCCGGCGTTTTAGTCGCTGGCACTTTGTTTTTTCCAGAACCTGAAGTAGGTAAATCTCGCACGTGTCCAATACTGGACTTTACGATGAAGTCATTACCTAAATATTTATTAATTGTTTTAGCCTTAGCAGGTGACTCTACAATTACTAGCGATTTGCCCATAGTTGCCTATTTCTAACCAAGTTTTTTAAAATGTGTTTAGCCGACATAAGCGGCACGAATATTTATAGGTATATCTACAAACACTAATTGTTACAAGCTTTTAATACAAACTTTTCAGTTTTAAGCGAATAAACGAACAATTTCTGCGTTTAATTTAAACAAACAGGTGTTTTTAGAGTAATTGATGGGGAATATATAGAATAGAAACAAAAAATGCCAACCTTATGGTTGGCATTTTTCAATTTAGTTTTTATTTACTGTCAAATATCGCGATACCTTTTTTAACTGTTTTAGTACTACCCGACTGAGTTTTGAACTCGAATGCTATAGATAGTATGCCATCAAACTTATCGTTACCATCGGCTTCTCGTGAGATCCTAACATCTGAATACATTGGCGTATCGCGGTTAGTATTCGGAACCACATCACTACTTTCAATGATGGATAAGTCACCATTAGTAGTTGAAAGCGAAATAGTTGTACCTGCTGGTAATGGATTACCAAATTCGTCAGTATAATGGATACGAACTGTGATGCCGCCTAAACCAATATCTACTTTTTCTGGTACTGAAGGATCGGTCCCATCGTATGCCGGATTATCGACACTCACCGTAGATAAATCGATTGCATCAACATCACAACGCTCTATGGTATCTGAGGTTTCGAAATTACCCGCAATAGAAGCGGAACAATCTGCCGGCACATAAACTTGATAAGGCGCTGGTAATATATTGTTAGTTTTTAATACTGAAAAACGCAAATATGGATCATCGCCTGACATTACTAGCTCAAACTGCTTGCGTACTTCAATCAATTCGCGTGAACATTCTCCTGCTGTACTAGCCGCTTCACTACATAGTAAACCATTGTATTTACCATCGGCTAAATTATAAATTCCGTCATTATTTAGGTCACGCCAAGTTTCGTTATGGCCGCCACGTGAATTGAGTTCTGAACACGCATCACTTGCTGGATCATTAGCGTCACCGCAATTAACTTTATCGAACGAGGCATTTTCATTATGGTCAATAAACGCTTCTGGTAAGTCGTAACTTGCATAGTATTCACCGATATCAAATAAGCCATTTCTGCGTTGCACTGTCGCTGTTGACTCTTCATCAACAAAGTTTTCTTGACCTTTTGTAACAGCCAGAATGCTCACGCGACCACCCATAACAACACCATCGGGACTATTTTTAGCGCGCTTAATACCATTAATACACGGCGCTGCAGAGCCAAAGTAAGGGTCACAGTTTACTAACCCTGTTTTTGGGTTAATTCCTTCTGTTGTTGAAGGATCGTTGTCAATTTCGCCAATACGATTACCCCATTTCTTTTCATAAAAAGGGCGGTCGCCTTGTGATCGCCAAGTAACAACACAGGTCGCATCATTTGTTTTACAGGTAACTTCATTACTTGATGAGCCTATAACGCCAGCTTCTGCTAAAATGGTGGCTTCAACACCGTCGCCATTATAGTTATTAAACTGGTCACCAAAAAACACCGTAATATCAGTAGTTACGCCATTATAATTTAATGAATTTGTATTGAATATAACTGGGCTCGCATCAAAACTATTTTGATCAGTTACTCCAGATGCCAAAGTTAATTGTGATGAAACTGAGCTAATTTGCTCCGATAGTGGTACTAAGTTAAGTGTACCTTCCGGACAAATTGCATTATTTGGATCCGTTTGGCAAAGTTCAAAATCATCAACCCAACAGGTTAAATCATCACCTGCAGGTAAATTGCTTACATCAACTTTAGAAATGTAACAGGCTTTAACAACTAACGGGCCTGGAACTATACCTGACGTTACAGTAGTTTGGACAAAGCCATTACTATCTGTGTTGCCACTTAACGATGTTAACTTAGCAGCACCAATTGAATCGGTTAGTTTAAAATCGATACGTTGTTGTGTTGATACAATGCCGTCTGCATCTAACAATTTAAATTTAACAATAGATTGTGTTGGCGCACCGCCTTCACCCGGAGGAAGCGCTATAAATGTTTCACTTACATCAACAAATTGAATTGACTGCACCGCTGAGGTTTCTACTGGGATAGTCGTCGCTATAGTAAAGTTTTTACCGCCAGTTTCTACCGTGATATTAATATCGTCATCAATGCTACAACCTGTTGCACGATACGTGGAGGTCGCGATACCACCAGAAGATTTAACCGAGGCGTCTATTACTGACTGACCACTAATAACACAAGTTGAACTAAACTCAACATCCGTCGGGGTTAAATATAAATTGCCTGCTTCATCACGCAGTGTTACTTCGATAACTGTACTGCCGCCTGCTTTTAAAGGAATAACATTTCCAGCAGCATCTTTATTTAAACCGTTGTTAACCTCAAGGGTTAAATCTGCAATCCCTACTGCAAAGTTAATGGCTGCACTTTCACCTAACGATCTCGCTGTTACAGTTCCTGCACCGCCTGTATTTCCTGGTTGTAATTTAAGTAATGCAACACCAAAATTATCGGTAAGTGCTGTACCAGAAGAGGGCAATACTGACCCTAAGTTAGTCGATATATTTACTAGTGAACTCTTAGTACCTTCGCCACTTTGCTCATCTGTTACCTCTATAAATAACTCACCTAACTCAGAAGATGAAATAGTATTCGCTATTGTACATCCAGATGAAACTTGAGTTGGATCGAGCTTAACCGCATCTCGATTATCATCCCAGCCAGGCAAACATCCGGTTAATAATTTAACCGATACCGAAAAGCGTGCCAAATTAATTGGGGCAGAGTCACCCGATGAATAAAAAACGGCTGTATTACTTACTGAAGCTGAATTACTTGATGTATAACTAGCAACAACTTGGCCAGCACCTTTAAAGTTACCACTAGAGAGTGTTACACGTGCTTCGCCTGCGCTATTTGTAATCGCAGTACCAAGATCTGGAGTGATTTTGCCAGTAAACTTAGTTGTAAACGTGATCAGTTGTTCACTAAGTGCAACGCCATCATTTTGTAACGTAGCTATTACTGTGCCTGGATTAATTGCAGTGACTGGATTAGTGTCTGAAAACTTTTCACCTATCTTATCAACAATATTAACCGTTAGCGTGGTGGAACCAGACACGCCAGTATCGTCGCCCTGACCTCCTGTTGATTGAAAAGCAAAGGTCCCCTCATAACTCTCACCATCAACAATGTATGACGCAGTAACTTCACCAGCTCCGGCATCTACGCCTGCAGTTAATTCCACGGTAGCAATACCATCATTTTGTGTAAGTGCTGACAAAGGATTCAAATCACCAATATCGTCAACAAGGGTAAAAGTAATTCGTTTACCGGCAACCACTTCACCATCTCGTTTTAGTGTAGCCCGTAAATCTAGCGCAGAGGCCGCTGTAACAGTATTCGATGCGCTGCCATCCTCTTGGGAGTAGCCTTGAAGTGTAACGGCGTAGGTGGGTACATCAGGTGTTGTTCCTCCGTTACCATCACCTATACTGCCCTCC
This sequence comes from Pseudoalteromonas sp. HL-AS2, assembly GCF_031198805.1. Lineage (NCBI taxonomy): Bacteria > Pseudomonadati > Pseudomonadota > Gammaproteobacteria > Alteromonadales > Pseudoalteromonadaceae > Pseudoalteromonas > Pseudoalteromonas sp. HL-AS2. Next base: position 1,415,198 of record NZ_CP133571.1, on the reverse strand, counting down.
TTTTCAAGTGAGCCACCACCACCACAAGCTGTGATAAAAAAGCTGAGCATCATAATGCTTAGCAGTCGTGTTAAAGGCATAAACCTCTCCCTAGCGTTATTATTATTAACTTTGTATTGTTTACCTCATGTTAACCTATAACTTAGTCTAAAATCACAGTTTTTTGATACTTTCTTTGATAAAAAAATTTAAATTATTAATAAATTTTTCTGTATAAATATTTACATGCTGGTAGGCTGTGCCAAATTTATAAAAAATAGATTGGAAATATGTCGAAAATACGTTCAATGAGCTTAACAACTCGCATAATGATAGGCATGGCATTAGGTATTGCCGTAGGCTTTTTATTTCAAGCTATATTAGCTGGTGAAGACGATTACCTAATACCACTTGGGTTATTCTCTTTGCCAATTAAAGCTTTTTTTGTTGATGGAATTTTTCACATTGGTGGGCAAATATTTATTGCCAGCTTAAAAATGCTGGTTGTTCCTTTAGTATTTGTATCTTTAGTGTGTGGCACATGTAGCTTAAGCGATCCTAAAAAATTAGGCAGCTTGGGTGGTAAATCAATTGGTTTATATTTAATTACCACAGCCTTAGCTATTACTCTGGCTATTACTTTGGCTTTACTGTTTAGCCCTGGCGTAGGTATTGACTTGCCAACAGATGCAAGTTACGACGTATCTGAGGCACCTACCTTAGCGCGCGTTATTATAGATATGTTTCCAACCAACCCTTTTGAAGCTATGGCAAAAGGTAATATGCTTCAAGTTATTGTTTTCGCATTACTGTTTGGTATTGCTATGGCACTTAGTGGTAATGCAGGAAAACGCGTAGCGGTGGTTTTTGAAGACCTTAATACGGTAATTTTAAAACTAGTTACTTTGTTAATGAACGTTGCGCCTTACGGGGTGTTTTTCTTAATGGCAAAGTTATTTACTACCATAGAGTTAAACTTAATTGTTAGCTTGGCTAAGTACTTTTTTGTAGTGGTTGCCGCTTTATTATTACATGCGTTTGTAAATTACAGTTTGTTATTAAAACTATTGACGGGTTTAAACCCTGTAACTTTTTTAAAGAAAATGAAACACGCTTGTTTATTTGGTTTTAGTACTTCAAGCTCAAGTGCAACTATGCCAATTACTCTTGAAACAGCCACTAAAAAACTCGGGGTTAATAACTCTGTTGCTTCATTTACAATTCCGCTAGGTGCAACCATAAACATGGATGGCACTGCCATTATGCAAGGGGTTGCCACTGTATTTATTGCACAAGTGTTTAGTGTTGATTTAACCATTTCTGATTACTTAATGGTAATTTTAACGGCTACGTTAGCGTCTGTTGGCACGGCCGGCGTACCGGGTGTTGGCTTAATTATGTTAGCAATGGTACTTAATCAAGTAGGCCTACCAGTAGAGGGTATTGCAATAATTATTGGTGTAGATAGATTGCTAGATATGACCCGCACTGCAGTTAATATTACGGGTGACTGTATGGTTACCTGTGTGGTTGCTAAATCTGAAGGTCAGCTAGATGAGTCTATTTATAATGACCCAAATGCAGCGAAAGATTTAGAAAACATAAGTAAATCTATGAATTAGTAAATAACTTCGCATTAAAAAACCCTTGATTAATTCAAGGGTTTTTTATTGGTCAAAGCTAATTAAGCTTAAAGTAATCCACTATTTATGGATTTAATGATTTAAACTTAGAAACTAAATTAACCCCTGCCTTATTAACTGCACTACTAAAGCCAAGTGCTAACTTGTCACTTAAACCTTTTTTAATCTTATATTTAATCTTATAAATTTGACGCTCATCTTGTTGTTCAAGCAAAGCATCATCACTGGTTTTTATAACATCCACCAAGCCTTTCTCTATTGCTTGAGTTGCAAACCAATGCTCACCTGTAGCCACTGAGCTTATATCTAAACTTGGGCGCTGTGTGCTTACGAAAGTTTTGAATAAGCCATGAGTTTGCTCAATTTCTTCACGAAACTTTTCACGCGCTTTATCGGTGTTCTCACCAAATAAAGTAAGAGTACGTTTAAACTCCCCCGCAGTAATTTGCTCAAATTCAACATCGTTTTTCTTTAATATTTTATTAAAGTTAGGTATTTGCGCTATTACGCCAATCGAGCCTACAATAGCAAATGGCGCTGCAATAATTTCATCAGCAACACATGCCATCATATAACCACCGCTTGCTGCTACTTTATCTATAGCAACACTCAAAGGTATACCTGCATTTTTAATGCGCTGTAACTGTGAAGCTGCAAGTCCATAACCATGCACTACTCCTCCACCACTTTCTAAGCGAATAAGTACTTTATCTTTGCTCGCATCTGCAATAGAAATAATAGCGGTTATTTCCTCTCTTAAACTCTCTACTTCATGTGCATCCATACTGCCTATAAAGTCAACCACATATAATCGCGGTTTTGGCTCTTTACTGTCATTTTTTTTATTGTCTGCCTTAAGCTTTTTTTGATGTGCTTTAAGTTCTTTTTTACCTAAAGTATTGTGTAAAAAGCTGTGTTTAATATTATCTAGTTGCTCAGAAATATTATCTATTTGTATTTCACCCTTTTTAGCTTTTGGCTTAACTGCCGCGCCAACTATCAGCATTAAAATGATGGCTATAGCAATAACAAAAGTAACCGTTTTAGCGAAAAACAAACCGTATTCGTATAAAAATTCCAACACTTTTCTCCATTTATAAATTTCAGCTAATTTAGCATGCTTTTTAACAAAAAAAAGCCACTAAACAGTGGCTTTGGTTACTTAATTGCGTTGTAAGCTATTAATCGGTCACAACATCACTATTTGTAATTAACAACAAACGACCACGAGCGGCTAAGTAAGTTGCAATTTGCAATTGCATTTCAGAGTTAGCAGCAAAGCTACCTGCAGCATCCGATCCCGCCTCTTCACTAGGCGCTGGTGTTAATACTGAACCGTGATGCCCTTTTGTAAATTTAACTAAATAGCTAGACGGCGTGGCACTAGGTGCTTGTGATGTGCTCACTGTTTCTAAGCCCATAAAGTTGGCCAGTGGTAAACTACCTGCAAGCGGATTGCTAGCAACACTTGGAGGTATAACTTGGTCTGGCTTATTGCCTGCGCCATCGCCCACTACCACGTTCATATATACAGGCGTTTCGAGTGCTTTAACGGTTACGGCATAATTAGTTGGGTCGCCACTATCTAGTGCAGTTTGTGCTGCAAAAGCAAATTGTGTCATTACGCCTTTAATATTTGCCAGCTTACCCGTTTCGCCAGCCATAGTTAAAGCCGTTGCATATTCGGTGTAACCACATGATAGGAAATCTTGCATATTTGGCAGTAATACACCGCAGTTAGAAATTGCATCACCTTGTAAAAATGCATTAAATTCCGTTGCTTCGGTTGTACCTGCTTGTGATAACACCGAGCCTTGAATAAATGGGCCAAACGCAGGTGATTCTAATAAGAAACTGGCAATACCACCGCCGCCACTTGCAAGCGCAACTGTATTAACGTTAAACAGTGGGTCAAGTGTTTCAGCCATTGGGCTATTTGCTTGGGCAATAAACGCCGGCGCTACAATTGAACCCAGTGAGTGACCAACATAGCTCACATCTTTACTGTTTATACTTGTATCATTAATAAAGTTTAGGCCAAGACGCAAGCCTAATAAATCGGCGCTTGATTGACGTAGACTATCACGGGCAACAAGCAGTGAGCTTAGGTTCATATAACTAAGTACCGAACCTGTGGTTGCATTAAAGTCATCGTTACCGTCTGCATCTACGTCAATTCCTCGCTCGCCATGGCGCGGGTGATCAATTGCAATTGTGGCAAAACCCTGAATAGAAAGCTGCGCCGTTAATGTCAGCATGGTTTCTTTATTGGTAGTAATACCGTGCTGCATAATAACCACAGGCCAGCCACTTTCAGGCATAGCAATAGGTGCTAATTGTAAACTTGCGCGCACACCATTAATTATAGGCAAAATAGGTTTAGTCACTTGCACTGGCACATTGGCCATACTTTGCACTTTAGGAATTGAATTATATTTGGTTAAATGACGCGTGCTATCTAACCCTAAATCACGTAATTTACCACCGCTTAATGCGGCACATGCGCCGTCATTTTCACTAATTGGATCAGTAGGAAATGCAGCACCTGCTTGTGCTTTATAACCCAATACAGCAACTGCGTTATCACACATGCCTTGCCAATAAGTGTCGTTTAAATCGCTAATTTCTTTACCTGTAGGCGTACCTAAATACATAGGTAACATAATGCTACCTTTTTGGTATTGCACACCTTGAAAGGCATCACTAACAGTAACACCTTGTGATTGAAATACTTGCTGTACATTTACCATTGGCTGAGTAGGTACAGTAATTGCTGGTGTCGGTAAATTTGGATTTTGCAGGCTCGCTGCTAATAACTTTTTAATTGTACCAAGCACAGGGCCTGCCGATTGCATGGTCATTGCAGCAGAAAAAATAATTTCATCTTTAGTAATATTGCCTGAACTAATAACCACATTTTCGTAGCTATTAACAGCCCCCTGTAGCGCTAGTTGTGATGGCGTAATTAACGGCGCTTCTTGTTTTACTGTAGCGTAAGTAGATGACGGCTCAATAGCACGCCCTTGTGAGTCTTTAAGCTCTGTGGTTAATACATTAATATAAGAGCTGCCGGCTTTAAATGGCTTAAGTGGAATAACCGCCACCGCATCACCAGATGCCTGGGTGATAAAGTCCACACCAAATTGTAGTTCACCTACTAATTTACAGGCAGCACCTGCAGGTGCTTGTGAGCATTGTTCATCTGTTAAACTTGCTCCCATTATTACTTCAAAAATACGTACTGAACCTGGTGTACCTGCAGAGGTGGCATCTAGGCTTACATTTGGTGGGAAAGTTAAATCTATTTTAAAAGGAACTTGAGTAGACCAGCCATCAAGCGCACCTAGTGCAAGTTGAGGGTTAGCATAAGCAGCACGAGGAATTGACACATTAGCGTCATTTAACTCCCCAGGAATATTTAAAGTACCATCTTGGGTACCGCTCATTAATAAATCATTGGGTACAGATATAACCCCATTAGCGGGATCAAACTTTACCGTCGCCTTTGGGATAACTGTAACCGAATCGTTTTTAACATCTTCTAGCGTTTCTCCGCCGCCACAACCTGCAAGAGCAGCTGTAACCGAGAGTGAGAGTAGCATTTTTTTCATATTGTTGGCTCCGCACATATCTTATTTTTATAGTGTGTTTATTAAGTATATTAAGTTAAAACAATGTAATCAGTTTATTAATGAGACATTAGACCAGTTAAACTTAACGTAAACTTTCTACTTTCGCCACCTAAATTTACAATAAATTCGATTACTTAATGTTTTGCTATGTTAAAATCAAAAAAAATTCATCCATGGGTACTTTTATGAACACCTATCAAGCTGCTGAAAATGCACTTAAAGATAAAGTTATTTTAATCACCGGCGCAGGTGATGGAATTGGCCGAGTAGCTGCAATTACATACGCTAAATACGGCGCAACTGTTATTTTATTAGGCAAAACAACTAATAAACTAGAATGTGTTTATGATGAAATTGTTAAAGCAGGTTATCCACAACCGGCAATAGTCCCTATGGATTTAAAAGGCGCAACTAAGCAAAACTACCGCGATCTAGCTGCCACTATAGAGTCTCAATTTGGCTGTCTTGATGGTTTATTAAATAATGCGGGCATTTTAGGCACGTTAGGGCCACTTGAGCATTTTTGTTCGTCAACCTTTGAAAACATAATGAAGGTTAATGTCACCGCGCAAGCTATGATCACTAAAGCGCTGTTTCCGGTACTGCGCAAATCTAAAAATGCATCCGTGGTATTTACATCATCTGGCGTGGGCCGCAAAGGTCGCGAATTTTGGGGGCCTTATGCTATTTCGAAATTTGCTGTAGAGGGCATGATGCAAACATGGGCATGTGAAGTAGGTAAAACCAATATACGTATTAATTGTATTAACCCTGGTGCTACACGCACTTCAATGCGCGCTAGTGCTTATCCTGGTGAAGACCGAGATAAACTTGCAACACCTGAAGACTTAATGCCTACTTACTTATATTTAATGAGTGATGATTCGAGTAATGTGAATGGCGAGTCGCTTGACGCTCAAGTAAAAAAATAGCTATTACTCTAATGTAGATACAAAAAAAGCCGCTCAAAATTTTGAGCGGCTTTTTTAATGCCTAACTAATTTAACTAATTTAACTAAATAGCAGGTTACTTACGTTTAGTTGGTTTAACACGCTGATTGTGCTTTTTAACCGCTTTACGTATTTGGTTTATTTTGGCACGCTTATCTTTGCGTTTTTCAGGCATTACAGAAAGCTTAGTTTGTGTTTCACGTCCTAACTTAACTGTTTTTCGTAAATAGTTTACAGTGTCTAGGTCGTATTCAATCCAACCACCTTGTGGTACGCGCTTATCCAGCTCTAATTTACCGTAACGAATACGAATTAAGCGAGAAACTTCCACCTCTTGTGATTGCCATAAACGACGAACTTCTCGGTTACGTCCTTCATTAAGCGTTACATTGTACCAACGGTTTATACCTTCGCCGCCCATAGGATTAACCGTTAGAAATTTTGCTGGGCCATCTTCAAGTTCAACACCACGGGTTAAATTTTTAATGGTTTCTTTGGTTACTTCACCAAATACACGGGCTGAGTATTCACGTTCAACTTCGTAACTTGGGTGCATGAGTCGGTTTGCTAATTCACCATCGTTAGTAAATAGCATCAAGCCTGCGGTATTAATATCTAATCGGCCAACCGCAATCCAGCGCTCGCCATCAATACGAGGGAGTCGGTCAAATACAGTACGACGACCTTCAGGATCTTTACGCGTGCTTAACTCACCTTCAGGCTTGTTATACATAATTACGCGACAAATTCTATCCGCTTTTTCTTCAATTTTTACTGTATGGCCATCAACGCGAATTGAATCTGTTTCTTCAACACGATCGCCTAATTTAGCCACTTTGCCGTTAACGCTAACGCGGTTTGCATCAATGTATTTTTCCATTTCACGGCGTGAGCCTACGCCAGCACGGGCTAGGACTTTTTGTAACTTTTCACCTTGTATAACACTCATTCGGATGGTTCTCTCACAGAAGGATCACTTAATAACTGGTTAATTTTACTTTGCTGTTGCTCTGGCAAGGCAGGTAAATTATCTAAACCTGTTATCGAAAAATAATCTAAAAATTGTTTAGTAGTCGCATATAGCGCCGGCTTACCCGGCACTTCTTTGTGGCCTACCACTTTAACCCACTCTCTTTCGAGTAGTGTTTTAATAATATTTGACCCCGTAGTAACACCACGCACTTGTTCAATTTCGGCGCGTGTAATTGGCTGCCTATAAGCAATTAGCGATAATGTTTCGAGCAAAGCACGCGAATATTTGGGCGCGCGTTCTTGCCATAAATTACTTAGCCAAGGGCTTAAGCTACTACATGCCTGAAAACGATAACCACTGCCTACTTCTACCAAACGAATACCACGGGTCTGAAAATGTGTTTGTATTGCTATTATTGCATCGTTTATACGCACCATAGATATTGCTAAATCGGCTAAAACAACATCCTTTAGATGACGTTTACTTAATGGTTTGTCAGCAACAAAAATCGCCGCTTCAATGATCTCAATTAATTGCTCATCACTAACTCGCCGACCCACCATAAACGCTCTTAAACTAATAAACACACACAGCCAACTATTATGCCAGAACTACAGCAAAGTAGGAAAACATATCGAGCAATTTAGTAAATCAAAGCCACAAAAAAAGCCAGTGCACAGCACTGGCTCCTTCCTCACACTTTAAAATGGTGTGCTTAGCTGTTATTGGCGCTTTTAAGTGCGTCGTCTTCAGCGACTGCATTGCGATATTTTTTTATGTAAGTTACAAATTCACGTTTGCTAACACGCTTGTCTTTATTTAAATCCATATAGCCAAAGTGATTTGAAATATCATCATCGTCTGCTTCTTCAACCGAAATATAGCCACTTTTATCGTTATCTAAACTCGAGAAGCTGCTTTGTATTTTATCAAATTTAGTAATATCCGCTTTAAATGCTGATTCGCTTACTTCACTGTCTGTGGCAACTTTTCCGGTATTTAATTGCATGTACGCATTAAATTCATTGCGACTTATTTGATTATCCATATTGGTATCAATATTTGAAAAGTGTTGCCAAATATTATCGTCATCGGCTTCAACTTTCGAAATAAAACCATCACTATCGTTATCTAAACTTGCAAAGTCACTATCAATTTTATCTAACCCTTGGTTAGATGCACAAGCTGCTAAGCTTAACGTTGCTAAAATAGTAGAGGCTAATGTTAACTTTTTCATAAGACGTATCCTTGTAGTTAATTAATGTCACTTTAACTAATACAAGTTAAATGCCAAAAACGCTAATCTATTAAAATCAATTAGTTACAACAAAAACATAAATAAAAAACTAACGTAGCGCATTATAGTAATGAAAGCTTTGCTTCATGCCTTGTAATTTTTGCAAAAAATATTGGTGTAATACCGGACATTACAGCGAGTGTTTTTACACTTAAAAGTTCAGCCAATAACTTCCTTGTTTCGGGCGTGTTATGTAAGTGTATTTACTGATATAATTTAACGCATTATATAGAACCAATTTTAAGGTATATGCTATGAAAGTGATTTCTTTCAATATCAATGGTCTGCGTGCGCGTCTTCATCAATTACAAGCTATTATCGACAAACATCAACCCGATATTATTGGCCTACAAGAAATTAAAGTTCATGACGAAGCGTTCCCACTAGAAGATGTACAAAAAATGGGATATCACGTTTACTATCATGGCCAAAAAGCCCATTACGGCGTAGCTATGTTATGCAAAAAAGAACCTAAATCGGTATTTAAAGGCTTTGCCACTGATACTGAAGAATCACAAAAGCGCATGATTAGTGTTACCATAGAGCAAGACAATGGCCGCGATTTAACGGTAATGAATGGTTATTTTCCGCAAGGTGAAAACATTAATCACGAAACCAAGTTCCCATATAAACGTCAGTTTTATAAAGATTTAATGACCCACCTGCAAACAAATCATACCCCTGATGAAGACGTGATTGTAATGGGCGATATTAATATTTCACCTACCAACCTAGATATAGGTATTGGCGAAGTAAATGCTAAACGTTGGTTAAAAACCGGTAAATGCTCTTTTCAACCGATAGAGCGTGAATGGCTGGCAACATTACTTAATTGGGGCTTTAAAGACACCTTTAGAGAGCAAAACCCAGAAACCAGCGATCAATACTCGTGGTTTGACTACCGCTCAAAAGGGTTTTTAGATAACCGTGGCCTACGAATTGATGTTGTACTTGCAACACATGAGCTAGCCGCGCGTTGTATAGACACAGGTATAGATTACGAATTACGTGGCATCGAAAAGCCATCGGATCATGCCCCTATTTGGTCTGAATTTAAATAACCCTATGCTTAGCCTCCCAATGCAAGGGCTACTTTGGGCCCTTGTAATCGCTATAAGCTTATTTAGTATTGATAAAGCGACCTATAAAGCACTCTACAATGTACCCATACGCCAAACAGGAGTACTTGCATGTGCGTTGGTGTTTGCTGTTTTATGGCGCATTAAAGCTGGTATTTTAACGGGCCTTGATTTACATATTTTAGGTATTACTGCAGCTACACTTATACTCGGTTGGCGTTTAACTATTTTAAGTAGTGTTCTGGCAACGGCGCTATTAGCCGCATTTGGTTTAATTGAGTTTGAGTTACTGCCAGTGCAATTGCTTATTGGCGCATTTATTCCTATTTTATTGAGCTACTTGGCTTTTATTGTTAGTTATCAGTATTTACCGCGCCACTTTTTTGTTTATATATTTGTATGTGCGTTTATTACGGCTGGGTTTATCGCCTGTATAAAAATAGCTTTAGGGGCATTATTTTATCTTGCTATTGGTCAATATAGCTGGCAACAATTAGCAGATAATTACGTTTACTTAAGCGCTATTATTTGGCTGCCAGAAGCCATGTTAAACGGTATGGCTATTACAATTATGATCACTTATCGCCCACATTGGGTAAAAACTTTTTACGATAAGGACTACCTAGGCTCATGAGTCTTGAATATAGCTGCCCACTGTGTAGCAACTCACTAATAAAAACAGCTAATATGCTTCGCTGTGAAAACAACCATAGTTTTGACTTTGCAAAAGAAGGCTATGTAAATTTATTGCCTGTACAGCAAAAAAACTCAAAACAACCTGGTGACTCATTAGAAATGGTGCAAGCCAGGCGCGCTTTTTTAGAGCGCAACTATTATGCTTTTTTACAGCACGAACTTGGCCAAATTATTAGTGATATAGCAGCTAATAATATTATTGATTTAGGGTGTGGTGAAGGGTTTTACACCCAAGCTTTAGCTAATAATACCCAAGCCACTGTGTACGGGGTTGATATATCGAAGGCGGCGGTAAAATATGCGGCAAAACGCTATAGCAATTGCCACTTTAGCGTGGCATCTATTAGCCAAGCACCTTTTAAAAGCTACTTTGCCGATGTATTGGTCAGTGTATTCGCACCATTATTTACTCAAGAACTAGCAAGACTTGCTAAACCCGGTTCAACACTCGTAGTGGCAAGCCCCGGACCTAAGCATTTAAAAGAGTTAAAAGAGTATATTTACTCCAGTGTTAATGAACATACACAAATAGAAGTGCCTGCAATGTTTACACAAACGTCGCAAACACTTATCACAGAGCAAGTTACCTTGAACTTTAGTGACGTTAAAAACTTAATAATGATGACACCATTCGCGTGGAAGTTCAGACCCGAGCACTGGCTAGCGCTCGAAGAAAAAGGTGAGCATAGTGTCACCTTATCGTTTTATATTACACAATTTACAAGAGACAAAAGCGTAGCTGTTGCGCATATATAAAGGCAACAGGCGCTTAAAATTGCTCTTTAGTGAACGTTTTGTCCATTTTATCAAACATATCGTTAAGTAATTCTTCAAGCTCCAAGTAACGGGGCTTTTTTTCGCTGCGCTGTGCTTGATAGCCATTAGCGACCATTTTAGCATAAAGCTCGTTATACCAACGTTGCATAGCAGGCTCTAACTCGGTTTGCGCTCGTTTTCCTAACCATAACAAACCTTGTAAAGGGAGCGATATAAAAAAAAGCGCGCTTGCAATTGCTTGCGGTAAAAAGTCAGAGCCAAGATAATTTAACTGAAAAAATAACGTTAGCATGGCTAATATTGGCATTACCGTAATCGCCAACTCTGTCGCCTTTATTACTTTAAACTCAGCAAACAAGGGGGCTAATTCTTTTCGCATTGGCCATTTTTTAGCGTACACACGCCCTATTTGTACTTGCGACATCACACTTTTTTGCATCATGACTCCTCATACATAATATCAACACTACCAATAATATTGGTTGTTTTTATGGTAGTGTAACACAAATTATTTTATATGGAATTTTCATAAAAACGCACTGAATGAGTAAAAAATCACTCATGCTTTAAGGCCTTTTAGTATGAACAGGTTTCACCTGAATATTAATACATACGCTATTAAGTGCTAAATGGATCTTTTCTAAACTAATAATTTTAGACATTATAATCAGTATGTTAAACCACTTATACGCCACAATTCCCACAGTTATCCACAGAAAATGTGGACAACATAATTACCCTTACTTTTGCTAACGTAACCACAACTCGCTTAGTTACTGTTACTGCTTTAATTTAGGGTTAATAATCTATACTATAACCTTATAGTTATTGCTGTTCGTCGGGCTTTTAATGTCAAAACAAACATTACAATTGCATAGCACTGTCGATACCGATTATATATTAATAAAAAAACACACTGTAGATTTAGCTATTACCGCTTTAAAAAAAGATGGCTATAACATAATTTTTGAGTGACTTATGAAACCGCAAACAATAGATTATTTAGCTCAAAATAAATTACCTCGTCATGCCATTAATATTACTAGCCCATTTTCAGGAAAAGTAATAGCACTTAACGAACACCCCGAACCTCTTTTTCGCTTTGGCACATTAGGGCCAGGCATTATGGTACAGCTAAGCAACCATAAAATTTTAGCCCCATTTGATGGCACTTTGCTGCAAGTAAAAAATGCCGGCACCGAATTTATTTTACAAGCTAAAAACGGCCTAAAAGTACTAATTAATTTAACTATTTTGAGTTCGCAACACATTACCCATACCCACATAGCTCAGTTAAATGGTAGCAAAATATGTAAAGGCCAACGCCTTGCTTATTTTGATTTACGCGAACTTGACGCACCTATGCTAGCAAGTTTAATTTTGCTCAATGGCCACAGCCTAGGTACATTTCACTTTTCACACTCGCAGGTAAATGCGGGTGTCGATACTTTATTAACTATTATTAAAAAGAAGTAGATTTATGATCACCCTTTACGGCATAAGCAATTGCGACACTATAAAAAAAGCTAAAAAATACTTAACCGATAACAACATTGAGTTTACTTTTCATGACTATCGCAAAGATGGCGTAAACGAGAGTATGGTTAGTAACTTTGCTGATAAACTTGATTGGGAGCAGCTTGTAAACAAGCGTGGCACCACTTACCGCGCCTTAAGCGATGATGAAAAACAAAGCTTAACTAAAGAAAAAGCGATACCGTTATTAGTTGAGCAACCTGCAATGATAAAACGCCCTGTATTGGTTAATAACAACGAGTACCACTTAGGTTTTAAAGCAGCACAATACGATGAGATTTTTAAATAATGACAGATGACGTAATCGCTCTAGCGCAAGCGTTAATACAACGCGAGTCGGTAACACCTGAAGATGCTGGCTGCCAACAAATGATGAACGATAGATTGCAAGCAGTTGGCTTTAACATCGAATCGTTATTTTTTACCGACACCTTAAATACCTGGGCACGCAAAGGGACGCAATCGCCACATTTTTGTTTTGCCGGGCACACCGATGTAGTCCCCACTGGCCCTGAAAAAAACTGGCAGTACCCGCCATTTTCTGGCCTAGTTGAAAATGGTTTATTACACGGGCGCGGTGCAGCCGATATGAAAGGCTCATTGGCTGCTATGCTGGTTGCTACTGAACGTTTTGTAACAAAGCACCCAGACCATAAAGGCTCTATTTCTTTTTTAATTACTTCAGATGAAGAAGGCCCATTTATAAACGGCACTACTCGGGTAATTGACACCCTTGAAGCTCGCGGTGAAAAAATAGATATGTGTTTAGTTGGCGAGCCTTCATCTCGTGATGTATTAGGCGATGTAGTTAAAAATGGACGCCGAGGCTCACTTACCGGCTTTTTAACTGTTAAAGGTATACAAGGGCATGTGGCATACCCGCAGTTAGCGCAAAACCCTATTCATTTAACTACCCCTGCACTCACTGAGCTAAGCCAAACACTATGGGATCACGGTAACGAGTACTTTCCCGCCACTAGTTTTCAAATTTCAAATATAAATGGCGGCACTGGGGCCGGTAATGTGATCCCCGGGGAGTTAGAAGTACAGTTTAACTTTAGGTTTAGTACTGAAGTTACTCATACGCAATTACAACAACGCGTTAACGCTATTTTACAGCAGCATAATTTAAATTATGAATTAAGCTGGATTGTAAACGGCCAACCGTTTTTAACAGAGCACGGCCCACTGGTTGACGCCACAGTAAAGGCAATTAAATCGGTAACCGGTTTAACAACAAATCTAGAAACGACTGGCGGTACATCAGACGGGCGTTTTATTGCTCAAACCGGCGCTAAAGTAATTGAGCTTGGCCCGCGCAATGCCACTATTCATAAAGTAGATGAATGTGTAAGTACCGATGACTTAATTGCACTGTGCGATATTTACGAGCAAATTTTAGAAAACCTACTAACGTAATGAACTCAAAAAAAATAACCACAATGTGTATTACAGGACAAAGTGATACGCATTTAACCCAAATTCAAAATCATCGTTTGCACTGCAATATCGTTAATGATTTTTTAGCACTGCAAAGTGCCGCAAAAACAGCAGGGTTTGAGCTTACAATAGCTTCCAGCTTTCGTGACTTTAACCGCCAAGCGGCTATTTTTAACGCTAAATTTTCAGGTGCACGCCCTGTTTATAATAAACAACAGCAAGTTGTTGAATTAGATAACTTAAGCGATATAGATAAATGTATTGCCATTATGCTCTACTCTGCACTGCCTGGCGCAAGTAGGCATCATTTAGGGACCGATTTAGATGTGTTTGATAAAGCGGCAGTGAGTGATGATTACCAGTTGCAACTCACGCCCGATGAATATCAACAAAGCGGCCCATTTGCCCCACTGAGCGACTGGCTAGATGCTAACTTAGCACTATTTGGGTTTTATCGGCCTTATCTGCATGACTTAGGTGGTGTAGCCCCCGAGCTTTGGCATATTAGCCATATTAAGCAGTCGCAATTACTGGTTAATATGCTTAGTCTGCAAGTACTGCATGAGTGTATAAGTAATAGTGACCTATTAGCCAAAGAGGCTATTTTAGCCAACTTACCCATGCTTTATGAGCGCTTTATAATAAACGTTAGCCCTGTTTAACTGGGCTGTTTTTTATTGAGCGTAAATACCAGCACTGCCCCCAAAATAATACTGCTGGCAACTATAAATTGCACGGTTAACTGCTCAGATAAAAACACCACGCCCGCAATGGCAGCAAGCACAGGTACACATAGCTGCACCACTGCTGCTTGGGTGCTTTTTAATTTTGGCATTGCCGTATACCAAATACTGTAACCAATACCTGAAGCTATTGCGCCACTGGCACATGCAAGTAACACCCCTTCTATGCGGATACTTTTTATATAACCCATACCTATTATTAGCAATATAGGCAAAGCAACTAAGCTGCGAATAAAGTTAAATGCAGAGGTTCTCAGTGGTGATATACAAGCTTTGCCTCGTATACTATAAACACCCCACGCTATGCCACTAATGGCCATAAGGGTCGCTCCAAATAATGAAGGTATTGCTGCAGAGGGCAACATTAAATAAACAAAACCGGCAAAAGCGCTTATAAATGCCAACCATTGTAATAGACTCAATTGCTCTTTTTTATAAATTCCCCAGCCAATCATAGTAAGTTGTACCGCGGAAAATAAAATAAGTGCACCAGTGCCGGTATCAAGCTCTATATACGCGATAGAAAAACACAATGCATAAACAAGCAAACTAATACTACTTCGCCAACTTCCTGTATCTTTTAATATTTCGCTATTAAACGTACCGTTACGTTTTGTAGTATTAGTATAAAGCAGCATAATAATGGCTAAACATACAGCCCCGCTAAGTAAGCGAATAACAGTAAAGTTCCATGCATCTATATACCCTTGTGCGAGCGCCATTCTGCACAATAAAGAGTTAGCGGCAAACGCAATTAAAGCACTTAAAGTGTACAACGTTGTTTTCAAAAACAATCCTTAGCTAAAATAAGTACAGTTAACACTGCTAATTTAATGATTTTTAGATTTAGTTATTATAATAACATTACAATATTAATACGATTAACGCTTCGTTCACTGCTCGGCAGTTATGCTACGCTTTTTTACAATATTTCACATATTTTTTTAATGGGTGTATGTTAATCTTATTAAGTAAATTTAAAGGAGTGCTCAGTGCGCCGTAGCTTAATATTTAGTTTTTGTTTTATTTTAAGTGGTTGTAGTACCATAGGATTTAGCGATCTATTTAATGACTATGCGACTCAAGTAACCCCTGTAAGACAAGCAATAGAGAGTAACAACATAGCACAAGCGCAGTCGCTTATTGCTAAAAATAGTAGTATGCACAGTAGCTACTTACTTAATCAACTAGAGCAAGCGCGCCTTGCCGACTTAGCTAATATGCAAACCGATGCGCAAAGCCAATTTGAAAACGTTTATCAACAAGTACAAAACAAGCGCGAGGCTGCCAAAGTTCAGCTCAGTAGTGGGCTTGAACAAAGTAATGCTTTATTTACCAACGACTCGGCTATTACTTATATACCCGCCCCTTATGAAATGAGCATGCTGCATAGTTATAAAGCGCTTAATTACGTATATAAAAATGATGTTGAAGGTGCATTAGTTGAAGTTAGGCGGGCTAATAAAGTACAAGTAGACGCACTTATTCAAAATCAGGCAGCGCTAGATTCCGCTACAAAAGAAGCGCAGCAGCATTATCCAAGTATGAGCAAGGTTACCCGAGACGTTAAAAATGGCTTTCAAAATGCTTATACTTTTTATTTATCCGCTTTATTGTACCAAAGCAGTAAACAGTATGATGATGCCTACATTGACTATAAAAAAGCACTCGAAATACAACCCAACAATATTTATTTGCAACGTGATGTACTTCGCCTTGCTAAAAAACAAGGCTTTGATCAAGACCTAAGCGACTTTAAAAAGCGCTTTGGTGAGGCAGCAAATATACCGTCTGAACAAGGCGAAGTAGTTATATTATTTGAACAAGGCTTAGTGCCTAAGCAACACGAATTTAAATTACGTTTACCTATTTTTACCTCTGGTGGTAATGCACGTTTTTATAGCTTAGCTATGCCAGTTTATAAAGACAACGCCTATGTTCGTAGCATTAATAACATCAGTATTAATGCCCAAAACTTAGTATTAAGCCCGCTAGTGCACATAGAATCACTGGCTGCTAAAACGTTAGAAGATCAAATACCTGCCAGAATAGCGCGGCAAATACTACGTTTAGTCGCCAAAGAAAAAGTACGAGCCGAACTGGCTCGTAGCACCGGAGACGTAGGTAATATAATTGCGAACATTTATAACTTAGCCTCTGAGCAAGCCGATACACGTAGTTGGCTCACGCTACCAAATCAAATAAGTGTGGCGCGAAGTAGCTTAAACAGCGGCGCGCATTCATTAACCATAGGCACGCAAGCGCCAATAAATTTTACCGTTAGTAAGCAAAGGTTAACCTTAATTTATCTAACCTCTATAAATAACTACTTTAATTATCATGTAGTACAACTCTAGGAGCGATTATGAGATACATAATGCCATTATTTGCGGTTTTAATACTCAGTGCCTGTGCTGGCAAACCAGACACATCGGGTATAGCAATTGAGCAAGGTAATAAAACATTTAATCAGCAACTACGTGTTGATAACCCAGAGCTTGGTGAGAAACTAGCTATTAGTGACGTAAAAACACGTCAAACAAACCAATTAACTGACGTGGTAGTTACCTTAGCAAGCCAATATAAAAAGTCGCAATACTTACAGTATCAATTTAATTGGTACGACAAAGACGGCTTTGTTATTAAGGGTAATCACTCCCCTTGGCAAGCAATTACCTTATTTGGCTTTGCACAAACACAATTACCAGGCCTAGCACCCAGCCCAGATGCAGTTACCTTCTCATTAGCAGTAAGAGAAGTGTCTACCGATGCGCAAGAATTTAAAGAATAAAGGAAATAACAATGATCATACGTAAAAGATTCAAAACAGCTTCAACTTACGCGCTTATTGGTTTAAGTGCATTAGTATTAAGTGGTTGTGCAAATAAAGCGGTAGTTAGTTATGGCGACGCACAAGCCGTAGAAACCACTGACATTAACTTTGGCTCTACCGATTTACAAAAAGTAGCCAGCCAAATGACCGATTCACTATTAAGCTCTCCGGTTGTTGGCACCATGACCGCCAATAAACGCCCTGTGGTATTTGTTGAAAGAATTAAAAACAAAACCAGCGAGCACATTGATACCGAATCAATCACCGACTCTATTTCAACTCAGTTACTGCGTAGCGGAAAGTTTAGATTTGTTGATATGACCCGAGTTGAAGCTATACGTGAGCAGCTTAAATTTCAAAACGAAGATGCATTAGTTAACCCCACGACTGCTGTGGCATTTGGTAAACAAATTGGTGCGCAGTATATGCTGTATGGCAACTTATCAAGCATAGTTAAATCCAATGCTGACAAATCAGACGTATACTATAAATTTACCATGCGTTTAATGGATATGGAAAGTGGCTTAGTTGAATGGGCTGACGAAACAGAAATTCGTAAAACGAAAGAAAAATCAACCTTTGGCTGGTAGTCAATAGGAGTTAATTATGAAAGCGATTACTGTATTAATGTGTACATTACTTACAATTAGCGCACCTGCATTGGCTAATTACGAGCGCAATAAAGCAGTAGCAGTACAACAAGTGCTATTTGGCGATGTGCAATCAGTGCGTAATATTACTGAGCAAGAGCTAGTACAAGATCAAAGCAATGGTTGGAAAACATTTGGCGGCGCTTTGCTTGGCGGCGTTGTTGGTAATCAGTTTGGCGGTGGCAGCGGGCGTACTGTTGCTACTATTTTGGGCTCAGTGATAGGCGGCAATGTAGCGCATAATCAACAGCAAAAAAGCCATTACCAACAAACTCGTTTAGTAGAGTTATTAATACAAGTTGAAAATGGCGATCAATTTATGGTGGTTCAAAATCAAGACCAATCAATGCGCTTTAGCAAAGGCGATAGTGTAAGGCTGGTGTATTTAAACGATAACAGCGTACGTGTTGATAAAGCCTATTAATAGCAATTATATTAACTTTAGCATAAGTAAAAACGAGCCTAAATTGGCTCGTTTTTTGTGTGTTTTAAAAGTTAGGCTTGTCGGTAATCTTTAAAAAAGCGCTGCATTTTAGTCATCGCATCCGTTAAATCATCTTTGTTGGGTAAAAACACCAATCTAAAATGATCAGGCTCAGGCCAGTTAAATGCACGCCCATGCACCAGTAATATTTTTTCAGCTTTGAGTAAATCAAACATCATTTGCTCATCGCTTTTAATATTAAAGCGCGCGGTATCTACTTTAGCAAAAGCATATAAGGCACCTTTTGGTTTTACGCAGCTAATACCCTCTATTGCATTGAGCCCGCGCCACGCTATATCACGCTGTACATACAAACGCCCGCCTGGATTAATTAGGTTGTCGATTGATTGTACTCCGCCCAATGCTTGTTGAATGGCATATTGAGCAGGTACGTTAGCGCACAAACGCATAGATGATAAAATTTCTAGGCCTTTGCGTAAGTCACTCATAACCGACGTACGCCCACTTAACACCATCCAGCCCATTCTTAGGCCAGCAGCACGGTACGTTTTTGCTAAACCGTTAAAGGTAATAATAGGCACATCGTCGCACAGTGCACCAATTGAGCTATGCGTAATGCCGTCGTATAAAATCTTTTCGTAAATTTCATCACTTAACAGTAGTAACTTGTGCTCACGCGCTATGTCAATTAACTGCTGCAGTAAATCATCGCTATACACAGCCCCTGTCGGGTTATTTGGATTGATCAATACTAATGCTTTGGTTTTAGAGGTGATTTTACTTTTTATATCAGCAATATCCGGAAACCAATCTTGCTCTTCATCACATAAATAATGCACCGGATTGCCACCAGAGAGCTTTACTGCAGCGGTCCACAGAGGGTAATCGGGAGCGGGGATCAGCACTTCATCGTCATTATTTAACAATGCCTGCGTAACCATTTGAATCAGTTCGCTAACGCCATTGCCAATATAAATGTTATCTACATCTAAATTATATAAACCGCGTTGTTGATAATGCTGATAAATAGCCACCCGCGCCGAATAAAGCCCTTTAGAATCACAATAACCTTGGGCTGAATATAAATTGCGAATAATATCGCGGTGCATATCTTCTGGCATATCAAAGCCAAACGCAGCCGGATTACCAATGTTTAGCTTTAAAACTTTTTGGCCTTCGTCTTCCATTTTTTTAGCTTGGACTAAAACAGGGCCGCGAATGTCATAACAGACACCGTCTAATTTATGACTCATTTTAATTTCTGACATTACTACCTCTAAAGGGCACGAATAACCCTTAGAATAACTTAGTAAAGACGTAAAACACTAGTCAATTTAGTAACTTAATACTGAAATAAATTCATGTTTAATGCCTAAACCTACGCCTTTACTTATCTGCTTAACGTGATGCCAACCAGTTATTTAATAGCGTTTGAGATTGCGCCACTTGCGTCATTAACTGCGCTGATGCAGCAGTGGCTTGAGCTAAGTTATCGTTATTTAAACTTTGTTCAATTTCACCCGCTACCGCGGCCAAGCTATCGGCACCAAATTGAGCCGCATTCGACTTTAAACTATGAGCGTGGCGCACCGACGCTTCTTTGTCTTGTCCTATTGTGGCCAACACTTCTGAGCCTAAGCGCTCAAATTCCACACAACAAAAGTCGAGAGTAGCTGCAAATTGCTCACCTAATAACGATTCCATACTCTCTAATGCTGCTTCGTTAATACTTACTTCTGTCATATTTTAACCCTTAAAAACAATCTATACTTAATTAACCTTAATCTATAACACTCTATAGCTAAGCGTAAAAAAATCCAACTTAATTACCTTATAAATGTATAATTACTCATAATGTACCTTCACCAAAAGTAGTTTAAATGGCTCGCCCACTGTGTAATTTTTGTTTGTTCGCACTTAATACTTGTATTTGCAGTGCTGTAACCTCTATTAACAATAAAGTAAAAGTAATTATTTTACAGCACCCTAGTGAAGAAAAAGTAACAAAAAACACGGCTAAATTATTAAATTTATGCCTAGCTGATTGCCAAATAATCAAAGGCGAAAGTAATAACGACTTTGCGCAGCTTCGTGCCCTACCTGCCAGCTCAACCGTTTTACTTTACCCTAATGAGCAGGCTATAAATTTAGATAATAACGACGCGCTAAACACACTACTGCCTATTACGCACTTAATTGTTATTGATGGTACATGGAAAAAAGCCTATAAAATTTTACAGCTAAGCTCGCTACTGCAACGGTTTCAAACTGTAAGCTTTGCTAATTTACCTAAAAATCGTTACACAATACGTAAAGCTCCCCGCGCAGATAGCTTGTCAACGCTTGAGGCCGTTGCACATAGCTTACAGCTTATTGAACAGTTAAACCCTGCCCCACTTTATAATTTACTTGATGAATTAATACAAAAACAAACCCAACACATGCCTGCTCACGTAAAAGCACGTTACTTATAATTTATGATTAGTTTTTATAAATGATATTAGCGATGCGTAACTATCAAAATAGATTAAAACGCGGCTTTAGCCGTCAAGGTCCCGATTATCGTTTTGACGATCAAGTTGATTTTAGCGATATAAGAGACACTTTCGGTTTTAGATCTATGGTGATAGGTAAATGGGTAAACAAAGAAGAGCGCTACATTAGTGCAAATTTAATTTATGATGCACTTGCCGACTTAGCACAAATACTGCACTTACCACCTAAAGCAATTGGCCTGCGCGGTAAACTCAATTTTGCGTTTGGTGCTGGCGGACAAAAGCATGTACAAGCACATTATAATGCAGCTAGCCAAACGCTTGCACTTGCAAAAAATGCCGGCGGTGGTGCGCTCGCCCATGAATGGTTTCATGCTTTTGATCATCATATAAGTGAGCATTTATTTGCAGCAAAACCACGCTTTGGTTTTGCGTCTAAACTGTGGTTATCAAACACACCTAATTTATCACATCCGCTCAATAATACGCTTAATGACTTTTACAAAAACGTGTTTTTAGATGTACAGGGCATTGCTGCAAACCGCTTTGTACAAACGTGCATTGAATACGATAAAGCAAAAAATATGAATTACATGAGTATGCCCGAGGAGCTAGCAGCGCGTTGCTTTGAAGCCTGTATAGCCAGCCACCCGCATATAAAAAATAGCTTTTTAGTCAGTGGGCTAAAAAGTAGTGATTTAATATACCCAGATGATGAGCACATTAACGCTGCAAATAAAGCGCTTAACCAATATTTTGAATTACTGGGTTATGCGCTTCATAAGTTAGATGAGTAAAGTGCTTTATTTAATCATTACCTGTCATCGCTAATACGACTTGCTACGGCACTGTTTTGATCTTTGTACTTAGCATCTTTACGCGTATTGTAAGGATTAGCACAAGGGCCTGTAAGTGTTTCAAAACTCATAGCACCAATTTTCATCATAGGTCTTAGTGCTAAAGGGAGTTTACCTGAGTTATAAAACTCTAAAACAATATTACCACTCCAACCGGGATCAATTCGATGCGCGGTTACATGCACCATTAAACCTAATCGTGCCAGCGATGAACGTCCATCTAGCCAGCCTACAATGTCTGCTGGCAGTGTTACTTTTTCATAGGTAATAGCCAGTGCAAGCTCGCCTGGGTGTAAAAAAAATGCTTCGCCTTCATCTAGCACAATTTCGTCGCTCATGATTGACTCCATGGCTTTATTGAGCTGATCTTTAGGGCCACTTAAATCTACATATGCTGCTGTATGTGCATGAAAAGTTCTAAATTTATTACCTAAGCGTAAGTCGGCAGTAACACCCGAAATCATCTCATCTGTAGGTGCAGGCTCAATAACAATACGGCCATCGTTTAGGTATTCTTTAATATGTGTATCTGAAAGTCTCATGGTGTATTAATCATCCGTAATCACAATCTCTACCGAGTTGTGATGCTGTTGATAGTAAAGCGTGCTGGCTATAAGCCGCGCTGCTGCGCTGTAAGTTTTGCTTATTGCTGCAGTGTTATCGCAAGCAATAAGTTTGCCCTGCTCAGAGTATTCTCGAATATCTATTGCAAGCGGAATATGTGATAGCACAGGAACGCCGTGCTTGTGTGCTAGTTTTTGTGCGCCATCTTTACCAAATACGTGGTTTGCCTCGCCGCAGTGGCTGCAAATGTAATGGCTCATATTTTCAATTAAGCCCAGCACTGGCACGTTTACTTTATTAAACATGGCGATGCCTTTTTGCGCATCGGCTAAGGCTAAATCTTGGGGTGTGGTAACAATTACTGTGCCACTTGCCGGTACTTTTTGGCTCATAGTAAGTTGAATGTCACCCGTACCTGGTGGCATATCAACAATAAGGTAGTCAAGCTCGCCCCAATCAGTTTCATTTAGTAGCTGGCTAAGCGCCCCCGATGCCATAGGCCCGCGCCATACAGTGGGGTCATCGCTGGGTACTAAAAAGCCGATTGATTGTGCTTTAATACCGTTTGCATCAAAAGGCTGTAACTGTTTGTTATCTTTAGTGATGGGCTCTGCGCCTACCAAGCCTAAAAGCATAGGGATTGACGGGCCATAAATGTCGGCATCTAAAATACCAACTTTTGCGCCTTCGCTGTGCAGCGCGCCTGCTAAATTAACAGCAGTAGTCGATTTACCCACCCCGCCTTTACCTGAAGCAATAAGCACAATATGTTTAATTGTTTTAAATTTTGCAGGCTCTTTAAGCTCTACCGTGGCCGATACAGTTACTGCCACCTTGAGGGCGTTAGTAACATGCTCTGCCACCATTGGCATTTCTGACTGTGCAGCAAATGGCAAAATTAAAGTAATAGTAAGCGATTTATCGTCGTTTTGGGTGATATTCTTAATGAAGCTTTCATCAATACCCACAGCAAAAGCGGCACTACGATACGCGGCTAAAGCAGCAAAGATCGGTTGTTTTTGCACCGATTTAGAAGAGAATAGTTTCGACAGTCCAAACATAGTAATTAAATAACGTTTCTTTGATGAAAAGTGCCTCGGAATTATGTAACATTCAGGGCATTAACACCAGTCAATTAATACAAATCCACAAGCTGTTGCGTTGTTAGCGCTTAGCTTGTAAATAAATTAATGATTTTCATCCGTTCCTTAATAGGAACCGTCAATTCGGAATGATTATGGCACAGCGAAAGATCCTGATTACCAGCGCATTACCTTATGCAAATGGCCCTACTCACTTAGGTCATTTATTGGAATATATTCAAACTGATATTTGGTCACGTTTTCAAAAACTACAAGGCCACGAAGCCTATTATGTTTGCGCCGACGATGCCCATGGCACGCCTATTATGCTTAACGCGCAAAAGCAAGGGATCACGCCTGAAGAAGCGGTAGAAAAAGTAAGTATTGAGCGTCAACGCGACTTTGCCGACTTTAATATTAAGTTTGATAATTATCACAGTACCCACAGCCAAGAAAACAAAGAGCTGAGTGAGCTTATTTATAATCGCCTAAACGATGCAGGGCATATTAAAAGGCACACTATTTCGCAGTTATTCGACCCAGAAAAAGGCATATTTTTACCCGATCGCTTTGTAACCGGTACGTGCCCAACCTGTAAGTCTGAAAATCAAAATGGCGACAACTGCGACTCATGTGGTGCAACATATAGTCCTACAGATTTAATTAACCCGCGCTCGGTTATGTCTGGTGCTGAGCCTATTTTAAAAGACTCTGAGCATTACTTTTTTGATCTGCCAGCATTTGAAGGCATGTTAAAAGAGTGGTTACACTCGGGTACTATTCAGCAAGAAATGGCTAACAAGCTTGATGAATGGTTTACTGATGGCCTGCAACAGTGGGATATTAGCCGTGATGCGCCTTACTTTGGTTTTGAAATACCAAACGCACCAGGTAAATACTTCTACGTTTGGTTAGATGCGCCTATTGGTTATATGGCCAGCTTTAAAAACCTGTGTGATAAAAAAGGTATCGACTTTGATGCTTTTTGGGCTGCAGATTCAGACGCTGAGCTTTACCACTTTATTGGTAAAGACATTATTTATTTTCATAGTTTATTTTGGCCTGCAATGTTAGAAGGCGCTAACTTTAGAAAGCCAACTAACGTATTTGCCCACGGTTTTGTTACCGTAAATGGCGAAAAAATGTCTAAATCGAAAGGCACGTTTATTAAAGCGCGTACTTATTTAGATAATTTAAACCCAGAATATTTACGTTACTATTACGCGGCAAAATTAAGCGGCGGCATTGTTGATCTTGATTTAAACCTAGAGGACTTTGCGCAACGCGTAAACTCAGACCTAGTAGGTAAAGTAGTAAATATAGCAAGCCGTTGTGCAGGCTTTATTACTAAAAAGTTTGATGGCAAGCTAAGCGCAACCGTTATGCAACCCCAGTTGCTTAAAGAATTTCAAGCAGCTGCACCAAGCATTACTGCCCATTACGAAAACCGTGAGTTTAGCCGTGCAATTCGTGAAATAATGGCGCTTGCCGACAAAGCAAACCAATTTATAGATGCCGCAGCACCTTGGGTACTCATTAAAGACGAAACTAAACAACAAGAAGCGCACGAAGTTTGCTCATTAGGGCTTAACTTATTCCGCGTGTTAATTACCTACTTAAAGCCTGTACTGCCTGAAATGGCCGATAACGTAGAAGCATTCTTAAATGACGACCTTGCATGGGACGGCGTGCAAAATGCATTAGTAAGCCACCCAATCAATAAATTTAAACCGTTAATGCAACGTGTAGAAATGGACAAAGTAAATAAAATGGTTGAGGAGTCAAAAGAAAGCTTAGAATCAAAAGTGACTATTGACCCTAATAGCCCACTGGCTAAAGAGCCAATTTGTGATGAAATTGAATTTGACGACTTTGCAAAAGTAGACTTACGCGTAGCAAAAATTGCTAAAGCTGAGCACGTAGAAGGCGCCGATAAACTACTTAAGCTAACACTTGATTTAGGCGGCGAAACGCGCCAAGTGTTTGCGGGTATCAAATCGGCTTACGCTCCAGAGGATATTGAAGGTAAGCTTACTGTTATGGTTGCTAACCTTAAACCACGAAAAATGCGTTTTGGTATGTCAGAAGGCATGGTATTAGCTGCAGGGCCTGGCGGTAAAGAGATTTACATTCTTAACCCAGACGACGGCTCAGAGCCTGGCATGCGTGTAATGTAAGCTTTGCTTATAAATTTATATTTGCGTTAATATTTTTGTTAATGTAAAAAGCCGCTGAATTTATTAGCGGCTTTTTTATTAACCCAGCTTGTAGGTTATATTTATTTTAGCTAAATGAATAACTAAGCATTGCGAGCTAATATAAATTATCCAATTTATATACCTAATTTGTGGAAAGTACCCTTCACCGCTGTTCCCATAAATCCAATATAAACCAATTAATGCATCGGCAATTGCCGCTAATACTAACCCTAAACTAACCAGCCATACTCCCAAAGGTGCGTTTAACCCGCAATATGTATTAAGCAGCACTAAACTCATTAATCCCACACTGGTTATAACAAAACTATGAAGCCCGGTTAATAGCAGTACATAATAACCTGCCTCTGGAATATGCATAAAATAAAAACAAAGCAGCGATATTAATAGCGTGCCCCCTAAATAAGCAGCCACATAATATAATGGATACATAACTAAACTACGGCTCGCCAACAACACAGCAATAAAGAGTAAGCTGTATCCGGGTACAAAAAACCATACAGAGTCAGCTAAATAGTCGTGCTTAATTACCTCGTTATAACGGTAATATTGATTATTTAAATTAAAATTTACCACGTCTCCACAAATGCATAGCACTAAGGAGGCTATGCATAATAAGGCAATATAACGTTGTTGTTTGTTTTTAGTGTGTTTATATACCCAGCAGGTAATACTGGCGCTATTAAATAACAAAATAATTAAGGTTATTATTTCAATAGCTAAAAGCACTTTACTCTGTGGTGAAGGCCATAAACCATATATACCTGCAGCTCCCACAAAAAGAGCCGCTAACCAAGCTAAAAACGAAAGCGTAATGTGTTTATTCATAAAACAAATCCAGTAAGCTGTTTTACGTTATTGTTTATTTTTGTCAGGGGTAGATTCTGCTTTCATAGTTTGCATCTCTTTTTCTGCTTTTAGCTTACATACGGCCAACTGCTCTAAACGCATGCTTTTAATTGCTTCTAGCGGATCATCAAGCGGTTTACTTTGCTGCGATAATGCATATTTAGCACTGTCATCGTTTTTAGTTGTCATTATTAGCTACCTTTTATGTAATTTATATTTTGGGTTTATCACCATTTAGCTAAGCTCTTTGCAGCTATAATTTATACAGTACTTAAATTAACCAGATATCCGGATAATTAGCGATAGAAAAACTTGAATAAATTATTGCTCAGCTGTACATTAGAATCCTCTAATGTACAAAGGTGTATTATGCGCTCTATTTTATTATTTACCAGCTTGGTTGTTTCATCAAGCGTATTAGCTAATAGCGACGATGCATACTTTGCTCGCAGCACTGTTAAAGCATTTTCAACTGATTTAAAAAATGTTTTAGTAAGTACCATGAAAGCGAGCGGGCCTGTTGCAGCAATTGAAGTATGCAATATTAGTGCGCCGGCTATTGCACTACAACACAGTGCGAATGAGTGGGAAATTAGTCGTACATCATTAAAAGTGCGCAATCCTAATAACCAAGCTAACGAGTGGTTAAATTCAATACTGCTCGATTTTGAGCAGCGTAAAGAAAATGGCGAACCTATAGCAAATATTGAACATCAAGAACAAAAAGCCGATGCTTGGTATTTAGTCAAAGCAATTCCTACTGGGCAGGCTTGCTTAGCCTGCCATGGTAGTGAATTAAAGCCTGAAGTAAAAAACAAATTAACTGAGCTTTATCCAAGCGATAAAGCGACTGGTTTTAATTTGGGCGATATACGAGGCGCTTTTGTTGTAAAAAAGCACCCTTAAATACTATTATTATTCAAACTGTTAAACCTCTTACCCTGAGTGCTGATTAAGTATTAATATTGGGGTTACCGCCTTATTTAACACATATTAAAGTAAGTGTTCTACAGGCAGGTAGCCAAATAACCAAGCCTGAAAACGTACCCAGGTGCTGGCCTCTGGCTCAGAGTTTTTACTTACCACTTTGGTGGGTGTAATTGATTCATCTAACCACAGTAAGTCGTGATTAAAACCCCACCAATTCTCAGTTTTAGTGATATCTAATCGCCATGCATGGCGAGGTAACTCTTCTAAAAATATATCTGCTGCTGTGCTTGCCATTTTGTCACTGTAAATTACAACACCTATTTCGGTATTTAAATTAATTGAACGTGGGTCTAAGTTCATTGAGCCAACAAAAAGCGTATTACGATCAAAAATCATTGTTTTAGCATGTAAGCTCGCTTTTGATGAACCAGCTAAATCGGTGATTTTTTTATGTTTTGCTTTATCTTTAGATTTAATTTTAGGCTTAGACTTAGGTTTTACTGTAGCGCGTAACTCCCATAATTTAACGCCCGCCTCTATAAGTGACTCACGATAGTTTGCATAGCCGGCGTGCACAACGGGTACGTCGTTGGCCGAGAGCGAATTGGTTAAAATGGTCACATTAGCACCGGTATTAATCCAACGTTTTAAGCTTGCAACGCCTGCATCACCGGGAATAAAATAAGGTGAAACAATTAATGCTTCACTATGTGCATCATTAAGTAAATTACTTAATGCTGGGGCCATATAACCGGTATTATCATCACTCACATTCATTATTTTATCAGGATGATCGTATACTAATTCAGAGTTTGCCCAGTAAAGTGCTAGCTGTCCGCGTAGCAAATTATCAATAATATCCAGTGACTCTA
The DNA here is from genome assembly GCF_031198805.1 of Pseudoalteromonas sp. HL-AS2. Taxonomy (NCBI): domain Bacteria; kingdom Pseudomonadati; phylum Pseudomonadota; class Gammaproteobacteria; order Alteromonadales; family Pseudoalteromonadaceae; genus Pseudoalteromonas; species Pseudoalteromonas sp. HL-AS2. The sequence goes on along the minus strand of NZ_CP133571.1, from coordinate 1,386,659 downwards.
AACGCCGTAGATAGGCTTTACTTTGCTCACTAGTATATATTTTAGCGAGTTGTTTTCGTACTTGTTCTAGTTTAGCTGCACTCGATGCAGGCGCTATATATTTAATCGCTACCGAGAGTGAATGATTCCAATATAAATCAAATGCAGTGGCCACACGCGGGGCAAATTCCCCCACGCCAAGTACATCTAAATCAGAAAAGTTAGTGTAAATATTGGCAGAAAAATAAGTATCTCCAATATTACGGCCACCAATAATAGCCGCCTGATTATCAACAATAAACGACTTGTTATGCATGCGCCTATTGATCTGTTTAAAATTAGTTAAAAAATCAACATAAGGTAAAGTGCGATTTGAAAACGGATTAAATAACCGTACTGACACATTAGGGTGTTGCACCAAGGCACTAAATAAAGCGTCTTGGCTTTCGTGGCCAAAGTCATCTAGTAACATGCGTACCCGCACGCCTCTATCGGCTGCACGAAGTAAGTAATGAGTGAATATTTTGGCCGTAGTATCGTTATGAAATAAGTAATACTGCACATCAATAGACATTTCGGCTTTTTCTATTAATAACAGCCTAGTTGCAAATGCATCAAGGCCATCACCAAGTAGATAGAACCCTGAGCTCGCAGGGTGTTTACTCGCCTCTAATGCTATGCCTTTAGCTAAGCTAGTATTTTGCGTTTTGCTAAATGCATAGCTAGGTTCGGCTTGAACCTTAGGATAACTAGCGCAGCCAAAAAGCATGCTTATAACCATAAATAAACAAAGGGAAATTGCCGATAAATATCGCATAAATGCTATCAGTTCTCATAATATGTGAGCCTAGTTATATAGGTGATTTAAATGATTATACTATTATTGGGCTGGTTTCTCGATAGTGTTAACTTTACTTGCCCTTTTTTTAACTGAGTAAATTGTAAAAGGTAGCATAATTAATTGATTTAATAAAAAACCAAATACTAGCCCAAACGCAATACCGGTAAAAGTAAGCGGTATGCCTAATTTAAAGTTATCAATAGTATTTTTTAATATACCGAAACGGGTGGGAGTAAACATATAAATTAGTTTTTCAAAAAAGTTACCCTGTTTAAATATAGTCATTCCACCTTCTAAATCTGCAAATAAATCAAGGGTTAACAGCTTTTGTTGTGCATCAGTTTTAACACTTGGCTCGCTATTGCGTAAGTGTCTATCAATCATTGCTTTAACACTGGGAAACGCATGCATTTGGGCGGTGGCTTTATAACCATCAACTTGCCATTTTGTTGCCTGATACAAGCCTGCTAAATGTTGCTGATAATGATCCGTAAGTTGCGGTACTTGCAACGCTATAATTAACGCAACAGCAAAGGTTAGCTTATCAAATATTCTTACTATCATGATTAATTCCCCTTAGCATTTGCGTATTAAAGTTAAAAGTCTATTTATAAATTTAATCTAAAAAGCGATCACTTATGTCCTCTGCTGGCAACCAACAAGCATTTGTACGCCCAAACCACTTATAACGTCTAGCACCAATAAAATCATAACCCCAATCTCGTAATGGCCGAGGTATTATGAGTAACACTTGCAACAACGGCCATAAACCCGATAACTGCCCAGCAGTACGAAGTGCCGCTGTTGACTTAAACCAAATGCCACTATCGTCAATAAGCACCACAGAACCCAGCTTACTTGTAGCTTCACTTCCCTGCTGCTTGAGTAAGTTTTTTGCTACAGTTGACTGCAATGACGCAAAGCGAAATTTTTTATATGGATCATGCTCAATCACGAAGCGTACCGAGCCTGTGCATAAATTGCATACGCCATCGAACAGTAATATAGGGGTTTTTTTAGTCTTTAAGCTCATATTATTGACTCTGCTGAACAGGTGTTAAAAAATAGCAGGAATATCAAGCTACTATAATTACCATCAATTTACATTCGTTTTATTACTTTATGCAATACAACTCAATGGGTATAACCCGGGTTTTTATTTAGCTGCTAAAATACAAACACGCTTATTCAAGCGCTTTTAATAATCGATCAGTTCGCGGTAAATAATAGTTATCGTAATCAAGCGATACAATTACTCGCTCTGCTTTACCTAACATTTCGCTACGCGGGATCAAGCCTATTACGCGAGAATCGGCACTGTTATCGCGGTTATCCCCCATGGCTAAATAGTAATTATTCGGGATTGTGATTTTATCAAACCCTGCTAATCGCGACGCTCTATTGGCTACTCTTATTGAGTGTTTATGACCGTTTAAGTTTTCAATTTTATCAAGTGAACCTAAATTACTGTGCAAACGAGCATAGTTAAGCTTTTTACCATTAATAATAAGCTCGTTATCCTCAAGCGACACAGTATCGCCAGGTACGCCTATTACCCGCTTTATTAAGCGGTTATCAGCTTTTTTTGAATCAAATACTATGATATCACCTGCTTGTGGGTCGCCTAACTTCATTAGTGGTATATGCGTAAAGGGTAAGCGTAAGTCGTAAGCCATTTTATTTGTTAAAACTCTGTCGCCTACTTCAATGGTGGGCCGCATAGAGCCTGTAGGTACTTCGTACCAATCGGCAACTGCACTTCTAAATACGCTCATTAACGCTATAAATATGATTAATGAACGGTTATTTTTCCAAAATTTAATCTGTGTTTTCATACAATATTCCCACCATTTTATCGACTAAAACTAAGACGCTAAAAATCAATAGCAGTTCAATTGCTAATGTAACAAAACATGTTTAAGGTGAGCTAAAGTACCAAGGTATAAGGTTATACCTTGGTTAAAAGTGCGGAGGGATTACTGATTTAACTTATCTTTTGCGGCTTGTACTTTCGAAAAGTCTAAACCTAACTCGTCTGTCGCTTCTTTAATTAAGTGCGGCTGAGTCATCACTACTGCCATTAGTTGCTGTAGTTTTTCAGGTGGTATACCAAGTTGTTGCACCATGGCCATTGCCATCATTGGGTTTTGCGTTAATGCTTCAAATAGCTCGGCTATTTGCTCGTCGCTAACATTATGCTCTTTTAAAGTGGCGATAATTGGATTCATTATTAACCTTATTATGTGTGTTATAACTAAATTATATTGACTACCAGAGACATAAACAATGCCTATACATTACACGTACTGGTTTATTCTACACTTAACACTACTTTACCGGCGTTTTCATTGCGCTCTAAAATAGCATGAGCCTCGCTTGCTTGGCTCCAAGGTAGCACTTTATATAAATTAAAATCGTAGCTTTTACTTGCAATATCGCTATAAAAACGCGCTACAAAATCATCTCTTAATGCGCGTTTAAACTCTATACTACGGTTTCTAAGTGTTGATGCATGAAACGAGATACGTTTTTGCAGTAAACGGGCAAAATCAACTTCAGCAAAACGACCATCTAAAAATGCCAGCATTACAATTTGGCAATCCATAGCCGCAACAGCCGCATTTTTGTTTAAATAACTACCCGAAACAGGATCTACAATTGTGTTAGCCGTTAGGTTATTAGCCTTCATATATTCTACAAAATCAGTGGTTTTATAGTTTATAGCATGATCGGCGCCCAGTGCTTTGGCATGTGCACATTTTTCATCTGAACCTGCGGTTATAACCACAGTTGCCCCTGCGCTTTTAGCCATTTGAATTGCAGCACCACCCACACCGCTTGCACCTGCATGAATTAACGCCGTTTGCCCAGCTTGTAATTTACCTAATTCAAACAAAGCACCAAATGCTGTTAAATATACTTCACTTATTGCAGCGCCCTCTCTCATAGACACGTCATCTGGTAACTCCATTAGCTGTTTGGCATCAACCGCAACATATTCACTGTAAGCACCACCAGCACATAAAGCAAAAACGCGTTTATTAAGCCAAATTTTATCAACTTTACCACCAATATCGCAAACGATGCCTGCGCACTCTAATCCTAATATTTGGCTGTCATCTTTTGGCGCCGGATACTTACCTTGGCGTTGCATACAATCGGCGCGATTTACACCAATGGCGGCTACTTTTACCAGTACTTCATGGCTCTTTAAAACCGGTTTATTGGTTTCACTAAATGCAAGTATGCCATCTTCATGAGAAATGTATTTCATTGCCACTCCTAAGCTTTATATAACTAAACGCTATTACTAAACGTTGCATAACTAAATTAATGTAATTTATATATGGGGATCAAAACACCTTATTTAAAGCGCCAACTTTGTTTATATGGATACACGTCGGGTAAATAGCCTTGTTGTACCTGTTGTTGGCAGGTTTGCCAAAACTGGGCGTTAAATAAATCGCTGTGATGACTATTAAAAGCATTAAATGCCAATTCATTAGCACTAAAAAACACTTTAAATTGACTCGGGAAAATATCATTTGGCTCTATATCAAAATACGAGTCTGAACTTAGCTCTTCTAGCGCATTTTGCGTTTGCGGCACTTCTCTAAAGTTGCAATCGGTAAGTGGGCAAATTTCGTCATAATCATAAAAAACTACCCGCCCCCAGCGCGTAACACCAAAGTTTTTCATCAGCATATCCCCAGGGAAAATATTAGCACCGGCTAAGTCTTTAATTGCTCTGCCGTAATCTAGCATCACTTGTGCAAGTGCTTTGCTGTCGCAATCATTTATATATAAATTAAGCGGGGTCATTTTTCGCTCAACATAAACATGTTTTAAAATAAGCGCCTTGCCCGAAATAATTAAACTGGACCCAATGTGCTCTTTCATTTGTTGCAGCAACTGCTCGCTAAAGCGGCTCAAATCAAACGCTAAATACCTAAACTCATGCGTATCTACCAGTCGCCCTACTCTATCGGCTTGTTTTACAAAGTTGTATTTTTCTTTTACTTGCGCTTTAGTGGCGGTTTTTGGTGCGCTAAATTTATCTTTAATTACTTTATAAACATGGTCTGAGCCAGCAATAGTAAACACTAGCATTACCATACCCGGTGTACCTGGCGCAGCCACATACTTAAAGCTCGCGGGGCTATTTTTAGTGGTATCTACTTTATAACGATAAAACTCTGTTTTGGCATGTTTTATAAAGCCAATCGCATTAAATAGCTCAAAGCGCTGTTTATGCGGCATAAGTACACTTAAGTAATCTACATAACGCGCTGGTTGGTCGGTATCGACCATAAAATACGTGCGCGCAAATCCAAATAGTAAACTTAGCTGGTCGGCGCCCATCATTACCGCATCAATTTTAAGCCCCTTGGGGGTATTTAAAATGGCAATAGCAAAGGGCATATTATCGCCATTTTTAGCAATGCATCGGCCTATTAAGTAACAGGCTTTGTTTCTATAAAAATGTGAATATGCATATTCTATATAGCCGTCATTTAAGTTTATTAACTCATAAACTTGTCGACATTGTTGCTTAGCACCTTGCGTTAAAGTAGCCTGCAGGGTGGCAACATCTTGGTTTAAATTACTAAATGGCACTCTAAAAACCTGATTAGTGATCAGCGTTTTTATTGCGCTATTAAAGCCATGCTGCAATGAAATACGTTTAACTAAGCTGTCGTATGGTCGAGGTTGAGTACGATATTTAGCTTTTAATACAAATAAATGCACAGTACGTATTTTTTTATCGTCCCAAATAGCACCAAAGGTAGAATTAAAAAAAGTATGCGCTATTGGCTCGTTTTCATGATTTTTTACCATGTTGCCATAAATATTTTTAGCTAATTGCCAGGTCTGTGGACAGCTTAACTCCGCGTAGGCAATAACCTTTACCGCTTCACTTACACTTTTAACTTGGCGCTCATACACTTGTAAGCGCTCGCGCATAGCACTTTGTACCTCGTGATATTGTCGCTGTTCAAAGCGGCTTTGTGCGCCTAAGGTTATATTTAAAAAGGTGGCAAACATAGCTTCAAACCCAGCAAAAACGGCGCGCGCTAACTTAGTCGCAATCACATCTTGCACTGTACTATTTTGCAGTTTATTCGTTATTGTATCTGGCATATTTACTAGGCTTATTACGGCTATTATTTTTTAGTTGTTTACACCTTAGCAAGCAGGCTTTAATTTAGATAATTAATACAGTAAATAAATAAGATTGATTAAATGAATATAAGAAATGTCGATCTCAACTTGCTTGTGTACCTAAACGTACTAATAGACGAAAAAAGTGTTTCTAAAGCGGCTAATAAACTCGCACTTACCCAACCAGCTATGAGTAATGCGTTAAAGCGGCTGCGTGACTTATTTGACGACCCGCTTTTGGTGCGGGCTTCAGGCTCTATGGCGCCCACAGCAAAAGCGCTGGCACTAAAGCCCGAAATAGAGTTATTACTTAAAATGGCTGAAGAAATTACTCAGCCCACTGAGCTATTCGATCCGACAAGTGCCAAAGTAACGTTTAGAATTATGGCAAACGATTATTTAGAGTCGACGTTAATCGCCCCTTTTATAACTGAGCAGTTGAGTAAAAACCCAGGAATAAACTTTGATATACTCAGCCCAAGTGATGTAAATCTGCAAGATATGGAAAAAGGCACCATAGATTTAGCAATTAACCGCTTTAATGGCCTACCACGCTCGTTTCACCAAGCTACGGTTTGGCGCGATAACTATTGTTGTTTAACGCACCCCAATAATCAATTTTTACAACAGTCGAGCCTAGAAGATTACTTAAAAAGCGAACATATTTGGGTAAATCGTGCAGGCTGGGGGCCTGAGCCCGCTGTTACTAATAAATCTGGTAAGCAAAAGTTAGGATGGGTAGACGAAGCACTGTGGCAATTAGAACAAACTCGAAAAATACGCGTTTTTACACGCCATTATATGATTGCCAGTTTACTGTGCCAGTCAGATAAGTTAATTGCTACATTACCACGTCGCCAAGCTAAGCTGTTAACTACGCATACTAACTTGGTTATCAGCCCAGTACCTTTTCAAATTGTACCTATTGAGGTAAAAATGATCTGGAGCCCATTGTTGCATCATGCATCGGCGCACCAATGGTTACGCAGAGAACTACTGGAATTTGCAAAAACAATTGCCGACAGGTAGTAATACTAGTGCAAAGGTATATAAAATTTACAACGAGTAACTTGCACAGTAGGTGTTGCAAATTACTCGTTAAATTCGCCTAAACTTAGGCTTTAATGCGTATTAATAAGGCTTATAGCGCTGTACATGTTTCAATTGCATCACCCGTGCTACCATCTTGCATATGGCTAAACAGCGTGCCTTCAGAGCCAGTACCTGATGCTTTAGTCCAAAACTCGTACTTGTCATTCATATAGCGCGCACCACTGGCCGACACAGCAATCTTCATTTCGTATTCTGTACCTAAATAGTCAACTGTTGCAGTGTCTGTAGAGGGGTAAGTTACCGCCATTGTATTACCACTTTCACACTGATAGTTATGCACTATTACCGCTGTTTGTGCCGTGTTTTTTACGTCGGTGTGGCTGTTGTCTTGTGGCTCATTACCACAAGCCGAAAGCATTAATGTGGTGATAATAATAGCAGGAGCAAAAATTTTCATAGCAGTCTCTTTATTGTTAGTTAGTGGTTAAACCATTGCCTGTGTAACAAGGTTATTGTTAAGTGTTATCTGTTAACTTACTAATAATAGATACTTATACCAGTGTGGTTAAGCCTCTGTATCTAGTTTGTAAAATTAACAACTGTGGCTACTGTAAGCTAATTAGGCTTAATGTAGCCTTGCTAAACACACTAAAATTCGTCGTAATTTAACAGTATTGATATAATCAATATCAGTTATTGAAAACAACAATTTTATTAATACTAGAGTTAGCGCTAGAGTGAAGTTAAGCCAACTAACTAAGAGTAATAATTATGCAAACTTCATCAAGCTTCACCCAACAAGACGGATTGTTTATTAATAGCCATTTTCATCAATTTATTGAGCAGCAGTTAGCACCACTAGCGGCGATGCCAAGCGATGATATTTATCAGGTACTTGCCACTTTAGTAGATGAATTTGGCTGTACTTGTCGTAAAACTAAACATAATGCGGATGATGTTTTAGATGTGCAAACATTGCTTAATGCTTATCAGCATAATAACCACCCTTATTGCAATGTAGACTCGCAAACAACAGAAGCTGTTCTGGATGAGCATTGCTGCCAAGTTCCAGCCATTATTGTAGTTGCGTTAATGGATACGCTTAGCGGCACATTTAATACCGACCAAGATGCACATGCTATTTATCATCGTGCTGCGCAGTTAACTAATCGTGCATGTACGCATCGCGTAAACCTTGTTAACGTATCTGCAGCCTAATAATGGTGTTGTTTAAAAGTGCTCGATGACCCTAAGTGCAAAATCTGTACAACTTAAGGGCATCGAGTTATGAGGCTCAGATAGTAAATCAAACGTAACCTCTCCCGCCGCTAACGTGCGCTCTAAGGCATTTTCTATTAAATTAGCCGCCTCATGCCACTGCATAAACTTAAGCATTAATACCGCACTTAAAATGCTGCTGCTCGGATTCGCTTTATTTTGCCCAGCAATACGCGCAAATGTACCGTGCGTGGGTTCAAAAAATGCTACCTCATTATTTAAATTAGCCGCCGGCATTATGCCTACTCCACCTACTTGTGCGCTAAGCATATCTGCTAAAAAGTCACCATTTTGATTAGTCGTTGCAACTACATCAAATTGCTCTGGGTGCATTAAACACTGCTGTAACATGTTATCGGCTATAACTTCTTTAATTATAAGTGGTGGCTGCCCTTGTCGTGGAATATGTAACCAACGGCCGTTTTCATCATCAATGGCTTGGTATTCACGCTTAGCGAGTGCAAAGCCCCAGCGTTTAAATGCACCATCAGTAAATTTAAGCACATTACCTTTGTGCACTAAAGTCAGCGATTCGCTGTTATTTTTTAGCGCGTAATTAATTGCGTAACGTACTAGGCGCTCTGAGCCTTCTTTAGAAATGTTTTTAATGCCAATTCCGCATTCTTGGGTAAACCTTAAACGCGTAACCCCCATTTCTTCGCATAAAAAATCGAGTACTTTTTCGCTTTCAACACTACCAGCTTGCCACTCTATACCCGAGTAAACATCCTCACTGCTATCGCGCAACACAGTGATATTAGTTAAATAAGGATTTTTTAACGGCGATGGCAATGCACTAAAGCCTTTTATAGTGCGCATATTGACAAATAAATCCATTTCTTGTCTAAGTGCAACGTTAAGCGAGCGAAAACCACCACCTAAAGGAGTCGTTAATGGCCCCTTAATCGCTATTTTACATTCTCTTACTGCATTTATTGTTTCTTGTGGAAACCAATCACCATCATATAGTTTGGCTGCTTGCTCACCATTGTATACCTGCATCCAATGAATTTTTCGCTTTGCTTGGTAACAATGCGCTATCGCGCTATCAACCACTTTTCGCATTACAGGCATCACATCTTGGCCTACTCCATCACCATCAATGTAAGCAATAATAGGTTGCAACGGAATTTGCCATTGGCCATTTTTTGCTATTTTTATGCTTTGCCCCTGTTCGGGCACATTAATATGTTGATACTGCAAAGCTAACATCCATCAAAAGTACATTACCCTCGATTAAAGCATGTTAAATTAAGCGTGTCTGCAGTTGCTTTTTATAGCGACTATTACAGTAATGAATAGTCAGAACTTGCCATTTTATAGCTGTTAATAAATGAGTTTTTGAATTGGCGCAGCTTATAATAATTAAAACTGTAAAAAGTAATCTTAGTGGTTTTTATACGCACTTATTATTTGCAGCCGGGCATTTTTAGTGCGCTTCGCTATTCGCTGTTTTTATAACTTTATAAAAATATTGGTAACCATATTCACTAAAATTTTGTGACTGCTGATTCATAAAGCCATGCAGGTATAGTGTTTTTAAACAGCGCACATTGTTTTTGGCCGATAAATTAGTTATTAATTCATCTACATTAAAGTGCGGTTCAAACCCAGGGAAAATGAATTCACATGGATGAATAGCATCTATATTTAAATAATTACGTATTTGCGTAGGATAAAAAGCAATTACTTTTTTAAGATGTGTAGTTGTAGTGCGCGCTTGTGCCCGCCATGCAGCGCTAGCACCGGCACTAAATGCAATACAAATAGTGGGTTTGCTTAATTTATTAAAATATTCTTCGAGCTTGGCTGCATATTCGTCATGGCCACAGTGTTTAATAAATAACTTATAATATTCCTCTTCATTTTCAAGGGCTTGATGAACTCCATTATAGGGATCAACTATTTGGTTTTCAGCATTAAAGTGCTTAGCTAATTGCTGTAAACAAGGTGTTTTACCGTAAATATCGCTGATAACTAGGTATTGCATCATTTCCCTTTTAAGTTATTGATAGTGGCTGTCATAAATAATATAACAAAAAGCTTGCATATAAAATACAACTGGGTTACCTTCCCTCTCTGGTTTAAATAAACCACCGCGGTTAACCATTTACCCTGATCCAGTAAGCCCCGCAAAACGTATATTCAAAAGCTAAGTTATTGTACGGCGAGAACCCCTTAAATAATACCGAGATGATTTTATTATCATCGCAAAAGTGTCATAAAGATCGTCAACACTGTAATGAAGCTAAACACAACATCGTTAATTTATTAACTGCATATAGCTATAAAAAATAGCGCAGAATAAATAACAAGAATAAAGTGAGTTTTATTATGTCTTATAAATATAACGGGTCTATGATCCAAATTGCACATCCAGTGCAGTCAATTTCAGTAAACAAACATCGTGTAATTTTTAGTGATACACAAGGTTTAAAAAATGCATTGTTTCAAAAAGCAAGCGATGCGCGTCAATTTGTTAAATGGCTAAAAGCCAGTTAACCTACACTGATTATAATTTGCCTACTTATTAGCGCAATAATCAAAATTAAATGCCAGCCTTGTTGCTGGCATTTTACTTTTTATCACTTTATTAGCTACACTTAAGGTTAATAGAATAATAGTAGGTAAATTTTGTAATGCTCCGCGCATTTTTAGTTGTTTTTATACTTAGCTTATTCAGCTCACCAGTTATTGCTAACACCATTAACTGGTTAACGCATGACTTTGCACCCTACTACATTTTAAATGGAGAAAACAAACACCAAGGTCGCGACGAAAGCATTATTTCTTTACTCGAAAAACAACTCCCCAATATTACTTTTAATAGAATACTCATTCCTTCGGGCAGAGTTATCCAAGAACTCTCCAATACCTCAGCCAATACGTGTGCTTTGTCACTGTATAAAAATAGTTTTAGAGAAGAGCGCATTTACTTTACTGATGAAAGCTCTACTACTGGCCTTTCTCCTGCAGTAGCTATGCATATTAAGCTCAGTAGAGCACTTAAGCTACCTGCTGATAAAGCGGTGTCGTTAGCCTCTTTAATTACGGCTGATAAGTTAACTTTAGGTATTTCTATGAGCCGCTCTTACGGTAACGAAATAGACACACTTATTAATACCACACCCGATATAAATTTAATTATTAGACCTACCCGAGATAGCTTAGCAAGCCTTACTTATATGCTTAATTTAAAACGCATTGATTTGTTATTAGGTTACCCAAGCGAACACTACTATTTAGCTAAATCTATGAATTTTGATAAAAACCTAACACAGCGACCCCTTCTAGAGTCACCTGAGTTAAGTTATGGCTATATAGGTTGCACTAAAAACCAGCAAGGTGCCAAACACATTGCTTTGTTAAATGAACAACTAAAAATAATTAAACAAACCCAAGCTTATACGCAAATATTAATGCGCTGGTTACCTCCGCATTTAAAAATAAAGCTTAAAACACGCATAGCAGAAACAAAAAACGCCACATAATGTGGCGTTTTTATCGAAGTGCTTACTTCAGATATTACTGACGAATACCTTCAATAGATAAACCAATATCAACATGAGTTGATGCTGGGCCTAAATTGTAGTCAATGCCATAGTCAGCTAACTTAAGGCTAGTTTCGCCTTCAAAACCTACACGATGACCACCCCATGGATCTTTACCTTCGCCTACTTTATCTATTTCAAAGGTAATGGTTTTAGTAACGCCATGCAAAGTAAACTCACCCGTCACTTCACCAGAATCGTCGTCATCAAACTTTACGCTGGTACTTTTAAACGTTGCCGTTGGGTATTTACTAACATTTAAAAAATCTTTACCTCGTAAGTGCTTATCGCGCTCTGCATGGTTAGAATCTAAACTCGTGGTATCAATGTTTACCGTGATCTGTGATGCGTTTGGTGTTTTTGCATCATAACTAAATGTACCGTCAAAGGTATTAAAGCGACCATGTAACCAACTATAGCCTAAATGCTTTATTTTAAAATTTACAAACGCGTGTGCGCCTTGTGTATCAATCACATAATCAGCAGCGTTTACAGCACTTGCCGATAGCAGCATAGCGCCTGATACCGCGGTACTTAATAGTAGTTTTTTCATTGTAATCATCCTTTTATTGGTAAATACCCGTTAACATTAATAGCTAATCTGAGTTCAGATTAGCTATTTATTTTTAGCGTTAATTGGTTTAATCATTCGAATTAATGTTTTATCTTTATCTATAAAATGGTGTTTTAATGCACCTAGTGCATGCAGTACAGCAAAACCAATTAAAGTGCAGGCTGCGTAATAATGCACTTCCCCAGCAATATCGGCTTGTCCGTCAAATGTAAAGTTTATTGCTGGCACATTGAATAACGTAAACACTTCGATAGCTCGCCCATCTGCGGTAGAAATTAAATAGCCTGCTACAACAATAACCGCCAAAATAATGTACATAATAATATGGGCAGTGTGCGCTATTTGGTTCATTGTTTTGTTAGTACCCAGTGGCTTAGGTTGAGTCGAAAAAGAGCGCCATAAAATTCTAAACAAAAACACCGCAGCTAAAGTCAAACCTATGCTTTTATGCAAGTCTAATGAGCCTTTATACCAACTATCGTAGTAGGTAAGTTCTACCATGTACAAGCCAAGGCCAAATAAAGCAAAGATAGTTAATGCCATTAGCCAATGTAAAATAATCGCAATAAGCCCGTAAGATGCAGGCGAGTTTTTAAACATGTCTTTATTCCTTTATGTTATTACACCTACAATATCGCGCAAGAGCATAAATAGGAATAACATTTACAAACACTTTACGTGCATATACGCACAGAAGTATGTTTACGCAGCCAATTTTATTAACTAGTAGGTAATAAGTAGAGAATTATAAGACTTGCATGCGGAGCTTTTTAATAACTATTGTTAATTGTAATCGTTATTAAAAGAGGTTGTTTTTGAGTGCTTATTAATAACTATTGAGTCGATTTTTTACTGAGGCTCACATAAATAAGGCTATCTGATGTCACTTGCAGGCAGGTAATTAACCCTTCTTTTACCAGCTCAAGTATAGCGATAAAGCTAACCACTGCACCGCTTCGCCCTTCATTAACAGTAAAAAGTGCACTAAATGGTAAAGCCGATTGAGTATGTGATAACTGCTGCAATATTTGGCTCATGCGTTCACGGGTAGAAAGTACTTCGGCGCTAATTAAGTGATGTTCTAGTGTTTTAGCGCGCGCCATTATATCGCTCAGGGCAAAAAGTAAATCTTTAAGTTGCACTTCAGGAAGCTGCTCAGTGATATTTTCAGCCACCGGCATAGCAGCATGGGCTACAAAAATATCACGACCCACCCGCGGAATTTCGTCTAAGTTCTCGGCGGCTTTTTTAAATTGCTCGTATTCTTGCAAACGTTTAATAAGCTCTGCACGTGGATCTTCCTCTTCTTCTAGCTCTTTGTGTACGGGCAACAGTAAACGAGATTTTATTTGCGCCAATAAGGCTGCCATCACTAAATACTCGCCCGCAAGTTCGAGTTGAAACTCAGTCATCATTTCAACATAACTCATGTATTGCTCTGTAATACTAAAAATAGACAATTCGAGAACATCAAGCTTGTGTTTTTTTATTAAATACAGCAATAAATCGAGCGGGCCTTCAAACGTTTCTAAAATAATTTCCAGCGCATCTGGCGGAATATATAAATCAGACGGTTTATCGACCATGGCTTTACCATGTAAAAAAGCCAGTGGCAGCTTTTGCTGCACTGGCTTTTCAATGGGGGTGCTTATTGGTTTGGTGTTTTCTTCGTTCACTATTTTTTACTCAAACGGACTAGTATCACCACAGCCAACACGCAAAATTTGCACTTCATCTTCAGATAAATCAACCACTGTGGTTGCTTGCTCTGCTAAATAACCACCATGGATAATTAAATCTACGTGTTTATCTAATCGCTCAATAATTTCATCTGGATCTGACTCAGTGTATTCTTCACCTGGCAAAATAAGTGAACACGACATGAGTGGCTCGCCAAGTTCCTCTAGCAATGCACACGCAATAGGATGCGCTATAACGCGTATACCTATGGTTTTTTTCTTGTCGTTTAATAAACGTTTTGGTACTTCTTTAGTGCCTTTAAAAATAAAAGTATAAGGCCCGGGAGTATTGTTTTTTATTAATCTAAAGGTTTGATTATCTACGCGTGCATACGTAGAAAGCTCAGATAAATCGCGGCACACTAAGGTAAAGTTATGGTGTTTTTCTATGCCACGAATACGCTCAATACGCTCTTTTGCTTGTTTATTACCAATATTACACCCTATGGCGTACCCCGAATCTGTAGGGTAAACAACAACGCCGCCTTGCTTAATTATATCGGCAGCTTGTTGAATTAACCTTGATTGTGGATTCTCTGGATGAATATGAAATAGTTGACTCATGTTGCTGCTCCTTCTTGCTTTTCCCAAGCTTGCCAAACGCCGCGGCAATCCTTAGGTAAGTATAGATTTTTACCAAGCTCTAAGTAGCTTGTCGGAAAATGAAAATCAGACCCTTGTGAACACAACAAATCATACTCACGGCTCAACTCGCCTAAAAATTGACGATCACTTGGTGCTTGCTGAGGCTGAGCAACTTCCATTGCGTCTCCGCCAACAGATTTAAACTCAACCAATAATTTGCGTAGCCATTTATTAGACATTTGATAACTGCTAGGGTGAGCTAAAACCGCCACTCCACCAGCGGCATGAATCGCCTTAATAGCCGTTTGCATATCGCACCAACTACTTGGTACATAACCGGTTTTTCCGCGCCCTAAATATTTTTTAAATACCCCAGGAAAGTTTTTTGCAACACCGCGTGCTATTAAAGCGCGAGCAAAATGCGCGCGAGTAATTTGCGCATCTTTTGCAAGCTCTTTGGCTTGTTCGTAAATATCATCAAAGCCATTTTTAGCTAGGCGTGTACCTATTTCTAACGCGCGAGTTTCGCGTTTTTGCTGTTGCTCTAGCAATAAAGCCGTTAGGTCTGAATTTTCAGTATCAATATTTAACCCCACAATATGAATTTCAAAGCTTTCCCAGCGGGTTGATATTTCAACTCCGGTGATCAGCGATAATGGTAGGTTTTCGGTATCAATAATATGCTGAGCAGGCTTTATGGCCGCCACAGTATCGTGATCTGTAATAGCAAACACATCTATATTTTTATCAACAGCACGATGCAATAGCTCTGCAACGCTTAGCTGCCCATCGGAATGTGTTGTATGGCTATGTAAATCATATTTTATCAAAAGAAAACTACTTAAAATTAAGTGTGGAAAGTATCGGTAATTAGTATAACAAGTTTTTTAACTAAATTGTTTTTAAATAAACACTTGACATCAAAGCATATGATACGTTTTACTGTAGCCACTTAAAGACACTATAAGCATTAACAATAATGAACAATTCTACTTTAAACACTATTTGGTGGTGGCACTCGTAATTTCCGGGTGATGAATTGTCGTGTCTAACAAATATTCAAAACCCGCAACTGTGCGGGTTTTTTTATCACTAAATTTTATAATTATTATTTAAACGTATCTTTTTAACCAGTAACGACTGGAAAAAATAAAAAGCATTAGAGGCTAAAAAACATGAATAACAATCTTACTCTTACACATCGTTGGTGGCGCTTAATTTAGCGGGACGGTAATGATCTGTTTGTAATTTAGATATCGTTATTTAAACCCCGCATTGCACAGCATTGCGGGGTTTTATTTTTTTGAGGGAATGAGGTTTGATTTTTAGTCACATAACTACCACACCAGGTGAAGTAACCAGCATTACGCAAGTACGCGACTATATTAGTAGCCCGCTTGCACTATATAGCGCACTTGATAAGCCAAATTCGCTACTGCTTGAGTCGGCCGAAATTGAGTCTAAAGACAGTGTTAAAAGTTTAATTTTAGTTGATTGCGCACTGCGTATTGTATGCCAGGGTAAAACCGTAACTATTACAGCGCAATCAAATAATGGGCAACAGCTACTAAGCTATTTACAAGCCAATGTAAAAAGCTGCGAAGCCACTCTAAACGAGACAACATTAACGCTTGCGTACTTAAGCTCAAACAATGATATTGACGAAGCGAGTAAGTTGGTTGCCGATAATGCATTCAGTGCACTGCGCACCTGTATTAACAGTATTAAAAGCACCACCAACAATCCTTTTTCGGTTTTTTTAGGCGGTGTATTTGCCTACGATATGGTAGCCAATTTTGAACAGTTAAGTGATGTGCCAGACGGCGAAAACACCTGCCCTGATTACGTATTTTATTTAGCCGAAACACTAGTGGTAATTGATCATCAAAAACAAACCACAGAACTTATTGGTAATGTATTTAATGGCCCCGACGTACATGCAAACTGCTTTGAAGTAGGTAAAGAGTTAGAGCGCTTAAATACCTTATGCGATAACGCTGCACAATTTAGCGCCAAGATGCAAAGCGGTGAATGCGATGTTGCTATTGATATAAGCGACGAAACTTACTGCGAACAAGTAATTAAGCTTAAAAAGAATATTGTAGATGGCGATATATTTCAGGTTGTGCCTTCGCGTACTTTCTCGCTGCCTTGCCCCGACCCACTTCATGCTTACAGCAAACTTAAACAGCAAAATCCCAGCCCGTATATGTTTTATATGCGCGACGAAGACTTTGCTTTATTTGGTGCATCACCCGAGTCAGCACTTAAATACACTGTGGCATCAAAACAGGTCGAAGTGTATCCAATTGCAGGTACTCGAGCGCGTGGCAAATTTGCGAATGGTCAAATAAATCTAGACTTAGATAGCCGCATCGAGCTTGAGCTGAGAAACGATCAAAAAGAGCGCGCTGAGCATTTAATGCTAGTTGATTTAGCCCGTAACGATGTTGCCCGTATTAGCGTAGCCGGTACGCGCTTTGCAAAAGAGCTATTAAAAGTAGACCGCTACTCTCAAGTAATGCATTTAGTGTCGCGCGTTGTCGGCACGCTAAAGCCAGAGCTTGATGCACTACACGCATACCAAGCATGTATGAACATGGGAACCTTAGTTGGTGCACCAAAAGTACGCGCTGCAGAACTTGTGCGCCAAACCGAAGGTAAACGCCGTGGTAGCTACGGTGGCGCTGTAGGTTATTTAACCGGTGATGGCGCTATGGATACCTGCATTGTTATTCGCTCAGCTTTTGTAAAAAATAATATTGCTTACGTGCAAGCCGGAGCCGGAGTGGTATTTGACTCAGATCCGCAGTCAGAAGCAAACGAAACCCGTGCTAAAGCACAAGCGGTTATTACCGCTATTAAATCTACTTTCGAGGCGGGTTAACATGAGCCAGCAACACCCAATTAAAATTTACTTTTTAGATAACTTTGACTCGTTTACCTATAACTTAGTTGACGAGCTAACTATGCTTGGCTGTGAACTGGTTGTTTACAGAAACAATATTAGCGCTGAGGTTATTTTTAATAAAATGCGCCAAGAACAAGGCCAAGTGCTATTAGTACTTTCCCCAGGCCCTGGCACACCAAGTAATGCAGGCTGCTTAATGGATTTAATAGCGCTTACCAAAGGTCACTTCCCTATGCTGGGTATTTGTTTAGGCCAGCAAGCTTTAACCCAAAGTTATGGCGGCGTAATTGGCCATGCTGGGGAAACCGTACACGGCAAATCGTCAATAATTGATTTAGGTGAACACCCAGTATTTAACGGTATGGGCAGCACTATGCCCGTAGCGCGTTATCACTCTTTAATGGCCACTAAAGTGCCTGATAATATTGCAGTAATTGCCCAATACCAAGATATTCCTATGGCTATTTATCATCATGATGACAATGTTTTAGGGTATCAGTTTCATCCTGAGTCTATTTTAACCCCAAACGGCGCGCAGCTATTACAGCAAAGCATTGCCTACTTAACCGCTAGCCAATAAAGGAGAACATTATGAGTATACAAACCAAGCAAAACATTAATGTTCTCAGTGCTAATATGCACAATGCGAGCATTCAAACTGCAATTGAGCAACTGATAAGCAACCAATCATTAAGCTACACGCAATCTAAAGCGCTGTTTGATGAAATAATGCAAGGTAACATGAGTGATATTGAGCTTAGCGCACTGCTTATAGCGTTAAAATCAAAAGGCGAAATCAGCGATGAAATAGCTGGCGCTGCGGCGTCTATGCGAGAAAATGCGCTCGCCTTTAATACTACCCGTAACCAACTTGCTGATTGCTGCGGCACCGGTGGCGATGGCTCTAATACAATTAATATTAGCACTACCGCTGCTATTGTTGCAGCCGCGGCAGGTATTAATATGGTAAAACACGGTAATCGCAGTGTCTCGAGTAACTCAGGCTCTGCCGATTTGCTCAAAGCATTGGGCATCAATATTGAAATGACGCCAGCACAAGCGGCAAATTGCTTAGAACAAACAGGCTTTACTTTTTTGTTTGCACCTCAGTACCACCCAGGCGTACGCCACGCAATGGGAGTTCGCACTGCCCTTAAAACACGCACTATTTTTAATATTTTAGGGCCTTTGGTAAATCCAGCGGCGCCTGAAGTACAGTTACTCGGGGTATACAACCCCAATTTATGCCTACCTATGGCACAAACATTAAGAACCCTAGGCACCAAGCGCGCAATGATAGTACATGGCTCTGGCACCGACGAAATTGCTCTGCACGGCCCAACTACTGTGGTTGAGTTAAATAATGGCAACATTAGCGAGTATACGCTTAACCCAAGTGACTTTGACCTTGCAAACTATTCACTTGAACAACTAACCGGTGAAGGCCCACAATACAACGCTAATGTCTCTCTTGCTATTTTGCAAGGTAAGGGTGATGAAGCGCATAATGCCGCTATTATTGTTAATGTGGCCGCACTGTTATACCTAAGTGGTAAAGCGCAATCGCTAAAAGACGGCGCACAACAAGTACACACGTTATTAAGTTCAGGGCAAGCCATGAACACACTAAATGCAATTATTGAGGTAAGTAATGGCTAATGTATTAGACAAAATTGTTGCTGATAAAAAATTAGAACTAATTGAGCGCAAAGCCGCTCGCCCACTAGATAGCTTTAAGCACATTGCGGTGCCAACAACTCGCAGCTTTTATAAAGCACTTGCAGCCCCTGGCATTCAGTTTATTTTAGAATGTAAAAAAGCATCGCCGTCTAAAGGGCTTATTAGAGAACCTTTTAATTTAACAGAAATAACCTCGGTTTATAAAAAGTATGCCAGCTGTATGAGCGTGCTAACCGACACCAAGTATTTTCAAGGTAGCTTTGATTACTTAGAGTTTGTACGTAGCCAAGTAGAGCAACCTCTTATTTGCAAAGATTTTTTTATAGACGAGTATCAAGTATATATGGCGCGTATTTATGGCGGCGACGCTATATTATTAATGCTCTCAGTACTTGACGATGAAAGCTATAAAGCATTGCATAGCGTTGCTGACTCGTTAAATATGTCGGTGCTAACTGAGGTAAGTAACGAAGCAGAAGTACACCGTGCGCTTGCCCTTAATGCTAAAATAATTGGCATTAACAACAGAGACTTACGCGATTTAAGTACAGATTTAGCCGCCACCGAAAAGCTACGTAAACTTATTCCGGCTAATAAAGTCGTTATTTCGGAGTCGGGTATTTACACCCACCAAGACGTAAAACGATTAGCGCCACTTTGCGATGGCTTTTTAATTGGCAGCTCACTTATGAGCGAACGCGATTTAGAACAAGCCTGCAAAAGAGTTATATTAGGCGATAACAAAGTATGTGGCTTAACGCGCAGCCAAGATGCGCTTGCAGCGTATGAAAGTGGCGCCGTATATGGCGGGTTAATTTTTCATCCTAAGTCGCCTCGTTATGTCGACTTAGACTGCGCCATAGAGCTTAGCCAAAGTGCACCGCTTAACTTTGTTGGGGTATTTGTAGATGCGCCTATAGAGCAAGTAGCCCAGTACGCAAGTGTGTTAAAATTGGCGGCTGTGCAATTACACGGTCAAGAAAGTGACGATTACATTACCACCTTGCGTACACAACTACCTAGCGACTGCGAAATTTGGAAAGCACAGGCAATAAAAGATGCATTGCCGACTCCAGTACATGGTGTTGATCGCATTTTGTACGACACCCACAGCAACACCCAAGCTGGCGGTACAGGTAAAACATTTGATTGGTCGGTGCTACGTGATGCCACCACCCCCTTTATGCTTGCTGGAGGCTTAAATCCTGAGAACATTAAAGAGGCACTTTTTCAAGGCGCCTTAGGGCTAGACCTTAATTCTGGAGTGGAACAGTCTCCGGGTAAAAAGTGCCCTAACAAGTTACAAAACGCATTTACAAGTATTAGAAATTATTGAGGTTAAAATGAAAAATCCAGCTTATTTTGGCGAGTTTGGCGGTATGTTTGTACCCGAGCTACTTGTCCCTGCGCTTAAGCAGTTAGAAAACGAATTTAACAAAGCACAAAAAGATCCACAGTTTCAGGCTGAGCTTTCAAAATTACTTAACGAGTATGCGGGTCGCCCTACACCACTTACTTTAACGCGTAATTTAATTAAAAACCCAAAGGTTAAACTGTATTTAAAGCGTGAAGATTTACTGCACGGTGGCGCGCACAAAACTAACCAAGTACTTGGCCAAGCGTTATTAACTAAACGTATGGGTAAAACAGAGGTTATTGCCGAAACAGGTGCAGGCCAACATGGTGTTGCTACAGCACTTGCTTGTGCTCTGCTGGGTTTAAAATGCCGTATTTACATGGGTGCAAAAGACGTTGAACGTCAACAACCAAACGTATTTAGAATGGAGCTAATGGGCGCGACTGTGATTCCGGTAACAGCGGGTTCAGGCACATTAAAAGATGCTGTAAACGAAGCACTACGTGACTGGTCAGCAAATTATCAAGATGCGCACTACCTACTTGGTACTGCAGCGGGCCCACACCCATTCCCAACTATTGTGCGTGAATACCAAAAAATTATTGGTGAAGAAGCAAAACAACAAGTGCTAAAAGCTGAAGGTCGCCTACCTGATGCCGTTATTGCCTGTGTTGGCGGCGGTTCTAATGCCATTGGTATGTTTAGTGATTTTATTAACGAGCCAAGTGTAAAGCTCATTGGTGTTGAGCCTGCTGGTAAAGGTTTAGATACACACGAGCACGGTGCTACTATTTGTAAAGGTACTAAAGGTATATTGCACGGTACTTACACCTATATTATGCAAAATGACGACGGCCAAATAGAAGAGTCGTATTCTGTATCTGCCGGCCTTGATTACCCAGCTGTTGGGCCGCAACATGCATTTTTACACGAAACAGGTCGTGCACAATATGTAGCCATTACCGACACCGAAGCACTAGACGCTTTTCAGTCGCTTGCCAAAAATGAAGGTATTATTCCGGCGCTCGAATCTAGCCACGCCCTCGCTTATGCACTTAAATATGCAGAAGCGCTAACTGATGAAAGCATTATAGTGGTTAATTTAAGTGGCCGAGGCGATAAAGACTTAGCCCACGTTCACAATGTATTGTCGCAAGGAGGTCAAATATGAGCCAAGTAAAAACAGATCGCTACGGTAAAATGTTTGCAGCCCTAAATGAGCAAAAACACGGGGCATTTGTACCCTTTGTAACTATTGGCGACCCCGGTAAAGAGCAAAGTATTGCTATTATTAAAAGTTTAATTGATGGCGGCGCTGATGCCCTAGAGTTAGGTATTCCGTTTTCAGATCCAATTGCTGATGGACCAGTCATTCAAAAAGCAAATATTCGCGCCCTTAATGTACACATTAACACCCAAGACTGCTTTGATATTATTAAACAAATACGCCAGTACAATGCAGATATTCCAATTGGTTTATTACTGTATTCAAACTTAGTTTTTAAGCGCGGTATAGACACCTTTTATAAAAATGCTAAAGCCGCCGGCGTAGACTCTATTTTAGTGGCCGATGTGCCACTGCATGAGTCAAAAACATTTAGAAAGGCAGCCATGGCAAACGGTGTAGACCCTATCTTTATTGCCACCCCTAATGCTGATGACGACACGCTTCGTGCATGCGCATCGTATGGCAGAGGTTACACTTATTTACTGTCGCGTGCGGGAGTTACCGGCACTGACGAAAAAGCGCAAATGCCAGCGGGCAACATTGTAACTAAATTAAAAGAATACCATAGCGCACCAGCACTATTAGGTTTTGGTATTTCAACGCCTGATGATGTAAAAGCCGCATTAAATGCCGGTGCTGCGGGGGCTATTTCGGGCTCGGCAGTGGTTAAAATTATCGAAGCAAACCTTGATGATTTACCCACCATGACCACACAATTAAAAGCCTTTGTAACTAAAATGAAAGCTGCTACAGCGCTTTAATAAACTACAACGGAAATTAAAAAAGGGCATTTTTAAAATGCCCTTTTTTGTTTTTATAAATAAAGTGTTTAATGGAGAATAAAATTAAAGAACATCTTTTAACGTTTTAGAAGCCTTAAACACCGCTTTATTAGCCCCTTCAATTTCAATACTAGCACCGGTTTGTGGATTACGCCCAGTGCGTGCTGGGTAATAGCTTAATGCAAAAGTACCAAAACCGTTTATTTGAACTTGATCCCCTTCTGCTAGCGACTTAGTAATTACTTTTTGTAAACTGGTAAGTGCTGCTTGTGCGTCTTTTTTAGTTAACTCACTTTTTTGAGCCATAGCGGTAACTAGTTGTGCTTTATTCATTGAATGCTCCTAAATACACGCATAATG
The DNA here is from genome assembly GCF_031198805.1 of Pseudoalteromonas sp. HL-AS2. NCBI lineage: Bacteria > Pseudomonadati > Pseudomonadota > Gammaproteobacteria > Alteromonadales > Pseudoalteromonadaceae > Pseudoalteromonas > Pseudoalteromonas sp. HL-AS2. The sequence goes on along the minus strand of NZ_CP133571.1, from coordinate 1,363,578 downwards.
AAATTAATTAAGCGTGGGAATTTAACCATAATATAAAATAAAGTCAGGGAGGCTAAGGCTTACAAGGACGCAAGTCAACCCTGCAGCGTTAATACAATTAATATTAGCTGTACATTTATATCAGACATAAAAAAGCCGCGAAATACGCGGCTTAATTAATATTAATCAGTTTTTAAAAACCAAATAATTTCAATCCAAAAAACTTAGTTGCAACTGTGTTTATAAATATAGTCGCTAAAATAATTGGAATAAACGTTGAAAGCGAAAAGTTAACATATTTTTCCATAAAGCTGCCTGCATAATTAGGCGAGCCTATGCTCAACTCTTTACTTAAATTTGCTTTTTTCCAGCGGTACATTACAAATAAACACACCATTAAACCGTTAAGCGGTAAAATGGTGTCGTAAAATACATCGTAAACTACATCAAAAAAGCTTTTACTTTCACCGCCGTAACCAGTAAACGACGTTAAGCTATCTACCATACCAAACGACATAGTACATAAGATTGTAAGTACGCCTGTGGCTAAGGTTAAAATACCCAATGCTTTTTTACGGCTTATGCCTTTGCGATCGCTTAATGTTGCTGTAGGTACTTCTACAATAGAAACGAGTGATGTAATTGCAGCAAAAAATACTAATAAAAAGAATAAGAATGCCACTGCCGATGCACCAAAGTAACCAATATCATGTTGCAGTGCTAACAATATTTTAGGAAGGTATACAAATATCATCGATACTGATGAATCAGAAAGCGTTGCTGGGTCTGTATTTGGATCAAAGCTAAAAATAGCCGGTAACACCATTAAACCTGCAACAAACGCAACTAATGAGTCGGTAATCGCAACCATTTTTGCACTGCCTACAATGTCGTCCTTTTTAGATATATAAGACGCATACGTCATTAAAATACCCATACCAAGCGATAATGAGAAAAATGCTTGCGCTAACGCACCATTTAACACACTGGCATTCATTTTAGAAAAATCTGGAATAATATAATACTTAACACCTGCCATCGCGTTATCTAGCGTTAATACATAACCCACTAACACAATTAACATGACGAATAATGCCGGCATTAAAAATTTAGCCGCTTTTTCTATTCCTTGCTTTACGCCACCTAACAAAATTAAGTTAACAACAAGTACCACAGCTGCCATATAAGCAAATACTGTGTAGCTATTAATAAACAACCCAAAGTGTCCAGGGTTTGCCAACGAATCTAAATTACCAAGTGCGGTTTGCGTTAAATAGCCAAAAATCCATACGGTAATAACCATATAAAAAACCGCTATCATAAAAGGAGTAAATACAGCTAAAAAGCCAGCCAACTTCCATTTTGTGTCATTGTTACCCAATATTTTGTATGAACCTAGGGGATCTTTTTGCGCTTTACGGCCCATGGCCATTTCAGCCATCATTACGGGTAAACAAATAAATGCGACAAACAAGGCATAGACGAGCAAAAATGCGCCACCACCGTTTTTTGTTGCAGAAACAGGAAAGCCCACTAAATTACCAATGCCCACAGCAGAGCCCGCCGCTGCTAATATAAACCCTAGGCGGGAGCTAAAATGCTCTCTATTTTCACTCATGTATAAACCTTGTTATTATTTATCTTATCCATGGGACTCTAACAGTGTTACACAGCGCTTTTCAAGCAATTACACAGTAAAAAAATATTCTCACTGTAAACAAAGCTGTAAACACTTTTAATTCACCATTTTTCAACGCTATGCTAGTATACACTTAACTAAATTTAACAAATTTTATGAGATTCTTTATGTTGTACATGATTTATTCAATCGATGTTGAAAACAGCTTAGCACTGCGTAAAGAGGCCCGACCAGCGCACCTTGCACGCTTAAGTGAACTTGATTCGCAAAACCGTTTACTGACTGCAGGCCCGCTTCCGGCTATCGATAATGAAGACCCAAGTGATGCAGGTTTTACCGGTTCACTAGTAATTGCTCAGTTTGACTCTTTAGAGGCCGCCCGAGAATGGGCAGCAGCCGACCCTTATGTTGCGGCTGGCGTATATGAAAACTCAATTGTTAAACCATATAAAAAAGTATTCCCTGCTTAATAACGCATGTACTTAACCTTGAATGATCTCACTATAAAATTCAGGGTTTGTTCACTCGTTAATTATTAAACTGTTGCCGTAAAATTCTTATTAAGTATTTAATTGAATTTTGGTAACTCAGTTTATTAAACTGAGTAGGTCTGATCTAGGAGTCCCGTCATGCGCGTATTATTAATCCTCAACTTTTTCGCTTGTATTTGTTTTGCTAATACGCTGCAAGCTAATACAATAACCAAGGTTAATAGCGTTGAGATAAGCAAAAAGAAAGCGGTAGTACTTGCAAAAGAAACCACTGACGGTACGACATTAAAAATTACCGAAAAAATAAATTTTTATACTGTACGAATTTTAAAATCTGACGGCCACGTCGTAGATTTAAAAATAAATAAAAAAACTGGCGAAGTGAAAAAGGATTGATTGATGCGAATTTTAGTTATAGAAGATGATTTACACTTAGCAGATAACCTGCGTAATGCTCTAGAAAAAGAACGTTACAGCGTAGATTTATGCCACGATGGTGAAGCGGGTCTTTTTCATATCACTGAGTACCCTTTAGACATGGCTGTGGTTGACTTAGGTTTACCTAAAATAGACGGGATTGAGCTTATTAATAAAGCCCGTGCCCAAGGCATTACCATTCCTATTTTAATACTAACAGCGCGCGATCGTTGGCAAGACAAAGTAGAAGGCTTAGATGCCGGTGCAGATGACTACCTAACAAAACCATTTCATGTTGAGGAGCTAATTGCCCGTTGTAATGCACTAATTCGCCGCAGCGCAGGTAAAGCAAACCCAGAAATGACAGCAGGACCAATTAAAATTCATACTCGCTCGCAGCAAGTGTGGGTTGACGATAAAGAGTTAAGCTTAACTGCATACGAATACAAAGTACTAGAATACCTCATGGTTAATCCGCAAAAGGTAATTTCTAAATCAGAGCTTACTGAGCATATTTACGACCAAGACTTTGACCTTGATTCGAACGTAATTGAAGTATTTGTACTGCGTTTACGTAAAAAATTAGATCCTGATGGCGTACTAAATCCTGTAGAAACACTACGAGGACGCGGCTACAGGCTTAAAAGCCAGTGGTAGCACCGCAAATATCGTTAAAAATAAGGCAAGGATTTATCCTTGTCTTTGTTTTGTTAGTCGCCCTGCCTATTTTGTTTTACTCTATAGGCACCGCTTATTATGCCTCTTTGGTTGATGCAACAGAAAAAAACCTCGAAGCCCATCTGTACTCCCTAATTTCTGAAGTCGACTTTACAGAGCGCGGCATTATTATGCCCAGCACTATTTTAACCCCCGAGCTTAATAATTTAAATTCAGACACCTACGCAATGATATACCGCGATGATGTACCTATTTGGTATTCTGAGTCGGCGGTGAATGTTAATTTTACGCCAGAATATATTGAGCCCAAAGCCGGCGCCGCTGACTTTAGGCGTGTGGAGTATAATAACACCAGCTATTGGCAATTAAGCTTAACCGTTATTCTCAATAATATTGATCAGTCTGAGCAAGCACGCTTTATTTTACTCAAACGTAACGACGCGTTAGTAAAGCTTATGGATGGCTTTAAACAAACGCTGGTTGACTGGATGTTTATAATGGGAATAGCAATTGCTGGGTTAATGGCAATTGGTTTTATTTGGAGTGCCCGCCCACTACAGCGCCTAGATAAAGAAATTAAAGCGATAGAGTCTGGCGATATACAAGAAATAAAAGGCTTGTACCCAGTAGAGTTACAAACAATAAAAGCTGATTTAAACTTATTACTTGAGTCGCAACAACGCCAAAAAGAGCGCTACAGAGCGTCATTAAGCGACTTAGCCCACGCACTTAAAACACCATTGGCAGTACTAAAGTCGAGTCCATTGGCAAATGATGCCGATGCACAAGAACAACTAGATCGCATCAATGTGATGATCGAGCATCAATTAAAGCGTGCTGCTACAGGTGCTTCCGACACTTGGAAAAAACAAACCGTTATTAAACCTGTTTTAGACTCTATTTTAAGTGCTATGGGTAAAGTATACCGCGATAAAGATATTATTTTTGACTGTAAAGTAGGTAAAAAAGATTACTTTTTAGGTGATAAAACCGACCTAATGGAATTACTTGGTAATTTAATTGATAACGCCTGTAAAGCATGTCGCTCGCAAGTAACCATTAAAGTAGCGCAAGGTAAAACCCTGTGTATTAGTATTAGCGACGACGGCCCAGGTGTACCACAAGACAAACGCGAATCTCTGCTTACCAGAGGCACACGCTTAGATACCTACGAAAGTGGCCATGGTGTGGGTATGGCAATCGTATCTGACTTAGTTAAGTCGTATCGTGGCTTACTCACCATTTCTAAGTCTGAGCAATTAGGCGGGGCCAAGTTTATGCTAGAGTTTAATTACCATGAAAAAAAGTAACTCTATAATTTATTTATTAAGCTTAACTTTATTATTTTTTAGCTCGGTAAGCTTTGCCCAGCAAACATGTAAATTACCTGCTCAAGCAACACCAGAGGTTACTAAGCGTTACATTCAGTGCCTTGATGATCAATTAAATACAGCTAAACAACTGCAAAACACTTGGATCCAAAAGCGCAAATTTGAGTTAAACAAATTAGAATTTGAAACTGGCAATACGCAAATTTTACAGCTGTTTATAAAAAGCATTGCCAGTAACGAAAATTATATTAAGCATAGTTGCCAATGGCGCTACTCATTAAAGTTGCCTAATGCTTTAACTGCTGCAATAACCTATAAAACCTGCGAGTTATCACTAGTAGAGCAATTTACTTTAGACTTAAAGCGGCCTCTTTAATATTCAAAATAAGTGCTGCGCTATTGATATCGACATAAGTAGCGATACTAATAAATAGTCCAGCGCCTTACAATGCAAACCACAAAGGTATAAAAGCTTACTATGAGCAAATCCACTACAAATGAACCCGTTATTATTATTGGCGGCGGCTTAGCTGGGTTATATAGTGCATACCTGCTACAGCAACGCAATATTCCCTACCTATTATTAGAAGCAAAACCACAGTTAGGCGGGCGAATTGAAGCAGCACATGACACTCACAATAGTGCTATTAGCTTTGATTTAGGCCCTACTTGGATTTTTGATCATCAACCTAAAATTCAACAACTTATCTCGTTATTATGCTTACCTGTATTTGCACAATATACACAAGGCGATGTGTTATATCAGGCAGCGCAAACGCTAAAGCCGCAACAAATAGCCGGTGCAGGCGAAATGCACCTACTAAGATTAACAGGCGGCATGTACAGCTTAATTAAAGCCTTGTATAAACAGCTTAATCCGGCTTCAATCCTAACAGAGCATCACGTCGTTAAATTACATAAACAACAAAATACCTGGCATATAACCGCTAACCACAATGGCAAAGTTAAGCAATTTAGCGCAAAGCAACTAATTGCAGCGCTCCCCCCACGTATGATAACCCAACACTTAACTCCTGATCTTTGGGCTGACCAAACACTTATAAATCGCTTAACTGCAGTGCCTACATGGATGGCAGGCCAAGTTAAATTTATAGCAACTTTTGAACATGCTTTTTGGCGTGATAAAAACTTATCTGGGCAATGCTTTAGCCGTGTTGGGCCATTAGTAGAAGTTCACGATGCAAGCGCCAGTCATAATGGCCACCCCGCCCTATTTGGCTTTATTGGTGTACCTTATTCAACGCGCAGTACAGTAAGCACTGAGCAATTAAAACAAGCGTGTATAGAGCAACTTGCTTATTTTTATGGCGATGAAGTATACGCGGCAACGGGGTATTTTATTAAAGACTGGGCAGCTGACCCCTATGTAGCAAATGAAAATGATAAAACAGGGCCTTCACAACACCCAGAGTTTAACTACTCGGGGCTAAGCTCACAGTTAGCTAACTTAAATATTCATTTTGTTGGCAGTGAATTTGCGCAGCAAGAGGCAGGATATTTAGAAGGTGCAATAAACGCAGCAGATACGGCTATTAATGCTTTAAAAGTTTAATAGCCGTAAAGTTATGCTTATAGCAAAGTAGTATACTACTTTGCTATAAATTAGTTTTCAGTAAGCTCTTCGCCTGTACCTAGTAATGTTGCCACCCAGCGGCCTTCGTCACTTGCCTCAAGCCCTATTTTAACTATCATAGTTAAAGGTACCGACAGCAACATACCTACAGAGCCTAATAACCAGCCCCAAAATATCAAAGACAAAAACACCACTAAGGTAGAAAGCCCCAGCCCTTTACCTAAAAATTTAGGCTCTACTATATTACCCATCACAGTATTAATAACTAAATATCCGGCTCCCACTAAACCAGCAACTAAAGGGCCTTGCGTTATAAGTGCCAATAATACCGCAGGTACAGCAGCAATAATTGAACCGATATTTGGAATGTAATTAAACATAAAGGCTAATACACCCCACAATACAAAATAATCGACATCTAAAAACCACAGTAAAGAAGCAGCTAATATACCCGTTCCTAAGCTTACTAAGGTTTTAATGGCTAAATAAGAGTTAATTGAGTCTAAAAAGCGATTAATTTGTTTCATTTTTTTATCAGGATCGTTAAGCGCCGAATGTATTTTATGATTAAGCGACGGCCCTTCAAATAGCATAAAAACCACGGTTAAAATAATTAAAAACATATTCGCCATTACTCCACCTAAGCCGGTGAGCATATTGGTGGCGACATCAACCATTTTACCAGGATCAAACATAGATAATATTTGGTCTTTATTAATTAAAATATTGTACTGCGACGCTATATCAACCAGCCAAACAAACTCTTCTTTTAATTTAACTTTAAATTGCGGAAGTTGCTGCGAAAAATCGTTAACTGACTGCCCTACCAAGCCGCCAAGGCTGACTCCTAGCCCTACAATAATAAGCACCACAAAAATAACAGCAATGCCTTTAGGAATACGATAGCGAGCAAAAAATTTAATTAGCGGACTGCAAATAATTGCAATAAATGCCGCTAAAATAAAGGGAATAATAATAGCGCTGGCCGACTTGATCCCTGCGAGCACAATAACCAGTGCAGCAAAAATAATTAAGCTTTTATTTACCCCTGTTAAACTTGCCAATATTATGATCCTTATTATTTTTTATTAGGCTTTAGTGTAAGGCAAAAGCTAATAAAATGAAATATTTACTAAGTGATCATAAAACTGCATTACACGTATAAATTTGCAAAACCAAGCACTAGCGAGTATAAATTTTAAACACTTGCTAGCAATTAAAAAATAAGGCTGTGTTATGCATATTTTTATTACTGGAGCTACTGGCTTAATTGGCCAACACCTTTGTCCTTTTTTAACCCATCATCATAGTGTTACTGTGCTAAGCCGTAACCCCACAAAAGCAAACGTACTTTTAGGGCATAAAATAAATGCAGTTACCAACATAGAAGCGGTTGATTTTAATAATGTTGATGTAGTAATTAACCTCGCAGGTGAGCCCATTGTAAATAAACGCTGGAGTGATAAGCAAAAATCGATTATTCGCGATAGCCGCATTGAGCTAACAAAACAAATATCTGCAGCAATCGCTGCATCCAATACCCCACCGCATACGTTTATATCAGGCAGCGCTGTTGGTTTTTATGGTCGCCAAGGCATTACCCCAATTGATGAAGAAAATAATAAACCCCACGATGAGTTTAGCCACCAGCTTTGTAAAGACTGGGAAAACGCAGCATTAGCAGCTCAATCAACTAGTACCCGCGTGTGTTTACTGCGCACAGGTATAGTATTAGCAAAAAAAGGCGGTGCTTTGAGCAAAATGCTACCGGCGTTTAAGCTCTGTTTAGGCGGCCCTATTGCCAATGGCGAGCAAGGTATGTCGTGGATCCATATTGACGATATGACGCAGTTAATATTATTTATTATAAAACATAAAAATATGACTGGGCCTATTAATGCAACGGCACCAAACCCTGTAAGTAGTAAAGTATTTAGCAAAAGTTTAGGTAAGGCGTTATCTCGACCAGCTCTAATTCCTATGCCAGCGCTTGTGTTAAAGCTGTTAATGGGCGAAATGGCTGATCTGCTCATTACCGGACAATATGTTTTACCCCAAAAAGCATTAGAGCATAACTACCGATTTCATTTTTCTGATATTGATTCGGCATTAGAGAGTTTAGTATAAGCACAGTCATTCAGCATTTATAAATACTTATTTAGTTATAAATACAATGCTTTACAACGATTTTTAAAATTTTATAACAGTATATAATACACGGACGCAGCGAATTGCTCTGCCACTTTATATTTAAGAGTACTTACAACATGCTGCACTTACCAACTATAACTAGCCTATCTTTTATTTTCAACTTACTGATAGGTATACTGTTTACTTCTTTTTACCTGCACAAAAAAACAACTAGCTTTTTGTTATTTGGTGGTGCTTGTATCTCGTTTGCCACTGCTATTTTACTTGTGAGCTTTAAAGAAGAGCTAAACCTCCCATGGCTAACTCACTACCTTGCAAACCTATTTATTATACTGAGCCCACTATTACTTGTAATCGGCTTAAATAAGTTTAACAACAAAGCTGTAATAAACTTAACGCCTTTGGCTTACCTTTATGGCTTGTGCGCTTTATTACTCGTGTTTGTATACAATCATGTTTTAAGCCAAATATTAACAAGCTTTATTGTTGCCATTTTATTTTTATACGGCGCTTTTATTTTATTAAAAACACACTGCGTTGCTAAATTACAGCAACGATTACTTATAATAGGCTTAGTAACACATAGCTTAGTGATGTTAGGACAAGTTATTTTATTGTTGCTCCCCTTTATAACCTCAAATAATGATGACTTTAAGCCCCAGTTACACATACTATTAATAGCGCACCTTTTTATTACCACACTCTGTGCTTTAATTTTGCCTTTTATTATTTTTGCAAATTCAGAATCTAAGCTGATTAACTTGGCAAACAATGATTCGTTAACGCAATTATTAAATCGCCGCGGATTTTTCTCTACCTGTAAAAACATTAAAGCCAATACAGCCGATAAAAATCATACCCTTGCTTTAATTATGTTAGATATAGATTTTTTTAAGCGTGTAAACGATAAATATGGCCATGATGTAGGCGACCAAGCATTAAAATGGATAGCGCAACATATCAGCCAATTATTTATGAATATTGGCATAACAGCGCGAATTGGGGGAGAAGAGTTTGCAGTATTGCTTAATGGTTATACGCTTGAGCAAGCAAATACCTTGGCAGAGCAATTAAGCTTTAATATTCGTCAGCAACCATTTTATTGTAATGATCAATCCATTCCTCTGTCTGTTAGTGCCGGTGTTAGTAGTACCACTATTAACCAGCTAAATTTAAAAGAGCTATTATTACACGCCGACAAACACCTATACCTTGCAAAAGAAACAGGCCGCGACAAAGTAGTTAGCCAATACGATCACACCCTCTTCTCGCAAGCCAACACGTCCGCAATATAATACTTAACCAGAGTTAAGGTTACTAAATAAAAAAGCGGCAAAAGCCGCTTTAAATAATTTTTTATAAAATTATATTTATTTAGTTATCCAAGGTGTTACTTTTATAACATCTGCTATATCAGCTAATTCTTTGGTATCGTCTTGCCAATTGTCTGCAACAGCGAAATAGCACACTGATTTTTTACACTCAATGCTTTCATCATCAAAATGCATTGGCTTTTTAAAGGTAACAACTACGCCTTTTTGTTCTGGTAATAAAAACCACATTAATTTGCTAACAAAAAATCCCGATAAATCAGCCAACAGTTCGTCAAGTTCAGTGTGTATAGTAAATAACGACTGTTTAGTAAAGCTTAAACCTTCAAGTTCATTCGCTTCTATTTGTAATTTTAACTGACAGTCATGTACCGGATTTTGCGGTTGCACCACAATAACCGCTTTATCTGTATCAAGTTGCTTATCAAAAGGCAGTAATAATTGCGCTTGTTCGGTGTAATTGAGCGGGTATTCGTTATTTTCGGTTAAAATTGTGCCACTTTTAATTGCACAGGCTTCGTTAGTGCCAATATCGCTAATATAAAAATTAACTCGCGCATATTGAAAATCACCTTTATTAACCACTTTTAAGCGATCGTAAAAGCCATCGTACGACATTACAAACTCTCTAGCAGAGGCATTTAATGCGGTAACACTCAGTAGTGTTAACGACAGTGCTGTCATTATATTTAATACACTTTTATTCATCAAAGTAGGCTCTATTTTGGTTAATCATAGTGTTTAGCTCTTCTATATACGCTTCACCACGCTCTGAATACGACATTAAACCCTGAGTTAATAATGTTGCTGCTATGGGTTGTTGTTCTAAGCGTAGGTTTTCGCGAATAGATCGCAGCTCTTTATAAGCATTATGGGTGTTTATATTTTTAAAGTAAGAACTAACCGCAGCACGCACTGACTTAAACGCAGCCACTTCATGTGCAGCACCGGTATCGCGTCTACCAGGGACCATACCGCAGCCTTTTGAATAACACCACTGGCCAAAAAAGTTCAGGCCAATACGTGCAAATCGCGATGTTCCCCACGCAGACTCATTAGCAGCTTGCATTAGGGCTAGTTCTTTAGGGATCACGTCTACACGGCGAAGTGCTTGTTTAAGCGTAAAGCTATCTATTGTTGTGGGTAGGTCGTACGACTTTAATATTTTAACAATATCATTGCTTTGTTTTTCATCTAACGGTAAGTCGTTTTCAAGCATCATTCGAGCAATTTCTAAATTAGCGCGTTGTTGTAAAATCTTTTTATTTTCGGCTTCTACATGCGGTTTAATAAAGTTAAAAAATGCCCGCTTTTTATCTTTTACATCCGCAAACTCAGAAAACTTTGGTAGCGTTACACTGTGCAGCGGTTTTTCTTTTTTCTTTTGCTTTTTAGATTGCTCTGAACTTGTTTGTTCATCTGAACCACTCTCGTCACTTTGTAAAAAAGGAAACGCCAGTGCCCAAATAAAAAGTGCGGCTAATATAAACTTTATAATGTTTTTTAACATGTACTCTCTCAATAAAACTTTAAATTATGTATGGGTAATGCACATACATACGAAGCGTTATTATACCTAAGCCACTTTATAAAGGCGAACTTTCACTAACTGCGCAAATACCGTACAACGTGTGCACTCGCAATTTATAGTTCATGGGTATATTCTAACGTTATTAACTAATTACGAGTCAGTAGTATGGACAAACAGTGGCAAAGCCGAATTATAGAACAGTATAAACACCGCCCTAATGATAATCGCTCACCGTGGCAGGTTGATCGCTCACGTATTATTCATGCTGCTGCGTTTAGGCGTCTGCAAGCTAAAACCCAAATTATGGGTATTGGCTTAAACGACTTTTACCGTACTCGCCTTACTCACTCATTAGAAGTGTCGCAAATTGGCACCGGCATACTGCGCCATTTAAAAGTACAACACAGCGACTTTAGCCATTTTCCGTCAACCGGATTACTAGAAACCCTATGCTTAGCCCACGACATTGGCCACCCGCCGTTTGGTCATGGCGGCGAAATTGCACTTAATTATATGATGCGCGATCACGGTGGTTTTGAAGGCAACGCGCAAACGCTGCGTATTGTTGCCAAGCTTGAACCATACAGCGACGGCCATGGTATGAACCTTACCCGCCGCACCTTATTGGGCTTTATAAAATACCCTGCATTTATAAATAAGCTTTGGCACACTATCCCTAAAGCAAACCCTGAGCGTGCATTTATTAAAGCAGACGATTGGCGACCAGCTAAAGGCTTATATAACGACGATGCGGCTATATTCAATTGGATAGTAGAGCCCTTGAGTCAAAACGATAAAAGCTTGTTAAGTAACCACACGGCAATAGATAAGTACCGCGCTAAAACCAGCTATAAGTCGCTCGATAGCGCCATAATGGAGCACGCCGACGATATAGCCTATGCGGTACACGACCTAGAAGATGCCATAGCCACCAAAGTACTTACTCTTGATGATTGGCAAACCCATGCTTTACCACAACTGCAGGCGCTTAACTATAGCTGGTTAAACGATATGCTTGAATCACTCACTTTACGACTGTTTTCAAAGCATGATTTTGAGCGCAAAGATGCCATAGGCGAGCTGGTTAATACCTTTATCATTCATATTCATTTAGATGTGCAAAACGAAGCGTTCGAATGCCCTATTTTAAAATACACAGCCAAGCTAGAAACTCAGTACGAAAGTGTACTGCAAATACTTAAACACTTTGTGTTTCAGCGCTTAATTCGCAACCCTAAAATGCAACAAATTGAGTTTAAAGGGCAAAACCTACTGATTGAATTATTTACCGCTTTTGCCAGCGATCCGCTGCGGTTATTACCCGAAACCACGCAAGCCCAGTACATAGAGGCGCAAAAACAAAACCAAGGTATGCGTATTATTTGCGATTACCTCAGTGGTATGAGTGATGAATACGCCTATAAAACCTATCAACGGCTGTTTTCACCCGTTCAATAATGAGTGGCTTATAAACGATTAATAAAAAACCGAGTAAGTTAATTTACTCGGTTTTTTTGTGGTTACTTCACTTTTAAAAGGTCGTAATTAAAGTGACTTAACTCCCATGTTATAAAGCGTAAAGCCATACATATCGGCGTACAAATCAATAATTTTACTCGTTGGTGTGCCTGCACCATGTCCGGCGTTTGTTTCAATACGAATAAGCGTAGGGTTTGTACCCGCTTGTTTAGCTTGTAACTGCGCAGCAAATTTAAATGAGTGCGAAGGCACTACTCTATCGTCATGATCTCCTGTTGTTATCATAGTCGCAGGGTATTCTATGCCCGCTTTTACATTATGCAGCGGTGAGTAGTTTTTTATGTAAGTAAACATTTCTTTGCTTTGCTCACTGGTTCCATAATCGTACGCCCAGCCTGCGCCTGCAGTAAATGTATGGTAACGCAGCATATCGAGTACGCCTACAGCCGGCAGCGCCACTTGAAATAAATCAGGTCGCTGGGTCATAACTGCGCCTACCAATAAGCCACCATTTGAGCCGCCACGCAGAGCTAAACGCTGTTTAGATGTGTACTTTTTGCTTTGTAAATACTCAGCTGCGGCAATAAAGTCATCAAATACATTTTGTTTTTGTAATTTAGTGCCCGCATTGTGCCACTCTTTCCCGTACTCACCACCACCGCGAATATTGGCCACCGCATACACACCGCCTTGTTCAAGCCACGCGGCAGTGGTTGGGCTAAAGCTTGGCGTTAAGCTAATATTAAAACCACCATAACCATATAAAATAGTTGGGTTTGAACCATCTAACTTTATACCGTTTTTGTAGGTAATTATCATAGGTACTTTAGTGCCGTCTTTTGAGTTATAAAACACTTGCTCAGAGGTGTAATCGTCACTATTAAAATCAACCCCAGATTTACGATAAACACCCGACTCCCCTGCAGTTACATCAAACGTATAGGTCGTTCCTGGGGTTTTGTAATTGGTAAAAGAGTAATACAGCGTTGTTTGCTCTTTTTTGCCACTAAAGCCACCCGCTGTGCCCACACCCGGCAAGGTAATATCGCGAATTAGCTCCCCCTTTTTGTTGTACTGTTTCACTTTTGAAATAGCATCAACCATGTAATTTGCAAAAAAGGTATCGCCGCCTTTAGTAAGTTTTAATACATTTTCGGTTTCGGGAATAAAGTCTTGCCAGTTTTGCGGGCCAGGATCAGCTGCATCTACCGTCACTACTTTTTGATTTGGGGCATTTAAGTTAGTCACTAAAAACAGCTTACTACCTTCGTTATCAATAACCGATGTATCTGAGTCAGTGTTTCCTACAATAGTCACAAACTCGCTATTTTTTTGAGTTAAGTCTTTAATAAATAGCTTATTACCCGAAGTAGAAGTACTAGCCGAAATAAGTAAATAACGGCCATCATGCGTTACATCTGCTCCTACATAACGATGTTTTTGCTCATCGGTTGCGCCAAATACCAACTTATCGGTTGCTTGATCAGATCCTAAGGTGTGATAGTACACTTTATGCTGATCGGTTTTAGCCGACAACTCACTGCCTTCAGGTTTATCGTAGCTAGAATAGTAAAAACCCTCGTTGCCTAACCAGTCTATGCCACTAAATTTCACATCAACTAAAGCCTGCTCCACTTGCTCTTTAGTTTGCGTGTCTATAATAATAATTTTGCGCCAATCACTGCCGCCTTGAGATATTTGATACGCGAGTAATGAGCCATCTTTTGAAAACGACAACCCCGACATAGACGTAGTGCCATCGTCGCTAAACGTGTTTGGATCTAAAAACACCTCAACGTCACCACCCTCTTTACTGCGATATAAAACATACTGGTTTTGCAGGCCATCGTTTTTATAAAAGTAGGTGTAATCGCCCTCGGTAAAGGGAGCGCCTATTTTTTCGTAGTTCATTAACTTTTCAAGACGTTGCTTTAACTTATCGCGATAAGGAATTTGCTCTAAATACGAAAAGGTTACCTTGTTTTGTGCTTTAACCCAGCTGGCAGTCTCTGCGCTCATATCATCTTCTAACCAGCGATATGGGTCGGCCAGTGTTTCGCCAAAGTAGCTATCTACTACCTCACCCTTTTTAGTTACTGGGTAGCTCACTGAATTTGCTTGGCTCATAGGTGCTTTAACTTCTTTATTAGTTGCGGTATTTGTTGGCTCTGAACAGCCACTAAGTGCTACAAGAACAGCACATGCTAGGGTTTGTTTAAACATTTATCGTTCCATTATTATTGATTTTTAATAGTAGGCCTAAGTTATTAACTTTAAGCAAGTTTGTCTAGCTAGATACGTTCAATACCACTTGTCGCTGTAAACAAGTGTAAACTTAGGCTTTAATAAGATTACACAGCATTAATAAATAAGAGCAGTACATGCCCAGCCCTAAATTTAATAGCTTTAAAGCATTTTACCCCTACTACTTAACAGAGCATCGCAATATTACGTGCCGACGCTTGCACTTTATTGGCAGCACTTTAGTACTTTTTGTTATTGGCGTAGCGGTGCTTAAATCGCAATACCCTTTATTGTGGTTGTTACCAGTAATTGGCTATGGTTTTGCCTGGGTTGGGCATTTCTTTTTTGAAAAAAACAGACCCGCTACCTTCAAGCACCCTTTTTACAGTTTGTGGGGCGACTGGGTTATGTTTAAAGATATGCTCATTGGAAAAATAAAGTGGTGAGTTATATCTAGTAAACAATGTAGTGAGTTATAGCTAATAAAATAAATTTCTATTATTAACCCCTCACTTTAAAGTAAACATTATGTTTATTGAATGTTATTCAATTGACTGCCTTTGCTGCTTGGGTATATGTTAAAAGCTGTAATTTTAATTAGCTCAATTGTTACTGCAAATTTAACTGAACTAATTTACTGCGTTTTTGAATGAGGGAATCAACATGAATAATAAATTATTATTAAAACTGCAAAAATCAACGCCACTCACTGTGTGCGCGCTAAGCGTATCGGCGGCATTACTGGGCTCTATGTACGCATCTGCTGCTGAGCAAGACACCCAAGCCGAGGCAAATATTGAACAAATTAGTGTTATTGGCTCACGCCGACTAGGCCGAACTGTAGAGGACAGCCCAGTTCCAATTGATATTATTGGTGCCGATTCGCTTAAAAATTCAGGTCAAACCGAAACCAACGCCCTGCTTAGTAGCTTACTGCCTAGCTTTAACTTTCCGCAAGCATCACTCACCGATGGTAGTGACCATGTGCGCCCAGCTCAACTGCGTGGTTTAGCACCCGATCACACCTTAGTGCTTGTTAATGGTAAGCGTCGCCATAGTAATGCGCTACTTAATTTAAATGGCTCAACGGGTCGAGGCTCATCATCGGTTGATTTAAATGCTATTCCGGCCAATGCTATTGCCCGAATTGAGGTACTGCGTGATGGCGCTGCTGCGCAGTATGGATCCGACGCAATAGCCGGTGTTATTAATATTGTACTTAAAAGTGCTAGTAGTGGCGGTTCTGTATCGGCTATATATGGCGCAAACATGACCGAAATGGATGGCGTGCCTGAACTTAAATCGGTATCAGAAGATGCCAATGGTAATTTAGCCTTTAACGAAGGGAGCGACCGTTCATTAACCGATGGTCAAACGTTAACACTGCAAGGCAATATGGGATTTGAGCTAGGCGATAACGGTTTTTTAAATATATCTACCGAATATCGCGATCGTCATTCAACCAATCGCTCTGACTACGACCAACGTGAAAACTACGCTCGTTTAGATGATGGCTCCGTAAATGGCGCACTCGATCCACGCGAGTTAACCTGGGATCGCTACAATCATAATTTTGGTAATGGTAATGTAGAAGACTTTTCTGTTTTTTATAACGCAGGATATGAGCTAACAAATAACGCTGAACTGTATTCTTTTGGCTCTTATAGTAAACGTGAAGGCGAAGGTGGAGGTTTTTACCGCCGCGCGCAAGATGATCGTAACGTCACCGAAATTTACCCCGACGGCTTTTTACCGGTTATCACCTCTGATATAAATGACTTTTCTCTCGCATTGGGTGTTAAAGGCTTTGTGAGTGAGTGGAATTACGATGTATCTGCCGTATACGGGCTAGATGACTTTGAATTTGGTGTAATAGATAGCGTAAATACCTCGTATGGGCCAAGCAGCCAAACACGTTTTGATGCCGGTACACTTACCTACGACCAACTTACGCTTAATGTTGATTTTAGCCGCGAGGTTGATGTCGACTTTTTAGCCAGCGGCTTAAACATTGCTGTAGGTGCTGAGTACCGCCGCGAAGGCTACGAAATTCAAGCAGGCGAAGAAGCCTCTTATGCCCAAGGTACATTTGGCCCTGGTGGTGCAGTAACCGATCCAGTGAACGGCCCATTTGGTTCAGCAGGCTCGCAAGTGTTCCCTGGCTTTACCCCTGAATCGGCAAGCGATAACAGCCGCCATAATGTAAGC
The DNA here is from genome assembly GCF_031198805.1 of Pseudoalteromonas sp. HL-AS2. Taxonomy (NCBI): domain Bacteria; kingdom Pseudomonadati; phylum Pseudomonadota; class Gammaproteobacteria; order Alteromonadales; family Pseudoalteromonadaceae; genus Pseudoalteromonas; species Pseudoalteromonas sp. HL-AS2. The sequence goes on along the minus strand of NZ_CP133571.1, from coordinate 1,346,505 downwards.
TTATACGTAGATTTAGAAGCCTACATTACCGACAACTGGAACTTAACCGTTGCAGCGCGTTACGAAGATTACTCTGACTTTGGTGATACCTTAAACGGTAAAATTGCCACACGTTATACACTAACCGAAGATTTAGCGCTGCGCGCCTCAGTATCAACCGGTTTTAGAGCGCCTTCGCTACAGCAACAACATTTTACTTCAGTCGCTACTGTATTTGTTGATGGTGAACCCACACAAACCGGTACTTTTGCACCCAGCAGTAACGTTGCAAAAGCACTCGGATCACCTGGCCTAGATGCCGAAGAAGCCACCAACTATGGAATAGGCTTTACTTGGTCAACCGACTTTAATTTCAGCTTATCGGTAGATTACTATCAAATACTTATTGATGACCGTATTGTACTGTCGAATAACTTATCTGGCGCTGCTATTGCCGATTTACTCGAAGGTACAGGGGCTAATCAAGGACGATTTTTCTTAAACGCTATTGATAGTAAAACTCGCGGTGTTGATGTTGTTGCTTCATATAACCTAATTACAGATAACTACGGCGATGTAGCATTTAATTTAGGCTTTAACTATGGCAAAAACCAAGTAACAGACATTATTGCCCCACCTGCAGAGCTGCAAGGCGCTGGGTTTGATCAAGACAACTTATTTTCTGGTAACGAACTACGTCGCTTTGAAGTAAGTACCCCGCGTAATAAATATAACTTAAGCGCGGTTTGGACTATGGATGATTGGCGTGCCACCCTACGAAACACTCGCTACGGCGAAACCCAAGATCCATCGGATATTGCACAGCGTAACGAGGTTTTAAAACCTAAATGGATCACCGATTTAGATGTAGCCTACGCAGTAACTGACAATGTATCGGTAAGCTTAGGTGCTAATAATATTTTTGATGTATACCCAGATCCAACCCGCGACCTAGTTGATGACGTAACTACATTCTCACGCTTATTTTCGTACTCAAGCTTTTCGCCATTTGGTTTTAATGGCCGCTACGTTTACGGCAAAATAGAAATGAGATTTTAATCCGCTAAGGTGTAAAGCTATTTAACCTAAGCGCTAATTAAATAGCAAAAATACAAAAGCCACCTAATTAAAGTTAATTAGGTGGCTTTTTAGTGGGTTAAATTAAAAACTAAATTTTAGTTAACCAACCGTGTGTATCTGCAGTTTTACCCCATTGAATATCGTTCAATGCTTGGCGCAGGCGCGCAGTAGTTGGGCCAGCTTCGCCGTTACCAACTTGGTATTCTTTATCATTATGAATAAATGTGCCCACTGGTGTTAATACTGCCGCAGTACCCGAAAGTGCTGCTTCAGTGCCCGGTTTAGCTGCGCGCTCTAAAAGCTCAGTAACGCTAAAGTTACGCTCGCTTACCGTCATACCTAAGTCTTTAGCTATGGTTAAAATACTATTACGGGTAACACCATGTAAAAACGTGCTATCGAGCGCTTTAGTAATAATTTCGTTGCCATCAATTAAAATAAAGTTAGCTGCACCGGTTTCTTGTACGTCGCCGCCTGGACAAAATAAAATTTGATCAGCCTGATGCTTAGTACGTGCTGCTGAAATTGGTCCTAGTGCACTGGCGTAGTTGCCACCACTTTTTATCATGCCCATGTGCGGCGCACAGCGCATACCATCTTCTTCAAGTAATACGCGCAGTGCCGTTGCACCGCCACTAAAGTAATCACCTACTGGCGATAACAAGGTATATAGCAATGAGCTCATTGAAGGCGCAGCGGCTTTACCAATTGCGGCCTCAGTACCAATATGCGTTGGGCGAATATACATAGAGCCCGGTGGTAAAGGCGTTTCATCTGCATATTGGCGCACAATATCAATAATCATGGTTTTTAGCATCTCGCCATCAACACTTGGTAAACTAAGCAATTCTGAACTCTGCTGCATGCGCGCAATGTTTGCATCCATTCTAAAAATATAGACTGAGCCATCTTCATGGCGAAAGGCTTTTAAGCCTTCAAAACATGTGCTTGAATAATGTAAAACGTGAGCGCCAGGATGCAGTTCAAGCTTATCAGAAGGGACAATTGAGCTTTCGCTCCATTTATTATCAGAAAAACGAGCTTGAATCATCTGCGGCATAAACACAGTACCAAATGCGGCCATTTTAATCTCTCTTGTGTGGTCTATTTTTCTCCATTGTATGACAACCAACTACTACTTAACCATAGCAAAACAGCCTGTTTTTTAATTAATTAGAAGAATTTTTTGCATGTAGTGATGGTTATTTAATCAAAAAAGCCATTTTCAACACTTTAATGCAATAATCAGCTAACGCCTTTACGCTAACCGATTATTTAATGCAGGCATTACCGTTACAGCTACTTTATTAATCATTATTTAAAAGAATACCGAAATATACGCTTTAACACCGAGGCATATTGACTAAAAAACCCACCAGTATTGTAAGCAATCCCTTGTTTTTGCAATACTGCTTGTACTTGCGGTGCCACTTCTTGATAACGCGACGAAGGCATATCTGGAAATAAGTGATGCTCAATTTGAAAACTCAAATGCCCGGTTAATACATGAAACCAACGCGGCCCTTTAATATTTGACGAGCCCAATACTTGGCGGTAATACCACTGCCCTTGGCTTTCGTTTACACAGTCTTGTTCTTTAAAGGTATGGGTTTGCTCAGTAAAGTGACCACAAAATATAATGGTCGACGTCCATAAGTTACGGATTAAATTTGCCACTAAGTTACCCGTTAATACCCACAAAAATAATGGTCCAGCAAGTAGCGGAAATATCACATAGTCTTTAATTAATTGGCGCGCGCCTTTACTAAAAAAGCGCTGCTTTAAGGTGCTATGCAACACGGCTCCATCGCGGTGTGGCTTCTTTTTACCTATAAACACGCGCTCGCCTGCCAGTTCGTGATACGACACTCCCCATTGAAACAACACACTTAAATTTAAATAGGTTATAAATTGCCACGTGTTTTTTAAACGCCATTTAAAATCGTCACTTAACCTTAATAAGCCATAACCAAAATCGCGGTCTTTACCTATAATATTGGTGTATGTGTGGTGCTCAAAGTTATGCACTCGGTGCCAACTTTGTCCATCGCAGGCTATGTCCCATTCATAGTTTTGTGAATTAAGTTGCTTATCGTTCATCCAATCGTACTGGCCATGCATTACATTGTGGCCAATTTCCATATTATCTAAAATTTTAGCAAGGGCGAGTAACAGCACACCCACAACCCACAGTAATGGCACAATAAAACCAAGCATAAGTAAAATACGCCCGCTCCATTCGCATACTCGCTGTTTACGTACAACAGCGCGAATATAATCAGCATCTTGCTGGCCTACTTTGCCAAGGGTATCCATTTTTATGGCATTTAATTCTTTTTCTAATTGCTCAAAGTTAATGGTTTTCATAATTGTAGCTCCAAATCACTTACCGCTTGGCTTACGCAAAGTTGAATTAACTGCTCGCCGCTATCACTCAATTCACCGGTTTTTAAATTGCGTACCACGCCTGACTTTTTAATACATTGGCACTGATGGCAAATACCAATGCCGCAACCGCGTTTAACGGGTAGCTTTTTTTCTTCAAACTGAGTCAGCAAAACATCGTTGCCCAACACCACATGCGCGCCACTGTTAATTTTCACATTAAATTGGCTATCGCCTTTAAAGCTCGGCAACGCTAAACCAAATGCCTCTTGGTAGTAATTTAAATCATGCTTTTTAGCAAAGTCACTCACCGTTTGCATAAAGGCTGCAGGGCCACAGCAATAAATATCGGGGTTTTCCCATGGTTTAATATTGCAGGTTATATCGCTTGATTGCTCGCGCGTTAATAATAAAAACGAAAAATGCTCAAACCGTGCAGCCAGTTCACCCAACTCATCAACACATTGATGCTCAGTTACTTTTGCGTAATACACTAACAACACCTTTTGCGTTGTTTGGCTTAGGTAATCATCAAGCATAGCCAGCATGGGGGTAATGCCCGACCCACCAGCAATAAAAGTGGCCGGTGTATGTGTGTTTTTAAATACAAAGTCGCCGTTTGGCGCAGAAATACTGCACCACAAACCCGCTTTTAAGGTGTTATTTAGTAAACTTGTAAAACGCCCTTGTGGATTTGTTTTGATTAGTAAACGCACTAACCCTGTATTTTTAAATTGCTGAGCGCTTGAAGCCACAGTAAAAACACGCGTTAATAATCGCCCGTTAATTTCAAGGGTTAAACTTATATGCTGCCCAGCAGTATGCTTAGGCCATTGCTTACTTGGTTTAAGTTGCACACTTAAAAAATTGCCATTAAGGGTAACTGCGTCAACTACTTGGGCTCTATATTGCCCTGCGCGCCATGCGGGTTTAAACACCTGCATAATTGGCTCTATATAACTGGCAAAACTTTGATGATGTAAAAACCATTTTGAAAATTGATCTAATATTTGCGTGATCATAAGCACTTAATTCTCTATTGCGATTCAAAACACTTTGGGCTTACACGTGTGCGCCCAAACTTTCAGCGCACAAGTGTACGCTCAATATTTGTGATTTCAACCCTGTTAGAGTAATTATTCAATATTTAGCTGCAGGACTAATTTATACTTTAATAATCGATTTTCCACGCGGCATCGTATGTATACTCAATCAAGCAAATACATTAAAAGTAATTAAGAGAGTAAGCATGTTTTCGATATTTAAATCAGATCCAAGCAAAAAACTACGCAAAGAGTACGACGCAAAATTAGAGCAAGGCATGCAGGCACAGCGTAAAGGCGATATTAAAAGCTACGCTATGTTAAGCGCCGAGGCCGAAAAAATTTGGAGTGAAATAGAAAAAATAAACGCTGAAAAGTAATATACTTCTTAGCGTTGAAGAAAGATTATTACAAATCGTTTTTAGGCTGTTTTAGCTGCTTGTCGTGTACTTTAGAAAGTACTAGCAGCGAGCAAATAGCACCTAATAGTGCTAATCCCATATCTGATTGGGTATCCCAAATATAACCTTGGGTGCCTAAAAATGCTTCGGCATTTTCGCCGCTCAACAATGCCACCCACCACTCTAGTAGCTCATAAAAAGCACTAAAGGCTAAGCATATCGAAATAATAAACGTAATGAGCCACCCTTTGCCATTAACTACATTTTTACGCAGTAAAATTTCGCGTGCTAGTAATGCAGGTACAAAACCCTGAAAAAAGTGCCCTACTTTGTCGTAGTTATTGCGCTCACTGCCAAATAAATTATCGAATAGCGGTACTTCAGCATAGGTGTAATGGCCGCCTACCATCAACACAATACAATACGCTAGAATAAACCAATATAAAATAGGGGTTAACTTAAATTGTTTATAGGTGCCAAGCATAATTACCACACCAATAATGGCTGGTAGCACTTCTAAAAACCAAGTAAATTGATCTTTTGGGTTTATGCCCGACCAGATCAGCACGCTAAAAAATAATCCGAGCCATATATACTTTATTATCATTTTTATACTCAACTATAGCTTTCTTGAATTTTGGTATTACTTAAAGTTAACTTTTGCAGTTAAACGGTTAAATAAACGTGGAAAAAAGCGTTTAATGGTAGGAGCCCAACCACTTAAACCTTGGCCAACAATCACTTCATCTTTTTTGCTATTAATAGCGTTAATCATTTTTGATGCGGCTACTTTAACATCCATGCCATTTTCTATAGCTTGCTCAGATTTATTTTGTGCAACACCTTGCGGGTTTAATGAGTTGTGCGCAATCGCGGTTTTTATAAAACCTGGGCAAATTGTTAAACAATGAATGTTATGCTCTTTTACTTCTGCGCGCAGGCAATCCATAAACCCCACCACAGCAAATTTAGTGCCTGAGTAACCGGTTCTTAGTTTAGAGCCTACCTTTCCTGCCACACTACTTATAGCCACAACCGAGCCACTTTTTCTTGCAACCATAGAGGGCAGTACCGCTTTAGTTAATGCCACTAAACCAAAATAGTTAACCTCCATTAATTGGCGGTACACTTTAAAGTCGTTTTCTAAAAATAAGCTACGCTGCGATATGCCACCGTTATTAATTAAAATATCGATTGCGGGCAACTCATTTATTGCCGCGGTAACTTTACTCAATACTTCTTCGGGCTTTGCTAAATCGAGTGGCAATATTAAATGCCCACCTCCTTTTAGTTCAGCCTTAAGAGCTGTCAGTTTTTCAACATTACGCGCCGATAAAATAACGCTAGCACCTAGCTCTGCAAACTGTATTGCCAGCTCCCTACCTATGCCCGATGACGCACCGGTGATCCATACTGTTTTATTATTATAATTCATATATTGTTACCGTATTTTTATGCTTTAGTTACAGCACGTTAGTTATTGTTTTTATGGCTTAGTTGGGCCAGCAATGTCGGTTACTTGCTGCTCTAGCTTTTTATAACAGCCCAACATAAATAATAGCTCTGCAGTTACATACAAAGGGCCAATAATAAGCCCCGATATATCATCTATAAACGCGGGTTTTTTACCTTCAAAATAATGGCCAGCAAACTGTAAAATCCAACCAAATACAAACAGCCCTACACTAATCGTTAACCAAGGAGTAAATGCCATGGCTGCAATAGGTTGCGCGCCCACAAGTAATATAGTTAATAGCACAGCCATAATAAGGCCCAACGACACACTCAACATTAAATAATACACAACTGATACAAATACAATAAGTTGTCCGCCATCTATAACAAGGCCTCCCAACGGGATCTGAATGCGCGCCAATAAGCACAATACGGCAAATACAATTAGCGGAATGCCTAACAGGTGGGTGAGTACATTGCGTTTTGAGCGGTGATAAAGCCCGTAGTTACCTAGTTGCTGCTGCAGGGTTTTCATTAGTAATCCTTGTTTATTTTTGTTATAAGTTTTTACCTTAGCAAAAGTAAGCACAATAACAATGTAAACTATTCAATATTATGTAAATTAAATAAGTGCAAAAATTATTTTTCCCGGCTCATGCTGAGGTTTCATATCCATTCGATCGCGCCCTTGTTGGTATTCTTGCTCAAGCATTTTTTCAAGTTCGTTAATTTTATCTGCAATTACATCAAGATCAGCGCCTTGCGCTTGTAACTCTTTAGTCAGCTCCTCTATTGCCGCTTTTAGCTCGTCTATTTTGTCTTTATTTACACCTAAACGCTGATAAACAAGCGCTTCTTGGGCTTTTTCTAAAAATGATTGCTCTTTAGGGGCTGAGTTTATGCCTTTAACATCACCTGCTTTTTCATCAATAGGGGGATTGATTGCCGCAACTTCGCTTGGGCTTGCCGCTTTATTTACACTAGGGGGATTATAGTTACTGTATTGATTTTTAAACGTTATTGTTGTCATTAGCTCAAATCCATTGTTGCGTTACAAGCTATGCAGCAATTTTAGTTCCAACTAAGTAAAAAAGCCCTAACAAAATCTAAACTTAAACCTTACTTAGCTTTATTTAAAATAAAACCAAAATAATAAATAGTTAGAGCTAAGTATTATGGGTGTTTTTATAACCATGTATTGATAGCAATATAACTATTCTAAGTAGTTATATTGCAACATAACTACTATTTTTTAAATTTAACTTTTAGGTTCTAAATATAATCTATGAAGTTCATTGCGTACCCATTTTGTATCGAGGTAATGCTCTAAATTAGCTTGGGCAAACTTTAAAAAGCTGCGCGCTGCGTGCGAAATGTGTCTGTCGGTACGCATTACAAAGTACCATTGGCTGGCTATATCGGTGTCGATCACATGCAGTTTTGTATAGCTATTATCATCTTTTGGTAAAACATGATGCGACAGCAAGCTAATTCCCATACCCGACGACACTGCAACCCGTATGGCTTCGTTACTCGCCATTTGTACGCCGTCGCTAAGTACTAAGCCCCTACTTTGTAGCTCACTTTCAAATAGCATACGTGTGGCAGATCCGTTTTCACGCAGTAAAAATCGATATGGCATTAAGTCCGCCAACGTTACGTTTTTTTTATTCAATAGAGGATGATTATTAGGCACTATAAATTCTAATGGATTATGTAAAAACCGAGCAGCTTGGGCTTGCTCTAACGATGGTGGGTGGCTAAAAACGTAAATGTCGTCTTCTCCACGCTCAAAGCGAGCTAATACCTCTTCGCGATTGCCTATTTCCAGCGGTAACTCTACATGCGGATGCAAATTACTATAAGGGCCGAGTAATTTAGGTAAAATATATTGCGCCGTATTTACCATGGCAATTTTACATCGGCCTCGCTCGCCTCCACGTAATTCGGCTAAAAAATCTTGGTAATCTTCAAAATGAGCAAACACCTGCTTGCAGGTTCTAAATAGCTCAAGGCCAGCCTCGGTTACCTGTAACTTTTGCTGTTGCATAGTTATTAGTGGCTCTCCTATTTCTTCTTGTAAGCGCTTTATTTGAAGTGAAACAGTAGGTTGCGTTAAATAAAGCTGCCTTGCTGTTTCACTTAACGAGCGGGTTTTTACTACACTCATAAATACTTCTAGTAATCTAAACGATATATGCCTTAAATCCATACCCACCTCATAGATAGTTATCTATATATAACCACTGTTCATTTTATTATTTACTATACAAAGTTTTCTCTACAATAGCGCCACTTAATTTTATAGCTAGGAAACACCGTGCCCGATATTGTTGTTATGTTTTTTATATTAGGTTTAATCGCCGGACTTATACACTCTGATCTTGCTATACCCAAAGCCACTTACGAAACCCTAAGCTTACTGCTAATGCTTACTATTGGTTTAAAAGGCGGTATGGTTTTACACGGTAATTTAAATTGGCAGCTACTCCCTGAAATGGGGGCCATTATGCTGCTTGGGGGGCTTATTCCTTTAATGCTGTACCCTATTTTAAAGTACGTTATTACACTTTCTCATGCTAATAGTGCCAGTATTGCGGCGCATTATGGCTCTGTTAGTGCGGGTACATTTGCTGTTGCGCTTGCCTACGCAGAGTCGTCTAGTTTGGTTGTAGGCGCTGAAGTAACTTTGTATTTAGTGATGCTAGAGCTGCCGGCCATTATTGTTGGCCTGTTGATATATAGAAAATTTAATAAAGAAAGTGCGCCAGCTAAAAAGCTGTCTTTAAAAGCGGTTTGGCACGAAGCGCTAACCAATAAAAGCGTTATTTTACTCGTTGGCGGTGTAATTATTGGCATAATGTACGGCACGCAACAAGGTAGCCAAGTTACCAGCTTATTAACTAACGGCTTTAAGGTTGTACTGGCATTATTTTTACTTGAAATGGGTTTAACCGCAGCGCAAACTTTGCGCCCTGTGCCTTGGCATCATTGGAAGTTAGCTTTATTTGCTATTATTACCCCTTTATTTTTGGGCACGCTTGGCGTAGCAGTCGGTACACTTTTACACCTGGAAATGGGTTCAATTGTAGTTTTAGGGAGCCTAGTTGCTAGTGCCTCATACATTGCAGCGCCTGCAGCCATAAAAGCCGCTATTCCAGAAGCGAATATTGGCCTTGCTATGCTGTGCTCTTTAGGTATTACTTTTCCGTTTAATGTTTTAATAGGTATTGGTTTGTATCATCAATTAGCGCTGCTAATGCAGTAATCAAACGTTTAGTTTTAACTCAGCTGCATAAATTAAAACCGCTCGTTTACAACACATAAAAGTAATCGTTTTAAAGGCTGTTACTTTTATTTGTTGTGCCGCAACTGTTTATAACTTAAAAACACTTACTAATGGTTTGCTCAATAGCTTAAACTTATTGCTCTTATCGCATTAAACCAAGCAAATAAAATAACAAAAACCATACAATTTTAATACGTTTAAAACACAAACACGTCGCAATTGTGCGCTTATTTTACGTAATTGTGCAGTTAAAAATTTATTTTCATTGATTAATAAAAAATCACTTTACTTCCTTTCAAAAGAGTCCTACATTCGCCGCAAAATCAACCAACATTAAATAATCGCCTTAAAACATAGTCGGTAAACAGCGTTTATTTATGACCTTAAAATCGGATAATTCTAATGATAGAATTCGTTGCTACTAGCAAGTCAAATAACCCGTTAGCACCTGTTATCGGTTTGTCTTTTTTTGCTATAGCTTCTGGCTTTTTAATGAGCCTGATCCCGCTATCGCTATCGGCATTTAAACTCGATGTAGATCTTGCCCCATGGCTAGCGAGTGTATTTTATTTTGGCTTACTTATTGGCGCTACATGCATTGAGCGCATAGTAGTAAAAATAGGCCACAGGTTTGCTTTTATTTTATTTCTTAGTTTATTAATTTTAAGTGTTCTTGCTCAGCTAGTTATGCCTAAAGCTGGGGTTTGGTTAATGGCGCGTTTTGTTGCCGGTATGGCCGTTGCAGGTGTATTTGTGGTGGTTGAATCGTGGTTATTAATGACCAACACGCCTAAAGCTCGTGCTAAACGTTTAGGCCTTTACATGACCTCGCTTTATGGCGGCAGCGCAGTAGGCCAACTTGCTATAGCACCGCTAGGCACGGTAGGCGCTGTGCCCTACTTATTTGTAGTTGGTTTATTATTGCTAGCAATTTTAGCACCGCTATTAATTACATCAGGCCAACCAGATAGCCAAGAGCTACAAAAACTGCCATTAAAAGAAATTAAAACCCTTAGCCGTCCAGCAATATTAGGTTGCTTAGCGTCGGGGCTATTACTGGGGCCAATTTACGGATTAATGCCTGTATATATCGCAGCACAAAGCGAGCAAGCTCAATACACAGGTTTGCTAATGGCAATTATTATTCTTGGCGGCATGTTAGTACAGCCACTTGTAAGTTACTTATCTACTCGTATGGGTAAAAACTTACTCATGGCAATGTTTTGCTTTTTAGGTGCAGCAAGTGTGTTAGGTATATTGCAAGCAACCAGCTTTAGCGGCTTAGTTGTTAGCTATTTAGTGTTAGGGGCAGCAAGCTTTGCACTTTATCCTATTGCCATTACGCTCGCCTGCGACTCTTTGCCTATGGCTAAAATTGTATCAGCAACCGAAATCATGCTTTTAAGCTACAGCCTAGGCTCTGTGCTAGGCCCAATGCTTGCAGCTAACTTCTCTGATGCAAGCGATGGTATTTTACTTTATTTAGGCGGCTGCTTAGCCACCACCTGTATTTACATGCTAATTAAAAGCATGAAAGACATTCCAACAGGCAGTACACCCGTTGCAGGCTAAGCTAGCAACCACATAAATTAGTAATACAAAAATGCCGCTCAGTAAAATGAGCGGCATTTTTTGTTGTTCACAATTAATAATAATACTTTATAAAGGCATCACTCTTTATTGTTTATGCTTTTTATAAAGATAGCTCTTGTTTAGCGCGCGTTAAATTATGAGATACAAGTGCGTTTTTATTAAGCTGCACTGCCTCGTATAAATCAGCGATTGCAGCAGTCTCGTTATTTGCTTTTAAACGTGCAACACCACGGTTACTTAACGCGTACGATGTAAGCTGGCGTAGTTTAAATTTAGAGCCTTGTGCATTATTTAATAGTGCTATTGCTTGTGTACATACGGCTTCAGCTTCAGCGTAATTTTTTGACTTAACGTTAAGCGCACAGCTGTTAAACGACTGTTCTAATTGCTGTGGTGCAGTTGCGGTTTCAATAACCATTAATTTGTAATCACTTTGCTCAGCCATTGCAGCAGCTGAACATGTAAGTAGTGAGCTAAGAGCGATAGTTTTGATAAGTGTTAATTTCATGGTCATAGTCCTATTAGTTAAGTCGTGCTTGTTGCCGACAACTGAACTTTAGAGAATTAACACAAAATCGACAAACGATTAAAATAAACTCGATAGGTGAATTAAACTAACCTATAGACTTTAGTCTAGTGATGATTCATTAATTTACTCTCATATAATTTATCTAGTTGTCGTAGCCCCTCTACTTACTTTTTGCTTCACTTATACTTAAAAAGCAAGCACATCATTTTTCACCCAAAACTATAAACTCCCCCGCCCATATGCCATAATCTAAATAATTCATAATTTTAGTAACTTGGCGCTATTTTTGGCGCTTTAAAGTTAACTACTCAAGGTTTTACGCATGGCATATCAAGAGCAAAATCAAGCAACAATCTATTGGCACGACTACGAGACTTGGGGGGCTAGTCCGCAAAAGGATAAGCCGAGCCAGTTTGCGGGTGTTCGTACCGATCTTGATTTGAATATTATTGGTGAGCCGCTTATTGAATACTGTAAACCGCAGGCGGATTACTTGCCGCATCCTGAGGCGTGTTTAATTACCGGCATTACGCCACAAGTGGCGATGAAAAAAGGCTTGGTTGAGGCTGAATTTATAGCAAAAATTCATGCACAATTTAGTGTGCCAAATACCTGTGTTGCCGGTTATAACAGTATTCGCTTTGATGACGAAGTAAGCCGTTATAGCTTTTATCGTAACTTTTACGACCCGTACGAGCGCGAATATAAAAACAACAATAGTCGCTGGGACATTATTGATTTAGTGCGTGCTTGTTATGCACTGCGCCCAGAGGGCATTGAATGGCCGTTAAAAGAAGACGGTAGCCCAAGCTTTAAGTTAGAGCATTTAACCGTTGCCAACGGTATTGAACACGCTGCGGCGCACGATGCACTAAGCGATGTAACCGCTACTATTGCACTGGCTAAACTAATAAAAGACAAGCAGCCAAAGCTGTATAACTTCTTTTTTAGTTTACGTGGTAAAAAAGCCTTAGCTGAGTTGGTTGATGTATTTAACATGACCCCACTCGTACATACCAGCTCACGCATTCCAGCAACGCAAGGCTGTACTAGCTGGGTTGCACCTATGAGCTTCCATCCGGTAAATAAAAATGCCGTAATTTGTTTTGATTTAACTCAAAGCCCACAAGTACTTATTGATTTAAGTGTTGAGCAATTACGTAAACGTTTATATACCAAGCGTATTGATTTAGCTGAAGACGAATTACCCGTAGGGTTAAAACTAGTGCATTTAAACAAGTGCCCTATTTTAGCACCTGCTAAAACGTTATTACCTGAAAATGCAGCGCGTTTAGGCATTGACCGCGAGCAATGTTTAAAAAACTTGGCGGTGTTAAAAGCCAATAGCGAGTTGCGCGATAAAGTAACTGAGGTGTTTAACGAACAAGGCGATTACAGCGCCACAACTAACGTTGACTATTTACTTTACGATGGGTTTACTAGCCATGCTGATAAAGCTAAATTTGCGATTATTCGCGATGCAAAACCCGAAGACTTAGCCGATTTAAAACTCGATTTTGAAGATAAAAAGTTTAATACTTTATTGTTTAGATACCGCGCTCGCAACTGGCCGCAAACGCTTAACCAGCAAGAGCTGGATCAATGGCGTCAGTATTGTCAAAACAAGTTAATGCACGGGGAAGATCAACCCTCAATTAACGCTCAAGACTTTATGATCACACTTGAGAATTTAGCCCATGAGCACGACGACAGTGAAAAAAACCTAACCATTTTAAAAGCCTTATATAACTACGCACAAAGCATGTAGCTTGCTTTAAGTTTATTGGTACAAGGCATACAAAAACGCGACGCTTTATAACTAAAGCGTCGCGTTTTTTGTTTTAAGTAAATGAGAAGACATAAAACCAACAATGATCTTTTTAGATCTATCACTTTCTCTAAAAGCGCAGCGCCTCTAAACCTCTTGGTGAATAAATCACTTTACGGGCTTTGCACGCAAGCTTGGCGTCTACAACGACATACTCAAGGTAAACGTTATTTTTTATGCTGTGCTTCAATGCGTGCAAGTAAGCTTGATGTATCGTAGCGGCCACCGCCTAATGCTTGCACGTCGGCGTAGTACCCATCTACTGTGGCTGTCATTGCTAGCGTTGCGCCGTTATTTTTAGCCTCATTAAGCGCTATGCCTAAGTCTTTACGCATCCAATCAACTGCAAAACCAAAGTCGTATTCCCCTGCCCACATGGTTTTGTAACGGTTTTCCATTTGCCACGAACCGGCTGCGCCTTTAGAAATAGTTTCTATTACTTTTTCACCATCAAGCCCTGCTTGCTTTGCAAAATGTAAGCCTTCGGCTAAGCCCTGTACTGCACCCGCAATACAAATTTGATTAACCATTTTACATAATTGCCCTGAGCCTACGCCACCTAACAATTGGCTAAAACGACTAAATGCCGTCATAACAGGCTGCACTTTGGCAAATACAGCTTCGCTGCCACCAGCCATTACTGTAAGCACGCCATTTTCGGCGCCAGCTTGGCCACCCGATACTGGCGCGTCAATAAAGTCGACTTTTAATAACGCTGCTTTTGCTGCCACTTCGCGTGCCACAGTTGCTGAAGTAGTAGTATGATCGACCAAAATACTGCCCGCTTTAATACCGGCTAACACCCCATTTTCGCCATATACTACCGAGCGTAAATCGTCGTCGTTACCCACACACATAAATACAATGTCGGCATCGTTTACAGCTTCGCGTGGAGTAGCTGCAAAGCTGCCGCTAAATTCGTTAGCCCACTTTTGAGCTTTAGCTTGAGTACGGTTATAAACGCACACACTGTGCCCTGCTTTTGCTAAATGCCCCGCCATTGGGTAACCCATTACGCCTAAACCTATAAATGCTACTTTCATTGACATAAAAATGACCTATTAAACTGATAACTTAAAAACCATGCCTGATTATGTCAATCGGTTGATAAAAAAGCGAATGAAGTCTTTATAAAGTTTATTTAATAGGAATTTAAGTAGGTGATCTATGGATAGTATTTATCAATTTAATGCAGAATGCTGTAACAAGGCGCTTTTTTCTTTTAAGCAGTTAAAAGGCAAAACGCTACTTATTGTAAATATTGCCAGTGAATGTCATTTGTCGGCGCAGTTAACCGCTTTAGAAAAGCTGTATCAGCAGTATAAAAACAGTGGATTTACCATTTTAGCGTTTCCGTGCAATCAATTTGGCCAAAAGGAGCCGCTTGATAATTTAGCCATTAACAGCTTTTATCAAGCGCAATTTAATACCACATTTGAAATATTTGCCAAAGTAATGGTAAACGGCCCAGAAGCTCACCCCTTGTTTAATTACTTAAAACTGCACACCAGAGGTATTTCGCAAGGACGAGTAATAAAGTGGAACTTCACTAAATTTTTAATTAATTCGCAAGGCCAACTTGTTTCTCGTTATGCGCCGCGCACCAAGCCAGAAACATTAAAGCAGGCAATTGAAAATCAGTTATTGCTAACAGCTAAATAACAAAGCAAAACGAGAGCAAAAGCTCCCGTTTTATTTATAACGTGCCGTAATGCTTAACTACTAAATGCCACATTGGCAAATACCAAGGTCATTAATATTGGGCAAACAAAACGTATGTACTGAGCAAACCAGTAATGCGCGCCGCTAGTTGCTTGGTGTAATTTGTTACCGCGCTGCCATAACCAGCCCACTGTAACAAAGTAAAACAGCCCCATTAACGGTAATTGGTACTGGGTAAATACCATAATAACCAAGCCAAATAACCAATCAAAATTAAGTATTATTAAGCTGGCAAACACTAGCACTACGCCACTAACCAGCCACGTAGCTTTAGTGCGATCAACGCCGTGGTTTTCGACTAAAAACGCCACCGGAATTTCGGTGGTTGATATAGTAGAAGTAACCGAGGCTATCGACATTAATACAAAAAACAATAAACCAACCAATAAGCCAATATCGCCCATGGTGCTGAATAACGCTGGTAAAATGGCAAAAATAAGCTGCCCTTCGCCAATTAATTTACCGTTACTAAACACTTCTACGCCGTTGTGCTGCGCCACATAAATAGCAGGCACAATAAGTAAACCAGCTAAAAAGGCCACACTGGTATCGAGTAGTGCTACGCTGGCAGTCAGTTTTGGTAAGTTAGCACCGGGTTTTAAATACGAGCCGTAAATCATCATACAGCCCACACCTAGCGATAAGGAGAAAAAGGCTTGCCCCATAGCTGCAATAATTAAGTTAGGGTCGAGTATTTGGCTAAAATCAGGTATTAAATACGCTGCAAAGCCATCACTTGCACCATCTAGCGTTGCAATATAAATAATTAAACCAATTAGCAATACTAGTAGCACCGGCATTAAACGCCGTGACCAGGTTTCAATACCCGATTTAACCCCTTTTAAAATAATACTCGCGGTTAAAATAAGCATAAGTGGGGTAAACACAAAATTACGCAGCGCAGAGTCGCTGTGTAAAAATTCGCTAGCGCCGCTAAAGCCTAAAAATGTAGTTACGGGTTCAATAGCATACGACAGCATCCACCCCGCCACTATTGAATAAAAGCTAAGCATTACAATAGCGCCGCCAAGGCCAATATAACCTGCAGCCGCGCCTACTTTAGGGGCTTTATTTTGCCATGCTTGCCTAAGTGCTTTTACCGGATTAGCTTGGGCGTAATACCCTAAATACAGCTCGGTATATAAAGCCGGCAAAGCAAGTAAAAATATAACAATAAAGTAAACCAGTAAAAAAGCACCGCCACCATGATTAGCAGCCTGCGTAGGAAAACCCCATATATTACCTAAACCTACCGCTGCGCCAGCGGCGGCCAATACAAAACCAAGTCGACTTTGAAAACCATCACGCACTTGTGTCATACACCTACAAATCTGTTATTATTTTAGCTGTTGTGAATTAAACCATATTTCATCGCGCCTTAGTAATAAAAATGTACCTAGCGCGCACAACAACTAACAACCGCTCACTATATGTTCAGCTTATGCATACAAGCAGGTAATCGGTATTAAATTTATTATTATTTTGAGCGTTTATGAGTTCACTTTACTTTAAAAACACCCTGCAAATTAATCAGCCTTTTAGTAACAATAAAAGCCCTATTTTATTGTTTGACGCTAAAACGCTCGATATAAGCCAATATAATTTGCCTGATTATTTAAGCCCTTTTGAGCTGCAAATAATAAACCGCCGTAAAAGTGTATCGGCCAAGCAAGAATATTTAGCCACGCGATTATTACTTAAGTATTTAGTTATAACCTCGCACCCTAATATGGCGGGCATTAAGCCGTGTAATATAAGTTCAGAGTTTAACCTACAAACAAGTAAATTAGCGCTACACATTAATAACAGCCACACCGTTATTAATACCTGTATATCGCATTCTAATGGTTTTGTTGGCGCTGCACTTAACCCTACAAAAGCCCAGTTTGGTTTCGATATTGAAAAAATAAGCACAAAGCGCCCATTTGAAAAGCTCGCAAAGCATTTTTATCATACCGATGAAATTGCGCTGATCACCAAGCCTGCTAATGCAGAGGATCAAGCTAAACACTTTTTTAGAATTTGGACCTTAAAAGAAGCGCTCGCTAAAGCCACTAGCCGCCCTATTGCCAAGTTGCTAAGCCCTAATGTGTTTACTGAGTTAACTTGCTCACAGCTTAATGCCAGCAGTGCTGTGATGGGTAAGTTTGATATAAGTGTAGTGAGTGAAAAAAGCACTGACTGGCAGTGCTCTCTTATTAATTTAGCTGTATTAGGCCGCGCAATCGCTCTCTAATAGTCGGCTATGAATAGCTTGCACTACGTTGTCGGATTCGCCTTGCTCGACCAAAAAGCACAAGTTATGCTTACTTGCACCGTGGCAAATTAGCCGTATATTAAAGTCACTTAATACCTGCATTAAGTTCATTTCATGCTGGCGTAACTGTATTTCTGAGCCAATAAGCGCCACTAAAGTTAAGTTATTTTCTACCGATACATGGCAAAACTCAGCAAGTTTATCTAAACACCCCTGATCAAGCTCTGGGCGCGATGCATTAGGCGCGTTATCAAGCGTTATTGCTACGCTAATTTCAGAGGTGGTCACTAAATCTACCGAAATATTAAACTCACTTAAAATAGTAAATACTCGTGCTAAAAAGCCACTAGCTAATAGCATTTCTGGGCTTTTAAGAGTAAGTAATATTTGGTTTTTGCGTTGTGTTACTGCGCGGATTCCTGGCAGTTGCGACTTTTCACGCTCAATCCAAGTACCACCACGCTCAGGTTCACGGCTCGACCCTACAAACACATTAATATGGCTGCGGCTGGCGGGTAAAATAGTTGCCGGATGCAATACTTTTGCACCAAAGGTAGCCATTTCGGCGGCTTCGTCAAAGCTGAGGCGTGCAATTGGCGTGGCTTTTACACATAAACGCGGGTCGGTACTAAAAATACCCACTACATCAGTCCAAATATGTACACTTTTAGCATGAATAGCCTCGGCCAGTAATGCCGCGCTGTAGTCTGATCCACCGCGCCCTAAAGTGGTCGTTTGGCCGTGTTCGTCGCTGCCAATAAAGCCCTGTGTAACAATTACTTGATCGTCTAACAGCGGAACAAGTAATGCGCTTGCCGCTTGTGCAGTAGCTGCAACATTAGGGGTTGCTTTGCCAAATTGACTGTCGGTTTTAAGCACTTGACGCACGTCAAAGCGTATTGCATTTAAACCTTTTGAGCGCAGCACTTGGGTAAATAAATAAGTTGATAATCGCTCGCCAAAACTTAATAGCTCGTCATGTAGCGCTTTTGTTTGTAACGTTTGGCTGGCTAGTTTTTCAAATGCCGCTAACGTCTGGGCAAAGCCCTGCTCTAAATCGGTATCTAAACTCAATTCAGCTAAAATAGCCTGCTGAATCGCTAGCACACCGTTAATATGCGCTTGGCGCTCATCTTCGCTAAGGCTGCTATTGCACAGCTCAACTAAATGATTAGTGACTCCTGCGCTGGCGCTTAGTGCAACAATACGCACGCTTTTATCTGCTACTATTATTTTACTACTGTGATCCATAGCTGCAAAGTTAGCTACGCTGGTGCCGCCAAATTTAGCAACGGTATAATTTGATTTGTTGCCTAATACTACATGTGGCACTGATTGGGTTGTCATTTCGTCTCCTTTCACGGCATCCAAACCGTAATAAAACAAGAAGAACTTGGCAGCAAATATAAGGTAAGAAAATTCACTGCCAGAAGCTCTCCACCTATATTGGTGACAGTTTTGAGGATTCAGCCCCATAAACCGAAAAATAACGACGACGACGTGTTATTTTTCTCGGCGAGTACTTCCCTCTTTAATGCTCAACGGCGTTCGTCACCTCACATTAAATACCTAAGTATCGCACCTCTTCTGAATGTTGTATTAATGGCTATTTCAGCAATCACTAATAAAACAAAACCCCAGCAATATATTGAAAAGCTCAATACTTTACTGGGGCTTTGAAAGTTATCGTTTAGACATCTAGCTGTCAAGCACTTTAATAACTAATATTAAACAAAACCAGCCATAAAATACGAGCCGGTATAGCCTACGGTGTAACAAATTAATAAATAAAACGACAAACGTAAGTAGTTCATAAAGGTCAGTTCTTTAACTTTACTCATGGCAATAATACCCGCCGCTGAGCCTATAATTAACATAGAGCCCCCTACGCCTGTGGCATAAGTAAACGACAGCCAATGCTGTTGTGTCATTACTATATCTGCTTTTAATAACGCGGCTGTAAGTGGTACGTTATCAACGCCTGCCGACAATATACCCATTAAATAGTTTGCGTATTCAGGTGCCATTATTGTGTACAGGTCGCTAAAGTGGCTTAACATACCAACTTCTTTTAGCGCTCCTACCAGTAATAATACACCTACAAAAAACAACAAGGTGTCGTATTCTATTTCACGAATGAAATCTATCATGTCTTTGTTTATGTCTTTTTTGCGCATTAAAAATTGCGCTACTAAAAACATCATAGACAAACCAAACAAAAAGGTAAGCAATGGCGGTACACTGTATAAAACACTCAGTGTTAAGGTAGCAATAACCGTAGATAAGAAGATAACTGCAATTGTAATATCGGTTTTTTCAATGCGTTTTTGCTTCGTTTTAGTAAAGTCGAGCTGGCCATTTAAGCCAATTGACAACAGTGCGGCTAACAGCATCACACTTACAAATGCTGGCCCAATTAACAATAACAAATTGCTAATAGTTACTTTGCCATCTAAAAATATCATTAACGTGGTTACATCGCCGGTAATTAACGACACACCACCGGAGTTAACCGCAAAGATAATCAGCGTGGCGTATCTAATTAGCTTTTTGGCTTCAAGTTTTAATGATAAAACCACCGCTAAAGATATAAGCGTAGCGGTTACGTTATCGGAAATAGAAGAGAATATAAATGCAAAAACACCAACCAAAAACATTAACTTACGTTCGCTAATTCGTTTTGGCATAATCCGGTTAACAATATTTTCGATAAACCCTTTTGAGTTTAAATAGGCAACAAAGGTCATTGCCGCCATTAAAAACAACCATAAGGAGGCAATTTCTAAAATATTATGATTAAGGAGTGATTGAATCGTATCAGGGCTTTGCCCATTAATAGGGAAGATAAAAGAGATAATCCAGCAGAGCGTACCAAAAAAAAGTGTCGTTTTAGCTTTGTTTACGTGGATTATATCCTCAATAACGATCAGCAAAAATGCAATCGCTATTAAAGTCAGGATAATAGAGGAAACCATGATAATTGAACAACCTTTGGAATAATGTAAAAATTGAACCTATGAAGAAAATAGAGCCGCACATTTCGTGTGCCTATTTTCGGTGCGGATGTTATCACTATGACCTGGTAAAAACTATTATTAAATCGTTGTAAAAACGAATACCATATAGCTATCAGCGCTATTAAAATTACGAATAACTAGCTTATTTAGCTACTTATTTAACAACATACTAGGATGTATAAACGCCTTATGATCCCAGCTAAAAAGCTATTAAATACCCTTAGCGAACATTGGGGGGTGCTAGAGCTATTATTTAAACGTTTTAAAATGGCCGACTTTAGTATTAAAGATTTGCAAAATGCCATTAAACAAAAACAACCTACATGGCATAACGAGCGTATTTATAAAGAAACCAATCGCTTGTTAAATCAAGATATTATAATTCCTTTAGCGAAATCTTCGCAGCTTGAAATAAACCGTGCCATTGCCGACTTTGCTACATTTTTACTGCAAGAAGAACATTTAGGTTTAGCACAAGAAATTAGCGTATTAGTAGAGGATTTAGCCCGCCTTGGCGATCGCTTAGCTAACGCGGGCGAAGTGGAAGACTTTGACGACTTACGCCGTTTTAGCCGTATTATGGATGATCGGGTGCGCAAAATAATGAAACTGTACGCACACAACGAAAACGCCATTTTAAATATTGTTGAGCAAGCTAAATCTAATAACGCGGTGCAATCGCTGCAAAAGCGTTATAAAGCGGTAATAGAAGCGTTTGACGAATACATAGAGCCAATGCTAGAAATGGTTGATATTCGAGGCGATTTTCATGCCTGCTTTAATCTTATAGAGCAGCAAATTAGTACGCAAATAGAGCATATTGAGCAATCGGGTAAAGCATATACCGACAAACGCATGCTAGAGCAATTACGTACCCGTATTCTCGAAATGCATTTAATCGGCCGCGAAAGCCTGCGTAAAAGTGCCGACATGCTTATGCCACTGCGTGAAGAACTACGCCGTAATAACTTAATTACCCGCCAAGCTGCAAAAGTGCTTGGGTTAGTGCGTAAAAATGGCGTAGACAACATGCTAACTGCGGTGCAACCGCATTTTGTGAGCGACGCACAGCGTTACTCGCTGGGGCAACAACGCCATATAGTTGCCTATATGGCAAGTTTGGTTGAGTTTGAGCATCAAGAATATCAATTGCCTGATCAGCAAGATGTACCGCCTTTTCAAACGCCAAATATTCCCGATTACAACGATGTTAAAAGCAGCTTTGCAAAACGCTTCAATACAAAACGTAAAAAGCCGCAACCATTGCTGCAATTTTTAGACGAAAGTTACCCCGATTTAGATGCCGAAGAAATGCTGTTTTTGTATCAAAAATTAGTAAGTGACAACGAGCTTGAAAAAAGCCAAAGCGATGAAAAAGCGCGCTTTAAAATTGCCGGTCAGTATTTTTCTCTTTATCCCTATAATTCACAGCCGCAAACACCTAGTAAGGCAGATGAGTAATCACCATGACACAAATAAACTTAAACGAGCTTACCCACTTACAAGCAATTAATAAAAAATTAGTGGCGGGTTATCATATTTGCGAACAAGACAACCTAATGTGGCAAGAGCTGGATCAAAACATAGACGCGTACAGCGCGCTATTTAGCGCCCTAGGTAATGAGCTAAAACACGACAGCCGTGGCTTTTATTACTTTAGCAGCGACGAAAGCACACCCAATATGGGCAAAATATCCCGTGCTATTGCGCTCACTATTTATATTTTAATTGAGCACTACGCCAACACCGGCAAAGACCCAATGCGCGCCTTGTTCGACGAAGTAAACGATTTAGAGTTAATGCAAACCTTAGTGCAAATTAACAAACATTTGTTTGATCAACTGGAGATATTTTCGGGTTCAGATCTGCGCAAAGACGTGTACCTGCGCATGGTACGCTTAGGTTTGGCACGCGAAGTAGAAGCAGGCTTTATGCTACAAGCCCCTATCCATCGCTATATAGATGCCTTAATGGAAGTAAACGAAGAAACCTACCTAACAGAGGACGAGCAATGAAAAATTTATACGGACTAAGTAAACTCGCCCTACTCAATACCGCAGGTTACGCAAAGTGTGTGATCCCGCTGGATAAAAGCAGCTCTATTTGCGCGCCCAACAATACGGGTAAAAGCTCAGTAATAAATGCCCTGCAATTTCCGCTTATTAACGATTTACGCCTAACCGAATGGGATGGCCACGATTTAGACGAAACCCGAAAGTTTTATTTTTCGTCAGATCAATCCTACATTTTGCTTGAAGCAAATTTGCCCCATGGCTCAGTAGTGATTGGTGTAGCGGGTTTGGGGAAAATTGCCGGTTATGCGCATCAATATTTTTGCTACCAAGGCAAGCTTGATTTAGAGCAGTACACCCAAGGTAAAACCATTATTAAATACACTAAGCTGTTCAGCCATTTAAAACAGCTTGGTTACAACCCCATAGAGCTAAAAGCGCAAGAACTAAACGCCCTACTCACCGGCGGTGCAACCCCGTTTGACGACGAGATCAACTTAAAAATGATCCCGCTTAATAACGTTCAAGATTCGACTATTTATAAAGAAATATTTCGCCGTATTCTTAACTTACATAAACTCGGTGCCGCCGATGTAAAACGCTTTATGCTACGTGTATTTGAGCGCCACATGTCTAACTCTAAGGTCGACTTTTATGAAGTGTGGCGTCGCTCGTTCGATAAAGTAAACCGCAGTAAACGTGAATTGCACGCCCTTGAATCGATGCAAGAGCCCATAGCGGCGCTTGAGTCGATGCTAGAGAACCAAACCGTTCTAAAAGGTAAATTAGCGGCTTATGCTCCAAAAATTGACCAAGCACTCATTGATTTTGACAACTACCAAGAGTCGCAACTAGAAGAGCTAGCAATAGCACTTGAAAACATAGAACACGAAAAACACGAGTTTGAACAAAAGCAAAGTTTGTACGTACAGCAGTCGCGCGATATAGAGCGCAGGCAAACGCAAATAGAGCAATGGTTTTTAGATTTTAACGCACTTAAAAACGAATTTGAACTGGTTAACAAAGCCACGCTTAAAACGAGCCTTACCCAGTTAAAGCAAGACTACGAGTCGCTTTCACACTCTATTACCAGCGCACAAGGGCAAAGCCTGCATACACTTGACTACCGTATTAGCGAAACCCAAAAACAAATTAAGAGCTTAAAGCTACAACTTAAAAACTTGGAGTTTAATTTATTTACCCGCATGCGCGAAGAGCTGTCGTTAAAAGAAGTGGAAGAAATTTCGCGCATTTTAAACCCCGACATGCTCTCGTTTGCAACCACCAGCAATGGCGACATAAGCATTGATGACGAAGACGCATTTAGTGCGTTTTTATCGCACTTAAGCGAAAACGTAAAAGGCGGCGTGCTTAGCTTACCTGGCGCGAGTATTAAGCTTAAAAAGCTCTCCCCTGTACAAATGCAAAGCGGCGAAAATAAAGAGCAGCTAACCGCTCAATTAAGTGCCCTTGAGCATGCTTTAAAAGAGTTTAAGCAACAGCGCGATGTAGCTGCAAATGTGGCCGATAAGCAAAAAGAAAAAGACACCTTGTACGATGAACTAATGAGCGCCGAGGCCGCCCTTAAACGTTTAGAGCAGTTTGACACTATGCTGCAATCGGCTGAAGCACAAACCATGCTAAAAGAGCAGTTGTTAGCTGAGCGCGATCAGGTTGACGACTACCTACAAGACATTCAAAAAAATAGCGGCTCAATTAGCGACAGACGCTCAATTATTAAATCAAAACAGGCGCAAATTAATCGCCAATCAGATCGTCTGCGCCAAGTGAAAAGCGAACGAATTGATCACACGCTTGATTTATACAGCGGCAAAGTTACCCCTTACATGATAGAGGTAACAATAGACTTTGATAATTTAAGCGACCTAGTGCACCACTTTAATAAAGACTGCCAAGAGCTGCGTAACTTTGAGATAAACGTACGCAATACCTATTTGCATATTTATAATGCCGGTATTACCAAGTTTGATAACGAAAACGATGAGTTTAGTAAGTATCAAAAACTCATTAGTGCGTTTCATAACATTGATAACGAACGCGATGCCGTTGAGCGTCAAGGCCGTGTGGCCCTAACAGAAGTAGCCGCAACCATTAAAGGCCTACGCGAAGATTTAGACCGCCTGCGCCGCGAAATGAACAGCTTTAATAAAGGCATTAGCCAGCATCGTATTTCGAACCTGCAAGCATTTAAAATTAATGTAATACCGCGCAAAATGTTAGTTGATAGTATAGATACTATAATTAGTACCTCGCATCAGTTTGAGCAAGGGGACACGCTGGATTTACTCAGCCAAGAACCGTATAGCGAAAGCGCAGTAAACGAGGCGAAAGATCATTTAATTAAGCTCGCCTCCGACAAAGCTGGCCTTACCCTCACCGATTTATTTGATATTCGTTTTGAAGTAGTCAATCGCGCAGGCGATACCGAACACTTTGACAAAATAGACTCGGCGGGTTCAAACGGTACGCGCATAACTATTAAGTTATTATGTGGTATGTTGTTTATTCGCTATTTGTTAAGCTCACAAGAACAAAATTTATACCGTATACCTATATACATAGATGAAGCCGCCGACATTGATCCGCAAAATCAAAAGGCAATTATTGAAACCGCACTTAGCTTTGGCTTCGTCCCTATATTTGCCTCAGTTAAACCACAAACAAGCTGCGATTATATTGTGCCAATTCGCTCAGTTAAAGACGGTGCACAAAACTGGGTAGACGAAAAAGACTGGATAGAAGTTGAACATTAAGTAATTAATCAATGGTTCAGCTATAGCAGCTAAACTGTTGTTAAGCGCTTAAATATCACACTGCCTAACAATGTGTGTTATTTTATAAAAAAGATTAGGAGTAAACTGTATGAAAAATATTTTTATTGTAGCCGCACTTGCGTTTTTAACTGCTTGTACGCAAACCGCAGATTGGGATTACGACAAGTCAGCAAACTTTGCTAACTATAAAACGTTTGCGTGGGTAGAAAATGCAGATTTAACAAAAGACACCAATAATTATCAAATTAATGCGTTAATGGAAAAACGTGTACGCAGCGCAATAAGCAGTGAGCTTAATCAAAAAATGGGCATGAGCTTAGCCGATCCTGCTCAAGCAGACGTGCTGGTAAACTACCATGCATCGGTAGATAAAGAGCTAGACGTAAGTTCTTTTAATATTGGCTACGGCGCTCGTTGGAGCTCGTGGGGTTTAGGGTATCAAAACGATATATCTGCTCGTGAATACGAAGTAGGTACTTTAGTTATTGATATTATTGACCGTGAATCAAACCAGTTAGTATGGCGCGGCGCTGAAGATGGTCGATTAAAGAAAAACCAATCTCCTGAGCAACGTGAACTGTCGGTTAGAAAAACAGTCGCTAAAATTTTAAATAACTTCCCGCCACAAAAGTAGCGGCAGGTTTTAAAGCACATAAAAAGCTCACAATTTGTGAGCTTTTTTGTGGCTGAATGTTTTTTATTAAAGTTTTACTATAGCCACAGAGCTTACTGATGAGAGAAACAGTTGCTCTTAGCATAATTGATATAGCAGACTTTAACTTTATTTCGATTTATATTTATGTAATAACTCAGGTGGGATATGACAATAGTCATCGGGAAAATTAGTTAACCGGTCTTGGTGCTCTGCATCGCTGGGAACATAATTGGTTAGCAACTGAACTTGTACCACTATTTTATCTGCATCAGCGCGTTGATTTATATAGTCGTTTGCAATTGTTAAGTGACATTGCTGTTTACTATAAATAGCACTACGGTATTTTAAACCAACATCGTTACCCTGCTTATTAACACTGTAAGGGTCAATAATCTCAAAAAAGTATTCAATCAGTTTATAGAGTGTCACGGCTGTTATATCAAAGGTTACTTTCACGCACTCGGCATAACCGTCGTATTCACCTTGTGTATTATTATTTGTGCCATTAGCTCGCCCAGCCTCAGTGGTAACAACGCCGGGTAAGTACTTAATAAACTCTTGTACCCCCCAAAGGCAGCCTCCGGCAAAGTAAATACTTTCTAGATGCAAATTTTCGCTTGTTTGTACTGTGCTCATAAAATCAATTACCCTACTTTACGAATGATTATCAAATGCAATTTTTTAAGATTAATATACAATACCAAGCCAAATTACAATTATTTGACTACTTTATCACGCCTTAACAGGCGTGTTTCGGATTTAATTGTTAGCACAATTACATATACAAAAATGAGAAAAACATGAATCGTGCCCCGCGCCTTATATTACCCGTATTATTACCTACATTGCTATGCAGTGTTACTGACTTTGCCTACGCTGAAGTGCAAACTAAAAATGCCACTGCAATAGAGCAAATAACGGTTGAAGCCTCCCCTACTGCAAATAAAGAACCCGTGGGCACTTTCGACTCACCGGTTTCTAATTTAGAGTATGATCCGCGTGTTGATGTGCAATCGCGTAATATGGCCGAAGCACAAGCAGATGTAACCATTCGTGGTGGTATTTTCGAAAATACTGGTTTTAGGGTTGGCAGCGCCACTTTGTTCGATCCGCAGTCGGGACATTATTTTGCCGAAATTCCTATAGCGCCGCAAATGCTGCGCGGCCCAGCTATATTCACCGCAGCAGATAATGCACTTTATGGCGTTAACAGTTCAGTTGGTACAGTATCGTTTGCTTGGAAGCCAATTAGTACAGGTGGTAGCGTGTCACTTGGGGTTGGTAGCAATGATTTTAATTTACAAAGCCTGCATGCGGGCGTGAATATACCATTGGATGGTATTACCGATTGGCAGCTGGGTGTGGAAGGCGAGTTTTCTCACTCACAAAGTGATGGCTCTATTGATTATGGCGATCATGACTTTACCCGCGCCTCAAGCCGTGTTCAATTAGTGGGGCCAGACTCACAAACCGATCTGTTTTTTGGCTCTCAAGAAAAGTTTTTTGGTTGGCCAAATTTGTATACTCCTTTTGGGGTTAACGAAACTGAAGATCTTAAAACTCAGCTATTTATGCTCAACCATAAGCAAAACTATAGCGCCGAGAGCTCGTTTGAAGTATCTACATATTATCGTAAACACGAGGATCACTATGTGTATTCTCGTGAAAACCCAATGTCGTTCGAAGCGTTTCATCAAACCGACGTTAAATCACTAGCACTTTCAGGGCGCCATGCGCACAGCACGTCTTTTGCTCTCAATTATTCTGCGCAATTTATTAATGATTCGATTGAATCGACCACGCTTGAAAATAATTTTACCTCACGTAATTATTATAAAGTAAGTGTGCTGCCAGAGTACCAAATGGCACTTGAGAGCGATCAACACCTTACTATTCGCCTTGGTGCGGCTTTTGACGATACCAATCGTGACGATTCTGAAATTTCACTTATTGGTGATATAACTTTAAATACACAAAATAGCGACGGCACTGAGCGCACTGTTTATTTATCGTATGCACAGGCAAGCCAAGTAGCAGGCTATACCGCAATTGGCGGCAGTGACACTGGCGGTTTGTTTAGAAGTAACTATAACCTTGAGCGCGAAAGTACTAAAAACCTCGAGCTGGGCTTATTATTAGAACGACAAAGTTGGCGCTTTAACTCTGCTGTTTTTTATCGCCAAGATGATAACTTAACCGATTGGACTTATAGTTTTGATGCCACTTCTGCCCGCTTTGCCAATCCGGTAGATATTAATACCTCGGGGGTTGAGTTTCTTGCAACTAAGCATTTTGATAACGCAGAAATTATTGCCAGTTATAGCTTTTTAAAAAAATCAGAGAATTATGGCGCAGCCGATATAGATGCCAGCTTTTACGCATTAAACTACCCAGACCACAGGCTAACCCTTGCGGCTATTTGGAACCCAACAGATATTTTAGAGTTTCGTATAGATAACGAATGGCGCAAACAACATGAAAATACGCTGCGCAGTGGCGATGATGATGCGTTATTTACTCATTTAACCTTAAAAATAATGCCGCCGCAGATTAAAAACTTATTTATTACATTGGCCGCAGATAACCTGTGGAATGAATCGTTTCAAGAGATCCCGGGCACTCCTGGACGTGGCGAGCAATATACGCTAAGCGCAACGTATAGCTGGTAGCCCACTTCACAAGCAAGCTTATTATTTACCAGGTGGTTGTAGATGATAGGCTTGCTCAGGTCAACTCCTCAAGCTCAGTAATAAGCGCTAAAGCCTGCGCATTAGTTGTACCGCATACATCTAATGTGGCGCTAAAATCGCTGCATACTTTTGGCCGACTGGCGTCGCCAAATAACTTACATAAATTACGCTCATCTAGCTGAATACAGCGCTCTCCGGCCTTTTTACCGTTTGGCATTCCTGGAATGGGCGAGCTAATACTTGGCGCAATACAACATGCCCCACAGCCTAACCGACACGCCATAGGCTGTGTTTTCATAATAACCTCTGTTTAAATGCATTTGCTTATTAGTAATCTAGTTGATGCTACACACACGATATTAACGCTTAGCGTTTTGTAAAATTAAAGCCCAGCCTAGCTCACTAAAATATTGATTTTTTAACGGGCTAATATTTTAACACGAATTACGATAAATAATGGCGCTACTCATTTAATTAAAACTTTGCAGCAACCCGTTACATCAAACAATTAAGGCACATACTAATAACACAACACACTTAGTGACATAGCAGCGACTATGTTATTATATTGGCTAATTATTTCGTTAAAAACTTCATTATTATATTGCCCATGCCAAATATTGCTACTTGCTTTACGCCATTTTCAGCGCCTGTAAATCACATGGCGCTACCAGATAAATTTACTTTTCCTTTTTACTATGAGCCTAAAGCAATTGCTGTAGCAGCAACCGAGCAGTTGCAACAACAGCTCGAAACACAGTTAGAGTACTTGGCAAACCCAGCTAATAATGAAGAGTCGGGTAAAATGTTTGGCGTACTAGTGGTGCAAAATAATCAGCAACAGCTTGGTTATTTAGCCGCTTACTCGGGGCAACTTGAGGGCGTAAGCAGTAAAATTAACTTTGTACCTGCCGTGGCCGATATGCAGCTACACGATGCTGAGTATTTAGCACAAAGCAGCATTATTAATAATATTAACGCCCAAATTGAGCAGCTAGAAAATAGTGAGCAATTTAGCACTCTTAATAACGCATTTAACCAAGCCAATGCCACTTATCAGCAGCAGTTAGAAGCGCAGCAAGCGTTAATGCAAGTTAGCCGCCGAATGCGTAAACAACAACGCACTGATGCAAGCACTCAGTTATCCCCAACTGACTTTGAGCAGCTAAAAATTCAGTTAGCTGGGCAAAGTATTGTCGAAAAAAAGCAACTACAAGCACTAAAGCAGCTGTGGCAAAGTAAACTCGACACCCTGCAGCAAGCTCTAAATAATATTACTGATGAAATTGCACACTTAAAAAAACGTCGTAAAACACTTTCTAAAAGCTTACAAAAAAAGCTGTTTGCGCAATACCAATTTTTAAATGCTAATAACGAAACTAAAGATCTAAACGCTATTTTTGCACCCTTGCCTGAGCATACGCCACCAGCAGGCGCAGGAGATTGCGCCGCGCCTAAGTTATTGCAATATGCGTATCAACATAATTTAAAACCTTTAGCTTTGGCAGAATTTTGGTGGGGCGCTGCGCCTAAATCAGCTATTAGGCATCATAAACATTACTACCCGTCTTGTTATAGTAAATGCCAACCTATTTTAGGGCATATGCTCAAAGGCTTACATGTAGAAGAAAATCCATTATTGATCAACCCTGCTATTGGTAAAGATTTAACTATTATTTACCAAGATCACGATATATTAGTGATCAATAAACCAGCTGAATTTTTGTCCGTTCCTGGGGTTAATATTGAAGACTCGGTTTATTTGCGCATTAAAACACAATTTCCACATGCTACCGGCCCGCTCATTGTGCATCGCTTAGATATGTCAACGTCAGGGTTATTAATTATTGCACTCAATAAAAGAGCGCATAAAGCCCTGCAAAAACAGTTTATAGAGCGTACCATAGAAAAACGTTACGTTGCTTTAGTTGCCGGAAATGTAGTTCAAAACAGTGGTACAATTGATTTACCTCTGCGCTTAGATTTTGATGACAAACCGCGCCAATTAGTGTGTTATCAACACGGTAAAGCATCCCTTACTACTTGGCAGGTGTTAGAGCGAAAAGATAATATTACCCGCTTGCACCTTTACCCTAAAACGGGGCGTACGCACCAGCTAAGAGTGCATTGCGCGCATAAGTTAGGCTTAAATATGCCCATAGTTGGTGATGATCACTACGGTGAAAAAGCCAATAGATTACATTTACATGCCGAGTACTTATCGTTTTGCCACCCGATTAATCATCAGCAGTTAGAGTTTGAAGTAGCGCCCGACTTTTAAAAATGGTCGAGCCTAGGCCCATTGACTTCTTATTGTTTAAATTTGCTCTCAGGGTGTTTTGTTTAAACGCCTTGGGAGAATACCTGCAGCGTAATTTCTTTCACCACAGGTGCTACCGATAAAACCAGTAACGCCGACATAGTATAATTAAAGTAGCGTCTATAACGTTCAGACTTTAATACTTGCTTTAATAATGTACCAAAAAACAACCATACTCCTGCACACGGAAAAGCAACCAACAAAAACGTCAGCGCTAATGTAAAACTTTGCCCGTAATAACCTGCGCCAACGGTTGTAAACGCCGCAATAGCACCAGTGGCTACAACCCATGCTTTACCATTTACCCACTGAAATAGTGCTCCTTTTATAAAAGTAAGCGGCTTGGTTTGACTGTTTGTTGAGTTTACACTGCCAGATTTAGCAATGAGCCATGCTAAATACAGCAAGTACAGTGTTCCTAAGCACTTAATAATTAAATGCAAATTAGGGAACAACGCAAATAATTGCCCAAAGCCTAAGCCAATCAGTAGTATCATTAAGGCAAAACCAATACAGATCCCCGTAAGTAAAGGTAGGCTTTTTCGCACGCCAAAATTTACCCCTGAGGTCATAAGCATGATGTTATTTGGCCCAGGAGTGACCGAAGCTGATACAGCAAAAAATACGGTTGCAACTAAATAATCCATAAGCACACCTTATTAAAAGTCCTTTATTTAAATTTAACTGCCCGACTTAATATTTACCACCTTAAGCTAAAGCCTTATATTTATACCCTACACTTAAAATTATCAAGCGTAAATAAATGGCTAGTCCAATACACTTTTATCAATAATACCTTTGGCAATTAACTGTTTTAAAATTGTGCGGCATTTTTCACGGCACACATCGCGCAGTAAACGCACCGCGGGAGTAATCGACTGCCTGCTTGGGCAAATAAGCCATAACTCACCGCTAACATGTTGATAATTTGGCATCACCGTAACCACCCTATCGGCCAGTAAATCATCTGCTATATCGAGCGCTGACTTAACCGCCAGCCCCTTACCTGCAACGCACCAGCGCCTAACTAAATCGCCATCGTTAGAGGCACGCTTACCTTGCATTTTAACTTTAAACTTACTTTGCCCGTCGGTAAATTCCCAGCTGTTATTTATAATGTCTTGTAGTTGATAAAACATGCCCTGATGACGATTCAATTCGTCTGGGTGATTGGGGCTACCATGTGCTATTAAGTACTCTTTAGTGGCGCAAAGGAGCCGTGGTACATTACAAATTTTAAAACCATACATATTAGTATCGCTCGGAGATCCATAACGCAGCGCTATATCGACCGAATCACGATAAAAATCAACGTTACTGTCGCTTATATGCGTTCTTAAACTGAGTTTAGGATAATTATCCATAAGCTCATCAATCCAGGGGATCACTAAATTACGCCCAAAATCTGATGACAGTGCAACGCGCAGCTCTCCCTCAATTTCATCATGTTCGCCTTTGAGGTTTTGTTTTGCTTGCTCTAGCACTGCAAGTGCTTGCTCACACTGAGGAATGTAACGCTCACCCGCTGCCGAAAGGCGTAAGTGGCGTGTTGTTCTTATAAACAGCTCACTGCCAAGGGCTAACTCTACACGTTTAATGGCAGCACTCGCAGTTGCGGTGCGCATATCGCATTTTGCTGCGGCTAAAGTAATGCTTCTAAATTCTGCAACTTTTAAAATAAGTTTAAGATCGTCTATCTGCATATTATCTATTTTTATTTGATAATGTTTCAATTATTATGCTGTTTATTTTTCACAAAGCAAAGCGTATATTAGCTGCCATTCGCACTAAGCACTTATTACTCTAACCAATCGTTAATTTTTATCTGTTAAGTATGATTGTTTTAAAGTTAAATTTACCCGGAGAAAACCATGACTCACCCTATTATTAGCGATTTAGAAAAACGCCACACGGCCAAACATTATGATGCAGCTAAACGTATTAGCGATCACGACCTTAACGTAATTTATGAAGCTATGCGTTTATCGCCTTCATCAATTAACTCACAACCGTGGAAGTTTATTGTTATTGAGTCTGATCAAGCTAAGCAACGTTTTCATGACAGCTTTGCAAATATGTTTCAGTTTAATCAAAAGCACGCAAAAACAGCATCGCATATTGTGCTTTTTGCTCACAAAACTAACTATACCCGTGATGATTACGCACACGTTATAGACACAGATATTAAAAATGGTCGCACGCAAAGCGAAAACCGTGAACAAGCTTTTGGCGCGTTTGCGTTTGTAGATATGAATACCGATGAGCAAGGCAATAATGCAACTTGGACTAAAGCGCAAACTTACATTGCACTTGGTAATACCATGCACGCAGCTGCTCGTTTAGGCATTGACTCTACCCCAATGGAAGGCGTAGATGCGCAGTTACTTGGTGAAATTTTTGCGAAAGAATTAGATGGTTACGTATGTGATGTCGCATTAGCGCTGGGCTATCACGATAGCGCTGAGGACTATAATGCTAAGTTACCTAAATCGCGTTTAGACGCTGAGCAAGTAATTCAGGTTTTATAATCGCGTTTATCGCCCGTTTTTAATAATTTAAACCCCTGTTTAATTTAATTAAACAGGGGTTTTTTATTGCAGTTAACTTACTTTTTGTTGTGCAATTTGAATGTACTGCACTAAATCCTCTATCGATACCACTGGCATATTATGCTTATTTGCATAACCGCTCACCTCAGGTAAACGCGCCATTGAGCCATCGGGGTTAGTTAGCTCGCAAATAACGCCAAACGGCTTTAAACCCGCAAGTTGCATTAAATCTACAGATGCTTCGGTATGACCACGGCGTACCAGTACTCCACCCGTTTTAGCTTTTAAGCCAAATACATGCCCTGGGCGCGATAAATCCTCAGGTTTAGCATTGTCGGCTGTGGCGGCTTTAATCGTTGTAACTCTATCGGCTGCAGAAACGCCAGTAGTTACGCCCTCTTTGGCCTCAATGGTTATGGTGTAAGCGGTATTGTTTTGACTGGTGTTATGAGTAACCATTTGCGGTAGGTCGAGCTGTTTTATGCGCTCCTCCCCCATGCATAAACACACAATGCCGCTGCCTTCGCGGATCATCTCAGCCATTTGGGCGGTGGTTAAATGCTCGGCTGAAAATACAAAGTCACCTTCGTTTTCACGGTTTTCGTCATCAACAACCAATACGCCTTGGCCTTGCTGTAGTGCGGTAATGGCATTTTCGACGCGCGTTAACGGCTCGCCAAATTGAGTAAGTAGAGACTGAATCATCATTATATTCCTGATTAAAAATAAATAGATTCAGGACACTGAAAGGATCGATAAAATAAACTCTAAAAGCATTAAAGTATAAGTACCAACAATAACTTAAATTAAAAAACATAAATAGCACACAGCCAAAAGCCACGCACTATTAACGCTATATTTAAGCCATATTCTCTTTCATCCGGACTGTAACCGTCGGCTCTGGCATCTCACCAGATCTGCTGACCTTTGATATTATATAAAACAACAAAGCGCTCGCGGGCTTATTTAAACACTACAAATGTAATTAAAATAGTGAATTAAACATACCGCCGGTGGGGAATTTCGCCCCGCCCTGAGAATGTACTTAAATAACGAATTATAAAAGCCAGCTTATTATACCCCTGTACCGGCACGTTATTCAAAGCCAATTAAGAGAGCGACGTATTTAATGACGCTTTTATTACTCTGCCTTCGTTTATATCGGCAATTAATGTGCAAGTAGCACCATTAATTAAATTTAAGTTAGGTGCAATATGGCCTATATCTGCATCTATAATAACCGGAAACATACAGCCTCCAAGCGCTACATTTAATGCGTGGCGATAGTCAAATTCGGGGTTTTTGCCTTGTGTAATTTCACTGCGGCCGATAATTATGCCGTTAATGTCGTCAAATATACCGGCTAGTTTTAACGACAGTAAAAATCGCGCTACAGTAGTGGGGGTTAATTCTGAATTTTCTAAGTATAAAATTAGCCCTTCGGGCGCGCTGTGCTTTTTAAATTCATGCAGGTCTAAAAATGGTGAATCGAGTAATAAACCCACGGTATCTAGGCAGCCTCCAAATAAACGCCCCGACATTTCGATAGTACGCTGATCAAAGTAATTTAAGCATTGCCACTGAGTCGTCTCGGTATAATTAAATAAGGCTTCTGGGTGCTGTGCATAATCGGGGGCTACTTTTTGATAATGTGTTGATGGTGCCTGTGTAAACTCACTATTTGCTGCATAACTTAGGGTTTCAAATATTTGTAAGCAATAAGGGCTTTTTTCGTTTGGGTGCAATTGCATTAAATTGGCACAATGCAGCGTTGCCCATTGGCATTTAGCAGTGAGTGCACAGGCCACAGTACTCACATCTGAAAACCCCACAAGCCATTTGGGTTTAGCCTGTTTAATAGCATTAAAATCAAGTTGTGGCAGTATTTCCATCGCAAGCTCGCCACCAAAGGGAGGCATAATTGCATCAATACTATCGTCAACTAAAAAGCCCATTAACTGCTCTGCATGGGCTTTGGTAGCTAATTCTGCTGTTGCTTCGCTGCGCCGTAAAAACGCCCCCTCAATTACTTCATAGCCACGCTGTTTTAAACCGTTTATTACACTCTCTAAACGAGCATGATATTTAGCCGCGATCCCTTCTGAAAGCGAACACACCGCAATTTTAGAACCTACTTTTAAAGGTGCCGGGTAAAGTATATTAGCCATTATTTATCCTTATTTGAGAGGACGTTAAACCGTATTGCTCCATATCAGCATAGATCAAATTGATGGCAGATGAATAACCTAAAGAAATTTTAGTTAAAAGTAATTGGTAGAGGGGGAAATGTGCAAGAATAAATTCAAACTAAGTTTTGCGCTAATTACTGAGTGTTAAGTGATTAGCGCAAAACATATAAACCTAAAATTTTTGATTTAACCAATTTCTAAAAAATAGTTAACTACGGTAAAGTAAATCCACATCCCCGATATATCAACAATTGATGCCAATACAGGGCTCACTAATACCGCGGGGTCTAGCTTAAGTGCCCGCGCTAAAATAGGTAATAACCCCCCTAGCGTAGTAGAAATAGTTACCTGAATAAACAATGCCACTGCGATGGCCATCGCAATTATATTTAAATCGAACCCACCGGCAGATTTAACATCGCTAAAAAATAAGATGCGAATAACCATTACGCCCGCCACCGCTAACGCAAGACACACTGCAATTTGGCTTTCTTTAAGAAACACAGCAAACCATTGTCTTTTTTTCAGCTCGCCTGTTGCTAACGCCCGTATTACCAAAGTAGCCGCTTGTGAGCCTGTGTTACCGCCCGCAGCCGCAATAACCGGCATGTACACTGCCAACAATACTAACTGGCTTAATGTGTCTTCGTATTGAGTAATAATTAACCCAGACACTATACCTAATAACGCTAATACTATGATCCAGCCAATACGCTGCTGCACATGCCCCAGTGCCGAGGTATTTAAATAACTTTGCGCTGTTTCAACTTCTGAGTGAATAAAACCCAACTGATGCGCATAGTGTCGAGCGAGTTTGTCGTAACCGTCTTTTTCTAAACGACTTATTAAGTCTTGTACATAAGTAATTGAACAGTGCTGTAAAATAGCAACCGCTTCTTCAACATCCATTATTGTTAATAAGTGCACTTGTTTATTATAGCTGTGCGCTAAAAACACTTTTCTAGCCGCCCCTATTTCTGCTTGAGAAAAGTGTGGGTTATTTTCTACGTAGTTTTTGCTCATTACCGTCATGGCGAATCTCCCGATTGGCTAATGCTAGGCTAATTGTATTTTATTTAAATTAATAACATGGCGTTCAAACAGTTAAAACTACTGCTTAGCTAATAGCCATTAATTAGGAGTAAAACACATTAGCATAAGGTAACGACCATCAAATAATGAAACTATATGACTGATTAAAATACCAGCGTACTAGTAACTATAATCAGCACTTTAATAAGGCTAATTTCATTATTTATATCTAGGTGTCTGAGAGAAGAAAAATAGGAAAGAATAAAATTACTCTACCGCTTAGGTAGATTTATAGAAGATAAATACCAATACGGGTTATTTTTCTGCCCTCAATCTAGAGGGATGGTCGGTATCGTTCATAAATATCTCCGAGTAAACTGCTTAATTTGCAGCCTGTATATGGTAACAAAGTAAAATTTTTAAGGCCAATTTATAAGGGCTGTTTTAACACTTTTAAACACTTTAAAACAAAAAAGCCAGTGTATTAATACACTGGCTTTTATTTACACGTAAAGTGAGTTATTAAATATACTCAACCTCGATGATTTCGTATTCAACGGTGCCTTTAGGGGTTTCAATGTTCACAGCATCATCTGCTTGCTTACCAATTAAACCTCGTGCGATCGGTGAATTAACCGAAATACGATTATCTTTAATACTTGCTTCGTCATCACCAACAATCTGGTATTTAACTTCAACATCAGTTTCAACGTTGACAATAGTAACTGTTGTACCAAAAATAACTTTGCCGGTATTAGGCATTTTAGTTACATCAATTATTTGTACATTTGAAAGCTTAGCTTCAATTTCTTGAATTCGGCCTTCACAAAAACCCTGTTGCTCACGCGCAGCGTGATACTCAGCATTCTCTTTTAAGTCACCATGCTCTCGTGCAACTGCAATATCGCTGACGATTTTAGGACGGGTAACTGTTTTTAATTCGGTAAGTTCTTTGCGCAGTAAATCTGCACCACGAACTGTCATCGGAATTGTTTGCATACTTTTTCTCACTTAATCCCAAGGCCGCAATTTAACGGCCTTGGCACATTTCCTTAGTTCAATCGCAGGTGTAGTTCTTGAACTGACGTCACCTTCCCACGGTCATCTGCTTGGTTTGCTGTACAGTTTGCAAACGCCGCATTTAAGGTCGTAGTATAGTTGGTTTTGTGCTGTAAAGCACCACGACGTAACACCTTCGAATCTTCAATCGCTTGGCGACCTTCTGTGGTATTAACAATATAGCTATACTCGCCACTTTTGATTCTATCAAGAATGTGCGGGCGCCCTTCAAATACTTTATTTACACGGCGAACCGCAATGTCAGCATTTTCAAGTGCAGCAGCTGTACCACCTGTTGCATCTATTTCAAAACCAAGGTCTGTCATGATTTTAGCTAGTTCAACAATACGTGGCTTATCGCTATCACGCACGGATAATAGCGCGCGACCACCGCGTGGTAAAGTATTGCTTGCACCTAATTGTGCTTTTGCAAACGCTTCGGCGAAAGTATCACCAACACCCATCACTTCACCGGTTGAACGCATCTCAGGGCCACGGATTGGATCCACACCTTGAAACTTAGCAAATGGTAAAACAACTTCTTTTACGCTGTAATATGGAGGAATAACTTCTTTAGTTATACCTTGGCTTGCCAAAGACTGACCCGCCATACAACGTGCAGCTACTTTTGCAAGTGCAACACCGGTTGCTTTTGATACAAACGGTACGGTACGTGCAGCACGTGGGTTAACTTCAATTAAATACACTAAGCCATCTTTTACAGCAAACTGAGTATTCATTAAACCAACAACACCAAGTTCAAGTGCCATATCAGTAACTTGCTTGCGCATTACATCTTGTACTTCTTGCGATAGCGTGTGAGCCGGTAATGAACATGCTGAGTCACCTGAGTGAACACCCGCTTGCTCTATGTGCTCCATAATACCGCCAATAATTACTTGCTCGCCGTCGCAAATTGCGTCAACGTCAACTTCAATCGCGTTATCTAAAAAGCGGTCTAGTAATACTGGTGCTTCGTTTGAGGCTTGTACTGCTTCGGTCATGTAGCGACGTAAGTCTTGCTCGTCGTATACAATTTCCATGGCGCGACCACCTAGTACATACGATGGACGTACTACTAATGGAAAGCCAATTTCAACTGATTTTAAAATTGCTTCTTCAGTTGATGTTACCGTAGCGTTTTCTGGTTGCAGTAGATTTAAACGCTCAACTAATTGTTGAAAACGTTCGCGGTCTTCTGCACGGTCTATTGCATCTGGCGATGTACCAATAACTGGCACGCCATTCGCTTCAAGTTCACGCGCTAATTTAAGCGGTGTTTGACCACCGTACTGCACAATTACACCCACTGGCTTTTCAACACGTACAATTTCTAGTACGTCTTCAAGGGTAATTGGTTCAAAGT
Source organism: Pseudoalteromonas sp. HL-AS2 (assembly GCF_031198805.1). Taxonomy (NCBI): domain Bacteria; kingdom Pseudomonadati; phylum Pseudomonadota; class Gammaproteobacteria; order Alteromonadales; family Pseudoalteromonadaceae; genus Pseudoalteromonas; species Pseudoalteromonas sp. HL-AS2. The sequence goes on along the minus strand of NZ_CP133571.1, from coordinate 1,307,260 downwards.
ATAAACGATCTGAGGTGTCGTAGTCGGTAGATACCGTTTCAGGGTTACAGTTAACCATAATGGTTTCATAACCGTCTTCACGCAATGCAAGCGAAGCGTGTACACAACAGTAATCAAACTCAATGCCTTGACCAATGCGGTTAGGACCGCCACCAATCACCATGATTTTGTCACGGGTTGTTGGGTTGGCTTCACACTCTTCATCATAAGTTGAGTACATGTAAGCTGTGTCTGAACTAAACTCTGCAGCACAGGTATCAACACGCTTGTATACTGGTAGAATGTTTAGTAAATGACGCTTTTTACGAATTTCAGCTTCTGATACGCCTGCAATTTCTGCAATACGTGGGTCAGCAAAACCTTTACGCTTTAACTTGCGTAGGAAGTCAGCATTTAAGCCTGCCATGCCTACGTCGCTAATTTTTGCTTCGTCTTTTAAAATGTCTTCTATTTGTACTAAGAACCAGCGGTTAACTTTTGTCAGCTCGTAAACATCCTCAACGCTCATACCATGGCGCATTGCATCGGCAATATACCAAATACGCTCTGCACCTGGCTCGCGTAGTTCACGAATGATAATTTCTTTTGCTTTAGGGTCGTCAAGCGCCACAATTGGGTTAAAACCAGTTGCACCCACTTCAAGGCCACGTAATGCTTTTTGTAATGACTCTTGTTGGTTACGACCAATCGCCATTACTTCGCCTACTGATTTCATTTGCGTGGTTAAACGGTCGTTCGCACCGGCAAATTTTTCAAAGTTAAAGCGAGGTATTTTTGTAACTACATAGTCAATTGCCGGCTCAAACGACGCGGGTGTTTTACCGCCAGTAATATCATTTTGTAGCTCGTCAAGTGTGTAGCCTACGGCTAATTTTGCAGCAATTTTAGCAATTGGGAAACCCGTTGCTTTTGACGCTAATGCTGATGAGCGTGATACGCGTGGGTTCATCTCAATGATAACCATACGGCCATCTTCAGGATTAATACCGAACTGTACGTTAGAACCGCCTGTTTCAACACCAATTTCACGTAATACCGCCATAGAGGCGTTACGCATAATTTGGTATTCTTTGTCGGTTAATGTTTGCGCTGGTGCAACTGTGATCGAATCACCCGTGTGCACACCCATAGGGTCAAAGTTTTCAATGGTACAAACAATAATACAGTTGTCGTTTTTATCACGTACAACTTCCGTTTCGTATTCTTTCCAACCAATCAGTGATTCATCAATTAGCAATTCGTTCGTTGGCGATAAGTCTAAGCCACGCTCACAAATTTCTTCAAACTCTTCTAAGTTATACGCTACACCACCACCGGTGCCGCCCATAGTAAAAGAAGGCCTGATAATACACGGTAAGCCAATGCGAGTAATGATGTCTCTTGCTTCATCCATTGAATGAGCAATTTCAGCACGTGGGCATTCTAAACCAATGTTTTTCATTGCTGTATCGAAACGTTCGCGGTTTTCTGCTTTGTCGATTGCATCTGCTGTTGCGCCAATTAACTCAACGCCGTGCTTAGCCAATACGCCGTGCTTGTCTAATTCAAGCGCACAGTTTAATGCTGTTTGCCCACCCATAGTCGGTAGGATTGCATCTGGCTTTTCTTTTTCGATAATTTTTTCTACAACTTCCCAGTGAATTGGTTCGATGTACGTCGCATCTGCCATATCAGGGTCAGTCATAATTGTTGCTGGGTTTGAGTTAACTAATATAACTCGATAGCCTTCTTCTCTCAGTGCTTTACACGCTTGTGCACCAGAGTAGTCAAATTCACAAGCCTGACCAATAACAATTGGGCCTGCGCCTAAGATAAGAATGCTTTTTATGTCGGTACGTTTTGGCATTATTACTCCGGTTAAATTAGTGTTTACGCGCTTGCATCAAATCGATGAAGTGATCAAATAATGGGGCGGCATCGTGCGGGCCTGGGCTTGCTTCAGGGTGACCTTGGAAGCTAAACGCTGGCTTATCTGTACGATGAATACCTTGCAAAGTACCGTCAAATAACGATGTGTGCGTAGCACGCAGGTTATCAGGTAGCGTAGTTTCATCGGCAGCAAAACCATGGTTTTGTGCGGTGATCATCACTACATCACGTTCTAAATCTTTAACTGGGTGGTTGGCACCATGATGGCCAAACTTCATTTTGACTGTTTTAGCACCTGAGGCAAGCGCTAATAATTGATGGCCTAAACAAATACCAAAAATAGGGATTTCGGTTTCTAAAAGGGTTTTAATTGCATCAATGGCATAAGTACACGGTGCTGGATCGCCCGGGCCATTAGATAAAAAGATACCATCAGGGTTTAATGCTAGTACGTCAGCGGCAGAGGTTTGCGCTGGTACTACAGTCAATTTACAACCACGATCTACAAGCATACGTAAAATATTACGCTTAACACCGAAGTCGTAGGCAACAACATGAAACTTTTCATCAGCCGCGTTTAAGGTTTTAAAACCTTCGCCTAATGTCCAGCTTGATTCGCGCCACTCAAACATTTCCTTGGTTGAGACTACTTTTGCTAAATCCATACCTTTTAAGCCTGGGAAGGCTTGCGCGGCTTGAAGCGCTTTGTTTTCGTCTAATTCGTCACCGGCTATAATACACCCGTTTTGAGCGCCTTTATCACGCAAAATACGCGTTAGTTTTCTGGTGTCGATGTCCGCAATACCTAAAATATTACGTTGTTTTAAGTAATCATCTAACGATTGCTCGCTACGAAAATTACTTGCTAGCAGTGGCAAATCACGGATCACTAGGCCTTTGGCCCATATTTGATTCGCTTCTTCGTCTTCGCTATTAGTACCCGTATTACCTATATGTGGGTACGTCAAAGTTACGATTTGTTCCGCGTATGATGGGTCAGTCAAAATTTCTTGATAACCAGTCATAGACGTATTGAATACTACTTCACCTACTGACATGCCGTCAGCGCCGATTGCAGTACCGCGAAACACTGTGCCGTCTTCTAGGACTAACAGAGCGGATTTAGTCAAATTAACCTCCTAACAGTAAAAAACGAGGCTAAGCAAAATGCTTAACGCCCCGCCAATACCCAGGCGATTGTTAAAGCGAGTTTTTGTGGATAAAGTTATTTTATAAACAGTGTTAAATGACGCCGATAACGAGCTTTAAACCTTAATCATTTTTTCTTGCCTTAAAACGACTTTATTCCCACTGAACCCTGCTTTTTTCAAGCCACTTGGGTATAATTGGAAACACGCGATTATTAATTTTTGGCAAATTGGCTGCATTTTACATTAAGTTTTCTTTTAGATCTAACGCTATTTAGTAAATTATAATAAATAACTGCTTGTACCTTTATTCAGACCCAAACAGCCGAAAGAACAAGTTAACTACTTCAAATCTAGCACATCTTGCATATCATAAAGTCCTGCGGGTTTATTTATTAACCAGCCTGCAGCTCTTATAGCCCCTAATGCAAAGGTCATTCTTGAGCTTGCTTTATGGGTTAATTCGAGTCTTTCGCCCATTGTTGCGAAGTATGCGGTGTGTTCACCTACTATGTCGCCGCCTCTGAGCACCGAGTAACCAATTTCATTTTGCGACTTAGCCTGCTCAACTTTGCTGCGGTCGTATACGGCAACTTTGTCGTGATCCCAGCCTTTTGCATCTGCAATGGCTTCGCCAATGGCCAGCGCAGTACCCGACGGCGCATCTATTTTATGGCGATGATGCGCTTCAAAAATTTCAATATCCATATCATCGCCAAACTTTGTAGCGGCTGTTTGCACTAAATTAAGTAATACATTTACCCCCACACTATAATTGCGCGCAAATACGATAGGAATATGGTTTGCAGCCTCGTGTAGCAATGTCATATCGGCTTCGTTTAGCCCGGTGGTACCAATTACCATAGGGACACCTTGCTTAACCGCTGTTTGTAAATGTGTGCGCATGCCGGCTGGCAAAGTAAAATCAATTAATACATCAACATTCGTAATATTAGCTTCATCGCTAAAGGTTACTGTTTTATCTGCAGCACTGTTGAGTTGATTAACATTAATGCCTAATAACGGTGAACTACTGCGCACATAAGCGGCTGCAAGTTCACTATGCTCTTTTGTACTTGCTGCTTCTAATAAGGCTGAGCCCATTCTGCCGTTGGCACCAAAAACACCGATTTTATTTTTTGTCATTACCTTACCTAATATTTTAATTTGCAGCACCTTGTGGCTCGCGCGAAGATACTATTGGTCAATTAACACTATTTACTAGGCTAGATATTACCTAAATAGCATGTAATAGTCAGGTCACAGTTTTAATTTAAGTAATAATACCAGTTTACTTTAGCCGTCTATACATTTAAACTTCTTTTCAGCGTCGATTTGGTCTTTGGCTTGCGGGCGCAGTGGTCTCCTAGTTTAAGTACAGTGGAGGATTCGCTAAACACAGCTAAAAGAGGAGTTTTTGGCTGTGATCTTTTTTCAATAATACGAGGAATATGATGCAGCCATCATTTAACAAAAATAAAGCAATACTTTCTTTGCTTCCCCTACTTACCTTTGTAGCGATATTTTTAGGCTCAGGCTTATATTTACAATCACAAGGGGTTGATTACGCTTTTTATCAATTACCTGCACCTGTTGCTATTTTACCCGCCATTATTCTGGCTTTCATTTTAAATAAAACCTCAATAAACCAAAGCGTCGAAACCTTTATTAAAGGCGTAGGTAATAACAACATAATTACCATGTGTTTAATTTACTTATTAGCGGGTGCGTTTTCTGCTGTTGCCGGTGCCACAGGTGGCGTTGATGCGGTTGTTAACGCTGGTTTGTCAATTATTCCACCTTCTTTATTGCTCCCTGGATTATTTTTAATTGCCGCCGTAATTTCCACCGCCATGGGTACTTCAATGGGAACTATTGGTGCCATTGGCCCTATAGCGTATGCAGTGTCGGTTAAAACCGGCATAGATCCAGCACTCATGGCCGGTACTATAGTATCGGGCGCGATGTTTGGTGATAACTTATCGATTATTTCAGATACCACTATTGCGGCCACCCGTACTCAGGGTTGTGAAATGAAAGATAAGTTTAAAGAAAACCTTAAAATAGCTATTCCGGCCGCCATTGTTACAATTGCGTTGTTGTTATATTTAACACCCGCTGCACAAGTTGTTGAAACCAAAGATTACGACATTTTATTAGTGTTGCCTTATGCCTTTATTTTAGTGCTTGCGGTAATGGGCTTTAACGTATTTGTAGTTTTGCTTAGCGGTATTGTTTTTGCTGCACTTATGGGCTTTACTGGTAGCTATGAAGGCGCCAGCTTTGTAAAAGATATTTATAAAGGCTTTACCGACATGCAAGAAATATTTTTGCTGTCGATGTTTATAGGTGGTCTTTCTGAGTTTATTCGCCTTAATGGTGGCCTGGATTACATAGCGCAAAAAATCCAAGCAATTACTAAAGTGATTGCTAAGTGGCATCGAAAAGTGGCTGACCAACTCGGTATAGCGGCGTTAGTAATGGCCAGCAATATGTGTATTGCTAATAATACCGTGTCTATTATTGTTACCGGCCCAATTGCTAAAAAACTTGCTGATGATGGTAATATTACTGGTAAACGCTCGGCTAGTTTGCTCGATATATTTGCCTGCGTAACGCAAGGGACACTGCCTTATGGCGCGCAAGCATTGCTACTTGGAGCTACATTTAAAATTAGCCCATGGGAAGTATCAACTTCTTCTTATTACTGTTTTATATTAGCTTTTAGTGCTATTGCGGTTATTTGTCTGCGCAGAAATAAAGCATAAATTAACGTTACTGTGTTGTAGCTTAGTGATTAAGCTGCAACACGTAATATAATAATTAACAAACCACTCCCCTTTGCTTATAATAGCGCTCCCGCGTGTCACACTAATTAGTATTATGAAACTAAAAAAATTACTTCCCGCTTTATGTTTAAGCACTTGCGCTTTATCTACCTCTGCTATTGCTGCTAACTGGAGCAGTACTGCTCTACACATTAATTATGGCGAGCAAACAAATCCATTCACAGAGCAAGAGTCAGATACCGCTGTGTATTCAATTCAGCACGCATCTGGTTATGATTACGGCGATAATTTTTTCTTTATTGATTACAGTAAAGACGACCTTGAAGACGGTTTTCAAGACCGTGATTTTTATGGCGAATGGTATTCAACCGTTAGCCTATCAGCTATTACCGGCCAACAGATTGGTTCAGGCGCGTTAATTGATGTTGGTTTAACCGCCGGTATTAACGTAGCAGGAGACGCCAAGGTAATGAAATATTTACCGGGTGTTAAATTAAGCTGGGATGTACCTGGTTTTAACTTTTTTCAGACATTGGTAACTGCCTACATTGATGACAGTGAAGGCGTAGCAAAAGGTGGTGCACCAATAGAGACTAATAGCTGGATGTTTGATGTTGCGTTTGATTACCCTTTTATGATCGGCACGCAAAAGTTTAATGTAAAGGGCCATGTTGAGTACATTGCTGAGCGTGAAAATGAATTTGGTCAAGATGTGCGTGCGTGGTTTTTAGCGCAGCCTATTATTACCTGGGATTTAGGCCATGCCCTTGAAATGAAAGAAAACACTCTGTTGCTAGGGATGGAGTGGCAATATTGGCATAACAAATTTGGCACTAATGTTACAGAATCGGTACCACAACTTCATGTTGAGTGGACTTTTTAAGCTTTAACTAGGGTCTTATATGGACTCCCTAATAGCTCTTTACTCAATAAATAAAGATTAGCACTGAATATAAAAACCCTGTAAGTAAATTACTTACAGGGTTTTTATTTGTAGTTAAACTAAATTACAGCTTACATTGTGGGTTTTTACCCTGTGCTCTTGCTGTTTTTTGCTCACCTAAAGCTTGGCTCATTTGTGCTTGCAAGTCTTTAATTCGGCTTGCTGGTGCTGGGTGAGTTGATAAAAACTCAGGTGTTGCGCCACCACCCGCTTTACTCATATTTTGCCATAAAGTAACTGACTCTTTTGGATCAAAGCCAGCTTGCGCCATTAAATCCAAGCCGATTTCGTCAGCTTCTGATTCGTGCGAACGACTAAACGGCAATACAACACCGTATTGTGCACCCAAGCCCAAACCCTGCATAATTTCGTTACGATACCCAACATTACCCATTTCAAGAGCTGCACCGCCAATTTGCATGCCGGTTTGTAGCATTGAGCTTTGCGATACACGCTCGTTCGAATGCTCTGCAATTACATGCCCTACTTCATGGCCAAGCACTGTAGCCACTTGGTCTTGGTTAGTAGCCACTTTTAGCAGCCCCGTATGCACACCAATGTAACCGCCTGGCAATGCAAACGCATTCGCTGAGTCGTCTTCAAATACCACTACTTCCCATTTTTGCGAAGCGTACTGCTTAGGTAAAACAGCCACTACTTGCTCGGCAATACAATTTACATACGCGTTAGTTTGTGGATTTTTATTGATTGGCTGATTTTTTTTCATCTCAGCAAAACTGGCTGTGCCCATTTCACTCATTTGTTGATCAGAATAAAGCGCAATTTGGGTGCGCCCTGTTGGTGATGTTTTACAGCCAGCCAGCACTGCAGTAGCTAATATAGCTATCACGAGTTTTTTCATTATATTCCCTCAAATCATATTTTTTGTTAGCGCTAGAATAGCAAATACCACCGCAGTTTAAAATAATTGCTTTTTAGCAAGTAACAATAAAATTTTGTTGTTTATTTAACCTGAACTCTGGTTAAGAGATTTACTAACGTATTGAATCATAGTTATATTTAATTTTATTTTCTCTAGCCAGAGATTTTCAGTGAAAATAAGGCAAATTTACGCGTCAATAGCTGGCCTATTGCAAGTAAATTCAACGCAGTTAGCGCTGAAAATAGCTGCTCGAGATAGGTTTATTATCCGGATCTCAGGTTATTTACCCATTACAATTAACTTAGCAGGCAAACTAAGTTTATCCAATCAGCATGCCCTGTTACACTATACATCCTGTTTAGTAATGATTGAGTTTATACATGCCTGCATCGGCTTCGTCTTTTAACACCCGTATTTTATTGCCTTTACTAGCTAGTATTGTGGCAATTACGCCTTTAGCTATTGATATGTATTTACCGGCAATGTTAGTTATTGCGGGCGACTTACAAACCAGTATGCCTAACGTACAAATATCGTTAAGTATTTATTTAGCGGGCTATGCATTAGGGATGTTATTTTTTGGCCCTATTGCCGATCAAATTGGTCGCCGTAAATTGGCTAAAATTGGCTTAACTTTATTTGGTATAACGTCATTAGCACTTGCCTTTACTACCGATATATATTCATTTTGGGTCTTGCGTACCGTACAGGCATTTACCGGTGCAGCGGCAACCGTGGTAGTTCCTGGGATAATTAGGCATATTTACCAAAAAAACACCGCCAAAGGTATGTCTTATGTATCGATGATTATGATGGTAGCGCCATTACTTGCACCTTCAATTGGTTCGCTTATTTTAGGGTTTTCTGCTTGGTCTACCATCTTTTTAATTTTAGCGGCCTACAGCTTTATTATTTTAGCTTTTGTGCATGTGTATTTAATCGACATTCCTATTTTTAAAAATGACCTTAAAGGGCTGCCATTATTTTTTAATAGTTATAAAATAATACTGAGTAACAAAGATGCACGTGCCGACATTTTAAGCTCTATGTTTGTCTCGTTTGGATTTTTTTGTTTTTTAACCTCAGTACCGTTTGTATATTTAGACTTATTTAAAGTATCAGAGCAGTTATTTGGCATTTTGTTTGCATTTAACGTTATAGCACTCATGTTTGGGAATTTTTTAAATACTCGTATTGTGCCGCGAATTGGCTCTCGTAAAATGCTCTACTACGGATTAATATTTGGCTTACTTTCGGGCGCTGCGTTACTTACTTTTAGTATTATGCAGCTGTCGCTTTACTTTATTGTTGGTGCTATTGCACCACTTATGATGAGCTTAGGCATAATAGCCAGTAATGCTGACTCACTTATTTTAATGAAGTTTGAAGCAAATACAGGCACAGCAACCGCAGTTATTGGTACGTTACGCTTTGGTAGCGGTGCTTTGGTCGGCCCCCTATTAGCTATACTACATGCTAAAAGTGCCGTGCCTTTTTCAAGCTTGATGTTTGGTGCTGTAATACTAACTGTTTTAGTGCAATTGGTTCACTATTTAAATAGCAAAAAAAATGCCTCAAATTGAGGCATTTTTTAAATCATTAATAACAACTTAAGCGTCAGCTGCTTTAGATACCATAACCATAGCTGGGCGCAATAAACGTCCGTTTAAGGTGTAGCCTTTTTGCATTACCGCTAATACTGTATTTGGCGATACATCGTTGCTTGGCTGAATTGACATAGCTTGATGAAACTCTGGATTAAACTGCTCACCCTGTGGGTTAACAATTTCAACGCCAAATTTTGCAACAGCATCGTTAAAGCTTTTTACCGTCATGCTAATACCTTCTAGCACAGGTTTTAGCGTTTCGTTTTCTTTATCAGAAAACTCAATTGCGCGCTCTAAGTTATCAATAACCGGGAGTAATTCGTTAGCAAACTTCTCTAGTGCAAATTTATGTGCTTTTTCTACATCTTGTGCTGCACGACGACGCATGTTTTCAACATCAGCAGCGGCGCGAACTACACCGTCTTTTTGATCTGCTATTGTTTGCTTTGCTACTTCAAGCTCTGCATATAACATTGCAATTTCGGCTTCAGGGCTTTGCTCTTGCTCTGCGTGTTCTTCTGCTGCTTGTACAGCGGCTTCAACATCAGCTTCCATTTTTGCTAGGTCTTCGTTTAATTCTACTTCTTGTTCTGGGTTTTGTCTCTGCTCAGACATAAATATGTGCTCCAATTCTTTACAACTGCGGTAATTATGGGGATTGAATTAAAAGATTCAAGAGTTAGATGTCTCAATTAATTTAAATTCTTGGATTATTTTTTCGATTGGCGCTGATTTTGGACAAATTACACAAAAACGACTCTGATATTCTTGATTTTGAAAGTACGGCAAGCTAATCACAATCAATTCGTTACACTCTGAAAAAGGTAGGTTTTCAGTATTAAGTACCGACACCCCATTTTTAAATACTAGCTTGTCTTCGACAAAATTTAAAAAAGACACCCCAATGTTTAGGCTTTGCTCGCAATCTATTTGTTTATACAAATAGTTTTCACCAACCACAATACTATTATCAGAGCCAAGCTTTTGGCTTAGTTCACGCGTCCATTGGTTGAGTGAATCATGACAGTTACGCGGCGCAGTATTAGCCATTGCCTGCATACGGTACAAGCCTTCTATTAAGGTTTGTTGGCTAAATACCGTATTTAACCACGTGGCAAACTGATAACGCACAGTATCACTTGCGTCATCGGGCTTATTAATACAAATGTTATGACTTTGCCCTGCTCTGTCTATTAATAAGATTAACCAATCCGTGGAATCAAAATCGAGCACTTCCACTCTAAATACTTGTTGCGAGCGTACCTGTGGCAAACCAACACAACAACACACCTGATAACGCTGACTTAAACCATGCGCTAATTCAACTAATTGTGTTTGCGCAGGTTGCCAGTAATTAGCTATGTCGGCGAGTGCAAAAAATTCCTCAAACCAATAATCAAATCCGTAGTCTGTTGGCACGCGCCCCGCTGATGTGTGGGGTGAGTAGAGCAAGCCCACTTTCTCTAAACGTGCCATGGCATTACGTACTGTAGCTGAGCAAACTGCCATACCTTTTAGCTTGGCAATTTTTGTTGATGGCACAGGTAAACCTTCACCATTACAATACGTGCTCATTACAGCCGCAAAAATTTGTTGATCTCGTGGGTTTAGTTTCATGGTTACTGCATCTTGTCTCATGTGCTTTATATCGGGGCAGAGCTTCTTAATTTCAAGTCATTAGCTACACGGCACGTAAATTAATGAGCTGCAAGATTAATTCATTGCAGTATTGCTAACGATCTGTATTTTCAAACACTTCTGTTTTAGGTTACTCTACAAATATTAAAACTTGCTGTGTATTTATTATGGATTCTCCTTTTCGCACTATCGGCCTTATTGGTAAACCAAATCATCCAGATGCGGCGGCAACCTTGCAGCGCCTGCATACATTTTTACTTGCGCTTGGTTTTACAGTTATTGTAGAAAAACGCACAGGAAGCCAACTTATTGATATACCAAAAAATAAGTTAGTTAAACTGGTCGACTTAGGTGAACAAGCTGATTTAGCCATTGTAGTAGGTGGCGATGGCAATATGCTTGGCGCAGCGCGTGTATTAGCACGCTTTGATATAGCCGTTATAGGTGTAAACCGAGGCAACCTTGGGTTTTTAACCGATTTAAACCCCGAGGGTTTCGAAGCCAGTTTAGAGCAGGTACTCAGCGGTGAGTATGTTGAAGAAAAGCGCTTCTTACTCGAAGTAGAAGTGTATCGTCATAACGAACTTAAAAGTGCAAACTCGGCTGTAAACGAAGCCGTTTTACATGCCGACAAAGTAGCGCATATGATTGAGTTTGAAGCCTTTATAAATAACGACTTTGTGTTTTCTCAGCGCTCTGATGGACTTATTGTATCTACCCCTACCGGCTCAACTGCTTATTCACTATCGGGGGGCGGCCCTATTCTTACTCCTGAGCTTAACGCAATAGCGCTAGTGCCTATGTTTCCACATACTTTATCGAGCCGACCTCTGGTAGTTGATGCCGATAACGAAGTACGCTTAAAACTAAGCCTTGAGAACACCGATAGTTTGCAAGTTAGCTGCGACAGCCATGTGGTACTCGCCGTTTTACCTGGTGATGAGGTAGTCATTAAAAAAGCCGATAAAAAGCTGCGCCTTATTCATCCTAAAAATTACTCTTATTACAACGTATTACGCCAAAAGCTCAATTGGGGCAGTCGTTTATACTAATTTTATTGCTAAGTATCGTGCTTTAGAGCAAAATATATTTTTTATAAAATAGCTAACCAAATCAGGATTGTGCGGCAATGACTTATATTGTTTTTTTTGCTTTATTATTATTAATTACATTATTAGCTAGTTATTTAATTGTTGAAAATAACCGTAAAAAAGCAATCGAAGCGAAAAAAAAGCTTTTTAATGCTCGAGTATCACAAGTTAATACTCGCTTAAAGCTAAAGCTCAATGAGTTACTTGACGCTAAGCTTATCCGACCCAAATACCTGCCACGTATACAAGCCATTGTAAGCAATTTTTTTGTGGTGCAAGCTCACACGGATGAAAACCTAAACCAGTTAGAAAGTACTGCCGATTTACTTATTAATATACTGTCGAACGAGTTAATTAAAACTTATCAAAGCAATGTTTCTCAAAATTTAGTCGATAATATCCAGTACTTTGTAGCGGAACTTCCCTTGCAAGGTATTTTATATAACAAGACTTTTTATCAAACTATTTTACCCGCCCTTATTGTTAATATTAAAACAGAAGACATAGAACAACTCGCTGATAATATTAATAATGCTGACGAAACAAGCGAAACTAATAGCCATTCTAAAATTATTCAAGATGAAGAAATTGCGTAAGTCATAAAAATTTAATTTGCAAAAAACCAAAACACTGTATAAATTAACAGTCAATTGACTGGATGGATAAACAGTATGTTAATTGGTTTAGAAATTAAAAATTTCGCAATTGTAAGTAATTTAAGTACAGAGTGGCAAAACGGCATGACCGCAATTACCGGTGAAACGGGTGCGGGTAAGTCGATTGCTATTGATGCCCTTTCGCTATGTTTAGGCGAGCGCGCCGAAGCCTCAGCTGTGCGCCCAAACACAGATAAAGCGGAAGTATGCGCGCAATTTGATTTAAGTAATTTACCCCTCGCTCATGCTTTTTTAGAACAAAATATGTTGAGTAACGCCGATAACGAATGTTTATTGCGCCGCGTGGTGTGTAAAAATGGCCGCAGCAAAAGCTACATTAATGGCAGCGCTGTAACAGCAGCGCAACTAAAAGAGCTTGGCCAGTATTTAATTTCGATTCATGGCCAACATGCCCACCAACACTTGTTAAAAGCCGAGCATCAACTGCAGCTACTAGATGCCTATGCCGGACATCATAATTTGGTCAGTGGCGTTAGCCAAAGCTATAAGCAATTTGCTAATTTACAAAAAGAATTTAAACACTTACAACAACAACAGCAGCAGCAAGCTGCGCAAAAACAACTATTAGAATACCAAGTAGCAGAACTTAACGAGTTTGCCCTACAAGAAGGTGAGTTTGAACAAATAGAAGCTGAGCATTACAAGTTAAGTAATAGCCAAACGATTTTAGAAACGTGTCAGCGTGAGTTACAGCATTTATACGAAAGTGATGAGCAAAATGCTTGTTCGTTATTGCAACACAGCGCGCAACAGTTTTCTGAGCTGGCACAATATGACGAAACATTAGCAAGTGTAGCTACATTGCTTGCAGAGGCCGCAGTACAAGTAGAAGAAGCTAGCCGAGAAGTGCGCAGTTACACTGAGCAGGCCGATTTAGATCCTGCTCGCTTGGTGGAGGTAGAAAACAGATTAAGCGGCGCTATGGATTTAGCGCGTAAACACCATATTAAACCACAGGCATTGGTTGAGTTTCATCAAGCTATTAGTCAAGAACTCGAGTCTATTAGCAATAACAGCTCTCGCTTAGAGCAGTTAGAATCTGAAATTGAAAACACACTTAGCCATTATCAACATGCTAGTGAACAGCTAAGCCAAAGCCGCCGTGAGTATGCTAATACACTAAACCGCTTAATTAGTAACAGCATGGCAAACCTGTCAATGGAAAACGGCATATTTGAAATTGCCCTAACTCAAGAAACCGAACGCGCACCAAATAGCTTAGGCTACGACAATGTATCGTTTTTAGTATCAACTAACCCAGGACAACCATTACAACCATTAGCAAAGGTTGCATCGGGTGGTGAGCTGTCGCGTATAAGTTTAGCTATTCAGGTAATTATTGCGCAAAAAGTCACAACACCTACCCTTATTTTTGATGAAGTTGATGTGGGGATCTCCGGCCCAACGGCCTCTGCTGTTGGTAAGTTATTGCGTCAATTAGGTAAGTCTACCCAAGTGATTTGTGTTACCCATTTACCGCAAGTAGCCAGCAGTGCGCATCAACAGTTTTTTGTTGCTAAAGAAATAGCAAATGGAGAAACTTTTACCCATATGCAGCCTTTAAACAAAGATGGCAGAGTTAACGAAATAGCACGCCTATTAGGGGGTGATAATATAAGTAAAACAGCAAAAGCAAATGCTAAAGAGCTAATAATGGCACACGCTTAATATTACTTTTATACGTTTATTTTAATATGTGGTTAGTAGGGTTAAGAGTTAAGGATTAAAATGCAAAATACAGTTGCCTACTTTTGTTTAACTGCGGGCTGGTTAGTGTTAATCGTTAGCCTTGTTTTTCTAATTTTGAGTACCTTTAAACATACTCACTTTAAGCAGATTTTATTGCGCTATTTAAATACAGCATTGGTATGGCAGTTATTGATCACGCTGTTTTTTATAATGAATAATACAACAGCCACTTTGAACAATTTTATTATTATTTGTGGGGTAATAATTACATTGCAATTGCTATGTAATTTAGCCTGTTATTTAGGTTTAAAACGCGCAAAAGCAAAAGGCAGACCCTCATTAGATCATTTTTCTATGGACTAAGTATTACTGTATTTTATTCAAGCAATAAATAAAGTACTTACAGTGGGGTAAAGCGTTTTAATGTGGTGCTTTGATGTTGGCTTTTAGTAGGTATTTTATTGCTGAGCTACTCAACTTTTTAAGTCTAAAAGCTAATGTTGCAGCATTTACGCACGTCTAATTTGGTTTGGCTGGTAAGTTTTTAATGATTAATTTATCGATAAGAAACGATTAATAAAAAACAATAAAACCACTATAAAAGTGGTTTTATTGTTTTAGCAAAATTTTGTATCAATACACCTTAAAAAGCGTGCTTATCGAGATATTATTCTGCGTCAGCTTCTTTATATTTAGCTGCTGTTTCAGTAATTAATGGTTGTAATTCACCACGCTGAAACATTTCGATGATAATATCACAACCACCAACTAATTCGCCATCTACCCATAACTGTGGGAATGTAGGCCAATTTGCATAAGCAGGAAGCTCAGCACGAATGTCTGGATTAAGTAAAATATCAACATATGCAAATGGTTCACCACATGACATTAACGCTTGCGATGCTTGTGAAGAAAAACCACAGTTAGGCAACTTAGGCGATCCTTTCATGAAAAGGATTATTGGGTTTTCTGAAATTTGCTGTTTAATTTTATCAATGGTTTCCATCTACAACCTCAAAATGACGATAATTTAATATACCTAAGGCCTTGAAAATAACTCAGTGAGACCATAGATCTATAACTTAAAATGGGCAAATAAAGCCGCAATTGAAATAGTCTTTAGCAATAGCATTGCTGTTTGCTAAAACTTGAGTAGAATACTCAACAATTATAGTAACACTATATTCCCGTTTGGTATAGATAACTGGCCTGTTCCAACAGGCATTACGTATTACTAAATGGACTATTAACTAAAAGAAGATGGAGATAAAAAATGGCATTTGAACTACCGTCACTACCATATGCAATTGATGCACTTGAGCCGCATATTTCAAAAGAAACTCTTGAGTTTCATCATGGTAAACATCACAACACTTATGTTGTTAAACTTAATGGTTTGATCCCAGGCACTAAGTTTGAAAACAAATCTCTTGAAGAAATCGTATGTTCATCAGACGGTGGCGTGTTTAACAACGCTGCACAAATCTGGAACCATACGTTCTACTGGAACAGTTTATCGCCAAATGGCGGTGGTGCACCGACTGGCGCGGTTGCTGATGCAATCAATGCTAAATGGGGCTCTTTTGATGCATTTAAAGAAGCATTAAACGACAAAGCAGTTAATAACTTTGGTTCTAGCTGGACTTGGTTAGTTAAACTAGCTGATGGTTCACTAGACATAGTTAACACTTCTAACGCTGCTACACCATTAACTGATGATGGTGTTACTCCAATCCTAACTGTGGATTTATGGGAACACGCTTACTACATCGATTACCGTAACGTTCGTCCAGATTACCTTAAAGGTTTTTGGTCGCTAGTTAACTGGGAATTCGCGAACGCTAACTTCGCTTAATTAGCCCTTAAAAGCTAAATTTAAAAAGACGCTGCGGCGTCTTTTTTTATGCTTGGTAAATTACCACCTCCTTGTACAAGTACCTCTTATATTAAAAAGTCAAGATCATAATTTTTAATATAAATTTTTAATTTTATTGCACAAAAATTCAAAATCGTGACTAGACTTTAAGAAGTTAAGCTATTTTTAAAGTGGGTTTTGGAGGTCTTTATGACGATTTTTGATCATTACCAAGCACGATATGAAGCTGGACAAGAAGAAGAGTACAGTATTGCTGAGTTTTTAGATATTTGTAAAACCGACAAATCTGCCTACGCAAGTGCTCCTGAGCGTCTACTAATGGCAATTGGCGAGCCACAAATGATAGACACAGCAACAGACGCACGCTTAAGTCGATTGTTTTCTAATCGTGTAGTAGCACGCTACCCTGCCTTTGCTGATTTTTATGGTATGGAAGATGCCATCGAACAAATTGTTTCTTATTTAAAACACGCCTCTCAAGGCCTAGAAGAATGTAAACAAATTCTTTATTTATTGGGTCCGGTTGGTGGTGGTAAATCATCTATTGCCGAAAAACTGAAATACTTGATGCAACAAGTACCCATTTATTCTATTAAAGGC
Source organism: Pseudoalteromonas sp. HL-AS2 (assembly GCF_031198805.1). NCBI lineage: Bacteria > Pseudomonadati > Pseudomonadota > Gammaproteobacteria > Alteromonadales > Pseudoalteromonadaceae > Pseudoalteromonas > Pseudoalteromonas sp. HL-AS2. The sequence continues at coordinate 1,290,450 of NZ_CP133571.1, read as the reverse complement.
TCCCCTGTAAACGACCACCCGCTGTCATTATTCGATCCGATTGAAGATGCTAAATTACTTGAACAAGAATACGGCATTAAACCACGCTATTTGAAAACTATTATGTCGCCTTGGGCCGGAAAACGCTTAAAAGAATTTAACGGCGACATTAGTCAATTTAAAGTGGTTAAGCGCTACCCTTCTATTTTAAATCAAATAGGGATTGCCAAAACTGAGCCTGGGGATGAAAACAACCAAGATATTTCGGCACTAGTAGGTAAAGTAGATATTCGCCAACTAGAACATTTTGCACAAAATGATCCCGATGCTTACGCCTACTCTGGATCTTTATGTTTAGCAAACCAGGGCTTAATGGAGTTTGTTGAGATGTTTAAAGCGCCTATTAAGGTACTGCATCCTCTGCTAACAGCCACCCAAGAGGGTAACTACAACGGTACTGAAGGTATTAGTGCTCTGCCCTTTAACGGCATGATACTAGCCCACTCTAACGAATCTGAGTGGCAAACTTTTAAAAACAATAAAAACAATGAGGCATTCCTAGACCGGGTATATATTGTTAAGGTTCCTTATTGCTTACGTGTTACCGAAGAAATTAAAATTTACGATAAGCTACTTCAACACAGTGAGTTGTACAACGCGCCATGCGCCCCGGGAACACTTAAAATTTTAGCGCAGTTTTCAACGCTATCACGATTAAAAGAGCCTGAAAACTCGAGCCTTTTTTCAAAAATGCGAGTGTATGACGGCGAAACCCTAAAAGACACCGACCCTAAAGCTAAATCGTATCAAGAGTATCGAGATTATGCTGGGGTTGATGAAGGTATGACAGGACTTTCTACCCGTTTTGCTTTTAAAATTTTATCGCGAGTATTTAATTTTGACACCCTAGAGGTTGCTGCGAATCCAGTACATTTATTTTATGTGTTAGAACAACAAATTGAGCGTGAGCAGTTTGCATCTGATACCGAAGAGCGTTATTTGAGCTTTTTAAAAGGCTATTTAATTCCGCAATATGTGGAGTTTATTGGTAAGGAGCTGCAAACCGCATACTTAGAGTCGTACTCTGAATACGGACAAAATATTTTTGACCGTTATGTTATTTACGCCGACTTTTGGATTCAAGATCAAGAATACCGCGACCCCGATACTGGCCAACTATTTGACCGTGATGCCCTTAATGCAGAACTTGAAAAAATAGAAAAGCCAGCGGGTATTTCTAATCCAAAAGATTTTCGTAACGAAATAGTAAACTTTGTGCTTAGGGCTCGAGCGCACCATAATGGTAAAAACCCACTGTGGACCAGCTACGAAAAATTGCGCACCGTGATCGAGAAAAAAATGTTCTCTAATACCGAAGATTTGCTACCCGTTATTTCGTTTAATACCAAAACCTCTGCCGAGGATCAGCAAAAACACGAAGACTTTGTTAATCGTATGGTCGAAAAAGGCTACACACAAAAACAAGTGCGGTTGTTATCTGAATGGTATTTACGGGTTAGAAAATCGCAATAACCTTCATATTGGTAGTTTAGGAGGTAATTAATGGCGCATTTTATAGATAGGCGATTAAACGCAAAGAATAAAAGCACGCTTAATCGCCAGCGCTTTATTAGGCGCTATAAAAAACAAATTAAAGAAGCGGTTTCTGATGCGATTAATAAACGCAGTGTCACCGACGCAAGTTCGGGAGAGAGTATTTCTATTCCGCAACGCGATATTAGCGAACCTACATTTCATCAAGGAAAAGGCGGCAATAGAGAACAAATACATCCAGGGAACGATCAGTTCTCTACTGGCGATAAAGTAGAGCGCCCTAAAGGTGGGCAAGGTGGTGGCGCAGGAGGCGGTGAAGCGAGCGACTCGGGAGAAGGCCAAGACGAATTTGTATTTTCGATTTCAAAGGATGAATATTTAGATTTATTGTTTGAGGATTTAGAGCTGCCAAACTTGCAAGAAAATCAGCTCGACAAACTAGTACAAATGAAAACTCATCGCGCTGGTTTTTGCAGCGATGGTATGCCAAGTAATATTGATATTGTACGTTCACTCAAAGGCTCGTTAGCACGGCGCGTGGCCATGAGCGCAGGTAAAAAGCGTTTATTGGCAGAGCTTGAAGCTCAGTTAGTTATTTTACTTGCACAAGCACATCCTGATGAAGCTGCTATTGTGCTGTTAAACAGTGAAATTGAACTAATTAAAAAGCAAATTAAGGCAGTGCCTTTTATTGATAATTACGACTTACGTTTTCGTAATTACGAAAAGCGCCCTCACCCTACCAGCAAAGCCGTGATGTTTTGTATTATGGATGTGTCTGGCTCTATGGATCAGGCCACAAAAGACATGGCTAAGCGCTTTTATATTTTGCTATATCAGTTTTTAACACGCAGCTATAAAGACATTGAAGTGGTATATATTCGCCATCACACGCAAGCTAAAGAAGTTGACGAACAAGAGTTTTTTTACTCCCAAGAGACCGGTGGCACGATTGTTTCGAGTGCCCTTAAACTCATGGACGAAATAATTAAAGCGCGTTATAACTCTGAACAATGGAATGTGTATGCCGCGCAAGCGTCTGATGGTGATAACTGGGCAGACGACACACCGCAATGTGGACAAATTTTGCGTAATAAATTATTAAACGCAGTGCGCTATTTTGCCTATATAGAAATAACCACACGGGCGCATCAAAGTTTATGGCGCGAGTATCAAGACATAACCCAAAGCCATGCTAATTTTGCCATACAACATATTCAAAGCGTTGAGGATATTTACCCTATTTTTAGAGAGCTATTTAAAAAAGGTCGTCAGCAGCAAGGGGCTGCATAGCCTAAGCGAGGTAGTAAATATGAAGGATAAACATATAAGTGATGGCCCAGATTGGACTTTTGAGTTATTGGCCCAGTACCGTGATGAAATAGCCCGTGTTGCACAGCACTATCGCTTAGACACGTACCCTAATCAAATTGAAGTGATCACCGCTGAGCAGATGATGGATGCCTATTCTAGCGTTGGTATGCCTATAGGCTATAGCCATTGGTCATACGGTAAAAAGTTTATTCAAACTGAGCAAAATTATAAACGCGGTCAAATGGGATTAGCCTACGAAATCGTCATTAACTCCGATCCATGTATTGCCTATTTAATGGAAGAAAACACCCTGCCCATGCAAGCACTGGTTATGGCGCATGCTTGTTATGGGCATAATTCTTTTTTTAAAGGGAATTACTTATTTAAAACCTGGACCGACGCCGGCTCAATTATCGATTACCTACTGTTTGCTAAAAAGTACATTAGCCGCTGCGAAGAAAAATACGGTATTACTGAGGTAGAAACCCTGCTCGACTCTTGTCATGCGCTAATGAATTACGGCGTAGACAGATACAAGCGCCCGCAACGTATTTCATTATTTGAAGAACAAAAGCGCCAGCAAGAACGAAAAGACTATCTACAATCACAAGTAAACGAGTTGTGGCGCACTATTCCAGCTCAACAACAAGAAGCTAAAAAGCATGAGCGTCATTTTCCACAAGAGCCACAAGAGCCACAAGAAAATATTTTATACTTTATTGAAAAAAATGCGCCATTGCTAGAGTCATGGCAGCGTGAAATCATTCGGATTGTACGTAAAATATCGCAATATTTTTATCCGCAAAAACAAACCCAGGTGATGAATGAAGGTTGGGCTACATTTTGGCATTATACTATTTTGAATCACTTATATGACGAAGGAAAATTGACTGATTCATTTATGATGGAGTTTTTACAAAGCCACACTAATGTGATTTATCAACCACCTTATAATAGCCAATATTACTCGGGTATAAACCCTTATGCTCTGGGCTTTAATATGATGGTAGACATTCGCCGTATTTGTGAGCAGCCAACAGAGGAAGATAAACGCTGGTTCCCGCAGTATGCTGGCAGTAATTGGCTCGACACGCTGCACTTTGCTATGCAAAACTTTAAAGATGAAAGTTTTATAAGCCAGTTTTTATCACCTAAACTGATCCGTGACTTTAAATTATTTACTATTGTTGATCATACAAATAACCCTCATTTAGAAATAGGTGCTATTCATGATGATAATGGCTATAAAGCAGTGAGAGAGGCGTTATCGGCGCAATATAATTTAAGTAATCACGAGCCTAATATTCAAATCTATAATGTTGATATTAGAGGCGACAGATCTCTTACATTACGTTATGTGCCGCACAATAATATTCCGCTCGCTAACTCACACGATGAAGTACTTAAACATCTTTACCGTTTATGGGGATTTAAAGTAAAGCTAGAGCAAGAGTCGAGTAGCGGTGAAGTTTCTATTCTTAGTCAATGTCCAATAGATGATTATCGCCATACCACGGAGTAAATAATCTAGGTTATGGATAATAGATTTATTAAGCAACGCTGCATACTCGCGTTAACTAACCGATATAAAAAATGACGCTTAGGCGTCATTTTTTATATCGTCAAACATAGTAATACTATTCCTACCATTGTGTTTTGAATTATAAAGTGCTTTATCGGCAGCCTCAATCCAGCGTTCATGGTTTTTAAATTCATTACTATAAGAGGCAATGCCAATACTAACCGTCATACTCACTAGCTGATCTTTGTAAGCCACCGGGGTTGCCGCAATTAGTTCACGTAAACGCTCGGCTATTATCATCGCACCTTGTTTATCAGTATCGAGTAAGGTGATAGCAAATTCTTCACCACCGTAGCGCCCTGCTATATCTGTTTCGCGCAATGTGCCTTTTAGTAATTTTGCAATATGACGCAATGCCTCGTCACCACAACTGTGGCCGTACTCATCGTTCACTTTTTTAAAGTGGTCAATATCAAACATTAATAAAGTACTGCAACCACCACTGCGTTTAGTACGCAAAAACTCTTGGCGTAACGTATGTTCCCAGTGCCCTCGGTTAGCTAGCTGCGTTAAGCTATCGGTTTGACTAACTTGCTCAAGCTTTTTATTTAACTGTTCGAGTTCTTTTTTATTAACGGCTACATCTGTTACATCGTAAATAATAATACATATATGCTCAACATCACCACGGGTATTTGTTAGTGGAATAAAGGTGGCATTTTGGTACATATAATCAGCTTTGCCGGTAATTGGCCGATAGTTTTTAAAACGAAAGATATAAGGTTGCTGTTCCCAAATTGTAAACGAGCGGTTTTTTAGTACAAACACGGATTCAGATTTACTTCTAAACCACTTTTCATCTATTGCGGGAAATAAATCAAATAAGTCTTTGTGTTTAACTGCGCTTGGCAGTAATCCAGAATGATTTTCCATAAAACCATTCCATACACACACTTTATATTCTCTGTCGAGCACCACTAGGCCCACATCAACAGTATTAAACATATCCATTAACCAATGGATTTCATTCATATTTAAATCAGCTGACATAATCGTTAATCTTCTAATAGGTAGGCAACTTTGTACTTCAAAGTTTTTAGTGAGTCTTCGGTAAATAACAACATCAAATCGCAATTTATATTGTGGTTTTCAATACCGTAACTTATCTCGATTGCTAAGGTACGTTGCCAACGTGGTTTGTTAGATTTAACCAGCTCTGATACATCTCTATGCTGACCCAGTACTATGGGATGCCCTTGGCTAAATGTCATATCAAGTTGTTTAGAGAGTCCAGTTAAAATAGCGCCAATAAGTATATTACTGATATCCATTAACAGCTCTAGCTCTACTTTTTCATTGAGCTCACCGTCGTAGTTCATTAGCGATGCTATTTCTTTAAAGCTCGAGTCATTTAAAAGTAGTAATGCTTCCCCTGATACACCGCCGCCTATAAAGCCTTGGCAGATACCCGAGGTTGAGGTGCTGTTATCAATTGAGCGCAGCGCCATATCAAGCTCATTTACTTCTAGAATATTAACATTAGGTATGGGCAGCTTAACAAATACATTAAGTAACCTTGCGAGTAGGTCGCCTGCTTGCCCCATGGCCACGTTAGTAAGCTCTTGGTATATATCTCGTACATCAGGGTCTACCTGCTCACCTAACGAGTGCGCAAGGCGCTCTCGCATTGCTTTGTCTTTAATGCCATGATGTTCAATAATAGTGGCTAGCTTTTCTGCGGAGCAAGGTTTTTGAATAAAATCAATTGCACCTAGCTCTAATACGCGCTCATGTGCCGCCGGCTGAATATCGCCAGAAACCACCACAGTGAGCACATTAAGACCAAGCTCTCGTATCGCTATGAGTACTTCATAACCATCCATTTCCGGCATATTTAAATCAAGAAAAAGAATTTCTGGCTGTATTTTTTTTATTTGGTTTATACAATCTACACCGTCATGCGCAAATTCAATTTTAATATCCCAATCCACTGGTAAAGATCGAGCTAGTTGGCGTCTAGCTAATTTTGAATCATCACATATTAGTACCGATGTTGACATATTCTCTCTCTATTTTGACCCTGTTATAGGTATCAAACTGCATTAATAAAGGTTTAATTATTGTTTTTTATATACATATTTTTTACATATGTATGTTATATCAAAGTATACCTTGTTTACAATTTTTGATTAATAAATAAAAGCATCTACTTCTTCTGCTTGGTGAGCACTTCGCAGTATAATACACTTAACGCTATTACAGCCTGAATCTAAAAGGAAATACCCTATGTTTCGCTCGTTAATTTTTGCATTAAGTGCATTTAGTTCTGTGGCTTTTGCTGCCGATTATACCGAAAACACGCTTGATGCTGGCAAAGTATCCGCACAAGGTAAACCTGTTACTTTATTAGGTAAGGGAGTTGCTGTAGGCGATAGCGCACCAGAGTTTAAAGTGGTCGACGCTAACTTTACCCCTGTTACATTGAGTGCGTATAAAGGCCAAGCCGTTTTGATTAGCGTAGTACCTAGTTTAGATACCGGTATTTGCAGCCTACAAACTAAACACTTTAACGAAAAAGTAGCACAACAATTTCCAAACATAACCATGTTGACCATTAGTAGCGATTTACCTTTTGCGCAAAAACGTTTTTGCAAAGCTGAGAACATAGATAAGGTAATTGTGCTTTCTGATTCGGTATGGCACGACTTTGGTCAGAAGTATGGATTTATAATTAAAGATATGGGGCTACTAACACGCGCTGTACTTATTTTAGATAAAAACCATAACGTGGTTTATAAGCAATTAGTGAGTAACCTTGCAACTGAACCAGAATACGCCAGCGTGATTGAAAAACTAAAGGCACTTTAAATTAACCTAAACTCTGCACAAAAAAACCGCTAAATTTTACATTAGCGGTTTTTATTTAATAGAGGACTGTAAATTAGCCTAATAGCTCACCTAACTGTTTGCTAATAGCATCAACAGCTTGTGTACCATCTAGCTTATGATACTGGGTGTTACCCGCAGCAGCTTCTGCTTGGTAGTAATCAACCAATGGCATAGTTTGCTCATGGTAAATACCTAAGCGTTTACGTACTGTTTCTTCAGTATCGTCTGCACGAATAATAAGCTCTTCACCTGTTTCGTTGTCTTTATCTGCCACTTTTGGTGGATTATAAACAACGTGATAAACACGACCAGAACCTGGATGAACACGACGTCCACCCATACGCTCAACAATCACTTCATCAGCAACATCAAATTCAATAACGTGATCAACCACTACGCCATTTTCTTTCATCGCATCAGCTTGTGGAATAGTGCGCGGGAAACCGTCTAATAAAAAACCATTTTCGCAATCAGCTTTAGTAATACGCTCTTTTACTAAACCAATGATAATATCGTCAGAAATTAACTGGCCTGCATCCATTACTTTTTTTGCTTCAAGACCCAGTGGAGTGCCTTCTTTAATTGCTGCACGTAACATATCACCAGTCGAAATTTGTGGAATACCGTATTTATCCATCAAGTACTGAGCTTGAGTGCCTTTACCTGCACCCGGCGCGCCCAAAAGAATAATGCGCATATCATTGTCCCTTAGTAATAGTTTGTTTTTTGAAGCCTGAATTCTTCCATAAGCGCCGCCGATACTCAAGCAACTTATACTAATTGATAAGTCATTAGCGGGCATATAGCGTATAAAAAAGGGAACTTAGGTTCCCTTTTAACTTAATCTTTAATTTTTTAAACTTATTTGCTTAATTCAAGCATAAGTTTATTTAAGCGAGTTACAAACCCTGTAGGGTCTTTAAGTGTGCCACGCTCTGCAAGTAACGCTTGGTCAAGTAATACATGCGACCACTGTGCAAACTTATCTTCGTCTTGCTCATCATTTAAATGCTTAACAAGTTGATGCTCTGGGTTTAGCTCAAACACAGGTTTTGCTTCAGGAGCGGCTTGACCAACCGATTCCATTAGCTTTTGCATTTGTGAGCTCATGTCGTTGTCATCGCTAACAACACATGCTGGAGAGTCGGTTAAACGATGCGTAAAACGCACTTCTTTAACTTCATCACCTAACGCAGTTTTAATACGCTCTACTAAACCGGCAACTTCTTTTTCAGACTCTTCTTGCGCTTTTTTAGTCTCTTCGTCGTCAAGCTTACCTAAGTCTAAATCACCACGGGTGATTGATTGTAGTTGCTTATCAGCAAATTCTGTTAAGTGGCTCATCATCCACTCATCTACACGGTCACTTAGCAGTAATACTTCAATGCCTTTTTTACGGAAAATCTCTAAATGCGGAGAGTTTTTCGCAGCAGTAAACGTATCAGCCACTACGTAGTATATTTTTTCTTGGCCTTCATTCATGCGCTCAACGTATTGCTCAAGCGATACATCTTGCGTTGCTGAATCGGTATGCGTAGAAGAGAAACGTAATAGTTTACAAATTGCTTCTTTATTAGCTGCATCCTCTGCAGGGCCTTCTTTGATCACTTGACCAAATTCATTCCAAAATACTTGGTAATCGTCCGCTTTGTTTTTAGCCATACGCTCAAGCATTTTAATAATACGCGATGTACACCCTTTACGAATAGCTTGCGTTACTTTGTTGTCTTGTAGAATTTCGCGAGATACGTTAAGTGGTAAATCGTTTGAATCTAACAACCCTTTTACAAAACGTAAATAACTTGGCATGAATTGTTCAGCGTCATCCATAATAAACACGCGTTGTACGTACAGTTTTAAACCACTTTGGCGATCACGATTCCATAAGTCGAATGGCGCTTTTTTAGGGATGTATAACAAACTAGTGTATTCAGTTTTACCTTCTACCTTGTTATGCGCCCAGCTTAGTGGATCTTCCCAATCGTGGCTTACGTGCTTATAAAACTCTTTGTATTCGTCATCTGAAAGCTCTGACTTATCACGAGTCCACAGTGCAGTAGCACGGTTAATACTTTCCCACTCACCTGGTACTGCTGGGATTTTTTCGCCATCTTCCCCTTCAGACTCTGGCACTTCTGCTTTGTACATTTGTACTGGGGTCGAAATATGATCCGAGTATTTAGTCACTATGCTGCGCAGGCGCCACTCATCAGCAAACTCTTTTTCTTCTTCGCGAAGATGTAGAATAATGTCGGTACCACGGCCTTCTTTTTCAATTTCTTGCAGCGTGTACTCGCCTTCGCCTTGAGACTCCCACTCGTAAGCAGTTGTTTCGCCAGCTTTACGGGTGCGAACCGTTACTAAGTCTGCCACGATAAATGCTGAGTAAAAACCAACACCAAACTGACCAATCAACTGCGAGTCTTTACTCTGATCGCCAGTTAAGTTTTTGAAAAACTCAGCAGTACCCGATTTTGCAATCGTCCCTAAAGAGCTAATTACTTCATCGCGTGTCATACCAATACCATTATCTGAAATAGTAATGGTGTTAGCTTCTTTGTCAGCGCTAATACGCACACGTAAGTCAGCGTCGCCTTGGTACAGATCACCTTGTGATAATGCTAAAAAGCGTAACTTGTCTGCTGCATCTGAGGCATTTGACACAAGTTCACGTAAAAATATTTCTTTATTAGAATAAAGAGAATGAATCATTAAGTTTAATAATTGTTTTACTTCTGTTTGAAAGCCTAATGTTTCTTTTTGTGCTGCAGTCATTTATATATCTCCAATTTGCAAAGTGTCTGCGTTATGCACTTAATATGGGGGGAGCTGCTAGAACTTCAAGGGAAAAAATAAAAAAAGTCCTAACCAATATTGTCTTAAAACTAAAACGTACCAGCGCATTGCATATGAATTTGTTCATTGCTTACCGGGTGCTGAAAATACAAATCACTTGCATGAAGCTGTAAGCGCGCTGCCATATGCTCGCTTTGTGCATTGTTATATAAATCGCACCCTAAAATAGGATGCCCTATAAACTGGCTGTGAATACGCAATTGGTGCGTACGCCCTGTAATGGGTGTAAATTGCACTAAGGTTCGCTGTGGTTGCGTTAGGCGCTGCAGCACTTTATATTCACTTACGGCTGTTTTACCTGTGGTTTCGCAGATTTTAACCCGCGGAAAAAGCAGTTTATCTTTTGCTATCGACGCACTAATTTGCCCTTCGTCGTCAATTAACCATCCGTGTAACATGGCTACATAGCGCTTTTTAATTGTACGCGCCTGAAACTGTTTATTTAGGTGCTTAGAAGCCGCCGCGTTTAATCCCACAATCATAATGCCTGATGTACCTAAGTCTAACCTATGCGGTAACTTAGCCTCAGGGTACGCAGCCGTAATACCTGTTTGCCCATTTACCAAACGATAATGCACAGAATCCCAATTGAGCGGATTTTTACCCGACAAACTCAACAAACCACTGGGTTTGTTGATCAGTAAAATGTCTTCATCGTGATAAACAATCTGCACGCTCTGATCACACTGCGGCGCGACAAAGTTATCAATAGCGCAGGGGGTTAAGTGATGAAATTCAGACATAGTCTTCCTAATAACACATAGCGCCACCTAGGCGGCATGTGTCTGGTTCAAAGTAAAGTGAGTAAATTACACCGGTAAAGCTGAGCGCTGATTAGCTGCTCTGCTAGGGATAACACTTGATACAGGGCCATTTATTAAAAGCAGATAGTAACATTTGTCGCTGTAAAATAACCCATGAATTGGTTAATCAGTGTGACTTAATAGGCAAAATGCAGCATAGCTTCAACAAAAAAGCTTTGATCTTTTTCTAAATTCGCTCTGTTACTCATATTTATATAGCTGGTAATCAGTTCAAAAGAGATTTTTTTTGTATACAAATACTGTGTTGTTAAGCTATAAGTATCGGCAATTTTAGCGCCTTTTAATTGCTCATTAGCAATAAATAGACTCCTGCCAGGACCAAAAATATCGCCCTGTTCGTTCACTCTAAATAATCGACGCATATCCAAACTAATATCAAATTTATCAGTAAGTTGAGCTTGCAATTTTGCGCCTATATGTTTGATATTTGTGGTAGAAAATATACCTGCCTCAGAATAATACGGCGCTTTTGCATATAAAGATCGAAAATATCCATCTTCATGCCCTGCCTCACCGCCCGTTGCATAACTTAAAGTAGGGCCAAACTTTAAGTTTGCGAAAGAATACAGCCCAGAAAACTGTGCAAACCATGCTTTAGTATGCTCACTCTTTACTATGCCGGTTTGATGAGCCACGTGAAAAGTGCTACTAAAACGGCCTAATTTTTTACGATATTGAGCTTCAATAGTGTGTCTGCTTTCGTTATTTTCTGCCGTGGTATCGCGGTACCACATGCTGTGCAGCAGTAATTCAGCTGTGCTAAAGTACACACCTGTTATTCTTTCAGAAGATAAATGTTTATCATCAAACACGCCTGTTTTGCTAGCCACAGCATAGCCATGGTATGCATTAATTTGCAGCTGGTTAAGGACGTTATTTTGATACATCACGCCATCGAAGCGCCTTCTTACGTTGGTACCTTCGCGCTTACCTAACAACCTTTGGTCTGCAACTGACCAAACTTGTCGACCTAATTTAATAGCATGATTAGGGCTTGTAACACTCAGATAGCCTTGATGCAGATCAAATTCATTATGCTCAAATGAATATTTTCCTTGTGCAAAAGAGGAATCATACGCAGCAATCGTTTCGAGATAAAATAAGCTATTATTACTAAGTGGCAAATCTGCCTTAAGTAGCAGTCGAGCGAAGTTGGTTGATAAATCAGTATCGGAGAGCTCATTATTTTCAATGTGTTGAAACTTAATACGTCCTTCAACGGCAACCTCAGCCAAAACACAACTACTAAGTAAAAGTAATAGTAAAGACAAACCATATCGAGTCATTTAACTTTCTCCGCACGCGACGACTAGCTAAGCTAGCTCATCAGTTAAACCTAAAGAACCACAATAATTGGTTATCTTTATTGTGTAGCTAAACGGATATTAATTTATTCCAGCCAAGCTATTTACGGTATCGGTGTTGTTTACACTAATTTTTTTGCAAACACAGCTGAAATTATAAGTGATTATTAAAAAGATCAATATTATAAAAAATAGCCTGTTACACTCTACTCACGAGAACGTAATGCCATTGTGCGTATAATTCTTACTCAAACAGTAAATTACTCGAGGTTTTCAGCTAGTAAAAGCGAATGACATCCCAGATAGCACCTACCAATAAAGCATTAAACACTGAGCACTCCTAATAGAGCCTTAAGGTATAAAATGATAAAAACGATAGCTTATTAAGTGCAGCAATCGTTGTGGCGTTAGTTTCAGCCACGGCTAATGCGAGCAGCGCATATGGATATGGATATGGATATGGAGTGAACTACCCAGCGACTAAAGATCACAGGGTTTTCTCGTTAAGTAATCGATAAAAATGCAGATCGTATTGCAGCAGGAACAAGTTTACTTGGTTACGATGTATATCGTACAAGCGATATACAGGGTAAATCTGATGGGTTTACTAAGATTAATGAGGCAATGATTGCTGCTAAAGGTTTGCAGATTGCCCAAGTGAAAAGTCGTCACCATTACGCGTTAACCGATACACTGCTATTAACAGAGAGAGTTATTAAACGTATAGTTCGTCACTCTAGTTATAGTCCAATCTCAGCGGTTGCTTAGTCAGCCTATGTAACCTGAGCTCCGGATAATAAACTTAAATATAACTATGATTCAATACGTGAGTAAATCTCTTAACCAAAATTTATCCTAAGCGTCTTACGCGGTTATAATGCTGTTAATTAAAGCGAAAATTAATCAGCCCACACAACATAAGTTATGTGGGCTGATTTAGTTATTCAAATAGCCGTGCTAGTTCAGTCTTGTGTTACCGCTCGTCTGCCACTAAAGGCATGCATTAACGTTGTCCCGTCGACTAAGTCAAGCTCACCACCTACCGGTATGCCATGGGCAATACGCGAGGCACCTACTTTGTATTTATGACAAAGCTGGGCAATATAATGTGCGGTGGTTTCGCCTTCAACCGTAGGGTTGGTTGCTAAAATCACCTCATTTATACCGCTTTGAGCCAGCTTTGTCTCTAAAACATCTAGGCCAATTTCTTTAGGGCCAATACCATCAATAGGCGATAAATGCCCCATTAATACAAAGTACAACCCTAAATATTGACCCGTTTGCTCTATAGCAAGTACGTCGCTTGGCGATTCAACAACACATAATATGCCGCTGTCTTGGCGTTTAGTACTTAAACAAATATCGCACTGCGACTGCTCGCAAAAAGTGCGACATGACTCACAATGACCAACCGCCGTCATAGCTTTTGTCAGTGCATTGCCAAGTTGAGTGCCCCCTTTACGGTCGCGCTCTAGCAAGTGAAAAGCAATTCGTTGCGCTGACTTAGGGCCAATGCCCGGCTGACAACGCAATGCTTCTATAAGCTGAGTTAAACTAGCTGAAAGTTGCATATAGGCTTAAAACGGCATTTTCATACCTGGTGGTAATTGCATACCGCCAGTTACTTTACCCATACGCTCTTGTGTTTCGTCTGCTACACGGCGTACAGCATCGTTACATGCAGCTGCAAGTAAGTCTTCAATCATGTCTTTGTCGTCTTGCATTAAGCTCTCATCAAGCTCTACGCGACGAACGTTGTGATTACCTAGCATAGTTACTTTAACTAAACCGGCACCGGCTTCGCCTACAACTTCTAATGTTGCAATTTCGTCTTGGGCTTTTTGCATGCGATCTTGCATTTGCTGCGCCTGCTTCATCATGTTACCCATTCCACCTTTAAACATAACTTTCTCTCTTTCTTTTTTAATACATTAACTAGGTTACTAAATAAGGGCTGTTGTAATAAATTACAATGCCTGAATGCTGTTTTCGTCAATTTCGGCGCTAAATAGCTGCTGAAATTGTACTATATTATCATCTGAGGTGATCACATCTATTGCTTGCTGATGACGACCTGCATCAATTTTTTGCTGAATTAAGTAAGGCGAATCAATCACCCCTTTAGCAAAATTAATACTCAGTGTTACATTGTGCTCATAAATACTGGATAACGCCGCATCAAGTCTTTGGCGTAGCATGGGCGTATCTAAATGTTTTTGTGATTCATCAACATCTATATGCAAATTATTGCCTTGCTTAGTAAAAATAGAGTGCAACGCAAACTGGCGCATACGCCCGCCTAATCCCATGCGTTTAATTAAATATGCCCACTCGTCTTGCTGATGCGCAAAGCGAATTTCGCTTATTGGGCTTTGAAAATCATCAGGCGCTGGAATGCTAGGCTGCGCTACAACAACTTCGGGTACTTTTTGCGGGTTAATTTGCTCAAGTAACTCAGGGGCTAAATTTTCGGTAATTGTTTGGTGCTTTGCTTTAAAGTCTATTTTTCGCTCAGGCTTTGACTCAAACTGAGCTTGGCTTGCTGCCTTGTTTTGGCTCCCCGCTAGTGGGAGCTGTGGCTTTTTTTCGCTCTCACCTGCGAAATCATTAGGCCACGGCGGCGGATTATCTGCGTGTGTTTGCTGCGCATTATTGTTAGCTCTACTGTGATTAATTGCATCGCTATTTGTTGTAACATTTTGCTCATTGCTGTTACTGCTATTAGCTGTAAAACGACTCGGGCGAGTGTTAGCAGAGCTTAAATTTGCTGTATTTTGCTGCTCCGTCTCTTTTGCATTTGAGAGCTTACCCGCACCCGATATATTTCTATCTCTTAAAATACGTGCAATAGCAGATTGCGCTCGCGCTTCTTGTTCGCTAATTGAGGTGTCTGTTGCTTGGCTTTGCTGAGCTTGCGCTGCCATATTTGTTGCAGGGTTAAACCCTTGATCAACCGCACTACTAATAACATCATCAAACTGTGCAGCTAATGAGTGCTCTAAATTACTTTGCTGTAAGTAGGCTTCATCTTCGCTTTGACGCTGGGCTTGCTCGTCAGTAACGTCATTTGTATGCTGATGTTGCTGAGTTACTAATTGCTCACTCGCCGCTTCATTTGGCACAGCCGACACAATTGTTGGCTCTACTGCTTGCTCAACTGCTGGTACCGTAGTTGAAACCTGCTGCGTTGTACTAGAGTTATTATTAAGTGGATCGGGCGCTACGTTTTGCGGCTCTGATAGCTTAGCGACCTCAGCTGGTTTTGGCTCAATAATTTGTGGTTGCGTTGTATCATTATTTTGAGCTGTGCTTGGTAGCGGTTTACTTTTATTTAAAATATCACGTAAGGCACTGGCCTTTGTCGTATTACTTTGCATCGGCTGTGTATTTACAGCTACTGGTTGCTGACTTTGTGTATCAATTGGTTGAAACGCTAACAGCCTCAGCATAATCATTTCAAAGCCTAAACGAGGCTCTGGCGCCCATTGTAGATCTTTTTTACCGTTTAACAGTAGCTGATAGTAAATTTGAATTTGCTGTGGATTTGTATTTTGAGCAACATGCGTGATGTAATCGGCATTTGTTTCATCAAGGGCGGCAGCTTCAGGCACTAATTGGCTTAACTGTGTCAAATGCGTTAATGCAATTAAATCATCTAGTAAGGCCACATAATTAGGATTTCTGCTAGCAACATTAGCTACTTCTTTCATTAGCGCTGCGCCATCTTGGGCAAGTAACGCGGCTAGTAAACTTTGGCTATAATGGGAGTCCATTAAACCAAGCATAGTTTGTACAGCTTGGTTATTAATATCACCATTAGTTTGCGCTATAGCTTGATCGGTTAAGCTAAGTGCATCTCGCATACTACCGTCTGCGGCTTTGGCAATAATACGCAAAGCATCGTCGTCAAAGTTCAGTTTTTCATGCGTCAGTACGTGTTCAAGCTGAGTTTTTATTTCACTTTGCGATAACGCATTTAAGTTAAATTGTAAGCAGCGAGATAATATAGTGACAGGTAGCTTTTGTGGATCGGTAGTCGCAAGTAAAAACTTCACGTGCTCAGGCGGCTCTTCCAACGTTTTTAGTAACGCATTAAAGCTGTGCTTAGAAAGCATGTGAACTTCATCGATTAGGTATACTTTATAACGGCCCCGTGTAGGCGCGTATTGTACGTTATCGAGTATTTCGCGAGTATCTTCTACTTTAGTGCGCGAAGCTGCATCTATTTCGAGTAGGTCAATGTAACGTCCTGCTTCTATATCTTTACAGCTACTACATTGACCACACGGATTTGCCGAAATGCCTTCATCACAATTTAAGCTTTTAGCAAAAATACGCGCTATTGTGGTTTTACCCACACCTCGGGTTCCAGTGAATAAATAAGCGTGGTGCAGTCTATTTTGCGTTAGCGCATTAACCAGCGCTTGTTTAACATGAGACTGTCCAACCAATTCATGAAAGGTTTGTGGACGCCATTTTCTCGCTAGAACCTGATAACTCATCGATTACTCGCCTTCGAATTCAACCAATTTTAGGATTTTAATACCCATTTTTGCGATACGCTTTTCACCACCAAGCTCTGGTAATGAAACAACAAATGCTGCATCAGTGGCTTCGCCACCTAATTTTTGCACTAATTTAATGGTTGCTTCAATAGTACCACCGGTTGCTAGTAAGTCATCCACAAGCAATACTTTGTCACCTGGAACGATAGCATCTACATGCAGTTCTAATGTGTCTTCGCCATATTCAAGTAGGTAGTCTTGACGAACAACTTCACGCGGCAGTTTGCCAGGCTTACGCACTGGAATAAATGGAATACCCAAAGCATAAGACAAGGGTGCACCAAAAATAAAACCTCGTGATTCAGTACCAATAATTTTGGTAAAGCCCTGATCTTTATATGCAGCAATAAAAGCATCGATAGTCGCTTTAAATGCATCTGGGTTTGCCATTAGTGTCGTTACATCGCGAAACATAATGCCCGCTTTAGGGTAATCAGCAATAGTAGTTATGCTGTTTTTGATAATTGCTGGTGTTACTTGAGTCATAATTTTAACTGCTCAATGGTTTATATTACAAAGCAGCTGATTATAACCTTAAGTGACCTTTGATTGCGAGTTTGACGTTATTATAAAAGGTGTTTTAACCGTTTCAGGCGAGGGGAAGTTTTATAAATAAGGCTGTTGGTAACAACAGCCTTGAGATAAATAATTAAGATAACACAGCAAACCAGCCAACAATTGCATTTAAGCAACCAATACCTACAAATATAGCTACGAAGCCAAAAAAGTACGCTGCATTGAACGGATCTTTAAATTCTTTATCATCTGACATTTTTACAACCTTTTATTAAGCACGACACATAAGGGCGTCATAATAAACGATGTAAAATAATCTATAAAGAGCTTAAGCTTGATTTTTTGTCACTATAATCCCAAGCTCAGCCATGGCACGTAAAGTAACAAGTGCGCCTTGGGCAATTTGTGCAGCGCTAAACTGCACAGCATGGCGGGTTACTTGCTCGCAAATAGTATCGAGTATCAAACCATCATGCTCACTTATAATCGATAATAACAAGGCTGTCATAGCATTAGTTGTTAAAAATTGAACTTCATCATCGCCATCGCGATATACAACAAAATAATTTGGCTGTGCTGATGGTTGTTGCGGCTGAAACTGTGTACTTATTGTTTGCACCGCAAATTGGTAACTTAAATTACGTGCAGTACTTGATAAGTACAAACGCGCAGAAGCAACCTGATCAGACGCTATGAGTTGCTCATTTTCAGCCTGCTGTGTAATAGCTACATCTAATTCAATCCATTCATAATGGGCAAGCTCGAGCATAAATGGCGGATCATATTTTTGCATCTCATAATTACTTGATAAATAATTAATGAACTCCCCTGCTATATCTAAAAAATACGGTGAGTGACAATCATATTCACTAAAAAATCGGCGAATAAGCATTTGCCATTGTTTATCGCTGTATAAGGTTTTTAACACCGGAAAACCTGACGAAATAAACCCAACAATATTATTAAAAAATAAATCGCGGTAAATCGCCATGCGTCTATCTTCAATCCCTTGCGGCTTTTTATTTTGGCTGGGTTTGCGAATATGCGCCATAAATTCGTTTTGTATTTCAATAAAGCTCATAACTAAATACTCCTTTTGCAGGCACTCTAGGTTCAGACATGCTTATTAAGCTCGCTGTTTGATTAATGATTTATCAAGGTATTTTGCTTGCAGGTTATGAATAATATCTAGCTCTTTGGTTAATACATTAATGGTCGGTATATTAAAATCTCGCTCGAGCAGCGTCGAAAATACACCGTGAGTTTGGTACGCTTTATCGAGTAACTGCCAAACTGGGTCAATTACATCTGCACCATGAGTATCTACAATTAGATCATCTGCTTCATTGTAATGCCCAGCTACATGGCCGTAAGCAATGCGCTGTGTAGGTAATCCGGTTAAAAAGGCTTCGGCGTCATAACCATGGTTTACTGAGTTCACATAAATATTATTCACATCGAGTAACAGCTTACAATCAGCTTGCTCTAAAATAGCATTAGTAAACGCCAGCTCTGACATTTGCTGCCCAGGGGCTGCGTAATAAGACACATTTTCTATAGCAATTTGGCGCCCTAATATATCTTGTACTTGTTTGATACGCGGCACTACATGAGCAATCGCTTCTAAAGTAAACGGAATAGGCATTAAATCGTACATATGCCCAGTGCCAGAGCAGTAACTTAAGTGCTCGCTGTAAATTTTTACATCATGTTCATCAAAAAACTTTTTTAGTGATTTTACAAATTCAATATCAATTGGCGCAGTTGAGCCAATTGAGAGCGATAAGCCATGACAAGCAAAACTATTAGCACTGGTTAATGCTTTAAATTGTTTTTTAAAACGCCCACCTAATTTCAGCCAATTTTCTGGAGCAACTTCCATAAAATCGACTTGTTTAGGTACATGCATTAGTAACTCGTCGAGCATTTCTCTGCGTAAGCCTAAACCAACCATACCTAAGTCAGTATTTATAATTTGTGTCATAACCACTCCCAACAAAAAGGGCCAACCGGCCCTTTATTCTATATGGTATTAAAGTATTTAACCTGAAGTAAAGTTATTCTACTTTAATAAATTTTAATGACCGCCACACTTACCTTCACCGCACTTGCCTTCTTTTTTGGCTTTTGCATCTACGCCACTTTTAGCTTCGCCACATTTGCCTTCTTTTTTAGCTTTTGCATCTGCGCCACATTTAGCTTCGCCACATTTGCCTTCTTTTTTAGCTTTTGCATCTGCGCCACATTTAGCTTCGCCACATTTGCCTTCTTTTTTAGCTTTTGCGTCTGCGCCGCATTTAGCTTCGCCACATTTGCCTTCTTTTTTAGCTTTTGCATCTGCGCCGCATTTAGCTTCGCCATATTTGCCTTCTTTTTTAGCTTTTGCTTCGCCGCCACATTTACCTTCGCCACACTTACCTTCGGTAGCATCTATTTGATAGCCGGTAACCATTTGTTGAAACTCAAAAGGATTGGCTTGCACATCCACAGATACAAAGTTTGCAGAGCCAACAACAACTGCACCTAGTGTTAACGCGATTGAACTTTTTTTGATTGTATTCATTATATGACTCTCTTTTTAATAAGATTGTATAACCAAAGAATTGGAAAATACGAGTATGTATTTAAGTAGACCTGTATAAAAATAAAAAATTTCATTTTAGTTTAATTAATTGTAAACTTTTTGGCTAAAGTAACTATGCGCGGTAATTACGGATTTATCAATTTATGATTAACGGTTACACTACACATCCCTTTATTTAGCCATAATTAATCTTTCTATGAAACTTGTTTTAGCACCGATGGAAGGTGTTGTTGACTTCAAAATGCGCCAACTTCTTACCAATATAGGTGGTTTTGACTTATGTGTGACTGAGTTTGTGCGTGTTGTTGATGCTTGCTTACCTGATAAAGTTTTTTATCGTTACTGTCCTGAACTTAGCAATAATGGCCTCACTAGTGCTGGTACACCGGTACGCATTCAGTTATTAGGTCAAGTTGCAGGTGCGCTTGCAGAAAATGCAGTTAAAGCAATTAGTTTGGGCTCCCATGGCATAGACCTAAATTTTGGCTGCCCTGCAAAAACTGTTAATAAAAGTAAAGGCGGAGCTGTACTGCTTAAAGATCCCGAGCACATGTATGAAATAATTAAAGCGGTAAGAGACGCCGTTGATAGCAAGCATCAAGTGAGTGCAAAAATTCGTCTTGGTTTTGATGATGACAGTAACAGCCAAGAAATAGTAGATGCTGTTGTCAGCGCTGGTGCAAGTAGTATTGCAATTCATGCTCGCACTAAACGTGATGGCTATAACCCACCTGCTTATTGGGAAAAGATCCCACCTTTAATTAAAGATAAAAATATTGCGGTTGTGGCCAATGGCGAAATATGGCAAGTAGAAGATGCTATGTTGTGCCAAAAACGCAGTGCTTGTACCGACTTAATGCTTGGTCGTGGTGCGTTATCTCATCCCGATTTAGCAAAAAAAATTAAAGCAAATATAAATAATGAACCTTATGTAGGGCTCGAGTGGGAGCATATTCTTTATCATTTAATAAATTCTGCTATTCATCACGACCCGGCTAAAGATGAAAAGTACTTTGCATCGCGTACTAAGCAGTGGCTAGGTTACTTAAAACGTCAGTACCCACAGGCAATAACATTATTTGACGAGATCCGCCGGTTAAAGGCCAAAGAAGATGTCGCAGAGGTACTAAGTAAGTATGCCAAAGCGCCACAGTTTGATGCAAATCATAACGCGTAAGTAAATCTACCTAGATAATACCCCTATTGCTCAATGCTAATTATAAAGGGGTTATACACGATGCAACATCAGCAAAGGTTAATTAATGAAATAGAGGAAGTAAAATTAACTATATTAAACTTACTTTCTCAATCAGCGCATCTATCTCATCAGCATTTATTATCTTTATTAACGCAAACAGCCAATGCAGAGTGGCTCGATTTGGCGGCGCAAAAACTAGGCCCCGAATACGATGAATATATTCAACGAATGACCACTTTAGAGGCTGCTGTGAGTCAAATTGAGATAGGTCAGTACGGTTATTGCTGTGATTGTGAAGAGCCTATAACCACAACATTACTCGAATTAGATCCAGCTACACAACGTTGTGAACAGTGCGCTAAATAAAGCGCACATTGAGCAACGTTAAGTCGCTGGAGCAGTTAAAGTAATTGCTGAGCAAAGCTAAATGCCTGCCCAGGGTAAAGCACTATATTTTTAACTAATCTTGTTGCATCTATTTCGCTAATGTTTAAACGCTTTATTAAGTTAACCTTTGCCTGTGGCAAGGTCCACGCATGAATATGCAACCCAACATCAGTTTCCATCATTGCTAACATTAGCGTTTTTTGCTGCGCTAAAAGTGATTTGTTTTCAGCTATAGCGGGTAAGTTTCTAAACCCCGACAACCAGTCTAAACCTGGTACCTCTTTATCCCCATTAGTAAATTGCACCAAAAATGACTGTGGATAAATTTGGCTAACCTCCTGATTAACTGGCTGTGTACTTTCTTCTTTTAACTGCTTATTTATAATAGTAAGCCACTCTAGCGGAGAGTGCACTGTACCACTAAAATAGTTTAGCTTACTTTGATACCACTCACTGCCATTAGCTAAACCATATAGCCCGACACTTCCTCTGGGGCTATATTGCACTAAATAATCTTTTAAAATATTAAGTTGAGCTAATAAGCTATTGGGTATGTTTTTATCGTTTAGTGCACTAAGCACATAATTTTTTATTAAATTGTGTTCAATTTTATTCAACTTTAAATTGCTTAATTGCGCACTTTCTAGTTGTCGCTGCACAAATTCAAGCCAATTACTTATATTTTGATAGTCACTTTCTGAACTTGCTAAGTTAAGTAAATTAACTAAAACATTTGTATGTGCTGGCCAGGCAAAGTAACGTTCAGGAAAACGCTCTGCAATAACAAGATAGTTAACCTGCTCAGTTTGCTGCTTGGTTAGTTGCATTTGCATTAAGCTTTGATAAATAGCGTGGCGTTTTTTTAAATACGCATCTGTAAAAGGCAATTGCTCACCACGCAGCCCTGCGTGTTTACTATTTTTTGGCTGATATAAAGCTAAGTTAAGCGATTTTAATGCGTGCTGCGCTTCATCAAACGATGTGTACTGCTGTGGTTGCTTAGAGCAAGAGGCCAAAAATAGACAAAGTAAAAATGAAAAAATAAGCGTTTTGTTCATGTTCATCCCAATAAAAAAAGCCCCAATGGGGCTTTTTAAAAATTGCTAATATACATTAAAAATTAAATTTTAACACCGTTGCGAGCGGCTTTATCTTTAATATATGTAGCCCAACCTTTTGCAAACTTACGCGTGCGAGGGTCATCCATAGCTTTAGTAATTGCAGCATGTGCTTGCTTATACTTAGCTTGGTAGTAGTACGCTTCAGCTAAATCTGAATAAATAGTGCCCTTTTTATCAGAGCCTAACTCTAGTGCTTTGTTCAAACGAACAACTGCAGCGCTAAAGTTTTCAGATTGTAAAAGTAACGAACCGGCTTTGCGATAAAGCTCAGCATCGTTATCAAATTTTGCAGCTTCTTCGTAATACTTAGCGGCTTTTTCAATATCTTTTGAACGATGGTAGTTACTAGCAATTGCACTGATATTTTGCTTAGTGCGTTGTACTTTTTCTTCTTTAACACCTTTTTCAAGCGTTAATGCTGCTTTATAAGGTATTTCGTTTAAAGAATAAAAGTTAGCTAGTACTTTGTATTCAACTTCGTTCTCAAAGTAACCGTTTTTGTATGCAACTTCCATAGTTGCTAGGCCTTTTTTGTAGTCTTCAGTTTGTAAGTAATACTTACCTAAGCCTACCCAAGATTTTTTATCATCTGGCCATACACGAACGATTTCTTCTGCAACTTGAACCATATTTTGATACTGCTTTTGTTCAAAATATGAAGCTAGCTTAAGTTGGTAAGGAGCTTTTGTAGGCTCTTTTTCAAGCTTAATCGCTTTATCTGCAGGTTCTATAACATCCTTAAACTGTTTAAGTTCGTAACTTGCTTGCGCAATACGAGTATAAACTTTCGGATCTTCTTCACCTGTAAAGTCCATCCAATCAGCGTAGGCTTTTTTTGCAGCACTATATTGCTCAGTACCTGCATACATATCACCTAAGGTTTTTAAACCCTGTGCTTGATCGGCAAAGTTTAATACATCTGGTGCAATCGCTGCTTTCATATACTTAATGGCTGTTTTGTATTGCTCTTTTTGAGCATACATACTACCTAAGTAACGATTTACAGTTGCTTTGTCAAAATCGTTAGACGGATCTAACTCTTTAAGTAAAGCAAGTGCACCATCAACATCATCTTCATTATACAAGTCAAACGCTTTAATTACCTTTTTACCAGTACGCTCGCCCATGATTTTAGTTTTTGCTTTTTTACGCTCTTCAATTTTTGCGTAATTTGGCGCCGCTAAAACAGGTGCAGTCAAAGCTGCACCCGACACAGACATAAGAATTGCAAGAGCAGTTACTTTAGATAAATTTCTCATTACTCGCCTCCTTAGTTGCCTTGGTTAAGTTTAAAGTCTAATTGAACTTGTAAACCAACTTGTCTTTGTGGTTTACCGTCAATAATTTTAGGACGGTACTTCCACTTGCGCAATGCACGTTTAGCTTCACGGTCAAAGACACGTTTCGGGTCAGCGTCAATTACATCAACGTCAACCACGCCACCTAACTCATCGATAGTGAACGAAAGTTGAACCCAACCTTCTCTACCATCACGTGCTGCTTGCGTTGGATATTTTGGTTCAATTCGAACGATAGGTGTCGCATCACCATCTCGTCCAAATGCACCCGGACCACTTAGTCCACCTGCCGTGCTTCCCACATCGATGCTTGGCATATTAAATGACAATCCACCAGGATTAGGGTTGTTATTTTCCGGCTGTGGCGGCTGCGGTTTAGGCGGCTGCTTAGGCGGTGGAGGAGGCGGAGGCGGAACACGCCTTCTTTCCTGCACCTTAGATTCAGGCGGATTCGTCATTATTTCGACTATGATCTGCTCTTTTTGTTCAGTATTACGGTCAGCCCCACCAGAGATGAGGAATGCCATGAAGTAGAACAAGCCGAAAGTAACTGCCCCACCTGCAATCAGTGAAAACAGAAAACGAATCATTACTGATCTCCAGCGATTGAAATTCTTAGGTTATCACCCGTCGCTTTAATCTGGTCCATCACTTTAACTACCGTGCCGTGCTTAGCTTCTTTATCAGCTTGTATAATCACAACTTCGGTAGGTTGCTCTGCTAATAAACTTTCAATTTTTGCTGAAATACGTTCAACATCAATTTGTTGTTTATCAACCCAGATTTCGCCGTTACTACGTATAGCAATAAAAATGTTAGCATTTTTTTGCTTAGTAGCTTGGGCAGCTTTTGGTTTATTGACCTCGATACCAGCCTCTTTAACGAACGATGTAGTTACGATAAAGAAAATAAGCATGATAAATACGATGTCAAGCATCGGCGTCATATCGACCGCTGCTTCTTCTTCTTCACGAAAACGTTGTTTACGTGCCATATTTAATTCTCTCTCTAGTGATGAGGCATGTTATCTACAAGTTTGGCTTTCACCATTTTAGCTTTTGTCTCAAGACGTGAGCTAAAAAACACTCCAGATAGTGCCGCAACCATTCCAGCCATTGTTGGGATTGTTGCCATTGAAATACCTGAGGCCATTAATCGTGCATTACCAGTACCTTGACTAGCCATGGTTTCGAAAACCGAAATCATACCCGTAACAGTACCTAACAAACCTATTAAAGGACAAACAGCTACTAATGTTTTAATCAACAACATACGCTGATCTAATTTTTCAGACGCTTCAGAAATCCATGCTTCACGGATTCTGTGTGCGTACCAAGACGTAGTGTCTTGGCGGGCATCCCACTTTGCAATAATTTCTTGCGATAAACGCGGAAACTCTGCAAGTAAGAACCAATAGCGCTCAATCATTAAAACCCACATCAGAAAGAGTGCTATCGCGACCACGTATAAAACCTGGCCGCCTGTGCCAACAAAATCCCTGATAGATTCCCATATCTCCATCAGGACTAGCATTAGGCTTTCTCCTTCTCCGCGTGAGTCGCAACGATACCTGCGCTTTGCTCATCTAGGATGTGTAATACCGACTTACTACGACCAGCTACAAGTGCGTGAAGTAGAATTAGTGGTAGTGCAGCAATTAGACCTAGCGCTGTAGTTACAAGTGCTAGAGAGATATTACCAGCCATGATCTTCGGATCGCCCGTACCGAACAATGTGATTGTTTGGAACGTTAATATCATACCGATTACTGTACCTAGTAGACCAAGTAATGGTGCGATTGCAGCAAGGATCTTGATAATGTTGATACCAGCTTCGATGCGTGGCGTTTCACGAAGAATCGCTTCATCAAGTTTAAGCTCAAGGTTTTCAACATCTTGATTCTTGTTGTCATGGTACACTTTAAGAATACGACCCAATGGGTTATTTGTATTCGGTGTAGCAACATTTTTAAGTTGGCTCTTAATTTTGCTTGTAGTAAGCGTAAGGTCAACAAAACGAATTAGAGTAATTAACATACCTAAAGCTAACAACGCAGTAATTATGTAACCTACTACGCCACCTTGATGGAAGTATTCCATAAGTGTTGCTTTTTGAGTGTTAATACGCAAAATCGCGCCACGTGTTGGATCCACATATACACCAGCATAGTTGTCAGGTGATGTTTTTTCAAGGTCTGCAATACCGTCTAAAATGTAGCTATCAGGCTGCTTACCAAGTGGTTGAATCGACTTTGTTTCTGGTGAATAAATTAAGTAACCGTCATCTGTAACTAAGTTAAAGTTACCAATACGTGTTACTTTTTTCATTGACGGGTTACCGTCAAGACCAGCAACTTCAGTTTCAAAAGTAGAAACTTTAGCAGACTCTGTCATTTCAGTTTGAAGTGAAATCCAAAGCTCTTCTAACTCACGAACTGTAGGAAGCTCTTTAGCCGCAGCTAATGAACGTAATACTTCAGCACGACCTGGCTTTTCAGCACTTACTAATGACGCTTCGATAGAACCGATAGCATCTTGAGCTGCACGACGTACAACACCAAACATTTCACCAAGTGTACCTTGAGCATTTTGTAGTGCTTGCTCTTTCTCAGCTAGCGTGTTTTCGTTTTGTGCATACTCTTTAGTTAAACG
Source organism: Pseudoalteromonas sp. HL-AS2 (assembly GCF_031198805.1). NCBI lineage: Bacteria > Pseudomonadati > Pseudomonadota > Gammaproteobacteria > Alteromonadales > Pseudoalteromonadaceae > Pseudoalteromonas > Pseudoalteromonas sp. HL-AS2. The sequence continues at coordinate 1,263,888 of NZ_CP133571.1, read as the reverse complement.
ATCGCCACGTGACTTTTCAGCAACTAATTGGCTTTTCGCTTTATTAAGTAATGATTGCTTGTCAGCACGTTCTGATAAGAACTCTTGCTCACGTTGCTTATTAATTTTACCTTCAGAGATACGCTCTTGCTTTACTTGCTCAAGAATTTTATCTAATGCATTCGTATTTGCGTGTGCATTAAGCGCGGTACCTGCAGAAACAGTTAGTACTGCTGCAACAGCAAAACCTTTAAATAGTTTCTTCATTATTGATTACTCCGCGCCAAAAATTGGTAGTTTAACAAGTTCTAGTGTCGCTTGCTTACGTGCCATACGGATCACTTCTTTAACAGGTTTTAGGTATTCTTCACCTAATTCTTTCCACTGTTTAGTGTTGTTATCCCAAACCCAAGCATGTTTTAAGTCAAATGACTGTGCAACATAAGTAATACGACCTAAACGACCGATATCAACGTTAATGCTACGGCCATCAACATCAAGCGTACCTTGTGAAGCATTTACAGCTGAGCTGTATGATGTTTCTACTGTGTAAGCTTCAAGTACTTGACGGAATTTCTCAGACGTTGTTACAGAAGAAGAAGACATGATTTCACGTAATCTTTCAACACGACCTAAGCGCGTTTCAAGATTAAATGGAACGTCCGCTTTGATGAATTGCTCAAGCGTATCGATCATGCGATACATCAGAGGCACAACGTTTTGTTTAGTGTTATCAATAGTTGCTATTTGACGGTCAAACGATTCAATAGACGCGTTTTGGTCATCAACCAAACGTGCTACGTGATCGTTGTACACTTTCATAAGTTCAGTCTCATCAACGATGCTACGGTACTCAGCTATTAGCTCTTGAGTTTGACCATATACATTGTCAATTTTAGTTTGAGACTTAACTGCAGCCTTTTGAATTTGCTGACCTGCTTGTTGCACGTCATTCAAAGGATCTGCAATCACATTGCTGCTTGCAAATGCAAATGCGCCAACCAACGCAGTTGCTACAAGACTCTTTCTGATTTTAACAGACATAGTTCCCAACCAATTAAGTAATGTTACTTTTATAATTTAATTATCAACCTACAAGAGGAAGACAACCCTGATATCTTTTAATAGATATCAACCTTTCAATAATGCTAAATGCAGTAAGTCATGTCAACTTGATGTTTAGCATTACCTATAAATAAATATGCATATGAACTAGTTATTTAATATACCAACCCGATAACATTAACATTATTGCAACCACTTTACCGCAAATACTTTCATGAAACCCTTTTGTAATAACAACATTCATAATTAACAACTTAAAAATAAACATTATTATAACATTTGACATTAACTATTTAGAGACTAAAAAAAAAATATAAATAACCTTCTATTATTTTATCTTTAACAACTTTTGAGCGTTTTATAGACGAAAACTCATTTGTACCATAGATAATCTACAATCCACTTCATAATAACTATTGTGTATTACATTATAAAAAACTAATCATAAAGGTAGAATTCAAACAATAAATATGGCTTATCCATTTTTTAAAATGCAAAAATAATATAAATCATTACCACCCTATTAGCACAATGTTTATTTTTAATGTTTGCTACTAAAGCGGTATCTGCAGGCTTATTTTAGAGTAGTTGATAATTACTACATCCCCTAAGGCAATAATATTAATATGCTTAATTAAAAGGGTTATTTTAATGACGAGCAAGCCTCTTGGTCTTAATCAAGGCTTTATATTTCGTTGTTCTGAATTATTACTTTGCCATCACTTTCACTTAGTACGCTCGTGTGGTGACTATAAATTACTTTTAACGCAGCTAGTGATGATTTAATTCTATAGTCTGATCATTTTTTATTAATTTAAAGTGATGTGGATTGATTAACACAGCATTAAAGCTAAGGAGTGCTTACCCCTTAAACTCTGAGGCTGGTAGTTTGTAATATCCTGTTGTAGCGCCTTTGTTCGCTCGCAGCACTTACATACGCAACTTACATGCGTACACAAGTTACTTTTAATAACTTTGACGACCTTTTATTAAAACTGCTTTAAATTCAGTGGGAGTAAATAACGAAGGGGGATTTAAATTAACTACGCACAAACAAAAATTAGTTACTCTTTTTAAGTTACTTTCAACACAGTGAAGAAGCTATTTAATCTTTTTTAATAATATTACCATTAAACTTTATAATCCATGATTTGCTGTATTTGTGGTTATTTAAACTATAAATAGCAAATACATAAAGAATGATTTTATTTATTGAGTAATGGAATTTTTAAAAATTGTAATTATTAAAATGACGCATAACAACAGAGTGTTTAAGCTGATAAGTGATAATTAAAATATTTGGAGGTTAATATTTGGAGGTTAATATTTGGAGATAAAAATTTGGATTTTATTTGCGAGAATGTGAATTATTTAAAAAGAAAATTATGGTGAAACAGTAGCCTGTTTCACCACGTTGAACGAAGGTTCACATAATAAATTATGCTGCTTCTACGTTCTCAGCTTCAGGGCCTTTTTGACCTTGCTTGATGCTGAATGTCACTGCTTGACCTTCGCTAAGAGTGCGAAAACCAGAACCAGTGATTGCGCTGAAATGTACAAACACGTCAGGACCATTTTCTTGTTCAATGAAACCAAAGCCTTTAGCTTCGTTGAAAAACTTTACTTTACCAGTAACCGACATACTAAATTTTCCTGTAAGTCAATAATTAAAATTCAGCCATATTATTATGGCAATATCCTCCTTGAATCAATGCTCAAAAATATGGAGGTACAGTACAGGAAGAAGTAATAACCAAACCGGTAACCTTAAACGCAGCACAACATCCGTAAATTCATTAGGCAAAAACTCAAAGCAAGTTAAGATTAGCACATTAAATTTTATTTCGCTCTATTAATTAGAAAATATTTATCAATAATGCGTTGTTTCTGATTTTTTTTCTTAAACGGTTAATTTAAAAGCAAATAAATATAGATTTTATCCTGTAAGTGTCACCTTGCTGGCAATACTATTAAACGCTTTAGTATTTTCTATAATCATCTAACAATAAATCTAAAGCGCTTTTCTAAAATTACCAGCTGATTCTACCTAAACTTTAAACTCCGTTTAAAAAATGAAAAAGCCGCTTAGCTAAGCTAAACGGCTTTAAAAATTTTAGGTATTGTGAGCAACCAGGCTACTTAACTTGCCAGTCAATTGTATCCTCTGCCTTTATAGGTACTACTTGTGAGTCGCCAAGCGTATAACTTGCAGGCACTTGCCACGGGCTTCTTTCTAAAGTAATGGTATCTTTATTACGTGCAAGGCCATAAAAGTCTGGTCCAAAAAAGCTTGCAAAGCCTTCCAGTTTGTCTAGTTTACCAGCGCCTTCAAATGCCTCTGCGTATAACTCAATAGCAGCATGTGCGGTATAAGCTCCTGCACAACCACACGCAGCTTCTTTTTTATCTTTATAATGAGGCGCTGAGTCAGTACCTAAAAAGAATTTTTTATTACCACTTACTGCAGCAGCCATTAAAGCATGTTGGTGAATATTACGTTTTAAAATAGGTAAACAGTAATAATGTGGGCGAATGCCCCCTGCCAGCATATGGTTGCGATTGTACAGTAAGTGATGAGCAGTAATTGTTGCTGCAACATTATCCGGCGCATTAGTTACAAACTCTACCGCATCTTTGGTTGTAATATGCTCAAGTACTATTTTTAGCTCAGGAAAGTCAGTTACTACATCACCTAAAATCGTTTCGATAAATATTTTTTCACGGTCAAAAATATCAATAGACGAATCTGTCACCTCACCGTGTATTAAAAGCAGCATGCCTACGTCTTGCATTGCAGCTAAAACAGGGTAAATATTTTTAATTGAGGTAACACCTGAGTCTGAATTTGTTGTTGCACCTGCCGGATATAGTTTTGCTGCAACTATTTTGCCAGTTGCTTTGGCTTTTATTATTTCATCTGGGGTTGTTTTATCTGTAAGGTATAGCACCATTAAAGGCTCAAAATTGCCTTGTGGGCCTGCAGCCATTATACGTTCTCTGTATGCTAATGCCGTATCTGTACAAGTTGCTGGCGGCATTAAATTAGGCATAATAATTGCTCGACCCATATAACGGCTAATATCACGAACCGTGTCTTTTAATTGATCACCATCACGTAAGTGTACATGCCAATCATCTGGCCTGGTAATAGTGAGTGTTGCTGCAGAGTCTGTATTTTTAACGGTCATGAGTTGGTCCCTAAGCTAAATTTATCCGATCATAGGCATAGGACGTTTTCGAGTAAAGATCTTATTATAAATAATCAACCTTTGTAGCGCTGCAATTAAACTTTACAGTTTACATAAAGCAATTATCATTTTGTTTTGTAGGAAAGTTAATACCATGTTAAATTAGTACCCGTATTTATACTTAACTAAGAACTACATTATTTGCTATGCCTAACAAAGTAGATATCATTACAGCGCTCGAAGTTAAAACCGATCAGCTGAGTATAATTAATCAGTTCTCCTCAAGCTTGCTGCAATTAGATACGCTTGATGAGCTATTTGAATATGTAACTACCCAAGTGATTAATAGGCTTGGCTTTGTTGATTGTGTTATTTATCTTGCTGATACTGCCAATTTAACGCTTATTCAAGCCGCTTCTATGGGCGTTGCCAGTGAGCGCAAAGAATATCAAGCACAGAGAAAAGTGATCCGCTTTGATGAAGGTATCACCGGCTATGTAGCAACCACAGCTAAAGCAATCATGATTGGCGATGTAACCAAAGATAGCCGCTACATTGCTGATGAGCGCCCTGCTCAATCTGAAATATGTGTTCCACTTATATACAAAGATCATGTTTTAGGGGTAATAGATTGTGAGCACCCAATTAAAAATTACTTTACTAACTCGCACCTCGAAATACTCACTACGGTTGCTCACTTATTAAGTGCCAAAATAAACCAAGTTAATACGGTAAACAGCTTACAAACAACGGTTTTACAATTAAATAATGCCCAAAAGTTAGAAAATAGCCTGCTGCAAATTGCAAACTTAACTTATAAAGCTAAAAATTTAGACGTTTTTTTTGAATCGCTGCATTTAATTATTAATAGTTTACTCCCTGCCGATAACTTTTTTATAGCGCTATACGATAAACAAATTGACGTGTTAGATATTGTTTATATTGTTGAAGAAGGCATTAAAACCAACAGCCATCAAAAAATTTCAAAAGAGCAATTAAAAGACACTGCCTCGTATTATTTATTAGTTACGGAGCAATCTTTACTGCTCACTAATAGTGAGTTTTTACACCATGTAGAACAACAGCATTTTAAAATGGTGGGTAGGCGCGCAGAATCTTGGTTAGGTGTCCCATTTAGGGTAAACGATCGCCATAGCGGTGTTATAGTAGTGCAAAGTTACGATAAAGCACTACATTACAGTCAACACGATAATGCGCTGCTGACCTATGTTAGCCGACAAATAAGTATGGCGATTGATCGCCAATTAGCTCGCCAAGAACTAGAGCACCGCGCCCTGCACGATGACCTCACTGGCCTAGCTAATCGCTCATTACTTATTGAGCGAATTAAGCATGCTATTTTACGCCTTGCAAGAGCAAAAAAAGGCACTAGCCACGCCTTACTCTATTTAGATTTTGATCGCTTTAAAAGTATTAATGATTCACTTGGTCATGAAGTTGGTGATCACTTTTTAATAAAAATATGCCAATTAATTAAAGGCACGGTGCGCAATACCGACACATTTTCACGTTTAGGTGGCGATGAGTTTGCTATTTTTATGGAAAACATCACTCACCGCAATCAGGTAACGGATGCGCTCAAACGCATACAACTTGCCCTTTCAAAGCCAATTAATATTGACGGCCACCTATTACAAGCATCTACAAGTATTGGCGTAGCATTAAGTGATAACGAAAACGACAAAGCCTATATTTTATTGCAACAAGCTGATGCAGCTATGTACGAAGCTAAATCGACAGGACGCGGACAAGTTAAGCTATTTAATAATATTATGCGCAAAAAGCTTAAAACACATGCCGATATTGAAAACGACTTACAACACGGTATAGAGCACAATGAGTTTGAGCTGTATTTTCAGCCTATATTTACCATTGCAACATGTGAAGTAATCGGTTTTGAAGCACTTGTTCGTTGGCATCATCCCAGTAAAGGGTTTGTACCGCCAAATGACTTTATCCCAATTGCTGAAAAAACCGGGCAAATAATTAATTTAGACTTACATTTATTAGATTTAGCCGCACAACAAATTAGCACTTGGCATCAACAAGGACACCGGTTTTTAAAAGTCACCGTTAATGTATCGTCTCGTCACTTTGCCAGTTTAGATTTTGTGGCACAAATTCACGCTATTTATAATAAATATCAGCTCCCGCTGGGATCTTTGTGTTTAGAAATTACTGAATCGGGGTTAATCGAAAATTTAGACTTAGCTACGCAAATAATTGAAGGCTTATCGCCATTAAAAGTAAAGCTTTGCCTTGATGACTTTGGTACAGGTTACTCAGCGCTTGGTTACTTACATCAGCTACCTATTCATATTTTAAAAATAGATAAGAGCTTTATTGATCACTTACATGACTCAGCCAACCCACTCGTTGATGCTATTTTGTCGCTAGCAATATCACTTAATCTTGCAGTGGTTGCTGAGGGGATTGAAACTGCTGAGCAACTCGCTATTTTACAAACTACGCAGTGCAATTACGGGCAAGGCTATTTAAAATCAAAACCGGTAACAGCCCAAGAAGCTATTTTACTAATCGACGCCCCACTATAATAAAAAAGCCAGCTAATTATTGCTGGCTTATTTTTACGATTATTTTTATATAAGTAATATACGTAAGCTACATTTTTAAGGTGTAGATCTAACCTTTAACTCTTCACGCAGCTCTTTGGTTGTTTTAACCATGTTGGTAAGTGCTTGTCCCATGATCTGGTTTTAAACCACAATCTGGATTTATCCACAAACGCGCAACCGGTGCTTTAGCTGCTTTGTGAATAATTGCTTTTTATCCATGCAATACTAGGCATCTTAGCTGTATTAATATCCTAATACACTTGGTCAGTGTCATTCGGGTAATCAACATTTCAAACCTTTGTAATAAATCCATGCTCGCCCACAATATTTTTAGTAATTACACCAAAACCCAACATGAGCTAAACTCATGCAAAATCCATCAAATCTATTTTAAAATGACTTTCATGATTAAAAAACTTAATGTTAAGCATAGAGGTTACTAATAAAACACAATTAACAGCCTTCTAGACGTTGAAACGTTTTTTGTAAAAGCGTAATATGTGCTTACTCTGAGTTAAACTCACCTTTTTCATGAGAATTTTTAAAGATGATTGGTCTTAAACACTTAAAAACCATTGCTACCTTAAAAGAAACGGGATCTTTGGTTAATACCGCACGTGAGTTATTTTTAACGCAATCGGCTTTATCACATCAAATCAAAGATTTAGAGAACAAATTAGACTGCCAATTGTTCGAGAGAAAAACCCAACCAGTACGATTTACCCCCCAAGGTATGCTATTACTTGAATTAGCCCACGAAATATTACCAAAAGTAGAAGCAACCAAGTGCCGCTTAAAAGAAAGTTTAAACCAGCCTATTTCACAAATGCGCTTAAGTGTTGAGTGCCATGCGTGCTTTCATTGGTTATTGCCAACAATTAAAGAGTTTAATAATTTTTGGCCCGATATAAAAATTGATTACGAACGCGGTTTTAGCTACGACGCCATCCCTGATTTATTAAGTGATGAACTTGACCTAGTGCTCACCTCAGATATACGCGAACCCGACCAGCTAGAATACGCCCATTTATTCGACTTTAAATTAAAGCTCATTGTTGCCCCCGACCATGAGCTTGCTAAAAAAGCCTATGTAACTGCGCTTGATTTAAAAAACGAAACTATTATTTCCTACCCTATTCCGCGCGAACGCCAAGATATTTTTAAACACTTTATTCAAAATGCCCGTTTTGATGGCACACTTAAAACAGTTGACCAGGGATTACTTATTTTTCAACTCGTTAGTGCGGGCATGGGCGTGGCTGCATTACCCGACTGGCTGGTTACACCTTACGAAAGCCAAGGATTAATTAAGTCAATTCCGCTAGGAGCATTAGGCTTAACTCGCCCTATGTATTTAGCGATGAAAAAAGAAATGAAAGACAACCCTGTTTATCGTCACTTTTTAAATACCTGTAAGTTAAATAACGGTCGATAAACATCTTACACATGAGTAATATAAAGCTAACTTAGCTTTTTATATTACTCATTATGTTTGCCATTAAAAAATTATTGGGTGGTTTATTAATGCCACTGCCTTTATTGGGTCTATTTGCCCTTATTATGCTACTTTTGGCATTTAGAGGTAAAAGATCTGCTTTATTTTTATCTTTTATAAGCTTAACGGCGCTGCTTTTAGTCAGCACACCGCTGGTTGCTAACCTAATTATAAAAAATAACGAGTCACCCGCACTGGCATTTAATTCATTAAAACAGCCAAAAATTGACAAAATAGTCGTACTCGGTTGCGACATTAACCCCAACACGGCTTTAAGTGCTAATAACCAACTTGGCAACTGCGCACTTACTCGTTTAGTCGAAGGCATAAAGCTAGCCAAACTCTACCCAAATGCACAACTTATTGTATCGGGCGGCGGATACCAAAAAGTCACTAATAGTAGCTTAATGTATAACACAGCAATAAATTTAGGCATTAATAAAAATCGCTTAGTGCAAAATCCAGCGGCTATGGATACCCCAGCCGAAGCAAAATTATTAGCCCCCACATTAGTTGACTACAAAGTGGCATTGGTTACTTCAGTTTTACATATGCCGCGCGCAAAAGATTTATTTAACGCCCAAGGTGTTGAGGTAATAACAGCAGCAACTGACTATCATAACTTTGCTGTATTACCTTGGCACAAACAACTCGTACCAAATGCCCAAGCTTTGCATGTAGTAACACAATACAGCCATGAGGTAGTGGGTAAAGCGTGGATCAGCATGCGCCGTTGGATAGACCCAGAAGCACTTTAACGTAAGTTCAACGCAGTAAATTACAAATAGTGTATCAAACCGGATTACTTAAATAAGTGTCCGGTTTTATTAATTTATAACTCTTTTCGCCAGTAATAAGTGTCGTACATTCTGTCAGTGAGCGGCATAACATCCCACAAAGTTACACGTGTTAGTGCACTTACCAAAGACAGCTTTGATTACTTTGTTAAGCAACAAGCAGTGACTTTCCATCGCGCTTAGAGTCAAATTCCAAATGCTAAAGCAGATACATAGGGAGCTCACTTTAGGCCATTTTACTACATGAACAAGCTATAACTATAACCATCATCATCCGGCACTAGAGGGAGTAATATTAGCTACACTACCTTTCAATTGGCCACTTCACTTTAACTGTATAGATTTTATTTTCTTAGTATCAATAAGTTTTTCTAAAACACTTTACTTAAAGTTTTTTTCGCAAAAAATGAGATAATAATACCCGGAATAGATAAAGCAACGGCAAAGTACACCAAGCTCATAGGTGAATAAATCCCCAGCAGCAGCCCAGCAACAGAAGATGCGATCATAACGGATAAATTAAATACCGAGGACTGAACTGAAGTAGCAACATCTTTAGCATTTTTTACCTGCCTGCTAACGGCGGCCTGCATTAAAGTGACTAAGGGACCAAATGAAAGACCCCAGATAAAAAAAGCAAAATGCCCTACACCTTTTACTTTGCCAAACATTAGTAATGTGAGCATAGAAACAATAAGTAATGCAAACATGGTTATTGTTAATAGCCGCAGGTATTTATCGATAAGTTTTATAGCTAAAAAAACAGAAATCATCGAACCTATACCAAAAAACAATAAAGCACTTTCAATCCCACCAGCTAAACCAATTTCCTCAACCAGGCTTGTAATGTAAACATAGGCACCATAATGTGCGGTTACACCAAGCAAGGTAAGCACAAGAATAACTAGTACAGCTGGATTTGTTAATACCGCAAAAGGTGAGGAGCTTTTGCTCAGCTTTTCACCGGGCGCAGAAGGCAATGCAAAAAAGCTAATAATGGCAATAGCAATAATAACCAGCCCAAAGCCAATAAACTCACTTCGCCAGCCATATTCATTGCCAATAGTGGTCATTATGGGCATACCAAGACTAATTCCCAGCGTGGTGCCTGCCATAATAACCGCAATAGCCTTGCCATGATGTTCCTCATCTACCAGTCGCATACCGTAGGCTGCAATCATTGGCCACATCACACCTGCACAAATGCCTCCGATAATCCTAAGAAAAATAATAACGTTATAATTATCAATCAGCCCAACCACAATGTTTGAAACAGCAAAGCCACTCAATAAAAGCAGTAGCAAGTGCTTACGATTAAATTGCATGGTCATTGAAATGAGCGGAATTGCAAATATCGCTGACGCAATGGCGTAGTAACCCACTAAATTACCTGTTTGCATTTCACTAATATTAAGATCGGCCATCATTAAAGGCAGGATACCTGAGGGCATCAACTCCGACAGTATTCCTACAAAGGTCACTGACGACATTAAGATCATAATCAGCCAAGGGAAAAAGCTCGCGTTTTTTTGAGAAATATTTTCAGTGCTCATAGTTTTTATCGGTTCTTACATTTTTTAAATTTATTGGCTTGGATGTGGCCAGATTAAGTGTGTGGTGAAAATAGCTGTTGAGTTGCAGTAAAGCCAATTGTTACTCTATAAACACTACAGTCGCTTACTCTTCAACTCGTGGTTGTTAATTAAACAACCCCATTTGCTTTCATTATCTCATAGTCTCGCCAGAAATCGTTGGTCTGTAAAATAGCAAAACACACCCAGACTTGGTAACTAACAGCTTGTGCCTGCTCGTTTGCTATCCATGAGCCAAAAGTAAATTCGTGTCATTAGCATTTAAAAAACAAACCTAAACTCAGCATTTCCTGCCGCCTAAATTAGTATTTCCGAGGAGTATAAGTTGAAGTTTCTTAGTATAAAACTCGATAGCACCGTCTTAGTTTTCAATGATTAGAGCTACATTTTTAATGTGCGGTTGAACTGATTTAGACCTGATAATTTACGAATATATGCAGTTTTTTTAACTACGCTGTAATTACAAACCCACCACCTCAGATACTGTGTTATACGCTACGTGGAGCAAACATAATGATAGCCATACCCACAAGTGCTACACCTGAACCCACCAGATCCCATGTAGTTGGACGAATACCATCAACAATCCACAACCACAAAATAGCCATGAAAATATACACGCCACCATAAGCGGCATACACCCTACCCGCAGCGGCTGGGTGTAACGACAATAACCAAGCAAATATAGCTAGGCTAAGGGCTGCAGGAACCAGTAACCAAACCGATTTCCCCTCGCGCAACCAAAGGTATGGTAAGTAACAGCCTATTATTTCTGCCAAAGCAGTAATTAAAAAAAGACCAAATATTTTTATTTCGCTCAAAAGTGACTCCTCTCATTACTTATATTCGAGGCTCTGAAGCTTCTAGTTATAAAAAAGCCTTCAAACACTAAGCCCTAAAACGCGATAGCTGCTTAAATATAAAATAGTTTTTAATATTAATAGCTTAATTTTAAACTGTTACTTTGCATGTAGTAAAAACTCCACAGCCGCAACGTTCACTAACACATGTATTAATATGGTTTTTGCGTTATTTACCAAAACCATGGCAGCTAATGATGAGCCTCATCTCTTTATAAATAATTTCTCAATGCATTAGCCATTAGCTAATTAATCACCTAGCTGCTACCTAACTTTATATAGCAGCTAGGTAGCTAATGATGATTCTATATGTATTACATTTTCAACTATTTATACTGGGTTATCTATGTCAATAAATGTGACGTCAAAACCATGCTCTTGAGCGAGCAGCTCGCCTAATGCTTTAATGCCGTAGCGTTCTGTGGCGTGGTGCCCTGCGGCAAAAAAGTCAATATTCTGCTCGCGCGAGCTATGAATAGTTTGCTCCGACGCTTCGCCAGTTAAGTAGGCGTCAAGGCCTTGCTCTGCAGCTAGGTCAATGTAACCTTGCCCGCCACCGGTGCATAACCCAATTGTCTCTATTTTATCGGTTCGTACTAAACTGCTCAGTGGTGATCTGTTTAACACTTGAGCTATTTTATTGGCAAACTCTTCACCCGTTAACGGTGTTTTTAAACGCCCTTTCATTGCTACGCTGTTTGCAACAGGCTCTAAACCCGCTTCAATTTCAATATCTAGCAACAGTGCTAATTGTGCGTTATTACCAAGTACCGGATGTATATCGAGCGGTAAATGATAAGCAAATAAGTTAATGTCATTTGCTAATAACGCACCAATGCGGCGTTTTTTCATACCTGTAATTGGTTGCGATTCGCCTTTCCAAAAATAACCATGGTGCACTAATATTGCATCAGCATTTTTTTCTATTGCAGCATCAATCAGTGCTTGGCTTGCAGTAACACCAGTAATTATGGTTTTAATTTCATTTTTGCCTTCAACTTGTAGGCCATTTGGGCAGAAATCATTAATTGTGTGGGGTTTTAAAATGTCATTTAACAGCTGGTTAAATTCTCGATGTTGCATACAAGTTACCTTACTTAACACTGAATTTTGTGCAAATTTTGGCTGTTTATGGGCTAAAATGGAAGGAAAATCGCAAAAAATTGAAAAACACTTTTAAAATAGGTATAAATAGGACTTCTTTATCTGTGTTAACAACGTATAGGGTCTCTAATGAGCAAACTAGACAAAACAGCAGTGTTATCTGCCTTTGAATCAGCGTATGAAGCTGCCAACGGTAAAAAACCTGAAATCACTACAAAACCAGGCTGGTACAGCATCGATGGCGGCAAAAATTTACGCCTAGCTGATGTAGCAGAGTTAACTAAAAAGTTAACTTCTGGCAAAACTGCTAAAACGAAAAAAACTAAAGTGGCTGCACCTGCTAAAGCACAGAAAAAAGCACCATTTACTGTTGTTACCGAAAATGAAGACGGTTACACAGCTGAAGAGTTTTGGATTGTAGAATTAGCGCGTAAAGAGCACGACTGTCGTTTACCGCGCGGTGTTGTTTAACAACCTAATTTGATTTTAAAATAAACCGCGTTAAGCGGTTTTTTTATGCCTATAAAAAAGCGGCTAACTTAAAACTAAGTTAGCCGCTTTTAAATGTGTTATGGGTTATTTAAACTCTAACTTTAAATGCTATTTGTTGTTTTCAAAATAAAGTGGTTTACGCTGCTTTTTACCCACTTCAACCATAGTTGCGGCATTAAATAAGCGGCCGTTGATCATGGTGTAGTCAATTTTGTCTGAGTCGCGGATATTACTTAGCGGGTCGCCATCAATTACCATTAAATCAGCAAGTTTACCTACTTCAAGCGATCCGACGTTTTTATCTAGCCCTAAGTACTTAGCAGGATCAAGTGTTGAGGCCCTAATTGCTTCAAGTGGGGTCATACCACCTTGGGCAAACATCCACATTTCCCAGTGCGCACCTAAACCTTCACGTTGGCCATGCGCACCTAAGTTAACTAGCACACCTAAGTCTTGCAGCTCAGCAGCTACGCGGGCATTGTTAAAGTGGTTATAGTGATGCTCAGGTGCTTTAACGCGGCGCATTGAGCGTGGTAGTAATTGGTTTTTAGGTACAAATTTACTTAACCGTGGGTGATTCCACACATCCGTTTTATCGTACCAGTAATTTTCGCCCCAAATACCGCCATAGGCTACAACAAGCGTTGGTGTATAACCTACATCACTTTGTGACCACAGCTGTTTTATATCGTCGTAAATATGCTCTATCGGAATTGAATGCTCAATGCCTGTATGCCCATCTACTATCATACTTAAGTTATGCTGTAGTAATGAACCACCTTCAGGCACTACCATCATTTGCAGTTCACGCCCTGCTTCTATTACTTGCTGGCGCTGCTCGCGACGCGGTTGGTTGTACGATTTAACACTAAACGCGCCAACCTTTTTTAAACGCTCTAAATGAAATTTAGCATCATCTAACGAGTCAATATGCGAGGTATACCCTGGCATATTGGCGCCATATAAAATCGAACCGGTAGAGAATATACGCGGGCCAACTATCATGCCTGCTTTTTGCATTTCGCTGGCGGTGAATATTTCAGAGGTGTCGTTTGATGGATCGTGAATTGTGGTTACACCTAATGCAAGCCCTGCAAAGTTTTTCCAGTTTTGTTGTGGAATAATTTCATCACTTGCTTGCGAGCCATGCGCATGAGCATCGACTATCCCAGGCATAATCGTTTTGCCTGTTACATCAACTACTTTAGCGCCTTTAGGAATACTTATATCAGCGGCTGTGCCAATGGCTTTGATATGCTTGCCATCGGTGATTATCACGCCATTCTCAATCACTTTTTCGCCATCCATAGTAATAATTTTAGCGCCAGTTAGGGCTATCATGCCCTTTGGCTCAGCCATTTTTTTACTAAAGCTAATGTTATCGCCACTTTTTACTTTAAAGTCTTTATCGTCAGCTTTGTTAATAGCAAACATACCCTCAAGGCTGGCATGATAAAGCTCAGGACCTAAGGTCCAATACAACTTATTGCTGTTAGCGCTCCAGCTAATATTTTCTCCCGCACGAACAGATAACTGCTCAATAGGAAATTGGTTGTCTGTGGGGCTAATATTAAGCGTTTTACCGCTTTCTACAAACGGTGTTACAAATACTTTAAAGCGCTCCGCAAACGCAAGGTATTGGCCATCTGGCGATACTCTAAATTCGGTGGCATGCTCAGATTCGTAAAGCTTACGCACTTTTTTAGTATCAAGCTCTACTACACTCAGCGTTGGTTTTGGCCACGGGCTCATGATGTACACTCGATCGTTAGCTGCGCCAAACTGTGGCTGATAGCCATTTTTTGAAATTAACTCACTTTTGCCGCCTTTAGTACTTACGCTGTAAACTCCTGGGTTTAGTGACCACTTAGGGTTTAAAATACTGCCACCGGTGGCTTTGCGATAAACCACTGTTTTACCGTCTGGGCTAAAGGTAGGCTCAACGTACTTACCCGGTTGCTCAGTTATGGTGTCACCACGGCCACTGCTCGCAGAAACCACACGTACTTGGCCTTGCTCGTTATCGTCCCATGTGGTGTAAACTATTTTTTTGCCATCACGCGAGTACTGCGGAAATAGCTCATAATGATCGGTTTGTTTGGTTAAGCGTTTAATTTTACCTGATTCTAAATCACGTTTATAAATGTGTCCTAACGCTTCAAAAATAGCCGTTTCACCATCTGGGCTAATTTGTACGTTACGCAGCATTTTTACATCAAATTCATCTGTATCGAGGTTTTGAGTAAAACGCACTGCTTTTTGAATTTTTTTAGTGGTTTGTACTTTAAAAGCAATGGTTTCTACCGATTTATCGCTAACATCGAGTTTATGTATTGTGCCACCAGCCCAAAATACCAGTTGTTGATTATCTGGCGTCCAAGCAATCGTGGGGTAAACACCATGAATAGCCCAGGTTTCTTGCATATCGCGTTCTAACTTATCGTACAGTTTAGTGTGCTCACCGCTAGTTAAGTCGTATAAGTACAGGCTAGTTTGAAAGTCGTCACGCTTTATATAAGCAAGCTTTTTACCATCGGGTGAGGGGGTTGGTCTTATTGCGCCACCCATGCCACTAATCACCGTTTCAATTTCGCCGGTTTCACGGTCGTAACGTTTTATTTTATAAATTCCCGCTACAGAGTCTTTTGAATAATGAAAGGTTTTACCTGGCGTTGCATCATGTGAAAAGTACACATAACGACCATCGGGCGAAAACATTGGTTCACCCAAGTCTTTTTGATCGTCAGCTCGCTTAGTAAGCTGTACTCCTTTGCCACCCGCTTTATGATAAAGCCATACTTCGCCTGCCCCTAATGAGCGACTTGCGGTAAAGTGTTTACGGGCAACTAGGTAGTCGCCATCAGGACTCCATGCAGGGCTGTTTAATAAGCGAAAGGTTTCGTCGGTTACTGCACTTTGGTTTTCGCCGTTTAAATCCATAATCCAAATATTATCGCCGCCACCTTGATCTGAGGTAAAAGCAATGTGTTTACCATTTGGGCTAAAGCGCGGTTGCATTTGCCATGCAATATCTGAGGTAAGTTGTGTGGCACTGCCACCACTTATTGGCATAGTATAAATATCGCCAAGTAAATCAAACACCAGTGTTTTACCATCAGGGCTAATATCTAGGTTCATCCATGTGCCTTGATCAACACTAATGGTGGCATCTACAAATTGCCCTTTAGGTGAATCTACTTGCCATTTTGGCTCATCGTCTTGTTGGGCTTGTGCGTTGCCTAGTGCCAATGACACAGATAAAGCTAGCACCGTTTGCAGCATTTTTTTCATGCAATTCTCACTTATTATTGTTGCTCTATGTAACTCTCTTACATGATTGCAACAAAAACGTCGACAAGTTGCCAGCGTTATAAGATGAAATGCCGTAAATTAATGCCAGACTATAGGGTCAAATTGATAATAGTCCACCAGCAAGCGATAAATTTCAGGGTCATATCGGCGCAGTTCTGCTGGTTTTTCTAAAAAGGTTTCGGTGATCACCGCAAAAAATTCAGCCTCATTAGTCGCACCATAACTATGAATAACATGCTCCATACTATAAGCAACATGACTTTTTAACTGATTAAAGGCACGACTAAATACGCGCCCCCATTCTTTATACTCGGCTGAAGTTTTAAGTAACGGCGTGCCGGTTGTTTTGCCGGTTTCTTGATCTAGCTGATGCGCGAATTCATGAAACACTAAATTATGGCCATCACTGGGTAATCTATTCCCCTCTAGTACATCGTGCCAACTAAGTACTAGTGTACCGCCTGGCCACGACTCTCCAAGCCTAACTGCATTATGATAGCTAACTAAGCCAGCACTATCACGCGTTGACTGCGGTGCATAATAAGCACTTGGGTATAGGAGTATTTCTTTTACGTTTTTATACAAAGGCCAAGGCTTATTGAGCACTAGCAGGCAGGCATCTGCAGCAACTATTAACTTCATTGCGCCAGTTAGTTTTAAGCCATCGCACCCCACAAAGCGTTTTTCGCTTAAAAACCACATAATATGGCGCTCTAACTTTGCTCTATCGGCATCGGTCATTTTTTTATAAATAGGCATACAACGCAGTAAAATATCTTTTTGCTGCGAATTAAGCTCAAGAGTTTTATATTTACGTTGCCATAATCTATTTTGAATAGCTGGCCAACGCCAAAAAATAACCACAAAAATAATTAAGATAACAATTAACAATCCATTTATCATGCTGATGCCTTCGCTCAATGTATACTCTCTATATGTGTGCGACTGAGGCACTTTTCAATTACATGATTTCGGTACGATTACGGCCACCGTTTTTTGCTTTGTATAATGCCTGATCGGCTCCCGATAACAGTCGGTCGTAATCGTCTATATTATTGGAGTCAGAAACACCAAAACTTACGGTTACTTGATGCAACCCTTCTGCAATTACTGAAAAATCGTTACTTGCAATATCCTCCCGTAATAGTTCACACATGAGCTTTGCTTCTGCTGCAGTTTTGTTAGGAAATACTAAGGTAAATTCCTCCCCGCCCCAGCGAGCTACTTGTTGCTCTCCTTCACAGCGCGATTTAAGCATTTTGGCTATTTCACAAATAACTTTATCACCAACAATGTGTGACCAGCCATCGTTCACTCGCTTAAAGTGATCTATATCCATGATAGCAATAGCTAATATTTTATTTTCCTGCTTATAAGTGGCAAAATTTGCTGCTAACCAACTATCGAAAGCGCGCCGGTTAGGCATGTCAGTAAGTTGATCGTGAGTGGCTTGATAAGCAAAAGCATTGGCCTGTTCTTGAAGGTCCTGTGTTTGCTTTTCTACTCGTTTAGTTAGCTCTGCCTCTACTTTTTTATAATGATATAAGCGGTATTTATAAATAGCATATATAGTGACCAAAAAAGTAAAAAACAGTGTTAATTTAAAGCTCAGTTTTTGCCAATAATGCGCCTGAATTATAAAGCTAATTTTTTGCTCATTTTGCTGCCATTGAGTATTTGGATACCCGGCGCGCACCTTAAACGTATACTTACCTGCAGGTAAGTTGGTGTATTCTGCACCTGTCATGTGCTGGCGGTTTACCCACTCTTTATTAAAACCTTCTAACTGTGTTTGAAAACTTAAACGCTGCGGCATAATAAAACTCAAACCCGCATACTGAAAAGATAATCTTGAAACATTAGGCGGCAATAATACTGTTTCACCATCTAATGGGAGCGCTGTTGCTCTGCCGTTAACGCTAAAGCTCTCAATGATAGTAGGCAAATCTACTTTGCTTGATGCTTGCAATAACTCAAGTTTTAGCGCGCTTACTCCTTTTGCAGTAGCAAACCAAATGGTGCCATTTTTATGCACTGTTGCTGATGGGGTCGAGCCGCCATTAACTTGTGCACTGAGCATGCCATCGCCCTCGTCATAAAGTTGAAATACGAGTGGAATATTTATATTTTTTTGTTTTTCATCAAGAACATGATTAACGTGCTGGCGATCAACCTGAATAACCCCGCGGTTACTCGATAACCAAAATGAATCTTTATGAGCCACAATTTGAAATAACTTATCGACTGGCAGCCCTTGCTCCCGCCCTAAAATAGCCATTTTGCCCGCACTGTGCTCATAGCGCATTAATCCACGATCTGTCGTCATCCATGTGTAGTCGTCATCGAAATAAAAACCAAATCCATACTCGGCAGCAAATTGCGCTGGAAAGCTTATAGCACTAAATTGCTCAGTTAGTATATTAAACACCACAACCCCATTGCCGGTGCCAATCCAAACATTGCCTTTGTTATCTTCACTGAGTGCTAAAATAAAACCGCTAGGCAGCTCTTTTTCATTGGTAAATTGCACTAATGAGCCATCTTTTTCAACTCGCGTTAACCCCATAGCAGAGCCGATCCATAATCGCTGTTTAGAGTCGAGTAATAGCCCTCTTACTTCGTTACTCCCAAGGCCATTACTACGATTTAAATAAGGCGTTATTTTATTATTACTGACCTTTAATACACCCGATGTATAAGTGCCTATCCATACATCGCCATCCTCGCCCTCCAGTAAACTCAATACCGAATAGGGAGAACCTTCTTTAGCACCTTCTATTTGAGTTACATTATTATTTTTAATTTTGTTAAGGCCGGCACTACTCCCTACCCATAAGCTACCATCGGAGTGCGATAATACCGTTCGCACGTAATCCCCAGCTAAACCCCGCTTAGTAGTCCAGGCGGTAAATGGCGCCTCCCTTAATCTAAACAGCCCGGCATTAGTGCCCACCCAAATACTGTTTTCCCTATCTTGTAATAAAGACAATATTCTATTAGCAGGGAGTCCGCCTTTCGCATCTAATTGCTCAAGCCCAGCCACACTGAGTCGAAAAATACCTTTATTAATAGTGCCAAACCATAAATCACCGTGGTTATCTTCTAATAAACTAGAAATAGACTCGACACTGAGCTGTGGATGGATGGCAGTAAATACTGCGTCTTTGAGAATATAAGCGCCGCGCTCACTGCCAATAATTAATTTCCCTTGGCGAGTAAGTAGTAGAGTATAAACTGCTGCATTGGGTAGCCCGTCATCGGCTGTTATTAAGCTTGCTTGCTGATCAACAATTTTATATAAACCATCGCTAGTAGCAGCCCAAATAACGCCATTGGCATCTTCAAGCACACGATAAGCGCTAACATTATGAACAATGGCCTGATCGTGTTTACTATTAGCCCCGCGGTAAAATACGCCATCGTTTTCTAATGCCAGCCAAAACCCGTCATCGTTACTTTTAATTATGTGATTAACCATAGCTGAGGCACTCGGCTGAGTATTCCACTGTCTATATTGATATAAGCTGATACCACCTCTTGCACCGGCTATTAATAAGCCGCCGTCATCGGTAGGAGTAAGTGCACGAAGCCCTGAGTCGGGAATATTATTTATTTCAGCGCGAGTAAATAGTTTAAATTCTTGGCCATTAAAGCGCGCTAAACCCTCCCATGTTGCTATCCATAAATAACCGTCTTGAGTTTGCGCTAAGCTATTAATACTATTGTGAGGCAGGCCTGAGCGGGTATTCCATGTTTCAAAAAAATAATCACTTAAAGGTAAACGAGTTTGTGACTGCACCTGACACGTGAACATGACGAAAAATACACATAAAATCCCTAAATGCTTCATCACTGCGACCTTTATAATTATTATTGATTAATTAGTATTACCCACCAAATTTAACGCAATCCTAAGTGATTAAAAACCAACCAAAACCAGCTAAACTAAGAAAATACTACCACAGCCTGCAGTAGCATTTCATTAACTAATCTTTACAAAAGTTATCAAATGTATCTTGTAAAATGTTTATAAACTTTGCCACGTGTAAACCATCCATTAAAGAGTGATGTACATCAATGGCTAAGGGCATAGTTTGCTGCTGTTTATTAAGCTGACCAAATACAAATTTAGGGATCCCTAAACATTTCCCTTCACTAAACGCATGCGAAAAAGCACTAAAATTTAGCCAAGGTAACACCGAAATATGAATTAAGTCGGCCTGCCCTTCGGTTTGTGCAAAGGCGTCAGAAAATAAAGGCTGCGATTTAGCATTAAAACTAACTGCGCTGGCATGCACGGCAAACTCAGTAAAGTTGGCCTTATCACTAAAGTAACTAAACCTGAACGAGTCATCTGCTGCCAGCTCAACCACACTAGCGCGGGTGTTACTTAGTAACCATGGCTTATCATTAATAATACGCAGCATAATTGGCGGGTACGCATGGCACGCTTTAAGTGTGGCATAAGTATAGGCCTGAAAAAAAGACAGCTGATGCGCTTTACAGTAATTATATAAGGCCTTCGCGTTTAGCTGTACACACACATTAAAGTAAGGTTGAGAAAAGTGTTTAAACAACTCAAAATGTTGTTTACGGGGCCAGCTATCAAAATCAATAGGCTGCATAGAAACAGGCGAAGAAGACATAGATAAATAAACACACAAAATAAAAAACTAAGTTTAACGTATAAACAAAAAAAAGGCGTGCAATTGCACGCCCTAATATTTACGGTTAACTTATTTAGCCGATTAAAGACCGTTTTTAAGGATCTCTTGTGCAAGCTCATCAGCAATTAAATGCGTAGATTTTTGCTCTTTTTCACTACGCGCAAAAATTTCAGTTAGGGTATCAAAAATACCTTCAACATGTTTATTTGACGCAGCAGCACTGTACCCTTCTGGTAGCGTTTCATAATAAACATTAATAATACCACCGGCGTTAATTACGTAATCTGGTGCATATAAAATACCTTTCTCACGAATAATTTCACCATGGCGCGATTGTGCCAACTGGTTATTGGCACAGCCTGCAATTATAGTAGCTTTAAGGCGCGGTATAGTTGCATCGTTTATAGTTGCACCTAGTGCACAAGGTGCGTACACGTCTACGTCTAAATCGTAAATTTCGTCAATGCCAACGGCTGTAGCACCAAACTCATTAACAACACGGTCAATTGCTGCTTGGTTAATATCAGTAACATATAGCTCAGCGCCCGCCTCTGACAAATGCTTACATAAAGTATAAGCAACAGTCCCTAACCCTTGTACTGCTACTTTAATACCAGCAAAGTTTTGATGACCACGCTGATGGTTTAATGCCGCTTTTATACCTAAAAACGTACCGTATGCTGTAAATGGTGATGGGTTACCACTTTTGCCTTCAAGGCCAAGTACATAACTGGTTTCTTTGTTCATCATTGCAACATCGTCGCAGTTGATATTTACATCTTCAGCAGAATAGTAGCTGCCGTTTAATCGCTCTAATTGACGACCAAAAGCACGGAATAATTGCTCAGATTTAATTTCTTTAGCATTACCAATAATCACAGATTTACCGCCACCAAATGGCAAGCGCGCAACTGCATTTTTATAGGTCATGCCTTTGGATAAACGCAGCACGTCGTAAACGGCATCTTCATCATTTGCATAATCCCACATTCTACATCCGCCCACTGCCGGACCTAGGTTAGTATTATGTACCGCAATTATTGCTTTTAAACCCGACTCTTTATCAGTACAAAAAACCACTTGTTCATGGTTATCAAATTCAACTTGATTAAACACAACCACTTTAAATACTCCGAAATAGTTAACCCTAAAGGGTATGCATGCATGAAATTGCCGAGACTTTATCACTTCGGATAACGCTTCGCTATACCACGAGAGGATAAACCCAAGCGCAAAACAGCATTGAATTAAATAGCCAGCTTTAATGGTAAGTGCACATAAAAATTCCACAAAGGTAAAGCAATCAAGTATTAAAAGCTAAAAATAACAAACACCGCAAGGTTTACGCTTACGTGAACGTAACGCAACTAATAACTGTAAAGTTTAAATTACACGCAAGCATAATATGCAAACGCTTATGCTACATAGGTTTGCCTTAAAAAGGGGGTGGTTTAAGAGAACTGGTCAGAGCTGTTCACTCTTTTGCTAAGCAAATTAAATTACGGGGAGTAGAACAGGTTATTTAACCTGAACTCTGGTTAAGAGATCTACTAACGTATTGAATCATAGTTATATTTATCTTTATTTTCTCTAGCCAGAGATTTTCAGTGAAAACAAGACGAATTCACGCGTCAATAGCTGGCCTATTGCAAGTGAATTCAACGCAGTTAGCGCTGAAAATAGCTGCTTGAGATAGGTTTATTATCCAGAGATCAGGTTACTTAGTTTAAGTTAAACAAAAAGCGAGCACAGGGCTCGCTTTGTATATTAGTAAGTTAGATTACTTTAGCTTGCTATCTAGCTCTTCAATTTTAGCTTTCCAAATTGCAGGGCCTTGCGTATGCGCATTAGCACCTTCGCTATCAACAGCGACTGTTACCGGCATATCTTCTACTTCAAACTCGTAGATGGCTTCCATACCTAAATCTTCGAAAGCAACAACACGTGCTTTTTTAATTGCTTTAGATACTAAATACGCCGCGCCGCCAACTGCCATTAAGTACACTGACTTATGCTGCTTAATAGACTCAACCGTAGCAGGGCCACGCTCTGCTTTACCTATCATGCCTACAATACCGGTTTTTTCTAGCATCATATCGGTAAATTTATCCATACGCGTAGCCGTTGTCGGACCCGCTGGGCCAACTGCTTCGTCACGTACAGCATCTACTGGGCCTACGTAATAAATAAATTTATTATCAAAATCTACGCCTTTAGGTAAACCTTCGCCTGAGTTGATCATGTCTTGCAAACGCTTGTGCGCGGCATCTCGACCCGTTAAAATAGTACCCGAAAGTAAAACAGTTTCACCCATTTTCCACTCTTGCACATCTTTTTTGGTCAAGGTATTTAAATCAACACGACGTGTGCCTTCGCCCACTTCAAAGGTTACTTGTGGCCAATCTTCTAACTTAGGTGCTTTTAGGTTTGCTGGGCCTGAACCATCAAGGGTAAAGTGTACGTGGCGAGTAGCCGCACAATTAGGGATCATCACGACCGGTTTTGACGCTGCATGCGTTGGTGCTGTTTTAATTTTAACATCAACAACCGTTGTTAAACCGCCTAAGCCTTGTGCGCCAATACCTAATTTATTAGCACGTTCAAATATTTCTAAACGTAGCTTTTCTTCTGTGGTTTCTGCACCGCGTTCCATTAATTCATGAATATCTACCGGATCCATTAACGACTCTTTAGCCATTACTGCCGCTTTTTCAGCCGTACCACCAATACCTATACCTAGCATGCCAGGCGGACACCAGCCTGCGCCCATTGTAGGTAGCGTTTTTTCTACCCATTCTGCCACATCGTCAGATGGGTTTAACATAACCATTTTACTTTTGTTTTCAGAGCCGCCGCCTTTAGCCGCTACCATTACTTCAACCTTACCGCCCGCTACTAAATCTATATGTACAACTGAAGGGGTATTGTCTTTGGTGTTTTTACGAGTACCTGCAGGGTCTGCAACAATAGAGGCGCGCAGCGGGTTGTCTGGATTTAAGTATGCACGGCGTGTGCCTTCATCAACCATTTGTTGAACGGTTAAATCGGTTTTATCCCAGTTAACATCCATACCTACTTTAACAAAACAGGTAATAATACCTGTGTCTTGGCAAAGCGGACGCTTGCCCTCAGCCGACATACGCGAGTTAATTAGAATTTGTGCGATGGCATCTTTTGCTGCTTTACTTTGTTCTTTGTTATAGGCTTTTTCAAGCGCTTGAACAAAATCAAGGGGATGATAGAAGGAAATATACTGCAAAGCATCTTCAATGCTATCTATAAAGTCTTGCTGACGGATTGTACTCATAGTGGTTCCTTAAGTTACCGTTACGCGGGGTCGCGTAAGCTATATCAAACCGGTGACGGTGGTTTGCACTGTTTTTAATTTGGGAAGCAACTAAACGCTGCCAAAAAAATTTGACTTATGATACCCTCCTCGCCCGTTTCGAGCCAGTTCTTAAAGGGGTAGTAAATGCTAAACAATAAAAATAATTGTATAAAATTAGCCATAACACAAAGCTGTATTGATGTATTTGCGCATTTTGCCCACTTGCCTTATGCCATTTTACTCGATTCGGCCAATAGTGAGCATGTAGACAGTCGTTTTGATATTATTGCCATCGAGCCCAAAAGCACACTGGAAGTACAAAACAACCTCAGTATTTTAAATAACCAACCCGATGCAAGAAGCTGCTTTGAAATAATGAACAGCGAACTGCTAAAACTTAATAACAACAAAGCGGCCAACAACCTACCCTTTAGTGGTGGCTGGCTGGGTTATTTGGGTTATGACTTAGGCCGCACACTTGAAAACCTCCCAAGTAGCGCTATAAACGATATAGACTTGCCACAAATGGCCGTTGGCTTGTACTTAGATGCACTCATATACGATAAACAACAAAACAGTTGGTTTTATATTGCCCAGCCTAAGGTTAATCGCTTAGCACTTTATCAGCAGTATTTAGCACAACCTGCCATTATGCCTAGCTTTGCACTTAAAACTGCGTGGCAATCTAATATGAGCCGCGCTGATTATGCGCAAAAATTTGCCGTAATTGAAGATTATTTAAAAACAGGCGATTGCTATCAAATAAATTTAGCACAACGTTTTAGTGCCCAATATGAAGGCTCGCCTTGGGCTGCCTACGTTAAATTAACAGCTGCGAATAAAGCGCCGTTTTCTAGCTTTATAAACCATCCGCAAGGCGCAATTTTGTCTATTTCTCCGGAGCGTTTTATATTAGTAAGCGATAATCAAGTGCAAACTAAGCCGATTAAAGGCACGTTACCGCGAAAAGCGGATCCGCAGCAAGACGCCCAGCAAGCACAATTATTGGCAAACTCTGCCAAAGATCGCGCCGAAAATGTAATGATTGTTGATTTATTACGAAACGATTTAGGTAAAGTAGCCAAACCAGGATCGGTACAGGTGCCCTCATTATTTGCTATTGAGAGCTTTCCGGCGGTGCATCATTTAGTTAGTACAGTTACTGCCACATTGGCAGAGGGTAAAACGGCGGTTGATCAACTCGCTGCAGCATTTCCTGGGGGCTCGATTACTGGCGCGCCTAAAGTGAGAGCAATGGAGATTATTGAAGAACTTGAACCGCATCGTCGCAGTATTTATTGTGGTTCAATAGGCTATTTAAGTGCTTGTGGTAACATGGATACCAGCATTACTATTCGCACTTTAGTATGCCACGCTCAACAAATACACTGCTGGGCCGGTGGTGGCATAGTAGCTGATTCTAAAGTTGCATTGGAATATCAAGAAACATACGATAAAGTAAATAAAATACTTCCATTATTATAAATAACAGTAGGTCGCTTTGAATAGTGAACACATTATAGCGCGGTTTCAGTTAAGCCCTACGGCAGCGCCAGATCAAGGAATAGATACCCCTAAAAAGCGTGCCAGCGCAGTCATGTTGCCGCTTATTGATGTAGATGATCATGCGCATATTTTACTGTGTAAGCGCCCTATTTATTTGCACCATCATCCCGGTGAAATTTGCTTGCCCGGTGGTAAGTTTGAAGCAAGTGATATTACGCTTCGCACTACTGCCCTGCGTGAACTACATGAAGAGCTAAATATTACGCCCAGTAATGTTAAAGTATTTGGCCAATTACCTTTGTACTCAACACTCACCGGCTTTAACATTAGCCCTTTTGTTGGCATGCTTAATAAACACACTATTTGGGAGAACGATCATAATGAGGTACAAGCTAGTTTTTTATTACCACTGCGTGATTTAACTAACGAGGCTAATTGGCAGCCCCTGCCTTTTCAGCGTTTTGGTAAAACCATTATTTTATATGGTTACAATACCCCACATGGTTTACTTTGGGGTGCAACTGCAAGCATCATTAAAAACTTTACAAAACAACTCGCCTTACCAGTTTAAATGTTATTGATTAATGGTTACATAGTCACAATTTAGCGTTACTATACACGACCGTTCAAAAAAGCAGCCTAGTGCTGAGTAAACACAGAAGAGACACATTATGATAAGTGCATTTGATATGTTTAGTATTGGTATTGGCCCTTCTTCGTCACATACCGTTGGCCCAATGCGCGCATCTCGTTTATTTGTTAATGACCTACAAGAAAAACAATTATTAGCAAACGTTACCGACATTAAAGTAGAGCTATATGGCTCGTTAGGTCAAACTGGTATTGGCCACGGCTCGGGTAAAGCTGTAATACTTGGCCTTGCTGGGTATGATCCTGAAACCATCGACGCCGATTTGGTTGATACTATTTTAGCCACAATTGAAAAAGAACAAGTTATTTATTTAAATCAAACGCATAAGGCTAAATTCCCAAAGCAAGGGGCTATTGTTTTTCACCGTCGTAAAACGCTACCTAAGCACTCTAATGCAATGGAAATTATTGCCTCTAATAATGGCGAGAAGGTTTATAGCCAAATTTATTACTCAATTGGCGGTGGCTTTATTGTTACTGACCAAGATTTTGAAAACGAAAAACAAGCAGCGCTTGATATTCGTGAAGAAAACCCTGCACCTTTTCCGTTTGGTAGCGCACAAGAATTACTGGAAATGTGTAAAGAGTCGGGTTTCAGTGTATCTACTTTAATGATGCATAACGAAAAAACACTACGCAGCGAAAACGATATTAAAGACGAGTTATTTAATATTTGGCAGGTAATGAAAGCCTGTATTGAGCGTGGTATGCGTACCGAAGGGATTTTACCAGGCGGTTTAAAAGTAAAACGTCGTGCTCCTAATTTACATTTAAAACTTAATGTTGAAGTAAGTAACGACCCCCTACGTGCTATGGATTGGGTCGACTTATTTGCTTTAGCTGTAAATGAAGAAAACGCCGCAGGCGGGCGTGTTGTAACCGCTCCTACCAATGGCGCAGCGGGTATTTTACCAGCAGTACTTATGTATTATCATACTTTTATAAAAGAAGTTGATCGCGACATAGTTACGCGTTATTTATTAACCGCCGCCGCTATCGGTATTTTATATAAAAAGAACGCCTCTATTTCGGGTGCCGAAGTAGGTTGCCAAGGTGAAGTGGGCGTGGCTTGCTCAATGGCTGCAGGCGCACTTACCGAAATTGTAGGTGGTAATGTAGTGCAAGTAGAAAATGCCGCCGAAATTGGCATGGAGCATAACTTAGGGCTTACGTGTGACCCAGTTGGTGGCTTAGTGCAAGTACCGTGTATTGAACGCAACGCCATGGGCGCGATTAAAGCAATTAATGCGTCACGCCTTGCAATTCGTGGTAGCGGCGAGCAAAAAGTATCACTCGATAAAGTGATTAAAACTATGCTCGAAACCGGTAACGATATGAAAACTAAATATAAAGAAACCGCTCGTGGTGGTTTAGCCGTTAATATAATTGAGTGTTAACACACTTAATTATAATTAAAAAAGGCGCCTGTTTAAAAACAGGCGCCTTTTTTATTAGCTACTTTTAACAGTTAAGTATTAGATACCGAAACAATTATTTAACTGGCAATTCTATATCAGCAAATAACTTATCAACATCTTCTTGGTTGCGTAATAAGTTAGCACGCTCTACTCGCTCTTTTGTTAAGTGTGGTGCAAAGCGTTCAATAAAGTCATACATATAAGTGCGTAAAAAACTGCCTTTTCTAAAACCAATTTTAGTGGTACTCGCTTCAAATAAATGGCTGGCATCAATACACACTAAATCAGTATCACTGACCTGGTCAATCGCCATTGACGCAACCACTCCAACACCTAATCCTAAGCGTACATACGTTTTAATAACGTCGGCATCGGTGGCGGTAAATACTATGTGCGGCTCAAGTCCATGAGCACTAAATGCTTTATCTAGTTCTGAGCGGCCAGTAAAGCCAAATACATAAGTAATAAGCGGATATTTTGCAATATCAGCCACGGTTATACTATTGGCTTTTTTAGCTAATGGATGATCTTTTGCCACCACAATACTACGGTTCCAATGATAGCAAGGCAGCATAACAAGGTCTGAATATAAGTGTAGCGCTTCTGTTGCAATAGCAAAGTCGGCATCGCCACGTGCAGCTGCATCTGATATTTGCTGGGGTGTACCTTGGTGCATATGAAGTGACACTGCGGGGTATTTTTTCATAAACCCTTTAATAACATTCGGCAATGCGTAACGTGCTTGGGTATGAGTAGTGGCAATATTAAGCTTACCTTGATCAGGTAAAGTATGCTCATGAGCAACCGCTTTAATACCTTCCACTTTTGAGAGGATTTCGCGCGATATATTAATGACTTCTTCACCGGCACTCGTTACATGCGTTAAATGTTTACCACTGCGACCAAAAATTTGAATACCTAACTCATCTTCAAGCATGCGCACTTGCTTAGAAATACCTGGTTGTGAGGTAAATAAACTTTCAGCTGTTGCTGAGACATTTAATTTATGATTTTGAACTTCTACAATATATCTAAGTTGTTGTAATTTCATAGCTATGTATTTTCGTTATTATTCGTTTTTGAGAGGGTAAATACTTTATCTTTAAAAACTGACCACCCGACAAATGGTAGGTTTTAATTGATAATATCGTATTTAATAAATATAGGCTTAGGCTAGCACAATAAATATACTTCAGATAGCAATGATTATCATATAAAGCATTAAGATTTAAACGCTTTCTTAGCCTGCTTTTATAGTTAATTAGCGCAAAGTTTTCCTGTTCTTATATATTTAATGTAAGATTGAGCAATTAGGTTTAGAACCCGAGAACTGTAACATGATCGTCTCTATTATAATTATACTCATTGTTGCTCTTATTGTGATTGCGCTTTGGGTAAGTGCGGTGCAACAGCATAAAGAAAAACAAGAAGCTGATCGCCGTAAAGAACTAACCAAACAAAAAGCTATCATTGAGGAAACCGAGGAAGCGTTAATGAATAACGCTAATATCCCGTTTTCAGATAACACACTACGTGTTTTACAGCGTCGTAATCACGATGCGCTTAGTACTATGGTATCGCTTTCACCTGGTTCTAAAATATTAAAAAACCGTTTAAATGAAGCGAAAGAGCGTTTGAATAACCCAGTTCAAGGAAGCAATAGCGAATCGCTTTCACTGCCAAGTAACGATAAACAACTGGTATCGCTAATACAGGGCATAAAAAAATTACGTATTATTCTACGCTCTGAGCACAATAAAGGTAACCTCGATAGCCAACTATTTGTAATCGAAGACAAACGAATGGAAAAACTGCAGTTACAAATAAATATTGAAAGCCAAATTAAACGTGGTTTATCGGCGCGCTCTGCAGGTATGGTAGGTTCAGCTAGACAATATTTTGAAAAAGCCCATGCCTCACTCAGTGCGGTATCGTATAGCGATCCATATGTAACTGCTAAATACCAAGAAGTAGAAGGCTACTTAGAAGCTATTAGTGTTGAGTTAAGAGCATCGAATGCCGATGCACTTAAAAAGAAAACTGAACAAGAGCAAGATGACCTAGACATATTGTTTGCTCCGAAAAAGAAATGGTAAATTAGTACTATAATTTATAAAAAAAGCCCATACAAAATTGTATGGGCTTTTTTTATTGATAGATAAATAAGTTTTTTAAGATAAAAATGCAAACTTAACAATAAACAATGCCGTTAAAATCCACACACTAATACTTACTTGATCCTTTTTACCGCATAATACCTTAACCGCAGTGTATGAAATAAACCCAAGCGCTATACCGTGAGCAATAGAAAATGTCAGCGGGGTCATTAATAACACCACACTAACAGGAATGGCATCTGTCATGTCGTCCCAGTTTACAAACTTTAAGTTTTGTAGCATAAGTACCGAAACATATAAAATAGCACCGGCAGTGGCATACGCTGGCACCATTTGCGCTAGTGGCGCAAAAAACATCATCAATAAAAAACAAATACCCACAACAACGGCTGTTAAGCCTGTGCGTCCGCCTACAGAAACGCCAGCCACCGACTCTATGTAAGATGTAGTAGTAGATGTACCAAGCATTGCACCAGCAATAGTGGCAGTGCTATCAGCGCTAAGAGCGCGCCCTAAACGTGGCATATTGCCTTTTTCATCTGCAAGCCCTGCTTTTTGCGTGACTGCAACCAGGGTGCCTGAGGTATCAAATAAATCTACAAATAAAAATGCAAAAATAACACTCAACATTGAAAGCTCAAATGCCGCACTAAAATCAAGTTGCATAAAGGTTGGTAAAATTGACGGCGGCATAGACATAACCCCCTGATATTCAACCAAACCAAAAGCCAAAGCAATGCCTGTTACCAGTAAAATACTAATTAACACACCACTTTTAAAATCGCGATATAACAATGCCGCAATCACAAAAAAACTTAAAATAGCAAGTAATGGCCCAGGTGCAGTAATATCACCTAGCTGCACTAAGGTTGCAGGGCTAGATACTATGATCCCTGCACTTTTAAGCGCAATTAGCGCCAAAAAAGCACCAATACCGGTCGCTATTGCTTGTTTTAGCACCAGTGGAATGGCATTAATAATCCACTCTCGTACTTTAAATAAACTTAAAAATAAAAATATACAACCCGACATAAACACAGCACCTAATGCCGCTTCCCAGGTATAGCCCATTCCTAAAACAACGCCATAGGTAAAAAAAGCATTTAATCCCATACCCGGCGCTAACGCTAACGGATAATTGGCCCATAGGCCCATAATAAAACAGCCTATTGCAGCTGCAATACATGTAGCTACAAACGCAGCGCCTTGATCCATTCCTGCTTGGGCAAGCATTGCTGGATTAACAAAAACAATATAAACCATAGTAATAAAAGTAGTCATACCGGCAACACATTCACGTTGTACTGAGGAATCATTTGCGCGGATTTTAAATAAGGCTTCGAGCATAACAAACTTAAGGTAGTAAAAAGTGGCGAGATTTTAGCATAAAAATAGCGAAATACCGGACATTTTACCTTGTTATGCATTAAGTTATTGAAGTAGCTGAAATAATAAATATGACACGGTAATACGTATGTACTTCAGGTTTTAAAAATAATAATTACCGTGCTTATATGCTGAGCAATCAGCTTTACTTTAACGTAAATAATAGAGCATAAAGTACTGTATAGGTGCTATTCGCCGCATAACTTTAATAAAAAATATAAATATATACCTAAAATATTAACGCTCTGTTTTTAATAGTTATTTTTGTTTTTTTATCCGTGTAAAAATTTAAAACTGAATGACTGTACAAATAATTAGCAAAAAAACACTTGCACCATAACACTGTATAAACTACTGTATATGGGTACTGTATAAAAACCCAGTGAGTGAGAAATTTATGTTACAGCCTATTACCGTAAGAACCGTTAAAAGTTATCAGCAAGACGATAAAAGTGATTGTGTAAATTTAATTCAAATTGAAGATGAAATTTCAGCAACCTTTGAATTGCTTAAAGTATTACACCAATACAACAGCTTAAATGCATGGACACTGCTGATTGCCCCTGACCATGTACCGAGTAAAGCCTTGCTTGATTCATGCTCCATTGACACCAGCAAATTACTGGTGATCAGGCAAAAACATTTAGTAAACTTAGAGTATGTACTTAGCTCGGCGCTGCACAACGGAAACTTTGCTGCGGTTATTACCTGGACTGATATTATTAATGATCAACAGCTGACACAGCTATCATTAAATTTAAGCACTACAAATACTAAGCTTTACTGTTTTACTAAAAATACTCACAACCTTGAGATACCACTAACTCAATAAGCTTGTTAAACTCGTGTTTTAAACACTTTATATTAATATTATGACCTCATTAACGACTTCTCCTTGCTTTTGTGGCAGCCAGCAAAATTATGCTGACTGCTGTGAACCACTTCATTTAGCATCAAAAATAGCTGAAACACCTGAGCAACTTATGCGTGCTCGCTACAGTGCATATGTACTTAAAAATGCAACTTATGTTTATCAAACTTATGCAAGTGAAAAACAGGCAGAAAACCCTGTAAAAGAGATTAAAGACTTTGCTGATAGCTGCCGCTTTATAAAGCTAACCGTCATCGACACTGAGCACGATGCAAGCGAAGGCTTTGTAACATTTAAAGTAAATTACTTTTACCAAAACCTATATTGCGAGTTGCACGAAAAGTCGTTGTTTATTAAACAAGATGGGCAGTGGCGCTACCTTGAAGGCACACTATTTCCGGTAGCCGATATTAAAATAAGCAGAAATGACAACTGCCCTTGCCAAAGTGGCAAAAAATATAAAAAGTGTCATAGCGTATAACAAACTGCAGCTGTGCGGTGAGTAAAGTAGGTAATTACAGGCAACTGAACCTTAAATACATCCAATAGCCATGCCTAGGGTTGGCTGTTACAGGCGATGTGTATGGCTAAAATAAAATTTTACTTTCGAGCAACTATTGGCAATTTACATACCTATAGGCCTGTGTTAATAACTGCTCTACCGTATATTTTGGTATTGGGTTCGCTGCGCTTTAAAAGCACACTGTATTTCGCCCTTGTGCTTTAGCGGCGTACATTTTTTTATCTGCGCGTTGCAAAATATCCATGTTGCCTTCGTCTGATTGCAATAACGTAGCTCCACCTATACTTATAGTGACAAATTCAAACTCTGAGTACTTATGTAAAACACCTAAGCCATATATGTTATTTTTAATTTTTTCAGCAACACAGCGAGCGCCTTCCTCGTTGGTATGGGGTAGCACAACCACAAATTCTTCGCCGCCATAGCGGGCAACAAAATCGCTTGGCCTTTGCAGGCTGTTGGCAATTGTTTGAGCAACTAAGTGTAAAACAACGTCGCCTTCTACGTGTCCATAAATATCGTTGTATTGCTTAAAGTAATCAATATCCATAAGTAATAAAGCATATTCTGTATTCTCTCTTAATGCACTCAATTGTATTTTATTAATATGAGTATCAAAATAACGACGGTTAAATACTTTAGTTAAGTCATCAAGAAACACTTTTTGACTTAATAAGTCATGTTGCAGCTTAATAGTTAAGTGCGCTCTTACTCTTCTGTATAAGGTTTCTGGGTTAATCGGTTTTTGAATAAAGTCTACCGCACCCGCTTCCCAGCAGTCCTCTTCTTGGTTTTCAAAGGAGGTAACAAATATAACGGGAATGTCTTGGGTTTGTGTCGTCGTTTTAAGTTTTAAACAGGTTTCTATACCGCATATGCCATCCATTGAAATATCCAGCAGTACGATATCGGGAGTATTAGATTTACATATTTCAACTGCTTCTTCACCGCTGTTGGCGGTGTTAACAATAAAGTGCTTTGATAATATTTTTTTCAGTACAATTATGCTAAGTAACTGATCATCAACAATGAGAACTTTTGAGGTTTTAAGGCTAAGTTTTAAATCGCTATCGGCATAATTTAATGGCATAAATACTACTGTTTTCTATAATTATCAACTAACACAGTATAATACAGTCTTATGTTATGCAAATGTATTAAAGTTGGGTTTTTAATCAAACTTACAACCAAATATAAAAATGGCGATACAGAGTTGTTGTTAATTGTTTTAGAAAATCACGGCCATAATTTTCAGGGTAATACTGAAAGTAAGCACTGCTTATAAGCTGCTTGTACTTGAATGCTCAAGGTTTAAATCGCGTTTGTATAAACGTACAAACAAAAAATGGGCCACTAGGCCCATTTTAAAAATTACGCAAATTACTTTATAAGCGTCTTATTCGTCGTCATCCAAATCTGGTTGTTGACGTTGAGCTGGGCGCGCTAATATTTCTACATAAAAAGAAGTTAAGCTTTGCTT
The DNA here is from genome assembly GCF_031198805.1 of Pseudoalteromonas sp. HL-AS2. Lineage (NCBI taxonomy): Bacteria > Pseudomonadati > Pseudomonadota > Gammaproteobacteria > Alteromonadales > Pseudoalteromonadaceae > Pseudoalteromonas > Pseudoalteromonas sp. HL-AS2. The sequence goes on along the minus strand of NZ_CP133571.1, from coordinate 1,229,460 downwards.
TTCTATTTCGCTTATATGATTACTAAGCTCTGCAACGTGCACTACTTGTGCATCTTCAGCGGTATTACCAAACTTACAATCAAACGCCCAGTAATCAGCATCGAGTGGTAGAGTTTTGTTACGCTCTCTTTTCAAATATTTTTTCACTTCATGCTTTGCGGCGTCAACCATACGAGGATATTTGATTTTCTCGTGATTTAGCGTGAATATTTTCTTCATTACGTTCCTAATTACCTTGGTTTAATGATAACGGCATTTAATGTCATACCATTTGAGCCTATTATAGCAATTGCATTTAATTTTTGGATGCTTTTTTTATATTAAATCAATTATTAATCCATTAATAAAATAAAGTATCGCTAAAATGCGCTTAAGTGTAGAGAGTTAGCGGCTTTATGTTACAGACAAGTAACTTAATAGTTAGAGTGATGGCGCAATCGTTTGCCAAGTTCTATTAATATGATTGGTTATTGCAATATCAAAGCAGTTACAGCGTACGCTTTATAATTAAGCGCTTACTAAATGCAATGGGTGGTGAAGCGCATCATTATTTAGGCTTTCGTAAAAGGCAGCAGCATCGAGTTGCGGGTTAGATAGTTGCGTTTGTGTGTTATTTATACGCCTGCGCACTGCTAATTCACAATTATCACGCACCTGAAGCGGAATATGGCTTACATCATCTCTTATAAACAATGGTTCAGGGTTTAAACAGTGATTTAATTTAATATCGCTCATTCCAGCGCGTTCCCCTGCTTGCATTAATAGTGAGGCGTTAAACTGCCCTATCAAGATATCAAACTTATCTGGCGCTAAAAGTTGCTTTGGACCTGCTCCTATTTGTTTGCGAAGGGTATCTTCGCCAACAGTTGAATCTTCAATTTCTGTTTTTGGTAAATGGAATTGGCTAAAATCGAGTGCATCATGAGATAGCATAGCGAGTAAAAGCGCAAACTCTCCTCGGCGCTTTTCATGCACACTTTTATTAAGTCGAGTGTTGAGCTGACTCTCTGTGATTAACAAATCACCGATTTGCATAGACTTTAGCCGATTGAAGTAAGTAATACCTATTTATCGGCTTTATTTCATTTTTCTTTAGCTTTTTTCTTTACTTAAATACGATGTTTGCTATTATCAGCGCCGTTGCATTGGAGGGGTTCCCGAGCGGCCAAAGGGATCAGACTGTAAATCTGACGGCTCAGCCTTCGCTGGTTCGAATCCAGCTCCCTCCACCACTTTTCTTACCGCTAAGTTAAGTGGGGCCAAATGTAACAAAATTAGTGTGGAGGGGTTCCCGAGCGGCCAAAGGGATCAGACTGTAAATCTGACGGCTCAGCCTTCGCTGGTTCGAATCCAGCTCCCTCCACCACTTTTCTACTTATTTTCTACTTATATAGTTACTACATTCCTTGTTAGTAATCTCCGTGTTTTTTCTTAGTTAAACATTAAAATACCCATTGTAAACTCATACCATGCTGTTTTAGCCATAACGTACTTGCTTTATAGTCGGGACAAAATTGTGCTACGCGCTGCCAAAATGCTTTGCTATGATTTAAATGTCGTAAATGCGCCAGCTCATGCACTATTACATAATCAATAATGCTATGCGGTGCACCAATCAATAATAAGTTAAATGTTAACGCCCTTTTACTATTACAACTTCCCCATTTGCGTTTATAAACTGCAATATTTAAATCGTTAGGCAGCGCTTCTTGCATCAGCGTGCAAAAGTCATTAAGTCGCATTTCAATGTATGCGGTTAACTGCTCTTTTAAATACGCCTCTAAAAGTAATTGGTACTTTTGCTGCTGATGCTTAACACGAGCAGAAACGGTAATAAGCAGGCCATCTTGTTGGCGCTCCACTGTAGAGGTATTGCCTTGCTGAAACGTTAAATTAATTGCTTCTGAAAAAACCCAGATCTTTTTGTCCTTAAGTGGATACTGTTTTGTATCAACCAAAGTAAGCTGTTTTTGCAGCTGCGCCTCAACCCATGATTTTTTTTCTAATAACCAGTTATCGAGCACTTTTTTTTGTACGTGATGGGGGGCATATACCGTCACATTTTGATTATGCACTTTAATAGCAACGGTCTTTCGTCGGGTACTTTTTTTTAGTTGGTAGGCAAACAAATTAATCTCTCACACTATACTAGCTAGGGGCTACTTTTCGTCTAATGGTTAGTTAATGCCGTGTTGTTTATTTATAGCTTAATAAGCAATCATAAAATTAACGGTTTATTAATTAATTAATTCTATTAAACTACACGATTAAAATGCCTATTTAGAGCCGCCATGTTATCAGCTTTCTTTATTACTGACCAAGATCCTAGTTTAATTATAAACGGGGTTTACGATCCTCTCTTGGTTTCTCTTTCAGTTTTAATAGTGATATTTGCCGCTTTTTTTACTACAAAACTCATTGATTTAGCTAAAAAAACTACTTTCCCAAGCTATCAACGTTTAGCTACTGTAACCGCTGCAGCTGTTTTTTCTGCGGGTATTTGGAGCATGCATTTTATTGGTATGTTGGCTTTTTCTTTGTGTACTAACATTAAATATAACCCAACTATTACCTTACTCTCTTTTATACCGGCATTTTTAGCGTGCCAATACGCTGTATCTATACTGGTAAAAAGTAATGGTAACTTTAAAGTATTAGCTGTTTGCTCAGTATTATTAGGCTCGGGTATTGGCACTATGCATTACAGTGGTATGGCAGCGATGGAGCTTGCGCCTATGCTACGGTATGACCCAGTTATGTTTGGGTTGTCTATTTTAGTGGCCGTTGCCCTATCGTTTATAGCTTTATATAGCCACTTTAACCTTGAAAGAATTTTCCCTCGGTTATCACAGTTACAAATTCGTTCAACCAGCGCCGTTATATTAGGCTTTGCTGTTACTGGTATGCATTATATGGGTATGGCAGCAACCCGTTTTGTAGCAACTTCCCCACTAATTTACGCAGACGAAAATGCGTCTGCTGGGCTTACATTTGTTGCAATTGCGGTTGCCACTGCAACTGTTGCAATAACCAGCGTGGTTGCTGTAATTAATGGCATGGTACGCTATAAACTGCTGCTTGAAGAAAAGTCAGCCGACGAGTCGCGGTTAAACGCCATATTAGAAACAGCAATAGATGGCATTGTGACTATTGATCATCAAGGTATTATTTTAAGCTTTAATGAAGCAGCAAGTAAGATTTTAGGTTGGCACGAACATGAGTTACAAGGTAAAAGTGTACAGATTCTTTTAAATGATAATAACGCTCTAAATAATGCGTCATCATCTGGTGATATGACTCTTGATCTAAGCGCTATTATAGGCATAAACCGCGATACTTTTGCTAAACATAAAGATAACCATTTGATCCCTGTGCGCCTTGGTATTGGACAAGTGACGCAAACTGGGCAACCTCCTTTGTATGTTGGCTTTATTACTGACTTAACGCAGCAACGAGCGCTACAAAAAACGGTCGTTGAAAATGAGCAAAAATATCGCTCATTAATGCAAAATATGCCAGGCGTTGCCTTTAGATGTAAATTCGATACTAACTACACCATGCTATTTGTTAGCCCAAGTATATTGGATTTAACTGGCTATACACCAGATGAATTTATTGAGCAACACATTGAGTTTACAGACCTGATTTTAAAGTCTGATCAACAAATGATTATTACCACGCTCACTAATGCCGTTACCGAAAAGCGTCAATACTCTGTTGAATATAGAATTCGCCATCGCAACGGCGCAACTGTATGGGTATTAGAGAAAGGTAGTTTTGACTTTAATAATACCGATGTTGCGCAGTGGATTGATGGTGTACTTGTTGATATTACTGAGCGCAAAGAGTATGAAGCAAAATTAGAGCACGCTAAACTGCAAGCAGAAGAAGCTGCAAATGCTAAGCAATCTTTTATGGCAAATATGAGCCATGAAATACGCACCCCTATGAATGCAATTATTGGCTTTAGCGATCTGCTTATGGATACACCGCTAAGTAAAGAGCAGCAAAAGCACCTTGTTACGGTTAACAATGCAGCACGCTCTTTGCTACGCCTACTTAATGAAATTCTCGACTCTGCAAAGTTAGAACGAGGAAAGCTAACCATTGAGCCTGTGCATTTTAATTTAAAGCCCGTTATCGACAGTATTATTTCAACTTTTTGGTTAGAAGCTAAAAAGAAAAACCTTAATTTAACGCTTAATATTAATAAATCAGTTAGCACCGCATACTACGGTGATCCCGACCGCCTTAGGCAAATACTTACAAACCTTATTGGTAACGCTATTAAATTTACTGAGCAAGGCGCTGTTACTGTTACCGTAAGTACCACACAAAATAATCACCTATTTTTTGAAGTACACGATACAGGCATTGGTATTGCTAAAGATCGTATTAAAGCGGTTTTTCAGCCTTTTGTGCAAGCCGATGGCACGACCACACGTCGATTTGGTGGCACAGGTTTAGGCACAACAATAAGTAAACAATTAGTAGAGCTTATGCATGGCTCAATTGATTTAGTGAGTGAAGTTGATAAAGGCAGCTGCTTTTACTTCTCATTACCTTTTACTGTTGGTGATGAAAATAAAATAGATTATTTTGAAGGCCTACATACCGAACTACCTCCGCTTAGAATATTAGTGGTTGATGATATAGAACAAAATACAGAGCTACTTTCTATATTACTTTCGCGAGATCAACACACAGTAACCACTGCAAGTAATGGTTTAGAAGCCATTGAGGCGTTTAATCAGCAAGACTTTGATGTCATTTTAATGGACATTCACATGCCTGAATGTGACGGTATTGAGGCCACCATTAAAATTCGTGCATTGGAGCAACTAAAACAAATAAAATTTACACCTATTATTGCATTAACAGCCAGCGTGTTACAGCAAGATAAACTAACCGCTAAAAATGCAGGCATGAATGGGTTTGCTAATAAGCCGGTTGATATCAACCAACTGAATCAAGAAATAGCACTGGTGCTTGGACTTGGCTTAGCAAAAGAAACATTAATTGCGCAAACCGACCCCGATGCCAAGCACATAGATTTTGAAAAAGGGTTAGCTTTGTGGGGCTCTAAATGTAAACAGCTTACCGAAATTACTAAATTTGTTAATACCAACGAAAAGCAATTTATAAGCTTATTTAAGCTGCAACTAAGCGATATTAAAAGTGTTTATACGCTTATTCACACTTTAAAAGGCGTGGCTGGTAATTTAGGGTTATTAACCTTAATGACACTGTTAACGCGTTTAGAGAACGCAGACGATGAAGCTGCGCTAACCAGCGTTTTGGCAGATATAAAAACTGAATTGGCGCTTATCGGCCAATTATTAGCAAGCACTATATGTAAAGAGCCCGCCAAACTTATCGACAATGCTGAGCCGTTATCAACAGCTGAGCTAATAGAAATTTGCCAAGAACTCTATGCTGATGCACAAAATGCCGAACTTAATGATGATCTTCTCGATCAGTTACAACGTAAATGTATAGCATCAGTACAAGTAGATATAGATGAAATAGCCAGTGCCTTTGATGAATTCGACTTTGATAACGCGCAAGTTAAATTAGCAAATTTACTTAAAAAGTTAACCCTAAAGGAGAATTAATTAATGGATTTTATTCTAGATAAGCCCCGCATATTAATTGTTGACGACGAGCCTGCAAACTTAAAAGTAATGCGCGAGGTGCTTGGTAATCAATATAGAATGTCGTTTGCTAAATCGGGCGCTGCCGCTATAGCATTACTTGAAAAAGAACTACCAAAGCTAATTTTACTCGATATTATGATGCCTGATATGAATGGCTTTGAAGTATGCCAAATTGTTAAAGCTAACCCTGCAACATCGCATATCCCTATTATTTTTGTTACTGCACTAAGTGATGAAAGTGATGAATTTAAAGGTTTTGAACTAGGCGCTGTAGACTATATAACCAAACCCATTAGCCCTGCTATTGTACGGGCACGTGTTAAAACTCACCTGTCGTTAGTGCAAGCTGAGCAGCTAAAACAAGCTCATGTCGATTTAGTACAGCGTTTAGGTCGTGCTGCAGAATATAAAGACACCGATACCGGTGAGCATATTATACGTATGAGTCAATACAGCAAAGTACTTGCATTGGCGCTGGGTATGGATGAGCAACACGCCGAATTATTACGCCAAGCAGCCCCTATGCACGATGTAGGTAAAATAGGTATTCCGGATGCCATTTTGCTAAAACCCGGAAAGTTAACTGCCGATGAGTTTACCCACATGAAAGAGCACGCTTTAATTGGTGCACAAATTTTAGCAAATTCATCATCGCCACTATTACAACTGGCGCATGTGCTGGCAATTGAACATCATGAAAAGTGGGATGGTACTGGCTACCCCAATGGCCTAAAAGGAGAAGCCATATCGCTGGAAGGCCGTATTGTTGCCATTGCCGATGTATTTGATGCACTTACCTCAAAACGCCCCTATAAAGAGCCTTGGAGCATAGAGCAAACTATAGAACATATGCAACAACAAGCCGGTAAACACTTCGACCCGCAATTGGTTGAGCTATTTATTGGCAAAATTGACGATATTATTGCCATAAAAAATGCTCATCAGGAGCGATTTTAATTTAGCTCTTTTTGGCTGTATGCGAGCCTAATAATACCTGCGGATACACAGTTTTAATCTGCGTATAGTCATGAGAGGTAATTTCATGGCTATTTCCGCTGTTATCTTTAAAATAAATTGAAAACGTAACGCCGTGATCAGCTAATACTGTTTTAATATTTAGGTGTTCAAAATGCTCAAGCCATGCAATAAATTGCTCCCCAGTGGCTAAAAAAGCAATGCCTTTACTACGTCCCTGTGCAGTAAATAACGCTAAACGCGTGGTAGCATTTGCATCTTCAAGGGTTAATGGCCCTTTGCCATCTTCATTCCAAAAGGCGAGCGCTTCAACCACACTAAAACCTAAAACACGCTCATACCATTTAACCGCTTGCGCTAAATCATCCACATTTAAATGACAATGATCAATCCCAGCTAGCTTAGGTATACTCACGCTGCTCTCCTATTTCAGACTTTAGTTGCTCTAAAAAGTCATGCATATACTCAGTACGTCTTAGTGCTTCGGCCTTAGCCGAGGGAGTATTCATGCTTTGAGCTATGTGTAATAACTTAATAAAAAAATGATCAAGCGTGTATTTTTTATCATCTGCTTCGCGTTGTAGGCAAAATGGGTCATCCGGGTTATATAGTAATCGACTTATTGAGCCACCTACTTTCATGCAGCGGCTTATACCAATCGCGCCTAGTGCGTCCATTCTGTCTGCGTCTTGCACTATTTGTGCTTCTACTGAGTTCACTTTAATATTGGCGCTAAAGCTATGCGCCGCTATTGCATGATGAATTTGAGTAAATAATTGCGCGTCGTAATTAATAGAAGCTAAAAAAGCAATCGCTTTATCGGCGGCCATAGTAGAGGCTTTAGCCCTATCTGGGTGGTTTTTAGCCACGGCTACACAGTCGTGTAACCATGCAGCCGGGAGCACTACCTTCATATTAGCTTGCTCTGCATCGCACAATTTAATAGCAACCCGAACTACGCGTTCAATATGGGTTATATCATGCGCCACATCGGCATGAATTAGTGTGGTAATAAAGGCTCTGCACTGTAAATTGAGCTGCTGCAGCTCAGGGCTTAACATTATGTCTGTCACAACGTGTTCCAAATACCTAATTAACATATTGAATTAGCCATACTTTACCGCGATTTATGGGCTCCATGCAAAACATTCATTGTATGTTGCCCTTGCCTTGACTAAAATACAGCGCTTATTTATTACTACTGAGAAGCTTTATGACATCTGCCGTTTACCTGCAAGCTGGCCGCGATAAATCATTAAAAAGAAAACACCCTTGGTTATTTTCCAAAGCCATCAAAAAAATTAAAGGTAAACCAGGCCTAGGTGACACAGTTACTATTCACGACAGTGAAGGTAAATTTTTAGCAACAGCAGCTTATAGCCCACATTCACAAATTCGTGCCCGTGTTTGGAGCTTTGACGAAAAAGAAGTTATTGATCAACACTTTTTTGAACGCCGCCTACGTCGTGCACTAGAAGCCCGTAGCCAAGTAATTGAAGAAGGTGGTTTAACTGGCTTTAGACTCTGCGCCGCAGAATCAGATTTTTTACCCGGCGTTACCATAGATAAGTTTGACAACGTATTAGTGTGTCAATTACTTAGCGCGGGTGCTGAGCGTCATAAAGGTGAAATTGTTGGCGCGTTAATGGCTATATTCCCTGGTATGAGCATTTACGAGCGCTCAGACGTAGAAGTACGTACCAAAGAAGGCCTTGAGCCAATTAAAGGGGCATTATGGGGCAATGAACCAACTGCCCCAGTACTCATTGCAGAAAATGGCTTTAAAATTGAAGTTGATATTATTGATGGCCATAAAACCGGCTTTTATTTAGATCAACGCGATAGCCGCGCTGCACTTGAACGCTTTTCTAAAGACAAAACCGTATTAAACTGCTTTAGCTACACGGGTACATTTTCGTTGTATGCCTTACGTGGCGGCTGTAAACACGTAACTAATGTGGATGTATCGCAGCCAGCCCTCGATACAGCTAAGCGCAATGTTGAGCATAACAATCTTGATTTAGATAAGGTTGATTTTGTCAAACAAGATGTATTTAAGTTACTGCGTCAATACCGCGAAGACGGTGTTTTGTTTGACACTATAGTAATGGATCCGCCAAAGTTTGCCGACAACAAAGCACAACTTACTGGTGCGTGTCGTGGCTATAAAGATATAAACATGATTGCTATGCAAATATTAAAACCAGGTGGCACCTTATTAACCTTCTCGTGTTCGGGCTTAATGGAGCAAAACTTGTTTCAAAAAGTGGTGGCTGATGCAGCCCTTGATGCTGGTAAAGACTTACTTATTATGGAGCGTTTAAACCAAGCCGCCGATCACCCTATTGCGGGTAGTTACCCTGAAGGTTTTTACTTAAAAGGCTTAATTTGTAAGGTTTACTAACGCCTAGGCTTGATTAGGGTCTGTTGATCTTTCAAGGTTGAATTTGCAGCAGTGTGTTTGGTATTTAGGCAAGGCAGAGCCTATTTGGTGTGGTTATTCCCCATAAATAGGCGATAACGTAGCATCAATGCCAAACAGGCACTGCCCGAAGGGTTCTGCCTAGGGGCGATTGACTCTTTGTTGCCTACATGGATGTAGGTAAGGGGCGTGAGCAGGACGCGGAAGCTTTGCTCGGTTTTTACTTAGCCCACTAGGTTACAAACCTCGCGCCGTGATTAAATCGCCCCTAGTTTGAACAAATTTCAATCCGCAAAGGTCAACAGACCCTAGTATTTATACGTAGTTATTACCTATTTATATGGGCAATAACCACGCTACCTAAGCTAATTAAACTGTATTATCTCAAGTCCGGCAGTTATTGTACCGTCATCTTCTTTGCTGGCGCGTATCACCTTAGCCGTTGCGTCTAAAGGCGCAATACTCGGATGAGTTGAGTCTATATGTACCAATAAAATAGTGTTTGGCTCAAGTAACTCATCTAAATGCAACGACAACCCAGTTGCACTCAAATCTACACATTCTGCATTATAATTTAAGCCAGCAATCGGCTCTATTGTGGTTAGCTTTGCTGGTGTATTGATCTGCATACGTCGAAAATTTCGCTTATCATCTGTAAACATAATTTTTCCTATACTATTTTATTAATTTGCTCTAACAACAGTGGTACAGAAAACGGCTTAACCACATAAGCATCACAGCCCGCGTCAAACCCAGCTTGCTTTTCAAGCGGTGACTCCAGCCCTGACACCATAACAATAGGGATGTTTTTTGTCTCAGGTGTATGTTTAAGCATTCTACACGTATCGTAACCATCCAGCCCTGGCATACATACATCAAGTAAAATAATATCGGGCGGATTAGCAATAGCAGAGGCTAAACAGCTTGTTCCAGAATCGGCATAATTAACATCAAACTTTGCGCTAAGTGCTGCTTTGAGTATTTCATAATTAAAATACTCGTCATCTACCACTAGTAGTTGTTGTACTTTATGTTCTATTGATGAGGACATGGCTATGTCGTTTCCTTCTCAAAACAAAAAATAAGTTCTACTATTAAGTACTTAAGCTTAATAGTAGATACACCTTTTACTCTATTTCTTTTATTGCATTTAACACACGTTTCGCCGAAATTGGATACGGAGTACCCAAGGTCTGTGCAAATAAAGACACTCTCAGCTCTTGCTGCATCCAAAAGATAGCTTCTACCTCTTTTGGAATTGGCATCCCTTTAGGGGTTTTGTTTGCTTGCTTTTTATACTCTTGAGCCACTTTATCAAGCTCAAGTACACATAATCTATCGCGATTTGGATCTATGGGTAACTTTTCTAAACGTTTTTGAATCGCTTTTAAATAACGGATTAAGTCACTTAGCTTAGTTGCCCCATGTTGGCTTACAAAGCCTTTAAAAACAAGAGACTCTAATTGCGATTTAATATCTCCATGCGCAGTGATCATGGTTAAATCTACCCGTCCTTTCATTTTTTTATGTAAGGCATGGGCTATACTTAACACTTGCTCTACTTGCGTGGCAATTTCAACTACAGCGTCACCAAGCTCACCACGTATATGCTCTTTTACATTTTCAAACGCGTCGCTGGTGCGAATGTCACCGTACTTTAATAATAAGCTATCAACACCGGCGGCAATGCAGTCATCAATTAAATCGGCTATTTTACCAAAAGGATTAAAATACAATCCAAGCTTAGCCTTATTTGGTAAGTTTTGCTGCAAATACTTTATTGGTGAAGGCACATTTAATAATACTAATCGGCGCAGCCCTTGTTGATGGGCAACCTGTGCTTTTACTTCGTTATCGAAAAGCTCAATAGCAGCAGTTGATTTTTTATCCACCAGCGCCGGATACGCTTTAATTTCGTATTGGCCTTGTTTTTTTACATATGAATTAGGTAGCTCGCCAAAATCCCACTGCGTTAAGTCTGCTTTTTCTATGCCTTTATCGGCTACTTTGGATAATGTTTGCGTTACTTCGCCTTGTAGCTGCGCTTTAAGTTTGGCTAAATCTAGGCCACGCGCGAGTAACTTATCGTTATCGCCACGTACTTCAAACTGCAAACGTAAATGCGCTGCCAAGGCACTTAAATCCCAGGCATCAGGGTCAACTCGCACCCCTGTCATTTTTAATAGTCGATTACTAAGTGCGTCAATTAAACTCCCCTGCAATGGCTCAATAGCCGCCAAAACAGCATCGGCATAGTTAGGCGCAGGTACAAAATTACGGCGCAGTGACTTAGGCAATGATTTAATTAAACCACTTATTAACTCATGTCGAAACGCAGGTATATGCCAGTCAAAGCCGCTTTCTTGCACTTGGTTTAATAGCGCAACCGGTATTTGTACCGCCACACCATCAACCGCTTGACCGGGATCGAAATGATACGCTAAAGGTAAAATTAAATTATCTTGCTGCCAAGTATCTGGGTAGTCAAACTCGGTAATACTGCTTGCACCATGCTGCATTAAGTCATCGCGGCTCATTTGCAAATAGTGTTTATTTTGTTGTTTTTGCGTTTTATACCATTTTAAAAATGCTGCACGATTATTAATTTCTTTTGGAATTTTTTTATCGTAAAACTCAAATAAAGTTTGCTCATCAACTAAAATATCGCGCCTGCGTGACTTGTTTTCAAGCACTTGAATATCTTCAATCAGCTCGCGGTTAAACTCTAAAAAGCTTTCGTTTAACCCCAGTTCTTGCTCAACTAATGCGGTGCGAATAAACAGCTCACGGCTCACTTTAGGATCAATATTGCTATACACGCAGCGGCGCTTATTGACGATTAGCAGGCCATATAAGGTTTGTTGCTCAAAGGCGATTACCGCACCGGGTTTTTTCTCCCAATGTGGCTCTGTATAACTGCGCTTAACCAAATGCTGCGCCAGTGGCTCAACCCAGTTAATGTCTATTTTGGCGTTAGTGCGGGCATATAATTTACTGGTTTCTACCAGCTCTGCCGACATTAGCCATTTTGGGCTCTTTTTAAATAACCCCGACCCCGGAAAAATATGAAACTGGCTATTACGCGCGCCTTTATAAATTTGTTTTTCATCTTTAAAGCCAATATGGCTAAGCATACCGCTCAGTAATGCTTTGTGAACTTGCTCACCGTCGGCAGCATTCGATGTGGCTTTCATACCCATTTCGTTGCATACGGTACTTATTTGATAAACAATATCTTGCCACTCACGAAGGCGCATATAAGCGAGGAAGTCTTTTTGGCAGAGTTTTCTAAACTGGCTATTAGTCAGTTCGCTTTGTTGCTCTTCTAAATAATTCCACAAGTTTAAAAATGCAATAAAGTCTGAATCAGGATCATCAAAACGGCCGTGTTTTTCGTTTGCCGCAGCACGTTTTTCTTGCGGGCGCTCACGGGGGTCTTGAATAGACAGTGCCGCCACTATAATAATTACTTCACGTAGCGCACCGAGCTTATGTGCGGTTAACACCATTTTAGCTAAACGCGGATCGACCGGTAAACGGCTTAATTCTCGGCCTGACTGGGTAAGCGCTGTTTTGTCGTTACGTTTAGTGGGATGTACTGCTTGGAGTTCCTCAAGCAAGGTTAAACCATCGCTAATATTACGACTATCTGGGGCTTGCACAAACGGAAACTGCGCCATGTCGCCTAAACCCAGCGCTAGCATTTGTAAAATAACCGAAGCTAAGTTAGTACGTAGTATTTCAGGATCGGTAAACTCTGGGCGCGATAAAAAGTCATCCTCAGCGTATAAACGAATACAAATACCCGCCTCTACGCGGCCACAACGTCCCATTCGCTGATTTGCACTGGCTTGCGATATTGGCTCTATAGGCAGGCGCTGTACCTTGGTGCGGTAACTATAACGGCTAATACGCGCCGTACCCGGATCAATTACATAACGAATCCCCGGTACGGTTAACGATGTTTCGGCCACGTTGGTCGATAAAATAATATGGCGGCGCGAGTGCGGTGCAAATATACGGTTTTGCTCGGCGTTTGATAGTCGCGAATAAAGCGGTAATATATCAGTGTGTTTTAAATTACGTTTACTGAGAGCATCGGCGGTATCGCGTATTTCACGCTCACCATTTAAAAATATTAAAATGTCGCCAGGGCCTTCTGCACACAGTTCATCTACAGCATCAAAAATACCTTGCAGTTGGTCGCCTTCGGCTTCCATATCCTCTTTATTTATCTCAGTAACTGGGTTGTAACGTACATCAACCGGGAAGGTTCGCCCTGATACTTCTATAATTGGCGCATCATCAAAGTGCTTTGAAAAACGCTCTGGATCGATCGTTGCTGAGGTAATTATTATTTTTAAATCGGGGCGCTTAGGGAGTAAGTTTTTTAAATAACCTAAAATAAAGTCAATGTTTAAGCTACGTTCGTGCGCTTCATCAATAATAATGGTGTCGTATTGATTTAAAAATCGATCTTGTTGAATTTCGGCAAGTAAAATCCCGTCGGTCATTAGTTTAATATAGGTATTATTCGAGACCTGATCACTAAAGCGTATTTTAAAACCAACTTGTTGGCCAAGTTCACACTGCATTTCTTCTGCAATACGATTAGCCACCGTTCGTGCTGCTAGTCGCCTTGGTTGGGTGTGGCCAATTAAGCCATCAACCCCACGCCCTAGCTCTAAACACATTTTAGGAATTTGCGTGGTTTTACCTGAACCGGTTTCACCTGCAATAATAACCACTTGGTTATTAGCAATGGCGTTTTTAATCACATCCTTTTTTTGACTCACCGGTAATTGCTCTGGGTAAGTCACTTTAGGCAGAGCCGCTAAACGCTGCGCGCGCAGTGCTTGGCTACGGGTAATGTCGGCCGCTATTTTTTCAAGCGCGTTGGCATGCTTATTCTCATCGGTTATTTTTTTTACGCCATGTAAGCGTTTTTTAAAAATGAATTGATCTTTTTTCAAGCACGTCTTTAGCTCGCCAAACAACTGACCTAGGTTTACCACCCGCATACCTTATAAAATTAGTAAAAGAGCCGCAATTGTAGCAAATTAAATGGCTGGGGTTAATCCTACAAAGTGCATAACGCTTAGTAGTTTGTTATATAAGCCACCAGCCAAACAAATAAAGCGCTTATTCGCCTTTAAAAATGCCTACATAAGTGGCTTGGGTATTTGATTTACTGGCTCTGTACATACCTGAGGTATTAAACGGCAAACTAATATTACCTTTAGTATCCACTATAATAACACCGCCCGTACCGCCTATTGGTGCAAGTACCCCATTAATCACTTCGTCCCCTGCTTGCGTTATGGTTTTACCTTGGTATTTAACGCGCGCACAAATATCGCTGGCTACATTGTAACGAATAAAATACTCACCATGGCCGGTAGCCGATACCGCACACGATTCATTTTCCGCAAACGTTCCTGCACCAATTACCGGCGCATCACCAATACGGCCATAGCGTTTGGCGGTCATACCGCCGGTTGATGTACCAGCTGCTAAATTGCCATTTTTATCCAGTGCTACCGCACCAACCGTGCCCATTTTATAGTTATTTGGCAAGGCTTTATGCGCCGCTTGATAGTCTTTACTGGTTGCTTTGGCTTTATCTAATTTTTGCTTTGCTTTTAATAATGCTTTATAGCGGTGCTCGGTATCAAATAAGTTATTTTCGATTAAGGGAATACCTTGCTCTTTAGCAAATTCTTCAGCGCCTTGCCCACTGAGCATGACGTGTACTGAATTATCCATAACCAAACGTGCTAAATTAATTGGGCTCTCTACATGCTTAACACCTGCAACTGCGCCCGCCTGACGATTACGACCATCCATAATTGATGCATCGAGCTCATGGCTGCCATCGTAAGTATAAACCGCGCCACGCCCTGCATTAAAATAAGTAGACTGCTCCATCACTTGAATCGCTGCCGTTATGGCATCTAAGCTTTCGCCGCCTTGCTCAAGTACTTTATAACCGGCCTCTACCGCTTGGGTTAATTTAGCACGATAAGCTTGCTCTTCTTTTGGCGTAAATTTACTTTTTTCAATCGTGCCCGCACCGCCATGAATGGCAATAGCAAAAGGTACTTCTGCGCTTAAGGCGTTATTGCTTACGCTAATAAAACTAGTGGCGATAAGCGCCATTAAAAGTGATTTTTTCATAATGAGCTCTTATAAACTTCAGTGAAACCAATGTGGATGGTCGCTAACTATTTATCAAGTAAAGTAAGTTTAAACACATAAAAAAAGCGCCCAAAGGCGCTTTTTTTTGCTGGTTTAAATTATTACGCTTGTTGCGCTTTTAAACGAGCTAAACGTGCTACTTGATGCGTAGACGTTAAAAAAGAATAAATTGGTGCTAAATAACCACGTTTACGTAGCTCTAAAAAGTCAGCATCACTTAATTCATTAAGTTTTTTCTCATCGATAAGGTAAATACCGTTGATGTCTTTTTTCTCGCCTTTAATATCAACTGTTAGCGTTTGCGCTACTAAAAGCTCTTTATCGGCTAAAAACTTCGTAAAAGCATCTGTGATCTGTGAAAACTCAATAAACGATACTAATGCTTCTTTACGACGCTTTAAGTAGTCAGTTTCTTCGCCGTTTTCAAACAACGCATTACCTTCTTCTTCGCCAACTAATGGGCTCGCTTCGTCAATAACAATACCGTATTGATCTTGATCTGGGTGTTTTACTAAACCTAGTGGGTAGCGCGTCGTAGCCATTGGTGCAAATGCTGCCGTCCACTTATCGCCTTCAACAAACAAGTTTTCGCCTGGCTCAAGGCCAAACATAGCAACTGCTTGAAAAGTGCCTGTTTCGTTATTTTTAACGAAAGACATTGGAAATTCATTCGCTATACGCGCAAATTCATGTGCAACTACTGGCACTAAATGTTGCGTTTTCATAAATTCTACATTGATGCCGTTTTTAATTTTAGTATTGGCATGTTTTTCGTTGTGTAAAGGCTGTACTTGTTGCTCCGCCATGTTACTGCTCCGTTTATTTTTAATTTGTATGTTTCTTTGTTAATACCTTTAGGCTAATGCTTTTGAGCAAAAAAAGGAAGGGAAACTTTTATGACAACCGTTTTGATAAAATAAAATTTAAATAAATCTGCACCTTGCCAAAAAACGTACACATAACAAGGGTTAAATCTGCTTAAAAATCACACACAGTAAGGCTATTTAACATACAGGCTTGTTTTTAATGTTAACCTGTTTTAACAAAATCACGTTACTAACCACGTTATTTTGGATGATAATTGCACAAATAAAAAGGCAGCTAGTTATAGCTGCCTTTTTATTTGTTCATTCGCACTCATTTTAAATTACGGCGCCCAATAAACCTCAATATTAATACTTGGGTGATTTAGCACTGCGCGCAGTGGCATGTCGTTTACATCCCCACCCGCTTTGGCTTGCTTATACACAGCGAGTTTTTCATCACCGCTAATAAGTAGCTTAACCACTTTAGATTGCGCTATCGCGTTTAACGTAAGTGTCATACGCTCAGTTATACTGCCAGTTACATCACTTTCAATGGCATTAATTGCACACACCAGTTGATCCGAGTTTAGGCCTATTTCTAAACCCTCTGCATGTGGGAATAATGACGCAGTATGACCATCTGGCCCCATACCTAAAATAGTCACATCATACGGGCGTTTTAACGCAGCATAAGCAGCTTCACACACTGCAGTGCCTTGCTGCGCTGTCTCGGCGCTATTTTTCATCGTGACAAAGTTAGCCGCAGCACCATAGTTTTGTAATAACGTGCTGTTAATAAATGCTTCGTTACTTTTTTCGTGGCTAGCATCTACCCAACGCTCGTCAACCATAGCAACATCAACATGCTGCCAATTTAAATCAAGGGTTGATAAATGCTTATACGCCGCAGCAGGGGATGAACCGCCCGATACCATTAATACTGCACGGCCATCATTGCTTATGCCATCACGTAATGATTGTTCAAGTGTTGCTGACAGCTCTGCTGTAAGCGCCTCTTTACTATCAAAAAACTTTTCAATTATTGTTGCCATTATGCTCCCTTATCACCGGTGTTAAACCATACATGGTTGTTCTCTGCTAATAATTCGTCAGCATCTTCTGGGCCCCAGCTACCTGCACGATAAAGCGCCGGTTTGCCTTTTTCTTGCCAGCGGTCGATGATTGGATCAATCCACTTCCATGCTTGGCGTACTTCATCACGATGGATAAATAACGAAGGATTATTAGCGGCTGCATCTAGCATTAAGCGCTTGTAGGCATCTGAGTGAAAACCATTGCTATAGGCTTGTGAAAGCTCAATATTCATCGTTACTGGCTCAAGCTGCATTTCAAGGTTATCTAAGCGTTTAGACATCAATGTTAGCTGAATAGTTTCCTCTGGTTGTAGGCGAATCACCAAGCGGTTTGGCTCTATTTCGCCTACGCTGTCTTCGTATACATTGTGTGATACTTTTTTATATTGCACTACTATTTCAGCACAGCGTTTAGCCATGCGTTTACCAGTGCGCAAATAAAATGGCACACCTGCCCAACGCCAGTTATCAATATGCGCTCGAATACCTACAAAGGTTTCGGTTTTACTTGAACCTTCATTAAGCTCTTCTAAGTAACCTGGTACAATTTTACCGTTTAGATCACCTGGTACATATTGGCCACGAATAATATTTTTATCTACGTCGCTGCCAATAAGTGGACGCAGCGCTTCTAATACTTTGAGCTTTTCGTTGCGAATACTATTGGCATTAAGTTTATGGGGTGATTCCATTGCTACTAAACATAACAGTTGTAACAAGTGGTTTTGAACCATATCACGCAGCGCACCGGCTTTGTCGTAAAAGCCTGCACGGGTTTCAAGGCCCACAGTTTCTGAAATGCTAATTTGAATATTATCGATTGATTTAGCATCCCACATGTTTTCAAACAACGAGTTTGAAAAACGCAGTGCCATTAAGTTTTGAACAGTTTCTTTACCTAAGTAATGATCAATTCGGAAAATTTGCTCTTCGCTAAAATACTCTGCGATTTTTCCATTGATAGCCTCAGCAGATTCACCACAATAACCAATAGGCTTTTCAACCACTACACGTGAAGTAGGCGTTATTAAGTTTTTAACAGATAATATTTCACAGCAAGTGCCGTACACAGCAGGTGGTAGTGATAAATAAAATACGCGAGATTTAGTGCTGTCGTGCTCATCTAAAATACCTTTTAGCACATCCCAGTTATCGTCAGGGGCTGTTACATTGCTAACAACAGGTACTAAAAAAGTAGCAAAGGCTTTCCAATCTTTAGCATTAAACTCATCCTTTGCTAAAAACTCTTTTAAGGCTTTGTGTGCTGTTTCTATGTACTCAGCACGTTGGGTTTCTTCGCGTACCGTTGGCAAAATACGTGAGCCTTCAGGTAAATTACCTTCTTGATATGCTCGATACATTGCAGGTAGTAATTTGCGTAACGCAAGGTCACCACCGCCCCCAAAAATTATAATATCAAAAGGATTAAGCATAGTTACTCTCTACGTTTGTGCTACCTGGCACTACCCGTTAGGTAATCAGATATAGCGGTTTATTGCTTGAATGATGTCGGTTTTTATAAATATGTTTGCACAAAAACCTGCTTTGTTATGCTGTGATGATGATGTTTTTTATTTAACCACACTGCTGGCTATTTATTTTTAATTTTATCATCTGCGCTTAAAAATGGGCCTTAGGGAACTGTAATTCCTCTCACAAAAATACAGTCCCTAAGTACACCAGCGCTACCCGTTCAAAGGTATTTGGTTGCTTATGTTACTAAGCTAAATTTTTACTGCGTACGATGTTGCTTATAATACGCCATTAAACCATTAGTTGAACTATCATGAGCATATTTAACGCGCTCATCAACTAACTCTGCTTCTATTTTTGATGCTAATCCTTTACCTAGCTCAACACCCCATTGATCAAATGAGCAAATTTCTAAAATAATGCCTTGGCAAAAAATCTTATGCTCATACAACGCAATTAAGCGCCCTACCGTTTTAGCGTCTACGCTATCTAGTAACATAGAGGTAGTTGGGCGGTTGCCTTGATGAATTTTGTGCTTTAGTAACTCATCTATTTGTGCCTGAGATTTACCCTTAGCGGTTAAATCTGCGGTGATCTCTTGCTCATCTACGCCATTCATTAGTGCTTCTGTTTGCGCAAAAAAGTTCGATAATAAAATATCGTGATGTTTATCAACGTTTACTTGCGGCTTAATTGAGGCAATAAAATCAGCCGGTACAATAACATTACCTTGATGCAAACATTGGTAAAATGCGTGTTGCCCGTTAATCCCGGTCATACCCCAAATAATTGGCACTGTTGTATAAGGCACAGTTTCACCCGCAAAGTTAACATGCTTGCCGTTACTTTCCATTTCGCCTTGTTGTAAGTACGCAGGCAACATGTGCAGCGCTTGGTCATAAGGTAAAATAGCTTGCGAGGTATAACCTAAAAAGCTGGTATTCCACACACTTAATAATGCCATAATAAGCGGAATATTTTGCTCTAGTGGTGCGTTTTTAAAGTGCTCATCAACTTCGTACGCACCCTCTAAAATTGCTTCAAAAGCGTCATATCCTGCATATAATGCAATCGGTAAACCAATAGCGCTCCATAATGAAAAGCGACCACCAACCCAATCCCACATCGTAAATACGTTGTCGTTACTAATGCCAAACTCGGCTGTTTTTTCTAAATTAGTGCTCACCGCAACAAAATGCTTAGCAATAGCGGCGTTATCTTTAGCTGTTTGTAAAAACCAATCAACCGCTGTTTTAGCGTTGGTCATTGTCTCTGACGTGGTAAACGTTTTTGATGCAATAACAAACAAGGTTGTTTCAGCATCAATATTTTTTAATACCGAGGCAATTTGTACTCCGTCAGCATTCGACACATAATGTACATTTAAGGTATCGTCACTTAATGCTTTTAATGCTTCGGTTGCCATTTGCGGGCCAAGGTTTGAACCACCTACACCTATACTTACTACATCTTTTACTGGCTTACCACTGTAGCCTAACCACTTACCACTGCGTACTTTTTCAACAAACAGTTTAATTTTAGCAAGTTCGTTATCAACCAACTCAGTTACATTTTCACCATCAACAATAAGTGGCGTATGAGCGCGGTTACGTAATGCTGTGTGTAACACTGCTCGGTTTTCGGTGATATTAATTTTTTCACCATTAAACATTTTTTCACGCCAAGCGCTAATGTCACACTCTTTAGCTAATGCAATTAACTGCGTAAAAACATCTTTATCAATACGTTGTTTTGAGTAATCAAATAATAATCCAGGGATTTGCGTAGAAAACTGAGAAAAACGCGCGTCATCTTTAGCAAATAAATCCCTAAGATGGCTTTGTTTCATCTTGGTTGCACTTTTTTCAAGCGCTTGCCAACTTGCTAATTGCGAACGGTTAGTCATGTAAACATCCCCTAAAATATTAATCTATTGATTTAAATGTATTTATTATATAAAACTTAGTTAATTAACATATATAGCAAAGTTAAAAATGAGCTGTTTTTATATTTTATGCTGTGAATGATAACGTAATTTTTTGCTTTTGACACCGGTATCATAAAATTAATATATTAATTTAACAACCCATTCAGAGGCGACTCAGTTAGCTTAATTTGGCAAATAAATAAAAAGGCCGACAAATGCCGGCCTTAATTATATTTATTTGCTAACTAATTTTAACTTCCCAGTGCCAAACCGCCATTTAAATTATAAACCGAGGTATAACCTAGCTCAATTAAATTAGCTGCTGCCAACTTTGAGCGGTTACCACTGCGGCACACTAAAATATATTGATTATTTTTATCTAGCTGCTGCTCTACTATTGCGTTTGCCATACGACTAAGCGGAATATTTAAGGTTTTAGCTGTAGCAACATTTAACAGCGATGAAATGTTATTAGCGCCATGCTCATAGGGTTCGCGCGTATCAATTAAATATACATTGCCGTGGCTGAGCATTTCTTTTGCCTGTGAATAACTCAATTGCTGTGTATTTGTATCTGGTTGCGCATTTACATAACCACAAAGCTGGTTGTTATTATCTGTTTGTTTTTGCTCATCGTGCTGCTGCTTTTTAGCAGCAAATTCATCTTTCGTTATTTGCTTAGATAATAATGCGCTCAATAAAGGAGTTTGCTGTTGTTGCACCGCCCAGTTCATAGCAAAACACTGTTGGTAATCGTGTCCTGAGCAAATAACCGCCTCTGGGGTTAACTGCTGCGCTAATAATATTAACGAGTCAGCCATTTGCTCTGCACTACCACCAAGCAAATGAGTATTACCCAGCCCCGCTGGTAAAATGAGATCACCACAAAAACAATAGCGAACCTCACCCGAGGCTTCTTTTAATAAGTAACTCACACTGTCTTGGCTATGCCCAGGTGTGGCAAGTTTTTCTAGGCGTTGCCCATTTAAATTAATCACCGTTTGGTTAACTGGCCAACCCAATTGATCAACCTCTCCTGCTACTAAACGTGCTGCTAACACACTGCGTAATAGGGTAATTGCACTATTACGCTCTTGGTGAGCATGGGTGTCTAAAATAGCGGCTATGGTTAAATTTTGCGTATTGGCTATTTTTTCAAAGCGCGGTATTAACTCTATAATAGGGTCGATGATCACCGCTTGGTTGTTGCTATTAACATATAACCAGCTGCACGCGCCTTGGTGCCTAAATTGGGTTAAGCCTAGTGCACATAATTCCTGCGTAGGTGTAGCGCTGTCAGATACTACCAGGCAATTTGCTTGTAATACTTGTTTAAGGGCGCGAATTCGCTCACAGGCATGGTCAATATCTTGTTGCGTGGCGGCAGGTCCAAACGATAAACGTATGGCGTTTTCACTTTGCCACTGGCTTGCACCCATTGCATCTAGTACAAAACTTTGTGAAGCACCAGTACTACACGCAGAGCCGCCGCTCACGCGTATGCCGGCAGCATCAAATAAATCAATAACTTCTTTACTGGTTAAGTCGTTAACCGCAAAATTAAGCGTGGTGGGCACTGAGTATGCAAAATCATGGTTAAAGGTAATGGCACCAAATGTATCGCTTATTGCATTGTGTAATTGGCTGCGATATTGCGCAAGCACAGCACTTGATTTAAACGTGCCATCGGTTTTATCTAATAACAAACTAAATAACTTATTAAGTCCTGCAATACCAGGGAGATTTTCAGTACCTGAGCGCATACCACTTTCTTGCCCGCCACCGGCTATAAATGCCGTATAAGCACTGCCTTGACGAATATATAATAAGCCAATGCCTTTGGGAGCGTAGAGTTTATGGCCCGAAAACGGTGCGTAATCTATTGTTGTTTCGCTCAACATAAGCTGCTGCTTACCTAATGCTTGAACGCAATCGACCATCCAAGACACGCTGCTATTGCGATTACGAATAACCTGCTCTATTGCCGCTAGATCTTGGTATACACCGGTTTCATTATTAACCGCCATAGTGCAAATCATCAGCGCATCATCAATATGCTGAGCAATAAAATCTAAGTCTAAAATACCGTTACTATCAACCGGAATAGCAAGTACTTGAGCGTTAATCTCTAGCACTTGATTCCAATGTTTTAGGGTATTTGGTACTGCTTTGTGCTCTGTAGCGCCATAAAGTAACACCGGATTTTTTTTATTATGGGTTTTAGCATTTATCAGCGTAGACACTACAGCCGTTTGAATACCTTCGGTTGCCCCTGAGGTAAATAAAATATCACCATTATTAGCGCCAATTACCGCGCGTGCTTTTTGTCGAGTTTGCTCCAATAAGTGCTTAGCTTGAATACCCGTTATGTGTGGGCTAGAAGGATTACCAAAACAGGTTTGCATTGCATGGCACACCACATCAACTATGCATGGCAACACAGGGGTCGTTGCATTTGCATCAAGGTAAACTTGTTTTACTGGCTCATCGGGTAATAAATACTCAGACATTAAAAAACGCACCTTATTACTAATAAATATATCTTATACCAATATTACATAGTTTTGGCTGCAATAGATAATAATCAATTAGTTTTAAAGATGCGTTTTCTATGCTTTTTTATACTTAAAGCGGTGTTAACTTTTAGCTCAGCTCTTTAATGATTTCTTCTTGAGTAGATGACCACGCATTGATCAGCGCTTTGACTAATGACGCCAGTGGAATGGCAAAAAATACGCCCCAAAAACCCCACAAGCCACCAAAAAACAATACCGCTACAATAATAAATACCGGATTTAAATCAACCGCTTCAGAGAACAATAAAGGCACTAGTACATTGCCATCAAGCGCTTGAATAATACCGTAAATAATTAAAATGGTCCAAAATTGGGTTTCAATTCCAAACTGAAACAACGCCACTGCCGCCACCGGAATGGTTACCAATGCCGCACCCACAAAAGGGATCAACACCGAAAAGCCCACTAATACTCCCAATAACGCAGCATAGCGTAAATCAAGTACCGTAAAGGCAATAAACGACACCGAGCCAACAATCAGTATTTCAAACACTTTACCGCGAATGTAGTTCATTATTTGCTGATTCATTTCATTCCACACCTGCATTATTAAGCGTCGTTGTTGCGGAATAAGTTTAGCAATACTGTGGCTAAGCTCTAGTTTGTCTTTAAGCATAAAAAACACTAACAAGGGCACTAAAATTAAGTAAATTAACCACGCAACCGCATCTTTTAAAGACGTGAGCGACACCGACAGCACTACTTGACCAAATTCAATTACTTTAGTCTCTACTGTTAATACAATTGTTTGTACTTGTTCTGCAGTAATTAAACTAGGGTACTGCGCAGGCAAGGCCAATAAAAACGATTTTCCTTGCTCTACCATATGCGGTGTTTCTTGAAATAAATTACTGGTTTGCTGCCACAGCACAGGGCCAATAACTAAAATAAGTGTCAGCATAATACCTGTAAATATAAGCATAACAATTACTGTAGCGGTAAAACGCCTTAACCCAAAACGCTCTAAGTGCAGTACCGGCCAATCGAGTAAATAGGCAATAATAAGTGCCACCAATACCGGCACTATCAAAGATCCAATAAAATATAATAAGGCTACTAACGCCAATAATAAAAATAATAAAGTAACTGAATGAGGATCAGAAAACTTTTTTTCGTACCACGCTTTTATATATTCAAACACGTAATGGCTCCACTAATAACATTCCTTGGCGCTTATTTAAGGTATAACAATATGCATGCTTTTGTAAAAATCGTTCAATGTCGTTTATATTTTCTGCATTATTAAAACTAAAAGTAATACTTTGTTGTAACGACACGGCTTTACGCAGCCCAAGTTTAAATTGAATAAACTGCTGTGGGCATTTATAAGCTGATAAATTTTGCTCTAGCATACTCGTTTCACCTTGAGTTCACATCAATAATAAGTCCCATAGTCACCACCTAAAAATGTATTAAGTGTGAACATGCATAACTTTTCCTTAAAACAACCTCGGCAATAGTTTATCCTTAGGGCATAATTAGCAGTAAGGATAGGTTAATGCCTGGCACGCATAATAAAGCGCAATTACCCAGTAATCCAACACTCAAAGAGATTAATTGGTATAAAAAACAAATAAATTGGGGCGAATTACCACCTTTTTATCACCTTGTTGCCTCATCGGTCAGCGAAGCTGAAGGTATTTTAGAACATGGGTTTGATAATGCAGTAAAAAGCCTTTTAGACAAACGTAATTGGAACCTTGATCTACTTGACGGCTACGAAACCGAACTAGGCGAAATTCAATGTAATAAAAAGCCACGCATTGCACTGCATCAAGTATTTACCGATCGTGGTTTTGAGCTTTGGGCTCAACCGTACGCTAAAGATGTTATTATTGATCAATACGTTAAAAATAATCGTTTTATGGAATTTAAAGTATGGGATCCACTTTCCATGAAGTGCTTAATTAGAATAAATCAATTACATACATTTATTGGCTTTTATTTTGAACGTGGAGACAAAGCCGATAAAGCTATTATTTTACACGCACACAAGGTAGTGCATAAAATTATTACTTTTTTACAAATACAATTGAACGTAGTAAAGCTAGATGGGGTCACAATAAAAGCGCTTTATCAATTATGTGAAAAAGACAGCCGTGCATGCAGTGACGAAATAAACATTGCCAAAATTGCTCTTGGTGAACCAATTAACAGGGAATAAAATGCAGCTAAAATCAGCCTTTATCACTTTATGTAGTGCCGCGCTTACATTTAGCCTATTAGTAAGTGAGCCTTTAAAGGCGCAAACAAACTTTAAATTGCCAGATTTAGGTACCTCAGCCTTACAAGTGCTGCCGCTCGAAAAAGAACAAGCGATTGGCGAAGTAATGATGATGCAAATTAGAGGCTCGTCGCCAATAATTAACGACCCTGTGCTTGATGAGTACTTAACCACTGTGGGCCGTAAACTTGTGGCTAGCGCCAATGATGTGCGGTTTCCGTTTTCATTTTTTTGGTTAAATAACTCTGAAATAAACGCCTTTGCATTTTATGGCGGCCATGTTGGCGTACACACCGGATTAATTGCGCAAGCTGATGATGAAAGTCAATTTGCATCGGTACTTGGCCATGAAATTGCCCACGTTACCCAGCGCCATTTAGCACGGCGCTTACAGCAACAACAAGACAACAGCGCAATGACCATAGCTGGAATGATTGCCGGTATTTTAGCCGCTGTAGTCGTGCCCGATGCTGGTATTGCTATTATTTCAGCAAGCCAAACACAATCGGCTTTTAGCCAACTAACGCATAGCCGCTCAGCAGAGCAAGAAGCCGACCGCATTGGTATGCAAACGCTTAATAATGCGGGCTTTGATCCTCGTGCATCAAGTGAATTTTTAACTAAGCTAGCTGCGCAAATTCGTTATAAATATAAGCCACCTGCGTTTTTACTTACTCACCCGCTTCCTGAAAGTCGTGTGTCTGATGTAAGATTACGCGCGCAGCAATACCCTAAACGCCAAGTAAATCCGAGCCTTGAGTTCAACTTAGCAAAAAGTCGCGTGCTGGCAAGATACGACAATAAGCCAGAAGCAGCAGAATCGCTGTTTAGAAAGTTAATTCGCGAAAATAGCTACAATAATGCCGCCCTAAAATATGGCTTAGGCATTAGTTTACTAGATCAAAAAAAGCTTGATGAAGCGCAGCCTATTTTAGATGAACTACTAAAAAGCGATCCTAAAAACTTATTTTATATAGATACCTATACTGATTTATTAATAGCGCAAAAAAAGGCAGCTGAAGCCGTTACCTATTTAGCAGAATTAAACAATTACCGCCCTAACAATCAGGTAATTACGCTAAACTATGCCAACGCAGCCCTAGAAGCAAAGCAATACGAGCTTGCCGAAAACATCTTAAAAAGCTTTTTACTAGAAAAACCAGATCACAGCTTAGGTAAGCAACTATTAACCGACGCCTATAAAAAGCAAGAAAAACTCGCCGCCTATCACGAAGCCAATGCCGATGTATTATCGCAATACGGCGCTTATTTAAAAGCTGCCGACGAAATACAAAAAGCACTCAACTTTATTGAGCCAAACGAGCTAGTTAAACAACAAAGGTTAAAAGCGCTACTTACACAATACCGACTTTTACAAAAAGAGCTTGCTAGGCTTTAAGTCTACAAGCGCTTGGCCTAAAATGGCCGCAACTCATTTATTGGAAGCACTTTATGTCTGTAACTATTTATCATAATCCGCGCTGCTCTAAATCGCGCGAGACCCTAGCTTTATTACAAAGCAAAGCTATTGAGCCAAGTATAGTTGAATACTTAAATACGCCTTTAAGTAGCGAGCAGCTAACTACATTAGTTAAGCAGCTGGGTTTTACATCTGCACGCGAGTTAATGCGCACCAAAGAAGACATTTACAAAACGCTAAACTTAAAAGATGAAACCAGTGAAGCTGCACTTATTAATGCTATGGTACAAAATCCAAAACTAATTGAGCGCCCTATTGTGGTTAACAATGATAAAGCTGCTGTTGGTCGCCCACCAGAAAACGTATTAAGCGTTTTATAATGAGCACGACCATAGTGGTACTTTACCATTCAAGCCATGGCTCAGTTGAAGCTATGGCCCATGAAATTGCCGAGTCTATAGAGCAACAAGGGGCCAGCGCTTTGCTGCGCACTTTTGTTGCTAAAAACCCACACGACATTATTATCACTAAAGACGATTTAATAAACTGTGATGGGCTTGCCTTTGGCACACCTACTCGCTTTGGTATGATGGCCTCTCAAGCAAAAATGTTTTGGGAAACCACCAGCGAATTATGGTTAAAAGGGCAATTAATTGACAAGCCAGCCTGTGTTTTTTCGTCGTCAAGCAGTATGCATGGCGGCAACGAAGCCACATTACTGAACTTATCGCTACCGTTACTGCACCATGGCATGATGTTACTCGGTGTACCTTACGATGTACCCGAATTGCTGGCAACACAAACCGGTGGCACGCCCTATGGTGCAACACATGTTGCTGGTAGTAGTAATAGTACTGAATTAAGTAAAGACGAAATTAAAATATGCCAAAGTGTTGGCAAACGCCTCACTCAAATTGCGAGAAAACTTCAATGAAAACAGCTGAAATTCCAGCTAAAAAGCCAATTACTATTAAATTTCAACGTACCGCGATTTTTGGTTATGTCGGTTTATTAATTTTAATGCCGTTATGGATGTTTGTATTTGCACCGAGAGAAGGCCACAGCAATGGCTTTATTTTTGCCGTGTACATACTGCCATTATTATTTCCTCTTAAAGGCATAATTCAAGACAAAGCGTATACGTATGCATGGGCAAACTTTATTGTTATGCTTTACTTTATTCATGGCCTTACATTGCTTTGGGTAGCGCAAGATGAGCTGGTATGGGTATTGTTAGAGCTACTATTTGCCTCTGCTATGTTTATTGGCTGTACCTACTATGCTAGGCATCGTGGGCAAGAACTTGGCTTAAAAATTCGTAAATTGAAAGACGATCTCGCCGAAGAAAAAGCAGCGCACGAGCACGAAAAAACAGATTAAATTATAATTTAAACACAAAAAACGCGCTAATTAGCGCGTTTTTTATTTATGCATCGTTATCGCCTATTTATGGGGAACAGCTACACTACATAGGCTCTGCCTTGCCTAACGGCCAAACACATTGCTGCAAATTTAACCTCGAAAGATAAACTTGCCATAAATTTTTAAACTAAAGAACTTAATGCGGCAAGGGTTACAATAGCGGCTAAACCTAACTGCCCTACTAGGCTAACTAAAGAAAAGCCTCTTAATACAAATAATCCCCACGGGTGTTTAATGTGCGGGTACAGCGCGCAGCGCTTTAAAGTAGCCGCAAAAAAGAAACACACCGCCGCAATCATAGTTAGAGTTAATGTTAATTCGCTTTTTATGGTTATTGTTTCATCAAAAAAGAAAAACAATTGCACCGGCAATAATAAAGTAACCAGAGCATGCAGCGCATGCACTTTTTTAATGCGATCAAACTGCCCTTCAGGCGACAACTCTTTAATACCAAAGTCGCGCTCAAGGCACTTTACTAAGTTACTCGCTTTTATGCTCACTGCTAAGCGATAACAGCTAAGCCCTTCGTTATTACGCACTCTAAAGTCATACCCCGCCTTTAGCAGCAATACCATAAGCGATTCGTTTTTAGAGAGCACAGCATAATGCAAGGCAGTATTCCCCTTATCATCAACTGCTTTTTTATCTTGTTGGCTCAGCAGGGTTTCAACTACATTTACGTAGCCTTTTTCAGCAGCCCACATAAAGGCCGTTTTATTGTGCTCATCGGCAAGCGTACCTGTTGCGCCTTGCTCAATAAAGCGCATGGCCATCATTTGCTTAGCGGTTTTTTTATTTAAATGAGCAAGCAAAGCTTTTTCAAGTAGTACCACAGAATCTACATCCGGCGATACTTGAGTGAGTAAAGTAAAGTAGTCTTTGCCTTTAGCCACTTTTTCACTTGCCAGTTCAGTTAAATGCTCAAGATCGGCAATTGAACCTGGAATATAAGCACTCAAACGTTCTCTAAAATCAACTTCTTGCCACAGAGCTAGCGTGTCAACCGCCGATAATTTACTGCGATTATTTAACGCATGCTCAATTAGAGTAAAATAGCGTTTAGCAAAAAATAAACTAAATAACGACTGCGGTGTATCAATCTCATTTTGCGCCGATACATTCGCGTATTTTTCGAGCCGTTGGCAAAGCATAAGTACTAAGCTTTCGGGGGTATATTCGTTATCAAAATAATGTTCTTTTACCGCGCTTATATACGTTTGTGCACTTTCGTCATACTCGCAAATATGTTGAAAATAACACTCTTCAAAAGGCTCCAGCGGAGTAAACCACGCTAAATAAAATATGGGCGGTAAAACAGTAGTACATACTCCATCATCTTCATGGGTAGAACGACAGGCAGGCCAAGCTTCTAAAGCATCTAAAATAAAGGCACCATTTTGTTCTACAAGTCCTTTGATAAGTAATGGGTATTCCTTTGGCCAAATCAGTACATTTTCCATTAAAACAACACAACTCCAGTGTAGCTTGGGACAGTGGTCAGTTATAGCAGCTTTTAGCTGACACCACGCTTAATCGACGAGCCGATATTCTAGCACACCTTGATCGCCACGCTAGCGCAAAGTAACGCAATACTTATAAAATAAAAAAGCAGCCAACTACATAACTAGTTGGCTGCTTATTTGGTTGGAGCTGGACTTAATCAGGGTCACATAATCTACTATTAGTTGCTTTTTAATTCGCTAATAACGCTCTCTATACCTACATCAGAAATACGTTGTATAATTTCTTTTTGCTTGGCGCTGAGCAATGAAATGCCTTCTGCAACTATGTCGTATACTTTCCATTGTTCATCTTTCCCTAAGCGCAATTTAAAATGTAAATCTATAGTAGGCGCATTTGCTTGTATTATCTGGGTTTTAACCGTAGCGTACTGTGAGTCGCTCAAAGCGTTATCTTGCTCAAAAACTACTTTTTGACCAGTGTACTTCATTAAAGCACCGGCATAAGTGCCTGTTAAATAATGCTCTACTGCATCAATAAAATTAACTGCTTGCTCGCGCTCAATGCCCTTTATATGTTTGCCTAATAATTTAAATGCTACAAATTTTATATCAATATGCGGCATTAAGCGCTGCTCAACAATGTTAAACATGTCTTCTTTACTTGCATCGCCTTTGGCATTAACTTGGGCTATATCGGCAAATAAAGTATCGGCTACGCTTTTAAGGAGTTGTTGTGGAGATTGTTGCGTTTGAGCAAAAAGTGAGCCGCTAAAGAATACAGCTACAACGAGAAACAGTTTTAAAAACTTCATAATAAATTATTGTCTGTGTGATTAAGATGACGCTAATTTACGCGATAATTACACCTTTAAATAGACTTAAATAAGCAACTTATTAATGCCCATTTAGCACCAATAAAACAAAGTAAATAAATTCAATTAGTTAATCAACCTCGGTTAACACCCTATATACAAGCGTATTTTTGTCCCATTGAAAACACCCATGTTGCGCCCTTACTATTTAGTCACTATTTAACTCAGGCACAGCACTGACACCTATGAAAACGTCATTTTTATCATTATTTATATTTGTTTTATTATTCACGAGTCAACACGCATTCGCACAATCGCAGCACGGCTACGCAATTGATCTGCTCAAGGGAGAAGGTGGCGTAAATGGCTTTAAACTAGCCCATCAATATTATCCTACAGGGTTGCAGTCTTTACTTGGCGATACGCGCTTTTATTTCGAAACCAGTGTAAACCTTTGGCAATATAACCATGGCGATAAAACACAGTCTAATGTAGTGCTTGCCATGTCGCCTGTGCTGTTGTTCCCAGCATTTAGCATTAACAATACCCCCATATATGTAGAAGCGGGTATTGGTATTTCATTGGTTGATGAAACCTATTTTGCGGGTAAAAACATTAGCACTCACTATCAGTTTGAAGACAGAATTGGCTTAGTTGCTGATTTTGGCGAAACCAACGTGGCGCTAAGAATTATTCATTACTCTAATGCGGGCTTTAAAGATCCCAACCCCGGGCTAAATTTTTTAACTCTATCGGTAGCAAAACGCTTTTAAATACTGCATTAGCACCATTTTTTAAGTCACTTTATTGCTGTTTTAAACTAAAACGCTCACACTTATACTTTGCTTATAATTAACGGACGTTGCTATGCAAACTTGGCACATGGTTGTTATTGTTATCATTGTATTTGCTATTATTATTGGTAATCTTGCACTGCTAAAGCACTCGGCAAATTTACCCTTTAAAAAAACAAAGCCCGATAAAACTAACTCTACAGATACAAAAAAGCCCTGAATATCAGGGCTTTTTACTGCTTAATCTTTATAACCAACTAACCAACTAACCAACTAACCAGTGCGCCATTAAGGCAATAACTGGTAAAGTGATTAAGGTTCTAAGAATAAAAATAATAAACAATTCAAAAATATTAACCGGTATTTTACTGCCTAGTAAAAGTGCACCCACTTCCGACATATAAATAAGTTGCGTTACACTCATTGCCGCAATAATAAAACGGGTTACGTCGCTTTCAATTGTGCCCGCTGCTAATATTGAAGGAATAAACATATCAGCAAAACCAACCATAATCGTTTGTGAAGCAAGCTCAGCTTCTGGTATTCGTAGCAGCTCTAAAAATGGAATAAACGGCATACCTAAATACTGAAAAACAGGGGTATATGTGGCAATAATTAACGCAAATGTACCTACCGCCATTACGACAGGTAATACAGCAAACACCATATCAAATGCATTGTGTAAGCCTTCTTTTAACGTGCCTTTAAACCCTGGCGATCTATGCGCTTTAGCTAACGCAACATCTAAAGAATGCCCAAACAAGGTTTTACCACTTGGTACAGACTCAGCATGCTCATCGCGTTTACTGCCATCTATAAAGCTATCTTTTTTGAAGCGTAACGGCGGTAAGCGCGGCACAATAATCGCAGCAACCACACCGGCTAAACACACAGTTAAATAAAACGGTGCAAAGTGACTCTCTAAGCCCACTTGTTCAATAACCACTAAGCTAAAGGTAATCGAAACTGCCGAAAACGTAGTACCAATTATGGCCGCTTCACGCTCAGTGTAATGTTTTTCTTCGTACTGACGCGCAGTCATTAAAATACCTACGCTGCCATCACCTAACCACGACGCCGCACAGTCAACAGCACTGCGCCCCGGCACACCAAATAACGGACGCATAAGTTTAGTAAACAAGGTGCCCACTAGCTCTAACAAACCAAAATTTAATAACAGCGGCAGTAATAAACCCGCTAAAACAAATACCGAAAACAAAATAGGCAATAAATCGTTTAAAACCAAGCCGCCCGTATCTGCCGAGGTAATAGCATTAAATACCGGTAATAAAAACGCAGGAAGCGCCGAGCTCACGTCTGCGCCGGTTTGACTAATAAAGGTCAAAACAATAAACAGCATACCCAGTAAGCGAATACCTAGCCAAAGCCAGTTAACATCAAATAAGTGTTTTAGTATAAAAGACTTTTTAATAAAGCTAGGCTTAACAACTTTAGCTAATAGCGAAAGCACACCCGTTACACAAATAATGAATGTAAGCAGCTCAATCATAACAGAGCTAATTCCCTCTTTAATTGCTTTAGCCATTAATGCAATGGGAATGGTCATACCATCAGCAATAGGGATTGGTGTCATAAATAAAAACAAACCAATTAGCGAAGGAACTAAAAAGGTAAGCCAAGTGCGCATATTATATTGCGACGAAGTGGGTAACTGAGACATATTTTTAACCTATAAAAACCACAAAAAGAGCAAAGTGCTCTTTTTGTGGTAAAAACTTATTATTATTAAATATTAATACCGCGCTGAATGAGTGCAGCCACTAATGCTTGCTGTAAACCATTCATAGTACCTGGCTCAAGCGTATCGCCTTGTTCATCCATCCAGGTCAGACTAGTGCCGCCTTGTTTGGTTTTACTTACTAATATTTGATATTGACCTTCATCAATAGGTAATTGGGTTACTTCGTCACCCCAAATAGAATCCCATACACTTGACTCTGGTTTTTTATAATCTGCCGTAATTAAGCCTGTATCTGGGTTAATTTCAACAATAGTGAACGACAAGCGCTCTAAAAACCCTGAAAAACGGTCAAATACAGCTTCATACGACTGCTCAGTTACAAGTGCTGCATTACCTTTGTTATCAAAGCCCATTTCTAAAGAAATAATACCTTGGCGTTTGCGCATATCAACTTCAAGTTGACGATAACGATAATCAAACTCGCTAATAACTTGGTTAAGTGCACGCACTTCTAACTGTTGCTTAAATAAATCACTTAAAGGCTCATCACCTTTAAAGTCAATAAGTTCAGCACTTAATGAAGCCGTACGCTGATGCGACTTTTCTTCAATTGTAAATTTAAAGCGTTCTAAATCAACACTTTCGTCGCTATTCCATAACCAGCTTTCTTCTGGCTTAATAATAGCGTACCAATCTGTTTCTATAATGCCTAGTAGCTTGTCTGCTTTAGTCGCTTGCGTGTTATTGTCGGCTAAAACCGCATTAATAGACTCCCAAATAAACTCATCTAGGTCATCAATACCATCGTTTTTATCAAAATAAACACGGGCGTTTTTATCTGTTTCTTCAACCCAACTACCCTTTGCTACTGTAAGTACTTGAGCAGGCGGACGGTAATTTGTAGCATCTGGATTATTACTATATTGGCCTACATCCATTTTATATGTTGGATCTTGAGCGGGTTGTGATAACGATGCAGGCACTTTTACTGCTTCATGAGCGCGATAATTACGCTCGTCATGTGCATCATTAGTAAATACACTACATCCTGATAAACTTACCAATACACTTACTGTTAGTGCTTTTGGGATCCAATACTGCACAGATATTTCTCCTTAGCATACCCTTTAATTGTTTTAACAAGTATATGAGTGGGTAATGCCGATTTGGTTCAGTGTAAAATCAATATTAACTTTACAGTTATAATTTGGTTGCCTGGTTGCTTAATACTCACCTCTGTTAACAAAAGTAAGCAACAAATAGACACATTTGGGCTATGGTACTTTCCCATGCTTGTAAAAACAAGAAACACTGTACTTTTAAACTGCTAAATTAGCAGCCTGTGTAGTTTAAACACGTTTTTGTGTTAAACTTCGCCGCCACGCAACTTTATGTGTTTACTTTTTGTGTTGCCAACTGCGCTGTTGTAATTCAAGTAACTTAGGTATTTAAACCCATGACTGCACACTCAAATCATCAAATTGTTTTAACAGCTATTGGCGAAGACAGGTCTGGCATAGTTAGTGAGTTAACTCAGCTAGTAAGCGATTGCCACTGTAATATAATAGATAGCCGCATTGCTATTTTAGGTAACGAATTTACATTTATCATGCTACTTAGCGGTGACATGTCGGCCATTAGCCGCATAGAACACACCCTGCCTACCAAAGCGATGGAACTGGGTTTGCTCACTATGATGAAGCGCACAGCAAGTCATAACCAAGGAGCGTTTCGCGCCGGTTACACACTAGAGTACACAGGCACCGACACACCCGGCACTTTGAGTAAAGTTACGCGCTTTTTTGCAGACAAAAATATTATTATTTGCTCACTAAAGTCAGACACTTATGATGACGAAGAAGCAGTAATGAGAATGCGCTGTGAACTAGAGTTTAATATTCCTGTTGAAGTAGATGTAGACCAATTTAAAATTAGTTTTGAAAAACTTTCTCACCTTCTCAACGTAGACTATATATTTAGACGTATTCGTTAAATTAAGGAGCAAGCATGAACAAAATCAGCCCATTACAAGCCGGCGACAACGCCCCCGCTTTTAGCTTACAAAACCAAAACGACGAAACAATCACCTTAAGCGAGTTGTTAAAACAGCAACAAGTACTGGTTTATTTTTACCCTAGAGCGTCAACACCTGGCTGTACCGTACAAGCCGAAAACCTACGCGACCAGCAAGCAGAGCTGGCAAAATTTAACACCCGCGTAGTAGGCATAAGCCCAGATCCAATTAAACGCCTTAAAAACTTCGAAACTAAAAAAGAACTTAACTTCGATTTACTCTCAGATGAAGATCACGCCATTGCAGATGCATTTGGAATTTGGGGCTACAAAAAATTTATGGGCAAAGAATACGACGGCATACACCGCCTGACGTTCTTAATCGGTCAAGACGGCAAAATTAAACACCTGTTCGATAAGTTTAAAACCAAAGATCACCATCAGGTAGTGTTGGATTATCTCGCAGCAGAATAAGTTAGCGGCAGAGTAAGTTACTCGCTGTTAGAAATTAGACATAAAAAAGCGTTGCTCAAGGGCAACGCTTTTTTGTGGGTGTTGATTAAATTATACTTTTCATCGAAAGGTAAACTCACAGCGACTATCAAACGCTCAATGATGATAATGTCTGAAGTCAAGATTTGACCCCTACGGCTTTCCTATGGCTTTATAATGTCTGAAGTCAAGATTTGACCCCTACGGCTTTCTATGGTTTTTGTTCTACATTCGCTACGCCCAAGATCGACATATCTATTATCTGATAATTACTGCAAATTTATTTACTCAGCGACGTTTGACAAAAGTAAATTTAAATCATCGATGACTTGAGTCCACATGCTGTTTTTATCCCATTCCTCTTGGAGAAACGTGCGTTGGCTATCATTCCAAATCTTAGATTCTTTTAATGATTCGCCTGCTGCTAATTGATTTTTTTCGATAAACTCATTAATGGCGTCATCCGAACTGTCTAATCCTAATTGCGCAAACAAGTTATTCATCGTATATTCTGATTCTGCTAACATTTTGTTTCTCCTACAATTATTTTAATTTAAACCTTAGCATATTGGCCCGGGTAAGTATACTCAGCCTGGGTAGAGCACGCGGCTTACCCTGTGTTTTGGTTCGTTAATAAATCCCCACATCAAGCCCAGCTGCTATGGTCATACCTAACGCTTCGCATTGCTCAAGAAACGCTGGTTGCCAGTCGCCACGACACACTAATGGTGGATGAGCCCAGTGCCAACGCAAGCCACTACAAATTGATTCAACTGCTCGGCAAGTACCAGTACCATCGTTACCAGCACGAACAAATAATGCACAAGGCAAACCCTGTTTTACATCTAGGCAAGGGTAATAACAACGGTCAAAAAAATCTTTCAATGCGCCACTCATATAACCGAGGTTTTCCGTCGTGCCCATAATTATCGCATCGCAAGCTAATACATCTTCAGGTGTGGCGTTTAATGGTGATACCCAGCGTGCTTGTACTTGCTCAATTTCTGGATGCTGTGCCCCTGTCAAAACAGCATTAACCATTAACTGGGTATTTTTAGAGGGCGCATGGGCAACAATTAACAGTGTTTTCATAGTTTTCCTGCTTTTGTGTTTTAGCGGCAACTGTTTTTCGCCAGCTGTGTTACTGCCGATAGAGTAGAATTTTTATACTATAAGATAAAGCCATTGATAAGTTAATACTATGTCATTAGATAAAATACCGGCGCAAATTGCCACTGCTCGGCAAGGGCCATGTGAAAAAATGCCGCCTGAGACAAAGGGGTCAAATCTTGACTTCAGACATCACGATTAATTAACGACTGATCTCCAATCGTACGACAACGCTAAATGCTGATAATAATTGGCAAGATATTTTGCTGTGTCGGATGGCGCTTCGCTTATCCGACCTACGTTTTCAAATATATAATGCGGGTTTATTAGGGGGTGGGTATTCGTTGCGTTTCGCTACGCTCTAACCAACCTACGTCGTTTGTCTTAAATTTTTACGCAAGCAAAAATAGCATTGCCCGAATTACCATTCCACGGGGTTATTTGCTCATAGTTATGCTCAAATATATGGATTTCGAAATAAGGCTGCAAAACTGCTTTTAGCTCGGTGAAGCTAAGCGCCACCATGGGGTGTTCATCATTCCAGATGAATGTTTCATCGCTTGTGGTTTTTTCAATACGCAGTTTTAGCGACTGTTTTTCGCCCGTGCCACTGTAATGCCAGCCAGAGCTGAAGGTAAATAAACTATTTTCACTAGTTGCTGTATGTTTTACAAATGAATCGTTATTTATAGTATTTTTATCAACTGCGTTAAAACACAACATGCCACCGGCTTTTAGTGCGTTATGTACGCTGATGATACATGCTTTTAATTTTTCAATGCCATCACAGTAGTGAATTGAATACAAAAAACAGGTAATTAAATTTTGCTGCTGCGCTACGGTAAACTCGCTCATATTTTGCAATGTAAATTGTGCTTCTGGGCAGCGAATAGCGGCTCTATCTAGCATAGGTTGATTAATGTCGAGGCCACTGCTTGTATAGCCAAAATTAATAAAATGCCGTACATGCGGGCCTGTGCCACACGCTAAATCTAGGTGTGTATTTGCGCCATTACCAAAAATTTGGTGTAACCGTTTAATAAAATGGCTTTGAGCTTGATAATCTATATCAGCGCACATTAAGTCATAGTAACCAGAGAGATCTGTGTATAAAGCATTTGCGGACATATTGGCCTAGTTATTAAAGGGTAAGTAATTTGGGTGGCGCATAGTAAACTAGTTATTAGTATTAGCGAAGTAAGCTTTAGGGTAGATGTAATTAAGGGTTGTCGGATGGCGCTTCGCTTATCCGACCTACGTAATATAAATTAACGCCGAGCTGGTATTAGCTCACAGCTAATCACTTAAAACCCGGCTTAATTATTAGCTAATCCCTAAATACTTATGCACTTGAATTGATAAGCGCCAGTTTTTAGCAATACAGGTTTTAATAGCCAGTTTAGTTGCTGACTCTTTTTGGCTAATAGGCTGTAAATAAACCAATTTAGGATTAACACCCGTTTTAACAAACAGCTCTTCTAGCTCCTCTACATGCTTTTGCATGGCAACGGGGTGTTTAATTTCGTTGGCGCGCTGCATGGCGGTTGTAAGTACCTCAAAACCACCGCGCATATTAATTTTTGGCGATACAGTAACCCAAGTTTGCGCAGGGGCAAGTATTTCAAAGGTGCCGCTGGTTTCTATTTGCGTACTGAAGCCGTTTTCGTGCAATAAATTACACACTGGGTTTAAGTCGTACATGCAAGGCTCGCCACCTGTGATCACCACATGCTTTGCGGTATAACCACGTGATTGAAATAACGCTAATATGTTTGCTGCGCTGGCTTGTGCCCAATGATCTGAATCGGCCTTTTTTTCTACTGTTTCGTCAAGCGACACTTTGTACACATTATCAACATCCCATGTTTGTTTTGTATCGCACCAAGAGCACCCTACTGGGCAACCTTGCAAACGCAAAAATATAGACGGTGTACCAGTATAACTAGCTTCACCTTGGATGGTTTCAAACACTTCATTTATTTTGTACAAAAGAGAACTCACTTACGATCAAGCAGCAAAATTGCTACCATTAAGGACTAAATAGCGCAGCGCAAAAATTGTTATTTATGCCGTGGGCATGTAGTATATCGTGCCCTGATATAAACCTCTATTAAAACTAAAGAGCAAAACCAGATATGACGCAAAAAGTAGTAGTTATTTATTCCGGCGGTATGGATTCATTTACCGTATTAAATAAGGCCCTGCAACAAGGACATGATGTTTATGCCTTATCGTTTGACTATGGTCAGCGTCATGTAAAAGAACTTAAGGTGGCAGCCCAGGTATGTAAGCAATTAAATGTGCCACACAAAATTGTTGATATTTCGGCTATTAATCAAATTATTGGCGGCTCATCTTTAACTGATGATATTGACGTGCCAGAAGGCCATTACGAAGAAGACAGCATGAAAAGCACAATAGTGCCAAACCGTAATATGATTTTACTGTCTTTAGCGGTAGGTTATGCAGTGTCGCTTAAAGCGAGCCAGGTTTATTATGGTGCCCACTCTGGGGATCATGCGATTTACCCTGATTGTCGTCCTGAATTTGTGCAAAAAATGGATGATGTGTGCCGCATTGCCAACTACGATGCCGTAGAAATTTTTAGCCCGTATTTAAACAATACAAAAATTGATATTTTAACCGATGGTATTGCAATGGGCTTAGATTACAGCCAAACATGGACCTGTTATAACGGCCGTGAAAAAGCCTGTGGTAAATGTGGAGCATGCCAAGAGCGCTTAGAAGCATTTGAGGTCAATAACTTAACCGACCCGCTAGAATACGAATAAACAATTTATTAAGGCTATCATCGATAGCCTTTTTTTATGGGTGCTTGTTTATAGCCAGCGTTTTACTTTGTTTTTGTATTGGATGTAATCCTCACCAAAGAGCTGAGTAAGCGCCCGCTCTTCAGGAATAATTTGAAACAGTGTTAAGTAGGCAATAAAACCCGCCACACACAAAAGTGCCCATAACGAGCTTAACCAAATACCCCACCCTAGTAGTATAAATACAAAACCCACATACATAGGGTTACGAGAAAACCTATAAACGCCACTGGTAACTAAACTTGTCGCTTGCTCTGGTTTACTTGGGTTTACTGTGGTGTTAGCCAAACGAAAACTAACCAATCCGGCAATACAAAATACGCAGCCTATAGTTACTAAACTCACCGTTAAATATAAAATAAAGGCACTAAAATCAATCACACTATAATGTGCAATTAAGGCCATTATTAATGCAAAAAAAAGCACAACAACAAGTGGAGGAATTTTATTATTTAACATAGCAGCTCACTTAATTAGTTAATAAAAGGGGCAAACTCTTTGCTTAATCATTACACAATATAGCCAATGTATAAACTACCAGCACACCGGCAATCAACATTTAGAAAAATAAAGTTACAATTAGGCGCTTTATCGTAAATGTATTACGGTTATACTTTAACCAAAGTAATTAACAGGAAGCGGTTATGTCGGGCACTACCATGATTGTATTAATTGTACTTATATCTGTTGGCTCTGGAGTTATATACGATATGTACAAAAAACATTTAGAATTTAAACACCGTATGCAAAATAATAATAGCGATGCTAATAAGCACCTTGCTGAAGTAAGTGCGCAAGTTCAAGCATTAAAAGAGCGTGTGCAAACCCTTGAAACCATAGTTACCGATTCAAGCTTTGACGTAAAACAAGAAATAAATAAACTATAAATAATTTTCATATAAATGGGCGTTTTCTGGCTGCTCAATACCGTGGGCAGCTAAAAAACCACCAATAACCTGACCACAGCCCTGTGGTGCTCGGGTGCTGTCTATTTCAAAGTTTAATTGGTTAGCGTGCTGCTTGCCCATAGAGCACAAGCCTAGCGCGTCTGGCGAACGTATAGCTACACTTAACTCCCCTATTTGCTCGGCCATTACCTGTTTGCTAAAGCGTGCAAAATTTTTATATTTAAAGTGCTCGCTTACATACTCGTTACTAATGGCTACAAGCGCTGTAATAAAGCCATGTAAAAAGCTATTTGCCGACGTATCGGTTATTAAAAATGCCATGGTTTTATTATTAAACTCATTTAATTGGCAATCACTACAATTAAGCTCAAGCGTATATAAGTGCTGCTTACTGGTTATTACTTGATGGTTTTTAATTACTATGCTCATACCGGCAAATATCAGCCGTTTAGCTATCGATTGAGCGCTCGCTTGATCAGTGCTATTACTTACCAACTCAGGGTTTTGCGCCATTAATGACAAGTCGTGGTGGTTATTAAATGGCGTACTTGTTGCCCCTTTATGCGTTAATTGCAGCAGCTCTCGCACTTCGTGCTCTCGTGCTATTTTAAGTGCTAAAAACGCAGTTTGAATAAGCTCTGAGGTTGGTAGGTTTTTTTCTACTAGCCAGCGCCTGCCAAATAATAATTTTTTTGCGCGAGTGTGATTTTTGTTAGCTGCGCTATTTTTCTCGCAGTTTGAATTATTTGAATAGTTGTCTGGGCTAAGCACTGCCACTTGTAAGTAAAGCTGTTCATTTTGCTGGGCAGCAACCACTCTAAAGTGCGCCGAAAAGTCGATATTTTCAAGCACTGTATTAACACTTTCAAGTGTGTGTTGGTAGCGTAAAAAATGCTGTGGAACAACCCAATTATTATTCTTTAATTGCACCAAAGGGGCATACGAAATTGGCTGCTCGTAACTGTATTGCCATTTTTTATTATTGACGAGAGGTATACGGTGGCTGTTTTTATTTGGCATAAATTAGTTCGCACATGGCAATATATTGTCTGTAGCTATTTACGTTATTAGCGGCAATATTAGATCACATTTATGTGCAATTCTAAGTGGCTAATATTTAATTAATTAATTAAGCTCTGCGTTTGTGATGATCGGGTGCAGGAATGCCTGCCTTAAAAGTAAAATCACCTATTACCCCCATAAACACTACTTTAGGTAAATAGCGCCTTAGTAATAAAAATGGCGCATGTATTATAAACATTACGCCACGGCTCATTTTTTACTGGTAACTAATAACTAAAAACTGGTTATTAATTAAGAGTCATAATTTAAATTAGGCTACTGTTTGCGATGTTTTATAAACAAGCGCTTTTAAGCTTCTGTCACGATCTACTTCAATAAAACGCTCTGTAGCAGCTAACCGTTCAACAAACTCAATAGCGCCCTCTGTGTGCTCTGTAATTAAGGCTTTAAAAGCCTCTTCACTAAGCTCTGGGCTGTTAGCGCAAAGTAATAACTGGGTTGTATCGCTTAATAGCTCAGGTAATCTGCGCA
Organism: Pseudoalteromonas sp. HL-AS2; assembly: GCF_031198805.1. Lineage (NCBI taxonomy): Bacteria > Pseudomonadati > Pseudomonadota > Gammaproteobacteria > Alteromonadales > Pseudoalteromonadaceae > Pseudoalteromonas > Pseudoalteromonas sp. HL-AS2. The sequence continues at coordinate 1,187,587 of NZ_CP133571.1, read as the reverse complement.
GTACTTTTTGATAGTCTTTCGTTAAAATAAAGCTGCCTTTTTGAAAGCTTGGCGGATCAACAATAATGAGATCAAACGGCGCTGCTTTTTTTAATTTACCAAACGACTTTAAAATATCATGCGGTAAAAAGCTCACCCCTTTATTAAAGCCATTGAGCTGATGATTTTGTTTACCCACCCTAAGCACGCCTTTGCTCATATCCATGTTCATTACATGATCGGCTCCGCCTTGCATTGCCGCCAGCGAAAACCCACAGGTATACGAAAATAAGTTAAGTACTTTTGCCTGTTTACTGTTTGCTTGCACAAACTCACGGCCGCTGCGCATATCAGGAAATATTCCAGTATTTTGGCGGCTGGTTAAATCAACTAAAAAGCCAATACCGTTTTCTTTTACCACATGTTGGCTAGGCAATTGCCCATAAACCAGAGTATTTTGGCTTTGTACACCCGCGCGCTGCTGATACACAAGCGCAGTAATAAGCTCAGGGTGATGTTGCTGCGCCCATTGCCACAGCACACTGGTTAGTTCGCTCAGCGTTGGCTCATCTATTTCATCATAAGACACTAAAAACAAACTAGGTGGGTAAAAGTCTAAGTTAATATGGCTTAGCGCTTCTACGCTATGGCCGCGGCCATGAAACACGCGGCACAGCTCATTTTTTAATAAAGGGGCATCGGCTAATGCGTCAATAAGTGGAGTAAAATTAGGGGTCATAGTTAATTTATCAACTGTTGTTGGAGTTCGTGTATTTCATCACGCACTGAGGCTGCTTTTTCAAATTCTAGATCACTGGCGTAAGCGTGCATTTTACTGTCGAGTTGCTTAATTTGCACTGTGATTTCTTTAGCACTAAGGACTTTTTTAGACTCTTTACGAATGAGTCTAAGGTTATCTTTTGGCCCTGCTTCTTCGCCTACGTCCATCGAATCTAGAATCTTTTTGGCTAACGAATGTGGTTCAATACCGTGTTCAATATTATAAGCATGCTGAATTTCGCGCCTACGTGCGGTTTCGTCCATCGCCTTAGCCATCGATTTTGTAATTCGATCACCGTATAAAATTGCGCGCCCTTCTAAATGACGTGCGGCGCGGCCTACGGTTTGAATAATAGAGCGCGCTGAGCGTAAAAAGCCTTCTTTATCGGCATCAAGAATTGCCACCAGTGCTACTTCTGGCATATCGAGGCCTTCACGCAGTAAGTTAATGCCTACTAACACATCAAATACTCCAGCGCGTAAATCGCGAATAATTTCGACTCGCTCTACGGTGTCTATATCTGAGTGAAGGTAGCGCACTTTTACATTGTGCTCACTTAAGTAGTCGGTTAAATCCTCCGACATACGTTTGGTTAGCGTGGTAACCAGTACCCGCTCACCTTTCTCAACACTTTTATAAATTTCTGAAAGCAAGTCGTCAACCTGGTCCCCCACTGGGCGCACTTCAATAAGTGGATCAAGCAGTCCTGTTGGTCGAATTACTTGCTCTGCAATTGCGCCTACGCAGCGATCTAATTCAAAATCGCCTGGGGTTGCCGACACATAAATTGTTTGTGGCGAAATAGCTTCAAATTCTTCAAAGCGCAGTGGGCGGTTATCCATAGCCGATGGCATTCTAAAACCATATTCAACCAGGTTTTCTTTGCGGCTTCTGTCGCCTTTGTACATAGCGCCAATTTGCGACACTGTTACATGCGATTCATCAATAATCATTAATGCATCGTCGGGTAAATAGTCAAGTAAAGTTGGCGGCGGATCGCCCGGTGTACGCCCCGATAAGTAACGGCTGTAGTTTTCTATGCCCGAGCAATAACCAAGCTCGCGCATCATTTCAATGTCGTACTGCGTACGCTGTGTTACGCGCTGCTCTTCTACCAATTTATTGGCACTTAATAGCTGTGCTCGGCGATCTTTTAGCTCTTCTTGTATTTTTTCGATAGCACCAAGAATTTTTTCACGCGGGGTTACATAGTGTGTTTTAGGGTAAATAGTGGTGCGCACTATGTGTTTTTCAATTGCGCCTGTGAGGGGGTCAAAAATACTTAAGCGTTCTATTTCGTCATCAAACATTTCTACACGTATCGCAAATGTGCTTGATTCTGCAGGAAATATATCAACCACTTCGCCACGTACTCGGTACGTGCCGCGGCTAAAGTCTACATCATTACGGGTATATTGTATTTCGGCTAAGCGGCGTAGCATATCGCGCTGATCCACTTTTTCGCCCACTTTTAAAAGTAGCATCATTTTCATGTATGATTTTGGATCGCCCAAACCATAAATGGCCGACACTGAGGCTACAATTATAGTATCGCGGCGCTCAAGCAGTGCCTTTGTAGCACTTAAGCGCATTTGCTCAATGTGTTCGTTAATAGATGCGTCTTTTTCTATAAACGTATCACTAGAAACCACATAGGCTTCTGGCTGGTAATAATCGTAATAAGAAACAAAATATTCAACTGCGTTTTTAGGAAAAAACTCTTTCATTTCCCCGTAAAGTTGCGCGGCTAAGGTTTTGTTATGTGCCATTATTATCGTTGGACGGTTTAAGTCGTTAATAATGTTAGCCATGGTAAAGGTTTTACCTGTGCCGGTAGCACCTAGCAAGGTTTGATGAGCAAGCCCGGCCTCAAGTCCTTCGCATAACTGCGCAATCGCGGTGGGCTGATCTCCCGCAGGCTTAAAGTGTGACTTTAGTTGAAAATGATCGCTCAATGACTGCACTCCTGTAACGATTGGTTACTTAATGTTTCAAGCTCTTTCATAAACCATTTATAGGCCACCAAAGCGGTAAACAAGTTACCCACAGCAGCGCCAATAAATAACCCCAATAAGCCAGCAAGTTCGTTGCCTATATACGCAAAGGGTAAATAAAAAATAAATAAACGAATAATACTTAAAAACAATGCGTTCATCGGTTTATGTAAAGCATTAAACGATGAGTTTGATAATATGATCACCCCTTGCAAGCCGTAACTTAATGGAATGGTGTAAATAAATAGTTTTATAACATCAATAACGGCTTGTTCTTTGCCAAATAACTGGCTTAACACGCCTGCACTAGCAATTAGTAATATATAAATAATAAACTGCCAAACCATTACAAATTTTAAGGTGCCGGTGTAGGCGTCTTTCACTCTGGATAATTTACTAGCACCAAAGTTTTGGCTTATAAATGGCGGTAATGTCATCGAAAGCGCCAATACTAACAAGCTGGCAATAGATTCTATTTTACTCCCTACCCCAAATGCAGCAACCGCTTCGGGTCCATGGTGAGCCACTAATGCGGTCATTACTGCCATTGCAACTGGCGTAAGCATATTTGCCCCTGCCGCAGGCAAACCAATTTTTAATATTTTACTAATAGAGCCAATAACCGTTTGTTTACCTGCTTTTAAACTCAATAAACGTTTTTTTAGTAATATATATAAAATAACCACTACCGCTACTGACCAGGCAATAACACTGGAAATAGCAGCGCCTTCAATACCTAATGCCGGAATAGGTCCAAAGCCAAAAATAAGTATAGGATCGCAAATGGCATTTATTAGCCCTGCCCCGCCCATCACAAAGCTAGGCGTTTTGGTGTCGCCGCTGGCACGTAATACCGAGTTGCCAATCATAGGTGTTATTAAACACACGCTGCCTAAAAACCATACATTCATATACTGATGTATTAGCGGTAATACGTTTTCACCAGCCCCTAGTAAAGTAAATATGGGGTCAATAAACACATAACCAAAAAAAGATAATATAAGTACCAAAATCACAGCCACCAATAAAGAAATACTGGCATCAAAACGCGCTTCATTTACTTTGTGGCTGCCCAAGGCTTTTGCAATAACCGCAGAAGTGCCTATGCCCAAACCAATGGCTAAGCTTATTACCATAAAAGTAACCGGAAATGTAAAGCTCACGGCTGCTAATGGCTCTGTTCCTAATAAGCTAATAAAAAACGTATCAACAATGTTAAACATCATCAACGACACCAGGCCAAATATCATTGGAATGGTCATTTTTTTTAGTGTTGGCGAGATAGGATCATTGAGTAAATCAGGGCGAGTATGTTTTTCTGAAATTACGCGCATAGAATAAGTTGGCCTCTTTTTACTGAGCTAAACATTTTAAAGCATCTGGGCAATTCAAGCCATGCTTTATTGAGTATAGAGGGCTAAATACCTAACTAAGGAGTAAAGCTTTGTTTTCAAGCCTTAGCGTATAAATTCACCTTGAGAGCGCCAAAAAACAAATATAGATCATTTAAATTACTTTTATAACATTTAACGCTTCATAAATGGTGCATTATCACACAACATATTTTTTTACTTTATCGTCACGAAAAGTTTTACTTATCGTTAGAGTCGCTTTCAGCATCAATTCATAACACACTGTTTTTTAATGATTTAAAAAAACATTCTTAAAGACTTGAAATCGTTGCAGCCCCCTAAAATACTGGGGGTACTGAAGTTCATAAAGTTTAATAAACAGAGTTATCCACAGAAACCGTGGATAACTCATTCAAAGCCGCATTTATAAAGGGGTTACAGCGGTTCAAATAAAATGCCGTATTAAACTTATCCACGTTACCAATATGAAAACTTTCTTGGGCTTTAATGTAAAGCTTGCTGTTAGCTGCAATCACCACCTTATTGAGCAACCTAAAGGTGTAAATAAAATTATTTAAGCTATTGATTGTGTTGTTTTTGTACAAACCTTTGCGATTGGCTAATTATTAACTAATAAGTAATTAAATAAAGATATTTTTAGTTTTTGCCGTATTCGTTTTTTATGGAATTTAAGTATTAAATCGATTTTAAGCGTTAAATTTTAAAAACCACTCTGCCTGTGTAAGCTCTTTACGGTAATGTTTTTGTAATATTGAGCGCTATTTTTAGGTGTAATGGCTGTTTTTTATATTTTAAATTAAGTAAATACGCCCTTTAATTTAATAATTTTTAAAAACAAAAGTACTTTTTCATAAAAATGACGCGCTTTAATTTTGGCATTTGTGCTATAAAACGTGCAGATCGAACACAAAAACAACGAATAGAGTTCTTTTTTGTATTTATGATCTTTTATGTGTTGACACTTTGCGGCTGGATCATTAATATTTCGCCCCGTTGAAAGGCAAGACGCTTCCCCCTTAGCTCAGTTGGTTAGAGCGACGGACTGTTAATCCGCAGGTCCCCCGTTCGAGTCGGGGAGGGGGAGCCAAGTTTTTCAACCATAAACGATTCCCCCTTAGCTCAGTTGGTTAGAGCGACGGACTGTTAATCCGCAGGTCCCCCGTTCGAGTCGGGGAGGGGGAGCCAAGTTTATGTTTATGATAGTAGTTCCCCCTTAGCTCAGTTGGTTAGAGCGACGGACTGTTAATCCGCAGGTCCCCCGTTCGAGTCGGGGAGGGGGAGCCAAATCATAAAATAGCACTACTTTAGTTCCCCCTTAGCTCAGTTGGTTAGAGCGACGGACTGTTAATCCGCAGGTCCCCCGTTCGAGTCGGGGAGGGGGAGCCAATTGCTAATAATTCCATAGACATTCCTCTCAATATCTACTACCCTTTCTGATTAATAACTAAAGTATATTCACTCAATTTTCGTGTTACGATTAGTTTATAAATCAAGGATTTGATTCCTTCCCTTTCTGACAATTAAAAGATTGAAAAAATGGCAGGCTTTAAAAAACTCATATTAATACAAATACTCTCTTGGTTAGCATGTGTTGCCGTTGGTAGTTATTTTATAGCTATTAGCTTTAATTACACAGTTAACGAAGCGCAAAAAAATGCACAAGCTACAGTCCAAAATTATATAGATGGTTTAACTTTATCTGATATATCAACAAACAATTTTAAACGCGCTATTACTAATAACGATACTTTTGCAAACTTCATCCTCAGAGACAATCAAGGAGCTGAAGTATTTAAAGTAACGCATTCCCCTGCACTGCCTTTTATTGCCGAATTTGTACAAACAAATTTTAACTCGGTACGTCCCCAGTTTGTAAGCGGTAGTAATACTGATATAAAAGTAGAATTTACACTTAATGTGCAACGTTTTGCACACTTATTACAAAGCGCGTTTTTTATTATTGTGCTTGTTAGTACTTTTTTAGTCCTTATTCCTATGGCGTTAATGAAGACCCTTTCTCATAGAGTAAATAAAAGAATTAGTATGGACGTGGCTGATGTTATTGATGTTTATATAAATCAAAACCAGTTAGATCATGACCTAGAAGTCAGCCTTGATACAAGCAGGCTCAAAAGCCAAGGAAAGAGCTTAGTTCCTAGCTTTAATCGTTTATCGCACTTTTTGAAAAGTAAAAATGAAGATCTGCAAAACGCAGCACTCACAATAAAACACCAAGCCTATAAAGATGGTGTAACCGATTTAGGCAATCGGAATATGTTTGTTGAGTATTATGAAAAAAATATAGAAAACAGCGAAAAAAGCACTTTTGGTACACTCGCTTTAATTAGGTGTAGTGAACTGCAATCTATTAACCAAACCCGCGGTTATCAAAAAGGTGATGAATACATTAAAGGTGTGGCTGATATTATTAAGCACATTAGTGGCACCTACACTGGCAGCCAAGTATTTAGACTTAATAGTTCTGATTTTGTAGCTGTATTACCTAATATACCGCTAAAAGAAGCCGAACGTTTTGGTGAAAACTTACAATCTCGCTTTACTCAGTATCAACAAACCCAAGAGCTCAGCTCAGTAGCTAATACTGGTATTGTGGGTTACGAAAAAGCAAAACCACTTGGTGAGTTACTTTCGGTAGTAGATAACGCCATGAGTATGGCGCAATCAAAACATGCAAACGCTTGGCATGTACAGCGCGAAAGCGATTTAATTAATAATGTAAGTGCTGGATTTGGTAATCAAAATTGGCGCAAAGTTATAAATGAAGTAATTGAAGCAAAACGTGTGCATTTAGTAATGCAAAATATTATGCCTTTGGGCAAAAATATTAAAGCGTATGCTGAGATTCAGGTACGATTTAAAACCGAAGATAATCAAATGCTACCTACAGCCTCATTTTTAGCCATGGCCGAAAAACTTGATATGGCTATAGAAATCGACAGGCTAATTATTGACTCATCACTTGAGAAAATAAAAAGCCGAAATCTTTCAGAAAAGTTTTTTGGTTTAAATGTTACGCCTTCAAGTGCGCACAACGACCAGTTTGTAATTTGGTTAGAACGCCGATTATTAAAAGATACCCATATTGCATCAAAACTTGTTTTTGAAGTAAGTGAATTTGGGCTACAACAAAACATTAAAGCGAGTAAACGCTTTATTGACATGATTCATCGCGTGGGTGCTCGCATAACAGTTGAGCGTTTTGGCGTTGGCTTAACATCGTTTAAGTTTTTCCGCGATTTAAAACCAGACTTTATTAAAATGGATGCCAGTTATACCCGCGGCCTAGAAGATGATAAAAACAATCAATATTTTATGCGCTTAATGGTCGATTTAGCACACAGGATTGGTGTAAGTGTTTTTGCTGAAGGGGTCGAAAGCCAAGAAGAAAAGCACATTATAGAAACCCTGTGCTTAGATGGTGTACAAGGTTACTACATAGAAAAACCTAAAGACATTTGATATAAGGGCGTAGTTAACCCAAGTTCAGGTTATTTAATTAATAAAAAGAGCACTTGTTGCTCTTTTTTGCTTTATTTTCAGTACTGTCACCCATACTAAAACCATAACGTTAAATAAACTCTACAAACAAATTACAGTAATTTTACATCTTCATTATGCGTTAATTATTTTACCTTATTTATTTGACTGATAACTACTCCACATGTTGTTTATCTCGGCAGAAAAAAGGATAATGCATTGGATTTTAATAGCGCGAGGCACACATGACAGAATATGTATTGTTATTGATTGGCACTGTTCTGGTTAATAACTTTGTATTAGTACAATTTTTAGGCTTGTGTCCGTTTATGGGCGTGTCGAGTAAACTAGACACGGCTATAGGTATGTCTTTGGCTACCACTTTTGTGCTTACCCTTGCCTCTGTAACCAGCTACTTAGTTAACCAATATATTTTAATACCGTTGGATATTACCTATTTACGCACCATGAGCTTTATTTTAGTGATTGCTGTAGTAGTACAATTTACCGAAATGGTAGTACGTAAAACAAGCCCTACTTTATATCGCTTGCTGGGTATTTTTTTACCCCTTATAACCACAAACTGTGCTGTGCTAGGCGTTGCATTACTTAACATTAAAGAAGATCACTCCTTTTTACAGTCGGCGGTTTATGGCTTTGGTGCCGCAGTTGGTTTTTCGTTAGTACTTGTATTGTTTGCTGCCCTGCGAGAGCGCCTTGCAGCGGCCGATGTTCCTACCCCCTTTAAAGGTGCCTCTATTGCCTTAATTACCGCAGGCTTAATGTCGATGGCATTTATGGGGTTTACCGGATTAGTGAAGTTTTAATATGACCTTGTTTTATGCATTAATAGCACTAGGCTCACTGGCATTAGTTTTTGGCCTAATTTTAGGATTTGCCGCTATCCGCTTTCGGGTAGAAAGTAACCCTATTGTTGAGCAAATTGATACCATTTTACCGCAAACTCAATGCGGCCAATGTGGCTACCCTGGCTGTAGGCCATACGCCGAAGCGATTGCCAATGGCGACGAAATAAACAAATGCCCACCTGGCGGCGAAGCTACTATGAAAAAGCTCGCCGAATTAATGGGCGTTGATCCCAAGCCCTTAGCTGGCGGAGAGCAAGCTGAACCAATTAAAACTGTGGCATATATTCGCGAAGACGAATGCATTGGCTGTACCAAGTGTATACAAGCATGCCCAGTTGACGCCATTGTTGGTGCAACTCGACAAATGCATACTGTATTAATTGACGAATGTACTGGCTGCGATTTATGCGTAGAGCCCTGCCCTGTAGATTGCATTGATATGCTCCCTGTAGCCGAAACTAAACAAAACTGGAAATGGCAGTTAAATGCAATTCCCGTTACACAAATAGATTAGAGGTTTGAGTGGATAAGTTACTTGAACAAATAAAAAAAGGGGTCGTTTGGCCATTCCCTGGCGGCGTTCACCCACCACAACAAAAATCACTCTCTAATAGTGCCAGTATTACTCGCTTGCCATTACCCGACAAACTCGTAGTTGCACTTAAACAACACATAGGTGCTAACGGTAAACTTATTGTTGAGAAAGGTCAGCACGTTTTAAAAGGCCAAGCTTTAACCATACCTAAAGCTAACTGGTCGGTGCCTATGCATGCGCCAACCTCAGGCACAATAGCCGACATAAAGTTAATGCCTTCGGCGCACCCTTCGGCCCTACCTGAACTTAGTGTAATAATTGAGCCCGATGGTAAAGATTTATGGTGCGAGCTTAACCCAATTAAAAACCCAGCAACGCTAAGCCACGATGAACTTGTTAATATTATTCATCAAGCGGGCATTAGTGGTATGGGAGGCGCTGGTTTTCCAACTTATGTTAAAGCCGATACTAAGCAACCTATCGAGTTTTTAATTATTAATGCGGTTGAGTGCGAACCTTATATAACAGCTGATGACATGCTAATGCGCGAGCATGCCAAGCAAATAGTGCAAGGTATTGAGCTAATGCAACAACTGCTCAATCCTACGTTATGCATTGTGGGTATAGAGGACAACAAGCCAGAAGCAATTGCTGCAATGATACAAGCAGCGGAGCATAATAGCTTAATATTGGTGCAAAAAGTGCCCACTATTTATCCCTCTGGTGGCGAAAAACAGCTTATTAAACTGCTTACTAATCGCGAAGTGCCTAATAATGGCATTCCGGCAGATGTTGGTATACTGGTACATAACACCGGTACTTTATTTGCTATACAACAAGCTGTTTATGAAGGTAAACCCTTAATTGAGCGCGTAGTCACAGTAACGGGTAATACTATTCATAAACCCGGAAATGTATGGGCTTTATTAGGCAGCGAAATAAAGCACTTGCTCGATTGCCAAGGTTTTTCGCCGGTACCACAGCAACAAGTAATTATGGGCGGCCCAATGATGGGCTTTACCCTACCAACAATTCGTATTGGCGTGGTAAAAACCACTAACTGTATACTCGCGCCCGATCATAAAGAGCTTGCAGAGCCCGGCCCAGAAAAAGCCTGTATACGCTGTAGTGCCTGTGCAGATGCTTGCCCTGCTTCTTTATTACCTCAGCAATTACAATGGTTTGCTAAGTCAAAAGAATACGACAAACTACAAGAACACAATTTGTTTGACTGCATAGAATGCGGCGCGTGTGCCTACGTTTGCCCAAGTGAAATACCGCTAGTGCAGTACTACCGGGTAGCCAAGGTAGAAATAAAAGAGCAGCAGGCAGAAAAAATTAAAGCAGATCGTGCTAAAGAGCGTTTTGATGCGCGAAAAGAGCGCCTTGATCGCGAACAAGCTGAGCGACAAAATCGCCATAAACGTAAGCCTGCAGTTAAAACACCAGACGAAAAACAAAAAGTAGCCGATGCTTTAGCAAGAGTTAAAAGTAAATCAGCTAATAGCGATGAAAAATCAGCCGTAGCCGCTGCTATTGCCCGTGCTAAAGCTAAAAAGCAACAAGGCGATGCACTTGAACCTGATAATAGCGAAGTAGCAAAAGAACGCGCATTGCGTAAAGAACAAGCTCGACAATATAAAGAGCAAAAAGCACAAAGTGATGAGCCAGCAAGCCCTGATGATAAAAAATCAGCTGTAGCCGCAGCCATAGCTCGCGCTAAAGCTAAAAAGGCCGCACAACTAGCAAACGCTGAAAGTACAACTGACGATGCACCGCAAAACGAGGCCCCCGTTGATGACAAAAAAGCTGCTGTAGCCGCAGCCATTGCTCGCGCTAAAGCTAAAAAGGCCGCGCAATTAGCAGACGCTGAAAGTACAACTGATGATGCGCTGCAAAACGAGGCCTCCGTTGATGACAAAAAAGCTGCTGTAGCCGCTGCCATTGCTCGCGCCAAAGCGAAAAAAGCCGCTAAAGCGTTAGCCGATGCTGACAATACAACTGACGATGCGCCACAAAACGAGGCCCCCGTTGATGACAAAAAAGCTGCTGTAGCCGCTGCCATTGCTCGCGCCAAAGCGAAAAAGGCCGCGAAAGCATTAGCCGATGCTGAAAGTACAACAGACGATGCACCGCAAAACGATGCACCCGTTGATGACAAAAAAGCTGCTGTAGCCGCAGCCATTGCTCGCGCCAAAGCGAAAAAGGCAGCGAAAGCATTAGCAGACGCTGACAATACAACAGACGATACACCACAAAACGATGCACCCGTTGATGACAAAAAAGCCGCTGTAGCCGCAGCCATTGCTCGCGCCAAAGCGAAAAAGGCCGCAAAAGCATTAGCCGATGCTGAAAGTACAACTGATGATGCGCAAGTAACGAGCGCTGTTGAGAATAACGACGCCGCATCTAGTACTAAAGCCGACGAGCCTAAAGCGAACGATGACAAGAAAAAAGCCGCAGTAGCTGCTGCTATTGCTCGAGCAAAAGCCAAAAAGTCTCAAAAAGAAGGAAATGATCAGTCGTGAAATTAACCATGGCCAGTTCGCCTCACAGCCATAGCCATAAATCGTTAACCCGATTAATGCTTTGCGTTATTGCTGCGTGTATTCCTGGGCTAATTGCTCAGATCATCTTTTTTGGTACAGGTGTGCTTATTCAGCTCATATTAGCGCTGATTGCTGTAAGTGTATTTGAAGCTGCAGTAATGCTACTTCGCAAACGCCCCGTTTGGCCTGCGTTAAGTGATGGCAGCGCGTGGCTTAGCGCAGTACTACTTGCATTGAGCATTCCGCCATTAGCCCCTTGGTGGATAGTTATTATTGGCTGTTTATTTGCCATCGTTATAGTTAAGCAGCTCTATGGTGGTTTAGGGTTTAATTTATTTAACCCTGCTATGGCCGCTTATGTATTATTATTAATTTCGTTTCCGGTACAAATGACCGCGTGGATGCCAATTACCGAGTTATTAAATACTCCGATTGGTTTTACCGAGCAGCTTAGGGTTGTTTTTACCGACTTTACTGCCACCGGTTTTAGTTTAGATCAAGTACGTGCAGGTATAGATGGCATTACTATGGCAACCCCACTGGACACTATTAAAACAGATATTGCCCATGGTTTAACCGTAACCGAAAGCATGCAAAAGCCGATATTTAATGAGTGGGCTGGACATGGATGGGTGTGGGTTAACTTAGGCTTTTTAGTCGGTGGTTTATACCTTTTAAAAGAAAAAATAATTAACTGGCATATCCCAGTAAGTTTTATTGCAAGCTTAGCACTGTGCAGTGGCATAGGTTATATAGCAGCGCCCGGTACAGAGCCTGGTATAATATTTCATCTATTAAGTGGTGCCACTATGATGGCTGCATTTTTTATTGCTACCGATCCGGTGTCGGCTGCCACCACCAATAAAGGGCGCTTAATTTATGGCGCAGCTATTGGCTTATTAGTGTATTTAATTCGCACCTTTGGTGGCTTCCCTGATGCTGTTGCTTTTAGTGTATTACTGCTCAATATTGCTGTTCCCTTAATTGACTACTACACACAGCCGCGCACTTATGGCCACGGAGCAGCAAAATGATACTATCCTCTATGGCTAAAAACGGCGCTATTTTAACTGCTTTTGCATTAGTGACTACAGGGCTGGTTGCCTCTATTAATATGCTTACCGCCGATAAAATAGCAGAGCAAGAGCTATTGCACCTTACTTCACAATTACAAGAAGTGCTCGACCCTAGTACTTACGACAACGAACTAACAACAGATTGCGTTATTATTTCAGATGAACGACTAGGCCCTTACGCTAATCAAATAGTTTACCGTGCCCGTAAAAACAATGAACCTGTAGCCCTTATTGTAAGGCACGTAACGCCAAGTGGTTACAGTGGTGATATTAACTTACTAACCGCGGTTTTAAGTGATGGTAGTATTGCCGGTGTGCGTACTACTAAGCACGAAGAAACTCCAGGCCTAGGCGATAAAGTAGAAGTTAAAAAATCACCGTGGATCACTAGCTTTAAAACGTTAACTGTACAAAGCAGTAGCGATGCACGTTGGGCGGTTAAAAAAGACGGTGGCCAGTTTGATCAATTTACCGGTGCAACTATTACACCTCGCGCTGTGGTTGGCTCGGTAAAAAATGCCGTATTATTTGCTCAAAGTGAATTTGATGCTATTTTTGCAGCACCTAATGCCGAATGTGTGGAGGTAACTAAATGAGTGAATTAAAAACACTATATAAAGACGGTATGTGGGTCAACAACCCTGCCCTAGTACAGCTATTAGGCCTTTGCCCACTGCTTGCTGTTACGTCTACCATTACTAACGCACTTGGCTTAGGGCTGGCTACACTACTTGTTTTAGTGGGTTCTAACATTAGTGTATCAATAGTGCGAAACTGGGTACCTAAAGATATTCGTATACCGGTATTTGTCATGATTATTGCCGGCTTTGTAACTATAGTGCAGCTATTAATGAACGCTTATACCTATGGGCTTTATCAGTCGTTAGGTATTTTTATTCCGTTAATTGTTACTAACTGCGCCATTATTGGTCGCGCCGAAGCATACGCGTCTAAAAACCCAGTTCACTTATCGGCGTTTGATGGGCTAATGATGGGTTTGGGCTTTATGATTGTGCTTGTTGTTTTAGGCGCAATGCGCGAGCTAATTGGGCAAGGCACTTTATTTGATGCCGCCGACTTGTTACTTGGCCCTTGGGCACAAAGCCTACGCATTGAAATATTTAGCTTTGATAATCAATTTTTACTCGCAATTTTACCACCGGGTGCCTTTTTAGGTCTTGGGCTACTTATTGCCGCTAAAAATGTAATTGACGCACAAATAAAGTCAAAACAAGTTACCCCACCAGAGCCTGAAAAAGGCCCTCGTGCTCGTGTTACTAGCTTAACTTAATAGGAAAAGCGCACATTAATAAGGTGTGCGCTTAAGTAATATGAATAAAGAAAAACGCCACCAAATTCTTACTCGCTTACGCGACGATAACCCGCACCCAGAAACCGAGCTTGAATACTCAAGCCCGTTTGAGTTACTTGTCGCTGTAACGCTCTCAGCGCAAGCAACCGATGTAGGCGTTAATAAAGCCACTCGAAAGTTGTTCCCTGTGGCTAACACACCACAAGCCATTTTAGATTTAGGCCACGATACACTGCGAGATTATATAAAAACCATCGGCTTATTTAATTCTAAAGCGGCAAACGTTTATAAAATGTGCCAAATTTTGGTGGATGAACACAACAGCATAGTTCCCGAAAACCGAGAAGCACTAGAAGCCCTACCTGGCGTTGGCCGAAAAACCGCAAACGTAGTACTCAACACCGCGTTTGGCTGGCCTGTAATCGCAGTAGACACGCATATTTTTCGTGTTTCTAACCGTACTAAACTCGCCATGGGTAAAGATGTTGTAGCCGTTGAGCAAAAGCTTGAAAAAGTAGTGCCTAAAGAATTTAAGGTCGATGTACACCACTGGCTTATATTGCACGGGCGTTATACCTGTGTGGCGCGCAAACCTAAGTGTGGCAGTTGTATCATCGAAGATTTATGTGAGTTTAAAGAAAAGACCGAAGAATAAAAAGCAGCTAAATAGCTGCTTGATTTATTTACAGAGAGGAGCATTTCTGTCTAATTTCTTTGATGAATAAGTTTTACTTGATCTGTCAAATCCAACTAATAGGGCTCGATCAAATCTGACAGTCCCATGTGTGCCATTAACGGGCCTTCAAGGCGTGAATCTGAAACTTTGTTGGGTGGCGCCTTCGGCTTAACCAACCTACCTTTTGACGTTGGTTTGAGCGCAGCGAAACCCAACGAAAAAAGGCAGTGCCAGTTAACATTAGCGTTATGTATTATCGATTACCTAAAAAAGTACCGGATGTAGGTCGGATAAGCGAAGCGCCATCCGACACAGTAAAATATCTTGCCAATTATTATTATCAGCATTTTATATTGTCGGATGTCTGGAAAGTGCCAGAAGCAGCCCTTTAAGCCGTTAACCTGAAACTCTGTTGGGTGGCGCCTTCGGCTTAACCAACCTACCTTTTGACGGTACGGTACGGTACGGGGTAGGTCGGATAAGTGGCGAAGCCACGCCATCCGACAAAAATGATGAGTTTACTAGAAACAGCCAGACTTACCGCGTTGCCAGTTACTTATACGTTCATTTAATACGCAAACAAGCAGTTTTCAATTAAAAATTAGCCCCGCAGTGCCAATTGTAGGTCGGATAAGCGAAGCGCCATCCGACACAGTAAAATATCTTGCCAATTTATTATCAGCATTTTATGTTGTCGAATGGCTGGAAAGTGCCATAAGCAGACATTGAAGATTCTTAATGTGTGAAGTCAAGATTTGACCCCATTCACTTTTTCAGAA
The DNA here is from genome assembly GCF_031198805.1 of Pseudoalteromonas sp. HL-AS2. Taxonomy (NCBI): domain Bacteria; kingdom Pseudomonadati; phylum Pseudomonadota; class Gammaproteobacteria; order Alteromonadales; family Pseudoalteromonadaceae; genus Pseudoalteromonas; species Pseudoalteromonas sp. HL-AS2. The sequence continues at coordinate 1,172,166 of NZ_CP133571.1, read as the reverse complement.
TAAATTGGTTAAATCAATTAATAAACTGACTTAACTTATTATTTACTAGCCGACCAATGCAATAGGCTAGTAAGTAAAATGGCTGAAAGAGCGTATTTAGGACTGTTATAATAATTAGTAGTATTAAAGAAAATCTAAACTCTAATAGGTCCGTACATTCCTGTATTAATTATTCCATTCCAGATAGTTTTCATTGCTTGACCCGTATCTTGGCTAATGAAAAGTGATGATCGGCTACCGTATGGTTGTCCCAAAAAATACGGTCTCATAGTCTCCCAATTTTCACTAAAGGATGCCCAAGTCCAACAAGGAATTTCCTTTTCTAACATTAATGGAATTGCAATGTTTTTAGGGATCATACGATCCGAAGGTATAGGATTATTCCATTCACACTTTACCAATACAGATTGGGTTGTTGGATTATATAAAGGTATCTCCAGCAGTTCAGCTTCAATATATGCTGCATTGTTTGGTGGTAGTTTGTTAACTGCCTTTATAACTTCATCCGCACCGTGATAGGGACAAGTTATAAAAGCGTGTGCCAGTAAAATTGTATGATCCAATCCCTCATAGCCACAACGGTCGCTAGGAGTTGTTACGGGATTTCTATTGTTATGATTAGACACGATCGGATGCCACGATGGGTATGAGTCAATTACTGGTCCATATTTATCTATTAAATCTATAACTAACTCTCTAGCTTCGTCTCTTTGTTCAGGAGTACCCTGCCTTGGTACTAAATAATTTAAGGCTCGTTCATAACCCCTATTTGTTTCACTTTCTGCTCTAAATGCCATTTTAGTATTCCTCGTTTTATAAACAACAAACACACCATAATAGAAATCCGCGCACAAAATAATGGTTTCGTGCGGAAAATACAAACATCGTGTGTTTGTGTTTTTATAAACTAAAATAACCGAATGTAAACTTTTCTATTAGTTACGCCTAAAACAAAAAATACAAACCTAGTTCTCTGAATTTAATATAGATTCTATTAATTTAAATTTAGTTAATTCAAATTTATCAAATTGCCTTTTTAATGTTGTAGATTCACCATCATCATAATATTCAACTATACGATGAGGCACACCGTAATCACTTGCTAATCGCCCTTTTTCTGACATTGCATTGTATTCAAGTTTAAGTAATAAACGATCAATACCAATTACGTTCTCCATTTCAAGCTCTGTTATAGATGATTCATAATATTTATACATCAAATTGAATACCCCTAAATACTTTACTAACTGATATTTCAACGTGTTATATACAAATTTTGAGGTATCTCTAATTGCCTGATCAACATTATAATTACTACCATCTGAATTCTTTCTTGTCATATTATATTTGACACTTCCTGAAAACCCATCAGTTAAATAAGCGGACAAAATATATATTAATGTTGAATATTGTTTACCTGCGTTTGTTCCTTTTTTAAGAATTGATTCATTTTCTATCAAAAACAGTAAGTTTAAGTTGGTAACTATTGGTTTAATTATCTTGAGCAGAACTTTAAAACCATCATAATCAATTTTTAGGCCTATATTTATCATTCTTATTAATTGCTTTATCATCAGGTGTTCTTGTACGGTCAGTATTGAAATAGAATCAAATATAGTTATTTTGTCACTATAAGAAATAACTTTATACATAGCCATTACTTCATCAGGAATCTCCCTTTCCTCCTGTTTTTCAATAACTTTCTTTTTATTATTCAAATCATCTTCATTGAGGAAATCTTCCCCTGTAATAAAGTAGTCTATTTCATTTTTTATTGAATCAGGATCAAAATTCTTATGTTTAATTTCACTATCGGTTCCGTCCATAACTTCTTTAAATTTTTTATCAAAAATTAAAACCCGTCCACTATAATGATGTAAAAACCTTCCTGCCCTACCTGCAATATTTTTTGCATCAAAAGTTTTTAGGGGCTTATTTCCTTTGGTTGCATTCAAAACCAACAAGTTTTTAGCTGAAGTATTTACTCCTTCAGTAATTGTTGTTGTTGATACTAATACATCTAAATCACCATTATTAAAAAAATTGATAATCTCTTTTTGTATATACTTGGGAACTAAACCATGATGAATACCGATCTTATGTCTTAAACTTTTAATAACAACCCAATCATCGTATTTAAAGTTAGTTACAAGATGACTGATAAACATAGATAATTCTGAAGAGAGCTCTGGAGGTTCCCCCAAAGAGAATTCAATAATTGACCTAGCATAACCTTCAGACATCCCTGGACCTTTTGAATACAGTATGGCATTTTCTCCGATTGCTCTTATGTCAAAAACTACTTTAGATATCTGTTCGGCTTTCTTTTTTCCACTATATCCTTTCAATGTTATAGCCAATTTATCATCAACGGAGTAATTTCCATTTTTAATGATGGTGCTACTTTTATTCACAATTTCATATTTGTTGTAATCAATGACTATAAATTTATTTATGTTTAAAAATGTATTAAATGATTGATTTAACGAAGAGTCTGTTTTATCAGGAAATTCGATATAAGGGCCTACCAGTAAGATATCTTGGCTTTTTAACAAAATACTTTGTAAAGCGACGCGGTAAGCTGTGTCTCTCTCATTTTCTTTATTTATCGAATCTATAAGGTATTCATTATCTATCTTATAAATCTCATCAACAAAAACAAAGTCCAACTCAATATCAGGCTGATTATCAATAAATGATAAATATCTTTCAGGAGTAAAAACAAAAATATTTCTATCTGCTAATTCTGATGTATCACTTAATGTATGTATTGAGAATTGATTTTTAAAATACTCATAATTTGAATCAAGTATGAGTCTTTCATGATTTTCGGAAAGAAGTGCAATTGTAGGAAAGATTAGAACAATGTTATTGTATTGAAGTTTTTTTATAATTTCATATATTAGAAATGTTTTACCAAAAGAAGTAGTCGCAGACAAAAAATATCTATTCTGTTCGTTTAGGATAAACTTATCTAAAACTTCTTTCTGATATCTATGTATTTTTATATTTTCATCTATATGTAGTGTACTTTCATATATACAAGCAGAAAGAGTATTCAGATCATAATCATCAATGTCATCTGATTTACCAAATTTACTAATTAAAAGATCATAGTAATGAGGTATTCCTGCAACATTGGATATATATTTAAGAAATTTTAGATCTGCTTTAGTTACATCTTCATTTTTAATTTTATCAAAATAAGCACACACCTTTGTTATGAAGTATGGCGCATCAGTTATATCGTTCTTAAAGTTATTTAACTCTTTTATGATAAAAGCGGCTTCTTTGAACTTATCCATCCAATTACATCCTCCTTTATCTTTTTAACATTACTAACAGGTACTAATATAAAAAATAACTCAATACTCACAGAAGCACTGTACTGTTTTTTAGAATATTTAGAATTAATATGATCAATCGTTTTTTTTATTTTAGATTTAAAATCTTTAGAGTTGTCTGGGTATATCAAAAGAATGGGATATACCAATTTCATTTTATGTTTTTTTACTTCATCAATAATATTAATAGATGAGTTATCAAGCCATAAGTCAATGATTTCTTGAATTTTACTTCCAGTCATAGCAAAGTTATTTGTATGGTTAACCATAGCTAAAACATTTTCCTCTAGATAAGCATCGGTAAAGGCTTTGTCAAGACCTTCTATCGCTGATTTAGCACCACTACCTAAAGTATCTCTGAACTTAACTTCTCCAAACCATAGTTCCACGCTGCCTTTTTCTTCAACCAAATGATATGAGTCATATCCTTTAGTTTCAGAGTTTTCAAGAGGGTTATAAAAATAACCTCTTGATATTAATGGCTTAGATTTATAGAAATGATAGATCATTAGATAAAGAAGAACTTCTCCAAAAAAGCCATACTTTATTTTGGTTGCATCAGTCTGATCTTCTTTGTATTTAATTTTTGTGCGAAGTGCAGCACCTAGTAAGCTATCCAGGTCTTTTCCTGTTATATCAAATTCATTAAATGAAGATTCAATTATAGAATTATAAATAATTTCAGATAGTGATGAATCACTTACACACTCAAAAGCATCATCTTCTAGCGTACTAATATCAACCCTATCTAACCCTAATTGTTTATTAGGAAGTGAATACCGAAATAACAATGTTTTATCGAGTAATTTAATAAGTGAAGGTCTCACTGATGTCCCTATAAGTTAATGACCAATTTGTTATTAATCATATAGTAAAACGATTAATTAAAGGGGATTTACATCAATAAATATCCTTATAAAATTTTCGTCCATTTTACTAATTAGACCTAAGGGGTCTAGACCTAAGGGGTCAAATCTTGACTTCATACATCATAATTTATCACTGTCCGGTTATCGCTCATAGCTGTAAGTCAGATATGAGCTACTTCAACTCAATAATTAATGCGCATTCCAGTATTACTTTTTGTTTTTTAAAGTAGGTGGCTGACTTTGGCACCTTTGATTTTTCATACCTTGTAAGTCAATTTAAATAAAATCTATTTATTCGTGATTTTGCGTAATTATTGGCGCATTTTCAAACTATTAATTTCACAAGTATCAATCCTTTGGTTATGCTACTAAACATTATGAAATTTTATTGCGAAAACGCCTATGTTACCTTTACTTCGTATCTTGTTAATTGAGCAAGACCCTATCATCTTGCAAGAGCTTTCAACGAATCTGTCGAAAACGATCCCTAACTTTGAGCGAAATGATGTTCATATCGACATAATTGAATGTCTTGATTTAAAGCAAGCGTTGGAATATGTAGAGGAAGATGGTGATATTCAAGCTGTGGTTCTCAGTTGGGATGTACACAACAAGGGCGAGAGAACATATAGTCGCTTTATCGAGCAGTTAAAAGGGATCCGTATCGAGTTGCCTGTGTATGTAATCGGCGACGACACGAAAGGGTTAGAAATAGTTAACGAGTCGGGGGAAATTGAGTCTTTCTTTTTTAAAGATGAGGTGATTTCTGACCCAGAAGCTATTTTAGGTTATATGATCAACGACTTCGATGATCGAGGAGAAACCCCATTCTGGACGGCATATCGCCGTTATGTTGGCGAAGCAAACGATTCATGGCACACACCTGGACATAGCGGCGGTTCTAGCTTTAGAAACTCCCCTTATATCAAAGATTTTTATCAGTTTTATGGCCGTAATGTATTTGTTGGCGACCTGTCGGTTTCAGTCGATTCGTTAGGTTCATTGTCAGACAGTACCAATACCATTGGCCGTGCTCAAGAATCAGCAGCGGCGACGTTTGAAGTTAAGCATACCTATTTCGTTACGAACGGTTCATCTACCTCAAATAAAATCATTTTGCAGACACTGCTACGCAAGGGCGATAAAGTAATCATCGACCGAAATTGTCATAAATCTGTGCACTATGGCATATTGCAATCAGCTAGTTTTCCCATTTATTTATCGAGTATTTTAAATCCTAAATATGGGATCTTCGCACCACCTTCGTTGGCCGACATAAAGCAGGCGATCGAGCAAAATACCGATGCAAAATTGCTGGTTCTCACTGGTTGCACTTACGATGGCCTACTTAGCGATCTGAAACAAGTGGTAGCTTTTGCCCATCAACATGGTATTAAAGTGTTTATCGACGAAGCGTGGTTTGCTTACTCCCTTTTTCATCCCAGCTTACGCTATTATTCTGCCATTCATGCTGGGGCCGACTATATCACCCATTCTGCGCATAAAGTGGTATCGGCGTTTTCTCAAGCGTCTTATATTCATATTAACGATCCAGATTTTGATGCCGATTTCTTTCGAGAAATTTACAGTATTTACGCCAGCACATCGCCGAAGTATCAACTTATAGCGTCGCTTGACGTGTGCCAAAAGCAATTAGAAATGGAAGGCTATAAGCTGCTCAATGCCTTGCTAAAACATGTGGAAGAATTTAAACAACAAATGACCTCGCTCAACCATATTAAAGTGCTTGGTAAGCAAGACTTTATGGAAATATTTCCGCACTTTAGCGGAGACAATATGGGCCATGATCCACTAAAAATTCTCATCGATATTAGTCAATTGCCTTATTCGTTAAAAGATATTCATAAATTCTTGCTGGATGAAATTGGGCTAGAAATAGAAAAATACACTCACAGCACTATCTTGGTTTTACTGACGCTTGGAGGTACGCGTTCGAAGATCATTCGTCTGTACAATGCATTAAAAAAACTCGACAGCGGTAAGGTAAAACTGTCAACATCGACGCGTCGCTCCCGCTTGCCGGAAAATTTGCCTGCCATCGACCTAGCGTGTATTCCAAGCGATGCTTTTTATGGCGAACGCGAATCTGTGCCTATTAGCAAAAGTAACAACCGCATTTGTGCCGGTTTAGTTACGCCATATCCACCGGGCATCCCACTGTTGGTTCCGGGGCAGCATATAACTGAAGATCATATAGAGTATCTGAAAGAGTTAGCGGGACAAGGATTGACGATTCAGGGAAGCTTCGATGGCGAGATCTATGTTCTTAAAGGCAAGGTTAAGAAGTAAGGCATCTTTTGGTCATAGTCTTTTTACTGGCAGCAGTGTCGCTAGGCATTGCTGCTGTATAAAGCGTTATTGAGTTAATTTTTGAATTACTATTTTAATGTTTAGCTGTATTTTATTTAACGAATAAATAGCTTAGCCATAGAAAACGGTGTTATTAGTATTAAAAGGCTCAACAGATCTGTTGAGCCTAACATACCGAGTAACTTACCTTAGCTTACTAACAAGCTATTTTTATGAGCTGTACCGATTTACACAATTTAAATCGTTAAAACATTGCTCTAGTCTTGCGGCCATATGCTGCTCTGTATGACGAAGCCATACGCGAGGATCATAGTATTTTTTATTAGGCTTGTCGTCCCCTTCTGGGTTACCAATTTGCCCTTGTAAATACGCTTGTTTGTCTTGGTAATAGTTTAAAATACCGTTCCAACACGCCCACTGCGTATCTGTATCGATATTCATTTTTACTACGCCGTATGTTAACGACTCTGCAATTTTATCGTACTCAGAGCCACTACCGCCATGAAACACAAAATTGATTGCGTTATGCTCTAAGCCAAATTGTTTTGCTACATAGGCCTGTGAGTCTTTTAATATAGTAGGAGTAAGCACAACATTACCCGGTTTATATACCCCATGAACATTGCCAAATGACGCCGCTATAATAAAGTTTGGACTAATACGACTTAAGCGCTCGTAAGCGTAAGCTACATCTTCTGGCTGGGTATAAAGCGCAGAGCTATCGAGATGTGAGTTATCCACCCCGTCTTCTTCACCACCGGTACATCCTAGTTCAATTTCTAGGGTCATGCCTATTTTTGCCATGCGCGCTAAGTAACGTTCACATATTTCAATATTTTCTTCTAAAGATTCTTCTGAAAGATCGATCATGTGCGAACTAAAAAGCGGCTTGCCAGTAAGTGCAAAATGCTGCTCGCCTTCATCTAATAAACCATCAATCCACGGTAATAATTTTTTTGAAGCATGATCGGTATGTAGCATAACCGCTACACCATAATGCTTAGCAACAGAATGAACATACTTAGCAGCACTAACCGCGCCAAGTACAGCCCCTTGGTGTTCAGGTAGCGACAAGCCCTTACCACAAAAAAACTGCGCTCCACCATTTGAAAGTTGAACGATAACCGGTGACTTCATTGTTTGCGCGGCTTCAAGAGTTGCATTTATAGACGAGGTACTAACAACGTTAACTGCAGGTAATGCATATTGATTTGTACGGGCATGCTTATATACCGCACTTACTTCATCGCCAACTATAACGCCGGGTTGAATAGTTGTAGCTAAATAATTCATTATAGGTTCCTTACTGTTTTAAAGCTTTTATACAAGCATCTGTAATTGCTCGCCAGTTTTGTTGCTCTACTCACCCTTTTTAGCAACGCCTGTTACGGCAAAAACTAACAGAGCAAAAAATACGCCGATAAAAAATTAATACCATCACACAAAGATGGCGGAAAATGTTTTTGCTCATCAAAGCCGTATTTTAACGCCATAATATCACGGTATTAAAAACACCGGGCAATACTGGCACATTACAGTTAACAAGTTCGCTGAGTGATTTTGGTTACGTAGCAGTTGTACCTATTAAATCGGTAGCCACTGCACATACTTGCTCTAGTATAGCTGTATTTATGACTGTACCTGTACCTACTTTACGCTTCGGCTGGTGTTTTTATTGCTTTTAATACCTCAACTAAGCTTGCGCCTTAGTAGAAACAGAGCAATTAGATTCTGCGCGCTAAATAAATCCCATAGTGAAATTGTTTAAGAGTAGATGTATTGCAAATCTATATGAAAACCATAGAATGTGTATCAAGACTTACTACTGTTATATTTTCTGGCCTGCGCTGAATACACAATTGTTACCAGCAATTATATTTTGAGTCTAAAATTGCAGTGTTTTACTCTGTGTATGGCCAAAGTAGCTGCTAAGCAAACATGCGATATATTATAAAAATGAGTTTCAGCTTACTTTATAATAAGCGCTATTTTGCGCAGTCTTCGTCATGTTGTAACAGTATTTTTTAAATTTAAAGACAATCCAAGGGTGCTTAAATGCGTTTATTACACACTATGTTACGTGTTGCTGATTTAGAAAAATCAATCGAATTTTATACCAAAGTACTTGGGATGAAAGAGTTACGCCGTGCAGATAACGAAGAATATCGTTATACCTTAGCCTTTGTTGGTTACGGAGACGAAAAAGACAATACGGTATTAGAGCTAACCTATAACTGGGATCAAGACAGTTACGACTTAGGCAATGCTTATGGCCATATAGCCATTGAATTTGATGATATTTACAAAACATGTGCTGATATTAAAGCTGCCGGTGGCAATGTTAGTCGTGAACCTGGCCCGGTAAAAGGCGGCAGCACTGAAATTGCTTTTGTAAAAGACCCCGATGGCTATGCAATTGAGCTTATTCAGAAAAAAGAAGATATGAGTCGTTTTTAAATTTGTATTAAAGCAAGTAGGTTTAAATTAAAAAGGTGCTTTGAGCACCTTTTTTTAGCGCAGTTGACTGTCTTTACTGCCTCGGCGATTAAAAGCCCCTGCTGTTGCGCTCTTGCCTTCAATTGCTTGCTGGCATGCAACACAATAACGAACACCGGGTAACGCCAATCTACGCGCTTGAGGGATCGCAGCATCACATTCTTCGCACAACTCAGCACTTGAGCCTGAAGCCAAATTACTGCGAGCGTACTGAACAGCATCGTTAACACTTGCGTCTATTTGATCTTGAACTGCACCTTCTCGTGCCCATCCACTTGCCATATATAACCTCCTAATGAGTTGGACGTTTATACTTATAATAGCTATTAACAGCTTTATTGGCACTGAATAGAACAAAAAAGCCGCCTGTAGCGGCTTTTTGTTTTTAATCGATTAATTTTAACAGTTATAAACTGTAATCAATCACCTGCATGCCTAACTTTTCAAGCTCAGGGCGCAAGGTTTTGGCATCACCAACAACTAAATAAATCATCTCTTTAGTGTTTAAATGTTTTTTAGCTAAGGCGTTAACTTCTTCTTTGCTAATATTACTAACAATTTCATTTCTTTCTTTTACAAAGCTAGGTTTTAAATCAAACTCTAATATTTGTGCTAAAAAGCCAAGTTTTGCATTAGGTGTTTCGTATTTAAGCGCATCTTTTTGGTTAATAGCTTTGCGCATAAACATAAGCTCTTGGTCTGTTACACCATTTTGAGCGTAGTTATTAAGCTCGTTGGTAAACTCTGTAATAGACGCAGCAGTAGAATCTGCTCTTACGGCTGCAGAGGCTGTAAAGCCACCTGATGTTTTATCACCCCAAAAATGAGAGCGAGCACCATAAGTGTAGCCTTTATCTTCGCGTAAATTTAGATTGATACGGCTGTTAAACGTGCCACCCAATGCAAAGTTCATTAAGTTAGCTTTAAAAAACTCACCGGTAATATCTTCAACCATGCCACGCTTACCAATACGAATTTCTGATTGCGGTGCGCCAGGCTTATCAACTAAATAAATTACATTTGTTTGTACTTTTGGCTCAGCAAAATTTAAATCAACGCTTGAAGCTTTGCCCTGCCAGTTTGTAAGGGCAGCTTTAATTTTAGGTTCAATTGTTGATTCTTTTAAATCAGAAACAATAATAACTTGGGCACCCTGCGGTTTAAAGTTTGCATTATAAAAAGCTTTAACATCATCGAGCGTAATGGCTTCCATACTTTCAACAGTACCGCTACTTGGTAGTGAAGCTATGTTATTTCCGTATAGTAATTTGCTATACGTATTAGAGGCTAAATAACCTGCATCTTTCATTGAATGTTGGATGTTTTGAATGCTTTGCTTTTTATTACGCTCAAAGTCATCTGCATTAAATGCCGGTTTAAATAACTTTTCTTCTACAAGCTTTAATGTTGCATCTAGATTTTTAGTTAAGCTAGAAACATATACATTTGTATGTGTTTTATCAGCGTATATGCTTACTTGACTACCCAACTTTTCAAGCGCGTTACTCATTTGCTCTGTGGTGTAGTTTTGCGTAGCCTCACTCATTAGCGATGCAGTCATTGACGATAAACCCACTTTACTCGCTTGTTCATTATACAAGCCACCCGGAACTTTAATAAAAATAGCAGTCGTTGGCGTTTCGGTGCTTTGAGTACCTAATATTTTAATACCGTTTGCAGTATTAGCTTGCCAAAGTGCAGGAACATCCACAGCAGGATTTGCACCGGCCTCTGGATGAACACTTCGATCAAATGTATCAACTGCTCTTCGTGCCACTAAATCATCAGCTGAAGTGGTCGATGGCCCTCCAAAATCATGCGCTTTAGGAGTAAAGTTGTCTGGGGCAGCTATAAGTTGAGTCTGCCCTTCTGGCACAACACTCATAATAACGGCAGATTTACCTTTGATATATTGATTAAAAACACGCATAACATCAGCTTTTGTAACTTTGTTATAACGTGCAATCTCATCTTTAGCTGAGTTTGGGTTACCTGTAAACGTTTCTGACGCGGCAAGTTGAGAGACTTTTCCTGATACGCTTTGCAGACCAAAAATTGCACCCGATTCTATTTTAGCTTTTACTTTATCTAAATCATCTTGTGTAACACCACGCTCTTCAAATTCAACAAATGAATCACGAATAATTTTTTCCATATCAGCTAACGTTTTTCCTGCTGTAGGATTAGGTAAAGCATAAAGACTAATTGAGCATGCTAACTCTTGGCATGGATGGTTTGCACTTGCTTGAACTGCAAGCTGGTTTTTAACTAGGTTTTTGTATAGTAATGAATTGTTCCCCCCACCTAATATTTCTGCAAGTATATCCAGTGGTGCTTCATCTTCAGAGCGAGCGTAAGTCGTTGGAAAACTCATACTTAATAAAGGTAAGTGAACCTTATCTTCCATTGAAATATATCTATCAGCATTTAGTGTTACCGCTGTTTTTTCTACTTTAGGTATTGCAGGGCCTTTTGGAATTGGCGCAAAGTATTTAGTAACCAGTGGTAGTATTTCATTAGCGTTGATGTCGCCACCAATGGTAAGCGTTGCATTATTAGGGCCATACCACTTTAAAAAGAATGCTTTTAAGTCATTCACATTTACACGGTTAAGGTCATCCATAAAACCAATTACAGGCCAAGAATACGGATGCCCATCTGGATACATTGCTTGAGCAACACGCTCACCTAAACGACCATAAGGGCGATTATCAACGCGTTGGCCGCGCTCATTTTTTACTGTTTCGCGTTGTACTTCAAATTTTTCTTGGGTTACAGCATCGAGTAAAAAGCCCATTCGATCAGCTTCTAGCCACAACATTTTTTCTAATTGATTTACAGGTACGGTTTCGAAATAATTTGTTCTATCTGAGTTAGTTGTACCATTTAAAGTACCGCCTGCTTCAGATATTATTTTAAAATGTTCCTCATCAGCAACGTTTTCTGAGCCTTGAAACATCATATGCTCAAAAAAGTGAGCAAAGCCTGACTTACCCAACTCTTCGCGAGCAGAACCAACGTGGTATGTTACATCAACGTGTACTAAGGGATCTGAATGATCCTCATGCACAATTACAGTTAAACCGTTATCTAGTTTATATTTTTTATACGGTATGTTGATTTCACCTGCGTTTGATTTCACTGATTCAATAAGTGTAACGCCTGGGATTGATGCTTCTGTAATAATATTTTTATCAACAGCTTGAGTTGAGCTATTACATGCAGCTAACCCTGATGCAAGTAAAACAGCAAGTGCGATTTTTGTGAGTTTCATTTTTTAGTCCATATTTAAATTAACTCAATGAGTTTAAAGACTAATTAAAAGTACAACAAGGAATATGAAACAATTGTAAGATTGGTTTTGTAACGAAGTGTAAATAGATAGATATAAAAATGAAGTGTGAAATGAGGGTATAAATTTGTAGTTTTATTCTTATAACACTGCACTAGCTTATTAAATAAATTAAGCGGCATTTACAAGATATAATTGTTCTTGATAACGTCATGAATAGAACGTCTGGTATCACACTGCTTTATACAATACTTAAAATAAGTAAGTGGCGTCCCCAAGGGGATTCGAACCCCTGTTACCGCCGTGAAAGGGCGGTGTCCTAGGCCTCTAGACGATGGGGACGCAGAAATTGGTTTGCAAATCATTGATTTACTATTTCTGTGTAAGATGAGACCGAGCCTGCGAGGCGAATGGCATTATCTTCTCAGAAACATTTTCTGTGTCACTAGGACAACTGAATTTTTAGACTCGTTTCAGGCGAGCTTTCTTAATAACACTGCACTGACTATTAAATAGTAAGTGGCGTCCCCAAGGGGATTCGAACCCCTGTTACCGCCGTGAAAGGGCGGTGTCCTAGGCCTCTAGACGATGGGGACGCAGAAATTGGTTTGCAAATCATTGATTTGCTATTTCTGTGTAAGATGAGACCGAGCCTGTGAGGCGAATGGCTTTATCTTCTCAGAAACATTTTCTGTGTCACTAGGACAACTGAATTTTTAGACTCGTTTCAGGCGAGCTTTCTCAATAACACTGCACTGACTATTAAATAGTAAGTGGCGTCCCCAAGGGGATTCGAACCCCTGTTACCGCCGTGAAAGGGCGGTGTCCTAGGCCTCTAGACGATGGGGACACATAAATGTGTCACTAGGACAACTGAATTTTTAGACTCGTTTCAGGCGAGCTTTCTTAATAACACTGCACTGACTATTAAATAGTAAGTGGCGTCCCCAAGGGGATTCGAACCCCTGTTACCGCCGTGAAAGGGCGGTGTCCTAGGCCTCTAGACGATGGGGACACATAAATGTGTCACTAGGACAACTGAATTTTTAGACTCGTTTCAGGCGAGCTTTCTTAATAACACTGCACTGACTATTAAATAGTAAGTGGCGTCCCCAAGGGGATTCGAACCCCTGTTACCGCCGTGAAAGGGCGGTGTCCTAGGCCTCTAGACGATGGGGACGCAGAAATTGGTTCGCAAATCATTGATTTACTATTTCTGTGTAAGATGAGACCGAGCCTGTGAGGCGAATGGCATTATCTTCTCAGAAACATTTTCTGTGTCACTAGGACAACTGAATTTTTAGACTCGTTTCAGGCGAGCTTTTAATAACACTACCCTACTATAAATAGTAAGTGGCGTCCCCAAGGGGATTCGAACCCCTGTTACCGCCGTGAAAGGGCGGTGTCCTAGGCCTCTAGACGATGGGGACACATAAATGTATCACTAGGACAATTGATTAGTTTAACTCACATCCTGAGTTTTAAGGTAATTGCGCTTAATACAAGTAAAGACTCGAGCTTTAATTGTGACGCTATTTTCTCGGTAAAACCGCCTTTAACTAATTAAAGCTAAATGGCGTCCCCAAGGGGATTCGAACCCCTGTTACCGCCGTGAAAGGGCGGTGTCCTAGGCCTCTAGACGATGGGGACACAGAAAACTGCTACCCTAGGACAAACACTAATAAGTTGGTGGAGCTATGCGGGATCGAACCGCAGACCTCTTCACTGCCAGCGAAGCGCTCTCCCAGCTGAGCTATAGCCCCAACTTATTTACACACGCTGTGATAAACACGTCGTGTATTGCTTAGTGCGGGGCGCATTCTATGCACCACCCAAAATAAAGTCAACAGTTTTTTGTTCTGCTTTATTTAAATGGTTTATTTTTCAACAAACTGGCTACCAAGCAGGCTAAAAAGGGCAATTTACAGTAAATTAGCCCCTTGAGTGTATTATAAATTATGGCTGGATGATTAGATAACCCCTGCTCTGCTTGTTTTAATTTTTATTGAGCATAGAAAAGGTATACATTTATATGCAAATTCAACTTGGCATATTTAGTTCATCGTTCAATGACGTATCCTTACTTTATGCCTTGGCATAATAACCACTTTACGCACTATTAGATCGCATTGGTTTTTTGCGGATTAAAATTGGTTTAATTTAAAGGCGATTTAATCACGGCGTAAATTTATAACTTAAGTGATTACTTTATATAAGCTGCACTTTATGATCAATAAACACACCACAGCAACTAAGTTAAAATAGATTGGCTTATTACTTTCTTGATTTTCGATATTAACTATCTAAGCCTAAACAGATAATACGGCGTTTATTTAAACACTAAGCATTGATTTGTCGATAAAACAAACTCCAAACATTACTTGTTGTTTATAAAACCCCCACTCAGCACATTTTTATCATTCAAGTGTTGACACATTTACAACTCTATCTATAATAGCGCCCCACAACAACGCAGCATTGTATTGTTGTTTAGATGTGGGTGATTAGCTCAGTTGGGAGAGCATCGCCCTTACAAGGCGAGGGTCACTGGTTCAAGTCCAGTATCACCCACCACTTTTTATAAGTGTTCACATCTAAATTTCTATATGAGTAATTAGCTCAGTTAGAAAAAGAGAGCATCTCCGCTACTAATAAGCAACGGCGAAGTTCACTGGTTAAAGTCCAGTACTATTTATTTTAATAGTAGCGTTTTAATTTATATGTGGGTGATTAGCTCAGTTGGGAGAGCATCGCCCTTACAAGGCGAGGGTCACTGGTTCAAGTCCAGTATCACCCACCACATATAAAACCTATGATTATATAATAGTCTCGTTTTAAAATTGTAATATGGGTCGTTAGCTCAGTTACAAAAAGAGAGCATCACCGCTACTTACAAGTAATGGCGAAGTTCACTGGTTAAAGTCCAGTACTATCTATAGATAGTAGCATGTAATATGGGTCGTTAGCTCAGTTGGGAGAGCATCGCCCTTACAAGGCGAGGGTCACTGGTTCAAGTCCAGTACGACCCACCATTTTTAAAATGGTGTATATTACAAAAATCTAAATGGGTAATTAGCTCAGTTAGAAAAAAGAGAGCATCGCCGCTATTTACAAGTAAAGGCAGTGTTCACTGGTTAAAATCCAGTACTATTTATTTTAATAGTAGCGTTTTAATTTATATGTGGGTGATTAGCTCAGTTGGGAGAGCATCGCCCTTACAAGGCGAGGGTCACTGGTTCAAGTCCAGTATCACCCACCACATATAAAACCTATTATTATATAATAGTCGCGTTTTAAAATTTTAATATGGGTCGTTAGCTCAGTTACAAAAAGAGAGCATCACCGCTACTTACAAGTAATGGCGAAGTTCACTGGTTAAAGTCCAGTACTATCTGTATAGGTAGTAGCATGTAATATGGGTCGTTAGCTCAGTTGGGAGAGCATCGCCCTTACAAGGCGAGGGTCACTGGTTCAAGTCCAGTACGACCCACCATTTTTAAAATGGTGTATATTACAAAAATCTAAATGGGTGATTCGCTCAGTTAGAAAAAAGAGAGCATCGCCGCTATTTACAAGTAAAGGCAGTGTTCACTGGTTAAAGTCCAGTGTTAACTATCACCCTTGATAGTTAATAATGTAATTTGGGTGATTAGCTCAGTTGGGAGAGCATCGCCCTTACAAGGCGAGGGTCACTGGTTCAAGTCCAGTATCACCCACCAAATTACAGTTTAAATGTTTAAAGCATTTAATTAAGCGTTATACCTATTTTATATGTGGGTGATTAGCTCAGTTGGGAGAGCATCGCCCTTACAAGGCGAGGGTCACTGGTTCAAGTCCAGTATCACCCACCACATATAAACATTTCTTAATATCTCCATCAAATACTTAAATAATATATAAATCCTTTTGGGCAATTAGCTCAGTTGAAAGAAAAAGAGCATCGCCGCCCTTTAGAATGAATGGCAAGGGTCACTGGTTCAAGTCCAGTATCACCCACCACATATAAACACTTCTTAATATCTCGGAATATCTCCATAAAATACTAAAATAATATATAAGTCCTTTTGGGCAGTTAGCTCAATTGAAAGAAAAAGAGCATCGCCGCCCTTTATAACGAATGGCGAGGGTCACTGGTTCAAGTCCAGTATCACCCACCACATATAAACACTTCTTAATATCTCCATAAAATACTAAAATAATATATAAGTCCTTTTGGGCAGTTAGCTCAATTGAAAGAAAAAGAGCATCGCCGCCCTTTATAACGAATGGCGAGGGTCACTGGTTCAAGTCCAGTATCACCCACCACATATAAACACTTCTTAATATCTCCATAAAATACTAAAATAATATATAAGTCCTTTTGGGCAATTAGCTCAATTGAAAGAAAAAGAGCATCGCCGCCCTTTATAACGAATGGCGAGGGTCACTGGTTCAAGTCCAGTATCACCCACCACATATAAACACTTCTTAATATCTCCATTAAATACTAAAATAATATAAAAGTCCTTTTGGGTAATTAGCTCAGTTGAAAGAAAAAGAGCATCGCCGCCCTTTATAACGAATGGCGAGGGTCGCTGGCATCAAGTCCAGTATCACCCACCACATATAAACACTTCTTAATATCTCCATTAAATACTAAAATAATATAAAAGTCCTTTTGGGTAATTAGCTCAGTTGAAAGAAAAAGAGCATCGCCGCCCTTTATAACGAATGGCAAGGGTCGCAGGTATCAAGCTAAGTATTACCCACCACATATAAGCCTATGAATGCATATTAAGTACTTAATAAAGTTGAGTAATAACCTAAATTCCCTTGTAAGCAGCTAAACTGTTGATTATAGTCTGTGTTAAACGTAATCACTGTTAAGCCAAATGCCAACAAAGATCTATTCAACAGCCAAAATACTTATAGTGGAGGAGCAACCGCTCGCCCAAAGCTATATGAAACAATCGCTAGAAAAGCTTGGCTTTGGACAGTTACGATTTGCAGATCATGCTAACTCGGCAAAAGAGCAGTGTATAAACGAGCAATTTGATTTAATTGTATGCTCATTCAATCTAAATAAGCATCAAGATGGTTATCAGCTTTATGAGGAATTGCGAATAAAGCAGTTAATTAAAAGCTCCACTGGGTTTATTTTTATTTCTGCAGAAACAAGTGGCTCGCTTGTACATAGTGTTCTTGAATTACAACCCGATGATTTTTTGGTTAAACCATTTACAGCACAAGAGCTTAAAATACGTATAGAGCGTATTTTAAAACGTAAACGTGATTTACAAACAGTTTACAACTTTATTGATGACGGTAATGATTCCAAAGCACTTAAGTACATAAGTGCAGCATTAAATAAAAACAACAACTACAGCCCTATTTTACTGCGATTAAAAGGTGATGCCCTACTACGCCTTAATCGTAACCAAGAGGCCAAAGACTTTTTTAAATCGGTACTCGATATCCAAAAATTTGCATGGGCTAAAGTAGGTTTAGTAGAAGCACTGATAGAAAATAATGAACATATTTTAGCCCAGCGCATGCTTAAAACCATGTTAGAGCGCAACGAAACTCGTTTAATCGCGCTTGATTTATTAGGTCGTTTAGAAATAAAACTTAATCAATTTGAGCTCGCACAAGAGTTTTTAAGTCAGGCTGCGGATATTGCTCCTCTTAATATTATGCGTCAAAAGTCTTTGAGTAATGTATCGTTAATTAATCACGATTATGAAAAGAGCTATTTAACCCAAAAAGATATTGCAAGCTATGCAAAATACTCAATTCACGATAGCCCAGATATTTATTTAAATGCGGCGCGTGCCGGTATCGACTTTGCGCTAACCACAGATCAAACGGATCAAATACAACGAATTTCTCGCCAAACTAATCAATATATTAATGATTTAAAAAAGCAGTTTCCTAATAATGTAAACCAGGCGCAAATCGATGTATTAAACGCACGCCTACACTACTTAAAAGATGAACATCAAAAAGCTAAGCGACTAATAGAGCAGCTTGATGAAGATGATACACAAATTCGCTCTGTAGACGGCGCACTCGATAAAGCAAAAGCATTTCACGAACTAGGCTTTCATCAAAAAGCTCAAAATTTATTTGCCCAAATAATTACGCATTGTCAGCGTCATCCAAGTGTAAGCGACACAACCTATTTACGTTATATTCAACAACAGCAAAGCGAGCGTCGTGATATTAAAATGGGGCCTAAAGAGTTAAACAACCATGCTGTGAATCAATTTAATAGAGGGCAATTAAATACGGCATTAGAAGCGTTTACTCAAGCATTTAGGGTGATGCCTCGTAATCAAAGTATCGCACTTAACTTATTACAGTGCTTGTTTGATTCGACCAAGCAACAAGGGGGGGATTCGTTTAATATGGGGCTTGCTAAAAAATGCTACGCCTTACTGAGCAAAGCTAAACTACCTGCAGATCAGGCGCAGCGTTTAAATAAAATTTTGCATAAAGCAAAAGATATGCAGCTAGATATTCAAGTCGACTAAACGCGTTAAAGCTTTTTCATTGACGCGGCATTAACGCAGTATCGCAGGCCAGTCGGTAATGGGCCATCAGGAAACACATGACCTAAGTGCGCATCGCACACATTACATACTGCTTCAATACGCTGCATCCCATGAGTGTTATCACTAATATAGGCAACAGCTTCTATTGTTGCGGGTTTTGTAAACGAAGGCCAACCCGTACCGCTATCAAACTTTTCATCTGCGTCAAACAATAAGTTATCGCAACATATACATACATACTTGCCTGGCTCTAACAATGTGCAGCTACCGGAGCTGTGCGGTCGCTCAGTGCCTTTTTTACGAGTAACGTAATAGGTATCTTCAGATAATAACTCTTGCCACTGAGCGTCGGTTTTAATAACCTTTTTCGGCGGCGTTGGATTGCCATTATTGGCAAAATTAATAACATCATTCCACTTCAACATAACAGCCTCTTTAAATGCTTGGTTAGCTATAAATCGTATTTAGCTTTATTGGTTAATTATTACGTTATTACATTTGCTTAAGATCAACTTAATCAAATGTAATACTTCGTCTTTCTGAATTAGTCAGTATCTGCTGTAAAAAAGCATCTAGCTCTACTTTTGACGCAGGTAAACTAATACTAAATTGCGTTTGCTGGTAGCTGTGTACTAGCAGTTCATTATTGCGGGTTGAAAGGTGCTTAATATTTTTAATTGCTAACCACTGCGGGCCAGATTTTTTATCAAAAAATCCCGCTAAGCTAAACAATACTAAATGTTTTGCATCGCGCTTAATAAAATCATTAACTTGGTTTCGTGTTTTAAACAGTGGGGTTAATCGGTAACAACAAGAGCAAAAAACAAATACCCATAAGACAAATAAAAATATAAACCAAGTCTGCTCTGTAAGCTTTGTAGTTAGCATTAGCACACTAAGCGCCACACCTATAAACAGCACCACCACCGCTATTTTTTTATTTATAGCGTCCACTTTTAATCCTTATTAAGGCGTTTTTCTGCTGCGGCTTTTTCGGTAGGCTCAGGCCAATCATTAAAAAACACTGTTAAATAACGACTTTTAGCTAAGTACCACAGCACCCATAATACAACCACCATTTGAATCGCTAAAAATAACGAAAAATGATAATAGCTATGAGCCGCTTGAATACTTAACCAAGTTAAGTCTATTACTGCACACAAAATAAGAGGCCAGCGCATATAACGCCAAATCTTAGCTAAGCGTTCACTACTTTTATGAGACTCGCGGGGTCGACGCAAACAAAATAAAATAATTGGTACTATGGCTATAGCGCCAATGGCAATAGCAATAAAAAAATCGTTTTTAGATTTAAAAAATATCGACATCAAATCCAATTCTGGGCGTCGGCTTAACCCTGCCACTATCCAAATAAAGTAAGCTCGTAACAATACCAGCACACTTAAATGAAAGGCGATGGGTGTACGGTAACTGCCGTACTTATCCCAGTACTCTGGGCCATAGCGGCTCATAATTGATTTTTCCTATCGGCAATAGTGCCCAATATAAAAAATGCTGCTAACAAGGTAACACCTAACCACTTAGTGCCAAAAAACAATAACGCCTTAATCAGTAGCGGGCTAAGCCACACAACCACAAAACCAAATCCAAAGGCGGTGATCAATACAAAGCACAGCACTCTTACTATAAAATGACGACGTGCAACCAGCCCTTTGGTTAGCTTTATAATATCGCCTGCGTATAAAGACACTAAGCACACCATTATCAGCATAGATAAATTATATAAATAACTATGCAGCCACTGCCCTACGTTAATTAAAAGTGAATTTAATATATTTAATAAATCAGCCATTATGTTGCTCTAATAAATTAATTAAATCTTCTTCTGTCAGTACATCTATACCTAAGTCTTGTGCCTTAGTTAGTTTAGAGCCGGCCTTTTCGCCTGCTACTAACGCATCGGTTTTAGCCGACACACTACCCGACACTTTAGCACCTAACTGTTGCAAACGTGCTTTGGCGTCATTACGGTTTAATGTGTTTAAGGTACCGGTAAGCACATAAACAAGGCCAGCTAATGGCTGCTCTTGCGCTGAAGGTGGAGTAAGTTCAGGCCAATTAATACCTTGCTCTACCAGCGCATTTACAACATCTAAATTATGCTGTTCGGCAAAAAAGCTACGTACATGGGTTGCTACTATTTCGCCCACATCACTTACTTGAGTTAAACTATCAATGCTGGCATTTATTACGTTTTCAAGGGTTAAGAAATGATTAGCTAAATTCTGTGTGGTTGCCTCACCCGCTTCACGAATACCCAATGAGTATAAAAACTTAGCCAACGTTGTCGCTTTAGCGTCTTGGAGCGCAGTAACCAAATTTTTAGCCGACTTTGGCCCCATACGCTCAAGCGATTCAAAATGTCCTTGCTTTAAAATAAACAAATCTGCAGGGGTTTTAATCAGCTCTCTGTCGACGAGTTGGTCAACAATTTTATCGCCAAGGCCGTCAATATCGAGGGCTTTGCGCGATGCAAAGTGTTTAATCGCCTGTTTACGTTGCGCCGGGCACACTAAACCACCAGTACAACGCGCTACGGCTTCACCTTCTACTTTTTCTACATGGGAGTCACAAATAGGGCAAGTTACCGGAAACTCAATATCGCGGGCATCATCAGGGCGGCGCTCAAGTACTACTTGCGTTATTTGTGGAATTACGTCCCCTGCACGGCGAATAATTACCGTGTCGCCCACTTTTACGCCTAAGCGCGCTATTTCATCGCCATTGTGCAAGGTAGCGTTTGATACAGTAACACCACCAACAAATACCGGCTCTAAGCGTGCAACCGGTGTAATTGCTCCCGTACGCCCCACCTGAAACTCTACATCGAGTAATTTGGTTATTTCTTCTTGGGCCGGGAACTTATAAGCAATAGCCCAACGCGGAGCGCGTGCTACAAAGCCTAAACGCTCTTGTAAGGCTTTTTGATTTATTTTTATTACCACGCCATCTATTTCATATTTAAGCTCGCCACGGCGCGTTAAAATGTCATTATAATAAGCCAGTGCAGCTTGTGGGCCTTCTACTAATTTTGTTTCAGGGCAAAGTGGTAACCCCCAATCAGTCAATTTTTCTAATTGCTGATAATGATCCTCTGCAATGCTACCGTCGGCTACAAGACCTGTGCTGTAGGCATAAAACATCAGTGGGCGTTTAGCCGTAATTTTAGAGTCAAGCTGGCGCAGGCTACCTGCGGCGGCGTTGCGTGGGTTTACAAATACTTTTTCACCACGTTTTTCAGCTTCAATGTTAAACTTTTCAAAGCCTGCATTATCCATAAACACTTCGCCGCGCACTTCTAGTTCAGCAGGATAATCGCTACCTCGTAATTTAAGTGGCACATTACGAATTGTTTTAACGTTTTGAGTTACATTTTCTCCCGTCAACCCATCACCTCGGGTCGCGGCTTGCACTAGTACGCCATCACGATAAATAATCGACACAGCTAAGCCATCTAGTTTTGGCTCACAACAAAAAGTAAGCTCTTCGGTACTCATTAAACGCTCTTTTATACGGCGATTAAAGGCAATAAACTCATCTTCGCTAAAGGCGTTATCAAGCGATAACATAGGCACTTGGTGCGCTACTTGCTCAAATTTACTTAGCGCAGCACCGCCCACTTTTTGGGTTGGTGAGTCGGCAGTTATTAATTCTGGGTGCTGAGTTTCTAGTGCGCTGAGTTGTTGTAATAAACGGTCGTATTCAGCATCAGGAATACTGGGGGTATCAAGTACATAATAATTGTAACTGTGCTGTTCAAGCGTACTACGAAGATGATTTATTTGCTCACTAATGCTGCTTGCCATTTTGACCTCAAAAAACATAAAAAAAGCCACTTTGACGAGTCAACGCCCAGTGGCTTATAAAAATTTAACCTATTGCGTTAATTACGCAGAAAATGCACGTACCTGTTCAACATATTGACGAACGCGATCTACGGTCATTTCTTCACGCTGCGCATCTAAAATTTGCGCACCAAATTCGTCGCTGAGCTTTTTAGCTGCACTGTGCAGCATATTAAATGCTGCTAAGCCATCACCTTCACACGGTAAGGTCATAAATAAGCTAACGCCTGCGGTACTAAATTGTTCCATATTATCAATATCGAAAGTACCTGGGTTATACATATTTACTAGTCTAAATAATACCGGACCTTGGCCTGCTGGATCTAAATGACGATTAAAAAAACCTTCCTCTGAGTATTTAAACCCTAAGGTGTTTACCGCGGGCAATAATTTACTGCCTTGCATGCTCATTCCATCTGGCATTTGAATATGCACAATCACAAAGTCTGAAACCTCTGCAGGCTCTTCGCTTGGCTCAAGGTCATGCTCTGGCTCAATTACACTAAGGTCATCTTCAATTGGCACTTCTGGCACGCTAGTATCTATTTGCGGCTCGTTGGCATCAAAATTTAGTTCACCAAATTGTGGTTCTTCTTGCTCAAAGGCAACGCTCTGTGCGGGCTCTGCACTTGGCGAATGAGAGTGAGCTGTGTGTTGTGGTTCGACCCGCTCGTTAGCAGGTATTTCTGGGTTGTCTTTTTTTCGCACTGACCATAAACCGTGTACTAATAAGCCACCTATGACAAATACACTGATCACGATTAAAACCCATCTTAATTCTTCGGCCATCCCCTCACCTTTTTTATTTTATATGCCTAAACCTGTGTATTAGTTAAAACCTAATACGTTTAATTTAACTATGCGTGTGCAAGTTGCACAGCTTGTTCAATATCTACAGCCACTACGCGCGACACACCTGGCTCAGCCATGGTAACACCTGTTAATCTACCAGCCATTTCCATCGCAATTTTATTATGACTAATATAAATAAACTGCACCGATTGTGACATTTCTTCAACCAAACGGCAAAAACGTACCACGTTGGCATCATCTAGCGGCGCATCTACTTCATCCAGCATACAGAATGGAGCTGGATTGAGCCTGAATATAGAAAACACTAATGATAATGCGCTCAGCGCTTTTTCTCCACCACTTAACAAATGAATTGTTGAATTTTTTTTACCTGGTGGTCGTGCCATTATACTAACACCACTTTCGAGTAAATCGTCACTGGTTAATTCTAAATAAGCACTTCCACCACCAAAAACCTTTGGAAATAGCTTTGCAAAGTCTTGGTTAACTTGATCAAAGGTCGCTTTAAAGCGAGTTTTGGTTTCTATATCAATTTTACGAATAGCCCCTTCTAGGGTACTCAGCGCTTTTGTTAAGTCATCTAATTGATTATCAAGATATTCGCTGCGCGCTTTGGCTTGATCAAACTCATCAATAGCGGCTAAATTTACCGCACCTAAGCGCTCCAACTGATTAACAATATCTGCGAGTTTATTTTGTGCTGTGCTTATAATGAGTGTTTCTGGTAACTCATCAAGCACCTGCTTTAGGTTTTGCTTTAACTCTTCTAGCGGTTCAAGCGCCAACTGTGCTTTTATTAATAAACTTTGCTCTTCTATGCTTAATTTTTGATGCTGCTCTTGTAGCGCCACCAGCTCACCTTGTGAACTTTTAAGACTCGCTTGCTTCGTGCTTAAGCTCTCTTTTGCTTGGTTTAATTTATTTTGTAATGTGTTTAAGTTTTTCTCGCCTTGCGCATGCTGTTTAAGTAACTGGGCTATTTTTTCAAGTAGTTCTTGCTCGGGTATTAGCAGCTGGGTTAATTGATCGTGTAATTCTTTTGCACCCTGCTCTGCACTTAAATGCGCTTGCTCTGCATGGCTTAGTTTAGCTTGGCTTAATTGCCACTCGCTACGTGACTGTTGCTCTGCAAGCGTTGCTTGATGGGCTTGCGTTTTATATTGCTCAAGCCTAGCTAATACTTGGCTATAATTTGTATCACTGTGGGTGCGCTTGTTATTTGCAGTAGCAAGATCACTGCTTAAACTTAACTGTTGCTGCTTAAGTGTTTCAAACTGCACTGTTTGATCTTTAAGCACCCCTTTTATTTGTGCTAACTGCGTAACTAATTGCTGTTGTTGCGTTTGGTACTGTTGCAATTGCTGCTGGTACTGCGCTACTTGCTCTTTTAACATATCGTTGCGCGTACTCGCTACGGCAATATTTTGAGCCAGCTGATGTATGGTTTCTTTAAGTTCACTTTGCTGCGTACTAAGCTCACTTTGCAGTGCTTTTTGCTGCTCAAGCACTTGGGCTGCGAGTTGTAACTCATCCTCTACATTTTTTAGCCGCGCTGTTTTAAGCTGCAATTGCTTGTGCTTTACCAGTAATGAGTTTTCAGCATTTCGATCTGAGCTTATATGCCAGTTCCGACCATGCAAAGCGGCGGTTTCATCCATTACGGCAATATAAAAATTATCCTCTAATGCTTTAAGTTCGCCGCTTTTACTATAAGCAATACGGCTCAATACTTCAGGGTAAACCCCCTGAGTTATAAATGCCGCTAAGCTATTTTTTATATTTGCCTGATTGCTTTTTGTTGATGCGATATGCCACACACTATTATTTGCCGACTGCTCACTTACATTTAAATGCTCAAGCGATTTAAGTGCCTGTTCAATACAGTGCTCAAACCCGTCTTTAACCTTTAATTGGTTAAATAAGGTGTTGTGGTGCTCGCTCTCATTATCTAGCCCTAATGTACTGCTTAGTCCTGCGATACTGGCTTTTAGCTCGTTAGCTTGCTGGCTAAGTTGCTTATATTGCTGCTCGGCATTGTTTAACTGCGAACTTTGCTCTAAAAGCAGCATTTGGCCTTTACTGTGCGCCGTTTGCTTAGTTGCTAACTCTTGAGTAAGCACTTGCCTTTGTTGTTTTTGAGAAGCTAACTGCTGTTCAACATCGCTACTTTTTAGGTGTGTAATTTGCTTATTTAACTGCTCACTTTGTTCATTAACGTGTTTGCTTTGCTGCTGAGTTTGCTCAATATTATTTGCTTGCATCTGCAACTTATTATTAAGTTGCTGCAGTTGCTCGCTAAGCGATTGCCAATCCTCAGTGTGTTGCTGCTTTAGCTCTAAAGCACTCTCAAGCTCTTGGCTTAACTCACTTACTTGCTCGTTGCGCATTAAGTTGTTTTCTATTGCCTGCTGCAAAGCGTGTTCTAGTTGTTCGCACACTGTTTGCTGCTGCGTTTTAAGCTCTAAACTATGCGTTTGGCGCTGATGTAGTTTAATCTGATTTTGTTTAAGCGTTTGAATTTGTTGCTTTATGCTTATTTGTTGTTGCTCAGATCGCGTAAGCTCAGTGTGTATTACATGTTGTTGCTGTTGCGCATCACTTACGCTTTCTTGCGAGGCTTGTACTTGGGTTTCTAAGCTTGCAAGTACGTCGTCGTGACCAGAATGAGCCGTTTTAAAAAACGTAACTTGCTCATTTAATTTATTTATTTGTTGGCTTTTTTCGAGTTGTTGTTGGTGTAGTTTTTGCCATTTTAAAACGGCAATTTGCCCTTTTAACGTTCGCTCTTGCGCTTTTAACTCGCGGTATTTTTTAGCATCAACCGACTGCACCGCTAACTTAGTAAGTTGACTTTGTAACTCTTTGCGTACATCGAGTAAGCGCTCTAAGTTTTCACGGGTGCTTTTTATTCGAGTTTGCGTTTCGCGGCGGCGCTCTTTGTATTTAGATACCCCGGCGGCTTCTTCTAAAAACACCCTAAGCTCTTGCGGTTTACTCTCTATTAAGCGCGAGATCATGCCTTGCTCAATAATTGCGTAACTACGTGGGCCAAGGCCTGTGCCCAAAAATATATCGGTAATATCGCGTTTGCGGCATTTACTGCCATTTAAAAAATACAACGACTGACCATCGCGAGTAACTAAACGCTTTATAGCAATTTGATTACGATCGGCAAAGGTATTAGGAAAGTCGCCTTTGTCGTTATCAAAAGTAAGCTCTACCGAGGCCTGCGAAATAGCTTTACGATTAGTTGAGCCATTAAAAATAACATCGGCCATGGCGTCGCCACGTAAATTTTTAGCCGAGCTTTCGCCAAGCACCCAGCGCACTGCATCAATAACATTAGACTTGCCGCAGCCATTAGGGCCTACAACACAGGTCATTTGATCAGGAAATGGAATTTTAGTTGGCTCTACAAACGATTTAAAGCCTGCCAATTTTATAGTGCTTAAGCGCATCTTTTTGTTATTACCGAATATTATTGGTTATAAACATTAACCTTGCTTTAGTTTTAAGCTTGGCGTTTAAAATTATCTAAAATAATACCGGTTGCCATAGCCACGTTCAGCGACTCAGCCTGACCAAAAGCCGGTATGGTTATTTTATCAGTTACTAATTTGGCACACGCTTCGCGTATACCGTGCGACTCACTGCCCATTAATAACACGCCTGAACCTGTAAATTGAGTGTTGTGCACATTTTCCCCGTCTAAAAAGGCACCATAAATTGGTAATTTTAATGTGGCTAAATGCGCAGGCAAATCGACTTGGCTTACCGACACTCTTACAAACGAGCCCATAGTGGCACTAATTGTTTTAGGGTTGTATGCATCGGCGCTATCTGTACTGGTTACAATATGTTTAATACCGTACCAATCAGCAACTCTAATAATAGTGCCTAAATTGCCCGGATCAGATACGCCATCAAGTGCTAATATTAAGCCACTGGTTTGTAGTTGTGCTGCTTGTGGCATATTTACAATAGCAATGGCGGCATTGTTACTAACCAGCGTACTTGCTTTTGTTAGCAGCTCTTCCTCGGCGCAAATAAAATTAATACCCAGATACTGTGCTTGATAGGTATTTATAAATGCCTCGGTAGCAAATATATCAACCGCCTTTAATGGGCTGTTTAATAACTCAAGTACGTTTTTTTCACCTTGTACAAGGTATTGATTAAATTGCTTGCGGTACTTTTTTTGGCCAAGTTGGCGAATAAGTTTGAGTTGGTTTTTTGAAATCATAACAGCCCCATAAAATGATGCGCACAGTATAGCAGATCTCATACCGACTTCTGAACTCGAAAAATAGCTAAAGTAGTGAGTTTGGGGTCTTAATACTATTGGCGCTGCGCTCAAAGGTTAAATTAATCCGCATAAACATTCCTTGTATTGCCTCAACCTGCTGCGACTCTCCTAATATACACACTAACTCTTGATATAACGCGTCGCATGCATGTTTAAACCGCTGATCAACTTGACCTTTACTTGCCAGCAAAAATGCATCGGCAAGAGCATGCTGCCACAGTGCAAAATATTTTAGATCTTTACCTGCTACGTTTTCGCACACAGAGCGTAATCGCACTGCTGCGTGGCCTAAATTTAATGCGGTTAATGCCAAGTCAGTAATAGCGCGAGACTGCGAACCTTGGTCGTAATGAGTGAGTCGTAATAATCGGTCGGCCATCCGCTGGTTATACCAAACAATAGGCGCACTGTGTTTATTAATATCGAGCAGGTCTTGATGGGTTGCTTTAAAAATTCTATGCACTAATAACTGGGCGTTTGGCCCTGTAATTAAATGAAAAACCCAAAATAAAATAGCTACCCCAGTAAAAATAGCCATTGCAGCACTCAGCGTATAATCAATTGAAAATGCTCGGCTCATATCGGTACTTGGGCTCACCAAAATAGAAAACGGTATACAAAAGCCTAATCCGTAAGGCAGGGTTTCTCTATCGGCAAGTAGTAATAAACCAATAAAGTAAGGGCCAGCTAATACCAATATGAGTATTTCTAATTGCCCACCACTGTAGGCTAATAAGTTAAGTGCATAAAAAATACTGACAAAACTAGCAACCACAACTCCAATCATTATCCGCTTTAACACCACACGCAAAACAATGAGTGGAAAACGCGCTAACATAATTGAAAATATCACCGGTAAAATCATAATCATTATTGCTGCCGGCGATCCTGTGCTTACCCAAATACACGCGCCAATAAAAAACACCATAACGGTGCGAAACCCAACAATTATTGCCGCTAACGGATCACGGTAAGTTACTGTGCTAGGTGCATTTAGCAGCCTTGTATCGCGCTCTTCAAGGGCGCGATAAGCACGCAGCAACACTGTTAACTCTGTGGCTATATCAACACTAACATTGAGCATATGCGATTCAAAGGGCAGCTCACTGCTATTATTCGCACGATATTCGGTTAACTCTCGGCGCAAGTTTTTTACTTGTTCTATGCAATCATCAACACTGTTTGCTTGCGCTATATTTGCTAAAACCTGTTTGAGCTGAGTAAATAATTGAGTCAGTAGCGGGCTCATCAGTTTTGTATGGCTACGTTGTAAACGGCCAAATATTTGAATTAACGCCAGTAAAGATAATACTTTTTGCGACAGTTGATTTGCTGCACGAGCGCGCCCAGGACCTTTAGGGCCTTCGTAACGCACCGCGCTAGAATCTTCGTTAACTGCGCCTAAGGTTGCCAAAATGCCATCTATTTGCTGGTGTCGTTCTTCGTGCGAGCCTTGTATGTTTAGCTCAGTAACTAGGTAATTAAGGGTTTGGTTTATTAGTGACTTTGCCTGAATTTGCAGCCCATTCTTCACTTTTACTGGCCAAAATAAATGGCTCACAATGCCGGCGCAAATTGAGCCAATTATAATTTCGCTCATACGCGATTGGGCAATACTAAATACAGCTTGGCTACTTACGGTGGTAGGGCTTGCTATTACCAGTAACACTATAATTTCGGCGGTAACCGCCGCCATAGCAAACCCATAAATAAAATTTGTTTGCCTAACCAAAGCCGATAACGTTGAGTTAATACCCAGCCACAACCCCAGTATGCCCAGTGCTAAGTAAGGGTAAGATATGAGCTGCGTTAATAGTAATATGCCAAACAAGCCGCCTATAACAGTGCCTACTATTTGGCACAGAGCTTTTTCGGCCACTAAGCCACTCTCTGGGCGTATTTGTAAAAACACCGCTGAAACTAAAGCCCAGTAAGGGCGATCTAAATTAAGAAACAAAGCAACTGTAAGCGCCATTGCCATAGCAATTACGCCTTTTAGTGCAAAAATAACAGCCTGCTTTTTAGGTAAAAACAGGTTACGCAGCACAGCCTCCATTAGCGCTCAACAAGTCGAATAGTTGCGGTCATTCCGGCACTAAGCTGAGTATCTGCAGGAAACACGTCTAATTTAATATCCACCGGAATGCGCTGCGATAAGCGTACCCAGTTAAAGGTTTGCTGAACTTGTGGTAAACGCTGGCCATTACTTTGCGTATTAGTATTAGCAATTGCTTTACCTATACTCATTACCTGACCAGTTAAAGGTTTACCACCACTTAACAAAGCTACATTTGCGTGTTGCTTTAAATGAATAAGAGGGATTTTGGTTTCTTCAAAGTAGCCTGTTACATAAAAAGAGTCGGCTTGTACAATGGCAAATACCGACACGCCTTGAGCAACATAATTGCCTTGGCGTAAATCTAAGTTAATTATGTAACCCGACACAGGTGCAACAACTTGGGTCCTATCAAGGTTTAACTGCGCTACTGCTTGTTCTGTTTTAGCGAGTTCATAGTTTGCTTTTGCTATTTTTGTATTAATTCGCGTTGCTTCTAAACTTTCTTCACTAATTGCTTGTTGGCTGTTTAATGCTATTCGACGCTCGTATTTATGCTTAGCAAGCTCCCAGGTATATAATGCATTTTCGGTACTGGCTTTACTGCGCTCTAGCGCTGCCTGATAACGCTTAGCATCAACACTAAAAAGCAGATCCCCTTGCTTTACACTTTGCCCGTCAATCATGTTTAAATGAGTTACCCAACCAGACACATCTGGCGCTACCGTAACTATATTGGCTCTAATGCGGCCATCGCGGGTCCATGGTGTATGCATGTAATCATTCCATACCCAACGCCCTGCAAATACGGCCATAAAAATAACCAGTACTGTAACTAAAATACGTAAATATTTGGCCATTAAATTATTCTTCCACTTAATAAATATACGGTTAATGCTAAGTAACATACAAATAAAGACACCTCAAACCAGGCAACCCGCCAAATGCGATCGTGCCAATCTAAACGGTGCAAAATAAAACGACTCAGCGCTGTTAATAAAAATGCTATGGGAAAATAAACAACCAAAGGACTAAATTCTAGCCCTCCTAAAACAACAGCCTGAAGCATAAAAAGGTATCCTATTTTAGTTTTTATAAGTGGATAATTAAGCTCAGTATAGACTGAGCCTGACGAGCTTATAATAGAATGATATGTAAATAACCTAAATTCAGGTTAAATAACACCAAATTACTGCATAACGGTATTAAATAAACACGACTAAAAAATTATACTACTTTTATGGGGCGCAAAAAAATAGGGCACGCTTTAAGGGTGCCCTATTCATTAGTATTTTCTTTAGTTTAATTTAGTTTAATACTTATTTTTATATGCCCATAAGTGCAAAAGCTCATGCGCAATGGTTGCTGCAGCAATGGCGGTTACTTCACTTTGATCATACGCTGGCGATACTTCTACTACATCCATACCTACCATATTAATGCCTTTTAAAGCACGTAATATTTTAAGTACTTTGTCTGATGTTAAACCACCACACACAGGAGTACCTGTACCAGGTGCAAACGCAGGATCAAGGCAATCAATATCAAAGGTTAAATAAACCGGTAAATCACCTACTCGCGCAATTATTTGCGCAGCAATATCGTTTGCCGATAAATCGTTGGCTTGCATGGCATCAATCACTGCAAACCCATGCTTGCTTTGATCAAAGTCGGTGCGAATACCAATTTGAATACTGTGCTCTAAATCAATTAACCCTTCCATTGGTGCATGATAAAACATGGTACCGTGGTCGTAGCGTGAGCCATTACTGTAAGTATCTGTGTGCGCATCAAAGTGCACCAAAGCCATTTTGCCATGTTGTTTTTCATGCGCACGTAGCAATGGTAAAGTCACAAAATGATCGCCACCTAGCCCTAACAAGGTTTTACCTTGGCTTAATATTTTACTCGCGGCTTGTTCAAGCTGCGCCGTAAAATACTCAGCGTCGCCTACCGGATAAGTAAAGTCTCCAGCATCGGCCACTTTTAAATGCTCAAATAATGGAAACGTCCATGGATACTTAGTGCCTTCCCACGCTAAATGCACCGATGCACGACGAATCGCGTCTGGGCCTAAACGTGCACCTGGGCGGCCCGAGGTCGCCATATCAAATGGTAAACCAAGCACTACTACATCAGCGTCAATCGCGGTAATATTTTGCACCATAGGACAACGTAAAAAGGTCATCCCATTGGAATACAATGAGTGATCTGGATGATCAAACAAAGTCGACATACTTATAGCTCTTCTAAATAAGTGTAGCCATCAAGGCCATTTTGCAATTCGTCTAAAACGCTTTGCTGTTCGTGTTCTGCAATTTTGCTACTTACCAACTGCTGATACGACTGCTGAAAACTCTCAACGTCTAAATGCACGTAACGCATCATATCGGCTACTGTATCGCCTTGGTTTATTTCGGTAATGCTGGCTACGCCGTGCTCATCCATATTCACCATAGCGCTGTGCGTATCGCCAAATAAATTATGCATATCACCTAATATTTCTTGATAAGCACCCACCAAGAAAAACCCCATTAAATATGGTTTATCTGCACTAAACTCAGGTACTGGTAGTGTACTTTCAATGCCTTGACCATCAACATAATGATTAAGTGCACCGTCAGAATCACAAGTAATATCCAGTAATACTGCACGTTTTTTTGGCGCTTCGGTTAAGCCACTTAATGGCAACACCGGAAACACCTGATCAATTCCCCACGCATCTGGCAGTGATTGAAACAACGAGAAATTTACAAAAAACTTATCGGCTAAACGTGCATTAAGCTCGTCAATTATTGGCCGATGAAAGCGGTTTTTGTTGTCCATGTGCTTATTAAGCTCATAACACACACGTAAATTTGTTTGCTCAGCCCACGCACGCTGGGTTAAGTTTAGTAACCCCATTGCAAACTGATTATGTGCTTCGGCTAAATCGCCTTGGCTATCGTGATAAATCTCAATTAATGCACGGTCATCAGTTAATACATGCAATTGCTGCCACGACATCCACATATTTTTAAGTAACTGCGGGGCATCATCAGCCGGTGCTTCAATTTCTTCAGGTGTATAACTTTCAGTACCAATCACATTTGAAATAAGCACAGCATGGTGCGCGGTTAATGCCCGCCCCGACTCCGAAATAATAGTTGGAAACGGCTGTTCATACTGCTTACAAATGTCGCCTATGGTGTACACAATATTGTTAGCGTATTCAGCTAAGCTATAGTTCATTGAGTTATGTGACTGGCTACGAGTACCATCGTAGTCAACAGCTAAACCACCGCCCACATCAAGACACTCAATTTTTGCACCTAGTTTACGTAACTCGCAGTAAAAACGTGCTGCTTCGCTTACACCTAAACGTACATCACGAATATTCGCCATTTGCGAACCTAAGTGAAAATGCACCAACTGGACTAAATCAAGTTGATCCGATTCTTTCAAACGATTAACCACATGCAAAACTTGTGATGCCGATAAACCAAATTTTGATTTTTCGCCGCCACTTGCTTGCCATTTACCTTTACCTTGCGATGCCAAGCGCACGCGAATACCAATGCGTGGCTTTACATTTAATTCTTTAGCTTGGCTAAGAACCATGTCGAGTTCAGAGAGCTTTTCAAGCACTATGTATACTTTATGGCCTAGCTTTTCGCCTATTAGCGCTAAGCGTACATATTCTTTGTCTTTGTAACCGTTACATACAATCACCGCACTGGTTTTTTCAGCCAATGCAAGTACGGTTAATAACTCTGGTTTGCTACCTGCTTCTAAACCTAGTTGTTTTTTTTCTAGTTGTGCTTGGCTGGCAACAATTTCTTCAACCACTTCACGCTGTTGGTTTACTTTAATTGGGTAAACTAATAAATAATCTTTAGGGTAGCCGTAATCTGCAATCGCGGTATTAAATGCAGCACATAAGCTGTGCACACGATGATGTAATATTTGCGGAAAACGTACTAATGCAGGCAAACTTAAGCCTTTATCTTCTAGTTGCTTAGCAATGTCCGTCAGTGCAATAGTTTGCTCTGGCGCATCGGCTTTAGGGGCAACATATACATCACCTTGTTCATTAATACCAAAAAAACCTTGGCTCCAATGACGAACATTGTAGCTCGTACGAGCTTGTTCTAGTGATGTTGTTTCTTTCATTTATCTTTCTCTTTTATTTAGAAATGCCGAACTGGCTAATTGCGCGCATTAAAAGAAAAATAGCGGTTTAAGTCCAACAAGAATTTTTACTCGTAACGAGTAAATTTTAATGTTAAAAATTAGAAACAAAGTAACGCTAAAGATCATAGCGCCTCAGAGGCAGGTAACATAAAGGAAGAATCTAAATTGCGCTTAATATACGGCTTTTATTACAACTTTTGTTATTAAGGATTGCAGATATATAGCGTAAAATTAGTTGCTAAATTGCGGCTTGAAAAGCCAATATTAGCGATATTAAAATAAAAACAGGGTACAAGCTAAAGTCGGATAAACGCAGCGCCACCCGACAAATTATAGCTTATTTAATAACTCACCTAGTCCAATACTTTTATCTGATTGAGTGATGTTATATTTATATGCGTTTGAAAATAGTACTTTCCTGTTTTTTTACCCATAGCGTAAAAATCAATTATCATACGTTTAGCCTCGCCCGTAACTTCAACTGTTTTATTAATAAAATATAAATCGGGCGAAGTTCCATACTTTTTTATAAAAGCATTTACTGTTCTAGGGTGAATAGCGACACTCACATTTCTTCTATCTCTATAATCCAATTCTGTATTTAAATAGATACCACTGTTTTGAATGCCCGCCGCCTTTATTGATAACTTAAATACGCCTTTTATTCCTGCAGGAGCGACTTCTTCGGTGAGGGCAATTAAATTCATAGTGCTGGTTATATCCGAGTTAGATATAACTTTAGGTGTTGATGTACACCCACTAAGAATTAAAATAGAAATTAAAACAAAATACTTCATCTATACAACTTCCTTGTTAATCAAATTTGTGAGGCTAGCGTACTTTTACTTAAGCCTAATATTAATAATAAATGAGCTACTATAATACGCTATAAGCAACTTTATTAGTTTAAAAATATATTATGCGCCCTTAAATAAAACGTAGTATTTATTAGTCGCTTTTACCTAAACAAACACATGGCGCAAAAATAATGCCGCTAATTAGTCTTTTTTATCTATCGTTATTTCAAGCGTTTTGCTATTCCCAGCAAACCACTTCTGAACATACAAAGATCCAACAATAGGGGCAACGCCTTCATCTGGGACTTCTTTGTAACGAACACTGTTTTTTGTTTCTTTTTCGTATTCAAAAGTTACTACTTTTTTCGACATAAAATACTCCTTATACTCACATTTATACCTAGGATAATAATTTAATAGTTTTAACAAATAACTTAAAGTATTGCTACGTAATCATTTTTAAATAATCTAAAAATATTTTTCCGCTATAATTACGTATTACATTCAAGGCCGTCATACTCTTTAAAAGTGTTGGTTAATATTACCGCCCCCTTACAAGCCAAACGCGTAGAATATAAACCAACTTAAAACAATACCTTAACTAAATTAATACTTAAATGAGTACTGCTTTCAGTTTAAAAATAATGGTTATTTAACCCATAAATTTAATCTTTAATTAAAGCATCTAAGAGAGCTTGAAGTTATTATTTAAGCTGCTATATTGGAGCTATGAAAACATATATTTTTTTATTTAATTAT
This sequence comes from Pseudoalteromonas sp. HL-AS2, assembly GCF_031198805.1. Classification (NCBI taxonomy): domain Bacteria; kingdom Pseudomonadati; phylum Pseudomonadota; class Gammaproteobacteria; order Alteromonadales; family Pseudoalteromonadaceae; genus Pseudoalteromonas; species Pseudoalteromonas sp. HL-AS2. The sequence continues at coordinate 1,136,531 of NZ_CP133571.1, read as the reverse complement.
ATTATTTGTTTGGGGAGCTTCGCCCTAAAATTCCCCGCTTAAGCGGACGCTTCTCTGCGTCCATCTGTTTCACAGAATTTACTATTAATTTTTAATTTAACTTTTAATTTAGGCCATTCTCGGCAAGCTTTCTATCGCCTAGATTAAAGTGAGATTTAAATATTACTGTGTTTTTATTATCAATATTATTTATGCGCTATTGTTTAGCGTGTGGCAAATTTGGTTATTAAATACAGTAAAAGCATAAAGTTTCTTCGTTTAGTTTTAAGCAATATAAACGAAGATCAGTAATTATTTAATCTTATTAAAGGAGGTGAATAGCCGATTGATATTGTTTCTTTAATTTTTAGTTTACTAAAAGCAGAAGTAATTAATTTGTTATTTATTAATAGGTGATGATATGTCTAAAAATGATATGAAAAAACCACAGTTATCGTTAAAAGAAAAACGTAAGTTAAAACAAGAATCGAATACAACAGAAGTAGCAAAGCCAAGGAAAAAGAGAAAGGCTTAAGTTACTTTAAGTAACGCTAACTTTTAATGTTATTAGCTATGCCTTTAATTAGGCAAATAAAGTGAGCTGCGGTGGTTATTTACGATGAAGCCGAACGTGGATCAGCCGGCTTATCGGTAGAAGGAAACTAACCCCGCTCCACTTTTAATGCGAATAATTTATAAGTAACTAACGTTTATTTTCGACAAAGTCTGGAGGTAACTTACCTTGATTGTTGTTAGGTTTTTAGTTTGTGAAAAAAGCATTTTAAATTAATCTATTATTTATTGTTTAGGTGGTGAATATGTCTAAAAATGATAAGAAAAAACCCGCTTTATCGTTAAAAGAAAAACGTAAACTGAAAGAATCAAATACTGTTGAAGTTGCAAAACCAAGAAAGAGAAAATCTAAGTAATAACAAAAAAGGGCGCCAATAATATTGGCGCCCTTTTTTATGCTCTAATATTAGCTGTATTATTTATATAAACCTTGCTCAGTAGCCATTTTTTTCGCAATTTGTGGAGCCGTCCAAAGTGATGGTAACAACACAAAAGATACTGGTACGGCGGTTACTACAATAAACGATTGCAGTGCAGAAATACCACCAGAACCTATCGAAATTAATATTGCTGCCATAACTCCCATCATAATGCCCCAAAACACTCTAATGGGTGTTTGCGGATGATCGTTACCTGTCATTACCATAGATACCGAGTAGGTCATAGAGTCACCCGTGGTTGCTACAAATATTGTGGTTAAAATTAAAAACAACACCGATATAACAAAGCCCATAGGCAGCTGCTCAGTAATGGCCAACAGCGCAGCGGGTAAATTTAAGCCCGCAAAGGGTTCTGAAATAACACCCGGGTTTGCTAACTCAAAAAATATTCCTGAACCACCCACTATCGTAAACCAAAAACAAGTAATAACAGGAGCAATTATTGAGATAAGTGTGATCATTTCACGAATAGTACGGCCGCGCGAAATTCGTGCAACAAACATAGCCATTAAAGGTCCGTAACCTAAAAACCAGCCCCAAAAGAATACTGTCCACCAGTCTAACCAAGCGGTATCGGCACGAAAAGTGGCCATAGGAATAAAGTTATTAATATAAAGCCCAAACGAATGAATATAGCTATCAAAAATAAAGGCTGTAGGCCCCATCAGCAAAATAAACAGCATTAACGCCACGGCTAAAATTACATTAAAGCGACTGAGTAATTGAATTCCTTTAGTAACACCACTTACGGCAGATAGAGTATAAATTGCAATTAAACTAAATAAAATGGCCACTTGAGTGGTGTAAGTATCTGGAATACCAAATAGTTTTTCTAAACCAAAACTTACTTGCAAGCCTAAAAAGCCAATAGGGCCTACCGTGCCTGCTACTACAGCTATAACACAACACGAATCGACAATAGCACCAAATGCGCCTTTCATTACGCGATCGCCAAATACCGGATACAACAAAGTACGCGGCTTAAGCGGTAAACCTTTTTCGTAATGTAAATGCATATACACTATGCCAGTCAGGCTGCCTAAAATAGCCCAGGCTAAAAAACCCCAATGCATAAAGCTTTGCGCTAAAGCATTAAATGCAGCCTCTTTAGTGCCTGATTCACCACCAAAAATTGGCGGCGGCGAAATAAAATGTGCCATTGGCTCAGCAGCAGCCCAAAACACCCCGCCACCAGCAAGGAGTGTACACATAATAATGCTGATCCACTTAAAGGTAGTAATCTCTGGCTTTTTTAAGCCACCTAATACCACTTTCCCGGTACGTCCAAAGGCTAAAAACAACCCAATTATAAAGGTCGAAAGCAATAATATTTGCCAAAAGGCACCAAACGTTTTAGTAGAAAAAGCAAAGGCGGTATTGATCCAACCCGACATCAAATCAATATCATAAAGTGCTAGCACAGCAAATAGCACAAGGATGCCACCACTGATTAAAAATACCGGTATATCAACCCCTGCCAAATACTTTATTGTAGATGAATGCTCATCCTTATGTTGTTTTGTTACTCCAGTGGTACTCATTTATCGTCTCCTGATGGATTTTTAGTTACCGACATAGCGACATACCACAACACCCACCCTAAATACGAAATTACACAATGAAGCGACGCTAATCAAAAGGTTAAATTATCTTTCGATCTTGCTTTATTTCGAGTTTAGAAAATGCCATAACAAATATCTTAACTGCCAATTTGTGAATATTTTACCCTTTTCAGCAACCTAATCCAACGGTACTCTAATTATTAATAGTGAATTTACACAATAGCAAAGCCTTGCTTACAGCTATTTTTAATAATAAACAAATATAAAACAACAATTTTGAAGGGGCTAGGCAAACAGAAATGGCAATATAAATAAAGAGATGCGAAAGTGTAGCTGTAAAACAAGCTGCATAAGGCTAAGTATATTAATAGTCAAATGCATAATTAATCTCGTAATAAATTTAATATGTATTGATAGTATTTTTGTAAAATAACTAAGAGAGTGTTTGGAATAAACTTATTGATGGTTTTTAAATTATTAGCAACGCGTATAACATACATAAAAAAAGCGCTTAATAAGCGCTCTATTACTTTAATAAATACCGATACTTACACTAATACTTGACGCGTGTTTGCTATAAAGTGATGTACTTCACGCTCAATTTTAGGGTCAACAGGTTCGTCTGGTCGACGATCATTCGGGCAAGGCATTCTTGGCGTAGTACCAAATAAGCGACAAATTAATGGACGCTCGTCATATACAGTGCAGCCATTGGGACCAAGATGTACACAATTGAACTCGTTTAACGCCGCTTCATGCTCGGCATCTGTTTTTACCGGTAAGCGCGACATTTCCTCTGAAGACGTTGTTACTGGCCCGCAGCAGTCGTGGCATCCTTTTACGCATTCAAACGCTGGAATATTAGCGCGTAATCGTAAAATTACTTCCTGATTTTTGTACATCACTATTTATACCCTTTATTTTTGCAACGCACTGACGCGGCAACTTTACTAATTTCTCCACAACGCATCAAAGCGATGCCTAAGCCTAGAGTGGCTAGATCAGCTATAGTACGCTTTGCACTGCCCAAAAATCAAGCTAAGTTAGCATTTAGTTACGCCATAGCGCTAATATACACAGCTTATAAACTAAATATTATTTATTAAGCAGGATGAATAAAGTAGTAAGCTGGCCGTTGTTATTATTTTACTTAAACACTTTGTTACCTAAAAATACTGTTTAAAATTACTCAGCTATTTATACTAGTGCAAATGAAAAATATTTTTTGAGGTAGTTGTGCAGATCATACAAGGTATGGAGTATTTTTTTTCGGGTTTTAAATTAATTACTCAAAAGGGATTAAAGCGTTTTGTGTTTATTCCGTTGTTAATTAATATTTTACTTTTTGGTAGCTCGTTGTTTTTTTTATTTGGCTGGTTAAGCGACAGTTTTAGCTACATAAATAATATGCTACCCGAGTGGTTAAGCTGGCTTGAGTGGTTAATGTGGCCCATTGCCCTGTTAATAGTGCTGTTTAGCTACAGTATGTTATTTACTGTAATCACAAACTTTATTGCCGCACCTTTTAATGGTTTACTCAGTGAAAAAGTTGAGTTGCATTTAACAGGTCAAAAAATTAATGATGATGGCTTTGCTGAGTTATTAAAAGATGTGCCACGCATGCTTGGCCGAGAGTGGACAAAACTTTGCTATTACCTTCCCCGCGCCATTGGCTTTTTTATATTGTTATGGGTGTTGCCGGTTATAGGGCAAATACTATGGGTGCTTTTTTCGTGTTGGATGTTTGCCGTGCAATACCAAGATTACGCGTTCGATAATCATAAAATCAGCTTTAAGCAAATGAAAACCGATTTACAAAGCAAGCAAGGTTTATCGTACGGGTTTGGTTTTGCAGTAATGTTGCTAACAGCCATTCCGTTGGTAAATTTAATTGTAATGCCTGTTGCTGTTTGTGGTGGCACCAAATTATGGGTTGATAACTTTCGCAGCCAATACCGAAATCAATAATATGAAATAAAAAATGGGTCACTTGACCCATTTTTTATTTAACCTTAACTCTGGTTATTTACTAATTCATCATTAGCTATACAAGCTTTGTGGCACTTTGGTCACATTTAAATGCACGGTCACTTCCTCGCGATCATGATATAAATGCTTAGCTTGTAACTCATAGCTTATACCGTATTTTTCCAGCTCTGCTCTGATCATGCTTAAGCACTCGTAAACACTATCAAAGCGTTTTTTCATTGGCAGCTTTAAGTTAAAAATAAGCTCTTTAGCATATGCATTTACTGCCCAGTCAATCATTAGGCTGGTTACTTTAGTTGGCTTTTCTACCATGTCGCATACTAACCAAGTAATGTTGCGTTTTTCTGGGCGATATTTAAAGCCATCGGCCCTAAAATGCTTTACCTGCCCTGTTTGCATTAAATCGTCGTTCATTGGGCCATTATCTATCGCGCTTACAAACATACCACGGCGCACTAACTGATAAGTCCAGCCACCTGGACACGCCCCTAAGTCAACACTGCGCATTCCGGCTGCAACGCGTGACTCGCGTTGTTGTTCTGGAATAAACACATTAAATGCTTCATCTAATTTTAAAGTAGAGCGGCTTGGCGCATCACTTGGCATACGTAAACGTAAAATACCCATAAAAAATGGCGAGTTATTAAAGCTATACGAGTAACCCACATAAGCGGTGTTGTTAGTTAAAAACAGTACATGCATTACTGGGCGGTTTGCTTTTGGCTCGCGCAGTACAATATTACGTTTTTCGAGGGCTTTTTTAAGGGGCGTTGATATTTTTTTACAAAAGGTTAACAGCTCTTTGCCTTCGTTGGTATCGGGGGTTTCTACACGTAGCTCAGAGCACAAGGTAAAATCTTTAGCAGCCTCTACAACGGCCCCTACACGATCTTCTACTGGCATGTTTTCGATCAGCGTACCAGCAAACCATTGACGAGCAAACACCATGTTTTTAAAATCAACTTTTTTAATTATTTCGTCGCCATGCTGCGCGTCAAAACACTCATAAATAACATAACCGGTATTTGGCTTTGCTTTAACATAACCGGCAAAACCTTGCTCGGCAGCGTGGAACGTTATTTCAGCAGCGGCATCGTTTTCAAACCCACTACGACAGTAAATCACAACACTAGACATATTAACCCTTTAAAACTTAAATCGTGCAACTTGCACTAAAATAACAATCCAACCAATAATAAAGCATAAACCACCCAATGGGGTTATTGGGCCTAGCCACTTCATACCTGTTATGGCAAGTAAGTATAAACTGCCACTAAAAAGCAGTGTGCCCGCAATAAAAAAACCGCCAGCCCAATTGAGGTTAATACCCCACTTAATTAATACCGCCACAGCTATAAGCGCTAATCCATGCACCATTTGGTACTCAGCTGCGGTTTTAAACACACCTAATGAGTACTCCGACAGTCGGCTTTTTAAACCGTGGGCGGCAAAAGCCCCTAGCATTACCGACAGCATACAAAAAAAGCTCCCGGTCATTAAAAATAATTTAATCATTTATTACTCTCTCGAATACTTATTTAACAATGCATTTTATAAAACGCACAGCACTTTGTACTGCAGTTGCTCGATTTTGCGCCTCACTAACGCCACTTTTTTTACGCGGTTTTAGTGAATGGTCGCCATCGGGTAGCCAGCAATATTCTGGTTGCTTGGGCATTAACATAGTAGCTAGCTCCTCACGAGTACCAAACGTATCGCGCTCACCTTGTAATACCAAAAATGGGCAGCCTATATCAGCAAAGTGATCGGTGCGTAGCTTTTCAGGCTTGCCTGGCGGATGAAACGGATAGCCAAACGCTAATACACCTAAAATAGCATGCTCGCTAGTACAGGCAAGCATTGACGCCATTCGTCCCCCCATAGATTTGCCACCAATAAATAACGGCAACCCTGGCTGTGCATGGCTAAGTATTTGCTCATAGTAGCTAAGCAATTTAGGCGCGCGATCGGGTGGGCGGCGTTTATTGGTTTGTTTCGCTATTTGCATATATTCAAAATCAAATAAACCAACATCAATCCCTTGCTCACTAATGAGTTGTGCCATATTTTGCATAAACTCATGGTCGCTACCGGCTCCTGCACCATGGGCAAAAATAAACTGTGCTATAGCTGGCTGCTGTGTACTTTTAAACCATTCAATCATATTAATACTCTTGTTCTTGCTCTACTAAGCTCAGCATCCATTCTTTAAATGACACTATTTTACCCATTTCAGTTTGCGACTCGCGCAGCACTAAATAATAAGCGTTTTTACTCTCTAAACTATGATTAAACGGGATCACTAATCGTCCGGCGTCAATATCGGGCTTAGCGAGTACACTATTGCCTATAGCCACACCTTGGCCATGTACTGCGGCTTGTAACACCATAGATGAGTGACTAAAAATGGGCCCTTGGTTAACTTGCACATTACGTACACCGGCGGTTTTCATCCATGTTTTCCAATTTTTACGTGTGGTGTCGTGCAATAAGGTATGGTGCGCTAAATCACTGGGTTGATTAAGTGGCTTAATGCCATTTAATAATAGCGGGCTACATAGCGGCACTAAATACTCGGTATGTAACTTAAATGTTTGCACCCCACTCCAATGCCCACGGCCATAATAAATAGCAACGTCGACATCGTCGGTTAAAGAGTTTTCGTCTAGATCTTGCGCTTTTATTCGCACGTCTATTTCTGGGTGTAACTCATTAAATAAACTTAATCTGGGTACTAACCACTGAATCGCAAAGCTTGGCGTTAAGCTTACCGTTAAAGAGCCTTTTGCACCTCGTGCTAGTAATTTTTCGGTGGCGTCTATTAGTTGGGTAAATATTTCTTTTATATCGAGAAAGTAACCCTGCCCTTCTTCGGTTAATAATAGCGAGCGGTTTCTGCGTATAAATAGCTTTAAGCCCAAATGTTCTTCTAATGTTTTTATTTGATGACTTACAGCGGCTTGCGTTACATATAGCTCTTCTGCAGCTTTGGTAAAACTTAAATGACGTGCTGCTGCTTCAAAGGCTTTAAGCGCGTTTAATGGAGGGACCCGTCTTGACATGATAACCACGCTTTGAATTAGTTTTTCTTATGCATGGAATTATATATTTAAGGTGTAAAAAAAGCGACCTTAGTCGCTTTTTAAATATTACCTAATATATAGGTTATAAATTATAAATCGCTGGCACTGGTATCAAGCGGTGCGAAGCTTTTAATTAAATCATCTACAGCTTTCATTTGCGTTAAGTAGCCTTCTAATTTACTCAATGCTAGTGCACATGGGCCATCGCATTTTGCTTCATTTGGATTTGGGTGTGCTTCTATAAATAAGCCTGCAATACCAAGTGCCATACCACTGCGGGCAAGCTCTGCTGCTTGAGCGCGACGACCATCAGCCGAATCTGCACGGCCACCTGGGCGTTGTAGTGCATGGGTAGCATCAAAAATAACAGGTGCCATTACTTTCATGTCATCCATGCCGAGCATATCAACCACTAAGTTATTATATCCAAAGCTTGAACCACGCTCACACAGTGCCACGTTGTTATTACCTGCTTCGTTAAATTTAGTAATAATATGGCGCATTTCGTGTGGGGCTAAAAACTGTGGTTTTTTTACATTTATAATTGCGCCGGTTTTTGCCATAGCAACAACCAAATCTGTTTGGCGGGCTAAAAATGCCGGTAACTGAATAACGTCAACTACTTCAGCAACAGGTGCTGCTTGATGTGGTTCGTGTACGTCGGTAATTAACGGAATATTAAATGTTTTTTTAATTTCTTCAAATATTTTTAAACCCTCGTCTAAACCCGGGCCGCGGTAAGAGTTGATTGATGAGCGATTAGCTTTATCAAACGACGCTTTAAATACATAAGGGATATTTAATTTAGTGGTTACTTCTACGTAATGCTCTGCAACACGCATGGCTAAATCACGAGACTCTAATACATTAATACCGCCAAACAATACAAACGGTTTGTTGTTTGCAAGTTCTATGTCATTAATTTTAATAATTTGGTTGTTCATTTTTATTCCTTATGGTGCAACTGCTTGCATCATTAATCCACAAATATAAGCCATATAAGTACCTACGCCATAGCCAAGTACCGCTAATAATACACCTACAGGAGCAAGCGACGGGTGAAATGCAGCGGCAACAACGGGTGCAGATGCCGCGCCGCCTACGTTGGCTTGTGAGCCTACCGCCATATAAAATAACGGTGCTTTAATTAGTTTAGCTACAATTAACATTAAGCTCGCATGGGTAAGCATCCATATAATGCCAATTACAAAATACATTGGTGTTTCAAAAATCGCCGTTATATTCATGTGTAAGCCGATTGATGCAACCAAAATATACAAAAATGTAGAAGCAACTTTCGACGCGCCAAACGATTCTATATGGCGTACTTTAGTAAACGATAAACTAATACCAATAGTGGTTGAGATCACGATTAACCAAAAAAACTTACTGTTTAAGCTGTACTCTTGTGCCCATGGGAAATTAGCACCAAAGTAAGGGCCTAAAAAGTCAGCACAAAAATGTGCCAAGCCGGTAATACCAAAGGCAATGGCAATAATCATCATATAATCGTTAAGCGTTGGCATGCGCGCATGCTCAGCATGATATTTTTCAACCCGGTTTTTAAGATCTTCAATGGCGCTGGTATCGGCACCTGTTCTTGCATCAATGGCTTTATGATTCGCTGCCATTAATAATAAAACGGCCATCCATAAGTTAGCAACAATGACATCTACCGTCACCATGGCCGAAAATATATCACCGCCAACTTCAAACATTTCTTTCATTGATGCTTGATTAGCACCGCCACCAATCCAGCTACCTGCTACTGTGGTCATACCGCGCCATACCGCATCGGGGCCATGTCCGCCAATTGCTTCTGGGTACACTGCGCTCATAATTAAAATAGCTAAAGGGCCACCAATAACAATACCAGTAGTACCGGTTAAAAACATAATGAGTGCTTTGGGGCCTAAGTTTATAATGGCTTTTAAATCAATACTTATAGTCAGCAGTATTAAACACGCTGGCAATAAGTAGCGTGACGCTACGTAATATACGTTTGATTTATTACCATCAACAATACCAAAGGTATTAAGTAATGAGGGCAAAAAGTAACATAACAGTAAAGCGGGTACATATTTATAAAATGCTTTAAAACCTGGGTGCTGGCTGTTAGAGGTTTTAAACACAAACCCTAAAATAATAGCCAGTAAACCAAGTACCACAGCATCGTTAGTAATTAATGCAGTTTGGGCTTCAACCATAGTTATTCCTATTTTTAATGGTGAGTTTTATTATTATTGTCTTCTAGTTCTTCTATTTGGTGTTGAATAATCTCTATTGCAGGATCGTCAGGGCATTCATCTACAAAAAACTGTAAATCGTCACGTGCCATTTTAGGGCAACCTAATTGATTGAGTAAATACCCTCTGTCGCGTCGCTCATAAGGGTCGTCACCAATTATATCCATCAGCATTTCGACGCAGTTTAACGCATGACCAAATTTATTTTCGCTAATAAACGACCACTTTTGCTGGGCTAAAAATAATTTATATACTTCGTCGTCAAAAATAAGCTCAAGTGGCTCTTGCTCTTGGGCATTATCTTCATCAACGTTTTCAGGAATGATATACCAGCTTTGTTGGCCGCTGCTTGGCTCAATGGTATAGCCTTCTTCATCACTCATAGCTACATGTATACCAATATCACCTTGGGTAATACTTACACAAGCGTCTAGTTTGGCATGTTGTAAAAAGTGGCTGAGTAAAATAGCAAGTGTTGTTGGTGAACCACTGCGCATAGTTAATGTATAGCTTATGCAATTTAATTTGTACTCTGGCACTTTTAAGCTAGAAGCACTAAACAGCCATTCACTATAAAAGCGATCTAATAGCTTATCTAAACGCACATGCTCGTCAGATGTTTGCAGACACAAAGCATCTATTTCCTGTTCAAAGGAAGTTAAAATTTCATAGCTAGGCGTTAAGTCAATCTGAGGGTCCCATTTAGATTCGGCTTGAATACAACGATAAATCGCCGGTGGCAAAAAATCATCATAAGCTTCATCAAAATAAGAATCATCGTGTTCATCAAACCCGAGGGTGGTCATTCATACTACAACATTTTAGAAAACGAAGGCGTAGTTTACTACTTTTTAAGCTAGATACCAATGTAGAGGGGCTTGAATGTGAACTTATGTTTAGAAATAGTTGAGCTTTGTACACAATTATACAAAGCTCAATTGGGCTAATTATTACTTATAAAAGCAGTGCCGACTTAGCGGTTGCTAAATAACCGATAGCTAAAATAACCAAAGTGTTAAAAATGGTATATGCTACTTTTGGTGCTGTTTTTGTTTGTTTTGAGCTAACAATACCAACGGCAATATAAATAACCACTAGCACTATTTTTTCTAGTAACCAATATTGCTCAAACGGATTAATTTTAGCGATCCCCATTAGCATTAATGCTGAAACAAGTAACAAAGTGTCTATGCCGTGGCTGCCAATAAACACCAGTTTATTTTTTGCCAACTTACCACTACCCATGCGTGAAAATGAGCGTACATAAAATAAAATTACACTCAACATCGCAATAGCCATGTGTGAATGTTTAACTGCTAAATAATCCATAGTTTTAATACTTCTGTTTAGTTAAATGTTTTTATTTTTAAAAACGAATAAGCAGTGCAAATATTACACTGCTGTAATTTAGTTTAAGAGCACTGTGCAAGTGTAACGCGATCGTTATTGCCTAAGTCTTTCACTGTTTTAATATTTATAAACCCCATTTGTGCAAAAAATTGGCTAACCGCACCACTTTGCTCAAAACCATGTTCGATCAAAAGATAACCTTTAGCGTGAAGATAGTCACGTGATTGGGTAATTATTTGTTTTATATCAGCCAGTCCATCATCATCTGCAACAAGTGCTGAGAGCGGTTCAAAGCGCACATCACCTTGCTTGAGGTGTATATCGGTTGTTTCTATATACGGCGGATTAGATACAATTAAATGAAACTTTTCGCCATTAAGCGCGCTAAACCAATTACTTTGCTTTACTTGCACATTATTAATGGCTAATCGCTGCTGGTTACGTGTAGCAAGTGCAACAGCATCAGCTACTCTATCTACTGCGGTAATTTGCCAAGTGGGCATTTCGCTCCCCAGTGCTAACGCGATTGCGCCAGTCCCTGTGCCTAAATCGAGCACCTTTGCATTACTTGGCACCGCCATTTCAAGCGCTTGCTCTACTAAGGTTTCGGTATCTGGACGCGGTATTAAAGTGGTGGCATTAACCTCTAGCGATAAACTCCAAAATTCACGTTGCCCTGTAATATGTGCAACTGGCTCGCCATTTAAACGCCTTTGGCAAAATGTATCAAATTGCTGCTGTTGCTCTGTACTAAGCGTGCTTTCTGGCCAAGTAAAAAGATAACTGTGAGGTTTTTGCAATATATGCAGTAGTAAAACTTGCGCGTCTAATTTAGCGCTTTCGCTGCTAGGTGCTAATAAATTAGCGCCTGCAGCAATTGCTTGTTCGAGGGTTTGGGTCACTATTATTACTCGTCGCCCATGGCCGCTAGTAAGTCGGCCTGATGCTCTTGCATTAATGGCTCTACAATACAGCTTAAATCACCGGCTACCACTTCGTTTAAGCGATATAGGGTTAAGTTAATACGGTGATCGGTAATACGACCTTGTGGATAGTTATAAGTACGAATACGCTCAGAGCGATCGCCACTGCCTACTAAGTTACGACGCTCAGAGGCTTCTGCTGCATCGCGCTTTTCGTCTTCAGCTTGTTGCAAACGCGCTGCAAGTACCGACATAGCTTTAGCACGGTTTTTATGTTGCGAGCGCTGATCCTGACACTCTACAACCACACCGGTAGGTATATGGGTAATACGAATAGCAGAATCGGTTTTATTTACGTGCTGACCACCCGCGCCTGATGCACGAAACGTATCAACTTTAAGATCGGCCGAATTAATTTCAATTGCCTCAGCTTCTGGTACTTCAGCCATTACCGCAACCGTACACGCAGAGGTATGAACTCGACCTTGCGATTCGGTTTCTGGTACACGTTGTACACGATGCACGCCAGATTCAAATTTCAGCTGACCAAAAACGCCTTCACCACTAATATTAGCAATTATTTCTTTATAGCCGCCGTGCTCACCTTCGTTGGTGGTCACCACATCTACTTTCCATTTTTTAGTTTCGGCATAACGGCTGTACATTCTAAATAAGTCGCCGGCAAATATAGCCGCTTCGTCGCCACCAGTGCCCGCTCGCACTTCTAAATACACGTTATTATTGTCTTTAGGATCTTTTGGCAGCATTAATACTTGAATTTCATCTTCTATGGTCAGTATTTGTGCTTTAGCTTCTTTGTATTCTTCTTGCGCCATTTCACGTATATCTGGGTCTGAATCTTTCAGCATTTCTTCTGCGCTTATTACATCTTGTTGCGCTTGTTGGTAGCTTAAAAACGTTTTTACTACCTCTTCTAAATCTGAGTATTCTTTAGAAAGTGCACGAAAGCGGTTTTGATCACGAATGACCGATGGGTCGCTTAGTAGCGCTTGTACTTCTTCATAACGCTCAACTAAGATTTCTAACTTATGATAAACGGATTCTTTCATTAACTGCTATTCCTGATCAATACCTAACATTTTTTTCAATTGGTTTAACTGAGCCACTTCACCTTTTTTCGCTGCATCTTGAATAGCACGGGTAGGCGCGTGCATTAAGCGATTGGTTAACTTATTGGCCAGCTCTAAAATAACTTTTTCGGCATCTTTACCTGTATTGAGCTGACTCACTGCTCGCTCTACAAGTTCGGACTTTATTGTTTGTACATCGTTTCGATAGTGGCGAATTAAATCCACCGAATCGAGTGAGCGTATCCACATTAAAAACTCTTTAGTGCGCTCGGTAATAATAACTTCAGCCTGCTCAGCGGCTTCTTCTCGGGCACTCATATTCTCGCTAACAATGGTTTGTAAGTCATCAACAGAATATAAATAAGCATCGTCAAGTTCACCCACTTGGCTTTCAATATCGCGAGGAACCGCAATATCAATAAACAACATAGGCTTATAACGACGCTGTTTAAGTGCTTGCTCCACCACACCCTTACCAATAATAGGCAGTGTGCTGGCGGTAGAACTAATAACAATATCGGCTTTATGTAAACGCTCAGGTAGCTGAGCAAGTGCAATTACATCACCCGATACTTGATCCGCTAAACTACGTGCACGCTCAAGGGTTCTGTTCGCAACCGTAATGTTTTGCGGCTCATTTTGGTACAAATGTTTGGCTACTAGCTCAATTGTTTCACCGGCACCAATGAGAAGTACATTGGTTTTATCGAGCTTGCCATAAATATGTTTAGCTAAATTAACCGCCGCATAAGCAACCGACACTGCACTGGCACCAATGTTGGTTTCAGTACGTACTTGCTTAGCAACTGAAAACGTTTTTTGAAATAATCTATCAAACGTCACGCCCACAGCATTATGAGTTTTAGCACTGTTATACGCTTGCTTTATTTGCCCCAAAATTTGCGGCTCGCCCAGTACGAGTGAATCTAGGCCACAGGCTACGCGCATTAAGTGATTTATAGCATCACTACCTTCATGGCAGTAAATGTTTTTACTCAGCTCATGTTCATCCAAACCATGGAAACTAGATAACCACTGCAACAGTGTTTGGGAATTTTGCTGTGCAAGGCTACAATACACTTCAGTTCGATTACAGGTGGAAACAATCACTGCCTCATTAAAATGGGCGTGGCCACTTAATTGCTGTAGCGCCTCTGAAATTTGCTCAGGGGAAAAAGCCACTTTTTCACGTAATTCTACGGGAGCGGTTTTGTGATTAATACCAAGTGCGATTATGGTCATATTTGCCAAATATTGATGAGCCCTACTTTAAAGGCCGCAATTTTATCAAAAATCTCAGGAATATGGAAAGTAAGGAGCAACATTTGATTCGACAATATTTTATTTTAGCGATGTTTTTCTTGTTTTTAGCCGGCTGCGCTCAAAAAAGAAACTTAGAAACAAACACTTACGAAAACTGGAAAACACATCTTGCCGAGCAAAGTATTTGGCAAGTAGAAGGTAAACTTGCTTTTATTAGCCCCGATGAGCGCCAATCTGCAAACTTAAACTGGCAACAGAGCCAAAATATCAATAATTTAGTGCTCACCACTTTTATTGGTACACGTATATTGTCACTCAAACAAACTGCAAATACGGCAGAACTAAACTATGATGGCGAGCAGTATTTTGACACTAATGCAACGGCATTACTAAAACGTTTAACTGGCTTTGCTTTACCGGTAAATAACGCCGACAGTTGGTTAAAAGGCACCATTGATGACCAAACTTTAAAGGTTGATCAATTAGGCCGCGCTAAAAGCGTATTATGGTTTGATAGTACAGGTAAAAAATGGCAAATTGAGTACGCTAGCTTTGTGCAAAAAAGCGGCTACTGGCTTCCCAGCAGACTGACCTTAACCCATCAAAAAATTAAAATTAAAATTCAACTCTACGATTGGCAGTTTAATTAACCATGAATAATATCACTTCATTTTCACTTATTGCGCCGGCAAAGCTCAATCTTTTTTTACATATTAATGGCCGCCGAGATGACGGTTACCATGAACTAGAAACCCTGTTTACGTTTTTAAATTATGGCGACGAACTTAGTTTTGAGTTAAGCGATTTACCTGCAATTATTGTTACCGGCGACACAAATGGCATAGCCACAACCGACAACCTTATCTATAAAGCGGCTTTATTATTGCAAACACAGTGCAAAATAAAGCAAGGCGTGAAAATAAATTTAATTAAACGTTTGCCAATGGGCGGCGGTGTTGGCGGTGGATCATCAGACGCTGCCAGCACATTATTAGCCTTAAATAAGTTGTGGAAAACAGCCCTCAGTTTAGATGAATTAGCTCATTTAGGCTTACAACTAGGTGCCGATGTACCCGTATTCATACATGGTAAAAGCGCCATAGCGCATGGGATTGGTGAGCAATTAGAACAAGTAATGCTTGAGCAAAAGTGGTATTGTGTGGTCTTCCCTAATCAACATGTAAGTACTGCTAAAATATTTACTCATCCTGAACTAAAACGCGACACGCCAAAAATTTCAGGAGACTGGCAACAGCATATTTTAACTAACGATTGCGAATCTTTAGTGAAAAAGCTGTGTCCCGAGGTTGAAAAAACCCTGCAGTGGTTGCTAAAATACGCTCCATCAAAGATGACCGGAACAGGTTCATGTTGTTTTGTAGAATTTGCTACGCAAGTTCAAGCACAAGATGTACTTGCTAATCTCCCCCATACTTGGCAGGGGTTTATCGCATCAAGCGTTAATACTTCTCCCGCTCATACGGAGTTAGCCGCCATATTTGATTGAAGTAACGTACAAGTAGTCATAAGTTAACACGCAGTGGTTTAATTATTGCCTGTTAGTCCAAAAATTCAGTGCCTGAGGAACCCTACCGTGCCTGACATGAAGCTCTTCGCTGGTAACGCAACACCTGAGTTAGCTCAAAAAGTTGCAAAACGTTTATATATTGAATTAGGCGATGCTGTTGTTGGCCGTTTTAGCGACGGTGAGATCAGTGTTCAAATTAATGAAAATGTTCGTGGATCGGATGTTTTCATCTTACAATCAACCTGTGCCCCTACAAACGATAACCTTATGGAACTTATCGTTATGGTTGATGCTCTACGTCGTGCATCTGCCGGTCGTATTACTGCCGTTATTCCTTATTTTGGTTATGCTCGTCAAGATCGTCGTGTACGTTCTGCCCGTGTACCCATTACCGCTAAAGTCGTTGCCGATTTCTTATCTAGTGTAGGTGTTGACCGCGTTCTTACGGTTGATTTACACGCTGAGCAAATCCAAGGCTTCTTTGATGTACCTGTAGATAACGTATTTGGTAGCCCTGTTTTACTTGAAGATATGAAAGCACGTCATTTTGACGACGTTGTTGTTGTATCTCCAGATATTGGTGGCGTTGTACGTGCGCGTGCTATTGCAAAACTACTAAACGATACCGATTTAGCTATTATTGATAAACGTCGCCCACAGGCAAACGTTTCTCAAGTGATGCATATTATTGGTGATGTTGAAGGTCGTGATTGTATTATCGTTGATGATATGATTGATACCGGCGGTACATTATGTAAAGCAGCTGAAGCACTTAAAGAACACGGTGCTAAGCGCGTATTTGCATATGCTACTCACCCTATTCTTTCGGGAAAAGCGGCTGAAAACTTGCGCAATTCAGTGATTGACGAAGTTATTGTAACTGACTCTATTCCACTGTCTGCAGAGCTTAAAGCACTTAATATTGTTAAAGTACTTACACTTGCCGACATGCTTGCAGAAACTATTCGTCGTATTAGTAACGAAGAGTCTATCTCAGCAATGTTTGAGCATTAATTAAAGATCTACTTTAGCGAAGCTAAGTAACTTTAATTTTAAAAAGCGCCTTTTGGCGCTTTTTTCGTAACTGTTATATATTTTGCTGGGGGGCGATGTTATGATAGCGCGCCTTTTGGCTAGGGACCTTGGTCGCAAAGGCCCTATACTTTTAATTATTGGAAACTATTATGTCAAACAAAACTTATGTATATAACGCAGAACTTCGCGAGCAAACTGGTACTGGTGCGAGCCGCCGCCTACGTCGCGAAGACAAAGTGCCTGCTATCGTTTACGGCGCAAACAAAGAAGCTACTTCAATCACTTTAGATCATAAAGATGTGATTAAAGCTCAAGAAAGCGAAGGTTTTTACACGCAAATTCTTACACTTAACATTGGCGGCGAGTCTGTTGAAACTATCCTAAAAGATATTCAACGTCACCCTTTCAAGCCTAAAGTTACACACCTTGATTTCCAACGTATCGATGCAAACCAAAAGCTACATACTATTGTTCCAATCCACTTTGTTGGTGAAGACGTTGTAGAAAAACTTGGTACAACTGTTGTTCGTCAGTTAACTGAAATCGAAATTTCTTGTTTCCCTAAAGCAATCCCTGATTTCGTAACAGTAGATGTTTCAAAATTAGTTGCAGGCGATTCTCTACATATTTCTGATGTTGCATTACCAGCTGGCGTTTCATCAATAGATTTAGCAAAAGGTCCTGGTCACGATCAGTCTATCCTAATTGTTAAAGCTAACAAATCAGCTCCAACTGAAGATGAAGCTGAAGACGCTGCAGAATAATATTTAAGGCTTAACACCTTGAATTCTATTCAAATGCTTGTGGGCCTGGCTAATCCAGGCCCCGAATACGCAAACACACGCCACAATGCAGGTGCTTGGTTCATTGAGCAACTCGCTGCACGCTATAACTGCACTCTAAAACACGATCCTAAATATCACGGCCTTACAGGTAAAGTGATTATTCAAGATCAAGAATTCAAATTATTGATCCCCACTACTTATATGAACTTAAGTGGTAAAGCGGTCGGTAGTTTAGCTAATTTTTTCAAAATTCCTGTGGAAAGCATTTTAGTTGCCCACGATGAATTAGACTTAGAACCTGGCGTTGCCAAATTAAAGAAAGGCGGCGGACACGGCGGTCATAATGGCTTAAAAGACATTATTGCAAAAATGGCAAATCAAAAAGACTTTATGCGCTTGCGCATTGGTGTAGGTCATCCGGGGCATCGTGAAATGGTAACTGGTTGGGTGCTAGGAAAAGCGGCCAAAGCAGACCAAGAAAAAATGGATGCTGCCATTGATGAAGCGGTACGCTGCATGGAAATACTTGCAAAAGATGGTGTGTTAAAAGCACAAAACAGACTACATTCGTTTAAACCCTAGTAACTTGGGTACAAGTTCGCCGTTTAAACGAATCTAAACAAGGTATCTTACTATGGGTTTTAAATGTGGCATTGTTGGCTTGCCTAATGTGGGTAAATCGACACTTTTTAATGCATTAACAAAAGCGGGTATTGAAGCCGCTAACTTTCCTTTTTGTACCATTGAGCCTAATACAGGTGTGGTACCAGTGCCTGATCCTCGCCTAGACGCACTTGCTAAAATTGTAAACCCACAGCGCATTCTTACAACAAGTATGGAGTTTGTAGATATTGCCGGTTTAGTAAAAGGCGCATCTAAAGGTGAAGGTCTTGGTAACCAGTTTTTAGCTAATATTCGTGAAACTGACGCCATTGGCCACGTAGTTCGCTGTTTTAATGATGATAATATTATTCACGTAGCTGGCACTATTGACCCTGCTGATGATATTGACGTTATAAACACTGAATTAGTGCTTGCCGATATGGACAGCGCTGAAAAAGCATCGTTCCGTAATGCTAAAAAAGCTAAAGGTGGCGATAAAGACGCAAAAGAGCAAAATGCAGTACTTGAAAAAGTAAAAGTACACCTTGATGAAGGCTTAACATTACGTTCTTTAGAGTTAACTAAAGAAGAAAAAGCAGCTATCAGCTCTATTAACTTTTTAACTATCAAACCAACAATGTATATTGCTAACGTTGCTGAAGATGGTTTTGAAAACAACCCATACCTTGATGTTGTACGCGCTATTGCCGCAGCAGAAGATGCGATTGTTGTTCCTGTATGTGCTGCTATTGAATCTGAGCTTTCTGAGCTAGATGAAGAAGACAAGCTTGAGTTTATGGCTGATCTTGGTTTAGAAGAGCCAGGCCTTAACCTTGTTATTCGTGGTGGCTATGAATTACTGCAATTACAAACCTACTTTACAGCAGGCGTAAAAGAAGTACGCGCATGGACTATTCCTGTAGGTGCAACTGCGCCACAAGCAGCAGGTAAAATTCATACCGACTTTGAGCGTGGCTTTATTCGCGCACAAACGATTGCTTTTGACGACTTTATTGCCTTTAAGGGTGAGAGCGGCGCAAAAGAAGCAGGTAAAATGCGCCAAGAAGGTAAAGAGTACATTGTAAAAGACGGCGATGTAATGAACTTCTTGTTCAACGTATAAATATACATTACCCAAATTTAGTGTGGTGATGATTTTAAAGGCTCGTTTTTACGAGCCTTTTTTATTTCTTTAATACCTGCTGCGGTTTTTTAACGTCTGTATTTGTTTAGCAAAATTGAAGAACTGCGAATAAGTTTAAGTTTAGTGTTTTTAATGCAGCTAAAAAAACAGCATTTATGCTAAATTTTAGCCGCTTAGCTTACTTTTCCTGCAAACAAACCAAGTTAAGTGTTTTTTTGCAAAAAAGGTGTTGACGAATTTGGGCCATATCAGCATAATACGCCCCGCACTCAGCGATGAAGTGCTAACGAAAAAATATGGCTAAGTAGCTCAGCTGGTTAGAGCACATCACTCATAATGATGGGGTCACAGGTTCAAATCCCGTCTTAGCCACCATTATTTTTTTGTTACTCAATGAAGAGTTTAAAATAACTACCTAGTGTTTAATTACACAAAGTAATGCGGGAGTGGCGGAATTGGTAGACGCGCTGGATTTAGGTTCCAGTATCTTAGGATGTGAGAGTTCAAGTCTCTCCTTCCGCACCATTCTTGATAAGAATTAAAACTATCAATTGTTTTTGTTGGGATATCGCCAAGCGGTAAGGCACCAGGTTTTGATCCTGGCATTCCCAGGTTCAAATCCTGGTATCCCAGCCAACAATGGCTAAGTAGCTCAGCTGGTTAGAGCACATCACTCATAATGATGGGGTCACAGGTTCAAATCCCGTCTTAGCCACCATTTCTTCTTTTAGAAATGGCTCTGCAAGAGTTAAATTGCAGCTCAATGAAGAGTTTAAAATAACTACCTAGTGTTTAATAACACAAAGTAATGCGGGAGTGGCGGAATTGGTAGACGCGCTGGATTTAGGTTCCAGTAACTTCGGTTGTGAGAGTTCAAGTCTCTCTTTCCGCACCATTTCTTGATAAGAAATAAAACTATCAATTATTCTTTGTTGGGATATCGCCAAGCGGTAAGGCACCAGGTTTTGATCCTGGCATTCCCAGGTTCAAATCCTGGTATCCCAGCCAACTTCTTCTACCAAGGAAAGTTGTTTAAAGAATAGCTCAGCTAAGAGCTTAAAATTGCAAACTGTGTTTTATTACACAAACGATGCGGGAGTGGCGGAATTGGTAGACGCGCTGGATTTAGGTTCCAGTAACTTCGGTTGTGAGAGTTCAAGTCTCTCTTTCCGCACCATTTCTTGATAAGAAATAAAATTATCAATTATTCTTTGTTGGGATATCGCCAAGCGGTAAGGCACCAGGTTTTGATCCTGGCATTCCCAGGTTCAAATCCTGGTATCCCAGCCAACTTCTTCTACCAAGGAAAGTTGTTTAAAGAATAGCTCTAGCTTAGAGTTTAAATTAGCAAATTAGTGATGCGGGAGTGGCGGAATTGGTAGACGCGCTGGATTTAGGTTCCAGTATCTTAGGATGTGAGAGTTCAAGTCTCTCCTTCCGCACCATGTTCTTAACTAGAACGAAAACTTGTACAAATTTATAGTTGGGATATCGCCAAGCGGTAAGGCACCAGGTTTTGATCCTGGCATTCCCAGGTTCAAATCCTGGTATCCCAGCCAATTTGTTTATACTTCCTACTTAAATTACTTTTCCTTTTGTATTACTCATAACTACTCATTTTAAATCTATTTATTTTAAACTTCTATATTTTTAATCTATCTATAAAATCTTATTTTAATAACTGTATTTAAACAGCAGTATTTTAGTGGCTATATTTTATTAGCAGCCCCTCTGCTACCGCACTTTTAATCAATAAATAAGCATAAAAAAAAGACCCATAAATGAGCCTTTTCAATAGTTCGCAAATGTTATAGCAATTAGTCTTAATTTAACTCGCCGCTAATAGCGTATTTTAAAACCCAGTTTTTTACCGGTCCGGTATTGTTAGCTATTTTTAAAAATTGGCTACGCGCCCATTTTAATGGCGCAATTTGATTAGAAAACCCAAAGTAGCAGGCATCCATCATACTCATCATTAATAAGTTTGCTTTGCGGCGCGATTTTTCATACTCATTTAATTTTAATGGGCAACCTATGTCATCAGCACTTAATAGCACCTGTGCAAGCGCTACAACGTCTTGAAAGCCTAAATTTACGCCCTGCCCGGCTAATGGGTTAATAGTATGTGCAGCGTCACCTACAAGCACTAGTCGCCCTTGCGAATATTTGTTTGCGTGCTGGCGAGCCAGTGGAAACACCGCGTGCTTTAACACGGTAAAATCACCGGCAAGCTCAGGAAACTTTTTAACAATATGTGTTTTAAGTTGCAGCGGGTTTAAACCTTTAAAGCTTTGCAGTGTATTGGCATCGTCATACCAAATTAAATTAGCGTAAGGAGCCTGCATAGGTAAAAAGGCCAAAGGGCCGGTGGGAGTAAATTGCTGCCACGTTTTTACTTGTTGCGGCGCATCAAGTTTTATAAGTACGCCCATGCAGTGCTGCTGATACTGCCAACCGGTTATACCTATGTTGGCTTTAGCGCGTAATTGCGATTGCCCGCCGTCGGCTGCAATAACTAAATCAGCGGTATACGTTTGCTCACCATACACTAGCGTAATTGCATCTGAGGTTTGCTCAATACTCGTAATAGGCGCTGCTTGCTCAATAACTTCAATGTTGTATTGCTCAAATTGCTGCCATAAACTGGCTTGAATTAGGTTATTTTCAATTAAGTGGCCTAAATGCGTGGTGTTTATATCGGCGCAATCAAATAATAAATTATCGCCACCGCGCTCAAATGCTTCTAATTGTTGATACGGTGCTAACCTGCTTTGTTTTAAAAGTGGCATTGCGCCCAATTCGTCTAGCAGCTTTTCTGAAAAACGATTTATTGCCGATACGCGAATATCAACCTGATCACTGCTTAAAACTTGCTGTGGATTTATTAGTTTTTTTTCTATTATGCGCACTGCTTTGCCTTGCTGGGCAAGTTTAATTGCCATAGCAGCACCCACCATGCCAGCACCCACAACAATTACTTTATTTTTTGTCATGTTCTCATCTTTTTAATTTCTTAAAACTATTTTAATTGTATCGTAATTAGCTTGTTATGTGCCAAAGGATACGCTCAACTGTGGATAAAACTAAAGCTGCATTGATTTGAAATCACAAACATGAAAACTATACTTGGATTTACGTGTGTATCCAGCTAAAATACGCGTCCTTTAAGTGGGTATAGCGCAGTAATGCATTTCACTTAATCCTGTTTCTAGCACATTTTTGTGCCACTATCGAATTGAACACGAGGCAATATTTCAATGAGCAAAAAGCTGCATATTAAAACCTGGGGTTGTCAGATGAACGAATACGACTCTCAGAAAATGGCTGAACTTTTAGATGCCACCAATGGCTACCAGCTAACTGATGATGCAACAGATGCCGACGTAATTTTACTTAACACCTGTTCAATTCGTGAAAAAGCACAAGAAAAAGTGTTCCACCAGTTAGGTCGTTGGAAGTTGTTAAAAGACGACAAGCCAGACTTAATTATTGGCGTAGGTGGTTGTGTTGCCTCACAAGAAGGTGACTCTATTCGCCAGCGTGCGCCATTTGTAGACGTTATTTTTGGCCCGCAAACGCTGCACCGTTTACCAGAAATGATTAAACAAGTGCAAGGCGATAAAGGCTCATCGGTTGTTGATATTTCATTCCCAGAGATTGAAAAATTTGACCGTTTACCAGAGCCAAAAGCCGATGGCCCATCTGCGTTTGTATCTATTATGGAAGGCTGCTCTAAGTACTGTACTTTTTGTGTTGTACCATACACTCGCGGCGAAGAAGTTAGCCGCCCAGTAGATGACGTACTATTAGAAATTGCCCAGCTTGCTGAGCAAAACGTACGTGAAGTAAACCTACTTGGCCAAAACGTAAACGCGTACCGCGGCGACACACACGATGGCGAAATTTGTTATTTTTCGGATTTAATTCGTCTTATTGCTGCCATTGATGGTATTGACCGTATTCGTTACACCACATCGCATCCAGTAGAGTTTACCCAAGATATAGTTGACGTATACGCCGATGTACCAGAGCTTGTAGATCATTTACATCTACCAGTACAAAGTGGTTCAGACCGTATTTTAAACCTAATGAAACGCGGCCATACGGCAATTGAATATAAGTCGACAATTCGTAAGTTACGCAAAATTCGTCCTAACTTAAGCATGTCGTCAGATTTTATTATTGGTTTTCCGGGTGAAACCCAAGATGACTTTGAAGCAACCATGAAGCTAATTAGCGACGTTGGTTTTGATATGAGCTTTAGCTTTATTTACAGTGCACGCCCAGGTACACCAGCGGCCGACTTGCCAGATGACGTAACCGAGCAAGAGAAAAAAGAGCGTTTATACTTACTGCAAAATCGTATTACACAAATGGCGCAACAAATTAGCCGTCAAATGTTCGATACAGAGCAGCGTATACTCGTTGAAGGTCCTTCTAAAAAGAACCCAATGGAATTACGTGGCCGTACCGAAAACAACCGTGTAGTTAACTTTGTTGGCCCACATACAGTGATCGGTCAGTTTGTTGACGTACGTATTACCGAGGCACTACCAAATTCTTTACGTGGTGACTTAATTCGTACAGAATCAGAAATGAACTTACGTCGTGAAATCGCTCCTTCAGCTATTTTAACCAAAGCTGCAAGCCTTGAGCCTAAACCTGACACTATAAACGAAATTGGCGTTGCTACTTTCGTCCCTTAGTGGAAATTTTAGCGCCAGTTAACACTGGCGCCATGCTATAGGAAGTAATTTTGAGTAATCAGTTAAAAACATTAGAGATTTATTTAGAACCTGCCGATAACAAACGCCTTTCTTCTTTATGTGGCCCGTTTGACGAAAACATCAAACAAATTGAACGCCGACTCGGTGTTGAAATTATCCACCGCGATAACTTTTTTAAAGTCACAGGCAAAACTTACAGTAGCGCCAGCGCTGTAGAAATTTTAAAAAACCTTTATATTGATACTCAACCTGTGCGCGGCGAAATTGGCGAAATAGAACCCGACAACGTGCACTTAGCCATTACCGAATCAAACGCCCTTGAACAAGACGCCACAACCAGCACTTACACCAAAGAAATGGTGATTAAAACGCGCCGTGGTGTTATAAAGCCGCGTAACGAAAACCAAGGTATATACGTTTCTAATATTTTGCATCACGATATTACCTTTGGCATTGGCCCTGCTGGTACAGGCAAAACATACTTAGCTGTGGCAACTGCAGTTGATGCCCTAGAGCGCCAAGAAATTCGCCGTATATTGCTTACCCGCCCAGCGGTAGAAGCAGGTGAAAAGCTCGGTTTTTTACCGGGCGATTTAAGCCAAAAGGTCGACCCATACTTGCGCCCGCTTTACGATGCGCTATTTGAAATGCTTGGCTTTGAAAAAGTAGAAAAACTAATCGAAAAAAACGTTATTGAAATTGCCCCACTTGCTTATATGCGTGGGCGTACGCTTAATGATGCCTTTATTATTTTAGATGAAAGCCAAAATACCACCGCAGAGCAAATGAAAATGTTTTTAACCCGTATTGGGTTTAACTCAAAAGCGGTTATTACTGGCGACATAACGCAAGTAGATTTACCACGTGGTGTGCGCTCAGGCTTACGCCATGCAATGGAAGTACTCGATGGCGTAGACGAAATAAGCTTTAACCACTTTAAAGCCCAAGACATAGTTCGCCACCCTGTGGTTGCGCGTATTGTTGAAGCCTACGAGCGCAACGATGAAAGCGAGCGACTTATGCGCCTAGAAAAGCAAAAAGCCCGAGAGCAACTTGCCGCTCAACAACCGCCTGCTACTAAAGAGTAATACCGTGAACACTGAACTTGATTTACAAATAGCCTGTGAGTTTGACAACTTACCAAGCGAGGCACAATTTGCGCTTTGGGCCGACAAAGCCCTTAGCCAATACCGCGACGAATCTGAACTCACTATTGTAATTAGTGACGAAGCGCAGTCGCAACAACTCAACAACGACTACCGTGGTAAAAACAAGCCTACCAATGTACTGTCGTTTGAGTTTGAAGCACCACCGGGAATAGATATTCCTTTAGTAGGTGATTTAGTTATTTGCCCAGCTATTGTATTGGCTGAAGCAATTGAGCAAGAAAAGTCATTTCATGACCACTTTGCTCATATGGTTATTCATGGATGCTTGCATTTGCTTGGATTTGACCATATAAAGAGTGAAGATGCTTTTGAGATGGAAAGTATAGAAAAGCAATTACTTGCTGAGCTAAACATAGCAGACCCATATCGGGACGAAATTTAAATAAACGGAGTAATCAGATATAATGAGCGACGGTAACTCGCATTCTAGCCAGGGTTCTTCTGGAAAAAGCTGGCTGGGCCGAATAGCCCAAAAGTTTCAAGGGGAACCCCAGAACAGAGAAGAGCTGGTTGAAGTAATTGCCGATGCGCAAGAGCGGGATGTAATCGATCCAGAAACCAAAGAGATGATTGAAGGTGTGCTTGGCGTGTCTAAGCTTAAAGTGCGAGACATTATGGTGCCGCGCTCACAAATGATCACCCTTGAGATCGACAGCCCGCTTGAAGAGCTCATACCTATGATGGTTCACTCTACGCACTCACGCTTTCCGGTGGTGTGTGAGGACAAAGACCATGTAGAAGGGATTTTACTCGCTAAAGATTTATTACCCCTAATCTTAAACAAAGACGACTTACTGCCCTCACTGCGCGATTATTTACGCCCAGCAATGGTAGTACCCGAAAGTAAACGTGTCGATACCCTGCTTAACGAATTTCGTCAGCAACGCTACCATATGGCTATTGTTATTGATGAATACGGCGGTGTATCGGGCTTAGTCACTATTGAAGATATTCTTGAAATAATCGTGGGCGAAATAGAAGACGAACACGACGAAGAAGAAGAGCAACAAGATATTCGCCAACTTGCTAAGCATGTTTACGTAGTACAAGCGCTAACCCCTGTTGATGACTTTAACGAGCATTTTAAAACAGGTTACAGCACAGATGACGCCGATACTATTGGTGGCACTGTATTACATGCCTTTGGCCACATGCCAAGCCGTGGCGAAACCATTGATATAGAAGGTTACCAATTTAAAGTAACCAACTCTGACAATCGCCGCATCTTGCAACTGCAAGTCACCGTTCCTAAGGTTGATGATAACTACAGTGAAGATTCTGCTAACTAAGTTCACCTTATTAGCAAAAGATAAAAAAGCATGGCTCGCATTAATTGCGGGCCTTATTTTAACTTTTGCCTATGCCCCCTTTGAAATTTGGCCCATTGCATTTTTTAGCCTTGCTGCCATCATTTTTTGTATTAATCCAAAAAACACCGGTAAAACACACGCAAAAACAGCCGCTAAATATGGCTTTATATTTGGTTTAGGTTGGTTTGGTGCTGGTATTAGCTGGGTACATGTATCTATAGCCACTTTTGGCGGCATGCCATTAATCGCTTCTTTAGCGCTTATGGCCTTATTGTGTTCATACTTAGCGTTATTTCCTGCACTTGCCTTTTGGGCAACAACTCGCTTTGCCAGCGGCCCTAAAAGTTATGGCGCATTATTAATTGTAAGTTTTGCCATAAGCGAATACTTACGCGCACACTTACTAACAGGCTTTCCATGGTTAAGTTTTGGTTATACGCAAACCGACAGCCCACTTAGACTGCTTGCCCCTTATATTGGCGAATTTGGTTTAACCTTAGTATGTATTGCCATTGGTTTTGCATTGTATCGCCTAAGCCAAAAAGATTTTAAAACATTGGCCATAACCAGCAGTGCTTTAGCACTACTTTTTGCCGGTGCATACACCACAGGTACAGCACAGTACTCTGGAAAAAGCATGTCGACATTACTTGTACAAGGTAATATAAAACAAAATCTGCGCTTTGATCCCAGCCAGTTTTGGACCACCATGAGTAAATACCAAGACCTAACCCGCACACACTGGGACGCCGACTTAATAGTATGGCCCGAAGCCGCAGTACCCGAAATAGAAGCGCTTGCCGACTCATACCTAGCAGGCTTAGACAGCGCCGCTTCATTTAATAAAACCGCGCTAATTACCGGTGTTGTTGACTACCAACTCGACACTAAAACTATTTTTAATACCCTTATAGTAGTGGGTAATAAAAATAAAGATGATGAACACGGCCACTACCGCTACCTAGATAAAAACCGCTATCAAAAACACCAATTACTCCCTATTGGCGAATTTGTACCATTTGAAGATTTACTGCGCCCTATCGCACCGTTGTTTGATTTACCTATGTCGTCGTTTACCCGTGGCGACAAAGTACAAAACAACCTACGTGCTAACGGCTTTAATATACTACCCGCTATATGCTACGAAATAGTATTTGCCGACCTAGTGCGTGGTAATTATCAGCACAGCTCAGATTTACTCTTTACCGTAAGTAACGATGCTTGGTTTGGCGACTCCATTGGCCCCCACCAGCATATGCAAATCGCTCGCATGCGCGCTCTAGAGCTACAGCGGCCACTAATACGTGTTACTAACAACGGCGTAAGCGGCGTATACGACCCAATAAGCCACACGCAACAAAGCATGCCACAGTTTGAAGCAACCACCATGAAAGCCGACGTTAAGTTAATACAAGGCGACAGCGTGTACAGCCAATACGGCAACATGTTTGTATGGGGATTTGTGTTGTTGCTGGGTGTTGGCGGGTTTGGGATTAGGTTTAGAAGTTAAGCTCGCTATTTAAGATGTAGAGCCTACATATTTAGCTCTACATTTTTAAATGTGTTTAATTGGCTTCTAAAGCCATTTCTTCTAAAGATAACCTTAGTAAGTAGCTACACCATTCCCTTAAATTTAGCAGGCTAACTTGGTAGTACTCTCTAGCGTTACTCATTGTATTGCTATCTAATAGTGGTATCGCACTGCCTGAGTATGAATTATCGACAAACCTAATTCCTTGGTGAAGATATCTTGACCTTAAACCGTAATATGAATTAATTATTTTAACTAATGGGTCATTATTGCTATCTTTTTCCACATAACTTCTCACTCTCTCTGAGATTGAATATACTTGTTGACCACAACTATCACACTTTTTACTCTTCGAAACTCCAATCAACGACACAACTTCTAATGAAGACATATAAAGTATCATTGCATCTTCACTTGATGATGAATGAAGTCTGGCTGCATTAGAGAATCTTAAATCGCTCTGAAAGTCGATATTACCCTCATCACTTGCCTTTCCTACTCTCGGAGTTGGGTGATATGCATCTAGAGTAAATGAATCTAAAGATCTGCCTGATGAAAAATGAGCATAAGAATTCAAAAGTAATTGAATTTCATAAGAGTAAATATCATTACTCAGTATGTAATCAATAAGGAAACAGGTTTTTTCTGAGATTTGAACTAAGCCATCAGCTATTGGTTTTGCATCAATCCAACTTATATCTCTAGAGTATTTATTAATTTCAATACTAGAGAACGATGAATCCTTGTCACATTGAGTATCTCGAATAATCACACAGTTGGTGCTAACAGTTAAAATTTCAATAATCGTTTTAATTTTTTCTGATGCTTTAGCTTCTGCATCTAAAGCATCATAACCATTAATATCAACTATCAATTTAATAGAGCTATTACCTGTTGGCTCTAAAGCAAAACTTTTACCTGAGTATGCGGCAATAGAGCCCCTAATAACTTCTAGAGAAATACTAAAGCTAAATTTAGAAATCAGTTTTTTATAATCTAAACTATTTTTAACTAGTTCTTTAATAATTTTTAGGTCGCTTATAATTTCATCATCTTCGATATAATCAGAAAACATGACCGCGACTAAGTTTCCTTTTTGTTTATACCTGACTGAAACCTCGAAAGAATCTTTACCGTTATAGCTCATACGCCCTAAAGTTATTTTTTTAGAACCTTGCTTTTTATACGGAGAGTAATGCCAAGAGCACTTGCCAAAGTGATCTCTAATACTTGCCCATAAAGATCTCAAAAAATGATTACTTTCATTTTCATTATTTAATCCTTCAAGTAAGACTTCCAAATAAATATACCTATAGTTTTATTAAGTTATGTTAATCAGAGCTAATCTTTTACTGCATCTACAACGGTTTCAACGTTTACTGGTTGGTTCAAGTTTCCTTTAATAACCACAGTCCTGATATTTTACCTTGAATAGCTTGCCTATTTGGATCCCAATATATTTGCAGGAAGCCTAATAGCTCGCTGCTTAGTACTACAACATTGATATTATGCTTTTTAACCCGACTTTTGGCCGCGCTAATGTAACGAAAGTAAACAGCAGCCCGGCAAAAATATTATCTATTTAACGGTAAGCGGTGCGTTATTAATCGCTGATAATGGCAGGTTTACATCGAATAATTGGCCACGAACTTGGGCAACCCCCATAGCCTTTAAGCGTGCTGTGTGCATAGTTAAATACGCATTAGCTGATGCTTCATCTTCAAATAGGTAAATACCACCAGCAAGTTGACCTTGTTGGTTTTCGGTCCAAATTTTCCAAATAATACCGGGTTCATGGTTAATTGATTCGGCTAAATCTTTTAATGCTGCTGACATTTGCTCCCCAAACGGGCCTGCAAAATCAAAGTCTACCTGTAATAATTTTTTCACTATAAGCTCTCTTTTAACTAAAGCGCGGTATCACGCTTTTAATAATACTCTAATAAATTAGTTAGCTACCAAGCACACGCAAAGTAGCTAACAGGCTGCGTGACTTAGCAGCTTAATTTATTGCAATTAGCGACCAAATTCACTCGGTGGTGCTGGCACTACCAATGGTTTTTTCGGATTTGCTTTAAGCTCTTTTAATAACTCTTTTACAGCGCGTTCAATCGACGGATCTTGTCCGGCTTGAATAAGCTCTGGGCGATCAATCACTTCTATGTCTGGGCTTACGCCTTCATTTTCAATGATCCAGTTACCTTCGTTATCTAAAATTCTAAAAGTAGCGGCAATAACTGAGCCGCCATCTACAAGCCCAGGGTTGCCCGAAATACCAATTAAACCGCCCCAGGTACGCGTACCAATTAATTTGCCTAAACCTGCTTGGCGAAAGTAATACGGTAGTGCGTCGCCGCCTGAACTAGAGTAGCCATTGATCAGCATAGCTTTAGGGCCATCGTGAGCAAACTGCGGGGTTTTAGTTGGCTCTACACCACGGCGCTTCCAGTAGTTAAGCGGTTTACGCGCTAACCAGGTGATCATATGTTCAGGTATAAAACCGCCGCCATTGTAACGATCGTCTATGATCATCGCTTCTTTATTAGTTTGCGGTAAAAAGTTTTTAAATAACGAACGGTTACCTTCGTAATGGGTGTTAGGTAAATGCACGTAGCCAATACGCCCATCTGAAAGCTTATTAACATACTCAGCGCGCGATTGTGCCCACTGTAAGTAACGCAATCCAGTTTCGCTGGCAATAGGCGTTACCATTACTTTCCAGCTGTTTTTTAGGCTTGGTGATTTACTGAGTAGTAATTCAACCGATTTACCTTGGGTGTTTTCTAGTAGTTCGTAAAAGTTGACTACGCTTTTTACTGAGCGGCCATTTACTGCAATTATGTAATCGCCTACATTGGCGTTAATGCCGGTTTCGTTTAGCGGTGAGCGAAAGTTTTCGTGCCAGTTTTCGCCTTTAAAAATAGTCTCTATTTTTACAAAGCCTGATTTATGCGCGCTAATTTCTGCGCCCAATAAGCCATGCTGTAAACGAGGAGATGTTGGCATATCGCCCGAGTTAACATAAATATGCCCTGAGTTTATTTCGCCTGCTATTTCACTTAATACATAATCTAGGTCGGCTCGATGTGCAATAGCGTCTGCCATAGGTTGGTAACGCGCTAAAATAGCATCCCAGTCTTGGCCATGATGGTTTTCGTCATAAAACCAGTCGCGCAGAGTGCGCCAGCCTTCACGATACATTTGTGCCCACTCGGTTTGCGGGTCAATTTTTAATACCATGTCTTGCAAGTTAAGTTGCGTAGCTTTTAAGTCTTGTTTAGCTTCTGGCTTTATTACGCTAATGTTTTTTCCTGCACGAGCAATAATATGCTCAGCATTAGCCGACACTTTATAATTACTCACTCCTGCTGCTATTGTGGCAACTTCACCATCAACGGCATTAGGCACTAACTTAAGCTCTCCTGCCGATAGTGTTAATACGCCGTCTTTTACGCCGCTTAGTGCGCCGTAGTTTCCTGCAGGTACATTTAGCGCCACAACACGGCTCATAAAGCCGTTACTTTCTATATAATTGCTGGGTGCTTTAGCTGACTTTTTATCGTCTTTATCTGCTTTTGAGTCAACAATGCTTATTTCGTCACTCAGCGGTGTATTAAGTGGCTTGATTTTACTGTTTACTGCAACCGAATACAGTCGGGTTGCATTGTTAAACATGTAGTCAAACTCGTAGCTACTAAAAGTTAAATTAAAGTCGCGCTCTGATGTGAAATACAATTGCTGCCCGTCGGGAGAAAACGCTGGGGTTGTCTCACTGCTCATGTCATCAGTTAAGCGAGTAACGCGTTTGTCTTTTAAATTGTAATGCCATAATGAGGCGTAGCGATTTTCGTTATTTTTAACAAACACTATATCCTCGCTATTAGGCGACCAAATATAGCTAGTTAAACCATCTTCATTATATTTTGCGGTATCAATTTTACGCTGCTTACCGGTTTTAATATCGAGCCACCACAGGGTGTGATTCTGATCGCTAAACAATAACTTTTTATTATCTGGTGACCAAACTGGCTCAAAACGCCAAATACTGCCATTACTGGTCAGTTGCTTAACTTGGTTATTGTTAGCTCTGTCTTTTAGGTAAATTTCGTATTCGCCTGTTTCATCACTCATGTAAGCAATATAGCGTCCATTGGGCGACCATGTAGCCGATATTTCACGCCCTTTTGGCGTATGGCTTAAGTTTCGGGTTGGGCCATTTTTAACCGGCACAGAAAACAGTTCGCCGCGGGCGGTAAATAGTACTCTTTTTCCATCGTGCGATACGTCCATTGAATCAATAAAGTCACTAACATTTTTACTGTAGGCCATTGTATGTTCACGGTTACCTTGAACATTTATGCTCAGCTTTTCAGATTGCTGCGTGGCGTCATCAAAGCGATACAAATAACCACCATTTTCATACACTATGGCGTTGGGCCCAGCCGAGGGCCAAAGCACATCAAAGTCGCTGTGGTTAGTTACTTTTATCGGATTTTTGCCATCTTGATGTTTGTATAAATTTAGCGTGTATTCTCTGTCCGACACGTAGTAAATGTTATTGTTAACCCAAGTAGGCTGTTGGTCGGTTGCTCTGTTGGTTGTTAATTGCTTTGATTTGTTATTTTCTAAATCGTAAACCCATACATCTTGTGCGCGCCCGCCACGGGTGCGTTTCCAAGTACGAAATTCGCGATCAATGGGTGTATACACATACTGTTTGCCATCGGGCGATAACATGCCACCGCCAGTTTCTGGTATGGCTAATGGTTGCTCTAGGCCACCCGCAGCTGGCACTATATAAGGTCGGCCAACACGCTGACCATAAGGGGTGCGGTTAGCTCTAAACACAATATGCTTACCGTCTGGGGTCCAATCAAGTACGCGATAATCAAAACCACCGCGCGGCGGCATTACACCTACGTCGTTATAATAAGTCAGTTGTTTTAAATCGGAGCCATCGCGGTTCATTACATACACTTGGCGGCTGCCATTATATTGGGCAGAAAAAGCGATTTGGCTGCCATCTGGCGAAAATTTAGGAAAGGTTTCAAAACCAATATGATCAGTTAAGCGCGTGCTTTTACCTGTTTTAGTGTTTGCTATATAAATATCGCCCGCATAAACAAAGGTTACTGATTCTTTATGAATATCGGGAAAGCGTAATAAGCGGGTATCTTGTGTTTGATAAGCCGCAACCATCGGCGATATTGCCGGTGCAACCGCTACTGCTATTGCTGTTAATAAAGTGCGTAGTTTCAAGGTTATCGTCCTTACAATGTTATTTCATTTCATAATAACAATAAAAAGACAGTTTGCAGCTTTGTGCGACAAATTACTGTAACAAGGTGTAAATACAGTCATTGTAAAAGCTTAATAATTGGTAATATATTTCACTCACATTTTAATATTTTAAACACCTACTCTAGCTAAAAGCAGTACTTTAAGCCCATTAAAAAAATAAAAGTTAATACTGCCTTGATTTATTCAGCTTTTGTTAATACTATCTTGCCCAATAAAATCCATTACTTTCATGGCATTACCTAACGATCTGTAATTTGGTTTTATTTAATCATAAATACACATAAAAGGAATATAATGTGAACAAAATAGCTTCAATCTTTATCGCTGTTACCCTACTTTTAACTACCGGCTGTACGGCCATTATGACTGCAGAACAAGCAGCTCCTACGTTAAATAAGCCCCAAGTTGATGAAATACAAATTGCAGTGGTAGATCATCGCCCATATGTTGTAAATGGTGACAAACTCTCTGGTTTTGAAGGATTAAGTCGCTCTGGCTTTGGTATACCTTATACACAAAACATCATTACTGGCGAAACTATGCCACAACACTTAGGTAAACGCCTTGCTGCTGGTTTTATTCGCTCTGGTATTAACGCTAAGCTAATAGCTACCACACCACAGGTCGATATTAATGACATTAAAGCAGATAGCGATACTGCGACTATTATAATCGTACTTAACGAATGGAAGTATGATCACCACGCTTTTACTGATAACTCATGGTATAACTTTGATCTAATAATTAAGGATCGCACTGGTGCTACGCTTATAAATAAAAACTTTACTGGCGAGCAAGACATTCCAAGTATGCATACCAACGACTTACAAATGCTTTATAAAGAGCGCTTTGAATTAGCGTTTGCAGATCCTGAGGTTAAAGCGTTACTGTAATTTTAAACTACGCGAACATTTTTATTGGCGAACTAAATAAGTATTTAGTTCGCCAAAGCAGCAAACAATATAACTGTTATTTACGCGCTTAAATTAAAACCCCTTCTTTATTACTATTTAATATTTTCTGAAACCTCAATCATTACCGTTTGATCTACTTGTATAAGCCCGCGCTTTGGCCGGTCTAAATCTATAATAATAAATACGATTAAAGTAATTAACAAAGAAACCAATACTATGGGCACAATCATTCGCTTACCACTGAGTCCTGCGGAATAACCCATAATGCCGCCAGACGAAATAAAAACAATAAAGAGCAGTATTAATACCACCTCAGGTACATGCATTTGCAATAAAGCATTTCGCTTTCCTTGGCTGTCTATTACATCATTAAGCGATTTTACAAACGCTCCTGTAGTTACAGGCCTTGGGTCAACATTTGTGGCTGCGATAGCCAATGACCATAACTGACGCTGTAGGTTGGCTATTTTATTATTGTAGTCGTTACGCTGCGCGTGTTTGGTTAAATCTAATTGGCCTATAGCAACTCGTAAGTCTACATACTCTTTAAATAATTCATTGGCTTGTTTTTTGTATTCTTGTGGCAGTAATTCAACCCGTAATATGGCTGTGCCGATTGTGTTTGCTTCATCTATTAACGCCATGCTGCGGTTATCATACCGTTGCATCGACATGCTAAATGTAAAACCCAGTAGTAATGCTAACAAACCTAATATACTGCCCTGAATAGAACCCGTTAGCGTCTTAACTTCACTGTCGGTTCTGCCTTGAATAAACCGCCCTGCTCTAAAGCCTATTTCGTTAAAAATAACGATCGCAATAAACAATGTAACTGCAATTAATACACTGCTGTATCCATAAAGTAATTCATCTTCGAACATAATTTAGTAAATTCCACTGGCCATTATTTGGGTGTACTTTTTAAAGCGTACTCAACAAAGTTATACTTTAAAGATACGGTAAATTTAAACTGGAAGTAAGTAAAATTAAGTTAAGGGCTGATTCACCAACCTGCCTTAACGCTAAACATTATAGTCGTGATCGCCTCGTCTTTTCATTTCACTCATAACCAGCTCAACCATTTGTTGTTTTATTGCTGCTTGCTCTGATTTTAACTCCCCTAATTGCCGCTCTAGTATATCTATTTGCTCTTGTTGTTGTGAGTTTTTATATTTTTTAGACCCTAAATGCTCAACATCAATAGCTAAACTAGCATCACTTTTATTTGGCTCATTTGCGGTGCTATTTATGGTTAAACTGCTTTGAATTGGACTTTGTTTGAGTTTGTTAATTTGCTCTTGCAATGCAATAACCCGCCCTAAAAAGTGCTTATACACTTTTTCTAGGTTTTTATATTGATCGCCAAACATTGCGTTATCTTCACTGTACTTTTGTGCTTTAGTGTCTAAGAACTTTGATAAAACATATTTTGGCTCATCCTCTGTCTCACCTTCAGCAAGTTGCTTACCTGGTTGTGTTAAAGGCTGAGTATTAAGGCTGTATGCATGGTGTAAAGGGGGCGCTGGTGAAATCTTCATTACTTTATCCCTAAAATAGCTTTGTCACTATTATAGGTATCGACCTAACATTAAAATTCTTGAGTAACGTTTACAGGCTGGCTAAAAGCAAAAAGCCCCACTTTATGAAAGCAGGGCTTAAGTAATTATTACTTAAAATAATATTACGACTCAATAGCCAATAACTCAACTTCAAATATAAGCAGTGATGCCGGTGGAATGCTGCCCACACGTTTTTCACCGTAAGCCAGTTGATGCGGTACATAAAGTAGGTATTTATCGCCGGGGCTCATAAGTTGCAGACCTTCGGTCCACCCTTTAATAACTTGATGTAAACCAAAGCTAATAGGGGCTTTACGCTCAACTGAGCTGTCAAATACTGTGCCGTCTATTAACGTACCGTGGTAATGCACATTAACCATGCTTTTGGGGTTAGGCTTGTCATCGCTTTGCCCTTGGTGCAATACTTTGTACTGCAAGCCTGAAGCGGTCTCTTGTACGCCATCTACTTTTGCATTAGCTGCCAAAAAATCAGCTTCTATTTGCGCGTTAATACCCACTTGTTGTTTGGCTTTTTTGCTGTTTTTAAATATTAAAAAGCAAAATATGCCGATAATTACCGCTAATATTATATTAAGCATAGTTAATTTTTTTCCTCTTCTGGTTCTGCGTCTTTTTCATCTTCGCTATCGCCGTTTACAATGTCTGCAATATCTTTAAGTCGTGCTAAGGCTAGGCCGTTTACTGAGTTTTCAGGATAGTGCCCGTCAACTAAATCGCCAGCTTCTAAATCCATCAGTAAGTTAAGTGCCTGATCTACCGTCTCTACTGCGTAAATATTAAATTTACCAAGTTCAACTGCATTAAGTATTTCCTCATCTAACACTAAGTTAACTTGGTTAGATTTAGGAATGATCACGCCCTCTTCGCCAGTTAAACCGCGCATTTTACACAGTTTAAAAAAGCCTTCTATTTTTTCGTTTACGCCACCAATAGCTTGTACATCGCCATGTTGGTTAATTGAGCCTGTAAGCGCAATTGATTGACTCAGTGGTAAGCTAGTAATAGCCGAAATTAACGCGCATAACTCGGCAAGTGACGCGCTATCGCCATCTATGTAGCCATAACTTTGTTCAATTGCAATATTTGCACTGAGCGTTAAGCTAAAGTGCTGCGCGTATTTATTGCCTAAATAGCCAGTAAGTAGCATTACCCCTTTAGAGTGAATTGCTTTACCTAGCTCGGCTTCGCGCTCTACATCTAAAACGCCATCGGCACCGGCATAAACTGTTGCCGTAATACGCGCAGGTGTACCAAATGAGGTATCGCCAATATGCAGTACAGTTAAACCATTTACTTTGCCTATGGCTTGGCCTTGCGTGGCAATAAGGGTGTGCCCTTCTTTAATATCACTGAGCATGTTTTCGCTAATTTGCCCAGTACGATACTGTTTACCTTCAATGGCTTCGTCAATATGATGAGCGTCTATAACCGTTAGCTTGTCTTGTTTGGCATAATAACTTGCTTCGGCTACCAGCTCTAACACATCGGCAAAGCGGGCAGAGAGTTTATTATGATGCTCGGCTTGGCGATAACTAAATTTGAGCAAGCGCACCATTGCTGCTTCTGTAGTGGTGCATTTTAAAACGTGCTCACAATAGTCAGTTACTTTGGTAATAAATTGGTACTGTAATTTATCGCTACTCGGTAAGTAGTAGTCAAAGTCGGCTAGTATTCTAAACAGCTCAGCAAATTCTTCGTCGTACTCACCTATGGTGTAGTACAGCTCGCGCGAGCCTAATAATATTATTTTTACATCTAGCGGAATTAACTGCGGGCGCAACGTAAAACTGCTGCCTACAACGCTATCTTGATACGGTAAGTCATTTTTAATTTGATGGGTTTTAAGCGATAGTTTTAAACCATCCCACACTTGTGGGTTAGCCATTACTTTTTCGGCGTCCATCATTAAATAGCCACCGTTAGCGCGATGCAATGCGCCGGCCTGAATTGAGCGATAGCTAGTTATAAGCGAGCCTTGTGAGGTAGCGTACTCAACCTTGCCAAATATGTTGCCAAACGTTGGGTTAGGTTCGTAAACCACAGGAGCGGCGTCGCCTTCTTTAAACTCAACTAAAATATTGGGCGCAAAAAAGTCTGTAAGCATGCCTTTGCGATCAAAGTCTTCTTTGTTTTCTTCGCTTTCGCCTTCATCGTCTAACCACTCAAGCACAGCGTCAATAATTTCTACGCGAATGTCTTTTAAATAACGCAGCACGCCAATATGGCTGGCATATTTATGCTCTAAGTCTTTTAATAAGGGCTTAGTTGCTTGCTCGGCAGTCGACTTTTTAAGGTTACGTAGTTTTTCGGTAGATTCACGCTTCCAGCGCGGCAGCTCAATAAGTG
Organism: Pseudoalteromonas sp. HL-AS2; assembly: GCF_031198805.1. Lineage (NCBI taxonomy): Bacteria > Pseudomonadati > Pseudomonadota > Gammaproteobacteria > Alteromonadales > Pseudoalteromonadaceae > Pseudoalteromonas > Pseudoalteromonas sp. HL-AS2. Next base: position 1,098,059 of record NZ_CP133571.1, on the reverse strand, counting down.
CTTCTATTAATGTGTCTTCGAGTTTTTCAATTCTTTCAAAAAAGGTTTCACGTAGCTCATCTTCAAGGTGCGAAAATTCATTATCGCTTAGCTGCTTGCCACCTATTAATGGAGCAAAACCTACTACGCCTTTTTCTTCAATAAGCGCCACACTTTGTTCAAGCGCCGCAATTTCTACCGCGGTAATAGCACCGTCATAGGCGTCGTTAAATTCACGGTCTATGGATTTCTTTTTGCGCTGGTACGCAGGGTTGTCAAATGCGGCAGGAAAGGTGTCGAGCACTTCGTCAATAAAAGCATCAATGTCATCGGCAAGCTTTTTACTTTGCCCAGCTTGCATAAACAGTGCGATAGGCTCGCGGTGGTCGTCGTAATTATTTACATACAACCACTCATTAGGCGTTACTCTGCCTTTGGCATGCTCTTTTAGTTTGTCTTTTACTAGGGTAAAACGTCCATGTGCAGCTTCGCCCATTACGTATACGTTATAGCCAGGTAAATCCATACCGAGTGAAAAGTCTAATGCACTTTGCGCCCGTTGTTGGCCTATAAAAGTAAAATGCTCTGGGTATGGGTTGCTCATGCAAGTATGCACGTGGCTAGTAGAAATGCTCGGCGCAAGCTTTGATACAGGTAGTGGCAGTAATTTTTTCGTCATTCTAACTTCTTTGTTTACCAGCGTATTCACTGGCTTTTGGCGTATTAAGTGGCCTGCAGCCACTTAATACTTATATTTAGGGTTGCAAAGCCTTACGGCTAAAATAGATTCCATCACACTCTAAACAAGGTGTTATTTGCGTAGCATGATAAACATCGTAACTATGATTACAATTCTTACATACTAATGTGCCCATGGCTATCCATTCGCCTACGTGATATATGCCATTGTGCTTAAAATCTTGGCTAAGTGAGTGCCACTCTAGCTGTGTTTTGTCTTCTATGTGCGAAAGCTCATACCATAATGATTCTTTAAGCTCTTGCCATGCAAGCGAATTATAGTGGGTTTCGTGCTCTTGCAAGTGTTCTAAATCGCGCATTAAGTAGTTACGATAAAGTTGATACTTTTCTTCTCCTAAATTTTTAAGTGCCTGCTCAGATTCAACAAATCGTTTTACCGCCTCTTTTAATTCATGATCTTTTACATCTTTTAACCAAAGCGTTAAATCGTTTAGCCATGTTTTGTAGTCAGCCATTTTCTTACTCCTGCAAATTTAGGGCATATTTAGATTTGTAGGTTGAACCTATTAGGGCTGTTAAATCAACCTTTAACCTATGCTTTTCAGCAACTAGCTTACAAAAGTATAGGTTAACCTGCACTGAAAGTTATAATTTAATAAAAGCGTGTTTATGGCGCTATAAATAGCGGTTTATTTGGGTTATCCTAGAGCTAATTTTTTATTAGTCGTAAGAAGTCTGGAACCGTAGATGCAAGAGCAATATAACCCTCAAAAAATAGAGTCAAAAATCCAACGTTACTGGGAAGAAAACAAAGTATTTAAAGTTACGGAAGATGAGAGCAAAGAAAAGTATTACTGCCTTTCTATGTTCCCCTACCCGAGCGGTCGACTCCATATGGGTCACGTGCGTAACTACACTATTGGTGACGTTGTATCTCGCTTTCAGCGCTTAAAAGGCAAAAACGTAATGCAACCTATGGGTTGGGATGCGTTTGGTTTACCTGCAGAAAACGCGGCTATTAAAAACAAAACAGCCCCTGCAAAATGGACCTACGAGAATATTGACTACATGCGTACCCAACTTAAGCAGTTAGGTTTTGGTTATGACTGGGATCGCGAAATTGCCACCTGTCATCCAGAATACTATAAATGGGAACAATGGTTTTTCACTAAGTTGTACGAAAAAGGCTTAGTGTACAAAAAAATGTCGACGGTTAACTGGGATCCGGTAGATCAAACTGTATTAGCTAACGAGCAAGTTATTGACGGTCGCGGTTGGCGTTCGGGCGCTGTGGTTGAGCAAAAAGAAATTCCACAGTGGTTTATTAAAATTACCGACTACGCACAAGAACTACTTGACGATTTAGACAAGTTAGAAGATTGGCCTGAACAAGTTAAAACCATGCAGCGCAACTGGATTGGTCGCTCTGAAGGGTGTGATATTGAATTTAAACGCACTGATAACAACGAAACATTTAGCGTTTATACCACGCGTCCAGATACCTTTATGGGTGTGACTTATGTAGCGGTTGCTGCAGGCCACCCAATTGCTAAAGAAGCGGCTAAAAATAGCGATTCTGTGGCACTGTTTGTTGAAGAATGTAAAAACAACAAAGTAAGTGAAGCCGACATGGCAACCATGGAGAAAAAAGGCATAGCAACAGGCTTTTTTGCTACTCACCCACTTACTGGTGAGCAAGTACCAATTTGGATCGCTAACTTTGTATTAATGCATTACGGCTCAGGCGCGGTAATGGCAGTGCCTGCACACGACCAACGTGACTTTGAATTTGCAACAGCCTACGGCCTTGATATTAAACAAGTGATTGCGCCAGTTACGGGCTCTGACCTTGAAGTAAACCTAAACAAAGAAGCGTTTACCGATAAAGGTGTATTGGTTAACTCGGGTGAATTTGACGGCCTTGATTTTGACGCGGCATTTAATGCCATTGCCGATAAGTTAGAAGCCTTGGGTGTGGGCGAGCGTAAAGTAAACTTCCGCCTGCGTGATTGGGGCGTAAGCCGCCAACGTTATTGGGGTTCACCAATTCCAATGCTTAGCGACGAAGACGGTAACGAACTTGCAGCAACCGACGATATGCTGCCAGTACGCTTACCAGAGGACGTAGTAATGAATGGCGTTACATCGCCAATCAAAGCTGATCCTAACTGGGCAAAAACCACCATGAATGGCGCACCAGCGTTTCATGAAACCGATACCTTTGACACCTTTATGGAATCGTCTTGGTATTACGCTCGTTACTGTAGCCCACGTCATGACGAAGGCATGCTAGACCCAGCAGCGGCTAACTATTGGTTACCAGTAAACCAATACATAGGCGGTATTGAACACGCTATTTTACATTTATTGTACTCGCGCTTTTTCCATAAACTATTACGCGACTTTGGTTTAGTTGATTCAGACGAGCCATTTGACCGCTTACTTTGTCAAGGTATGGTATTAGCCGAAACATTTTATCGTAAAGATGAAAAAGGAGCTGATATTTGGATTTCGCCAAGCGACGTAAATACCGAAACAGACGACAAAGGCCGCGTAACTAAAGCATGGCATAAAGTTGATGGTAACCCGGTGTTTTCATCTGGCATGAGCAAAATGTCAAAATCGAAAAATAACGGTATTGACCCACAGCATGTTATTGCACAATACGGCGCCGACACTGTACGTTTATTTATGATGTTTACAGCACCACCAGAGCAAACGCTAGAATGGTCTGACGCGGGTGTTGAAGGTGCACATCGCTTCTTAAAACGTGTGTGGAAATACGCGGTTGATGTTAAAACAGTTGGTTTTCAACCACTCAATAAAACAGCATTAAATAACGAGCAAAAAGTACTGCGTCGCGATTTACACAAAGCAATTGCTAAAGTGAGTGATGATGTTGAACGTCGTCAAACCTTTAATACTGCTATTGCGGCAATTATGGAGCTGTCTAATAAATTATTAAAAGCACCGTTAAATAGTAAGCAAGATGTAGCGATAGCTAACGAAGCGCTTGAAGCAATGCTTATTATGCTTGCACCTATTACGCCGCATTTGTCGCACCAATTATGGCAAGAGCTAGGTAAAGAAGGCGATATAGTTAACGCTTCATGGCCAGAGGTTGATCAGTCGGCTTTGGTTGAAGATGAAAAGTTAATTATTATTCAAGTTAACGGAAAACTACGCGCTAAACTAACCGTTGCAGCCGATGCCACAAAAGAGCAAGTAGAAGCACTCGCTTTTGAACAAGCAAGCGTAACTAAATACACTGACGGTGTTACCGTTCGTAAAGTTATTTACGTACCGGGTAAACTGCTTAATGTGGTAGCTAATTAATATGGCCGCTTTTAACGCCATTAAAAACGGACTAGCCTTAGTGCTAGTCTGTTTTTTATTAACTAGCTGTGGCTTTCATTTAAAAAAAGCCTCTAGCTTGCCAGACGATCTAAAACAAATAACCCTCATTGGCGACGATGAAAAGTCAGCGTTATTTAGCGCCTTAAAAAGTGAGCTTATTGCCAGTGACGTTAAACTAGTTGCGGCTAGTAAAAAGTCGGCACAGCTTTATTTATTTAAAGATCAGCTTGAACGTCAAACCTTGTCGTTGTTTCAAAATGGCCAAGTAGCAGAATACGAACTTACTTACAGTGTTGCGTTTGTGATCAATCGTCCTAATGCTGAGCCAATAGAAAAGCGCTTTGAGTTATATCGTAATTATCAAGACGATCCTGACAATGCATTAGCCAAAGCAAAAGAGCTTGCACTCCTTATTAGCGAAATACGCCAACAAGCTAGTCGTCGTATTCTTAGAGAGTTGTCGCAACTATAATGCGCTGTTACGCTAATCAATTACCGAGTGAACTAAAAAAAGGCTTAAAACCCTTTTACTTAGTGTTTGGTGAAGAGCCTTTTCAAGAAGCGCAATGTGTACAACAAATTCGCGCAATTGCTAAAGAGCAAGGCTTTGATGAAGTAATTAAATTTACTTTAATGCAAGGTTTTGATTGGCAAGAAATTATAGCTCAATATCAAAGTATGTCGCTGTTTAGCGCCCGCACTATTATTGAGCTTGATTTAAACCAGCAAAAGCCAGGAATTATTGGCAGCAACACGTTTAAAAAAATTATTGAGCTAATAAACCCCGATACCATTTTAATTATTAAAGGCGCTAAAGCCAGCCAAGACGTACAACGCAGTGCTTGGTTTAAAGCGCTTGATAAACACGGTTTATTTGTACCTTGCTATCCGCTTACCGGTACGCATGTAAAGCGTTGGTTAGATGAGCAATGCCAGCGTTTATCTCTTAATATGCAAAATGAGGCAAAGCTGAGTTTAATTAGCGCCACTGAAGGTAATTTACTGGCGTGTTTTCAAGAACTCGAAAAACTCTCATTACTACACGCCAATGCGCTCATTACACAACAATTAGTAATGCAAGGGCTATTAAATCAAGCCAAGTTTGATATTTTTGATTTAAGCGACGCACTATTAAACGGCCAAGCTAAACAAGCAATAAAAGTGCTGAATAAACTGGCCAGCGATAACACCGAAGTGGTGAGTATTTTATGGGCAATAACCAAGGAGCTTAACACCTTAATTGATGTGCAAATTGGTTTACTTAATGGCGAGCCCATTGCTAATTTATTTAAGCAAAAAGCAATATGGAAAAACCAACAAGCGCCAGTACAAAGTGCTATAAACAGGTTAAGTATTCATACCCTTGAGCAAATTAGCTCTGAGCTTGCAATATTTGACGCCAGCTACAAACAAGGTAACTTAATTGCGCCCTATCAAGCACTCGCGCATATTTGTATTAAGTTTTGCCAACCGCTGAATATTTCGCTGCCATGTCATCCTGTTAATTAAAATGCAGAATTTAACATGATCGCAATTTTTGGTGGCACTTTCGACCCCGTTCATTTGGGGCACATTAATATGGCAAAGCAATGCGTAAATGCACTTAACTTAAATACGTTGTACTTTATGCCTTGCGCACTGCCCGCCCACAAAATGGCTCCTGGCATTAGCACCGAGCACCGAGTAGCTATGCTCAATGCAGCAATTGCGCCTTACCCTTTTTTTCAACTCGATTTAAGAGAGTTGCACCGCACTGGGCCTTCTTATTCTTTATTGAGTTTACAAGAATTAAGAGCACAGCATCCAAACACGCCAATTGTGTTTTTAATTGGCATGGACTCGTTTAATAACCTCGATAAATGGTATCAGTGGCAAGCAATCACGCAACTTTGCCATATTGTGGTGTATCAACGCCCTGGGCAGCAATGTGCTGTTAGTGGCCATTTACAGCATTATATGCAACAAGCGCAAGTTAATAATGCAAAAACCCTTTCACATACGGTTGCCGGTAAACTTTATTTTTTACCCGGTGAAATGCTCGATGCAGCATCGAGTAATATTCGCCAACAACTTAAAAATACTAATAAAAAGAATGAACTATTACCCGATGCAGTGAGTCTGTATATAGAGCGCCATGCGCTTTACCAAAATGATGATAATACTAATTAACCTTGACAAGTGAATACTCTGCAAGAGTCATTGGTATAAAACCCCTAGCATGTTAAAATGCACGCTATTAAATTTAAAATTGAGACAAAACCTTGGATTCGAAACAACTACTCGCTTTTGCAATAGATAAAATTGAAGATATGAAAGCACGCGATGTGATTCATATTGACGTAACAGCAACATCAGACATTACAGACTACATGGTTGTATGCTCTGGCACATCTAAACGTCATGTTCTGTCAATTGCTGATAATTTAGCAAAAGAGGCTCGCCACGCAGGTGAAGAACCTTTAGGTTATGAAGGCCAAAGCGACGGTGAATGGGCATTGGTTGATTTAGGTGATGTGGTTGTACACGTGATGCAAAACGAAGCACGTAGCTATTACGATCTAGAAAAACTGTGGGGCTAGTAATAAACACCCACTTATTTTAGACAGGCTTGGAAGTAACACGTGAAAATACAAATGATTGCCGTTGGTACAAAAATGCCAGCTTGGGTAGAAACCGGATTTACAGAGTATCAACGTCGTTTTGCTAAAGATATGGCACTTGAACTGATTGAAATCCCAGCCGGAAAACGTGGTAAAAATGCAGATATAAAACGCATTTTACATATTGAAGGTGAAAAAACCTTAGCAGCTATTCCTAAAGGCAACCGTATTGTTACTCTAGAAGTAACAGGTAAACCACTTGATACCCACGAACTTGCTAAAAACATGGAAAAATGGCAACTCGATGGCCGCGATGTAAGTTTACTTATTGGCGGTCCTGAAGGACTTGCACCAGAGTGTATTGCTGCCTCTGAGCAAAAATGGTCGTTATCTAACTTAACTTTACCGCACCCTTTGGTGCGTATTATTGTTGCTGAAAGCCTATACAGAGGCTGGAGCTTAAATAACAACCATCCTTATCATCGCGAGTAATCCTTGCCATGTTAAAACAAAGACCCACTATTCGCGACCATTCAGCAGAGGCAAACTTATTTGCACGGCGTGCGTTTGTGGGTTTTATTTTTATATTAGCTCTAATTGCTATTTTACTCTCGAATTTATATAAAATTCAGGTAGATGATCATCAAAACTACCAAACTCGCTCCAACGACAACCGTATTAAAGTTATTCCAATTGCGCCTAACCGAGGTTTAATTTACGACCGCAATGGCGTATTACTTGCCGAAAACAAACCCGTTTATAATCTTGAGGTTATTCCTGAAGATGTTGCAGACCTGCCGCTATCGCTTGAACAAGTAAGTAAAATAATAACCATAAGCGAGCAAGAAAAAACCGACTTTTTAGACGATATAAAACATACGCGGCGTTTTAAAAGCCAAGTACTAAAAGCACGTTTAGATGAAACAGAAGTTGCTAAATTTTCGGTAAACCAACATAAATTTCCGGGCTTTAGTATTGAAGCTCGCCTCGCCCGCTATTATCCGTTTGGCGATACCCTTACCCATGCACTGGGCTATGTGGCTAAATTAAACAGAAAAGAGCTAAATAAATTAACTCAAGAAGATCAAGCTACAAATTATCGCGCCACTCACGACATTGGCAAACTCGGCATCGAAAAGTATTACGAAGAACTCTTGCATGGCCAAGTGGGCTCGCAGCATGTTGAAGTTAATAATCGCGGTAGAATAATTCGCACTTTAAGCATGCTCCCCCCGCAACCAGGGAGCGACTTAGTACTCACACTCGATATTGGTTTACAGCAAATTGCCCAACATGCGCTTAAAGATATGCGTGGTGCTATTGTCGTTATGGACGCTAAAGATGGCGGTGTACTTGCGCTTTATTCTAACCCTAGTTACGACCCTAATTTATTTGTGCACGGCATAAGCAGCAAAAACTATAAAGCCTTACTAAACCCAGACCGCCCGTTAATTAATCGTGCAACTCAAGGTCGTTATGCACCTGCCTCTACTGTAAAACCACATATGGCTATTTTAGCCCTAGAGGAGAATATAGTCAGCGAAAGTACTTCTATGTGGGATCCTGGTTTTTTTCAAATTCCAAATGTAGAGCATAAATGGCGCGACTGGAAACGTTGGGGTCATGGTCATGTTGATGTATACAAAGCAATTGAAGAGTCGTGCGATACCTATTTTTACGATGCAGCTTATCGCTTAGGTATTACTAAAATAAGTAACTTTATGTCGCGTTTTGGCTTTGGTGAACTCTCTGGTATTGATATTCATGAAGAAACTACGGCAATACTGCCCTCAAAAGAGTGGAAAGAAAATCGCTTTAAAGAGTCGTGGTGGCGTGGTGACACTATTTCTGTAGGCATAGGCCAAGGCTATTGGACCGCCACTCCAATTCAGATTGCAAATGCGACAAACATTTTAGTAAACCGTGGTATTAACCATCCGCCACATTTAGTGCAAGTCGTTAAAAAAGATAACGACATTATACAAATCAATAATGAAGAAAAGCCCCCTGTAATATTAAAAAACCCTCATCATTGGCAAATTGCTTTAGATGCAATGCACAACACAGTAAAAAAAGTATCGGGTACTGCGCATAAAGCATTTAAAGGGACTAATTATGACTCTGCTGGTAAAACGGGCACAGCACAAATAGTAAGTATTGCTCAAGGCGAACGCTACGATGCTGATGCGTTAAAAGAGCGACAACGCGACAACACTATTTATATTGGTTTTGCACCGTATAACGATCCCAAAATTGTAGTGTCTGTAATATTAGAAAATAACCATGGTGGTGTGCAAATTGCTCGGCAACTTATGGATTACTACTTTGCAGCCAACCCCGTTAATCTTGCAAGGAATAACATCCCATGACCGCTTTGCACGATAAACGCTCAATTTGGATGCGCCTACATATAGACTTACCCTTATTTATTGCGCTGCTAATAATGATGGTCGGTAGTATCACTATTGTGTACAGCGCCAGTGGCCAAGACAACGCCATGATGATCCGCCATATTACGCGTATGGGCGGTGCAATTGTAGCTATGTTCGTATTAGCGCAGCTATCTCCTGCTACTTTAAAGCGCTTAGTTATACCGCTTTATTGCTTAGGGCTATTAATGCTGGTTGGAGTGTTATTATTTGGAGTGAGTTCTAAAGGTGCTCAGCGCTGGCTAGACTTAGGTATCACTCGCTTTCAACCATCTGAATTAATGAAGCTTGCAGTCCCCATGATGGTTGCTTGGTATATAGGACGTAATCACTTACCCCCTCGCCCACTGCATTTAATTATTGGTTTTGTAATTATGATGCTACCGACGCTACTAATTAAAGAGCAGCCCGACTTAGGCACTTCTATATTAATTGCCAGCTCAGGTGTTTTTGTATTGTTTTTATCGGGTTTGAGCTGGCGTTTAATTGGTTTTTTAAGCTCTATCGTAGCACTCGCTGCATGGCCTTTTTGGCACTACGGTATGCACGATTATCAAAAGCAACGAGTACTTACTTTTTTAGATCCTGAAAGCGACCCGCTTGGCTCTGGCTATCATATTATTCAGTCTAAAATTGCGATTGGCTCTGGTGGCATTGAAGGTAAAGGTTGGTTACAGGGTACGCAATCGCAACTTGAATTTTTACCAGAGCGCCATACTGACTTTATATTTTCGGTGTTAAGTGAGGAATTTGGCTTATTTGGGGTGTGTATTTTACTCAGTTTATATTTATTTATTATTGGCCGCGGTTTATACATTGCCGTTAATGCACAAGATGCCTTTGGCAAGTTATTAGCTGGCTCACTTACACTGACATTTTTTGTTTATGTGTTTGTAAATATAGGCATGGTATCGGGTTTATTACCCGTTGTAGGTGTACCGCTTCCACTAATAAGTTATGGTGGTACGTCTATGGTGACGCTGATGGCCAGTTTTGGCATTATTATGTCTATTGCAACTGATAAAAGGATGCTTTTAAAATAATGCAATTTTATACTCGATTTTTTACTATCAGCTTTGTCCTAATACTTTTAAGTGCTTGTAGTAGCTCAAATAACACCCCAAGCAGTCGCTACAGCATGCGCCATGATGCTGCACCATTACGTGCGCCTACCACATTAGAAATGCAAGACGCTGTAGTGGTTAAAGTTACTAAAAGTGCCAGCGCAAGCCGGCCTTATACCGTATTAGGTAAAAGTTATACGCCTATGCTTGACGAGACTGGTTATGCAGAGGAAGGCATTGCATCGTGGTACGGCCGTAAATTTCATGGTTATCATACTTCAAATGGCGAAATATACGATATGTTTGCCATGACCGCCGCTCATAAAACACTGCCCTTACCTAGCTTTGTAAAAGTAACAAATACCAGTAATAATAAATCTGTCATTGTGCGCGTAAATGACCGTGGCCCATTTCATGAAGATAGAGTGATTGATTTATCCTACGCAGCCGCATACAAACTAGGTTATTACACCCATGGTACAGCCAAGGTTAAGCTTGAAGCAGTTACGCTTGACAATTCGACTGCGCATTTAACCTATATTCAGGTAGCAGCAGGTAGTACACTAGCAAATATTGAAGCACTGGCTAGTCGTTTACGCCTCGATTATAAATTACCCACTAATATCGTGCAAAAAGACGATATTTTCAGGTTGCATTTAGGGCCAATTAAAGACGCCCAGCATGCACAGCAAGTATTAACACAATTAAAACAAAACCAATTTAAAAACGCGTTCTTGCTTTACACTCAGTAAGACTAATACCCAAACTACCCTAAGATGCAGAATTCAGCGTTGTACTGGGACTTAATATCTAGGCGTTACTTTGCTGAAATGGTAATCCCTTTTAAAAAGTAACAACACAGAGAGTAAGCTCCAGTGAAACGCCCTGGAGGTTGGTTTAAAAACGATTTATACTGCGTTATTGATTTGAACAATAGAGTGACTATTATTTGTAATCAATGCCTTGCCTAAATCGTTTTTAATTCCAACGACGCCCGCATCTAGGGGTAGTTTGGGTATGTGAATGGGCTAACGCAAATCTTTAACTTTAACCATTAATGAGTATGATGAAATCTATTAAACATAAAATTCTCAACGGGGTATGCGGCCTAGTTTGTTCTGCCGCCGTATTTTCAGCCACCGCACAAATTATTCCAGCACCTCCTCAAGTTAATGCTAAAGGTTATTTTTTAGTAGACTTTACAACTGGTAAAGTTATTGCCCAAGGTGAAGCTGATACAAAGTTAGCACCTGCTAGTTTAACTAAAATGATGACCAGTTATGTTATAGGCACAGAAGTTAAAGCCGGTAATATTGCACCTACCGACATGGTTACAGTTAGCGAAAAAGCATGGGCTAAAAACTTTCCAGAATCATCTAAAATGTTTATTGAAGTAGGTAAACAAATTAGCGTTGATGACCTAAACCACGGAATAATTATTCAATCAGGTAACGATGCCTGCGTTGCTATGGCAGAGCACATTGCCGGTAGCGAAAGCGCTTTTGCTGATTTAATGAACGCCCACGCTGCAAAATTAGGCATGAGCAACACTCACTTTATTAATAGCCACGGCCTTGATACCGACGCGCACTATACAACACCGCGTGATATGGCAACACTTGGCGGCGCACTTATTCGCGATGTACCCGATGAGTACGCACTTTATAAGAAAAAGTCATTTACTTATAACGGCATTAAACAATACAACCGCAACTCATTATTATGGGATGAAAGCCTAGACGTAGACGGTATTAAAACCGGCCATACATCAGATGCAGGCTACAGCTTAGTAACCTCTGCAACTAAAAACGATATGCGTTTAATTGCCGTTGTTATGGGTACTTCAAGCGAGCGCGCACGTAAAGAAGAAAGCAAAAAGTTACTTAACTATGGCTTTCGCTTTTATGAAACAATTACACCGTACAAAGCAGGCGATAGCTTTGCAGAGCAACGTATTTGGATGGGTAATAAAGAAAATGTTTCTTTAGGTATTTTAGAAGATACCCCTATTACTATTCCACGTGGTCAGCATAAAAATTTAAAAGCGAACTTTAAATTAGATAACACGCTTGAAGCGCCATTAGCTAAAGGCACTAAAGTAGGTACTTTATTTTTACAACTAGAAGGCGAAGATATTGCACAATATCCGCTAGTTACACTTGAAGAAGTGGAAGAAGGTAGCTTCTTTAGTAAAATTTATGACTACTTACGTTTACAGATTATGCAATAGCCGCATAAAACAATATTAACGCCTCTGCTATGAGGCGTTTTTTTTTGCTTGAAAAATGCTAGAATGCGCCCCATATAAGTCAATTATGTTGAGTTGTAACTTTTTTGGCACAGCCAAACAAGCTTAACTCAGATTGCCATTAGCCCAATAGTATTAAGCTTAGGGTTTGCCACTTAGCAAAATTAAGCCAACACTTTTTTGTATGAGGAGTCACTGTCGTGGTTCAACCAGTTAAAGATACTAAATTTGATGAGTATTTAGAGTTCCCTTGCCCGTTTACATTTAAAATAATGGGTTTAGCCAATGTAAACTTAACGGATCAAATTTTAGCTAAGTTACAAGTTATTGCACCTGGCGACTATGCCCCAAAAGTAAAACCAAGTAGCAAAGGTAATTACGAATCAGTTTCGCTTGTTGCAACCGTTACTAGTGGCGCTCATATTGAAGAAATTTATAACGTGATCAGTAATCTAGATGACGTACGCCACATGCTTTAAGCCATAATTGAGATTTGTTGTGAAAGAAAACACCTTAATCGTGCGCCAACTTGGCCGCCAGCGTTACTTGCCAATTTGGCAGAAAATGCAAGACTTCACCGATACCCGCGACGACGATAGCGCGGATGAAATTTGGTTAGTAGAGCACGAAAGTGTATTTACTCAAGGCCAAGCAGGTAAAGACGAGCACTTACTCGCACCCGGCGATATAGAAGTGATTAAAGTTGATCGCGGTGGGCAAGTAACCTACCACGGCCCCGGCCAGCAAATGATGTATGTACTATTTAACTTACGTCGTTTAAAAATTGGTGTACGCGAATTAGTTACTTGGCTAGAGGAGTGTATTATTGAATCCCTCGCCGAGTACGACATTCAAGCATACGCCAAAGCCGATGCGCCCGGTGTTTACGTTAACGACAGTAAAATAGCCTCTTTGGGTTTACGCGTTCGTCGTGGTTGCTCGTTTCATGGCTTAGCATTAAATGTTAACATGGACCTAAGTCCATTTTTACGCATTAACCCATGTGGTTATGCAGGCATGAATATGGTGCAAACTAAAGAATTAAAGGGTCCTCAAAACCTAGAAACAGCAGGTGCAGGACTGGTAAAACACATGATTAAAAAGCTTAATGCAACACAGGTTAAGCATACTGAAGGGTTTGAAAACGAATGAATAAACCAGTCAAGATGGAACCAGGTGTAAAACTACGCGACGCAGCAAAAATGGCGTTGATCCCCGTAAAAGTTTTACCAACAGAAAAAAACGAAATGTTACGCAAGCCAGAGTGGCTAAAAATTCGCTTACCTAAATCAACAGAGCGTATTGAGGGTATTAAACAGGCAATGCGTAAGCATGGGCTGCACTCGGTATGCGAAGAGGCTTCATGCCCTAACCTATCTGAATGTTTTAACCACGGTACAGCTACCTTTATGATTTTAGGTGCAATTTGTACTCGTCGTTGCCCATTTTGTGATGTTGCCCATGGTCGTCCATTAACACCTGATGCAACTGAGCCTGAAAAACTAGCGCTTACAATTAAAGACATGAAGCTAAGCTATGTGGTTATTACCTCGGTAGATCGTGATGATTTACGTGATGGCGGCGCGCAGCATTTTGCCGATTGTATTCGCGAAATTCGCAAGCACAGCCCGAATATTACTATTGAGATTTTAGTACCCGATTTTCGTGGCCGTATGGACCGCGCACTCGAAATACTAATCGAAACCCCACCAGATGTGTTTAACCATAACCTAGAAACTGCGCCGCGTTTATATAAGCTTGCGCGTCCAGGGGCTGATTACAAATGGTCACTTGAGCTACTGCGTCGCTTTAAAGAAGCGCACCCAGAGATTAAAACTAAGTCTGGTTTAATGGTTGGTTTAGGTGAAGAAATTAGCGAAATAGAAGAAGTACTTCGCGACTTACGTGCCCATAACGTTGATATGCTTACAGTAGGCCAATACTTACAGCCTTCTAAGCACCACTTACCAGTAAAACGTTACGTGCCACCTGCTGAGTTTGATGCACTAAAAGCCTACGCTGATGAAATTGGCTTTACTCATGCAGCCTCTGGCCCATTTGTGCGCTCTAGCTACCATGCTGACCAACAAGCGGCAGGTAAAGAAGTAAAATAAGTCGTTTTTGGCATAAAAAAACCGCTCGCTTTTATTAAGCAGCGGTTTTCTATTAGGCACCTAGCATTATGCTAATTGCTTAAACCAAAACAAATCCGCGCATAATTATCTCGCTTGTAGCCACCACTGGCTAAACTATTTTTACTGATCGCAATTTATCGTTAGGTCAATCGGCTTTTACTTGAGACAATCGCGGTAGTTATTTTTAAAACATGGTTTATTATGAAACTATTAGTTCGCAACTTATCTCGTGCTACTTCTGAGCACGACCTTCGTACTTTATTTGCAGAGCACGGTAAAGTGACTACCTGTAACTTAGTACTTGATAAAGAAACTGGCCAATCTAAAGGTTTTGCCTTTGTTGAAATGCCAAACGACATAGAAGTTAAAGGTGCAATTAAAGCCCTTAACCAAGCAACTGTTGATAAAAGCAAAATCCGCGTTAAATTGGCAGATGCTTAATTAGTTAGCCGCGGCTATTATTGCCCTTAATATTATAAACACAGATGTGTTTTATTATTAGGGCAGTATTAATTTAGCCTACATTTATAACACTGCCACAACTAATTTTTGCTCCTTGCTCCCCCTCCTAAGTTCTAAGTTCTAAGTTCAAAGTTCAAAGTTCAAAGTTCAAAGTTCAAAGTTCAAAGTTCAATATTGTGCAACAGCTAAAACTTAAGTCTATAAAATTATATCCTGTATAGACACTTTAAAGTTCGCTGTATATAGTCGAGCTATGTATTACCTACCCTCAGTTATTATGACAATTATAAAAACAACCAGCCTTTTTTTATTTCTAACGCTCATAGGTTGCTCAGAGCAAGCTGCAGACACAACTAAACTTGAGAATTCCCAAGAACTTAGTATTAATAATATTAAGCAGCACATTAAAACACTCGCCTCAGACGAATTTGAAGGTCGTGGCCCCCTTACAGCCGGTGAAGTAAAAACGATTGGTTATTTAACTAAGCAATACCAAGCGTTTGGTTTAAGCGGTGCTTATAACGATAAGTACTTACAACCGGTGAAAATGGCAAAAGTAACTGCTGATCAAAATATGCAATTAACTATTGGTGAGCTCACTTTTAGTGCAGGTAAAGACTTTACTGCCCGTACCGAGCAGCTACAAAGCGTTATTGATGTGCGTAATTCTGACGTGGTATATGTAGGCTATGGTATTAATGCACCAGAATATAACTGGAACGATTATAAAAATCTTGATGTAACAGGCAAAACCGTGGTGGTGTTAGTTAACGATCCTGGCTTTGCAACTCAAGACGACAGCCTGTTTACCGGTAATGCTATGACCTACTACGGTCGTTGGACTTACAAGTACGAAGAAGCGGCTCGTCAAGGTGCTGCTGCCGTTCTTATAGTGCACGAAACTGCACCAGCAGCTTACCCGTGGAGCGTGGTAGAGAGCTCAAATACGGGTACTAAATATACGCTAATTGATGACACCAACAACACCTCAAAACTTCCCGTTATGGGATGGTTACACCTTGAGGCTACCGAGCGCTTATTTAATGCTGCAAACCTTAACTATCAGCAATTAAAACAACAGGCTTTAAATGCTGACTTTAAAGCGCTGCCGCTTAATGTAAAAGCCAACCTGGCTTTTAAAAATGAAGTATCGCATGCAAAATCGCATAACGTAGTAGCACAACTTACCGGTAGCGAACTGCCAGACGAATACGTTGTAATTAGTGCGCATTGGGATCACTTTGGCACTAAACAAACAGATAGCGGGCCTAAAATTTATAATGGTGCGGTAGATAACGCATCAGGTACAGCCGCCACGCTCGAAATTGCCAGAGTAATGAGTAAAATACATCAACAAACGCCATTTAAACGCTCGATCATTTTTGCCAATTTTACCGCAGAAGAAACTGGCCTAATTGGCTCAGAAGAATTTGCATCTGGTGCGGTGATCCCAACTAAACAAATGGTTGGCTTATTAAATATTGATGGCATGAACGTACTTGACGCTACTGACTATGTTTTACAGTATGGTAAAGGGCTTTCTGAAATGGAAGATTACTTAGCTAAGGCCGCTAAGGCACAAGGTCGAACGGTAAAAATGGATCCTCGCCCGCAAAATGGTTTATTTTTTCGCTCTGATCACTTTTCGCTTTCTAAGCAAGGTGTGCCCAGTTTATTATTTATGAGCCTTGGTGATACCGACCCTGATTACATTACTCATAAGTACCACAAAGAAGCCGATGATTACTCTACCGACTGGTCGCTTGGTGGTGTAGAGCAAGATAGCCAACTGATCATTAATATAGCCACACAACTGGCTAACAGCAACGATTGGCCAAAGTGGAAAGCAGAGTCTGACTTTAAAACAAAACGTGAGCAAGATAAGCGCTAGCAATTGCGTTTTAAACACACATAAAAAAGCAGCCAATTGGCTGCTTTTTAGTACGTATTATCATTATTTAGTTAGAAATGGGTAGCATTATTGAACTGCTGCAAACTCTTCTTTAGAAAGTTCACCATTACCATCTGCATCTAATTCATCAAATATTTGTGCAAGCTGCGGGTTTGCCTGCGCTTCTGTTTGGCTAATAACGCCGTCGCCATCTGTATCAAATGAGTCGAAGTCTACTGCTGCAAATGCCGCTGAAGATGATGCTAGTGCGATTAGTGCTAATGTCTTATGTAATGTTTTCATTGTGTTATCCTTAAGCTTAAAGCCTGTTTAATAAAAAATAATAAAGTGAAAAGTCCTTTTCAAGAATCCATATTCTGTAAATTAATGTGCTGAAAATTAATACTCAGCAAATTCTTCTTTAGAAAGCTCACCGTTGCCATCAACGTCAAGCTCTGCAAATTGCTCCATTAACTCAGCGGCAACCGACGCTTCGGCTTGGCTAATTGTGCCACTGCTATCTACATCAAGTGTTTCAAAGTCGGTGCCTGCAAATACTGCAGATGAAGACGCTAATGCCATTAAAACCAGTGTTGATTGTAACTTTTTCATAATTTAATCCTTCAAGTCTATGTAATATAAATGTATTAACTTTCCCATGAACACTTGAATTTCCTTATTATTCTTTATCAAAGGCTCCCTTGCCTATTTAGGTTGTCTTTGGCAACTCAGAATATTAATTGTGTTGTAGGGCTTGAGGCTTATGCCTTAGAAAATTCTTCTTTAGATAACTCACCATTTTGGTCAGTATCAAGCTCAGTAAATTTACTCATAAGCTCTGCATCTACCGACGCTTCTGCTTGGCTAATTGCACCATTACCATCTACATCGAGTGTGTCAAAATCTGTTGCTGCAAAAGCCGCTGATGAAGAAGCTAAAGCCATTAGTACCAGTGTTGATTTAAATGTTTTCATAATGTAATTCCTTCATTGGGTTATGATTTAAGCTGTTTAACTTTAATCTTGTTTTGCTCAATACAGCTTAGGTATTACAACTTCGGTGCCATGTTTTTAAATCACAATAAAAACAGTTACTTATACTTATTTAAGCCGTTTGAGGGTGTTTTATAATGATTTTTTGTTGCTTTTTAGCAACAGCTGTTTGATGTTAAATAATTAAAGCTTAAAAATCATAAGGTTAACTTTAATAAAAAAGACACAACACAGCGCAAATAAGCCACTACTGGCTGCTTTAAGTTGATTTTGTAATAAACCCACCATGAACAATTTACTTTTTATAAATTATTAAATAAAAAACAAACAATAAGGCATTGAAATTTAATAGCTTTTTATAATTAATTTTATTTATTCAGCATTTATGAAGTGTTTTAAAGTAAATGATACTTTTTGTCGCCATTTGGCGAATGCAGGGCACATTAGGATGTGATTAACAGTGAATTGAAACAAAAAACCGCTACATAATCTTAATGCAGCGGCTTTATTATTTTTACGAGAAGTGGAATTAGTTGTTATTTCCAGCCTTGTAACCAATTTTGTGCGTTTTTTAAATCTCGCCAACTAATTGGGTATTGGCTTTTTGAAATTATTGCCTCAGTAACGCACGCAATCACGTTGCTATCCTCATCGTACTCAACCTCTATAATAATAAAGTGTTTTTCTTTATTGATTGCAGGTACTGCAGTCCACTTACTATTAAGTAGCTTTTTAGGGTTTAGTTTATTCATAAAATTGCAAAGTCCAACCAAGCTGTAAATATGATAAGCCAATACGCGCTAACAATACGTTTAGCTCAACTATTACTGCACTATTAGCTTACCTTTATACATTTGCATTTGGCAGTGAAAGTCGTACTCACCTACTTTAAGCTCGGGTATTTTTAAGGTATTAGCATCGCCCATTACGAGGGTTTTACTTATATCAAGCTGTGGAAATATGACTGTTTCGCTACATGGTGCACTATCTTGGCGATCGAAGTTAAGTGTTAACTCTTTACCTGCAACAACTTTAATTTGCGCCGGCTGGTATATACCGTTATCAACCACTATAACTACCTTATTGTCGTTACTTTGCACTTGCTTTGGCTTAAAAAGCCAAAACCAGTACACAATCGCAATTATGAGTAATGCGCCTAATATATTAATCATCAACATAATTATTACTCCTAAATTAAAGGCTTTGGCTTATGATTTTGCTGGTTTAAAAAAGCGTAATCTATTGGCGTTACTAACAACCGTTAGCGATGATAGTGCCATAGCAGCCCCTGCTACTACTGGGTTAAGCAATAATCCAAAAAATGGATATAACAACCCAGCAGCAATTGGAATACCCGCCACATTATAAATAAAGGCACCAAATAGATTTTGCTTAATATTTAAAATGGTCGCGCTACTTACTGCAATTGCATCTGCAAGGCCGTGTAACGATCCGCGCATTAGGGTTATGTCGCCACTTTCTATGGCTATATCAGTGCCTGTGCCAATCGCAAAGCCAACATCGGCTTGTGCTAGTGCCGGTGCATCGTTAATGCCATCGCCCGTCATACCCACTATTTCGCCCTTTGCTTGGCGTTTTATAACTTCATTTACTTTGTCGTCAGGGAGTACTTCTGCAATAAAGTCCTTTATTCCTACTTTTTTAGCAACTGCTTGCGCTGTTGCTTGGTTATCACCTGTGAGCATGACTAAGTGAATGCCTTTATTTTGCAACCGCTTAATTGCTGCAGCTGAGTCTGCTTTAATAGGATCTGCTACAGCAATAATAGCCTGTAGCTGTTGATTAACTGCAAAATACATTGGGGTTTTTGCTTCACTTGCCAATGTTTGTGCCTGCTCGTACGCATCGTCAATTGCAACATGGTATTTATCCATTAAGGCCTTATTACCAAACAACAGCGTTTGTCCATCAAGTGTCCCTATTACTCCTTTACCGGTAAGTGCATCAAAGTCAGTTACTTTACTCAGCGTTAAGTTTAGCGCTTTAGCATAACTTATTATGGCCTCGGCTAATGGATGCTCTGAACTACTCTCTAGGCTAGCAACGTGCTGCATTACTGTGTTTTCATCGCTGTTATTAAAGGTAATAACATCGGTTACCGTTGGCGATCCTTGGGTAATGGTGCCAGTTTTATCTAAAATCATGGTGGTAATTTTAGAAGTTACTTGTAGTGCCTCACCGTTGCGGATCAGTATTCCCGACTCAGCAGCTTTACCTATGCCCACCATTACCGACATTGGCGTTGCTAAACCAAGCGCACACGGACAAGCAATAATAAGCACTGTAGTGACAGCAACTACCGCATAAGCAATTGCTGGCTCAGGGCCAAAGTTTAACCAGGCAAGCCCAGCAAGTATTGCTATTATCATTACCGTGGGAACAAAAATACCCGAAATAACATCTGCTAAACGACCAATTGACGGCTTTGAGTTTTGTGCCCGCTTTACCATATTAATAATATTGGCGAGTGTTGTTTCGCTGCCTATATGGGTCGCTTTGAATAATAATGTTCCGGTTTTATTAATACTACCAGCGACTACCGTATCGCCTATTTGTTTAGTAACCGGCATAGGTTCACCCGTTAGCATTGATTCGTCAACACTACTACTGCCTTCAAGCACTTCGCCATCTACTGATATTTTTTCGCCCGGGCGCACTCGTACCTGATCACTTTTTACTACGTCGCTAATATCAATATCGCGCTCTTGCCCGTCGCGAATAACACGTGCTGTTTTTGGTTGCAGCCCTATTAAACGCTTTATAGCCTCAGAGGTGCGCCCGCGTGCTTTTACTTCTAATGCTAGGCCTAAGCTTATTAAACCAATGATCATTGCTGAGGCTTCAAAGTACACATGCCTTGCCACCTCTGGTAGTAGGTTAGGGGTAATAACGACTACCATAGAATATAACCAAGCAGTACCGGTTCCCAGCGCTATAAGCGTATCCATATTGGCGGCATGGTTTTTAAATGCTTGCCATGCGCCATTGTAAAATTGCTTACCGGCTACGGCCATCACTGCCAACGTGGCTAAACCCACAATAAACCAAGCTATACGTTGAGTCGTGGTTATTACGTTCATATCGAAAATAAGCCCATAAAGCATTAATGGTGCACCTACGCCTAACGCTAATATCATATTGCGCATTAATTTTTTATAATGCGCGTCATCGGCTTTGGCTTTTTCATCGAGCGCATCTTGCTCTGAGTCATTACTCATGGGCTTTGCTTTATAGCCAATGTTTTCTACCGCTGCAATAAGCGCCGCTTCATCCGCTTGCCCTTCCACTTGTACGGTGCGTTGTGCAAAGTTCATTTCTACTCGCTGTGCACCCGATACTGTTTTTAGCGCTTTTTCTATTTTTGCTACGCAGCTGCCACAATTAGCCCCTTCAATAATAAAGTTTTGTGAGCTGCTGTTAATATTATTACTCATTACGCCTCCGGGTTATTTTCTTCAGTGCTAATGGGGTCAACAAATGACTCTATTAAACTACATATATCAGCGCTAGTTGCGCCATCGGGAGAACTTTGCCACTGCTTAACTGCCGCTTGCATTCGTGTGCGCAGCTTAAGTGTTTCTTGAAAAAGAGCTTCGGTTTCGGCTAAGCGTTTAACTATTAGTTTTCGTGTTAATGGGCATGGGCAGTTTCCTTGCTCCGACTCAGTAATAATGTGCTGAATATCTTTAACAGAAAAGCCCAACTGACGAGCATTGATTATAAACTTTAAACGCTGTTGATCAGTTTTTGTATATTCTTGATAACCGTTACTTACACTACGGACTGGTTTGAGCAACTGCATTCGCGTGTAATGGCGAATAGTGTCGGGTGTAACGCTCATTTTATTGGCAAGTTGTTTAACGTACATAGCTCCTCCGTGATAATTCATAGTTTAAAGCTAAATTCATACCTGTAGTGTAAACCTATGTGTCACACATAGGTCAACTTAAATACTTTAAAAACAACAAAGCCGAATAAATTAACTTTATCCGGCTTTATTGTAGTTAAATATATCTAGGGTAGTTACACGCTAAATGCATTTATAAATAATATTAATCTTCAATATTATCAAGCCCTTTGGTGCCATCTTTTGGTTTGAGCTTATGATGAATGGCTGCTTTAATTAACATATACCCACTAATCGGTGCGGTAATTAATAAAAATATAGTAATAAGTACTTCTTTAACACTCACGCCATGTTCGGTATTTGCAAAGTACACCATAGCGGCAGTTAAAATGTTCGCCATACCTAGGGTAGTTGCTTTAGTTGGGCCATGTAAGCGCATAAAAAAATCAGGCAGTTTAACTAAGCCTATTGAGCCAATTAAAATAAACACGCCACCTAGTAATAATAATATTGATACTATCCATTCACTGATCATTGCTATACCTTATTCGATTATATCGCCGCGAAGTAAATACTTACATAATGCTACTGTGCTTATAAAGCCAAGCATTGCAATTAATAAAGCCGCTTCAAAGTACAACCCCGTGCTCATACTTATACTGTATAAAATAATCAGCGCAATCACGTTTATATACATAGTATCGAGCGCTAAAATACGATCGGGAACCGATGGACCAATTACCAAACGCCATAAATTTAATAGTAGCGCTAATCCAATCATGCTAAATACAATTAATAATACGGTTTCTAACATTGAAATATCTCCTTTAAGGGAGCCTCATAACGCTCTTTTATTTGTTTAATAAGTGCTTGCTCGTCTTTAAGATCAAGTACATGAATAAGCAAATAACGCTGTTTTGGTTGCTCACCTTTATTAAGTGATTCTAAAATAGGATATACCTCAGCGCTCACAGTGCCAGGTGTGAGTGACACGCAGCTTGCCAAAATAGTAATCGGCATTTCATGGGTTAAATCTACGGGTACTTTAACAAATGCTGGGCGCATGTTTTTACTTGGCCCAAGTATTAATACAGCCACTTGTAAGTTGGCCACTATTATATCGTACAGTACAATAAAAACTTGTTTAAAGGCTAATCCGGGCCTTAAAATTAATGGCTGAGGATCGCGAAACGATATAGTAAATAACGGAATAACAATCGCAAATATAGCCGCTAATACCAAGTGCCCTGCAGACACACTATTATTTAATAACAGCCATACTATAAATAAAAATACACTACGAAATGGCGTAGGTAACAATCTAAAACGTGCTTTTAGTCGCATTAAACACCTCCTTTAAGCACGGCATTAATACCACCACTTATGTCGTGTAATTGGGTTGCGGCCTTTATGGTGTACTCACTAATAGCACCACCAAAAACAACTAGCATTACTGAGCAAATAAGTAACCCCACAATAGCAATTACTTGCAATGGATGCGCGTTTGGTGCGTCATTTGGCTCACTACCTGTGTACTTACCTTCCCAAAACAAACTAGTTCCGGCGCGTGCTAGTGCAATAATTAACACTAAACTGGTAATTAAGTAAGCAGGCCAAAATACAAGTGCATTTTCACTATTGAGTGTTGTTTTTAAAATCCAAATTTTGCCTACAAAGCCTGAAAATGGCGGCATGCCTATTACAGTTAATGCTGCAATAATAAATAACGTACCTAATAAAAACGGCTGTTTTACCACTCTACCTGCTACCAATCTGTCGCCAACTTTACCGCGTTGAATAGAAATTATATCGGCGAGTAAAAATAAAGCAGCACATACCAAAGTTGAGTGTACTAAATAATATAGCAAGGCCGCCGTAGCGTTTATGTTTTGTAACGACACTAAAGCCACCAAAGTACCCACCGACACCAGTACTAAATTGGCAGTGATCTTACGTAAATCCTGAGCGGCTAATACCCCTATGGCCCCTACAACTATCGTTGCAATTGCTAAGCCCCATAACCAAGTTTGCGCCATGTGTTCAAGTTCGCCAGCTTGCTCACCAAACATAACGGTATAAACGCGTAGCATGGCGTACACACCAACTTTGGTCATAATCGCAAATAGCGCAGCAACAACTGGGGCGGCACTTGAATAGGTATTTGGTAACCATAAATGTAGTGGCAACAACGCACTTTTTAAAGCAAATACTACTAATAACAATAGTCCACCGGCTTTAGCTAAATAAACATCGTCGCCAGTAAGTAAAGATATTTTTTGCGCCATATCGGCAATATTTAGCGTGCCTAGTACACCGTATAAAATACCTAAACCAATTAAAAACGCACTCGAACCTACTAAGTTTAAAATAACATAGTGCAATGCAGCTTTAGTTTTTTGCTTGCCACCACCGTGCATAAGCAAGGCATAAGAGGCAATAAGCAGCACTTCAAAAAATACAAATACGTTAAATAAATCGCCAGTTAAAAATGCACCATTAACACCTAAAATTAAAAAGTGAATTAGTGGATGAAAAAAACTGCCGTGTTCATCATCGCCTGCACATCCGTACAGCACAACCATTACGCCTAAAAATGAAGTAAGTGTTACCAACAAGCTAGAGAGCATATCTGCAACAAGTACAATACCAAATGGTGCTGACCAGTTACCTATTGCGTATACGTTAATACCTTCGTTGTGTACGGTTATCAGTAATAAAACACTCACTACAAATGTAATAATTGCCATTACGCCTGAAGCCAAACGACGGGCAAATAAGTTTTTACCACACGGTGGTAATAGTAAAATAATAGCTGCTAGCATAGGCAGCAATACAGGAAGCGATGTTAAATGCTGAATCATTTTTTCACCTTGTACTTACTTTTAACAAGGTGACCATCAACATGGTCATTACCTAAATCTGCACGGCCACGTATTGCTAATATAACCACAAAGGCGGTCATTGCAAAACCAATTACAATGGCTGTTAACACTAAAGCTTGCGGCAGTGGATCGGCGTAATCTGCACCTGTACCTAATACAACAGCTTTATTTGTGGTTAGTCGACCCGATGAAAATAAAAACAAGTTAACTGCGTAAGAAATCATAGTTAGACCAAGCACAACCGGAAAAGTACGTGCTCTTAGCAGTAAAAATACACCGCAACTAATTAATACACCCACGCATGACGCGTATAATAACTCCATTAAACATCACCTTCTTTTTGCTCTGCACTTGTGGTCATATCACCTAAGCTTGCTAATATCATCAATGTGGCACCCACTACGGTTAAGTACACACCAAGGTCAAATACAATGGCACTTGCTAACTCTGTTTTACCAATAAATGGAATGTCAAAATAGTCAAACCACGTGGTTAAAAATGGCTTATCAAAAAACCAGCTACCCACACCCGTGAACATAGCAATAGCGATACCCGAGGCAATAATTTTTCGGTAATTAACATCAAAGCGCTCACTGATCCAAGTAGAGCCATGTGCCATATACTGCAAAATAAAGGCAATAGAAGTAACAAGCCCGGCAATGAAGCCGCCGCCCGGTAAATTATGACCACGTAAGAAAATATACGCCGACACTAACAGTGCAAGCGGGAGTAAGCTTTGCGAAATACTGGCTAATAAAATAGGGTGGCGCTCGCGTGCCCATGAACGGCCATCACTGTCGGTTGCAGGCATAAACAATGGAATTCGCGATAAAAGCTTAAAAATCCCTAGTGCTGCAATACCTAATACAGTAATTTCGCCAAGCGTATCAAAGCCCCTAAAATCAACTAAAATAACGTTAACTACATTGGTACCGCCACCACCGGTTTTTGCATTGGCAATAAAAAAGTCAGAAATAGAATCAAGCGGACGAGTAAGCAAAGCGTAACAAATACTGGCTATAACCACGCCCACTGTCGAGGCAATACTTAAATCACGTAATATACGCAATGAGCTTGATTCTCTTGGGGTGCTTTGCGGTAAGAAAAACAATGCCAACATAAGTAGTATTATTGTTGCCACTTCTACCGTTAATTGCGTTAAGGCTAAGTCTGGTGCCGAAAAGCGGGTAAACACCACAGCTACCATTAATCCCACAATAGATACCATTAACAAAGCGACCATACGCGATCTATGGCTTATCACTGTGGCAATGGCACCTACAATTAACAAGCTAGCACCTATGCCGTTGTGTAAATCAACCGGTGTATTTGGCACACTTCCCGCTAATTTTTGCATTTCGAATAACGGCCAACCAGCAGCTAATAAAATAACGCCCAGCATAATAAATACATAGCGTTGCAGTGAGCCATTTTCTGTTTTGCTTATTTTATCTTGGCTCCAATCAATAACGCATTGTACTAAATGATCAAACATTTTTTTAGCGTTTAGCGGCGGTAAAGACGCTTGAAATTGAAACAGGTGTTTACGGTTAACATAAATAAATAAGCCACCAGCAACTGCCATGGCACTCATTAATAACGGTAAATTAAAGCCATGCCAAATGCTCAGCTGATACTCTGGCATTGCTTTGCCCAGTACTGCTAATGAGGCTGCCGATAAAATACCATCAACTACAAAGTGCGGAAACATGCCAACAAGTAAACACAACACCACTAATATTTCGATGGGTACGCGCATATAACGAGGCGGCTCGTGTGGCGTACGCGGTAAATCTATTGGGTCGCCATTAAAAAACACATCGTGGATAAAGCGCGCCGAATAAGCCACGGCAAATGCCCCCGCAATGGTTGCTAAAACCGGGATTAACCACGACATAGAGCCAAGTACTTGCTGATGCAGTGTTTCGGCAAAAAACATTTCTTTTGAAATAAAGCCATTAAGCAAAGGGACACCCGCCATTGCTGCAGCGGCAACCATAGCAAGCGTTGCTGTGTAGGGCATAAAGCGCCACATACCATTGAGTTTACGCATATCGCGCGTACCTGTTTCATGGTCAATAATACCAGTGGCCATAAACAGTGACGCTTTAAAGGTGGCGTGATTAATAATATGAAAAATAGCGGCAACAGTCGCAAGTTCGGTATCTAGGCCAAGCAATAGCGTAATTAAACCTAAATGACTTATCGTTGAATACGCTAATAAACCTTTTAAATCATGCTTAAATAAAGCCACGTATGCGCCAAATAACAAAGTAATTAAACCTGTTAAGGCAACTAATATAAACCACATTTCGGTGCCCGCTAAGGCCGGATAAAAACGCGCTAACAAAAAGATACCCGCTTTAACCATGGTCGCCGAATGTAAATAGGCGCTCACGGGTGTTGGCGCTGCCATGGCATGAGGTAGCCAAAAATGAAACGGAAATTGTGCCGATTTAGTAAATGCACCTAATAACACTAAAACCAGTGCAAGCTCATATAGATCGTGCGATTGAATAATTGCTCTGCTGGCTAAAATTATATCTAGGTTATAACTGCCAACAATGTCGCCAATTATCAGTAACCCACCAAGCAGCGCTAAACCACCGGCTCCGGTAACTGTAAGCGCCATACGTGCGCCCTTGCGCGCCTCTGACTTATGCCACCAATAACTAATTAATAAAAACGAACTTATACTGGTTAATTCCCAAAACACCCATAGCTGAATAACATTATTAGACATAACAATGCCAAGCATTGCGGTCATAAATAACATTAAGTAGCTATATAGCTTTGCCATTGAGTCGTTATTACTTAAATAATAACGAGAATATAAAATAACCAATAAGCCTATGCCCAAAATCATAAATATAAACAGTAAACTTAGACCGTCTAAGCGCAGGGAGAAATCGAGCCCTAAACTTGGGATCCAAGCAGCACTAAAACGAATAGTTTCACCGGCAAGTACCGCAGGCGCATGATATAGAGTTATGCAAAGTGCGATTAATGGTGCAAGCATAGTTAAGCTTGTCGCTTGGTTTCGCGTTAGTTTGCCTGTAAATGCAGAAATAACACTGCCAATTAAGGATAGCAGGGGTATCCAGAGCAAAGTCATAGTAAAGGACCTTTTAAAATCATAAATTTATCAATACGCTATTCGTTATAGTTAATTACCAAAGTGACTTGGGCATTAGCTTTTGTGGTCTGCTTTTTTAACAGCATTAATACGTATAGTTATACTGATAAACGCCGTTTTTGTCTATAGAAAGCGCCTCTAGCTGCATAATTATCAAGCAAATTTATATATAAATTAATGCAACAATATCAACTATGTTCGCTTTTCATACGCCTTAGAGTAAAGACTTTAAAATTTAGCGTGGCGTTATTGAGCGTTCCATGAAGGAGTTAAAACGAGGAAACACTGTAAAATGGGTATTTATGTGTGCTTGCCACAACGCTCTGTATTGCGCTGAGAGAGCTAACTGCTGATATTGCATAATAGACCAAGCTTCACTGGGCTTATAAGCCACGGCCCCTTGCTGGCAGCTCTGGCTTTTATACCAACCTACTGGTGGGGTAGCTTCGCTATTTGCTAAAAACAAATTAGGTGCCACAAAACCACTTTGTGCACACAGCCAAGCTTGCTTCGTTTTTGGTAGCGCGTATTCATCCTCAAAACCATTAAAGTGCATTAACTCATGTAAAAACACTTGGTAACCTGCTTTTGAATTTAATTGCATAATGCCACTGCGCACATTTGCACTTCCCTGCTTGGGCATCATTACTATAAAGTCAAAATCAGTAGGAAGCTGTTTTTTTAGCCTAGCGGTTTGCCAATCGCACTGCGCCATTTTATTTGCTGCACTACTACAATTAATAGCACCGCCAACATAAATCGGTTGCGATAAACAAAAAACCCCAGCACTGGGCTCAGGGCGCTTATTGTATTGCTTTATAAGTTTAGCGAGCTTATATAACCCGCTACGGTGATCGCTCATCATTAACACGTTAAACAAACATTGTTCATCCGCTTTAACCTCTGAACTCAATGATAAAAAACCAAGGCGCTGCATAAACGCTGTGGGCAGGCTGCTATAAGGCTGAGTTGTTTGCAGTTTAAGATGATTTAATGCATCTCCCTCAGGCAATAACCCCTGCTTTGCCAATAATTTAAGATCGCCCCATTGAGATTGAGCTAATAACTCCATCGCTAATGCTTGGCGTTTTGACTCATTCATAGTATGGGTGTTTTTTTGCCAAAATAACTTTGCAGTATCGGTATGGTTATTTTTTAATAATTTAAGTGAATATCTATATTGCGCGGCAGGTATTTTATTTCGCGCTAATGAAGCGAGCGCAATATCAGGGAGTTGCTGTAAATGCAGAGAAAAATAATCAGGAAATAGCCAATAATTTTGTATTATATTGGCCTTGGCATTTAAAACCTGCCAAAAGCCAATACTGTTAGCATGATTACTCGAGCCACTAATTAATAGGCTACACAGTAATACTACCGCTAGTTTATAACGCTTAGCTTTCGTCAACACCTGTCATCAGCTCAAGTTCTAATCGCGCATATTTATATTCAATAAACTCATGCACGTTGGTAGCCAGTGCCAGCTTAAAATAATCAGCGGCTAAATTAATATTACCTGCTGCTTGATGCGATTTTGCCAAATAAAAGTAAGCCTCGCATAATCGCTGTGCGTATTCTTGCTCTGATTTAACCCCATCACTAATAACAGATAAAAAATCATGTTCGCTAATATCGCCCAGGTAAAGCGCAATTAACTGATACGCCCATTGCGATTCATCAAGTGCTTTAGCATTGGTTTTAAGCACACTAAGTGCTTTAACTTTATCATCCTGTGCTTGCGCTAAAAAAAGCCATAACACACGGTAAGGATCGTTTGGAGAGCGCGCTAAAAACTCATTAAAATCGTTTTGTGCAAGCTCTGCTCTGTCGCCATAGTACAGTGCAATACCACGATTTAAATACGCATATTCATGTTCTTCGTTAAGCTCAAGGGCTGAATCAAAAAGTTCATAGGCTTTTTCATACTGCTGCATTAAGGTATGTTGAATACCTAAAAAATTATACACCTCGGCTAAATCTGGTTTTAATTTAACAGCACGATTAAAGTCAATTCGCGACAACGTGGTCATGCCTAAACTGTCAAATAATACACCCCGATCATAATAAAGTTTTGCTTGTTGCTCAGGGCTTAGATCTACTCTATTTAGTAGCTCTGAATAACGTGCAATTGCAATTTCACTTCTAAAATCAGAGGCGAGAGGCGCAGTAAAAGGCACATTAACAATCGGCATTGACTCAGCTTTTGAAGTGCTTTGGCACGCGCTTAAAGACAAAATAGTAAAAGATGCCAAGGCTAAATGTTTGAGTGTCATTAAAATCCTTAATACCAAGGTAAGTAGCAAATAAATAAGACATGCGATGTCTAGTAAGGTTCATATTAACTGCGTTTAGCTAATAAATTATTTAACGCTTTAAAATAATGATATCCATTCAACTTAAGCGCTTAAAATAATTAACTTTAAATTCAATTGCTATAAGCAGTTAGTTTCATTAAAGCATAAAAAAAGGGGCTAAACAGCCCCTTTTTATGTTATCCAGTAAATATAACCGGATTAAGTATTAGCAATTATGCGTCAGTTGGCGCATCAGCTGCAGGTGCTGCAGATTCCATTGCTTCTTTAATACTTAGACGTACACGGCCTTGGCGGTCTACTTCTAGTACTTTAACTTTAACTTCTTGACCTTCAGAAAGGTGATCAGTCACGTTATTAACACGCTCAGTACTAATTTGCGAAATATGTACTAGACCATCTTTACCAGGAAGAATATTTACAAACGCACCAAAATCAACAATACGTACAACTTTACCTTCGTAAATAGTACCTACTTCAAGCTCAGCAGTTAATTGCTCAATGCGGCTAATTGCATTTGCTGCGCTTTCGCCGTCAGTTGCTGCAATTTTGATTGTGCCATCATCACCGATTTCAATCGTTGTGCCAGTTTCTTCAGTAAGTTGACGAATTGTTGCGCCACCTTTACCAATAACTTCAGCGATTTTCTTCTGTGGGATCTTCATAGTATAAATACGTGGAGCAAACTGAGAAAGCTCTTCAGACGGTGCAGAAATTGCTTTGTCCATCACTTCTAAGATATGTAAACGTGCAGCTTTTGCTTGTTTAAGCGCAATTTGCATGATTTCTTGAGTGATACCTTCAATCTTAATGTCCATTTGTAGTGCTGTAATACCGCCAGCAGTACCCGCAACTTTAAAGTCCATGTCGCCTAAGTGATCTTCATCACCTAAGATGTCAGAAAGTACAACAAACTTATCGTCTTCTTTAACTAGACCCATTGCGATACCCGCAACAGACGCTTTAATTGGTACACCAGCATTCATAAGTGCAAGTGAAGTACCACACACAGAAGCCATTGAAGATGAACCGTTTGATTCAGTGATTTCAGATACTACACGGATTGAATATGGGAATTCAGTCAATGTTGGCATTACTGCTGCAATACCACGCTTAGCAAGGTTACCATGGCCGATTTCACGACGCTTAGGAGAACCAACAAAACCAGTTTCGCCTACACAAAATGGAGGGAAGTTGTAGTTAAGCATAAAGTGGTTTTTGTGCGTGCCAGTTAAATCGTCGATTAACTGTGAATCACGCTCTGTACCAAGTGTAGCTGTTACAAGTGCTTGAGTTTCGCCACGAGTAAAGATAGCAGAACCGTGAGTACGCGGTAATACGCCAGTCATTACGTCAAGTGCACGAATCATATCTGGTTCACGACCATCGATACGCTTTTCGCCAGCAGCGATACGGCCACGAACGATTTTCTTCTCAAGTGAACCGAAGATTTTACCAATTTCTTGCTTATCTAAAGACTCGCCTTCAGCAAGTTCGCTTGTTAATACAGCAACAACTTCATCTTTAGCTACGCCAAGTGCTTCTTTACGCGCTACTTTATCTGTAATGCGGTAAGCTTCGCCCACTTTATCAGCAGCAATAGACGCTACTTTCTCTTCAAGTGATACGTTTTTAGCTGGTGCAGTCCAATCCCAAGTAGGCTTGCCTGCTTCTGCTTTAAATTCTTTAATTGCTGTAATGATCGCTTGAGCTTGCTCATGGCCATAAACAACCGCACCTAGCATAATGTCTTCTGCAAGTACGTCTGCTTCTGACTCAACCATTAATACTGCGTTATCAGTACCAGCAACAACTAAGTCTAGCTTGCTTTCTTCTAGCTCTTTTAGTGTTGGGTTAAGTACGTATTCGCCGTCGATGTAACCAACGCGAGTAGCACCAATTGGACCACTGAACGGAATACCAGAGATAGCAAGTGCAGCTGAAGTACCAATTAACGCAACCATATCAGGTTGAATTTCAGGGTTAACAGAAACAACAGTAGCAATAACTTGTACTTCGTTTACAAAACCACTTGGGAAAAGTGGACGAATTGGACGGTCAATAAGACGTGCAATAAGTGTTTCGCCATCGTTAGGACGACCTTCGCGCTTTAAGAAACCACCAGGGATACGACCAGCAGCGTACATACGCTCTTGGTAGTTAACTGTTAGTGGGAAAAAGTCTTGGCCAGGTTGCGCTTCACGTTTACCAACAACAGTAACAAGTACTGAAGTGTCGCCAATGCTTGCAAGTACAGCGCCGTCTGCTTGACGAGCGATTGCACCAGTTTCTAGTGTCACTGTGTGTTGACCTAGTTGAAATTCTTTAATAATTGCTTGCACTTAAAATATTCCTTAAATGTTTTAAAATGTTTTTAAGTTGTCATCTAAGTACCAATTACAGTACATAATTGTATTTATTTTAAAATCAATTAAGTACTACAATTGGCGATGACGTAAATAAACGTAACTAAACCTTTTTAGCTACGCGCATAGTATATACCAAAGCGCCGTTAGAATGCGAGTCTAGCTATTAGATAAAAGCTAAGCCTTATGAAGGCTAAAAATGACGACCTTTGCTTACCTATTAAATAGAGGTTTTATTTTATAATTTAAGGTGTTTATAAAACGTCGTGCTGAATTTTAGGCACAAAAAAAGGAGCTAAAAAGCTCCTTTTTTGATAATCAAGTGCTTAGCGACGTAGGCCAAGTTCTTTGATTAACGCAGTATAACGCGTGATGTCTTTACCTTTAAGGTAATCAAGCAATTTACGACGTTGGCTAACTTTGCGAAGCAGACCACGACGAGAATGGAAGTCATGCTTGTGATCAGCAAAGTGACCTTGAAGCTTGTTGATATCAAAAGTAAGTAATGCTACTTGTACTTCAGGTGAACCAGTGTCGCCTTCAGCACGTGCGAATTTAGCAATGATATCGATTTTTTCTTGATTGCTTAGTGACATAATAACTCCAAAAATTAAATTTAAAAGGTGCTTTAGCCGATCACTAATTCAGCCAAAACGATTAAGCGGGCGTATTCTACCAATTGTACAAATAACTACAAGTTAATTATCCCATCAATATAAATAAGCTGCTGAAAATATTTAAAGCAACTATTTATTCGGGTTTTACATAATCATCTTGTTGGCTGGCCAAGCCACGTTTAACTTTTAAATGGCCGCTGGCATTACGCTCGCCTGTACCAATAAAAATACCGTCAGCTACAACCTTAATTGCGCCTTCAGGCAAATCTATATCAAGGTCTATTGCTTGGCCGTGACTAAAAATACTGCCCTGCTCTTTACTTATCTCAACAACCGGTAAATCAACTAAAGCTGTATCGAGTGGCAATAACAACGCGTCTAAATAAGTAGAAGGTGCAACTTCTTCGTCTTTAGCTTTTGCTAATAACGCTTCAATTTCATCTAGCGACACCATTTTTTCTGCAGGATATTGACCAACCGCAGTGCGGTGCAGCATAACAACGTGTGCGCCACAACCTAGCTTTTCACCTAAGTCGTCAACAATAGTACGAATGTAGGTGCCTTTAGATACATGCGCCGTCATTTGTATTACGTTATTCACTTCATCAAATTCGTCAAACGTTAAGCTAAACACGTTTATTTTTCTGCATTTACGTGGTACTTCAATACCCTCGCGTGCATACTTATATAAAGGCCTACCTTGATACTTAAGCGCCGAGTACATTGACGGGTACTGATCTGACTCACCAACAAAAGCGGCAATTTCTTTAATCAGTTGTTCACGCGTTACATTTACATCTTTAGTGCTAACAATTTCACCATCAGAATCTGATGTCGTTGTTCTCTCGCCTAATTTAGCGCGTACCACATAGGTTTTGTCTGTATCGAGTAAAAACTGTGTAAACTTGGTTGCCTCACCAAAGCAAATAGGCAGCATACCGGTTGCCAATGGATCTAGCGCACCTGTGTGCCCCGCCTTCTGTGCAAAGTACACACCTTTTGTTTGCTGTAGTGCTTTATTTGATGAAATGCCAATTGGTTTGTTTAACAACAAAATACCGTCAACTGGACGGCCTTTACTGCGCTTTGCCATCTGTATTAGTGCCTTCTTCGCTATCTGTATCAATATCTACGTGCTTAGTCTCATCTTCGCTGTTAGTTACGTCATCTTCATGATCAGTGCTGTCTTCAACATCTGTTTCATCTGCAACATGTTTAGCGTTGTCTTCGCGAATAATGGAATCAACTAAGTTAGATATACGCATACCTTCCATTAGTGAGTTATCAACTAAAAACTTTAACTCAGGCATAATACGTGCACGAATACGCTTACCTAGTAACGAGCGGATATAACCGGTCGCTTCGTTAAGTACGTTTGCACTTTGCTTCGCTGCATTATCATCTTGCGTATTAAATACCGTAATGAATATTTTCGCATAAGATAAATCGCGCGATACTTCTACCGCTGACACTGTCACCATACCTAAGCGTGGATCTTTTATTTCGCGTTGTAAAATTACCGCAATTTCTTTTTGAATTTGCTGAGCAACACGATCTGTACGAGAAAATTCTCTCATTGCATTTGTCCTAAAATCATAACCTATTGGAATATAATAAGTTAATTAAATAATGGATACACAAATGGGGGCTAAGCCCCCATTTATTAGTCTAGCTAGCTAACAATTAAAGAGTACGTTGTATTTCAACTGTTTCAAATACTTCAATTTGGTCGCCAACACGAACGTCATTGTAGTTCTTAACGCCGATACCACATTCCATGCCGTTACGAACATCAGCAACATCGTCTTTAAAGCGACGAAGTGACTCAAGTTCACCTTCGTAGATAACCACGTTATCACGAAGTACACGAATTGGAGCGCTACGTTTAATAACACCTTCAGTAACCATACAACCAGCAATTGCGCCAATTTTTGGAGACTTAAACACGTCACGAACCTGAGCAAGACCAATAATCTCTTGCTTAAATTCTGGTGCCAACATACCCGACATTGCTTGTTTAACTTCGTCAATCAAGCTGTAGATTACGCTGTAGTAACGCAAGTCTAAGTTTTCAGACTCAATTACTTTACGAGCAGAAGCATCAGCACGAACGTTAAAGCCAACCACAATTGCGTTAGACGCTGCTGCAAGTGTTGCATCAGTTTCGGTAATACCACCAACACCTGAACCTACTATCTTCACTTTCACTTCATCAGTAGAGAGTTTAGTTAGTGAATCAGAGATTGCTTCGATTGAACCTTGAACGTCAGCTTTAAGTACCACGTTAACTTCAGACACATCGCCTTCAGTCATATGACTAAACATGTTTTCAAGCTTAGCTTTTTGTTGACGCGCTAGTTTAACATCACGGAATTTACCTTGACGATATAAAGCAACTTCACGCGCTTTACGCTCATCTTTAACTACAGTTGCTTCGTCGCCTGCAGCCGGAATACCAGAAAGACCTAAAATTTCTACAGGAATAGAAGGACCCGCAGACTTAATGTCTTTACCGTTTTCATCGCGCATTGCACGAATACGACCATACTCAAGACCACATAATACAATGTCACCTTGGTTAAGCGTACCCGATTGAACAAGTATCGATGCAACTGGACCACGGCCTTTATCTAAGCGTGATTCAATAACAACACCTGCAGCCATACCAACAGTTGGAGCCGTAAGTTCTAGTAGTTCAGATTGGTTTAATACCGCTTCTAAAAGCTCATCAATACCTAAACCTGTTTTTGCAGAGATATGAACGTACTGTGTATCGCCGCCCCATTCTTCAGGAATAACGTCAAGCTGAGCTAGCTCGTTCTTAACGCGATCTGGGTCTACGCCTTCTTTATCCATTTTGTTTACAGCAATGATTAAAGGAACGCCAGCAGCACGTGCATGCTGTACCGCTTCTTTAGTTTGTGGCATAACACCATCATCAGCTGCAACCACTAAGATTACGATATCAGTCGCTTGAGCACCACGAGCACGCATTGAAGTAAATGCGGCGTGACCCGGAGTATCTAAGAAAGTGATCATGTTGCCATTAACATCAACATGGTATGCACCAATGTGCTGTGTAATACCACCGGCTTCGCCTGAGGCTACTTTAGCTGAACGAATGTAATCAAGTGTAGATGTTTTACCATGGTCAACGTGACCCATAACAGTTACAACTGGTGCACGTGGCTCAGACTTACCATCTTCATGGCGATCGTTTAGTACTTTTTGCTCTAATTCGTTTTCTTTAACAATGATAACTTTGTGGCCCATTTCTTCTGCAACAAGTTGTGCAGCTTCTTGGTCAATCACTTGGTTAATAGTAACCATGTCGCCCATTTTCATCATTGTTTTTACAACTTCAGCGCCTTTAACAGCCATGCGTGACGCAAGCTCTGCAACTGTAATTGTTTCGCTAATACGCACTTCATTTTTAACATCAGCAGTTGGTTTTGTAAAACCATGCTGTAGCGATGTAGGTGCTTTTAACTTGCCTTTATTACGGCCTTTAGACGCTGCAAATTTATCTTTTGCTGGCGCTTTTTTCTTTTTCTTCGCACGGCGTGTGCCTTGCTCATCACGAGCATCAGCAACATCTTCTGCTTCACGTGCGTAAGTAGAAGTTGTAAGGTGGTGATCAGATGTTTCTTCACGCTTCTTACGCTCTTCTTCTTCTTTCTTCCAGCGTGCTGAGTTCTCTTCAGCTAGCTTTCTTGCTTCTTCTGCTTGACGTTTCGCTTCTTCTTCAGCTTTCTTCAATGCGGCCTCTTCTGCTTCTTTTTGCAGACGCTCAGCTTCGATGCGATCTTTCTCAGACTTAGCACTTTGCTCTGGGGTCATCTGCTTTTGTTTCGCTTTACGCTCTGCATCAGCTTTGCGTTTAGCTTCTTCTTTAGCTTTACGATCAGCGTCTTCTTTCGCTTTACGTTCTGCCTCTTGTTTCGCTTTCAATTCTGCGGCTTCTTGTGCAGCTTTTTGCTGCTCTTCAAGGCGCAGTTTTTCTTCAGCGGCTAGGCGTAGCTCTTCTTGCTCTTGCTCCATTGCGCTTTTCTTCACGTAGGTACGTGTTTTGCGAACTTCAACTTGAACAGACTTTGCTTTGCCCGTTGAGCCAGTCACACTTAATGTGCTTTTGCTCTTACGTTGCAATGTCATACGCGCTGGGCCATCTGAACCTGTGCCGCCATGCTGCTTGCTTAAGTGATCAAGTAACGTCGCTTTTTCAGCTTCGGTTACGCTTTCGCCTGCTTGCTTGGTAATACCGGCTTGTGAAAACTGCTGTAGCAATTTATCAACAGTTGTACCTATATCACCGGCTAGTTTTTCAACATTTACTTCTGCCATAGTCTCTAATACCTCCGTTAATAAATTACTCGTCTGCAAACCAACAAATGTTACGTGCAGCCATAATCAGTTCACCTGCTTTTTCAGGTGATAGTTCTGTAATATCCACTAATTCATCAATACCTTGCTCAGCTAAGTCTTCAAGTGTAATTACACCCTTGCTTGCCATAACAAATGCTAAATGACGTTCTAAGCCTTCAAGCGCAAGTAAGTCTTCAGCTGGCTCTGCGCCATCTAAGCTTTCTTCCGTTTTAAGTGCTTTAGTGGTTAATGCGTCTTTTGCACGTGAGCGCAATAGATCAACCGTTTCTTCATCTAAGCCATCAATTTCTAAAAATTCAGATGCCGGTACATACGCAACTTCTTCAAGTGACGAGAAACCTTCGTTAATTAATAATGAAGCAAATTCATCATCAATTTCTAAATTTTCAGTAAATAAGTTAAGTAACTTATCTGACTCAGCTTCGTTTTTGCTACGCATGTCTTCAACAGTCATTACGTTTAGTTCCCAGCCAGTTAATTGGCTAGCTAAACGAACGTTTTGACCATTACGACCAATAGCTTGTGCTAGGTTATCAGCTTCTACAGCGATATCCATTGAGTGCGTATCTTCATCCATTACGATTGAAGCTACTTCTGCAGGTGCCATTGCGTTAATAACAAATTGTGCTGGGTTATCATCGTAAAGTACGATATCAACACGCTCACCGCCAAGTTCTGACGATACAGCTTGAACACGTGCGCCACGCATACCTACACAAGCACCAATTGGGTCAATACGTTTGTCGTTAGACTTAACCGCAATTTTAGCGCGCGAACCTGGATCACGTGCAGCGGCACGTAATTCAATCATTTCTTCGCCGATTTCTGGCACCTCAATGCGGAACAATTCCATTAGCATTTCAGGCTTAGAACGCGTTACAAATAATTGTGCGCCACGTGCTTCTGGCTTAACTTCGTATAGAAGACCGCGAATACGATCGCCTGGGCGGAAGTTTTCACGCGGTAGCATGTCGTCACGGTAAATTACCGCTTCAGCATTATTACCTAAATCAAGAACGATCGCGTCACGAGTGGCTTTTTTAACCACACCCGTTACTAACTCACCTTCTTTACTTTTGTATTCTTCTACAACTAAAGCACGCTCAGCTTCACGTACTTTTTGTACGATAACTTGCTTAGCCATTTGGGTTGTAATACGGTCAAATTTAATTGAGTCAATTTGCTCTTCAACGAAGTCACCCATTTGCAAGTCAGGTTCTTCAACTTGCGCTGCTTCTAAGGTAATTTCGCTGTATGGGTTCTCTAAAGACCCATCTTCTAATACTGCAGCAATCTGCCAGCGACGGTAAGTATCGTAGTCACCTGTTTTACGGTCAATTGCTACACGTACGTCGATGTCACCACCGTGCTTTTTCTTTGTTGCTGTTGCTAGAGCGAACTCTAAAGCTTCAAAAATCTTTTCTTTTGGAACCGCTTTCTCATTGGAGACGGCTTCAGCAACCAATAATATCTCTTTTGCCATGGGTTATGCCTCGCTTGCCCTATTCCTTTGCGCTCGAATTAAAACTTTGCAATTATGTTCGCACGCTCAATGTTGCTAAGCATAATTAAATGCTCTGTACCATCACTAGATAGTGTAATCATATCGCTAGTAACTGCTATTAAATCGCCTTTAAAATTACGACGACCGTCTTGTGGAAGTTTAGTACGTAATTGTACTTCCTCTCCTTGCGCCTGCTCGTAGTGATCTTGTTTGAATAATAGACGATCAACACCAGGAGACGATACTTCCAAATCATATTCATTTGTAATTGGGTCTTCGACATCTAAAATCGCACTTATTTGGCGACTCGCATCTGCACAATTATCAACTGAGATCCCAGCCTCATGAGTAATATAAACTCTTAAGGTAGAATGGCGACCCGCTTGTACAAACTCAAGACCATGTAATTCAAAACCTAACATTTCTACCGCTGGCGTTAACATAGCTACTAAATCTTGTTCAAGTTTTGTCACGAAAATCCTCCATACAAACAAAAAAAGGGCTTATAGCCCTAAAATATTGAGTTTAAATTTTGATTTGATCACCATGTCACAAATCAAACAGTGCAGATACAACAACGCCCCGAACCAAGCGGGGCGTCACACCAAAAAGCACAAAACTGTGTGGCCTAGGGCCAAGCTTGGTTGCGAGTCAAAAATCTGACTAAATTAAACTACAGTAGCTTAAACGCAAAACGCGCATTACTTAGAATGCGCGATATAAATTAGTAAGATTAAACCCACTATTATGATTGGTTGCGGGAGCCGGATTTGAACCGACGACCTTCGGGTTATGAGCCCGACGAGCTACCAGACTGCTCCATCCCGCGCCAATAGATACTAAACTTAATAATTTAATATCGCTGTTAGTAATATCTTTCAACATACTAAACAATGGCGGGTATTATAAGTATGTACGCCGTAATTAGCAACCATAATAAGTAATAAGTTTATAAAAAAAGTGACACCAAATAGCGTGTTTATAATTTAACGCGTAATTATTTAATTTTGTTAATTTTTGCACTTAATTATCCAAATTTAGGAATTTTTAAATCTATGTTTTTATAAAGTAAGCGATCTTGATGTAATAATTTTGCGTATTAAATTTATTTGGCTTAGGCATGACACACTTTAATACTCTTAGACTCATTTTGGGCGATCAGCTCAACCCTGCTCACTCATGGTATAAAGATAAAAAAACCAATACCTTGTATGTTATTGCAGAGCTAAAACAAGAAACCAGCTATGTTAAGCACCATATTCAAAAAATCTGTGCATTTTTTTGCGCTATGGAAAACTTTGCAACAGCATTAAACCAAGCCGGATTTAATGTACTGCATTTAACATTAAACGAAACCTGTAATGATGAAGATTTACCCGCATTGCTTACCCGTATAGCAGCGCAACATCAATGCAATACTATTGAGTACCAATACCCAGACGAATATAGATTAAAAACCCAGTTAGCCCACTTTGCAAACACCAGCCCATTAACGGTTAGCGGTGTTGACAGCGAGCATTTTTTACTGCCCTTTGAGGAAATAAAACACCGCTTTATAAAAGATAAACACATAACAATGGAGCATTTTTATCGCGCAATGCGCAAACAATTTAATATATTAATGGATAGCAACAAACCACACGGTGGAAAGTGGAACTTTGATAGTAATAACAGAAATAAATTTTCAGCCGCCGACTTAGCTCAAATCCCGCCGCCTAAATTATTTAATAACGATGTAAGTGCTATAATTGCGCGTTTAAATAAACATAATGTTAGCTACTTTGGTAAAGCCGCAGAGCAACTTCCTTGGCCCACAACCCGAAAACAAGCTATTAGCTGCTTAGATTATTTTTGCTTGTATTTACTGCCTCATTTTGGCCAGTTTCAAGATGCAATGACAGAGCAAAGTAAACATAACAGTAGCTTGTACCATAGCCGCTTATCGTTTGCTTTAAATGCAAAGTTAATACACCCACTGTATGTAATAAAGCGCGTAATAGCCCAGTACGAACAACGTCCTAATGATATTTCTATTGCTCAAGTAGAGGGGTTTGTTAGGCAAATATTGGGCTGGAGAGAGTACGTACGCGCAATTTACTGGATTAACATGCCTGATTACGCAACTAAAAATCAGCTTAAAGCCAAAAATACATTACCGCCGTATTTTTGGCATGCTAAAACTAAAATGAACTGCATGCACCATGCGCTCTGTGAAAGCTTAACTACTGCATACGCCCATCATATTCAGCGCCTCATGGTTATTGGTAATTTTTGTTTATTAACGGCTATAAACCCAGATGACGTTGATGCTTGGTATTTGGGTGTTTATATAGATGCTATTGAATGGGTAGAAATGCCCAATACTCGGGGTATGAGCCAATTTGCCGATGACGGAATTATTGCCACCAAACCCTATGCGGCAAGCGGTAACTATATTAATAAAATGAGCGACTACTGCAAAAATTGTCACTATAAAGTAAAACATAAAGTGGGCGATGACGCCTGCCCGTTTAATAGCCTTTACTGGCATTTTATGCACACGCACAGAGCAAAGTTAGAAAAAAACCCACGTATTGGAATGGTGTATAAAAACTGGGATAAACAAGAGAATACGTTACAGCAAAGTACATTACAGCAAGCCACTTACTATTTGAACAATCTAGCAAGCCTATAACTTTTAACTTCTTATCAGGACAGCAAAAAGCCGCTAAAAAGCGGCTTTACGGGGATAATCAAAAACTAAGCTTATTTAAATTACTTGCCTTCTATAAGGCTACCACTGCCTATTTCAATTTTGCGTGGCTTAAGTGCTTCTGGTATTTCGCGTTCAAGGTTAATGCTCAATAAGCCATTTGCTAAATCGGCACCAAGTACTTTTACGTGATCCCCCAGCTGAAATTTACGCTCAAAGTTGCGCTCTGCAATACCTTGATGAATAAATTTACGCTCACTGGCTTGCTCTTTACCCGTTTTAATACCCGCAACAACAAGTGTGTTGTTTTCTGACTCTATGCTCAGCTCGCTTTCGCTAAAACCAGCAACTGCCATAGTAATTCGGTATTTGTCTTTATCGAGCGCTTCGATATTGTAAGGAGGAAAGCTTGGCTGCTTATCTGAACTCGCTGCCGCATCCATTAAAGACGCTAAATGATCGAAACCGATGAATGAACGATAAAGGGGTGATAAATCTACTGTACGCATAATAATATCCTCATATTTAAGCGATATTTCAGTTGTATTTTTCTAATGAACAAACACAAATGAAGTTTAATTAATAATATAAATTTCAATTACTTCTGTTTAACAAGGACCCATCAGGCGTCCTCTACTTATCTATATATGGACGTTAAAATTGTTTTCAAGCAAATAACAAATAATTTTTTAAATTTACTCTTTTAAAATACACAACAAGGTCGTTAAACATAAATTACAATGGTAAAAATACCGCCTCAAGCGAGGCGGCTAAAACAGTGGGAAATATTTAAAGTGAATTACTTATCTTCGAGCAAATCATTGCCACCGATTGCTATTTTGCGCGGTTTTAACGCTTCAGGTATTTCACGTTGTAAATCTATGCTGAGTAAACCATGGGCTAAATCAGCAGCGATAACTCTTACATGATCTCCTAACTGAAACTTACGCTCAAAATTGCGATCTGCAATGCCTTGGTGAATAAATTTACGCTCTTTACTATCGTCTTTACTTTGTTTAACCCCGCTAACTTTTAGGGTGTTATTTTCTGACTCGATTGTCAGTTCGCTATTGCTAAAACCTGCAACCGCCATAGTGATTCTATATTTGTCTTTATCGAGCGCTTCGATATTGTAAGGAGGAAAGCTTGGCTGCTTATCTGAACTCGCTGCCGCATCCATTAAAGACGCTAAATGATCGAAACCGATGAATGAACGATAAAGGGGTGATAAATCTACTGTACGCATAATAATATCCTCATATTTAAGCGATATTTCAGTTGTGCTTTTCTAGTGAACAAACACAAATGAAGTTTAATTAATAATATAAATTTCAATTACTTCTGTTTAACAAGGACCCATCAGGCGTCCTCTACTTATCTATATATGGACTGCAAAATTGTTTTCAAGATGATTTTTCAAAAAATTATTTATTTTACTTTTAACACCACATTAAGCGCCCAATAACAGTAGCGATTATTTAAAAACGCTGATCCCTAAGGCATATCAATAAAAGCGAACAGCTTAATCGCTTGTTTGCTCTTTAATATTTAACTCAATTGGTTACACTAGTAGCAATTTAATTGAGGAGTTCACTATGTTAACTGTAATTTTTGGTCGTGAAGGCTGCCCATTTTGTGTTCGTGCTAAAGACGTAGCAGAACAACTATCAAATGAACGTGATGATTTTAAATTTCGCTATATCGACATTATTAAAGAAGGCATAAGTAAAGAAGATCTTGAAAAGTCTGCCGGCAAACCTTGCCCAACAGTGCCGCAAATCTTTGTAGACCAAAAACACATTGGTGGTTTTACAGAGTTTGAGGCCTACGCCAAAGAGAATCTTGGACTTTATCAATAAGTTCTGTATCAAATATGTTAACCAGTTAAGTAATCTAGTTACTTAGCTGGTTAAATTTCGACCAACATCAATCACCTATAAATTAGTTGTAATTTCTACAAGCATTTACCGCATTTATCCTTTATAATGCGCGCCTCTTTAAATTCGTTGAGGCGTATTAATGTCAGAACCAGTCACGTTTGAATCTCTAAATCTTTCTCCTGCAATTTTGAAGGCAGTTGAAGAGTTGGGTTACAAGACACCATCTGAAATCCAAGCTCAATGTATACCGTTATTGCTAGAAAGAAAGGACGTACTGGGACTAGCTCAAACGGGTACAGGTAAAACCGCAGCATTTGCACTACCACTATTAAATAATATTGACCCGTCTGTGAAACAGCCACAGATCCTTGTACTCACACCAACCCGTGAGCTTGCGATCCAAGTTGCTGAGGCATTTGAACAATATGCTAAACATGTTCGTGGTATTGAAGTATTGGCACTTTATGGTGGCCAAAGCTACAGTATCCAACTAAGTGCACTTCGTCGTGGCGCGCAAGTTATCGTAGCTAC
Source organism: Pseudoalteromonas sp. HL-AS2 (assembly GCF_031198805.1). Classification (NCBI taxonomy): domain Bacteria; kingdom Pseudomonadati; phylum Pseudomonadota; class Gammaproteobacteria; order Alteromonadales; family Pseudoalteromonadaceae; genus Pseudoalteromonas; species Pseudoalteromonas sp. HL-AS2. Next base: position 1,054,029 of record NZ_CP133571.1, on the reverse strand, counting down.
TCCAGGTCGCTTAATAGATCATATTAACCGTGGCACTATCAAGTTTGATGCTCTACAAGCACTTGTACTTGATGAAGCCGATGAAATGTTACGTATGGGCTTTATCGATGATGTAGAAAGCATCATGGAAAAAACACCGCGCGAAAAGCAAACATGTCTTTTCTCTGCGACCATGCCTAAGCAAATTCAAAACATCAGCAGCAAGTATATGAACAATCCTGAACAGGTTCATATCTCTGCGCGTAACTCAACTGTATCATCAGTAGAGCAAGTGTTTTGGAATGCAAGCATTCATAAGAATAAAGCCATTGTTCGCTTTTTAGAAGCTGAGCAATATGAAGGTGCTATTGTTTTCGTACGTACGCGTAACGATACAGTACAACTTGCTGAATTATTAGAGCGCGAAGGTTTCTCTGCCGCTCCACTTAACGGTGACATGAACCAGCAAGCACGTGAACGCACAGTAGAGCGCTTAAAAAGCGGCATGCTAAATGTTGTTATTGCAACAGACGTAGCGGCACGTGGTCTAGATGTTGACCGTTTAAGTTTAGTTATCAACTACGATATTCCACAAGATTCTGAAGCCTACGTTCACCGTATCGGCCGTACAGGTCGTGCTGGTCGTACTGGTAAAGCAATCTTATTCGTAAAACATAACGAACGTTATTTACTTAAAAATATCATTCGTCATACGAATTCAGATATTGCACAAGTTGAATTACCAACAGCTAAAATTGTTGAAGAAAAACGTATCGAAGCGTTACAAGCCAAGTTAACACTTGCTCTTGAAAACAAAGATATTACTTTCTTTAATGAAGTAGCAGCAAACATGGCTCAAAAGCTTGAACTTTCTGCTGAAGACCTTGCTGGTGCGTTACTGTGTTTAGCACAGCAACAATCACCAATTAAGGTTGAAGAAGTTAAGATTCAACCTCGCGAACGTAACGAGCGCAATGATCGTAACCCACGTAGCAATGACCGTGGTGATCGTGGTCGTCGTAACGAACGTGGCGGTGAACGTGGTGGCGAGCGCGCTGAACGTAAACCTCGTGAGCGTAACAGCCGTGATGCAGGTCCTATGGATACATACCGTATCGAAGTAGGTCGTGAACATGGTGTTCAGGTTAAGAACATTGTTGGCGCTATTGCTAACGAAGCTGACATTTCAAGCAAGTTTATTGGTGATATTCGTCTACACGATAATCACAGCACGGTTCAATTACCGAAAAACATGCCTAAAGATGTACTTGATCATTTCCAAAAAGTGTTTATTTGTAAACGTCCTATGGGCTTAACAATCACTGCTGATCAAGGTCCTGCTGAGCCACGTGGCGAACGCTCTGAGCGTCCAGCTGGCGGCGAAAAACGCAGCTTTAATAAAGATGACAGCGCTCGCGGTGATAAGCGCAGCGGTCCTCGTAAAGAACGTCGCCCAGTAAGCTTTACAACGCCGAAATAAGCAACGACTCTTTAATAAAAACCTTGCCACGTAAGTGAGCAAGGTTTTTTTGTGCCTAAAATAAAGCTCTAGGCTCTAGGCTCTAGGCTCTAGGCTCTAGGCTCTAGGCTCTAGGCTCTAGGCTCTAGGCTCTAGGCTCTAGGCTCTAGGCTCTAGGCTCTAGGCTCTAGGCTCTAGGCTCTAGGCAGAAAATAATATTCCCCTGAGAAAATAAACACGATATTTTATTTCCACCTCACAGCTAAATTCTCGCCTGCACACCCCTTTCTTATCTGCACTGCTCTATTACTTCTCTAAAGCGCAGCGTCTCCTATCCTCTTGGTGAATAACTCACTTAAAAGCATTTAAACAAAGAGCTGTAAATGAGGAAGGCAATGCCATAGTAACTTTTAGCATTACTTTTATTAAGGTTACTTTATTCGGGGTACAGTGTTTGCCCTACGGTTAAATCTGATCTCTTAACACAAAAAAGCCCCACCAATTTCATGATGAGGCTTTTACTTTTATATTATCTATTTGTTTTACGTTAAGGCGCTAGCGCTGGGTAAACGTAGCTGGCATCAAGCCCTAGCGGGATACCAAGTGCCCAGTAACCTAATAAAAAGATACTCCAGCCAATCATAAAGGCGATTGAGTACGGTAGCATAATAGCAATTAAAGTGCCTATGCCGGTGCCTTTCACATACTTTTGACAGTACACCACCACTAATGGGAAATAGGGCATTAACGGTGTAATAATATTAGAGCTTGAGTCACCAACACGATAAGCCGCTTGAGTTAAGTCTGGCGAAATACCAAGTTGCATTAGCATAGGTACAAATATGGGGCCAAGTAATGCCCATTTTGCTGAACTTGAACCTACAAATAAGTTAACAAAGCCGGTTAAAAAGATAATTCCCACAACCGTTACTGCACTTGGCAACTGCATTGCTTTTAATAACTGCGCGCCTTCGATTGCTAGCAATGCACCTAAGTTTGATTTACTAAATGCGGCAATAAATAACGAACAGAAAAATGCCATTACAATATAATATGCCATGCCGCTCATCGCTTTACTCATGGCATCTATCATGTCTTTAGAGGTTTTAAAGGTGCCTACGGTAAAGCCGTAAACCGCGCCGGGTATCCAAAATAATAAAAAGATTAACGGTACGATAGATTGCATTAATGGCGAGCTAAAATTAGTTAACGAGCCATCGCTGCTGCGCATTGCCGAGTTACTATCTGCCGATACATAAGCAAGTAACGCAAGGCCTGCAACCATAACTGAACTGGCAATTATAAATGCACGTTTTTCATCACTGCGGGCATCTTCAAATACGGGTAAATCTTCTTTAGCGCCATCTACCGCGGTTTTTTGTAAACGTGGTTCTATAATTTTATCGGTAATATACCAGCCTAATGCCACTATAAATAAGCTAGATGCTGAAGCAAATGCCCAGTTATTTAACGGGTTAATTGTCATTGCAGGATTAATTATTTGCGCCGCACTTTGGGTAAAACTTTGTAGCAATGGGTCGATACCCGATGGAATAAAGTTAGCCCCAAAACCACCACTCACACCCGCAAATGCAGCAGCAATACCCGCAAGCGGATGGCGCCCTGCAGCATAAAATATAACCCCAGCTAGTGGAATAACTAATACATAACCTGCATCAGTTGCGGTATGGCTTACAATGGCCACTAAAATAATTGAAGGCGTTAATAACTTTTTAGGCGTCACTTTAAGCATTAACTTAAGGCCGGTATTAATAAAGCCCGAATGCTCTGCAACCCCCACACCTAACATAGCCACTAACACTACGCCTAAGGGTGCAAAGCCGGTAAAGGTTTTTACCATAGAGGATAAAAAGGTGGCGAGCGAATCACTTGCTAGCATATTATTGATAATAATGGCTTCGCCGGTACGTGGATCTATTGCATCAAAGCTTACGCCTGAAAACCACCACGACAAAAACCAAATTAGTAACATGGCAAACAAAAATATAATGGCCGGATCAGGAAGCTTATTACCTACCCGTTCAACAAAATTTAAAAATCGTGCAATTAAACCAGTTGGCACTGCACTTTGGTTATTATTCATTCTTTAAAGCTCTCTAAATCATATTTTCAATAACCATATCCTATCTTTACACAACAGTAAATTAACCTGAGGCTAACTCCCTCATATCAATACTTTTAAACATAAAAAACGCGATAAGCCAGTAGCGTATCGCGTTTAAATTAGTTTTAGCCTAGGTTTACTCAGGCCAATGCTTTTACTTCTTCCCACAAACGAGCAACAAGGGTTTTGTCATCTTCATTAAGTTCACCATTATGATAAGCCTTCACTAAGCTTTGCTCTACGGTTTCGTTAAGTTCATCTGTGCTAATAGTTAGCTTTTCTACTTGCGCATACCCTACTGCTAAGTCAAAGTGACCTCGCAAATAGCCTCCTGCAAATAATTCATCATCGGTGGCTTTAATCACTAAATCATCAAAATAGTGTTGGGCTGCATCAATATAGTTTACTAAACTCATTTATTCTGTCTCCTGGTTTTGCAATGGGTATTAATACCCTACTGCATACATAATGTGGTCGTTAAATCCGCATGTAACTTTAATATAACCGGTTAGTTCATCATCTAAACTGCTATCGCCGGTGTCACAAATAAGTGGACGGCCATTTAAAGCCTGCAATTTTGTTTTTGTAGCTACTACTATAATGTTATTGGTGCCAATAGCGCGAATAAGCGCGGGGCTAAGCTGTTGATTACCACGACCAAAAATATGTCCTTGGCCGCCAATTAAGGTGATCACTAATTTAGTTTTTTGACCTTGCGTATGCTCAAGTAATTGCGCTGCGGTTAGGTCTTGCGCTATAAGGGTTTGATCTTTAACTAAATCGACACCTAAAAGTGTATTTTCTAACCCCATTTCTTCCATTACTGCAGCAACGGTTGAGCCACTGCCCATAATGTAAAAAGTGTCCTCATCCATTTCACTCACCACATAGGCGGCAATATCTACAAGCACTAACTCGTCGGTTTCTTTACCGCCATTTTTAACCGCTTGCATGTAACGCACTTCGCTTGGTACTTGCATTTCGCCATAACGTTTAGCTTTAACTGTGCCTTGTCTAAATGCCTCTTCGTCAATATCCATTACATCGGCGTCACCTAAGGTAACTAAATCGCCTTTTACCAGCATTTCGACTACACGCCCTGCTGCTTTTGGCGTGATTGCATATACCCCTGAGTGTATTTTGCAGCCAGCAGGAATACCCAGTACGGGTATTGTGTCCTCAACAGCATGGCAAATATTACGCGCTGTGCCGTCGCCTCCAGCAAATAAAACTAAATCTACACCTAGCTCTTTAAGTGCTTTTACAGCGTGCTCTGTGTCGTTGGCTGTGGTTATAGCATTGCTGTTATATATTACTTGCACCTTAAAGCCGAGTGCTTTAGCACAGTGCTCGCCCATATCGCCATTTACTGTATAAATAGTTAATTGGTTTTTATAAGGCAGTAATACTTCAAGTGCGGCTTTTGTACGACTATTAGCTTTAGGCTGAGCGCCAAGTGCTAGCGCTTTTGCTGCAGTTGCTGCGCCATCGCTACCTTTTAACGCTACAGTGCCGCCTAAACCCGCTAGCGGGTTTATAATTAAACCTAACTTAAACTGCATCCTTGGGCTCCTTGGGATGTTGCCAATTAAATTGCTGTGCACTCATTGGCCATGGCGTATTATAAAAATGGCTTAGTGCTTTTAGCAATGCCTCGGTACGGGAGTTAAAACCGTTATTAATAAGTGTTAAAACTTGTTGGTGTACTCGCTGCTGAAAATCAAAACGACACGTTTGCTCGCCATTTAAATTATCTACCGACACATTAAATTCAAAACCTGCGGCGGTACTCAATAGCCACTCAATGGCTTGCGGTTTTATTTCTACATTTTCAAATTCGGCTTGTTTTTGCTTATCGCGGCCGTCGGGGCAATACCAATAGCCGTAATCTTCAAGTAAACGGCGCTTATCTCCCGCCACCAGCCAATGTGCTATTTCGTGCAGGGCACTGGCGTAAAAGCCATGAGCAAACACAATTTGGTGATACGGCGTTTTATCACAGCTAGGAATATAAATAGGTTCGTGCTCGCCTTTAACCAGCCGCGTATTATAGCTTTGGTCAAAAGTGGCTGCAAAAATAGAAATTAAATCAGCAATTTTATGCATAAAAGTTTAATTACTTACTCTGAATATAGGGCTTACTGCTCATTATATTAAAAATGTGCGCGCTAAAAACGAGGTGAATTGTACGGGCTTTCGCAGCGAATGTAAAAAATTGGATAGCGGGTTAACACTTCCATGTAACGGCGTTTTATAAAGCCCGTGGGGTTAGCTAATAATAGCTATATAAGGTGCTGTCGAATAGCTGGTATTTATACTGTTTGGCGTATTTACTGCTTGAGCAATAACCCTTACCATCACTATAACGACAGAGCTGCTTAATGAAATACTAAAATTATGTTTAAACTAATGAGTATAAAAAAGGTTAAATTTTTATTTATTGCCCTGCTTGGGCTTATGGGTGTATCACTGCCTGCTGTTGCAAAAAACATCAGTATTAATGTGTTTGCTATTCCTTCGCAACCAATCATTACTTTAATGGCGCAAACCAGTGATGTATTAAAACAAGCGGGTATGGTTAGCTTTTACGATAAAGGCATGCCGGTACACGCTACTTTATATTTAACTGACTTTGCACCCGGTACAGAGGAGGCAATTAAACTTGCGGTAAAAAGCATCGTAGCGCAACAGCAACCATTTCCCATAACCGCTGAAGGCTTTAGCGTAACTAAAAGTAATTGGGCTTTTATTAATTTACAGCCGTCGCGCCAATTACAAAGACTATCTGACGAGGTAACACTTGCTATTGAACCGCTGCGCGAGCGAAATGCTACTGTGCCTACTTGGGTTAAAAACTACCCCAACAAGTTAACTGCATTTAAGCGCTACGGCAGCCCTAACGTTTTTCAAAACTTTCAGCCACATTTAACATTGTTAGCTAACGAGAAAAGCCCTCAACTGGCTGTTATAAATAAACAAATACAGGCTAACCCACCTAAAGCACAGGGGCAAATAATAGGTGTAGGTATAGGGATTTCAGATCAGTTTGGTCAACAAAAGCAGGTTATTGCAGAATACTTTTTTAACAAGGGTAAAAGCTAAATTGCTTTATTACTTTTGCTGCGCTAAGTATTTTTTTAGCAGCTGGGTATTTCGGGTGTTTGCTTTAAAGTAAGCATCAAAAATATCACCTACTATGGGTAGTAAACCGCCCACAAAGTCGATAAGCATATTAGCTAATATACGTAGTTTTATAGTCCAGCTAACACCTAAGCGCTGCGCTTCAATTAATACATAAGCAGATAAAATAAAACCGGCCATATCACCGGCAACAGGCAATAAACCAATAATCGCATCGGCACCAACTTTAAAATTAGTAAAAGGAATTTTTAAACTACTGTCGGTAATGAAGCTAAATCGCTCCAGCCTTTTCAGTGCAGCTTGTTGCTGAGCCTTTACGTTATTTGTCATTGTCACATTTAGCTCCCTCAAACCTGTTTAATTAACTTTAGTAAAAAAGTTGAACTTGCACTGATAAACAAATACAAAAAACGCGGATCGCCCGCGTTTTTATTATCTACTTAATGTAACTCTAATTATACCGAACCGGGTATCGGCCCATGCTCGTGGTGTACATGTGGGTTTTGTCCACGTTGACGTAGCAAATGATCCATTAAAGTAATGGCCATCATCGCCTCAGCAATTGGCACAGCACGAATACCTACACACGGATCGTGACGACCTTTGGTGATCATCTCAACCGCTTCGTTTTCAGTATTTATACTGTTACCCGGTATGGTAATGCTTGAGGTAGGTTTTAGCGCAATAGAAGCAATAATATCTTGCCCAGTAGAAATACCCGCTAATACGCCGCCCGCATGGTTAGAGGTAAACCCTTGTGGTGTTAGTTCATCGCGGTGCTCTGAGCCTTTTTGCTCAATTACATCAAAGCCGTCGCCAATTTCAACACCTTTAACCGCGTTAATGCTCATTAACGAATGCGCAAGTTCGGCGTCAAGGCGGTCAAATACTGGCTCACCAAGGCCTACAGGTACATTACTTGCCACTACTTTTACTTTTGCGCCTACTGAATCACCTTGCTTTTTAAGGCCGCGCATATATTCATCAAGCGCTTCTAACTTGCTCACATCAGGAAAAAAGAATAAGTTGTTTTCAACTTCGTTCCAATCAAAAACGTCTGCTTTAATTGGCCCTAACTGACTTAAGCAGGCTTTTATTTCGATACCATGAAATTGTTTTAAATATTTTTTAGCAATAGAGCCCGCAGCAACACGAATTGCCGTTTCGCGCGCTGATGAGCGACCACCACCGCGATAATCGCGCAGGCCGTATTTATGCCAATAGGTGTAATCGCCATGACCTGGGCGAAACACATCTTTAATTTTGCCGTAATCTTTTGAGCGTTGATCGGTGTTTTCAATAAGTAAACCTATGCTAGTACCTGTGGTTTTACCTTCAAATACGCCTGAAAGAATTTTTATCTGATCGTCTTCACGGCGCTGCGTGGTATAACGACTTTGCCCCGGTTTACGACGGTCTAAATCTATTTGTAGGTCGGCCTCGGTGATTTCAAGACCTGCTGGTGTACCATCAACAACGCCGCCTAATGCAACGCCGTGGCTCTCACCAAAAGTAGACACTTTAAATAACTGTCCAATGCTATTACCTGCCATTACTTTTCCTCATTCCTAATGACTACCAATAGCCGAGCTTTACACTCGGCTATTTACTTATATCAATTTATATTCAAATACATATTCTATAAATGATATTGATTTTTATTGTGCAAAATACTCATCAAGTTGCTGTTTGCTAATAACAAACACACCTAAACCACCTTGTTCAAACTCAACCCATTCAAATGGCGCACCCGGATACAATGCATCCATATGTACCATAGAGTTACCTACCTCTACAAACAATAAGCCGTTTGCAGTAAGGTGCTTACTTGCTTCGCTTAATATAGTGCGGGTTACGTCTAGGCCGTCGTGGCCTGAAGCCAAACCAAGTTCTGGTTCATGATGAAACTCACGCGGTAAGTCGGCCATGTCCTCAGCATCAACGTACGGCGGGTTAGCTATGATCAGGTCGTATGTTTGCCCTGGTACACCACTAAACACATCTGACTGAATTGGCAATACTCGTTCACTTAACTGGTAGTCTGTAATATTTATGTCGGCTACTTCTAGAGCTTCATAAGAAATATCAACCGCATCTACCTGCGCATTTTCAAACGCTTGTGCAAGTGCAATCGCGATACAACCAGAACCCGTACATAAATCTAAAATACGCTTAAGCGACTCAGGCTCTTCAAGCCAAGGGGTAAAGCGGTTATTAATTAACTCTGCAAATGGCGAACGTGGAATAAGCACGCGCTCGTCTACATAAAATGGCATATTCGCAAACCAAGCAATGTTGGTTAAATACGGCACTGGGGTAAAATCGTTAATACGCTCAGCAATTAAGCCCGCTAAGCTGTTTTTTTCTGTACTCGTTAAACGCGCATGCATTAATTCTTTCGGCGCATCTATTGGTAAGCTTAATGCGGGTAATAATAAATTTACCGCTTCGTCCCACGCATTATCAGTACCGTGACCAAAAAAAATACCACTGCTGGCAAATTGGCTTGTAGTCCAACGTAACCAGTCGTGTAAGGTTGAAAGTTCTGCTACAGCTTCTTCTAGCGTTGCTTCTTCTATTTGTAATTCACTCATGTGTATTGCCTGCCTGCTACTTTCAAAATTATTAATTCAATCGAGGCCACAATCGCCTCCCGATTGCCCTATTGTAACGCCTTTTATCTCGATTTTTACCCTTTTTTTGTTTAGACTGCCGCTATGAAAAAAGATCCTTATTCAAACAGCCCAATTAGCAATGATGACATTGACATGTTTCGTCAAAGTATCACTGGTGCGCGCGTTTTTAAACAAGACACTCACCGCTTTACTAATAAGCCTAAAGTGTCACAAGCAAAGCAGTTTGCCCAGCAAAAAAAGCAACAACAGTCAGAATTCTTCTTTTCGGATGAATATATACCTGATATTGATACCAATGGTACGGTTAATTATGTACAAGATGGCCAAGACCGCTTTTTAGCTAAGCAACTACGCCGTGGTGACTTTGTTCCTGATTTAACCCTAGATTTGCATGGCTTAAATAAAGAGTCTGCAAAAGATGAGCTAGCTGGTTTGATCCACGAATGCAAAAAGAAACATTACTATTGTGCATGCATAATTCATGGCATTGGTGGGCATATACTCAGGCACAAAGTACCGCAGTATTTAGTACAACACCCAGACGTAATTGCAATGCACCAAGCACCGCTTGAATATGGTGGTAAAGGCGCTGTACTTATTTTAATTAATTTACCGCAAAGTGATGAATTTAGGCGCTAAATAACCACAGCTCTGGTTAAATACTATTAAAGGCGATATTAGTGTCTATTTTTTCAATTATATTTCCGCTGGTATTTATTGTTACTGCTGGTTTTATTAGCACTAAGTCACAGTTTTTAGAACAACAACACATAACCGGTATTAGTAAATTTACCTTTTATATTAGTATTCCCGCTTTTTTATTTTTAAATATGGCGCAAGCTAACTTACACAATAGTGTGAGCTTAAATGGCTTTTTAAGTTTTTATATTGCGGTTGTGGGTGTTTTTATAATTGGCGCTTTAATAGACCGGTTTTTAATTACTAAGCACAGTGATTATCAACGCCATAGCGTATTTGCTCTTGGCAGTAGCTATTCAAATACCGTACTGGTTGGCTTACCAATAATTATTGCAGCAATTGGCCGTGAAATGATTGGTATAGTATTTATGATTATCACTTTTCATAGTGCATTGTTATTTACTCTCACCTTTTTAGTGAGTGCAAAAAGCGAAAAAAGTGCGTTTTCGTGGCAACAATTTGCCAAAAACATGCTGTTAAACCCTGTGGTACTTAGCATTAGCCTAGGGTTATTGGCTAATGTTTTAGGCCTTACATTGCCACTGGATATTATTAATGGCTTAGATTTACTCTCACAACCCGCTATTGGCTGCGCACTATTTGTGTTGGGAGCTAATTTAGCATTTTATAAAATAAGCCAAAACTGGCAACCTGCGCTAATCGCCACATTATTAAAGCTAGTATTGCTACCCTGCTTAGTATTATTGTTAGGCCGATTTGTGTTTATGCTAGAGGCGCAACTACTCAACGTACTTATATTATTAAGCGCATCGCCTTTAGGTGTTAATGCCTACCTTATTGCTAATCAAATAAAACAGCACCAAGCAACGCTTGCCAGCACTGTGGTTATGTCGACCGTTTTAAGTGGTATAAGCTTTACGCTTTGGCTGGCATTTTTATTATAGAGCCTTGATTAGCTAATCAGCTAACGCGTTGCATTACACGTTACCCGGAGCATGAATGCTAAGGTATTCGCTGCGCTGGGTTTGCTCATTATAATTAATTACGGCAACTGCACCGGTATTAAAAATAGGCATATGGCCCACACATAACTGATCAACCAAATAACTTACTATGGGCATGTGCGCCACTACTAGCCAAGTATTACACGCAGGATGCGCCGCTATTAACGTTTCGATGTAATCGGCTGCAATTTGCGGTTTACCTTCAGGTATAATGTCTTTGCAGGTTTCGCTAAATTTAAACGTGTTATTTTTAGCAACCCCTTTTGCTGTTTGTTGAGCTCTAATGTAAGGACTAACTAACAGCGCATCGGGTGCATAGTTTTTTGCCAGCCACAGACCCATTTTTTCAGCTTCAATATGACCCTTTTGGGTTAACTGTCTCGCTGCATCATCGGCCCGCATTGGCGTTGCTTCGCCGTGGCGCATTATTAAGATTGTTTTCATAATAAATCAACCAATTAAAGAATATAAAACAGTAGCCAATTTGCCCGTTCTTCCGCTATATTAACAAGGTAACACTATTTATTTCTTAAATAGTTCTGTCATGATATTCAGGTAAATCTTATCGCTGTATTTCTCTGTCCTGAAGTTATCATCTGTTGTTAACAAGTAAACATTTAGTTTCAGGAGCATCATTTGAATATCAGTCGCAATGATAACAGAGCCTACCGCGCTCTAACACTGGACAATGGTCTAAAAGTACTCTTAGTGCAAGATAAAGATGCAACAAAAGCCGCTGCGTCTATGGCTGTTAATGCTGGACATTTTGACGACCCTGTTGATAGACAAGGCTTAGCACACTTTTTAGAGCACATGCTATTTTTAGGCACAGATCAATTTCCTGACTCAGGTAGCTTTAATAATTTTGTATCACAAGCGGGCGGCAATACCAATGCCTGGACCGGAACTGAGCACACTTGCTACTTTTTTGACATTAATAATCAAGAATTTGAACATGCGCTAAAGCAATTTAGCCGGTTTTTTATTGCGCCATTATTAAATGCTGCAGAAACAGAAAAAGAACGTAACGCGATAGAAGCAGAATTTAAATTAAAAATTAAAGACGACGGCCGTCGTATATACCAAGTACATAAAGAAACGGTTAATCCGGCTCACCCTTTTGCTAAATTTTCGGTGGGTAATTTACAAACATTAGCTGACAGAGAGCGCTGCATTAGCGACGAGCTAAGAGACTTTTTTAAGCAGTTTTATCAAGCTCAATACATGACTTTGGTCATATGCGCTAATGAGGAGCTCGACACTCTCCAAGCATGGACAAAACAATACTTTACTGCGGTTTGTGGTAACGCCAAGCAACCAAAACCCGCAATTAGTGCGCCGCTATACCGAGCGCAAGACCTAGGAAAACTGCTGCACATTGAACCTCATAAGCATATGCAAAAGCTTATAGTGAGCTTTGCAATGCCTAATATTGATGACTTTTATCGTCACAAAACAGTGAGCTTTATTGCACACTTACTCGGTTATGAAGGTGCGGGCTCGTTATACTCTATTTTAAAACAGCAAGGCTGGATAAATGCACTTTCTGCCGGGGGTGGCATTAATGGCAGTAATTTTAAAGACTTTAATATTAGTATGGCACTAACGGATGAAGGTATTGAATACTTTGAAGATATTATTGAAATGATCTTTGAGTATATTTGCCTCATTAATAACAATATTGAACAGCTACCGCGCTTATACCAAGATAAAAAGAAGCTATTGCAAATTGCCTTCGATAACCAAGAACAATCGCGCTTAATAGACTGGGTAAGTAACTTAAGCATTAATATGCAACATTACGATCAGCCTAACTACTTACAAGGCGACTATTTAATGGAAGGCTTTAAACACGCCACCCATGAAATGGCCATGCAATGGTTAAAGCCACACAATATGCGCTTGGTACTTATTCACCCCGGGGTTGAGCCTCAACATAAAGCAGCTTGGTATAATACACCTTACAAGGTTGAAAAAATTTCGACTAGTTGGCTCGATGCACTAAGTAACATTAATAAACCACTCAATGAAATGCGCTTACCTGTTGTTAATCCTTATTTAACCAAAGACGTTGAGCTGTTTGATATAATTGAGCCACAAACAAAACCTGAGCTAATAGTCACAGAGCCTGGTTTTGATTTTTGGTTTAAACAAGACAACACCTTTCGCGTTGCCAAAGGTCATTTTTACTTGGCAATGGACTCAGACTTTGCAATAAAAGATGTAAAGCACATGGCACTTACCCGCCTCTTTTCTGATTTATTTATGGATAGCGTTAGCGAGCAATTTTACCCTGCCGAACTTGCAGGACTTAGTTATCACTTAACGTCTCATCAAGGTGGGTTAACACTACATACAGCGGGGCTCTCATCAAGCCAGTTAGAGCTGGTTGATGAACTCATTGATGCTTTATTTAACGTAGAAATTTGCTCTAAACGTTTTGCCGAGTATAAAAAGCAATTAGTAAGGCATTGGCGTAACAGTAATCAAAATAAGCCCGTAGGTGAGCTGTTTAGCATGTTAGGCGCAAAAATAATGCCGTGGAATCCACAGCCAGACGAATTGGCTGACGCATTAAAAAACACGTGCTTTCAGCAGTTTAATGAATTTAGACAAGACTTTTTTAAAGCCCTGCATGTAGAGTCATTTTTACATGGTAACTGGCAACAAACTGATGCAATTAGTTTTCAGAAAAAAGTAGCCGCGCACTTAAAAAGCGCCGCTGTAATAGCCGATTTAACACGGCCATTATTTGAAATTAACAAAGTAACGCGCTTTGAGTTAACGCTTCCTTGTAATGATCACGCTATGCTTATTTACTATCAAGCACAAACCGACTGTGTAAGTGAAAAAGTAAAAATGATGGCACTAAATCATCTAATCAATCAAGATTACTTTAACGAACTACGCACCACGCAACAATTAGGCTATTTAGTTGGTGCCGGTTACGCGCCTTTTAACACCCGCGCGGGCATTGTTTTTTATGTGCAATCACCCAAGTTTGAAGCCAAAACAATACTGCAGCGCCATAATAACTTTATTCATGACTATTTAACCAATATCGATAATTTAACCCCGCAAGATTGGTTACAACAAAAGCACGGCCTAACCACACATATAGCCGAAGCAGATAAAAACCTGCGACTGCGCTCGCAACGATTATGGTTAGCTATTGGTAATCGCGATCACGAGTTTCATATGCAACAACGCTTGCTTGATGCATTAAATGCATTAACCCTTGCAGATATAAAAGCATACGCGCTAAGCCTTTTTAATGAAAATAGACCTAGATATGAGTTTTTAAGCTCTGCAAAGCCTAATAAAGCGCATAATCAGGCCCTTTACTCGCATTCTCTTTGACAGTGAGTAACGCTTGATTTAGATTGTCGTTTGAAAATTAAATGTTATAAAAACAATAAAAATAATGATCACAATAATAATAAAAATAAGCTTACTATTAGCCCTATTAGTTGCCTCGCATAGCCTATATGCCTTAGAGGCAACTTTTAACTTAAATTTAAATACCGTTGCAGTTACGGCAAGCGCAATAATTGTGCTTGTTTTATGCTACATGCTAACGGTTATATATAAACTTAAGCGCTCGCGCTATCAACTTATGCTTTCTGAACAACGCTTAAAAAGCACTGTTGAAGGCAGTGGCGATACCCTTTGGGATTGGAATATAAAAACCGGTAAAGTACTTCGTATTAACGATAAGTACTTAATGGATTCAATATTATCAACAGAGTTTCCACCTAATAAAAGCCTTATTCACCCAAGCGACATTACCCAAGTAGAATATTTACTTAAAAAACACTTTGCTCAGCAAACTCCTTATTTTGAAGCGACTTATCGGATTAAAGATCATTTTGGCGGCTGGCTCTGGGTACTCGATCGCGGCAAAATAATAGAAAAAGACACCAACCTTAGTCCCCTACGTATGACAGGTACAGTGCGCGACATTTCACAATTAAAGCTAACCGAAGAGCGCTTAAACCTTTTTGCAAAATGCGTTGAATCGCTAACCGATGCCCTGGCTATTTACGATAAAAACTTTAAGTTAGTCGATATTAACCCCAGCTTTTTAACCTTATTTGGTGGCGTGCGCGAGCAGTACCTTAAAAAAGATTTTAATTTGCCCGGCTACGATAAAAGTTACATTAACACCATTAAAAAAACCGTATACCAGCGAGATAGCCTGCAACAAGAAGTTAAATTACGCAATAGTGCACATGTTTTATTACCCATAGAAATTTCGATTGATGAAATTAGAAATGATCAAAACCAAATAACTAACTATGTCGTTGTATACTCTGATTTAACCGAGCGTAAAAAAGCCGAATCGCAACTGCATAACCTCTCCAATAGAGACCGCACCACCAACCTGCCTAACCGTAATTTGTTTTTTACCGACTTACAAAAATTAGGGCAACTAAACTCGCACCATGCTTTGTTAGTTTTCGACTTAGATAACTTTAAAAAAATAAATGACTCTTTAGGGCACCAACTAGGTGACAGCTTACTAGCTAAACTCGCTATGCGGCTAAATAAACTCACTCGCGAAAATGACGTGTTTTATCGTTTAGGCGGCGATGAGTTTGCACTGGTAATGTCTGATACTAACGACATATATACGATTACCCGCACCGCTAAACAGTTTTTAGCGGCTATTGCTACGCCTTTTAAAATGGCCGGACATGAGCTTGCCATTACCTCAAGCGTTGGCATTGTGTTGTTCCCTGAAGATGGTAATACCCCAGAGCTACTATTAAAAAATGCCGACACAGCTATGTACCACGCTAAAAAGAAAGGTAATAGTTATCTGTTTTTTAATGACACCATGAACCGTGAAGCCGTAAAGCGCCTGCAAATAGAAAACCTAATGCGCTTTGGTTTAAAAGAAAATCATTTTGCCGTGTATTACCAACCAAAAATGAATATTCATACCGGTAAACTTGTGGGAATGGAGGCATTAGTACGCTTTATCACGCCTAAAAAAGGCATTATTAGCCCGGGTGTTTTTATCCCAATAGCAGAAGAAACAGGGCAAATAATAGAAATTGGTGAAGTGGTTTTAAATAAAGCCTGTCGCGATGTAAAAGAGTGGCTTGATGCGGGCTTATTTAATGGCAGAGTTGCTGTGAATTTATCGGCAAAGCAATTTAGTTTACCCGACCTAACAACACGTATTGATGTGATTTTACAAAAAAATGCATTGCCCTCCTACTTTTTAGAGCTAGAAATTACCGAAGGCACGGTAATGGACGATCCTAAAGATGCTATCGCAATAATGTGCTCACTCAGCGCCCGAGGTATTCATTTAGCAATGGACGACTTTGGTACCGGCTACTCTTCGCTGGCCTATTTAAAGCAGTTTCCGCTTAATACGCTTAAAGTTGATAAAGCCTTTATCGATGACATGAAAAACGAGCGCGGCCGCAATATGGTCGACTCAATTGTTACTATTGCCCATAACCTTGACCTACATGTGGTTGCAGAGGGCGTAGAGCAAGCGTCGCAAATAGAAATACTCAAACAATTAAACTGTGAAACAGTACAAGGCTACTATTACTCTAAGCCGCTATCAAAAGATGAGTTTACCGAATTTTTAAAACTCCAGCACAGCAAGTCTGTACCTAGTTTAATTAGCCCGATTAAAAAAGTGGCTGTCACTAATTAAAGTTAAAAAACAGAAATAAAAAATTAAGGACGCCATATGCAAGGGTTAATACCTACACTTCGCAGTAACGCACGGCGGTAATGTAAATTAAACAAACACCATGCAACCGGCCCAAGTAAACCCGCTAACAACAGCCAACGCTTAACCGGCATACCCTTTTTAATCGCCTCTAAATACATAATCGCTATAAACACTGCGCTTAATAAAACAAAAATCAAAGCAATACCTAAACCTGTAAAAACAAGCCGCGTATTTTAACCACAAAATGACTATTTTTAAAGCTATGCACTTACTATTTGAATCTAAGCAATAAAAAAAGCCGAACAAGTCGGCTTTTTAATATAAATAATTAGGCGCTTACTTTTCAGCACGGCCCATAAATTTATGCTCTGCAGTATTGATACGAATGCGATCGCCTGTAGAAATATGCTCAGGAACTGAAATATTTAACCCTGTAGACATACGCGCCGGCTTTGAGCGTGCGCTCGCCGAAGCCCCCTTAATAGATGGGTCGGTTTCTTCCACAACCAGTTCAACACTTGATGGCAAATCTAAGCCAACCGGTGCGCCATCTATTACAATAACGTGCACGCCTTGAGTTTCTTCATTTACGAACAAAATCTCTTCGCTAATCGCATCTTTACTTAGGTTATATGGCGTGTAATCTTCGTTATCCATAAACACATACTCGTCACCATCAATGTACGAAAGCATCGCTTCACGACGAGTTAAATCAGCAAGTGTTAACATATCACTGTCTTTAAATGTTTCATCCACTTTGCTGCCCGTTACTACGTCGTATAAACGCATACGGTACAAACTACCACCAGCACGACCTTGTGGAACTGAGCGTACTATATCTTTTACAACTAAAACGCGGCCATTAAAATCAATGGCTGTCCCTTTTTTAACTTCACTCGCCTTTGGCATGAATATATTCCTATTATTTTTGACTCTGAGAAACATACCACGAACTAGATTTTGTTCAACTAAAACTGCTTCAAAACCCCGCTATACCTTGGATTAACTCATAAAATTATGATTTTTACAAAAATACATATAATCAAACATTAAAAAAACTGTTATGGTAGTTTCATCGAGTATGACTTCAAGGAATGGATCATGGACCAACAAACTGTACATGAGTATTTAGTTAACAAACCACTAGTTAAAGTAACCCAACCTTTTTCTAAAGAAGTTGATGTTTACAAGGTAAACCATAAAATGTTTGCCACCCTTGCACTGGGTAATGATGATAATAACGACGCCAATGGCGAGCCTATTTGGTGGTTAAATTTAAAATGTGACCCCGACGAAGCACTAGCATTAAGAGATATGTTTACTGCAGTGATCCCTGGCTATCATATGAATAAACGCCTTTGGAATACCATAATACTAGATGGCACAATCCCGCAAAATGAGATTAAGCGAATGATTGATAATTCATTTGATTTAGTGGTAGATAACATGCCTGAAAAAGATAAAAAAATTATCGCCGCCCATCTTTAAGTATCCCATTTTATTTTAAATACGCTTGAAGTACTTCAAGCGTATTTATTACCAATATTTAGCCCCCCTAAAGCTAAATTCAAACTTCCTGTTAGATACCTCGATGCCAAAACACTTTTCAACACACAGCGTTTACCTTTAAATATCAGCAGCTTACAAAAACCCACTTTCAAGCAGTAGACAATACTCTCTAAGGGTATGGTTTATTACTTATTCGAGTGATATTTAGTGAGTTTAATAATTTGAGTGGTTAGTAAACTTTTTAATAGGCTTTCGCTTAAATAATTTAGCCATAAAAAAACCGCATATAAAATGCGGTTTTTATTAGTAAATGCTTATTTACTTATTCTTTAGCACTTGGCGCTGCAGCATCGTCAGTGGCTTGCTCTGCAGGCTCTGACTCAACTGTTGGCTCTGCGCTTGGCTGAGCGGCATAAAACTTAGCACCTGACTCTGCCATTGCTACAAGCGTGTCGCAAGGGGTAAAAATTGCATTGCTACTGCCTAATGTAGACATGTCTGAGCTTATTTTACTTGCGCCTAGTTTATCCATATAGCTAAATGGTCCGCCGAAGAACGGTGGAAAACCAATACCAAAAATAGCACCAATATCACCGTCACGTGGGCTGGCAATAATGCCTTCGTCTAAACAACGAACCGCTTCATTTAGCATTTGTGCGATACAACGTTTGGCAATTTCGCTTTTATTTAAACGTGGAGCTGGGGTAACGTTTAGTAGTTCGTAAACTGACTCATCAACCTTTTTACCTTTTTTATCGTACTCATAAAAGCCACGACCAGTTTTACGACCAAGGCGTTTTGACTCTATCATACGAGTAAATGCATCGGGTGCTTTAAAACGCTCGCCTAGCTCTTTTTCTAAAATTGGCGCAATTTTAGAACCAATATCAATACCCACTTCATCAAGTAATGCCAGTGGACCTACCGGAAAACCAAACTCAACTAAGGCTGCATCAATTTTTTCAATTGGCTCGCCTGCTAGCATTAAGTTAGCCGCTTCGTTTAAGTAAGGCGCTAAAATACGGTTTACATAAAAGCCGGCGGTATCTTTTACTACAATAGGTGTTTTACCTTGCTTGCGCGCAAAATTTACCACACGAGTAATGGTCTCTTTTGAGGTGCCTGCGTGTGGAATAATTTCTACCAGTGGCATTTTTTCTACTGGTGAAAAATAATGTAAACCAATCACGTTTTCAGGGCGCTGAGCTTGAGCTGCAATTTGCGAAATAGGTAATGACGAGGTATTGCTCGCAAAAATAGTATTTTCTTGGCATTCACGCTCTACATCAGCAACCATGCCTTGTTTAAGCTCAAGATCTTCAAATACCGCTTCAATTACTAAATCTATATTTTTAAAACCGCTGTAATCGGTAGCGCCTGTAATACGGCTCATTGTTAGCTGCATATCGGCTTTAGACATAATGCGGCGCTTTAAGCGCTTATCTAAAATTTTATAGGTGTAGCTCATTGCATTACTAATGCCCTGCTCTGCTACATCTTTAATACGTACCGGTACTTTAGCTTTAACGGCACTTACGTGCGCAATACCTGCGCCCATTAGTCCGCCACCTAACACTGCGGTTTTGTTAATTGCTGGTGCGTCGCCGTTGCGCCAGTCTTTTTTCATTTCTGTGGTTGCAAAAAATACACTGCGCAGCGCTTTTGATTCGTCGCTCATTACCAGCGTTGCAAAGCTTTCCGCTTCGGTTTTATACGCTTTTAGCTTATCGAGCTCTACGCTTGCACGTACTGCTTTAATAATTAAAAGTGGCGCAGGGTAATGTCCGCCCGTTTGTTTAATGACGTTTTCTTTTGCTTTTTTAAAGATAAAGTTACGGCCAAACGGGTTTGATTCTAGCAGCTTGCTCACGGTGTCGAGTTTTGGCTCTTTAGCTGGTGCTTTGCCTTTAGCGGCAAATTCTTTCGCTACTTTTAATAGCACGCTATGTGGTACGCAATCATCTAATACACCGGCTTTTTTAGCTTGCTTTGCACGAATTTGCTTACCAGTTAGCATCCATTCTAAGCCTTTTTGAATGCCAATTATTTTAGTTAAACGCTGAGTACCGCCACCGCCAGGTAATAAACCTAACTGCACTTCTGGCAAACCAATTATGGTAATACCACTGTCGGTGCCTACGCGATAATCACAGGCTAGTGCAAACTCTAACCCGCCACCTAAAGCTGCGCCATGAATAGCACTAACCGTAGTAAAAGGTAGGTTTTCCATGTCAAAAAATGCATGGTGACATAACTCGCTAATAGCTAAAGCATCTTCACGCTTTTGCACACTATCAAGCATTTTAACGTCAGCGCCAGCAATAAAGTTATCACTTTTACCACTAATAAATACCATGCCTTTTACAGACTGCTGTTTAGCTTCGGCTAGTAAGGCTTTTAAATCATCGGCAAAACTACTGCGCAGGGTATTCATTTTTTCGCCCTGCACATCTATAGTTACTACGGCGATTTTATTTTCATCAACCGTTAAATTAAATACTGAATCTGACATTACGCACTCTCCAATACAAAAGCTGCACCTAAACCACCTGCAGCACAGGCTGTTGTTAATGCTAAACCGCCACCACGACGCTTAAGCTCGTATAAGCTTTGCGTAATTAAGCGAGCACCGGTTGCTGCAAATGGATGTCCATAAGCAAGCGATCCACCTAATACGTTAAACTTATCCATGTTAATTTCGCCAATCGCTTTGCTGCGACCTAAGTGCTCTTGCGCAAACTTATCTGAGGCAAACATTTTCATGTTAGCGAGTGTTTGCGATGCAAACGCTTCGTGCATTTCTATTAAGTCTAGGTCGGCAAGGGTAATACCCGCTCTATCTAGTGCGATAGGCGTGGCATGAGCTGGACCCATAAGCATATCTTTTTCAACACCAATGGCTGAAAACGCAAAACTGCGTACATAACCAAGGATTTCGTAACCCAGTGCTTTTGCTTTGCTTTCGCTCATCATTAATACCGCAGCTGCACCGTCGGTTAATGGGGTGGCGTTTGCTGCAGTTACTGTACCGTGTTGGCGGTCAAATACTGGCTTAAGCTTAGCGTAGCCTTCAACCGTTGAGTTTTTACGAATGTTGTTATCTTCTTCAATAAAGCTTTTATATGGCGGTAAGTGCGCCGTCATTACTTCATCTTTTAATTTTCCATCTGCCCATGCTTGGGTTGCTAATGAATGCGAGCGATGCGCTAATGCATCTTGATCTTCACGGCTAATGTTATGTGTTTTAGCCATTTGCTCAGCAGTTTGCCCCATTGAAAGGCCTGTTGAGTACTCTGCAACCGCAGGAGGCACTGGCAATAGATCTTTTAAGCGCAACTTTGAAAATATTTTTAAGCGCTGACCTAAGGTACGCGCTTTATTTAAATCAACTAAACTGCCAGCTAACTTTTTGCTCACGCCAATGGGTAGTACCGATGAAGAATCGGCGCCACCAGCAATACCTACAGTAACAGAGCCGGCCATAATAGACTCAGCAACGTTGGCAATAGCCTGAAAACTAGTCGCACAGGCACGTGATACTGAATACGCATCAACCGATACCGGCATGCCAGTACCTAATACAATTTCGCGTGCTATATTTGGTGCCTCTGGCATTTGCACTACCTGACCAAATACAAGTTGATCAATTTCTGACTTGTTGAAATTTAATCGCTCAAGCATTTCGTTAACCACAAGTTTACCCATATCAAGTGCAGGTACATGGTGGAACGCAGTTGCTTGCTTGGCAAAAGGTGTACGTAGGCCGCTAACTATGGCTATACGATCGCCTTTTGGTGTTTTAAGTATGTTTTGCTCAGACATTAATTATGCTCCCGCTGACAGGTCTGACCTGTTTATTTTACTCGATTCTAAACAACCCGTGTACTAAAGCCAATAGATAAACTGAAATTTATCGATTAGTAGGCAAATAAAATTCTCTAAAACCCACTATATAAGTACTACAATAGGCTTTTTTAGACGCATTTACAAAGTTTTGTGATAGGCTAAAAGTCGTTAATAAATAACGAACTATTTTTAAAAATACAGTCTAACTCTTGAGTTATCCAATTTTAAACCTTATAACTAGGTCAGTATTTCGTACCCAAATAACTTTGGTATTATTCCAGCTGACGAGGACAGTCTATTTATTATGGCAGCTAACGCATTTTCACAATTAAAAACGTACTTAGATACACAAATTATTGGCCAGCCAGAGCTTACTCAAGCGCTACTTATTACCATTTTAGCTGACGGCCACTTATTAGTAGAAGGCCCTCCTGGCCTTGCAAAAACGCGCGCCGTAAACGCCTTAGCTAAAGGCATTGAAGGCTCGTTTCAGCGGGTGCAATTTACGCCCGACTTGCTCCCTGCCGATATTACTGGTACTGATATTTATCGCCAGCAAACCAGTGAGTTTGTATTTGAAAAAGGCCCACTGTTTCATAATCTTATTTTAGCTGATGAAATAAACCGTGCCCCAGCTAAAGTACAATCAGCTTTATTAGAAGCCATGGCAGAGCGCCAAGTAACGGTAGGTAAAAATACTTATCCGCTAAGTGAGCTATTTTTAGTAATGGCCACACAAAACCCGCTGGAGCAAGAAGGCACTTACCCGCTACCTGAAGCGCAGCTTGACCGCTTTTTACTGCATTTGAGTATAGGTTACCCCGGCGCAGAGCACGAATTAGACATACTGCGTTTAACCCGAGGCGAAGCATTAAACGAGCAACCAGCGGTAATGCAAAAAATTAGTCAAAGCGATTTATTTGCCGCTCGTAAAGCTATTTTAGGCCTTTATTTAGCACCACCACTTGAGCAGTATTTAGTGCAGCTTATTATAGCTACCCGTGAAGGTGCTAAGTTAGATGCACAACTAGGTAGCTGGATTGAGTTTGGTGCTAGCCCACGTGCCACTATTGCCCTTGATAAATGCGCCCGTGCGCATGCTTGGTTGCAAGGCCGCGATTTTGTAGCGCCCGACGATATTCAGGCAGTAGTACATAATGTATTGCGCCATCGTATTATTTTAAGTTACGAAGCCCAAGCCGATGGCATTACTAAAGATCAGGTAATTAGCCGTATTGTTGAACTTGTAGCCGTACCGTAACTTATGCAAACACCATTAGATCCCCAAGCATGGCTTGCACAAAGCCATAGCCACGGTGTTAATTTAGCGCTTAAAGAGCTGATGTATTACAAAGCCAAAGCGCAATTGCTAGAGCTGGCTCCTAAAGTAAAAATTAAAAACACCTTAACCGGGCAATACCTTGCGCCGCATAAAGGCCGTGGTATGGAGTTTGCTGAAGTACGTCACTATCAACAAGGCGACGATATTCGCTCTATTGATTGGCGTGTAACTGCGCGCACTGGCGAAACACACACTAAGCTTTTTCAAGAAGAGAAAGAGCGCCCGGTGTTTATTTTTACTGATTTTTCAAACTCGATGCTATTTGGCTCGCAGTTGTTATTAAAATCGGTGCAAGCCGCGCACATTAGCGCATTAGTTGCTTGGTCGGCCTGCCAACGTGGTGACCGTATTGGTGGCATTGTATTTAATCAGCACTCTCATTTAGAGCTCAAGCCCAGCGCCCGTGAAAAAGCGGTATTAAAGCTGTGTCATAATTTGTGTGATAGCCACCAGCAAGCCCTTAACGCAATTGACGAGCAAGCCACTAACAACTTTAGCGATAACTTAAAGCGCCTTAACCATTTGGCTAAACCCGGTAGTTTAGTGTATTTAATTTCTGACTTTAATGCCCTAGACGACGCCAGCTTTAAACAGCTCGAAATACTAAGCCGTCACTGCGAGCTAATTGGTTGCCACATAAGCGATCCATTTGAGCATCAGTTACCGGCATTTAAACAAGCCGTTACAGTAAGCGCCAATGGCCAAGACTTTGCCCTACCACTTATGGATAGTAGTTTTAGAGCGCGCTTTGCTAAAAATGCCGAACAGGCATTTAGCACACGCTTTAATCGCTTAACTAAATCGGGTCTTAATTTAATATCATTCAATGCAGCCACACCGCTTGAGCTGCAATTAGTGAGAAAATAACCATGCAAACGTCTCCACTTGATGGCCTACACGACATAATAGCGCCAAGCCAAGTAAATTGGTGGCCACTTGCCCCTGCTTGGTGGGTTATTATTGCCGTTTTGTTATTGCTGCTAAGCGCCGCAATTTATATGGCTTATAAGCGTTATAAATTTAAACAACCAAAACGCTTCGCGGTTAATTTAAGCCAACAGCACACTGATCCTCAGCAATTACATATTATTTTAAAACGCTTAGTCATTGCCTATTACGATAAACGCCTTGCTACGCAATCTACCAAGCAGTGGTGTAATACGCTTAATACACTAACCGGATTAAGTTTTAGCGAACAAGAAATTCTCAGTGTTTATAATCTTGAGCAAAACAATAGCGCGCTAGAAAATAAGTTTCGCCAAGCAATTAAGCAATTTAAGTTAAAGGAAGTGGTTAATGTTTGAATTTAGCTGGCCATGGCTGTTTATATTACTCCCCCTGCCTTTATTACTATTATTACTAAAACCGGCTGTAAACAATGCGCACACTCGACTGCGGATCCCAAGCTTTGCCAAACATAACTTAACCAGCCAAAGCGTTGAAGCTCATGCACGGCGCTTAACCCCGTTCGAGTGGGTTATATGGCTATTACTGGTAATAGCCGCGGCAAACCCTACTTGGTTAGATGATCCTATTTCAATGCCAAACGAAGGCCGCGATATAATGCTGGCGGTTGATTTATCAGGCTCTATGACCGAGCAAGACATGGCTTACAATGGCCAATATGTTGACCGCTTAACTATGGTTAAAGCGGTATTAACTGATTTTATAGAGCAGCGCCAAGGCGACAGGCTCGGCCTTATTTTATTTGGCGACACCGCCTTTTTACAAACCCCCCTTACGCGTGATGTAAAAACCGTAAGTAAAATGCTTTCTGAGGCACAAATTGGTTTAGTTGGCCGCGCCACTGCCATTGGCGATGCTTTAGGGTTGTCGGTAAAACGTTTTGCAAACAAAGATAAAAGCAATCGTATTGTGGTGCTGCTAACCGACGGGCAAAACACTGCGGGTAATTTAAAACCCGAAGAAGCCCTACTGCTTGCCCGCGATGCTGGTATAAAAGTGTATACCATTGGCGTTGGCTCAGATAATCCTCGTGGGTTTAGTTTATTTAATATGGGCGGTATGAGCGGCGACACAATAGATGAAGGGTTATTAAAACGCATAGCCGAGCAAACTGGCGGCTTGTACTTTAGAGCTAAAGATGTAGCCGGTTTACAGCAAATTTATGCCGAACTAGACAAATTAGAGCCCATTAGTGTAGATGAGCAAACCTTTCGCCCGCAAAGCTCATTATTTTACTTGCCGTTATTAATCGCTATTTTATTAATTAGCTTAAAAGTAATGTTAACAACCCTGCGCGCAATAAAGGAGCCTAACTAATGGATTTTGAATTTATTCGCCCTGCTATTTTGTGGTTACTCATACCCGCAGTTGGGTTATTTTTTGTTGCCTTAATTAAGCGCAAAAAAGCCACCAATGAGCAGCTAATTGCACCGCATTTAGCACAGTTTATTATGAGCGACGCAAGCACTAAAACTAACCAGCCACTTTGGTTACTAGCGCTATTTTGCAGCTTAGGGATTATATTTAGTGCCGGCCCCAGCTTTGAAGAAAAGCAAGTACCTGTGTTTCAAAGCAAAAACGCTCGCGTTATTGTTATGGACATGTCGTACTCTATGTACAGCACAGATATTTTACCAAATAGATTAATGCAGGCGCGTTTTAAAGCCCTCGATATGATTGATTTATTTAAAGAAGGTGACACAGCGCTAGTAGCCTATGCAGGCAGTGCTTATACCATTTCACCGCTAACCAACGACGCCACTACACTTGAAAACCTAATACCTAGCTTAAGCCCAGAAATAATGCCCGACAAAGGCTCTAATGTTTTAGCTGGCCTTGATATAGCAAAAGAGCTATTAGGACAAGCCGGTTACCTAGATGGCGATATTATTTTAATAACCGACGGCATTGATCAGCAAGAGCAAAGTGAGGTGAGCACTTTTACTAAAAACACCCAATACCGATTAAATATTTACGGTGTAGGCACCGCCCAAGGTGCGCCAATTAAACTACCCGAAGGCGGATTTTTAAAAGACCACTACGGGCAAATTGTAGTGCCGACTATTAATACCAGCCAGCTAAAAAGTTTAGCTACAAACAGCGGCGGTAAATTTGCTAGTTATCAGCCAAGTAGCGCCGACATTGCTGTTTTTGCACCTAGCGCTAATGGTGAGTTGCTAAAAGATGAAAAACAAAATCATGCGCTTTGGCGTATAGACGCCGGTATTTATGGCTTGTTACTGCTACTACCTTTAAGCCTTTATTTATTTAGACGTGCGGCTTTGCTGAGTGTGTTTTTAGTGTTTAGCTTTTTACCACAACAAAATGCCTATGCCGTAGAGCTGCCCACAGTTTTAAAAAACACCGACCAACGAGCGCTTGATGCTTATAACAATAAAGATTATGAGCAAGCAATAACAGCCCAATCGAGCCAATTAAAAGGCGCTGCGCTTTATCAGCAAGGGAACTTTGAGGCCGCGGTTAATCAATTTAGTGATGATAAATCGGCAACCGGTTTTTATAACTTTGGTAACGCACTTGCTAAAGCGGGCAAGCTAGAGGAAGCAATTAATGCTTACCAACAAGCTCAAGCATTACACCCTAACTTTACACAAGCCGCAGACAACCAAGCACTGGTTGAGCAATTACTGAATCAGCAGCAAGAGCAACAAAACCAAGACGGCGGCGAATCACAAGACGGGCAAAAAAGTGATGAGCAAAACCAGCAACAAGATTCTGATGAAACCAAGCAAGATCAGCAACAAAATGATGAGCAAGGCGAAGCCCAAAGTGACAGTGAAAAAAACAGTGACGATAAATCGGATAAAGACTCTGAGCAAGCACAAGAGCAAGCTGATCAACAAAATAAACCTGACATGCAAGCTGAGCCGCAAAACGAGCAAAGTGAAAATCAACCAGCCGAACAGCCAAATGATAACGCTGAGCAACAAAGTGAGCCACAGGCTGCAAACGAACCTGCGCCCGACGAGCAACAACAAACTGCCGAGCAACAAGCGCAAGCAGTACAAGCCAGTGAGCTGACTAACGAAGAAAAAGAACAAGCACAGCAGCTTAATCAGTTACTGCGAAAAGTGCCCGACGATCCCGCTATTTTATTACGGAACAAAATGCAATTAGAAGCCCAAAAAAGACAATATCAACGTCGCCCCACAGGAGTAGAAAAGTCATGGTAATGCGATTATTTTGCTGTTTATTGCTATTAAGTGCGATGCCATTGATGGCTGCCACCAAACTCGAAGCCAGTGTAAATAAAAACCCGGTGTTAGCGGGTGAGTTTTTTATTCTTAATATTACAGTAGACGACACAATTAAAGATGAACAACCCGATACCTCAATGCTGTTAAAAAGCTTTGTGGTTGGCCCTACTAGCTTAAGTACCCGCACCAATATTATAAATGGCAGTATGAACAAGCAAACCACCTGGTCGGTTAAACTAATGACCCGCCGTGAAGGTGAATACACTATACCGTCGTTTACTGTTGCAGGGCTTAGCTCGCAGCCTATTACTTTAAAAGTAGCCAAGCGCGCAGCTGATGCCGATAAAAATAACGATATATTTTTAAAAACATCGCTCTCAAGTAAATCTTTGTTTGTACAAGAAGCCGGTGTTTATACGCTTAAACTTTATTTAGCCAAAGAGCTACTCGACGGCAGTTTAGGCACGCCTAGCATGGAAAATGCACAACTTAGCCAACTAGGTAAACAAACGGAAGATTATGAACTGGTTGACGGTAAACGTTACTTAGTAATTACCCGAGAGTATTTAATTCAGCCGCAAAAAAGTGGTGACTACACTATTGCCGGCCCAGCTTTTCAAGGCCGTGTGCAACAAAATTACCGCCAGTTAGAAGTATCGGCACTTGGCAATGATCAGCAAATAGAAATAAAGCCTATTCCAAGTAATTACAATGGCGCTTGGCTGCCTAGTGAGTTAGTAAGTTTAGATGAGCAATGGCAACCAGAGGATAATACTGTTGAGGTAGGCACTCCTATCACACGCACAATTACCTTAACGGCACTTGGTGTAACCAAAGAGCAACTCCCCGAAATATCAATGCCCGATATTACGGGGATCCGTAGCTACCCAGATCAAAAAGAAAATAACAATGCGGTGCGTAATGGCCGTGTAGTATCGCAGCAAATTGCCTCTTATGCTTTGTTACCACAAACACCCGGCACCTATACGCTGCCCGAAATAAAACTGCCTTGGTATAACACTAAAATAAATCGTATTAGCTTTGCCACTTTACCAGAGCGCACTATTACTGTGATCCCTAGTAGCAATGCTGCTAATCCTGTGGTTATAAATGATTCGCAAAATACCAATAACCAAACAGCAGGACAAAATAGTATAGATGCAACTAATCCGCTGCAAGTACAAAGCTCAACACCATTATGGTTAATAATTGTTGCTGTACTGGGCTATTTATTATGGATTGTGACTGCAATTTTTTATTGGTTAAGCCGTTCTACTCATAATGCGCATGTAGCAACTACAACTGACAAAACACCCGCGCTGCCTAGTTTGAAAAACTTATTACATGCAGCAAATAAAAACGATGCAAAAATGTTTTATAGTGCATTAAATATATATGCAAAAACAGTAACTAAGCAAAATATGGGCGCTATTGATACTTTATGCCGTGCTATTAATGATGCAGAACTAACTAATAACGTGATGCAGTTACAAACACAATTATACAGTAATAAAAAAACAACCAGCGATCTTACAGCTATAGTTAAATTACTTAAAAAGTATCAGGCTCAAACATTAAAGTCGCAACAAGCTGTATTAAAAGACCTTTACCATTAAATTTTAATGCGTATAGGCCTTTTATTACATTAAATAATATTTAACTAAAAAAAGAACTTATGTTTGGAAATAAAAAATCGAATAATCAGGTCTTAATTGATATGGCACAAAAGCAAAAGCGCTACGAAGCCTTGGTTCATGTTTACCATAAAGAGCTTTACCGCTTTGCCTATTGGTTATGCCGTGATCCACAAGTTGCCGATGACTTAGTACAAGAGACTTTTTTGCGTGCCTGGCGCTCGCTCGACTCTTTACTAGATCAAAAAGCAGCAAAGTCGTGGTTACTTACGATTTTACGTCGCGAAAACGCGCGACGATTTGAGCGCAAACAATTTGATTATAGCGATATAGAAGATGAATTATTGGTTGATGAAAGCAGCCACTCTTTAGACGATGAAATGGAGCAAACTGTTATTCAGCGCCAAATTGCACTCTTGCCTGATGAATACAAAGAGCCGTTATTACTGCAAGTAGTAATGGGCTGCTCAGGCGAAGAAATTGCAAATATACTCGATTTAAACAAAAACACGATAATGACACGTCTATACCGTGCTAGAAACCAACTTAAAGAGGCTTTAAGCCGTGATGATGAGCAACTTAAAGGGGCATCAAAATAATGGATGAGCTTGAGTTTCGTCGCCGCACTATTGCGCAGCCAAACGATATTGACAATGAGCTTACCGAGTTTGCTAAAGACAACTCAGAGCGACAACGTTTTATTAACGACATGAAAGATTTCGATAAATATTTACAAAGTGCAGCTAATGACGTTCCGGTACCTGAAAACCTAGCCGAGCGAATTCTTTTAAACACCTCTTTAAAAGAAAAAGCACAGCAACAAGCGCAAATACCGGCTAATAAAAACGTTATTGCATCGCGATCGCGCTTTAAGTTTGACCGAGTACATTTAGCCCTAGCCGCTTCGTTTGTTGTTACTATAAGTGCATTCTTTTTTAGTTCTGAGCAAAATACCTATGGCGCAGGTGAGCATGCTTTAGCCCACGTTTATCACGAAATAAATTCTCTCGATAAAACACAAGCAATTAGCCTGCAAAGCGTGAATGAAAAGCTCGCCTTACTTGGCGGACAATTAAGTGAGCTACCCGGTAAAATTACTTACGCTATGTTTTGTGACTTTAAAGGGGAGAAAGGCATACATTTAGTGTTTGAATCTGACTTTGGCCCTATGACGGTATTTATTGTGCCGACTAAAAATAAAGTGTTTGAAATGGGCTCTGATGACTTTCATGATGACAGATTTGAAGGCCATATTAATAGAGGCCAACAAGCCGATACCGTATTAATTGCCAGCTTAGGTGCACCGGTAAATATGTATAATGAACGTGTTTCTGGCGCTATTCGCTGGCTGTAACCTTGTAGCTTCTCGCACCGCTTAGACCTGCTAAGCGGTGTGCTTAATGTTTAGTAATTTATCCTGCCCCTTAAATATTACCAACCAGCCAACTGATTTTTAAAGTAAATAATATTTCTATAGGTATAATCGACACTTTATTTTATTTAAGGATTTTCATGAAGAATTTTGTCGTTATTTTATCTTTGTTGGCCTTGCTAATGACTGCAAGCTTTGATGCACAAGCACGTAAAAAGTTTGGTAGTAGCAAACGTGGTAAAACTCCAGCTACGCAACAAACCGCACAAAAGCAACAAACAGATACCAAGGCAGTTGCGCCTGCGGCAAAGCCAGCATCTAATAAAAAAGGCATTATGGCGGGTGTATTTGGTGGGCTGCTTGCTGGTGGCTTAATTGCTGCTATGTTAGGTGGTGATTTTGAAGGATTTCAGCTGTTAGAGATGATTTTACTTGCGGGTGCAGCCTTTATAATATTTAAACTTGTTCGTGGCTTTATGCGCGCAAGGCAGTCGCCTCAACTGGCCAGTGCTGGCATGTCACAAAATGCATTTAAACAAGCACCCATTGAGCATGAACAAACAACAAGTACAGGATTTGCTAATAATACTGCGCACAGCGACGATGTGCCTTTTAACTTACCCCCTGGCTTTGATACTAACGGCTTTTTACAAGGTGCTCGTGAGCATTACCACACACTACAAAATGCGTGGAACGAAGCTGATTATCACACTATGGCTGAGTATTTAAGCCCTGAATTAGTGGCCGAATTTAAAGCAGAGCGCGAAGCAATTACAAGCGTAGCTACTGAAGTGATGTTTATAGATGCAGAATTAGTACGCGCAGATACGCTGACTGACAAGTGGCAAGTAAGCGTACGCTTTAAAGGTAAGTATCGCGATTTAGCAGATAAACAAGAACAACCTGTTTTAGAAATTTGGCATTTAGAGCGTTTAACGCTTACTGATGCACCTTGGCTGATTGTTGGCGTTGAAGATTTAATAGACGCATAGGCTCTAAATACGAGGCAAAAATAAACCGCACTAACCTAAGGTTGTGCGGTTTTTTAGTTAAATAATTTAACTAACCTGAGCTCCGGATAATAAACTTATCTTAAGCAGCTGTTTTCAGCGCTAACTGCGTTGAATTTACTTGCAATAGGCCAGCTATTGACGCGTAAATTCGCCTTGTTTTCACTGAAAACCTCTGGCTAGAGAAAATAAAATTAAATATAACGATGATTCAATATGTTAGTAAATCTCTTAACCAGAGTTCAGGTTAACTATTATGATTTACATACGTCGGCAACTGCATTTGCAAAGTATTCAATATTTGCATCACTCACGCCCGCTACGTTTACACGACTTGAGCCAACAATATAAATGCCGTACTCTTTTTGTAGGCGAGTAATTTGCTCTTTATTAATTCCTAAGAAAGAAAACATACCGTGCTGACGCTCAATAAACGAGAAGTCTTGCGCTATGTCTTTAGTCGCTAGTGTTTCTTTAATTTGTGTACGTAAACCATTTATACGGCTACGCATTTCATCAAGCTCTTGATGCCACATTTGCGTAAGCTCAGTGCTGCTTAAAATTGTATTTACAATGTCGGCACCATGCGCTGGCGGCATTGAATAAATACTACGTACAACACTAAGTAATACTGAGTTTGAAATATCAGCAGTTGCGCTGTCTTTTGCAATTAGTGAACACGCACCAATACGTTCGCGGTAAAGACCAAAGTTTTTAGAACATGAAGAACAAATAATTAACTCTTCAACTGCGTCAGCTAAAATACGCAAGCCACGTGCATCTTCTTCTAGTGAAGAGCCAAAACCTTGGTATGCAATATCAACAAGCGGCGTAAAGCCCACTTCTTTTGCAAGCTCAGCAACTACCTTCCACTGTGCTTCGTTTAAATCCATACCACTTGGGTTATGGCAACACGCATGTAGTAAAACCACATCGCCTTTAGGCACTTGCTTAAGCGTGTTGATCATCTCATCAAATAGTAAATCTTTATTTTCGTAATCGTAATAAGGGTATTCTTTTACTGTTAAGCCCGCTGCTTCAAATAAGCTAATATGATTAGCCCATGTTGGCGTAGTTACCCACACTGTTGCTTTTGGATTACAACGCATAATAAATTCAGCAGCAACACGTAATGCCCCAGTACCACCTGGCGCTTGCGCCGTACGTACACGGTTAGCTAGTAATGTTTTGTGCTCACCTAATAGTAAGCTTTCCATTTTTTGACAGTAATCTAAATTACCCGCTAAACCAATATAAGATTTGCTGGTTTCATTTTCTAAACGAAACGCTTCTGCTTTTTTTACCGCTTTAAGTACCGGTGTATTGCCTAGCTCATCTTTATAGACACCCACACCTAAATCAATTTTATTAGGGTTAGTATCTTGCTTATAGGCCGCCATAAGGCCAAGAATAGGATCTGTGGGTAATGGTTTTAATACTGAGAACATTGACTATCTCTTATCATTATTTAGGGGGTTGGTGTGAGCTTAAGCTTATCATAAAAACACGCTAGGTTGACTAGTGTTATTGGTACAAAAAAGTGAGGAATTTTAATACAGCATGCCATTAATACAGTTAATACCTTGTGCATGCAAAAAATCATTATTAAAAACCTCAACATAGTCTATTTTTGTTATTTAAACTAAAAATTGAGGAATTTTAATACAGCATGCAATTAGGACTGCGAGTACTTTTTCATCAAAAAAATCATTATGAAACGCCTCAGCATCAATAATTCCTACGCATTCACCACTCCTATTAAATAAAGGTAAGCACACCTCAGACTTAACCTTTGGGTCGCAAGTATAATACTCCCCTCCTTGGCTTAAGTATTGCTCAACATTATTAATAATACGGCCCGTTTTAGAGAGCGCAACTTGCACGTTGTTACTGCCCGCGGCAAAATCGGCTGTAAGCGGAAAAAGTGGCCTACTTGGCGCGCCATGATAAGCTAACTTTAAAAGCTGTTTACCCTGTGCAGTATCGTGAGTTTGATAAATACCATACCAATCAACCCCAGTTTGCTGCTGTATGTAGTTTACAATAGCCTGTAAGTTAGCAAACTTAGTGTGCGTTTGCTCATTGTTAGTTACGTAAGTAGTTAACTTAAACGGTTCATCTTGCAGATAACCAAATAAACTACATGCTCCGCCCTCACCTAGCTGTGGAATTTGATACTGCCAGCGAACTTCAGGCAAGCTAATGCTTACAAGTGCTTGCTCAAGCGCTGTTAGCTCTGCTGAAATTAAACGGGTGTCAGCACTGAGTTGTGCTTGTTGTAAATAGGAATTAATCATTTGGCCATCCATACTTCTATAATGTGCAAATGTTAGCATGGATTTTTTTACAGTGCTAGCTCAACTTATAACACATTTCAACTTGGTTCCCGCTGCTGTTATAAGTCACTCTCTGTGCTATTTCGTCAAGCAGTGACAGCCCGCGGCCAAACTCAGCTGCGTCATTAAACAGGGTATCTTGCTGGTGAGTGTACCCGCAGCCGCTGTCGCAAATAATAAAGTATAAGCTCAAACTATCAGGGCAGTAACTTACATCTATAGAGAGTTTTGCATTACTAAGTTCTGCAAGTTTTTTTGCGCGCAATTCATAATATTTAAAAAAGCCATCATCTTGAGTTTTTAATTGTGAGTCTAATTTAAGTACACCATGATCAAGCGCATTATTGTATGCCTCCGATAGGAGTAAAAATATATTCGCTCTATGTGCTTTTAAGCCACTAATACTGCTGAGCATATTTACTAAATCATAAACCGGATCGGTGTTTTTTATTTGCTTCGAATCTAAACTCAATGACATATTAAACGCTAATTTAGAAAATGCCTCTCTGGGTTCCGGCTTTACACTTAGTGGTAAACAATTGAGTAACACTATGCTTATATCGTCTTGTTGTTTAGTACCATCAGCAAACTGACTTACGCTATTAACGATGTTTTCGCTGCTGATCATCGGGTTCATTTTTAAGGTTTCGATAAAGCGTTGTTCACTAAAAAAAACACCTTGTTTATTCGTTGTTTCGATTATGCCATCGGTTGCAAGTACAAGCCGTGTTTGCTCATTTACTTCAAAGTGAATAACCTCATGTTCAAACTCTTGATTGTTTAATATACCCAATGCCATATGTTGCGATTCGAGCGTTTTTTTAAGGTTACCTTGCTTATCTATTAAGTAAGTATCGGGAAGTCCGCCTAGCCATGCCGATATACTTTTACCAGATACACTTAGCTCTATAATAGTTGCAGCGCAAAACATATGTCCGGGCAGTAAATTGTATAATAATAAGTTTAATTCGCGGGCAATGTCGTGTAACGCCATACCTTTTTTAACCATAGTGTAAAACACACGCGATGCAGGTAAAGCGCCTATTGCCGCCGCTAAACCATGACCGGTAAAATCACCCAACATGCAATATAAATTACCTATAGGACTTTGCGCGACTAAAAACATATCGCCGTTAAACATGGTGGCAGGCGATAAATTAAAATCGAGGTGGGTTTTAAATTGATCTTGATTTTCGAGGGAGTTATTAAAAATATGCTCAATAATTTCATACTCTCGCTCACGCTGATTTTGATGCTCCTCAAGTAATATTTTTTGCTGGTTAGCCTTTTTACTTAATTCACGGGTCCTGCAGTGGGCTTTAATTTTGGCGTGTAAAATTACTTTTTCGAACGGCTTTTGAATAAAGTCATCACCGCCAACCGCTAAACAACGCTCAAAGCTGGCGTGATCATCCAGTGCCGTAATAAAAATAATAGGTAAATGAATATCGTTAAAGCGTTGTTTTATTATTTTTGCCGTTTCAAAGCCATCCATAATAGGCATTACTACATCAAGTAGCACAATATCAATTGGGGTTTGCGCGAGTATCTTTAGAGCGGCAACACCATTATACGCCAAAGAAACTGTATAGCCTTCTTGTGTTAATAGCCTTTGCAGTAATATTCGGTTAAGGGCTTGATCATCAACAACTAAAATATGCATTTAGTTAATATCAAACTTCTTATCAAACCGAGATATTTGTAATATTTTTTTTAATTGTGGTTGGCAGTTGCTGATCTCAAATTTATTGACCTGTGTATCTATGCTTTTTTGCATATTTAGCAGCATACCTAATGCTGAGCTGTCCATGTAATCGGTTTCCCTTAGGTCGATAATTACTTTAGTAATGCTTTTGTCTATTTGCGCATACGCTTGGCGAAAAGATTGCACTAAATTAAAGTCAAACTTACCCTTTATATGTATTGTTAACGTAGCTGCATCGGCCGATATACTTTTAGTTAAACTCATATTATGTCCTATTAATATTCTTTGAATCAAATATAACTGTTTAAAACTAATTAGCAAAAATAAAAACATCAATACACAAATTTGCTATTATTTACGCCATTGTTTGATTCAATTTTTGTATAGGTTAATGATGAGCGATAGTCACTTAGTATATTCAACACAAACGGGGCGAATAGAGCAACCAAAACCAGAGAAAGAAGTTGCAGGTAAACTATTTAAAGACGGGTTTGTGCGTATTGAGCGCCAAACAAAAGGACGCAAAGGCAAAGGCGTTATGCTGGTAGTTGGAGTCGATCCTAAAGAGCATGATTTAAAAAAATTAGCTAAAGCACTTAAAAGTAAAATGGGCCAAGGCGGCGCAGTAAAAGACGGTCTTATTGAAGTACAAGGTGATGATCGCGATAAACTAAAAGCTATTTTAGAAAGCTTAACCTTTAAAGTAAAAATTGCGGGTGGTTAAACCCGCATTTTAATTTTATTTTTCGTCCTTCGCCATTTGCTCCAATCGTTCAAAAAGCGTGGGTAAATCGCGCTCTGCAATTGGCGGGCTAAAGTAATACCCTTGCACTATAAAGCAATTGTTATTTTTCAAAAACTCTACTTGCTCAACGGTTTCTACCCCTTCGGCAACCACATCGAGTTTTAGCTTTTGCGCCATGGCTATAATTGCCGCTGTTATTGCCATATCATTATTATCACCTGGAATATCTTTTATAAATGAGCGATCAATTTTAAGAATATCCACCGGAAAACGTTTCAAGTAACTTAATGAAGAGTAACCAGTACCAAAGTCATCTATAGAAATAGAAACCCCGAGTCCCTTTAATTCATGTAGTTGTGCTATAGCAGCTTCTACATTGCCCATCAGCATACTTTCGGTTAATTCTAAATGTAGGCTTTTAGCCGACACCTGTGTACTGGCTATTATTTTTTTCAGTGTAGGTAATAAACTGGCATCTTTAAACTGTCTGGCCGATAAGTTAATCGCAATATTACTCGCTCTACCTTGGCGCTCTAACTTAACTGCAAAATTACATGCTTGGTGTAATACCCACTCTCCCAGTTCAACAATTAAACCGGTAGCTTCTGCAATAGGTATAAATTTAGTGGGTGCAATCGCCCCTTCTGTTGGATGAAACCAGCGTAACAATGCTTCGTAACCCATTACAAGCTGAGTGCGGCTATCAATCTGCGGCTGATAATAAACCGTGAGTTGTTTATCTTTTATAGCTTGGCGTAGCTCGTTTTCAATAAACAAGCGTTCATTTGCAGCAGTATTGAGCTCTTGGCTATAAAAATGAAAGGTGTTACGCCCTTTTGCTTTTGCTTCATACATGGCTAAGTCGGCATGCTTTAACAGTTGGTCTTCTTCTTGGCTGTCGTATGGGGCCATAGTAATGCCTATACTGGCACTAATAATAACTTCGTTACTGCCAAGTTGAATAGGCTCATTGAGGGTTTTTTGAATCGTATTTGCCACTTGAGTTGCATGCTCTTGATGCTCAATGCCACTGAGTAATATAGCAAACTCATCACCGCCTAAACGCGCAATAGTATCCTCGGCTCTTAGGCGTTGCTTTAATCTATTTGCAACTTCAACGAGTAATTGATCGCCTGCATTATGGCCTAAGGTATCGTTAATACGTTTAAATTCATCTAAATCAAAATAAAACAATGCAAAGGCATAATGCCCGCATTCAGCGAGCGCCATCGATTTACGCAGCTGCATTCTAAAAAATGTTCGATTAGCAAGTCCTGTTAAAGTATCAAAATAAGCAAGCTGTTCCATTTTACGCTGGCTTTCTTTAACAAACGAAATATCCTGCGCAGAGGCTACGTAACTGGTAATTGTTCCGTCATCTTCGCGAATAGGTGAAATACTTAAAGAAACCCAAATAGGCGCTTTATTATTGCTTTCAATTAAGGTGTCGCCACGCCAACAATTACGACTGCGTAAATCAACATCTATATCATCAATTAATATAGCCATTTCGCTTGCAATAATACTTAATAAAGGCGCTCTATTAAAATGTTCCTCTGAAAAGCTGGTCATTTCAAGCATTTTAGGGTTTACGTATTCAATGACAAAGTTTTTATCGGTGATCACCACACCAGTACCAGAAAACGCCACGGCTTTGGATAGTCGCCTGGCTGCTTTTTCTGCAATTTCTTTTTCAATAATACGCTGGTTAAGCCCATCTATTAGCTTTCTAATTTCAATGGTCATGTCTTTAAATGAGCCGTAGAGAGTGCCTATTTCATCTTTGTTTTCTTTTGGAAATTCTATTTGTAACTGGCCTTGACCAAAGTTTGTAACGGCATAAACCAAAGAATGTATACGCCTAAGTACTAGCTGATAAAGTGCTTGATGTAAGAGTAAGGCGACTAAAATGGCATAGAGTATAAATAGCCCAAAAAACTTCATCTTTAAATCTGCTAATGCTGAGAATGTTGAAGAACGTTTTTTATATACCCCTACATACCAATCTAAGCCATCTATTTTATGAATATTAATAATATGCGCTTCATTATTTAATTTGAATGAGTCGGCATATTCAGACCGTTGTATTTTAATCGCATCATCTACAATTACTTGTAATGTAGGATCAATAAAGTCCTCAGGGAGTAGTTTTTTACCTGCTTTACCATATTGTGCATAACTTGATTGGGTTAAATTGGGGTGCGCTAATAACTGCCCTTGGCTGTCAAATACCACTAACTGTTTTTCTTTTCCGCCAATTGGCAATTGCGATATTAATGTTTTTAGCGCGATGTCACTGCCAGTAACACCTAAAAACTCACCCTGTTTATAAATAGGAACCGTTAAGCTAATAGCCCATTTATGCCATATAGTATCGTAATAAACTTTAGACCAAACAGGCCTATGTTGAGGATTAGTAAGCGCCTTAGCGTAATTAAAGCGCGTACTTTGTGTAAATGTATAATTAGCTGGCGCATTTAAAGCCTCGTTAGGCGGCGCTATGCGAATAAAGTTATCTTTAGTAATAAGGTAAAAATTAAAAAAATCTTGAGTCAGTGTTGGCGATACAATTTTCCAGAGCGTTTCAGAGTCTGATATTAATTGTTTATAAAAAGGTGAATAGCTAGTTTGTGGGATAAATGCAGCCGAAAGCCCATCAGTAGAGGCACTGCGTATCGTACCGTCATTATTTAATTGCAGTGTATTTACTTTATTACTTATTAACGATGACTGATCACTAAATAGCTGCTCACCCACGACTATATTTGCTTGCTGAGCAACTTTAATTTTAGTGTTTAGTAAGTTTTTGAATTGTTTTATAAGTAATTCGTTAGATTCTTTTAATACTTCATGCTCTTCAAAAACCAGTTGTTTTTCTTCAGATTTGAGCATTAACGCGGCCGCACACACTCCAGCAATTAAACATATTGCAGAAATCAACAATGACAACTTGACGCTAAGTGAGTTTATCCCGAAACGAGATGGGGGGCGTCGATACACCACAGGCTAACCTTTTTATTATTAATAATTATTATTATTTGAACCAGTAATTGAAATATACCAGATCCAAGATCATATTTATAAATTATTTGTAAACTATATAAAAAAAACAAAGGGAACAAGACAAATTTATGCAACAATCACGGCCTATTACAAGTAAATCCAACACAGTTAACCTTGAAAATAGCCACTAGTGATAGATTTATTTTTCAGAGCTTAAGTTATTTAACAAAAGCGCTGTTGACATTAACAGTAACTCTCCATACATTATCAGCATGAACATTACTTACGCAGTTACTTTTTTTTCGTTTTTTAGCTTCTTTATATAGAAGAGGCTGAACTGTTTGTGAGATAAAATCAATCGAATAGCAAAGCCTCCCAACCGGGAGGCTTTTTTGTTTTTGCTGTATGAACAGCATACTTTTGGAATGAGGAAAGCCAAATGAGCAATGATGTACTAAATACACTTCGACACGATATAAATGAGATAGATTCTGATTTACTGGTTTTACTAGCCAAACGACGTCGTATTAGCCATGGTGTGGTGGAATATAAAATAGCGAACAATAAACCGATTCGTGATGAAGCCCGTGAATTAGCACTTCTAGAAAAGCTGATAGGTTATGGGAAATCGTTAGGGTTAGACGCCTATTACGTAAATAATGTTTTTCAAACTATTTTAGAAGACTCTGTATTGCATCAACAAGCTATGCTGCAAAAAAACCTTAACCCAGATGCGTTAAGCGAAACCCATCGTGTTACGTATTTAGGTGGGCAAGGCTCATACAGCCAGTTGGCCTGTCATAAATACTTTAGCCGTCGCCCAGGTAAGTTAGTTGAAATAGGCTGTAGCTCATTTGACGAAATTACCGGTAAAGTAGAAAACGGCCAAGCCGATTTTGGTTTGCTGCCTATTGAAAACACCAGTTCAGGCAGTATCAACGAAGTATTTGATTTACTACAACATGCACAAGTGTCTATTGTTGGTGAAGTAACGCACAGTGTTGAACATTGTTTACTTGCCAACCCAGATACTGAGCTTAGCCAACTTACAAAAATATTTGCTCACCCGCAACCGT
The DNA here is from genome assembly GCF_031198805.1 of Pseudoalteromonas sp. HL-AS2. Lineage (NCBI taxonomy): Bacteria > Pseudomonadati > Pseudomonadota > Gammaproteobacteria > Alteromonadales > Pseudoalteromonadaceae > Pseudoalteromonas > Pseudoalteromonas sp. HL-AS2. The sequence goes on along the minus strand of NZ_CP133571.1, from coordinate 1,013,562 downwards.
TTGCTCAATGTAGCCGCTTTTTACAAGGCCTTGGTGAGCTGCAACACGAAACCTGCGACTCAACTTCAAGTGCCCTGCAATCAGCACTAAATACGCCAAATAGTGCCGCTATTGGCTCTGCCCAAGCAGGTAAAAATGTAGGCCTAGAAGTGATTAAATCTAACTTAGCAAACCAAAGCGAAAACCACAGCCGCTTTATTGTTGTAGCGCGTAAGCCATTACAGGTATCAAAGCAAATACCCACTAAAACCAGTTTAATTATGGCCACTAAACAGCAGGCTGGTTCACTTGCCGATGCATTAATGATTTTTAAACAACATAAAATTAATTTGGTTAAGTTAGAGTCTCGCCCTATGCCGGGTAACCCATGGGAAGAAGTATTTTACGTCGACTTAGAAGCGAACCTTGCCGACAGCCAAGTAAAAAATGCATTAGAGGAGCTAAAAGAATACACTCAGTATGTACGTATTTTAGGCTGCTATCAAAGCGAAACGCTCCAAGCTGTGAGTGTAAATACGCAATAACGCACAGCTTATAATGTAAAAAGGGCTTAATTAAGCCCTTTTTTGTTTTTCTGTTTTAATCTAGCACTTTTGCGTCATTCGCTTTATTTAACAGGCTGCGACTTTGGGTTAAAAAGTGCGCTGTCGAATCTGAAAAATAAGCTTTTGCATCAGCAAAGGCATCAATAAGCGCGGGCTTATCTCCTGCTTTTAACTTTTTAAGTGTGTCTGCAAAAGTCTGTTGATACTGCGCCAGTAAGCTCTCTACGTTATCAAATTGCGCTAACATAATATCTGAATATAACTCTGGCGATTGCGCAAATAAGCGCCCAACCATCATTAACTCTAATTGATAGATAGGTGATGAACAGCTACGTAACTCCGCTAATGTATGGCTTTGTTTTGCTAAAAACTGCCCATATACAAAGGTGGTTAAATGGCGCATTACCTGAATTATTTGCATTGCTTCGTCATGTTTTTTCGCATCAAGTTCAACTAGCTGGCAACCCCACACTTGCAACTGTGCTAACAAGCCCTGTGCAACATCGTGGTCACGCCCTTCACACACCACCACTGTTTGCTTAACCCAGTGCGAAATATCTGGGCCAAACATAGGGTGCAGCCCTACAACTGGGCCGCTATGCGCTGCTTTTAGTGCTTTAATTGGCGCTTGCTTAACCGATGTTATATCTACCAATAAACAGCCTTCATCTAACTTAGGTAGTTCAGCAACTACAGTTTCTAACGCATTAATAGGTACACTTAATAGTACTAATTTAGCGCCTTTTAAAATTGCTGCAGCGTTTGCTTGATCTTGCTTATCAAGGGTTTTCACTTCATAACCAGAGCGCTGAAATTGCTTAGCAAATAATTGCCCCATAGCACCTTGCCCACCCACAATAACAATAGGTGATAAATGCGGTGCAGCACATGCAAGTTTAGCTTGCTGATTCTGATACGCTTCGCGCATCATACGCCTAAGAATATCTTCAACTAACTCTGGGCTTACTCCCTGATTAATTGCTTCTTGGCGCCTTGCAGCTAATAAATCAGCTTCACGATCGGGTGCATGAAGTGGCGCACCAGTTTGCTGCTTTATTGCGCCAATTTTTTGAGTAAGCGAATTACGCCTTGCCAGCAGTGCCACCAACTGTGTATCACACTCATCAATACCCACTCTTAACTGTGCTAAATCATTTATATCCGCCACTTGCATACCACCTTAAAAAGCAAAAACGCCAACTTAAGTTTACATTAAAGTAAACTAATCAATACGATAAATACTAACAGGATCAATAGCCTGATAAAAGACTAAATAAGTAAAAGGTTAAATTGAAAAACAATACTTTGAGAAGCAACGAATACCTTTAAAGTAAATATTAATTATTTACCCTAAAAGCCGCAGTCAATAAAAGTAAATTAGCAAGCTAAAAAGCCTGCATTTGTTGCATAGTAGAGTTATCACGTTTATTCTTATATTATTCATATAGTAATTAAAATAAACAGGATCCATAAAATGGAAGAAGTTTTAGGAACAGATGTAGACGCTTCACAATTAATAGACCAAGCCATATCACTCGTTATGACTTACGCACCAAAATTTGTGCTCGCTATTATTACTTTACTGGTTGGCCTATGGCTGATCAACCGCTTTGTTAAGGTTTTAGATAATAGACTAGGCAAAAAAGATCCAACACTAAACAAGTTTTTATGTGGCTTAATTAGCGCTGTAGTGAAAATTATGCTGCTTATTTCGGTGGCCTCTATGGTAGGTATCGAAACCACCTCGTTCATCGCGGTGATTGGTGCTGCAGGCCTGGCAATAGGTCTTGCACTGCAAGGCAGTCTAGCTAATTTTGCTGGCGGTGTGCTGTTGCTAATTTTTAAACCGTTCAAGGTTGGCGATACTATCGAAGCACAGGGCTTTATGGGCGCAGTCGTCGAAATTCAAATTTTATACACAGTAGTAGATACCTTCGATAACCGCCGCATTGTTATTCCAAACGGTAGCCTATCGAATGCGACACTAGTGAACGTAAGTATTTATGACAAACGCCGCTGTGATATGACCTTTGGAATTTCGTATAACGACGACATAGATACGGCAAAAGCTATCTTAAAACGCCTGTTTGAAGAAGACGAGCGCTCTTTAACAGATCCGGCACCACGTATTTGTGTTGCCAGCCTTGGCGATAACTCAGTTAATTTAATGTTTCGCGCTTGGGTTGCAACAGGTGACTTATGGCCTTACTACTGGGATATGCAAGAAAAAGTGAAAAAAGCGTTTGATAAAGAAGGTATTTCTATTCCTTTCCCACAACGCGATGTACATATTCATAACGTTAAGTAATTTGTATTGTGCATAGGTTCAACTAGCCTAATAACTTAGTCGCGGTAAGGTCGTATAAAGCGCCCTTACCGCAATCCTTACTGCCCATCCAATACCCCTTCAAGTTATACCTAGTTACACTTGGCTCCACTTTTTGAGCTATTTTCATCACCCTACTTACTTAAATAACCTGAGCTCCGGATAATAAACTTATCTCAAGCAGCTATTTTCAGCGCTAACTGCGTTGAATTTTCTTGCAAAAGGCCAGCTATTGACGCGTAAATTCGCCTTGTTTTCACTGAAAACCTCTGGCTAGAGAAAATAAAATTAAATATAACTATGATTCAATACGTTAGTAAATCTCTTAACCAGAGTTCAAGGTTAAATACTATAATTCATCTGCCAAATTTTTATTTTCTGTGCTTTATTTGGCTTAGGTATATTTAGCTTAAGTTTTGCTTGAGCAAAGTTATGCTCATACTGGCGTTAATTGGGTTATTACGTATTCTGCGGGTAAGTTGAAAAGGTGTTTAAAACACATATTGATAAAAATTTATCGAGGTGCACTTTGTGTTTAGCAATAAAGGAAGCCTAACTATACTGGTGAATATTACGACAGTGCGACTCCTAGTCCGACAGCTGTGGTTTAAGCTTTAGTATTTAGCCTGAAATTTTATGTTATAGAAACCAAAACGGGTTGCAACCCGAAGGATGCAACCCGTTTTTTTGCGTTGATAAACAGCGCGTATTAGTTAAGTTTTTCTCTAATACGTGCAGATTTACCAGAACGCTCACGTAGATAGTAAAGCTTAGCACGACGAACTGCACCGCGACGCTTAACTGTTACGCTATCAATAAGAGGGCTGTGCGTTTGGAATACACGCTCAACGCCTTCACCGTTCGAAATTTTACGAACTGTGAATGCTGAGTGAAGACCACGATTACGCTTAGCGATTACAACACCTTCAAAGGCCTGTAGACGCTCTTTAGCACCTTCTTTTACTTTTACCTGTACAACTACTGTATCACCAGCGCCGAATGCAGGTACGTCTGTTTTAAGCTGCTCATCTTCAAGCGCTTTAATAATATTTTGGTTTACTTTTGCCATTATGTTTCTCACTTTCCTAGGTGTAACTGTCTTCTAGCCACAAGCTTTTTGGTACTCTTGCTGAAATTTCGCGAGTAATACCGCTTGCTCCTCAGTCAGAGCTAGGTTATGCAACAAGTCAGGACGGCGTAGCCAAGTTCTGCCTAATGACTGCATAAGCCGCCATTTTGCTATCTCTTGGTGGTTTCCGCTGAGCAATACAGCAGGCACCTGTTTGTCGTCCAATGTTTCTGGCCGTGTATAGTGAGGACAATCTAACAAGCCATCCGAAAATGAGTCTTGCTCTGCTGATTGGTTATGACCTAATACGCCAGGCACTAATCGCGCTACTGCGTCAATTAATGTCATAGCTGGTAGTTCACCACCACTCAAAATAAAATCACCAATTGACCATTCTTCGTCAACGTATGACTCTATTATTCTCTCATCTATACCTTCATAGCGACCGGCAATCAAAATCAGTTTTTTAGAGCTTGCGAGTTCGCTAGCTCCTTGCTGATCTAGTTTGCGCCCTTGTGGGGACATATAAATTACTTTAGCACCATCACCTGCAGCTTTTTTAGCCTCGGCAATCGCTTTTTTTAATGGCTCAACCATCATTAACATACCTGGTCCGCCCCCGTAAGGACGATCGTCCACGGTTCTATGCTTATCTAAAGCGTAGTCTCGCGGATTCCAGCATTTAAAATCAATTAAGCCACTTTTTACTGCGCGACCGGTAACACCCTGGTCTGTAATAGCGTCAAACATGTCAGGAAAAAGGCTTATCACCCCTACCCATAATGAACTCGTTTGCGTCATTAAAACCCTGGATCCCAGTCTACGGTAATTTCTCTTGCGTCGTGTTTAACTTCGATAATAACTGTATCAGTTAAAAACGGAATTAAACGCTCAGCTTGACCAAATGCGTCTTTACTGTTTGCTTTAACAACCAGTACGTCATTTGACCCTGTCTCCATTAGGTCATCAACAATGCCTAAATCGTAACCTTTATCAGTTACAACCGACATGCCAATGAGATCTCGCCAATAGAACTCACCTTGCGGGAGTTCTGGTAATTGCGCTGAATCCATTGAGATTTCTGCGTGGGTATAAGCCACTGCTTCGTCTCGATCGTTTACTTGCGCAAATTTAGCGATAAAGCCTTTGTTGTGGCGACGCCAGTCGACCACTTCTAAGGTCTGCCATTTACCTTGCTGCCCTATCAACCACGGGCTGAAATCGAAGATCCCTGCGGGATCATCAGTAAATGAATGTACCTTAAGCCAGCCCTTTATACCATACGGGGCACCGAGCTTTCCTACGACAATTATTGATGAGGTGTTCTCTTGACTCATGGTTACACTTACGCCTATTAAGCCGCTTTACGAGCGTCTTTTACTAACTTAGCTACGCGATCTGAAAGAGACGCGCCCTGACCTACCCAGTGTTCAACACGTGGTAAATCTAAACGAATTTTTTCTTCTTGACCTGCAGCAATTGGGTTAAAAAAGCCTACTTTCTCGATGAAGCGACCGTCACGCGAGAAACGGCTATCCGCAACCACAATTTGATAGAAAGGGCGTTTTTTAGCGCCACCACGTTGCAAACGAATAGTTACCATACCGTCCTCTATAAAGATTGACTGTTTTCATTAATAAGATTTACTCCCCAGAATGGGGAGCTGGGGAATTGTACGAGTTTTTAGCAACAATGCAAGTAAGAAGTGATGCTAAAAGCCAGTTTAGTAGGTTAAAGCGTGATCTCAACTTTAAATTAGCGTTAATAGCGTTTAGCACGCATAATTTATTCAACAAAAAAGGAGCCATTTGCTCCTTTTCATATATTTTATATCGTTACATTTAAGCTACGTTAAACTCAACTTTAAAATTTAGGGCCACCGCCACCCATCATTCCCGGCGGTAACATACCTTTCATGCCGCGCATCATTTTGGTCATGCCACCTTTGCCTTTCATTTTTTTCATCATTTTTTGCATTTGGGTAAACTGTTTTAGTAGTTTATTAATTTCTTGTACTTGCGTACCAGAACCTGCTGCAATACGTTTTTTACGTGACCCTTTAATGATTTCTGGACGGGCGCGCTCTTTTTTTGTCATTGAGCTAATAATGGCTTCCATTTGAATGAAGGTTTTATCGCCCATTTGGCCTTTAACAGCATCGGGTAAGTTAGACATACCTGGCAATTTATCTAGCATCGACATCATGCCGCCCATGTTTTTCATTTGCTTAAGTTGATCCGCAAAGTCATCAAGGGTAAAACCAGCGCCTTTAAATACTTTTTCAGCGACTCTAGCAGCTTGCTCTTTATCTACTTTCATTTCGACTTCTTCGATCAATGAAAGTACATCACCCATGCCTAGAATACGTGACGCTATGCGGTCAGGGTGGAAAGGCTCAAGTGCATCAATGCGCTCACCCACACCCATAAATTTAATTGGCTTACCGGTAATATGACGAATAGATAAAGCAGCACCACCACGCGCATCACCATCGGTTTTTGTTAATATAACACCGGTAAGTGGCAGGGCTTCGTCAAATGCTTTAGCTGTATTTGCCGCATCTTGACCTGTCATTGCATCTACAACAAACAAGGTTTCGATTGGGTTAATTGCTTTGTGAAGATTTTTAATCTCATCCATCATGTCGCTATCAACATGCAGTCGACCTGCAGTATCGACTAATACCACATCAATAAATTTCTTTTTCGCATGAGAAATAGCTGCGGTTGCTATATCAACCGGCTTTTGCGAAATATCACTTGGGAAAAAATCAACACCCACTTCAGCAGCGAGCGTTTCTAGTTGCTTAATTGCTGCAGGACGGTATACATCGGCACTTACTACGAGTACTGATTTTTTTTTGCGCTCTTTTAAAAACTTAGCCAGTTTAGCAACACTGGTGGTTTTACCAGCACCTTGCAAACCCGCCATCATAACAACAGCAGGGGGTTGTGCATTTAGGCTTAGCTCTTCGTTGGCTTCACCCATGGCTTTTTCGAGTTCTTCACGTACTATTTTTACAAATACTTGGCCTGGGCTTAAGCTTTTTGTAACTTCAACACCTACCGCACGCTCTTTAACTTGTTTTACAAAATCGCGAACAACGGGCAACGCCACATCGGCTTCTAAAAATGCCATGCGCACTTCACGAAGAGTGTCTTTAATATTCTCTTCTGTTAGGCGGCCACGGCCACTAATGTTTTTTAAGGTTTTACCTAATCGTTCTTGGAGATTCTCAAACATATTACGGTTCCGATAAGACGTTTATACCAATCCAATTAAAGCGCCTTTAACTCTCTGCGCTGTATTAATAGAATTAATATTATTAAATTTCAATTAAAAGCAGTATACCGTAAATGGTGTCTTACAATACAGTGTTCAAGTACAGCTTGTTGAGTTTCTTTTTTTAAGGTCTATGCATTTGCTTTGCTATAAAATACAATGGCTATATAACAATCATTAATTATTTGACTCAAATTAAGTGGCCCAAGCACAATGCTGATTATTAGCTTAACTATTATTGCCAGTTTATTTTATGTGTTAGCAACGTCTTACGTGCTCTCACGGTTGTTTCATCAACAAGGCCCTAGCCAAAAGCTAACTATTATATTGAGTACTGTGGCTATTTTGGCGCACATGCTGTTGTTAGTAAATTCGGTTTTTAGAGCAGACGGACAAGATTTAAGTATTGTCAATGTGGCGCTTTTAACCTGCTGGGTTATTGTGATTTCTGTCACTACGGTATCGTTAAAGTTTCCGGCGACCTTATTATTGCCGGTCGTGTACGGCTTTGCTGCACTACTAACTATGGCAAGCTTGTTTATACCACACCATATTTTACTGCAAAGTATTGATGTTGATGTGGGCTTAGTAACCCATATTTCGTTATCATTACTCGCTTACTGTATTTTAATTATTGCTACTTTATATGGCGTACAATTTTACTTTATTGATAAGCGCTTAAAGCGTAAAGATTTAGCTATTGTACACAGCCATTTACCACCACTAATGGTGGTTGAACGCCAACTGTATCAATTGGTTAACTTAGGTACTATATTACTCACTTTGGCACTATTGTCGGGATTTGTATTTCTCGATGGTATGTTCGCTACTCAATTTATCCATAAAACGATATTATCGCTTGTTGCATGGTGTATTTTTGCTGTGATTGCGCTTGGCCATATGAAAAAAGGCTGGCGTGGTAAACCTGTGGTTATTGCTATTATGGTTGCTGCTTTTATTCTTACACTGGCTTATTTTGGCAGTCGTTTTATACAAGAAGTTATTCTAAATAAATTTTAACTTGACTCTACTAACTCACTCTAGCCTAATACACGCTAGTTTATAATAAAAGGATCCATCGTTGGACGCCATATCGACCAGTACCTTGTTTATCATTTTAGGTTTTTTGGTACTTTTTTCTGCTTATTTTTCTGGCTCAGAAACCGGAATTATGTCAATCAATCGTATACGCCTGCGACATCTCACCAAAGAGAATCATCGCGCTGCTAAACGTGTCAGTAAATTACTTAGTCGTCCGGATAGGCTCATTGGTTTAATTTTAATCGGTAATAATTTAGTTAACATTGCCGCTGCACAAGTTGCTACTATTATTGGTATTCGTTTATACGGTGATTTAGGTATTGCTGTGGCAACAGGTGCGTTAACCTTAGTAGTGCTTATTTTTGCAGAAATAACCCCAAAAACACTTGCTGCTCTCTACCCTGAAAAAGTTGCCTTCCCAAGTTCTGTTGTGCTTAAAGGATTACTAAAAATCCTTTTCCCATTTGTCGTTGTTATTAACTGGCTAACCAACGGCATATTGCGGTTATTTGGTATTAGTGCGGCACAAATAGATGAGCACAGCATGAGTAAAGAAGAGCTAAAATCAGTACTTAATGAGTCTGGTGCACTTATTCCTGCGCGTCACCAAAGCATGTTGACCTCAATTTTAGATTTAGAACAAGTAACCGTTGAAGATATTATGATCCCACGTAACGAAATTGTGGCCATAGATATTAACGATGAATGGAAACTTATTAGCCGCCAACTGACTCATGCACAACATACGCGTGTATTGTTATATAGAGATAACATAGATGACGCGGTGGGGTTTATTCATTCGCGTGATGCGCTTAGGTTACTTACAAAAGAGCAATTTGATAAACCATCGTTGCTACGCGCTGTACGTGAAATTTATTTCATACCTGAAGGCACATCACTAAATACGCAGCTATTAAAGTTTCAGCAATCTAAAGAGCGTATTGGCTTGGTGGTAGATGAGTATGGCGACATTCAAGGTTTAGTTACCCTAGAGGATATACTTGAGGAAGTGGTAGGCGATTTTACCACCACCCAAACTCGTACGCCAAGCGAAGAAGTAACCACACAAACCGATGGCTCGTGCATTGTAGATGGCGGTGCTAACGTGCGCGACTTAAATAAAGAAATGGGCTGGGAGTTTCCACTCGACGGGCCTAAAACACTCAGCGGCTTAATAGTTGAGTATTTAGAAAACATTCCTGATGCCAATTTAAGTTTGCGTATTGCCGGCTACCCTATTGAAGTACTTGAAGTAAAAGAAAACATGATAAAGCTGGTTAAAATACAGCCGAAAAAACGTAAAAAATAAACTAAAAAAGGAGCCAATTGGCTCCTTTTTTGTAGGCTAAATAAATACAACAGATGTTATTAGCCAAAAAACAAACGCTCTAACCACCCTTTATTTAAATCTGCTTCACAACGCTTTAACTGCGCACCATAACGGCTCGCACGGTGTTTTACTTTATTAGCCACACCCATTAACCATTTTTTCTTTTTGTAAGTACCGCGTTTGTAACCGCCCCACCCTTCGTGATAATTAAGATACTGACCGTAGGCATCCCATTTAGATACGCCGTTTATTTTATGGGTTTTATAAGCAAACCAGCCCATAAAGTCGATAGCATCATCAAAGTCGTCTCTATCGGCGCCACTATTCTTACTTTCACGAATATAATCAGACCAGGTCATCGTTTTTGCTTGTGAGTAGCCATAAGCAGAGCTTGCTCTACCGGTAGGAATAATCCATAAGAAATACTGCATTGGTGGAGCTGCGTCATGTTTAAACGAGCTTTCTTGGTACATCATGCTCATAAGTACGTGCTTGGGAGCGCCCCATTTTTCTTGAGCATCTTTGGCACCAAAGTACCAACTTCTTTTTTCTTCAAAAATTTTACAAATATCATCAGGCTGCTTTGGTGGAGCTGTGGCACAACCGGCTAAACTAAGCGCTAATAATAAAACAACTACATTTTTTTTCATTTGGTTTATCTCGCTGAACTTTTGCAAAAATCAGTAGTCTGATTTTAACAATGCAGCAGAGCAGCATTGTTTCTTCCCTAAAATAATTACGCAGCTACCTTGAGCTGCGTTTTTTTTGCTTAAAACTAACTATTTATTTAGGATCAAAATAAGCATTTAAAAATGCGGTAAATGATACTGAGTCACTTTGCTCAATAGCACGCTGAGCGTCGTTAGAGCGTGTAACTTGCTCCTCTAACCATTGCTTTGAAAACACTTGATAGTCTGCAGCTTGATGGCTTTGCTTATACTTTTCAGCAATTGCTAGCGCATAATGGCCGTTATCTAGCCCTGAAGCTTCTAACTCAGCTACATAACGCCCAGAATATGTAAGTTCTGGGTTATTAATCCAAGTTGCCATGCGCTCAATAGTACTTGAATAATAACTAACGCCGTAGGCAGTATCCATGTATTTTGCCACTTCACTTAATTGCGAAAATATATCTTCACCCCAAGATTGAAGGGTACGCGGTTGATTAAAGTAATTAAGTTCAAGGCCTTTTTCTCGCCCTTTATTTACTACTGTATCAAGATTTTCTGTGCTGCGTGTTTGCTCTTCCCAATCCATTGCCGGTGAGCTTTTTAATAAACAATAAGTTAAAAACACATCTAAAAAGTGGAACTGCTCTATATCTATGCCCACTTCACTAAATGGATTAACATCTAATGCGCGAATTTCGACATATTCAATACCGGCTCTAAGTAGTGCATCTGTTGGTGTTTCACCGTTTTTAGCATTACGTTTAGGGCGAATTGGCGAATAAAATTCGTTTTCTATTTGCAGAATATTCTTATTTAACTGTTTTGGATTTTCGCTGGTGTAATCGTCAAGGTTGCCGTAAATATCTGAAGGTGTGTTAATTGATTTTTTCAAACCAGCTACATATTCATCTAACGAGTTATACATTACACGCAGTGATGATTGTGCGCTATTGGTGTAACCTAAGTTACCTAAGCGCAGCGCAGTGCCTACTTCTAAATACAGGGTGCCTTTACCTAGCTTTTTAAATGGTAAATCGGTTTTTCTACCCTGTAAAAACGAACTACATAACGCAGGTGATGCACCAAATAAATAACTGATCAGCCATAATTCACGTTTAAAATTACGAATAAGCGCTAAGTAACCATCAGATATAAAATTCTCTAAACTAAGGTCGCTATTTTTTAGCGTATGTAATGACTGCCACAATGAATCTGGAAACGAAATATTAAAATGCACACCAGCAATAGCTTGCATCATACTGCCGTAACGGTTTTTTAACCCTTCACGGTAAAGCGTTTTCATTTGCCCTACATTTGAACTGCCAAATTGCGCAATAACTATGTCGTCTTGATGTTCAATAAAGCACGGCATACTAATAGGCCAAAGTAATTCGTCACCCATTTTTTCTAGGGTAAACTTTTGTAAGTCTTTTAATTGCTGCAGCGTTTGTGTGGACGATTCACTAACTGGGGTAATAAATTCAAGTAACGACTCTGAAAAATCGGTCGTAATTTGGCCATTGGTAAGCGCACTGCCCACCCCTTCTGGGTGTTTTTGTGCAGAGATAACGCCATCACTTTTAATTCTTAGTGACTCACGCTCAATACCACGTTTTATTCCGTTAATTGCATGTTTATGCTGCGTTACTGAAAGAGCGTCAAGCGCGTTTGTTAGATCATGTGTTGCCAAAAAATACTTCCTCGAGCCAAGTGGCTTAATCATAAGGTTATGGGGTCTAATTACCTATACTCAAGATAAATACTAAGAAAAAATACTATTTATAGTTCTATTGTATCTGCTTTGCTTTAAACACGCTTTATTTAACGCCATAAACGATAATCTTGCCATTGCTATACAAAATATACAATTGCTTTGCACTATTATTTATCTTATCAAAACAAAAACTAACCGTACTAAAGTAAATAATTAGCTAACTATTAGCCGTATTAGTCCCATACTGGTATGTTATATATAGCTTATATAACTTTAATCTTGATTTAGATCATAAATACAGGCAATAAATAAACTGAGTGACCTTCATAATGGGATTACCCTACTACCGCTTTATATAAGCAAGTATAATAGTAAGTATTACAAAGGATGATTAAAGAATAATATGCGTCGTAATCAAAGCTTAATAAATGAAGAAGTGACCTTCGAAGAACAACAAGAACTGGTATCAACAACTGATTTGCGCGGAGTGATCACTTACGCTAATCAAGCATTTTGTACTATAGCCGGGTATGATATAGCTGAACTTATGGGTAAAAACCATAGTATAGTACGCCACCCCGACATGCCAAAAGCTGCATTTAAAGAAATGTGGGAAACATTAAAGCAAGGCCACTCTTGGCGCGGCGCAGTTAAAAACCGTTGTAAAGATGGCCGCTATTACTGGGTTGATGCATTTGTAACTCCTATTTTTGAGCACAGCCAGTTAATTGGTTATCAATCTGTAAGAACCAAATTAAGCCCACAGTTAAAACGCCGTGCAGAACTATTTTACAGTAAAGTAAATGCTAAAAAGTCATTCTTTAATTGGCGCGAACGCACAAGTTTAAGACAAAGCTTAAGTGTATTTGCTTTATTATGTTGGTTAGTTGCAACTGCTGTATGCGCTTCATTTGCTATTGCACTAATTAGCTTAGTGGTTTGCTTAGTTATACTTGCTTTAAATTATGATGAGCTAATAACAACGCCAAGAATATTGAATCAGCAAAAACAACAGGCCGATTCTATATCTCGTTATATATATAGTGGCCGACACCCTCACAGTATTAGTGATTACAGAGAGCAAATGCTAAGCGCTAAATTACGCACTGTACTGGGGCGTATGAAAGACTCTACCTTAAGCTTTAATGATATTGCTTTAAATTTAGATCAACAGTCAACGCTCACAGAGCAAGGCATTTCATCGCAAGGCTCGCAGCTTGAGCAAATAGCATCTGCAATGGCGCAAATGAGTTCGACTATAGGTGAAATATCAAGTAACACCTGCACCACTGCCGATAAAGTAAGTGTTACTTATCAAAGTTGCTCCGATATAAAAGTACACATTGCCGATAATAATGCCATGGTTTCTGATTTAGCCGTTCAGGTAGAGCAAGCAGCAACAACCGCTAACAGCCTAGCGTCAGAAGCCGATAAAATTGGCCAAGTAATGAGTGAAATTGAAGGTATTGCCGAGCAAACTAACTTACTTGCGCTAAATGCTGCCATAGAAGCTGCAAGAGCAGGTGAGCATGGCCGTGGTTTTGCTGTAGTTGCCGATGAAGTAAGAGCGCTTTCATCAAGAACACAAAATGCCACTGCGCAAATTCACAGCTCAATAAAGGAAATTCAAGACACCTTGTTTAGCTGGTCAAAAATAATGCAAAACACGAAGCAACAAGCCGACAGTTGTGTAAATACTACAACGCAAACACAGCAAGAGCTTGATAGCATTTTCACTCAAATTAGCGAAATAGCGCAACTCGCTACTGGTATTTCGGCTGCTGCAGAAGAACAACAAGTAGTGAGCCACGACATAGGTACTAATGTAGAGCAGATTAAAAACTTAGGTGATGATAATTTAAACTTAAGTTTTAATGTTGCCAGGGGCGCTGCTGAGTTAGTTGAAGGCTCAAGAAAGATCAACGACTTACTGCTTACTTTTAAAATTTAATTGTCAGCACAAATAAAAAAGCCGCTATGTTAGCGGCTTTTTCGTTTTTACTTTATAACGCTTAACGGCTTGAAAACACTAAACCGTCGTCATTTGCATCAATTACAACAACACTGCCTGGCATATAATCACCATTGAGTAATTTTTGTGCTAATGGATTTTCAATCGTTTGTTGAATAGCTCGTTTTAACGGACGCGCACCATAAACCGGATCAAAACCACTTGCGGCAATACGCTCTAAAGCAGCGTCGCTTATCTCGAGTAAATAACCCATTTGCGTTAAACGCTCACGTAATTTACTTAACTGAATATCAGCAATCTCTTTAATGTGCTCGTTAGCCAGTGGGTGGAAAACAACGGTTTCATCAATACGGTTAATAAACTCAGGTCTAAACTCATTGATTAATACATTCATTACTTTTTCTTTCAAAGTAACGTAATCGTTATTACCCGCTTGCTCTTGAATTATATCTGAGCCTAAGTTTGAGGTCATGATGATAACGGTATTTTTAAAATCAACCGTGCGTCCTTGACCGTCGGTTAAACGTCCATCATCTAAAACCTGTAGCAAAATATTAAACACATCTGGGTGTGCTTTTTCTATTTCGTCCAATAAAATAACTGAGTAAGGTTTACGACGCACGGCTTCGGTTAAATACCCGCCCTCTTCGTAGCCAACATACCCAGGAGGCGCACCAACTAAACGTGCTACTGAATGTTTTTCCATAAACTCAGACATATCAATACGCACCATGGCACTTTCGGTGTCGAACATATAGCCGGCGAGTGCTTTGGTTAATTCTGTTTTACCGACCCCGGTTGGGCCTAAAAACAAAAACGAGCCAATCGGGCGATTAGGATCGGCAAGCCCTGCTCGTGAGCGGCGAATAGCATTAGCTACCGCTACAACGGCTTCATCTTGTCCGATTACTTTTTCATGTAGCTTTTCTTCCATCTGCAATAGTTTTTCTCGCTCACCTTGTAGCATCCGCGATACTGGAATACCGGTCCAACGAGAGAGTATTTCGGCTATTTCATCTTCGCCCACTTGGTTTTTTAGCAAGGTCATTTCTTGCATTTCTGCTTGCGATGCTAAATCAAGTTTACGCTCAAGCTCTGGTATGCGGCCATATTGTAGCTCCGACATACGCTGTAAATCGCTGGCTCTTCGAGCTACATCTAAATCAAGTCGTGCTTGTTCTAGCTCAGCTTTAATAACTTGAGTACCTTGTAAAGATGCTTTTTCGGCAGTCCATATCTCATCAAGCTCATTGTACTCTCCTTCAAGCTCGGTGATCAGCTCTTGCATTTCAGTACGGCGTTTTAAACTTGCTTCGTCTTTTTCTTTGGCGAGTGCGTTATCTTCAAGTTTTAATTGAATAATACGGCGTTCTAACTTATCTAATGACTCTGGTTTTGAATCTATTTGTAAACGAATAGAAGAGCCCGCTTCATCTATTAGGTCAATTGCTTTATCGGGTAATTGACGGTCACTAATATAACGATGCGATAATTGCGCAGCAGCAACGATAGCAGGATCGGTAATTTCAACAGAGTGATGCAGCTCGTAGCGCTCTTTTAGGCCACGTAATATAGCAATAGTATCCTCAACCGAAGGCTCCTCTACCAATACCTTTTGAAAGCGACGCTCAAGGGCGGCGTCTTTTTCAATGTATTTACGATATTCATCAAGAGTGGTGGCACCTACGCAATGTAATTCGCCACGGGCAAGTGCCGGTTTTAGCATATTGCCTGCATCCATTGCGCCATCACTTTTACCTGCGCCTACAATTGTGTGTATTTCATCAATAAATAA
Source organism: Pseudoalteromonas sp. HL-AS2 (assembly GCF_031198805.1). Lineage (NCBI taxonomy): Bacteria > Pseudomonadati > Pseudomonadota > Gammaproteobacteria > Alteromonadales > Pseudoalteromonadaceae > Pseudoalteromonas > Pseudoalteromonas sp. HL-AS2. The sequence continues at coordinate 997,817 of NZ_CP133571.1, read as the reverse complement.
AATCACTTGACCTTCTTCTTTAGCCAGTTCATTTAATACTGATTTTAATCGCTCTTCAAATTCGCCGCGGTATTTAGCACCGGCCACCAGCGCGCCTAAATCAAGCGAAAGTACCCGCTTGTTTTTTAATCCCTCTGGTACTTCACCATTAATAATACGCTGTGCTAAACCTTCGGCAATCGCAGTTTTACCTACACCGGGTTCACCTATTAATACTGGGTTGTTTTTAGTTCGGCGTTGTAAAACTTGAATTGTTCGGCGAATTTCATCATCTCGACCAATAACCGGATCAAGCTTACCTTGCTCTGCACGTTCGGTTAAATCTATGGTGTATTTTTCAAGTGCTTGGCGTGTTTCTTCAGCATTTGGATCATCAACCTTTTGCCCACCACGCACTGCATTAATGGCCGTTTCTATTTTGTCGGAGGTGATATTTAAGGTTTTAAAAATATTACCCAGCGGGCCTTTATCGTCGCAAGCAGCTAATACAAACAGTTCGCTAGAAATATATTTATCTTTACGCTTTTGCGCATACTTATCGCATAAGTTGATCAAGGATATAGTGTTGTTCGATAGCTGCACATCGCCGCCTACGCCTTCCACTTTAAATAGTTTTTCTATTTCTTGGGAAAGCTTAGTATTAAGCTCGTCAGCACTAACACCTGCTTGTGCTAATAACGCGCGCACGCTAGAACCGCTTTGCTTTAACAAAGCATACATTAAGTGTACCGGCTCAATAAATTGATGATCGCGGCCAAGGGCTAAAGATTGCGCATCAGAAAGCGCAGACTGAAATTTACTGGTAAATCTATCTAAACGCATTGGGGTTACCTATTAATAAAACTCATTGCTTAAATAATGGGTATGTTAGGGGGGTTGTTCAAGGTGTTGCAGAAAATATAATCATTATATTGATAAATTAGTTGCGCCAGATCAAGCTTGCCATGCGTCCGGTTTGGCCGTCGCGTCGGTACGAAAAAAACTGTTCAGTTTGAGAAACCGTACAGTGCTCACCACCGGTAATATTTATAACCCCTAATTGACGCAATTGAATACGTGCAAGGTGATAAATATCGGCAAGGTACTTTTGGTTTGCACACGCTTTAAACGCTTTGGCAAACAAAGGGTTTTGGGCATTAAACAATGCAAACACCTCGCTACCTACCTCAAATTTATCAGGCCCTATTGCGGGACCTAACCAGGCACTTATTTCACTTTTTTTGGCATTAAAGCAGTTTAGCGTATTTTTAATTACACTTTGCTCTAATCCACGCCAACCAGCATGTATGGCAGCTACTTCTTTTCCATCGTTACTGGCAAGTAAAATGGGCAAGCAATCGGCGGTCATTATTGCCAAAGGCTGAGCAACTAGTTGTGTATATAGTGCATCTCCTTGATGGTGAGCGTTAAATTTAAATAGCCCATCAACAATGAGTACATCGCCACTATGAACTTGATCTATCCATACAGCACTATTTGGCAAATGCTTATCCAACAAAGCACGATTTTTTAATACCTGTTGTTTATTATCACCAACATGCAGCCCTAAATTTAAACTCTTAAACGGCGCTTCTGAAACACCGCCTACACGTGTGGTACTTAATGTACTCACACCTGTTATAGGGACTTGCCATGCTGCTGATAAAAACTGCATTATCTATCTATGTCAGGATTAGCTTTTGTGTCTTCACGCAGTGCCAGTGTCATAGCAACCATGTCATCTGGAATAGGTGCTTGCCATGTCATCATTTCACCCGTAATTGGGTGCGCAATACTTAATTTAACCGCATGTAATGCTTGGCGTTTAAAACTACGCAGCAATTCAAATAACTCAGGCGTTGCCCCTTTAGGTGGACGCGGACGGCCGCCATAAGACTGATCGCCAATAAGCGGATGATTTAAATAAGCCATATGCACACGTATCTGGTGAGTACGACCGGTTTCAAGGCGTAAACGTAAACGTGTATGAGCACGAAACTTTTCAGCAACACGGTAATGCGTAATCGCTGGCTTACCCTGTTCATGTACATCCATATGCGTACGTTGCGTTGCATGGCGGCCAATAGGCTTTTCAACCATACCACCAGCGGTCATTGTGCCATTGCAAAGCGCTTCGTATTCACGCGTGAAATTTTCACGTTTTTGCAGTGCGGTTACTAAATGCGTTTGTGCCGGAATAGTTTTAGCTACCACCATAAGGCCTGTAGTGTCTTTATCTAATCGGTGCACAATACCCGCGCGAGGTACATTAATAATTTCTGGGTGGTAATGTAGCAATGCATTTAGCACTGTGCCATCTGGATTACCTGCACCAGGATGAACTACCAAGCCCATAGGTTTATTAATTACCAAAATATCATCATCTTCATAAACAATGTCTAATTTGATATCTTGCGCTATGTATTCACGAGGTGCTTCAATGGTTGTTTCAACATTAAGTACTTCACCACCAAGCAGTTTAGTGCGCGGTGTGTTGAATATTTCGCCATCAACGGTGATTTTATCATCCAAAATCCACGTTTTTATCCTTGATCGTGAATAATCAGGGAACAATTGTGCTAATACTTGGTCTAGACGTTTACCACCTAAATCGGTTGGAACGTCGGCTTGAAGAGAAATTTGCTCTGACATTAGTAATTTTACCCAATTTACCAGTGCAAGCTTTGCTCGACTGGGTTAGAATCGCTTTTAATAAAAGCATAATATAATACGCATAGTTTACTCGGTTTTACCGACTTGGCCTAGCCGTAGACAACGAAGGTAACAAATAAAATGATAAATAAAATAGGGAAACGTGCATTCGCCATTGTTTTTTCAGTTTCAGTGCTTAGTTTAGGTGCTTGTTCGTCGGCTCCTGACCAAGAAGACATTCAACGTGTACCTAATAAATCGGCTCACGCTTTGTATGAAGATGCCAAGCAAACTTTAGATTCTGGTTTATATGCACGCGCAATTGAACTTTTAAGTGCTATTGACTCTCGCTACCCGTTTGGCCCATTTTCTAAACAAGTACAAATGGATTTAGTCTATGCGCATTACCAATCGGGTAATACCGAGCAAGCACTAGCAACAATCGACCGTTTTATTCGCTTAAACCCAAATCATAAAGATTTAGACTACATGTATTACATGCGTGGATTAGTTAACATTAAAGCCGATAAAAACGCATTCCAAGAATATTTTGGTGTTGATAGAGCTGACCGCGATGCTAACCGTACACGTGTGGCCTTTACCGATTTATCAACCTTGGTTAAGCGTTTCCCACAAAGTGACTACGCCCCAGAGGCAAAACGTCGTTTAGTGTGGTTGTTAAACCGTATGGCAAGGTATGAGCTAAAAGTGGCCAATTACTATTATGAACGTGAAGCCTACTTAGCAGCTGCTAACCGCGGTAAGTTTGTAGTAGAACATTACTCTCAAAGCAGCTACTTAAACTCTGCACTTGAAATGATGGAAAAAAGCTACGATAAGCTAGGCTTAAGTGAGCTTAGCGAAGACGCTAAACAAACACGAATTTTTAACAGCAGAAATAAATAATTAATTAAAAAGGCGCTTACTAACTTGAGTAAGCGCCTTTTTAGCGTACTTGTTGTAATAAAGCTTAAATAGCTTCTTCATCTTCCTCTGCAGTACGAATACGCACAACACGCTCAACTTCAGTGACAAATATTTTACCATCACCAATTTTTCCTGTTTGTGCCGTTTTAATTATTACCTCAATTGCACGGTCAACATCATCATCGCCCAGTACAATATCTAATTTAACTTTAGGTAAAAAATCAACCATGTATTCCGCACCACGATACAACTCGGTATGGCCTTTTTGACGCCCAAACCCTTTAACTTCAGTTACTGTCATACCTGTAATGCCTACTTCTGATAGGGCTTCACGCACATCATCAAGCTTAAAAGGTTTAATGATTGCTTCTATTTTTTTCATATTAATTACTTTTTAAAGCTACAGTTGCCTCGATTTTAGACAATCACAAGGCTCATAGCAAACAAAGTGACTGTATTACGGTGATAAAACAATCTGTCATGCTATGATTATGCTAATAAAAATAGCTATACTAAAACAATAAGTAACCTACGGGATCAATATGAAAAAAATACAATACGGATTCACTTTACTAGAGCTGATGGTGACAGTGGCTATTGTAGGCATTATTGCCACCATTGCATTGTGGAACAGTAGCGACATGCTAGAGGAAAACCGCGCCGAGAACTTTTTATTAGAGCTAAAACGTAATATTAGTTATGCACGCGCGCAAGCGGCAAGCACCGATGAAATAGTCGTTGTATGTCCTGCTTCTAGCGCTAATGTTGCAAGCAATCAGCCAACTTTAACTTGTCAAAGTCAATGGGGAGCGACGAGTAGTGTTATTTTATTTGTCGATGCTGATCGTGATGGCAACTACAAAAAAGATAATGATAGCCTATTGCGTGTAATGGAGGCCGTTTCTAGAAATGATAAAGTGGAATATAGCGGTAAAGTTAACAGCCTTCGTTTTAACACCAGTGGCCGCATTACCACAAGCCCTGGGGATTTTATATATTGCCCTAATAGCGATAACGAGAATAATAAAGCATTAACTGTATCTCAATCGGGCACTGCCTTTTACGTTGGAGACACCAACCTTAAGTGCAGTTAAAAACAAGCTCCATATTGTTATTTTTTGATTATTTACTAAACTAAAATAATCACCTCTCCATTTAAGGCTTCAGGGATGAAGTTAATAACATATTCAACTAAGCATAATGGTATAACCTTACTTGAGCTAATGGTAACAATTGCTATTGTGGCTATTATTAGCCAGCTTTCTATGTGGTTTTTTCCTGATTTTTTAGCGCTAAACCGTGCTGATAATCAAGTAAACTTATTACACCGAAATATTAACTATGCTCGCCTTTACGCCATAGAAAACGGTACATACGTTACTTTATGCGCGTTAAAAAACAATGAATGTCAAGAAGGTGATTGGGAGGAGCAAATATCGTTATTTATCGATAACGATAAATCTACTTCTCTTAATAACGATGAGCTAATGCTAAGCACCTTTGAACACACCCATGAGTTTGATAGCTTAGAGTACCCCCGAGAGGCACTTACTTTTAGGCCCGATGGCTCATTAAACGGTTTTCAAAATGGGACTTTTATATATTGCCCTAATAGCGATAAAGCCAATCTGGAAGGATTGGCTTTATCTGTAAGTCAAACTGGCAGAATACGTATTAAATCGACTGATAAATGCCAGGAAAGGTAACTCTAATTATCTTCCCCAACAATAGTCAATATCCTTTCCTTCGTTTGTTTTTGCTCCTTGCGCACCTTTAGTACCTATATCAGTTATAGATAGTGCAGTGCAATCACCATCTCCTTTTACCGGCCCTGCAATAGGTTTTGCTGTGATTGTAAAAGTATTTTTATCAACTACTTTAATCGCTAATTCGAAATGCCCATTCTCTGTTTTACTTTGAATCCCTAAATCACTCGCTAATTCTGTATACTCTCTGTTATCTACAAAGTACTGCTCTTGCTTATTAGCTGCATCTAATAATGCAGCAACTGCCTCTGCGCGCGAAGCACGCTTCACATACTCTGTATAATTAGGCAATGCAATTGCTGCAAGTATACCGACGATAGCAACTGCTATCATCAGCTCAATTAAGGTAAATCCATGTTGCTTTTTATTCATTTAAACACCCTTAATCATCTTAATTAGATTTGATTTCGTCGTTTTCTTCGCGCTTATAAATGTAAGTTTGCTGGGTTTTAAAACCAAACCCTAGCGCTTTATCTTTTACAAGTTGTATTTTACCATCAACAACTTTTAATCCTGGCCCTGTAATTTCAAGTGGTTGAAGCGGGTTTTCTGCATTCTCACCTTTAATACCCGGGCCAATTAAATAAAACTGACTTTCTCCAGCTTCGTTCTCACCAAAGTATAACTGTGGAGTATCAGGTACTTCATTACTTGTATCAAACTTAAGTTTATCATATACCTTAGTTCCATAATGAAGATGAAAAGCATAGAGTGAACCACCACCACCACTAAGTGAACATTGATTTTTAATTGATGAATCTAACGTTGGAGTAAAAGATGTAAAATAAGCAACACCACCAACGACAGTTGCTGCAGCTAACGACTTCTCACCTGTCGCTAGTTTATAACGCCAGCCAACAAACTCATTAGCTAGCTTATCTTCCAATATTTCAAACTCAGTTGGCACCTTTTTTTCATCGTCTGACGGGACACTATCTAATGCACTTTCAAATGGATCATCATTCATGTCCATTAAGTTAGCTGGTTTGATAGCCGCGGGCTCTTTATCTGTAAATGACTGCGTAACTGTATTTTCATCTCTAATCATAAATAATTCATCAGCTGTGCCTTCTCCATTTGGATTTGAACGATTTCCACTTCCAATCACAATTGCATCGTAGGGGGTATCTAATCGAGTGATGACGTCTCCAGTTATTGTAACCTTACTAAACATAGTTCTTGCCACTACAGGCTTGTAAAAAAAGCGTCTATCGGCATCACTACCAAGATCAGCTAACTGAAAATGACTAAATTTCCCTTCATCTGATATATCTATACGCCAAATACCTCCACCAGTATCTGCCGCATATATCCGGTCTGTATAGCCATCATAATTAGAATCTAATAACGTTACATCGGCAGCAATACTATATTTCCCTTTAAATTCGGTATCCTTAGATGCATCTCCCTTAGGTGCTAAAATCCAAACCTTTTCACCTGTTTTTGCATCAACGATATAAATACCGCGGCCAATTTTATCTTCCGTTTTTATATTAGCTTTATCGGCATCATTCGAATCTTTATTAATATCATAACCAGCCCCAAATATTAAAAGGGGTGTATTTCCTTTTGATTTTATATAAGCAACTTGGGGTTTAGACCACGTTTGGCCAAGGTTTTTAAATTTCCCTTCACCGCCCTTAATAGTCCACATTAAACTTGGAGAGTCTGGTTTCGTAATATCCAAACCATAATAATTACGGCCACCTCTGCGCATACCTACCGCAGCCCAGACTTGGTCGCCTTTATTTGCGTTAATAGTTCCATCATTTAAACCATTACCATTTAGGCTCTTATTGTTGAAATAAACGCTAATAGGTCCATCTATGCCGTATTTTTTACCACTCTCTTTTTCACGAAGAGGCTTAATGATTTTGTATAGGTCAGAGGGAATAAACGCCCAACTTTCACTAACTTTATTATTAGTATCATCATCTTTAAACATATGTAAAAAACCAGCATTAGTGCCAATTAAAATACGAATATCACCGTTACCATAATCTATTGCAACTGGCTTTGAGTGTAGTGGATCACCAAATATATCACCGCGCACTGCAGATGTTGAAAATTCATTATCAACATCAACTCCACGCGCCCAATCTATAGTATTTTTTAAGTCAGATTCATTTACATCAAAAATAACAGCAGCTTTTTTATTAGTGTCATAGGCACTTTTAATTTTATCAAGATTAAAATCTATTAATGCATTAGTATTTGCGTTTGTAAGTATTTTGCGAGTTTTGTCACTGCTTATTAATGCAGCATTTACTCCACCCTCTTTTACAGAGCTACCATCGGAAGTTCCATCAGCACTCCAAAATGTATGCGCACTCGTTTTTATAAGGCCATCACTATCAAACGCCTCAATATCTTTGGAATCAATAACTTTGTTACCTGATAATTTCAGTTTTTTTAGATTACCACGCCATCTTGTATGCTTTTCAGGGTAAAACATACCTAAGTATATGGCATCTCGACTCCGAGTTTGATCTACATTATTACTTGCAACTGAAGGGGCTGTAAAAGTACTATTTTCCTGTCTAATCGCTGCTACAGCATTATTTAAAGCTTCAGAAAGCTTTTCTGGTGTAGTTGCAGGCAAATTTTTACCACCACCTAATGTTGAGGCTTGTTTTAATAAGTTTTGACCATCTGCAGTCATACCAGAGCCAAACCCAATCGTATATAGACGCCCTGTTTCATTAATATCGGGAGTAGAAGGGTACAAATCGACAATTGTGTCGTCTGTTCCATGAATGATTTTAGCTAATTGATGCAAGTAATTATCGTAAACATAATCACTTTCTATCAAGGGTTCATTGAAATAATAATTATGGACAGCACTTATTGAAGCATCGCTCGCATTATCACTATTTTTATTATTATAACGTCCCCCCCATCTGTCATACACATATCTAGGAGATGGATCTCCATCAGTCATATAAATAATATTGATGGAATTATCACAACGTTTAGCTTCAGCTACGCTATCAGCAAAAGGGGAGATATAAGTGTAGTTATATACATTTCCCCACTTCTTACAACGTTTTCTCTTCCATTCTATGCACTGCGTACCAATAAAATTTTTATTTTCAACAATAGTATCCCTCTCTGATTCACTAACTTGCTCGCCATAGTACACACTTTGTCCTGTTATGTATAAATAAGCCTCCCAGAGTGTTTCCGCTAATGGTGTTCCGCCACTTGCAGGCAGATTATTAATAGATGCTTTTATGGAATCGGGCGAACTACCGATGCCATTTAAAACATAACCTCCTTCGTTACCATTAAAGCGCATTAATCCGAAATCGATTGAATCCTTATTATCATCGACTACTTTACTCATAGCCTTTTGGGCAGCTTCAAGCCTGCTATCAGAGCATAATATTCTATTATCTGACCAATCTTTACACTCTTTACCAGTGCTTGATGAAAAAGCCATACTCCCGGAGGTATCAAAAATTAATAGTACTCGCGGCTTTTCATCTGAGTTAGCATCTTTATTTACATAAAGCTCGATATCCTCAGCGTATGCCTGCATATTAATTGCTGATGTAAATAATAAAACGAGTGCAACATAAAGTTTAAATTTCATCTTAAATCCCCTTACCCGTACTGGCCATCTCTTGAGCTATACCAGTAACTATGGTTAGTTGATGCTTGCTTTTAGAGCCATATTCTATCGTAGTAGATACTTGAACCATATTGCATGAAACACCCGCTGTAAAACTATAACTACGAGGACAATTAAGCTCTAGCGAACCACGATTTAAGTTCGTCATTATGCTTTTCATTTCGTGCCCAGGCTCTGTAATGTCCTTCTCTGGTATAGTGATTTTATTACCATCAGCATCAAGCTTACCCGAATCTGTAGCGATCTCATCTGGAGTAAGAAAAAAGTCACTATCAGCACCTTTTTTAGCTTCTGACGCAATTACTCTTTGCACTTCGCCAATCAATTGATTTTCTGCAACTTCTCGCTCTTGTGCTGCATTAGTAATTTTAATATCAATTGTACTACTACTCATAAGAGTAACTGCAATGCCGGTAACAGCTATCACCATAATTAATGCTGTTAAAAGCACCACGCCTTGTTGCTTATTTGGTAACAACTTTAAATTTTCCATAAGTTCCCTCCAACATTACTTAAGCGAATAGTTGTTGTAAAAACAGTGCGTCTATAATTATCATCAAATTTTAAAACTCGTTTTTCGGGTCCATCTCCTAATGTATATTCTTGTTTTTTTATTTTTATACCGGGGTCCGGTTGCAGTGATCTAATTAATAAGAAGAGTTGAACGGTTAAAATACCTTTACGATTTTCCCATTCTGTAGCAGAGATAGCTGCCGAGCTTTTATAAGTATCAACCTTGCTATCGCTATTAGTATCAAGGCCAAAAAGAAAACGCATGTTTTCAACACCTTCCATTATCGTTTCAGAGGTCATTTTTCCATTTACTAATCGTTTTCGTCTTAATGCGGGGACTTTTATTTCTTTATTATTTACTAAATACTTTTCTTCTTTAATATAATAAACATGATGACTATATGGCCAAATAGTTGCATTGATATTTGTTGGGGTATGTTTACCGGTTACAAAACTTGCTTGTTCTTGTTCTGCGATAAAATAATTTATTTTATCGCTAGTTGTATTAGTACCTGCAACAGCATCATATTGAGGATCACCTTGTAAAAACTTGAGCTGAAGAATATCGGTCTCTTTATTATCAGCAGGAATAATGCCATCGTTTATGCAATGTAGGTTATCTTTACTCGTAGTAGTTTTTGCATAAATAGTACGAAAATTACTACTACTGGTTAAATCTGGAAAGCTGCCGTTATTAGTTCCATCTGAACAATCACCTGTAATCGTCGTTGCAGAAACGGTTGTATTTACTGCTGTGAACGAGTCATCATAATAAGTTCCCCAAAAGCCAACTTGCTCGATATCGCGTTGCATAATATTTATAGCTAAACGTCCTGACTCCTGGAGTTCACCGATAGTCATAGTGTCTTTTGTGGTTACTTTCATACTAATAAAAGTAAACATAACGCCACCAAGAATTAAACCGCCTATAAATAGCGAAATCATTACTTCTACTAGCGTAAAGCCTTTTTGCTTCATGTTAGCTCCTAACATATATATAGCTGGTTAAGACCACTAAACGGCGTTTATTATTAGTTTTATCACCACAGGTAACTTTTCCTGTATTCGTATTTGCTTTGAACTCTTGCCGCCCTTGCCATGCTATAATTACTTCAATGTTGAACCCTTTCCCTCCAGTATCTGCTACTGAGGCTGGATTTATACATATTGTGGCATCATCTAAAGTTCCCGTATTTTCGCTAGCTCGAATGGCGCGTTTCCATTGCACTATATCCATATCCGCTATTCCTGATGAATCACAGCTTTTCCCAAAACAAGCATCAGTTGTAGCAAGTGCACCTGTACTGTCTATTTCTGCTTTCCCATACTTTCCAATTGATGCAATGGTATCATTTGCTCGAATGCGCTGAATAATGTCGTTACCTAAAGCCACAGCGGCGGCGCGCTGCATAGAGTCAAAACTGGCTTGTTTGGCTTTTGCTTGCAGTGCAACGGCGCCTAACAAACCAAAGCTGAGGATGATAAAAGCAATAAGTACTTCGATTAAAGTGAAGCCTTTGCGTCGCTTAATTGGGGGTGAATACATAATAAAACCAAATAAATATTATCTGATTATAAGTGTATGCAAATAAAATATAGATTCAAGAACTACTAAGACTAACGGTTGATTTTGTTGATAAACGGTTAATAAACACTGTTTTTGCCAAAATAGCTTTATAGTAAATGAGTTAACACAAGGTAGATTTAACTGTTTTTAGCTCGCGGCGACTAACCGCTAACAGCTCTTGGCAATTTTGTAGTTCAATAGCATGGCTACCGCTACTTAATGAGTGCAGAGCAACCACCTTATTTTTATTTACTAACGTATTGCGGTGTACTCTTAAAACATGTGTGGGATAAAGGGTTTCTAATTGTTTTAAACTTTGCTCTATAAGCGCACTGCCCCCTTTAAATACCATTTTTGTATATTTTTCTTCAGCAGCAAAATAATAAATACACTCCATTTCTATACTTTTTAATGTGCCCGCGAGCTGATACGTAATTTTTGTTGTTTGTTGTTTTTGTATATGTACTTTATTTAAGCGCCCAAGTTGTTCAACTACTTTTTGTAATGATTGCGCCGATACAGGCTTTACCAAATAACCCGCCGCATTTAATTGCAATGCGTCTAGCGCGTGCTCAGGGTGGGCGGTAATAAATACAATGGCGGGTGGAACTGCAAGTTTGTTAAGCTCACTTGCTACCTCCAAGCCATTAATACCCGGCATATCAACATCTAAAAACACTAAGTCAGGCTGGTTTACTTTACTTAACGCAAGTGCTTCTGTGCCATTGCTCGCTTCATTTTGTACAACTATATTTTGAGCCGCCAATAAACGTACTAAACGCGCTCTAGCTAAGGGTTCATCATCAACAATAATTACATTCATAATTGACTCTCAATATGTTTAGGGATCACTACTTTCACTCTAAATACGCCATTTTTATTAGCAATAGTGAGCTGCGCTTTACCCTTGTAATAAATATTAAGTCGTTGGCGAATATTTTCCAGCGCCATGCCGTTACTTGGCCGAGTATTTGTGGTTGCCACGGCTATTGGGTTAGTGACTATAATAGTTAAATAGCCACTTGTAACATGCAGCTCAACTTTAATGACAGCGCCTGTTTCGCTAGGCTCTACGCCATGGCACACGGCATTTTCAATTAAAGGCTGCAAAGTTAAACAGGGAATATTAAGCGCGGGAAGCTCATTGGGTATTTGCCAATCGAGCTTTAAGCGGTTACCAAAACGCCATGCTTCTAGTGCAACATATTGCTTGCTAAGGGTTATTTCGTCCTCTAATGGCACACTTTGCCCTGAGCGCATTGCCGCTTGAGATAAGGCAGCTAAGGCTAAAATAGCCTGCTCAGCTGCGGTTGCATCATGATGGGTAAGCTCTGCAGCGGTATTTAAACTGTTATATAAAAAGTGTGGGCGAATACGTGCTTGTAATGCATCAAGCTCTGCGCGGGCAAGCGCTTTAGTTTGCTGCTCTTTTTCAAAATAAATTAATAAAAACTGGACGAATAAAGCAGTCAGTAAAGCCACTATAATACAATTACGAAGTATGAAATAAATTAGGCTATTTGTATCATCTATATCAAAAGCAAAATGAGAAAATAAAATACTAAAAATGCATGTAGATAATAAAAAAAAGACAAAAAACAAACTTAACTGAAAAGTTTGAGTACGTTTTTGTAAAAAAAATCTACAGAAGTATAAAGAAGAGGTACTGACTAACACTATTAAGTGTAAAAATAAGCTTATTATTCCAAGGCGAAGCCAAATATCATCTTCTACATTGGGTGCAAAAGCCAGGACAATAGCAACAACTTGCGATACAACTAACGAGGCAAGTACGCCTCGCTCATTAAAAAGAGCCGAAAAAAGCAACCCATCCACTTGTGGCGATTTGCTCATAACGGCTCCCTTTTAAGCTAATTAATTAGATATATATTTAATTCAGATTAGCGCAGCTCAATAGGAACAGCAAATACAATGTTCTCTTCTTCGCCAGGATTTTCAGTAACTTGATTGCCACCAAGTTCTTTTAAGCGGGTTATAACCTGTTGCACTAACACTTCAGGTGCTGATGCTCCTGCGGTTACCCCAACAGCATTAATACCAGTAAACCATGACTCTTGCACGTTTGTGGCATCGTCAATTAAATAAGCTTTAGTGCCCATTTTATCGGCAAGTTCACGCAAACGATTTGAGTTAGAGCTGTTTTTAGCGCCAACCACTAATAACACGTCTACTTTGTCGGCTAAGTCGCGAACGGCGTCTTGACGATTTTGCGTTGCATAACAAATATCATCTTTGCGCGGCCCATCAATAGCAGGGAACTTAGCGCGCAGCGCATCAATTACATCAGCAGTATCATCTACCGAGAGCGTTGTTTGACTGCAGTAAAATAAGTTGTCAGCATTTTTTACATTCAACTTAGCTACGTCTTCTACAGTTTCTACCAGGTAAATACCGCCCTCGTCATTGCCATACTGCCCCATGGTACCCTCAACTTCTGGGTGTCCTTGGTGGCCAATTAAAATACACTCTATGCCTTTGCGGCTCGCACGGGTTACTTCCATATGTACTTTAGTAACCAGTGGGCAGGTCGCATCAAATATTTTTAAGTCACGACGCTTTGCTTCGGTGCGTACCGCTTGCGATACGCCATGCGCACTAAATATAACTATGCTGTCGTCAGGTATCTGATCAAGCTCTTCGACAAATACCGCACCGCGGCTTTTTAAGCCGTCAACCACATAGCGGTTATGCACCACTTCGTGGCGTACGTAAATTGGCTTTTCAAAAATATCTAAAGCGCGCTCAACAATACTAATAGCGCGATCAACCCCTGCGCAAAAGCCTCGTGGGTTGGCTAGTAATATTTCCATTAACCTTGCACCTCAATAATATCTACTTCAAAGGTTAAACGCTGACCCGCTAACGGATGATTAAAATCAATCGTTACCGACTCGCCTTGCACTTCGCGTACTAAACCCGGAAGCTCGGTACCATCAGGCTGAGTAAACGCTATTATAGCGCCTACTTTAGCTGGGGTTTCTGGGCCAAATTTACTGCGATCAACATAGTAAATGTTATCTGGATTTGGCTGACCAAATGCATCTTCTGGTTCTAGCTCAAAGGTTTTGCTCTCACCTGCGTTTAAGCCTAATAAGCACTTTTCAAAGTTAGCTGTTAAGCTACCATCGCCCATAGTTAATTTAGCAGGCTTGTTATGCACTTTGGTTGAGTCGGCAGCAGAGCCATCTTCTAACTTAATAGAAAAATGAAAAATAACCTGTGAGTTTTCACCAATTACAGCTTGGCTCATGCTTTATGCTCCTTCGGACTTTCGCCTGTAAAGGCGTCAAATAATAATAATGCTGCACCAATACAAATAGCGCAATCTGCAACATTAAATACCGGAAAATGTGAGTTTTTATAAAATACGTGTATAAAGTCAATTACATAACCGTATGCAATACGGTCGTATAAGTTACCAATTGCACCGGCAAGTACCAATGAATAGGCAGCGCATAATACTTTATTAGTTGCTGGCAGGCGTTTTAACCACCACACCAGCAATCCACTAATAGCAATTGCAATAGCACTTAAAAACCAACGTTGCCAACCACCTGCATCACTTAAAAAACTATAAGCTGCACCGTAGTTATGTACATAAGTAATACTAAAAACAGGCAGTAAATTAATCGACTCTTGATAAGCCATACTACTTACAACAAGTGTTTTACTAGCAAAGTCTACTACTAACAGCAGTAGACTTAACCATAGCCACACTAAACCACTTTTTTGGGCTAGTTTGCTCACTAATTAACTCCTAAGCGAATTGACGTTGCTCGCCTTCACCGTCAACATTGCTTACACAGCGTCCACAAATTTCAGGGTGAGCAGGCTCAACACCTACATCAGCGCTATAATGCCAACAACGCTCACACTTTTGTGCGTCGGTTGCAGCAACACTAATATAAAGACCATCAATTTCGGTAGTTTGTGTATCTGCCGGCTGGCTATCAACTTCGGTTACGTTTACTGCAGATGTTAAAAATACAAAACGCAGCTCGTCGCCAAGTGCTAATAATTTAGCTGCGAGCGCTTTGCCTGTATATAAATTAACAGTTGCTTGGAGCGTTGCACCAATCACTTCTTCTTTACGTGCAGCTTCTAATAGGCGGTTTACTTCATCGCGCACTGTTAGAATTTCTAACCAATCATCGTTACTAAATTGGCTGTTAGTAGGAGCTTGTAAGCCTTCGTACCAGGTTGATGTAAATACGTAGTCACTACGCTCACCCGGTAATGCTTCCCAAATTTCTTGAGCAGTAAAGCTCATAATTGGTGCCATCCAACGCGTCATTGCTTCAGCAATATGGTACAGCGCTGTTTGACAAGAACGACGTGCGTGGCTGTCACTCTTAGCTGTGTATTGGCGGTCTTTAATTACGTCTAAATAGAACGAGCCAAGCTCACCGGTACAAAAGTTCATTAGCTTTTGCGTTACTAACAGCATTTGGTAGCTATCGTAGGCAGCTAAAATTTCTGTTTGTAATTGTGCTGCACGGCCAACAATCCACTTATCAAGCTCAACCATATCATTAACAGCTACTTGATCTGTTTTTGGATCAAAGCCATTTAGGTTAGCTAATAAGTAACGACTAGTGTTACGAATTCGGCGATAACGATCTGCTGAGCGGTTAAATATTTCATCCGATACCGTCATTTCTGCAGTGTAATCGGTAGAGGCAACCCACAAGCGTAAAATATCGGCGCCTAGTTTATTCATCACATTTTGTGGTGAAATAACATTACCTAACGACTTAGACATTTTACGACCGTTTTCATCAACGGTAAAACCATGAGTAAGTACTTGGCGGTATGGTGCATGGCCGTTAATAGCGACCGATGTCATCATAGACGACATAAACCAACCACGATGCTGATCAGAACCTTCAAGGTATAAATCGGCAGGACCAGTTAAGTCTTCACGCGCATCAACAACACACGCATGCGATACGCCCGAGTCAAACCATACATCGAGAGTGTCTTGCACTTTCATGTATTGCTTAGCATCTTCTTCACCTAACAGTGTCGCTGGGTCTAAATCGTACCATGCTTGAATACCTGACTTTTCAACCAATTGTGCTGCTTGTTCAATTAACTCTTGCGTATTTGGATGAATAGCACCGGTGTCTTTATCAGCAAACAATGCAATTGGTACACCCCAAGTACGTTGGCGTGATATACACCAATCTGGACGGCCCTCAACCATGTTTGCAATGCGGCTTTCGCCCCACTCTGGTAACCACTGCGTGTTTTTAATTTCGTTTAATGAGTCTTGACGCAAATTAGCCTGATCCATACTAATAAACCACTGTGGTGTAGCACGGAAAATAATTGGCGTTTTATGACGCCAGCAATGTGGATAACTATGCGTAATAGCATGGTGATGCATTAATGCGCCATGCTCTTTAAGCACTTCAACAATGCTCGCGTTAGCTTTAAACACATGCTGACCGGCAAATAACTCAGTGTCTGGCAAGTACACACCATTTGCGCCAACCGGGTTAGCCACTTCTAGTTTGTATTCAAGTCCAGCCACGAAATCTTCTTGACCATGCCCTGGAGCCGTATGTACAACACCCGTACCTGAGTCGGTCGTAACATGTTCAGCTACGATTACAGGAACACTAAAGTCATAAAAAGGGTGTGCTACTTGTAAATTTTCAAGCGCCGCACCTTTAACATAACCTAATACATGAAAGTTATTAAAACCAAAACGGTCCATTGCATCTTTAACGAGCTCAGAGCCTAATATTAAGCGTTGCTGCTTACCTTCATCTTCAACTTGTACTAGTGCATATTCTAATTCTGCATGTACTGCTACTGCTCGGTTAGCAGGCAGCGTCCACGGGGTGGTAGTCCAAATAACAGTACCAACTTTACCTGTACCTTTATGACCATCGGCTAAATCAAACGCACTTACTACTGCGTCTTGGTCGTTAAAAATAAAGCGTACGTCAATTGCTGGTGATTGCTTATCTTGGTATTCAACTTCGGCTTCGGCTAAAGCAGAACCACAATCGGTACACCAATGCACAGGCTTAGCACCTTTATGTAAATGGCCTTTTTCAATAATACGACCAAGTACACGAATAGCATTCGCTTCAAAATCAAAGTTCATGGTTAAGTAAGGCTTGTCCCAATCGGCAAATACACCTAAACGTTTAAAGTCGACCTTTTGACCTTCAACTTGCTTTTTAGCGTATGCACGGCACTTTTCGCGAAACTCGCTCGCGGTTACTTTAACGCCTGGCTTGCCAACTTTTTTCTCAACCATTAATTCTATTGGTAAACCATGACAATCCCAACCAGGTACTAATGGCGAGTCAAAGTCAGATAAGGTTTTAGACTTAACAATAATATCTTTTAATATTTTATTTACTGAATGGCCTAAATGGATATCGCCGTTTGCATACGGAGGTCCATCATGCAAAATAAAGGTTTTTTTACCTTTTTTAGCACTGCGAATTTGACCATATAGGTCGTCTTCATACCATGCTTTTAGCATTTTTGGTTCACGTTGTGCCAAATTGCCACGCATTGGAAACGGTGTTTCCGGTAAGTTCAAAGTATGTTTATAGTCGCTCATTAATCCTACATTCCGTATCTATCGGCTACCTAATTTAAACCAAAACACTGTTTAGCGGCGGCAACGTCAGTTGCTATTTGCGCCGTTAATTGTGTTAATGTCTCGAATTTTTTCTCATCGCGGAGTTTTTTAATCAACTCCACATGCATAAATTGTCCATAAATGTCTTGTGCAAAATCAAAAAGATGAACTTCTAATAAGGCACGAGTTCCATTAAAAGTGGGCTTATTGCCTATATTGGCAACCCCATAAACTTGTTTCCCTGCTATGGTTGCTTGCACAGCAAACACTCCATTTACCGGGCAAACTTGACGTTTAAGCGCTATATTTGCGGTTCTAAAACCCAGCTCTCGGCCACGTTTCCAACCATGTATAACACGCCCCGAAATGGCATAGTTGTGACCAAGCATTACCTTTGCAGTGCTTAAATCACCAGCGGCAAGCGCTTCACGAATTAAAGTACTACTTACTCTAGCATTTAATTGGCGAAAACTCGCGGTGCTTTTAACATCCATGCACGCTTGTTTGCCCATACTTACTAGTAAGTCAAAATTACCTTGTCGCTGCTTGCCAAATCTAAAATCATCACCAACCGTTAATGCTTTAACGCCTAGCTTTTTAATTAAAATATCACTAACAAATTGCTCTGCATGCATATTTGCAAATTGCTGATTAAAGCTAATACAAATAACTCGTTCAATACCTAACTCGCTGAGCAATAGCAGTTTATCTCGTAAGCGAGTTAAACGCGCTGGCGCATTACTTTTAGCAAAAAACTCTTGTGGTTGAGGCTCAAACAACATTACCGTACTAGGTAAATTATTTGCTTTAGCATCAATAAGTAAGCCTTTTAATACTTCAGCATGACCTAAGTGAACACCATCAAAATTACCAATAGTAAGCACACAACCAAAATGTTGTGAGCGAATATTGTGTATACCTCTAATTAACTCCATGCCACCCAATGCCTTTTTAAGCGAGTTATTAATTCACAACTCAAAATTGAATGAAGTTGCAGAGTTGCCGATTATAATCTTTTTTTTAGTTCGATTCAGTAATTGCTACACTTTTTATCGTATTTAGTCGCACACCCATCAAAAATAACAGCGTAAAGTAACTTAACCCTGCAATTGCTAGCAACACTAGGAGTAAAATAACCTGTTCGCTAAAGTGCCAAGTCGTCCAACTATACTGCTCGCTGGTAAACCAAACCAGTAACCCCATAACAATACTTGCAACAAAGCATTTAAGGGTAAAATATAAGCTCATTGACGAAAACTGGTACACATTTTCTTTTTTAAGCTGCCTGTAAAGCAAAAATGCATTACAACTTGCCGACATTGAAGTGGCTAAGGCCAATCCTAAATAGCCAATAAAAGGCGCAAGCATTATATTAAACACCATATTAAGTACCAAGGTAATGATACCAATGCGCACTGGGGTTTTAGTATCTTGGCGGGCGTAAAATCCAGGGGCTAATACCTTTATTAGCATAAAGCTGACTAAACCAACCGAATAAGCCATTACCCCTAAGCTCACCGCTTTAACATGATCAATCCCCGCTTCTTTAAATGCACCATGATCAAACAACACAGTAATAATAAGTGGGCTAATAATCATTAACCCTATCATAGCAGGCAGGCCCAAAAATATTACAAAACGCACCCCCCAATCTAAGGTATGCTGAAAATCACTGCTTTTTTTACTACTGTGTAATTTTGACAGTGCCGGTAAAATAACCGTTGCTATACCAATACCAAATAATCCCAGCGGAAACTCTATTAAACGGTCTGAGTAATACAACCAAGCAATTGAGCCGGTCATGAGTAATGAAGCAATAACGGTATCGAGCAATAAGTTTATTTGGCTAATAGATACTCCAAACAAAGCAGGCAGCATTAATTTACGTACTTTTTTTACATTTTCGTCTTGCCAAGCCCAGCGCGGGCGCGCCAACATTTTTGCCCGATATAAAAAAGGCAACTGAAACAGTAATTGCACCACACCACCAATAAATACACCGATAGCTAATGCATATGCACCTACCGAAAATTGGTCATGTAAAAAAATAGCACACAAAATAATAGATATATTTAATAACACTGGGGTAAACGCAGCCACAGCAAAGCGGTTATATACATTCATAACCGCCCCACTTAGCGCCACAAGGCTTACAAAAAACAAATACGGAAATGTCAGCTTTAATAATGCACTGGCAAGTTCAAACTTTTCGCCATCAGGGCCACCTTGCCACCAATCTATAAACCAACCTGTGCCAAATAGTGCAGCAATAACCGGAGACGCAACCACACCTACAATTGTCACTATTAATAAAATAGTGCCTAAGGTTCCTGCTGCTTGCGCAACAAAAAGTTTAACCTTGTCGTCGCCTTGCTGCTCTTTTATTTTGCTTAATACAGGTACAAATGCTTGAGCAAACGCACCTTCTGCAAATAAACGACGTAAAAAGTTAGGAATTCGATTAGCAAACAAAAAAACATCGGCCGCAGCACCGGCTCCCAGGAGGTTTGCAACAACCGCATCGCGAACTAACCCTAAAATACGCGATATCATTGTCATACAACTAACAATCATACCGGAGCGAAATAAACCTTTTGACACCGCAAACCCACACTAAAAATCATTAAGATAAGTAATTATGCCATAGTCTTTTTTATAAATCGCTTTAAAGCACTAGGCTGAATCCTCATGCTTTGTTACAATGTCGATATTAACTGCTAGAGCGGCAAATTGATGTTCGTTATAAGGAGCAGTTTTTCTTGGATTGTCAAAATTAAATTGACATTCATGATAAAAACAGGCATATTCCACGGCCTTTAATTTAAGCTTTATTTAAGATTGTTAGGAGCAAACCTTGGCTAACATCAAGTCTGCAAAAAAACGCGCTATTACAAGCGAAAAAAACCGTCAGCACAACGCAAGTCGTCGTTCAATGATGCGTACTTACTTCAAAAAAGTAATCGTAGCTATTGAAGCTGGTGATAAAGAAGCTGCACAGCAAGCTTTTTCTGTTGCTACACCTATCCTAGACCGTTACGCAACTAAGGGTCTAATTCACAAAAACAAAGCTGCTCGTCATAAGAGCCGCATAGCTGCTAAAATTAAAGCACTATAATTTGTTTTTGCAAGAATATAAAAACCGGCCTTGGCCGGTTTTTTTTTGCTTTATATTTAATATTTACAGCATTAAACAGGTATGTAGCCAATTCACACAGCACCATCATCACATATTCTTATTTAGGGCAGTTGCGCTTAAATAAGCGCTTTTAATAAAATGGCGCGTAAGTTATTAAACCCCTTCTAGCTCGGGATAAAACTTTTTCAGCATAGCTGCTATTTTTTTAGGAGAGAAAGGCTTTACCACAAAACCTTTAGCCCCTTTATCAATTGCATCTTTTACATTTTCAACCCCTGAGTGCGCCGACACCATAACCACGTTTGTTTCTGGGTTCAGTTGATTAATTTGCTCAATTAACTCTTTACCATCGCCATCAGGTAACTCTATATCTAAAAAAATCATGTTATAATTTGCAGCACGACACTCATTAATACATTGTGCGGCAGTTGATGCTTCTTTTACGTTTTCTATGCCTAAATGCATCAATGTTTGGCTTAAAAAGCTGCGCACAGTACTAACGTCATCAACGATTAAAATTGCAAGCTGCGTGTTCATATTTGATCCTTATAGGCTAAAAGCAATGTTTGCAAATGCTATCATTTGCTTTAAATACAGTTATTTATTATAGAGAACTACACCAAAAAGGCCAGATTTGCTTTATGTCTACAAATACAAAAAAACAATCATTACTAGGTAAAGCACCTAGAAGTACAAAAACAACAAAAAACAAGCAAAACCGCAGTACGGCTACAAAGCCTAATAATATTAAACAAAGTGCTAATACAAGCGCTAACAATAAAGCAGCGCAAAAATCTAAAAGCAGCTTGCTGGCCACGCTTGGACTATTACTATTTATAATAATTATAATCCCTAAGCCTACACTGCTTAGTTATCATAAATTAGGTATGGTGAGTAATAGCATTTATTGGCCTGGGGTATTTGGTTACGGCGCAACGCTCCTCGATTCAAACTTACAGCCACAGCTAGACAGTAAGCGTAAGGCACTTTATTTATGTACTGATACGGTTAACTCAAAAAGCTGTCAAAAATATAAAGTAATTGCCGATAATGGAATTATTGCGGCAATAAAAGCTTACTTTTAGCATTAAAAAAACTAATCTGAAAATTTAAAATTACTTGGTTGAAAGGTGTGCAAAAGATCAACATAATGGCGCTCCTTTTTTCAACAAATGAACTATTGAAACTACCATGCTGAACGAGCTAGATTGGCTTTTAAACACGATATTACTTGCACTAGGTTTAGGTGCATTCTTTATTAACCAACTCACATTACTGCGTATTGCCGCGGTTAGTGCCTGTGGTTTGCTATTTTTATCATTTAGCTTAGATCTTATGTCGTCGAGTATTGTTTCGAATATGAGTTTGGTGTTAATCAATACATTTTATTTGTTTAAAGTTTATACTTTTGGGCAATTTACTGTAACCCAAAATTAAGCACTTCTCCTTAGAATATTTTATAGCCCAGCTTAGCTGGGCTTTTTTTTGCCTAATATTTAACAACCAAGCTGATTGCAGCTACTGCTAACTCATTACGATAGTTAACTGCAACTGAATTAACGCCGTATAGTTACTACTTTACAACTAAAAAAGAGCCTAGTTAGCTCTTTTTCTGCTTAGCATCTCTATATTTTGTGCCTTAGCTTAATATAGGCGGCCTTTTATCTGCCCACGGAGCGGCTTGCTCTAATTGCGCGGCCAGCGTAAGCAACTGCGCCTCACTGCCATACGCACCGGCAAACTGCACACCAATTGGCAAGCCATTCTTATTCCAATGCAGTGGCACCGACATTGCTGGTAAACCTGTCATATTAAATAACGCTGCAATGGGCGATGCTTTTAATACCTGTTGCACAAATGAGTCGTAGGGTTGATTTAAACTAAGCTCACCAATTTTTGGTGGTGGCGCTGTGGTCACTGGCGTCAAAATAAAGTCGTAGTCGTTAAAAAACACGTCAAAAGCTTGCCCGCCTTGATCAAAGGCACTGCGGGCGGCTAGCATTTGCTGAGCTGTAAATTCTTTAGCCCGCTGCAGGTGTCCCCAAACAATGGCTTCAAATTCGTTTTCGCGTGCTGCACGCCCTAGTTTTAATTCTCTAGCTTGTACCGCATTAAGCATACCGCTTGAAGTGGCTATGCCCATGCCGTTAAACATTTGCTCAAGTGGCAAGGTTGGCTGTGCTACTTCAACAATATGGCCTAAACTAGTCAGTAATTTAACGGTTTTATCTAAGGCGTCGCTACAATCTTGATGCACAGGGTAACCAAACGGATGGCTTTGCATTAATGCTATTTTAAGAGGCTTTGGTTTGGCGTTAACCGCAGCTAACATATTATCGTTGGGCAGGGTAACACGCGACCCTGGCTCTGCCCCTTGTGTTAGCTGCAGCAGCAATGCACTGTCGCGCACACTGCGGGTAAGCGCATGATGAACCGATAACCCCATTGAGCTTTCTAAGTTAGTGGGGCCAGATGCCACCCGGCCACGGCTTGGTTTGAGCCCAAATAGTCCACAATGCGATGCAGGTATACGAATAGAGCCGCCACCATCGCTACCATGAGCTGCGGGTAAAATTCTCGCGGCAACCGCCACTGCAGAGCCTGCCGAGGAGCCACCACTGCTATAGCGGGTATCCCACGGGTTAAGCGTGTCGCCATGTAAGCTCGACTCACCTGTAGGCGTTTGACCAAACTCAGGACTGGTAAGCTTAGCCATAATATTTAGTCCCGCTGCTTGATAGCGATTAACTAAGGTTGAATTTTCAGCCACACGGTTATCTTTAAAAAAACGACAACCATTAGTGGTAATAGTACCGGCCATAGTTACGCCTAAATCTTTAAGCGCAAACGGCACTCCCAACAGCGGCGCGCTGGCCATTTTAGCCGTTCGCTGTGCAGTGCTTAATTGGTTTAACTTTTGTGCTTGCTCACGCGCTTGCTCAAAATGATTAACGGCTATCATATTAAGCGCAGCATTTGCTTCAAACCTTGCAATTGCACTGTCGGTTAATTCTAATGGGCTAATATCGCCTTGGCGTAATAAATCCGCCATGGTCGACATATCCCAACTGTCGTAGTCACCAAGCGGCTGTTTAGGAGTGTTTACTGTTGCAGCCGCCGATGCTTGACTTGCAAGTGATAAACCTAGCATAGACGCACCACCAATTGCGCCGCACGCCTGTATAAGTCGTCGTCTATCTAAATCTATCTTAGTCATTATTTACTACCCCATACCTTTTGTGGTGCCACAGCTTGGGCATTTAATTGATCAATCACGCCGGCAATTTCATTTACATTTAAGCGTGCGCCTTTATCAATAGTAGGCCCAGTGCGCCAGCCATCACATAATGAGATACGCCCGCCTTGCGTTTCAAATATTTGCCCTGTTACGGCAGATGATGCCTCACTGCCTAACCAAACAACCAGCGGCGCTACATTTTCCGGTGCCCAAGCATCAAAGCTATCATCTTCTGGCTTTTTCACTAGATCAGGCATTGCTGATTCGGTCATTGCGGTGCGTGCTGCCGGTGCCAATGCATTAGCAGTAATACCGTAACGCGCCAATTCCGACGCTTGTACTAAAGTAAGCGTAGCAACACCGCCTTTTGCCGCAGAATAGTTTGCTTGCCCTACCGAGCCTTGTAAGCCTGCGCCCGAGCTGGTGTTTATAATACGTGCAGCTACTGGGTTACCTGCTTTTGACTGATCGCGCCAGCGACGGCTTAAAATATTGGCTAAACAAAAGTGCCCTTTAAGGTGCACTCGCATTACCATATCCCAGGCATCTTCATCTGAATTAACAAACATACCATCGCGCAGTACGCCGGCATTGTTAACTAGCACATGCACTTCGCCAAAAGCGGCAATGGCATCATCTACTATCTGCTGCGCCGTAGCCGTGGTAGTAATATCGCTGCTATTAGCAATTGCTTTACCGCCGGCAGTAATAATTTCATCAACCACTGCTTTTGCAGCATCAAGACGAATGTCGTTCACTACCACATTGGCGCCTTCTGCGGCAAAGGCAAGTGCATAAGCACGGCCTAATCCACCGCCACTTCCGGTAATAATAACTGTACGCTGTTGGCAAATACCCATACCTTTCTCCTTAATTATAATCGTTCAATGATAGTGACATTGGCTAAACCGCCGCCTTCGCACATTGTTTGTAGGCCATAACGCCCGCCTGTACGCTCTAATTCATGTAATAACCCGGTCATTAAGCGCACGCCGGTAGCGCCAAGGGGGTGGCCCAGTGCAATGGCACCACCATTAACATTAGTTTTTTCATGGCTGTAACCGGTTTCTTTTAGCCATGCCATTACTACAGAGGCAAACGCTTCATTAATTTCTACTAAATCAATATCATCAAGCGTAAGATTCGCTTTTTTTAATGCCGCAATAGTAGCTGGAATAGGTGCTCTAAGGTGCCAAATAGGATCATCTCCCAGCACACTAACATGATGAATACGCGCTCTTGGGGTCAGGTTATATTTTTTTAATGCGCGCTCAGACACAATAAGCATTGCTGCTGATGCATCGCACACTGAGCTCGAAACCGCTGCGGTAATACTTGGGTAAGTAGGGTCAACCGGCTCAAGTTCTGCCATTTTAGCCAAACTACTTTCTCTAGGTGTTTCATCAAATGTTAATCCTTCAATCGCCACTATTTCGCGATCAAAGCGTCCTTCTGCTGCGGCTGCTAATGCACGGCGATGACTTTCTAGCGCAAACACTTCCATATCGGCGCGACTTATACCCCAATGATCAGCAATGCGCTGAGCGGCATAAAACTGATTTACCGGCGCATCGCCAAAACGGGCATGCCACAATTTACTCTCTGCAAATGGCGTACTAAAGCCAAGTGGTTGCCCGGCAAGCATTGCTGACGAAATAGGAATTTGCGTCATTGTTTGCACGCCCCCTACCGCTATCACATCTTGCGTGCCGCTCATAATCGCTTGCGCAGCAAAATGCACGGCTTGTTGCGATGAGCCACATTGTCTATCAACCGTTGTACCCGGTACATTCATTGCTAGTCCCGCCGCTAACCAACTGGTGCGGGCAATGTTTCCTGCTTGCGAGCCTATCGTGTCTACACAGCCAAAAATCACATCATCGTAATCTTCTGCTGGTATGTTATTGCGCTCAACCAAAGGTTTTAATACTGCTGCACCTAAGTCTATGGCATGCACATGGGCAAGGCCCCCTTTGCGTCTGCCTGTAGGTGTACGCAGTGCGTCTACAATATATGCATGGGTCATAGTATCGCCTCAAAAGTTTTAGAAGGAGCCAAATCGACATCAGAGTTAAGTACATAATCTTGCACTCGTGCACGATGAAAAACACTGTCACCCCAGGTGTTGTTTAATGCCCAACTGCGTTTCATAAACATTTGCAGGTCTACTTCCCAGGTATAACCCATAGCACCGTGGATTTGAATCCCGTGGCGCGCTGCAAGTGCGGCTGCTTCGCTGCAAAAATTACGCGCTTGTGAAACATGCACGTCTGTTAAAGGATGGTTATTTTCTAGTGAACACGCCGCGCGATACAGTACTGGTTTTGCAATTTCAATTTTTCCTGCTACATCGGCCAAATGGTGCTTAACAGCCTGAAAGCTACCAATTGCTTTGCCAAACTGTTTACGCTGTACACTATAATCAACGGTTAAATCGAGCATGCGCTGCGCTAAACCGAGTAATTGCCCAGCAACCGAGAGCGCCCCGCGATTAAGCGTGTCATTCCATATTTTTTTGCCCGCCTCGCCCTGTGCAATACAGGTTTCGGCTGTTGGCTGCCAAGTTACTTGCGATAAGCGGCGCGACGAATCAATACTTAAATTAACGACGTTATCCACTTGCTCACGCGGTACTAAATGCACTTCATCAGCGTGTTGCATAAGTAGTACTTGCGCTAAATGTGCATCCGATACCAGCTCACTGCATTGATGGCCAATAGCTAAGCGCAGCTCGCCATCGCAAATTTTAGCTAAGTAATCAGCTTTACAAGCCACGCTATCATCAAGGGCTGAAAATACGCCACTGCCTACATAAGCCGTATCGGCAAGCGAATCAGGAATAGCGTAATAACCTAGCTCTTGGGTCATTAATGACCACGCTATATCGCCCATTCCCAAACCACCAAACTGCTCTGGCACCGATAGCGCAGTAAGCCCTTGCTCTGCCATTTTATTTCTTAATTCGGGAGAGCGACCCGCGTCGGTTTCCCATATTTCGCGTAGTGTTTCTGGTGCTGCTTCAGTCATTAAAAAACGGCTGATAGCTTCACGAAACATTAATTGGTCTTCAGTAAAGGTAAAATCCATAGTTTCACTCGCTATCTAGGTAGGCCAAGCATACGCTCAGCAACAATATTTCGTTGAATTTCATTGGCACCCGCATAAATTGGCCCAGCTTGAGAGAATAAAAAGCCGTTTAACCAATAACCATGCTCCTCGGCAAGTGCTGCCGATGAGAGTAACTCACCACAAGTACCCAAAATATCCATCGCCGTTTGATGAATGAGCAAATCTAGCTCTGACCAAAACACTTTATTTAGGCTCGATTCAGCGCCAATTTTATCGCCATGACTAATACGTCCTACAGTGTTGTAAGCCGACAACGCATAGGCTTCTGCATCAGCCCAACATTTAGCCACCGCAGCACCAATGGCTGGGTCGCGATCGGCAGCCGCTTTGTTATCCCGGTACAGTTGTACTAGTTTGCGCACAGGTTGCTGAAAACGCGCCGGTGAGCGCAGCAACAAACCCCGCTCAAAACCTGCCGTTGCCATTGCCACATGCCAGCCTTTGCCTTCTTCGCCTATGCGGTGTTCAACCGGTACTTTGACGTTATCAAAGAATATTTCTGCAAAGGCATCTTCGCCATCCAGCGCTTTAATTGGGCGAATAGTTACGCCCTGTGCATCCAGCGGTACCATTAAAAAAGACAAACCATGGTGGCGCTGCGAACCCGCTTCTGAGCGAAACAAGCCAAATGCCCAATCGGCATAAGTAGCACGGGTAGACCAGGTTTTTTGGCCATTCACAATGTAATGGTCGCCATTGCGAATTGCTTTACTACTAATGTTGGCCATATCTGAGCCGGCATTAGGTTCAGACCAGGCTTGCGCCCACATGTCTTCACTTGATGCCATACGTGGTAAAAAGTGCGACTTTTGCTGCTCCGTACCAAATTCGAGTAAAGTAGAGCCAAGTAATAGCTGGCCATTTTGATTTACTCGCCCTGGTGCACCTGCGCCGTAGTATTCTTCTTCAAAAATAAGCCAGTCAATTAAGTTACACCCGCGGCCGCCATATTCTTTAGGCCACATAACCATTGAAAAACCCGCTTTATGTAGCTTGCGCTCCCATTGGCGGTGCAGCTCAAAGCCTGCTTTGGTGTCGTAAGTGGGCAGTTTTTCTGCAGGTACATTTTCTGCAAGCCACTGACGCACTTCCATACGGAAATTTTGTTGCTCTGTTGTATAAGTTAGTTTCATAGTCGGCCTCAAAAATTCGCTTCGCGTTTGTCTACAAACGCGCGGCGGGTTTCAGCAGAATCTGGGCTGGTATAAGCTTGCAGCGTAAACCCTTGCTCCCAACGGTATTTAGCTTCTAGGTCACCGTCTTCAATACCATTTAGGCTTTCTTTAGCAATGCGGATCATATCGGAGCTTTTTGCGGCAATTTTGCTGGCAATTTCCAGCGCGGTATCGCGTAATTGCTCTTTAGGTACAATGCGTTCAATAAAGCCGTATCTATCGGCATCTTGTACCGAAATAGTTTCGCCAGTAAAAAACAAGTAACGTACTTTTTGCACCGGAAATAAGCGCTGTAAATGCGCGCCGCCGCCCATAGCGCCACGATCTACTTCTGGTAGCGCAAAAGTGGTACATTCTGACGCCACCACAATATCGGCCGCACCAGTAATACCAATACCGCCACCCAGCACATAACCATGCAGCGCAACTATTACTGGTATTGGACACAAATGTACCGCTTTAAACGTTTCGTAATTGCCGGCGTTAACGCTAACAATACGCTCTGGGTATTTATCTAACTCTTTAATATCAACACCGGCACAAAAACCACGCCCTTCTGAGCGAATAATTAATACCCGAGCAGCCAAATTTTGGCCAATACTGTTGATCAGATCGGCGAGCGCTTGCCATTCAGCACTGTCGAGTGCATTTACCGGTGCTTTATTTATAATTATTTCGGCGATACCGTTTTCGATATGGCTTTTAAATGCTGGGTTCATAGCTTAGGCCTCTTCTTCGACTGACCGGTTAGTCCGGCGGATTAACAATTGCTCAAGACAGGTGTCTGCCTCGGCGATAATTTCGTTTATTAGTGTCTCAACGCTAGGTAAGTTATTTATTACCGCCGCCACTTGGCCGCTGGGTAAAATACCTTCGTCGGGTTTGCCTTCAACCATAGATTTTTGAATTAACACCGGTTGATTAGCCGACATTACCAATGTTGCTGCAGCTTTGGGATCTTCACGCAGGCCATTAAAAAACACTTTGAGCATATGCAGCGATGTCATGCCGGTTTCTTTTTGCCAATGGCGCGCACTTTTTAGTGCCAACCATAAGCGCTTAACACCACCCGAGCGCTCTAAATCATCAATAAATGGCGTGTTGATCATCCGGTGACGCAGGCCATCTACCGCGGTAGAAATGCGAATATCGGCACTGTCTTTAGTATCAAGATAACGCTGCTGGGTGACTTTTGGCGTGGGTGCATCGCAGGTCAGCAAAAAGCGCGTGCCCATTGCCATACCTGCAGCGCCTGCGCCTAATACTGAGGCCAAACCACGCCCGCACGAAAAGCCCCCTGCGGCAATTACTGGTACCGACACCGCATTTAACACTTGCGGTAACAAAATAGTGCTCGGTACGCTGCCAGTATGACCGCCCCCTTCACTGCCTTGAATGGTGATCATATCGGCGCCCATGGCAACCGCTTTTACTGCATGCTTTACTGCGCCTACGGTGGGAATGCACAGCACACCTGCCGTTTTGAGTCGCTCAATAGTGGCTTTATCGGGGCCGCGTCCGTAGCTCACCGCACGCAATTTGTAACTAATAGCTAAATCAAGACATTGCTGCGCGTTTTCTTGAAACATATGAAAATTAAGACCAAAATTACTGGTCCCTGTGGCAGCAATTACTTTTTTTATGGCACTTTCCACTTCTTCAGTGTTCATCGTCGCGCCAGCTAAAAAACCAAAACCGCCCGCACGCGTTGTTGCTATTACTAAGTTTGCATCAGAGACCCAGCCCATCGCCGTTTGAATAATCGGATAACGACAGCCCAGTGCCTCTGTTAACGGCGTATTCCAGCGGCCATCGGCATTATTGTGCTCTGTGCTCATATTTATTTTTCCTTGGCTGCTGATTTATTGGCTTGAGCCATCGCTTTCGCGTCAAAGCCACCTAAGCGGTCACCCGATATTGTTTCGTTATGCGCATGCGCAAAATGATGCAAACCAAACGCCATATCCATGGTTGAACGTTTACCCATTAAATCTTCGGCGTTATTAATTACTTGCTTAGTTAATTGCAAACCCAGTCGTGGCATTTGTGCAATCTGATTAGCTAAAGTAAAGGTCGTCTCTTCTAAATTATCCCTTGGCACTACGCGATTCACCATGCCCATTTGATAAGCACGGTCTGCCGACATACGATCGCCGGTAAATAAAAACTCTTTGGCAATACGTGGATTAAGCTCGTGCACATGCGCAAAATACTCAACCCCAGGAATACCCATGCGCACAACCGGATCAGAGAAAAATGCTTTGTCATCGGCAATAATTAAATCACATACCCACGCCAGCATTAAGCCACCTGCCACACAGGCACCTTGTACCATAGCAATCGTTGGCTTAGGCAAATCGCGCCAGCGACGACACATTCCTAAATACACTTCGTGCTCGCGAGCATATAAAAACTCACCGCCGGGCTTATTAGCGTGATCGTAAAAAAGGTTAGTACGATCAAAGCTTTTATCAACATCGCGCCCAGGGGTGCCAATGTCATGACCAGCAGAAAAGTGCTTGCCGTTACCGGCAAGTACAATTACTTTTACTTCGTCGTCGTTACACGCAAGCTGAAAAGCCTTATCTAGCGCGTAGGTCATTTGCGAGTTTTGCGCGTTGTTATATTCAGGACGATCCATGGTAATAACCGCCACTTGAGCGCGCACTTCGTATAACACTACGTCATCTATTGTTTGAACTTCACTCATTACGACTCCTCTGGGCGTACACCCGGTGGGTTGTCTTTTAGCTGTTTAGCTCTAATATTGTGCGGATCCAATTTAGCAATTAATGCTAACTGCTCAGCTGTAGGTGCTGGTGTGGTTGGAGTGTTTGCCTCAACGTGAATTTCAAAGCCTGTTTTTTCAATTACTTCTTGTACACTCACACCAGGGTGAACGCTCACTAAGCGCAATTGATGCTCTGGACCTTGCCAATCCATCACACAAATATCGGTGATCACTAAACGAATATCGACATCCGATAGCTGATAACCTTTTGGCAAACGTGCTGGGTTGTAACCAATTGAGCACACCACATCACATTCTTGCTCTACAAATACGCGTTTACTGTGGCTTGGTACAAAAAACGAGTTAGCATGGCTAATTGAGTTACCCGGTAAACCACGTACGCCTAACATTTGTATTTTAGGTTTATCGTAGTCGCCCCCTAGGGCTGAAATATTACTTTGCCCGTACTTATCAATTTGCGTTGGCCCTATCATGGCGTGGCGTTTACGGCTCCACACATTGTCAAAAATGCGTGAAAAACCCATCCATGTTTCGTTACGCTGTACAAAATCATCGCCACGTGCGCCAATCGGATTTGGCTCACTCAGTAAGTAGGCTTCTGAGTCTGTCATCATTAAATCTGGGTTGTTAGTACTCATAGAAATACTCGCCGCTAAACGCGGAATAACCCCAATGCCGGTGGCAAGCACTTCACCATCGTTATCAAATGCGGTTGCTGCGGCACAAATCATTAATTCTGCCAAGCTGTATTGAGTTGCTGTCATTTTAATGTCCTGCCTTAGTAACTTGTGTTAGGGATTTGACGGATCGCATCGATGCCGCCTAATTTAGCTTGGTACTCTTGCTCTGATTTATTGTTAATAAACTCATCAAAGTAAGCACTAAAGCCGCCTTCTTTTGCGTATTTGTTATATTGCAGCAAATGTTTATTATCAATGCCGTAAAATGGCGGACAACTGCTTGGATGCGCGCCCCCAGGTACTTCACTTACGGCCGTTGTTAAGCTGCGTTCCCAAAATACTTTATCTGCCGCTGTGCGATCATAAAAATGATCGCTGCTAACTAGCTTGTCGCAGGTGACATAGCTTTTATTTGCTGCGCGTACAAACCAATCGTCTAGGTAATGATCTGGACCTGAAATCTGGCACACACCACGCTCATCAGCATGATCAACATGTACCAGTGCAGCGTCGAGTTTAAGCGCTGGCATTGCCACCCATTCTTTATCGTCATAGGGGCTATCAATCACTTGAATATCTGGGTTGTGGGTAAGTACATCTGTACCTAAACCAACTTGAGTTGGAATATAAGGACAGCCCCACGCCGCAGCACGAAGGCCAAGTAACAACATACCTTCGTCAATTTCCATTAGCTCAAGCTCGCCTTGTTCACGGGCTTTACGAAAAAAAGGTTCTAGTGGAATAAAGTCTAGCGATACAAACGCAAAGATTAATTTTTTTACTTTGCCGGCTGCGCATAACATACCCACATCGGCGCCGCCATACGCCACAATAGTAAGATCTTTAAGATCCGATTTTATAATTTCGCGAATAAGCGCCATAGGTTTACGGCGCGGGCCCCAACCACCTATGCCAATTGTCATGCCATCACTTAGCTCAGCCACCATTTGCGCTGTTGTTTTTACTTTATTCATTATTTTTCTCCTACTGAGAAATCGTGGCCCCACAGGCTCACTCGGCTAAATTCAAAAGCGCAATGCTCTTCCCAGTTTTCAACTTGTAAACCACCAAAGCCATACTCTAAATCGAAGCCTGATGGTGTTTTCATATAGAATGAGGTCATTTTGTCGTTAAGGTGCTGACCTAAAGTGGCCGACAGTTGTACTTGATGTTGTTGTTGTCTGTCGTGAGCGCGGCCTACTTCTGTCATGTTTTCAACTTCGACCATGGCATGCACGCAACCGCTTGGTACCGGAAATTCACAAATAGCTAAACTGTGGTGACGTGCGTTGCCACAATGCATAAAGTAAATGCGAATTGGATCGGCCTCTGGTGCAGGTTTAAAATTAAATAAATCTGATAATTCAAACCCTAATACGTCGGTTAAAAACGCAAAGGTTTCATCAAAATTTGGCGCAGGTAGTACGGTGTGGCCAAGGCCCATATCGCCGGTAATAAAAGCGGGTACACCTTGAGGAGAAGTAAACGGTTGGCAATCTGAAACATGACCCCAATACAGTTCATGACGATTACCAGCTGGGTCATTAACTATGAGTATATTTTGTACGCGGCGTTGCTCACATAAGGCTTTATTAGCCTCTTCAAAAGCAATGCCTTTATCAAGTAATGTTTGTTTAGCGTTGTTGTAAGCTTTTGCACCTGTTAGTTCCCAACCAGAAGCAAAATAGCGCTTGTCTGCGCCGGGTATAACCAACATGCGGTATGGGCGCTCATCCATTTTGATGTAGAATCCACCGTCGTCAGTTGGCGCCGTCATCATCCCTAATACTTGCTCTGCGTAGTGTTGCCACTCTTGTGGAGCGTCAGTCTGTGCTACGAAATAACCTAATGCGCGAATATCCATGAACCCTCTCTTACAAAATTGTGATTAGGTTCATTATTAGGGCAAATTACTAATGCTTCATCGTCCATTGAGACTAACCAAAAAAACGAAAAAAAAGCATTAAGAGTCATAAGCTTAAAACTAAAAAAACAAAAAGCCGCTGAGCAATAATGTTGCTCAGCGGCTTTATATTTACCAAATTATTTACAGTGTTTAGCGATACAGGATCACCAAATCGTTGATCACACTTGGTTTATCATTGCCAACCACATGAATGTTCATTTCTAGGGTTAATTGCACCCCTTTGTGCGACACGCTAATGTCTTTTACCTTACTACGGCCATAAATAGTTGCGCCCGCAGGCACTGGCGCAGGAAAGCGCAAACGATTTGAGCCATAGTTAACCATGTTATTAAAGCCGATAATTTCAAATGGCAGTGCAATCGTTAAACGCGACTGCAGCACTTGTACTAACGAGCCATGGGCAATGGTGGTTTTAAACGGGCTATCTGTTTTTGCGCGCTCAGGATCGGTATGCAACCAGTAATCATCCCCCGATAAATCGGCAAAAGCGTTAATCAGGTCTTGATCAACAACAACCACGTTACTCCAGTCGGTATATTTATTATCGGCCAGTGCATAAAGCGCAGCAAGGTTACTTAGCGGTACTTGTACTTGCCCTTTGTCGTTGCGTTCAAGCCCATTGAGCGGATTGGTATATTCACGCACACCACCGGCATTATTAATAGAGGTAAAACGTAGCAAGGTATCGCCATCGCTACTCACTTTATCAAACACCGCTTTAACAGGCATGCCTATTTTAATGTCTTGCTCTGCCACATCTATTAACGTGGTATTAATACGAACGCCTTGAGCTAGTTCGACCACGGCTAATGCTTGCGGCATTTCGTCACTAAATTCTGGCATAGTTGGAATACGTGTAAGGGTGTATGAATATAAGGTGCCCTCACCGCTCACTTGTTGCCACTGCAGCTCGTGCGCTAAACAATGACTACAATGATTACGTGGAAAAAACACCCACCCTTCGCACTGCTTACATTGCTGAATTTTTAACTGATTTTCTTTTAGCGCCTGCCAAAATGGTGCAGAAATTTTTGTTGCGACTGGCATAGGTTTTAACGTTGCCATACTAGCCTCCTTGTAATATCAATGCGCCCTGCTCACTCATCACGCCACCGGTGCCACTAACAAATACATTGTCACACCTTTTTAGCTGTCGTTGATCGGCAGAGTTTGAAATTTGATGGAAAGCCTCAATAACTTGAGAATAACCGCCCGCTGCTGCAGCTTGACCAAAACTAAGTTGCCCGCCGTGGGTGTTCATCGGAAAGTCGCCTTTAAAGGTGAGGTTATGCTCTTTAATAAAGCGCATGCCTTCCCCTTTAGGACAAAAGCCTGCATCTTCAAGTGATAACAACACAGTAATGGTGTAACAATCATAAATTTGCGCTGCATGTATATCTTTAGGCGACAGCCCGGCCATAGTAAACGCACGCTTTGCGGCTTCGGCAACTGGCGTCACTGTCATATCTTGCGCATACGATGGCGATTTAAATGATAAACGCTCACCAAAACCGGTAATAAATGCAGGGCGTTTTTTCGCTCTTGCAGCCACTTCTTTAGAGGCCACAATAACCGCCGCGCCACCCGATACCGGCATGACTATTTCTAGTACATGCAGTGGGTCGGCTACCATTTTAGAAGCTAATACTTGTGCAATAGTTAGCTCTTTGCCTTTAAAAATAGCGTCTTTGTGGTATTGCGCATTAAAGCGCTGATCGACTGCTATTTTAGCCATAGCCGCTTGATCGTAGCCATATTGCGCTGCGTAACGCTGTGCAATCATTGCATAACCGGTGTTTTGCCCCATGTGACCATAGGGCAAATCAAACTCTGCTTCTGGTGCGCCAAATGCCGTACTGTGGCCGCCATAACGCATAGCTTGCGCCATCCAAGCTGGGTCTTCATTTGGTGCCATTGGTGCCATGCGAGCGGGAATAACACACAGTACCGCTTGGCATAATCCCAGCTCAATCGCTGCCGCTGCACGCCAAATTTGTGCAACTGCGGTACAGCCGCCTAAATCAACTACTTCGGCAAAGTTTACTTCTATTCCTAAATATTCTGCGGCCATTGCCGGCACAAATACTGAGGCCTCGTGAAAATGTGGGCCATTAATAACCAAACCATCTAAATCACTTTTTTGTAGCCCAGCATCTAATAATGCTTGATTGGCTAAGTCGGCCACTTGTTCTAAATGAAACATTTGCGGCGCGGTTTGGTATTTCTCTGGTTTATATTGCGCCGCACCAACAATCGCGGCGTTTCCTGCTAAGCCCATTATTTTTCCTCCTGATTGCTACAGAACGGTAAAAATCCTGCCGCTTGCAACGCACTTTCACAGTATGGCTGGTAGCAGCCTAACTTATCGTTACGTATGTAAATTGGCTCATTACACGCTACTGGGTCATAACCTTGTTTTTGTAAGTCGACTTTACGCAGTTTATAGGTTGATGTCATGTCGGCGGCTTTGCTTACCCTAATAAACTGAGGGGCGGCGTAATTAGGCACTTTTTCTATGGTTAAAGCATAAAACACTTGTGGATCAAACTGCCGCCCTGGTTGCATAACAATGGCCGCCATACCTGCTCGTCCCTCATTTTCAGGAACCTGTACGCCATAAATATTAACCAGCTCGGCGCCATCGTATTCAGCCAAAGCGGTAGCCACTTCTTGCGATGATACATTTTCACTTTTCCAGCGATAGGTATCACCAATGCGATCGACAAAATAAAAATAACCGTTGTCATCGTAGCGCAGTAAATCGCCCGAGCGCCAATAGGCGTCACCTTGCTGAAACACATTGCGTAAAATTTTCTGCTCAGTGCCTTGTTTTGAGGTATAGCCCTCAAAGCGCCCGCCACCAAAATCAGGCATGTTAATTATCATTCCCAGCCCTTCCCCTACTTCGCCAGGTTGGCATAAAACATAATGCCCGTTCGCATCTTTAACATGGGTTTCGGTTTCGGTATCAAATTTAACTAATCTAAAATTGGTGCGATCCCAGCGCGGCACGCGACCACACGAACCAATATAGTTATCTAAATTAAGTAAGTTAGTATTCGCTTCGGTAGATCCCCACCCTTCTAGCACGTCCATTTCGCCAAAGTACTCAAGCCAACGATGCCAACTAGTTTCGGTTAAACCGGCGCCTAACATGCAGCGCAGTTGATGATCTTTTGGCTTAATTCCCGTGGCCTCGGCGTAGTTAAGCAGGTAGCGGCAAATCTCACCTATGTATTGGCAAACGGTAATGTTATGCGTTTGAATATCATCCCAAAATTGCCTAACACTAAATTTACGCCTAACCACTATGCTTGACCCCGCCGCGAGCGCAGTTGAAGTCACTGAAGTGGCTGCAGCGCCGTGGTATAAAGGTAAACAACAATAAAATACGTCATTTGGTGTGGCATCAATGGTTTCAACCATCACATCACCCGAGGTTAACCAACGCATATGGCTGTAAATCGCCGCTTTAGGTAACCCGGTAGTGCCTGAGGTAAAAATAAGTAAAGTTGGGGTTTCGCCCACCGTTGAGCCACGTGCCTGCTTACAACTTGTGCCACTGCGCGCAGCCACATCGCTATCAAAGCTGCTATCAATCCACTGAGGAAGTACCGGTTTATCAACTACCTCATCATCGCCTACCAGCCAAATTGACTTATTTGCCAGCTCTGGTGTGTCAATAAAACGCTGTACACATTCTTCACCAACAATAACTACATTGGCATCTGTGGTGTTAATTGCATGTTCAAGCACGCTGCCTTGTACTTGAGTGTTAATAAAA
Organism: Pseudoalteromonas sp. HL-AS2; assembly: GCF_031198805.1. Taxonomy (NCBI): domain Bacteria; kingdom Pseudomonadati; phylum Pseudomonadota; class Gammaproteobacteria; order Alteromonadales; family Pseudoalteromonadaceae; genus Pseudoalteromonas; species Pseudoalteromonas sp. HL-AS2. The sequence goes on along the minus strand of NZ_CP133571.1, from coordinate 960,330 downwards.
GCGACCACTACGCCCAGCTTGGTTAAGCCAAACCACGCAAAGAAAAACTCAGGGCGATTTTCAATCGCAATAGCACACACATCACCTTCCATTAAACCACGGGCCTGTATCGCTTTAGCAAATTTACTTGCTTGGGCATCTACTTCGCTGTAGCTGTAGCTTTTACCTTGATAAATCAAAAATGGCGCATCGCCATGTGCTACTGCTTGCGCTTCTAGGCGGTCGGCAATGCTGTACTTTTGCGACGGACTAACCGAGCGTACTGCTAGTGCGCGCTTATCCATTTTTTGTTGTGTGGCGGCTCTAGATACTGGCGCGTTGTCGAGACTTCCAGCATAAGGAATTTTATTATTGTCCAACATATTATCTCCTTTGGTGTTAATCAACGAACGCGGATTTTAGGTGCTGGGGTATCACCCCGCATGGTGCGTAAAAACTGTTCAAGTGGCGCAGGAGTTGCCACTTCGGGTAACTCATCTGAATTAGGTCGATGCTGCCAAAACGACTGCCATGATGGGAATAAATCATGAAAGGTGCCGGTGTAAGGTTCGCGACCCGGCCAGCGCATTTTCATATCGCCAATTGGCGCTGAATTTATATCGCTGGCGTACCAATAACATGGCAAACGACGGCGGAAGTACCACACCCCATCAATGCGTTGGTAGTCATCCCAATACAGCATTTGCATCAGTACCCATTCACGCCCGGTTTCATGCTCATTTTTAGAGTACACAACACCAATGGCATTGTTCTCATCAACAAACTCAATAATGTGCTGCCCTAAATGATGCGACGTGCCGGTGAATTGATCGCGCAAGGTTGAGTCAACCCAGGCTTTTAAATGAGCTCGGCCCGTTTTACCGCCCCCGACACGTACATCGGGAGCAAATAAGCCTACATGTGCGTCAATGTCACGCATATCTAATGACAACGAGTATTTACCCGCGAGCTGACGAATTGACTCAATAGACTCTAAGCGGTCAATTCGTTGTTCAAGGCTTGAACTTAAGTCACTCATATTCACTCCTAAATAAAGGCCATGCCGCCATTTACTGCGATATTTTGGCCGGTAATAAAGCCAGAATCATCACACGCTAAAAAGCTCGCTACTTTGGCAATGTCTTCACCTTCGCCCATGCGCGCTAATGGAATAGCCGCGATCATTTGCTGCGTCCACTCCTCTGGAATATCAGCCATCATGGGTGTATTGGTTGGCCCTGGTACTATGGTATTTACCCGAATACCCACTGGCGCTAGTTCGCGTGCCATACTACGCGTAAGCCCCATAACACCGGCTTTTGATGCACAATAATGACTTGGGCCTTCGCCGGTTAATGCCGCCGTGCTGGAAACATTAATAATGCAACCCGATCCTTGGGCTTGCATAACTTTAGCCGCCTCACGACAACACAAAAAAGTACCGGTTAAGTTAACTGCAATCACTTTGTCCCAGTGCTCATCTGGGGTATCAACAAATGCATCAATAGAGCCCACACCAGCCACATTAATAATGGCATCGAGTCGGCCAAATTTTTCCACTACAGCGGCAATGGCATCACGTACTGAGTCGCTTTTTGCTATGTTGGCAGTAATAGCCACAATATTGCCGGCAACGTTTGCATTTAATTCATTAACGCTGGCATTTAATGTGTCGGCGTTAATATCTACCGCGGCGACATTAGCGCCTGCAGTAGCAAAATAACTTACTATTGATTGGCCTATGCCTTGCCCTGCACCTGTTACTAGCACAACTTGATCCTGATGTTTCATTTTTATCCCCTTGCTTTTCTCAAGCCAATTTGGCGTATATAGAGCAACATTTGCAGTCGCACCAATATTAATTTTCCAATTCATACTGGGATATGTAATAAAAACCAGCATCGTCCAATAAGACTAACCAACACAAACAAAACACTGGTCTAAATGGACGATGTTTTAAGCAAACGAGCAACGCAGTATTAAGTAGGAAAATTATATAAATAAGCAGAGGTGGTGAGCGTTCATTACCTTGTTAGCAAGGCAAAATTAGGAGTAAGAGTTTTGAATCAGCAAACAACTAATCCAGAGAAAGCACAGGATTTACCGTTACCACTGGGACACTTTGTTACCCTAGAAAACGGCCTTAAATTACATTATTTAGAGCAAGGCCAAGGCCCTATTGTTATTTGGCTTCATGGTAGTGGCCCAGGAGCAAGTGGTTTTAGTAACTTTAAAGGCAATTATCCTGAATTTGCTGATGCGGGCTATCGTAATATTGTGCTCGACTTACCTGGTTTTGGTCGCTCAGATAAACCCGATGACGTTAATTACGATTTAGCTTTTTTTGTCACAGCACTTAATGGTTTTATAAACGCCCTTGATTTACCTAAGGTGACTTTATTAGGCAATTCTTTAGGCGGTGCTATTGCGCTGGGGCAAGCTCTCGATTATCCCGATACGGTAGAGCGCCTAATTTTAATGGCCCCGGGTGGTGTTGAAGAGCGTGAAACGTATTTTCAAATGGAAGGTATAGTGCGTATGGTAGAAGTATACAGCCGTGGCCCTATGGGTGTTGATCAAATGCGCGAAGTGATGTCGTTACAACTTTTTGATTCAGCTGTACTTTCTGATGATATATTAGCAGAGCGCGCTGCAGTGGCAGTTACTCAACCGGCTAATTTATTTAGCACTATGATGGTGCCAAACATGACCGAACGCCTTGGCGAGCTTAACTGCCCAGTGCTTGGCTTTTGGGGCACTAACGATAAATTTAATCCACATCAAGGCATGCATAAAATTTTGGATAACGTACCAACAGCGCGCTTTATTATGCTTAATCGTTGTGGTCATTGGGTACAAGTAGAGCATCAACGCCTGTTTAACAGCAGCTGTATTGATTTTTTACAACACGGCTAATACAGCACCTCAAAAAACATAAATAATAAGAGGTAATAATCTATGTCACATTATCAGCACTTGCTTAAACCAGGGAAAGTAGGCGGACTAACGCTGCGTAACCGCATTATGATGGCGCCAATGGGCTCTAATTATGCTGACCCTGATGGCCATTGTAGTGAGCGTATTCAAGCTTTTTATGAAGCCAGAGCAAAAGGCGGTGTGGGCCTTATTACTATGGGATCTATTGCTATTGCGTTTCCCGCAGGAACTGCCGAACCTTATCAGGTGGGTATTTCTAAAGATGAGTTTATTCCTGGATTAAAAGCACTTACCGAGCGGGTGCATAAGCATGGTGCAAAAATTGCGGTGCAATTACAGCATGCTGGTAAAACGGCAGTACGCGATTTAGCCGAAGGCCGCGAGCTTTGGGTGCCTTCACTGCCCCCTGCGCCACCACAAAGCGATATTATGCAAGCGGTAACACCAACAGAATTAAGTACCTTTGTTAGACCTCCAGCAGATAAACCCATTACCATAAAAGTAATGGAAAAAGCCGATATTGTCCAAATGGTGGAATGGTTTGCCGCAGCGGCAAAACGTGCTCAGCAAGCGGGTTTTGATGCTATTGAGCTGCACAGCGCGCACTCGTATATTTTGGCTGGCTTTTTATCGAGCTATTATAATAAACGTGATGACGAATATGGCGGCAGTATTGAAAACCGCGCACGTTTACTGCTAGAGGTAATAGCGGCAATACGCGAACGCGTAGGCCAAGATTTTCCATTGTGGGTACGCCTAGATGCGCACGAACTCAACACCCCTGGCGGTATTACCCTTGAGGACTGTATTGCAGTGAGCAAAATGGTTGAACAAGCGGGTGTAAATGCCGTTAGTATTTCTGCTTATGCCACCTTAACCACAGGCTCTGCATTTACCGCCGCGCCGCTAGTGCATAAACCAGCAGGCTTTTTAGATTGGGCTGCAGCAGTGAAGAAAGAAGTGTCTATACCGGTAATTGCCGTTGGCCGCTTAGAGCCCGATATTGCCGATGCTGCTATTGCCAGCGGTAAGTGTGATTTTATTGCAATGGGACGTAAATTATTAGCCGATCCCGAACTACCAAATAAACTCACCGCAGATCGTGAAGCCGACATTCGTCCCTGTATTTATTGCTATGTATGCGTAAGCCAAGTATTTATTAATCAGCGCGTTAAATGTGCTGTTAATGCCGCGACTGGTAAAGAATTTGAACTAAAAGTAATAATGACCGATAAGCCCAAACATATTGTGGTAATTGGTGGCGGGCCTGCTGGCATAGAAGCTGCTGTAACCGCCAGTGAACGAGGCCATAAAGTAACCTTGTTAGAGCGCAGTAAACGCTTAGGCGGCACATTATTTTTTGCAGCGCTGGCCTATCCCGAAAATGGCAAGTTACTCGACTACCATTTAAGGCAACTAGCCCAATCTAAGGTTACAGTAAAACTTAATACCACAGCGACTCCGAAATTAATTAGCACACTAAATGCCGATGAAGTGTTTGTAGCAACCGGCGCCAGCCGTGGCATGCCCGACATACAGGGTTGTGAGTTAAGCCACGTTTGGTCTGGCGAACAACTTAGACAGTTACTTACCGGCGAAGTAAGTACTAACACTAGCAATAAGCTAACCGCGCTACAGCGCTTAATGTTAGGAGCGGGCAACACCCTGGGCTTAACAAAACACGTAGATAAATTACAACGCTTATCGCATTTATGGATGCCACTTGGCAAGCGCGTCACTATTGTTGGCGGTGGCTTAGTGGGCTTAGAGCTGGCCGAGTTTTTAGCTGAGCGTGGCCGCGAAGTGACCGTTATAGAAGCCGGACGTAACTTAGGCATCGAGCTGAGTATTGTTAGGCGCTGGCGGGTACTTGATCATGTTAGGCAATTAGGCGTTACTTTAATTACTCAGGCAGACGTTACCGCCATCGATACCCACGCTGTGCACTATAAAGTGGACGAGCAACCCCGCAGCTGCCTTGCCGATACCGTAGTAATGGCAACGGGTATTACCACTGATAATAGCTTAACAAACAGCTTAATTGCAGCTGGCCATACAGTAAAAGACATTGGTGATTGTAATGACGTTGCCTATATAGAGGGTGCAATTAGTGCCGGTTATAAAGCTGGCTTAAGCTGCTAATAGCGACTAACTACTAACACTTTTAACATAGGGGCACTCGCCCCTATTTTATTACCATAATTAAAGCTGCTGCCTTTTTATGGCTCAGCAAGAACCTCAGCAATAATACTTACAACTATTTTAAAGCGAGAAACTAACAATGAAAAACGCTACACATTTAACCAATAAAGTCGCCTTAGTTACCGGTGCCGCACGGGGTATCGGTAGAGCAATATGCCAAGCACTGGTTGACTCTGGAGCCACTGTTATAGCCACTGATATTTTAACTGAAGAGCTTAACCAAATGGCGCAAGAGCTTGGCGACAAGGTTACGCCAATGACACACGATGTAACCGATGAGCTACAATGGCAGTCGATCGTATCAGCAACTTTAGAAAAGCACCAAAAAATAGATATTTTAGTTAATAATGCGGGGATTTTACTGTTCGCAACGCTCGAAACCACAGAGCCGCAGCAGTTTCGTAAATTAATCGATATTAATATTACCGGCACCTTTTTAGGCTTACATAGCGTGATCCCCTGCATGAAAAAAGCCGGCAGTGGCGCTATTGTTAATATTTCATCAGCCTCGTCTATTTTACCTAACAATGGCACAGGTGCGTATGCTGCAAGTAAATATGCAGTAAGAGGGTTAACTCGCACCGCAGCGCTTGAGCTAGGCCCGTTTGGTATACGTGTAAATAGTGTGCATCCTGGTGCTGTAAATACCCCCATGACTAACCCACAGGGGCTAAGTAGCGAAGAGCTGAACCCACGCTATAAATTTATTCCACAGCAACGTGGTTGTCAGCCTGAAGAAGTAGCCAATATGGTTAACTTTTTAGTCTCGGATCAGGCATCTTACTGTAATGGCACCGAAATGGTGGTAGATGGCGGCCTAACGGCTGGTCAATATTATTATGGTGTACCTGGCGCGCCAGCACAGTAATAGCGACCTTCAACGCGCATTAAGGCTCTCAGCGCATGTAAAAAAAACCAGCCAGCAGTGAATAACTGTTGGCTGGTTTTTTTATGTTTAACTCTAGATGAGTTTTAAGGCGCTAAAGCTGCAAACCGCGCTTGATGGTAATCGGCATCACCAAGGCACATTTGTGCTACGCGAATGCGCTTTAGGTAAAGACCAATGTCTAGCTCATCAGTAACCCCAATGCCGCCATGCATTTGCACCGCTTCACCGCTGATTAAATCGGCTACTTTTGATAGTTTCCATTTAGCTAAACTAGCGCTTGAGGCTAAATTTGCGTCAGCCTTATCTGCATCCGAAAGTGCGGCTATAACACAAGATTGAGCTAATTCTAATTCTACATAACAGCGTGCCGCACGATGTTGTAATGCCTGAAAAGTACCAATTTTTACACCAAATTGTTCACGTACCTTTAAGTATTCTATAGTCATATCAAACAGCGCTTTAATAGCACCAAGCATTTCAGCACTTAAACATAAACGACCTAAATCGAGTGCTTGTTGCAGTGCTTTTAAGCTATTGCCAGCATCGCCTAATAAGGCTTCTGCGGGTAGTTTTAAGTCATTAAAAGTAAGCTCGGCGTAATTGCGTGCATCGATAAGGTTAAGGCGCTTAACCTTTACTTGCTCACTAAATGGCACAATAAACACACTACAGCCAGCGTTATGCTGCGCCGCAACTATCCAGCCATCGGGGCTGACACCATCAATAACCATGGTTTTTTTACCATTTAACACAAAGCCATCTACCGCTGTTGTTGCCGTTGTTTGCATGCTGTCGGGATCGTGCCTTGCGTGTTCGTCAACCGCTAAGGCTAAGCGTTTTTCACCACTCATTATTGCTGTTAACCAGGTTTGCTGTTCTGCGTTGGCTAGTTGTTGTAATAATGAACCACACAGGGTTACCGACGATAACATTGGCGAAGCACTCAGGTGTTTACCCATAGCTTCAAATATTGCGCCCATTCCTTTATAACCAAAATCTAGGCCACCCAGCTCTTCGGGAAAAGTAATTGCTCCCCAACCTAGTTCCAGCATTTGTTGCCAAATTTTTTCATCAAAATTAACTGCGGTTGGCTTATCGCGTAATGCGCGCTGCGCTGCGACAGGGCTTTGCGCACTTAAAAACTCTTCTGCGGTATCTGCCAACATGCGATCGTCTTCGCTATATACCATACTCATCAGCTTACTCCTTTATTTTCAGGTAATTGCAATACACGCTTTGCTATCACGTTCAGCTGAACTTCTGAGGATCCGCCAGCTATGGTTTGCGAAAAACTATTTAGCCAAGCGCGAGTAATTGCTTGCTCTTGCTCGCTAAAGCTATCATCTTCCCAACCTAAACCTCGGTAACCCATTGCATCGAGTAATAATTCAAATTTAATTTTTTCTTGTTCGGTATGCACTAACTTCATAATCGACATTAAACCAAAACAGCTTTGCCCCGCTTGCATTTCTGCACCTAAGCGTTGCACCGTTAAGTTGTATGCCTGCTCTTCCATATTGGCTGCAACCGCCTTATTTAGAAGCGCGGCTTCACTAGCGCTGTGTGGCGCTGGCATGTAATCGCTCATTAGTGACATTAAGTCAAAGTGCGTGGGTAATTGAAACTCACCAAACTTAGACATTGCGCTGCGTTCGTGTTGCAGCAATTCTTTAGCCAATTTCCAGCCGCCATTGAGCTCACCTATAAGATTTTCTTTGGGTACGACTACATTATCGAAAAACACTTCACAAAAAGAAGATTTACCGCTAATTAAATCAATAGGTTTGGCTTGCACACCTTGGCTGTGCATATCGAGGAGTAATAAACTAATGCCTTGGTGTTTAGGGGCTTTAGCATCGGTGCGTACTAATGCGTACATCCAATCGGATTTGTCACCGTAAGAAGTCCAAATTTTACTACCATTAACTAAGTAATGATCGCCTTGATCAACTGCGCTGGTACGAATACTGGCCAAATCAGAGCCGGCGTTTGGCTCACTAAACCCTTGGCACCAACGTACTTCACCGCGAGTCATTGGTGTTAAAAACTGTTGTTTTTGCAGCTCAGTTCCGTGCTCTAACAGCACAGGACCTAACATCCAAATACCTAAATTAATTTGTGGCGGGCGACACTTTAAACGGCGCATTTCACTTTCTAATACGCTGTTTTGCTGCGCAGTTAAACCACCACCACCGTACTGCGTTGGCCAACTAGGACAAAACCAATGTTTGTCGCGCATGCTATTAAACCACTGGCGTTGATCATCAAAAGTGAAGTTAACCTCACTCCCGCCCCAAATGAGCTCGCCATCAGGCGTTGGGGTGCGCAGCGACATAGGACAATTTGCCTCTAGCCAAGTACGAACCTGCTGGCGAAATTCAGTTAACTCACTCATGCTGTTATCTCCTGTTAGCGCACTGCGCGTGGCATACCAATACCAAATTGGGCTATTAGTTCTCGTTGTAACTCATTAGCACCACCACCAAAGGTTAAGGTAACCGAGGCACGTACTTCGTATTCCAGCTCACCCAATAAAAATGACGCGGCAGAATCATCGCGAACCATGCCATTCATTCCCACAATATCAATCAGCTTACGCAGTATTTCAATTGAGCATTCTGAGCCATATACTTTAGTAATTGACGCCAGAGCAATATCCATATGGCCTTTTTCTAAATCGGCGGCGATACGAAAGTTAATTAAGCGCATGGCTTCTAACTTAGCGTAACACTCAGCTAACGCTGCGCGCACCCAAGGGTTATTAGCAGCAGACTTGCCTTGCTCATCTGCGGTATTAGCCCACAAATATACTCGACGAAATAAGCCAACCACTTTATCAGACCACGAACCTAAACCTAAACGCTCATGGTTAAGTTGCGAAGTAATTAAACGCCAACCGCCATTTAATTCACCCACCAGCATTTCTTGAGGTACTTTTACGTTGTCGTAATAAGTAGCCGCGGTTGGGTTTGAACACGTTGGAATAACTGTGCTGCTAAAGCCTTCACTTTGGGTATCTAAAATCATAATAGAAATCCCTTTGTGACGCGCCAGCTCTTGATCGGTTCGTGCAGCTAACCAAATATAGTCGGCCGACTCAGCGCCTGAGGTCCATAGCTTATTGCCATTAACAATAAAGTTGTTGCCCTCTAGGCTGGCTTTGGTTTTTAAAGTGGCTAGATCAGAGCCCGCATTTGGTTCTGAATAACCAATGGCAAAATGAATTTCACCATTAGCAATACCAGGCAAAAACTTTTCTTTTTGTAACTCAGTACCGTATTCCATTAACGCAGGACCTACTGTGCTAATAGTAACAAATGGTAGGGGCGCGCCTGCAATATTGCCTTCTTCAAAAAATATTAGCTGCTCGGTGGCTTGATAACCTTGGCCGCCGTGCTCTTTTGGCCAACCAACAGCTAACCAGCCGTCTTTACCCATTTGACGTACAACCTTACGGAAGTCTTCGCCGCCTTCACTGCCTCTTAGCTTTTGACGCAGTTCGGGTGTCATTAATTGCGAAAAGTAATCACGTACTTCTAGGCGTAACGCCCGTTGTTCTGGTGTTAAATCAATGAACATTTTGCACTCCTACTCTGCGCCTAAAATTAAGCCGCTGGTGGGTACACCAGTGCCTGCTGTAACGAGTACATTTTCAACATTATCAACTTGGTTTACTGCTGTTCCACGCACTTGTCGTACTGCTTCGGCCACACCATTCATACCATGGATATAGGCTTCACCTAATTGTCCTCCGTGGGTATTAATAGGTAACTTACCACCACGTTGATGATGACCTGCGCGAATAAACTCTTTTGCTTTACCACGTTCCACAAACCCAAACTCTTCAAGTTGTGGTAATACAAATGGGGTAAAGTGATCGTAAATAATCGCAGTTTGAAAATCATCTGGCCCTAGGCCCGATTGTGCATAAAGCTCTTTTGCTACTATGCCCATTTCGGGTAAACCGGTAATGTCGTCGCGATAATACGAGGTCATACTTTGCTGACCTTCGGCAATACCTTGCGAACCGGCTTTAATTACTACAGGTTTATTTTTTAGCGTTTTTGCACGCTCAACACTGGTAATAATCATTGCCACCGCACCATCAGATTCTTGACAACAATCAAGTAAATGTAGCGGTTCACAAATCCACTTAGACGCTTGGTGATCGGCCAAAGTAATTGGTTTTTCGTAAAAGAATGCCGCAGGGTTAGTTGCTGCGAAGTCACGTGCGGCAACCGCAACAAGACCAAAATCTTCTGATGTAGCGCCATACTCATGCATATAACGCTGTGCAAACATACCCACCCAACTTGCAGGTGTATGAAAACCGTGGGGCATGTAATAACCGTAATTCACATTTTCAAAAATAGGGGTTGATGAAAAGCCATAATCGCCAGTACCAAAACGATACCAAGAACGCTCGTTCATCGCCCGATACACCACTACGGTTTTAGCCACACCACTGGCCACAGCCATTGCCGCATGCACTATAGGTGCGCACGCTGCGCCGCCGCCATGAGGTATTTGTGAAAAAAACTTAACTTCTTTACAGCCTAATAAACGCGCAATTTCGTACTCTGGTACTTTATCAACTGAATAACTACTAAAGCCATCCACTTCACTGGGATCAATTCCCGCATCTTTTAAAGCTGCTAATGTTGCCTCCATGGCTAAACGTAATTCAGTACGCCCTGAATTTTTAGAAAACTCTGTGGCCCCCAGACCTACAATGGCAGCTTTACCACTAATTGACTCACTCATCTTGTCTCTCCTAAATTTTATGGCAATACCAATTGCACGGTACCTGTAACATGCATGCCGTATTTATTTTTGCCGGCTAAACCTACATCCACAGTGCGGGTTGTGGCATCGGTTGCGGTTACTTCGCCCATAAAGGTCATAACATCGCCTGGGTAATTAGGCATACCTAATTTAATATCAATATTTTTTAAGCGACTTTGTGGGCCGCTCCAGCCTTCTACATAGCTTTGCACTAAGCCATTAGTGGTTAAAATATTCATAAAAATATGTGGTGATCCCAGCGCAATAGCGGCATCTTTATCGTGATGGCCTGGAAAAAAATCACGCGTTGCTAAAGCCCCATTAGAGATAAGTGCCACGGTAATTGGAATCGCTTTTTCAGGTAGCTTGTCACCTACGTTTATGTCGTTAAATTGCATTGTTTTCATCAAGGTCATATTTCCACCCCAGCTTATTATTTTCGGTTAAGGCATCGCCAAGTTTTGCCAATAATGCGGGACTCCCGCCCAAGTTTAGGCTAATAGCCCGGCTCCAATAGAGGTATCGGTAGATAACGTAACTAACATCTACACCAAAACCGCCATGCACATGTTGCGCTTTGTGGCCAATAGAATGACCCGCTTCGCAGGCATGCCACGCTGTTGCTAACGCTTCGTGATCGCAGCCTAAGTTATTATCAAGGCGATAACACAACTGCCATACATTACTGCGTAATGCCTCAAGGGCAATTTTGGTATCGGCCATGGTCATTTGTACTGCTTGAAAGGTGCCTATAGCGCGACCAAACTGTTGGCGTTCACTAATATATTCAACGGTTTTTTTAATTTGCGCTTCACTAACACCTAACTGTAATGATGCCAAAGAGGCGAATATTCTTGGTACTAACCAGTCATTAGCTTTGCTATCGAGTAACGCCGCATTACTTACAAGCAGGTTATTTAGTTGTAAGTCTGCAACTTCTTCGCCTTGGGTCATCTGCCCTTTAACTAGGGTTAAACCTGGCGCTGTTGTTGCCACTAGTGCCCAGCGTGTTTGCTCATCAAGGGTTAGTGGTAGTAAAACAAAGTCAGCGAGTCCTGCAACTGCCACCGACTGCACTAAGCCATTAATACTTAAGCCGTCATGCGTTTTTTCTACGTTGAGCGTCGCTTCGCTGTGGGTATTTACTAAGTTAAATGCCAGCGTTAATAGGTTTGTGCCCTCAGCCGCAGCTTGTGCAACTGTTTGCAGCTGTGCACCCGCAAACTTTGCAATGGCAGTAGCCACCAGCTGATGACGCCACAAAGGAACTTGCCCTAACGCCCCGCCTTGCGCCTGTAATACTAAGCTCAGTTCGGTCATACCTAAATCAATCCCGCCTGTTGCTTCGGGAATAATTACCCCGTGCAGCCCGGTTTCTATACACGAGTTCCATAACTGCGTCATGGTGCCTTGGCCTGCTTCGTCATAGTCACGCAGAAAGTCATCGGTACAGGTATCGGTAAATAAGCTATTGGCCATTTCTGCAATGGCTGATTGCTCTTCGCTTAAATTAAAATCCATTACGACTCCTTAGTTGGAACAAGTCTAAATTGTGGCAAGGTCAGCTCACCATCAAATGTGTGATATTCGACTTGCACTTTTTGGCCAATTTTAGGAGCTACACCTTCTTCAACTCCGATTAAGCCTGCTGGAATACGTACGCCTTCTTCAAGCTCAATCAAACCAATAGGATTTGGGCTATCAAATGGGGCTACATGTGGGTAGTGCATTATCACAAATGAATACAGCTCACCCTTACCACTAGCTACTTGGTAATCAAGTTCAAACGAATGGCAATGCATGCACACAGGTGCTGGTGGGTGTTGTAATTTGTCGCAGCTTATACAATGTTGAATACGCAGCTCTTGCTCGCCAAATCCTTCCCAAAAGAAGCGATTATCGTCGCTGACCCCAGGCTTAGGACGCTTTCTAGCTGGTGCTTCTTTAGCGGGCGCTGTTTGCTCAGGCCTTTGCGCTGGTTTAAATTTAATGACTCTAAACATCATGTCGCCTACTTTTTCGTCGGCTTCACCATTGGTTTTTTCTGAGAAATAAGTCATTTTTAACGTAACAAAAAAGCCGGTGCCCAGTGCGGTAGTTTTTTCTTCACTGATGCTATCGAGTACTGTGGTGTAATAAAGCTTTTCACCCATAGTAATGTAGCGATCAAACGTTAGGTTAGAATTAACTGCCACGACCGCTGGGTAGCCATTTTTTTCAAGTATTTCGAGTACGCCATACGGGTTTTCGGTAGTTGAACCTGGTGCTAAAATTTTGTCACCAAAGCCCGCTAAACACCAACTTTGTAACATTGCTGGTGGTGCTACTAGTTGCCCATACTCGGTTGTTGCCGCGTAGTCTGCATCGGTGTAAAGTGGGTTTTCTACCCCCATAATTTCACACCACTGACGTACCATAGCTTCATTAACCTTGTCCCACGCATAGATACGACCATATTGTCGCCCTATCATCGCTTCTATTTCTGCAAACCATTCATATTTAGCCAATGTTCGTCTCCTGCATTTATCAAGATAAATTCTAAAAATTAAAATTATTAATTATTTAGTTAGTTTCGCTAGCACTAAGAAAAGCGGGCATTTCACCGCCGCCATTTAGCAGTAAATTACAGCCACTTGCATAACTTGCTTCTGCTGAAGCTAAAAACAAACAAGCGTTAGCAATATCATCTGGTTGCGCCATACGCCCTGCTGGAATTGTTGCGCTTACTGCGGCAATTCCGGCCTCATCACCGTAATGTAGGTGTGAGTTTTCGGTATGTACTAACCCTGGGCTTACCGCCACAACACGCACTTTAGGTGCCCACTCTACTGCAAGTGATTTTACTAAAGATAAAATACCCGCTTTAGCAGCGCCATAAGCCGCCGTACCTGGTGAAGCTCGCATGGCACTAATACTGCCTATAAAAATAATGCAGCCACTGTTATTTGCTTGCATTATTTCGTTTGCTTGCTGTGCTACGTTTAACGGTGCAATTAAATTAAGCTTAAGAATAGCCTCATGAAAACGAGGAGATGCTTTATCGGCCAAAGCAAATGGACTGCCGCCCGCATTATTAATGAGTACATCAAGCGTGCCATATTCTTTTACTATGGTGCTAAACATGGCTGCAGTACTATCAATATCTTTCACATCTGCTTGAATAAAGTGTGCCTGACGAGTTTTTCCATCAAGGATTACCTGTGGTAGCTGCTCTACTTGTTCACGACCACACACTACTACTTTAGCGCCTGCCGACAAGAAACCTTGTGCTATACCAAGGCCAATGCCTTTAGTACCGCCGGTTATGAGTACCACTTTATCTTTATAGTTTTTACTCGCATGCATAATTAAGCCTTGTCATAAAATAATTCCATAAAAACAGTGTACAGGCAGTATTAGATAACCAGCTTCGTCTAAATGGACGATGCTGTGTTTAGCGACAACAAGTGACAATAACAACATAGAAATTTTACTGTGCGTTGCCTAGCAATGTTTTGGAGTAATGAATGACAGATACAAACGAGCCTAGCGTTTTACTAAGTTTCCCTGAGCCTGGCGTGGCCGAGTTAACGTTAAACCGACCCAGTGCCACCAATGCATTAAGCTTAGAGCTGCAAACATTACTATCTAAGTACTTTACTGAGCTGGCAAACAATAAAGACATTCGCTGTATTTTATTAACCGGTGGCGACAAAGTATTTGCTGCAGGCGGCGACATTACTAGCTTAATAGATGCAGACCCAATTGAGATTTACCAGCGCCATACAGAACGCCTATGGGCACCTATTGAGCAATGCCCAATTCCTGTAGTTGCTGCAGTAAATGGCTACGCGTATGGCGGTGGCTGTGAACTGGCCATGTTGGCCGACATTATTATTGCCGGTAAAGGCGCAAGTTTTTGTCAGCCCGAAATAGCCATTGGCATTATGCCAGGTATTGGTGGCACGCAGCGTTTAGTACGTGCAGTAGGTAAAGCTAAAGCAATGCAAATGGCGCTTACAGGCAAGCCTATTAGTGCTTACGATGCTTGGGTAGGCGGACTGGTAAGTGAGCTGTGCGAAGATGACGATGTATATAAACAGGCACTAGCAAATTGTCGTCGCATAGCACGTATGCCTCCGCTAGCGGCAGAGCAAATAAAAGAAGTTATTTTAGCAGGAATGGACGCTCCACTTGCCAGTGCTATGGCGCTGGAGCGCAAAGCAAATGCGTTATTATTTGCATCAAAAGATCAACGTGAAGGTATGGAGGCGTTTTTACAAAAACGCCATCCTGTATTTAGCGGAAAGTAAGGGTAATAGTCATTAATTTAAATTAATTAACACTCCCCTTTGTTAATTTTAGCCAGCATTTAGCTGGCTTTTTTTTGCCTACTTATTTTTACTTTAAGGTAAGGCAGGAATCGTTTGTAATAAAGTTTACAAGCTATTTCTGTCGTCGTAGCCCAGCGCAGCGACACTATTTAAAAACAATCTAACTAACTCTGTTTGCCTGCGTACACCGGTTTTAGAAAATATAGAACGTAAGTGAGCACGCGCTGTGTTACGGCGAATATTTAGCTCTTCAGCAGCTTCTTCTAACGATAAACCATTAGTTAACTGCAGTGATAGCGCAGTTTCTGCCGGCGTTAAACCAAATAGCTTTTTCGATATTTCAATACTGGTGGTCGATTTACCTACCGCATCGCGAATGTAAATTACGGCCTTGTTTTGCCCTTTACCTTCAGCCCAACCTAATGAGGGAATAACTTCAATTACTACACCAAGAGCTATTTCGCCTGATGGACGAGTAATCGACATTGCCTCTGGCATAGTTTGCTTGCCATCAGCATTAGCAAACGTTGCTTTAATTAAGCGTTTCAACTCGCGATTATCACTGTTATCTTGCGCGGTTAGTTTACCGCCAATTATTTTAAGCCCGTCTTCGGCGTCGAGTATATGGCTAGCAAATACGTTTTTATCGAGTACTTTACCATGCTCGTCAATAGTAATAGTAGCAATAGACAAACGACCAATAGCACGAGAATATAACGAGCCTAAAGAGGCACTACTATTGAGTTGTAAAAAGGTAGTAATTGCGCGTCTAAAATGCGGGATAAGTAACTCTACAAACGCTTTATCAGCTTGAGAAAAATCTTCTTGTGCATCGGTTCGCGTAACCCTAAACCTTAAATGACCAACATTAGGAGTACTAATATCGGCAGTGAGTACATGATAAATGTTATTTTTTTCGCACCAGTGTTCCCTATATGATGAATTTTTCCATTCGTTTTCATCCATAAAATCCGCAACAGTTAACACTGTATCAAGTGGTTGATCAGCAAAAGGGGTTAATTTATATTGATAGGGTAAATGCTGAACGGTGTCCCCTTCTTCTAAACCTTCACCTACTGCGATCATTAATCCTAAATCGTCTTCCTCGGGAACTTTTAATATTAAGGTGACATAGTTTGCTTGAAGTATGCTTTGGATTAGCTTAAGAGGGATATTCCAACTTGAAGAACTGGTATCTGCCGACGCTTCGTATAATGCATTTATTAATTCATTATATGCATCGAGACTTATATCTAATTGTGCCATTTTTCAACCTATAGTTATTTTTTTTGATTAAAACTTGAAAATAAAACAAAAAAATAAGCATGCTATATTATTAATTTATACTGCTATTTAATATTTCACTTACTTCACTATCACCGTTATTAGCAAGGTTTGCAAGTGACTCCTTGATTATCATTTAGTCTAATTAGAGTAATATTAATCTATTTTAACGATTAAGTTTATTGTATGAAAACTATGACAAATGATGAAATGAAGCTATTGAGTGTTGCAGCACATATTATGTTGCAACACTCAATAACAGTACTTTATTATGCGTTTGGATAATCGGTGTAGCCTGCCGCACCTGGGGTATAAAGTGTTTCACGTTTAAACTTTGCCAGCGGTAATTGCGCTGCAAAACGAGTTACTAAATCAGGGTTAGCAACATAGTGACGAGCAAATGAAACCGCTTCTGCTTGATTTGAAGTAACCGCCTCAGCAGCAGACTCCCCATCAAAGCCATCATTAATGATCAGAGCGCCTTTAAATGCTTCTCTGCCCATTTTAAAGGCGTCGATATCGGCTGTCGGCGCACGCATAATATGCAAATAAGCAAGATCTAAATCGGCCACCGCATGCAGCAAGGCCAAATGACTTTCTGCTGGGTTTTCATCTTTGGTATCGTTAAAGCGGTTTCCCGGATTCATCCGCAAACCAACTCGCCCTGCGCCAAATACCGTCGCCATAGCTCGTATACATTCACTGGCAAATTTAGCGCGTGCTTGAGCGCTACCACCAAACTCGTCGTTGCGTTGGTTTGAATCAGAACACAAAAATTGCATAGGTAAGTAGCCACTGGTGCAATGCAGTTCAACACCATCAAAACCAGCTTCTTTTGCATTTTCGGCAGCTTGGCGATGCTCATCTATTACTTGCCACACTTGCTCTGTAGTTAAGGCCTCAGGCATATCAAATGGCTGCATACCCGCACTGTCGGTATACACTTCGCCACGAGCTTTTATTGCTGAAGGAGCAACAGTAGCTACATCATTACCTTTAATATGGTGCGAGCCAATACGCCCTGCATGCATAATTTGCAGCACTATTTTACCGCCCGCCTGATGTACTGCATCGGTTACCTCGCGCCATGCTTGAATTTGCTTTGGCGTTTCTATTCCCGGTTGGCGATTATACGCTTGCCCTGTAACAACAGGCCACGAGCCTTCAGCTACAATCAGCCCAGCACTTGCTCGCTGTGCATAATAGTCACGCATTATGCTATTAGGTGTACCATCTGCATCAGCGCGATTACGCGTCATTGGCGCCATTATTACTCGGTTTGCTATTTCTATATCACCCAATTTGCATGGGGTTAATAGTGGGTTATTTGTGGTCATACAATGTCCTTAATCTAAAGCGGTTACCAATACTGCTGCGCGGCCACCATCAACAGGTAAAGAAGCCCCTGTTATATAAGATGCGTCATCGCTGGCTAAAAAGACAATTGCACTGGCTAACTCATCGGCGCGGCCAACACGACCCATAGGAATAAGCCTGTTGGTATTATTTAGCATACCCTCGTCACTTAACATACCTGCCGTAGCCGGGGTTTCTACTACTGCGGGTACTACCACATTAACGCGAATGTTATGCGCTGCACCTTCTGCCGCAGCCGCACGTGAAAAATTAACTACCGCCGCTTTAGAGGCGCTATATCCGGCCATCATCGGCGTACCTAATTCACCACAAATAGATGAAATATTAACAATAGCACCGCCTTTTTCTTTCATTAATTGCATTGCCGTTCGGGTGCCCCAAAATGTACCATCGACCGAGGTTGTAAAGTTGCTATGCCACTGTTCGGTGCTCATATCTTCAATTGCCCCATACGTAAAGGCCATGGCATTATTAACTAAAATATCGAGGCTGCCATATTGCTGCGCCGTTTGCTCAAGTGCTGTAACAAATGCTTGCTCGTTGCTTACATCGGCTTGTACTGCATGAGCGTTACCGCCTTGCTGGCGAATAGTCGCTACTACTTCGTCTAATGGTGCTTTATTGCGACCACAAATAATTACTGTGGCGCCCTCTTGTGCAAGTCGCTGTGCAGTAGCTGCACCAATTCCGCTGCCACCACCTGTTACGAAAGCGACTTTATCTTTAAAACGAGATTGCATGAGAAATTCCTTATATCGGAAACGTGCAAACAATGTTGCACTGAGTGAATGAGTGATAACGCGTTGCGTTACTGATATTAATATTAAGTGTTAGGTATATTTGAGCTTAAGCTCACTGGTTAAAGGCACTGCTTGGCAACTTAGCGTTAAGTTGTTTGCTAAATCTTTTTCATCGAGCACATCATTATTATTAAGTTTTACTTGCCCTGACACCACTTCACACATACACGAGGCACACATGCCCTCGCGACAAGAGTAGGGTAATTCAATACCTATTTTTTCAGCTGCATCAAGCACGGTTTGTCCGCTCTCACAAGCAATAACATAATGTTCGCCATCAAGTTCAAGCTTTATTGTTGCCGCTGGCATATTTGCTTCATCAACAACAAGTTCTGCGATATTGTCTTGAATCGGTGTTTTTAATGAATTGGCTGGTACCGGTTTTGTTGTAATTTTTGGCGCTGCACTAGAAAAGCGTTCAATATGGATACGACTAGCAGGAAATTTAGCGGCTTTAACGGCCAATTCCATTGCATCCATAAATGGCCCAGGGCCACAAATAAAAGCACGTCCTTGTTGCATACCATCGGCTAACGAAGTTAACAGTGATAATGAAGGAATGCCTTGTAACGAATCTAATAAATGAATCACTTCAAGACGCTCTGGGTACTGCGCCGATAATGCCTTAAATGTTTGCTGAAATATAACCGAGGCTTCATCGCGATTAGCGTATATAACCCGCACCTTTCCGGTGCCATTAATTAACACATGTCGCAAAATAGACAGCACAGGAGTAACACCACTGCCCCCTGCACATAACAAATGATCTTCCGCTAAATCTTTTGGCACAAACAGCCCAGCAGGTTGCATCACTTCTATGTTGCTACCCGCTTTAAGATTATCGCAAATCCAGTTTGAACCTCGCCCGTCTGCTACACGCTTAACCGTGACACGTAATCCTGTATCTTGGCTTGGCGTGCTCGACATAGAGTAACAACGCATCAAAAACGCCCCTTCATAAGGGAGTTTAAGGGTCAAAAATTGACCCGGCTGATAGTCAAATTGCTCGGTTAACGATGCTGGTACGTCAAATACAATTGAGTTCGCATCAGCGGTTTCTTGTATTACTTCAGCAATAGTTAAATTATGATAACGAGACATAGCGACTCCCTAGCTTATACAAAAGGATCTGAGTTAGGTAAACCTAGCATTACAGTGCCATGTGCACGCATGTAAGTATCTGTATTGTTAGCAATATGACCACGAGACTGATTTATATCGCGAAAAATTCGCTCAATCGGATTACCTTTATAAGTTCCCGACGCTGCACAAGCGCGCATAATCTCGTTAATTCTTTCACTACACTGTTTAGGCACAGCTGCTGATTGCGCGCGCTGTAGTAAACGGTCATTAACTGGCATCATTTCGCCATTTTGAGTATGCTTTACCACTTCTGCAAAATTACGAAACAACACCAACTTCAACTGATCGCTGGTCATTATTGCTTCGGTTACTGCCATTTGCGCATTCACGTCTTCTGCAGTTTTACCACCGTGTTTACCCACATGTTCAGCGCAGCGATGACGAAATTCAGTAACAGCACCATCCAGTGCACCAATACACGCGGTAGATACAGCACGCTGAAATATCTGCACAAATGGGATACGGTATAACCAGTTATCATTAATCGCGCGCCCTTTACAAGCTGCGTCGCTGTAGTCATTAGTTTGGTGGGTGCGATACTCAGGAACAAATGCCCCTTCAACCACAATATCGTGACTACCAGAAGCGCGTAGTCCAAGTACATCCCAGTTTTTTACCACTTTAAAATCAGATTTAGGTAATAAGAATGTTCTATGTTCAAGCTCTTTACTGCCTGGTGATTTAGGCACTAAACCACCTAAAAATATCCATTCACAGTGCTCTACACCGCTTGAAAAACCCCAACGGCCTGAAAAGTTAAAACCACCTTTCACTTTTTCTACTTTGCCCACTGGCATATAAGTAGAAGCAATCAATATCTCTGGGTTTTCAGCAAGTACTTCTATTTGTGCCCTTTCATCAAACAAGCCAATTTGCCAGTTATGTACGCCAATAACACCATAAATCCAAGCGGTAGACATACAGCCTTGCGCTAGCGTCATTTGAATAATATAAAATACTCTAGGGTCAAGCTCATATCCGCCCCAGCGTTTAGGTTGTAAAACACGGAACAAACCTGCTGCAATCATTTCTTTTATTGTTTCATCAGGTACTTTACCAGCAGTTTCTGCAGCTTGGGCGCGCTCAAGTAAGTTAGGAACCAACTTCTCTGCCGCTGCGATGAGACGATTAGCTTCTGGTGTAAGAAAATCATCTGAGATACCTGTAATATCAATTTTATATGGAACACTCATGGTTGTTATCCTTCATAGAATTAGCGCGCAATTGCACTGGTTAAACTCACCAACTTGCTTAACACCAGATTTTCACACTAGCCACTATCTCTCATCGTCAATATGGACTAAGCAAAAAAACTTCTCATTCCATGCAATAATTAACAGCGCTATTAAGCAACCCACATAATAAAGAATAACATTTCCCAACTCAGTGATATCACTTTAAATTCAATAACTTAACCAAAGGAAGGGGGTTGAAATATGGGTGTAAAACTCAAGTGAACAAATACGGCAACGGGCACTAACTTATATAACGCTTATAAAACAACACCAAAGTAGCAGTTTGTTTACCTCTTATTTATACATAGTCCAAATGCGTGATGCTCAACAGATCACTTATCGCTACTTTCAAACCGCAGTGTAAAAAAAGTACAACAAAATAGCGGTTAGGCATTTCCTCTTTGATAAGCTTTACTCAATGAGGGTTGCAGTAGTTAGTGAATGCCTATCGCTGAAATAAATATAAAAAATCATCGAGGAAGTGTAATGAATTTAAATGACAATAGGTTTGCATCAAATCTCACTATAAAACCGTTAGCGTTTGCTATTGCATGCGCTGTATCTGGTCAGGCATTTGCAGCGCAAGAACCAGAGCAGGCCGAAGCTAAACAGACCGCAGTTAAAGGCATTGAGCGTGTTTCGGTAACAGCCCAAAAACGTATTAGCACATTACAAGAAACGCCTATCGCCATTACCGCTTTTAACGCTGAAGCAATAGAAAACCTGGGTATTGAAGATATCAGTGATGTTAATGCGCAAGCACCCAACGTCAAAATTTTTCCTCCATATGGTAGTACCTTTAACGTTGGCATGGATATTCGCGGCCTAGGGACATCTGAACCTTCATTAGCGATTGACCCTAAAGTAGGTATTTATTTAGATGGCGTTTATTTAGCACGTAACTCTGGGGCTATTTTTAATATCGTTGATTTAGAGCGTATGGAAATACTACGTGGACCTCAAGGTACACTTTGGGGTAAAAATACAACCGGTGGTGCGCTTAACTTAGTCACTAGAAAACCATCAGATGACTTTCAATTTAAGCAAAAGGTTACTGTAGGCAATAACAGCTTACTTAGCTCAACCACATCAATTGATACCGGCGCAATTGGTAATTTTACCGCCAGACTTACGTATATGACCAGTGAGCATGATGGTTGGGCTACCAATACCTTTGCTGGTGCAAAAGAAAAAAACTTAGGTGCAGAAGATGTTGATGCACTGCGTGTTGCACTGCGTTATACCGGTGATGATTTTACCGTTAACTACAGCTATGACAATACTGATGGCAGTTCAGTAGCTATGCCTGTACAAATTAGCAATGTGCGCCCGCAATATACAGATCCAAATGTACCCACTATGGACCTATCTACGGGTAAGCTCTATGCCGGCAACGTATTTGCAATGATGGCCGCCAATGAGAAAGCGCCTGGCCGTCAAACCGAGTTTGAATTAGATCAACATGGCCGTGAGTATGTTGATATTGAAGGACACAACTTAACGTTTGAATGGGATTTTTCTGACAACCATACCTTTAAATCGATTAGCTCATTTCGCAGCTATGACTCAGATTTAAGCGAAGGTTACGATACCGATGGCGGTGCTTATTTTGCTCCAGCTTTAGATTTCAGTACTTCGCCACCAAGTGTTGACACCAGTGACGTGCTTGCTATTCCGGCGTTTCAATATACTAGCGTGAAATCACAAGAGCAAAAATCACAAGAATTTCAACTACTCGGTCAGTTTTTAGAAGGTGATTTAAAGTACGTAGCTGGGTATTATTACTTCAGTGAAGAAGGTGAAGAAAACAACCCGTGGAATATAGGTATTTTTACAGGCCAAGGCGCTAACGTATTATTCACCGGCTCACTACCATGGGGTAGCTTTTATAAAGTAAACGCTAAATCATCGGCGCTTTTTACCAATGTTGATTATAAATTAACGGACGAGTTAAATGTGGTTGCAGGGATACGCTATACAAAAGATACCAAATCTCTGACTAACGTAGCAAAGCATGATGCAATGTTAAGAAACGATTTACACTCTGAAACTGACTGGTCAAAAACAGTGGGATCACTGCTATTTAATTATGTAGTAGATCAAGATTTAACTATGTACGCTAGTATCTCACAAGGGTACGCTGCAGGGGTTTACAACCCAGGTTCTATCGACCGATTTGCTTATCTTAATCCAGCAAATATGGGCGAAGCAAACTATGAAGGAACACTAACACCTGCCGATCCTGAAGATACCACAGCGTATGAGGTTGGTGTTAAAGCAATGCTGCTGGATGACCGTTTAATGCTTAATACCGCAGTATTTTTAAATAATAACACTAATCTACAAAAAACCATTTTCGATGGCAGTATTCGTCGTTCACTTAATACTGGTGAGTCGAAAAATAAAGGGATCGAGATTGATGCTAAATTTGCTGCTACCGACAGCCTATTCTTTACCACCAGCCTTGGGTATTTAGATACGAAATACAGTGATATTACATTTACCGACAACACCTCTTATTCGGCATCTGTTGCAATGAATTGGACTATAGCCGAATTAGACTTTGGTAACTTAGCACTCAATACAAACTATGTGATGGTGGATGACTATCAATTTTCTGTATCTGACCCAAGCTTAGTGGGTGATAACTATGCGCTACTCAATGCACGCCTAACATTATCTAATATCAAGATAGGTGAGCGTTCAAACCTTAAAGTATCGCTTTGGGGGAAAAATATTACCGATGAAGAGTACATTGTATTTGGTTCGAACTTTAACTTCTTTGATGCGCAGGCATACGGTACGCCAAGAACCTATGGCATAGATGTTAGTTTTGAGTATTAATTAAATAATTATTATAGTGAAAAAAGGCCTTAATATTTATTAAGGCCTTTTTATTTGTGCTGCTATTGTTGCTACGAATACAGCTGTATTTGCACAGTAATGATCGTTGAGATAGGGTTAATACGCATAATTTGGTAGGTAGGATATAAAGTTATATTAATTATAACCTTGCTGTAATTGCGCTTAATTGACCTAGCACAAAGCAGCAAGATTATATGAGGTTCGATTATTTAGGTAGGTTTAACTCGCGCGCTAACTTTTGTGCGGAGATGGTACTGTACTGCAGCTCATCTGCTGCAGAGTTATCTGCAATCCATAACAATACATTACCTATTTCATCCGGTTCGGCTACAGCCTGCTGCAAGCCTTTAATACCCTGATCGCCAATAGTCGCTCTTAGCGTTTCAGTGTTAACAACTCCTGGGTTTACTGTAAAAGCGCGAATACCTTGATGACCATGTTCACGGCAAATAATACCCGACAGTCGCGACACTGCAGCCTTACCTGCACCGTATGCATAACCCCAGCCCCCTTTAGATGCAGGAATAGGCGGATCTTTTTCACCCGCTCCCGAGGTTATATTTATTATACAACCGCTTTGTTGCGCTAACATACTTGGTAAAACAGCTTGTGCTATTTGCACTGGCGCGCCTATGTAAGCTCTAGCAACTTTTTCAAGCGTTTGCTGCGTTACATCTAGTAAAGAAGCATTAAGGCCAGCCCCCTGATAAATAGCATTATTAACAACCACGTCAATTTTACCAAAGTGTTCAAACACCTGCTTTAGAGCACTAGCAACGGAGTTAAAATCAAGTAAATCCATTTTTAGCGCAATGACCTCACAACCTAATTGCTCCATCATTTGGGCTGTTTGTTTTAAACTCCCTTGCGTACTTTGCTGTGCTACCTCGCTATCTAATTCACGAGCTGTTATTGCTACTCGATAGC
Organism: Pseudoalteromonas sp. HL-AS2; assembly: GCF_031198805.1. Lineage (NCBI taxonomy): Bacteria > Pseudomonadati > Pseudomonadota > Gammaproteobacteria > Alteromonadales > Pseudoalteromonadaceae > Pseudoalteromonas > Pseudoalteromonas sp. HL-AS2. The sequence goes on along the minus strand of NZ_CP133571.1, from coordinate 935,594 downwards.
CTGCTTTTGCAAATGCGATGGCTGTTGCACGACCAATACCTCTACTTGCACCTGAAATAAACGCTACTTTTGACACAAATTATCTCCTATTTTTTATTTAACTTAGCATCAATTTAGCATTGCGGCATAGTTTAAATGGACCAAGGATTTTATTGTTATATGAAAATGCTACATAACTGATTACACAAGTAATAATGTGTGTTCTAAAAGCATCTGTTGTTAGATTAAATAAGTGATTTTGTGAGGAGATTTTGTGGTAATAAAGGTTAACGTTAGCTAAAAGCAAAAAACCCAGCAACGTTAGTTACTGGGTTTTAAATTTGGTGCGGATGGGGGGACTTGAACCCCCATGCCCTAAAGCACCACCCCCTCAAGGTGGCGTGTCTACCAATTCCACCACATCCGCATTTTTTAAGCTTGCGCTTAGGTGTTAAACTTTATGATTTATTTGAGGAGTATAAATCGTTTAACGTTTTAGCTTTTACGCTAAATTAATTTGGTACGTCAGAGCGTTGCTCTTTCGAAGATGTAACTGGCACATCTTCTTCAACAGGAATAACTGTTTCTAAAGCTGGTGCTGCTTCAAGGTTTTCCCATTCATCAGTCTTTTTAATATGACTTGCAGTAAGGTTGCCCAGTACTATGCTTAATATAAAAAACACAGAAGCTAAAACTGTCGTTGTTTTAGTCATAAAGTTACCTGCACCTGATGATCCGAAAACAGTTGACGAAGCACCCGCGCCAAATGAAGAACCCATATCGGCACCTTTACCTTGCTGGATTAAAACCATTCCAACAAGCGCTAAAGCTACAACTAAATAAACTACTAGTAAAATTTCGTACATTTATACGGTCCCTTTTGCACTGTTGCAGATAGCAGTAAATGAATCTGCTTTTAAACTTGCGCCACCAATTAGGCCGCCGTCTATATCTGTTTGTGCAAATAATAATTCGCTATTTTTTTCGTTAACGCTACCACCATATAAGATGGTTAGCCCTTGTGCTAAATCGCTGTTTAATGAAGCGATTTTGTCACGGATAAATTTATGAACGCTTTGTGCCTGTTCTGGCGATGCAGTCTTACCTGTGCCTATGGCCCAAACGGGTTCATATGCTATCACAGAATCTTTGAGTGCTGCTACACCTAATTTTTCAATTACTGCATCAATTTGTGCAGCAACTATTTGTTCTGTTTTACCGTTTTCTTGCTCACTTTCGCTCTCTCCAACACATAAAATTGGCGTTAAACCAACTTGTTGTGCGCGAGCAAATTTTGCAGCTACGACATCATTGCTTTCTTTGTATATACTACGGCGCTCTGAGTGACCTACTAATACATATTGGGCGCCCAACTCTTTAACAAGTTGTGCATCAACTTCACCGGTAAATGCACCGGGGGTATTTTCTGACACAGTTTGAGTTCCCGTTGAAACACCGCTGGCTATCATTGCTGACACTAACGGAAACGGAGGAAATAAAACAATGTCTATCTCGTTTGATTTAACATTGTTAATAGCATCAGACATTTGTTTAACCAGCTCTAAAGAGCCATTCATTTTCCAATTGCCTGCGACCATCGCCTTGCGTGCTGCCATTTTTCCACTCCACATGAGAAAGCGGTCGAGATATTAACTCGACTCGCCCAAAGTTACAAGAGGTTATTGTTATCAATCAGTTTGTTTGCTCATAGATTCAACAACCGCGGCTATTTTTTCTGCGCTGTCGATTACTAACTTCTCTTGTTCGGCCTCAACCATAACACGTACAACAGGTTCAGTGCCTGATTTACGTAGTAACACACGCCCCTTTTCACCTAAAGTTTGCTCAACCTCTGCTACTGCAGCTAATACTGCAGGCGCTTTTGTCGGATCTGTACCTGGGGTGTAACGTACGTTAATCATTTTCATTGGGTACTTAGTAAAACCAGTACCTAAGTCTTGTAATGTTTTATTTTGCGCAACCATAGCAGCTAGTACTTGCAAGCTTGAAATAATGCCATCGCCGGTGCTAATTAAATCAAGGTTTAATACATGGCCCGAGCTTTCGCCGCCAATAGTCCAGCCTTTTTGTTGTAGCAATTCCATTACATAACGGTCGCCTACTTTACTGCGTGCAAATTCAATACCTTTGGCTTTCAATGCATTTTCAAGGCCCATGTTTGACATAACAGTGCCAACAACACCACCACCTAAATTATCATCTTGCGCTGCTTGACAGGCAATAATATACACTAAGTCATCACCATCAAACACACGACCATTATGATCAACCATCATTACACGGTCGCCATCGCCATCATAGGCAATGCCCACATCTGCATTATGTTCAAGCACTTTACGTTTTAGGGTATCTACGTGAGTAGCGCCGCATTCATGGTTAATATTTACACCATTGGGCTCACACGCATGCGTGATTATATTTGCACCTAGTTCGCGCATAACTGATGGTGCAATATGGTAAGTTGCGCCATTGGCACAATCGAGTACAATTTTTAATCCTTCAAGCGACAAGCTTTGTGGAAATTGGCTTTTACAAAATTCGATATAACGACCATCAGCGCTAGTTAAGCGACTCGCTTTACCTAATTTATCTGACTCAACACAAGTCATTGGTTCATCAAGCATGGCTTCAATTTCAAGCTCTACTTTGTCATCAAGCTTTAAACCGCGACAGTTAAAAAACTTTATGCCGTTATCGTAATACGGATTGTGCGATGCACTAATTACTATGCCGGCCTCGGCTCTAAATGTTTGTGCTAAATAAGCAATCGCAGGGGTTGGCATAGGGCCCAGTAATACAACATCGATTCCTGCTGCAATTAACCCTGCTTGTAATGCGGTTTCTAACATATAGCCTGAAATGCGGGTATCTTTACCTATCATCACTTTTTTAGTGCCATTTTCTGATAGGACACGGCCCGCAGCCCAACCTAGTTTCATTGCAAACTCAGGATTTATAGGATGCTCACCCACGAGCCCGCGTACACCATCGGTGCCAAAATATTTTCTTTCTTTCATTTAAAGTACTCCTTGTTTGCAGGCTTGTAGTACGTTAAGTACATCTGCGGTTTCTTTTACGTCGTGTACACGAATAATATGCGCACCATTTTGTGCTGCGATTAATGCGCCCGCTAAACTGCCGGCCAATCGCTCATTTGTATTTCTATTTAATAAGTTGCCAATCATCGACTTACGCGATAATCCCGCTAATAACGGTAAACCAAACTGAGTAAAGTCATTAAACTGCGCCAGTAGTTGGTAATTGTGGCTGAGTGTTTTACCAAAACCAAAGCCAGGATCAAGAATAAGTTGTGTTTGCTTAATCCCCGCTGTTTTACACGCAGCAATACGCTGACTAAAAAACTGTTTTATATCTGTAAATAAATCATCATAGTGCGGCGCTGCCTGCATGCTGCGAGGTTGGCCTTGCATATGCATTAAACACACCGCAACATCAGGAAACTGCGCCACTACGTTCAGTGCGTCGCTTTCTTGTAATGCACGTACGTCATTAACAATATCGGCCCCAGCTAAAATAGCTTGGTGCATTACTTGTGCTTTACTGGTATCAATAGATATAACGCAATCACTGTTTTCACGAATTGCTTTAATCGCTGGTATTACACGTGCTAATTCATCCTCAAGGCTCACATCAGGAGCACCTGGGCGAGTCGACTCTCCGCCAATATCTATAATTTGCGCCCCGTCGTCTAACAATTGCAGCGCACGCTGCAGCGCAATATCAGGGTCTATAAACTGCCCGCCATCTGAAAAAGAATCGGGAGTAACATTAAGTATTCCCATAATTACTGGATTTGCCAAACTTAGTGTACGTTTGCGAGGCAAGTTTAGTAAATTATTCATGATGACCTTTTTTGTTTGAATTAGCTGAAGTTTATTTTATACGTTTGATACAAAAAAGCCCCGAGGTTCGGGGCTTTTAGTTTAGCTATTTTAACGATTATTCAGCTTTGTCATCAAGGTTTGTTTCATCTTTTTTAGCTTCATCAGTTGGTTTTTGATCTTCATCAACTAATTTTTCTGCTGAAACATCTTCTTTAACTGGCTTTTTTTCATGGCGGTCATGCGCATCGCGTGGTTCACGAACTTCTTGGCGCGCCATTAAATCATCTATTTGCTTAGCATCAATCGTTTCGTACTTCATCAGCGCATCTTTCATTGCGTGTAGAATATCGATATTTTCTTTTAATATCGCTTCTGCTCGCTGATAGTTACGATCTGACAATAAACGTACTTCGCTATCGATAATTTTAGCTGTTTCGTCCGATATACTCATAGAGCGGCCACCGCCCATGTACATATCGTTTTGATCTTCTGCGTAAAGTAGTGGTCCAAGTTTTTCACTTAAACCCCAGTGCGTTACCATTTTACGGGCAATATCACTCGCTCGTTCAATATCGTTACTAGCACCTGTGGTTACTTTATCTGCACCATAAATAAGTGCTTCTGCGATACGTCCGCCATACAGGCTTGAGATCATCGACTCTAGCAATTCTTTAGAATGGCTTACACGGTCTTGTTCAGGCAAGTACATAGTTACACCTAGCGCACGGCCACGTGGAATTATAGATACTTTATAAACAGGATCATGCTCTGGCACCATACGACCAACAATAGCATGGCCAGCTTCGTGGTACGCTGTCATGGCTTTTTCTTGCTCGCTCATCACCATGGTTTTGCGCTCAGCGCCCATCATGATTTTATCTTTAGCAGCGTCAAACTCAGCCATACTAACAACACGTTTATTACCGCGTGCCGCATAGAGTGCAGCTTCGTTTACTAGGTTTGCTAAATCAGCACCTGAAAAACCCGGTGTACCGCGTGCAATTAAAGCTGCTTCAACGTTGTCGCCTAATGGCACTTTACGCATATGTACTTTAAGTATTTGCTCACGACCACGAATATCAGGTAAGCCAACTTCAACTTGGCGGTCAAAACGACCCGGACGAAGTAAGGCTGGATCTAATACGTCTGGGCGGTTAGTTGCAGCAATAACGATAATACCTTCGTTACCACCAAAACCATCCATTTCTACTAGCATTTGGTTTAGCGTTTGCTCACGTTCGTCGTTACCGCCGCCCATACCAGCACCACGTTTACGACCTACAGCATCTATTTCATCAATAAAGATAATACAGGGTGATGCTTTTTTAGCTTGCTCGAACATATCTCGTACGCGAGATGCGCCCACACCAACAAACATTTCAACAAAGTCCGAACCAGAAATAGTAAAGAACGGCACTTTTGCTTCACCAGCAACGGCTTTAGCAAGTAACGTTTTACCTGTACCAGGAGGACCAACCATCAACACGCCTTTAGGAATGCTGCCACCTAATTTTTGGAATTTTGATGGGTCGCGTAAAAAATCTACCAATTCTGATACATCTTCTTTTGCTTCATCACAGCCAGCAACATCGGCGAAAGTGGTTTTAATTTGATCTTCGCTCATTAAGCGCGCTTTGCTCTTACCAAACGACATTGCGCCTTTACCGCCACCGCCTTGCATTTGACGCATGAAAAATATCCACACACCAATAAGCAGTATCATTGGGAACCAAGAAATAAATATACTTGCTAAAAATGACTGCTCTTCAGGTTTAACCCCTTTCACATTGACGTTACTTTTTAACAAATCATTTAAAATGTCTTTGTCGTAAATAGGCATAATCGTTTGAAAACGTTCGCCACTGGTTTTAGTACCTGTAATTGTGCCACTGGTACTTTCAATTGCCACTTCTTGTATAGAGCCACTGCGGGCATCTTTAACAAATTGACTATAACTTGTTTGACGATCTACTTGATCGCCGCCATTAAAGCTCTGAAATACTGACATCAGCACAACTGCAATAACCAGCCAGAGTATTAGATTTTTTGCCATATCGCTCAAGGGGTTAACCTCTTGTATCCAATTAATTTAAATTCAACTAAACGCCCAACAACTGTACTACAGTTTATATCCAGTCGCTACTATATATACTTCCCGTGAACGGGCGCGCGAGGCATCTGGTTTACGTATCTTCACTGTTTTAAAACTATTACGTACATCTTGCAAGAACTGATCAAAGCCTTCACCTTGGAATACTTTAACAATAAATGCACCATTTTTCTTTAATACTTGATTACACATATCCAGTGCAAGCTCGACCAAATACATGCTACCAGCTTGATCAACTGAATTGTTACCACTCATATTTGGTGCCATGTCAGAGAGTACCACATCAACATTTTTGCCATCAATACGTTTTAACAATGCACTTAACACTGCTTCTTCACGAAAGTCGCCTTGTAAAAAGTCAACACCCGCTAATGAATCCATAGGGAGGATATCGCACGCTATAACTTGTCCTTTATCTCCTACTTTTTCTGCCAAGTATTGTGACCAACTACCCGGTGCAGCCCCTAAATCAACAACAGTCATTGCTGGGCGGAGTAACTTGTCTCTACTTTGGACCTCATCTAATTTAAAAACAGCTCGAGAACGCCAACCTTTTTTTTGCGCCTCTTGAACATATTTATCATCAAAATGTTCTTTCAGCCATCGCTGTGAACTGGCTGACTGTTTTTTATTTGTCATAAATTAACACGCAACTAATTAGTAATATTCTTTAGATGGCGGTAGAATACCCTTAATTCAAGCCATATTCAGCAAAATTTGTATAAACATGACATTATCAAACAAACAAAAGCAGTTTTTAAAAGGTCAGGCACATAGCCTCAAGCCTGTAGTTTTACTAGGTTCTAACGGTTTAACCGAAGGCGTAGTAGTAGAAATTCAAAGCGCATTAGAAATTCACGAATTAATTAAAGTGAAGGTTCCAACTGATGATCGCGAAACTAAAGCGCTCATTTTTGAAGCAATTGTGCGTGAAACTGGTGCAACTAAATTACAATCAATTGGTCACACTATTGTGCTTTACCGCCAAAGTGAAGAGAAAAAAATTAAATTACCGCGTGGCTAAACACCTACTTGTAGGATTTACCCGGTAATATAAAAAAACCAGCACCCGCTGGTTTTTTATTATCTGTCACTTTTAAATTAATGATTAAAATCCATAGTGAGTTCACTGACCCTATATTGTGGTGCATCTTTTGGGGCTTTATCGCGTATTTTATCTAGTATGTAATAGCGCGAAAACTCATCTTCAGACATAGCACTCACCGTACCTTTTGAAAGCAGTGCCGTAAGTTCAGGCGTGGTATTACTGTGTCCTACAACAATTACAACACCCTGTAATTTTAGTAGTTTACTTTCAAGTGAAGCTAAATCAGCTGCATCATACATTTTTACTGTAGTGCTTAAGTAAGCAGCCATTGGCGCTGCTGTTTGTAATGTACGCTTATAATTGCTGCTAAATAGCTGCACGTTTTTATGTTGTTTTATTAACTGTACCAAATACTGTGCACGTTGTGCGCCAAGCACTGTAAGCGACGGGTTTTTACCGGCTTGTTTTTCACTGTGGCGAAATAAATAAATCTTATCTGGGGCGGCAAATACAAATTGGCTATTAAACACCATAACCAGTAGCGCCAAGATTAAAAGCCTTTTATCTTTAATCATGATTTTTAGCCTCGCTTATATTTAAGCACTCTATTTATAAACTCTGTTGTAAGTTCATTTATCACCCCAGTTTCGGCATTTATTATTAAGCTAAAACCCACATTTAAATGAGGAAAAACCACTAAATCGGTGCGATAGCCTTGCACCCAACCACTATGGTAATAAAGGGTTTCATCATCGTAGTTATATACTCGCCAACCTAGCCCATAAAAAGCCTCACTAAGATGACCTTTCCATACTCGTCGGTATTGCTCTTTTTTGGTATGCGTATAGGGACGTGTTTGTACCGCTAATGCATCGAGCGATAATACATTTGGGTACTGACCTAATTGCGCCTTTAGCCATATTGCCATATCGGCAGCACTGGCATTTATGCCTGCAGCGGGGGCTACTTTATAATAATTTTTTTTCAGCTTAGCGCTATACCAACGTTTTTTCCCTCTTACATGTGGAAATGCGTAGTTTTTATCTTGCACCATAGCGTCGTAGCCTAAACTAGTGTCATGCATTTTTAAGGGCGTAAAAATAGCGTCATTTAGCCACTGAGAGTAACTTTTATGAGTACTCCTTAAAATTACATCGTCAATTAAACTAAACATCACATTTTGATAGCCATAACACTGCCCAGGATCGCATATGGGCGCTACCGTAAGTAGCTTTTCAACAATATCTGGATAACTCATTCGTGATTCAATTAGGTTATCGTAGGCGTTGGGAACTAGGCCACTAGAGTGACTTAAAATATGATAAACCTTTAAATTATCTTTGTAGTCGGTGTTAGCAAATTCAGGAATATAGTCGCTAATAGGCTGGTATAAATCTATTTCCCCTTCACTTGCAAGCTTAGCAGCTAACGATCCTGCAAAGGTTTTAGACACCGATGCTAATCTAAAACGTGTATGTTGATTAACCCTTTGAGAGCTACCCACTTTGGTAAAGCCCATGGTATGAATATAATCACTCGACTGCATATTAACAATCGATAAAGCCGCGCCAGGTATACCTTTTCGTTTAAGCTTTTTTTCTGCGTAACGCCCATATTTTTTTACAAATGCAGGCCAATCTGGATCTACATTTGCAGCAACCTCTGAGTGGGTTATTAAAATACAAAAGGCGAGCAGGTAATAAATCGAGTAATTAAGGTACTTCATCGGTGGCTGTTTTTTCTTTTTTTAATTGCTTCTATGCATATAATATCATGAACTTTTGTCAAGACTAACGTACAATATGTTGATTATTGGCCTTTTACTGAGTGTGAAGTATTTATGCGTTTTTTAGTTGTACCACTTTTTATATTATTTTCATCGGGTTGCGCTATAACCACAACAACAAATCAGCCTGCTGAGCCATTGGCAATGCCCTTAAAGCCAATGTTAAAAAGTCAGACATACCAACTGGAGTATGAGGCACAACACACCTCGCCTAAAGTAAAGTCAGTGCAATTACCAGCTCATAAAGTAATGAAAAACCAAACGGTTAAAATTGTTACCGACAGAGTAAGTGTAACCGACACTTTACTGGCGCAAATAAGCCAAGCGCTCAATGACAAACAACTAAAAGTAACTACTAAAAACGATAGTGATTACACACTTGCTATTCATCAAGTTGATCTGTCGTTTACCGATGATAGTAAATACACGTTAAATCAGCCCAAACAACCTTATGCTCTATACTCTAAAGTTGCACAGCAATTTCCAACCCAGCAATGTGCAACTATTTTAGCGCAAGTTAGCATGCGCTTAACGCATAAAGCCTCTGGTGATGTTGTTTGGTTTGCAAAATCATCTTTAGATAGCACTAGCTTTCATCGTGAATCACTGATTTATAGCTTTACCGAAGAGCAAAAAATCACTAATGAACTTGAAGTAGTCGCCTTTGTCCACCAGCAAAATACCGAACAAGCACGTTTAGCACGCGCCGAGGCAAATACAAAGGTAACTATTCCTAAATATAATACAATGAGCAAGCTTAGCACACTGACTAAAGTGCAAGGCCCGTGTACTCGCACAGAAATAAGTGCTTTAGCACCAATGATGCAGTTTTATTTAAGCAGTATATTAATCGACAAAATTAAAGTGATATAAGCGTAAGTTAAACACTACATTTTTTTACAGGTTTAAAGGAACGTTTAACAATATACTACGCTTTATAACCATTACTTATTTAGGTTCCAAGGATGAAGCACTCAATACTTAGCTATTTTTTATGTTACACCTGCTTATTATTTGCCTGTGTATTTAGTGCCCATAGTACTGCCAGTAACCGCTATTATGCTGATAATACCTTGGAGCCTATTCAAGGCTTTGCATGGGACTGGAGCGCCGGTACTGGTTATTATATTGAAGACTCTTACCTTATCGGCATGGACTCTTATGACGATGGTATTGAATTAGATCTCAGCCTTGCGGTTTCTTTTGATAACTTTTATCTCGATTATGACCATAACCAACTCAGCGGCGGCCTTGTTATAGGCTACAGTCTAATTAACAAATATAATTGGGAGCTCGATATAATCGGTGCTAACGCCCAAGCTGGGTTTGGTCAAAAAGGCTTGGGGTTTTATAACAATGGTGTGGTTGAGGAATTACGCGGCATTAAAAAGCGTAAGTATGACTTTAATACAGGCCTTAGATTTACCCACAGATTTGATGGCTCACAGGTTTCTATTGAATTTTTGCATGACATTTCAAACGCCCACAATGGCTGGGTATTTAATTCTTTTTTTAGCAAAATACAACCTTGGCGTAACTGGGAGTTTCGCTCAGGCATAGGCTTTAGTGCCTACTCTGCTGACTTTACTAACTATTATTTTGGTATTGAGCAAAGTGAAGTTACCTTGCTGCGTCCTGCCTATAAAACCAATGCCAGCAGCAGCATTATGCTTGAGTTTCATGCTGAGTACCCGCTTAACCAAGACTGGGTGTTTTTAGCCGGCTGGTTAACGACTTTATTTTCTAAAGAAATTGACGACAGCCCTATTATTTCTCAAGGGTACCAACACAAAGCCAAGCTAGGCGTGCGTTATGTATTTTAGACGCTGGTGTTATTTACTATTAGCTTACCCTGGCAGTTTACTCGCCGAGGTGCCCCAAGAGGTAACCGCACTTAGTGCAATACCTAATACCTGCGTGGCACTACGTGAAGGCCGCCACTGTTATACTGAAGTGGTTTTATCATGGCAGCAGCCCACAATAGGTAACTACTGCTTACGAGACGCTACCTCAAAATATATTATGCAATGTTGGCTTAAGCAGCAACACGGCGTTTTTAATTATGCATTTGACTCTGAGCAGAGCTTATCATTTGAATTATTTGATAGTAATACTGCAAAAGTCATAGCCACCACTGAAGTAAAGTTACAGTGGGTTTATCAAAACAGGCAGAAAAAACGCCGTTGGCGATTGTTTTAATAAGGAAGTCTTATGGATAATTACGGTACTATTTTACTCGTTGAAGATGATATTTCTTTGGCACAATGGGTGGCTGAATATTTAACAGAACAAGGCTATTGTGTACATGTTTGTCATCGCGGTGATGAAGTTGTTGGCCAAGTTAAAACCTTGAAACCGCAGTTAATACTACTTGATATTATGCTTCCTGGGTTAGACGGCATAAGCGTTTGTCGCGAGCTACGTAGCTTTTATCAAGCTCCTATTATTATGCTAACAGCTCGTGATGACGAAATGGATGAAGTGATTGGCTTAGAGGTAGGTGCCAGTGACTACATAATGAAACCGGTACGCCCTCGTGCATTACTAGCAAGAATAAAGTCAGCCCTTAGGCTCACCACCCAAAGCAGCCAATCTCATAAACAGCATAGTATTATTAATGTAGGGGCTTTGAGCATTAATAGTGAGTCGCGAAGCGTTAAACTTAACGATATCGATATAAATATATCTAGCGCTGAGTATTTATTGCTGCATTACTTAGCCAGTAACGCAGGGCAAGTTGTATCACGCGATGCGGTGTTTAAAGCAACCAAAGGACGCGAGTACGACGGCCTTGATAGAAGTGTTGATGTGCTTATTTCTGCGCTACGTAAAAAGTTTAATGACGATCCGCAAAACCCTGAAAAAATTAAAACAATTTGGGGACGAGGTTATTTACTCGTTGCCACTGCTTGGTAGCTACAAATGAAAAAGTTTTATATTGCACTGCTTAGCAGCGCACTGCTTTCGATTATTGTTTTAGGCTGGCTTATTGACGCTTTTAGTCAAAATACACACGCCCCTTTAGACGAATTTAGCATGCAAAGTAAAATGATTGCAGGGTTTAGCAAACAGCTTGCTACTCTCCCCCCTGCACAGCGCAGTAATTATGTTACAAAGTTAGCCAACGACTTTAGCCTGCCGCTTACCTATAAGCTAAACGACACTTTAGCGCTTAGCCCTGCCTTACTTATGCAAATGCAAACCCATGGTGGGTTAATTTTAGAGGGCGAACAGGGTTTTCATATGCTTTATAGCAACCAAGCATTAAGCCCTTATCATTTATCTATGCGCCTCGATAACTCATTTGAAGCAGAGCAACGCGACGATATTATTCTAACCTTATTATTTTACGCTGGGCTGTGTGTATTTATGGGCTTTATTATTTATCCCTTAGCCAAACGCTTGAGCGTGTTAAATGAAGCAGCTAAAAAATTTGCATCGGGTGATGTTAAAACTCGTATCAAAGTCTCTCATTTCACGTATATAAAAGATGTAGAGCTCACCTTTAACCGTATGGCGAGTCAAATAGAAAAGCTGGTTGCTGAAAATAAGCTAATGGCTTCGAGTTTATCCCATGACATTCGCACCCCCATAGCTTGCCTGCGATTTGGTTTAGATGCTGCAATAGATAGCAATGACATGCCAAAAGTGAAGCAATATTTAACCCGCATGGAAAATGACTTAGACCATATGGAGTCTATGCTAAAAAGCTACCTAGCCTTTGCCACGCTAGAACAAAATGCCAACCGCTTAACCTACTCTGCAACCCATATGCGCAGCTACTTTGAAGATATTTTAGCGCAGCTATCGCCTAAATTAGACTCCCACAAACTCAGTGTGCAACTTAATAGCAGTAACGATGTTATTTATGCCGACTTACATTGGCTTGCCAGAGCCGTTACTAATTTAATTAATAATGCCTGCGACTTTGCCCTGCAACATATTTATGTAAGTGCCACTGTCAATGAGCAACATATTATTATTACCGTAGAGGACGATGGCCCAGGCATAGCAGCTGAAAACTTTAGCAAAGTATTTAGCCCTTTTTTTCGCGAAAACAATCACCGCAATCGAGCTGATAAAAGTTATGGCCTCGGATTAGCAATTGTTGAAAAAGTAGCTGACTGGCATCACGGCCGTGTTTATGCAGGCAAAAGTAAGCAGTTAGGTGGAGCTTGTTTTACCCTGAAAATAGCTCAACAACACCCTAGTGTAAAGTAAAGGCTACACACTGTAAATTAACAATTATTAAACAATATCAAGCTGTTAATTTTTAGTTTTAAGTTACTAAACTAAAATCTATGTTCATAACACAGAGTTTAATAAAGTAATTGTGCTAGATCAGCAAATTAGCACTTTTTATTTTTTTACATTTCCAGTAGATTGTCTGCGCCGTCACAAAATAGAGAAGTACAATAATATGAGTGCAGTAAGAGGCGAGTTTAGCTCTCGCTTTGGTTTTATAATGGCCGCCGCAGGATCTGCTGTAGGTTTAGGTAACATTTGGGGTTTCCCTACACAAACCGCAAGTAATGGTGGTGCCGCATTTTTAATTGCGTATTTAGTACTGGCATTCTTTTTGGCTTATCCTGCTTTAATGGCGGAGCTAATGATTGGTCGTCATGGCCAAGCAAATGCGGTTTCTTCACTTAGAAAAATATCTAATAAACCTTGGCAAAAACATTTTTCTTTTGCGGTTGGTTTTGGCGGTATTTTATGTGCTGGCTTTATTTTAAGCTTTTATGCCATTGTTGCTGGTTGGATGCTAAGTGCAACAGTAGAACCTATTACAACATTAGTGGGCGCAAACTCTGCATCTGCTTGGCTAGGTGAACAGTCACTTAGCAGAAACATCATTTTCACTATGATCTTTATTGTACTAACCGTTGCTATTATTAGTCGTGGCGTTGAAAACGGAATCGAAAAATGGTCAAAACGTTTAATGCCTGCTTTGCTCAGCATTTTATTTGCGTTAATTATTTATGTAATGACCCAAGATGGCGCTATTGAAGGCTTAAAGGCGTATTTAGTACCTGATTTTTCATCTATTTTTGATGCTAACTTGTTAGTTAGTGCACTAGGGCAAGCATTCTTTTCATTATCACTAGGTACCAGTGTGATGATTATTTATGGCTCGTATATTAGTAAAAAAGAGAACTTAGTTTCGTTAGGTGCTTATGTCACGCTTATTGATGTATTTATTGCTTTTGTCGCAGGGTTATTAATCATTCCTGCTATGTATGTAGCACAAGCACAAGGGATTGAGATTTTCTCACCGACTACCGGAAAGCTCCTCTCTGAAGATACATTGGTATTTCAAGTATTACCTGCACTTTTTGATGGTATGGGTGGTATGGGGTTATTTGTTGGCTTTGCGTTTTTTGCGCTAATGAGCATTGCAGCACTCACCTCCTCTATTTCAATGCTCGAAGCGCCGGTATCTTATACGGTAGAACGCTTTGCAATGTCTCGCTTACAGGCCACTTGGGTAATTGGTGCATTAATCACTCTAGTGAGCATCACGATAGTGTGTAACTTAGAGTTACTGTTTGGTTTAGTGATCACCTTAACCACTAAAGTGGCACAGCCATTATTAGGTCTTATGTGTTGTATATACGTAGGCTGGATTTGGTCAAGAGGCTCATTACTAAAGGCCATTCAAGAAGGTAACCCTGAAGTACACAATACCTTATTTTGGAAAGTATGGCCTTGGTACACTAAGTTTGTATGCCCACTGGCGATAGGCCTGGTATTTTTACATTCATTATTAAGCTAAAGTTACTTTCTGCTCTTAACAACAAAAAAGCCCACATTGTGGGCTTTTGTAATCAAGGTACTAATTGTAAAACCATATCTTGATGAGCAATGCCATCTTCTAAATATTCAGCATTAATACTTTCAAATCCGAATGAGCGATAAAACTCCAGTAAGTACGTTTGCGCACCAATATAAATATCACGTTCTGGCCATTGGCTTTTACAGCAATTAATGGCCTCTGTAACCAATTGCTGAGCCAATCCTCTACCTCGTTCCTCTTTAGTGACTAACACGCGACCGATCGCACTGTATTTTGCGTTTTTTTCGTAGCATCGAGCATAAGCTTGTAGCGTATTATTTTTCACAGTGTAAATATGCAAGGTACTTGGTGCTACATCATTATCGTCAAGCTCTGGATAAGGGCACATTTGCTCAACTACAAATACCTCTACGCGCCCACGCATTATGGAGAATAAGGTTTGCGTATTGAGCGCAGTAAAAGTTTCACATTTAAACGCCATTGTAACTCCTGTCGTTGGCTCTAATAGATATAAAAGCCTATACGTTATTAGGGCTAGGCATAATAGCAGTAATGCAGCTAGGGGCTTAATTAACCGCTATGCTATATAATAAAATGGCTTAAAACAAAAACCCAGCATAAGCTGGGTTTGTTTTAAGTAATTATCTACCTTAGGTAAATAGTCGCTCTAACTGATCGCATAATTGCGAGAGATTTACATGGTCGTGCTCTATGGTTAAATCTACATAACCATCGCCTTTAAATGCTCTATCTAACTCAATTAACACATGGGTTTTATGTGCTTCTGGAATGAATGATAATTCAATTTCTTTCACTCCAAATAAACTGCGGCTGTTAGGCTTGTATTCTAGCTCTTGATAACAACCAGACACTGATTGAAACGTTGATGCGCGCAAATGGCCTTTTTCAACATCAGCTTTAGTTAGGCTAAAGCCTAGCTTTTCCATGGCCTGCATACACGTTTTAACAGCTTCATTGGGGTACACATGTAAATGGTCTTTATCACTTGGATCAAGCGCTAAATCAATGTCCAGCCCAGTTTCAAGCCAAACATAAGATTGGTTATACCCTGCATTAATTTCAGTAATAGGTGTTTCTGAATGCAACCGTGCTTGAAAAGGAATCGTTTTAACTTCCCCTGGCTCTACCGTGCCTATATCTGTAATGCGCCACTGCTCTATAACGTGGTTGGTAAAATAGTCACCATCTTCATTTGATGCTTTAACTCGCGTCATTAATAGTAAATCTAACCCTGCAATTTCTTGGCTTACATCACCAGCTGTAATAACGATTTGCGCATTAAATAATTGCCCAGGCTGAAGGTGCTCTGTTTCTAAAATAGTGTCTACTTTGGCGGCACCAATACCAACCGATGCTAAAATCTTTTTAAACATATTTTTCTCCTTAAGCTGAGCGGCTCTATAATGTGCTCTAACTTAAACTTCGTCGTTAGCGCATCTTAACCACATTTAAATGCTCTTGTCAGTGAAAAACTACTATTTACATGCTGTTTACGATTAAATAAGTGTTAAATGTCCATTTTTCATACGCAACAGAGCAAGTATTTGATTAAACGGCGCTTAAGCCTAATCTTTTATGAAGGACTTATTGTATGAGTAAAATGGTGAGTATTTGTATATTTATTTTCAATGGTATTGATTTTTCGTTACACTAAACCTCCCAATGAAGTGATATTTATAATTATGGAACTAATTTACTTTGCCGCCGCGTTTGTGTTTGGCTTTGCTGTTTATCAGCTAAAGCTCCCTCCTCTTATCGGTTTTTTACTTGCGGGATTCGCGCTTAATTTAGCGGGCTATAAAAGCACCGAATTACTCAACACCATTGCTACCTTAGGCGTTACGCTTTTATTATTTAGTATTGGTTTAAAGCTAAAAGTAAATAGTTTAATGAAACCACAAGTGTGGGCTTCTGCTACTTTACATATTATTTTGAGTAGTGCGTTATTTAGTGGCTTTATGCTATTACTTAGCCTATTTGCACTGCCATTATTTGTTGATTTGAGCTGGCAAAGCGCTTTATTAGTTGGCTTTGCATTGAGTTTTTCTAGTACCGTTTTTGCTGTTAAAGTGTTAGAAGAACGTGGTGAAATGGGCAGCTTACACGGAAAAGTAGCCATTGGTATTTTAGTTATGCAAGATATTTTTGCCGTGGTATTTTTAGCTATTAGCACAGGTAAAATCCCTAATATTTGGGCTTTGGTACTTATTATTTCACTGCCGCTAGTACGCCCAGTTATGGGGTGGATACTAAACCGCTCTAAACACGGCGAACTCCTGCCATTATTTGGGTTTTTCTTTGCACTTGTGGCTGGTTATCATGCATTTGAGCTAGTTGGTTTAAAAGGTGATTTAGGGGCATTAATAATAGGTATGATGATTGCGCCTCATAAAAAGGCCAGTGAACTTTCTAAGTCATTACTTAATTTAAAAGATATTTTATTGGTTGGCTTTTTCTTAACAATAGGTTTAAACGCAGAGCTTACCACCAGCTCATTACTTGCCGCATTATTATTGGTGTTAGTATTACCAATCAAAACGTTTTTATATTATGTGCTAACAAACATGTTTAACTTACGTGCTCGCACCTCATTGCTAACCACTTTTAGTTTAGCTAATTATAGCGAGTTTGGTTTAATTGTTTGCGCTGTAGCCGCCTCTACAGGCATGATCACCTCTGAGTGGTTAGCCGTTATTGCAATTGCCGTATCAATTACCTTTATTATTGCATCCCCTTTAAATAAGCGCTCTAACGAAATTTACGCAAAAATAGAGCCTTGGCTACTAAAGTTTGAAAGTAAAACTCGTTTATCCGAAGAACTGCCTGTTAACCTTAACGACACTAAAATTGTTATATTTGGCATGGGCAGAATTGGCACAGGTGCTTATGAAACAATAAATGCTACGCACCCACAGCTAGTTGCAGGTATAGACATAAAGCCTGAAGTAGTTGATAAGCACATAAAACGCGGAAGAAATGTATTAATAGCAGATGCGACCGACCCTGACTTTTGGCAGCGCGTAAATCACTCTCGTGTTGAAATGGTCATGCTAACAATGCCACAGCATATGCAAAATATTTTTGCGTTAGAGCAATTAAAAGCATCGGGTTATAAAGGGCAAGTTACCGCTATTGCTAACTACCCTG
Source organism: Pseudoalteromonas sp. HL-AS2 (assembly GCF_031198805.1). Lineage (NCBI taxonomy): Bacteria > Pseudomonadati > Pseudomonadota > Gammaproteobacteria > Alteromonadales > Pseudoalteromonadaceae > Pseudoalteromonas > Pseudoalteromonas sp. HL-AS2. The sequence goes on along the minus strand of NZ_CP133571.1, from coordinate 917,840 downwards.
ATCAGCAAAAAGAGTTAGAAGAAATGGGTGTAAATTCTACCTATAACTTTTACTTAGAAGCCGGTAGTGGTTTTGCTGAGCACGTTAAACAAAAATTATTTTCGTAAAGCAGCACTAATTTGAATTTACATTCTTTTACAAGCTAATTCTCTAACATAGAAAAAAGCAGGTAAACTAAAGACTATTGGTAAATATTAGCGCAAGCACCTGCCCCTAGTTAGACTCCAGCTAACGAAGGGCTTACTAATAAAATATATTAATCCAGAGGGCCTGCTCCCTCGTTAAATAGGCTGTTACTTGCCCGTCACAGCCTATTTTATCTCTTTAATATACCTTACACTTAGCTATGTTTTATAAAACCTTTAAAGCCAATGGATCCTACACAGCTAAAAATTGCCGTTAATACTATTATGCCCTTTGGAAAGTACGCAGGCCGCCCTTTACTGCTTTTACCCGAGCCCTATTTAGTATGGTTTAAACAACAAGGGTTTCCCGACTCAAAGCTAGGCAGCCAACTAGCCATGATGTATGAGGTAAAGCTCAATGGGCTAGAGCAAATGTTAATGCCATTACTAGAAAAGAAAAATAATTAAATTAAGAACTTTTTTATAAAGGGGCTGTCTATTACTTTGCTACTTGTTGATTTTGATTAAAACCCAAAAAAGCGCCCTTGTTAACAAGGGCGCTTTTTTATTGAGTGTTTTTTATCTGCGTACTTTTTATTTATGTACTTTTTATTTATGTATTAAAAGCTGCTATTTACTAATCGGTAAGCTGACAATAAATTTAGCTCCGCCTAAGCTTGAATCTTCAATTGTACACTGACCTTGATGCCAAGAAATAATTTTACTGACAATAGCCAATCCTAAGCCAAACCCACCGGTTTTTTTATCTCTACTTTTATCCAATCGAGTAAATGGCTTAAATACATTTTCACGCTCAACTTCAGCAATACCATTGCCATCATCTTCAACAATAAAAACTATATTATTAGCTTGCGCTAATAAGGTTATTTGCACACTATTATTGGCATGCTTTAAAGCATTACCTACCAAGTTTTGCATTATTCTCGCCATAAAGTGACTGTCGCAGCGGTAAATCAGTTCACTGGGTAATGTAGTGCTTAACTTTATTCGCGTATCAAAACTGAGTTTTTCAACCACCGTTTTAACCACTGCCACTAAATTACAATTGATCAGCTGTAAACTCGGTTGCTGTGAATCTAAACGTGCATACTCAAGCATTTCAGAAACCAGTGCCTCAAGTTCATTGATATCGACTTGCATATTAGCTAAGTATTTTTCGGCTTTATCATCGAGCATTCGGTCTTGAAGCATTGCAATGGCAAATTTTAACCGCGCCAGTGGCGTTCTAAATTCATGCGATACCGATGAGGTAAGCTCTTGCTGCGCGGTTAATAAAAACTCAATTCGCTGCTGCATCACTTGCAAGGTGCCCGTTATAGGTAAAAAAAATGATTTAGAGCTATCTGTTAATTGAAAGTCCTGTGAGCCACCTACGGCCTCGCATGCATTACGCAGCTTAGCAAAGTCTCGCCACAGTAAAAAACTCCACAAACCAACAGGAATGCCTACAATTAATAACAGCAATAAGTAGGGTAAAACAGAGGCTGCGGGCTTGGCTGCCCCCCCTATAGGGCCAACCTGTAATAGTTGTGTGGCGTTAAGTTGAACATACCAAACTATGCGCTGTTGTTTATCATATAAATAAAGGTAGTGATTTTTTAATAGCTGAGCTTGTTGCTCGGCGGGTAATATTAAATCGCGCTGAGCAATCACTTGACTAGAAAAATGGTTTTTTAGCTTTGTAAGCCCATTAGGGGTTTGTGATAATAACCACAAAGACTGGCCAAACTCATCGTCGAGTAGCACCTGCTGCTGCGATTCTTCATATGGCCAAAGCTGTTCAATTACCCCGCTGACAATAAATAACGAGACAATAATATACACATACAGGCTTATAAACAGCTTGCCCATTAACGCAGCTTAACACTAAGCATTAATTACATATCCCACGCGTCAGAAACAAATAAATAGCCTTGCCCCCAAACAGTTTTAATCCGATAAGGTTTGTCGCTGTTATCGCCCAGTTTTTTGCGAATTCTTGAAACGCGTACATCTACGGTGCGATCTAGGCCATCGTATTGTCGCCCTATCATATGTTGGTGCACATGTTCGCGGCTCAATACTTCTCCGGCATTTGATGCTAGTAGCCAAAGTAATTCAAATTCATGTGAGGTTAGGACTATTTCTGCACCCGATAACTTAACAATACGGCTGGTTTTATCAATAAATAAGTCGCCAAACTGCAGCTCTTCGGTGGCTTTTAAGTTAGGTTGCCCACGGCGTAATAATGCGCTAATTCTTGCTAATAATACACGTGGCTCAGCCGGTTTAATAACATAGTCATCAGCGCCAAGCTCTAGCCCTATTACCTGATCAAAGTCTTCACCTTTGGCCGTTAACATTAAAATAGGAGTGGTGTATTTATCACGTACTTGTCTGCAAACACTAAAGCCATCTTTACCTGGCAGCATTACATCTAAAATAATCAGGTCGACGGGATTACTTTCAAGGTAAGTAAACACTTCATCACCACGATCTAGTACGTCGACTTCTAAGCCATTATGTTCGAGGTAATCTTTGGTTAATTGCTGTAAACCAAGATCATCTTCAACAAGTAATATTTTTGGCATTTACTACTCCTAAATTAAAAAAAGCTCCACGGTGAACGCAGCCGATACTGTTTTTTAGTATGGGCACTTTGTACTTCAACGAGTACGCTCGCAAGTGAGTCACCGGTGTGAGGATTGATCAGGGAGTATATGGTCTCCACCTGAACACGCGCTTTATAGCTAAACTGACCAGAACCTTGCTGTTGCCAGCATCGTATTTGCGTATTTTGTTGATACAAACACACATCTTTAACCGCTAACTGCTGCCATTTAAACTGCAAATTGAGATCGCAAAAATCATGCTGTTCAGAGACAACACAAACTTTGGGAGATACATCAAGAATTGTTTGCGCCACGCTAACGCCACTAAGTAGTGAAGAAATAAACACAAAAAAGATTAAATACTTCATATTAAAAAGTATGTTCAAATCCTATAAAGGCAGTCGTTGAATAATGACGTTCAAACAGCGGGCTACTATCCATAGCCGAATAGTCATAATATGCTAAATGAAAACGAAGAGCGTTGGCCTTGCTAAGGGGCCAGCGGGCATCGATTTTAGCATAAGGTTGCCAACTACTACCAACTACTATTTTACCTAACAGTGTTTCATCACTGTTTAAACCGTAATAATAGTCGTTTAATTGCGCAGACTTATAATTAACTCCCACAGTGGGCTTTAATTGCAAATTACCTACTTGCCCATGATACTGCCATTGTATTGCAGCTCGCCAACCATTATAAGCTGAGTTTACATCGTGCAATGCTTGCACGGATAACATCTGCTGCTCAGCTACAAAGGAGTAACTAATACCTGCATCTAAAACGAGCTTGCGCTTACTAATATTATTAATATTTATTTGTTGAGGCGAGGTATCTGTTTCTAACTGGGTAAATTGATTATTTGAACTAGCACTTTTTAGCGCAAATATATTTTGCGGGTGCCAATCAATAAAAAAACGCGACTCAGGGTTTAATTCTGTTACTAGGCTTAAGTTATGCTGTTGCGTTTGTTTAAACGAGTAGCCAACTCGGCCATTATCAAAAAACCACTGTTGGCCATAAAAGGCTATTTGAGGAATGATCACCAACGGAATATTATCTGCACCATATAATGGATTAGTTATTACTCCCGCCCCTATACTCATACTTAAATGCAGTTGCTCTGTAGATATATGTGCATCTACAGGCTCGTCACTTTGCGCTAATACCTGAGCATTAAACGAAAGAGAGATTAATAATATTATTATAAAATAAAACCGCATTGTGTTCATCGTACATATATAAAAAGGCCATTTATCCATAGTAGCAAGGTCATTGAGAACAAGCTCTAGGCAGTTACAATCATTAACAACTTTTATACAATTATGATTACTTTGCGGCTTATATACTTAGCCTAACAGCTCTATTGATAGGCAATAGAGGAGCGGTAGATTAAAGGCTTACGCTATCTGGGCTTTTATACTAAGAGCAACCTTAGTAAGTGTATTGCATTAAATTATTTTTTCACCCATATTTTGCGCTATATTCCACAAGGCACTTATAGCCGGGTCGTTTAATTCCTTATGTAATACTGCCAAGCCAATATCAATACCTTTAGGTGCATGTGTATTTGTTTGTAAAACGTGTACTTTGTCTTGTAGTGGACTGTTATCTAAAACTATTTTAGGGATCATTGCTATACCAAAGCCAAGGCTCACCATAGATACCATCGCTTCGTGCCCCGCTACTTGTGCATAAATTTTTCCCTGAATATTATTTTTTCGCCACCATTGCTCCAAGCGCTGCCTAGCAAACCCTTGCTCTGGCACAATAAATTCAAGTTCTGACCAATCAATACTAGGTGTATTACTAGCAAGCTTTTGCGTAATTGAGCACGCAATTTTAGGCGCAATAAATACCAGCGGCGAATAGCCAATATCAACAAAGGCAATTTGTGCAGGTAACTTATTTGGCTTAGCAGCAATAGCCATAGATTCGTGGCCATCTAAAACACGGTTTATTGCCAGCGCAGGATCACCGGTATTTAGGGTGATTTCTATATGCTGATGTTGAGCGCGTAACTGCTCTAAAATATGATGTAAAAAGCTGTACGATGCGGTTACTGAACAATAAATACTCACGTTGCCATAAATATACTGCTGTGGCTCTTTTAGGTTCGCTTTAAAGCGCTGCCAATTAGCCAATGTGGATGTGGCGTAGTCAATAAATGCCAGCCCTTCGCGGGTTAGTTTTACACTGCGGTTATCACGTAAAAATAGCATTACCCCCACTTCGCTTTCAAGCTGCTTAATATTACGGCTCAATGTCGGCGCACTTATATGACAAAGTTCACTGGCACGCGAAAAGTGCAATGTTTTTGCCAACGCTAAAAAGTAATTTAAATGCTTGTGATCCATAACCAACTCAGTATTTCACATTATGAAACACTCTAATGCAAATATATCAGTTTACGCAAGAAAAGATTTTTCATATGGTTGAGTTAAGCAAAGCAACAGCAATGCATCTAACAAACTGAATCAATAGGACACTAACATGGCGAATTATTTTAATACCTTACCTTTACGCGAACAATTGGCGCAATTAGCCCAATGTGAATTTATGAACGCAGACGAGTTTACTGACGGCGTTGATGCTCTTAAAGGTAAAAAACTGGTTATTGTAGGCTGTGGCGCACAAGGCTTAAACCAAGGCTTAAACTTACGTGATTCTGGTTTAGATGTGTCGTATACGCTGCGTGACTCGGCCATTAGTGAACGTCGTCAATCATTTTTAAACGCGTCTGAAAATGGCTTTACTGTAGGCACTTACCAAGAACTAATTCCAACTGCCGACGTAGTATTAAATTTAACGCCTGATAAACAACATACTTCAGTGGTAAACGCAATTATGCCACTAATGAAACAAGGCTCAACCCTTGCCTACTCTCATGGCTTTAATATTGTTGAAGAAGGTATGCAAGTACGCGACGACATTACCGTTATTATGGTAGCACCTAAATGCCCAGGCTCTGAAGTGCGTGAAGAATACAAACGTGGCTTTGGTGTACCAACTCTAATTGCTGTGCACCCAGAAAACGACCCACAAGGGCATGGTTTAGCTCAAGCTAAAGCCTATGCCGCAGGTACTGGCGGCCACAGAGCCGGCGTACTTAAGTCGTCATTTATTGCTGAAGTAAAATCAGATTTAATGGGCGAGCAAACCATTTTATGTGGCATGTTACAAACCGGTTCTATTTTATGTTTTGATAAAATGATTGAAAAAGGCATTGATGCAGGTTACGCCTCAAAACTAATTCAATACGGCTGGGAAGTAATTACCGAAGCGCTTAAATACGGTGGCGTAACCAATATGCTTGACCGTCTTTCAAACCCAGCCAAAGTCAAAGCGTTTGAATTAAGCGAAGAACTAAAACAAATTATGCGCCCACTATATAACAAACATCAAGATGACATCATCGATGGTACTTTTTCACGTACCATGATGGAAGACTGGAATAATGATGATGCAAACCTACTTAAATGGCGCGCAGAAACAGCCGAAACTCACTTTGAAAAAACCCCAGCGGGCAATGTTGAAATTGCTGAGCAAGAATTTTTTGATAACGGTATTTTAATGGTCGCTATGGTTAAAGCAGGCGTAGAGCTTGCATTTGAAACCATGACTGCTGCAGGCATTATTGCAGAGTCGGCTTATTATGAGTCATTACATGAAACGCCACTGATTGCTAATACCATTGCGCGTAAAAAGTTATTTGAAATGAACCGTACAATTTCGGACACGGCTGAATATGGTTGTTATTTATATAACCACGCATGTTTACCTTTGCTACAAGACTTTATGCAAAAAATTGACACCGACGTAATTGGTAAAGGCTTAGGTGAGCATAGTAATCAAGTAGACAACCAAACGCTAATTCAAATTAATACAGCATTACGTGAACACCCTGTTGAAAAAGTAGGCGCTACATTACGCGGTTACATGTCAGCAATGAAAAAAATAGTTTAATCCCAAGTTAATCTAAGTTTCACTTGTTAGAAACCAAGCCCACCTGCTTTTGCGGTGGGCTTTTTCGTACCTGTATGGCGCGCTATTCATCACTCGCTCAAAATATATAATGTGTTAAAATAATCACCTACTTGGTTCAGTTGTAAACAAAATTACCCTTATGATGATACAAAACCTTTCTATTACTCAAAAAATCACCGCTTTAGGCAGTGTTATAGCAATCTGTGTTGCCGCGCTCATAGGCTTAACATCGTTACATAACGCAGAGGATATCATCGAAAAGCGCATGATAGAGTCTGAACTTCCAAGCAAGTTACAAACTATTAGTAACCATATTGGTGGCGAAATCAACGAGCTTTTAGGCGCCGCAGAACAACTTTCTTCAAATGTATTTCTGATCGATTGGGCAAACTCAGCCACCGAGGACGACTCTCAACTTCTTAATGAGTTAAATAGATTAGTACAGCAGTACGATCTTGCTACTGCATCATGGGCAAATAGAGACACCGCACAATACTGGAACCAAAATGGCTTTTTACGCGTATTAAAAAACGATGCCGCAGATGGCTGGTTTTTCGCATTTAAACAGTCAAAGCGCCCTTATGACATCAGTATTTATCAAGAATCTGCTAACGATGTAAAAATGTTTATTAACCATCAGCAACCCAATGGTTTAGGTTTGGCAGGGCTTGCTAAAAGCATTACCGATATGCAAAAGCTACTGCAGCAATTTAAGATTGAGCAATCTGGATTTGTTTTTCTTGCCAATAAAAATGGCTTGATCCAGTTACACAAAGACGCCAATAAAGTAGCTAAAGTAAATATAGATGCCCTGTACGGCGAAAATATACATAATAAATTATTAAATAGTAATGGCTTTTCATTGGCAGAAATTAACTTAGCCGGTGAAGACACCCTGGTTGCTGCAACACCAATAAAAAATACTGACCTTTTTGTTGTAGCCCAAGTACCTAAAAGCGAAGTGTTTTCGAGTGTGAGTAAATTAGAATGGCAAATTTTAACCTTCACTATAATTATCGCCCTTATAGCGAGCTGTATTAGTTATTTACTTGCTCGCTCATTGTCGTCGCCACTGTCGAAAATAGCCGAGCTATTCTCTCGTTTAGGCACAGGCGATGCTAATTTAGCATATAGACTGCCTTACTCTGCGCAACCTGAGCTAAATAATTTAACCGATGGTTTTAATCAATTTATCGAAAAAATAGACACAGCAATTAAACAAGTTGCCCATGAAAGCCATGGGATCCGCCAAAGCTCTGACCACGTGTTTGCGCAAGCAAAACATAACTCACAAGCAATTGATCAGCAAAAAGAGCAAACAATATCGGTTGCTGCCGCCATTAACGAAATGGGCGCAACAGTACAAGAAATAGCACAAAGTGCCGCCAACACCGCGAAGTTAACCAATAGTAGCCGTGAAAACACCAGTAAAAGCCATCAACAGGTACTGCAAAGCCAAACGACTATTGCAGCTCTTGCTAGCGACATAGATGGCATTACAGAGCAAGTAACCTTACTTTCTAAAAAAACGCTTGATATTGCTAGTATTGTTGACTCAATTAGAGGTATTTCTGAGCAAACAAACTTACTTGCGCTTAATGCTGCTATTGAATCTGCGCGTGCGGGTGAGCACGGTCGCGGTTTTGCTGTTGTTGCCGATGAAGTGCGAGCGCTGGCTAATCGTACCTCACAATCAACCACTGAAATTCAGTCGATGATTGAAGAATTAACCCAAATATCGAATGATGTTGTTACCGATATTAGTCAGTCCAAAAGTAAAGCTCAGCAAAGTGTAGGGGCAATGCAAAACTCAGTTGAGCTGCTTGATACAATTACTGAAACAGCAAATCAAATTAATGATATGGCAACCTTAATCGCAACAGCAACAGAGCAGCAAAGTAATGTAGTAGCCGATGTAGGACGTAATATTGAGCAAATTAGTGAAATTAGCGACAAGTCGATGAATGAGCAATTAAATACTGAGCAGGCTATTCGCGATTTAGCAAATAGCGCACAAACGCTTGCGTCACTTGTTGCCACTTTTGAGGCAAATCGCTAACTCATTTTTTGTAACATTTAAATTATACCTCTGAGTAAAATTACAACTACACTTAACTGGTAAGTAGTTTTGCTTAGAGGTGTTATATGAAAGCCACTCAACTTAAATATTATTTATCATTTAGCTTTATACTTTTTTTGTGTGCGTGTAGCTCACCGCCAAAGTTAGCGCTGCCGCAACTCATTGAGCCAGCAAACTTTAAGCTACAACAGATCGAAACTCCAGCAGAAATATTTAAATTAGATACCAGCTTAACGCGGCAATTAGATTCTCATTTAAACAGTCAAAATTCAGCCCAACATATTGCACAAGGCATATTTAGCTTTTTATTAAAAAATGGTGATGACTCACTTGCCTATCGCTCATCTGCCACTTTAACCGCTGCACAAAGCTATCAAAATCTAAACGCTAACTGTTTGTCATTATCTATATTAGCGTATAGCTTAGCGGAGCACTTAGGCTTAAAAGCGCAATTTCAAAAAGTACATATCCCTGAATATTGGGCACTTGATCAAGGCGTTAATTTATTAACCGGACACATAAATTTAAGCCTTAATAGCCAACCTCTAATAAAAGATGCTGGCACTTTATTTTACCAACGAGATCAGCGCTTAATTATCGACTTTGACTCTAACAGCCGACAAGCACGCTTTAAAACAACACGATTATCAAAAAATACTGTTACCGCTATGTTTTATAATAATAAAGGTGCTACTGCGCTAATAAATAAACAATATGAATTAGCCTATAGCTACTTTAATGCAGCAACCAAGGTAGCACCTAATTTTAGCGTGGCATGGGGGAACTTAGGTGTTTTATTTAGGCAATTTAACTATTTAAATGAAGCCGAGCAAGCTTATAATTACGCCCTTCATCTTGATAAAAACAACAACACAGCACAAGGTAATCTTGCTATGTTGTACTTACTTACAGAGCGAGAGATGCAAGGAACTCAAATACTTAATCAGCTTGATAAACAGCGCCAAAGTAATCCTTATTACCATATATCACTTGGTAATACCGAGTACGTACATAAATATTACGCTAAAGCACTCAAACACTTTAAAAAGGCCTATACATTATCCCCCACTCTTCACGAAAGTCATTTTGGCTTGGCGCGAGTTTACTTTCAGTGGGGCGATACAAAGCAAGCAAAGTACCATTTGCGTAAAGCCGGAAAAAATGCTGATTTTTTACATGACAAAAAACGTTATGGCGCAAAGTTAAAAGCGCTGCAATCATTAACCGCAAAGGTAGGTGCCCATTAAACAATTAACTGTCGTTATTATTTTTCTGCTTTTAAGCCCTTTTGTTAATAGTAAAACGGCGCAGCAGCTACTTATTGATGATTTAAATAACTTAGCAGACCAGCAACTTGCAGGTAGAAAAACAGGTTCTCAAAGCGCAGAGCTTACAAGAAGCTATATAAAACACAGATTAAGCCAAGTTAATAATAACGTGGTCGAGCAGCCATTTTGCTATAAATCGGGCCTATTTAGCCAAGCGTGTGGTATTAATATTATTAGTTCCAACATAGGTGCTCTAGAGGCAGTAACACAGGCAACCGACCCATTACAAAAAGCCACTCGTATTATTATTACCGCACACTATGACCATTTAGGTAAACGTGGCGGAAAACTGCATCCTGGAGCAAATGATAATGCCACCGGTGTTGCTGCTTTAATTTATTTAGCAAGCGTATTTAATGATAAGCCACTGCCTTTTTCTCTTACCTTTGTAGCCACAGATGCAGAGGAAAACGGCTTACATGGCAGTAAATATTTTGCCAAAACACTGCTACCAAATAGCGTTATTATGAACATAAATTTAGACATGCTAGGGGTTAAAAAACGTCGTAGCAACTTATATGTATTAACCTCTAGATCGTTAAAAAACACCTTAAATAGTGTGTTTTTAGCCGTTAAAAATAATAATGTAAATTTAAAACCGGTTTACTCCGCAGCGCAAATGAGCAGATATATAAAATCTAAAAATATAAACTGGCATAAAGCGAGCGATCACTATTCGTTTGCAAGACAAAAAATCCCTTATGTTTACTTTGGCATGGGCTACGACAGTGCCCATCATACAAGTAATGACACCGCTGAGAATATTAACAGCAAACTTTTTACTGATGCAGTGCTATTAATAGAAGCCTTTATTAACCAGCTTGCTAAAACACCACTCCCACTTAGCCCGTCTTAAATGATGCTACATAGGCTTCTTTTTTAGCCCTAGATAATTTTTTCACTTGGTATTCTAATTTACTTGCTGCACTTTTATTGCCAACACTGTGCTGATGAATAAGTAAAAGTGGGCCTTTACCTTTAAGGTTTTTTGCACCATTACCCGCTTGGTGCGTAGCAAGACGTTGCTCAACATTGGTCGTTATACCCGTATACCAATGGCCGTAGCGGGTTTGTACTATATACAAATACCAGATAGATGGCTTTTTTAAGCAGCTCTGATCACTGCATTTTAAACTTTTTTGATTATCAGTGGTCAAATCGCTACCTTAACTTAATGCCCTTAACAAAAAACAATTGCTTAAAAGGGTTTTACCTTCAGTGACTAATCGGTATCATGCAGATTATAAAAAATAAGGATCACAACTAACAATGCAGTCGTTAAAAACTTTTTCTCTTTGGCTTATCGTTGCTTTAACGCTTAGTTCAGCAGCTGGGTGTTCTAGCTGGGTATACAGAATCAACATCCCTCAAGGTAACTTTTTAGAACAATCTGATGTTGATAAACTGCGTGTAAACATGACTCGTGAGCAAGTTGTTTATGTATTAGGCAAGCCTATCGCCGAAAATGCATTTGATAATAACACTTGGCGTTATGTATATAGCTTTAATAAAGGCCGTAGTAACGAGCAGTACAAATCACTGGTTATTAACTTTGAAAATGAAAAGCTTGCTTCTATTTCAGGTGATTACGAACAGCCAGAAAACTTTACTACTCCACTCGAACAATAAGCACCCTCGCTTATAAAATTATAAAGGTGAGTTAAGCTCACCTTTATAATAGCTAAAACCTTATGCTATCGCTCTATAGGACGGCCACCGGTTACTTTATTTGCTCGCCCTTCTTCTTTCGCTTTTTCAGCTCGTTTTCTACGCGCATCTTTAGGATCGGCAATTAAAGGACGATAAATTTCAATTCTATCCCCCTCTTTTAGCTCTTGATTAGGCTTTACAGTTCTATTCCAAACACCGAGTGTTAGTGCTGTAGCATCTATTTCTGGGTGTTTTTCGATAATTCCTGATTGAATAACAGCTTGTTCTACCGTTGTTCCCTTAACAACTTCTATTGTTAAGCTTGTTGCTGTTTCGGGTAGTGCAAATACAACTTCAACATCAATCATACTCTCGCTCCATAAACCTGTTTCGCGCGCTGAGTAAACGCACTCACCATATTTTTTGCAACATCATTAAATATTTTACCAAACGCTAACTCAATCAACTTACTCGAAAACTCAAAGTCTAATTGTAACTCTACTTTGCAAGCATTTGCGTCAAGTTGTTGAAAGTGCCAACGCCCCTGCAACATTTTAAACGGACCATCTACAAGATTTAATACCACGGTTTGCTCATCAACAAAGGTATTTTCTGTGGTAAACCACTTTTTTATACCTGCTTTTGATATTTCTAAACTCGCGGTCATGCTATTATTGTGTTGCTTAATAATTTTTGAGTCTGAGCAATTAGGTAAAAACTGAGGATAGGCTTCTACATCATTAATAAGGTCAAACATCTCTTTAGTGCTGTACATAACCAGCGCACTTTTTTTTATTTGTGGCATACTCACTCCCAACTGTGTGGTGGAATTTTAGCAAGCTTTACGCGTTTCCCCAAACTTTCACGCTGCTTAAATTAATTACTAAGCTTTTAAATGCATTATTAAAAAATCGATGTAAAACATCTCGTATTACGTATAATATAGGGCACTATGGCTAAGAATAAATCATCAAAATCGACAAGCAATACCATCGCGCTTAACAAAAAAGCGCGACATGAGTATTTTTTACACGATAAGTTTGAAGCGGGTGTAGAGCTCCAAGGCTGGGAAGTAAAAAGCATCCGAGCTGGCAAAGTTAACATCACTGAAACTTATATCCATCTTAAAAACGGTGAAGCATTTTTATTAGGCGCCCAAATCCAGCCTCTTAACAGTGCATCTACCCATGTAATTTGTGATCCTTTACGTTATCGTAAGTTACTATTAAGCAGACGCGAGCTAGATCGCTTAGTAGGCGCAACTGAACGCGATGGCTATTCATTAATTGCTACTGCTATGTATTGGAAGAATTGCTGGGTGAAACTTGAGTTTCATTTAGCAAAAGGTAAAAAATTACACGACAAACGCGAAGACGGTAAAGATAAAGACTGGTCGCGTGAAAAAGAACGCTTAATGAAGCATAAAGCATAAATAAAAACGCCTAATTTATTAGGCGTTTTTTTATTTATTTTAAAATAATTTAACGCACAATTTTAAACCAAACTGCATAAATATACTGCAACTTAGTGGCTGTTAATAAAAGAATAAATTATTACAAAATAAGTGCTCACTAAACTATTTAATTCTTACCACTAATTGCAACGCAAGATTTATATTAAAACCCCGCTTTACGTCGAACTTCTATCTCCAAGTAAATAAAACACACTGACTATTTTACCAGCAACACCCAGACTAAAGTCACACCACACCGAAATTGCTAACACCTTTGTTACATGGTATTAATATGGAGGCTTTTTTAGCTACCAAATTCAACAAAACTAACAAGGACTTAAGGATGAAGCAATTTGCATTTACCCCTAGCTTAATTGCAGGGGCTACTTTGGCATTAACAGCTGGCTTTACAACAACAACATACGCCGCTGATGAAGTGAAAAAAGTAGAACGCATTGAAGTAACGGGCTCTCGTATTAAACGTTCTGATATGGAAGGCCCTTCTCCGGTTCAATCTATCAGTAGAGCCGATATTGATAACATGGGTTATGACAACCTACAGCAGTTGCTTGAAAGAATGCCTGTTGCAGGTAGCGGTACTTTCTCTACCCGTGGTAATAACCAAGACTCTACTGCAAATGGTTCTGCAGCGGTAAGTTTACGTGGCCTAGGTGCTGACGCAACTTTAGTACTTATTAATGGCCGCCGTGTTGCTATTAGTGCATTCGCTGAAGGTATTACTAACTCATTTGTTGATATTAACAGTATTCCTGTTTCAGCGATTGAACGTATCGACATTTTAAAAGATGGTGCATCGGCTATTTATGGCTCTGATGCTGTTGCGGGTGTAGTTAACGTTATCTTGAAAAAAGATATTGATGGTATTGAAGTAAACTTAGGCTACGGTGGCACTGACGGTCCTAATTACGAAGAAACATCAGCCAGCATCGTTTGGGGTACAAGTAACGAAAAAAGCAGTGCTTCCGTTATTATTGACTACTTTAAAAACACCTCTTTATCGTCAAGTGAAATGGGCAGTTTAGGCACTGCAGATCAAAGAGCTTTAGGTGGTGAGGACTTTCGTTCATCACGTGGCTTCCCTGGTTACTTTTACGTTGATGGTGTAAAAACCATTGACCCTGCTTGTCCAGCCGATAGCGCAACTGCCAGTGGCAGCTGTTTGTTCGATTACGGCCCATACGGCTATATTGCACCAGCATCTGAACGTATTGGGGCTATTTCGCAGTTTGAGTATAATTTTGATAATGGTATTACCGCATTTTTAGAAATGGCAGTACAACACAATAGCTCTGTGGCTATGGGTGCGCCAACCCCGCTAGATGAAGATGCAGGGCTTACTGTGCCAGCAAATCATCCTAATAACCCATTTGGTAAAGATATAGATATTGGCCGTTACAGAACGGTTGATGCCGGTGCTCGCCAATGGGATATTGAATCAGATACGATGCGTTTTGTAGCGGGTTTACGAGGCGAGTTTAACGACTGGAGCTGGGAGACAGCGGTACAAAAAGGTCGTAGTAAATCAATGCAAACTGGCGATCGCTCACAAGGCTGGGTGCGTACCGACTTTTTACAACAAGAAATAGATGCCGGTAATTACAACCCATTTGGCGGCACTTATAACGATCCTGCAGTAATCGACAGAATCACTACTAGCTTAGTACGTCAAGGTGAGTCACATATGACCTCATTTGACGCAAACATTAGCGGTGAAGCATTTAGCTTTGGCGACGATGTGGTGATGATGGCAGCCGGTATTGAGTACCGCGAAGAAGACGTTATAGATATCCCTGATGATCAGTTCCGTCGCGGTTTAATTTTTGGTACTGAAGCTGTATCAGCCGCAGCATCGCGCGATCAATATGCTGCTTATGTTGAATTTTCAATTCCACTAGCTGATACATTAGAATTGCAACTTGCTGGACGTCACGATGACTATAGCGATTTTGGCACAACTACCAATCCAAAAGTTGCACTTCGCTGGGCACCTAGTGATGAAATCACGGTTCGTGGCTCATGGGCACAAGGCTTTAGAGCACCCTCTTTAGCACAAGTTGGCCTAGGTCCATCAGAAAAAAGTCAGTTCTTTATTGATACTCAACGCTGTCAACAAACGGGCTTAGACTGTCAGGCACTTGATTACAACATTCAATTCTCTGGTAATGCAGACTTACAACCTGAAGAGTCTGAATCTTGGAACGTCGGCTTCATTTGGGCCCCTAGCGCAGAGTTTGGTTTAAGTGTTGATGTGTGGAGCATCACCCAAGACAATAAAATTGACCAAGAAGAGTTTGGTCCAATTTATGCTGCCGAGTGTGGTAACCAAAACAGTACTGTATGTGTTCGCTTACCGCCTACTAATGGTGAAAGCTTAGGTTCAATTCAAAAAATCTATAGCACATTTGAAAACGTCTCTTCACAAGAAGTATCTGGCATCGACTTTTCAGCAAATTACAATCATTCATTGGATGATTTAGGTTTATTGAAATTCAATTTAGAGTGGGCTTACCAAAACAAATTTGAAAAAGATGGCCGTGATTACTCTGGTGAGTATGGTTACCCTGAGCATCGTTGGATTTTCTCAACTAACTGGGAAGTGGGCGACTTTAATACTAATGTTAACTTAAGTTATGTTGGTGAGTTTGAAGACACACCTGATATCGACTTTGACGGTAACTTAGATTTTGATAGCAATACATCACGTATGATTGATTCACAAGTGTTGGTTGACTTACAAACGTCGTACCGTATCACTGAGTCAGCTAAATTATCACTAGGTATTAATAACTTGTTTGACGAAGAGCCTCCTTTTGCAATTGGTGATGGCGATTCTGACCTTTACGGTTATGCGTCTGGGGTTCATAACCCACGCGGTCGTTATATTTATACTAAAGTAAGCTTCTCGTTCTAAATTAGAAGCAACAAAAAAACCGCCAATTGGCGGTTTTTTTATTTAAAACGAGAGCTAAATTATAGATCGCCTTCGTTTTCAGATAGGAACTTAGCAACGCCTTCAGGGCTTGCATCCATACCTTTTTTACCTTCAGTCCAACCAGCAGGACATACTTCACCGTGCTCAGTGTGGAACGCTAGCGCGTCAACCATACGTAGCATTTCATCAATGTTACGACCTAGTGGTAAGTCGTTCACTACTTGGTGACGTACATTGCCTTCTTCATCTATTAGGAAAGAACCACGAAACGCAACACCCGCTTCAGGATGCTCAACGTCGTATGCTTTACAAATTTCATGTTTAATATCTGCAACTAGTGCATATTTAACTTTACCGATACCGCCATCTGCAACAGCAGTGTTACGCCATGCGTTGTGTGAGAATTGTGAATCGATAGAAACACCAATTACTTCAACGCCACGTTTTTGGAATTCTTCATAACGCTTATCAAATGCAATAAGTTCAGAAGGACATACAAACGTGAAATCTAGTGGGTAAAAGAAAATAACTGCTTTTTTACCTTTGATTTTTTCATGAAGGTTATAGCTATCTACAATTTCACCGTTACCAAGAACTGCTGCAGCGGTAAAGTCTGGTGCCTGGCGGCCTACTAATACACCCATTTTATTCTCCAAATATTTTGAGTTTGTTGTCAATTGCTTATGCAATGCTGATAGTTATATGGGCTCTAAAACTTAAAAACCAATAGCGCACATATAATTATTATTATTCTAGAGAGAACTGGTGCGAAATGACAATCGTATTTAACGATTCCTCCCATCGATAATACTGAACGCTAAAAAGTGATGGGGTTTATTTTATTAGCTCAGTTTCTTGGTTATAAAGTATTAATAAAATGAAGACACAAAAAAACCTGCAAATGCAGGCTTTTAAAATAGGTTTAATCCATTATGTCGCTGGGCATATCGCCACGAATTTGTTGCCAAATTTCACCGGTTTGATGACCATATTTACGCATCATCATGATCGCACCGTCGTGTTCTCTGTTTTCAGCCAATTTAGTTAAGTCTTTATAAAACTGGCGAGCCAACTCACGCGTCCCCGGATCTGAAAAATAATGACAACCTATTTTTGAATAAAACCCTTTAAAGCCATTGAGTATAAGCACGTAAATACGATTATTACCTGCAACAGCTAACTCGTGATGCACTTTATAATCGTAATCAGCAAATGCTTGCGCACTGTCTTCTAACTCATCGCTTTGTGAGAGAATTTCAATCACACGTTCTGGATTTAACTTTATAGCTGCACGCGTATAAATTGCGCTTATATTAGTGCGTGCAGAGAGTAACTGGTCGGTTAACTCTGGCATTTTATCTTCATCAAGACGTGCTAACGTTTCAAGAATATTTAGTCCTGACGTTTCCCAAAAGTTATTCACTTTTGTTGGCTTACCATGTTTAATAGTTAACCAGCCATCTCGAGCCAATCGCTGTAATACTTCACGTAACGTCGTTCGGGTAACACCTATTAACTCTGAGAGTTCACGCTCAGCAGGTAGAATAGATCCAGGAGGGAAATCGCCATTCCAGATAGACTCTACTATGTATTCTTCAGCAAATCCTGCTGGGCTTTTCGCTTTAAAAATTCTCATCCAATTCCCACTCGAATTAATTCACACTACTACATACGATTAACCGACTGATTGTACCAGACGACGCTCAAGTAACAAGTAAAGTACGCCATATTACTGCCAGTATGCGATTAAAATATTTGTGTCTATAAAATGCTTTATATTTTTTACTAATACTTGTCGCAAGCACTTATATATTCACCCTAGATACATTTTAAGTAGTTATTTACTTTAAGTTCGCGCCTTGCCTTATTAACTTATTACGTAAAGTCACCTCACACACATACTTTACTCGTTTAAAGGGCTACCTCTTTATTCACATTATTGGATTTTTATTGGCTTTTAGAATTATAACCTTAACTTTAATCATCATAAATGCATGTGGGTAGGCTTTAAGTCGTTTTGCTTGCCCCTAACTTTATCCTACGTCATAATCTAACGTCTTATTTAAATACGGATTTATTATGAACTGGCTTGCACAATTACCCACCCAACGTACTCCTTGGCTTTTGTTTAGTGGTATTGTTTTTCTGCTTGAAATAACGGCACTGTTTTTTCAATATAAAATGGGATTGGCGCCATGTATCATGTGCATATATCAGCGTACTGCGGTATTAGGTTTACTTATTGCAGGTATTATTGGTACAAGTAATCCAGAGCATAGAGGGGTTCGCTTGCTCGCCTATAGTGTATGGGCTGTTTCTAGTGTTTGGGGATTTATAATTGCCCGCGAGCATATCGAAATGCAAACAACCACTGATCCTTTTGCATTTAGCTGTGAGTTTGAACCTAACTTTCCTGCCTTTATGCCATTACATGAGTGGATCCCAAGCTTTTTTGCAGCCACTGGTGATTGCGGAAACATTGACTGGCAATTTGCGGGGCTAAGTATGCCGGCATGGATGGAAGTAATATTTGCGCTGTTTGCAGGCACTTTATTTTTACTGGTAACGAGTCGCTTAATGACTAAAAGGTCGCTGTAATGCTTGTGTTTTTTTCAAGCCAAATTAATGCTCTAAAACATTTAAAAATACGTGACAGACAAGCTGTTATAGCGATTTCTTTAAGTATGCTTTCACCTGTTAATAAAGTACTACTTCGTATTATAAAATTATTATTACTCAGTCCGCTGTTTTTAATATTTGTCGTATTTGAAGGCTGGTTACTCATCCCTTTTTTACTACTCGGTGGGTTGTGTTACCCACTACTAACGACTCCAATTGAGATTAACTTTGCTAAAAAGCATTTATGTGAAGCATTAACCCAATATACTAAGGGCGCTTAACGCGCCCTTTTTAACTTAAAACGAAACCTTACCTTCAAGCTTTGCAGCTAATTTTTTACCTATACCTTTTACCATTTTCAAATCCTCTAACGATGTAAAGTTACCCTTTGCTTCGCGATAATCTATAATAGCTTGTGCTTTTTTCTTACCAATACCAGGGAGCTTAGATAGCTGGCTAACATCAGCAGTATTAATATTTAAAGCCGCCTGTTTTACTTGCTGAGTTATTGCTGAGGTATCAACATTTGCGTAGGTAAGAGTTACTGGCAACATACAAAAAGCTGCAGCTAAAATACTATATTTTAGTTTTTTCATCTTTCTTCCTTTTTTGTTCATACATGAACATTTACTTTGTTGTTTATATGTTTAAGTCATAACGCAAAAGGCTTTTACACCTGCACTTTATTAAATACTTAAACCTAACATTCACTCCCTGTGAGATCCTTAACTGCAACGGTACACAAAAGTGATTAAGTTAAATAAAGTAAAGTTAATCTTTGTTGTCAACTATTATCACTTAATATTAATTAGGGGACTTGCAAATTTAGGCACAAACTTGTACTGTACATAAAAACAGTAATCTAATGGTTTATATATACTATATGCCACGCAAGTAAGCAGGAGAAATCATGGCTGTTGTTGTTAAATATGTTGTAGAACGAAACGGAGTCGAGCGCATGACGTTTACTACCAAAAAAGAAGCTGATGCCTATGATAAAATGCTCGATATTGCAGAGTCGCTTGAAATTTTGCTAGAAAAAGTTGATGTACCATTAAGTGAGCAACAAGTAGAGTCACTCGCTTTAGAAATGGCAAAAAGTAAAGATGACTTCATGACAATATTAAAAGGTGGCAAAGAGCCTATAGCCCCTAAAGCTGCTGTAAAAGGCAAAAAAGCAGATAATGTTGCACCCATAGAAGAAAGTAGCGACAAAAAAGCGAGTTAATAAATTTTGCATAAAAAAGGGAGTAACCTAAGTTACTCCCTTTTTTGTTTATAACTTTTTATAGTTCTTGTTCTACTTCATCAAATAAGGTTGTAATTTCTTTAGCTGGCTCACTGGTCATTAAGCTAACTAATACAATCGCAATACTTGATAAAATAAAGCCTGGGACTATTTCATAAATAACGCTACTTAAACTCCCACCATTAATGGTAATTGGTGCGTATATCCATATAAGTACTGTTGAAGCCCCCACTAACATGCCTGCTAAGGCGCCAGCAAAGTTCATTCTTCTCCAGTAAAGGCTAAACAATACGAGTGGCCCAAATGCAGCGCCAAAGCCTGCCCACGCATTACTCACTAAGTCTAAAATAGAACTATCTCTATCGTAAGCTAAGTAAATAGCAAACATAGCAACTAATGCCACACTAATACGCCCAACAAAAACCAGCTCTTTTTGAGAGGCTTCGCGATGCAGGTATATTTTATAAAAGTCTTCAGTTAACGAGCTTGAACACACTAGCAATTGTGAAGAGATAGTACTCATTACAGCCGCTAAAATAGCTGCTAATAAAAAGCCAGCAATCAATGGATGAAAAACCAATTCAGATAGCACTAAAAATATTGTTTCTTTATCATTTATCGGCATTTCATTTTCTAGTATGAAGGCTGCCCCAAATAAACCAGTTAGTACTGCGCCTATTGCAGATAATGTCATCCAAGACATACCAATGCGTCGCATTGCTGGAATATCTTTAACTGAACGTACCGACATAAAGCGTACTATAATATGAGGCTGACCAAAGTAACCAAAGCCCCAAGCTAACGCAGAAATAATTGCGATGGTAGAGCCACCAGCAAACCAATCTAGCATATTTAGAGAGTGAACTTCACTGGCCTTTGGCGAGATAAGTAACAGGTCATAGCTTGCATTAGCGAGCGTTTCCATTACTGGCTGATCAAGCATAGTAAACGTTACTATTGGTACTACTAATAGCGCAATAAGCATAATGCAACCTTGTACAAAGTCGGTCAAACTTACCGCTAAAAAACCACCAAAAAGCGTATAAAGTACTACAACGCCAGTAGTAACATAAAGGCCAACTTCATAGCTCATTCCAAATGAATTTTCAAATAACTTACCACCAGCAACCACGCCAGATGAGGTATAAAGTGTGAAGAAAACAATAATAACAATAGCTGAAATAACACGTAATATATTCTTATTGTCCGCAAAGCGATTTGCAAAATAATCCGGGATCGTAATTGAATCATTCGCTTTTTCAGTGTAAACACGAAGCCTAGGTGCAACTAAGAAGTAATTTGCCCAAGCACCAAGTACTAAACCAATCGCAATCCAAACCTTACTCAAACCAAAAAGATACATAGCGCCGGGAAGGCCCATAAGTAACCAACCGCTCATATCAGATGCACCTGCAGATAGCGCAGCAACACTTGGTGATAAATTACGGCCCCCTAACATGTAACCTGAAACATCACTGGTTGATTGCTTAAATGCATACAATCCTATACCTAGCATTACAACAAAGTATAATGCTAGTGAAATAATCATTCCTGTTTCCAAATTCGCCTCCACTAATAAATTGCAACAGGCTTTTGATCCAAATAATGACTCTTAAAATATTATAGTTAAGACAGTATTGGGATAAAAACCATTCTCTGTCACTATAGCATGGGTAATAGTTAAAATTCCAACATGTCAACTTTAGTGAATTAAAAATAAACAAATCGTATATATTTAAGTCAGAACTTCTGTAACTTATTAAAAATATGTTATTAATCTAAGATAAGCTTATTTACATCATGCTATTTTTAATGTTTTGCCATATATTGTTACAATCAATAGTTATTTTTTATCTATACGGAATTTTTTATGTACTTTTACGCTGCACGCCAACCGATCTTAGATCGCGATAAAAAGCTTATTGGCTATGAATTACTATTTCGTGATGGTGTAAATAATGTGTTCCCCGATATAGATGGAGATGAGGCAACAACACGCCTAATAGAAGGCAGCCAGTTTAATTTTGGCCTTGAGGATTTAACCGACAATAAACCAGCATATATCAACTTTACCCTAGAAACTTTACTAAAAGGCTACCCTACTTTACTGAGTAAAGACGCTGTGGTGGTAGAAATTCTCGAAACGGTGCAACCTGGTAAGCGTTTACTTGCTATTGTTAAAGACTTAAAAGAAAAAGGTTATACATTAGCCTTAGACGACTACATTCATCAACCTGTGTGGCGCCACTTTTATCCATTTATTGATATTATAAAAATTGACTTTTTAACCTGTAATATAGAAACAATTAAAACAATTATTGATGATTTAAAACCTTATCCACATCTAAAATTACTTGCTGAAAAAGTTGAAACCCATGAGGTGTATAACCAAGCATTGGAACTTGGCTTTGATTATTTTCAAGGGTTTTTCTTTTCAAAACCAGAGATGATCCAAAGTAAAGCGCTTCCCCCCTCTGGTATGACATTAGCCGAACTACTTTATGAGACCTCAACGCTTGATATGGATCTAAAAAAGATCACCGATATATTTGAGCGAGATGTAAATCTATCTTATAAGTTACTGCGTTATTCAAACTCTGCAGCATTTGCTAGACGTGCAAAAATAAGCACAATAAAACAAGCGCTTATCACCCTTGGTGCCAATGAAATTAAAAAGCTTTTATCTTTATTATTTGCAGCGCAAGTTTCAACAGATAAGCCTATGGAGCTAATTAGGTTATCGCTCACTCGGGCGCGTTTTAGTGAGTTACTGGCTATTTCGCATGGTAAGTTTAAAGACACAGGAATGGTTTTTTTAACCGGCATGATGTCGCTTATGGATGCTATTTTAGATGAAAGCATGCAAAGTGTGATGCAAAAGCTGCCATTATCTAATGAGATTAAAGCCGCTTTACTTAATGATGAGGGCTTGCTTGCAAGCTACTTAAACTTGGTTAAGTTTTATGAGCAAGGCAACTGGCTGGCAGCTAATCAGATCAGCCAACAACTTGGTTTAGATGATAAAGTACCCGATGCTTACCACGAAGCAATTAGCTGGGTGAACGAGCAAATGCAGTTAATGAGCAATGTTTAATAACAACTTTCTAATCACTAATGAGAAAATAAAACGCCAGCATTGCTGGCGTTTTTAATAGGTTTACAAACTTTCTAAAAAATCTTCATCAAAGTCATCAGGCTCTTCTTTGATTGGCGGGTTACCGTCGTAAAGTTCGTATAATTGGCGTTGAAAATAAATATCTTTAATAAATAAGTAAGGGTCTAGTGAATCGTTCAATAAACCTTCTTGCGCAATTAGTGATGCACGGGCCTCAACAGCCTTTAAAGCAAACACTATAATTGTTTGTGGTGTAGTTAACGCTATTTCAGGTAAAACAAAGTTATCAACCACATCACCGGTTAAGTTACGCGCTGTAGAAGGCCCCATAGCAGGTAGCATCAAGTAAGCACCATCCCCTGCTCCCCATACACCTAATGTTTGCCCAAAATCCTCATCTACATGTTCTAGCCCTAATGAGCTGGCCACATCAAATAACCCAAAAACACCTACGGTCGAGTTAACTAAAAAGCGCGCTAAGCTAACACTGGCATTACCTGGTTTACCCTGTAAGCCTGCGTTGATCATATCTACCGGTGCACTAATATTATTAGTAAAATGCACTAAGCTTTGACGCACTGGTACAGGAGTCACCGTGATATACCCTACGGCGGCCGGTCTTAGTATGTATGTGTCTAAAACATCCATATTAAAATCGTATATTGGGCGGTTAATATTTTGTAGTGGATCGCGCTCGTCCTTTTGGCTATCAGGTACTTGTGCACACCCGGCCAGCACTAACAAAAATATATAAATTAAACCATGTTTTAACATCGCATATCCTTAAGGTATTAATGTGTCTATTTGCAGTTGCAACTGACGGGTACTTTCACGTTTTAACGCTGCTGAATGCCCTTCTAACTCACCGCTACTTGGCATTACTGAGTCATCATTAGAGATACGTGCAGTAATAACTATATCTTCTGCGCTTGACAAGTTTAACCCTGCAACCATAGAGTTTGCATCACTTAGTTCAACTGTAATAGGAAATTGATACTCGTTAAGCTTAACAACCGCTATTGGCATTGGAGAGCCATTTAACGCTTTTGCAAAAACAAATAAAATTCCGTTTTCAGGTTGTTTATTTTTAAGTTCTGCACTTACATTTACTGTCACTTTAATTGCTGCACTCTTTGTAACGTCAACATTTTGTGCTTGTTGTTGTTCAATCTCACTAATACGCTGCGCAATCATATTATAGCGGGTATCTGCTTTATCCATACTGGCAAGTAATACTTCAAACGCCGCTTTTGCTTGTACCCAATCTTTACGTTCGTAAGCAATGAGTGCTAATAAAGAAATAGCATCTAAATTTTGCGGCTCTTCTTGCAGTACTTTTGAAAGCATACCTGCAGCACGTGTCATGCTTGCTTCACTGCCCTCAAGTAACAGCACTTGGCTGTAACTAATAAGCACCTGCATATTGGCAGGATTCATTTGCAACGCTTTATCAAACGACTGCTGCGCCATATCAAATTCGTTCAATGACATAGCCACACGGCCCAGTAACATCCAAGCAATTTCGTCATCCCCCGTTTGGCTAAGCTTAGTTCGCAGTGCCAATGCAAATGCTTGCAGCTCGTTTTCACTCAGCGGCTCGCCTTTTTGCATAACAGCTCGCTCACCGTACTCTGCCAAGTTATCCATAGCATCGTGCCAAGCCGATATTTGCTGCTGATTACCGGTCATAGAGTAAAAAATACCGGTTAGGGCAATCACAAACGCACCGCCTGTTAAGGCAAAAATACGATTATTACCACGGCTATTAAGTGACTTTTCTGGAGAGAGCTCATTGAGTAAGCGACGTTTGAGCTCGATCACTGACTCACTGTGATTTTGTGCATCAATTCGCTGGTTTTCTAAGTCGTTTTGTAGCTCAACTAAACGCTGTTCATAAATACTAATAAGTTCTGCGTTCGCATTGTGCGTAATGGTTTTAACACGCTCTTTTTTTAAAAAAGGCAACATCACAAACAACAGTGCAATAAGTGTGAGTAAAGCAAAAGACGCCCACATTAAAATCATTTAACTTTGCTCCTGACGTTTATTTTTAGCAATTAATTTAACTAACATTGCTTCGTCGTTGTTGCTCCAGCTTTGTTTTACCGATGCTTTGCGTTGGCGAATAACAATAAAACCAAAACCAAAAATCACAATCAATACCGGTAAAACCCACAGCACTAAAGTTGCAGGGGTTACTGGTGGATCGTAATGTACAAAGTAGCCATAACGATCGATCATATAATCTATTACTTCGTCTTTCGTTTTACCATCTTTTACTAAAGCTAATACTCGCTCGCGTAAATCTTTTGCTACTACCGCATCAGAGTCGGCAATATTTTGATTTTGACACTTAGGGCAACGTAACTCTTTGGTTAGCTCTTCAAAGCGAACCGCTTGCTCGTTACTGTCAAATTGGTAACGGTCTTGCTGAGCAAGCGCCCCCATACTGACAAAAAGGCTAAGGGTTAATAACAACCACTTCATTATTTGAGCTCCTGCATAATTGGTGCAAACTTAGCACGCCACACTCGCGGATTTATATCACCGGTATGGTGCAACAAAATGGTGCCGCTTTTATCAACTAAAAAAGTCTCTGGCGCACCCGACACACCTAAATCTAACGACAGTGTGCGATGTAAATCTAAAATATTAAACTGATATGGGTCGCCAGCACGCGTTAGCATATTGGTTACGTCACTACGCAGTGCTTGCATATCAAATGGCCCGTCAAAATCGGCATCGTAACCTTGCACATAGTACAAGCCTATAATTTTAACGCCTTGCTCGCGCAATTTAGTTAAGTAGCCTAGCTCTGCTAAACATGTAGGGCACCAGGTACCCCATACATTTAATAAATAAACCTCACCTTTTAACTGCTCATTGCTCCACTGCTTATTATCTTGCATTAGATCTGGCAGGCTAAATTCTGGCATAGATTGCCCTAATCGCCCTGTTTGTATTTCCCTTGGGTTAGCAAATAACCCTTGGAATAAAAACACACAAATAAAAGCAAAAACCAGTAACGGTGCTATAGCTAAAAGCTTACGATTCATGCTTCGCTCTCCGCTGTTTCTTTTGTTGATTGAGGCGATGAGGTGCGATAGCGTTTATCAAATAAAATTACAAACCCTGCTAACGAAATTAATATACCGCCAATCCACATCCAACGCACAAATGGCTTATGATAAATTCGTAATGACCACGCGCCTTCGCTTAATTGCTCACCTAACGCTAGGTATAAATCGCGTGTGAAGCCTGCATCAATTGCTGCTTCTGTCATAAACTGCATGCCAATATCGTAACGGCGTTTTTCGGCATGTAACTGAGTGACTAGCTTGTCATTTTTTAATACCGATACAACACCCGCATGGCCACTGTAATTAGCTCCGCGAACATTTTTCACTCCTTCAAAGCGGTATTGATACTGATTAAGCTGCACCGTATCACCTGGTTTCATTGATACGTCGCGCTCAACCGAGTATGCCGAAGTAAGGGTTACGCCAGCAATTACAAAGGCAATACCTATATGGCCAAGTACCATAGCCCAATAACCTAAACCTAAGCGCTTAAAGCCTTCTTTAAAGGTGCTATGTACGGTAACTTTACTGTACAAATCAATACCTGTTGTAATTACAATCCATACAGCTAACGTGGTTGCTAATAAGGTAAGCGGTGCAATCACATCATAGCTAGAAAATAACCAAGCAAAGGTAATAATAATACTGACTAATACACCCATTAGTATTTTGTTTTGTAAAAACGCCCATTTATTTTGCTTCCAGCGTAAAAACGGCCCAATACCCATTAAAATAGCAAATGGCACTAGCAGTATTGCAAACATCTTATTAAAAAATGGTTCGCCAATTGAAATGCTGCCTAAGCCCATTTCTTTGTGTACCATAGGCAATAAAGTACCTAGTAATACAATTAAAGTAGCAACCACTAAGAATATATTATTTAGCCACAGTGCTACTTCGCGCGATACTAACTTGTAACGCCCTTCGCTTCGCACTTGCGATACGCGCATGCCATAAAGTGCTAATGCACCGCCAACAACAATAGCTAAAAAGGCCAGTATAAATAAGCCTCTATCAGGGTCAGTTGCAAAAGCATGCACAGATACAATAATACCTGAGCGCACAATAAAGGTGCCCAGTAAGCTAAGTGAAAATGCTGCAATTGCTAACAGTACTGTCCATGATTTAAATACACCACGTTTTTCTGTCACACTCAATGAATGTAAAAGTGCTGTTGCTACTAACCAAGGCATTAAAGATGCATTTTCTACTGGATCCCAAAACCACCAGCCGCCCCAGCCAAGTTCTGAATACGCCCACCAACTTCCTATGGTAATACCTAAAGTTAAAAAGCCCCACGCGGTCATAGTCCACGGACGAGACCATTTGGCCCAAGTATTATCTAGCTTGCCAGTTAAAAGTGCCGCAATTGCAAAAGCAAACGCTACAGATAGCCCTACATAACCCATATAAAGTAACGGCGGGTGTATGATCATACCCGGATCTTGTAGTAGCGGATTTAAGTCGCGCCCCTCTACCGGGAAATAAGGTAATAAACGCTCAAATGGGCTTGAAAGCAATAAGGTGTACATCATAAAGCCAACACCTAAAAAGCCAAGCACACCAAGTACACGAGCACGCAATACCCAAGGTAGCGCTTTAGAGCGCAGTGCAACAACAGCTGTCCAACCAGCTTGCATCAATAACCACAATAAAATAGCGCCTTCATGCCCACCCCAGGTCGAGGTTATTTGATAATACCAAGGCAAAGAGCTACTTGAGTGATACGCCACATACGCAACTGTAAAGTCATTTGTAAGGCTGGCATAAATAAGGGCGGCAAACGAAATAAATACAAATACAAATTGCCCTACCGCTAACGAAGGAGCAGCACGCATTAAGCGTAAATTACCGGTATGTGCACCCCACAGCGGAAAAACACATAATAAAACGCTTAGCACCATGGCAAGCGTTAAAGAAAAATAACCAAGTTCTGGGATCATTATTAATTACCACTATCTAGGTTGTATTTAGGTTTCTCGTGTTTAATTCCTTTTAACGCTTCTGCCACTTCAGCAGGCATGTATTCTTCATCATGCTTAGCAAGTACTTCAAATGCTTCTATTACATTGGGCTCCACAAGTACACCTTGTGCAACTATGCCTTGGCCTTCGCGAAATAGGTCAGGCAAAATCCCCTGATAACGCACTACCACGGTTGGGCCTGTATCAACTAAAGTAAAGCTTACTTTTAAACTTTGCTCATTGCGCTCTACCGAACCTGGTACAACCATGCCACCAATGCGTAGCTTTTGGCCTATTTGTGGTTTTTCTTTATTGGGGCCTTTACCGTCAACAAGCTCACTTGGGGTATAAAATAAATTAATGTTTTCTTGTAATGCATACAGTACCAAGCCTATTGAGGCACCAATGCCAAACAGCACTGCAACAATAACTAAAAGGCGTTTTTTACGTCTTGGGTTCATTATATTTGCTCCTGCTTAGCATTTTTAATACGAACTTCTCGCGCTATTTGTTGCTCTACCGATGCCATAATATGTTTAGTCTCTCTGAGTGAACTAAATAAAATACCTAATAAAATAAGTGCGCATGTACCAAAAGAAAGCCACACATAAAATCCATAGCCTCCCATTGCAATAAAATCAGAAAATGAGTCAAACTGCATAACTACCTCTTAGTTAACAACTGGCGCACCCATGGGCGATGCTTTTCACGTTGTAATATTTCATTTTTAAGACGAATTAAAGTAACAGTGCCAACAAAAGCCGCAAACGCCAAAATGTTTACCATTAATGGCCAAAACATACTGGGATCAATTGCTTTGGTATCTAGCTTAGTTATTGAGGCTCCTTGGTGTAGGGTATTCCACCACTCAACAGAGTAATGAATAATAGGTAAATTAATAACCCCTACAATAGCCAAAATAGAAGCGGCACGACCCGCTGCCTTCTTATCTTCAAAGGCATGGTACAAAGACAACACACCCAAATATAAAAATAATAAAATTAGCTCTGAGGTTAAACGCGCATCCCACACCCACCAAGCGCCCCACATAGGTTTACCCCATGCAGCACCGGTTATAAGTGCAATCGCAGTAATGCACGCCCCTACAGGCGCAATTGCAATAACTGCAAGTTCAGCGTTTCGTAACTGCCAAACCAGCGCAATAATGGCAGCAATTGCCATTGATGAATAAGCACCCATAGATAAAATAGCCGAAGGCACATGAATAAAAATGATACGGTAGCTGTCTTTTTGTTGGTAATCGGCAGGCGCAAAACCAAGCCCCCATACCCAACCAACTAACATACTAATAACCGTAACTACGGCAAAATAAGGCAATAACGTATTGCATAACTTATATGCACGCTCTGCTTTAGCATAGGGATGTAACCACTTCCACATATTAACTTACACTCACTTTTAATGCTGACGATATGGCG
Source organism: Pseudoalteromonas sp. HL-AS2 (assembly GCF_031198805.1). Taxonomy (NCBI): domain Bacteria; kingdom Pseudomonadati; phylum Pseudomonadota; class Gammaproteobacteria; order Alteromonadales; family Pseudoalteromonadaceae; genus Pseudoalteromonas; species Pseudoalteromonas sp. HL-AS2. Next base: position 888,188 of record NZ_CP133571.1, on the reverse strand, counting down.
ATTGGCGCACTAATAATAGCAATAACTAACATAGCGCCAAGAATGGCAAGCTGCCCACTATAATCCAGCGACATAGTACTGGTATCGATAGCTGACGTTGCAAAAATTAAAACCGGAATATACAAAGGCAACACCAATAAACTCATTAAAATACCGCCTTTTTGTAATCCTACAGTAAGCCCAGCCCCAATTGCGCCAATAAAGCTCAACAAAGGCGTACCTAATAATAGCGTTAGTAACGTAGCCATTAATGCTGTGTTATCTAAATTCAATAGTAGTGCAAACAGTGGGGTCATTAATACTAAAGGAAGCCCAGTGATCACCCAATGCGCGGCTACTTTAGCCAACACAGTTAACGATAACGGATACGACGATGCAATAAGTTGTTCAAGTGAGCCATCGTTATAATCATCTCTAAACAGCTTATCTAACCCCAACATAGTTGAGAGTAAAGCAGCCACCCAAATTATACCCGGCGCCATTCTTGCCAGTAGACCGGGCTCTGGCCCAATAGCTAACGGAAATAATGAAATAACAATTAAAAAGAACAAAATAGGATTGATAATTTCAGCGCGCTGACGAAAAGCAAGTTTAACATCTTTACTAAACACGGCTTTAAAAAGTAACCAATAGGAGTGTTGTCGGGTCATTAGTGACGATACTCCAAAGTGAGTGTTTGTAGGTTGCTAAAATGAGCCGTTAAATCTTGATGCGTGGTTAGCAATATAGCTCCGCCAATTTTTAAATGCTCAACAAAACGTTGCTGTAAAAAGGCAACACCACTTTTATCAAGTGCTGTAAATGGCTCATCTAAAATCCATAACTTAGCTTCACTTAACCATAATCGAGCTAACGCAACACGGCGTTGCTGCCCAGCAGAGAGCGTTCTAACCGGTACATCTTCAAGGCCTACTAAGCCAAGCTTACTTAATAAAGGGTATAAATCACCTTCATTAGTGTAGCCATTAATTGCCAGCCAATGCTTAACGTTTTCAAGCGCACTGAGCTGCACATTAACCCCGGTTTTATGGCCTATAAATAATAGATCTCTGGCGTACTCTTCATAGTACTTTTTAATCGACTGATTAAGGTACAGAATATCGCCTTCATCAGGCATAGAAAAGCCCGCTATAATACGTAATAAAGACGTTTTACCAGCACCATTAGCACCTGCTAATTGCATGATTTGGCCGCTATTAAGGCTAAAATTAAGATCCGCAAACAAACAACGTTCTTGCTTGATGCAGGTGACGGACTTAATGTGTAACAAGATGACGATTCTCTCTGCCAAAAATTAGGCGTTAGTCTATCATAATGATAGGGTAATACGAATATTGCTTTAAAATCGATTCACTAAAAATAAAGAAAACTTGATTTAAAATAATGAATACACCTACGCAAATTACATTATCTAATTCATTGGTTAATAACCTAACCTCTAATGCGCCTAAGCATAACTTAACCTCGCTTCCTGGCGAGATGCTTGCGGCAAAAAACATTCAGTTTTCTAAAGAATCGATCACCCTAGATGTATTAATAAATAAGCACTGGCAAACTCTCAGGCTTGGTATTACAACTGCGCCAAAAAACTTAGACAAAATAGCCAGTGCGAGCATACAGCTCAGTAACGAGGGCAAGTCACTTGCAATTACCCCCAACAATACAAGGCTTACACTTAATCAACCGGTGCAATTACAGCAATTTTTAAATTATATAAATACCGGAAGCGAGTTACAAAATAATCCTATGCCGGCGCAGGTCGTATTAACGCCTACACCCAAGCTGGTAATTGAAAAGCTTAATGCCAGCATTGCAATTAATAAAGAGGTAGCGCAACTGCTGGCCGCAGAGCAACCATTAAAAATAATAATTAGCACTAATAATAAAGGCGCGCAGCTAGACGTTATCAATCGCTTTGCTGAATCCGTGCATACACAACCCATAACTCAAGCAAAGCTAGCAAGTTTACTTGCGCAAAATTTGCCAAATGCACAGCTACAAGCAACCCCTAAATTTGCAATTTTAACGCATGCACAACAAGCAGGTTCATTTAAGCTTAATATAAACAATAATCAACTTAACCAACTTTCGCATACCGTAACAAACGTAAACTTGAGCAGCCAAGCCAACAAACTGTTAATTCAAACTAATATAAACAGTACCACTGTCATACTTAAAAACTCGTTCACAAAACCGTTTAATCAACTAATTTCGGCGCAGCAAAGCAGCGTATCAACAAGCAATTTAAATAACCCTACTAGTCCATTAATAGCGGCTAATAACAGCCCTATTGATTCTTGGTTAAAAAGTAGTTTTGGTGAACTAAAAACGCGTATAAGTGATGCAGTAAAGTACTTCGAAAACAAACCTTTTGCCGCTATAAATCAAACGGTAACAGGTATTAATAAACTAAATGTCACCGAGCAGTTAAACCAGCAACCTAACCAGTTGCCACCTTTAGTGCAGTTAACCCAATTAATAAAATCAAGTGTTAGCCTATGGCAGTTGCCAACAAGCATGCTCTTTGCAACAACGAGCAATGGCAAACTAAGTTCGCAAAATCAATTACATCCTTTAGAAGCTAAATTACTCGCTCCACTGCTAAACCAACTCAGTGCAGCTAGCGCAATAAATACACCCAATAACACGCCGCTTTTAAGCAGCAAAATAGCAGATATTGCACAGCAGTTATCGCAGCAACCAGCCGACTTAACGCGCCTCGTAAATCAGGCATTTAATCGGATGGTTTCTAGTAATAATTTACACCCAACAGCTATACAGCGCGAAATTCTTGCCACATTACAACCAACGCAACTGACAAACGACACGCTGCAAAGCAGTTTTAGTAAGGGATTAGAGCAACTTGCAGTGAGCATTTTAGCCGCGCCTATTATTAGCCAAACAACTACACCTATTAGCATTAATAATCAAACCGGCTTAGATGCACTACTGCAGGTGTTATTACCCACATTTAAAACCGGCAACTCTGGTGCTAAATTACTTGAGCAACTGCAACAAAGCCAAGTGCAAGCACTTGCGGGGGAGTTAACACAAGTTAAAAATACCCTTGGCCAAGTAAATGTTACCCCTGCTAATCAGCTAGCCGACTCAAACCCCTTGGTAAACTTTTTATTACCAATGAAATTACCGCCAGAAGCGGCGCAAACAGAAATAACATTAGGCCAATATAAAAAGCCCAGTGGCGATAAGCTAGCAGAAAAAAATGTCTGGTTTGTTAGGTTAAACTTTGATTATGCACAGCTTGGTCAGTTACAAATTACTGCCGAATTAATGGATAAAGCACTTGATTGCCAGTTATTTGCATCAAGCCAAGAAGTGACCGCTATGGCTCATCCGCATCTTGATAATTTAAGATCAAAATTAGCCAAGCATGGTTTGCAAGTAGGTGATCTTACTTTAAAGCAAGGCGATGCAAGCCATCAAGCTTTTTATAAATCGCATGCCATTATTAATATTAAGGTATAAAAATGAGTGACTCAGCCAACAACAAATCTGCGATTGGGCTTTTATATGCAGCCGGAAACTCGCCTATGGTAAGTACCAAGGGCTTTGGCAAATTAGCTGATGAAATAATAGCAGCGGCTGAAAAAAAAGGCATTATGATCCATCAAGATGAAGCATTAGCCAAAACGTTATCACACTTAGAGCTTGGGGAAGAAATACCTAAAGAGTTGTATTATGTAATTGCTGAGCTAATTGCATTTTCGTATGTATTAAGAGGGCAATTTCCGCCAGGCTGGCAAGACTTTCAAGGTAAGTTAAATATTAAGGCGTAGCTTTAACAGCATTAAAAAGCAAAAAAGACGCTAAGCGCCTTTTTGTTTATGCAATGAAAACAGCAGTTCTGCTTCTGCTCTAGGTAATTCGCATTCACGAATTACTTCTTCTAAATCAGCTCCAAGTTCAACCATTTTTACAGCACGAGAATAAATTTTTGCATCTGGATCGTCATACTTTTGCGCTGCTTGTTGTTGAGTTAGCTCTTCATTTTGCTGCTCAACTTCAAGTACTCGCTTACCAATACTTAATAACCCAGTGCGCAACTCTTGTACCTCACTGCGTAAAATATTAATTTGCTCAGCCGAGTCTTTAAATTGCTGCAGCTGAGAGGTAAGCTCACTTGCATAGCTGCTTTTAAATAGAATGATCATCGCCAATGCTATAAGGGCAACAGCTAACGCTATAATTGCTAAACTGAGTAATAACATAATTTTTATTGGTAAAGCTTATAAATCGCTCAACTCATCCCATTCGTCGTCACTAAGTAGCTTATTTAAATCAACTAAAATAAGTAACTCGTTTTCGCGATTACACACACCCTGAATAAACTTAGCGCTTTCTTCTGTGCCTACATTCGGCGCACTGTCTATTTCTGAGCTGCGCAAATAAACCACTTCAGATACGCTGTCGGCTAAAATACCAATAACTTGCTCTTCAGCTTCAATAATTAAAATTCGCGAATTATCTGTTGCATCCGTACCGGCTAAACCAAAACGGGCACGAGTATCAATAACCGTAACCACATTGCCACGTAAGTTAATAATACCAATCACGTACGAAGGTGCACCAGGTACAGGGGCTATTTCAGTGTAGCGTAATATTTCTTGCACTTGCATTACGTTAACACCGTAAGTTTCGTCTTCTAACTTAAACGTTACCCACTGTAGTATTTCATCATTATTATCTGCATTTTTATTTGCTGACAGTAACTTATCTTGGTTCATGCTGTTTCCCCGTAATGGTCATTACTACTGACGGCTGTCTAGGCCTTTCTCTAATAATGCATTTAAATTATTTACATCTATTAAAGCGCACATTTTTTCTTTAATAACACCGGCAAGCCATGGGCGCTTACTTTGGTTTGTACGCCATTTTACATCTTCTTTACTCAATGTAATGTTATTTATTAGCTTTTCTGCCAATAATCCCCACTGACTGTCGCCTAGTGTAATTAAATACTTGTAGTTAAGTGACGCCTCTAACTTTTCGTCATACTTTTCTGGCATAACCCAACGTGCGGTATCAACCACATTAAGTTTTTCATCTCTATTGAGCATAACGCCTTTAAACCACTTTGGTTTACCAAATAAATGATTTACTTCACTTAATTCATGTATACCGCCTAACGCTTTAAGCGGCACAGCTAGCGTTAATCCTGCCACTTCAAAAAATAAGGCTTGAAACTGCCCGTCAAAATAATCAGCTTGGCTTTGTGCGGCTAATATTTGCTCGGCCGACAGTGTTTGCTCAGCAGAGGTAACTAGAGCTTTGACTTCTTGCGCTATCGGCTTTTTAATAACTTCTGGCACAGCTTGCTCAAATACTGGCGTACTTTGTGTGCTCTGCGCTTCTAAATCTGGGTGTTCAGTTTTTTTATCCGTTACTTGCTCAAGTAATTTTGCAACGGGTTCAAGATTATCTACAGGCTCGTCTTCGCACAATAACGCGCCTAGATATTGAGTCATTACTTTTTCATTAGCAAATAATTGCTTACTCATTGATTAACCTTGTTCTATTAAATAATCGAGCAATGCCTTGTAGGCATATACCCCGCGAGACCGTGGACAAAATTCACTTGGAACTTGTTGCGCTAAACTGGCGTCTCTAAATTTGGTATCTACCGGAACAACGCCCGGCCACACTTTATCAGTATAAGTATTTTGCAGTGTTTTATATGCCTCTAACGAGGCTTTCGTGCGCTTATCGTACATGGTGGCAATTATAGTATATTCATAGCTTTTAGCTTGAGATGTTTGCATTAACTGCATAGTACGCATCATTCTGTCGAGCCCCTTTAGCGCTAAAAACTCGGTTTGTACCGGCACTAAAATGCGTTCACTCGCAGCTAGCGCATTAACCATTAATACGCCAAGTACTGGGGGGCAATCGAGGATTGCATAGTCGTAATATTCGCTTATTTTTGCAAGCGCTTTTTTTAATATTAATCCCATGCCGGTTTTATTGCCCATACTTCTATCTAGGGTAGCAATAGCCATAGTGGCGGGTAATATATCTAAGTTTTCAATACTAGATGGACATAATGCTTGGAGTATTTCTTCGCTTTGCATGCTAGTTCCGCGTACAAAAATATCGTATACGCTAACCTCTAAATCCTCAGAATCAATGCCAAAGTAATAGGTTAATGAGGCATGAGGATCGGTATCAATCAATAATACGCGCTTACCTTGAGATGCTAAAATACCTGCAAGGCTAACCGCGGTTGTGGTTTTCCCTACTCCACCTTTTTGATTTGCTACAGTCCAAATCTTCACATTGCATCCTAATTACAGTTCATTTCGAGTCGATATACGAATACCGCCATGGGGTAAACGAATTATTTTTATTGTATTATCGTCAGAGGGTAATTCTGCTTCAGGCTCAGGTTTAACGACTACTTGTTGCGGCTCAACGCTTACTACTTCTGCTGTTGGTGGCAACCCATATTTAGATAGGGCAATAACTACTTTGCGATTTTCAGCACGCCCTTGCTTAGTATCGTTAGTGGCAAAAGGAGAATATTGACCATATCCCTCAATCGCCATTCGCGCTGAATTTATACCTAGGCTTTCAAGCTCAACTAAAACGGCTGTTGCACGCGCCACCGACAACTCCCAATTCGAGCGGTACATTTCATTACCTATGGTTTGGTTGTCAGTATAGCCGCGTACTCTAATATAGTTATCTACCGGAGCAATAATATCTTTAATTATTTTAACAACTTGCTTAGCTCGAACTTGCGCTACACTACTGCCACTTGAAAATAGCATACCAGAACTAAGCTCAATGATCAGCCAATCTTGGCTGAGTTCTAAACTTGCTTCACCATCGCGTATTTCATCTATTAATGACGATTGCAGCTTAGCCAACAAACTATCGAGTGGTTTGCCAAGGTGTTTTTGCTCAATATTACTGGTATCGCTTTGTCCGTCCAGCAGCTTTGGCCCGTGTTCTTCTTTTAAAATACTTTCGCCGTAGAGCACTTCTTGCTCTGGGGTTACTCTGTCTGTCAATATTGCGTCGCCATTTATCCCAGTTCCTTGCTGCGAATGTTGACGGGCTGACTTATCAAATACATAACCAATCGAATCGGACAGCACTTGAAATTTCTCTTCTTTGTTAATTGCTATTGCGTACAAAACCACAAAAAAGGCAAACATAATCGTCATATAATCAGCATAAGACACCAGCCAACGTTCTGTGTGTTGACTTTTAGTAGTGGTGTTGCGCAAGCGACGACGTAACATAATAGCTGCTACTCAACCACGACATTTGGGCGGTCAACCCGATAGGCTTCAAGCTTTAATTCAATACTTACTGGGCTTTCGCCTTGGCTTATTGCAATTACGCCCTCGGCAAGCATTTCGTGATAAAGCATTTTTTGCTCAACCCGTTGCTTTAACTTATTAGCCATAGGTAAAAATAATAAATTAGCTAAACCCACGCCATAAATAGTTGCTATAAAGGCAGTGGCAACACCGGCTCCAAGCTTTTGCGGATCTGTAATAAACGACATTGCCTGAATAAGACCAAGCACGGCCCCTAAAATACCTATGGTAGGACTATAACCGCCCATAGCTTCATAAACACGACTTGCCTCTAGCAGACGTTCGCGCTCTAACAGTAAATCTATTTCTAACGTATCGCGCAGTTTTTGATCTGAGCAACCATCAACTAATAATCCAAGCCCTTTTGCAGCATAGGCATCTGGGTGGGTAAGCGCTTCGTTTTCAAGGGCTAAATAACCTTCTTGACGTGCTTTATGTGACCATCCTTTTACTTGCTCTATGGCATCTTCAATATTGTATTTAGGCGATACAAAAACCCAGTGCGTAATTTCTAGCATCTTTTTAAAAGTACTGGCTGATGTTTGTAACATTACAGCACCCAATGTGCCGCCCAGTACAATGATCAACGCAGGTCCGTTAAATAATGCTGATACCACGCCGCCCTCTAACGAGTAACCTATTGCAATGGCGCCTAAGCCAATAAGTAAACCTAGTACGGAAAGCTTATCCACAGCCCACCTCTGTCTTTAAACGTATTGCTACTTCATCTAATGGCAAACTTTCGCTCGCTAAACCAGCATTAGCAATTGCTTGTGGCATACCATAAACAACACAACTTTTTTCATCTTGTGCCCAAATGGTTGCCCCTGATTGTTTAAGCATACGAGCGCCTTCACGCCCATCTGCGCCCATACCAGTTAATACTATAGCTAATACATCACCTTGATACGCTTTAGCGGCACTGGCGAAGGTTACATCAACGCTTGGTTTGTAACTAATGCGCTCGCTGTTATCTTCAAAAACTCGTAGTGTTCTACTTGCCCCACGACCATCAATCATCATTTGCTGGCCACCCGGTGCTAAGTAAGCCACACCTGCTTGCAGTCGATCTCCTTGCTGCGCTTCTTTTACCTGAATTTTACACAAACTATTTAAGCGTGCCGCAAAAGCCGGAGTAAACGCAGCGGGCATATGCTGAATTAATAATATAGGGTGCGGAAAGTTAGCAGGAAGCTGAGTTAATATAGTTTGCAGCGCAACAGGTCCACCGGTTGATGTGCCAATTGCAACTAGTTGATAGTGCTTGCCACTCGCGCGCTTTGTTACTATTGCACTGCGACTAGTTACTGGCGAATTATTAAAGCTTCGCTCTGGTTGTACTACTGTTGTTGCTGTTTTATTTGTTTGTGCAAACCTTGCTGCTAATGCGCTTGGCGCTGAAGTAGGTGTAAATAAAGGTTTGTTTATACTGGAGGGTCTAGGGCTAGCAACACGTCTAATACGTTGGCGGCCAATTTCTTTTACTTTGCTTTGCAGCAGCTTAATGGCATCTTCGTTATTGCGAGCAATGTCTTCAAATTTTTTCGGTAAAAAATCCATAGCACCAGCATCAAGTGCATCTAAAGTTGCAGTTGCACCGGAGCGAGTTAACGAAGAAAACATTAAAATTGGCGTCGGGTTACTGGCCATAATTTCTTTTACAGCACTTATACCATCTAACACCGGCATTTCTACATCCATAGTGATCATATCAGGACGTAAACTAGCTGCTTTTTCTACAGCATCTCGGCCATTTACGGCAAAGCCAATTACTTCAATCTCGCTATCTAATTCAAGAATCTCACTCACTCGACGGCGAAAAAAGCTCGAATCATCAACAACTAAAACTTTAACGGCCATTTTGCTCTCTTATTTTTATTATGTAGACGTATAAAGTATACGTCTACTTTATTATTTACCTGCGTAGTGTTTTAACATACTCGGTACATCTAATATAAGTGCAATACCACCATCCGAAGTAATAGTGGCACCTGCCATTCCAGGCGTACCTTGTAATAAAGCGTCTAACGGCTTAATAACCACTTCTTCTTGACCAATTAACGAATCAACCACAAAGCCAACTTGTTGTGTACCTATTTGCACAATAACCACATGCCCTTGCGCTTTACGGCTTGTACGATCGGCACCTTTCACTAGCCAATGCTCTAAATAAAATAAAGGCACTGCTTTTTTACGAACAATAATAGTTAACTGACCATCAACCACATTCGTTTTAGTAAGGTCTAAGTTAAATATTTCACTTACCCCTGCTAATGGTAGTGCAAATGTTTGCTCACTCACTACCACCATTAAGGTAGGTAAAATAGCCAAAGTTAACGGTACTTTAATTTCAAGTATAGTGCCCACACCTAGTTCTGACTCTATGCTAACCGAGCCATTTAACTGGGTGATTTTAGTTTTAACCACATCCATGCCAACACCACGACCAGAAATATCAGATATTGCTTCTTTGGTAGAAAACCCTGGCGCAAATATCAGATTGTAAGCTTCGGTGTTAGACAAACGGCTTGCTTGCTCTTGATCAAGCACACCTTTTTTAATTGCTATTTGTTTTAGTTTTTCAGCATCCATACCTGCGCCATCATCTTTAATGGTAAGCAAAATATGATCCCCCTGCTGCGAAGCAGAAAGCGTAACGGTACCTGTTCTCGGTTTACCCGCAGCTTCACGATCATCTGGCATTTCTATACCATGATCAACCGAGTTACGTACTAAATGCACTAATGGATCGGCCAGTGCCTCAACTAGGTTTTTATCTAAATCGGTTTCTTCGCCAACCAGCAATAAATTAATATCTTTATTTAAGGTACGTGCTAAGTCGCGAACAACACGTGGAAAACGGCCAAATACTTTTTTGATTGGCTGCATTCGCGTTTTCATTACCGCGCCTTGCAAATCAGCTGTAACAACATCTAAGTTAGATATTGCTTTACTCATAGATTCACTTTCTGAACTGGTGGCTAAACTCACTAAACGATTACGTACTAATACAAGCTCGCCCACCATATTCATAATTTGATCAAGGCGTTTAGTATCAACCCTTACTGTTGTTTCAGCTTGTGCAGGCGGCGCTTTTTTAGCAACTGGCGCAGCGGTATTGGTATTAGCACTTGCTGCTACAACAGCCGCTTGTGGCTGCTTAACTTTATCAACTGCTACTGGTGAGGCTTTAACTACAGCTGCTTTAGGAGCCGTAACTTTATTTACAGGTGCAGGTGTTGCCGCGCTTTCTTTAGATTTTGGCGCCGCTCCCTTGCCATGTAGCTCATCTAGTAAAGCTTCAAACTCATCGTCACTTATTTCATCATCGTTAGTGCTAGCAGCCGGACTTTGAGCTGCTTGAGGTTTTGGAGTTTTATTTACCGCACCAAAACTTCCCACCCCGTGAAGCTCATCTAATAAGCTATCAAATTCATCGTCGGTAATATCGCCACTTAAGTCGCTGCTATTACTTAATGACTCTTTTATTGCAGGGCCTTTACCTTTGCCATGAAGTTCATCAAGTAAGTTTTCAAATTCATCTTCGCTAATTTCATCAATATGCGCATCGTTTGCTGTAGCGTTTGTTGCTGCACTGGGTGCATCAAACAACTCATCAAATGCAAAAGGGTCATCATCTAAATTAGCATCTTGCGTTATTACTGGCGCAATAGTGTCACCGCCAAGCTCTTCTTCTGTGGGGGGTAAACCTAATTTATGTAATATTTCGAGTAACTGAGGATCGGCAGGCTCTGGTTGCTCACGATTTTTAATCGTAGCAAACATTTCATTAATAGTATCAAGTGCTTGAAGTATAACATCCATTAGCTCAGAGTTAACTGTTCGCACTTTTTGGCGCAGTAAGTCAAACACGTTTTCTGCGCCATGGCAGGCATCTACCAGCTCTGACATCGCTAAAAAGCCCGCGCCACCTTTAACAGTGTGAAAGCCTCTAAAAATAGCGTTCAATAATTCAGTATCTTCTGGGTTATTTTCCAGTTCAACTAATTGTTCAGATAAAAGCTCAAGGATTTCTCCAGCTTCAACTAAAAAATCTTGTAATATATCTTCATCGACTTCAAAGCTCATGCAGTTACTCTCCTATTAGAAGCCCAAACTTGATAAAAGATCATCAACTTCGTCTTGATCAGATACAACATCATCACGCGATTCTTTATCAATAATAGGGCCTTCTGGGCCTGCTAATGCTTGTGCGGCAATCGAGTTTTCTGTTTTTTGTTGCTCTTGGTTATTGTTTTCATCTTGTGCTGCAAACGCAGTTAACAGATGAATTAAACTTTCTTCAACTTCGCGTACCAGCTCAATAACACGGCGAATTACTTGCCCGGTTAAATCCTGATAATCTTGAGCCATTAACACATTAGTCATTAATACTTGCAACTCATCGGTTTTAAGATGCGAGCTGTTCATAAATTTATCAATGCTATGACACAATGTTTTAAATTCACCAAGTTCAAGATCGCGGCTCATTAACCGATCCCAGGTTGGCTTGATATGCGAAATATCATCAGCTAATTGCTGGGCTAAAGGCAGGCTCGCTTCAACCGCATCCATGGTTTTGTTGGCGGCGTTTTCTGTCATTTCTATGACATAGTTAAGTCGCTTTTTAGCATCCGGAATTGCATCAGTGGTTAAATCTGTTATGCGGGTGTCAAGCTCAAAACCCTTTAAAGACTCGTGCAACTGGCGCGTTAATTTACCTACTTCTGCAAACAAATATGATTGTTCTTGAGAGGCAGTTTCTAAAATTAACTGATCAGCTTTATGTTGCTCACCGTTTTCTAAAAAAGTGACCAGCTGACGTGCTTGCTCTAAAGTAATCTGAGGCGCAGCAGGTGCTGACATAAGCCTCTCCCCTTATTAACCTAAGCGTTCGAACACTTTTTCTAATTTAGTTTTTAATGTACCCGCAGTAAATGGCTTAACAATATAACCATTAACACCTGCTTGGGCTGCTGCAATAATTTGCTCTTTTTTAGCTTCTGCAGTAACCATTAAAACCGGAAGATGCTTTAATTTGTCATCTGCGCGTATTGCTCTTAACAAGTCAATACCTTGCATGCCCGGCATATTCCAATCTGTTACTACAAAGTCAAATGATTGATTTTGCAACATAGGTAAAGCAGTTGAGCCATCATCTGCTTCTAAAACATTGGTAAACCCTAAATCACGCAATAGGTTTTTAATAATACGTCTCATCGTTGAAAAGTCATCAACAACAAGAATTTTTATGTTTTTATCCAAAACATCCTCCAGTGAGGCCTAAACCTGTATTTACTTACTTCTAATTTATCCAGTCATTGATTTTTGCTTTTAGCTTAATCATCGCCTGACCATGTATCTGACTTACACGCGACTCACTTACATCGAGTATCTGTCCAATTTCTTTTAAATTCATTTCATCGTTATAGTACAACGAAAGCACCATTGCATCTCGCTCTGGTAGGGATTTAATTGCACTTAATAAAGATTCATTAAACCTTTCATTTTTAACATTATTAAAGGGTTTGTCTAGTGCTAAATCGTGCCCAACAGGTGTTATAACATCCTCATCAATACCTAAATCTTCTATTCCTAAGATTTTACTGGAATTAACATCGGTTAAAATATGATGATATTGCTCTAGTGTAATTTCAAGCTTTTGGGCAACTTCACTGTCTGTAGGTTCACGATTCAGGCTGCTTTCTAATGCTGAAATAGCTTCTATAACCTGGCGGCTTTTACGATGTACTGAGCGAGGAGCCCAGTCTCCACGGCGCATTTCATCAAGCATAGCGCCCCGAATACGAATACCCGCAAAGGTTTCAAAACTAGCGCCTTTAGTGGCATCAAAGTTTTTTGACGCCTCTATTAATCCTATCATTCCTGATTGAATTAAATCATCGAGTTGTACACTAGGGGGTAAACGAGCAATTAAATGACATGCTACTTTTTTTACTAATGAAGCATGCTTTTCAACAATCATATTTAAATTTTGTGTTGATTCATATCCCATAGCTCTATTCACCAATGTAGTCATAGTTAGCCGTTAACGAGTTTCTCAATGAAAAATTCTAAATGACCCGAAGGCTGGTTCGGTATTGGCCACTTTGTTATTCTTGTTGCTAATGTTTTAAAGGCAAGTGCAGCAGGAGAACTAGGAAACAGTTCAACAATTACTTTTTGACGACGTGTTGCTTTGCGCATATTTTCATCATAAGGAACGGTTGCAACCAGCTCCATTGATATATCTAAAAATCGGTCTGTAACCTTTGATAGCTTTGCAAATAACTCTTGCCCTTCGCGTAATGAACGCACCATGTTGGCAACAATTTTAAATTTATACACGCCATGTTCGCGGCTTAATACTTTGATCAGTGCATAGGCATCGGTTATTGAAGTAGGCTCGTCACATACCACAACCAAAACATCTTGTGCAGCGCGAGAAAAACTCAGCACCATATCCGATATACCGGCAGCGGTATCAACAACTAATATATCAAAATCAGTATTGAGTTCGCTAAAAGCACGAATAAGCCCAGCATGTTCTGCAGGCGACAACTCAACCATACTTTGTGAACCCGAAGTCGCTGGTACTATTTTTATCCCAGCGGGGCCTTCTACTAGTATTTCATCAAGCTCACATTCGCCAGATAACACATGCGATAAATTACGCTCAACACGTAGTCCAAGCATTACATCACAATTGGCTAAACCCAAATCGGCATCAAGCACTAACACTCTATTGCCTTGCTGACCTAAAGCGATCGCAGTATTTAACGATACATTTGTTTTTCCAACGCCACCTTTACCGCCAGTGACGGCGATAACCTTAACGCCGTTATTATTATTTTTGCTCATTTTACGCAGGCCGCTTGCTTGATCTAATACTGTGTTAATCATACATCTCTACTGTGCTCGACGCCACTGATTGGTGTCGTGAATGTTGTACTTTTGTTCTCTTTAAATATAATTGCTCAGCTTTTTTCACTAGTTTTTCTGCATTTGCAACTCGAATATCTTCAGGTACTCGTTGACCATTAGTAAGATACCCTATTGGCAGGCGATTTTGAATCGCAATACTAATTATCTCGCCTAAACTTAATGATTCGTCGAGTTTAGTGAAAATACAACCGCTTAACTGTACTTTTTTAAAGTGTCTTACGGTTTCTTGTAACACATTTATTTGCGCAGTGGCACTTAATACTAAGTAATTACGAATATCCACACGCTGATTACGCATTAAGGTATTTAACTGCTCAGTTAAACGTAAATCACGTTGGCTCATACCTGCGGTATCTATAAGTACTAAGCGCTTGTTACGTAAATGATATAACACTTCAGCCAGTTCGTTCGCATCTTTAACTTGTTTAACCCCACAGCCAATAATACGGCCATATGTTGCAAGCTGCTCGTAAGCACCAATTCTGTAAGTATCGGTAGTAATTAGCGCTACTTTATCAGCACCATATTTTTGTGCACCTAATGCCGCGAGCTTAGCCACTGTAGTGGTTTTACCCACACCGGTTGGGCCAACTAATGCGTAAACACCACCTTGGCGCAAAATTTCGTTATTCGTGGTTTGCATCTGATCTTCAACCATAGTTAACAGCGCTTTCCAGCCCTGCTGACGCGGAACATCTTCAGGTACAAAACAAGCCATTTGCTCAGCAACTTCTTTATCGATTCCCATGCCTACTAAGCGGTCAATCATGCATGCGCGCGTTGGGTCACGGCGCGCCATATCTTGCTGCATTAAACCCGACACTTGGTGCTCTAATAACTGGCGAATTGCGTTCATTTCTTCACGCATTGTGCTCATTGCTTCACTTTCGGTATTTTTAGTCGTGTGTGTTTGCGCAACTGGCGTGTCTAATTCATCAAAATCACGGTCTAGGTCATCAAAACCTAAGCTGTCAGCTTGCGTTTGTGGGCGTGCTTGCGCAGCTTCTTCACGCGCAAACATATTTGTAGGGCGTTGTTTAGCGACCGGCTCTTGATAATGCTCTGAGGTATCTATACCTGATTGCGAAAACATTGAGGCCAGCTCTGCTGAACGTGGACGCGGCGACTGGCGCTCTAATAGTGCTTGTAAGCTGTCGGCTACCTTTGCTTGTGGCTCAGGTCTAGCACGCTGTGGCTCTGGCTTTACAAAGTTATGCATGCTTTGCGAGTGGGCAGAATGTGCCGTACGCTGCTGCAGCGGCGCACTTTGTTGTGGCGCGGCGGCTTTAGGGGCTGCTTTGTCATAATCAACCGCTGCGACAATTTCTACGCCGTTTGCGAGTTTTTTATTAGACATAATAACCGCATCAACACCTAGCTCATCTTTAACTTCTTTAAGTGCTGTGCGCATATCTTTAGCAAAAAAACGTTTAATCTTCATGGTTTAACCCCTTTAAAATCTTATTGTTGGCCTACTGAGCTAACAATCTTGATCTGCCTTTCGTCTGGTATCTCTTGATAAGACATCACTCGCAATCCTGGAATGGTGTACTTAACAAAACGAGATAACACAGTGCGTAACATTCCTGACGTTAACAGTATTGAAGGTTCACCGGCCATTTCTTGATTTTGATGCGCTTCGTTTAATGACACTTGAAGTCGCTCTGCAAGTCCTGGCTCTATTCCGGCACCTTCGTCGCCTGCATTTTGTAATGACTGATGCAACATCTGTTCCAACTCAGGCGCCAAGGTTATGACAGGGATTTCTGAAGACATGCCCACTGCATCTTGAACTATTAATCGACGCAGTGAAATACGTACCGCAGCGGTTAAAACATCTGGGTCTTGGCTACGTGGGCCATACTCTACAAGGGTTTGTACTATTGAGCGCATATCGCGAATAGCCACACCTTCGTTTAATAAATTTTGCAAAACTTTAACTATAGTAGTTAATGGCAATACATCAGGCACCAAGCCTTCTACTAACCTTGGGTGACTTTTTGCTAGCATATCTAATAGGTTTTGTACTTCTTCGTGGCCTAATAATAACGCCGCATTATTGGTGAGTAATTGGCTAATATGAGTGGCAACCACAGTCGCCGAATCAACCACGGTATAACCAAGCGATTGCGCTTCATCTTTTTGATCAGGCTTGATCCACACCGCATCTAAACCAAAAGCCGGATCTTTAGTTTCAATCCCTTTTATAGGACCAAATACTTGCCCCGGATTAATTGCCAATTCATCGCCGTGTTTTAGTTCGCCTTCGCCACTTGATACGCCCATTAAGGTAATTCGGTATGCATTTGGGTCTAGCTCTAAGTTGTCGCGTATATGTACCGGGGGCACTAAAAAGCCTAATTCTTGAGAGAGCTTTTTACGCACGCCTTTAATACGGTTTAGCAATTCACCACCTTGGGATTGATCAACCAATGGAATAAGTCGGTAACCTACCTCTAAACCAATTACATCAACTTGCTGCACATCGTCCCAGCCTAACTCTTTTTGTTCTTGCTTATTGGCAATGCCTGTACCTACTGCGCTGCCATTAGCGGTTTCCTCAGCAAGTGCTGCTGCCGCTTTTAATTTATTTTGTTGAGTGTAGTAAGCTAAATAACCTAATAGTGCGCCCAAGCTTAAAAACGCTACGTGCGGCATACCAGGTACTAAGCCCATAATGATTAAAATGCCTGAAGCAATAAATAACGACTTTTCGTTACCGAGTTGTTTCTTAAATTGATCGCCCATGTTGTGCGACTCATTTTGACGCGTTACAACAATAGCAGTACCAATAGAGAGTAATAATGAAGGGAGTTGCGCAACCAAGCCATCACCTATGGTGAGCAAGGTATAAATTTCCATGGCATTGCCAAAGCTTAAATCGTGTTGGATCATGCCAACAAATAAGCCACCAACAATATTAATAATTAATATAACAATACCGGCAATAGCATCGCCTTTAACAAATTTACTGGCACCATCCATAGAACCATAAAAGTCGGCTTCGCGGGTAACTTCTTCGCGGCGCTCTCGGGCTTGCTCGGCGCTAATAAAGCCCGCATTCATGTCAGCATCAATTGCCATTTGTTTACCCGGCATAGCGTCAAGGGTAAAACGCGCCGACACTTCAGAAATACGCCCAGCACCTTTAGTAATTACCACAAAGTTTATGATGATCAAGATTAAAAACACCACTAAACCTACCGCATAGTTACCACCAATAACCACAGAGCCAAAGGCTTCAATTACTTTACCGGCAGAGTCACCACCATTGTGGCCCTCAAGTAATACTACTCGGGTGCTGGCAACGTTAAGTGCCAAACGCATAATAGTGGCGATTAGTAACACAGCAGGAAACATACCAAATTCAAGTGGTTTCATGGTGTATACAGTTACCAGTAACACCACCAAAGCAAGGGCAATATTAAAAGAAAATAATATATCAAGCAGGAACGGAGGAAGAGGTAAAATGACCATACCCAGCGCAGCAAGTACCATTAATGGTGTACCTACGCCTTTGGCATACTCTTTTTTATCTTTGTTAAGTTGTTGTAATACCGCTTTAAATCCCATAACCCTACAATTTCAAAAAATTGACACTACTGTGAAATTGCAATAACTATTCCAAGTTATAGGTTATTTAAATTAATACTGATAATCGTCAGGAATAGGCAGTTTTTTATTAAGTTTGGTGGGGCGTTTTCCGCGCCCTTTATTAAAGCGCTTAAGCTGAAACACATAAGCTAATACTTGCGCAACTGCGGTAAATAATTGATCTGGAATTTGCTCCCCCACTTCTGCAGTATGATAAAGTGCTCGAGTAAGCGACGGCGATTCTAAAATAGGCACTTCATTACCAATCGCTATTTTACGAATTTGCATTGCCATTTCATCAATTCCTTTGGCAACTACTATAGGTGCTCCGGCGCGTTCGGTGTCGTACTTTAAAGCCACTGAGTAATGGGTAGGGTTAGTTACAATAACATCGGCATCGGGCACATCTTGCATCATACGTTTTTGCGACATTTGCCGCTGGGTTTGCCTTATGCGCGCTTTTATTTGTGGGTCACCCTCTGAGTTTTTATACTCGTCTTTTACTTCTTGAAGGGTCATTTTAAGTTGTTTATTGTGGTTATAGCTTTGAAATGGCGCATCAATCGCAGCAATAATAATTAAGGTACAAGACAAGCCTAAAAACATCCAAGCCAATATTTCTAAGGCATGAATAATATTACCTGGGGCGCTTTCTACACTTAAGTGCAGTATTTCATCAAAAAAGGTATTAATTAAAAACACTGCAAAACTGGCAACTAAACCAAACTTTAACAGCGACTTTAACAGCTCCACCCCAGCTTGTGGGCCAAACATACGTTTAAAGCCTTTAGCAGGCGACATTTTACTGGCTTTAGGCGCAGCAGCTTGCCAACTAAAATTAAAGCCACCTAACATGGTGTTACCAATAAAAGCAGCTAATACAATAATTAATACAAACATTGCCATAGGAAACATCAGCGCATCGGCCACTTCGCCCCATACAGCAAACATTTTGGTGGTGTCGTAGGTTTCGTTACGGTTTAGGCTAAGCATTCTACCCATTACGTTATACAAACCTTTACCAATTTCGGGGCCGTACATGAGCAACGAAATAGCCGAAAAAATAAGCACAAACATAGTACCCAACTCTTTGGATCGCGCTATTTGGCCTTTCTTTTTGGCATCCTCTATTTTTTTGGATGTGGGTTCTTCGGTTTTTTCTTGTCCAGAATCTTCAGACACAATAACCTCCTAAGGCGAGCAGCCCACTAATGAGCACATTAACTCGACCATTTTTAGCCACTGAAACTCAAACTGCGATACAAAGTTACCTAAGGTCGCCCAAATAATGATAAGCCCAGCAACTAACGTAAACGGAAAACCAATAGAAAAAATATTTAGCTGTGGCGCGGCGCGGGTCATAATGCCAAACGACATATTAATTACCAGCATAGCGGTAAGCGGAGCCAGTGATAGCACCAGCGCTGTAGTAAACATCCAGCCGCCCCAAGTTACTATGTCCCAGTAATGATCCACCGACCACCAATTACCATCAATTGGCAGCACTTCAAAGCTGTGTACCACCATTTGAATCATCATTAAGTGACCATTAAATACAAAAAATAATAAGGTCGCTAAAATAAGGTAAAACTGCCCTACTGCAGGCACACTTAAACCATTGGAGGGGTCAACTACAGAGGCAAAACCAAGACCCGTTTGCATAGCCAATATTTGCCCAGCTAACACAAAGGTATTTAACAATAAGGTAGATGCAAAGCCAATCGCAATGCCTATTAGCATTTGCTGAATAACCACTAAAATCATTTCAAACGAAAACAAATTAGTAAAGGTAGCAGGCGGCAGCATAGGCACAGCAACAAAAGTAACAACAATTGCTAAGCCCATTTTTATACGTGTGGGTACGTTTTTAGCGCCAAGGCCAGCCATTACCATAATCATTGAACTAATACGCACTAATGGCAGTAAAAAGTCACTCAACCATTGAATAACGACAGCAAACGGTAATTCCATACTTAGCCTGCAATTTCAGGAATAAGTAATACTAGGCGGGTAAAAAAGTCCATTAACTCTTGGGTAAACCAGTGGCCGCCAACAATAAGCGCACTTATAGTAATAAGTAAGCGTGGTAAAAAACTCAAAGTTTGCTCGTTAATTGAAGTTGCAGCCTGAAACACGGCAACCACTAAACCCACAATTAAGCCCGGCACTACAATAGCAGAAACCAATTTAATTACTAAAAACAGCGCGCTACTTAAAATATCAACAAATACTTCTGGTTCCACGGCGTACTCCTAGTGCGTAATTAGCTTAGTGTTAAGTAAGGTCATGTGCCTAAACCAAAGCTTTTTGCCAAGGTTCCCATCACTAAGCTCCAGCCATCAACCAACACAAACAGCATTATTTTAAACGGCAAAGACACTATCATTGGCGATAACATCATCATACCCATGGCCATTAATACCGACGCCACCACTAAATCCACGATTAAAAAAGGAATAAAAAACATAAAACCAATAATAAAAGCAGTTTGCAGCTCACTGGTTACAAACGCCGGAATAAGTACAATTAAAGGAGTGGCTTCTGGTGAGTCTAGCTGATCGTACCCTGCTATTTTGGCAAAGGTTTCTAAATCTTTAATACGCACTTGCGACAGCATAAAGGCTTTCATTGGCTCTTTTGCCAGCTCCAATGCTTCCATTGAAGTGACTTGCTCGCTTAGGTAGGGCTCTATAGCGCGTTCGTTCACTTGCTGATAAATAGGCGCCATAATAAAAATACTTAAAAATAACGACATGCCTAGCAATACTTGATTTGAGGGGGTTTGTTGTAAACCTATGGCTTGGCGCAAAATAGCCAGCACTACAATTATACGGGTAAACGAGGTCATCATGATTATAGCCGCTGGAATAAAGCTCAGCGCGGTCATAATCGCCAATACTTGCAGCGTTACCGAGTAGTCTTGGGTGCCATCTGCATTTGTGGTAATGGTTAGTGCGTCTATTCCTTCTGCACTTACATTTGGTACAAACAGCATGACAAAAATAAGAAGCAGCCATTTAGTCATAATTTTAATTCTTTTTATTTTGATTTGCTTGTGGGTTTAAAAGCTTACTAAAGCGTTTTGCTAATTCTGGTAGCTCTTTTTCACTCAAAGGTGTATCTAATTTATGTAAATAGTTAATGCTGTGCGGGGTAACCCCTAATAAATGTTGTGCGTTATCTATTTCTACCACCATTAAACGCTCACGCGAGCCCAGTGGTAAACTACGCACTACTTTAAACTCATCACTATTTGCTAAATTTGGATTAAACTTTTTCACAAAAAATGCCAGTACTATAATTAGCACCAGCACCATAACAAGCGATAACACCATAGAGAGAATATCGCCTGTGGGTGTTACCTGCTCTGCTTTTGTAAATACCGAGCTGGTTAAAGCAGCAACCATACTCATCGTAATTTTTTGATCCGTTCTACTTGGCTAATTACGTCGGTTAAACGAATACCAAACTTATCGTTTACTACCACCACTTCGCCATGGGCTATTAAAGTACCATTAACCAGTACATCTAACGGCTCACCTGCAACACGGTCAAGCTCTACCACCGAGCCTTGGTTTAATTGTAATAAGTTACGAATATTAATTTTAGAGCGCCCTACTTCCATAGAAATAGTCACAGGTATATCTAAAATTGTATCGAGCTTGCGTTTTTCATCGCCACTGATCTCGTGTTTTGCATCGCTTAATTCATCGAGTTCAGTTACTTTTGCTTGGCCACTGTCATCAGTGCCCTCAGCTTCGGCTAAAGCTGCTGCCCATTCATCCATAGTGTCTTGATCATCGCTCATACATTTAACCTTTTAATCAATTACCAGTCTAAGTCTACACCGTCAGAGAGGTGTAAATCATCTTCTAGTTCTGCTAATTCTGCATCTGAATCAATTTTCTTGCCGCCTTTGGTAAATACATGCAGCTCAGATTTAACTGAATCAGGTCGTTTAATTTTTTCACTAATTTGCAGCGCAACACTATCGCGTGAGCGGCCCATTTTAGCTCTAAATGTCGGTAACTCTTCAACAAATACAGTTATATGCTCAGGCATTTCTACCGGAATAATATCACCCGCTTTAAGTTCCATTATTTGTTTTAGCGTTAAATCCACTTCCAATAACTGAGTAGATAACTCAACCTCTACATCCATTATTTCATCGCGTAGTGCCTTACTCCAACGTAAATCGGTGTCTTCGGTATCCGATTGCACACCCGCGTCAAGCAGCTCTCTAATTGGCTCCAGCATAGAATAAGGTAGAGCAATATGAAAGTCCCCTCCGCCGCCATCCAATTCAATATGAAAAGAGCTAATAACCACCACTTCGGTTGGGCTTACAATGTTAGCCATAGCAGGGTTTACTTCAGAATCTAGGTATTCAAACGATACATCCATTACCGGTGCCCATGCTTCTTTATAATCTTCAAAGATTATTTTTAGTAGCATTTGCACAATGCGTCGCTCTGTAGGGGTAAATTCTCGCCCTTCAATTTTTGCATGGTAGCGGCCATCACCACCAAAAAAGTTATCAACCAAAATAAACACTAAGCGTGCTTCCATGGTAATAAGGCCGGTGCCTTTTAAGGGTCTAAAACGCACCATATTTAAACTAGTTGGCACAAACAAAGTATGCACATACTCGCCAAACTTAATCATTTGTACGCCATTTATAGACACCTCAGCGGTGCGGCGCATCATGTTAAATAGGCTAATTCGCATATGACGAGCAAAGCGTTCGTTAACAATTTCCAGCGTCGGCATTCGCCCACGTACGATCCGATCTTGCGAAGAAAAGTCATACTGAAGCGTATTGCCTTCACCGTCTTCACCTTCGGGTATATCTTCCTCGTCAACGTCATCAACACCATGCAATAACGCATCAATTTCGTCTTGGGATAATAAATCGCTCACGCTAGCCCCTTATTGCATCACAAAGCCGGTAAATAATACCCGCTCAATTACTTTACTGCCTTCAACGTCCATTAAGCTAGCTTGTACTTTTTCTAGTGCTGCAAAGCGTAAGTTTTCTTTACCTACACTGGTGCTTAGTTCGTCAGCCGTGGTCATAGAAAATATACTTAATAATGTACTTTCTATTAGTGGAATATGCTTTTTAGCGGTTTCTTCGTTTGCTTCGCCGCGCACTAATAATTCCACTTTAATTTGCACAATTCTATCGCGACTAGAGCCCGGTATGTTAAATACAAAAGGTCTTGGCATTGCAACATAAAGTGCGCTGCCTATTTTGGCCGATGAACCTGTAGAAGAGCTTGCTTGCTGTGCTGTAGCGGCTTCATCATTTAACGTTTCCGCTGGCGTGTCTGAGCCCGAAAGCAAAAAATAACCAACAACAGCTGCAACAATAACAAGCAATACAGCTGCAATAATTACTATGATTTTCTTTTTGCTGTTACCTGTTTCTTCTATTTCTAAATTAGTCTCTTCAGCCATGATATTTCCTTTATTAGCAAAGGTACTTGCTTGTTTTAGCTATTATAATAGCAGTACTTAGGCATAGTAATCTATTGATGATGACGTTTGTTGTCGAGAACTTGGCATTTGTGTATTAATTTGCTCATCGTTTTCATCAGTAGTCAATTCATTATTAGCTAAACGACGACTATCGTTGTCATCATTTTGCTCTGCTCCTTGCCCTCCAGGCTCACCATAAGAAATAGTACTTTCGCCTAAATCTATGCCTTGTTGGGCAAGCATTTCGCGTAAGCGCGGAAGCGATTGTTCAAGCGCTTCTTTAGCTTGCTGGTTTTGTACTACAAAGTTTATTTGTGCTTGCTCTGCATCGCTTCTGATGCGAATTTGCATACTGCCCATTTCTGGTGGGTCGAGACGAATTTCTGCTACTTTATTATTTATGCTAAGCATAGAGCTCACTCGCTCTTGCAACATTTTTGCCGCGTCACTTTTTATAATATTAAGCGCTTGCATAACGCCTGGGTCCAAGCTTGCTTGTTTAACTTGCGCTGTGCTTTGTAATTGCCCAGCCTGCAACGCTTGCATATCAATTATAGTTTGCTCATACCCTACACTATCGTATAGGCCTAAACCATTTACCGTACTGGTAATTTGCGTCAATAATTGTGCTGCTCGGGGTGATAACTGTTCAGTGTTATTTTTTTGCAATGACTCTAACGATTTAGTGAGTTCTTTATCGCTAAGTGCGTTTAATGCTTTTTTATCAATCGATGCGCTTAAATCTGCAATTGTTTGCTTAATACTTGCTAGTTGCTCACCTTGGGGCTGCTCATTTTTAATATAGCTATTTAACTGGCTCAGTAGCGCTTGTTTTTCTGGTGTGGTCAAAGCATTTATTTGAGAATTTAAGGCCTGTTTAGCCGTGTCTGCCGCGCTTGCTTTATCACTTTCAACAACATATTGAGTAAGCATTTGCTTTAACGTTGCTAGGTTGTCGTTGCCATTGGGTTTGCTACTTGCCTGCAGCTGCGTAGTTAATTGCTCATGCTGCTCGGGTGTTAGTTTAGCAAGTAACGGATCTGCTTTAATTGCCTCGCTATCTTTGCTTAGCAAGTTCATTACTGCGGCATCTACAGATTGTTTTTGCGCTGTTGCATCGCCTTTATTATTTGCAGTGGCCATACTTTGAGATAAGGGCATTAGCTTTTCGTTTGCCGCCTCAGCGCTTGCTGCAACATCGCTAAGCACACCTTTTTGCGGTGCAATTACAATAGGGGCAAGCTGATCATCAGGCTTCCCTTTTAATTGCTTAGCGTCTTCATCTAAAGCCTCGGCTTTAGCATCAGCGTTCTTTTTAACTGAGGTGTCTATAGTGTGCGCAGCATTTATTTGCGCCAACATACTATCGCCCGAAACAGCATCGTCTTGTGTTTCAGGCTGCTCAGCCTTAGCATTGCTAGCGCCTGCTTTAGCTTTGCTGTTATTATTGTAAGCCGCTTTATTGGCATCTTCTAACTGATTAAAAAAACCAGTATCAGAGTCATCATTACGTCTTGAGTTACTCGTTTGTTTTTTAGAGTAAGCGTCTTGCTCAGATACCGCTAACATTGAAATATCATTAATCGTCATAAATCACCTAATATAAAGCGGCAACAAACCACCCAATAATGCCTAAAATTATAGTTCACTTAACAACAAAGCAATTAACGTGCCTTTGTTTATAAGGTACAAGCTTTTGTTAAAGCGGTTAAAGTACTCGCTACTTACTAAAGTCGATTGTTACTAAAGTCGATTGTTGTGTCGTTGAAAAAATTGATTAGCCGAAAATTCATCCAACATTTTTTGCTCATTTTTTGCCACTAGCACATCGGCCTTTAACTGTTGTTTTTCGATGAGTTTAGCGACTGCTTTAGCCTTAATTTGCTGCTTTAACCACAGGGTTTTACGCTGGCTAACCACTTGTTTTGCAGTGTTAACGGTATTGGCTTGTTGGCGAATTGCTTCTTCTATTTTAGCAATAAATGCATGAAACTGACTAAACCCAGCACTTGATAAGCCCGACTGCCCTTTAATGTGTAATTGCTGGGTGTATTCCAATCTAAAGTTATTTAAACCTTGGAGTTTTTGCTGGTTTGCCTGCAAATTTTGATTCGCCTGCAAATAGCTCATCCGCAGCGTTTCTTCTTTATCGTTTTCAATTTTTAGTAATAAATGCAGTTTGTTTTTAGCCATTATGCTTGCCCTAATAACTGCGCTAGCCCTTGCAGGCCGTCGTCGTAACTAATTACATCGCGCATGCCTTGCTGTAAAAAGGCATTTACTCTTGGCATCATATTTATGGCTTGATCAAGCATTTGATCTGTCCCTTTTTGATACGCACCTAAGGTGATCATGTCTTTATTTTGCTGGTACATAGAATATACCTGCTTAAGCACTCGCGCTTGTTGCATGTGCGTCTCAGATACCACTTGTGGCATCACTCGCGAAATCGATTTTTCTATATCAATTGCCGGGTAATGACCGCTGTCGGCCAGCTCCCGCGAAAGTACAATATGGCCGTCGAGTATGGCGCGCGCCGCATCGGCAATGGGGTCTTGCATATCATCGCCTTCACTTAGTACGGTAAAAAAGGCAGTAATAGAGCCTTGCCCTTCTCCGCCGTTACCGGCACGTTCCACCAGCGCTGGCAGTTTTGCAAACACCGAAGGCGGGTAGCCTTTAGTCGCCGGTGGCTCGCCTACTGCAAGTGCTATTTCACGCTGCGCCATGGCATAGCGCGTTACCGAATCGAGCAATAACAAAACGTTTAATCCCTGATCGCGAAAGTACTCTGCAATAGTCACCGCACTTTCGCAGCCTTTTAAACGCATTAATGGTGAAGAATCTGCCGGTGCTGCTACAACCACTGAGCGTTTACGCCCCTCAACACCAAGTATTTCTTCAATAAATTCTTTTACTTCACGGCCACGTTCACCCACCAGTCCCACCACAATAACATCGGCTTCACTACCACGAGTCATCATACCAAGCAGTACCGACTTACCTACACCCGAGCCTGCAAACAAGCCCATTCGCTGGCCTTGTCCTACTGTTATTACTGAATTTATAGCACGCACACCTACATCCATAGGCTGGCTTATGGGTCGTCTTGAAAGAGGGTTTATCGGTTTTTGGGCAAACTTAAGATAGTGCTCAGCATTAATTTTACCTAAACCATCAAGAGGACGACCTAAGCCATCAACTACGCGGCCCAGCAAACTCATGCCTACAGGTAAACCAGTGTCGTTAAGTTGGGGGATCACCCGAGCACCAGGGAGCACCCCCGATATATGATCGTTTGGCATTAAATATAAAGTTTGGTCGTTAAAACCAACTATTTCGGCATCAACAAAGCCGTTCATGGTTTCTATTTTACATTGGCTACCTACAGGCGCACGTAAGCCTTTGGCCTCAAGGGTAAGGCCAACTACTCGCGTTAAAATACCCGCTACAGCAAGTGTTGGCGGTTTAATATGCTGTTTGTATTGAGATAAGCGTTCGCTTAATGAAACATCTAAAGCAGACATAACAGACCAATAAAATAGTTAGATACTACTGCTATGCAAAAAACTATCCAATGTTTCTTTGACACGCGTTTTAAGTGTCATATCAAGCGATGATTGCGCCGTTTTAACTTCGCAGCCGCCTCGCTCTAACGTTGGCTCTGCAATCAACTGCCAGTTATTATCTGTCACTGTTTGCTCGCCATAACTTTGCTTTATTAGCTCTAAATCTTCGGGGTGTAGATGAATGCGTACTTTTTCTTGCTCGGTATTAAGCGCATCAATACTGTGTTTAAGGGTGTGTAAAATAACATCAGGAGAGGTTTTTACTTCTTGATAAATAATAGCCTCTGCAAGCATAACGGCTAATTGCACTAATTGCTTTTCAGCTTGCTCATCTACTTTACTTAGCGGCGCGGTTAACCCCTCTAAAACACTACGTAGGCCAGTTAACTGCTCTTCTATTAGTGGTTTTACATCTTCTTGGCCTTGGGTTTTTCCCAGCTCTAGGCCTTCTTTGTAGCCAGCTTCTTTACCTTCGGTAACGCCTTTATCAAAACCGTCTATGTAACCTTGCTCGTGCCCTTGTTTTACACCTTCTTCAAACGCATCTTGTCTAATGCGCTCAAGTTCGGCCATAGTAAGCGCAGGTAACTCAGGTTCTTGCGGCTCTTCAATTAGCGACTCTTCAGCCATTTCTTTTCGATACAACTCAGCAAGCGGTGTACCAAAGGCAGTAGAGCGATTACCAAAGCTTTTTTCATCGGGTGCTACATCAGGAACATCCCAGTGCTTTAATAGTTCATCGGCTTCATCGGCGTGCAGTGGACGCCCTTTGTGCATTGACGATTTAGTCATGGTTTATAAAAACTCCTCGCCGCCGCCGCCGCCAAGCTGTATTTCGCCCGAGTCAGACAATCGACGCGCCGTAGAGAGTATTTCTTTTTGCGCTGCTTCTACTTCACTAATACGCACCGGTGCCATTGCCTCTAAGTCATCGGCAAGCATTTCGGCAGCACGTTTAGACATATTACCGAGTATTTTTTCTTTAAGCGCATCGTCTGTGCCTTTAATCGCTTTCATTAGTACGTCTTGTTGTACTTCGCGTAAAATTGCTTGAATACCACGGTCGTCTACGTCCATTAAGTTTTCAAACACAAACATAAGATCTTGAATTTGTTGCGACATTTCTTCGTCATGCTCACGAATAGAGTCCATTAACTGCCCTTCTACGTTGGTATCTAGGTAGTTCATAATATCGGCAGCCGCTTTTAAGCCGCCCATTTTCGCAGCTTGCGCACCCGCTTGGCCAGCAAACTGTTTTTCCATAATTTCGTTAAGCTCTTGCAAGGCAGCTGGCTGCACTTCTTCAAGGTTAGCAATACGCATGGTTAAATCCAGGCGCACTTTATCAGGAAACTGCGCCAGTATTTCGGCAGATTGCTCAGGCTCTAAATAAGATAATACAATGGTTTGAATTTGCGGATGCTCATTACGAATAATGTTAGCTACTTGCTTCGAGTCCATCCACTTTAACGAATCTAGCCCTTTAGCGCCCGATCCCATTACTATTTGGTCAATTAAGCTGGCGGCTTTATCTTCACCTAATGCAGCGGTAAGTGCTTTTTTAATAAAGTCTTCTGATTGAAAACCAATTGTACTAAAGCTTTGAATTTGCTCTATAAATAAATTATGTACTGCGCTTATTTTAGCTTGCGATAGATCCTGCAAACCGGCCATCGCCATACCCACTTTTTGTACCTGTTTGGGCTCTAAGTGTTTGAGTATTTGCGCTGCATCTTCTTCAGATAAACTTAATAGCAGTATGGCCGCTTTATCTACGCCATCTAGCTTATCAACATCGAAAGCTGCTGGGAGTTGTTTTTGGTTTTGATCAGTCATCTTCGGTTAACCACGCTTTCACTACTTGTGATGATAGTTCTGGTTCATTAGCTACAAGGGCACGTACGGCTTTAAGTAAGTCTTCGTCACCATGTAAATCGGGTAGCTGCAGTGTACCATCGCTTGAGAAGCCAACTGAAGCAGAATCAAAGTCTTTATTTAGCATATCTAAGCTATTATCGCCAATATCAACCCCTGAGCTAAGTGCATCTTCATCGTACTCATCAAGCGTGCTGTCTGGGTAAATTAAGCGTTTTAGCATAGGTTTAACTACAGCCATAATCAACACAATAATAACCAATGCAGCCAGTACTAAGCGTACTATTTTCATAAACCAGTCTTGTTCCCATAAAGGTACTTCAAAACTCATATCTACGGCTTCTCGTACAAAGGGAACTGTTACTACTTCTAGGGCATCGCCGCGCTGTATATCAAAGCCAACACCACCTTGTAATAAACGTCGAATATTTGACAGTGCCTCAACCGAGCGCGGGGTCATGGTGGTTTCACCGTTTTCGCCCACTGTTGGCAAATAATCAACCGCTACCGATACACTAATTCTGCGAATCGTGCCGCTTTGTTGGCGCTTATGCGAAATAGTAGTATCGAGCTCATAGTTACGCGTGGCTTCTTTATGCGTACGACTCGGTGAAGTAGCACTTCCTGCGCCGCCTTGGCCTGCTACTTCTGGAATATCTGAATTTACCGGAGGCTGATTACTTAACGCGCCAGGAATACCCACAGCTAAGCCGCCTATGTTGTTTTCCTCAAACGTGGTTTCGCTTCTTACCGCTGGTAGGTCTGGGTTATAACGTTTTTGCGTTTCTTCTAATGAGCTAAAGTCCATACTCAAATCAACTTGCGCAGTGTAATTACTCAAACCAACAATAGGGATTAAAATGCTATCAATTTTTTCTAGGTATTCTTGCTCGCGCTTACGCTCTAGGTCGTACTCTTTACGAGAACGCGCAGAAAGTGAGCTTTGTGAGCCCGAATTTAATAAACGGCCATTTTGATCGGTAACCGTTACACGTGCAGGCTCTAATCCTTGCACTGCTGAGGCTATCATATCCACCACAGAGTCTACTTCTTCGCTGTTAAGCGAGCGTCCGCGTTTAAGCGTAAGTACGACCGTTGCTGATGGTTTTTTCTCTCTGCGGGCAAATACGTTTTCTTTTGGAATAGCTAACAGCACCTTGGCGCGAGTGATGTTATTTAGCTCTTCTATAGTGCGGGCAAGTTGTTGCTCTCGGCCATGCTTTAGGCGCTCGCGCTCTAAGCGCTGGCTTACACCAAAGCCCATGTCTTGCATTATTATGTCTGAACCAGAAGTAGGACCTTGATCCAAGCCTTCGCGAGTCATTAGTAATTTTATATTTTGGTATTCGCTTTCATCAACCGACACTACATTGCCATCTAGTTGATAATCTATTTTTTGCGCATCTAAAAAATCAAGCGTTTGAATTAGCTCTTCGGTGGGCATTTTACCTAATGGGCGCATATCTGGCTGACGTGCCCAAATAATCACAAAAATGGCAATTGCCAAACAAATCGCCAGTGCAATAATAAGGGTAACTTGACGCAATACATCAACACCGCTTAACGCACTTAAATAGCCCGACTTTTGTTCTTGTTGATCGTCACTATCGCTTTGCTCAATACCGCCACTAGCAAGTGCAAGATCTGTAGATTGATTAGATTGCGCCACAATTATTCTCCACTACCTGATTAAACAGGCATATTCATGATTTCTTTGTAAGCTTCAACAAGTTTATTACGCACTTGTACGGTCGCTTCAAATGCAACAGAAGACTTTTGCGAAGCAATCATTGCCTCAGCAAGCGATACGCTTCTGTCGCCCATTTCAACCGCTTTTACTTTTTGACCTGTGTCTTGCTGTAACTCATGCACAGTATTGAGCGCATTGCTAAGCATATCGCCAAATTGTGCTGATGACGTAGACTGAACTTGCGTAGGCAATTTATTAATTTGATTATTACGGCCCGCTTCTAAGGCCATTGATTGCATTTCTTGAAATACAGCGCTATTTTGAATTTTCATTATTTGTCTCTAACAATGCAGTTAACTCTTAAGGTTAATAAAGCACAAAACGTGCCACATAAATAAAGCTTTAAATACATGGTGTTACAGTTGGTTTTTACTTAGTCAGAGTTTTGACAGCCCTAAATTCAAGGTGTTGAATTTAGGGCTTTTTTGAAGGTTATGCAGGAAGTGAAATACCTAAGTCGCGCATTTGCGCTAGTTTATAACGTAAAGTTCGCGGGCTAATACCCAAAGTTTCAGCTACGTCTTTACGCTTGCCTTGGCAACGCGCAAGTGTTTCTAAAATAATTCGATGCTCTTTATCTTTAAGCTCATCTTTATAACTGCCTGTATCTTGAGCGAGTAAATCTGATTTTTGCTCATTCGGTGTTTGATCATCAAGCTTTTCATCACCCGACTTTTCGTCATTAATAACGGCTGTTGTTTTACTATCGTAATAGGCACTAGTTAACGCACTTTCACTAATTGCTGGCTCTACTACAAAGTTACTTGGGGCTAAATTTTCAATAAAAATAGCTTGCTCACTTATGCTGTTGCCACTGCGCAGTATAAGCGCACGCTGAATTACGTTATCAAGCTCACGCACATTACCTGGCCATGTATGGCTAAGGAGCTTTTGCTCAGCTTGCTTATCTAAAATAGCCAGCGGCTGCTTAGCTTTTATTAAATGGCGTTCAATTAAATGCTTTGCCAACACAATAATATCGCCAGGGCGCTCGCATAATGGCCGCCACATAAGCGGAAAAACGTTAAGGCGATAATATAAATCTTCCCTAAACTGATTATTTGCAACCGCTTGTTTTAAATCGCGATTACTGGTTGCGAGTATGCGTACATCCAGCGTAATGGTTTTACGACTCCCTAAGCGTTCAACTTCGCGCTCTTGTAATACACGCAGTAGTTTAACTTGTAAGCCTAAATCCATTTCGGTAATTTCATCAAGTAAAATTGTACCGCCCTGTGCTTGCTCAAACTTACCTGGGCATGCCTGAATCGCGCCAGTAAACGCGCCTTTTTCGTAGCCAAATAATGTTGCTTCTAGCATGTTTTCAGGAATAGCTGCACAGTTAATAGCCACAAAAGGCTTTGCTGCACGCGCTGATTTATCATGAATAAACCGCGCTAATACTTCTTTACCCGAGCCACTTGGTCCCAGCACCATAACACTGGCGTCTGATTTAGCTACCCTGCTTGCAAGCTCCAACAATTGAATACTCGTTGGATCGGCAACAATAGGGCCGTCGGTTTCTTTGGGTTTTTCGGGCAAATAGCGGCTCACCATATTTAATAGCACCTCGGGTGCAAATGGTTTGGCCATATAATCAATCGCGCCTAAGCGCATCGCCTCTACCGCATCGTCAATAGTTGCGTAGGCGGTCATCATTAATACCGGTAAATCGGGGTAATTTAATTTAATACTGCGCAGTAAATCTAGGCCGCTCATAGCGCCCATTTGCACATCGCTCACCACTAACGAAAAGGATTCTTTTTTAAGTAGTAACATTGCTTGCTCAGCACTGTCGGCAGCAACGCATTCAATACCTGACATTTCTAGGGTATCTATTAATGCTTCGCGAAGCCCTGCGTCGTCCTCTACAACTAAAATAGTATTACTCATAACGATTCCTCTAATTTAGATGCTGCGCTAATTGGCAATAACAGATTAAAACAAGCGCCGCCATGTACATTATTAGTCACCTCAATACGCCCTTGGTGCGCATTAGCAACAGAGCTAACAACCGCCAACCCTAAGCCTGTGCCTTGGCTGCTAGTGGTAAAAAATGGTTCAAACAGTTTATCTACCTGCTGTAGGTCAACACCTGGGCCATTATCACTCACGCTAATGCGTACAAAATCTGGGGTTTGCAAATCGCGCATTGCACTTACTTGCACTTGTGCCCCAGAGCCTATAATTTGAATACTGTTATGAATCAGGTTTTGAATCGCACTGGCAAGCGCGGTTTTATTCCCTAAAATCGCAATGTCGGGCTCAGGTAAGCTTACATCAAGCTCACTGTTATTAAGCGTTACCATGGCATCTGCACCGGTTTTTACTTCGCTTAATAATTGCTGCATAGACACCTGCTCAACCACATGCTGATCGCCACTTTTGGCAAATAGCAGCATGTCGTTTACTTGGTTTTCTAAATCTTTTAAGCGCGACATTAATTTAGTTTGAAAGTTATCGCGCGACGCTTCGGGTAAGCGTTTTGAACCTAAATTAGCAGCATAAAGCATAGCCGCCGACAGCGGCGTACGTACTTGGTGCGCCAAAGATGCCACCATTTTACCCAGCGCACTTAAACGCTGCATATGTGCAACCCGCTTTTGTAAGCGGCGGGTTTCACTCAAGTCTGTCATTAAAATAAGTTGCCCAGGCTCTGGGGCAAGTGCGGTAATATCAAGTTTTATTAAGCGCCCGTCTTTTAAAGACACTTCGTGGCCATCATCTTGCTGAGGCCGAAAAGAGCGCTGAATAACACTAAACCACTTTTCGCCTTCTAGCGGCTCGCCAAGCATATCAATCGCAATTTGATTCGCTTTCGCTATCATGCCTTTACCATCAAGCACTATTACTCCTGCGGGCATAGTATCTACTAAATGCGAAAGCCAACTAGCCTGTTTACGCAGATCACTTAACTCCCCTATATACTCCTCTTGAAGTAAACATGGGTTATACTGATTTGCAGAAATAAACTGTGGTTTTAACACACTAGCAAGTGCCATAATCAAATCTCTAATTGATGCAGATACAGGGTTAAATGCACAATTTATACCACCTTTTATTACCATGTATATCATTGAGTTACACAGTAAAAATACGCGACATTAAAATGACGCGCAAATAAAAGCACCGCAACTAAGGAACTATAATGACCAAGCAATCTCGCTGCTCATGGCTCGACACCAGCAAACCCGACTACGTTGCATACCACGATAACGAATGGGGAGTGCCTGTGTATGACGATAAAAAACTGTTTGAATTTTTAACGCTGGAGTCGGCGCAAGCAGGATTGAGTTGGTACACTATTTTAAAAAAGCGTAATGGTTATAAAAATGCTTTTGCCGACTTTGATGTACACAAAGTAGCAGCATTTACCGAGCAAGATATTGAGCGACTAATGCTTGATGCGGGTATTGTGCGCAATCGCTTAAAAATTGCTTCTACTGTAAATAACGCCAAATGCTTTATTAAAATTCAGCAAGAATTTGGCAGTTTTAGTAACTATCAATGGCAGTTTGTTGGCAATAAGCCGCAAGTAAGTAATTTAAATTCTGCTGATGACACACCAGCAATTACTCCTACCTCAAGCGCATTTGCTAAAGATTTAAAAAAGCGTGGTTTTAAGTTTTTAGGGCCAACAACCGTATACGCCCATATGCAAGCCTGCGGTATGGTTAACGATCACAGTAATAACTGTTTTAGAAAAGAAGAAGTTAAAAAGCTAGGGGCTAGGCAAACAGTCTGATTTCAGGCTTTTAATCAAGCCTCTGTAATTAGTGCGCGCGTCAGCAAGCTTAACGCCTACAGCAAAAGCTAAACGCTGTGCTTGGTTATTTTTTACCTAAAGCCTGAACCCTGACACCTAAAACCTGATAGCTACCCTTAGCTTTTAATCTCTCGACAAGTTATATTTTTTCATTTTTTCGACCAAAGTAGTGCGGCGTACTCCGAGTATTTCGGCGGCGCGAGCAACTACATAATCAAAGCGCTCTAATGCTTGAGTAATTAAGTTAATTTCTAGCTCGGCTAAGTATTCTTTAAGCTCAATCCCTTCGCTGGGTAACAAGCCTGAATCTGCTGCTGTAGAGTGTTCGGGCTCATCGTCATAATCGCTAAAGTCGGTGCTAAATATGTCGTTAAAAGCATCGCGCTCCATTAACTCTTCTGGGTACTGCGGTTCATAGGCTTCAACTTCAATATAACGATACTTAGCCGGTAAATCAGGAACATC
The DNA here is from genome assembly GCF_031198805.1 of Pseudoalteromonas sp. HL-AS2. Lineage (NCBI taxonomy): Bacteria > Pseudomonadati > Pseudomonadota > Gammaproteobacteria > Alteromonadales > Pseudoalteromonadaceae > Pseudoalteromonas > Pseudoalteromonas sp. HL-AS2. The sequence goes on along the minus strand of NZ_CP133571.1, from coordinate 853,397 downwards.
TACCACTTTTTCTGGGAACATTATCACCATTCGCTCAACTAAGTTTGCAAGCTCGCGAATATTACCCGGCCAACTATGTTCTTTTAAACTCTCGACCGCGCGCTCAGTAAACTTAGCGGTTGAGCCGCTTTGCTCATTAACGCGGCGCATTAACTCTTTTAATAACAGCGGTATGTCATCGGCGCGCTGAGTAAGCGACGGGCTTTCAATAGGGAATACGTTTAATCGGTAGTATAAATCTTCACGAAACGTGCCTTGCTCTATCATAGTTTCGAGGTTGCGATGGGTTGCGGCAATAATACGTACATCAGCCTGAATCGCTTTAGTGCCGCCTACTCGCTCATAACTGCGCTCTTGCAATACGCGCAGCAACTTAACCTGCATTTGCAGCGGCATATCGCCTATTTCATCTAAAAATAGCGTACCGCCTTGCGCCAGTTCAAAACGCCCTTTACGAGCAGAAATTGCCCCTGTAAATGCGCCTTTTTCATGGCCAAACAATTCACTTTCGAGCAACTCCCCCGGAATCGCACCACAGTTAACTGGTACGAAAGGCCCTTTAAGGCGTTTAGACAATAAATGTACGTTACGCGCCACCACCTCTTTACCTGTGCCCGACTCACCTAAAATAAGCACATTAGCATCGGTTTTGGCTACTTGCTCAATTAAAAAGCGCAGGTCTTTAACCGCAGATGTTTCACCTACTAGGCCATCAAAAGTATTGTGTGGTTTACTGTGTTTGTGCTCAATAGGCAACATGCGCTGATATTGTTGACAGTCGTGTAATAATTGCGTGGTTATTTCGTGGCTAAATGGCTCACAAATTAGCCCCACTACATTAGCAATACTCAGTAAAGGCTTGAGTGTTTCGCCAATTAGCAAAAAAGGAAACGTAGGGTAGCGCTTAATTAAACTTTCGTGATCAAGTGCCTGCAATGCACCTAAAATTACAATGCATTCTTTACTTTGATACTTACTACACGCTTGCTCAAAGTCGGCTTCCGTTTGTAATTGCACCGCTTCACCTATAAAAGTAAGTGAGGCATATAATCCTATCGAGCGATTGTTATTATTATCTAAAATTAAGATCATATTTAGCGGGCCATTCATTTCACTAATTTATTTTGTTAATCAAATTGTAAGCCAGTTGAAATTGTATGCAAGCACTAGTGGCGACTTTTTGACATAAACGCCAAAAAACAGACACTTTAATTAAAGCAACAATACTTAAGGATTAACCATTAAGTATTAAGGTTATAAAGGCCCCCTACATTCGCATAATAAATTAATCGCAAAGCTTAATACTTAAATTAGAGATATAAAGTCACTTTATAATAAAAATATTCACTAATATTTACTTAAGTTGCCGCCTTAAATGCCGATAAGTAAGTATATATAAAATGCTTGGCATTATAATTGCTGGCATTGTATTAATATTTTTAGTTATCAAAATTTAGGATCTTCTCATGGCACATGCATCAATTAAAAAATACGGTCAAGTTCGTGCAAGCAGCATTAGCGAAATGACACCTTACGAACAAATAAACCTAATTTTTAGTAACATTATTGGGCGCTTAGCTGCAACCAAAGGTTTTATTGAACGCAAAGAAATTGAAAAAAAGGGCGAAAACATTTCAGCCTGCATTTTACTTTTTGGCGCATTACAAGACGCACTTAATTTTGACGTTGAGCAAGGCTCAGAAATTTCAGACAACTTATTAGCGTTATACGACTATTGCCAGCGTACACTAACTAAAGCTAACTTAAATAACGATACAGCAGCAATTATGGAAGTTTCTAGCATAGTGAAAGAAATAAAAGAAGGGTGGAATAATATTCCTGCTAGCGAACGCTCTCCTGCAGTTTAATTTATTATGCCTTTAATAACTGACCAACAGCCAGCAGAGCAAATTAAACAATTGCTCTGCGAGCTTGAAACACTGGTAAATAACAACGATGCTGACGCAGCAGCTTTACAGCTTGAAGCGTTAAATACGTGTTTAAAAAGCTGGTGCGAAAGCGCTGAGCAGCCAAGTAGTGACGAGCTTATAACAACACAAGCGCATATTAATGCTATTTTAACTCAAGCTAATATCCATAAAGACGACTCGTTTAAAGCCTTGTTAAAGCATAAAAAGTCAGACAAAGCGATCAGCGCTTACAAAAGCACTTAAAAAGACAGTTAGCATAATAAGAAGTAAATTAAACGATGGTGTTGCCCACTTTTCTTCTCTAAAGCGCAGCGCCTCTTAATATCTTTTTGTGAATAAATTATTTAAAGATCATTTTGCACAAAGAGAAAACAATGAGAGTAAATGAGAAGTAAATTAAACACATAATTGAGTGTCTTTTTTCTTCTCTAAAGCGCAGCGCCCTCTTAACCTCTTTGTGAATATATTTACTTAAATCAAATATGCATAGCGAGGGAGGACGCGGGGAATGAGAAGTGAGTTAAACAAGTAATTTAGTGCCTTTTCTTCTCTAAAGCGCAGCGCCTCTTAGCCTCTTTGTGAGTAAATCACTTAAAGCCTTTTTGCACTGTTTTAATCTGTTTAACGCAAAAAGTGCGGTATTGTTGTGATTAAATAAAGCCGCACTTATATAACTAACAACTGCCCTTTGGTAAGCTCAGTATTTGCCTTAGCCTAAAGCCTAGTATATTCCCTAAAGCCTAACCCTTAACTACTTAGACTTTCTAACTACGCCTGGCATATTATCTAACTGAGATTGAAGATAACTACTGGTTGAATTTAAGCCTGCTACTAATAAATCCATGCTGTTGTACTGCGCATAAAGGCGCGACTCTAACGACTGCATTTTACGTGCAAACGATACTCGTTCGTCATCAATCCCACGAAGCTGACCTTCTTTACTCTCTATTCTGTTTTGAATTAAGCCATCTGACTTAGTATAAAAGTTCATTAGCTCATCAAACGATTGGGCAAAACCGCCTTCGTCTTTATTTTCGTCAATAAAAAACTGCTGTACTAAATCAACATCATTTTTTACTTGCTCGTCTAAGCGTTCGCTATCTAAGCTTAACTTACCGTATCTGTCGGCTTCAACACCCAACTGCGATAGCGATAAAGAGTTACCATCGCCTAAGTCAACACTGTTGGTAATTTCTTGCCTTAACTTTGACATAACACCACGTAGCAGAGAATCACCCGCCATTACGCCAGCACCATCTTCGCCAGATTTACCTAAATTCTTACTTAGCTCTAACAGCTCGTTATAACTTTCGATAAACCCATTTAAGCCAGCTTTTATATTATTGTTATTTTCTTTAACGGTTAGCTTACTTAGGTCATCGTCTACACCTTGTGCTTTTTTAGCGGTAATAGTCACGCCATCAATCACGTTTTTAAATTCGTTAGTACTACTAGTTACTGTTACTGTGCCGTCAATAGTTATTGACGCATCAACAGCGGCAACCACTTCGCTCACATTTTTTATTCCTGCAGGTGCAGGGTCAAATGCTAAACGCGAAAGGCCTAGGGTATCGGTGTTGTTAGCATCGTCATCGGCCACTGCAATTTTAATTTGGTTTTCTACACCACTGGTTTGAGCCGAAAATACTAAGCGCTGGCCTGTGTCATCGGTAATTATGGTGGCGTTTATACTTTTATTATCTTTACTGTTGTTTATTGCATCGCGCACTTCGCTTAGCGTTGCAGTGTCTGATACTGCAATATCAAAGCTATTATCGCCCGAGCTTAACGTCATGGTGCCGGCACCAACAGGGTTGGTGGCATCAAACGCACTCGACATTATTTTATGCTCAGTGGCTAAATTATTTACTTTTACCGAGTAACCACCTGGTTGGGCGTCTTTATCTGAGCTAAGCGATATAAAATCATCATTACCCGATGTCGTACGTTTTTGATAGTTATCAACGTCGCCTAATGCACTCATCGACTCTTGTACTTTTTCAAGCGCAGCTTTAAGCGCACCCACAGCGGAAATATCGGTAGTTAAGTTAGCTTCTTTTCTATTTAAACGTGATTCAAAAGGCGCTTTTTCGGCATTAACCAATGCACCTACAATTTCAGATACTTGTAAGCCTGAACCTAAGCCAGTAAACGAAATAGCCATGTTTATACCCCTTTACACTATTAAATAAAAAACAAAAAACTTAAAAAACGCAGCTGCTATTTAGTTATATACTTATATAGCTATACCGTTTGGTCAATTAATAAACCCGCAGTTTCAGACAACTTAGACACTAAACTTAACACTTCTTCCGAAGGATACTGCTTAATAACCTCACCACTGGTTTTATCGAGTACTTTAATTACATCGCGACCTGAATCTTCATCAACTTTAAACTGTAAGCTCCGGTTCATTTCGCCCATAAAGTCCTGCAATTGTTGCGCCACTTTTTCAAGCTGTTCACGCTCTAGCGGTCGTTGCTGCTGCGTAGCAGTGTCTGCATTACTTTGATACTGCTGTACTTGTGAAGCACTTTTTTTAACATCATCAATGGCACCAGTAGTTAATATTGTACCGGCTTGCCCTGCTTTACTTTCGCTAGCTTGCCCTGCGTTACTTGCTGTTACTAAAGCTTCTGCGCCTGAGGTAATTGTATTCATAACGCCTCCTAAATAGTTTTAAACATTGTACACTATTTATAAATTAGCTTAATTTAGTAAGTTAAACGACAAAAGGAGATGAACAAAGCCATCTCCTTTTTTAAATTACTAATACAGACTTTTGGTATTAGTTAGCTATTAATAAGCTAATGCCTAATGAACTATTAACCTAATAAGCTAAGTGCTGCTTGTGGCAACTGGTTCGCTTGAGACAAGATTGACGTACCAGCTTGTTGCAATATTTGATTCTTAGTCATCTCTGCTGTTTCAGTTGCAAAGTCAGTATCTTGAATACGGCTACGTGATGCAGATACATTTTCTTGAATATTAGCAAGGTTACTGATTGTGTGACCAAAACGGTTTTGTACAGCACCAAGGTCAGCACGTTGCTCATCAATCTGGGCGAGTGCACCATCTATGATATCAATAGCGCTTTGTGATCCAGCTTGTGTTTCTAAGTTAACTGTTTCAACACTTGTGAATACCGCTTGAGCTGTTACAGCGGTTTCAGTACCGTCTGTTACGGTAAAGTCAGTATCAGATGATAATGTAATAGTTTCTTTTGCAGCTCCCGTCGCACTAGGAGTTGGTGTTGTTGCGTCAGATTCTGTAACTGAAGTTGTAACACCATTTGCATTAGTAAATGTAACCGTTGCTGCTGTAGCACCAGTAGTTGTGCTATCGCCATCATCATAATCGCTGAATTTAATATCAGTACCATCAGCTTTAGTTAATGTAAGCGTACCAGCGTCATTGGTTGCTATTATACTCCCATCACCAAATTCTGCATTAATAGCAGTAACTGTTGCATCAACATCAGCACCTGCAGTCACCGTCTTATCGTCTAATTTGAAAGTAACTCCATCAGCAAGTGCGCCTAGTGTTGCAGTAGTTTCCTCTGCTGAAGTTAGTGAAGCTGTAACGCCATGTACAGCGGTTGCAGCATTTATAGCATCGACAGCAGTATCTCCGTCAGCATTAGCGGCTACTGTTATTGTCGTACCACCTATAACAACATTACCTGTACGAGCATCAGCAAGTTCAGTACTAGCTACATTCGAACCTATTTTGTCTGCTGCAGTACTACTTAAGCTAACTTTAATTATTTCGTTAGCGTTTGATCCAACTTGGAAGTCTCTAGAACCAAAAGTGCCATCTAGTAACTGCTGACCACCAAACGAAGTAGTGTCAGAAATACGGGTTAATTCAGACTGTAATGCTGATACTTCTTTTTGCAGTGATTCACGGTCTTCTGTAGAGTTTGAACCATTTGCAGATTGTAATGCTAGTTCACGCATACGTTGAAGTATATTGGTTGACTCACTCATAGCGCCTTCAGCGGTTTGAGCCATTGAAATACCGTCGTTAGCATTACGCTGCGCTACACCTAAACCATTAATTTGCGATGTTAAACGGTTTGAAATTTGCATACCTGCCGCGTCATCTTTTGCGCTGTTGATACGCATACCTGATGACAAACGTTCCATTGAAGTTGCTAAATTAGAACCTGATTGCGATAGGTTACGCTGAGCGTTTAGTGAAGATACATTTGTGTTTACTGAAATCATAATAAAACTCCTGATTACTTTCGTAATGTTGCTATTTTAATTTAACCAAGAGCTGTCACAAATGTATGCTCAGCTCCGTACTGATTAAGTTAACGGCAGGAGATAAATTATCTTTAGGAGTATTTTAAAAATAAATTAGTTTATTTGTTTAATAAAACGTAACCAGCTGTTTTAAAATAAAAAAGTTACTTATTAATTTTTATAGCGCATAGGGTTATGTTTCAAATAATTTTTTCTATCACAAAAAACGCACTTCAAATTGAAGTGCGTTTATATAAACAGTTACAGTAAAGTAAATAATTAGCCGCCTAATAAACTAATTGCTGCTTGTGGAATTTGATTCGCTTGCGAGAGTATTGACGTACCCGCTTGTTGTAATATTTGATTTTTAGTCATTTGCGCTGTTTCTGTCGCAAAGTCAGTATCTTGAATGCGACTACGTGATGCAGATACGTTTTCTTGAATATTAGAAAGGTTACTAATTGTATGCCCAAAGCGGTTTTGAGCCGCACCTAAGTCAGCTCGTTGTGAATCAATTTGAGCAAGTGCACCATCAATTATAGATATTGCACTTTGTGATCCCTTCTCTGTAGTCAGATCAATATCCCCTACATTGTTTAATTCAGAAGATGCCGCTACTGCTGTTCCAGAACTTGCATCTAAGACGGAAAATGTTTTAGAGGATGATAACAATACTTCTGATGAAGTAATAAGCACAGGATTAGCCGCTGCGGCCGCTGCATTAACTAGTACACCTTCTTTTAGTTCAGTGTTATTTCCTGAAGAGTCTTTAAAAGTAGCGGAGTTCTCAGTTGATCCATCAACGTCTGCATAATCTGTAAGAGTAATATCAACACCAGCGGTACCTCTTAAAGTCAGTTCACCAGTACTACTATCGTGAGTTGCTGTGATTCCTGTAGTACTACTTTGAGCATTTATAGCAGTCTCAAGAGCAGACTGATCAGTAGTAGTTACGCCCAGTACTGTAATCGGTGTACCGTTTAAACTAAAAGATATATCACCATCTATACTTGGAGGGCTAAGCGTGGCTTTAGTTTGAGTTGCTGGAGTCACTACAGTCGCTTCAGAAGTTACATTCTCTATCCCACCTTCGGTTAATGTAGTGTTATTACCTTGGGAGTTTGTGAAAGTAGCTGAATTATTAGTTGCTCCATCAACGTCTGCATAATCTGTAAGAGTAATATCAACACCAGCGGTACCTCTTAAAGTCAGTTCACCAGTACTACTATCGTGAGTTGCTGTGATTCCTGTAGTACTACTTTGAGCATTTATAGCAGTCTCAAGAGCAGACTGATCAGTAGTAGCTACGCCCAGTGCTGTAATCGGTGTACCGTTTAAGCTAAAAGATATGTCCCCATCTGCATTAGGAGGTCCTAATATAGCTGTAGTTTGAGTCGTAGGATACTCTTCTACTTCTACCAATGATGCAGTAATTCCATGCTCATTACTGAGTGCATTTATTGCCTCTGCCTTTTCTGTTGCGGTTGCACCAGGCTCAATAGCTACATCTGTGTTAATATCACCTGTAGTAAAGGTAATATTGCCACCAATAACAGTGTCTATTCCAACATTAGTTTGATACTTCCCTATTTTTTCTGCAGCTGTATTACTCAAGCTAATTGAAATAGTTTCATTTGCATTTGCACCAACCTGGAAACTTCTGGTCCCGTATGACCCGTCTAATAATTGCTGACCACCGAACGATGTAGTGTCGGAGATTCGTGTTAATTCTTCTTGTAAGGCAGACACTTCTTTTTGCAATGCATCACGGTCTTCACTTGAATTTGAACCATTAGCAGATTGCAGGGCAAGCTCTCGCATACGTTGTAGTATATTAGTCGATTCTTGCATAGCGCCTTCTGCAGTTTGCGCCATTGAAATACCATCATTAGCATTTCGCTGCGCTACCGCTAAGCCATTTATTTGCGATGTTAATCTGTTTGAAATTTGTAGGCCGGCTGCATCATCCTTTGCGCTATTGATACGCATACCTGAAGCTAAGCGTTCCATTGAAGTGGCTAAGCCCTGACCTGATTTAGATAAGTTACGTTGTGCGTTTAGTGACGACACATTAGTATTTACTGTTAATGCCATTTTACCATCTCCGAGTGTTAAACAGGATGTGGTTCAAAATGCTTTTGCAGGAACCACTATTAGATGTAGTTAATAAAGCAGGTTTTGTGCCAACTCACCCAACAAGCTCAACGCATTGTTTTTAATGAAAAATATAAATATTAAACTGAGTTTTAGAGTGAAAGTGAGCTTTATAATGGAAGGTTAATAAATAGTGACGTTTTTTTGCCGCTTGGTTAGTGGAAATATTCGGGGGCGATTACCGGGGTATAACATGTTTTTACTTTAGTGTTTTTTCTTCTCTAAAGCGCAGCGCCTCATAACCTTTTTGTAAGCAAAGTATATAAATATTATTGCGCACAATGAGAGTAAATGAGGAGTAACTTAAACAGGTAATTTATATATTTTTTCTTCTCTAAAGCATAGCGCCCTTTTAGCCTTTTTGTGAATAAAGCATTTAAATATTATTGCGCACAAAGAGAAAACAATGAGAGTAAATGAGGAGTAACTTAAACAGGTAATTTATATGTTTTTCTTCTCTAAAAGCGCAGCGCCCTCTTAGCCTTTTTGTGAGTAAAGCATTTAAATATTATTTTGCACAAAGAGCAAACAATGAGGGTAAATGAGCAGTAACTTAAACACATAATTTATGTGTTTTTTCTTCTCTAAAGCGTAGCGCCCTCATAACCTCTTTGTGAATAAATTTACTAAACCCATTTGCACAAAGAACAGTAAATTTCAGATAGTCGAAAACCAAAAAGCGCGGTATAAAACCGCGCCTCCATCAACAAAAACGCCTAGCTTGGCTTGTTTTTGCCTAAAACCTGATACCTAACACCTAAAACCTGCTCTTTCACACCGTGCTTGGCTTGTTTTTGCCTAAAACCTGATACCTGACACCTAAAACCTGCTCTTTCACACCGTGCTTGGCTAATTTCTACCTAAAACCTGCTCTTTCACACCGTGCTTGGTTAATTTTTTCCTAAAACCTGATACCTAAAACCTGCTCTTAACCTTTAAATATAATCAAATAACGAGAGTTTGGCTAAGCGGCCAAAGGTGGCTTGCGATGCTTGTAGTGCGGTTTCTTGCTGAGTGAGTTCGCTAATTGCAGCAGCCATATCTACTTCAAGCAGGCTTGAACGATTACTTTGATTTTGAATGTCTAACGCAGAGTTAGAGTCGGTTACTCTTTCTAGTACATTCATCCGCCCACCTAAACTCGCTTGGGTAAACACAACTTGTTCGCTGGCATTTTGTAACTGCGTTACGCCATCGTTAAGGACTTGCTGAAAATCATCCCCCGCAAGCGTGCCATTATTTAAACCTGTAATTAAGCCCTGTAGCGTATTTAGTGCATTTTCTTTGTGGGGTTTTTCTAGGCTAAAATCGAGCTGCTGCCCAGGTGTAGCGCCGGTTAACTGAATTTTCATTCCGGCAAACTCTATTGGCTCGTCGGTTACATTTCCGCTAACTGGTGGTATTTGCGCTACTCCATCACGTAAAATTTCATACTGATCCGGATCGCCAGGGTTAGCACCAGCAGTAACCACTACATTAAAAGTATTTGCTGTGGCTGACACTAAAGGGTCTGGATCAGGGTTATATTGCTCTTTATGAAACTGATCGAAAACACCTTGTTTATCTACATAAACAGAACCCGTAAGCGTACTTGATGCATCGCCTGTGTTAGATGATACATCGAGGCGTGCCTTGGTTTTTTCAAAGGTGTCGTAGCCGTTGTCGCTAGATTTAATCGACACACCTTCGGCAATAGTAATTTTATGCTGGCCTTGATCGCCTTGGTAATTGTACTTGCCGCTAGCGGCATCAAACTGATACGGTTGCGTGCTGTCTTGGTAGCCTGAAAATATGTATTTACCGTCTTCTGAACGGGTGTTCATTAAATTAGCTAACGTTTTTTGTATTTCGGTTAGCTCCGACGCTAACGACTTTAAGTCGTCTTTATTGTATGCGCCATTACCTGCTTTTAAGGCAATATCTTTAGCCGCTTGAATACTTTCGTTAATACCTTGCAGTACGCTTTCTTCGGTTTTGAGTCGGCCATTGAGCTGGTTAATATTTTTTGTATATTGCTCATTGCTTTGTATTTTATTGGTATACAGCATAGCTTGCGATATGTCGGCAGGCGCTTCTGAGGTAGATAAATACTTTTGCCTAGTATTTACTCGCTCTTGTGCGTTTGCTACGCCATTTTGATTTTGTAATATTTTATTAATGCTGTTTTGATACATTAAGTTATTTGATAAACGCATAATTACCTCGTGGCACTAAGTAAAGTGTCAAAAATAGAACGTGCAGCAGAAAGCACCTGAGCTGAAGCCGCATAAGATTGTTGAAAGCGCAGTAAATTGGCCGCTTCTTCGTCAAGGTTTACCCCAGATAACGACTCGTACCAAGCCTCTGACTGCTGTGCGAGTGCGTCGAATGCTGCGCCGTTTGTTTTAGCTTGGCCTGTTACCACGCCAATGTCGGTTACTAATCCGGCATACGCTTGGTTAAACGTTTTATGGTTATCGGCATCTGAGCTTGAAACAACATTTTGACGCACCAAATCACCATTTTGTAAATCGGCTAATTTTAAGCCATTGCGGTTATCGTCAAAGCCGCCTTTGTTAAACTCTAACGTAAAGCTATCGCCTGTTGCTGGCGAGCCTTCAATATCAAAATCAAAGCCATAACCGTCATAAGGAGCACCAAGGCCAGCCAAAACATTTTTACCTGGTGGTGCAATAGTAATTGGCACATTGGCACCGTTTCCATCGCTAATTAAGTAATCATTTGTACCCGCTGCTTTAACAATGGTTATATCTCCATTAGCGAGTGCAGGAGGAGTCGTAGTTGTAAAACCACCAGCGGTAACACTACTCACACTGCCAGCAGAAATAGCGCCGCTACCGGTATTATTAACCCCATCGGCGGTGCGTATTGGCGATGCTAACGCTAGGTCTTCACCGCGCCCAGTTGTTAGCGATATATTTGCTGCGGCTTCTGAATTGAGCTTAATTTGAAATTTATCGCCTTCATTACCAGCACCAGCCATAGTTAACTGCAAGCCAAATAAATCAACACCAGGGTTATTTGCCGAGTTAATTTCACCGCCTACAAATGTTGCTGTTGTAGCGGCGCCTAATGGCTCGCCTTTATTATCTACTGGCTGAATACTCACTTCGTTTGGGTTTGCGGTATAAGTCACAATAAAATCACTGGCAGGTAAATTACTGCCTTTGCCGGGCTCTACTGTTGCACTAACACCCGCACCGCCGGTATTAGCTTGATAGGCAAACCCTTTTGCCGTAGGTATATTGAATATATCGCCACCCAATTTACCGTTAGCATCCATTCCCAAGTGATTTTGCTGATTAAATGCATCAGCCAACGCTAAACCCATTTGGCCTATTTGATTTTGTGCAGGTACTAAAATATCGTCTCTGAAGGCAAGTAAACCACCTATTTTGCCTTTTAATTTACTGGCATCAACTTCAAGCGGCACAGCTTTGCCGCCATTTACATCTAAGCGCAGTTCTTTAAAATTTGGATCGGGGTCGCCGCGCATCGAAAACAAGTTAAACGAGCCGTTTTGCATTACAACCGCTTCACCGCTGCCCATAAAAACGAGCTTTTCACCATTAGGGCCGTCAAGCGTTTCAATGTCGATTAACTCTGATAAATCGCGAATCGCTTTATCGCGCTCATTATATGTGCCGCTTGCAGCTGATGCGTTGTTAGTACCATTAACACCAGCAATTTGTTGGTTTAACGATCCTATTTTTTGAATTAAGGTGTTGGCTTCATCGGAGAATATTTCGAGCTGCTCATTTACAACATTTTTTTGATCCAGCACTATTCCCGACAACCTATCCATTTGGCTTATTAAGCTGTCGGCGTTAGTCATTACTAACGAACGTGCAACCGTTGACGATGGCTGATTAAGCGCTTCTTGCACGTTATTAAATAGCGAATTAATACCGGTCGATAAGCTATTCGCTTCTTGCGAAAATAAGGTGTCGACCCGGTTTGCTTCACTTACAAACTGATCAAAAAACGTTTTATTTGAGGTGTCTCGGTTTAATTGTTTTTGTGCAAATTCATTAAGCAATCTGTAAGTATTACCTTTGCCAACTTGATTGCCGATCATGGTGCCATGCTCTGTACGCTCGCGCACATAGCCATCGGTATTTACATTAGTAATATTTTTACTGGTTGTTTGCAACAGATCAGTGTTTGCTCTTATTCCTGAATTAGCAATGTTTAATAAATTAAACGACATGTTACTTTACTCCTTGGCGGATCACGTTTGTTGCAATATTTTTAAGCTCGCTACTGTTAAGTACGCGCTTTATTTTATCCGCATAATTTGGGTCTGTTGCATAACCGGCTTGTTGTAATGAGTCTAAAAACACTGCCGGTTTGGCGGTATTTTGTAATGCTTGTTGATAGCGTGGATTTTGAGTTAAAAAATCAACAAAGTCGTTTACGCTGTCTTTTATTGAGTCGTAAGCCCTAAAACTGGCTTGTTTTTTAACTGCAGCGCCTTGTTCAAACTCTAAGGTTACTTTGTTAGCTTTTTCGCCCTGCCAGCTTTTATCTGACTTAATATTAAATAAGTTATTTGAGCTGTTACCGTCGCTTTTATTAATAATATGCTTACCCCAACCGGTTTCAAGCGCTGCTTGAGCCACCATAACGGCTGGGTTTAAACCAATTTTTTTAGCCGCTGTTTTAGCATGCTCCCATACCGAACTTACAAATTCTTCGGCCGTTTCAAAGTTTGGCTTAGCTACTTCTGGCTTTTCGGTGTTCATAGCGCTTTTATCTACAGGCTCAGTTACGGCTTTTTTACGCTGTTGCTGCGGCAACTCTATGCCAGCACGCTGATCGCTTAAAAGATCGTTACTGGTTCTGAGTACTGAAGCTGGGGTGTAATTTTTTGCCGTAGGAGAAAGTTGCTGCACTATTAAGTCGGCAAGCCCTAATGAGCCATTAGACGAGAGCTCTGATGAAAGTTGCTGATCGTGCATTTCTTCAAAAAACTTTACGCTACTTGAATTTAATGGGCTTTCTTTATCTTCGAAGGCTTCGCTGGCTTTGCGCATGCTTTTAAGCAGCATTTGCGTAAATATGGCTTCAAATTGTGCCGCTGCTTTTTTGAGAGCCGCTTTTGAGGCATCACTAGACGCGTCGCCACTGTTTAGGGCGTCTTTACGCAAAGCGTTTAAGTTACCTAAATCAAAAAAGTTTTGCTTATCGAGATGATTTGTTTCCATCAGCTTTTTGACACAATAATGAATAATGTATAAAGCAATGCAAAAATTGAGCCAGAGGGGAAGGTGTTAAGCAAAATGCCATCGGTTACCAGCTTTTAAAACTGACCACCGATAGCATTACGTTGTTTTAAATTACAACTAGCTGGCCGTTTATTGCGCCAGCTTCTTTTAGGGCTTCTAGTATTGCCATTAAATCGCCAGGCGCGGCGCCTACTTCGTTTATAGCGCGTACTAGGTCATCTAGGCTAACTCCGGGGTTAAATACAAATGCCCGTGAGTCGTCTTGTTTTATATCTATAATACTTTGCTGGGTAACAACGGTATCGCCATCGCTAAAAGCATTAGGCTGCGATACGTTTAGCTGCTCTGCAATCGTTACTGTTAAGCCACCGTGAGTAATAGCAGCTGGTTGCAACTTTACATTTTTACCAATAACAATAGTACCGGTACGCGAGTTAACGATAATTTTTGCCGCTGTATCTGCTGGGGTAAATTCTAGGTTTTCGAGCGTTGATAAGTAAGACACGCGCTGCGAGGCGTCTCTTGGGGCAATCACTCTAATAGACGCTGAATCGAGTGCTTGGGCGCTATTTGGGCCAACTAAATCGTTTATGGTTTTTTCTAATCGCTTAGCGGTAGTAAAGTCTGGGCGATTTAAGTTAAAAGTAATATAGTCGTTTTGCATAAATGGGCTTTTAACTGCACGCTCAACGGTTGCGCCATTTGGAATACGCCCCACTGTTGGCGTGTTTATAACGACTTTACTGCCATCAAGCCCTTCTGCGCCTAAACCACCTACAATTAAACTACCTTGGCCAATAGCGTATACGTTGCCGTCGACCCCTTTTAAAAAGGTTTGTAGTAAAGTACCACCACGTAAACTACCTGCACTACCAATAGACGATACGGTAATATCAATAGTTTGCCCGGGCTTTCTAAAAGGCGGTAGCTCTGCATGCACTGCAACCGCAGCCACGTTTTTAATTTTTGGTTTTAAGCTTGCTGGTAACGTAATGCCAAAGCTGTTTAACATGCCTTTAAAGCTTTGCTCGGTAAATCGGCTTTGCTCGCCCGTACCAGGTAAGCCAACAACTAGGCCATAGCCTACTAATTGGTTTGAGCGTACGCCCTCAACCATAGACACATCTTTAATGCGCTCGGCCATGGCAGGAAGTTGCCAGCCAAGTAACACCATTAAACAAAAAACTTTAAATACATTCATAATGAATGTCCTCTAAAAAGGAAAAAGTGAGCTACTAAAAAAGCGTGTTAGCCAACCGGCACTTTGTGCTTCTTGAGTTTGCCCTTTGCCCGAATATTGAATTCGTGCATTAGCAATTCTATTTGACTGTACGGTATTGTCTGCAGTTACATCTTCTGGCCTTACTAATCCCTCTAAACGAATAAATTCTTCGCCTGAGTTTAACGTTAGCCATTTTTCGCCGCGAATAACTAAGTTACCATTAGGTAAAACACGCATTACGTTTACCGATATATCACCGGCTAAACTATTTGACTGATTTGATTTTGAGTCGCCTTTAAATGACGCGTCGCTGCCAATACCAAATTGAATGCTGTCGCCGCCAATATTTACCGGCAATCCGCCTAAACCAATAACGGGGTCGAGTTTTGCGTCTGACTGCTTATCAGTTTCTGTTTTTGCCGCTTTAGAGGCTTGCGTAGATTCTTGCAATTTAACTGTAATTATATCGCCGGTACGCAGTGCTTTTTTATCGGCGTATAAGTCGTTCGATAAATACGTATTAAACAGTGAGCCATTAGCAACAGCCGGTTCAACATTGGGTTCTGGGTACATGGGTGCGTAGTAAGGGTCGTCTTGTACTACATCACTATTTTGTGTAGACACACAGCCACTTAACAATAAAGTACCCGCTGCAAATAATATAATATTGCGCATAATAACCTCTAAAATATTATAATTGCTGATTGATGTAGCTCATCATTTCATCAACTGCCGAAATTACTTTTGAGTTCATTTCGTAAACACGCTGGGTTTCTATTAGGTTTACCAACTCTTCGGTTACGTTTACGTTTGACGTTTCTAGTGAACCTTGAATAATAGTGCCTAGCCCATCAACTCCAGGGTTACCCTGCACCGGCGCGCCACTTACCGCAGTTTCGGTGTAAAGGTTTTGCCCTATAGGCTCAAGGCCCGACGGATTAATAAAGTCACTAATGGTAATTTGCCCAATAACCACGTTATCGGCCTGCCCTGCAACACGTACAGATACTTCACCGTCTTGCGATACAGTTATTGATTGCGCGTCGTCGGGTACGTTCATTTCAGGTTGAACTACATAACCGGCACCCGAGGTTACAACTCGCCCGTCGCCATCGGTGGTAAATTGTCCGTTGCGCGAATAAGCAATATTGCCATCTGGCTGCAATACTTCAAAAAAGCCTGAACCAGAAATCATCCAATCTAGTGAATTTTCAGTAGTTAGCATATTACCTTGCGAAAAGTTTTTTTGGTTAGCTACCACTTTAGCACCAGCACCTAGCATTAAACCTGATGGCATTTCGGTATCTTGCGATGAGCGACCGCCTGGCTGATTAATGTTTTGGTAAAGTAAATCTTCAAAAACGGCGCGGCTTTTTTTATAACCAACCGTACTGGCGTTGGCTAAGTTATTTGAAATAACCGAAATGTCGGTTTGTTGGGCGTCAAGCCCAGTTTTACTGATCCACAATGCTGGATTCATAATCGTGTCCTCATTTTAAAGTTAAACTATGCGCAACAGCTGATCTTGCGATTGATCTATTTCTTCTGCTGTTTTCATTAGCTTTACTTGTAATTCAAATTGGCGTTGATGGCTGATCATATCGACCATTTCGTGTACCGGATTAACGTTCGACATTTCTAATGCGCCGCTTATCACTTGTACGTTAGCTGAGGTTTCAACCGTTTGATTTGGTTTTGGTCTAAATAAACCATCGTTACCTTTTTCAAGTGTTGAGTTATTTGCCTCAACCACTTTTAAACGATCAACCTCTTCTAAAAAGTTAGCCGGCGCGCCTTGTGGGCGTACTTGTATGGCACCGTCTTTACTAAATTCTATTTTTTCAATCGGGACTGGCAAAATAATAGGGCCGCCTTCGCCAATTACTTGACGACCACCGCTGGTAACTAACATGCCTTCGGCGGTAATATTAAGCGTACCTACTTTTGTATAAGCTTCGTTGCCGGAGGCGTCTTGTACACTCAGCCAGGCGTTATCGCTCATGGCAATGTCGAGCTCGCGACCGGTTTGCTGTATGCCACCCGATGTCATGTTTGAACCTGGGCGCTCTTCCATAGAAAACACCCGCGATGGCAAACCTTCACCAAACGCTTGCATAGATCGAGCTTGGGCAAAGTCGGCTTTAAAACCTGTAGTGTTTGCGTTCGCCAAATTATTGGCTTTAAGGGCAAGCCCCATTAAGCTTTGCTTAGCGCCAGACGCGGCAATGTAGACCATTTTATCCATAACATCGACTCACTTAAAAATCTCTGTAAGAACAAATGCAATATATGCGCCATTGTTAAATACAGCAGTAAAACTGCACCGCCAAGCAATGTGGTATACCGCCGGTAGCTGCAGAAATTATAGGGATGAGGTTCTAGGGGCTAGGTTCTAGGTTGATACCTGACGCCTCAAACCTGCTATTTAAATTTCTACCTAAAACCTGATACCTGACGCCTAAAATCTGCTCTTTAAATTTCTACCTAAAACCTGATACCTGATGCCTCAAACCTGCTCTTTAAATTTCTGCCTAAAACCTGATACCTGACGCCTCAAACCTGCTCTTTAAATTTCTGCCTAAAACCTGATACCTGACGCCTCAAACCTGATCTTATAAACAAAAAAGGCTGCAATTAAGCAGCCTTGAATATTCAAATTAATAAATTGTGCTTTATCTAATTTGCAGAATACTTTGCTGAATTGTTGAGTTAACTTCCAGCGCTCGCGAGTTTGCTTGGAAATTACGCTGTGCGCTAATTAAATCAACTAGTTCGTTAGTTAAGTTTACGTTTGACTGTTCAAGCGCTGATGAGTTGATATTACCTAAGGTGCCAGAGCCTGGTTCACCAGCAATAGGCTCGCCTGACGCTATACTCGCTTTCCAACCTGTGCTGCCCACTTGTTGTAAACCTTGTGAGTTTGAAAAACGTACCATAGCCACTTGGCCTAAAAATGTAGAGTCGCCATTACTGTACGAAGCCACAACTTTACCATCGGCACCAATATCAATACCCGCTAAACGGCCAACCGTTGCACCGTCTTGCTCAAGTGCTTTTACTTCAAAGCGACTTGCGTATTGAGTAGGTATTTTATTAGCTGTACCGGTTTCATCACGCCAGTTAATTTCAACAGGCGCTGGGAAGGTAGCGCCATTGGTTAATAAATCAGAAAGCCCCGCTGCACCACCGCCACCAGCTGCAATTGACAATGGATTAAAAGTATTACTTACGTTTGGCGTGCCGTCTGTACTTTGCGGTAAGCCACTTGAGTCAAATTTAAAAGTAGTCATAGGAGTGTACGGAGCTACTGTTTGTTCAACACCATTGGCACCAAAGGATTTACCATCAAGTGTTGAATGTACGTTCCATTGATTTTCATTACCGGGTACTGCAGGGTCACTTTTCACAAAAAATAGCTGCAATACATGTGGCTCACCGAGTGAGTCATACACGGTTGTTGAGGTTGATGAATTATAAGTTGCACTTTCGGTAGGGTTAAACGCAATTGTAGGTGCAATTGATCGTGAGTCTAAATTAAACGAGCTATACACGCTTGAAGTAGCACGCGGCGATCCTGACGAGTCAGGTATTTGTAAAGCCGATGAAGTGCTTAAACTCACTGATGTAGTATCGCCTGTTGAAGGGTCAACCGGAAAGCCTTGTAAAAAGCTGCCATTTGCATCTACCACAAAGTTGTCTTTGTTTAACTTAAATGCGCCGGCACGTGTGTAAGTAAAATCTTGCGCGCCTAGGTCTTGGCTGGTTGCAAAGTAACCTTCACCGGTAATCGCTAAATCTAACGAGTTATTGGTAAACTGTAATGATCCTTGATGAAATTGTTGTGCAACCATAGTCGTTTGCACGCCGTCACCATTTTTTGTTTTACCAGAACTAAATACCGACGATGCATACACGTCAGCAAATTCTGCGCGCGACTCTTTAAAACCCGTAGTATTTACGTTGGCTATATTATTTGCCGTAACGTTTAAATCTTTTTGTGCGGCAGCAAGGCCGGATAATGCAATATTGAAGCTCATAATTGACCTCTAAACTATTTAATTTTTAGCCCGCTGGCTAATGAATCTTTTACGCGATTTCTGCAACATCAGTCAGCCTAACCGCACCTTCTTTAGTGTTAATAATGATGCCATTTGCACCATTAATATTCACACTCTCAATATTTTTAAAGGTAGCAATTGGCAGGCTCGAAAACTCACCATTAGTACTCCCCTCAGCTTTAATTTTATATTCGCCAGGAGGTAGGCGCTCACCTGCTTCATTTTTACCATCCCATGCAAAACGCACTGCACCTGCTGGTTGCGAGCCTAAATCTATAGTTCTAACTAACTGCCCAGACTCATCTTCAATTCTAAGCTTTAAGCTTTCAACTGGCTTTTCGGCAACAACTGAGCCTCGTGCATCACCTGCTTCATTTAAGTCTAGCGTGTCGGACTCTAAAAGCGCCTGCTTGCCTACTAATGTAGATGCTTGCAGTGCTGAATTTGATGTCATTGATGCAGCTAAAGCTTCAAAGTTAGAGTTTAAATTTGAAATTCCCTCAGCCATAGTAAAGCTAGTCATTTGCGCAATCATCTGATCGTTATCAGCCGGTTTACTCGGATCTTGAAACGACAGTTGCTGCGTTAGTAATGAGAAAAAATCTTCTTGGGTTAACGCATCACTTTTGTCTTTACTGGCTGCTTGTTTTTCTTGCCACCGTAAAGAGTCTAAATAGGATGAAGATGTACTAATATCGTTACTCATAACCTACCCTCTGTTACCGCTGGCCTAGCAGCAGTGTTTTACTTAACATTTGCTTTGCTGCATCGGCAACTTGCACATTTGTCTGATACGAACGAGAGGCAGAAATCATGTTTGCCATCTCCTCAACAACATTAACGTTGGGTTTATAGATATAGCCATTTTCATCCGCACTTGGATGGTTTGGGTTATATTCGATTTGTAATGGTTTGTTGCTCTCAACAATGCCTAATACTTTAACGCCAACAGCGGAGCCCTGTGGATTACTTGCTGATGCTGAAGCTTTAGTAAGCTCAGCAGCAAATACAGGTTGTCGCGCTCGGTAAGTTTTATCCTGAGAAGAACTAATAGTATTCGCATTAGAAATATTACTTGCGGTGGTGTTTAAACGCACATTTTGTGCGCTCATACCAGAACCAGCAATATCAAAAACATTATATAAACTCATAATTATTATCCTTGGCTACCGAGTGCTTTTTTCAGACCTTTAAATCTGCCGCTTAAAAATTGCAAGCTGGCCTGATACTCCATAGCATTCTGTGCATACAAGTTTCGTTCCACCTGTATATCAACCGAGTTGCCATCACCTGTATCTGGTTGATTTGCATTACGAAACATTTCTGAACCACCTACTTCTTTACTACCACCGGCAATGTGTTTACTGTTGGTTCTAACCATACTATTGCCGCCTTGTTGGTGTGACTTTGCCGTTTTTAGTGCAGAGGCAAAGTCTATATCTTTTGCTTTATAGCCCGGCGTATCAGCATTAGCGATATTGGTAGCGAGCATTTCGGCTCTTTGCGAACGGATCAACATAGCATGCGGGTGCACACCAAGCGCTTTATCAAAACTGATAGCCATAACCATCTCCAAAAAATTGACTTAGCTTGAACAAAGCAAGAAATAAGCCATTTAACTAATTTTTGTTTAAAGTTATTTACTAAGCTGATTAAACATAGCTATTTAAAGTGCAGGTTTTAGGGAGGTTTTAAGGCAATAAGTAAATTGATATGAGCCAATACAGTTATTATAAAAAATGCCAGCAGTTAAAAACTCTAAAGCACATTTGCACAATGGATGCGAATGGCAGTAAATGAGCAGTGATTTAAACAGATAATTTATCTATTTTTTCTTCTCTAAAGCGCAGCGCCCTCTTAGCCTCTTTGTGAATAAAGTATTTAAATATTATTTTGCACAAAGTGAAAACAATGAGGGGAAATGAGGAGTAACTTAAACATATAATCTAGTGGTTTTACCTCTCTAAAGTGCAGCACTTCATAGCCTTTTTGTGGATATGTATGTTCGCTTAAACATATTGGCACAATGCGCTTTAAATAAGGGGAGGTGCGAAGCTATAACTTATACACAGTGCTTGGTAATACACAAAGCTTGGCTAATTACTTGCTTATCGCTAAAACGAAAAACGACGCTAAATGCGTCGTTTAAAATAATGCTTAAAATGTGCAAACTGCTCACACTTCACACTTGCAGTTATTTCTTTTGGTAAATAATACCAGGGTTACATCTAACCATATCAAAATCATTACTTAAACCGCTCATTGATTCCGACGCACCTAAAAGTAAATAACCTTTAGGGTTAAGTGCTTGAGAAAATTTAGCAATAATTTTTGCTTTTACTTCTGGTGCAAAGTAAATCAACACATTGCGGCAAAATATAATATCAAACTTGCCTAAAAGCGCGTATGAGTCGAGTAAATTAAGGTGTCTAAAGTTAACCTGCTTTTTTATTGGATCAATAACCTGAGCCATGCCATTGCCGCTGTCTTTAAAAAACTTTTTGCGGCGTTCGGCCGAGAGCCCTCTTGCTAGTGCTAACGCGTCATACTCGGCGTGTTTACACATATCCAGCATAGTATTTGATATATCGGTAGCCACTATTTGCGCTCCCATGCGTAAAACCCCAGGAGAACTTGTCTGAAACTCAGCAACCGACATAGCAATTGAATATGGTTCTTGACCAGAAGAGCTTGCCGCAGACCATATTTTTAATGGTCTGTTAAGCCCTTTAAACTCTGGAAACAGTTTAGTTTTTAATAACTCAAACGGATATTGATCTCTAAACCATAGGGTTTCATTGGTGGTCATTGCATCAACCACTGCAGCGCGTAATTGGCGCTCATGCAAACCCAACGTTTTATTTACTAGCTGTGATAAAGACTCAACATTAAATCGCTTCATTAACGGCGCTAAACGGCTTTTAACCAAGTATTGTTTGTTTTCGCCTAATACAATACCGCACTGTTGTTCTAAAAATAAGCGAAATTGATCGTATTCACTTTGCTGTAAATCTTTACTATTCAAATCAATAACACCTATATTTATTAATCACAATGAACCCATTTTCTTACTGCTGTTGCGAGTTCGTCGGGATTAAATTTTGCAATAAAGTCATCTGCACCTACTTTTTCAACCATGGCCTGATTAAACACGCCACTTAACGAGGTATGTAAAATAACATGTAATGGTGCCAATTTAGGATCGGCTTTTATTTCGGCGGTTAATGTATAGCCATCCATTTCAGGCATTTCTACATCCGAAATAAGTAACCCTACACGTTCTGTAATATCGTTTACGCAGTCATGTTCGGCTATTTCTTTTAATCGCTTAAATGCTTCTTTACCATTTTTGGCAAGCTCAGTTTGAACGCCAAGTGGCTCTAATGCTCGCTTAACTTGGTTTCGTGCTACTGCTGAGTCATCGGCAATAAAAACAATTCGCTCGCCTAAATCTTTTTTAATGTCACCTTGTGTAGCCGCAACATCGGCACTTACTTCGGTATTAACTGGGCAAATTTCGTTTAATATTTTTTCTACATCTAAAATTTCAACTAATTCGTTTTCTATTTCAGTTACAGCAGTTAAGTAAGAATACCGGCCTGCACCTGGCGGTGGCGGCATTATTTTTTCCCAGTTCATATTTACAATACGCTCTACACCGCCAACTAAAAAGCCTTGAACGGTACGATTATATTCAGCAATAATTATAAAACTGTCTTTAATATTTTCAATTGGACGCCCACCCACAGCCATAGAAAGGTCGATAACCGAAATAGTTTGGCCGCGAATATGGGCAACACCACGAATGTAAGCATTTGATTTTGGCATATTGGTAAGAGGAGGACATTGCAGTACTTCTCTCACTTTAAACACATTAATCCCAAAACGCTGACGCCCTCTGAGTTTAAATAGTAGTAGCTCTAAGCGGTTTTGCCCCACCAACTGGGTTCGTTGGTTTACTGAGTCTAAAATACCTGCCATTCAAATCTCCTAAAAAACAAACTATACGGAACGATAATTGCTTTGAATCTATAAAGTCACATAATACAACGGGAGCGTCTACTTTTTGACGCTAAATATTTATACCCTGTTTTAACCTATAAGCATAGCCGAAACATTATGAGTTTGTTAAAAAAAATCAGAAGATACAGTGTTTTTTATGTTCTTACTAGCCTCTGTTTAACTTTGCCTTTAGAGGCAAAAGTATTTAGCAAAGACATATTACAACAAATGGCTATAACTCATGTTGCTGCGCAAATTAACAACCTTGATGAAAATAAAATACAGCTTAGTGCGTTACCGCTCGACCCCCGCACTCCCGATCGCAGTTGCGAATCAGAGCCTGAGTTATTACTCCCCAACGATCCGCCTTTTAATCGCCAAGTAACATTACAAATAAAATGTAACGACACTAACAACTGGGCCCAGTATGTACACGTAAGAGTAACCGAAACGGCTCCTGTTGTAGTTGCTAATGTAAATTTAGCTCGCGGCGAAGTAATAACTGCGGCGCATTTAAGTATTGAAATGCGCTCAACTCACTTTATCAGAGTACAATATTTAGATAACCCAGCATTATTAATAGGCAGCCGAAGTAAACGAAATATACGCAGCGGAATGCCACTTTTATTGAGCCAAATATGCATGGTGTGCAAAGGCGATGCTGTAAATATTAATGCCAATATTAAGGGCTTAAAAGTTAAAACAACCGGTATTGCACTTGAAGATGGTAGCCTTGGCGAGCAAGTTAAAGTGAAAAACAAAAAAACCGGTAAAGTTTTAAATGCACGCGTAGATGGTGTAGAGTCTGTACAAGTTAATATATAATTTAAATTTATACTAAAGTATCTTATGTATATGCCGATAACTTGGCATTAGTTGGGTAATATACAGGTTTATTATTATGGTCGGTCAAGTTAATAAAGGTAATCAACAAGCAAATGTGTTAACTAACACTAAGCAGCAAAAAGTTGATATACAAAGAGATAATGCAAATACGCAAGCTGCACAGTCTTCGGCGCCTAAAGCTGCCAGCGACTCTGTAAGCTTAACCCCGCAAGCTAAACAGCTAAAAACCCTGCAAGATAAAGCGCAGCAATCTCCTGGTTTTGATACCGATAAAGTGGCAGAGCTTAAAAAAGCAATCACTGAGGGTAAATACCAAATAGACAGCGAAAAACTTGCAAAAAACCTAGCTGAATTTGAGTTTAACGTTTATGGCTGATCACAATAGTTTAATTACCATTAAACTAAATGAGCAACACAATTGCTTAGAATCACTTAATATTTTATTAAATGACGAGCTAACATCTATTGCCTCGCGCCGTGGTGAAGGTTTAAAAGAAATTGCCCAACAAAAAATGTCTTTTTTAACCACGCTAAGCAACCTCGATAAAGAGCTCAACAAGTTGATTGCCAATAACGATGAGCAAACAACCGAGATCACCGATTTAATTAAACTTATACGCAGCAAGCTTGAGCAATGCCAAAAGCAAAATGAAGTAAATGCCCACGCAGCGCATCAAGCACAATTAAGCGTTAAACAATTAAAAGATATTTTAATTGGTGCCCCCTCTTCTATGACCTACGACCAAGCCGGTAGTGTAATAAACACCGATAATAATTTGGTACGTAATTTAAAAGCTTAATTAAAAAACTTAATTAAAAATAACGTCCTACATAATAAAAAAGCCTTAACTGTTGATCAGCTAAGGCTTTTTTGTTTTTAGAGTTACTAACGTTTTTAGGGGGCTAGTAATAAGTTACTTTTTTAACTTCTCGGGGTTTAATTTCGCCTATGTACAGGTCGTGCACGCGCTTCATATTTAGTTCAAGCTCAGTTATATAGGTGTCGTCTACCGCGTAGGCTTTTATAACTTGTGCGCCTTTAATAATGCCCTGCACTTTGCTTTGTAGGTAATCGTCTTGTGCTATTGAACCTGCAACTGTAGTACCTGCGGTAATTTGTTGCCCATACACTTGCTCTGCAAGCTCTCGATACGCTTCTAGCTTAGAAGCTTTAATAGCCATTAACTGCTTTTGCGACTTATTAACACCCGACTGCAGGCTAATAGGTGCATAACCCACGGCTTTTAATACCGGATAATTGTTTGGCTCTACATATTTGTATTCAACGTGCTTATCAAACATATTGCTACAACCGCTTAAGGTTATGCATCCTAACGTGATAAGTAATGGCATTACTCGCATAGTACCTAGCCCTAAAAAACAAATTAAATAATTATACGATACTTATGCAGGTTTAATGCCATTGACACTTAAGTGGTGTTTACTCACAAATAATATTGGTACGCTCCTTGCTGTGTAACTTATGCTAATAGCTAAAATTTAACTGGAGTAAATGTATGAATTCGTTTTTATCATCGGTATTTGCAGGATTAAGCGCAACTGCTTTATTAACGTTTTCGCCTTTTACTGCAGCGCAGTGGTATGAATCGACCGGCCATGCACAAGTTAAAAGTAGCGATGTAGGCGCAGCTAAGTCTGCAGCAATTAAAGATGCCATTACACAAGCGTTAGTGTTCTCTGGTGCGCGGGTAAGCTCGGTACAAACCTTAGTAGACGGCGTGCTAATGCAAGATCAGCTTAAAATAAGCAGCCATGGCGAAATTCAAAAAATAGAACTTGTGAGCGAAGAACGTCATAATAATCAGCTAGCTATTACACTACGCTTAGATATTTTTGCGCAAACAGAGCAATGCCCACAAAGTAGTTTTAAAAAGTTTGTGGCCGTTACCCAAAGCCAGCTTAATCATCGTGAACAAGCCCGCATGGGTCAAATATTTGACATAGATAAAGCAGTTAGCAAAAATATTTATACCGCATTGCAAAAGTCAAAAATGAGCGCTGTACCAATCGCTTATTACAATAACGCTATAAAGGTCGATAAGTATTTTTCGCAGCAACACGACTACTCTAATGCGCAACTAGAAGATATTTCCTCGCGTAGTAACGCGCAGTACGTTTTATTAAGCCAAATAACCAACCTATCAACTAGCGATAAGCTCAATAGCGACTATGCCTTTTGGCAAGACGAAAGCTATCAACGTAGTTACCAAATAGAGTTTACCCTTTTTGATGGCACTACTTATGAACAGCTTTGGCAAAATAGCTACAAAAACCAAGCTATTTGGCCATTTGAAAAAACCGCTATTGTTGATGTTAACAGTAGTATGTTTTGGCAATCACCCTATGGGCAAAGCATAAACGATATAAACCAAACGCTAAGTTACGATTTACAATCAGCTATGGCCTGCTTGCCTACTCAAGGAAAAATTATGCACCTTGATCAGGGCAACATAGTGATTAACTTAGGTAAAGCACATGGTCTTAAAAAAGGTCAACTACTTAGCATAGCACACCACAATTACCTAACAGACGCTTTAGGCAATACTATGCCGCATAAAGTAATTACCCTTAATAGCATTCGTGTTGAGCAGTTATATCAACAAAGTGCCATTGCGGTAAGCATTAATAATGCACCACTTCCGGGCGTGCAAATTAACGATATAGTCGAAATAGTTAGCCAAAACCTTTAATTCAACGATTTAGTTAATTTAGCCTTTAAATTAGGGTGAGCCGATAACCATTCACCCAATTGCTCAACCCCCGATAAATGCGGGTAATGCTTTCTACATGCAAATACTATATTGCGCTGCTGATTAGGATAAATAGCTAAATAATTAACCCCTACGCGCTCAGTACAAGCCAATTTAGGCACAAATGTAACCCCGTCATCCATAGCCACCAGCGCCAGTAATGTTTCTAAACTATTACCCTGATACTGGCTCGACACATTAACTCCTGCCGAAAAACAAAACTGTTGAGCTTGATCTTTAAAGCAATGGCCATCACTTAACATTAATAGGCTGCATCCTTGTAATTCGCGCAGCGCTACTTTTTTTTGCTGAGCTAATGAATTATCGTGTGATACAGCCACTAAAAAATCTTCTTTGTATAAATTAACGCTATGGTACTTTTTGAGCTCGGGTACATCAGCCAAAATTGCAAAGTCGAGCTCACCGTTATCTAGCGCTTCTAAAATTGTAGCGGTTTGCATTTCAATAAACGAAAAGCGACTATTAATAAACGCCTCTTTCATTGAAGTGAGTAATACCGGCAGTAAATAAGGCGCAATGGTTGGAATAATACCAATAGTTAACTTACCCTGTAGCGGCTCGTTTGACGTAGCAGCAAGCTCTTTAAGTATTTGTGTTTGTTCTAAAATAACATTAATTTGTGTTAATAAACGCTCGCCTTTAGCGGTTAATGTTACCTGCTTAGTAGAGCGATCAAATAAAGTAACACCTAGCTCCTGTTCAAGTTTTTTTACTTGGCCACTTAAAGTAGGCTGGCTTACAAAGCACGCATCGGCCGCTTTACGAAAGTGCTTAAAGTGCGCTATGGCTTTTACATACTCTAAATCTTTTAAGTTCATATTCATTACCAGGCTGATAGCTTATACCTATCACTTTAATACAAACAAACGATTGGAACTATATTTAAATCACCGCCATAATGGCTATCAACAAATCAAGAGGAACAAAAATTATGTTAAACAATATTGAAGGCAAAAAAATCCCAAGCGTTACATTTGCAACTCGTCAAAACGATGAATGGAAATCAGTAACAACAGACGACATTTTTAAAGGTAAAACGGTTGTTGTATTTTCACTACCGGGTGCATTTACACCAACGTGTTCGTCTACTCATTTACCACGTTACAACGAACTGGCTGGTGTATTTAAGCAAAACGGCGTTGACGAAATTGTATGTTTATCGGTAAACGACACCTTTGTAATGAACGCATGGGCTGAGCATCAAGAAGCGCAAAACATTACTTTACTACCAGACGGTAACGGCGAATTTACTGACGGCATGGGCATGTTAGTAGACAAAAACGACCTAGGTTTTGGTAAGCGCAGCTGGAGATACTCTATGCTTGTAAAAGATGGCGTGATCGACAAAATGTTCATCGAACCAGATTTACCAGGCGACCCGTTTGAAGTATCTGACGCAGATACAATGCTTGACTACATCAACCCTAAGCAAGCTAAACCAGAGCCAGTAACTGTATTTACTAAACCTGGTTGTCCGTTCTGTTCAAAAGCTAAAGCGCTTCTTACAGAAAAAGGCTTTGCATTTGAAGAAATTGTTATGGGCTCAGGCGCATCACTAACAAGCCTTAAAGCAGTATCTGGCCGTGAAACCGTTCCACAAGTATTTATTGGCGGTAAGCACATTGGTGGCTCAGACGATTTAGAAAAATACTTTGCTTAATTAATAATTTTGCTCAATTAGTAAATATAAATAGGGGCACTGGTTGCCCCTATTTTATAAGGAAAAAATAATGAAAGAATTGCAAACCGACGTTGTTGTTATTGGTGCGGGTACTGCGGGTTTAAGTGCTTATCGTAATGCTAAACAATTTACAAATAACGTACTTATGATCGAATCAGGCCCTTACGGCACTACCTGCGCACGAGTTGGTTGCATGCCGAGTAAATTATTAATTGCAGCTGCTGAAGCTGCGCACTCAATCACAATGGCACCTGCATTTGGTGTACACAGCTCTGCACCACGTATTAATGGTAAAGAAGTGATGGCACGCGTTAAAAGCGAACGCGACCGCTTTGCCGGATTTGTAGTAGAAGCTGTAGATGAGCTTCCAAGCGATGACAAAATTCGTGGCTATGCTAAATTTTTAGACGCAAACCGCATACAAATAGATGATCACACCATAATTACTGCTAAACGCTTTGTTATAGCAACCGGCTCACGCCCTTCATACCCTGGCGTATTTAATAATTTTGGCGACAAATTAATTATAAACGACGACGTATTTGACTGGGACGACCTTCCAGAATCGGTAGCCGTATTTGGCCCAGGTGTTATAGGCCTTGAAATTGGCCAAGCACTGCACCGTTTAGGCGTTAAAGTAAAATTATTTGGTGTTGGTGGTGCAATTGGCCCCCTTACCGACCCAGTAGTAAAAGACTACGCAAACACCGTATTTGCCGAAGAATTTTTTGTTGATACCGACTCAAACGTATCCGACATGATGCAAGCAAACAGCAAAGCGCAGCTTACTTACACCGACAAACAAGGTGCTAAACACACCGAGCAATTTGACTACGTACTTGCCGCAACGGGGCGCGTACCAAACACAGATAAACTCGGCTTAGAAAACACCGGTATTGAACTCGATGAGCGCGGCGTACCTGTTGCTAATGCTAAAACAATGCAATGTGGCGATTCAAATATATTTATCGCAGGCGACGCCAGTAATATGCTGCCACTATTACACGAAGCATCCGATCAAGGCCTAATAGCTGGCCAAAATGCTGGACGCTTCCCCGATGTACAACCAGGATTACGCAGAGCAAAAATTGCCGCCGTATTTAGCGACCCGCAAATAGCCATGGTTGGCGAAAGTTATAAAGAAATCACCACTCGTCTAGGCAGCTGCGACTGTTTTGAAATAGGCGAAGTAAGCTTTGAAAACCAAGGCCGCAGCCGCGTAATGCTTAAAAACAAAGGCCACATGCGTGTTTACGCAGAGCAAGGCACAGGGTTATTTTTAGGGGCAGAGTTTATCGGCCCACAAGCCGAGCATTTAGCTCACCTACTAGCATGGGCGGTACAAAACAAAATGACCGTACCACAAATGTTAGAAATGCCTTATTACCACCCAGTGATCGAAGAAGGGCTACGCACAGCGCTGCGCGACCTAAACGCCAAACTTAAATTTGGCCCAGACATTATTAACCATTGTATGGAATGTGGCCCAGGGGCATAAGCTTAGGGCTTAGGGCTTAGGGCTTAGGGCTTAGGGCTTAGGGCTTAGGGCTTAGGGCTTAGGGCTTAGGGCTTACAAGGCTAATTAAAAATAATCAGCGAGTAAATTTATTTACTCGCTTTTTTATGCTCAACTTAAAGCGAGTGACAGCCAATCGATAATGCAAAACTGCGATATTAATTGATAACATACTTTTTCGTTGGGTTTCGCTTTGCTCAACCCAACCTACGTAAAAATTACCCACCCATGTTACGTTTAACACGACTCGCCAGCGCGACAAAACCTGAATAAAGTTTTTTATATCACGACCTAGCTTTAACTTAGTGCTGTAATATTTATTCGACTGAAGTGATAAATTGAATTAGATGTTTAAAATACAGAAGTATTAATAATCTTTTTTGAAAATGAATGCCTGAGTTAGCACTGCTACATATGTGCTAGATGAAGTTTGAATTTCAAAGCACCAACCTCGTAACTAATTGATTTTATTGGTAGCCCCTGCAAGAATCGAACTTGCAACTGCCCCTTAGGAGGGGGCCGTTATATCCATTTAACTAAGAGGCCTAAACTGAGGCTAAAATTATAACGGCATTGTCTTTTTTGGATCAAGTGCAAACTGAGTTTAATTACTTGATAAGTAGATATCTTCTTTGTTTAAAACGTATATTGGTATAAATTTTCGGCTACTGGCAACGACTTGTTTATTATTTACGTTTATAACTCGGGTATTCACTGTAACGCCATTAGCGCGGTATATTAACGTACCACCGAGTACATGGCTTGCCATATGCTTTTTGCTAAGGTTTTTTATGTCTCGTGAAAAAACAAAGTCGCCACGACGATTAACGTTTATTGCATCACTCGTTTTAAAATCAACCACCCCATAACCAAACTTTTGTAGTTGATGAATGAGTGTTTCTGATATTTGGTTACCCAGCTGGTTGCTGTTATTTAAGGTGGCATCTAAATCAACTATGCTTGTTACCGCTATATTTATGCTCTCATCAAGCTCACTGCTAGACTCTAGGGTGTCGACTAAATCAAGCGCCATTTGCTCTACATAATTAACCAGGGTTTTATGATGTTTTAACGGCGTAAATTGTCGCGACGAGTCGTATTCGCTCTGCGTTTGTAGCCCTTGTGCATGCTCATAACGAGCATTCACATCAAAATGAGTGTCTGCATTATTAGTTTTAACCTGCTTATTATTACCCGCAGTAGAGCACCCTGCTAATCCTAGCAGGATAAATAATGCGGTAACGCTATTTAATTTGTAACCCATTATTGCCTCACTCATTTACTGGCTTGTTTAAGCATAATGCCATCGGTACTGTAGCTACTATTAAGTGCATCAACCACTGACTGAGGAATAAAGCCTTGCGCTGTTCCTACTACGGCTTTACTAGCTAAGCCAATAATACGTGCATTTACAAGCACACCACCTTGATGGCTTACTAAAGTACCGGCTAAAACATAGTTAAAGTTTTGATCTTGGTTTAGCTCAAGGTAGTCGCGGCTAAATACAAAGTCGCCGCTTGGAGTTACGCGCATATAATCGGTAGTTTTAAAGTCGATAACAGGTATGCCAAAGCTGTGTAGTTCATGCATGAAACTTTCGGCAATTTGATTTCCTAACAAACTTGCGTCGTTGTAATCATCATCTAAAAACACAAAACTTGAAACGGCCAGTGGTGTTTTTTCGTTCACATATTGTAGGTTTTCTACCATGCTTTGCATTATGCCACGCACATAATGATTAATGTTTTTACGTGATGGCGTGCTCGATTTTGAATAATTAGTATGTTGCCCTAACCCCGACTGATATACCTGATTGTCGGTCATTGGGGCTGCCACTGCACGCTCGCCATTAGCCAATTGTACTGAGTTGTTTTGATTTTTTTGTGTGGTTTCTGAGTTCATGCCTGTTAGCATTTGTGAGCACCCAAAGCCCAATGGCAAACATAATGTAAGTAATAGCTTTTTCATTTTGTGCTCCTAATTAGTATTCGCTGCGATATAAGTTATTATCGCGTTGCTGAACCTTTTCACTGCCCCACATTACATTAATCGGGATCTCGGTACTGCCAGCTGATAAAACGTGTTTATTGTTAATATTAACCAATCGGGCATTAACAATGTAAGCATGTTGCTGGCGCGTAACTGTGCCGGTAATTATTAAGTCAATATTCTGACGTTCGCGCAGTTGAGTTACATCTCTGCTAAGCGCGCTGTCGGCGTTAGATGATAAATTTATATTATTACTTAAACGGTACTCAACGGTGTTATATCCCAATTGAGTGAATTGCGTTAGCAGGCTTTCTTGAATTTGTTGGCTTAAACCTTCAGCTTGGCCGCTGGGAAGCTTTGAATCTAGCGCGTTTGCGTAATAAAAGCTGCTTACCCCAATGCGAGAGTTACCGCTTAAAGGCCCTTTAAAGTGACTAAGCTGATAAGTTAAGTTATTTACGTAATCGTTAACCGTATAAGGTGCCATGGCTGCTTTACGCGCAGGTGTGCTTACACTTGGCTCAGGCTGTGGTGTTAAGCTACATGCTGCTAAGTTTACTAATAATAACGGTAATAAAAGGCGCATAGTTGCCATCCTCAAAAAACATGACAATAACAAAGCAATTACTATGCCTATTTATAATTTTAATGTTTGTTCTGTGTAATTACTAACAATACAACTCACTTGATGCTGCTTTAGTATGTCGCAATCTGCCGTTGCATTATTTTGAAGCTTATAAGCGCCAATTTTTAAGCGATAAAAAGTAACCCCTTTAACCTTTGCAGTCTCTACGTTAGCAATAAATGGGCTTACTAATAGTTTTTTAGCCTTAGATTTCACTTCATTATAACTTTGGGTTAATCGTATCCAATCGGTAACAGATGCAACCTGCAGGGCAAACAATGGCTGTACTACTTTGGGTTGTGAGGTAACCTTGGGGTGTAAATTAACAGCCGCCTCTGGCGCTGTAGTGTCTTGGTTTAGATTGCTCGCTTCTTGGTTTAGATTATTTTGTGTTGCCGACTCTCGTTGCGCTACTTCATTTAATTGGCTAATAAGTAACTTTAAATCATGTTCAATAACAAGCAAACGTCTAACGCCCGCTTTAGCTTGTTGCCACTGTTGAGATGATGCTCTTAATTGCGCTAATTCTTCTGCCGAAATAGTAACCTCATTACTAACCTTATTTGTGGTAGTAACATTGTTTTGAGCCTCTTTAACGTTACTACTACATCCGCAAAGTACTATTAGGCTAATACTTAACAATCTCATTAGCTGTTGTTTTATCATATTATTTGCCTTTAAATTTTTGCTTGGTTTTACTAAACGCCAACTTTATATATTACTTAAACTGGCATACAGCGCAGTTACAGACAACACTATAAACAAGCCTATTAATTTATGTTTATCTACATACTTACTATTGCTGGCTTTTAACTACTGTATTAACTTTAGCTCGACTTATAGGTATGTGTTAGCACACAGATAAATTGAGTTTCAACGTTATGACTAATCAGCTTTAAATACCTAAAACATACTTCGCTAAATTTTTTGGGTGTAATTGCCCACAAAACAAGTTATTTGCTGCAGCGCTAAAATTTTACAATCGCTTTGTGCCGGAGCTTTATTTTTATCGCCAAATACAACGATATTAACGACTATAAAACAAAAAAGACGCCATATAGGCGTCTTTTTAGTTATTTTTATAAAAAGTAGGTATGTTAAATTAATGTTTTAATAAACGTTTTTAACTCGTCAGCAAATTCTTCACGACGTAGTGCAAACTCAATAGTTGCTTTAAGATAACCAATTTTACTACCACAATCGTGGCTGCGCCCTTTAATTGCGTATGCATCAACAGTTTCGTGCTGCATTAGCATGGCAATAGCATCAGTAAGCTGAATTTCGTTACCAGCTCCTTGCGGGGTTTTAGCGAGTAATGGCCAAATATTTTTACTTAATACATAGCGCCCTACTACTGCAAGGTTTGATGGTGCTTCGTTAACTGGTGGCTTTTCTACCATGTTATGAATTGGCGAGCTTTCGCCTTGTTTTAGCTCAACACTGCCTAAGTCAACAACACCAAATTGATCAACTTCAGCCATTGGTACTGGCTCTACCATTATTTGGCTATGTTGAGTTTGCTCAAAGCGACTGATCATTTCGGCTAAGTTATCTTTACTAAGATCGCTTTCCATATCATCAATTATTACATCGGGTAAAATAACCACAAATGGTTCGTTACCTATAATTGGCGCTGCACAGTTAATTGCATGCCCTAGGCCTTTGGCCTCGCCTTGGCGTACTTGAATAATGGTTACATCTTTAGGACAAATAGACTGTATTTCGGCAAGTAGCTGTCGTTTTACTCGTTTTTCTAGTGTGGCTTCAAGCTCAAAACTGGTGTCGAAGTGGTTTTCGATTGAGTTTTTACTTGAATGCGTTACCAGTACTATTTCTTTAATACCTGCGGCAACGGCTTCGTTAACTACGTACTGAATTAGTGGACGGTCAACAACCGGTAGCATTTCTTTTGGGATTGCTTTGGTGGCTGGTAACATGCGAGTTCCGAGGCCCGCTACGGGGATCACTGCTTTCATGGTGTTTTCCTTAATCTGTTTTGTTATACCGAAAATGGGTATTGAATAGCTTCGTGACACTCATAACCTGTCACTTCAAAGTCATCGCGTGTTACCCAGGTTTCTATATCGTTTAGTGATTTAATGTTTGGATTAATTTTTAACTGCGGCGATGCAAATGGCTCGCGTTTTAACTGCACATCGCGCATTAGCTCAAGCTGGTTTTCATAAATATGCGCGTTGGTAATTTTATGATACGCCTTACCCGCTTTGTGGCCAGTAATTTGTGCAACCAGTGCCAATAAAACAAAACATTGAATTTGATTAAAGTTTAGACCTAGCGGTACGTCGCAGCTGCGCTGAATCGACGTTAAATAAAGTGTGTCACCTAATAATGAAAACGTGTGGGTGTGCATACACGGGCGTAAACAGCCAAGCTCAAATTCGCCTGGGTTGTAAAAACTAATTATTTCACCGCGATCGTCTATACCATTTTTTAAGTTATTAATTACTTTTGCTAGTTGGTCTAGCGTTGAGCCATCTGGGCGCTGCCAAGCACGCCCTTGTACGCCATAAACACGCCCCATGTCGTCCTCACCTTTACGGTGCGGATTATTAAGCCAAGCGCTATTTTCGTTTGCGTTTGCATCCCAGGTTTTACAGCCTATTTCGCGAAACTGTGCCGCGCTATCGTAGCCACGCAAGTAACCGAGTAATTCGGCAATAGCTGCTTTGTAATAGCTTTTACGTGTGGTGATCATAGGAAACTGATTATTCGCCACATCGTACTCTAAATCGGCGTTGATCACGGTTAAACAGCGTGTGCCCGTACGTTTGTTTTCTACCCACTGGCCTTCATCAACAATACGCTGACATAATTGTAAATATTGTTTCATGGTATTTATTCTAACCCTTTACCGCTGTTTTTTGTGGTGCTTGCTTATAAGCCCAAATTAATAAGCCTAATCCGCCTACTATCATAGGCAGCGAGAGTATTTGCCCCATCGAGATAAAATCAGCAAATAAACCCAGCTGTGCATCTGGTTGGCGAAAGTACTCAATACAAAATCTAAATGTGCCGTAACCTAGTAAAAATACACCCGCTACACTACCAGCAGGGCGAGGCTTTTTAATAAACCACTGTAAAATTAAAAATAATACTAAGCCTTCAAAAAATGCTTCGTATAGCTGCGATGGATGGCGTGCTAACGGCCCGCCGGTTGGAAATACCATAGCCCATGGTACATCGCTTACTCGACCCCAAAGCTCACCATTTATAAAGTTACCTATACGTCCAGCTAATAAACCTACCGGTACAAGCGGTGCAACAAAGTCGCCTACTTGCAGTATTGACTTTTTACGTGTCCAAGCAAAAATAACAACCGCGGTTATCACTCCTAAGGTGCCACCATGAAACGACATTCCACCTTGATCTATCCTGAACAAATATAGGGGGTTTTCTATAAAATAGCTAAATTGATAAAATAATACATAACCAATACGCCCACCAAGAATTACCCCTAGCATGCCGTAAAATAGGAAGTCGCCTACTTGGTCTTTAGTCCAACCTGAATTTGGTTTTGCCGCTTGGCGATTTGCAAACCACATTGCAAATGCAAAACCTATTAAATACATTAATCCGTACCAACGTACGCTCAGTGGCCCGACAGAAAATATGATCGGATCGATTACAGGAAATTCCAGTGCCATAAAAATAAACCTTTAGCTAAAAACCATTTTAATTGCGATGATAACAAGTAACACCGCGAAAACTTTCTTTATTGTATTAACCGGTAAATAGTGGGTTGCTTTAGCGCCAATAGGCGCTATAAACCACGAGGTAATTACAATCCCAAATAATGCGGGTAAGTATACAAACCCTGCAAAACCGTGTTCTAAATCGGTAACCTGCCATCCGGCACTGATATAACCAATAGAGCCAAAAAAGGCGATTACAATTCCGCATGCTGCAGCGCAGCCTATGGCCTTTTTAATATCAACCGAAAAATAATGCAGTAAAGGCACTATTAGTGCGCCACCACCTATACCTATTAATCCAGATAGTGCCCCCATAATGGCGCATAAGCTGCCTAGAATAGGACCCGACGGTAAAGGTTTTTCTGACAAAGGTTTATTGCGAGCTGATAACACCATTCTTAAAGCAATAAATACCACGCTTACAGCAAATACTGTGCGTAATATTTGCTCGGGTATTAAGCTTGCAGCAAAGCCACTAATTAGCGCGCCAACAGCTACGCCCGACATAACCCAAGGTGCAATAACCCAAGGCACGTTATCATTTTTATGATGAGCCAGCGCTGAAGATGTAGAGGTAAACAAAATAGAGGCAAGCGATGTTGCAATGGCAATAACTAATACGTTTTCAGCAGCCGTTACATTAAAAGCGAGTAATAAGGCACTTAATACTGGCACAATAATTAAGCCACCACCAATTCCGAGTAACCCGGCTAAAAACCCGACAACATAGCCTAGTAGCGCGCAACTTGCAACCAATAATCCTAGATCATACATAGTTATCCCATATACCTTTTATTATGCGCGTATCTTAATGGATTCTGATTACAGTTAACACGAGAATTTATTTGGGGGTATAAAATAAGTTACCCAGCTCATGCTCTATCATAAAGCTGCGAGTTAAACGCAATACTTGCTTAGCCGACGATTGCGCTAAGCACTCTTTAAGTAATGCTTCCATTTCGCTGACATGTAAGCGCCTAAGCACCCATTTAACTTTATTTAATGATGATAAGTTCATACTTAAACGACGATACCCCATGGCAATAAGTAATATTGCGCCTTCAGGATCGCCGCCAAGCTCGCCGCATAAACTAAACGGTAGATCGTATTGCTGGCACTCACGAGCCACTTTATTTAATACTCTGAGCACTGCAGGGTGATACGGGTTAAACAGTTCTGCAACCCGCGCGTTTGATCTGTCTACAGCGAGCAGGTATTGCGTTAAATCGTTACTGCCCACTGAGCAAAAATCGACTTTTTTAGACCAGTCTGCCAGCATAAATACACTCGACGGTACTTCAAGCATAATACCTATATCGGGTCGTTCAATTGTTTGCTCTGGGTATTGCTCGTTCAGCTCAAAATACGCTTGCTCAAAAAGAGCTAATGATTCGTCTACTTCTTCTGTACCACTTATCATCGGCAGCATTATTTTTAAATTACCTAAGCCTATATTTGCTTTAAGCATGGCTTTGAGCTGATCTAAAAATAGCTCAGGGTGATCTAAACTAATGCGAATACCACGCCAACCTAAAAAGGGATTTTCTTCGGTAATATTAAAATAATCGAGAACTTTATCGCCACCAATATCTAACGTTCGCATTACTACCGGATTAGGGTAATAACTATTAAGTACTTCTCGGTACCAGGTTTCTTGCTCTGATTGCGATGGAAACTGCCCTTTTTGCATAAACCAGGCTTCGGTGCGGTACAAGCCAACGCCGTCACAAATATGGGCACTGTTTTGCTGCGTGTTTAACTCCAGCCCCGCATTGAGTAGTAAACTTATGTGTTCACCATCAAGGGTGACCGCTGTAAAGTTTTGCTCGGCTAAAAAACGATTATTAAGTAAGTTGTCTTGGTGTTGTAATTCTGTGTATTCATCAATTAGCATTTGCGATGGGGAAATATATAACCGCCCCGAAAACGCATCCAAAATCATTGGTTTACTATTTAATTGCAGTAATGGAATATCTTCGATGCCCCAAATAGCAGGCACGCCCATAGCACGGGTTAATATGGACGCATGACTGTTTGCCGAGCCATTTATGCTCACCACCCCCACTAAGCGATCGTTAGGCACCTCAGCCAGCATGGCTGGAGTAAGTGTATGCGCTATAAGTATGGTATTGGGTGGATAATCTTTTATTGCGAATTCGGTATTAACAAGGTAGTGCAACACTCGCAGGCCAATGTCTTTAACATCAACCGCGCGCTCTTTTATGTATGGGTCTTGCATGGCATTAAACTGAGCGATTAAACGCTCAATTACTATTTTTAAGGCGCTTTTTGCACACCAACCTTGTTGCAACTCCATCTCAACGTTATGACCTAAGCTTTTAGCATCGAGTAATTGCTGATAAACATCAAAAACAGCCAAAGCCTCATGCGGAATAGAATCACTTAGTGTCATTGATAGTGTATTAAATTCTTTTCGGGTTGCCGCTACGGCTTGGGTAAATAAGCGTCGTTGCTCATTTACATCGCTTTCTTTTTCAAGCTCAATTGATTTAAAGTTAACTTTAGGAATAACTACAAATGCATGGCCAATACTAATACCCGGAGCACTCGACACCCCTTTTAATACCGAGGTTTGATGAGAAGACTCATCTTGACGCAATACTTCTTTTATTTCAGCATGCGCTAATTGTGAGGCAAGTTGCGCCGACAAAGTAATTAAAAACGATTCTTCATCTTGGCTAAATACACGTGCCATTTTTTGTTGTACTACAATAACGCCCAGTACTTTTTTTTGATGCACCACAGGCACAGACAAAAATGCGTTATAGCCTTCTTCGTTTACTTCTGGGGAGAGCTTAAAGCGAGGATGAGATTTGGCAAAGGCAATATTAATTGCCTCCTCGCGCTGTGCCACCAGCCCTACTAGGCCTTCGGTAAAACCAATTCTAAACTTACCCACCGCATCGGGGTTTAACCCTTCGGTGGCCATAAGTACAAAGTTATCTTGGCTGTAGTCAGCAAAATAAATAGAGCAGCACTGGGTTTGCATGGCTTCTTTAACCATTGTCACAAAGCACGCTAAAGCACTGTCTAAATTCGCTTGTTGCGAAACCGACTCTGCAATAGACCTAAGTGTTGCCAGCATGTCCTGCTCCTTTAATTTACTAAACTAACTACCTTTTATTTCGCCAATGATCTTTTTGCTGTTCGCGTTTATTAAAAGGCATAGCAAAAGGAGCAAACTCTTTCATTACACGCCGATAAACATCGCGTTTAAACGACACCACCTGCCTTACCGGATACCAATAACTTACCCAGCGCCAATCATCAAATTCAGGATGATGGGTTTTAAGTAAATTTACGTCCTCATCTTTACAGCGTAGTTTTAGTAAAAACCATTTTTGTTTTTGCCCAATACATACCGGACTTGAGTCACGGCGTATTAATCGTTTGGGTAACTTATAGCGTAACCAATGTTTAGAACTTGCGACTATCTCTACATCTTCTGGTCGCAAGCCTACTTCTTCGTGTAATTCGCGGTACATGGTTTGTTCTGGCGTTTCACCATCGTCAACACCGCCTTGGGGAAATTGCCAAGAATGTTGACCATAACGTCTAGCCCAAAACACTTGTCCTTGGTTATTGCAAATTACAATTCCGACATTGGCACGAAAACCTTCGGCATCAATCACCTTAGTGCCTCATTTGTAAGTCGATTTTTAATGATTGTTCCACATTACCTGCTTTACGGCAAACAATATTGGAATATTTACTGTGGTTACTCACAGCTTGTGCATAACTTTTGTAAAACACGCTCATTTAGCAAACAAATCCACAATATAAGATCGCAAAACTGGATTTCTCCACAGATTCTGTGGATAAACATGTTTATATATGTGTACTCATTCAAACAACCTTAGTATCACTTAATGAAAACTGAACAGTTCATTTTTAAATTTCATTATAATTCATGAGCTTATATTTATTTAACTGTTTATTAAAGTGTGCGAAATTGCACCAAACCCAAGGTGCACAAAAAACACTCAAAGGCAAAGATATCCACGGCTGGACTGATTTGCTATCATGCCGATGGTATTTATTCAACTTAAATAAACAGTATGCGACCTATAAAACCACATTCAATTAATGACTTAATGCAGCGTGTTAATAATATTGCTGGGCTTACCCTTGGCCAATTAGCCAATGAGTATAACTTTAAAACGCCTGACGATTTACTCCGTGAAAAAGGCTGGACGGGGCAATTAATTGAATATGTATTAGGCGCAACTGCAGGCTCAAAACCACTGCCCGATTTTGAAGATTTAGGCATAGAGCTAAAAACATTGCCAATTTCTTATAAAGGCAAGCCGCTAGAAACCACCTTTGTGTCGGTAACCCCACTCATTAACGTTACTGGCATGACCTGGCACGCAAGCAGCGTACGTAAAAAACTAAACCATGTACTTTGGTTGCCTATACTAAGTGAGCGCGACATAGCCCCGTTTGATAGAACCATCGGCAGCGGCTTTTTATGGCAACCCACACCTGAGCAAGACGCTTTATTGCAACGCGATTGGGAAGAACAAATGGAGCTTATTGCGCTAGGGCGTATTGATGAAATATCGGGGCATTTAGGTGACGCAATTCAAATTCGCCCTAAAGCCGCGCACAGTAAAATAGTAACCGATGCTATTGGCCCTAATGGTAAAATTATTAAAACCCTGCCCCGTGGCTTTTATTTAAAAACCAGCTTTACTGGCGAAATTTTAAAACAGCAGTTTCAACTTTAATTTGTACAAATAGAAGTAAATTAGGGCGGCATAAAATTTAACTTGAGGCGACAACTAACTTGAAAAACTCCGTTGTGAGTAAATCATTTAAAATTTTTTGCACAAAGAGAAAAAATGAGAGTAAATGAGCAGTGACTAGACACATTATTTAGTCTTTTTAGCTTCTCTAAAGCGTAGCGCCTCATAACCTCTTTGTGCATATATTCACTTAAAGTCTTTTCACACTACTTTTAACATATTTAAACTAAAAAGAGAGATAGAAAACCCCACCTAAAAATCGTATTTAAACTGTTACTGACAGTTATCTCACTTCTGATTTTCTGGTTACTGTTTTACTTTTTACCTAGGCAAAAAAATCCCCACCAAAGTGAGGATTTATAAGCTTAAACATCATATTCTAATTAAAGAATTACTGACCTTTAACTTCTTTTAAACCGTTGTACGGTGCTTTAGCGCCTAATTGCTCTTCAATACGAAGCAATTGGTTGTACTTAGCAACACGATCAGAGCGGCTTAATGAACCTGTTTTAATTTGACCTGCGGCTGTACCTACGGCTAAATCTGCAATGGTTGAATCTTCTGTTTCGCCTGAGCGATGAGAAATAACAACTGTAAAACCAGCATCTTTAGCCATTTTAATTGCAGCTAATGTCTCAGTTAAAGAACCAATTTGGTTAAACTTAATTAAGATTGAGTTAGCAATACCGTTGTCGATACCACGTTTTAAAATCTTAGTATTGGTTACAAATAAATCGTCACCCACTAATTGGATTTTATCACCCATTAGTTTAGTTTGGTGTGCAAAGCCATCCCAGTCAGACTCATCAAGGCCATCTTCGATAGACACGATTGGGTACTGCTGAGTTAAGTCTTGTAAGAAGAAGTTAAACTCTTCAGAAGTGAACTTTTTGCCTTCACCTTTAAGATTGTAAATATTTGCTTCTTTGTCGTAAAACTCAGAGGCAGCACAATCAAGCGCTAATGTAATGTCTTTACCTAGCTCGTAGCCTGCATTTGCAACAGCTACTTTAATTGCAGCTAGTGCCGCTTCGTTAGATGCAAGGTTTGGTGCAAAACCACCTTCGTCACCTACCGCTGTTGAGTGACCGTCTGCTTTTAGTACTTTAGCTAGGCTGTGAAATATTTCTGCGCCCATGCGTAGAGCTTCACGGAAGTTTTTAGCGCCAATTGGTTGGATCATAAACTCTTGAATATCTACAGAGTTATCTGCATGTTCGCCGCCGTTGATAATGTTCATCATTGGCAATGGCATAGAGTAAACACCCGGAGTACCGTTTAAGTCAGCGATATGTTCATAAAGCTCAACTTTTTTAGATTGTGCAGCAGCTTTAGCCGTTGCTAGCGATACTGCTAAGATTGCGTTAGCACCTAGTTTTTCTTTGTTTTCGGTACCATCTAAATCTAGCATTACTTGATCAACAGTGCTTTGCTCAAGTGCATTTTGGCCTGCTAAAGCGGTTGCGATTTCATTATTAATAAAACCAACGGCTTTTAATACGCCTTTACCTAAATAACGAGATTTATCACCATCGCGTAATTCTAATGCTTCGCGAGTCCCTGTAGATGCGCCAGACGGCGCCGCAGCACGGCCCCATGAACCATCAGCTAAATGTACATCAGCTTCAACAGTTGGGTTACCACGCGAATCCATAATTTCGCGACCAATTACTTTTACGATTAC
Source organism: Pseudoalteromonas sp. HL-AS2 (assembly GCF_031198805.1). Taxonomy (NCBI): domain Bacteria; kingdom Pseudomonadati; phylum Pseudomonadota; class Gammaproteobacteria; order Alteromonadales; family Pseudoalteromonadaceae; genus Pseudoalteromonas; species Pseudoalteromonas sp. HL-AS2. The sequence continues at coordinate 810,937 of NZ_CP133571.1, read as the reverse complement.
TGACATCTTGATTCCTCTATATTCCCAAAATGGTGAATTACTGCCAACTTAATTTAAACTAATTTGGTTGGCATTTAAAACAAATAAGCCGTGCAATATGCACGGCCTATTAATATTACGAAGACGCTTTTTGGTGGATGTGAGCCGCAGCTACAAATCCTTCAAATAGCGGGTGACCATCGCGTGGTGTTGAAGTGAATTCCGGGTGGAATTGCGCTGCAATAAACCAAGGGTGATCTTTGTTTTCAATAATTTCTACTAGTTTTTTATCTTCTGATAAACCAGTAAAGCTTAAACCTGCTTTTTCTAGCTGCTCTACAAAGTTATTATTAACTTCGTAGCGATGACGATGACGTTCTACTATTTCATCGCTACCGTATACTGCATGCACTTTAGAACCCGGTGTTAAATGACATTTTTGTGCGCCTAAACGCATAGTGCCACCTAAGTCTGATTTTTCATCACGCTGCTCTACTTTACCCTCAGCATCTAGCCATTCGGTAATTAAGCCAACTACAGGGCTTGCAGATTGTGCGTTAAATTCAGTTGAGTTTGCATCAACAAGGCCGGCTACGTTACGAGCGTATTCAATTAACGCCACTTGCATACCTAAACAAATACCTAAGTAAGGCACTTTGTTTTCACGCGCGTATTTAGCCGCTAATATTTTACCTTCAACGCCACGACCACCAAAACCACCAGGCACTAAAATAGCATCTAGATGAGCTAACGAATCAACGCCTTTGGTTTCTAAGTCTTGTGAGTCAATGTATTGAATATTTACCGTTAAACGATTTTTCAGACCGGCATGTTTCAATGCTTCGTTTACAGATTTATACGCATCTGGTAATTCAATGTATTTACCTACCATACCAATAGTTACTTCACCTGTAGGGTTAGACTCTTGATAAAGTACTTGTTCCCATTCAACAAGGTCAGCTTCAGGGACATCTAAATGAAAACGACGACATACAAAGTAATCTAAATCTTGCGACTTTAATAGCGCAGGAATTTTATAAATACTGTCTACATCTGGTAGTGATATAACCGCTTTTTCTTCTACGTTGGTAAACAATGCAATTTTTGCACGTTCGTTACTTGGCAGCTTACGATCTGAGCGACAAATAAGAATATCTGGTTGAATACCAATTGAACGTAGTTCTTTAACCGAGTGCTGCGTTGGCTTAGTTTTCACTTCGCCTGCAGGGCCTAAAAATGGTACTAGCGTTAAGTGAATAAATAACGCACGCTCACGGCCTATTTCTGTACCCATTTGACGAATTGCTTCTAAAAATGGTTGTGACTCTATGTCACCCACTGTACCGCCAATTTCAACAAGTGCTATATCATAACCTTCAGCGCCAGAATAAACACGTTGCTTAATATCGTTGGTAATATGTGGAATTACCTGAATTGTTGCTCCAAGGTACTCGCCACGTCGCTCACGATGTAATACATCTTTGTATACACGACCTTGTGTAAAATTATTGCGACTTGTCATTTTGGTGCGAATAAAGCGCTCATAGTGACCTAAGTCTAGATCGGTCTCTGCGCCGTCTTCTGTAACGTATACTTCACCATGTTGAATTGGGCTCATTGTGCCTGGATCAACGTTGATGTAAGGATCCAGCTTTAAGATAGTAACATTTAAGCCACGGGCCTCTAAAATAGCTGCCAATGATGCTGCTGCAATACCTTTACCCAACGAAGAAACAACCCCGCCGGTAACGAAGATAAATTTTGTACTCATGCGAACCCTAGAATATCAGGAATTAAAAGGAATATAATACCCAAACAAGTGATTTTGGAATATAAACAGGACGGGGAGAAATTGTACCAAAGCATAGCCAATCAATCCAGCTAAAATTAGAAATTGTAAGCACAAAAAACAGCCATAATTTTACTACAAACTATTTGACTTTTTTGATCTCATCCCATGCAGCATCCATCTCATCAAGCGTGGCAGACTCTAAACATTTACCTTGGGCATTTAAATAAGCTTGGACTTTTTCAAAGCGAGTTGAAAACTTGTCGCTGGCGCTGCGCAGTAATTGCTCTGGGTCGCGCTTTATATGGCGCGCAACGTTTACTGTAGCAAACAGTAAATCGCCCAGCTCTTCTGCACTATGATCTGAATACGGATTGTGAGCGAGTGCTTCTTTTACTTCGTCTACTTCTTCGCTCACTTTATCCAATGCACCATGGTAACTTGGCCAATCAAAACCAAGAGCTGCCACCCGCTGCTGAATTTTTTTAGCTTTGCTTAAGCTTGGCATATTAACGGGAATATCTTGCCACAGCGAAGATGTAGCGCTTGCAGTTTTAGCGCTGCGCTCTTGTGCCTTAATTGCTTGCCACTGCGCTGCAAGCTCATCATCGCTTAGCGCTGTTTGCTTGTCGAACACATGAGGATGGCGGCGCGTAAGTTTAGCGTTTAATTGTGTCACTATATCGTTAAAATCAAATAGTTTTTGCTCATTTGCAAGTTGGGCATAAAACACAATTTGAAAGAGTAAATCGCCAAGTTCATTTTTAAGCTCACCTAAATTGCCCGATTCAATGCAATCGGCCACTTCAAACGCTTCCTCAATAGTGTGCGGCACTATTGAGCTAAAAGTTTGCTTACGATCCCAGGGGCAACCAAGCTCAGGATCTCTTAGCGTTTTCATTATATTTAGTAGTTGCGCAAGCGCGGCGTTATCTGCCATATTTATTGCCCTCGCTTTGCACTGTGTACACCTTCAATTTGGTGTAACTTAGAAAGCACTCTATTAGTACCCGACAGATCGTGTACCTCTATTTGCATAGTAAATATAGCAATTTGATTATCATCAACGGTATTTACATTCATATTTAGCACATTCACTTTTTCGTTGGCTAACACTACACTTATGTCGCGAATTAAACCTGAGCGGTCGCTGGCTTCTATTCTAATACTTAGCGCATAGGAGTTATGAATATCGTCTGACCAGCTTACTGAAATAACCCGCTCTGGGTGCTGAGTTTTTAAATTATCAAACGAGTCGCAATCATCACGATGTACACCAATACCGCGCCCTTGCGTTATATAGCCAATAATTTCATCCCCCGGAACCGGACGACAACATTTAGCAACATGACTCATTAAACTGCCTACGCCGTCAACCACAATACCGTTATTATCGCCGGTTACTTTTGTTGGGGTTTTAAAGCGTATTACCGGCTCGTCTTCGGGGCGATCGGTAACAAAGTTAAGCATTTGATTAAGGCGAATATCGCCTGCGCCAATGGCGACCATTAAATCGTCGAGCTCTTTAAAGTTAAAACGCTTAATAGCGGGTGCTAAGTCTCTATAATTTAAATCGAGCTTTTGCAGTTCGTTATCGAGTATTTCTTTACCGGCACTAAGATTTTTGTCGCGATCGAGCTGTTTAAACCAATGGTGTATTTTTGCTCTAGCACGCGATGATTTTATATAGCCTAATGACGGGTTTAACCAATCGCGGCTGGGGTTTGGCTGTTTTTGGGTAAGAATCTCTACCTGATCGCCGGTGCTTAATTGATGGGTAAATGGCACTATTTTGCCAAATACTTTAGCGCCAATACAACGATGCCCCACATTAGAGTGAATATAATAAGCAAAATCTAATGGTGTTGCTCCCAGTGGTAAATCAAAAATATCGCCGCGCGGGGTAAATACGTATACACGGTCTTCTACCACTTGGTTTTTAAGCTCTTGTGCTAGGTCGCTGCCATCAACCACTTCTTCTTGCCATTGTAATAATTTACGCAGCCAGCTAATTTTTTGCTCATAACCTGAGCCTCGCCCTGGCAATGCGCCTTCTTTATACATCCAATGCGCAGCAACACCCAGCTCGGCATCTTGGTGCATATCGCTGGTGCGAATTTGAATCTCTACCGTTTTGCCTTCGGGGCCAAATACCACGGTATGAATAGACTGATAGCCATTTTGCTTTGGCGTGGCTACGTAGTCGTCAAACTCTTTATGCAAATGACGCCAGTTAGTGTGCACTATGCCCAGTGCACCGTAACAATCTTGCAGGCGCTGCACTACAATACGCATTGCGCGAATATCAAACAGTTGATCAAACTCGTAGTTTTTTTGCGCCATTTTTTTATAAATGCTGTAAATATGCTTTGGTCGCCCGTAAACCTCAGCTTCTATGCCCGCTTCGCTTAAGCGGTTTTTAACTTGCGCTACCATGTCTTCCATGTAGGCTTCACGCGCTAAGCGTTTGTCATCAAGCTGTTTGGCAATGTTTTTATAAATATTGGGGTGTAAATACCTAAACGATAAGTCTTCAAGCTCCCACTTTAATTGCCCTATACCTAAGCGGTTTGCCAGTGGTGCAAAAATGTCGGCGGTTTCTTTGGCGGCAATAACGCGCTCTTCTTCTGCGGCATTTTTTACATTGCGTAAATGACATACTTGCTCTGCTAACTTAATAACAACCGCGCGCACATCCTCTACCATAGCAAGTAACATACGGCGAATATTATCAACCTGTACCGTGCCTTTTCCTTGATGCGCCAAAGTGCTAATAGTCGCCATTTGTGCGACCCCGTTTAGCAATACCGCAATACTGCTACCTAGCTGCTCTTCAACAGTTTCAAGGGTGACTAAGTTATTTATAAAATACGGCGTTAAATAAGCAGTAGCTAATGAGTCTGCATCAAGATTAAGCTCGGCTAAAATTTCGACCATTTCAATGGCAGTGCTTTGTCGGGTGGTATTGTCGCACGCTAAACAAAGTGCCTGTGCTTTATTAAGCAGCTCTACTTTTTCTGCCGACAGAGCAAGCAACTTTAAGCGACTAGCAAAGTCCCCGGTTTCATCCTGTTGATGTGATTGACGTGTAGCTACCATAATGCGCTTTACCTCCGTTGAAATAACGCCATAGTTTCAATATGTCCGGTGTGCGGAAACATATTCATTAGCCCAATTTTATGCAGTTCAAAGCCTGCTTGCGAAATAATAGCGCTGTCACGGGCTAAAGTAACAGGGTCGCATGAGACGTATAAAATAGTTTTAAACTGCTTTAAAGGAAGTTGTTCTAATACCGTTATTGCCCCAGTACGTGAGGGGTCTAACACCAGTACATCTAAATTTTTATTAAACCACGAAGCCGTTTCAATTTTATTTGTTAAATCAAAGCAATTAAATTGAGCATTAGTGATTGAGTTAGTGTGCGCATTTTGCGTTGCCATTGCAACCGCTGAAGCAACCCCTTCTACACCAATTACTGTTTTTGCTTGTTTTGCCAGCACTAGTGAAAAGTTACCAATACCACAAAATAAATCCAATACGTTTTCGTCGCCTTTTAGTGCCAGCCAATTTTGTGCTTGTTTAAGCATTGCTTGATTAACGCTAGCATTAACTTGGATAAAGTTATTTAAGCCAAATTCAAACTTTAACCCTAACTCTTCAAGTGCATAAAATGGCATGGCTAAATGTGAGTGTTCAATCACTTCACTTTCGCTTTGCCACACTAATTGCCATTGTTGCTCAGCGGCACTTTGTGCTACCAGTGCTTTTATATCCTCTGAAATAGGTTTTGTGTGGCGAATAATAACAAAGTTTTGCTCATCGCCTTGGCACAATTGCAAGTGAGATACACTGTGCAATGCCTTGTGTTGATTAATTAAGTTATCAAATACAGTAAATACATTTGCAAATACTTCACTTAGTACTGGGCACTCATTAATACTAATAATACTTTTAGAGCCACTTGCTCTATAGCCTACATGCATTTTTTTTGCTTTTTTATCAAACATTACCGCTAAACGAGCACTTCGTCGGTAATGAGTGGCTTTACTTAATAAGGGTGCTTGCCAGTTTAATTCATCAAGCTTGGCAAACTTTTCAAATAATTTGCTCACTGCTATTTGCTTTTCGACTACCTGTTGGCTGCTATCTAAATGCTGCAACTGACAACCACCACATTGATTATAATGCTCACAAAACGGCGCTACGCGATATTCACTCGCCTGTAATACTTTATGCGTTTGCGCTTCGCTATAACGCGCTTTGTCGGCGATAATGGTGGCTTTTACTTGCTCGTTTGGCAAAGCATTACTTACAAAGCACACTTTATTATTATGTTTAGCTATGCCGCGACCATGGTGATCCATGGCGGTGATATCGAGCACTAAAGACTGTTGTTTTAGCGGTTTTTTTGTTGCTTTAAATATTTGCGCCATTAGGCATTACCTTAAACATTTGATGAATCGACTCCAATTGCAGAATACCTCATTATCCGTATATACTCTGAGCATGCTAATAACAATAATAACGCTCCCAATATGACTAAATTAGGCTTACGCGATTCTGTTTTAACACTCACTCTGATCCCCACGGTGATCATTGGATTGTTACTCGGTGGTTATTTTACAATAAATCGTTACATTGAGCTTGATGAAATTTTATATCAACAAGGGACGACTATTTCAGAGCCCCTTGCTATTGCGCTTGAGCAGCCATTACTTGAAAAAAACAAACAACTACTAAATCGTGTCATTAGCTATACCCACAATAAGCACTCCCCGGTAGTAAAGGCGATTGCATTATTTGACGACAATAATAAGCTAATAATAACCAGTAACTATCATCGCTCGTTTGATGACTTGCTCAACAACGAGCAACTAAATAATCTTAATGCCACTCAAGTCCATAAAACAGATGATTTAATTACCTTTTTTACACCCATTATTAATCACACAAGTCCTGATACAAAATGGGATAAATCGATATTTCAAACCTCACTAGGAACTGTGGTATTACAGTTAAATAGAGATCAAGCGGTTATTGGCCAGCAAAGAGCCTTACTGGTCAGTGGTATTGTTATTATACTAGCCCTAGTACTGGCTGCTATTTTAGCACTTAAACTTAGCCATATGTTTATGACCCCTCTTAATAAATTAGTACTGGCAACCGATAGGCTCGTAGAAGGTAAAAGAGAAACTGGTTTAAACGAGTCCATGATTGGTGAGTTTGAGTTACTCCGCGAAGGGTTAAATACTATTTCTTATTCAATGGTGATGCAAAAAGATGAAATGCAAAAAAACATTGATCAAGCCACCAGTGATTACCGCGAAACATTAGAGCAGTACGAAACGCAAAATATTCAGCTCACTATGGCAAAAAAAGAAGCTCAAGATGCCAACCGAGTTAAATCTGACTTTTTGGCAAAAATGAGTCATGAGCTACGCACCCCTTTAAATGGCGTGATTGTTTTTACGCGTCAGCTGCATAAAACGCCATTAAATAAAAACCAAAAAGATTACTTAGATACCATTGAACTGTCGGCTAATAGTTTAATGACCATTATTAGCGATATATTAGACTTTTCAAAATTAGAAGCGGGCGCTATGGAACTTGAGTCTATTCAGTTTCAGTTGCGCGATACCGTTAACGAAGTAATGACGCTGTTAGCCCCAAGCGCCCATGATAAGCAGCTTGAGCTGTCTATTTATATTAGCCCGCAAGTGCCCGATCACCTAACCGGTGATCCTACGCGATTAAAACAAGTTTTAATTAATTTATTAAGTAACGCAATTAAGTTTACCGAAAAAGGCGCTATAAAAGTCGACATTAGCCATAGACTACTCGATGAAGAGCGCACCTCAATTTTAGTTTCAGTGGCCGATACAGGCGTAGGTATTCCTGTTGATAAGCAAGATGCATTATTTACCGCCTTTGGCCAAGCCGATTCAAGTATTACCCGTAAATTTGGTGGCACTGGCTTGGGGCTAATTATCACCAAGCATATTGTAGAGGCCATGAGTGGTAAAATTACACTTAACTCAGCCCCTGGTAATGGCACCTGCTTTACCTTTAATGGCGTATTTAGACTGCCTAATCATGTGTTTGCCAGTGACTTACCAACTAAATCTTTGCTCGGTAAGCATGTTTTATATTTAGAGCCACACGAGCACACCCATCATGCTGTTTTATCTTTGCTTAACGAATGGCAAATAAGTGTGACCGGCTGCTTTAGCGATGCAGAATTTTTAGCTGCAATCGACAATAAAGAGCAGCAATATGATATTTGTATCATTGGTGATATGGCCTCGGTTAACGATATGCAGCGTTTAAAGGCTCATGTAAAAGCGGTGCGTGAATCAACCGACTATTTATATTTAATGCTCAACACGGTATCACATAGTATGCGTGAAGCCTTTATTGGCAGTGGCGCTGATGCCTGCTTAAGTAAACCACTTAACCATCGTAAATTGTGTGAACTACTTGCCGCGCCGTATCGATTAGATCATCCGGTGCACAACATTGAGCAAAATGAGCAAACACTCTTGCCGTTAAAAGTATTAGTAGTTGACGATAATGATGCTAACTTAAAATTAATTTATACCTTACTTAATGAGCAGGTTGAGCTAATAGACACTGCGCACAATGGCTCGCAAGCTTACAGTTTGAGTAAAAGCCACAAGTACGACGTAATATTTATGGACATACAAATGCCAATTATGGATGGTATTACTGCCTGTAAGTTAATTAAAGAATCATCATTAAACGAAGATACGCCCATCATTGCCGTAACCGCACATGCACTGCACAGCGAAAAAGAGCAGTTATTAAAAGACGGTTTTGAAGGCTATTTAACTAAACCGATTGATGAGGACATGCTCAATCAAATTATTTGCGATCACAGCCCGCAACTACCGGTTAGCCGCGATAAACTAAAAAACATGCCACAAAGCCCGCCCCCTTTTAAGAGTGTGCGCCTTGATTGGGGCATAGCACTGCAACATGCTGGCGGTAAAAGTGAGCTGGCATTAGAAATGCTCAATATGTTATTACTCAGCGTGCCAGAAACACTTAGCCTATTAGCACAAGCTATTGCCGATGAAGACTGCAAACAAGTACTGAGCATTATTCATAAGTTACATGGTGCGTGTTGCTACACTGGCGTACCTAAATTAAAGTCGCTGGCCGAAACAATCGAAAACGCGTTAAAAAGTAACTGCGTATTAGCCACTATTGAACCTGAGTTATTTGAACTACAAGACGAGCTAGAGAACTTACTACTTGATGCTAAAGATTAAAGGCTCGAAACTATAAAACGATAGCTATTGCGCCATCAGTACAATAAACTGGAAGAGACTTTATGAGCAATAACAAAGTAATTGGTAGTATTGAATGGCGCGATCTTACTGTGGCTGATGCACAGCAAATCAGCGACTTTTATGCACACGTTGTTGGTTGGCAAAAAGAGCCTGTAGATATGGGCAGTTACAATGATTTTAATATGAATAACGCACAAGGGACAATAGCAGGCATTTGCCATGCTAAGGGCGATAACGCCGATTTACCAGCACAGTGGTTAATGTATGTTCGCGTAGAAAATGCTCAGCTTAGCGCACAAAAAACGCTGGAGTTAGGAGGCGAAATTATTAAAGGGCCGACTGAATATGGTGGCGAAAGCTATTTTATTATTCGCGATCCAAGTGGCGCTATTTTGGCAGTGTATTCTTAACTTTTAGTGGCTTTAATTGTACTCACCCAAGCTAGTTGCTAACTTGCATAACAGCCGGGCTCAAAATTAGAAGCTCCATGCACCTAATATAACTAAGTAGCAAGAAGCTTCAAGTAGCTTATTTAAAGCGAGGCTTTAGGCACGCGCTTCAAGCATTAAGCGTTTCATATCGCGTACGGCTTTATCTAGCCCATCAATGGCGGCACGAGCAATAATGGCGTGACCAATATTAAGCTCATAAATTTCTTCCATTGCGGCAATTGGTTTTACATTATGGTAATGCAAACCATGGCCCGCATTGACAATTAAGCCAATACTGGCTGCGTATTTAACGCCTTGGCGAATATGTTCAAGCTCTTTGCTTATTGCCTCATCGGTTGTAGCATCTGCATAAGCACCGGTATGAATTTCAACATACGGAGCGCCTGTTGCTTTAGCTGCATCTAGCTGCGCTTTATCGGCATCAATAAATAACGAAACTTTAATACCTGCGTCGCTCAAGGTTTTTGTTGCTGCGGTAATTTTTTCAAGATTACCCGCCACATCAAGTCCGCCTTCGGTGGTTAGCTCTTCGCGTTTTTCTGGCACTAGGCATACGTACTCAGGTTTTACCTCAAGTGCAATATTGATCATTTCATCGGTTACGGCTGTTTCAAGGTTCATGCGTGTTTGTATGGTTTTAGCCATTACATACACGTCACGGTCTTGAATATGACGGCGATCTTCACGTAAATGAATAGTGATACCGTCGGCTCCTGCATGCTCAGCTACACTTGCTGCATGTGCTGGATCAGGGTAGCTAGTGCCACGTGCTTGGCGAAGTGTTGCAATATGATCAACGTTTACACCCAAAAGAATATCTTTCATTATTTTACCTGTAAAATTACGTTTATTGAGAGGCCGCAAATAACTCACGACTTTTTAATGGTTTATTACCAAGTAGTGGCTTTAATAAGTAGCGGCTTAATTGCTTTGCCATATATAGCACATCTGCTTGGCTAAAGTCATGATTAGCTATGGCATTAAGTTGCAAACCGCTAAATCCAGAGCGCGGATCGTCTTGTACTAAAAAGCCAACTTCTGCAAAATAGCTATACGTTCGCTTTTCATCTATGGGTTCACCGCTGGCGTCAAAACTAAAATCGACGCCATAACCTAATAGTTCTAATAGTTGAAATTCGTAAGAACGCAGTACTGCTTGTAAATTAGCACCGCTATTAAGGTTTTTTAAGTGCGTATTATAAAGCTGAAAAACCTGATCAATCGGTTCATTAATTGGCACAATTCGATTAGTTAATTCATTTAAATAAAAGCCGCAATAAAGCTCATCACCTTTTAAAAAAAGTGGCGTTCCGTGCAGTTCAAATTTGTTGATGTATTTTAAATCGTACTTGCCGTTGTAATGTACCAACAAGGCTTGGAAAGGTTGTAATTGCGCTTTATGTTTAGTGGCCTGGCGGCCACTAATACGGGCTAGCATTCTAAGTTGGCCAACGCCTTCTACTAGCATATCAAGCATTACTTGGGAGTCACTATAAGGACGCCGATGTAATAAATACGCTCTGTAGAAGTCGCTATCCATAATTTAAACTGCTAGCAGATTATTAGTCTTCACCATAACCTAGGCTTCTTAATGCGCGCTCGTCATCAGCCCAACCCGATTTAACTTTAACCCAAAGCTCTAAAAACACTTTATTATCGAGCATTTCTTCAAGATCTTTACGTGCTTCGCGACCAATGGTTTTTAGCTTTTCGCCTTTATTACCAATCACCATACGCTTTTGTGTTTCGCGCTCAACGAGTATTAAACCATTGATATGCCAAATACCGTTTTCTTGCCATTTAAACTGCTCTATTTCAACAGTAACAGAATACGGTAGCTCCTCGCCCATAAAACGCATTAGCTTTTCACGAATGGTTTCTGCTGCCATAAAGCGCATTGAACGGTCGGTTACGTAGTCTTCTGGAAAATAAAATTCACTTGGCTGAAGGCGTTTAGTTACTTCAGCTTTGATCAAGTCGATATTTTTACCTTGCTCAGCCGACACTGGCATAATACCAATAAAGTCAAACTTGTCGCCTAACCACTTCATATGAGGCAGTACTAGGTCGCGATCTTTTACTAAATCTATTTTATTGATCACCAATAATACCGGCTTACCACTTTGCGATACTTTATTAAGTACCATGTCGTCATCGGCATTCCAGTGGGTGCCTTCAACTACAAATATAATAAGCTCTACATCACCAATTGAACTTGATGCTGCGCGGTTCATTAAGCGGTTAATAGCACGTTTTTCTTCAACGTGTAGGCCAGGTGTATCAACATAAACAGCTTGATGCTTACCTTCGGTATGAATACCCATAATACGGTGGCGTGTGGTTTGTGGCTTACGTGAGGTAATACTAACCTTTTGCTCAATAATTTTATTAAGTAAAGTAGATTTACCTACGTTAGGGCGCCCTACTATTGCGATCATGCCGCAAAACGTATCTATATCGCCATCGTGTGGTTGTATTAAGGTATCAAGGTTCATTTTTAAGTATCTTCAATGCTTTTTCAGCAGCTTTTTGTTCGGCTTTACGACGCGAGCTACCAACAGAAATAATGCTATCCATGCCATCAACAATACATTCAACCGTGAATGTTTGATTGTGTGCCTGGCCTTTTGTATCAACAACTGTATAGCCCGGTAACGATAGTTTACGAGCTTGCAAATGCTCTTGCAGCAGGGTCTTAGGATCTTTTTGATTAAGCCCTGGTGAAATAGCATTTAAACGCTCTTCATACCAAGATAAAATTAATTCGCCACAGCGTTCAATATCCGAATCTAAAAACACAGCGCCAATAATCGCCTCTACGGCATCGGCAAGTGTTGACTCGCGACGAAAGCCGCCACTTTTTAGCTCGCCTGGACCTAAGCGTAAATAATCCCCTAAGCCAAACTCTAAGCCAAATTCAGCCAATGTTTGACCACGCACTAAGGTAGAGCGCATACGGCTTAAATCGCCTTCACGCGCTTTAGGAAACTTAGCATACAGCGCATTTGCAATCACAAAGCTTAAAATTGAATCGCCTAAAAATTCTAGTCGCTCGTTATGCTGACCTTTATGACTACGATGCGTCATTGCTTGCTCAAGCAAGCCTTGATCTGCAAATATGTAGTCTATTGTTTTGTATAGTTCTGTTACATTTTTTTTCATTGCTATTGAATATTACCTAGGCGTTCAAAACGAACACCAGTTGGAACCCATCCTGGTAAAATGTCATCTGGGCCATTATCAAATTCAAAACTCATCCATATAAAGACAGCTTTACCCACCAAGTTTTCTTTTGGCACAAAACCCCAAAAGCGACTATCTTGGCTGTTATCGCGATTATCACCCATCATAAAATAATGATCAGCAGGAACAACCCATTCATCGGTAGGTGTACCTGGTTGCTGATAATAACGCCCTTTACGTTCAGGCGCCTGAGGGTTAATTAAAATATCATGGTTTAACGTAGTTAAGTTTTCATTTAAACGCGCTAATGCCATTGAGCCTTGCTTAAATTCGTCATCATTAATTAATTTAAAATCAATTTTATTAAATTCATTACAAAGCAGCTCACCCTGCTGGGTTTCACCAGCTTTACAATTTGGTTGAATATATAAACGCTTATCACGATAAACAATTTTATCGCCAGGCAAGCCTATTGTGCGTTTAATAAAATCGACCTTTTCGTCTAGCGGGTATTTAAAAACAATAATATCACCACGCTCAGGCTCACCTACATCAACTAATTGGCTGCGCCATACTGGGTCTTTAATCCCGTACGAATACTTTTGCACTAAAATAAAATCTCCTACTAATAAAGTAGGCATCATTGAACCTGAAGGTATTTGAAACGGTTCAAACATAAACGATCTAAATATAGTGATAGCAGCAATCATCGGAAAAATCGACTTTGCTGTTTCAGTAAGCATAGGCTCTGGTGCGATTAATGCGGCAGTTTCTTCATCTAATTTACCACCAGCAGAAGCCTCTGCCATAGCCAAATGCGCATTTCGTTTCGGCGCAAACATTAAGTGGTCTATTAACCATATTAGACCTGAGCCTAAGGTTAATAGCACCAATAAAACTGAAAAATAGCCAGCCATTTATAATCCTTTGTTTTTATTTACCAACTTTTAAAATAGCTAAAAACGCTTCTTGAGGCACTTCAACGTTACCTACTTGCTTCATGCGTTTTTTACCATCTTTTTGCTTTTTAAGTAGCTTTTTCTTACGACTCACGTCACCGCCGTAACACTTAGCAATTACGTTTTTACGCATCTGTTTTATCGTAGTACGGGCAATAACATGTCCGCCAATAGCTGCTTGAATCGCAATATCAAACATTTGACGTGGAATTAGCTCTTTTAGTGCATCGGCTAATTGGCGACCACGTGATTGCGCACTGTCGCGGTGAGCAATGATCGCCAGCGCGTCGACGCGCTCTGAGTTGATTAAAATATCAACACGTACCATATCTGATGTTTGGAAATGCTTAAAGTTGTAATCAAGCGATGCAAAGCCACGACTGGTTGATTTTAACTTATCAAAAAAGTCCATAACTACTTCTGCCATAGGCAGTTCGTAAGTTACCGCAACTTGCTTACCATGATATGACATTTTAGTTTGCATGCCACGCTTATCAACACACAAGGTAATAACACTACCTAAGTATTCTTGCGGCACTAAAATATTGGCTTCTACAATCGGTTCACGAATTTCTAAAATATCGTTTACCGCAGGTAAATCAGATGGGTTATCAATTTGGAAAGTCCCGTCTTTTTTAGTCACTACTTCATAAATTACGGTTGGTGCTGTGGTAATTAAATCAATATCGTATTCGCGTTCTAAACGCTCTTGAATAATTTCCATGTGTAGCATGCCTAAAAAGCCACAACGAAAACCAAAACCAAGTGCTGTTGAGTTCTCTGGTTCGAAAAATAACGACGCATCGTTTAAGCTTAATTTATTAAGCGCATCACGAAACGATTCATATTCATCAGAAGCAATTGGGAACATACCTGCATACACTTGTGGTTTTATTTTTTGAAAACCAGGTAAACGCAATGGTGCCGCATTTTTTTGATGAGTAATAGTATCGCCAACAGGTGCACCATGTATTTCTTTAATACCAGCAATTACAAAGCCTACTTCACCGGTTCTTAAAATACCTGTGTTAGTTTGCTTTGGTGTAAATACACCTACCTGATCGGCTGTGTGTACGTGATCGTTCGACATGATTTTAATTTTGTCGCCCGCGCGCAGTTCACCGTGCTTAATGCGCACTAATGATACAACACCTTGGTATGGGTCAAACCATGAGTCAATTATAAGTGCTTGAAGAGGAGCATCTTTATCGCCAACCGGTGGCGGTACATCTTTAACTATCATTTCAAGTACTTCGGCAATACCAACGCCAGTTTTAGCGCTACATTGCACTGCATCTAGGGCATCAATACCAATAATATCTTCAATTTCTTCAGCCACACGAAGCGGATCGGCTTGTGGTAAATCTATTTTATTAAGTACAGGTATTACTTCTAAGTTCATTTCAATGGCAGTGTAACAATTTGCCAGTGTTTGTGCTTCAACACCTTGACCAGCATCTACAACGAGTAACGCACCTTCACATGCTGCTAATGAGCGTGATACTTCATAAGTAAAATCAACATGCCCTGGGGTGTCGATAAAGTTAAGCTGGTAGATCTCGCCGTCATTGGCTTTATAATTCAAGGTTACACTTTGCGCTTTAATGGTAATACCACGTTCGCGCTCAATATCCATTGAATCCAAAACCTGTTTTTGCATTTCACGGTCGGTTAAACCACCACAAACTTGGATCAAACGATCTGAAAGGGTCGATTTACCATGGTCAATGTGGGCGATGATCGAAAAATTACGGATATGCTTCATAAAATGGATTCTAAACTCTATTTTAATGGACTAAGTAGATATACCTAAACAACTTGAAAATATTTGTTTTTATATTTTCAAGTTGTTGTGGCGTAAGCGGGCAATTTTACATTTAATTGGCATCAATCACCATCTATTTGAGTTAAAGGAAGGCTAATTGGATGAATTTTTATCACTTTGATATCATGCCTGAATGATTTAACCCACATTTTAGCCATTAAAAAGCCAATACCGCCACCCAAAGCAGCAGCTAAAATTTGCCATCCTTCGGTAACTAACAGTAATTCAGCGGCAACTAGCGCAAAGCCTAGGCTTAAAAATAGCGGCAACATATATACAGTAAATGCGTGTTTAACAACGTGGCTGTCATCGAGCGACAAGGTAATTTTTTGTCCCACCACTACGGGCGTGTCAAATTTATAGGGAAAGGTTTTTTTAGCACTGCCAAATAACTTACTAAACACCTGCGATCCACAACGACCATTACAGCCTTCGCATGCTTGTTTTTGTTGTGCCTCTAAATGTGCAATGTGGCCACTAAGGGCCACAACTTTTAAGGTTTGTTCTATCATAACAACTCTTTATAAATCGTTTATAATGCGCGGGTCACCGACTCTGCAATTTTTTTGGCCGTTAAACTAGGAATATTACCCACCACCGAAACATCAAAATTACCGCCGTTGTGCACATAAACTGTGGTTGCCCCAGAGGTGAGTGAGCCACTTAAGCGCTTACCCGGCAAAGGTCTTTGTATAAATACCGACACTTCTACAAAGCCATCTGAAAATAAATAGTAGTCGGTTAATTCATTATTTAAATCTAATTTATGGCGGTCTGATTTTAATAATTCAAAGCCTGCTGGCAACCAGTCTATTTTCCACGTTTTTGCCGTATTACTGTCCAATGTTTCGAGTGAGTTATTTGGTAACGGGGTTGGAAAGTTGCGATTAAGTATTTCCAGCAACATACTAGCAGGCTGCTCTGTAACACTTATGTGGGTAAGTTGCAGTTGCTCTAAAGCTTCGCCTTGATGATTAACATAGGCCGCTTTTAGTAATAAAGAGGATTCCATATCAAGCCAAATCCAGTAGTTATATTTGTCTTCATCTTTAGATTCTATACGTACTAACTGAGCTGCTCGTCCTGATATACGCCCTTTTCCACCAAGTACAAAGTCATAATGGCCACTTAAACGCTCAACGTTTTTAAACAGTACTTCAGGAATTGGCCCTGCAATTGAATCAGTTGTAAGTGAATAAGGCTCTGATTGCGGCTCAAAATAAGTAACTTGGTTGTCAACGCGTACCATTTCTAGGCCCGCGCCATTGAGTAAACTTAAGTGTTCTATCTCAATGTCATCTTGTTTTGCATGTAACCAACGGTAGGGTTCCATGGTTTTACCTTTAACAACCACAAACGAGGCGTCAAAGTTACGGGTATGAACGGCATTAGCCATTTTAAGCAGTAAATCTTTGGCAGGATTGGTGTCGCTGGCAAAGGTATTAAAGCTGATTGCCAGCGACAGAATAAAAGTAATTACTTTCATTTAATTAGTTGTTTTCCTCTGGTTTTTTTGCATCCGTTTGCGCAGCCTCTAATGAATGTGCAACACGAGCTTGGCGTTGATGCTCTAAAACAAGTGCGCCAATACGTTGCTGCTGCAATTCACGCAAACCATTTTCTGCGTTTTTAAGCGCGGGCTCCGATGAATAACTCACTGGTGATGCAGTACCTGTAAAAGGTGTTGTTTGCAGCAATGGAATTTCGCTTTGTTGCGCGCCATCGCCCTGTGGCAACATATTTACGCCTACAATAGCAAACATAGCAACACTTGCTGCAATTGCAAGTTGCGCCACTGGCTTGCGCCAATTAAATGCCACAACTTTATTGTCGTTTATAGTATCACTTTGCGGCGCAGATTGCGCTTTAGACTGACTGAAATCTGCATATACTGGTTCGCTTTCGAGTGCTAACGCAACACGCTTGCTAATATCAATATGAATATCGCTGTGATCTTTTTGAGCTCGCATTGCATCACCAATTAACGCATAACGGCCAAAGGTAGCAACGTCTTGCTCTGCAATTTTTGCATCTGCTAGTTGTTGCTCGCCGTCAAGTAATGCAGATAACGATTCGTCATCTAACCTGTTAACGTGTGCTTTTATCATACTAAGACTCGCCTATTAATGGGTTTAATTTGTTATCAATTGCTTCACGGGCACGAAATATACGCGAACGTACCGTCCCGACTGGGCAATCCATTACCACAGCTATTTCTTCATAGCTCATCCCTTCAATTTCTCTGAGGGTGATTGCGGTTTTAAGATCTTCAGGCAAACTATCAATCGTATTAAAAATAACAGCGCGTACTTCTTCGCTCAGCAGTAAATTTTCAGGAGATGCGTTAGAACGCATTGAGTCCGCGCAGTCATAAAATTCAGCATCTTGTGCGTCTATATCACTTGCTGGCGGTTTACGCCCCTGAGCTACTAAATAATTTTTAGCACAATTTACTGCAATACGGTACAACCAAGTATAAAAGGCACTATCGCCCCTAAAGTTAGGAAGCGCACGATAAGCTTTTATAAACGCTTCTTGTGCTACATCTGCAATATCACCCTGATTTGACACATAACGTGAGATCAAACCGGCAATTTTGTTTTGATACTTCTTTACTAATAGGTTGAAGGCGTTTTTATCTCCTTGCTGAACCCTTTTTACTAGCGCTAAATCTTGATCCTGCTCGCTCATTCGAGCCGGTACTCCTGTGTCTAATTTTTGCTTATCATTCATAGTGTCGCCATTGTTCACAGATACTCTGACTCTTACATGAATAAAAAGTTCTGCTTTATATTGTTTTTTTATTAAATAGTCGTAAATAACCGTAGTTAGAGCCAAAATTACTACTTGGTATGATGGCAAATATGATACAACTACCACTATTGAAAACAAACATTGCTCTATATGGGCATTGTAACCGCAAAGTACCTCTGACATGAACCAAAATAAACATCACATTGCAGATGTCGCTATTATCGGTAGCGGCGCAGCGGGCTTATCACTTGCCTTATCTTTAGCTAACTATTGTAACGTTACCGTAATCAGTAAGGGAGCACTCACTGAAGGCTCCACACTCTATGCCCAAGGTGGTATAGCCGCGGTATTTGATAAGAAACATGACAGTATAGAGTCACATGTGCAAGACACGCTCGATGCGGGCGGTGGCTTATGCGACAAAGAAGCAGTGCACTATACCGCTAGTAATGCCCACGATTGTTTGCAATGGTTAATTAATCAAGGCGTACCGTTTGATATAGAGCTGGATAGCCATGGGAAAGAGCGTTTTCATTTAACGCGTGAAGGCGGCCACAGCCACCGACGTATTTTACACGCCGCCGACGCTACTGGTAAAGCCGTACAAACTACATTAATCAGCCAAGTTCAAGCCCACAAAAACATCACCCTGTTAGAGCATTACAACGCCATTGATTTAATTACAGATAAAAGCGGCAATAAAGCCAGCTCGCATATAAATGGCATGTATGTATGGAATAAAAACGCCAAAAAAGTAGAAACAATTGCGGCTAAATTTGTTGCTTTAGCGACAGGTGGTGCTAGTAAAGTGTATTTGTATACTTCAAACCCTGATGTTTCCAGTGGTGATGGTATTGCTATGGCATGGCGTGCGGGTTGTAGAGTGGCGAACATGGAATTTAACCAGTTTCATCCAACCAGTTTGTACCACCCTGAATTACAAAACTTTTTAATTACCGAAGCAATGCGTGGTGAAGGCGCTTATTTAAGACGCCCCGACGGCAGCCGATTTATGCACGAGTTTGATGAGCGTGAAGAGCTTGCTCCTCGCGATATTGTTGCTCGCGCTATCGACTTTGAAATGAAACGTTTGGGTGCCAATTGCGTATTTTTAGACATTAGTCACAAAGATAAAGATTTTATTATTGAGCACTTCCCCACTATATATGCAAAGTGTCTAAGTGTCGGGCTCGATATTACCAAAGATCCTATTCCTGTTGTACCTGCAGCGCATTATACCTGTGGTGGAGTAATGACTGACTTTAATGGTAAAACCGATTTAGATAACTTATATGCAGTAGGTGAAGTTGCTTATACCGGCTTACATGGTGCTAATCGTATGGCGAGTAACTCATTACTAGAGTGTATTGTGTTTGCCCATGCGGCTGCAAAAGACATTTTAAGCAAAATTGAACATGCACCAGAGCCCATTAATCTGCCGCACTGGGATGAAAGCCGCGTAGCTAATTCAGATGAAGAGATAGTGATTACTCACAACTGGCATGAACTAAGGTTGTTTATGTGGGACTACGTGGGTATTGTGCGCTCAACTAAACGCTTAGAGCGTGCACTACATAGAGTTGAGTTGTTACAGCAGGAAATACATGACTATTACGCTAACTTTAGAGTTAGTAATAACTTGTTAGAGCTGCGTAATTTGGTACAAGTTGCCGAACTAATTATTCGCAGTGCACTTGAGCGTAAAGAAAGCCGTGGCCTGCACTACACTATTGACTACCCAGAGCAAAACGCTAATCCAACACCTACTATTTTAACTCCACAGCGTTAATTGCATTAAGTGTGGCGCGTTTTAGGCGCGCATAGCTTTGTACATCAACACTATTGGCTGTAATAATCAGCCAATAGTTGTTATTAAAACCCTTAATATAAAGCCAAACACTGTTGCCAATTAAGCGGCTTTTAGCACTTATTTCGCCTTGAATTAACCGTGTGCTATTTTCAAACCTAAACTGCTTTGGGGCTAAAATAATAACGCCTTCAAGTGGCTGTACAGCCTGCATTTTTAGCCATACAAGTATGGCCGCTACAAAGTTAACAACTATGCAAAAAATGATTGCCTCAAGTGAACTTAAAAATAAGCACAGCAATAATGTTAAAACACAAAAAAAGACCACAATAGGTTTATGGTCTGTTTTGTTTGCTGTAACTGTAAACCTATACACGAACTCGGTCTAAAATAAGTTGCACCATGCTGTTGAGCTGCTCATCTTTACATTCTTTATGGCCCATAAACCAAGCAAATAAGTCAGGATCTTCTTCGGTAAGTAAACGCTGAAAAATAGCTTGCTGTTCAACGCTAAGTGAATCAAAAGCATCCTCTACAAAGGGCATAAACAATACATCTAGCTCTAGCATGCCACGGCGACAAGCCCAACGGATACGTGCTTTACTATGAATTTCAGTCATTTTAAACCTCATATTTAATTGACCTGAGTTTAACAAATACCAATTAATTTAGCAGCTCTTAATCACTTATTAAAATAATAAAAACCCGTACAGAGTTAGCTGCTGTACCCAAGGTTGTATCTACGTTATTATGTTACCTCATTAAATAGTCAAAGAAGGTGTTTATGTCGATTGTTCATGCATGTGCTTTATCTCATCAGCTTATTAGCTTCTCTGGCGCAGATAAATTATCTTATCTTCACGGACAAATCACTCAGGATATCAACAAGCTAACCAACAACAATTATCTTTGGGCCGGGCACTGTAGCGCCAAAGGTAAGTTATGGGGCGTGTTTAAATTATTTTCTCATCAAGATCATTACTATTTAATTGGCTCTAAGGCTGAAGTGGAGTGCTCTTTAGCCGAGTTAAAAAAGTATGCGGTATTTGCTAAAGTAGACATTAACGTAGCACCACAGCGATTAATTGGCTTAATTAGCGACGACTTTACTGAGTTACTCACACAACTTAATATCGAATTTGCGGCGCAAGACACTGCATGCGATTTTAGCCATGGTAAAGCTCTTAAGCTTACCGGCAATCGACTTTTACTAATGGTAGATGAGCAATTTAACTTGCCTGATAACGTAGTAACGCTTGAAAACGATATGCTATGGCAACAAGCTGCTATTTTAGCCGGCGAGCCACAGCTTAATGAGCAAGCGATTGGTGAATACGTGCCGCAAATGGTTAACTTGCAAGCAATAGGTGGCATTAGCTTTAAAAAAGGCTGTTACGCAGGGCAAGAAACCGTAGCGCGAATGAAATACTTAGGTAAAAATAAGCGTGCTATGTATATCGTTTCAGGGCAAAGCGATGGGTTACTTACTGAGTTGGATCTAGAAAGACAACTAGGCGAAAACTGGCGCCGCGCTGGTAAACTTATCAGCCAGAGCTTTAATGAACAAACTAAAACACTTACTGGCCTTGTAGTGTTGCCAAACGATACTGATGTTACTCAGGTACTTCGTGCAAAACACACTCCTTCGGTAGAGCTAAACATTCTTCCTCTACCCTACTCTCTTGAAGATGAATAAATAGGACTGACTATGATCGTTGCAGCAAACAAAGTGGTAAAAATGCATTATTCGGTATTAGATAATGACGGCAATACCATTGATAACTCGTTCGATGGCGAACCACTAATTTTTATTATTGGCACCGGCTATCTAATTTCAGGCCTAGAAAATGCTCTGCAAGGCAAACAAGCTGGCGACACGTTAAGCGTAAAAGTTGAACCTGATGAAGGTTACGGCGAACGTAGTGACAACTTAATGCAAGCTGTGCCTAAAGAAATGTTTGAAGGCATGGAAATTGAAGTGGGTATGCAGTTTCGTGCATCAACCGATGATGGCGATCAATCAGTCATGATCATCGACATTCAAGACGAAGAAGTTATTGTAGATGGTAATAACCCACTGGCTGGTATTACGCTTAACTTTAATGTAGAAATTTTAGAAGTACGCGATGCAACCGAAGAAGAACTAAGCCATGGTCATGTACATGGTGAAGGCGGTTGTGGTCACGACCACTAAAATGCCCTAAGCAAATAAAAAAGCGCCTAAGGCGCTTTTTTTGTTACTAAACTCAATTTAATTACATTTAAACCGCAGCAGGTTTAGCATCATCGGAAGCTGCTTTAAGTGTTTCTGCAGGTGCTATTTTACCTTCAAGCGCTGTGAGTAAGCCTTGCTGATCATTAGTACCCACTCTGTATAAAGTGCCATCCTTAAGGGTAAGTTGAATAGCACTAAAACCAGACACTGTATATATCCAGCCATCGTGGGTAATACGAATACCAATCCCATGACGATACGAGTTTTGCACCGCTTTAGCTTCTGCAATATCTGCAAGTGCAATACTTTGCCCAGCAACACCAGGACCAAATGCCCAACTAATATGAGTGTCATTTACTTTTACGGTTAAGCCATGAAACAAAAAACCCACCAGCACTAAAATACCGGCAAACACCATAAGTGGGCCATCAGCCCCAATTAAATTCCAGGCAAGGGCTACAAAGCCACCAATCCAGGCTAATACAAAAAATATAAATAGCGCATACTGCTTATGCTGATACATAACACTCTCAAAATTAAATAACGATACGATTAAAAATAAAACAACTTAAAAGCTATAAACTAATGTTGCGCTGAGCTCTGAGTCAAACTTGAGCTTATTTTCTTCAGGTTTGGAATTATAACGATACATATAAGCAAACTTAAGTGATACCCCACCAATTACTTGGCTGATCAAGGCTGTTTCTGATTTTAATCGTGAATTAAGCCCCGACAAAGACTGCTCTATACTTACATCTTGGTTAAAGCGCGTTCGCTCAGAAACCAACCGCTCCCATTGCATAGCAAAGCGCACTAAATAACCTACTTTGTTTTTATCATCTTCGCTAACATCAGACTGCTCCTCAGCCACAGAGCGATACAAACCAGGTCCTATATCAATATCAACTTTATTTTTAACGCCTTGGTAAACGCGCGCACCATAACCTGTTGCTACAGTACTTTTAAACGCTAGACCGCTAAATTTATCTTCTTCGTAATCGCCATAAATAAAAAATGAGGAATTCTTAACGCCTACTTTGTAGTTACCTTGCGCTGATATAAACACCCGGTTAGCGGTCACATCAGACTTTCCGGTGTCATCGTTATGATCGCGTTTGTATAAAGAATCTATTTTAAATTGATTACGCCAGCTTTCAAAATCTTGATAAAGGTTACCTTTGAGTTTAAAACTGGTCGAATTAGTATTGCCTTTACTTAATATAAAACCAAATTCGGTGTCGCCGTAAAGCATTTCGCCTTTATGTAAATCATGAATTTCTTCATCCGAGAGTTGTCCGTATTCATGAAAATCTTCAAAAGGATCGACAGCCCAACTTGGGCGGCAAACCATTAAAAAAATTAAGAATAAAAACTTACGCAAAACACTCTCTCTTGTAGGTGATCATAAAACAACTTTAACTAAAACTGAGTTACTCAGTCTCTTTCCATAAAATGTGACAAAAAGGCGCGTCTTTATCACGGCTAATTAAAATTTTAGCGAATAATACATCGTCATTTTCAAATTCTAAGCCTACTAACACCTGCAAAAAATGATCAGCTTCAACTTCTAGAGCAACAAAATCCTGCCATTGCTCATCGGGCTCGCCCTCTTCAATAAAACCAAGTTCTTCTCTGTATTGATTAAAAGTTTCAACGTCTTGCTCATTCAGGTTGCTTGGTGCCAACTCTAAAAAAATATCGTACGCTTGATGAGTTGCTTCTTCTTCTGTGTATAAACGCGGGCCTGACATGAGTAGTTAACCTTTGAGCTTTTAAAGTATGATCATAATACCAAAAGTTATCGTTGTTTTGAGAAAAAAACGCTGAAAAAACTGACTTTCTTCAGTCTCTTAATTGTTATAAGTAAAATCAATCAATTGAGACCTGCCGCTGAGTAATAAATTCATTTTATTTTAGGGTCTGTTGACCTTTGCGGATTAAATTTGTTCAAACTAGGGGCGATTTAATCACGGCGCGAGGTTTGTAACCTAGTGGGCTAAGTAAAAACCGAGCAAAGCTTCCGCGTCCTGCTCACGCCCCTTACCTACATCCATGTAGGCAACAAAGAGTCAATCGCCCCTAGGCAGAACCCTTCGGGCAGCGCATGTTTGGCATTGATGCTACGTTATCGCCTATTTATGGGGAATAACCACACCACATAGGCTCTGCCTTGCCTAAATACCAAACACACTGCTGCAAATTTAACCTTGAAAGATAAACAGACCCTAATCAACCACGCTCACTTTACTTAACTTAAATAACATCATAAGCTCAGGCAACAGGTCAGAGGAGTGCAAAATGATAAAATTAGAAAAACAACAAGGCATTGCAATTGTCACACTAAGCAGAGCTCAAAAACAAAATGCTTTAAGCTTTGCTATGTTTGTTGAGCTTAATAAAATAATAAAAAAGCTTAAAAAAGATCGCAGCATCCGCGCCGTAGTTTTAAAAGGCGATGGCGATCACTTTTGCGCGGGGTTAGATATAGCCGCAGTTATGGCGTCGCCGCTTAATATTATTAAATTATTATTTAAATGGTTACCTGGCAATAAAAATTTAGCCCAGCGGGTAGTATTGGGTTGGCAATCGCTTAGCGTGCCGGTTATTGCCCAAATTAATGGCAACTGCCTTGGCGGTGGATTGCAAATTGCACTCGGCGCTGACTATAGAATAGTGCACCACGATGCCCAATTTGCCATTATGGAAGCGCGTTGGGGGTTATGCCCAGATATGGGGGCTAATGTTGTAATGAGCGGTTTAGTAAAACGCGACCAAGCACTATGGCTTGCCAGCCATGCTGATCCTATAAGTGCACTACAAGCAAAAGAGCTTGGCTTGGTCACTCAAGTAACTGATGACACCGAGGCCGCCACACAAAAAATGTTGGAAATACTATTAGCCCGCTCCCCCGACACTCTGGCGGCAATTAAGCGCGTTACCCAGCAAAGCTATAAAACTCAGCAACGCAACATACTCGCCAAAGAAACCTTTAGCCAAATTAGATTATTACTTAGCCCAAATACCAAAAAGGCAATTGCTAAAGCAAAGGGTAAAACCGATATTCATTATGCCAACCCTAAACGCTGGTAAGATGATGCATGCATAAATAACAGGGATTTGTTAAAGTTAAATTCCTGACTTTCCAATGAGCTCTCTAATGAAATATGTGTTAAGTAGCGCAATTATTTTACTCTGCTTAGCGGCGGCTAAATTCATTATGCACAGTATTGGCGGCAGTTTTCCTGCGCCTTTACTAGCAATGGTTATTTTATTGCTGCTACTGTTAACTGGCATAGTAAAAGAGCATCAATTAAAGCCCTGCGCTTCACCTATTTTAAATATTATGCCCATCTTTTTTATTCCTGCGGGGGTTGGCTTTATTGAGCACCTTGGCTTAATAAAGTCGCATTGGCCTTTTTTAGTTGCCATTGTATTGCTAGTCCCTATTAGTACCTTATTGTTAGTGAGTAGTGTTATTGCCTACTTTAAAGGACGCGTAAATAATGACTGAGCAACTAAAATCGCTAACAACACAACTAACTCCAGATTTATGGTGGCTTAGCGTACCGTTTATTATTGCGCTGTTTTTATTATTAAGGCTACTTAACCAGCGGGTTAAGCATGTTATTTTAAAATCACTTACTAACCCTGTATTTTTAAGTATAGCTATTATTGCTTTACTCTTGGTTAATTTAAACTTGCCTTACACTAAATTTGCTAGCCACAGCCAATTACTAAGTTGGCTGTTAGAGCCCGCTATTGTGGCACTAGCATTACCTTTATATCAGCAGTTTGTTCATGTACGTAAAAACTTACTCTTAATTGTAACCACTTGTAGCTTAGGGATTATTAACGCCACTGTAGTGGCTTTTTTACTCAGCATGATATTTGCTGTACCCACACAACTTAGCGCCTCAGTTGCAGCATTGAGTGTAACAACTCCTATAACGCTAATTGTAACCGAGTCATTAGGCGGTATTGACTCGCTCGCTGCTGCCTTGGTTATTTTTATTGGTTTATTGGGTGCTTTATTTGGCTTTGTACTTTTTAAACTAATTAAAATTTATAACCATGAAGCGCAAGGCGTTGCCATGGGTACTGCCTGTCACGCTATTGGCACCGCAGCAGCATTGGTTGAGCATCCTAAAATAGGTGCATTTTCATCGGTTGCCATGGCATTAAGTGCGCTTTTAACGGCTGTAATAGTACCGTTTTTATATCCAATCTTAGTCAACACTTTGCTATAGTTAGCAAAAATATTTAACAGCCATCTTAAGAGCATATATGATCAGCCCAGAAATAGAACAGTTTGAAAAATACTACGCCATGCTTACCGAGTATTTAGTTACCTATAGCATGCAAATTGTAGGTGCTATTTTCATACTCTTAATTGGCTTATGGGTTGCGCAAAAGCTTGCCAACATAGTGGCTAATTTAATGGCTCGCCATAATATTGACGTCACGTTAACTAACTTTGTGAGTAACCTAGTTAAAGTGTTGCTCATAATAATTGTCATTATTATTGCGCTGGGCAAAATAGGCATTAGTGTTACCCCTTTCGTGGCCGCTATTGGTGCTGCGTCGCTTGGTGCGGGTTTGGCAATGCAAGGTATGTTGTCTAATTATGGTGCTGGCCTTGCTATTATTGCCACTCGCCCTTTTGTGGTTGGCGACACTATAGAGGTTAAAAATGTCAGCGGGCAAGTTAAAGTAATAGAGCTGGGGCATACAGTACTGATTGACGAAGAAAAGGTAGAAATAACCATACCCAATAAGCATATCCTCGGTGAAATACTCCATAACTCGTTTAAGTTTTCATTGGTAAAAGGCGAAATTACCATTGCTTACAGCGCGTGCTCAAATACCGCAGTTAAACTAATTGAAGATGTTGTGAATGGCCATGAGCTTGTGGCTAAAGTGCCCAATGCACAAATTGGTATAGAACGCTTTGCCGACAATGGCGTAACTATTAGCTACCGCTACTGGGTACCAACCACTAAAATAATCGAAACCAAGTTGGCTATTAATGGTGGGGTTTATAGCGCTATGAATAAAGCGAATATTGAAATACCTTTACCGCAGCGCATTGTTAGTATTATTAAAAGTGATTAATTTATAAACCTAAACCGTTTAAAGCGGTTTAGGTTTATCTATACTGGGGTTTAATTCAAGTTTAGGCGCACTCATACCTTTTAGTAATCGGCCAAAAATATCAGCCCCAGTAATAATGCGTTTTTCATCGCCCCATACCAGTACTACATCGTGCTCAATTGCCCCATCGAATGACTTGTCTAATGAATGACTGGCGCGAATTTTTAAAATAACGTCACTTAAGCGCATACTTTCATCGATCACTATTATTGGTCTGTGGCAAAAGTGGTACGGATCAAATGTGTCTGGCTCAAACAAAGCTGCGCGTAAAAAGCCATCCGCATCAACCACTAACAAAGGATCACCGGCCTGATTAGTAATAATTACCCAGTTGTAACCAGACTTGTGCAGTTTGCGTAAAAATTCATTATCGGCACTGAGTGTTAGTTCAGGAAATATTGGTAAATCAAGCTTGGTTGGTAACGCTATGATTGAGTCGGGATCTATCACTTCGCCTTCTTGAGTAACACTTATTTCATCTAAACTAAAAAAGTTAAGTGCACCAATACCTTCTACGTGCTGTACATCGGCTTCTTCAGCTTCTATGTGCTTACGAATAATGCCTCTGAGCTCACTCTCTGCAAAGTAGGTAATACCTTCTTTGCCTAACCAAGCATCGAGTATTAGCCCTGTAGGCTTAGCAACGACATAAAACAGTAATTGATAAAACTTAATTAACGGCGACAACATGCTGGCCATTTTTAACGCATTACGTGAAAAATACGCCTGTGGTGTAATTTCGCCAATAATAGTAATAGCAATAGTTGAGAATAAAAAAGAACTTGCACCCATTAATACCGAGTCAGAAAGTAAGGTCAGCAGTACGTTAATACCTACGTTTCCCCACAAAATAGTCGAGAGTAAAAAGTTTGAATCGTTACGCAGTGCCATTACTTTTATCGCAGCGGCGTTACCTTTACTGCTTTCCATTTCGAGTTGTAATCTACTTAGCGAAAAAAACGCCAAGTTTAAACCCGAAAATATTGCTGACTGCGAAATACACAGTGCAATAGCACACCAAATCATGACATCAAAAGTCATTGTTTTTCCTATTTATTTACGCGTTCCTTGCGATACAAGGCACTATAACAGTAGCAAACTACCTAAACCTAAAAAGGTAACAAAACCAACTATATCGGTTACTGTAGTTAAAATAACTGAGCCCGAAAGCGCTGGATCTATTTTCATTTTATCTAAAATAGAAGGGATCACTACACCGGCTAACGATGCTGCAACTAAGTTAAGCAAAATAGCCACGGTAATAGTAATACTTAGCATAACGTCGTTAAACCACAAAAAGGTCAATGCGCCAATAACAAAAGCCCATACAAAACCATTTACCGCGCCCACTCTTAGCTCTTTTTTAAGTAGCGCTGCGCGGTTAGAGTCGGTTACCTGGCCAAGTGCCAAGCCACGTACAATAACGGTGAGCGTTTGACTCCCGGCAATTCCGCCCATAGAGGCTACTATTGGCATTAATACCGCTAAAGCCACTACTTGCTCTATAGTTGCACCAAACAGGCCAATAAACCACGAGGCTAAAAATGCAGTCGCCAAATTTATACCTAACCAAATACCTCGGTTTTTAGCACTTTTTCGCACACTCGCAAATAAATCTTCGTCTTCACGCAGACCACCCGCTTTAGCGGCAGCCTCGTCGGTTATTTCTTGGCGTAACTCATACGCTGAAGCAATGGTTAAACGGCCCAGTAATTTGTTATCAACATTAACAACCGGCATTGCCATTTTTTCGCTATGAATAACCACTTCCGCAGCTTCGTATAAATCATCATCTGCATGCAGCGATACATAGTCATGGTTTGCTAAAGTAATTAAACTGTCGTTGTCATTGGCTTTTATTAAATCATTAATTGCCACTTCACCAATTAAACTGCCCTTACGGCTCACTAAATAAATAACCTCTGTGAACTGCGGCAACCCTTTATGGAGTAACTTTTTAGCGCCTCCCGCGGTTAACTTTTCAGACACTTTTAAAAAGTCAAAACCTAACCAGTGACCTATTTGCTCAGAAGGGTATTGTTGCGCTAATTCATATTGCTTTGTTTGTGCTTCATCGAGTTGTTTTTTTGCATACTCAACAAATCGCTCAGGAATTACTTCTTCAAGCTCAAGCAGTTCTTCTACATTAACTTCGTCTAATAGTTTAAAACCGTCGCTATCATCTAAAGTTTGCAGTAACCATAAGGTGCTGTCATCGCTTAAATTAACAAATATTTCGTGTTGCGTGTCTTCATCTAACAACTGCCAAATTTCAAGGCGCTGCTCTTTAGGTATTGCTTCAAAAAGCAATGATAAATGCTCAGTTGATAATGTTAATTGTGCGTCTATTAATAACTTATTTTTGCGCTCTGTGGTGTCGCACTGTAATAAGTCATTTATGAGTTGGGGTAGTTTATCAACCGGATACTCAATCATCTTAAGCCTTAAAGTTTAGTAGGTTATATTAATAAATAGTCACTTATTAATATGTATTGCTATTAGTGTAACGTAGCGGGCATAAAATATTGAAAAAATATGCAAACTCATCCGCTTTTTTTCGCATTGTATGCGTAAAAATAACCAGCGGTTAATGTTTTTTTATTATTTTTTAAATTTAATTATACAAGCACAATCACGACTTACTTTTGATATGATTTCAGATGCTTAAGTGTAGGCAATTTCATACATCTTCATTAACTAACCTGAACTCTGGTTAAGAGATTTACTAACATATTGAATCATCGTTATATTTAATTTTATTTTCTCTAGCCAGAGGTTTTCAGTGAAAACAAGGCGAATTTACGCGTCAATAGCTGGCCTATTGCAAGTAAATTCAACGCAGTTAGCGCTGAAAATAGCTGCTTGAGATAAGTTTATTATCCGGAGCTCAGGTTAACTAGGAAGGATTTTTTGCAGCAGGCAAAATAAAAGCCGTAGCTAAAAATTACGGCTTTATAAATGATTAAATTTAAAAATATGTCTTAAATTTTAAACTGCCCTACCAACTCGCCTAAGCTTTCACCACGACCAGCTAAATGTAAACTTACCGATGACGTTGTTTTACTTGACTCTGTTAGCTCATTTACAATTTCTTGAATAGCAAAAACATTACGGTTTATTTCTTCGGTTACACTACTTTGCTCTGTTGCAGCTGTTGCTATTTGGGTACTCATATCGTTTATAGTGGTAACCGATGTAGTAACCGCGCCTAAGCTTTCTGAAATAGCACGTGATGACTCAACTGAGCGATTACAGCTTTGCTGACTTGCTTGCATAGCGTTAACCGCCGCAGTAACTAAGTTATGTAGCTCACTAAGCATTTCGCTAATTTCTAACGTACTTACTTGGGTACGACTTGCTAAGCTTCTTACTTCATCAGCAACTACTGCAAAGCCTCTGCCCTGCTCACCCGCACGAGCCGCTTCAATTGCCGCGTTAAGTGCCAGTAAATTTGTTTGCTCTGCAATACCACCAATAACACTTAATACACTATTAATTTTTTTAGATTGCTCACTTAATGAATCAACCTGTTCTGCAGCTGTATTTATTTCGGCCATTAAGTTTGATACTTCACTTAAAGATATATCAACACATTCTTGCGCTCTTGCTACTTCTTGCGTTGCTGCCTGAGTTGACACCGCAACTTGGGTCGTATTTTGCGCCACTTCGTGAGAGGTTGCAGACATTTCAGTAATCGCGGTCGCGACTAAATCAGTTTCATGATTATGTTTTAATAACTTATCTTCAATCACCAAAGTTTGCGTATTTATATCTGCTGATGCTGTTTTAACATCGTTAGTTACATCAACCACACTGGCTATAATACCGTGCAGTTTACTCACGAATATATTAAACGACTCACCTAATTGGCCAATTTCGTCGTGGCTGTCAATTTCTAAACGTCTAGTTAAGTCGCCTTCACCTTTAGCTATGTCATCAAGGCTTTGCACCATTCTTTGTATTGGTTTAAGCATATGGTTGGCAGCAAATAAAGCACCCGCAATAGTTAATAACAAACAAAAGAACGCAATGATCAATAAGGTGGTTACTTTTTCGTTTATGCTTTTTTGCATAGATAGCTCAAAGCCTTCAAGCTCTGCTTCTATGTCGTCCATATAAGCGCCAGTGCCTAGCATCCAGTTGGTTCCAGGGATCATCGCTGCATAACCAATTTTTTCAACTAAGCCGTTGGTATTTGGTTTTTGAAAATGATAGGTAAATGCTCCGCCACCCTGGCGTGCTTGTGCAAGTAAGCCCACAATGATTTTTTTACCATTGGGATCAGTCATGGCTATTTTGTTTTGCCCTTCTATCGCATCACCTAACATGGCATGAAAAACACTCACGCCATTAGTGTCATAAATAAAGAAATAGCCGTCTTCGCCAAAGGTTAGTTTTCTTAATGCATTTTTAGCATCTTGCTCAGTGCCATTTGCAAGCTGGTGCTGTACTACTTGACTACCAATTTCAATTTCAGTTTTTAATAGCGTTTGTTTATCTTTTAATAACTTACTTTTAAAAGTGTCAAAGCTGTGCTGCTGACTTTGCATTTCTAAATAGTACGAACTTGATAAAAAGCTGACCAATAATAATATTAGCGGCAAAATAGCTAGTAGTAACAATTTGCTTTTCAAGCTTAAATTACTCATTTCTTCTCCAAATAAACACATTGCAAGCTGTAAAAGCCCTACTCTTATTTTGTAACTTAGTCGCTGCAAAATTTATAATTTACTCTAGCCCTCCTTCATCACATAAACGGCTAAGTCTATTCAATTTAGGTAGGTACTTACTTAAAAGTATAACTAATGGCTAGTGATTATAGTCGTAGTTACTTTGGTTTAATACAAAAAGACGCCATTGTCATTAATAAACCTAAGCTGAATAGTAATAAAGTTGCAACTTACTCTTGTATAATTAATAGCCTTTAAAGTAAGCAAAACACCTAATACAGGTAAAATATTTAATTCATTGCCGCAATGATGAGCAGACACAACATAAAATACTACTTACAATATAAACAATTTAAATTTGTTTAGTTTTTTTGCTTTTTGTAACATATAATTAAAGTATTAATACTAAATTCCTATAACAAATCAGGTACAATTATTCTAATTGCACCTTGGCTATTTATTAATTAAAACGAAGGGTTAATGAAGTATTTATTTTTTATACTGCTATTTATCACCGCAAATGTAACTGCTAAACCTGAGACTAATAATAGTATCGCTTTTTATTACTCTGCACCTATGCCCTTAGCTGAAATGACTTTTTATTCGCGTGTAGTAGTGCAACCCGAGCTAATAACCAAGCACGAGCTGAACTGGCTCAAACAGCGTAATATTGCTGTTTATGCTTATTTAAGTGTTGGCGAGTCGTTTTCAAAAAGTGAGTCTTCACTTAGTGTTAATCCTAATTGGAATAGCCATATTAGCGACTTAACTGCAGCGCAGTGGCAACAACATATACAAAATAGTGCGCTATCACTAAAGGCACGTGGCTTTAATGGCTTATTTTTAGATACCCTTGATAGCTACCAGCTATTAGACAAAAAACATAATAAAAGCGCCCAGCAAGCGGGTTTAGTTTTTATTATAGAGCAGTTATCAAACACCTTTAATAAACAACTCATTCTTAATCGTGGTTTTGAGCTTTTACCGCAACTTAAAGGTAGAGCTAACGATCTGGTTGCTGAAGGGTTATTTAGCCACTTTAACCCGCTAGATAACAGCTATAAGTTAACCAATAAAAATGATCAAGCATGGTTAAATGCTCAACTTCATAAAGCGCAAGACCTTGGTTTTAATGTACAAGTAATTGATTATGCAAAACCTAAGCAACGCCTTGCTATGGCGCAAAAAATTATTAATGCCGGTTATACTCCTTGGGTAACTGATGGCCACTTACAAACATGGGGAACATCTAATATAGCCCCAGTTCCACGTCGTATCTTAATTCCGTACAACAGTAATATTGAACCGCTTATATACACTACAGTACATTTAAACCTTGCTACTATGATTGAGTATTTAGGTTATATTCCCGATTATATTAATGTAGCCAAACGCGCTCTACCTGCAGTTGACCCAAGCTTGCACGCCGGTATTATTTCGTGGACTAGTTTTGATACCTTTTACACACCAACTATTACTAATTGGCTTGAAGCAAACTTAGGCGTAGTGCCTGAACTAATTTTAGGTGAACTCCCCTCATCAGCAAATAAGTTAATGTTGAGCCTTGGAGCCGAGCCGTTAGATGTTACACCTTTAGGCCCTTATGAGCTGGAGAGTTTTACCCCTTGGCTAAAAGGTGAATCAAGCATACCGCCAGTTGTAACTAACCCGTACTTTCTTAAATTAGCTGCTAATTCAAAAGCGCTGATTAGTATAAAAGCAGCCGATGGCACATCGCTAGTACAAGGCACTAAAACTAAATATGGTGCGCTAGTAGTGGCTCCATGGTTAATAGACACCTTACCTATGGAAGGTAGCAAGTGGGTAATAGATCCTCGTACCTTACTCACAAAAGCAATGGGCCTGGAACCTATTTTAGTACCCGACACCACTACACAAAGTGGTCGGCGCATGTTAACCATACATATAGATGGCGATGGGTTTACCAGTGTTGCGCATTTTGCAAAAAAGCCTTATTCAGCCGAGGTCATTCTCGACAAAATAATTAAGCACTATAAATTACCTTTAACCTCATCGATTATTCAAGCCGATATTGAGCCCGGCGGTTTACACTCAAAAATGAGCCCTAAGCTTGAGCGCATTGCTCGGGATATATTTAAACTTCCTTATGTTGAAATTGCTTCGCATACTTACAGCCATCCATATTTTTGGACGGCACTTGCCGGGCGTAAAGATATAGACGAGGAAGATACTGATTATGGTTTAAAGCTAGATATACCCGGCTACAATACCATTAGTTTAGAAAAAGAAATTACCGATTCCATTAAATATATTGATGACAAACTAGCCCCAGCAAATAAAAAAACTGTGATTATGCTATGGTCAGGCGATGCAACCCCAGGGCCTAAAGCACTTGAGTTGGCACGTGATGCCGGAGTGCTTAATGTAAATGGCGGTAATACCGACGTAAATGCAGATAACCCAAGCCTAACGCATGTATCGCCTATTGGCCGACCTGAGCGCGATTTGTTGTATCAAATTTACGCGCCAATATTAAATGAAAACGTATACACAAACTTATGGCATGGCCCTTATTACGGTTTTAAACGCTTAACCGAAACCTTCGAAATAACCGAAAAACCATACAGATTAAAACCCTACACTATATATTTTCATTTTTACTCAGGTGAAGTCCCTGCCGGCCTTGATGCACTAAAGCATAATATTGATTATGTTTTGGCAAGACCAAACACCCCAGTGCATTTAAGTCATTACGCTAAAGTAGCAAAAGACTTTTATTTTTCAGCCTTAGCAAAAAATAGCGATGGCCAATGGTTATTTAGCTCTAAAGATATTAAAACCCTACGCGTTCCAGATGTTTTTGACATGCCAAATATTTCCCAAAGTAGTGGCGTGGCTGGAGTTACCCAAAAAGGTGACTATGTGCATGTAGTGAATAATATTGCACAACTTAGTTTTGATCATAGTAAAGAAAATAAAGCCCCCTATTTAGCCTCTGCTAATGTCATTATTGATAATTGGCAAGTAAATGGCCCAGTAAGCTTTACGGCTTGGGTACCGGCAACGCTTGATTTAATCAATGCAGGTGCTTGCGTATTTGTTTCTCATTTAGGTGAGCGATACAAAGGCCTTACACGCGGCGATATTACACAATTTAAAATACCAGCAGGTGACTTTTTTGGTTATCTTAACTGCAACGCAGGGGTTTAATAATGACTAATAAAAAACGCCCTCAGTTAATTTCTTTAAAAACAATTTTAGTTATATTAGCCGTGAGTTGTTTTGCACTTTATGCGTTATTTCCGCGTACTTTGTTTTTTGAAAAAGAAGCTTTATCGCAAGATTACACCTTTGAAAAATCGTATTTAAATGCTGCGCTTAGTACCGATCCTAATAATGAAAAGTTACGTGCAAAGCTAATTGAACTGCACATAAAACTCAGTGAATATGCAGCTGCCACTAGTGAGCTTGAAAAACTACCTAAAAGCGACAAAAAATCACTACTTGAAATTCAGTTAATGTACGCTTTATGGTTAGCAAATGATGCAAAGAAAGATGACCGATTTGAGGAGCTATCGTTAAAAGTAGGTGCGCTAAAAAACTGGAACGAGCAAATACTTAACATAGCTAAAGCCCTTGGTTTACATGCTAAAGTGGCACTTTACTATCAGCAAAATGCACAACCCTTACTCGCTGCCGATTACTGGTTGAGTGCAGGGGAGCCTGCAAAAGCACTCGCAATATATAAAAATAATATTAATGCAGATATTGCGCCTAAAGCCATAACCACTGCACTGGGAGCAAATAACCCTGAGCAAGCCTATGCCTGGTGGAAAATATATGGCGATAGCACAAATATCAAACGCACCCTTTATTTAGCTAACCTAGCCGGTAATACCCAAGATGCCGCCAGTGCTATCGAAAACTTACTCAAGCAAGAGCCAAATAATAACGAATATCTAACTAAGGCAATGTATTTGCGCCTAGCCGATGGTAACACCCTAGGTGCTGAGCAATTATTAACACAGCTATTAATCAATAATCCAAACGATAAAGAGCTACGTTTGCTTAACTGGAAAATGAAACGTTGGCTAAATAAGCCAGAGCAAGCACTTGTAGAATTTAAATGGCTAATGGCCAACCATGCAGTTAACGTTGCCATGCTAACCGACAGCATTAATGACGCCGTGGCGTTATATTTGTACCAAGACGCCAACGATATTTTTCAATATAAAGCGCAAAATAGACAGCTCTCAGATAAGGGCTTCGTTCGTTGGATGCAAACTAATGAGTTTATTGGCAACCCAGAGCAAGAGCTCAATAATATAGAGCGTTTTGAGCAAATTAATGGCAAAAGCTTACTGTCGCAATATTGGAAAGCAAAAGTATTGCACGATACCGGTAACTTAAATGGGTTAAGAGCATTATGGCCTAGCTATAAAGGCCCTAAAAACGAAGAAGATTTATTATGGCTGGCACGCGCATTTTGGCTTGCAGAAGACTATAAAACTGCGCTCACTATTTTGCAGCAAAAACAACAAAGCACCGACGATGAGTTTTGGAGTGCCCGTGTTGATATGGCGTTAAGGCTGCAAAATAAAAAAGAAGAACTATATGCCTATGAGCAATTAAAAGAAATTAGCCCACTGAGTGTTGGTGACATGCAACAGTATCAGCAATTGCGCTTTGAGGGTAACGCCAAAGGCTTGCTTGAATACCTATGGCAACAAGCACCACTGAGTGATAGGCAGCTTATTCAAGTTACGCAACTGAGCGTGCAACTTGGCGACGCTGACTCTATTGCTCGCGTACACAACGAACTTGAAAAACAGCGCTACAATAAACAGCTTTATCCAGCATGGTCTTTACTGTCGAATTGGTATCAAAATCAAAACGATTTAAATTCTGCTTACACCACTCTTAACAGAGCGGCAAAACTCAGTGAATATAACCCTGATGTAGTCCTTGCCCAAGGCTGGTTAGCGCTGCAAATGCACGACACCATAATGATAAAACGTATACTAGCTAACTATTCGCAAACTGAGCCTTCTTATAATTGGGCGCAACTTTTAGCTAGTTTATCTATTTATGAAAGATCGTATAACAGTGCATACTTTTATTTACGCCAATTAGCTATAAGTAACCCAAAAGATTTAACCACCTTAGTTAATTTAGCCGACGTTTTACAGCTGCTTGGCTATAACGCCAATGCCACTGAACTACATCATTACCTATTGCAGCATTTACCTAAAGATAAATACGCTTACCGAGGGCTAATGTACCGCTGGGCGGGCGCTATGGCAGTGCCGCATTTAATGCAATTTAACACTATGGGTGAACTTGCACCCGACACTATTGGTGAGCCTGTTGCAAATTGGTGGCTAGCCAGACGAGCAGCAAAAAACTTAGCGCCTTGGCAAACTCTGCAGTTAAATATGATTAATGGTGAATTTAATAACGTTGAGCAACAGCTCACTGAAAACACTTTAAGTGAGCTTGATCAATTAAATGCATTGCTGTATTTAAAACAACCTTATGCCACCATGCAGCGTTGGTATGAAACGTTAACAAATGAGCCTACAGAGGCGCAAACTAGTTTATTACGCAACGCACGAAATGCTTATTTTAGAGCGCTTGAGGTAAACTTTTCGCCTGAGGCGGGCTTAAACAGCAGTCAATATGATGTAAACGTGTACTTTCCCTATGCAAAAGGCCAATGGAAATTAAGTGTTAGTAGCCAGCAAAACCTTAACAATAATGGCTTACTGTTCGCCATCGAAGATAAAATGACTTGGGGCCGATGGTATTTTGATGCCAAAATTGATACTCACCAAGGCACATTAGCGAGTCGCCAAGGGCTTAGTTTAGATACGCGTTACCAATGGGATTCGCGTACTCAAGTAGGTTTAAAGCTTGAGCATAATGTAGAAAACCGCCAATCTGAAACACTATTAAGTTTTGCCCAATTAGATAAAGCCACCGCATATATAAACTACAATATTGATGGCAGACAAAGCGTGCAACTTTCTGGTTCCGCACTGTCTTTTTCACGTAGAAGTGATAACAGCAGCATAGTAAGCGGGCAAGAATATAATGCCCGATACCAATACAACATTTTAAAAGACCGCCCTGTATGGAGCGCCTACTTTAGCGCGCAATGGCAAGATTTTGACTCTGTAAATACCTTTATTAATAATGAAGCTAATTTATTGCCAATCGATCTTCAGCCTTTTAGGCGTTTAGCCCTAGGCACTTCATTTGCATCTACAGGATCACTAGAGCCACCTTATTTAGGCGCTAGCCCTTCGTGGTTATTTGACATCAGTACAGGCTATCAAACCCTTAACGACACCCTAGATATTTCAGTTTCAAGTGGTGCGGGTTGGTCTATTTTAGGCGATGATTTATTTAGATTACAGCTGGGTTATCAAAGTAGTAATAAAGTGGGTAACTCAGATACACAATTACAATTAGGATATTACGTACATTTTTAATGTTAGGAGAGATTATGTTTCGTTTAGTTATACCGTGTTTGGTATTAGTTTTATCAGCTTGTACAACCAGCCATGTGGCTGATGATGTTGAGCTTAGAGCAACAACAACAGTGGCATTATTACCACTTGTAAATCATGCACAAACACCGCTTGCTGGTGAGCGCGCAGAGGATATTTTAGCCAGTATTTGGCAGCAAAATAAGCTACCTACTTTAATTCGTGCGCCACGCACTAACAATAAAGAACTACCACCGCTAGACGATCAATACCGTGTAGATAACGCAATGCAGTGGCTAAGCACGCAACAAGCTGATTATATTATAAGTGGTAGCATTGAAGAGTGGCGTTATAAAGCAGGACTTGACGGCGAACCTGTGGTTGCTTTAACTCTATCATTAACGGCTAGCGGCCAAACAACACCACTATGGACAGGCACAATTGCTAAAAGTGGTTGGGGACGAGATAGCATTGCTGCGGTAGCCCAAGATGTCATAGCCGATTTACTATCTTACATAGAGGTTAGTGAGTGAAAACACATTTCTTTCGCCCAAGAGAGGTTCCTGAGCTACAGATATGGGCTGAGGTATTTATATTTACCGCGCTGGCTTTAGGGCTACCCGTGCTGTTTAACACAGCGGATCCCTTTTGGACGCAAGGTGGGTTTTCGTGGCCGGTTTTAGGCCCTCTGCTGGTAGCATTACGTTACGGCTTTTCAAAAGGCTTTATTAGCATACTAAGTTTGCTTATTGGCCAACTGCTGCTTGTAGAAACAGATATTTTAACGCCCCAAAGTGACTTTAATATTAACGCTATTTTAGGTTATGTTATTGTCATTATGGTCACTGGCGAGTTTAGAGATGTATGGGATCGCACCAATCAAAGGCAAACTATTCAATTAGAATATGTAACCGAACGATTAGAGGTGTTTACCCGTCAATATCATCTTATTAGCTCCTCGCATGATCGCCTTGAGCAAGTGCTCGCTGGCCATACGCTTAGTTTAAGAGAATCGCTGCAAGCAGTAAGAGAATCTATTGGGCAACTAGAAGAAAGGTGTTTAGATAAAGCCGCACAAAGTATTTTAAATTTATTTGTTGAATACGGAACATTAGAAAAAGCGGGTATATACAAGGTTGAAAACAACATCATTGTAGAACCGCCACTTGCTGCTATTGGTAAAATGAATACAGTATCCATGTCAGATCCGCTTGTCAGTGCTATGTTTGCAGAAAACGAATTAGTATCGGTAAAAGACGTAAAAGCCTCTTTAGGTGTAAGTCAGTACCATATTGCGATTCCAATTACAGATATTAGCGACACAGTTTATGGGGTTATATTAGTCGAAAAAGTGCAATTTTTTGCTCTTAAAAACACCACACTTACCTTGCTTGCTGTTATGGCTGGACACATTGGTGACTTACTCCGTCACGAAATAACTAATCCGGTAATGCAAGCCAATGAAGCGCCCTACTTTATTAAACAAGTAAAACGTGCAAATAAAGAGGCTAAACGCTATAAAATCCCATCGCATTTATTAAAAATAACAGCTACAAATATTAATCCTGAATCGCGTCAACTTATGAAATATTTAAGCGAAGCCCGCCGTGGTTTAGACATTTATTTGTATAACAACGAAAAACAAACATTACTGCTACTTATGCCTTTGGCTGATGAACTTGAAAAAGCAGGATTCATTGCCCGCTTAAATAGTTGGAGCAAAGGACGTACTGGCAAAAATCTAACTGATTTAGGTATTGTTATCGAGCAACAAATAGCATTGCCTATTAATAATGACGATTTAAAAAGATTGGTCGCATTTCATGATTAAAATTATCATTGCAGCCATCTTAGGGTGTATATGCGAGTATTTTGCATTACTGCAAATACTCGACACTCCCAACTGGCTAATTGTTACTTTACTCCATGCATTAGCTAGCCTTTTTTATGCTTTT
This sequence comes from Pseudoalteromonas sp. HL-AS2, assembly GCF_031198805.1. Taxonomy (NCBI): domain Bacteria; kingdom Pseudomonadati; phylum Pseudomonadota; class Gammaproteobacteria; order Alteromonadales; family Pseudoalteromonadaceae; genus Pseudoalteromonas; species Pseudoalteromonas sp. HL-AS2. The sequence goes on along the minus strand of NZ_CP133571.1, from coordinate 770,412 downwards.
ATTAGCTATACACTCATTCCTGTAAAATACAAAACAACCCCATTTAGCAGTGTTTTGTTTTTATTTTTATTACTGCTTTCACTGCCCATACTTGGCATTATAGGTGTTGTATTTGCATTAAGCTTTGCCCTATGTAAACCAATCAAAAATGACGACATTGAAATAGAAGAACATAAAATCCCAGCCCTTCCCTTTGAAGCTAAAATGACTTCGGCAAATCCGTCTTATTCTATTGGTGGCTTAAAAGCTATTTTAAAACACGCCAGTGAGCCTAATAAGCGTTTAAGTGCTGTAATGTCTGCACGTCACATGAGTGACGCACGCGCTATTCCTATTTTAAAACTTGCACTTAAAGATCTAGAAGATGATATTCGTTTACTTGCTTATTCAACACTGGATGGTAAAGAAACTAAAATAAACGAAAAAATAAGCCAATATCAGCAAGAAATCACCTTAACAAGCACGCAACCCGAACTAGGTAAATTGCAAGGGCAACTAGCTGAGCTGTACTGGGAGCTAAGTTATTTAGGCTTAGCCCAAGGCGCGCTAAAATCCTACGTACTAGAAAAAGCAGAGCTACTGGCTCTGCAAAGTGTTGAGCATGTAAAAGCCCCTGCTACCTTTGTGTTATTAGGCCGTATTTGTTTATCGCTAAACAAATATCCGCAAGCACTAACGCACTTAACACACGCTACAGAATTTGGCATGGCGCAGCGCCATGTATTGCCATATAAAGCTGAAGTCGCTTTTTACATGGGCCTATTAGATGATTGTAAGCGCTATTTAAATGAGCTCCCTAAACAACCTGAAGGTAGCGAACTACGCCATTTACAGGAGTACTGGCATGGCTGAAAAGAATGCTGACATATTACTACTTTTAGAAGGTACCTACCCATATGTACGCGGTGGCGTATCAAGTTGGGTGCATCAAATAATTGAAGGCTTACCACATTATAATTTTGAGTTGGTATTTTTGGGTGGAGCACCTGAGCACTACGGCGAAATTCAATACCAGCTACCTGATAATGTGACTAAATTACATGTTCATTATTTAATTGAAAATAATACCACTGAAATAAAAGCGAAGCATGGCACTAAATACAAGCAAGAACTGTTTGATTTTTGGCAACAGCTGCAAAGCTACTTTCGTGACTGTAACGACCCTATACCCACTGAGTTATTAAAATTTGCTTTTGAAACACTCGGCAAAAAAGATGGCATTAATGCAGCCGATTTTTTATATAGTGAGTCATCTTGGCAAGCCCTTTCAAAATACTATTTAAGCTATTGTGATGAATCGTCATTTATCGACTTTTTTTGGTCATATCGTAATTTATATAAGCCGTTATTTAAAATAGCAGAAATTGCTAGGGGCCTGCCAAAAGTTAAACTAATTCATTCTATATCAACAGGCTACGCCGGTATTTTAGGCTCTGGCGCCAGTGCAATAAGTGGTACGCCTTTTTTACTTACCGAGCATGGTATATACACAAAAGAGCGTAAAATTGATTTAATTCAAGCAAGCTGGATCAAAGATTCGGAGCAGAGCTTAGGTAAAAATTTAAATACCGAAATGGGCTTTATTAGGCGTATGTGGATCAACTTTTTTGAGCAAATTGGCCGTACAACGTACCAGCAAGCGACTAAAATTATTTCTTTGTACGATGGTAATATGCAACGCCAAATTAAAGATGGCGCAGAGCCGGCAAAAACGCTTGTGGTACCTAATGGCATTAAAACAGTGCGTTTTAAACAAGCCCTGTTACAACGCCCAGAAAAAACGCCAATGGTAGTAGGTTTAATTGGTCGTGTTGTGCCTATTAAGGATATAAAAACCTTTATACGCGCAATTAAAGAAGCACAATCTATTATACCCACCCTAGAGGGCTGGATAATTGGCCCTTTTGAGGAAGATCCAAAATATTATCAAGAATGCCAGTTATTGGTCGACAGCTTAGATTTAATCGACAATGTGAAATTTTTAGGCATGCAAAACATTGCTGAAATACTGCCTAAGTTAGGCGTTGTAGCACTCACCTCAATATCTGAGGCGCAGCCTTTGGTACTACTAGAAGCAATGGCAGCTGGCGTGCCTGTATTAGCCAGTGATGTAGGTTCTTGCCGCGAAATAATAGAAGGCGCAACCGCACAAGACAAAGCCTTTGGCAAAGCTGGCGAAGTGGTAGCAATAGCCTCACCTAGCGACACTGCTCAGCAAATAGTAAATATATTGCAAAACGAGCAAAGATGGCGCGAATATCAAAAAAGTGGCCTTGAACGGGTACAAAAATTTTATGATGAGAGCCATATGTTTGCTCGTTACGATAAACTTTATAAGGACACAATGGCATGGCCGGAATAGGTTTTGAGATACGTAAGATTCTCAAAAAAAACACCCTGCTTTCAGTATTTGAAGCTTACGGCTACGCTGGATTAATTGGCTCAGGCCCTTGGTTACTATCTATTATTGCTTTAATGCTTATTGGTATTTTAAGCTTGGGCATTGTGCTACCAAAAGTACTGATCATTCAGTTTTTAACCCTAGTTACCTACATGATGGCCGCCTCGCTTATTTTAACTGGCGGCTTACAGCTATTATTAACGCGTTTTATTGCCGACCTACTTTTTACTAAAGATGATGGTCAAATACTGCCTAATCTACTTGGCGCGCAATTAGTTACCACCATAGCTGCGTTACTCGTTGGCCTTGCTGTGTGGCCATTATTGCCACTGCCAGTAGTGACTAAATTAATTATTTTAGGTGCATTTGTCGGCTTATGTAATCAGTGGCTCGGGGCTATATTTTTATCGGGTATGAAAGAGTACCGGCTCATTTTAGTTACTATGCTTAGTGGCTATTCTTTTATGGTATTACTGGCATATTTACTAAGAGATTGGCAATTAGATGGATTGTTTTTTGCTTTTTTTGCTGGCGAAGCGCTGTTATTTTTTAGCTTTTTATTTATGATTATTCGCCGCTACCCTGGTGATAAGTTAATTAGCTTTGATTTTTTAAATAATAAAAAAGTGTATTACAGCCTGTTCTTTTGTGGCTTGTTTTACAATATAGGTGTTTGGGCTGATAAAATTATTTTTTGGTACTCTCCTAGTACTTCAATAGAAATTATCGGCACTCTCAGGGCAAGTCCTATTTACGACTTACCCATATTTTTAGCCTACTTGTCTATTATTCCTGGTATGGCCGTGTTTTTAGTAAGAATGGAAACCGACTTTGTAGAGGAGTACGACCGTTTTTACACTGCAATACGCGAAGGTGCCTCTTTAAATGAAATTTATCTATTAAAAGATAATATGATACAAACTGCTCAAGGTGGTTTATACGATATATTTAAAATTCAGGGTATTACTGTAGCTTGCTTATTACTTTGGGGTGAGCAAATACTCACTTTTATAGGCATAGATCCTAACTACAAAACCTTATTATTTATCGATGTAGTGGGTGTGGGTGTACAGGTTATCTTTTTATCAATACTCAATATTTTATTTTATTTAGATAAACGTTTTACTGTGCTGGTACTCGCAGCAATATTTTTAGTCGTAAATGTTGTTTTTACCTATTTATCGGTTGCACTTGGACCACAGTTTTATGGCTATGGCTTTGCATTTGCAACAATTATTAGCTCGGTTGTGGGTTTGTTTTGGTTATCTAAACAGTTTGAAGATTTAGAATACGAAACCTTTATGCTGCAATAATAAACGCTTAACATTTCAGGCTATTTGCTTAGACCAAGCTTATAATGCCAAAACTAATAAATAAGTGTAATAAACATAAATTGCTTATTACACTTATTTCTCCCAATAAAATTCTTTTATAAAGGAATATTCAATGGCTTTTGATTATGGATCGATTGATCTTGGACTTAAAAACCCCTTCAAGCTTGAAGGTAAAGTAACCGCACTAAGAGGTGCTATAGAGTCAATTACCGGCATTACGCTGCTTGTTGTTGCTGCAGGGTTAGTTAAAGAAGATGCAACTGCTGGGTGGATCTTGATGCTTTTTGGGATGATTATTTTAGGGTTTGGCATTGCTTCACTCTCAACAGGTATTTATGCCACACTAAAATACTTTGTTGGCCGTAATCACCCTACGTCACTGGCTTATAACTACAGTAAATCGCAAAGCTCTACCGCAAAAGAAGAAAAAAAAGAAGTTGCCTATAACGACCAAAAACTAGAAGAAATGCTTATGGGTCGTAAAAACATTACTTTTAAAGAGCCTAAAGGCTTTTTATCTCGCTTGTTGCATAGCCTTATTCCTAAACTAATGTTTTTACCCTACCCAATGCGTAATATTGCCCAGCAATTATTTGGCTCATGGGTAAGTACCTTTGTGGCACTTATTGCGTATGGACTGGTAGCTTTTGTATCTTTGTCGGGCTTTACCGGTGAAGCAGGCGAATTAGCATTTCCCATATACAGTAGCATTTTAATGTTTTATGTATTGTTCTCATGGCGCTCGGCAGGTAAACCAACCACTCGCAATGCTGCAAGAGAAATTGAACCACTTGGTGGTGGTGCACTGGCTAAAATTATTTCGCTATCGTTTATTTTACCCATTATTATTGGCCTTTCTATGTCGTGGTTAATGCAAGAACAACACATTAGTAAAGCGCAAATAGATGTTTGGTTTGAACAATTACCCAATCTACACGCGGGTATGTATTTAGTCGCTATTATTATTTTAGCCACCTTGAGCTGCGCACTGGTTTTTACTATGTTAAAAGCACGATTAAATACCATAACACCAAGCACTGAGGTATCTGAGCTGCGCGAAAACTGGCAAGAATCTGTACACCCTACTGAAATTTTTATTAATTTAGATAACCTAGTAATGGCTAACCGTCGTTATAAAGAAGTGCCTAATCGCGTATACCGCGAGCTCAACCCACAACTGCAAGAGCAAGTAGAAGGTAAAGGCGGCTTTAAAGGCGAAATAATTCAAGAAATACAACCTAAACTACATGAGCTAGATTTAGGTAAAGGTTTTAGTATGGCTAGATTATTGGCGCTACTTAGTGGTAATTTTCTGTATTTAATCGCGCTTATTTTCACGGTATTATTAGCCTACTCTTTCATCGATATTTATCGTTATATTGATAGCGCAAATATCAATTCAATAGAGCAAGCACTTAATAATCGTCATATTTCACCTATCAGCGAGCTAGTAATGGCAAGCGTACACTTATTACTGATAGGTGTATTAATTAAAGCCTTTGCTCAGCTATTAAGTAGCAATGCACATTTGTTTTTTGCTGAAATGCAATTTGAATCACTTCTGGTCTATTTTAAATGTGAAGGTACATTTACTGAGTCTAAAATATCAACCGGTACAGGTATTCACGACAGCACTCGCTCTGAAAACACCTTAGTACGTAGCAGCATTACCCCTTGGGTTATTGTTTCGCGAATAGTAACCACCACTTTTGCAGCAACAGGTATGAAAAATCTTGAGCATCCACGCCATATTATGGAAATGCACAAAGACGAAGGTCAGTTACAAGCAATTAAAAACGATGTGATTGCGTTCTTAAAAGATCGCGAGTCAATAGCCTCAATTACCAGTGAGCGTGATTTAGGTAACGCGTCGCAAATTCATCAGCTTAATCAGCAAACACGCGCTATGCCAACACAACAAAGCGCAATTACAAAAAATGATGAAGAAGCCGCCGGCTTTATCAGACAACAAGATGATTTAGCCTCAGAAACCAAGTCATAACACAGTAACTTAATTATATATCAATGCCACTGGCAATCAGTGGCATTTTTAACAGCAACTATACCTTTTTAAACCCCAGTTAACTTTGCTCACTTTAATGTCATGCTTGTTCTAAATTAAACCTTGTAACAACACACAAAGCCCTTGCTTTATGCGCTAAAACGCAAATAATAAAGCAATCTATAATTGGGTAAGAATGAGAGAATGAGCTACATACTAACCACACAATGCGCCGATGATGTAGGGCTAATAGCCAAAATCACCGGGCTTTGCCACCAGCATAATTTAAATATTACACGTAATAATGAATTTGTAGACAAAGACGCTAAACGCTTTTTTATGCGTACAGAGCTCACTGGTGAGCCACAAAGTAACTTTTTACCACTACTACGCGAAATACTACCTGCAGACGCTAAAGTGGCTTTACACAATGGTACAAAAACCAAAGTTGTGTTACTTGCTACTAAAGAAGCACATTGCTTAGGTGGCGTATTATTAAAGCAATTCGAACAAGCGCTAAATATTGAAGTGCAAGCCGTTATAGCAAACTACCCTATTTTAGAGCCGCTTGCTAAAGGGCTTAATGTCCCTTTTCATGTTATCTCTCATGAGGGATTAACGCGCAGCGAGCACGATCAACAAGTAGGCGATTTAATTGCCAGCTATAACCCTGACATTATTGGTTTAGCTAAATATATGCGTATTTTAAGCCCTGAGTTTGTACAACGCTTTGAGGGCAAAATTATTAATATTCATCACTCGTTCTTACCCGCTTTTATTGGTGCAAAACCTTATCATCAAGCATTTGAACGTGGCGTAAAAATCATTGGAGCCACAGCTCACTTTGTCAATAACGAGTTAGACGAAGGGCCTATTATTTTGCAAGATGTTACGCCTGTAACCCACGCAGAAACTGCAAAAATGATGGCCAATATGGGTAAAGATGTAGAAAAAACAGTATTTTGTAAAGCGCTACAACTTGCCTCTGAGCATAAGCTATTTATTAACGGTAATAAAACCGTGGTGTTTTCGTAAAACAAAAATGCCAGCAAATTATGCTGGCATTTTTAAACGATTAAATAATACTTATTGTATTACCCAGGTACTATTAAGGCGTGTAATAAGTGGGTGATCCTGGCCCTACTGGCATACCCAATACAAATACCCATAAATAAAACAAAACAACCCAACCAACAAAAAATATCATACTGTATGGCAACATAGTGGCTACCAGTGTGCCTATACCCATATCTTTTTTGTACTTAGCTGCGACAGCGAGGATCAAGCCAAAATAGCTCATCATTGGCGTTATTAAGTTAGTAACCGAGTCACCTATACGATAAGCCGCCTGAATGGTCTCTGGCGCGTAACCAACTAACATTAGCATAGGTACAAAAATAGGCGCGGTAACAGCCCATTGCGCCGAAGACGACCCTAAGCTTAAGTTAACCAACGCACACATTAATATAAATAATACAAAAACTTCGGGACCAGTTAAGTTTAAAGCTTGCAGTAATGCAGCACCGTTAATTGCTAAAATAGTGCCTAAATTGGTCCATTTAAAAAACGCGACAAATTGTGCAGCAAAAAACACTAGCACAATATACATGCCCATTGAGCTCATACTTTTGCTCATCGCATTAATTACGTCTTTGTCGTTTTTCATGGTGCCAACAACGCGCCCATATACAAAGCCCGGAATACCAAAGGTTACAAAAATAAACACCACTATGCCTTTCAAAAAGGGCGAGTGGGCTACTAATCCGGTTTCGGGATTACGTAAAATGCCATCGGCTGGCACTATGGTCCATGCAAGTAGCAGCGATACAACTAATAACGACACCCCTGCCCACTTTAAACCCGACTTTTCTTTGGCCGTTAACGCGGCAATATTATTTTGTGCAAGATCAGCACTGGCCTCTTCAGGATTATATTTACCTAAACGTGGTTCAACAATTTTTTCAGTAACTAAGGTGCCTAAAATCGCAATTAAAAACACCGACACCATCATAAAATACCAGTTAGCTTCTGCGCCTACTTGGTAAGTTGGGTCGATCATTTGCGCCGCTGGTGTGGTAATGCCTGCCAGTAAGGGATCTATTGTGCCTAATAATAAGTTAGCACTATAACCACCCGACACCCCAGCAAACGCCGCTGCTAAGCCCGCTAATGGATGACGCCCTAAACTATGGAATATCATTGCAGCTAATGGAATAAGTACCACATAGCCCAGCTCAGAGGCGGTATTAGATAAAATAGCGGCAAACACCACCATAAAGGTCACTAACCGCTTTGATGCGCCCATTACCATGCCGCGCATTGCTGCCGACAGCAGTCCTGAGTGCTCAGCAACACTCACACCAAGTAAAGCTACCAGTACCGTGCCCAGTGGTGCAAAGCTGGTAAAGTTAGTTACCAAGCCAGTTACAATACGCTGTAATCCCTCGGCACTAAGTAAGCTCACTACTTCAATAACACCATCGGGTTCGCGCCCAGGCGAGCCCTCAGGTCGAGGATCGATTGCACTTAGGCCAAACCAATCCGCCACTCCACTAAATACAACAATTACGATACAAAATATTGCAAATAAGGTGATGGGATGCGGTAGCATATTGCCTAAAAATTCTACGCCGGCTAAAAAGCGGTTAAACCAGCCTTTATTTGCGCTTTCATTACTACTTTGGGCCTTGGAGTCTAAAGAGTCTGACATACCATGTTCTCTTAATTATAAAATGCCCGTAAGCTAGCATTATTTTTATAGGAGATCATGTAATAAAGGTGAATGGCTTGTGATAATTGCGTATATAAGCGTAAATAAGACTAAAAAAGAGGCTTTGTGCCTCTATTCTATGCATGGTTTTATATTTGCTCTATAGGTGCTAATTGTAGTTTTGCAGCAATTAATACCGCTTGTGTGCGGTTATATACGCCAAGCTTTCTAAATATGGCGGTAATATGCGCTTTTACAGTGGCTTCTGAAATATGTAACTCATACGCTATTTGCTTATTTAGCAAACCTTCGTGCAGGTATTGTAAAACACGGTATTGTTGTGGGGTAAGTGAGGCAACTTGCGCTGCAATTTCTCGGTCTTCGCCTTGAATTTCGGCGACTTTATTTTTTAATTCTGTTGGTAACCAAGTATCGCCTTCGAGTATTTGATTAATTGCATTGGCAATATCATCTGATGATGATGACTTAGGAATAAACCCCATTGCGCCGTAACCCATTACTTTAGATACAATATTAGCGTCTTCACTTCCCGAAACTACCGCAATAGGTAAACTAGGATAGTCTTCTCTAATACGAATAAGGCCGTATAAATCACCATTACCTGGCATGTGTAAATCCAGCAGTAATATATCAAGATCTTCTTGCTCGCTTAACACCTGCAATGTACTGTCAAAATCAGATGATTCAAATACTTCTAAATCGTCAAATTTTACAGTTAGTGCACCCTTTAGTGCTTCACGAAATAACGGATGGTCGTCCGCTATTAAAAACTGACTCATGGTTCACTCCTAATAAATTCGGCTGTGCCCTATCTAGTAGAGCACAGCCGATATACTACGTTTAGAATCAACTTGTAATCAAGCTTTTAACGCGCATTTAACGATTTAATCGATTTTCAATTAACTCATCAACCACAGATGGATCGGCAAGTGTTGATGTATCACCTAGTTGTTCGTGCTCGTTGGCCGCAATTTTACGTAAAATTCGACGCATTATTTTACCAGAACGCGTTTTTGGTAACCCCGGTGACCACTGAATCATATCGGGTGACGCAATTGGGCTTAACTCTTTACGAACCCAGTTACGAATTTCTTTGGTTAACTCATCGCTTACCGTTATACCTTCGTTAGGGGTAATGTAAACATAAATACCTTGGCCTTTAATATCATGCGGATAACCTACTACAGCGGCTTCAGCTACTGCTGGGTGTGCAACCAGTGCGCTTTCTATTTCAGCAGTGCCTAAACGATGCCCCGAAATATTAAGTACATCATCTACGCGACCAGTGATCCAATAATAACCATCTTCGTCACGACGACAGCCATCGCCACAAAAATACACACCTGGGTAGGTAGAAAAGTAAGTTTGTTCAAAACGTTCATGATCGCCATAAATAGTACGTGCTTGCGATGGCCAGCTATCTAAAATAACTAAGTTACCATCAGCTTCACCTTCAAGCGTATTACCCTCAGCGTCAAATATTGCCGGCGCAATACCAAAAAATGGACGCGTTGCAGAGCCTGGTTTTAAATCGGTAGCACCTGGTAATGGGGTGATCATAATGCCACCCGTTTCTGTTTGCCACCAGGTATCAACGATAGGGCAATTTGACTTACCTATTTGTTCGTAATACCAATTCCATGCTTCAGGGTTAATTGGCTCACCAACCGATCCTAAAATTCGTAAACTATTACGATGAGATGACGCTACAGGCTCATCGCCTTTTGCCATTAAGGCACGAATAGCGGTAGGCGCGGTATATAAAATAGTAACACCGTGTTTATCAACAACTTCGCCCATACGCCCTGCGGTTGGGTAAGTAGGTACACCTTCAAATACAACTTGGGTACAACCATTTACCAGCGGACCATAAGCAATATAACTGTGCCCGGTGATCCAACCTACATCGGCGCTACACCAAAAAACATCGTCCTCTTTTACATCAAATATATATTCGTGCGTCATCGATGCATAAACTAAATAACCACCCGTGGTATGTACCACTCCTTTTGGCTGACCTGTTGACCCTGAGGTGTATAAAATAAATAACGGGTCTTCAGCGTTCATTACCTCAGGCTCGCACACAGGCTCTTCGTCTGCTACTAAATCGTGCCACCATATATCATGGTCGTGCCAATCAACATCGCCACCGGTAAGTTGGTGCACAATAACATGCTCTATACTTGTTACAGACTCTTGCAATACAGCTTCGTCAACGTTTGCTTTAAGTGGCACGCAGTTACCAGCACGGCGTCCTTCGTCTGAAGTAATAACCACTTTTGCGCCCGAATCCTTAATACGATCGGCAATCGCAGAGGGTGAAAAACCACCAAATATAACTGAGTGAATAGCACCAATACGTGCACACCCTTGCATTGCATAAATAGCTTGTGGGCTCATTGGCATATAAATAGCGACGCGATCACCTTTTTGTACGCCCAGCTTTTTTAAACCATTAGCAAACTTTGCTACTTCATCATGTAATTTTTGATAAGTAATATGCTCGCTTTGCGATGGGTTATCGCCCTCCCATATAAGCGCTACTTTATTGGCTTTTGTTTTTAAGTGGCGGTCAATACAGTTATACGATGCATTAAGGTAGCCATCTTCATACCACTTAATATTTATGTGGCCTTTATCAAAGGTGGTATTTTTTACTTTAGAATAAGGAGTAAACCAATCAAGGCGCTTACCGTGTTCAGCCCAAAAACTTTGTGGATCATCAATCGAGTGTTTATACATTTTATTATATTTATCGTTATCGACGAGAGCTGTGTTTTTAATATGCGTAGGAACTGGATAGATATTTTTTGACATCTTGGTCTCCATTTAAATTACTTGCCTTAGGCTTTTCTCAAGGATTACTCAGCAATGCGCTATTAAGTATTAGACCTTAGTTGTAAAGCTATTCTAATTACTAATTTGTTGTTTATAATCGCTGCGCTATTTATTACTTTTACATAAATAATACATGATGTTAAATGTAAGTAAATAATCACATTATAATCATTACACCTTAGTCTTATAGACTAATAGATGATTGAGTAAATAGTGTACATATTTAAAAGTGTTTCACCTAAGTATTATAATATTTGCATTAATTAGCTTTAATTTTTATTTAACGAATAAAAAATCTTTAAATTAACTTTTATTCGTAAGTAATACTCACGCTATTAATACACTCTAAATAAAAAGCAATAATCAACACGTAGCCTATAAAGGACGCAACAATGAAATTTACCCCATTAAAAACACTTGCAGCAAGTGCTGTACTATGTGCACTTTCAAGCACAGCTTATGCAGCCACTGCAGCAAAAGTTGGAGATACTGAATTTACTTACGGCGGATACATTAAATTAGATGCTATGTGGAGTGACTATTCTGCAGGCGCACCAGCGGGCACTAATGTGGGTCGTGACTTTTACGTACCGAGCACAGTGACTGTAGGCCCAGACAATAGCTCTGACGCTGTATTTGATATGCATGCCCGTGAATCTCGTTTTAACTTTGGTACAGCCACATTACTTGATAATGGCAAAACCATTAACACCAAAATTGAAATCGACTTTTTAGCTTCTGCTCCTGGTGGTAACGAGCGTGTATCTAACTCTTACGCTCCACGTGTACGTCATGCATTTATTAGCTACGATGGTTGGTTATTTGGCCAAACATGGTCTAACTTTCAAAACGTTGGCGCACTACCTGAAGCACTTGATTTTATAGGCCCAGCAGAGGGCACAGTGTTTGTACGCCAAACTCAAGTTAAATACACTACAGGCGCTTGGTCTTTCTCATTAGAAAACCCAGAAAGCACCATTACTACTGCTGGCGGCGGTATGGCTGTAACCGACGATGCTTCACTTCCTGACTTTACTGCACGTTATACCCATAAAGCTGATTGGGGTAATTTAGTAGTTGCTGCACTTGCCCGTCAACTTACTTATAAAGTAGGTGCTATTGATGCCGATGAAACATCATTTGGTGTTAGTGCATCGGGTATGGTTAAACTAGGCGAAGACAACTTTAAGTTTATGCTTACACAAGGTAAAGGCTTAGGCCGTTATGTTGGTGTTAATGTAGCCCATGGTGCAGTACTCAATGGCGATGATTTAGATGCTATTGATTCAACTTCTGGCTTTGTAGCGTATCAGCATAAGTGGAACAGCCAATGGCGTTCAACTTTCTTATATTCATTTTTCAGTGCTGATAACAACACAGACTTACTCGCCCTTACAGGCGATCCAACTAAATCAAGCCAAAGCTACAGTGCTAACATTTTATACTCACCAGTTAAACGCTTAACTTTTGGTGCTGAGTTTAAGCATGCCGAGCGCGAGCTTGAAAGCGGTAACGATGGCGATATGGACCGTTTACAATTCTCGGTTAAGTATGCATTTTAAGCGTACATAGTTTACTTCCTTGAGCGGCTTTGGCCGCTTTTTTTTGTTAATTAATTTATAAGTCTCATCTGTTTTATCAACTTCATCACTCTTTATTAATCCCGATAGTACAAATTGTTATAAAAACCAATAACGCAATTGCAAATCAATATCATTTAGATTAAGTTAAACGCTTTATTTTTGAACCTTTTGGAAAACCCCATGTCCTCCTCTAAAGTTTTGCTTTTATCTAAACTAAGCCTTATTACCTCTTTAATTTTATCTGCGCATGCATTTGCAAAAAACGATAAAAGCGAGCAGCAAATTGAAAAGATTGCTGTGTATGGTCAACATCATAAAAACTATATTACCGAAGAAGCACAATCGGCAACCAAACTAGGTTTAACCATAAAAGAAACTCCGCAGTCTATTTCAGTTGTTTCTCGCGCTTTAATGGATGATTTTTCACTCGATGATATAAACGCAGTGCTAGAAAGCACGCCGGGTGTAACGGTAGAGCAAATAGAAACCGATCGTACTTATTTTAAAGCCCGTGGCTTTGATATTACAAATTTTCAAGTTAATGGTTTAGGTATTCCACAAAGCTCGGGATCAATTCAAGGCAGCCTTGATACCTCAATTTACGACCGTGTAGAAATAGTTCGTGGCGCGAACGGTTTAATGACAGGTACAGGTAACCCTTCTGCTACTGTAAATATGGTGCTAAAAAAACCAACTTACACAACCCAAGCTAATGCATCTGTTTCGTACGGTTCATGGAATAAAAAACGCTTAGATTTAGATGTATCAACGCCTATTAATGAAGAGCATGCTGTTAGAGCTGTATTTACCAAACAAAAAGCCGACTCATATCTAGATCGCTACGAAACAGATAAAACCGTTATTTATTTAGCCTACGAGGGAAAGTTAACCGATAACACCCTGCTAAGTGTTAACTACGTTAATCAACAAAAAGATGCCGATAGCCCACTTTGGGGTGCACTACCACTTTATTATACCGATGGCACTCCAACAGACTATGACGAATCGACTAGCACCGCGGCTGACTGGTCTTACTGGGATAACACTGCCGAGCAAGTATATGTAACGCTTGAACAAAATTTATCAGCAACATGGGTGGCAAAAGCGCGTTACGCTCATGTTGAAAACGAGCAAGACTCTGAATTATTTTATGTATACGGTACCCCTGATAAAGACACCGAACTTGGCTTAACCGGTTACGCAAGCCGTTATGATTATAGCGATAAGCACGACTTATTTGATCTATATGCGAGTGGTAAATTTGATTTATTTGGCCAAGAGCACGACTTGTCATTGGGTGTGAGCCAAGCAAAAATGGATTACACCGAGCAATCTCTTTACGATTACACTACAGGGAATGGTTTTCCGGCAATGCCGTCACTTAAAACATGGGATGGTGTAATACCACAAGCAACACTTACAGATAGTGTAAATGGTAGCAATATAACTAATGAGCAAAAATCTGCTTATATTTCTACTCGTATCAAATTAAGCGAACCTTTAAGTCTACTAGCTGGTGTGCGTTACACTGATTGGAAAACAACAGGCACAGCTTATGGCGTTGCGCAAACACAAAGTGACTCACAGCTAATACCCTACATTGGCACTGTGTATGACTTTAACGAGTCTTTATCGGCTTATGCAAGCTACACAGAAACATTTGTGCCGCAAAAGGAGCTTGATATAAATGCCAACCAACTTGCACCTATTACAGGTAAAAGTAGCGAACTAGGTGTTAAAGCCCAGTTTTTAGACGAGCAAATTTTTGTAACACTTGCTTACTTTGATACAAAACAAGATGGCCTTGCTATCGCTATACCTAACTCATTACCCGACGATACTCGTTACTACGCAGCGGATGGTATTAACAGTAATGGTTTTGAAGTAGAGCTAAGCGGTAAGTTTACAGATGACTTGAGTGCAAGCATTAGCTTTAGTAATTTAAGCATTGATGGCGATGACACAGTAAAAGATTACACCCCTGAGAATCAACTCAAGGTGGCAGCAATCTATCAAGTTCCTTTCATTGATGGTTTATCGTTTGGTGCAAATTATCGCTGGCAAGATTCAACAAGCCGAGTCCAAGTCCAAGATACTAACAAAATCGCAAGCGTGACTACAAAGCAAGATGCCTACGGATTACTTGATTTAATGGCAACTTATAAATTGAGTGAAAATATAGGCGTTACTTTTAATATTAATAACACCACAGGTGAAAAATACTTACACAGCTTATATTGGGCTCAAGGTTACTATGGTGCACCGCGTAACTACGCTCTATCTGTAAATTGGCAGTTGTAAATTTAAACCAAAAAAAGCGCTAACCATTACTGGTTAGCGCTGCTTTAAAGCTCGGGTCAAATCAAGCTTAAATATTTAATACTGCTTAAAGGTCAGCTTCATCGCCTAACTTATCTTCACCATCGTCTGGTTCAATAGTTGCTTTAAGTAAAAGCATTTCGCGTAACTTGCCTTCAATTTCGTCTGCGATTTCTGGGTTTTCTTTTAAAAACTTAATTGAATTAGACTTACCTTGGCCAACTTTATTACCACAGTAACTGTACCAAGCACCTGCTTTTTCAACAATTTTGTGCTTCACACCTAAGTCAATTAGCTCGCCTTGTTTAGAAATACCTTCACCATACATAATGATAAATTCGGCTTGCTTAAATGGCGGTGCTACTTTGTTTTTAACAATTTTAACCCGGGTTTCGTTACCAACAACCTCGTCGCCTTCTTTTACCGAACCAATACGACGAATATCAATACGTACCGATGCGTAAAACTTAAGTGCGTTACCACCCGTTGTTGTTTCTGGGTTACCAAACATTACACCAATTTTCATACGGATTTGGTTAATGAAAATACATAAGGTGTTCGAGCGTTTAATATTACCTGTTAGCTTACGTAATGCTTGCGACATTAAACGTGCTTGTAAGCCCATGTGCGAATCGCCCATGTCGCCTTCAATTTCAGCTTTTGGTGTAAGTGCTGCAACCGAGTCAATAATAACTACGTCAACCGCGCTTGAGCGTACTAACATGTCACAAATTTCGAGTGCTTGTTCACCAGTATCTGGTTGCGATACAAAAAGCTCATCTATGTTTACACCAAGCTTTTGTGCATAAACTGGATCAAGAGCATGCTCAGCATCAATAAAGGCACATGTTTTGCCTTCTTTTTGTGCTTCAGCGATAACTTGCAAAGTAAGCGTTGTTTTACCAGACGACTCAGGACCATATACTTCTACAATACGCCCCATAGGTAAGCCACCTATGCCTAAGGCAATATCGATACCTAATGAGCCTGTAGATACAGATTCAATGTTTAACGCTTTGTTATCACCCAATTTCATAATTGAGCCTTTACCAAATTGACGTTCAATTTGTGATAAAGCCGCGTCCAACGCTTTTTGTTTGTTATCGTTCATTTTACTCTCCAAATCCAGCTAATGCGACAAGTATACTGTATGAAATCACAGTATCAAGTTAATTTTATTATTTTATCTGCTCTATTATAGTTTTTAAAGAAAATACAATAGCTTGCAGTCTAACCTGTGCTCTATCGCCGGTAAATACTTGTTTAAATACCAGCTGCTTGTCGTTAATGTGTAGTCCAAACCATACTAAGCCTACCGGCTTATCTGGGGTTGCTCCTCCTGGGCCTGCAATACCCGATACAGTAATCGCAATATCGGCATTAGTTGCTGCAATTGCGCCTAAAGCCATCTCACGCACCGTTTGCTCGCTTACCGCCCCATATTGCGTTAATGTGGCGGCACTTACATTTAGTAAATCTTGCTTTGCTTGGTTACTGTAAGTTACAAATGCACGGTCAATATAGGCAGAGCTTCCAGGGGTGTCGGTAAGTGCATAACTTACCCCGCCACCAGTACATGACTCAGCAGTAGTGATCCATAAGCATTTATCCGTTAAAATAGCGCCTAATTGCGCAGCAAGTGTTTTAATCTCTTGATGTAATTCCATATTCAGCCTTTGGGTAAATACATGTCGTTTGATCTTTATGCTCCACACACTATAAAACAACAAACCCCTATGATGCAGCAGTATCTAAAAATAAAATCAGAGCATCGCGATATTTTATTGTTTTATCGGATGGGGGATTTTTATGAACTCTTTTTTGATGACGCAAAACGCGCCGCTCAATTACTCGATATTTCGCAAACTCAGCGCGGTAAAGCCGGTGGCGATCCTATTCCTATGGCCGGTGTACCTTATCATGCCGTAGAAAACTATTTAGCCCGTTTAGTGCAAATGGGCGAATCTGTTGCTATTTGCGAACAAGTAGGCGATCCGGCTACCAGTAAAGGGCCTGTTGATCGCAAAGTGGTGCGTATTGTCACCCCAGGTACTATTTCTGATGAAGCCCTACTGCAAGAGCGCCAAGACAACTTACTTACCAGCGTATGGCAGAGTAAAAATGGTACTTATGGCATTGCATACCTTGATATTAACTCGGGTCGTTTTAACGTTGTAGAAGTTAATACCGACGAGGCATTTACTTCAACTATTCAACGCCTCGCCCCTGCAGAATTACTGTATAGCGAAAGCTTCGAAAATGTTCATTTAATTGAGCACATTAAAGGCGCGCGTCGCCGCCCTGAGTGGGAATTTGATTTAGACACCGCCCAGCATTTATTGTGTGAGCAATTTGGTACAAAAGATTTAGTCGGTTTTGGCGTTGATAAAGCCCACTGCGCCTTAGTTGCCGCAGGTTGTTTAATGCAATACGTTAAAGACACTCAACGTATTGCATTACCCCATATTCGTGCCATTACTCTTGAACACAACGAGCATGCCGTTATTTTAGATGCTGCTACTCGTAAAAATTTAGAGCTGACCGTTAATTTATCAGGTGGATTTGAAAACACGCTAGCGCAAGTACTTGATAAAACAGCAACCCCTATGGGATCTCGTTTACTTAAGCGCCGTATTCATACCCCGGTGCGTAATAAAGACGAGCTAAACTCGCGGTTAAACGCTATTAGCGCAATTTTAGATGTACAGCTTTGTGGTGAGCTACACGAATCATTAAGAGAAATTGGCGACGTAGAACGTGTTATTGCCCGCCTTGCTTTGTGCACTGCTCGTCCTCGCGATTTAACTCGTTTGCGCAGCGCCTTACAAGCACTTGCACCGCTGCATACTTTATTAAACGATGCCAGCGATCCGCGCATTGCCAGCATTATTAAGCAATCGCCTGAGCTACCTGATTTACAAGCGCTATTAGAGCGTGCAGTAATCGAAAACCCGCCGGTACTTATTCGCGACGGTGGTGTAATTGCCCCTGGTTATAACAGCGAGCTTGATGAATGGCGTAACTTAAGCAAAGGCGCAACCGATGTGCTTGATCAGTTAGAGTTACGAGAGCGTGCACGTACAGGGATCAGTACCCTTAAAATTGGTTATAACCGAGTACACGGCTTTTTTATTGAAGTTAGTCGCGCCAATGCGCATTTAGTGCCTGCCGATTATATTCGTCGCCAAACACTTAAAAATAATGAACGCTATATTATTCCTGAGCTAAAAGAGCACGAAGACAAAGTACTTGGCAGCCAGTCAAAAGCATTAGCGCTCGAAAAACAGCTTTACGAAGAGCTATTTAGATTTATTGCGCCGCATATTGAGCAATTACAAATAATGGCAGCCGCCCTTGCCGACTTAGATGTGCTAAATAACTTAGCAGAGCGTGCACTTACACTTAACTACGCTAAGCCGATACTTTGCGATAACGACAACATAAGCATTAAACAAGGTCGTCATCCTGTGGTTGAGCAAGTAATGAAAGAACCCTTTATTGCCAACCCAGTAGAGCTAAATGCACAACGTAAAATGTTAATAATTACCGGTCCAAACATGGGTGGTAAATCAACCTATATGCGCCAAACTGCACTTATAGTGCTAATGGCTCATATTGGCAGTTACGTACCCGCAGACAGCGCTAAAATAGGCAATATTGACCGTATATTTACTCGCATTGGCGCAAGTGACGATCTCGCCTCAGGGCGTTCTACCTTTATGGTAGAAATGACCGAAACCGCCACGATTTTAAATAATGCCACAGCGCAATCTTTGGTATTAATGGATGAAATTGGCCGCGGAACAAGCACTTACGATGGACTCTCGCTTGCGTATGCTACTGCCGATCATTTAGCGTCAAAAATATCAGCAAAAACCTTGTTTGCCACCCACTACTTTGAGCTAACCGAGCTTGCAGAGCAAACGCCTGGGCTGGTAAATGTGCACCTTGATGCCATAGAGCATAACGACACTATTGCCTTTATGCACACGGTACTTGATGGCGCAGCAAGTAAAAGCTTTGGCTTACAAGTTGCTGCACTTGCTGGCGTACCCAAGTCTGTAATAAATCAGGCAAAACAAAAGCTTAAACTACTCGAAAATCACCAAAGTGTCACCGCGCCTAATATTGAGCAGCAAGCATTTACCTTTAATAATCAAGCCCAACAAATTAGCCCTTCTGAAGTAGAATTGCAGTTAACGGCTATCGATCCTGATAATCTATCACCGCGACAAGCTCACGATTTACTCTATAAATTAAAAGCACTTCTTTAATTTACAAACAAAAAAAGCTGAAGAATAAAACCTTCAGCTTTTTTACACATAACATGGTACTTTATTAAAACTTACGCAAAGTGCTCAAATAAACTCTCTGTGCTTAAGCCTTCTTGTTGCAAAATATCTTTTAAACGACGTAATGCTTCTACCTGAATTTGTCTAACGCGTTCACGGGTTAATCCTATTTCACGGCCAACATCTTCAAGCGTTGATGGCTCATAGCCTAATAAACCAAAGCGACGGGCTAACACCTCACGCTGCTTTGGGTTTAGCTCTCCTAACCAGTCAACAATGTGTTTATTCATATCGTTATTTTGTACTTCGCCCTCAGGACCAACATTGTTGTCATCGGCAATAATATCGAGCAAAGCGGTATCGTTTTCGCCGCCGATCGGCATATCAACCGAGGCTATTTTTTCATTCAAGCGCAGCATTTTGGTGACATCTTCAACCGGCTTATCTAAACAAGCTGCTATTTCTTCGGCGGTTGGTTCATGATCTAATTTTTGAGTTAGCTCGCGCGCGGTACGTAAATATACGTTAAGTTCTTTTACTACATGTATTGGCAAGCGAATAGTGCGCGTTTGATTCATAATGGCGCGTTCTATCGTTTGGCGTATCCACCATGTTGCATAAGTAGAAAATCGAAAGCCACGCTCAGGATCAAACTTCTCTACGGCGCGAATTAAGCCTAAGTTACCCTCTTCAATTAAATCAAGTAACGCTAAACCTCGGTTGTTATAACGACGAGCAATTTTTACTACAAGGCGCAAGTTACTTTCAATCATGCGCTTGCGAGACGCTTCGCACCCTTTTAAAGATTTACGAGAAAAAAACACCTCTTCCTCAGCGCTTAACAACGGAGAAAAACCAATTTCACCTAAATAAAGCTGAGTAGCATCTAAATTTTTAGTGACTTCTTCTTTGACAAAAACGTCATCATCCACAGCTTCAAGCAGCGGTGTTGAATCATCATCAACAGCAGTTTCATCTAATTTATTATCTACGAGGGTGTTTTTATCAACTTTTGCTGCATCAGCCATAAGACTTCTCCTGAGCAAGTTATCAATATCTTTAAAAATTAGGGAAGGTACTTAGCAGGATTTACAGCTTGCCCTCGGTAGCGAATTTCAAAACGAAGTGCCGTTACCGCAGATTCTGTATTTCCTATCTCTGCTATTTTCTGTCCAGCCTTAACTTCCTGTTTTTCTTTAACAAGTAGTTTCGAGTTGTGTGCATAAGCACTCAAGTAGTCGTCATTATGTTTTAAAATAATTAAACTACCATAACCTCGAAGCGCATTACCCGCATAAACCACTGTTCCTTGTGCGGCGGCTAAAACGGCAGCCCCTTTTTTATTAGCAATCTGTAAGCCTTTGTAGCCATTTTCCTTGTTCGAAAAGCGTTGTGTTATTTTGCCTTTTGCTGGCCAAAACCACTGCACTTTACTACTCGACAAATGCTTAGAGTTACTAATTTTTTTATTGGCTTGTTTCTGAACATACCCTCGTTGTTTAGGCTTATCAAGCTCTTTCTTTGATTTATTGTTATTTTTTTGTGAAGTTTTTGCGACTTTTTTAATAGGAGGAGTGTATTTTTTTGTCTTTTTGTATTTTTTTGCTATGGCAGAAAAGGAAATACTCTGCCCGGGGAATATTGTGTAAGGTGCTGGTATTGAATTATTTTTTGCTAAGGTTCTAACATCTTGGCCTGCACTAAATGCAATTGAATAAAGTGTATCGCCTTTTTGAACAGTATATTTATCGCCATTAATGTTAATTTTTCTGCCGTAATTATTAACATCATTATTTAAACTACTGACAGGCGCCGGAACATGGCTAGACGAGCAAGCAAAGAGCAAAATACTAATAAATAAAGCAACATAACATTTTATTTGTTTATTCACTGTATTTAGCTCCTTATGTTAATAACATTATTTTATAGTGCTTAACGTAATAAAATGTATGCAACTGCAATTAAAAGCACAACTGCCCATCCAAGCACTTCAATGTATTGACGTAATTTTTGCTCCATTTTAACACCGCCCCACTTCATCAGTGCAGCAACTAAAAAGAACCGAGCGCCTCGCCCTACTGCAGACGCAATTAAAAACGGCAAAAATGCCATTTGTAATACCCCTGCGCCTATAGTAAATACTTTATAAGGAATAGGCGAAAAACCGGCTATAAATACCACCCACACGCCATAGTTTTTAAACCAATCAAGTGCAATATCAAATTTATCTTGCCAGTGCATTTGTACTATAAGTGGCTCAACAACCGGTTCAAATAACCAAAAGCCAAGTAAATAACCTACTATGCCACCAACAACAGACGCTATAGTGGCAAAACTTGCAAACCGCCATGCTTTTTTAGGCTGAGCAAGCGACATTGGTGCCAGCATTACATCAGGAGGGACAGGAAAAAACACAGACTCTGCAAAGCTCATTGCAGCTAAATAACGCTCAGCATGACGGTGCTTAGCCCACACTAGAGCCATATCGTATAACTTAGTAAACAACTTCAAAATGAATTCCTATTCAATATCACCAGCGACTAGCGGTACAAATCTAACCGGCGCAATTACGTGTTCTGTGTAGTTATTGCCATTGCGAATAACCATAGTTAATTTTTGCTCTTGCTCGCCAATTGGGGCAAGTAACACACCACCATCTGCTAATTGAGCTAATAGATCTTGCGGGATTTTAGCCGCGGCTGCGGTGACTATAATGCCGTTAAACGGCGCTTGCGACTCCCAACCTTGCCAGCCATCGCCATGTTTCATTGCCACATTATATAAATCGAGCTGATGTAAACGGCGCTTAGCTTGCCATTGTAATGCTTTAATACGCTCTACTGAGTAAACCTTGGTA
This sequence comes from Pseudoalteromonas sp. HL-AS2, assembly GCF_031198805.1. Taxonomy (NCBI): domain Bacteria; kingdom Pseudomonadati; phylum Pseudomonadota; class Gammaproteobacteria; order Alteromonadales; family Pseudoalteromonadaceae; genus Pseudoalteromonas; species Pseudoalteromonas sp. HL-AS2. Next base: position 748,055 of record NZ_CP133571.1, on the reverse strand, counting down.
AATATTTTAGCCAGTATTGCCGTTTGATAGCCCGATCCAGTGCCTATTTCTAGCACCTTGTCGCGCACACCAGCTAATTGCAGCAGTTCGGTCATACGCGCCACAATATAAGGCTGCGAAATAGTTTGCCCTTGGCCTATTGGTAACGCAGTATTTTGATACGCTTTATGTTGCAGCACGTCACCCACAAATATATGTCGTGGTATTTGTGCAATCGCATCTAGTACTTGCGTATCCTCAACACCTTCACGCTGTAATAGCGCTGATAGCGCCTTGGCGCTGCGGGTATAATTAGCCAGCACGGTTTATCTCCAAATCAGCTAACCACTCCCCTACCGCTTTAATGCTCTCGTTAGCGGTCATATCAACACTCAGTGGGGTAACCGAGGCATAGCCATTATTAATTGCATGAAAATCGGTACCTTCACCTGCATCACTTTCTGTCCCTAAAGATCCGTACCAGTAAATATCTCGACCCCAAGGATCGGTTTGCTTGGTCATGGTTTCGGCTTTATGGCGCGCACCCAAACGCGTTACCTGCACGCCTTTTAATTCGCTTAGAGGAATGTCGGGTACATTAATATTTATAATTTGATCTTTTGGTAGCGGATGCGACGCTAAACCTTTAATAATACTTATAGTTACCGCTGCCGCCGTTTCAAAATGCTCGCCGTGGTGCGAACACAAAGACACCGCAATAGCAGGCAAACCTAAATGGCGTCCTTCGGTTGCTGCAGCTACCGTGCCTGAGTACAAAGTGTCGTCACCTAAATTAGCGCCGTGGTTTATACCTGCGACCACTAAATCGGGCATTTCATCAACAAGCTGGTTAACGCCTAAATGCACACAGTCAGTAGGTGTACCATTAACCGATATAAAGCCATTTTCAAGCTTTGTAGCACGCAGTGGGTTAAGCAAAGTTAACGAGTTACTTGCACCACTGCAGTTACGGTCGGGGGCAACTAAAGTGACTTCGGCAATTTGCATTAATGCTTGATATAACACCGCAATACCTTTAGCGCCTACACCATCGTCGTTACTTAATAGGATCTTCATCTTTGCTGTCCTTTTCTTTTCGCTCGCGTGGGCTTGCGTCTGTGTAATCCACCAGCTCACGTAATAATGCCGTAGCAAAACAGCCTTTTGGTAAACCAAAACTTAACTTCAAAGTGCTTTCATCTATGGTTTCTACGCTAAAATCTTGCGGGATTAAACGCAGCATTCTGCGCTCATTTTTTAGCCCTAACTCGCCTAAACCATCGCACCAAGACTGATAAGGCCCAAGCCATACTTTTTCTTGTTCGGTGAGCCCTTTTTCGCTTTTACCTACCATAGGTGCCGACATCATAATATCGCCAGAGGCTAAGCGGGCAATATTTTCATCGCTAATAGCGTCTTCAAAAAAGGCGTTACTGCCGCTGAGCATAAATACTTCACGGTGCATGGTTTTAGCTAAACCATGCTCCTTTACTCGTAAACTTACGAGTTGATTAAATACATGCGAGCGCGCTGCAGAAATAATAATACCGCGTAATTTTTTATCGCGAATACGCTCACCTGCAAACATTTTTTCAGCCATTACCAGGTTATGACCATCACGGCCAAAGCGTTGCTCGCCAAAATAGTTAGGCACGCCACTGCGTACCGCATTAATACGGCACAAAATATCCAGAGGATCGGTAACATTGCGCAGCGTAATAGTAAATTTATTACCTTTATGACAGCCCGTTCTCAGTTTACGTTCGTGGCGTTGCTGCGATACAACAAACACGCTTTCGCTGTTTAAATCACTAAAATCAATCGGTTTTTTAATGGGTACTTTTACACTAAACCACTGCGAACACACTCCGTGGCGATCTTTCATCCCAGCATAACTTACATCGCGTGGTGATACCCCAGCTCGCTGCGCAATTAACTTTGCTACGTACTGGGTGTTTTCGCCTTTTTTTACTACTTGCAAACATACATGCTCGCCGCTACCGGTAAACTCAATGCCTAAGTCCTCATCTACCATAAAGTCTTCGGCTGTGGTTTTAAAGTCAGCTTTTGATAACGGTGCGCCGTATAAATAATTTAAATCGCTCATGCGTTTGTTTTACTCATTGACTCTTTGTTCATAATTACCACTGCATGGCTCGAAATGCCTTCTTTTCGCCCTTCAAAACCGAGCTTTTCGGTGGTTGTAGCTTTAACATTTATTTGCGATAGTTCGCAGTTTAAATCACTTGCAAGGTTGCTACGCATAGCTTGAATATGAGGCAACATTTTTGGCGCTTGTGCCACTATAGTTACATCTCCATTGCCCAATACATAACCTTGCTCTTTAGCTAAGCTCACCACATGACGCAGTAATATTCGGCTGTCGATATTTTCATATTCACTGGCCGTATCTGGAAAGTGTTTACCAATGTCGCCCATTGCAAGCGCGCCTAAAATAGCATCGCACAGAGCATGTATAGCAACATCGCCGTCGGAGTGCGCTAAAAAACCTTGCGGATAATCAATCTTTTCGCCGCCGATAGTTAATGGGCCAACACCGCCAAATTTATGCACGTCAAAACCATGACCAATTCGTATCATAATGCATTCTCGTTTTGTTGTTTTTGAAGTAAAAAACCAGCCAAGTCTAAATCCTCAGGAGTGGTTATTTTAATATTATCGCTACGCCCTGGTATTAATTTTACTGGCTTGTTAGCCCATTCAATGGCGCTTGCTTCGTCGGTAATAACTGCGCCGCTTGCCAGTGCATTTTGCAGCGCATTTTTAAGATCTTCGTATTTAAAAAACTGCGGAGTAAGGGCTTGCCATAAATCATCTCGGGGTACGGTTTGCTCAGCATAAATATGGCCACGTTTTATAGTGTCTTTTACTTTACTGGCTAAAATCCCGCCTTCATCGGCGCTTATACACTCATTTATAAGTGTATTTATGTCGTCAATAGTAACTAGCGGGCGGGCAGCATCGTGCACAAGTACCCAGTCAGGCGGGTTGGCGGCTAAAAAAAGCAAACTATTTAAAACGGAATCTGCACGCTCTTTACCGCCACAAGTACGCACAATGCGCGCATCAATCACTGGCAATTGTTCAAAGTAAGGATCGTTTTCATTTAGGGCTACAACAATTGTATTAAGCTGCGCTAAAGCAGATAATTTTGTGAGCGTATGCTCTAAAATAGTTTTACCTGCTAATTTAATATACTGTTTAGGTGCATTATGCTGCATTCTGCTACCAACCCCGGCAGCAGGTATAATGGCAGCTATAGTTGGTTTATTTGTCATATTATTGTTGAGCTGGTAAAACACGTATAAATGTTTCGCCCGCTTTAATCATTCCTAATTCGTTACGTGCGCGCTCTTCTATGCCTTCATGGCCAAGCTTTAAATCTTCTATATCGGCGGTTAATACTTTATTGCGTTTAATCAATTTTTCGTTAGTTTGTAAATGAGATGCAACCGCACTTTTTAAACGTGTGTAGTCTTGTACGCCATTATGGCCAAACCACAATCTATACTGCACAAACAGTGCTAAACATAACAAGCCAACCTGAAAAAACCGCATTTAACACTCCTTATTTTAAATTCAAATAAACTTATTTAATTAACCAAGTTACGTTTGTAATCGTTTTACATTGCGCCAATTTATACTTCCTGCCAGTAGCATTTCGCGCAGCGATAAAACCCGTGGCAAACAACGCTTTGAAAACTGCCATTGGTGCCCGCAACACGCCGCGGTTAATGACACTTTACTCGGCGTTAATAATTGCGCGTTTGGCAGCTCAAGTCCCTGCCCCGAAAACGCAAACCAACCTAGCTCATTACAATGCACTTTATTGTCGCTTACTTGGTCTAGGCTGTCTATTCTAACGCGAATTTGCTCATCACTACGCACTAAAATAGGAATTATTAACCCGACTTTGGCATTATGTTGATAAAAAAGTTCATTTGCTTGAATGTTAATCTCTGGTGGGGTCGGTTTTTGCTTTGCAAGCCAAGAGCCATTTTGCGAATCTAGTTTAAAAGGCGAGCTTGTATTAGCAACTAATGTGGCAGCACGTTCAATGTAATAAGGTAGACTTTTTAATTGGCGACGCAGCCTATCGCTATTAGGCTCAGCGACTAAACGCTGAACCTCACGTTGATAAAATGCATTACACAATTGTGCATATAACACTTTTTTTGCATCGGCTTGCCACATTTCAACTTGTTGTGGCGCGCCAACAGGCTCATTTTTTGCTGCCAATTGCCGTACTCAAAAACACTTAGGTAAATGTTTTATAACACAGTACTGCATAATTTTTAAGCGCCGAGTGCTAAATTAAGCGCTTGGCTTTTCACCTAATTTAGCCATGCCCGACTCTAAAAACTGCACTACAGTATTGCGTTTTTTACCTATGAGTAAACTGCCGTCGGCTAAAAACATAAAGTTTTGCCAGTTGCGTCTAAACACATCAAAGGTGGTTTCAATAATATTGTCGCGTGCCATGCAAAAATAAACAGTGGTATTAGCTTGCCAATCTAAGTGCGCTAAAATAGCTTCGGGAAGTTGTTCATCGCCGTTTTCCCATGCGCTTTCCCAGTTTACTTCTTGGCTATAACTTTCATCTTGACCACACCAATCTGTTTTATCAAAAAAATCAGGGTGATCAAACTCACGGCTCACCATAGTTGTCCACAGTACAGCTGCGCGCTCAAGGCTCATAGGTTTAATGTTTGCAGCATCGTCGGCTGAAACAGGCATGTCTTTATGGCGAAAAACCCATGCTTTTTTGTAATCATCTAGCGTAATATAGTTCATAGTATTGGCAAATTAGTTAGCATTAAAAGTGCAGAAACAAATTATACAAGAGATCAAAACATGACTACAGCAATAAAACCAATTTCCCTCAAATCAGGATTATACCAACACTACAAAGGGGCACAGTACAAAGTGCTTTATGTAGCCACTCACAGCGAAACCAGTGAGCAACTGGTAATTTACCAAGCGCTATACGGTGAGTTTGGTATATGGGCACGCCCTTTAGAAATGTTTAGCGAAACAGTTGAAAAAGATGGCAAAACTATTCCTCGGTTTAGCTACCTTGGTGAAGCCGGTTAACTATGGCATGATAGGATTATAAAAACTCATCTGACCTGTGACGAAAAGAAGGTAATAAAGTGCAATTTAATTCAACCGACAATTACATCGCCAGCTCTGCGCTTAAGCAAGCTGTAAACGCGGCTATTATGCTCGAAAAGCCACTTTTAATTAAAGGTGAGCCGGGTACAGGTAAAACCATGCTAGCTGAAGAGCTGGCAAAAAGTTTAGATACCGAACTTATTCAGTGGCACATTAAATCGACCACCAAAGCGCAGCAAGGTTTGTATGAATACGATGCGGTTTCGCGCCTGCGCGACAGCCAGCTGGGCGACGAGCGCGTACACAACATTAGTAACTACATAGTTAAAGGCAAACTGTGGCAAGCATTTACTTACGCCGACCAACACGGTAAACGCCCGGTATTATTAATAGATGAAATAGACAAAGCCGATATTGAGTTTCCAAACGATCTACTGTTAGAGCTCGATAAAATGGAATTTCATGTTTACGAAACCAGCGAGCGAGTAGTAGCAAAAGAGCGCCCTATTGTGATCATCACCTCTAATAACGAAAAAGAGCTGCCCGACGCATTTTTACGCCGCTGCTTTTTTCATTACATTGATTTTCCATCTGCCGATGAAATGCAGCAAATTATTGACGTGCACTACCCTAATGTTAAGCAAGATTTAGTACGCCAAGCACTCGAAGTGTTTTTTAACCTGCGCGACGCAAACGGCCTTAAAAAGAAGCCATCTACCAGCGAATTACTCGACTGGTTAAAGCTACTTATGGCAGAAGACATAGACGCAAAAACACTGCACGACAAAGCTAAAAAAGGCGGTTTAATGCCAATGTTTGGCGCATTACTTAAAAATGAGCAAGACATAAGCCTAATCGAAAAACTCGCGTTTATGAGCCGCTAGGGCCTGTTGACCTTTCAGGATTAAAATTTGTTCTAACTAAGGACGATTTAATCGTGGCGCGAGGTTTGTAACCTAGTGGGCTAAGTAAAAGCCGAGCAACAAAGAGTTAATCGTCCCTAGGACGAACCTTCAGGCAGCGCGTGTTTGGTATTTATGCTGCGTTATCGCCTATTTATGGGGAATAACCACACTACATAGGCTCTGCCTTGCCTAAATACCAAACACACTGCTGCAAATTTAACCTCGAAAGATAAACAGGCCCTAACATGTTAATACAGTTTTTTTTCACGCTGCGTAAATACCGTTTACCGGTAAGCCTGCGCGAGTTGCTTGATTTAATTAACGCCTTAAAAAAGGGTGTTATATTTGCCGACGTAGACGCTTTTTACCATTTAGCACGCACTATAATGGTAAAAGACGAAACCCACTTTGACCGATTCGACAAAGCCTTTAGCGACTACTTTAGTGGTATTGCCGACCTTGATTTGCTCGAGAGCTTAAAGCAACAGCACAACTTACCAGAAGATTGGCTGCGTAAAGAGTTTGAAAAAAACCTTAGCGATGAAGAAAAAGCGCAACTTAAAGCCATGGGCGGCCTCGACGAGCTAATGAAAACCCTAAAAGAGCGTTTAGAAGAGCAACAAAAACGCCACGCTGGCGGTAATAAATGGGTTGGCACCGGCGGCACCTCACCTTTTGGAGCATACGGCTATAACCCCGAAGGTGTGCGCATAGGCCAAGACGGCAACCGTAACCGCCAAGCAGTAAAAGTGTGGGATAAACGCGAATATCGCAATTTAGACTCCGACCGTGAAATTGGCTCGCGTACTATTAAACTTGCCCTTAAAAAACTGCGTAAATTTGCCCGCACTGGCGCCAGCGACACGCTAGATTTAAACGAGACCATTCGCGCTACCGCAAAACAAGGCGGTATGCTTGACGTAAAAATGGCACCAGAGCGCCACAATGCAGTAAAAGTACTGATGCTGTTTGATATTGGCGGCTCAATGGATGACTACATTCATACCTGCGAAGAATTATTTAGCGCCGCCCATGGCGAATTTAAACACTTAGAGTTTTACTACTTTCATAACTGCCTATACGAAAATGTTTGGCAAGACAACGAACGCCGCCACTCAAACGTAATAGACACCATGACGCTCATTAATAAGTTTACCAGCGACTACAAAGTAATATTTGTAGGCGATGCCACTATGGGCCCGTACGAAATAGCCTACCCTGGCGGCTCGGTAGAGCACTACAACGAAGAGCCCGGCAGTGTATGGTTACAACGTGTCACAAATCACTTTGATAAAGTGGCTTGGCTCAACCCACAACCGGTTGAACACTGGCCGTACTATCAATCAATAGGTTTTATTAAAGAGTTAATGAACAACCGCATGTATGCACTGAGTTTAGATGGAATAAGTAGAGCGATAAAAGAGCTGAGTTAAACAATGCACTTAAAGCATGGTCAATTTTCATACTGCCATTAGCGCAGTTCTAGGCGTGATAATAGAGTAAATACTACACGTTACTGTGACGGTTAGTTTTTACATAACTTGGGTTGAGCGCAGCAAAATTAACGCAAACGAGTATGGATTAGACGCAAAAAGCGCACCTATTTAGTGCGCTTAAACAAAGCTAGTATTCAGATTTAAAAACTATATCGCACTGTTGCACTAATTAAATCCACATCATCCAATGACGTATAGTTAGCACCGAATGAAAAATTTTCATTCATATGAAAGCGTGCACCTACAGAGATAGATGTCTCACTTTCATCTGCAATATCGATGTAACCCAGACGCCCATCCAGCTCGATGCTATCACTCACCATTGAACGAACCCCAACAGATAAACCGTATCCATTTTCGTCTTCCGAAATACTGTTACCGCGATATGATGCTTCTGTCTCAAGGTTTTCATACGTCACCAAACCATAAAAATCGGTGCTGGCGCTAATTGCAGTACGATACCCTACCCCTGCGCTAAGCCAATTTATATCTATATCTAAACCGTTTTCTGAATCACCAACGGTTTGATACTGACCCGATAAGAACACGTTCTCGTTTATTAGCGTACTTCCATCTATTGTCCAACCATCTGCGCCTTCACCATCAATATCGCCATCTAAGTAACCGCCAGAAACAAAGTTAAAGTTAGGAGTTTTTGCGAATGCTATAGGGCTCGCAACAAGAGTAGTTAATAGTAAGAGTGAAACTTTATTCATTTTCATAATACTTCCTTTTGAGTGTATCCTTTAATAAGCCTAAGATTATACATAGCACGTAACTGATAGCAATCGCAGGATTAAAAACCAGAATAAAGTAATACTTGCATTAATTACTGCTAATCGCCGTCGCTTGTTACTTTTTATTTAGCACTGTACTCAAGATTTTGTGGCGACGGCTGTCAAAACGGTAATTTTTGACTTTAAACATCATAATTATTTACTGTCAGTAATTCGCTGTTGACTATCTACTTACAAACAACGTGTTTATCTGCATCAAGTGAACTTCACAATATCTGTAACTGAAAAGTTCACATAGCTCGTTTAACTATGAACCTTCCAACCTTGCTTGCTCCTCATATCTAAAATCACATCATCATCCACACTACAAATGCCACAGAAAAACCGACTAAGTACAGTAGCCCTATCCAGCTTAAACTTTTAAGTAGTACGCCGTGTTTAATGCTGGGCTCGGAGCGCACTAGGCTAAAGTTTAGCCATGCAAATATAGGAGTGGTTACAAATGACAGTGTCATGGCAAAGGTAAGCATAGGGCCTAAGGCTGATTCAAAAAATAAAATAACCGCCATACCAGCAAGTGCTTGCAGTATTAGCCATGTATTTAAGCTGTGTTTTGATTGCTTAAAACCAAGTAATTTATGCGATTCGTTTAAAGTACGCGCATAACCATCAAGTACCGTTAATGTGGTGCCAAACATACATAAAAAAGCGATGGCTGATACTAGCGGCCTTGCCCACTCACCAATGGTAAGTGCGTACATATCAATAAGCTGTTTGGCAAAAGCGACCCCACCGAGTTCTATATTACTGCTTTGCCCGTATTGCACTAATACACCTAAGCTAAAAAATACCAGCGCTAAACCTGCTGTTAACCAGTAACCCACGTTAAAGTCGAATAAGCCTTCGCGTTTAGATATTGTTTGTTGTGTTTGTTTTTCTTTTAACCACAGTGAGCTAAGTGCGGATATTTCAATGGGGGCGGGCATCCAACCCATTAGTGCCACCATAAAGCTAAGCATGGCTAACTCATACGGTGAAGGGCCTACATAGTCAGCAGGTGCCATTGGGCCATTACTAAAGGCAATAGCAAGTGCTATTAATGTTGCTAATGTAAGTAGCCCCATAATGCCTTTTGCCACGTTATCTAGCGCTTTAAAGTGCCCTAGCAAAAGTATGGTTAAGCACACGCCAAGTAAAATCCAACACAGCAGTGTTATTTCTATTGTGATAGGTAGTGCGTAATGCAACAAGCTTGCGGTGAGTAATAATACGCCTGCGGTATTAACGATAGCGGCAACAACATTTAGGACAATGAAGCTGTAAAAATAAAATGGCCCTTTGCTTTTATAACCCTCTACTAGGCTATTTTTGGTAGCGAGTGTGTACTCCATGCCAAAGCGAAAAAATGGGTACTTTAAAACGTTTACTACTAAAATAAGCCAAAATAATTGCCAGCCAAATATGGCTCCCGCTTGGGTTGATGCCACTAAATGTGAACCACCAATTGCAGCGGTTGCCATTAGAATTCCCGGCCCCAATGCATTTAAGCGAGTTTGCCAATTTGATACTACAGAGCGCATGTGTGTACTTACTGTTTATTTATAATAATGAATAAATTACAGAGTTTTAACGCAAAATGAAAGCTGAAAAGTATTAATAAATGAGGGGGTAAAACGAAGCTAATAAATAATGGTTTTAGGCCCTAAAAGTTAGGGCCTAAACTCTAAAAACGTTAACGAAGATCCATCTCTTGGATGATTTCGTGTGCAATTTCTGGGGTTGTTATTTCTGGTTTTTCATGCAAATTAGCTTTAATTTGCCCTTTGCGATGTTTTAGTGACGTATCTAGTTTTTTTGCGGCACTACTAATTGCTGGATACAGCACTTCGTTTTCGCCCTTAACCGATATACGTGCACCTTCGTAAATAGTGCTAATTTCCGCTTGAAGCTTGTTGTGAACTTTAGAAAGAATAATGTCGAGCGCGATCAAAGATGGAAAGTGATTCGCTATTTTTGAAAACTTTTCGTTTACGTGTTCTCTAATTGAATCAGTAACGTCAACATGGTGACCTGTAAGATTAATTTTCATTTTATATCCTTTTATGTGTTACTTCATAGTTAGTATTGGGGGCAATATGAATTAACACAAGGAGAAATGTAACTATTTAAGCAAATATTTGTTAGTAAAGCTGATTTAGATCACTCACTGAGCATTAAACATGCAAAAGCCCGCATTATACGGGCTCTTTAAGCGGTTAAATAACATACTAACCGCGTTGTATTTGTGCTATTAATCTGTGTATGAACAGCAATAATCAGCAAAATCGCTTACTTTTACCTTAAAGCTTACGTTTGCATCAACATTAAATGATTCGCCCGCATTAAATGTTTTCCACTCGCTTTCACCTGGCAATAAAATATCCCACTGCCCTGCTAATAATTCCATACATTCTTTTTGGTTAGTGTCGAACACAAACTCACCTGGTTGCATAAAGCCTAATGTTTTTGCTTCACCACTGCCTAATAAAACGGTTCGGCTTGACACTTTGCCATCAAAATACACATTGGCTTTTTTAATTACACTAACATTTTCGAACTTTGACATATTTAGCTCCTGCTAATAATTTAAGATTTTTATTTATAAATTTTATCGCACTACCTTGCCTGATAGCTTACTTTCTTGCAAGGAAAGCAGCATTGCTTTGAGTGAAGTTGTTTCATATTCGGGCATAAAAAAACCCGCAACATATGCGGGTTTTTCAATTACTTACTTTATTTAATCAAAGGCGATTAAAAAAGTTCGTTTGCTTTATTTACTATGTTCTCAACAGTAAAGCCAAAGTGCTCAAACAGCTCACCAGCAGGTGCTGACTCACCAAAGGTAGTCATACCTACTACTGCGCCATTTAGGCCAACGTACTTGTACCAGTAATCAGCAATACCTGCTTCTACTGCTACGCGGCGTGAAACAGATGCTGGCAATACACTTTCTTTGTATGCTGCGCTTTGCGTTTCAAAAGCATCAGTACACGGCATAGATACAACACGTACCTTTTTACCTTGCTTGCGTAGTTCGCTTGCAGAATCTTGTGCTAGTTGCACTTCAGAACCCGTTGCAATGAAAATAAGCTCTGGATTGCCGTCGCAGCTAAGGATGTAACCACCCTTTTTAACGTCGCTCAGTTGCTGTGCGTTACGTGCTTGTTGCTCTAAACCTTGGCGAGTAAAGATTAGTGATGTAGGACCGTCTTTACGCTCAATAGCTTGTTGCCATGCAATTGCCGACTCCACTTGGTCACATGGACGCCAGTTGTATAAGTTAGGCGTTAAACGCATGCTTGCAATTTGCTCTACTGGTTGGTGAGTTGGACCATCTTCACCTAAACCAATTGAATCGTGCGTGTATACAAAAATGCTTGGTTGCTTCATTAATGCAGCCATACGTACGGCATTTTTTGCATATTCAACAAACATTAAGAACGTAGCACCGTAAGGAATAAAGCCTTTATGCAGCGCAATACCATTCATAATTGCCGACATACCAAACTCACGTACACCGTAATAAATGTAGTTACCGCTTGCATCATCTGCCGTTAAACCTTTAGAACCATCCCAAATTGTTAGGTTTGAGCCTGCTAAATCGGCTGAGCCACCCATAAATTCTGGTAATAACGGACCAAATGCATTTAATGCATTTTGCGACGCTTTACGAGACGCTGGGTTTGCTGGATTTGCTTGCAGCTCTTCAATGTATGCTTGAGATTTTTCAGCCCAATCGCCTGGCAGTTCGTTGTTAATACGACGCTTGTATTCTGACGCTAGCTCTGGGTATGCTTTTGCGTATGCTGCAAATTTTTCATCCCAGCTTGATTCAAGCTGTTGACCTTTTTCTTTGCTATCCCATTGTGCATAAATGTCTGCAGGGATTTCGAATGCATCGCCAGTCCAACCTAAAAATTCGCGAGACGCTTTAATTTCGTCCTCACCTAGTGGTGCACCGTGACAATCGTGGCTACCAGATTTATTAGGTGAGCCGTAACCAATAATTGTTTTACAACAAATTAGTGATGGCTTATCGGTAACACTTTTAGCTTCTGCGATTGCAGCACTTATAGCATCGCTGTCGTGGCCATCAACACCGCTAATTACATGCCAACCGTACGCTTTAAAGCGAGCTGGCGTATCATCGGTAAACCAACCTTCTACTTCGCCATCGATTGAAATGCCGTTGTCATCCCAAAATGCAACAAGTTTACCCAGACCTAATGTGCCTGCAAGTGAACCAGCTTCATGAGAAATACCTTCCATTAAGCAGCCGTCGCCCATAAATGCATAGGTAAAGTGATCAACAATATCGTGACCTTCACGGTTAAACTGTGCAGCTAGCGCTTTTTCGGCAATTGCCATACCTACTGCGTTAGTGATCCCTTGACCTAACGGGCCCGTAGTAGTTTCGATTCCTGGTGCATAACCGTACTCTGGGTGACCAGGTGTTTTTGAATGCATTTGACGGAAGTTTTTAATTTCGTCTAACGGTAAATCATAACCCGTTAAATGTAATAAAGAATAAATAAGCATTGAACCGTGGCCGTTCGATAATATAAAGCGATCTCGGTCAGCCCACTCTGGGTTTGTTGGGTTATGTTTTAGATAATCGCGCCATAATACTTCTGCGATATCTGCCATGCCCATAGGGGCTCCAGGATGACCAGATTTGGCCTTTTGTACTGCGTCCATTGACAAGACACGAATAGCATTTGCAAGTTCTTTGCGAGATGGCATGAATTCTCCTACCTTAATATATTTTTGCGCGGGTATTTATGTATTCGATTATGCCGCCGTATAACTTGGCGACTAGTGTATAGTCCATTCTTACTTATTGTAGGGGCGGTGTGCAATTAAAAACCCATAATAATAGGTCATTATGAATATTTTTTGAGACCGAAAAGTTATTAAATATTTTATTTAGACGTCTAGGCGTAAAAACACTATGCAAGGTGTTTTGTTTTCGATAAAATACGCCCCTTAATTTTTAAGCGCTAATACCGACGTTTGTGAAGCGCAATATTTGTGAGCAGAAATACAATGGCAAAACATTTATTTACTTCTGAATCTGTTTCTGAAGGTCATCCGGATAAAATCGCCGATCAAATCTCTGATGCGGTACTTGATGCTATCCTTGAGCAAGATTCTCATGCCCGAGTTGCGTGTGAAACTTACGTAAAAACCGGTATGGTTATGGTTGGTGGTGAAATCACTACTAGCGCATGGGTTGATATCGAAGAAATTACACGTAAAACAATTCGCGACATTGGCTACACTAATTCAGATATGGGTTTTGATGCAGATTCATGTGCAATTTTAAACACTATTGGTAAACAGTCTCCTGACATTAACCAAGGTGTTGACCGTACTAGCCCAGAAGAGCAAGGCGCTGGCGATCAAGGCTTAATGTTTGGTTACGCATGTAACGAAACTGAAGTACTAATGCCTGCTCCTATCACCTACTCACACCGTTTAGTGCAGCGCCAAGCACAGGTTCGTAAAAGCGGCGAGCTTAACTGGTTACGCCCAGATGCAAAATCACAAGTTACGTTTGCATACGAAAACGGCAAGCCAGTAGGTATTGATGCTGTTGTACTTTCTACGCAGCACAGCGAAGATATTTCACAAAAAGATTTAATCGAAGCGGTGATGGAAACTATCATCAAGCCGGTACTTCCTGCTGAGCTAATTACTAGCGCGACTAAGTTTTTTATTAACCCAACAGGTCGCTTTGTTATTGGCGGACCAATGGGCGATTGTGGCTTAACCGGTCGTAAAATCATTGTAGATACCTACGGCGGCATGGCTCGTCACGGTGGCGGTGCTTTCTCTGGTAAAGATCCATCAAAAGTTGACCGTAGTGCTGCCTATGCTGCACGTTATGTTGCTAAAAACATTGTTGCTGCTGGCCTTGCTGATAAGTGTGAGCTACAAGTATCGTACGCTATTGGTATTGCAGAGCCTACGTCTATAAGCGTAGAAACCTTTGGTACCAGCAAGCTAGAAGAAAGCCGTTTAATTGAGCTTATTCGTGAGCACTTTGACTTGCGCCCTTACGGTTTAATTAAAATGCTTGATTTAGAGCGCCCTATCTACCTTCCAACAGCGGCTTACGGCCACTTTGGTCGTGAAGAGTTCCCTTGGGAGCGTACTGATAAAGCAGAAGCACTTCGCGCTGCTGCTGGTCTTTAAGCCAACATACTATTAAAAATATAAACGGCCCTTTTAAGGGTCGTTTTTATATCTAAAGCTTATTATTCAAGCCGTGAAACATAAATCACTCTCGAATTGTTTTGCACTTTCGGTATATACTCGTTTTACTATAAAAGCTTAGGGAATTAAAAATGGCCGACAACTTTCGTGTTACCTTTGTAGGACTCGCTGAGGGCGTTGACAGCAAAGCTGTTACTGCCATGCTTGCTACTAAATTAAAAACATCAAATGAAAAAGTGTCGCTTTTTTTTAATGGTAAACCGCTATTTGTGCCAAGCAATAAAGACAAAGCCCTAAAGCAAGCCAAACTACTTGCCAGCTTAGGTATTAAAAGTAAGCTGCAGGCTGTTACCAACCCTAATCAAAATACTCAACTGGCAAGTGCAACGAGTAGCCAGCGCGATGACAGAATTTTTGATGCGCTTGATTACATTACCAGTAGCTTAATTCGCCTTGAAGAAAAACTAGACGAGCTTGAACAGCGCCTACCCGAGGTTGAAGCCACAGCAATTACCGATGAACACATAGAGTGGCAAGACGATGATCTTATGCTTGATGATGAGTTGCTCACACCACTGCAAAAACGCAGTAATGTGTTGTTATATTCACTCATAGCAACTGTGGTTACTTTGCTTATTTTATTAGCAATATATTTAACCGTCCCTAACTTATTCTCTTTTTAATTACGGGGTGAAATCCTAAAGTGAGCAATAAACGTGCAACAATAAGAGCATCTGTCCGCGAACTGCGTAATAATTTATCAAGTAACCAACAATTAATTGCCGCCCAATCGCTAAAAGTGAATTTTATTCAATACTTGAATGGCAAAAAAAACACTAAAAAAGAGCATATTGCCATTTATTTTAGTAACGACGGCGAGTTAGATACCTCATTGTTAATTAATGAGTTGTGGGATAAAGGGCACACCCTTTACCTACCTGTAATCCACCCCTTTAACGGGGCTAATTTACTATTTCAGCGTTATGAAAAAAACTCACCCATGAAGGCAAACCGCTATGGTATCTTGGAACCTAAGCTCAATTGTACTCAAATATGCCCGTTACCAGAGCTTGATTACCTACTTATGCCATTAGTGGCATTTGATAACCAAGGTAATCGCTTAGGAATGGGGGGTGGGTTTTACGATCGGACATTGGCGCGGCTACACCAGCAACACTGGCAAAAGCCGCAACTTATTGGTTTAGCACATGAATGCCAAAAAGTAACAGCCTTACCCATAGAATCATGGGATGTGCCACTTAAAACAATTATCACCCCAAATAAAACCTACTGTTGGTAAAGCGTTACTTTGTATACCAGCAGAAATTTTTGACATAAATGAGCATAAAACAATGACACAAGACGAATTAAAAAAAGCAGCTGCTTGGGCAGCGTTAGAGTTTGTAAAAGAGAACACTATTGTAGGCGTAGGTACAGGCTCAACGGTTAATCACTTTATTGATGCACTAGGCTCAATAAAAGACACCATTAAAGGTGCAGTTTCTAGTTCAGAAGCCTCAACAGCTCGTTTAAAAGCGCTAGGCATTGAAGTATTTGAACTTAATGACGTTGATGTTTTAGATGTATACGTTGACGGCGCTGATGAAATTAACGCCCATAACGAAATGATTAAAGGCGGCGGTGCAGCCCTTACTCGTGAAAAAATAGTAGCAGCGGTAGCTAAACAATTTGTGTGCATTGTAGATGACACCAAATTAGTAGCAACCTTGGGTGGTTTTCCACTGCCGGTTGAAGTTATACCCATGGCACGCAGTTACGTAGCACGCGAATTATTAAAACTTGGCGGTGATCCTGTGTATCGCCAAGGTGTAGTTACCGATAACGGTAACGTTATTTTAGATGTACATAATTTAAAAATTACCCAAGCTAAACAACTTGAAACACAAATTAATCAAATTGTTGGCGTAGTTACCAACGGCCTATTCGCAGAGCGTGGCGCTGATAAAGTGATTATCGGCACTAAAAATGGGCCACAAATTAAATAGGATGAGGTTATGAGTAAGGTATCGTTGGCAAAAGACAAAATTAAAATTCTTTTGCTTGAAGGTGTTCACCAAAGCGCTGTTGAAACGCTAAAACGTAACGGTTATAGCAACATCGACTATGTTAAAACATCCTTACCTGAGGACGAGCTAAAAGAACGTATTAAAGACGTACACTTTGTGGGGCTTCGTTCTCGTACTCATATTAACCAAGCTGTGTTAGAAGCAGCTGAAAAGCTCGTTGCGGTTGGCTGTTTTTGTATTGGCACCAACCAGGTTGACTTAAATGCGGCGCGCGAACGTGGTATTGCTGTATTTAACGCACCATTTTCTAACACCCGCTCGGTTGCAGAGCTTGTACTTGGTGAAATACTGTTGCTATTACGCGGTATTCCACAGCGTAATGCTGCTGCACATCGTGGCGGCTGGTTAAAAACCGCAAACGGCTCGTTTGAAGCGCGTGGTAAAACATTGGGTATTATTGGCTATGGCCACATTGGTACCCAGTTAGGTATTATGGCCGAAAATATTGGTATGCATGTTGAGTTTTACGATATTGAAGATAAGTTATCACTTGGCAACGCTAAGCAAGTACATAATTTAACTCAGCTATTACAACGCTCTGATATTATTACTTTACATGTACCTGAAACCCCACAAACTAAGAACCTTATTGGCACTGCCGAACTTGCGGTTATGAAACAAGGCGCTATTTTAATTAATGCGTCTCGCGGTACTGTAGTTGATATTGATGCATTGGCAGAAGCGCTTACCGACAAAAAACTCAGCGGCGCAGCAATCGATGTGTTCCCGGTTGAGCCTAAATCTAACGATGAAGAGTTTGTATCGCCACTGCGTAATTTTGACAATGTTATTTTAACGCCGCACATTGGTGGTTCAACTCAAGAAGCACAAGAAAACATTGGTATTGAAGTAGCTGGAAAACTAGCTAAATACTCAGATAACGGCTCAACTATTACTGCTGTTAACTTCCCTGAGGTTTCACTACCAGAGCTTGCTAATCGTAGTCGCTTACTGCATGTACATCACAACCGTCCTGGCGTATTAACACAAATAAACCAAGCGTTTGCACAGCACGGTATTAACATTGCCGCGCAGTACCTACAAACAGATGAGTCAATTGGTTATGTAGTTATTGATGTAGATACCGACCACTCAGAAGTTGCCCTTAAAGAGCTAAGCGCTGTTGAAGGCACGATAAGAGCACGTATTCTGCATTAACTAATTTAAGCTCTAGAAAATTTTAAGCCGCGTTTGCTTTATAACAAACGCGGCTTTTTTATTGCCCTACTTAGCGGTAAAACTAATTAAAAGAGTAATAAATTTAATTTTGATTAACGGCCTGCTCTATTCTTTTATCTGGTACTAACCATAACAGCGCCACTGCCACATATATTACTTGTGCTAACCATGGCGCTACAAATGCTACGCCTACTGCCGATAAGTAGAGCGCCATAGACACTTTGCCTTTCCAGTCTGCACCGATTGCTTTGCGTAATACAGAGCTGCAGCCATCTGTCGCCATTATGCTGCGTTGTAAAATATTATACGCAATCGCCGCCATAAACAGCACGGCACCATAAGTCGCGGTAGGTAGTGGCTCAAAGTGATTACCTCCCATCCAACTGGTCGAAAACGGGAATAATGATAACCAAAAAAGTAAATTTAAATTTGACCACAATACCCCACCCGAAACACTGCCAGCAGCGTGTAATAAATGATGATGGTTATTCCAGTAAATCCCTACGTATACAAAACTTAAAACATAGCTAAAAAAGTTAGGGAGCATAGGCACAAGTGCTTCAATTCCTGCGCCTTCAGGTATTTTTAGCTCCAATACCATAATGGTAATAATAATTGCCAACACACCATCACTAAAAGCTTCTAATCGACCTTTTCCCATCTGTAACCCCATTCAACTTTAAGTAATTAGTTTGAGCCTTAATGGCTATTTAATATGATAAATAACAGTTTTTGTAGTAATGAATACTAACGATAAAATGAGTACTGGTAAACTAATTGTTAATTTTGAGAGTTAACACCTAGTCTAAACGCAAAATTTACGCATAAAAAAGCGCGAGTTAAACTCACGCTTTAATTATGTGTATCGTGCTATCATTTTTAACTGATATCGCGATTGCTATAGCTACTTTTAGTCGCCTTTAACTTCTAGATTAATGTACTCTACAAGCTTTTCAGGCTGGCCTATTAGCATCATTATTTGTTGGTTAACTTCCATCATAGTTTTGCCTTCTGGTAGTTTTGCCGACACGCTAAATGAATTTAAGCCTTTAACAAAGCCGCTAATCGCTTCTGCAATTTCTTCAGTTACTGGCGCTTGCTGTAGCTGCTGCTCAACCATCATTTGCATTTGCTCAACACTCATACCTTGCTTAATAAGCTCGCTTTCTAGCAATGCTTTAAGCTCGCCTTGGTTATTAAGTTCAAAGTTAACACTGCGCGGCTCTAACTTACTCATAGCTTGCATTATTAGCGTTTGCTGCTGTAATTCTTGCTCATAAGTTAAAGGTTCGCTGCCCGCTGCTTGCTGCGCTTTACTGATCGCAAGCGATGCATCCATAAGTGCTTGTGTGTTTGCCAGACCCATATTCATATTAAAGCTAACAATGTCTTTTGCATCTAACTTAACTACCACATCGCTGTCGCCCGATTTTTCATCGTAATCAAGTGATGAATGTAAATCGTAACTGGCCGACGCTAACATAGTATTTGTATCGGCTGGTAATTTAGCCACAAAGTCTTTATTAAATTGAAAGCTTTTTACATCAAATGTAGTGTGTGGTGAAATTTTATCGGTTTCGTAGCCTGTCACTTCAATGCTTTGAATACTGGCAACATTATCGCCTTCAGAACTAATGACTTCCATATTGCTAATTTCTACACTATTGGAAATAACACTAGCCGATAAGTCTGCATACTTAAATGTAGCGCCGGTTTGCTCGCTCACTAGTGCTAGTTGCTTATCTATTTCTGCACGTACTTCTTTAGTGGCTACGTGATTTGCATAACTTACGCCACCAACACCGGCAGCTACAATTGCTGCAGCTATAACTAACTTTTTCATGTTATTTCCTTATTTAAGTCTTTATATAAATTGTTTCAGCTCAAGAGTAACATTGCAGAACATCACCGATAAGCGTTTTTGCTAATTAATTAAACTAAGTAACTCATGTACTGTTTTTATCGGGGTGATCTTAGCGCCCAGCCTTTCCATTGATTTATGGTAATTACGAAATGGAATAAATATTTCCGTAAAGCCATGCTGCGCAGCTTCTTTAACGCGCGGTACGCCACTGTCTATTGGGCGTACGTCGCCATTTAAGCTCAGCTCTCCCATAATACAAGTGGTACGTGGCACAACAAAATCATTTAAGCTGCTAAGTAGCGCAGCAACCAACGCTAAATCTATACAGGTTTCTGATTCATCAATTTTTAAGCCACCCACTATATTAAAAAACGTATCGTGAAATATTTTAGTTTTTGTGTGCTTACGCAGTATGCCGGTGAGCATTTTTATTCGGTTCATGTTTAAACCAACGCAAACACGCTGCGGAAATTCCGCCTCAATCTCAGTGGTTAAACATTGAATTTCGAGTAATAAATTACGATTACCTTTACGAATACACGTAATTGCAGAGCCAGGTGAATCTGTAGTTGAGCCTGATAAAAATATTTCGCTGGGGTTATCAACGCTGAGCATACCGCGTTCGCACATTCTAAAAATACCGACAGTATCTATATCACCAAAGCGGTTTTTATTTGCTCGTAAGGTACGAATTTGCCCATCGTTAGTATCTATATGCAATAGTGCGTCAACTATATGCACCAGCGTTTGCGGACCAGCTATTTCGTTGTTTTTATTTACATGGGCAATAATGAACATAGTGACATCATTTTGCTTACAGTATTGCGTAAGTGCTTGCGCGGCACTTTTTACTTGCGAAGGCGAGCCTGGGCTACCGTTAGCTGTGTCGGTGACCACTGCTTGAATGGAGTCTATTACTGCAAACTTAATTTTATTTTTATCGAGTTCTTCAATGATGGTTTCAACACTGGTTTCGGAAAGTAAATAAAGCGCATCAGGGTTATAATTTAACTTTAAACGATTCACTCTGTTTTTAAACTGCGATAAAGATTCTTCTGCGGTACAGTAAAGTGAGGGCATGCGTTGTGACATTCGTGCCACTAAATCAGATAACAAGGTTGTTTTACCAGCCCCTGGATCGCCAGAGATTATATTAACTGACCCCGTTGTTACACCGCCACTTAAAACACGATCGAGCTCGCCAATTTCAGTTAACTGTTTTTCAGTTTCTGCGGTAGCAATATCATTAATTTTTTTAGAACCGCCACCAATCCCCCCAGCATAACCACCTACACTTACGCGTGCCGATGCTTTTTTACTTTGCCCTGCTGACGGTTTAAATTCTGCTAATGTGTTCCATGCACCACAGCGGCATTGACCTTGCCAACGTTGGTAGTTCATGCCACATTCGGTACAAACAAACTCTACTTTTGCCGCTTTAGCCATTTATAACTTTACCTACTATTCTTTAATTTTAAAAATACTTAATGTTAAGTGCTTATTTTACCATTTTAAACTTTCGCCTAACAATGAGTCATACCAACAAGATAATTTAGCACTACTATTATTATCTATAAATGCTGTTTTCTTTTTTACTATACTTTAGGGCATACTTATTGCTTGAATAATAGTTTAAAGTAACTTGCCAATAAATTGGTATTTAACACATAATAACAAGCGCTAAACTGTAGTTACTCGAATAATCGTACCTATATTAACAACAATAACACGATACGACATTTATTGAGTTTTCTAATAAATGGATTTAATAGTATACCTACTTTTTTAATTAGACGGTGATGGTTTTATAAATGGCTGAAGACATACTGCTCAAGCACGAAGATCTTATATCTGAATTAAAACATTATTTAGGCAACCCTAAATTTGATTTAATTTTTAAGTCTAAAATAGCTGGGCTTACAAAGCCTGAACAGTTTTTAATGAAAATGGAAATGACACGCTTATCTCAGCCGATAGCGCGCTTTATTGACTTACGTGGTTTAGTGACTGGGCAGGTAAAGCCTTATGATCACAATGGCAAACAACATTTCATGGATGAAACAGCGATTGAAGTATTTGAAGCTGCGCTAAAACAACACGGTGGTTATACCCTTGCCGTTTATGAGGCAGTGATGAACACCGAAAATAATCATCGGGTGTTACAACGCAAAACCACAGAAAAAATTGCAGAGCAAGCCATTGATGACTCCCTTAATACAAATGTTATAAAGTTTGCCTCTTATGAAAGCCGCTCTGAAGAGCGAATGAACTATTCAATTAAAGTAACGGTTGAATACAACGACAAAAAAAGTATTGCTGCTAGCACTTCCGATATATCCCTCAGTGGTTGTAAAATAAAGCTAGCCACTCGTTATGTACTAAAAAAAGGACATTTAATCGCCTTGCGTTTGGTAGGTTTAGAGCAAGACTTTGAGCTAGGTTTAAAAAATGGCATTCAGTATGAGGTTGTCGCCGTAGAAAATATTTCTAAAGAGTTTAATCATATTCGTTTAAAACGCACCTTTATTGAAAATAATGAAGCATTTGATAATTTTTTAGAAAGCTTTATCCACGGTAATAAACGTCGCTATAAAGTAAACCTTGATAATACGCTCGATGCTGTGGTTTCTAAGGGTTACGAGCAATACTATATTCCACGCGTCACCTCTTTATATGTGTTTTTAAGTAAAAAAGACAATGTACTTTATCCTAGCTTAAGTCTAACCACCGAAAACAACATTTTTATTCAACGTTACTTTACCGATGAACGCCAAAACCCTTGTTTATACAGTGTGCTTAATGAGCAACGCATTAATGCATTACTTTTAAAACAGGCTCCAGTTAAAGAAGATTATTTATATACTTTTACTCATATTTCGGCGGGCAAAATTTATTATTATTCTGCAACACGTAATGAGCTTGAACAAAACCTTCAGCTAAAAAACTTATTTTTAGGTTTTGGCAGTCAAAAAGACACTTGGCAGTGCTTTAAAATACAAATTATGCCAAGCCATCCAGATGACTCATTTATTCCTTTATCGTTACCAAACACTGTAAGTAAAAATATTGAAAAGCTCAATAAGCCGCCTTCTCCTCGGGTAGAAGGGTTAGTGAAAAATGTAAAATATATGGTGGTACTAACTGCTATTGGTAATAAAACTGAACAGCAACACTATCAGCAATTAAATTACGATAAAGCTTTGATTAATCAATTGAAGAATTTTGGCCATAGCAAAAGTAAGTCTGCGCCTTATTTAGATATTGTACCTTTAGAGTATGTAAATCTTCGCTCTGATAAGCGCTACTTATATAAAACGAACGTGTCGATTAGCGTAAACGATGAGGTAGTACATGGCCTTACTCGCGACTTTTCGGTTATGGGCTTGCAGCTTGAATGCAAACAACCAGTAAGCTTAAAAAAAGGCGACATTGTTTTACTCTCGTTTCCTGACTTACAAAAAATAACCAAAACATATCAGCTTAGTGAGCTAAAGTACGAAGTGATGGCTGTAAATAAGTCGTTCACTATTATTAATTTAAAAGCCAGCCGAGTTGCCGACTTACCCCATGCTGGAGTGCTGTTTTTTACGCAGTTAATTAACAGTAATAAAGATAAACTAAAAGTGTCAGAAGAAGCGCCTAAAGTGCCTGGGCTCTCTACAGCACTTAGAAATATGGTAACTAAAAGCGTTTGCCAGTTCCCACTTTATTTACATAAAGAAGGAGCGCACTTTAAAGCAGGTGCAATTGGCTTTGGCTTATACCCTAGCCCACTACATGTGCTTTTACAAAACTTTGGTTTGTTGGGTAATAAAACCGATTTATCGAGCATTATTACTGATGAGCAAATCGTTAATGTGATCACCCCACAGATAAAAGATCTTAGCCGCCAAGATCCGCCAAGCGCCTTTACACTTGTGATTAATTTTGATCCCCGTAAGGGCAGTATTTCAGAGTCTATTACCAGTTATTGCATAGCAGGTGAGGATTATAATGATTTTCAGGAACAAATAAGCAAAGGCTTAAAGTCGAATCTTATTTTTGTTATGCGCTTGTATATATCACGTACTGGACGCCCAGATACCGATTATTTATCTAACGAACTAAAATATGTGAGTCAATATGCGCTGCATAAAGCAAGGGAATTAGAAGAGGCATTGTGGTCTGTAGCGGGTGTCGGTGATATTGTCGATATCACCGAAGAAGCCTTAAGCCATTTAAAACTTGAACAGCAACAAGTTGACCAAATGGGTCGCCGCAAACTGCTTTGGCTAAACCGCCTGCGTTAAACAGTAGCCTCACTATTTAATGGTATAGCTAGCATATACAGTAATTGTAATAACGAGCCTTGGCAAATAGCTGCTTGGGCTTGCTCAACCACTTTTGCTTTACCATGTACTGCTACACCTAGCCCTGCTGTTGCCATCATTTTTAAATCGTTAGCCCCATCGCCAATCGCCACTGTTTGCGACTTTATTAATCCCAGCTGTTGCTGTAATGACTCTAAAATAACGGCTTTTTGCTGTGCATCTACAATTGTGCCTAATACTTTACCTGTGAGCTTATTATCTTTAAATTCAAGCACATTAGCGTGTACTTCATCTAAATTGATTAACGCTTGTACTTGCTCTGCAAAGGGTACGAAACCACCCGACGCAATGGCTAAGTGCCACTGATGCTGTTTAAGTATTTGGCAAAGCATTTTAATACCCGGCATTAAAGGTAAATTATTTTTTAACTCATCTATTAAGCTTTTTTCAATTCCGGTAAGTTTAGCGACGCGCTGATTTAGGCTTTCACTAAAATCAAGCTTACCAGCCATTGCCAGTGCTGTTACCGAAGCAACCTCATCGTATACGTTAGCTAAGCGTGCAATTTCATCTATGCACTCAATAGTAATAGCGGTTGAATCCATATCCATTACCAATAAACCTGGCTCATACAAGTTGGGTGGGCAAGCTATTTGCACTAGCTGAAAATCAAGTGTGCTGGAAAATTGTTGTAATACTAGCGGGTTAATCGGCAGCTCTGCTTGCTTAATATAAAAACACAGTGCCGCTGGTAAACTTAAGTCGGGCTGATACTGGCAAAGCCCTGTAACGGTTTGATTATGCTTCGCAAAAAAATCTATTATGGCTTTAATATGGGTAATACTAAAATTGCCAGCAAAGGCAATACTAAATAAACCTTGGTGTTTATTAGGTAGGTTTTTTAACGGTAAAAACACCTCATCCTGATAGCTAAACCATTTATTTAATACTAACTGCGTTAATGGTTGCTCAGCACCAGGCTGTGCCATGTTCGTTTGCGACATGGATTCTCCGTGAATTTTTTTGTTATCCTGACAGCTACTTACAAAATGTTAAATATATTACTTGCGCTAAATTCGCCATCAGGTGGGGTTTAAGGTTATAGTATACCCAAACAACTTGGGTATAGCATTTGTAACATCAAATCAAAATGCTGTCAGTAGTATATACGGTGACTATGAAAAATAACCATCTTAAAAACCCTATCACTGCCTCACAAAAAAAACGCTTAGTGCGTTTATTGCTTGCTACTGCCTGCTTAATATTACTGAGCTGGGTGGGCATTAATAGTAGTTTTCAAAGCCATCAATTACTTTATGACAGTGCCGATAGTACGGCAAAATCGCTCACCAAATTTATGGCATTAAATGCTAAAACCCCGTTAATTGAAAAAAACAAACCGCAACTTAATGCATTATGTAACAACATAAGCAAAGATGAATTTGTACTTTCAGCCACAATTTACGACCAGCAAGGCATGCTTATAGCCAGTAGCGATAATTGGCAATCGCTGCATGTTAGCGGCCAGCTATCTGAATCAACTCCTGGTGTTAGTAAACTTAAAACACCGTTTATAGAGCCCGTGGTAAGTGACGACGACAGACCTGTTGGTTTTGTATCTATTACTTATTTAACCCGTGCGGCAGTTACATCTAGCCACAATCATTTTCATGACTTAGGTCGCCAAGTATTATTAATGTTGGTAATTGCATGTATTTTTACTTGGCAATTTGGCCGTGGCTTAAAAATATGGCAGGTTAATCGCTATATACAAAAAACATCACAGCATGAGTCGTAAAGCTCTGTAGCTAGTTGCTCTTTGTGTTGTTTGGGCTTTAATTCACACAATACATCAAATACCCGCACTATTTGCAGCGGCGTATTGATCTCCCCTTGATAACCACATAGCGGCATTGATGGCGAGTCGGTTTCAAGCACTAGGTGCGATGTATTTATATTGGCAATTACATCGCGCGTTTTAACCGCTCGCGGGTAGCTAATAACACCGCCTACACCGAGCTTAAAACCTTGCTTAATATAATATTGAGCTTGTTGAAGTGATCCCGAAAACGCATGAATAACCCCTCCATACTTAGGCTTACAACGCTTAAACGACTGCGCTATTAAATCATGGCTTTGCCTATGATGCACAATTAACGGTAACCCTAGCTGATTAGCCAGTGCTATTTGTTGTTCAAATAAAAAGGTTTGTTTGGAGAGGTTTTCAATACTTCGATCTAGACCGCATTCGCCAATTGCCACCAGCTGGTTTTTATTGGCCGTAGCAAATGTAAATAGCAGCTCTATATGGGACTCTTGATGCTGATTTAAAAAGTAAGGATGCAGTCCTGCAGCTATTTTTACGCCTGCAAAGTTAATTTTAAATTCAAGTAATGCACGCGATTGGGCCAAACTAATACCGGGCACCACAAACTGCTCAACTCCCTTTGCTACACACTCGCTAATGAGTGACTCGCGGTTTGAGTCAAACTCTGTAAAGTCGAGGTGGCAATGAGAGTCAATAAATTGCATTGTTACTTACTCATCGATTTATTAAGGGTTTAAGCGTGTAATTTGCCAGCTGTTGTCTGCTTGGCGCTGATACATAAAGCGGTCGTGCAGGCGGTGTGCCCCACCTTGCCAAAACTCAATTTTTTGCGGTACAACACAATAGCCACCCCAAAAGTCAGGTAAAGGAATTTCACCTTTAGCAAACTTGTTTTTCATATTGGCAAAGGTTTCCATCAACACTTTACGCGATGAAACTGGGCGACTTTGTGCTGATGCCCACGCTGCTAGCTGGCTTTCTTTAGGGCGAGATAAAAAGTACTTAGCCACCGCAGAAGTAGGTAAAGGTTTAGCCTCGCCATACACAATTACTTGGCGTTCCATAGGGTGCCAAGGAAAGTGCAGCGATATTTTATTATTACCTTTAAGCTCCTGCGCTTTGCGCGAACCTGTATTAGTAAAAAACACAAAACCATCATTATCTAAATGCTTAAGCAATACAATGCGCTGCGAAGGCTGCCCGGTATCATCAACTGTCGCCACTACCATAGCGGTTGGATCAGGTAAATTACTTGCTACAGCGTGCTCAAGCCAGGTTTCAAACTGTTTAAACGGATCATCAAGCAAGTTATCTTCGCTTAACGCGTTTTGCAGGTATTCACGACGGATATCTTCGAGTTTCATAATAAATCCTTTAAATAAAGCGTTAGAAAAGAGCTTAGAGTAACGAGCTTAAATAGTGATGCTAGTAACAACAAACATCAAGCTTTAGGTACATTCGATAGCAATAAACACAGAGTCTCAGGTGTATCGTTGGGTTTCGTTTCATTCAACCCAACCTACGGTGTAAAGCGTTACATCTGCAAGTGTAGGAGTGCTAGCAAGGCGGTAAAACTATTTATGCCAAGGAGCATACGGTTTGTATGTGACTTAGGCTAAATAGTTTTATCAACGCAGCTAAAGCGAACTACACGCAGCAGAAGGTGATTACATTTGCTCCATGACTTCAATGCCTAGTAAGTCTAATCCCGTCTCTAATGTTTTAGAAACCAAATTACATAACACTAAACGGCTATCACGTACGTTTGGCTCTACGCCTTCTTTAAGTACTGGGCAGGCTTCGTAGAACGTCATGTATAAGCTTGCTAGTTCATATAAGTAACCACATAGTACGTGTGGTGTGGCTTCGCTGATCATTAAATCAAGTACTTCTTCAAGCTGCAGTAACTTAAGCGCTAGCGCTTTTTCTTGCGGCTCAACTATTTTAACATTAACACCAAGAAGAGTTAGCGCTTCGGCACTTAAATCTGACTTACGGAAAATACTGCGTATACGTGTATAAGCATATTGTAAGTAAGGGGCGGTTGCGCCTTCAAAGCTTAGCATGCTGTCCCAGTTAAAAATATAATCACTGGTGCGGTGCTTAGAAAGGTCGGCATATTTAACTGCGCCAATACCTACTTTGCGGGCAATTTCGCTGCGCTCTTGCTCTGATAAATCAGATTCACGCTCGGCTAATTTTATTGCTGCGCGATTAATCGACTCTTCGAGTAAATCGGCAAGTTTAACTGTGCCACCGGTACGGGTTTTAAATGGTTTGTTGTCGGCGCCCATCATGGTGCCAAACGGGCAAAACTCATAGCTAGTTTCATCGCGTAAAAAACCAGCTTTACGTGCTGTAAGCTCTACTTGGTTAAAGTGCAGGCTTTGGCGCGCATCAACAAAAATTAAGATACGATCGGCACCTAACTTATTTGAGCGGTAATCACATGCGGCTAAATCTGTAGTTGCATATAAAAAGCCGCCACCCGATTTTTGTACAATAAACGCCGATGGTTCGCCATCTTTGTTTGCTAGTTCATCTAAAAATACTACCTGTGCGCCTTGCGACTCCACGGCAATATTTTTATCTTTTAATAAACTAATAATGTCATTTAGCTCAGCGTTGTATGCGCTTTCAGCCATAATATCAGCTTGTGTAAGCGTTACATTTAAGCGCTTATATACTTCTTCAGAGTGCTTAACTGAAGTGGCTATAAAAAGCTTCCACAGTTTTTCACAATGCGCGTCGCCGCCTTGTAATTTAACTACATAATTACGTGCTTTGTCGGCAAAGCCTTCTTCATCGTCAAAACGTTTTTTAGCGTCGCGGTAAAAGGTTTCTAAATCGGCAAGTGCTACTGTATCTAAATCTACGCCTTGGCTAATTTGATCTTCTAAATGCGCAATCAACATACCAAATTGTGTGCCCCAATCACCCATGTGATTTTGACGCACAACGCTGTCGCCTCTAAATTCAAGCGCACGCACAATCGCATCACCAATAATGGTTGAGCGTAAATGGCCTACGTGCATTTCTTTAGCAAGGTTTGGCGATGAGTAATCAACAACCACTTTTTGTGGATTAGCGTGTTCATTAACCGCTAATTTTGCATCACTATTCGCCGCTTTAACGCTTTGTGCTAAAAATTCAGGCTTTAAATGAATATTTATAAACCCTGGGCCGGCAATTTCAGTTTTTTCGGCAATGTCGCTTACATCTAGGTTATCAATAATTTTTTGCGCAAGCTCTCGTGGGTTGCTTTTCATTTTTTTAGCCGCGCCCATGGCAGCATTAATTTGGTAGTCACCAAATTGTGGACGAGTACTTTGTGTAACTGCTGGGTTAGTATCTGCTGGTAAGCCTACAGCTGTCATAGCGGCAATGGCTTTTTCTACTAAAATAGTACGAATGTTCATATTTTTTACCTTAATAAGCCCGCCAAAGCAGGCTTTTAAAATTTTACTAAGCTGGCTTTAGTTTTCGCGTGTATGGCTAAAGGTGACTTCTGGATAGCGCTCTACTGATAAATTAAGGTTTACACGGCTTGGCGCTATGTAAGTTAAATTATCGCCGCCATCTAAGGCTAGGTTGCTTTCACATTTACGCTTAAAGTCTTCAAACTTTTTAACGTCGTCGCTACTTACCCAGCGGGCTGTATTTACGTTAACCCCTTCGTAAATTGCATCTACGTTATATTCTGCTTTTAAGCGCGCTACAACCACATCAAACTGAAGTACACCTACTGCGCCTACAATTAAATCGTTGTTTATTAGCGGTCTAAATACCTGTACAGCACCCTCTTCTGAAAGTTGTACTAAGCCTTTTAATAACTGCTTTTGCTTAAGCGGATCACGTAAACGAATACGGCGGAATAATTCCGGTGCAAAGTTAGGAATACCACTAAACTTAAGCTTTTCACCTTGGGTAAAAGTATCACCTATTTGAATCGTACCGTGGTTATGTAAACCAATAATGTCGCCAGCGAATGCATCACCTGCGCGCTCACGATCGCCAGCCATAAACGTAACCGCATCAGAAATACTTACTTGTTTGCCAATTCGCACATGATTCATTTTCATGCCTTGGCTGTATTTACCCGACACTATGCGCATAAAGGCAATTCGGTCGCGGTGTTTCGGGTCCATATTGGCCTGAATTTTAAATACAAAGCCAGTAAAGTTCTCTTCAGTGGCAACTACTTGGCGGTCTTCTGTTTCACGTGGCAATGGCGTTGGCGCCCATTTAGTTAAGCCGTCAAGTACATGATCAACACCAAAGTTACCTAGTGCTGTACCAAAATAAACTGGCGATAGTTCGCCGGCTAAAAACAGCTCTAAATCAAATTCATTGGATGCGCCAATAACCAGCTCTAGCTCATCGCGTAATTGCGCGGCGAGATCGTCACCAATAGCATCAACCAGTTCTGGGTTATCTATCCCTTTAATGGTGCGCACGTCTTGAATTTTATGACCTTGGCCAGTTTTATATAAAACCGCTTCATCGTTATGAATATGATAAACACCTTTAAAGCCTTTACCACTACCAATTGGCCAAGTAATAGGCGCACACGCTATTTTAAGCTCGGTTTCAACTTCGTCAAGCAGCTCCATTGGGTCGCGTATATCACGGTCACATTTATTCATAAAAGTAACAATTGGCGTAGTACGCAGGCGTGTTACTTCCATTAATTTACGCGTACGGTCTTCTACACCTTTGGCCGCATCAATAACCATTAAGCACGAATCGACTGCTGTTAGCGTACGGTACGTATCTTCTGAGAAGTCTTCGTGTCCAGGTGTGTCGAGCAGGTTAACCAAGGCGTTTTTATACGGAAACTGCATTACTGAGGTAGTAACAGAAATACCACGCTCTTTTTCCATGTCCATCCAGTCAGATTTAGCATGCTGGTTAGAGCCACGGCCTTTTACTGTACCGGCTTTTTGGATAGCTTGTCCGAATAAGAGTACTTTTTCGGTGATGGTGGTTTTACCCGCATCTGGATGCGAAATAATCGCGAAGGTACGTCGTTTATTAATTTCACTGAGGAGATTTTGCTCTGCCATTAAAAAAGTTCTTTTAGTTTGAATACGGACATTTATGTATGCTGACGTTTCAGAGCTAATATTGCTCAACCCCGAAAGCTCAACACACCCTAGGAAGAACCCAATTTGGCTCCTCACACGCGATCCGTTATGTTAATCGTAATTGAAGACTATTTTCGCTGATCTTCACTCTATAAACAATCAATGCTTAGTTATTAACTGATTCTTTTTTTATTAACTCTCCCAGAGCGCGTATTTACTCAATTATTGTCCTAAATTGTGCTTAGTTATAAATATTACCAGCACAATAAACAAACGCTAAGCTTGAGTAATATAGCTGTAAAACATATTATTACTAACATTACATGGAGGATGTGTTGTTTGGTAATGAAAACCAGTAAGTTAAGCATTAGGTTATTATGGTATATAACGCCGTTAGTTATACTTCCGCTGTTATTTTTAGGTGGTTTTACGCTAACTAATGTAACCAACTCAACACAAAAACAAGCTGATTTAATTATGAGCCGGTTTGTTGAACAACAACAACAAAAAGTATTTAACTATATTGACTCATTTCAATCCACTGCCAAGCTATTATCCACCTCACCCGTATTGAACGATTTTTTAGCTAACGATTTACATGCTGATGGTGGCTACACCTATCGCCTAGGTGCGTTAATGGATGTGTTTGCCAGTTATAGCGAGGCCTATCCCGATATTATTAGCATTAACTTAATGTCGGTAAATGGCAAAAGCGATGCCTACTACTCAAGTAATTTAAGTATAGCGCCAAAATCGTATCCTTTTTTTGACAAAGTACAGCAAAGTAATTTAAGCCAACAGCAGTTTATGATGCAAAAAGCAGATGGCACCACCAGCTTGTATTTTATTCAGCGTATTTATAGCATTGACTACTATCTTAAGCGCCCACAACAGCTTGGTTTTATAGTACTGCATATTGATCCTTCTATTCTTAACACCAGTATTTTAGAAGCCCCTTACAACAACACTCTCAACTTACTCGTTAGTAATGAGGGGAAAATTTTATTTAGTTCCGATTATAATATTCGTGGCCAATATATTAGCGAATTTGAGCTCAACCAAGTACATAACTTAGCCGACATTGGCTCTTTATCAACCATAGAGCTTTCGAGTATAGATAAAATAGAGCGGATGATTTTTGCGGTGCAAATGAGCGGTGGTTATTATGTATCGACTATTCCTAAAGCCGTTTTGTATCAGTCGGGTAAGGCTATTAGCTTAATTACCGGCTTAATTGTTATTATTTCGGTTATTACGCTGCCAATACTTATTTTTATTGTAGTGCGTAATTTATTACTTAATCCTATTGAGCTATTAGGTGCAGCTAGCCACCGTGTAGGTGATGGCGATTTAGGTGTTTCACTGCCCGCGCACACCGATGATGAAGTAGGCATATTGTTTAACGACTTTAATCACATGGTTAATCAAATTAGGCATTATCAAGAGCAGTTAGAAGAATATAAACATCACCTCGAAGACAAAGTAGAAAGCCGCACCAAAGCGCTAGAAACCATGAACAGCCAGTTAGAGCTTGCGATTGGCCAAGCAGAGCAAGCAAATCAACTTAAAAGTCGCTTTTTGGCTAATATGAGCCACGAAATTCGTACCCCACTCACGGCAATAATGGGCTTTACCGAACAGCTTTTACATAACGATAAAATCACCAACAACAAACAGCATTTAAGCACCATTTTACGCAACTCTAAGCATTTACTAGAGTTAATAAATAACATTTTAGATTTGTCTAAAATTGAAGCCGAAAAAATTGCTGTAGAGCAAGCCCCACTAAATGTAGTGCGCTTAATGCACGACATTGAGTCAATTATTGAACCGCTGGCACAACAAAAAAAGCTAAAGCTTAGTATTAATTATCAACTCCCGTTACCACACACTATAAACAGCGACGAAACCCGCTTAAAACAAATACTGATCAACATTGCCAGCAATGCAGTTAAGTTTACCGAGCAAGGCCATGTATCTATAACGGTTCATTACCTACCAAGCCAAGAGCTGATGTTTGTAATACAAGATAGCGGAATTGGTATGGTTGAAAGTCAAATTAAGCGCTTATTTACTCCTTTTGAGCAAGCAGACGCTACCACAACCCGTCGCTTTGGCGGCACCGGGCTTGGGCTATGTATTTCAAAAAATTTAGCACAACGTCTTGGCGGTGATATAACCGTTAAAAGTGAATTAGATGTAGGTAGCTGCTTTACTATAACCATAGCCTGTAATTTACAAACGCCATTAGCCGATAACCTGTTTTTAGAGCAATCCAATCAACTCATTCCAGAAAAAGATCCGCTGCTTTCCTTCGCTAGTAATAATTTTGATGCACATATTTTAGTGGCCGAAGATAACCCCGATAATCAATTATTAATAAAGCTGCTGCTGCAAACTTGGGGATTAGAGCCCGACATAGCAAACAATGGCGCTGAAGCAGTAGAAATGGCGCTAGTAAACGACTATCAGTTAATTATTATGGATATGCAAATGCCAGTAATGGGTGGCCTAGAAGCGACTAAAATATTACGCCATGCAGCATACGACGGCCCTATAATCGCACTCACTGCGAATGTAATGAACCATGACGTAGACACATATATTGCTGCAGGATGCGACAAGGCTCTGGCGAAACCTATAGATAAAGACGCCCTAGAAAGCGTATTAGTAAGTTACCTACACCTTGAAAAAGACAATCAAAATAAATGGGACGTCATACTCAAAAGTGAAAAATTCCAACAAATAAATGCAAATTACGTCGCTAACCTGCCAACTTATTTAGCTGAAATAAAAAGCTTACAATTTTCGGGTAACTTAGTCGCATTACGCGCATTAGCACATAATATAAAAGGCAGTGCTGGGTGTTTTAACTTTGATGATATTTATCACTGTGCTGCGCGTTTAGAAGATCATTTAAAAAGCGATAGCAAAGCCGCGTTAAACGAATTAACAGCTAACTTAATTAACGCTATTGAGCAGGTTATTAGTGAGCAAAGTAAGCCGGTATAAGTTATCGGCTTACTGCAACAATATTCTTTATACAGTTATCACTGCAAACTCTTCACTACAAAATATTATTGAAAGTTTAAGCCCAGTGCCATGCCCATTAAAATAGCGTCTTCAAATCCGTTTTTAGCAGGATTGTCGCTTGGGTAATAGTTTTTACGCACTGACATTTCTATAAAGCCTGCATTTTCGTAGAGCTTTATTGCGGGGGTATTTGATTCGCGTACTTCTAAAAATAAATTTTCAGCATTTTGCTGCTCACCATATTCAATAAACTGGTTCAGTAGCTGTTTTGCAATGCCTTTTCCTTGCTCGCTTGGGGCAACGCAAATATCCATCAAGGTAAAGTCGGGCCCGGCCTTTTCGCCAATATAAAAACCTACCATGGTATCGCCGTTAAACGCTGCTAAATTAAAATAGCGCCCACCAATACATGAGCTCATGGTATTTAACGTCCACGGGTGGCTGTGGCATGCGGCTTCTATAGCCATTAATTTCGGTATAGCGGTTGCGTCTACTGATTTAAAGTTTATCAAGATGGTCACTCATTAAAGCCCATAAAGCACGTTTATCGGCAGTACTGAGCTGTGAATTTGTTAAAACTAACTGATCGCCATGTAATTGCAGTGCCGTGCCTTGTATTACACTATTGATGGTAATGGGGGCTATGGCACGCTTTATATCTGCAAATAACTGGCTTGTGAGCGAAATAGGCTCAGGCGCGACGCTGTCTGCTTTAGTGTCAGTTGCTTTATTATTTATTGGCTGGTTATTAACCGTTTGATAATGCTGATTTAATTCGAGGTTTTCTATACCAAAAACAGCTGCGTAACGTGAATGCATAACGACTCGATGAAATTAGTAAGTAAGGTAATATAAGAAGTAATAAATTCGATGTAAAGAAGAAATGGCAGGGGCGGAGAGATTCGAACTCCCAACCGTCGGTTTTGGAGACCGCTGTTCTACCAATTGGAACTACGCCCCTGCAATACCGACGAATTATAGAGACCTTTGGCCAAAGGTAAAGAAAAAAATCATCTTTTTGGTTTGATTGCCTTTTAAATAAACAAAACGACGAATTAGCAGGCTAATTCTTCATTTTTTAATTACTTAGACTCAGGCAAATATTAATAGCCGAGCACTAAATTAATTATTTTTACGTTTTGTGAATAAAAATATAATAGCAATAAAGTGCTGTCGCTTACTTTATCTCACTGTGCTGATACTACTATTTGTTGTGGTTCAATAAAACTAGGCACTAATTTAGATAGTTTACTAATAACTTACTGGTAGCTTGCTGATAATTTGCTGATAGCTTGCTGATAATTTGCTGATGGTTTGCTGATGGTTTCTAGGCAGCTTTTAGATACTTTTTAAATAGTTTTTACAATTTGAATAACTCAAGCTCCCTGCCTTACTAATTTTAGCATGCTCTTAAATCTTCGGTATTCCCTTTAAACTCGCTCTTGTAGCTAAATTATCACCTTCAAACCATATTGATACCAACGAAGCGTACTACTATTCCGCCCCCCTTTGGCTATCGCCTTTTGGCGCATTTTTAGAGCCATGCTGGTGATAATATTACCGGTTACACAAAATAAAATGTAAAGCCGATAGCATTGACACAGAGTCGATTCCTCCTTACCATTGGAATAATAGACCAGTCGTTATAATTTGAGGTGTTTTAGTTATGAGTGAAAAAGTAAAGCCGAAAGACGTTCTAATTGAGACGGCATCACGCTTATTTAGAGTGCGCGGATATTGCGGAGTGGGCCTAAATGACATAATTGAAGAAAGTGGCGTACCTAAGGGCTCCTTGTATTACTACTTTCCAAAAGGCAAAGAGCAGTTGGCGACTGCTGCAATTAACAATACTAAAAGACTTGTTATGGAAGATATTCAAAAAAACTTTGCGGGTGTATCCAATCCAATAGATGCTTTTCAAGCTTATGTTTATGAATTATCCAGAGTGTTTGGACAAGGCGGAACCCCTCTTGGCTCTCCAATTGGCACTATTGCTGGAGAAAAACATTCCACTAGTGAACCTATTCGCTTGGCGTGTGAAGCGACCTTTAAAAGTTGGCAATCTATTTATACTGAAAAGTTTCTTGAAGCAGGCTACACAGAGCAACAGTCCACAAGTTTAGCTACTGTTTTTCATGCGCTAACTGAGGGCGGTATTCTCTTAGCTTTAACAATGAAAACGGGCAAGCCGCTTGAAACAATAGCAGAGCAAATTCCCTCATTGCTTATTAAAAAGTAAATTTAAAAAGTAAATAAAGTATCAATCAACACAGGTCAATTTAGTTAATCAGCGAAGAGAGTTTTAATGTCTACAATTGCATATGAACAAGATAAAACAGTTATAAGACCAGTCCCTATTCTAATATCCTTTTTAATTGCCGGATTCATTGGCTTATTTAGCGAAACAGCTTTAAATATGGCACTTGGCAATTTAATGAGTGAATTAGATGTTGTTTCCTCTACCGTGCAGTGGATAACAACAGGTTACTTACTGACTATGGGGATCCTTATTCCCGTTTCTGCACTATTAATACAATGGTTTAGTACACGGCAATTATTCGTTGCTTCGTTACTTTTTTCGATTATTGGAGCGATAGTTTCCGGTATAGCCCCCTCTTTTAGTGTTTTGCTATTAGGTCGTATTATTCAGGCAATCGGAACCGGCTTATTAATTCCCTTAATGTTCCATACAGCCCTCATCATTTTCCCTGTTCATAAAAGAGGCACTATTATGGGATTGATTGGCCTTGTTATGATGACAGCACCGGCTGTTGGACCAGCTACTTCGGGGCTGATTATTGAGCTGTTGAGCTGGAATTGGATTCTTTGGTTACTCATTCCGTTTCTTGTTTTTTCATTAGTATACGGGCTGGCTTATGTGCAGAACGTTTCTGTTTTGAGTAAGCCTAAAATAGATGTGCTGTCAATTTTGTTATCGACTGTCGGGTTTGGTGGCATTGTATATGGCTTTAGTATTGCGGGTGAAAAAGGATGGGGGAACTTACTGGTAATTAGTACCATTATAATTGCGCTAATCTCTCTTATTATATTTTCGTTAAGACAGTTTAAACTCGATAAACCAATGTTAGATTTACGTACTTTAAAATATCCAAAGTATACTTTAGGTTTATTGAGTGTATCTGCCACATTCATGATTATTTTATCAACCATGATTCTTTTGCCTTTATATTTACAAATTGGCCTTGGATTAACTGCGCTTACTGCTGGCCTTGTGCTTATGCCAGGTGGAATAATAAATGGTGCTTTGTCTCCGATCGCGGGGCGTATATTTGATAAGTTTGGCTCTAAGTGGCTACTTACACCTGGCTTTATTATTATGATTATTACGCTATGGAATCTGTCGAATGTAACCACAGAAACCTCTATTGCAATGGTTATCTTTTTGCATTCATCTCTCATGATTGGCGTAACATTAATTATGATGCCTGCGCAAACAAATGGTTTAAATGAGCTCCCCAGAGAACTATATGCTGACGGGACCGCTTTAATAAACACTTTACTGCAAGTATCTGGCTCAATTGGCACCGCCTTGGCGATTACAATCATGTCGGCTTCTCAAAATAGTTTTTTGGAAAACGTGGCTGATCCATCAGCGCCCTCTGCAGTAAGTAGCTCATTAACAGCGGGTGTACAAACAGCGTTTATTTTGGGAATTGTACTTGCGATTAGCGGGTTAATTATGTCGTTCTTTATAAAGTCATCTAAAAATACTTAAAGTAATATTAGCAACAAAAAAGCCCATGAAATCATGGGCTTTTATTTTTATATACTGCTAATACTAGCTAGTAGCTAACGCGCGATTATTCCCACTCAATAGTTGCAGGTGGTTTACCCGAAATATCGTAAACAACACGCGAAATACCATCAATTTCATTAATGATACGGTTTGAAACCACACCTAAAAATTCATATGGTAAATGTGACCAGCGCGCGGTCATAAAGTCGATAGTTTCCACGCAGCGCAGTGATACAACCCAATCGTATTTACGCGCATCACCCATAACCCCTACCGATTTAACCGGTAAAAACACAGTGAACGCTTGGCTTACTTTATGGTAAAGCTCTGCTTTGTGAAGCTCTTCGATGAAAATAGCATCGGCGCGACGCAGTAAATCACAGTATTCTTTTTTAATTTCGCCAAGTACACGCACACCTAAACCTGGTCCAGGGAAAGGATGACGGTAAAGCATGTCGTACGGTAAACCTAGCTCTAGGCCAATTTTACGTACTTCATCTTTAAATAACTCACGTAGCGGCTCAACTAGGCCCATTTTCATGTCTGCTGGTAATCCGCCCACATTGTGGTGCGATTTAATTACGTGTGCTTTACCGGTGGCAGATGCCGCAGATTCAATTACGTCTGGGTAAATTGTACCTTGCGCTAACCATTTTGCATTTTTAAGCTTTTTAGCTTGCTCATCAAATACATTAATAAACGTGTGGCCAATGGCTTTACGCTTATCTTCTGGGTCTGACTTACCAGCAAGGTCATTTAAAAATTGCTCTTCGGCTTCAACTTTAACAATGTTTAGGCCAAACTTATTACCAAACATGTCCATAACTTGCTGGCCTTCGTTTAAACGAAGTAGGCCGTTATCAACAAATACACAAGTTAGCTTTTCGCCAATTGCACGGTGAATAAGCATAGCCACAACCGATGAATCAACACCGCCCGAAAGACCTAAAATAACTTCGTCATCGCCAACTGTTTCTTTAATGCGCTCAATGGCATTATCGATAATTTTTGCTGCAGTCCATAATTTTTCACAACCACAAATATCAATAGCAAAACGCTCTAATAAACGCTGCCCTTGATGTGTGTGCGTTACTTCTGGATGAAACTGTACGCCGTAAAAGCGTTTTTCTTCGTTCGACATTGCCGCATGCGGACACGTAGATGTTTTAGCTGTGGTTTTAAAGCTTTGTGGAATATCCATTACTTTATCGCCATGGCTCATCCATACATCTAGTACGCCATTGCCGCCGTCGGTGATATGATCTTCTATCGCATCAAACAACGCACAATTACCCACTTTTTCTACTTGGGCGTAACCAAACTCTTTTTTATCAGAGCTGTGTACACTGCCGCCAAGCTGAGCTGCCATAGTTTGCATGCCGTAGCAAATACCTAGTACTGGCACACCAGCATTAAATACATATTCAGGAGCGCGTGGGCTGTTTTCAAGTGTTGTCGACTCTGGGCCACCAGAGAGAATAATACCTTGTGGGTTGAACTCGCGAATTTGCTCTTCGGTCACATCCCATGCCCACAGTTCACAGTAAACACCAATTTCGCGCACACGACGGGCAATTAATTGAGTGTATTGTGAACCAAAGTCTAAAATGAGAATTCGTGAATCGTGAATGTCTTTGCTCATGGAGTATCTCGTAAAGTCAGATGCTAAATAATGCTACTGATATAGTGAGTAGCTATTTAAAAAGGGCTAGTAAAACTAGCCCATAAATTGATGTAATTACGGCTGATTAGCCTAAACGGTAGTTAGGTGCTTCTTTAGTGATTTGCACGTCATGTACATGCGACTCA
Source organism: Pseudoalteromonas sp. HL-AS2 (assembly GCF_031198805.1). NCBI lineage: Bacteria > Pseudomonadati > Pseudomonadota > Gammaproteobacteria > Alteromonadales > Pseudoalteromonadaceae > Pseudoalteromonas > Pseudoalteromonas sp. HL-AS2. The sequence continues at coordinate 708,590 of NZ_CP133571.1, read as the reverse complement.
CCCATACCAGCTGAAGTAACACGTACAAACTGTGGTTTGGTGTTTAGCTCTTCAATAGTGGCACAACCGGTTAAGCCCATTGCGCTGCGCAGGCCGCCCACTTGCTGATGGATAATAGTTGCAATAGGACCTTTGTACGCTACGCGACCTTCAATACCTTCTGGTACTAACTTGTCGGCTTCGTTTGATTTTTGGAAGTAACGATCTGATGAACCTTCTTTTTGATCCATCGCGCCTAACGAGCCCATACCACGGTATGATTTGTAGTAACGGCCTTGGTAAAGCTCTACTTCGCCAGGTGCTTCTTCAGTACCAGCAAGCAAAGAGCCCACCATTACACACGATGCACCAGCAACAAGTGCTTTTACAATATCGCCAGAAAAACGAATACCGCCATCGGCAATTACCGGAATATCGCGGCCTTTTAAGCCATCAACAGCATCTGAAATAGCCGTAATTTGTGGCACACCACAACCCGTAACAATACGCGTAGTACAAATAGAACCTGGGCCTATTCCTACTTTAACCGCATCGGCTCCAGCGTCTGCAAGCGCAACAGCGCCTTCTGCTGTTGCTACGTTACCAGCAATAATTTGTAAGTCTGGGTATTCTTTGCGGGTTTTCGCAACGCGGTCAATAACACCTTGAGAATGGCCGTGCGAAGTATCGATAAGTAATACGTCAATACCTGCTTCTACTAATGCAGCAATACGCTCATCAGTACCTGCGCCAACACTCACAGCAGCACCTACACGCAAACGACCTTGGTCGTCTTTACAGGCATCTGGTTTTTCTTGTGCTTTTTGGTAATCTTTTACGGTGATCATGCCCTTTAGTTTAAACGCATCATCAACCACAAGAATTTTTTCAATGCGGTGTTCGTGCATTAAGCCTAAAATCTCTTCGCGCGCAGCACCTTCGTTTACAGTAACTAGCTTGTCTTTTTTAGTCATAACAGTAGAAACAGGCTGTTCAAGCTTAGTTTCAAAGCGCATATCACGCCCTGTTACAATACCAACAAGATTGTTATCGCTATCGGTTACTGGAAAGCCCGAAAAACCTTTTTCTTGCGACAGCTCAAGTGCATCTGCAATGGTTAAGTCGGCAGTTACTGTAATAGGATAAGTAACAATACCCGCTTCATAGGTTTTAACTTTACGAACGTTTTTCGCTTGTTCTGCAATAGTCATGTTTTTATGAATAAAACCAAGACCACCTTCTTGCGCAAGGGCAATAGCTAAACGAGCTTCGGTAACAGTATCCATAGATGCTGAAACAAGCGGCAAGTTAAGTTTGATTCCACGCGTTAAGCGAGTTGAAATATTTGCCGTATGTGGCAAAACAGTAGAATGACCAGGTACTAAAAGTACGTCATCAAAGGTAAGAGCTTCTTTAGCGATTCTAAGCATTTTGGCAACTTCTCACATGGTGGATCTAAGATAAGGAATTGCGGCCAAATTTTAACAGCGTTGCTGGCACTAGTAAATCATATTTTGTAAATATTTATGATAAACTAGGGTTATAAATAGTTTTTGGTAGTTTTTTATGTTTTCGAAGCCTTTGCAAACGATTTACACCGTGTCACGCCTTAATAGAGAAATACGCGCCCTACTCGAGCAAGGCTTTGCCTCGCTGGTACTAACTGGCGAAATTTCGAACTTTATTACTCCGGCGTCTGGGCATTGGTATTTTTCGTTAAAAGACGATAAAGCACAAATAAAAGCAGCCATGTGGCGCGGCAATAATCGTAACCAAAGTTACCGACCCATTAACGGTGCGCAGGTAACGGTAAAAGCGCGCGTTTCACTTTATGAACCACGCGGCGACTATCAACTTATTGTTGAGCATATGGAACCTGCTGGCGAAGGACAACTTAAGCAAGAGTTTGACGCCCTAAAAATGCGCTTAGCCGCTGAGGGGCTATTTAGCTCGGTTTATAAAAAACCTCTACCGCAAAACATTAACCGTATCGGGGTAATAACCTCTGCAACTGGCGCGGCCATAAAAGATATTTTAACCGTACTAAAACGCCGCGCACCGCAGTTAGAAGTTATTATTTACCCTGCTATGGTGCAAGGTAAAGACGCACATCTGCAGTTAATTAAACAAATAGAGTTGGCTAATATTCGCAGCGAAGTAGACGTGCTTATTTTAGGGCGTGGTGGCGGCTCTTTAGAAGATTTATGGTGTTTTAACCATGAGCAACTTGCACGCGCTATATTTAATAGCCAACTGCCTATTGTGAGCGCGGTAGGCCACGAAATCGACACCACTATTAGCGACTATGTAGCCGACGTACGTGCAGCTACGCCTTCTGCGGCGGCCGAGCTGGTAAGCCCTAATACGCAAGAGTTACATAATAAAGTAACTCAGCTAGTTAACCGTCTTGCTAATGCGTTTAAACACGATATGAGCGAAAAGCGCGCTCAAGCATTACAACTACAGCACAGGTTAAATTTATGCCATCCGCGTAACCAGTTAAATCAAAAAGCGCAGCGCTTGGATGAACTAACCATTGCACTACAACAAGCTATGCGTAATAGTTTATATCAACAAGAGCGCACCCTTAATAATTTAACGCCTAGATTAATGCGCCAATCACCCGACAAAAAGCTCACTCAAGCAAGTCACCAACTCGCACAATTACAAACTCGGCTTAACCAAGCAATACAGCAGCAATTACAGCAAGCTAATAACAGCTTAGCACTGCAGGCAAGTCGCCTAGATTCGGTAAGTCCACTTAATGTATTAGCGCGAGGCTATAGTATTACAAAAACAGATAAGCAAAAGGTGGTTAAATCGGTAGCGGATGTAAAAGTCGGAGATACTTTAATTACTGAACTAGTTGACGGCACGCTACACTCGCAAGTACTAAGTTAGCAGCGTCTTACTCTTTAGTACTCACTATAAAATCTATCTGTTCATCGGTTGAATTTGACGAAGTGAGCTTAAATTGCTGCCACCATGGCATTAGCGCTAACTTATCGTTCAGCTCGCGCCACTGCACATGCTCTTGTTGATTAGTTTTATCGGCAACTAGGCTAAACTTACAAAGTGTTTGTTTGCACTCTAAACTAGTTAGTTGCGCGGTATTACTTAAATCGCTGGTAATTAAAAAATCAGTTAGCGCGGTTTCTACTTCGTAGCTCCACTGGCTATTTTCATCCTCAGCTATAAACTTCTCTTCTAACTGCTTAGCAAAATCAAGCTGATCTAGTTGCGCTAATTTTAACGCTTGTTCAACGCGTTTAAGTTGTTTGGTTTTAAGCTCAAGCTCATTGGTAAGCGTGGCAATTTTATGCGTATATGGTGCAATACTCTCAGCCTGGGAGTTACCATCGGCAGGGTTAACATGCTCGTCAGTACTATTGAGTGACTCATCGTTAGCTTGCTTTATAACAATACTTTTATAAGGAAACGGCTGGCTTTGTTGCGCTTGAATAGGCATAGAATGTAAAAACAAAAAGTAACCACTGGTTAATCCTACGCCTAAAATAAAACAGCACAGGCCAAGTAAGTTACTTTTGTTTAGCATTTTAAATTGCTCATTACTTTAAAGCATAGAGCTAGTATGCGATTCATTTTCAGGCTCAGGTTTAGCTAAAAAGTTTTGGTTCATACTTTTTGCAGGGCATTCGCAATCTGGGCGACCAATAATTTTTGCCGGTACACCTACCGCTGTAGTGTGTGGCGGTACATTACTTAGCACAACAGAGCCTGCGCCAATACGCGCGCCCGCGCCCACTTCAATATTGCCTAATATTTTAGCCCCAGCACCAATAAGTACCCCGGCTCTAATTTTAGGGTGACGATCGCCTTGCTCATTGCCCGTGCCACCTAAAGTAACCGACTGCAGTATTGATACGTTATCTTCAATTACCGCCGTTTCACCAATAACAATACCGGTTGCATGGTCAAACATTATTCCTTTACCCACTTTACAAGCAGGATGAATATCAACGCCAAATACTTCTGAGCTACGGCTTTGAATAAAACGCGCCAACTCTTTACGGTTTTGCGTCCACAAACAATTAGCTAAACGATGCGCCTGAATAGCATGGAAACCTTTTAAATTTAATATTACCGTAAGGTAAGTTTCGGCTGCAGGGTCACGATCTTTTACCGCTTTAATATCGTGAGCAACGTGCGTTAGCATACGCTCACACCTTACAAACGACTGATCAAATAGCTCACGAATAGTAAATGCCGACACCACCGCATCTGCCAATTTATTAGCAACAATAAAACTCAGCGCCGCCCCTAAACATTCATGGTTCAAAATACACGAATAAACATGGCTCGCTAAAAGAGGTTCGCGTTTTACTACTTCATTTGCTTCGCTGCGAAGCTGTTGCCAAATTTCATGTCGCATATTACTGCCTTTGTTGATCAAAAAGAGCCTTTTGCTAAGTTTAACGGATTTAGCCGATAAGGTGTTAATTCCTTCTTTATTTTATCTGGTTATTAGATATAACCGTAATGAGCATAAGGTAGTACAGCAAAGCCCACATTAGCTTAAATCTGTCACTCGCACGCTATTTTTACCGGCTGTTTTTGCTTTATAAAGCAGTTTATCTGCTTCATTAAGTAAATCTTCAGCGCAGCTGTTATTACTTGGTATTATGGTCGCTATTCCCACACTTACAGTAACTATTTTACTTGGTAATGAGTGCTTATTTTCGATATTTAGTGCCTTTAATTGCGTAACAATCCGATCTATGTTGGCCGTTGCTTGTAAAGAGTTTGTATTGCCGTAAATTAATACAAACTCTTCGCCTCCAAAACGTGCACATAAGTCGCTCGGCCTTTTGCTATATTGCTTTAACAAGTTAGCAATTTGTTGTAAGCAAACATCACCTTGTTGATGACCATAGGTATCGTTTAACAGTTTAAAATTATCTACATCTATCATCGCAATTGATAAAGGCAGAGCCAAACGCTCGCAGCGCCTCCACTCACTATTTAATACGCTATCAAAATACCTGCGGTTAGCAATTTTCGTCAACCCATCAAGTCTTGCCAACTGTTTAGCTTTATTTTCGGCCTGTTTTCGCTCGGTTATATTGTTATGGTTAATAACATAGTATTCACTGTTATTATGACTAAATGGCATCACCCTCATCATAAACCAACGTTGTTCATCATCGCTGTGACATGGATATTCTAAATAAAAATCAGCCTGTTTATGGCTTATTACAGCAGTAATTCCCTTCAAAGCACTGACACCAAACTCATCGCCTTGTTCTGCCGCCTTTTTGCATTCATGTAAATAATTATACTGTTGTGACATAGCTATATAATTACTGCTATTTTGTACGCCAAAAGATTGCCAACTTTTATTTTCATAAATAATTTCACCAACCTTATCAATCACCACAATGTGATCAGGTATGGTATTTAATATCGATCGTAAAAATACTTTGTCGTCTAACATCTCTCCTCCATACCTATTTAATGTCACTTTATTTACTGTAATTAATAACTCAAAAAAGCAGTTTTTAACTAACTAAAAAAATACCCCGAATATATCGGGGTATTTTACTAAGTTAATTTTAATTGTTGCACTAATTACTTACTTAAATACTTTATCTACTGCTATTACTGCAATATTTTTTGCCGGAATAGCTAATTTGTAATCGGCAATCACTTTATCCTCTGCAACAAGCTCTGCTGGTTTATCGGTATTATAAACCATTGGCGATGTTTGCTCAGACGCTAAACGCTTTTGCATATCAGCGCCGTCACCGGTAATAAATACATAATGGATATTATCGGTTTGTAGATTATCTTTAATAACGCGGTTTACATCCTTTACTGTTAGCGTTTTAAGTTTGTTAGTTACGTAACTTACAAAGCTGTCGGTGTTGTAAAACTCACTATCAAGTGCATAACCTAGTTGGCGATTTTGGCTTGCCACCATTTGCGGCACAAAGTTAATTAAAAAGTTACGCGTGGCTTCAAAGTCGTCTTCACTCATGCCATTTTTAATTAGCTTATCAAGCTCAAACAAGGCGGTACGAGTCGCAAAATGCGCATCGTTATTAGAGCGAAGTGGGCGTAACCACACTTGAAATATTTGCTCAGAGCGTCCTAGGTTTGCATCAGGCTTAGTTTGAAACATACCTCGCGGAAAGTATTCAATGTACGCGTAATCGCCGTAGTTCATGCCACGGGTTTCACGAATACGCTCATATAAAAAGCTGTTAGAACTACGGTGCTCACCAAAGTAAGAACGCACTAACCACAGTGCAGTCCAATCCTCACTACTTCTTATTGTATCAATTGGAAAACCAAACGATACCGCTGTCGACTGCGCACTCTTTTCAACAATAGTAGCATGATGGCCTTTAAGCTCAGGCGCATCAGGAATACTTAAACGGCTTTGCTCGCCTTTAGGCAGGCCTGCTAAATCAGCTAACATAGTGGCTTTTAGTTTTTCCGGTACTGCACCAATTAAGCCAAGTGTTAGCTTAGATTGCGTAAGCTCTGTGTTATAAAACGTTTTAACATCATCAAGCGTAAGTGCTTCTAAATCTGAAATATCACCATAGTTGTAGCTTTCATAAGGATGGCCTTTGTAAAGCGCGCTGTAGAGTACTTCTTTACCTAGTTCTTCATTGTTAGATGCTTTTAAGCCCGATTTAATACCGTCAATTAGCTCTTTTTTAAGGCGCTTAAAGTCATCTTCTCTAAAACCGGGATTAAGTAACTGATCGCTCACTAATGCATACCACTTAGCAGCGTTATCTTTATGAATACGCCCTTGAAACGACAGCATTTCTTTATCTATTTGATAACCAAAGCTACCTGCCAGCGGATAAAGTGCTTGTTTAATATCTTTATAGCTTGTTGATTGTGAGCCACCTTGCGCCAGCATAGCTGCAGTTAATGCGCCAAGGCCTTTTTTACCTTGCGGGTCAGCAGCAGCCCCGGTATTGAATAAAAAGTTAACGTCGATTAATGGCGAGCTGTTAGTTTTATCTAGCACTTTAAATGCAGCAGCCTGAGGTGCTTGCTCCAGTTTTGCAACCAGTGCGTTTAAATCAACCTCTTGCTCAAAATTTGGCGCTTTATCAAGTGCCGACATAGTCACGGTAGTGCGTGCATTATCAACAAAATACTTGTTAGCAATTGCTTTAATATCTTCAGCTGTTATTTCATCTGAGGTTTTATATAGCTGGTTTATTACCCTAGGGTCACGCTCAAAATGCATATAGCTTGCAAGGGTTGCAGCAATTGCTTGCGACGAATCTAAACCATTTATAAAGCTGTATTTAAGGTTAGATTTTAAGTCGCTGAGTTTTTGGCTATCTACTAACTCAGTACGCGCTTGAGCGTAGGTACGATTGATTGCATCGCGTACTTTGGCTAAATCGTCTGCTTTTTCTACTTTTACAAATACATGCAGTAAACCCGGATCTTTGGTTTCTGGGTTATAGCTAAACATTTGGCTGGCAATTTGTTTATCTACCACTAGCTCTTGGTATAAATCTGAGTTGTTTGAAAAATAAAGCTGCGAGAGTAAATCAAGCGCAGCTCTGTCTTTTTTAGCCGGCTCCCACGCAGTGCCTTTATACGATACTAATAACCAATGCCCTGGTAAGCCTGGGTTTTGTTGATGACTATATTTTGGCGCTTGCTGTGTTGGCTCTGCTTTAATGTCGGCAACATAGTCACCCTTTTTCCACGCCCCCCAGTGTTTTTTAACCATAGCCATAGTGGCTTTTGGGTCTACATCACCCACAATTACAAGTGATACATATTCGGGCTTATAAAATTTGGCAAAAAATTCTTTACCATAAGCCATTTGATCAGGCATGGCTTCTATGTCTTTAAAAAAGCCCATAGTGGTGTGTTTATAAGTGTGTTGCTCAAAGGCCTCTTCGCGTACTGCGCTAAGTAATTTACGCACTGGGCTGGCATTATTTTTTAAGTACTCGCCTTTTACCGTTTGCGCTTCGGTTCTAAATTGCTCTTCGGTATAGGTTAAATTTTGAAAAATATCAGCTTCAAGTTCAAGTACTTTATCAAGATGCTGCTTTGAAAAGTTTAAATGATAGTTAGTGTAATCGTTGGTGGTGTAAGCGCGGTTATCAACGCCAGAATTTTTTAAAATACTTGAATACACAGCCTCAGGAAATTTTTCAGAGCCTTTAAACATCATGTGTTCAAAAAAATGCGCAAAGCCCGTTTTGCCCGCTTGCGTTTCATTACGTGATCCTACCGATACAGGAATTTGCAACGAGACTACATCAGGGTAATCGGTTTTAACCACCATAACGCGCAAGCCATTTTCAAGCTCTTCTAGTAAGTAGTCTTGTGAAAAAACGCCCTCGCCCGTAGTGTTTGTTTGTTGTTGTGTTACTGCTTGGCTCGTTTGATTTTGTTCAATAGCGCAACCCGACAGTGCCAGCGATACCGCTAAACTGGTTGCTAAAAATTTAAATTTCATTGTTTTTCCTTTTATAGCAATCAATTTTAATCGCTAAACGTTGAGCTAGTTTAATAAAAAGTACCATCTGATTATGCCGCAAAGCCGCCAATAATAAGAGCCTAAAGCGTTGTTATTATGTAAACAACTGTATCAAATTTACTAATTGGTAACGAGCTTGTATGAATAAACCTCACTACGATTGAAAAACTTTCATTAAATAAAGCTATCTAGCCATCTAAATGGCTGCTATATTAATTCCATCGTAACAAACTAAGCTGGAATGAGGATTATGGCTTTATCACTTCAAGAGAAAATAGAAGATAGCAATCAAGGCGTATACCTTATTGGTACTACGCCGCCAAAAATTGGTACCGATAAAGCGCAACTAAAAACCATTGCAGAAAAGCTATTGGGTCGCCTACACGAAATTGAATACGACGGCGTAATAATTTACGACATTCAAGACGAAAGCAGCCGTACTAATCAAGCGCGTCCGTTTCCATTTAGGCAAACTGTCGATCCACGTGAATACAGCAACCTATTACGTGGCTTATCGCACCTTGATGTAATTACCTATAAAAGTGTGGCGCAACGCAGTGCGAACGAGTTTAAAGATTGGCTAAGTGAAACTAAAAACGACTACGATTTAAAAAATATTGTTTTAGTAGGTAGCCCATCATCGATAGGCGATATAAAACTAAGCCTACCAGATGCGTATAAAACGCTGGCAGAGCAATCTGATGACTTCTTTTTAGGCGGCGTTACTATTGCAGAGCGTCATTCTAATAAACGTAATGAACACGAGCGCCTAATAGAAAAAACCGCTCAAGGCTGTAAGTTCTTTATTTCGCAAGCGGTTTACGACGCACAAGCAACAATAGAGTTAATAACTAGCTATGCACGTAGTTGTAAAGCACAAGGGCTTGAGCCTAAGCGCCTTATTTTAACTTTTACTCCGTGCGGCGGCGAAAAAACCTTAGAGTTTATGCAATGGTTGGGGATCTCAGTGCCAGAGGCCACTAAATGGCGCATGCTTGATGCGAACAATACGCTGAGTGAATCGGTACGTATTTGCCGCGAAAATCTCGATTTAATACTTAAAAGCTGTGCGCATTTAAACGTGCCGCTGGGCTTAAATATAGAAAGCTTAACTAACCGTAAAGAAGAAATTGACGCATCAATTAACTTATACCGCTTATTAAAAGCCACCATGGAATTAAATCTAGCTGAAAAGTTAATAGCTTAAGGGCTAAGCATTTAATACAAAACCTGATTAATTAGTTACACTCTTTGGCAAGCCTTATAGCTTGCCTTTTTTTATTTTAAATTTGAGAAGTAACGTATTTAGTTAAAGGTAAGGGGGAATTAGCAGTTATGTGCTAAATGCATTTTGCGCTTTATTATCAATGTTAACTATGTTTACTTTTGTTGCTGGCCGCTTTTGTTACTAACCTTTTGCCCTGAATAGCTTTTTAACGCTGCTCCCATAGCAGCGCACATAACACCAAAAATAACTCCTTCGTTAGATATAAACCTAAAACTGGTAAAAATATCTAATAAACTTATTATTGCCAGCGATAAAACTAAACCTATGCCTGAATACAGCAACCATATTTTAGTAACTTTGTTCATAAATTAATTCCTTTTAAATGTGCTCATTAATAAAAACTTGCTTTCCCTATGCTGTAAAACGGCTTTGTGGTGGGTAATATTTCTATAAATTAATGAAGTTAATACCTAAGTATCCATACTACTTCTTTTGGGAGGGGACATTTGAAGGCTTCTTTTATTTCCCCTCCTCCTTAACTCTGATTACACTAACAATATTATCGTTTTCATTGGTACATTATTGAAAATATAGCGTTTTCTAACCTACAAATTTAACACAGTTCAATTCATCTACAACGATAGGTTTTCCATTTTTTATAAAAAAGCCTCCATAGCAAGGCTTTCCTTCTTTCGCAAAGTAATGCGAGATGCCACGGTAAATTAAAATCGTCGGGTGTCTCTTAGAAACATTAATCAGCATATTTGATGCTTCTATATAGGGCAAATCAAGAAAACCTATTGTATCAGGCATACTTCTAGGATCTTTATTACCCCAAATAAACTGCTCCTCATTAATTTCGTCTAATTTAGGAACAGACATAACAGTCCAATCTAAATCCCTTTTACCTTCTGGCTCATCATAATTATAAAAAAGAGTAACTCTATCTAGTATGAAATTGGACGTTTTGATTTCAACTTTCTCAATAGGAGCGCCATTATGTCCCTTGTTAAAACTACTCTTGATGTACTCATCTGACATATCTTTGAAAAAACTAGATAGTGCTTTTTCAGTACATTTTAAATCGTCACACTTAGGGTCTTTATTGAAAAAGTATGTATAGGTTAGAGGGTGACGTTTCATATCTTTTGATACTAAAAAGCTCATAGCAGAAAACCCGAGTTGCCCCCAATTTGTGAAATTCCCAGGTGAGACCCAGGCACCTGATTCAGCTAGTACAGCGGCAGAGCTAACTAACCCACTTCCAAAAACAACATTTGTAGTAGTATCAAGCTGCGCGACAAGCTCTTTCGAATATTCATTATTTGGTAAGTCTTTAGTACTTTTTTCAAGTAGCTTCTTGATTTCATTATTTGATTGTATTTTAGTTTCCAGGAGTAATTGACCGCCTGCAGATAATGTTAACGGTTGATCCGAAGTTGAACTACAACCAGCTAAAGTACTTAAAAATAATAAATATAATACCTTTTTAAATCTCATTTATTGCCTCATGTTAATAATATTGGAATTAAAATTTTATCTGTTTGCTACTTTGTTTGAATACGCTTATTCGTAACATCAAGTTTTAGGTGTATTTAATTCGTTTACTAAAAAACTCATAATTAAGCTTAAGTTCTCTTACTTAATTCAATGTTATCATTATGTAAAATAATTTCAAATTACTTATGCGTGTTAAGTATTTAGAACAATATTGCAGCTAAAAATATGATGAGGGATTTCATTCTAAAATTGAATAAATAGATGGTATCTTTATAAAGTTAAAGATAATTATAGAAGGCTAAAGTTCACAGTTAAATGATTATGCCGTGTCTCACTCCGTTTTGAAGAGATTTACTCTTTGGATCAACCTGATCAATCCATACTACGGCGCTTAATTTAACGCCGTGGTACTTTTTCTCTTACAGGCCGCTGATAGCTAGACTAAAAAACTGTTATTTGCGTCTTCTACTTGGCTCTCTTTGTCCTGTAATGCGTTTTTTATCGCGGTCTTTTCGTGATTTATTGGTGTTTTTGCGGTTATCTTTTGGCTTTTTGTTTGGATCTGGCTCGTAGCCTGCTAGCCACTGTGGCGTTAAGCGGGTATCTAACAGTACTTCTATTTCTTCAAGTAACCATTGCTCGTCAATACTTACTAGCGACATTGCAAGCCCTTGCTCACCAGCGCGACCTGTACGGCCAATGCGATGTACGTAGTCTTCGGCTATGTATGGCAGTTCAAAGTTAATTACAAATCTAAGTGTTGGAATATCTAAGCCACGTGCGGCTACATCGGTAGCAACTAATACACGGGTAATGCCTTCTTTAAAGTTTTGTAGTGCGCGGTCGCGTGCGCCTTGTGATTTATCACCATGGATTGACTCGGTTTTTAAACCGTCTTTACACATTTCTTTAGCCAGTTGGTCGGCCATTTGTTTGGTGCGAGTAAAAATAAGCACTTGGCGCCAATTTTTCATGCCGATCATGTGCGATACCAGCTCGCGCTTGCGATCCTCGTCTACTGAGTAAATTACTTGCTCAACCTCAACTGCTGCTGAGTTGCGTTTATCAACTTCAACTAATTCTGGGTTTTTAAGTAGTTTTTTACTAAGCGCAAATACGCTGTCATCAAAAGTCGCCGAAAATAACAAAGTTTGGCGATCGCCTGGAATATGGCGCAATATACGTTTAATTTCGTCAATAAATCCCATATCAAGCATACGATCGGCTTCATCAAACACCAGTGAGTCAACACTTGAAAGCACCACACTGCCTTTAACAATATGATCGAGTAAGCGCCCTGGGGTGGCTACTATTACTTGCGCATCTTTTAGGGCTTTTATTTGTGGGCCTATGCTTGCGCCGCCATACGCTAATGCCCCTTTAATATTGGTGCCTTGGGCATATTTTTCAAAGCTGGCAAATACTTGCTGAGCAAGTTCGCGAGTTGGCGTTAAAATTACCACGCGAGCAACACCTGGCTCATCTTTTTTAGGGGTGTTTAAAAGTTTGTGTAGCAGTGGTAGTACAAACGCTGCGGTTTTACCTGTGCCAGTTTGTGCACTGCCCATTACATCACTGCCCGCTAAAATAGGCGGGATGGTTTTAATCTGAATTGCGGTAGGTTGAGTGTAATTATTTTGCTCAATCGCAGTTAATAACAACGGGTCGAGATTAAGTGATGAGAACGTAGTGGCAGACATAGGCTTAGCTTTAAAATGACAAAGAGCGCTATTGTACTCATATTCACTCATGCCGTAAATTAGAGTGCTTGAGAAAACTATTTAATCGTATTTATCTGCTTTTATTTGTGCCAATAAAAAAGGCGCTAAATAGCACCTTTTAAAATTCATCTCGTTTTTAAGCTGGTTTTAAATTTGCTTTGCGCTCGTTGTAAAAAGCAATCAAATCATCAACCGTAGCTTGGCAGTACTCGCGAATACCCGATACCACCATGTGCTTTTCACCAAAACCCACTTTTTTACCGTTTTCTAGCAAATTAAAGCGCAAAGTAATTTTGCCGCGTTTACCTGCGTATTCAAAACTAGGCTCTGCAAATTCAAGTGTCGGTGCACTAATTTCAACAGTATCAAGATTTATAATCATCGATTCGTAAATAATCATCGGGCGTGCAGGGTTAATCATTACCTCTTGCTTACCCATGAGCGGAATAATCACGTGCGGAAACGCCGCGCCTGAAAACTCAACATAATTTTTAATTAAGCTATTAGTAAGTGCTGGGCATTTGCTGGTTTTACCTTCGCGTTTTACCTTTAAAATTACTTTATCGCCGTTTGTTACATCAAATTCATCGGCCTCTGCAGGGAAGCTAAGTTTGGTATTTTCGTCAACCATACCCGCAAAAGTAAACTCCATGCGTTCACTAATACCGTAACGATCTAATACTAATGAAAAAAGTAAGTCTCCTGGAGCACAAAATTTCTTCGCATCTTTATCGTGAAGTGGGTTGTAATCATCAGCAATACACTTGGCGAAACGACAGCCTTGCTCACGAGAGATCGAAACATAATCAGCATGTTGCTGATAAAAAGGACTTAACATAGGGTGTTCACTACTTAAACGGCTTATAACCTGGCTATACTAACAGAAAAAATAAAATGAGAGGTCGAATCTGTTAGATTAGTTACTAAATAAAACAGAGTAATAAAAAAATAATGACTTTTTATTTATTAGCATTATCGATTATATGTGTTTTTCCGTACTGTAAAGTATCAATAATACGGCAACCACTTTGGCACTACTTAATGGCTTTAAGTGTTATATGTGCGTATTTTGAGGGTTATATAAATTTATATGGACTGCTCAGTACTGGGCTTTACGTTGCTTTATATCACTTTGTGCTATATACAAAGCAAACAATAATACGCGCTATTTTAAGCACTGTGTTTATAGTTTCCTCATTGGCATTAGCGCTTCATTGGGTGCCTGGTTTTAACAACCTTCCTATTGCTATAAACGAGCATATTACCAGCGATGCAATTGCTTTTACCCTTTATGCTAATTTTGATAAAGCTATGGCTGGCCTCTTTCTTTGTGCTTACTTTTATTCAAATATAAAGCCTTTAAAAGCAGAGTCTAAAAAGACGACTTCATTAATTAACCCCCCTATTTTAATAATTATTACTACCATTTTAGCCGCACTTACTGCAGCTTTAATGCTTGGGCTGGTAAGCTTTAACCCTAAGGTTCCTGACTTCTGGTTAGCATTTATTGCTATAAACCTTTTATTTACCTGTGTTGCTGAGGAAGCTTTATTTAGAGGCTTATTACAAACCAAGCTTAGCCAAATTATTACGCCTACCCGCTTGGCAATATTTGCGCCTGTAATTACTGCAGGTATTTTTGCTTTGGCACATTTTGCTGGGGGAGTTAGCTATGTATTAGTTTCATTTATTGCAGGTTTGGGATATGGCTATGTTTTTTATAAAACGCAGCGTTTAGAGTGGGCTATTTTATGCCATTGGTTAGTAAATATTTGTCATTTCTTTTTGTTTACTTATCCTATGCTAAGTAAAACCGAGTGCATATAAAGTCATTTACAAATACTAACAATTTACTCAGTAGTAAACATTGCCCACATTCGATTTTGTTAGTAATTTACTACTTCAAACAATAAATTAAAGGACTAATTAATATGCTACGTTTTATGGCAATAATAACTGCACTGGCTACTTTAAGTGGTTGCTCAAACATGACTTTTCATACTGATATAGACAACGACGTTTTATCTCAAGAAATTGGTACCTACGTTAATAAAAGAGATTTGCAGCAGTTTTACAGCGACCAAGAAGCACACGAAAGTGGCGCTACATTTTTAGGCCGAATAGCAGGTGAAAGCTGTGATGGCGATGGTATGGGTAACAATAATGTAAGCTATAACCGTTCTAAATCAAATGCTATTGATTTACTTAAAGCTGATGCCATGCGCAGAGGCGCAAATGCTTTTACTATTAACTCTTGTAGCGAAACCTCTGTATCGTATTGCGACCTATCTGTTTTATGTACCGGACAGGCCTACGACTATTAATAAATCATATATTAAGTGCAAAGCTCAGTAGCACACGCTTTCCAGACTCGATTTTAGATACGCTGTGTTCGTACTTATCGGGCCTAAATAAATACACCCTATTAAACCAGTTAATAATACATTTAGCGCATTTAAACACCCCACCGCTTTTAGGTTTTACTAATACAAAGTTGAGTTTGTAATAGCGCCCTTGCTGCACCGGATCAATGTGGTTCATTACGCTGTGATTAGTTGGGTAAGTAACAAGGTTTATCGAAAATGTATTACTGCTAAAAATGGCTTTGTTTTTAACGGTTGCAATCATACGGCCTCCTATGAGTTTATATGCCGCATTGTAGCATTTAGTAAATTATGAATGCTTAGACTAAACAATATCAAAATACGATGTCATATAACTAAACAACCTGAAACAAAAAAGCCGAACTTATTTACTAAGCTCGGCTTTTAAAAATGCATTATTTAGCAATTATGCACTTGGGTATTCGCGGTAGGCACGTTCGATATTTTTAGCCTGCTTTTTAGAAATACCTAAATGCGCCAATGCTACACGTAAACGAGCACGCGATAGGTCAGATCCTAATATTTCCATAGCATCAAGCACAGAGGTAGATGACGTTTTACCCGTAATTGCCACAAAAATCGGCTCTAAAAAGTCTTTAATTTTAAGCTCGTGGAACGTTGCTACTTCTTTTGCAATGGCAAAAATAGCTGGTTTATCAAAGCTACGTAGGCCTTCTAGCTGCCATACAAAAAATTGTAGTGCTTGGCGAATTACGTCTTCATCGGCTTTGCCCGCTGTTAATAGCGCAGGATCATAAGTAGGTATACCGCCTACAAAGTGCCCTGCTAAGTCAACTAAGTCCGACAATGTGTTAATACGTGCTTTGGCTTCTGGTAATACTTTAGCTAGCATTTCGCCATTAAACTTCCAATCAACAAAGCGCTGAATTAACTGCTCGTCAGTTAGGTTTTCGCGGATCCACATGCCGTTTAACCAGCTAAGTTTATCTACGTCGAATACTGGGCCACCTAGTGATACGCGCTTCATATCAAAGTTTTCAATCATTTCGTTAAGAGTGAATTTTTCACGCTCATCTGGCATTGACCAACCCATGCGGCCTAAATAGTTAAGCACGGCTTCTGGCAGGTAACCCATTTCTTTATAGTAGTTAATAGAGGTTGGATTTTTACGCTTAGACAGTTTTGACTTATCTGGGTTACGCAGTAGCGGTAAATGCCCAAGTACTGGCGCTTCCCAACCAAAATCTTCGTAAAGTTTTAATAGTTTAGGCGCTGAGTTAATCCACTCTTCGCCACGGAAAATATGGCTAATTTGCATATGGTGATCGTCAACTACGTTCGCTAAAAAGTAAGTTGGGAAGCCATCAGCTTTTAATAGCACTTGCATATCGACGTTTTCCCACGGGATCTCAATTTCGTCGCGTAGGTAGTCGTTAAATTTAAAAGTGCCTTCGCTAGGGATTTTCATACGTATAACGTAAGGTTTACCCGCTGCTAGGTTTGCTTTAATTTCGTCGTCTGTGTGGTTTAAGCCACGGCCGTCGTATTTAGGGCGTAGACCTTCTGCCATTTGCTCTTCGCGCATTTTATCCAGCTCTTCGCTTGTTGCAAAACAGTAAAATGCTTTGCCGTCGTCAACGAGTTGGTGTGCGTATTTTTTGTATAAATCGCTACGCTCAGACTGGCGGTACGGGCCAAACTCACCGCCCACATCTGGGCCATGATCCCACTCGAGTCCTAACCAACGCAAACTATCCATAATTGCTTGCTCTGACTCGGCAGTGCTACGTACTTGGTCGGTATCTTCAATGCGAAGTACAAATTCACCACCTTGCTGTTTAGCAAAACAGTAATTAAATAAGGCGATATAAGCGGTGCCAAGATGCGGGTCGCCAGTTGGCGACGGGGCAACACGGGTGCGAATTGTCATGGTAATGTCTCTTTTAATAAGTGAGATGGTAAAGTTATTTATGCTGCTACTTTGTTTATATAAGCAATAATATCGTTTGATTCGTATAGCCAAGTTACTTGGCCATTTTGCTCGATGCGCAGACAAGGCACTTTAACTTTTCCGCCTTGTTCTAGCAGTTCTTGACGATATTGCTCATTACTTTTTGCATCACGCGTTTCTATTTTAAGGCCCTCGCGCTTAATAGCACGGCGCACTTTTACACAAAACGGGCATGCTTTAAATTGATAAAGCTTAAATTGTGCGGTTTGCTGATCAAGCTGCTGTTGCACTTCTGGAGCACGTTTTTTACTACGTGGCGTAAATACAAAATTAAAGAATAAAATTATACTTCCTAATAACCAACGAACTAATTTCATTAACTGCACTCTATTTACAACAAATTTAAGGTGCCAGATTTTAACACAAAAATAGCAGCAAAAAAGCTCAAATATACTCAGCCAGTATATTTGAGCTTTGTAAGCTCAACCTCGGGTCAGGTTAATTATTTAGCTACTAAAATGGGAGCTTATTTATTCAGCTATACTGCTTTTTATTACAGTAAAATTAAGTCATCGCGATGCAGTACTTCTGCCCCGCCATCGTAATCAAGTAATTCACCTATTTGCTTAGAGTGCGCGCCTTTAATTTTATTAACTTCGCTGCTGCTAAAGCGGGTTAACCCACGAGCAATAAGTTGTTTGTCGCTATTTATTACACTTATTAGATCGCCGCGCTCAAATGCCCCCAACGCATTGGTCACGCCTTTAGCAAGTAAGCTTGCACCTTTAGTTTGCAGCGCGGTTATTGCACCTGCATCAATAACAATTTGCCCGCTACTTTTAGGTCCAGCGAGTAACCACTTTTTACGCCCTTCTTTTGGCGCAGTGAGCTTTAAAAAACGTGTGCCGGGCAGTTGCTCGCTCATACATTTTAAAATGACATTTTTACCCGCACCTTTGGCAATTATAACCTCAACCCCAGCACGCCTTGCAATGTCGGCTGCTTGCAGTTTGGTTGCCATACCGCCGGTGCCCAAATTTGTGCCACTACCACCAGCAAGCTGGCGCAATTCGTCGTTAATATCACTCACTTCACCAATTAATGTGGCATCGGCATTAGTGCGCGGATCGCTGGTAAATAACCCTTCTTGATCGGTGAGCAATAACAGCTTATTGGCATTAGCTAAAATAGCCACCAACGCTGATAAATTATCGTTATCACCTACTTTTATTTCACTAGTAGCAACCGCATCATTTTCGTTAATGATGGGCACTACGTCGTAGTTTAATAATGCATTTAGTGTATCGCGGGCATTTAAATAGCGCTCTCTGTCGTTAACATCGGCGCGGGTTAACAGCATTTGTCCTACGTTTACACCATACAAAGCAAACAAGCTTTGCCAAATATGAATGAGCTGGCCTTGACCAACTGCTGCTAGCATTTGCTTATCTATTACGCTGCGGCCACAGGGCTTTAGTAATTGTTCTCGTCCGGCCGCCACGGCTCCGCTCGAAACTAAAATAACGTGATGCCCTTGCTTTTTAAGCTCACAACATTGGCGCACTAGTTCAACCATATGCGCTTTATCTAGCTTATCGGTGCCGCCAGTCAGTACGCTTGTACCTAGCTTTACAACGATTACCTGATCCCTTTGCATTTATTTTTACTACTGAATAATTAAAGATGAATTTATTTATACCAGCTGGGTATTTTTCAACAAGTAAAATATATTCATGCTAGGATCTGATTTTATTCAATTGTGTAAATTACCTGCTATGCCTGCCAGTTTATGTTTAATTATTGCCACCTTTTTATGGGGTAGTTCCTTTATTGCACTTAAGTATGCCATTGCTATTTACGACCCCGCTTTAGTGATATTTTTACGCATGCTAACCACATTATTTTTATCGCTGTGCTTATGGCGCTATGTAATACGCTTTGAATACAGAGTTGGTGACTGGAAGTATTTAATTGCTATGTCGCTGGCTGAGCCTTGCTTGTACTTTTTATTTGAAGGCCATGCAATGGAATATACCTCGGCATCGCAGGCGGGGGTAATTGTGTCCTGCTTGCCTATTATTATTGCTGTACTGGCTTTTTTTATGCTTAAAGAATACATCAGTAAATCTATTATTATTGGCTTTACTTTTTGTATTGGTGGCAGCATTTTGCTCACTGTGCTTTCACCAAACTCCGAGCAAGCGCCTAACCCATTATTAGGTAATTTTTTAGAACTTATGGCCATGGTATGTGCGGCGTTTTATACCGTTTGCATTAAACACTTAGCGAGTCGTTATTCACCGTTAACGCTTATAGCGCTGCAAGGCATTAGTGGCAGTTTATTTTTTGCACCGTTTTTGCTTTTTATCGACCTACCAAGCGAAAATCAACACAATATAACCGCTTTATTAAGTATTTTATATTTAGGCTCGTTTGTTACTTTAGGCGGTTATGGTATGTATAACTACGCTATTAGTAAGGTATCGGTATTAACCGCAGCGGCTTATTCAAATTTAATTCCTATATTTACGCTGATTCTTTCGGCCATCATTTTAAATGAAGTGCTTAACTTGTGGCAGTGGCTGAGTATATTTGTGGTATTTGTTGGCGTAATGATCAGCCAACGTCATCAAGAATTAGTGGTTGATATCCCCAGCGCCGAGTCGGGCGAGGATATTTCCACCGATCTTACTACCTCCGATATCATATCGGCCGAAACCAATAGCCTAAATTCGGTTCCCGATGCTAACGCGTCAAAAGGGTAGCACGTTAGTAAATACAATTGTGCAGTGTGTAAAAATGTGTTTTCTGACTCATGAATTACCTCGCTGCCGGTTACTTTATAATGCTGCAAGGTGCCATTTTGTAATTGCAGGGTAAACTGCTCTCCCACTTTAACGTGCTGTAAAAAAGCAAAGTGAGTGTCGTTATGCCCTGCAATGAGTGCCCCAGCTTGTTTGCTACCAAGCTCTGCTGCGGGTAAAAAGTGGCTGGGCGCAAAAGCTAAATTACGCCCGCTAGCACCTGCTAATACGGTGAGTTTTTCATTATGCGCCGGCCAATTTAATTGTGCGGTTACATAACTATCGGCGTAAAACCATGGCTTAACTTTTGCTTCAGGCGTTTTAAGAGCCTGCTGCCAGGCCTGTTCAATTAGTAATTGCGCCAGCCATGCTTTGCCTTGCATGTAAGCGCCATGACCAAATAACCCCAAACCAAGTATTAATAGCCCCGCGCTTAGCCACTTTTTCATTTAAAACGCCTTACTAGCACAAACCCACTTAACAATAAAATTCCTAATATTATATGTACTTTGCTTTGCCCATCGGTTTGTGGCAAACGCATTGCCATACCCTGAGGAACTGCGTTAGTAGCATTAGCTGTTTGTTCTGCTATTGGATTGATTTGTGTTTGCTCTATTGCTATAAAAGCCGTAAATGGGCTGAGTAATTGATGAGTAAGCGCCAATTGTTGCACTTCGTCTTTAACTGCATTTTGTGAGTTATAGAGCAGCAACGACTTAATTTTTTGACGAGCCCACAGCTTAGCAATTCCTTTAGCATTTGAGCCTGCTTGTATGTTCAGGTTAATACTAATAGGCCCTTGTGCAGTTTGCCCGTTTAATATTACATTACTGGCATTATTGAGCTTTATAGCCACCATTATTGGCTCATTAAAATAGAGATCTGGCAGTGGCGAAGGCCAAAAGTCTAGGCTATTACCGTTTTCATCGCTTAGCGCTAAATTAGTAATTGCAGGATGTGCGAGCTTATCAAATAACTGCTGCATTTTAGGTTGCACCTCGCTAGTGCTGCCTATAAAAGTAAACGAGCCCTTGCCTACATCTGCCGCACGGCGCATAAAAAAGCTATTGGGGGCGCTGCCAATACCAACTGTAAATAAGCGGCTATCGCCTAATTTAGCTTGAATACTTTTAAACAGTGCATCTTCGTTGCTTACGCTACCATCGGTTAAAAATATTACTTGGCGTACAAAACCATCAAACTGCGAACCATCTAAAACGGCATCAAGTGCGCCTTGTATTTCTGTACCGCCGTCGGCTTGTAACCCATATATAAAGCGCTCTGCGCGGCGTAAATTAAAGCCACTTGCAACTAAAGGTTTATCGCTCATTAGGGTTACTACATTATCAAACCCTATAATGTTAAAACTGTCGTTACTGTCTAGCAGCGATAGCGCATAAAACAATGCGTTTTTAGCTTGCTCCATAGACTGCCCATGCATAGAGCCCGAAGTATCGACTACAAATACTGTTTCGCGGGCTAATCGCTGCGTTGCTATAAAGTTATCTGCAGGCGGCATTAGCATAGCGAGCCCGTAGCGCTCGCCATTTTCAAACTGCTCGGTAAAAAATGCAGCTTGGGCTTGCTCTTTTTGCAGTGGTTTAAACTCCAGCACAAAGTCGCGGTTTAGCGCATTTTGCTCATTTAACTCTATTGAGTATTGTCCAAATGCAGTGTTTTGAATATTTACATTATGAAATTTAGAATTTATATCTACCAGCTCTAAACCTACGTCTATATCTAAGTTTAAATTAAACTGACTACTTGGCTTATCGTCATTTTTTTGCGTGCTATAAACTGGGCTTAGCCAACCATGTGGTAGCGAGTTAGTTGGTTTTTGGCTTTCTTTATTTATGTCAATTTCACCTTGGGTTACATGATAACGCGGTGTGATTGTGCCCGGAAAGCGCACTGTAAAGGTGCCGCTGCTGTAATCAATTATTTCTTGATATTCCAGCTCAATAATAACCTGCTCCCCAGGGGCTATATTAGCTACGTTTGTAATAAACATATTAGCGCGTTGCTGGCGTACTAGTGCTGCTTGCTTGCCGGCCTGTTTGGCTTCTGCGTATTTTTTTTCGGCCGCCACTTTTTTATCAATTTGGCCCTTAATTACTCGCTCGCCAATACGCATGGTCATAGCATGTACTGCGCTTTCATCGGGCAGCGGAAACACATAACGCGCATTAACAGCAAACGGGTTTTGGTTTTGATAAGTTTGTTTAACTACAACATGATTTATAAGTCCGGTTAATGTCATATTTGCATCACTTTTTAATATTATTGCAGGGCCTGCTTGTGCGCCGCTGCTATCAAAAAGTTCTAACTTGGGAGAGTGTGCGTGGCTTTTAAAGCTCGTTAACATCACCAGTATACCCAGTGTAAAAAGGCTTACCCATTTAAGGGTAAGCACTTTGCTTGGTTTACTCAAAAAAAACATAAAATCACTCCATCGAAGGCTTTAATTTAATTACTTGCTGTTTGGCTATTTACAGGATTTATTAAACGAGTAGTAAGGGTTACCCGCCGATCAAACGTGTTGTCTTCTACTGTGTTAGTTTTAGCAAGTGTTTGCTGCTCACCAAATGCTTGCGTGCTTAAGCGCGTGTGGCTTACGCCCTGTTTTATTAAATAGCTTTGCACCGCATTTACACGTGCTTTTGAAAGTAAAAGGTTGGCTTGTTCATCACCGCGTTGATCGGCAAACCCACTTAAATCGAGCGCTAACTGTGGCTGGTTTTTTAAAAGCGTAACGAGTTGGTCTAACTGCAATGCAAAATGTGGCGCAATAACACGTGAGCCGGTTTTAAACTGTACTGTCATGGCAAGTAAATTATTAATTTGCGATTGTGTTAACTGCTCATTTTGATTAGCAAGCACTTCGATTTGTTGCTCTAACTGGCTGTTATGGCTAAGCAGGTGTTGGTAGTCGTTGGTTTTTTCTGTCATTACAATTATTGCACGCTGTTGCTGGGCAATTTTGTTATCAGCAACTTTTGCATCGCCTATTAAACCACCAGCAAATGCTCCCACAAAAGCACCAATAGGGCCGCCTACTACACCACCTATAATAGCGCCCGCTCCTAAGCCTATTGCGGTTTCGGTGTGCGCTTCTTTTGTAGCCGTATTATTAGAGGTTGATGCTAATGCGGGACCGCAAAAAACGGCCGCTAGGGTTAGCGCTATTAATGTCTTCTTCATGATTGATCCTTAAACTTACTTTTTAATTTATGATGTTTTGTTTTGATGGGTGTATTAAAACAAGCTCAAGTGGCAACAAAGGGGAGCAAAAATGGCAAACCACTGAGCAATTGTGGCAAAAAAAAGGCAATTGCCTTTTTAAGCGTACTTAGCTTAAAAACTTCGTTATAGTGCGTTGGTAATAAAGAGGATAAACCCAGAAATGAAAAAAATAGCCATCATTGAAGATGAACCCGCCATTCGCGAAAACTACACTGAAATGCTCAGCGCACAAGGTTATCAGGTAACTGGGTATGCAAATCGTAGTAGCGCAGAAGCGGCGTTTAAAAATGCCCTGCCCGATTTAGCCATTGTTGATATTGGCTTAGGTAATGAAATAGATGGTGGTTTTTTGCTGTGCCAAACATTGCGATCACTGTCTAAAACGCTGCCTATTATTTTTTTAACCGCTCGCGATAGCGAAATAGACACAGTGTGTGGCCTACGTATGGGCGCCGACGACTACCTCACAAAAGATATTAGTTTGGCTCATTTAGCGGCGCGTATTGGTGCGCTATTTCGTCGTATGGAAGCACTTAAACAACCTGCCGACGAAAATGCACTTATAACTCGTGGGCCGCTAACGCTCGATACACAGCGCATGCAGGTGTTTTGGCAACAACTATTAGTTGATTTAACAGTAACCGAATTTTGGATGTTGCACTCCCTCGCACAGCGCCCCGGACATGTTAAAAGCCGTAATGAATTAATGAGTGATGCTAAAATTTATGTAGACGACAGCACCATAACTTCACACGTAAAACGTATTCGTAAAAAATTTATAGCACTCGATAGTAACTTTGACTGCATAGATACAGTGTATGGCATGGGCTACAGGTGGGAGCAAATTTAATGTTGCGATTTGGCCTACGTAGTAAGTTTATTTTACTTTCTTGCTTTTTATTTTTATTGCCCTGGTTGGGCTACGAATATGTGTGGGAAATGGAAAAGTTTTTACGCCAAGGCCAAGAAAAAACCTTAGTAGGCACTACCCGTGCCCTCGCCACTGCCCTGCATGAACGCCCTGCATTATTTGATCAGCAAACTAGTTTTTTAGATCAAGTTGTAAAGGGCCGCGATCTATACGCGTACAACCTTAAAAATCCTATTCAACTCGATGGTAAGCTCACTGATTGGGAGAGCTATCAGGCATTATTTTGGCAATACGACAAACGCTACTTACAAAAAACCGACAACAAGCATCAAGCCAGCGATCTGTCGTTTGAGCACATGGTAGGAAAGTTTGATAATTACCTTTATGCACTGTTTAAAGTAACTGATAACCAACTCGTTTATCGACCAAAAAACAGTTTAAGTATTACTAATAACGACCATTTAAAAATTGGCTTAAAAACACCTGATGGGCAGTTTAACCGCTATATTATTGCGCCACGGCAAGATGGCTGGGTAAACGCTTTTAATGCAGATAGCAAAGTACCCTTTACAAAAATTCAGGGCTATTTTAGCAGTACGGCGGCTGGCTACAATATTGAGCTACGCTTTCCTATTAGTATGCTTGGCAATAAGCTTGGCTTTGCCATTGTTGATGTAGATAACAAAGAGCCCTTGTTAGAACCTAAAATAATGTCGACCTCAAATTTAAATAACCCCAGCGATTTAGGTTCAGTACTTGTGCCCTCTCCCGAAATTAATCGTATTTTAAAAGGCATGGGCCACAGTGGCAGCCGTATTTGGGTGGTTGATAAGCATCATAGAGTATTAGCACAATCGGGCTCGATTCATCATGCTGATGGCGTATGGGCTGACGGCCTTGCCAATCAAGCTCCTGAAACTTGGTGGCAACAGTTTGAGCAAAACTACTTGCATCCCCTTTATTATAAAATTTTAACACGCCCCGAAAACGAATTTTTAGATACTCTGCACGACGTAGCAGCTATGCAAGGCAGTCATTTAGCCAAAGCACTAAAAGGCCAGCCTGCATCATCGTGGCGATTAACCCCCGACAGTAAAGCCGTTATTTTATCGGCTGCTTACCCTATTTGGATCCAAGATAAAGTAATTGGCGCGGTAATAGCCGAGGAAACTACCAATGGCGTACGTACGCTGCGTAATAAATCGCTCGAAAAATTATTTAACGTTATTTTAGCCGTGATGCTTATTGGCACAGTAACGTTATTCTTTTTTGCCTCTCGAATATCGAGCCGTATTAGGCGTTTGCGCGATACTGCAGAGCAAGCTATAGATGCACAAGGGCGAGTTACTGGCAGTATTAATTACAGCGATGCTAATGACGAAATTGGCGATCTATCACGCAGCTTTGCTAATATAGTCAGCCGCCTTGGTGGCTATACTAACTATTTAGAAAATATGTCGTCGCGGTTATCGCACGAGCTGCGTACACCTGTTGCAGTAGTGCGCTCATCGCTCGAAAATCTGCAAATGCAACCACAAAGCGAGTTGAGTCAAAAGTACTTAGATCGCGCCAGTGAAGGCGTTGAACGCTTAGGTAAAATTATTACCACCATGAGCGAAGCCACTCGCTTAGAGCAAAGTATTCAAAGCAATGAGCCTGAGCCATTCGACTTACAAAAAGTAATAAATGGCTGCATGCAGGGCTACCAGCTTACTTACCCTAAGCAGCTGTTTACACTTGATATATGCCAAACTGCGCTTCCTATGCAAGGCGCACCAGAGTTTATAGCGCAACTGCTCGATAAGTTAATTAATAATGCAATTGAATTTAGCCACGCAGAAAAGCCAATTAGTGTTAGCTTAAAACAAAACGACAGTGCAGCAATTTTAACCGTAGGGAATTATGGTCCATTATTACCTGTCGGTTTAACTGAGCATATTTTTGATTCTATGGTGTCGGTGCGTAGCCAGCAAATGCAGCAACAGCCACATTTAGGATTAGGACTCTATATTGTAAGGTTGGTGTGCGACTACCATAATGCCAGTGTAACCGCTAAAAACAATCAACAGGGCGATGGCGTAGTGTTTACTGTAAGCCTGCCATTAGTTAAGTAAAAGTGGGTTGTAATTTACTTAACTAATACTCGCCACTGGGTTGGCTTTTTTTGGGTTACAATTTAGTAAGAGTTAAAATGTAACTGTTCACTTTTAATTCAGTGGCAAAACCCTAACCTAGCGCTAATCACCCTAAGCTAAGGTTTAATCATGCACCCACTATTAGAGCAAGAAGAGCTAGATTTTATATTTGAATTATATAGGCCAACAACAAGCACTAAACCTGTAAGCGAGCAGAGCCAAAACCGCAACTATAAAAAAGTAACGCAGCGCCAGTGCAATAAAGATAACAGCACATCAAGTTACTTAATTTAATTACTTTTAATGCCCTACTCACTGTGCCTGTTTTTCTCGTGTTAAAAACGCTTTTACACAGTTTATTTCCGCTTGTTTAACTTCCTCGCCTATTTCTGGGCCTTTTTTGCCGCTGTTAAGTGCAGCTTGTACCACTTGTTTTTTATCTAGCTTTAATAGTTCTGCATGAATAGCACGCAGCTTAGCTGCTTGCGGGTAAGGTTTATCTACGAGTGTTTCGCCGCGCCCTTGTGCATCGCATTGGCATGCTTGAGTAAAAGCAATAAAACGTTGTGGATGAACCAAGGCGTTTAAATTAGTCACAATTAACTTATGAACCGTTTCGGGCCTTAATTGCTCTAATGTATGACAAAGAGTGTGATTATCGCTAGTAAGTACGCCAATATCGCGAAAGCAATTAGGTATTTTTAAGCGTTCACAAAACTGTTCAACTACAGCAACCCCATCTCGTTCATGGCCACGTAAATTACCGCGTTTTTTAAAACTGATCGCTTTACCAAAGTCGTGAGTTAATGCAGCAAAACGCGTTGCTAAATCAAAATTCAAATCGGCTGCACGCCTAAGTACTAACATGGTATGCACAAACACATCACCCTCGGGGTGATGTTGTTTAGGTTGCGGCACATTAACCATTTTCTCAAGCTCGGGAAAAATCCCTAAGCCTTGCAACGCTTGAAAATAAAGTTCGGGATGCTTTTCACCCAGGGCTTTTTCGGTCTCTAACCATACTCGCTCTGGCACTAAATGATTAAGCTCGCCTTGCTGCTTAAGCTGTTGCATTAGCGCATAAGTGCTCGGATGTATACGCCACTCGCTGCCAAAACGGGCTAAAAAGCGAGCTATACGCAACACCCGCACTGGGTCTTCTACAAATGCATCTGTTGTATGGCGCAGTATTTTATCTTTAAGGTCTTGTTGGCCGTTAAATGGGTCAATTATATTGTCGTTAGCATCGAGCGCCATAGAGTTTATAGTTAAATCACGTCTGGCTAAGTCTTCCTCTAGAGTCACATCTGGGCTGGCATCAACCACAAAACCGGTATAGCCTTTACCACTTTTTCGCTCAGTGCGCCCAAGTGCATATTCTTCTTTGGTTTTTGGGTGTAAGTAAACCGGAAAGTCGCTACCTATTGGCACAAAGCCTAACGCTTCCATTGTCTGTGGCGTTTCGCCAATAACAACATAATCGTTGTCATTTGATGCTCTTTTTAGCAGTAAATCACGCACTGCACCACCAACTAGGTAAACCTGCTCCAATGCTTTATCCACGTAACCTCCAAAAACAAATACCAAAACTGCAATTAATGGTACTAATTATACCCAAAACCATATTAAAAGTCTGAGTAGTTTGACCTACCGCTAACTTGCTCATTACAATAGCGCTTTATTTTTAGCTAAAGTCATAACAACAATGAAAAAGCACTCTGCAAAAAAAGAACTCATGCTACTGCCTATATTACTGGTGGTTATTTTAATGTGTGTGGTGGGGCACTTTTTTATGCAAGCAGATTATCAAGACAGTAACATGATTGAATACATGTTAGCAGCGCTACCATTTGCAATGTTTGGCTTAGTGGTTGTAGCCTTTAAAATGGCGGCTAAAAGCGAAAAAAAAGAACAAAACGAGCAGGATTCTTAATCCTGCGTTATGTGTTTAAAGTACATGATAACCAAACCAATCAGGTTTAATTTTTTGTGCTTGCCCACTTGGGGTCAGTTTTATACTAAGCTGGCTGTCGAGTAAATCTATTGCAAAGCAATCGTCTACGTCGTGTAAATCATCTTTATGAATATGGCTAAAGCCAGCGAGTAAATCGTTTTTAGCGCGCTGTTTGGCCTCTTGACTACTGCTTGCTACATACAGTGTAAAGTCGTGTTGCTCAGCCATTAAATCGCTTCTGTAGGCGCCTAAGTTTACAAAGTAAAGCTGTTTAGTTTGCTCAACGGGCGTGTCGCTTACTGTAACTTTATAACCATCTATGTGGTTAATTGCCATGTAGCTATCCATATGCACGCTGTTTTTGTCGCCCACCCATTGGCTTTTTAATTTAGTATAGGTTTGCTCAATGTTTTGCCCAACTACAAAACGAATGTCGTGCATTTCTATGTGACAGCCCTGAATTCGCCCACCTAAATACACCATGAATAACTGCATGTTTAGTTCCTATAAATTGGTTATTTAAGCTAAATTATCAACATCTATATTGTGCTTTTTAATCAGTTTATAAAAATCTGAACGGTTACGTTTAGCTAGTTTTGCGCCTTCGGCGACATTTCCACCAGCCATTTTAAGGGTGTTTATTACGTAGTCGCGTTCAAATTCTTTTTTAGCGTCGTTTAGCGACAATGGCTCTACATTTTTTTCGTTGCTATTTAATGCACTTAGCACTAAATGCTCTGAAATAACTTCGCTTGGGGTAAGTGCTACAACTTGCTCTACCACGTTTTGAAGTTGGCGAATATTACCTGGCCAGTCGTAACGCACGAGTGCGTGCATGGCGTCGTTGGCAAAGTGTTTTTCGCTTTGCTTCATTCGCTTTGCAATACTGGCGCTAAAGTATTTTGCAAGTAGACTTATATCTTCGCGACGCTCGCACAAAGGAGGGAGTTTTAAATTAACCACGTTTAAGCGGTAGTATAAATCCTCCCTAAACTGCTGATTTATAATCGCTTCGGGGAGGTTTTTATGAGTTGCCGATACAATGCGAACATCTATGGCTATTTCTTCTTGAAAGCCGACTGGACGTATGGTTTTTTCTTGCAATACGCGCAGTAACTTAACTTGTAAATTTAGCGGCATATCACCTATTTCATCTAAAAATAAGGTGCCTCCCTCAGCTTGTTGAAACAGTCCTTGGTGATCTTTTATTGCCCCAGTAAACGAGCCTTTTTTATGACCAAATAATTCTGACTCTAGCAGTTCACCCGGTACTGCGCCGCAGTTTATCGCTACAAATGGGCCTTTACTTACATGGCTATGCTGATGAATAGCTTGAGCTAATAACTCTTTACCCGTACCACTGGCTCCCGATATTAATACGTTAACTTGCGTTGGCCCTAGCAGTTTAACTTGCTCTAGCAAATGTAGCATAGCGCCGCTACGGGTAACTATATTGCTAGTGGGTATTATTTCATCGGCATTTACGCCGTGTATTTCTATCGCTTTTGCTAAGCTGTCGAATAACTCGTCTTTATCTATTGGTTTGGTAATAAATGCAAAAATGCCTTGTTTGGTAGCCTCTACCGCATCAGGAATAGAGCCATGCGCTGTCATCATAATAACGGGCAATGCCGGATAGCGGCTTTGCAATTGGCGGTGCAGTGCCATGCCATCCATTTCGTCCATGCGCAGGTCGGTTACTACGGCATCGAACACTTGGCTTTTTAATATTTGTAACGCAGTTAGGCCGCTCTCGCAGGTGGTAACCTCGTAGCCTTTTGATTCGATACGAATAGCAAGCAATTTTAATAAGCTGGCATCGTCATCCACTAATAATACTTTTGCACCTTGCGGTTTTATTGCTGGCATAACTACTGCTCCTTAGTTTCTTCGCGTAATAACAGTTGCTGCTCTATGGTTGCTAATGACGAGAGCGTTTGTTGCATTTTATTATTAAGTGCTTGCTGCTCTTTTTTAGCATTTATTTGTAGTGTTACTTGTTGTTTTTGTAGCCATAAATACTGTTTTATATCGTCTGGCCAATAGTAAGCTTGGTCAAGTTTAAGTAACTTACTCATTACCGTATTAGGATCGCTACTAGTGTTTAAACACATAAATTGAAAAAAGTTTTTTAGTTCTTTTTCGCCAACAAAATCTTTGTTATCTGGGGTTAACTTAAAACCACCACATTTATTAGCATGCCAGGCTATTACTTGCTCCGCAGGGGGATACATAGGATCGCTTTTAGGCCGAGGCTTTGGGCTTGGCTGGCTGTTTTTATCGCTCGTTACTTTAGTTTGAGTTTGCGCCACTGGGCTATCAACCACTTGCTGTTGGGGGTTATTAGTTTTGCACCCCGATAAAATGATGGCACTGCCACACACACATAAAATAGCCATTAAACGCGAGGTCATGCTAGTTAACTCCTTGATTTGTTATTATGGGAAGCGTAATTAAAAATCGACAACCTTGGGGTTCATTTTGCTCTATTAATAATTGTCCGTTTAATTGCTCTACTGACTCTTTAACAATAGTTAAGCCTAAGCCACTGCCTTGTAGCGTAACATTTTTGCTATGCTTACCTTGATAAAATGCGCTAAAAACATGTGCTTTTTCGTGCTCTTTAATTCCGCATCCCTCGTCGCTTATCGCCATTTTTAGCTTACTGTGCTCAAAGGTTAACGCTATAGATACTGCCTGCCCGTGTTGTGAAAACTTTAAGCCATTAGAAATTAATTGCACTAAAATCATTTCAATTAACTCCCCAGGTAACGCAAGCGCCTTATTAGGTAAGTTGTTATGCCAAATAAGGGTTTGCTCTCGGGCTGTTAGGCGGTGCTCAAAATGACTATTAATTTTATTAATTAAATGATTAAACTCAACCTCACTTACGCTGTCTTTACTAGTACGAATCGCGTTATAACTAAGTAGGCTGTCAATCATAGTACGAAGGCGCACCATAGACTGGCTAATAAGCTCAAGTACAGCGCGTTGCTCTTTAGTTATAGGGCCAACTATTTCATCGCTGAGCAAGTCGGTGCCCTCGACCATTGAGGCTAGAGGTGTTTTAAGTTCGTGGGTAACGTGGCGTAAAAAGGTGTCTTTTTGCTGCTCAAGTATATGTAACTGAGCTTGCACCCATTGTAATTTATTACCTAATTCAACTAGCTCTGCTGAGCCTTGCACGGCTATTTTTTGTTGCCAGTCACCTTGCCCTAATTTACCAATAATTTTAGTCAGGCTTTTTAAGCGGCCACTTATACGCCACAAAAAACCGCCTCCTACTAAGAGTGTTAGCGGAATTAGCGCCACTAGCCAGTTAATAAATGAAGTTTGTAACTGCGCTATTTCTTTTTGATTATTAGTAATTTGGGTTTCGCTTTTATCGCGTAACCATAAGGTAAGTTCGGCGAGTAAATCGCTAATAGGTAAAAACAAGGCTACCTGCTGTTGTTTTTGTTCAACAAGTCGAGTGTGTGCTAGTTGCAGAGTATTCGTTAAACGCTGCCATTGTGCGGTGTGACTTTTACTGGGCGCTATACGTGTAAGATCTTCAATACTTTGTAGCGATGCTTGCCACTTATCAACTATGAGCGTATCGAGTGACTCACTTTTTAGTACCCAATTTTGCCGAGTAGCGCGCTCTAAACTATTGAGTTCTTGTTTTAAAATATTAAACGATTTAGTTACTTGGTAGTTATTACTAACAATTTGCTGAGTTACAGCTAACTGCTTATTAAGCGCATTTAAAAATACAATAACCACTAACGATAAGGGTAATAACGACAGCAGCATACTCATTACAAACTGGCTAATTAAATTAGGGCGCCAATTAAGTATTGCTTTGTATTTTTCAGCCATCGCTGCTGGCATTGCATCCATCCTTTAGTAACTTTAAACAGCCTATTATTAAGCGTTTAAGTTATACACTAGCTGAATCAATTTATATATCTGTTATTCGTACTGCAAAGCCGCCTGTTGCCAAACAGCAACAACTCAACTCTTTGATTTATATTGCTTCTTTATTTATAAGCCAAATTTCGTTGCAAAAAACACACAGATACCTGTAAAACTTGCTTAACCTATAACACCAAAAACCATAAGTAACTGAATTTAAACGGTAAAAATAATTGGCATCGTTTTTGTAATAGTTAATCTAAGTTTATCTTATAAGGAAATGACCATGAGTAATCGCTTTTTAATTATTATGCCAATCGTTGCGCTAGGCTTTTTGAGCGCTAACGCGCTGGCAATGGATGTACAAGCTACTTTTAATGAACTTGATAAAGACAGTAACGGTACTCTCAGCGAAGCTGAAGCTGGTGAGGACGCCGTACTTCATGAAAACTTTTCACAAATAGATACTGATCAAAATGGTCAGCTGTCGCTAGATGAGTTTAAACAGTTTATTAAGTAACTAACCTAGTAACCAAAGGAGTTTTTTATGAAACAGCTTATAGCCGCATTTTCGTTACTGTTTTTAGTTATTAGTGCTACTGCCCTGGCTTCATCGTTTAATGCTCGTTTTGCTTTTTTAGATAAAAATATGGATGGAAAAATATCTATTACCGAAGCCAAAAAAGATAAAGAAGTAATGAAACAGTTTTCTGATTTAGATGTAAATAACGATGAAATGATCTCTAAAAAAGAGTTTGAGGCGTTTAAGCCTTAAGTTTAAATTCAAGTTTGGTCTTGTAAAATTAACTAAAAGTATTTGCTATAACCCCTGAGGGAGTGTGTAAATGGATTTAATGTTGGGCGTTAAATTATGGCAAGTACTTTATTTTATTACGAATGACATTAAAATGAGCTTTGCGAAGGAGCACCATGAAGATACGCGCTTGTTTAGTTAGTTGCTTATTATTACTAAGCTTTAATTCATTAGCACTTGATGTAAAGCAACGTTTTGATCACCTTGATACAGATCAAAGCGGCTATTTAATTCACCATGAGCTTGAGGCTCAACCGCACTTACTAAACAACTTTAGCAAATGGGATAAAAACCAAGATAATAAAATTTCATTGGTTGAATTTAAAAATTATCTTACGAATAACCTCTACTGAGTAATTTATGAAAAATATAAGCTATATAGCGCTCGTTGCGCTTAGTATTTGTAGCACACCAAGCTTTGCCAGCAGCAATAACATTGCCAAGCAATTTGAAAAATTTGATCGTAACCAAAACGGCTTATTAAGCCGAGCAGAAACAGCCAGTGACCCTGCCCTATGGTCTCGTTTTGCAAGTTACGATAAAGACAAAGACGGCCACCTTTCTTTAAGCGAATTTACACTTTATGCAAGTCAGTAATTAATTTACCAATAAATTAACTGGCTTACTCTGCACAAATAACAATCCAACCACCTCAAGTGGTTGGTATTATAAAAGTGAGTTTGTTATGTTAAAGCCATTAACAATAAAAATAAGCTCACTATGCCACTCAAAAAAATAATCAAACCTTTGCTACTCGCTTGCCTTTGCGCAGGCTCAAGCCTTGCGATTGCGCAAACTAAAGTTATTTACAACGCCAACGGCTACACACCTTTGTACAAAGGTGAAGTGCAGCAGTTTTCTACTTTAGTTATAAAAAACGGTAAAGTAGTTAAACTTGGCGGCGATACGCTAAAAAATAGCTTTCCTGATGCAAAGCTTATTGATGCTCATGGCAATACGCTATTACCGGGTTTAATTGACGCACACGGTCACATTATTGGTTTAGGTAATAACCTGTCACAATTAGATTTACGCGGTGCGCTTTCTATTGATGAAGTTACTAATAAACTCAAGGTATTTGCAAATAACAAACAAGGTTGGATTATTGGCCGTGGCTGGAATCAAGAGCTGTGGCAAAAAAAGCAGTTTCCTACCGCTGCCGATTTAGACAAAGTAGTGAGCGATCGCCCTATTGTACTATCGAGAATTGATGGCCACGCTATTTGGGTAAATAGCAAAGCCCTAGAGCTTGCGGGTATTACTGCAAACACCCAATCGCCAGAAGGCGGCGAAATTATTAAAGACGAATTTGGCAATCCTACTGGTATATTTGTAGATAAAGCAGAATCGTTAATTAAACAATTTATGCCAAAACCATCAAAACAAACTCTTAGTGACTCTTTAGATGCTGCCGGTAATCATTTATTAAGTTTAGGGATTACCTCAACCCATGATGCGGGTATAGATAAAACCACTTGGGAATTATACAAAGAACGCGGTGAACTAGGCAATTTACCACTGCGTATTGTGGCAATGCTCAGTGGCGCGAGTCCTGATTTAAAAACCATGTTAAAAGCAGGTCGATACCAAGATGCCAACGACTTTATGTCTATTCGCAGCGTTAAGGTTTATGCTGATGGCGCATTAGGTTCGCGTGGCGCGGCGCTAATTGAGGATTATGCCGACAGAAAAAACCACCATGGCTTAATGCTCGAAACCCAGCAAAAACTAGAAGAGCTATTTACGCTTAGTTTTAAAAGCGGTTTTAGTGCCAACACCCATGCAATTGGTGACAAAGCTAACCACATCGTACTAGATGCTTATAAAAATGTATTTAAAACAACCGGCGGAATTTTACTACGTAACCGTATGGAGCATGCACAAATAGTAACGCTTGATGATATTAAGCGCTTTAAAACATTAAAAATTATTCCTTCAATGCAACCAGTGCATGCCACCTCTGATATGCACATGGCAGAGCAACGCTTAAGCGAAAAGCAATTAGCGGGTGCTTATGCATGGCAAACCTTTTTAAAACAAGGGTCAGTGATTGCAGCAGGATCTGACTACCCAATAGAATTGGCAAATCCTTTTGATGGCTTGTATGCAACAATTACTCGTATGGATCACAACCAACAACCAACCCAGGGCTGGCGTGCTAGCGAAGTATTAAGCCGTGAAGACGCACTGCGTGCTTTTACCCTAGGCGGCGCTTATGCAGCGCATCAAGAGTTTAAAGTGGGTAGTTTAGAGCAAGGAAAGTGGGCCGACTTTATTTTAATAGATAAAGATTATTTTAAAGCCCCGGTTGATGAACTATATAAAATAAACGTATTACAAACATGGATTGCAGGCAAACTTCGTTACGAAAAAGAGGCTGTGACTGCGCAATAAACTGAATACAAACTGAAAATAACAAATTAATGATAAAATTTAATTAAAGTAATCAAAAAGTGTGTCGATAAAGTGGGGTATTTAAAAATCCCCTTATGTTTCAGGAAGAAAACATGTTATCTAAAAAAATATCTCTTACTTTATCGGCACTTTTTACCCTTTCACTTTCAGCTTGTTCTAGTCACCCTGTTTACAA
Source organism: Pseudoalteromonas sp. HL-AS2 (assembly GCF_031198805.1). Taxonomy (NCBI): domain Bacteria; kingdom Pseudomonadati; phylum Pseudomonadota; class Gammaproteobacteria; order Alteromonadales; family Pseudoalteromonadaceae; genus Pseudoalteromonas; species Pseudoalteromonas sp. HL-AS2. The sequence continues at coordinate 673,064 of NZ_CP133571.1, read as the reverse complement.
TGGTCACGCTCCTCATAATGACTATTCTCATAACAAAAGGCACGTTCAAAATGACTCGCCTCGCGTGAGTAACTGGCAGTTTCCAGAAAAAAATTACCGCCCAATAAATAGCAGTAAATTACTTAGTAATTACACCGAACAATTAGCCATGAAGCTAATTGAAAATATGAATTACATAAATAGTAATACCCCTATTGCCATTACTTCTTTTGTAAATTTAGATGATAACCTACAAACAACTAATATTTTTGGTAACCATTTAGCTGAGAGCTTTATTACTGAACTACAAGAGTTTGGATTATCTGTTGTAGATTACAAACACACAGGTACTGTACATGTAACCCCAAATGGCGACTTTTCATTTAGTCGTAATGGTCGAGAAATTAAAGGCTACCCGCATATTGAATACACTTTGACTGGCACACTTACTTATACCAATCGCGGTGTTATTGTAAACGCACGTATTATTGGCGCTAAGTCAAAGGTAGTGGTGTCTTCGGCTAAAGGATTTGTGCCTAGTTTTGTGGTTGAGTCGTTATATCCCACTCGCCGCGTTGACGGCATAGCGCTTGACGCAATCTTATAAAAACCAAAAAGGATTAGCTTAGGCTAATCCTTTTTAGGCTCTGGCTGTTTATTACGGTATAATTTAATAATATGATACGCGTTTACAAACGCGAGTAAGCCGTTAGTAAAGGCAACGGGTACTGCACCAATAGCTAAGCCATAAATAGTAAAGGCGATACACCCAAATAAATTATACCAACGCAGCTTTACCACGTCGGTCATTGTTAACGATGCAACCAGTAAAGCAGATGCTATATAACCTAAATATTCCCAACTCAATTGTTCTCTCCTAGGCTTTAGGTTAGCATTGCATATTAAACTTTAGTACATTGAATCTGTACAGCAACGTAACAGCTAAATAAAAGTTAACCTATAAATGGCTTAAAACTCTGTTGGTTATCAGCAGCTATACTGCTCAAATAATTAGTCCAACAGTGCCAGCCCATTATATTAGCAGCACCTGATATGTTAATTAATTTAACATAATTTCTTAGAGCTTTGATGCTATCGCCATTAAGGTGCAATAAATAGGACAATTGTCCGAAGAGTATGATTGATGTTTCAATACCATTTTTCCAGTTATCTTGTTGAACAACTACTTACCTTTGCCGGTAGTAGTTATCAGCAATCAAAAAAAGAAATATTAATACAACAAGACCAGCCTTTAACTAAGTTGGTACTTGTGCGCAGCGGAACTGTGTCGTTTAGTTACGATGTAGGTAACGGACGACGCCTGCTGCTTGGTCAACTCGATTGCAATAACACCCTCATTGGTGAAATAGAAGCGCTCAATAATAACCCCTGTATTTATACAGTAACCTGTTTTAGCGATGTAACTTATAATTTAATTGAGTTAAAGCATTGGCGTGCGTTATTACTTGAAAAACCTGAGCTGAGTTTATACACAGCACAAACTATAGCGGCTAAATTTCAAGAAAATCAAAAAATAAACCTAGATAAATTATTACTGCCACTGAGCTATAACATAGCTAAAGACTGCCTACTAAGAGCCGAGAACAACAACCCTACACTGCTGCGTGCATACCCTACGGTAAATGCCGAAGCAGAACGTTTTGCAACCACTGAGCGCGCTTACAGGCGCGTTGTAACAGAACTCGTAGAAAAAAGCTTAGTACAAAGAAGTACCCAAGGTTTATTAGCAGTAGATATACCGCGCCTAAGCCAATATGTAGATAGCTTTGCGCAATTGTAATTTATTACATCAGGTTACATAGGTTGAAACGTTAAGTTTTATCCATAAAAAAAGGCCTTAATGGCCTTTTTTTTATTTATGCAGGTTGATTATTTTTCTAGCAAAATGTCATGTATTTTTGCTAGGTCTGATTTGCCAGCAATAATTTCATCCGGTGTTAAACCCGATAACTCATGCGGAAACACTAGCCATTCTTCAGACTCATGAATATAGTAATCTGGCTTCATGTCTACTTTAGAGTTTTTAGGCTTGTAGTAAGGGCATGCAATACGAATATCGCGCGGTAAGTTTAAACGCATTAGCTCTGAAAGCTTTTCTTTTAATGCAAAAATACTGCGGCCAGAGTCAAACACATCATCAACAATGAGTAATGAGTCACCTGCATTAGCATTTTCTACAATGTAGTGTAAACCGTGTACTTTTATCTCTTTAGATTGCTTTCCAATGCCATAATAAGACGATGTACGTACCGCAATGTGATCGGTTTCAATGCCTTTGTAATCGTAAAATTCTTGCACTGCAATACCTATGGGTGCACCACCTCGCCAAATACCAATAATGAAATCTGGACGAAAGCCATCATTATACACTTGCGCTGCTACGCGAAATGAATCTTCAAGTAATTGTTGAGCCGTGATATAGCACTTATCTGACATAGTTAGGATCCCAGTGGTGAGTACAACATTTGAGCGCAGCTTAGATTAAAGCTGTAAATGAAACGTTCAAACATCTAAGGCGAGGGATTTTACCGTAATTTAAATCAAAATGCTTGTTTGCAGCACAAAAAAAATAGGCACCAAACGGTGCCTATTATAATTTTTTAATAAACTAACTCTGCAAATATTACGCTTTTTCTAACAAGGTGCGAGCAACAGTACGCATGCCTTGTGTGGTAGCGCCTGCAGCCCATTGGTTAGTGCTGCTCATATTAAATGCAGCTGCCAGATCAATATGCACCCAGCCTTTGCCATCATTTGCTACAAAGCGCGATAAGAAACCAGCCGCATTTGATGCACCACCATAACCACCGCCTTTTTGCGCACGGCTGTTAGCTGTATCGGCATAAGCCGATGGGCAGTTTTGCTGATGCCACTTTTCAAGTGGTAATGGCCACGCTGCTTCCATTTCTTGAGAAGCAAAGTCTTCAACTTCACGTACTAGCTCTTTATCAAGTGCAAACAAAGCATTGTACTCTTGGCCAACAGCAACTAGCGCAGCGCCGGTTAGTGTTGCAGCATCAATAATTAATGGCGCACCACTCTCACCTGCGGCCATTAAGCCGTCAGCTAATACTAAACGCCCTTCAGCATCAGTATTTACAATTTCAACTGTAGTGCCATTTTTATACGTTAAAATGTCACCTAATTTATAAGCATGGCCAGAAATTAAGTTTTCTGCACAGCATAAAAACAGCTTAATACGTTTTTCAATACCGCGATTAATAGCCAGCGCCAAACCAGCCGTTACTGTAGCAGCACCGCCCATATCGCACTTCATGCCTAGCATACCTTCGCTTGACTTAATTGAGTAACCGCCTGAGTCAAACGTAATCCCTTTACCTACAAGCGCAGCGCTTACTGGCGCATTTGCGTCGCCTGTTGGGTTGTAATCAAGCTCAAGTAAAACTGGCGGGCGAACACTACCACGGCCAACAGCATGAATACCGATCCACTGTTGCTCTAATAATGCATCGCCTTTAATAATTTGGTAGCTCACATGCTCAGGCGCTAACGATTGAATAAATTCAGCGGCTTTTTCAGCAAGGCTTTCTGGGTAAATGTCATCGGCAGTACCGTTAACCATTTCGCGAGCCCAAATAGCTGAGGTTTTTAAGTTACCTAGCTCTTTAATATCTGACTGTGCGTTGTCAACAAAGGTAACGCCATTTAACGATTTAGGCGTTACAAACCCTTGATAAAACGCCCACTGGCTTTCGGTACACCAAGTATCGCCAGTTAGTTCAACAGCTTTTACGCCTTGAGTAGCAATAGTACGCGCTGCTTTTTGAACATTTTTTAATGTTTCTTGCTCAGATAAATGAACGGTTGCCCCGTGTTCATTAAAAGATAACGACGCGTTTTCGCCCCAATGGCTTGGTGCTGACTGCTCGCTTAGTTGAACAACAAATTTTTCACTCATGTTAGAATATCCTTGCACTTAAATGTGCCACCGAGTTTACTATAGAGCGCTTGAGTTCCCAACAGCTTGAGATAAATAACATAAATTACGCTACGGAAGTTATTATGAAGTACCAACCTGCCCTGCAATCAGCCACCTTATTAAAACGCTATAAACGTTTTTTAGCTGATTTACAGCTCAGTGATGGCTCAGAGTTTACCGCCCATTGTGCCAATACAGGTAAAATGACTGGCTGCGCTGAACCCGGTTTTAATGCTTTTTACTCCACCAGTACTAATAGCAAACGCAAATACCCGCAATCGTTAGAGCTCACCCAAAATAGCTTATCGCAACTTATTTGCGTTAATACCGCAGTAGCAAATAAAGTGGTTGCTGAAGCTATAAATGCCAATCTTATTAGTGAGCTGAGCAATTATGAGCAATTACAAAGCGAAGTTAAATATGGCAACGAAAACAGCCGTATCGACTTTTTACTAACCAGCGATGAGCGTCCTAATTGCTACGTTGAAGTTAAATCGGTAACGCTATTAAGCCAAGATAACCCCCGCAGTGGCCAAGGCTACTTTCCTGATGCACCAACTCTGCGCGGGCAAAAACATATTCGCGAATTAATAGAGATGGTAGAGCAAGGTCATCGTGCAGTATTGCTTTTTGCTGTACTGCACCAGGGAATAAACCAGGTAAGCGCTGCTGCTCATATAGACAATAAATATGCACAGTTACTAAATGAGGCAATTAACCAAGGCGTTGAGGTATTAGCATATAAAGCAGATATTTCTACCAATGAAATCATCTTAAAAGAGAAGCTCCCTTTTATATAATCATCATTTAATACAAAGTGTTGTAATTAGGTTTTGGTAAATACAAATATAAAGCAGCGGTAATGGGCTAAATATATAAAGTAAACTTTAAGTAACACCTTGTTTTTTAACTTTTAGCCCACATATATAGGCAAGTTTAGAAACCGATAGTGCGATTAAAAAAAGTACAAATATTACTTATCATACTTTTAAATCAATAAACGTGGTTACAGCTAATTCGATTAATTAAAAATAAATTTGCCTAGGGTATAAGATTCTGTTATTTATACCGCCGGCTAATGCTGAGGCATTAAATTAAGGATTTAGGAGAGAGTTATGCCAAACCAAAATAGATTAGGATTATTGGCTCAAGCCGGTTTAGAACCATACCAAGAAAAACCAGGTGAAGAGTATATGAATGAAGCACAACGTGTTCATTTTAAAACAATTTTAGAAACTTGGCGTAACGATTTACGCAACGAAGTTGATCGTACTAAATCGTATATGCAAGATGAAGCTGCTAACTTTCCTGATCCAGTTGACCGTGCTGCGCAAGAAGAAGAGTTCTCTTTAGAACTGCGTACTCGTGACCGCGAACGTAAACTGATCAAAAAAATTGAAAAAACAATCAACTTAATTAAAGAAGATGATTTTGGTTTTTGCGATTCTTGTGGTATCGAAATTGGTATTCGCCGCTTAGAAGCGCGCCCGACTGCTGATTTATGCGTAGACTGTAAAACACTTGCAGAAATTAAAGAAAAGCAATCTGGACGTGGCTAATTAACTTATATTAATTAGTTATGTTTACTACAGCCGTTATTACGCCAACGCGTAAATACTGCGGTCGCTTTGCACCGTCTCCTTCTGGGCCATTACATTTTGGCTCATTAGTAGCGGCTGTAGGTAGCTATCTTGATGCTAAAGCTAACCAAGGAAAATGGTTAGTTCGCATCGAAGATATAGACACCACTCGCGTTGTAAAAGGCGCCGACACCGACATTCTAAATACCTTACAAGCCTATTCTCTGCACTGGGATGAAAACGTCGTTTATCAAACACAACGTTTAGATTTATACCAAGATGTTGTTAACTCTTTACACAATAAAAACCTTATTTATGCCTGTAGTTGCTCGCGCAAACAGATTAAAGCTATTGGCGGAATTTACCAAGGTCATTGTAAAAACCTGCACCAAGATATAACCCACAGTGCCCTGCGCCTTAGCCAAAGCTTTGCCACCAACCAATTTAACGATTTAATTCAAGGCGATATAAACGTTAATAACGCCTTTGCTGCTGAAGATTACATAATAAAGCGCAGCGATGGTTTATTTGCCTACCAGCTTGTGGTGGTAATTGACGATATAGACCAAGGGATCACGCGCATTGTTAGAGGGGCTGACCTAATTGAGCCTACCGTTCGTCAGATCAGTTTGTTTAAACAACTTAATAGACAAGTACCCCAATTTGCTCATTTACCCTTAGCGGTTGCAAAGCCAGGCTTTAAGCTCTCAAAGCAAAATTATGCGCCAGCAATTTGTAAGCAAAACCCTAAACCGGTACTTATCGATGTGTTCGCGTTTTTAGGCCTAGCAGTACATAACCAGCTTATGGACTTAAATATTGAGCAACTACTTGCATGGGGGGTAAATAACTTTAGCTTAAATCAAGTGCCAAACCTTGCTGAAATTCAAATTTAGCAGCCCACAACTCCCCGCGCGCAATAATTTAGACCTTTAAGTAAATAAAAATCGCTAAAAATGGCTTAATTTCAGTGCAGCAACTTAATTTTTAAACCTTGCTGGTATATGATAGCCGCCTAAATATATGCTATTTACATTAATCAGCCAGTAATAGGTTATAACACCTACATTTGCTGTAATTTTGATTGCAATGGCAAGTCAATCAACACCTTCTAGGAGACAGACTATTATTTCCAAGCTTTTTCAATTTTGTCGACAAATAATCGGCCCAAATGCCAGTGCCGAAAACACGGCAATAAGCAGCGAACCGCTAGTGATCTCACGAGGTGAACATGGTATTTCTCGTAAACAATTTAGCCCAAATGCAATCAAAGTTTTATACCGTTTAAAAGACGGTGGTTTTGACGCCTACCTAGTTGGTGGTTGTATTCGCGATGTATTGTTAGGTCAACAGCCAAAAGATTTTGACGTGGTAACAAATGCCACGCCAGAACAAGTTAAAAAGTTATTTAGAAACTGTCGTTTAATTGGCCGCCGCTTTCGTTTAGCACACATTGTATTTGGTCGTGAAATAATAGAAGTAGCTACCATGCGCGGGCACCACGAAGCGCCAGAGGACAAAAACCAAATAAGCCAATCGAGTGAGCAAGGACAATTGCTACGCGATAACGTATTTGGCAGTATTGAGGAAGACGCAGAACGCCGTGACTTTTCAATCAATGCACTTTATTACTCAATTAACGATTTTTGTATTTACGATTACGCCAATGGTTTAGCCGCAATAAAAGCTAAACAAATTGAGCTAATTGGCGATCCAGAAACGCGTTACCGTGAAGATCCGGTGCGCATGCTACGTGCGGTACGCTTTGCTACTAAGCTAGATATGAAAATTGCACCAAGCAGCGAAAAGCCGATGACTGCTTTAGCAAGTTTGCTAGATAACATTCCACCGGCGCGTTTGTTTGAAGAAATACTCAAACTGTTTTTAAACGGCAAAGCACAAGCTAACTACTTAATGCTGCGCAAATACGGCCTATTTAACTCACTGTTTCCAGAGCTAAACCGTATTTTAGATAATAACCCGGGCGGGCTTGAAGCCACTTTTATTGAAAACATGTTTAAAAATACAGACGATCGTATTAACGCAGATAAAAAAGTAACCCCTGCGTATGTATTTGCTGCGCTACTTTGGTTTCCGCTATTAGAGCGCACTAAAACAGTACAAAATGAAGAGCAGCTCTCTGAATACGATGCATTTTCGCAAGCAATTAATAGTGTACTTAGCGATAACGCCCAGCACATAGCTGTTCCTAAACGCTTTACTTTAGGCGCACGCGACATTTGGCATATACAGCATCGTTTAGATAAACGTGCCGGCCAACGTGCATACAGATTAACGCAGCAACCTCGCTTTAAAGCCGCATACGACTTTTTATTAATGCGTGTAGAGGCAGGAGAAACACAACATAGCGAGCTTGCTCAGTGGTGGACACAATATTTGAGCCTAGATATTAATGGCCAAAAAGAAATGGTAAGAACCTTGGGTCAGCCTGCGGGGCCAAAACCACGCAGACGTGCTCGCCGTCGTACACCTAAAAAGCCAACAGAGTAACTTCTATGCACTGTGTTTATTTAGGTTTGGGTGCCAATTTAAACTCACCAAAAAAGCAGCTTGATAACGCTATTGCCGCGCTTAAAAAGCTGCCAGATTGTGAATTTATAAGTGTTTCGCATTACTATGCGAGTAAGCCCATGGGCCCACAAGACCAACCTGACTATATTAACGCCGTTGCCTGCATAAACACTACGCTTAGCCCTGAAAAGCTGCTTGATTTAACCCAAGCAATTGAGCTTGAGCATGGCCGTGTTAGAAAAGCCGAGCGTTGGGGGCCACGTACTTTAGATATAGATATGTTATTGTTTGACGCACAAACAATTAATACCGAGCGCCTTATAGTGCCTCATTATGGTTTAACTGAACGTGAGTTTGTTGTGTATCCACTGCTAGAACTTGCGCCAAAACTTATTTTACCCAGCGGCATTGCACTACACACTATTGCAAATACATTACCGCTTAACAATTTACAACAATTACCACAGTAATTAACTAAGGCTTATGCCGGTGAGAAAATTATGTCTAAAATAACAGTTTCAACTTTAAATAAAATGAAAGCAGAAAAAAATAAAATTACTGCTTTAACAGCTTATGATGCCAGTTTTGCTAAGTTATTTCATGATAACGGCGTTGAAGTTATTTTAGTTGGCGACTCTTTGGGTATGGTATTACAAGGCGGCGACGATACACTTGGCGTAACTAATCAAGATATTGCCTATCACACTCGTTGCGTACGTGCGGGCAGCCGTGAGTTGTTTGTAATTGCTGATATGCCGTTTATGACTTATTCGAGCCCCAATGACACCTGTAAAAATGCCGCTGAGCTAATGCGTGCTGGTGCTAACATGGTTAAGTTAGAAGGGGGGGAATGGCTTTTTGAGAGCATTGAAGCCCTAACTCAACAAGGTATTCCTGTGTGTGGTCATTTAGGCCTAACGCCGCAGTCGGTACATGTGTTTGGTGGTTTTAAAGTACAAGGGCGTGCAGAAGAGCAAGCACTAAAAATAATTGCCGATGCAAAAGCCCTTGAAGCGGCTGGCGCACAATTATTAGTACTGGAATGTATTCCAAGCGCACTGGCAAAACGCGTTACCGACGCATTAACTATTCCTACTATTGGCATTGGCGCGGGTAATACTACCGATGGTCAAATATTAGTAATGCACGACTTAGTAGGTATTTCTGCTGGGTTTATTCCTAAATTTTCGAAAAACTTTTTACTCGAAACAGGCAATATGCCTGAAGCCGTTAAAAAGTATTGTACCGATGTAAAAAGCGGTGCCTTTCCAAGTGCCGAACACGAGTTTAAATAATGCAGTCAATTACTGAAATTAAATCATTACGTAGCCAAATTAAAGCATGGCGTCAAGCCGGATTAAGCATTGCCCTAGTACCCACTATGGGCAACTTGCACTTAGGCCACTTTTCGTTAGTCGAAAAAGCAAAAATGATGGCCGATAAAGTCGTAGTAAGCATTTTTGTTAACCCTATGCAATTTGGCGCTAATGAAGACTTAGACAATTACCCTCGTACCCTTGATGAGGACAAGCGTGGCTTAGCCGACCTTGAAACTGATATTGTATTTACGCCAAGTGTAGAGACTATTTATCCTAATGGTTTAGCTGCACAAAGCTTTGTAGATGTACCCGATATTTCATTAGGTTATTGTGGTGGTTCACGCCCTGGGCACTTTAGAGGTGTGGCAACAGTTGTTACTAAACTCTTTAATTTAGTGCAGCCAGATTACGCTTGTTTTGGCGAAAAAGACTTTCAGCAGCTACAAGTAATTAAAACTATGGCTCGCGACTTATCGATTCCGGTTGAAGTTATTGGTGTATCAACTATGCGTGAAGTCTCTGGGCTTGCTATGAGTTCGCGTAATGGTTACTTATCGAATGAGCAAAAAGACAGTGCCACCGCACTTTTTAAAGTGCTTAATAACTGCGCTGAGCAACTTAAAAGTGGTAATACTGACTTTGCTACGCTGGAAGAAACAGCCAAACAAAGTTTACAGCAAGCTGGATTAAAACCAGACTATTTTTCGATAGCTCAACGAGATACGTTAAAAGCTGCTACACTCGATGATAACAAATTTGTTATTTTAGCCGCGGCCTATTTAGGCAGTGTTAGATTAATCGATAACCTTCAGGTTGAAGTTTAATATAACCGCGACTTTCATTTAAGGATAAGCATGCATACTTTAATAAAAATGAGCGCAGTAGCCCTTACATTTATGCTATTAGCAGGTTGTCAGAATAACGCTGGAAATCCAGAGTTAAATCAATGTGCACAACAAAACTATCAATGCGAAAGTAGTTGTGAGCAACAATCAACTGGCGAAGGTTTAAAGCAGCAAGTATGCTCAGCTAAGTGTGTTGAGAGCTATAATCAGTGTAAAGCACAAGCCGAAAACTTAGGTAACATATAAGTATTAGGCTTGTACCTGAACAGTAAATATAAAAAAACCGCTCAATGAGCGGTTTTTTATTGCGTATAATTTAGTGACTTAATTTAAGCCTAACTTTTTAAGCTCAACTTCAGCCAATTTGGCTGAAAGCGGTACATAACCGTCTTTTTCTACAATTTTTTGCCCATCTTTCGACAATACCATTTTTAAAAATTCAGCTTCAATTGGTGCTAATGGTTTATTAGGGTGCTTGTTCACGTAAAGGTATAAAAAGCGCGACAGCGGATACTTACCTTGTGCTACATTTTCAAGCGTTGCATCAACAAAGTGGCTGCCTTTTTTGGCCAGTGGAACTGTGCGTACACCAGAGGTTTTATAGCCAATTCCTGAGTAGCCAATCGCGTTCAATGAAGATGAAATAGACTGCACTACAGATGCTGAACCCGGTTGCTCATTTACGTTATTACGAAAGTCGCCTTTACACAGTGCTTTCTTTTTAAAGTAACCATAAGTGCCTGATACCGAGTTACGCCCATACAATTGAATATCTTTAGCAGCCCATTCTCCAGTTAAACCTACGTCACTCCAGCGGTTAACTTGCTGCGTTGCACCGCACTTACGAGTAGATGAAAAAATAGCATCTATTTCATCAATACGTAGCCCTTCTATAGGGTTGTCTTTGTGTACAAATACCGCAAGTGCATCGATGGCAACCCGTACTTCTGTGGGTTTATAACCATGGCGTTTTTCGAATGCTTCAACTTCTTTTGATTTCATTTTACGGCTCATTGGCCCTAAATTTGCTGTGCCTTCGGTTAATGCCGGTGGCGCAGTTGATGAGCCAGCTGCTTGTATTTGAATATTTATATTTGGATAAATACGTTTATATTCTTCAGCCCAAAATGTCATCATGTTCGCTAATGTGTCTGAACCTACCGATGAAAAATTCCCTGAAACACCACTAATTTTTTGATACTCAGGTAGTGCGTTATCCAAAGCGACTGCTTGTGCAGATACAAACGTTGTAACAGCCACACCCATTGCGGCAACTAAGTTTTTAAATTTCATGTGGGGTTCTCCAATTTGTTCGTCCCATTTTTTAACTGTGTTCACTGTAAATTGTGTAGATGACAGTGATATTACCCTTAAATGACACTTTTATGACTTGCCACTTGTTTGTACTGTGCTGCTCATAGGTACTATTTTATTACTTGAAAAATCAAAAGAAAAAAACGAACCTTGACCCAAAACACTACTAATATTTAACTGGCTATTGTGGCGAGTTAATACGTGCTTGGTAATTGCGAGCCCAAGGCCTGAACCACCTGTAGTGCGACTGCGCGCTTTATCTACCCGGTAAAAACGCTCCGTTAAACGATTTATATGCTCAGGCGCAATACCATCACCATTATCGGTTACGCTAAAGCAAGCTCGATCGTTTTGACGCTGCCAACATATTGTTATTTTTCCGCCTGGTTTAGTGTAATGAATGGCGTTAAAAACTAAATTAGAGAATGCACTGCGCAGTTCATCTGCTGATCCGCTAATATCTAAGGAAGTATCAATATTAAAAATAAGCTGATGCTTTTTTTGCTGATTAATTGAGTTAGCTTCTGTTTGAATATAGTTAAGTAGTAAGGGTACATTAACCGCTTTATCGTTATTTTGCTTACGCGCACCTTCTATACGCGATAGTGATAGCAGCTGAGTAACTAAACTGTCCATGCGTTTGCATTGCTCAAGCATAGTATTTTGGGCTTTATTCCACATTGCGGGCGGTGGCATCATGTCGCTATCCATCATCTCAAGATAGCCTGTAACCACCGTGAGCGGGGTTCGCAGTTCATGCGACACATTGGCAACAAAGTCTTTGCGCATTTGTTCTAGTTGCTTTAAGCGGGTTACATCGCGTACTACTACCATTAACTGTGTGCTGGCATAGGGCATAACTCTAAACTCAAGTATTTGCTCTATGTTATGACCACTTTCAAGCTCCAGTGGCTCGGTAAATTGGCCGCGGTGCATATACTTAGCAAATTTAGGTTCACGAATTAAGTTATCCAGACGCTGCCCTTGATCTGTAGGCCACTGCAAGCCTAATACTTTTAATGCCAGTTGATTACACCAATAAATGCTTAAATCATTTTGCAGCACTATCACCGCATCAGGAATGGCTTCAGCACCATCACGAAAGCGATGAATTAATGCCGATAGTTCATTACGCTTTTTACGATTACGATGCTGCAGCTGATAAATACCTTCGAATACCTGCTCCCATGCACCCTCTCCTTCGGGCGGGTTAAAGCTTTGTTGATTAAGCAACCAATCACTTAAACGATAAAGTTGGTAGTAGTGCCAAATAAGTAGCGAAAATGAGCCTAAAAATAACAATAAAAATGGGGCACCTACTAACAGCCCTATTAGCAGTAAAGGTATAAAATAGATAAACAGCCGTTTAACTAAGGTGCGTTTATTAATAACTCTATACATACACTGTTACCTTAAAGTCGCTATCCATTGGTACTTAGTTAAGCTGCAAGTACATTATAATTTACTTGAAAAGCGATAACCTGCTCCGCGTACCGTTTGCACTAAGCGGTCATGTCCTAAGGGTGAAATAGCTTTACGTAAGCGGCGAATATGTACATCAACCGTACGGTCTTCAACGTATACGTTAGTACCCCAAACTTGATCAAGTAATTGCTCACGGCTATATACGCGCTCGGTGTGGGTCATAAAAAAGTGTAGTAATCTAAATTCGGTAGGCCCCATATCAAGCTCACTGCCACCTGAGGTAACGCGGTGCGAAATAGGATCAAGACGCAGGCCATGTACGTCAATTGCTTCTTCTAATGAGGTGGGCGACACACGACGTATAACCGCTTTAATGCGGGCCATGAGTTCTTTGGGCGAAAATGGCTTAGTAACATAGTCATCGGCACCTACTTCTAGGCCGCGTACCTTGTCTTCTTCTTCGCCACGAGCGGTGAGCATAATAATGGGAATAGCGCGCGTGTATTCATTTTGTTTAAACTTTTTAGCAATTTGAATTCCGCTACCCCCTGGTAACATCCAATCGAGTAATACCATATCTGGGTATGGCTCTACCATTGCCGCAATAGCAGAGTCGTAATCTTCTGCTTCAATTGCCTGAAATCCATTTTGTTCTAAAACAAAAACCAACATTTCTCTGATCGGTGCTTCATCATCAACGACTAATACTTTACGTGACATTCCATTTATCTCTTAGCTATCGAATTTGTTTTCATTATTATGACTAAGTATGACACTTTTATGAAAACCTAGCGCGTAAGTTAATATAACAGTAAAAAAACACAAAATAGTGACAAAATAAATATTTACACGCAATTATAGCGATAAAGCAAAGCGTATAGCAGGATCATTATTTTACTAACATTGTGTGTTAAAGCAGCCAACTTTGCTCAGTTAAATAGCATACGCTAACCTAGTAATACAATTATGATCTGCATTGTGATGATCTTAAATTAAAAGATCAGAGTTTTATTAAGCAGATCCGTTTTGGGATCACTATTATACCCAGTGAAATAGCTAAGCTGATGATTGTTTGTACTATTCTTTTATTTAATAATGAATTTAAGTGTCAACTAGGGCTAAAATACCCGTTTACTTAGTAAAGTAATGATCTCAAACTGATCACGTTAGTAATTCAGTGATCCTAATTACCTGCTGTTAGTAAGATATTGATCCCTAAACGGCATAAAAAAAGCCAGTGACAATGCAACTGGCTTTAGTAAAAAGTCTAAAATGATCAATTATTTAATGCGTGGGTCTAACTCGCCGCTTAAATACTTAAGATGCATTTCATCTAATGAAATTGGTTTAATTTTGCTAGCTTGGCCTGCTGTACCAAACGACTCATAACGCGAAATACAAATATCGGTCATGGCTTGAGTTGCTGCCGCTAAAAATTTACGCGGATCGAAGTTTGCCGGATTAAGCGCCAAATGGCGACGCACCGCACCGGTAGATGCTAAACGTAAGTCTGTATCAATATTAACTTTACGTACGCCAAACTTAATCCCTTCAATAATTTGCTCTACTGGCACACCGTAAGTTTCTGGAATTTCGCCACCGTACTGATTAATTATTTCTAACCATTCTTGTGGAACCGATGATGAGCCATGCATTACTAAGTGAGTATTTGGAATACGTGCATGAATTGCTTTAATACGATCAATCGCTAAAATATCATCCGTTGGTGGACGAGTAAATTTATACGCACCGTGCGATGTACCACAAGCAATTGCCAGCGCATCAACATGGGTTTTATTTACAAAGTCAGCCGCTTCTTCTGGATTAGTTAGCATTTGCTCAGTGGTTAATTTACCCTCTGCGCCAATACCATCTTCTTCGCCTGCTTCACCTGTTTCAAGCGAACCTAAAACACCCAGTTCGCCTTCAACAGAAACACCACACGCATGTGCCATTTCTACAGTTTTACGGGTTACTTCTACGTTGTATTCGTAGCTTGAAGGTGTTTTACCATCGCTCAATAATGAGCCGTCCATCATTACTGATGAAAACCCAAGTTGAATTGAACGCTGACATACACCCGGTGATGTACCGTGATCTTGATGCATAACCACTGGAATATGTGGCCACTCTTCAACCGCTGCTAAAATCATATGACGAATAAATGGGGCACCAGCATAAGCACGTGCGCCTGCAGAACCTTGCACAATTACAGGGCTATTGGTTTTGTCAGCCGCTTCCATTATTGCGCGCATTTGCTCTTGGTTGTTAACGTTAAAAGCAGGTACGCCATAACCATGCTCAGCGGCATGATCCAGAAGTTGTCGCATACTGATTAAAGCCATTGGGTTTTCTCCAATTTTTTGATAGCAGTTCTCTGCCATCTTGTTTGAACGGATGTGTTAGTTTGGCGCAATCACTGCGCCACGAATTAGTACTGATAAACAGTAACTAACGCGTAAAAATCAATTATTAAATTAGGGTGAGAGGTATTTAATAATTAATTATTGCGGATGAAGTAACCTCCATCCGCTTACGCCTAAATAAAATAAATTACTTAGCGCGCGATTCTAGCATTTCAACTGCTGGTAGCTTTTTGCCTTCTAAAAACTCTAAAAACGCACCACCACCAGTAGAAATATACGATATTTTATCGCTAATGCCGTACTTATCAATTGCCGCTAAGGTGTCGCCACCGCCTGCAATCGAAAACGCATTTGAATTAGCAATAGCTTGGGCAATAGCACGAGTACCGTTACCAAATTGGTCAAACTCAAACACGCCAACAGGGCCATTCCATACTACAGTACCTGCATTAGCAATTATTTTTGCCAGCTTGTTTGCTGTATCTGGGCCAATATCAAAAATCATATCGTCGCTGGTAACTTCACTTACATCTTTAAGTGTTGCTACTGCTGAGTCTGAAAACTCATTACCTACAACAACATCAGTCGGTACTGGAATTTCACCATTGTTAGCAACAGCCGCTGCGCATAAGCGATTCGCTTCATCCATTAAATCAGCTTCGTAAAGCGATTTACCAACAGGATAACCCGCCGCCGCAATAAAGGTATTAGCAATACCGCCACCGGTTACTAGCTGATCAACAATTTTTGATAGTGAATCAAGCACTGTTAATTTAGTAGACACTTTTGAACCACCCACAATCGCCACTAATGGGCGAGCTGGGTTATCAAGTGCTTTGCCAAGAGCTTCAAGCTCTGCCGATAATAATGGCCCTGCACACGCAACATCTGCAAATAATCCTACACCATGGGTAGAGGCTTGTGCGCGATGCGCCGTACCAAATGCATCCATTACGTAAACATCACATAATGCTGCAAGTTGTTTAGATAGCGCTTCGTCGTTATTTTTTTCGCCTTTGTTAAAGCGTACGTTCTCAAATACCACCACTTCGTTATCAGCAAGTTCAACACCGTTTAGGTAGTCTTTTTCTAAACGTACTGTTTGCTCTAGGGCATCGTTTAAGTAATTAACGACAGGAGCAAGAGAAAACTCTTCGTCATATTCCCCTTCCGTAGGGCGGCCAAGGTGTGACATAACCATTACTTTTGCGCCTTTTTCAAGGGCTAACTTAATTGTTGGTAGCGCCGCACGAATACGCGCATCTGACGTCACTTTACCTGCTTTAACGGGTACATTTAAATCTTCACGAATTAATACACGCTTGCCGTTTAAATCTAAATCTGCCATTTTTATGACCGACATGAACATCTCCTTAGTTAACGATACTAAACCCAATAAAAGGCGGTTATTTTATATTAGTTATTTTTTCTAACGCGACCATTGCACGCGCAGTGTCGAGCATTCGATTAGCAAAACCCCACTCGTTATCGCACCAAACTAGTAACTTTATCAGTCGTTTATGACTAACTCGTGTTTGGGTACCATCTATAATACAAGAATGTGGATCATGATTAAAATCAATCGATACTAGTGGCTCTGCGGTGTAACTTAAAATGCCTTCAAGGCGATCTTTAGCTTGTGCTTTAAGCGCGTTATTTACTGCATTTAAATCTACATCGGTATTAACCGTTACACTTAAATCCATAGCCGTTACGTTAATAGTAGGCACGCGTACAGCAATGGCTTCAAAGCGGCCTTTAAATTTAGGTAAAATACGGTCTATACCGCGGGCTAGTTTTGTATCAACTGGAATAATAGATTGGCTGGCTGCGCGTGTACGGCGTAAATCGTGGTGGTAGGCATCAATTACCGGCTGATCGTTCATCGAGGCATGTATTGTGGTAATAGCACCCGATTCAATACCAAATGCATCATCTAACACTTTAATAACCGGCACTACACAGTTAGTAGTACACGAACCATTAGAGACGATAGTGTGCTCTGGTTTTAGCTCATCGTCGTTAATACCATAAACAATAGTGGCATCAACATCGTTATCAGCTGGATGCGAAAACAACACTTTTTTAGCGCCTGCGGTTAAATGTAGCTGTGCATGTTCGCGCGAGTGATAAACCCCAGTACATTCAAGTACTACGTCTACACCTAAGGTTTTCCAAGGTAATTCCGCCGGATTTGGCTCACAGAAAAGAGCAATAGCATCGCCTGCTACGCTAATGGTGTCCTCACCAAGCTTTACAGGAAAAGAGAAACGACCATGAGAGGTGTCGTATTTTAATAAGTGAGCAATAGCTTCAGGGTCAGCAAGTTCGTTAATCGCAACAATTTTTATCTCGTTGCTCAAACCTGATTCGTATAACGCGCGGACAATATTTCGACCAATACGACCAAAACCATTAATTGCAAGTTTGATTGCCATGAAATATAAAATCCACTCTTTTTGCGTGCAGATAAAGGCAATGTGCCTTTTAGATGGCGGTATTGTAATCGACCTTGAGCTTTATTATAAGAGGGAGCGATTAGAAACTTTAAATAAATGATAAGTTAAATATGTAACTCGCGGCCATTCGTTGTCAGAACTTTGCTTAATAAATTGCTCCCAGAGCAAAACAACGCCTGCCATTTTCACGCTAGCAATAACGCTACTATAAACAAAGCTAGTCGCCGTTAGTAACCAACCAGCAAAACCCTATATATTTAAGTTATTGTTAAATATAGCATTATTCATTTTTCAATCGCTATTTTATTTTAATACAAAAAACTTTAACTGCATATTTTGACGCTACAGCTGGATACTTATCCATTTAGTATCTACTGCGCATAAGTAAAAAATGTCCCCCTGCCACTCTGGTTGTTTTTTGAACAATGTTGACTATTATATAATTACTGCTACGCACATTCGCTTAAGCAACACTTTAAGGAGCAAGGTTATGAACAGTAGTCATGTTTCACTCTCCAACAGGTTAGTTTTACATCAGTTTCTAGCCATTTTTATTGCTATATGCGCATTTAATACCAACGCACAGCAAACCAAATCAGAAAAAAATGAATTGGCACGCATGCAAGCACAATTGAATGCTGAGGTTATGTCTAGACCCTTTTTGGCTGAAAAGCCTGAAGAGGTCGATGCTTATATAAAAAGTATGCTAGAGAAAAATATTAAACCTGAAGAATACAAAGGCACTTATTGGCGTAACGGCTATACCTGTCGAGATCTACTCAGATATAACTGGACTCAGTATCGTAATTGTCGTTACTACTACCGTTATCACGGCCGGTATTATTAGAGTAATGATTTTAGTTAATCTGTCTGATCCATAAATTCAAATTAGAAGGAAATTACTATGATAATGCATCAAATATATATTGTACTGTTTGCTGTTTTTACGCTTTTTATTTCGGGTTGTGGAGCAATTCATACCTCAATAGCTAAAAAAGATTTGGATGTACAAACCAAGCTCAGCACTTCTATCTTTGTTGATCCTGTTCCATCACAACAGAGAAAAATTTATATGGAGGTTCGATCTGCAGTAATGGAATTTGATCGTAATGTGTTTAGACAATCCCTGATCACTCAAATAGAGAGTAGTGGTAATGGCTATCAAATTGTCGATAGCCCTAGTGATGCGCAATACAGTATGAGTGTTTTTGTACGTAACTTAGAAAAGGCCTCTCCTACAGCAGCTGAAAACTATTTAAGCAGGGGTTACGAAGGCGTTGCTGCAGGTTCTGCAGTAGCATTTGCATCTGGTAGTGGATATCGCGGGGCCGCAGCCGGTGGCATAATTGGTGGCTTAGTTTCAACTGCCACAAATGCGTTTGTTAAAGACGTAACCTATCTTTTGGTGGCCGATATTCAAATAAAAGAGCGAGCTCGTAGTGGCGTAATAGTGCGTCGTGATTCAAAGACCAATACTAAAATATCTGACGATGGCGCAACAACTCAAACTTACTCAGAAGCAACTGATCAAAAAGAATACCGAACCCGTGTGGTCACCACGGCTAATAAAGCAAATTTAGAACTTGAGGAGGCCCAGCCACTTATGTTTGAAAAAACAGCCTACGCAATGGCTTCTTTTTTCTAATAATAATAACTAAAAGTACGGCATTATAGTGCCGTGCTTTTATTTTACTTCTTGATTATCTAATCTTAATTACTCTCTAATCTCTAGGCATTTTCAAAACAAATGTAACTACAAAATAAAACTGGCACCCAATAATTTAAATTATTGATGATAAAGTAAATAATAATTAATTATTGCCTTAAGGGTAGCCCCTAAGGCTTATATAACAGTTATTTATCACCTAAATACTCTGCCATTATTTGTTCAATTTTTTGATCTTCTGCAAGCCTTAATAAAACTAAGTTAACGTCGTTAACTAGTTTACTGTCGGCTCTAAATGCGAAGCCGTAACCTTGCTTATAATACTCCGCACTTGGAATATGAATATTCTCTGCTTTATGTTTATTTTTATAAAACAACAATTGTGGACGGTCAAAAACAACGCCATCAACACTTTTATCTTTTAGTCTTTCCATGGCTTGGCTTAGGTTATTTACCAATACTTTTTGGCCTTGATGTTCTTCAATAAAGCCTATAGCTGGCGAGCCTGCTGATGCTGCAATTTTTTTACCTGGAAATTGTTCAACTTGTGTAATAGTAGAACTGCTAAAGCTTGATACGGTAAGAGTACTGGCAATACCTGCAATCATTGATGTAGCAAAAATTAATGAAATAATCATCCAACAACCAGCTACAACTCGGCCTTTTAAGCTCACCGGTGCCATGTCGCCATAACCTGTTGTACTCATAGTCACTATGGCTAGCCACATACCGTTAGCTATCCCTCTTTTTGGATCTGCAGGAAACTGCTCTGGAGAATGTTTGCGCTCAGCAAGCCAAAAGAGCAGCCCAACAATGGCTAGTAAAGATAAAAATATGGCAACAGCAATTAGTAATTGCATGCTAAAAAAGGGTTTTATTTTACCCCAAATACTGGCATTTTCATCGCGCGAGGCAATAGTAAGACTCGATTGGTAATAAGGCTGAGAAAACAGAAACTTTTCCACTCGCTCCGAGGTAATACTAATCGGCCCAGCAAGTAAATCAACTTCGCCTTGCTGCAAAGCGGTAAGTGCCTCATCAACCGTAGTAAAATATTTATATTGGTATTCCCAATTTTTTTTATCGGCTATATTTTCCCAAATTGTAAGTGAAATCCCCTCTAGTGAATTATTTTGGGGATTGTGTATAACAAAGGGAGCATCCCCCGCTACACCAACGGTCAAACCTGTCTCTGGCAAAGCACTTTGAGCATGCACCGATAAGGTTAAAATTGCCATAAGGCTTAAAGCGCCTACACGTAATGAATTTAATATTTTTGTTAGCATAAAAACTCAATTGTTTGGGGTGATGTGAATAGCTTATAAGCTCACAAACATACTAATAGAATATGTATAAGGTTACGAAAGTGTAAAATAGTTTCAAGCTAAGGTCAAAAATAGCTTGATTTAGCGCTTAATTTTCAGATGGTAGCCTTAGCTTTCAGATAAAAATAAAAGCCAAGTACGGTGTTTAAAATGCATAAACACTATTTATTAAAGAGGTTAAGAGTGCATAAAGTAGTGATTTAAATCGTAGCAAATAAAGCTAGCAACTAAACAAGCTCCCTCACTTTTAATCCTCTGCCACTACTTATTTGATGGCACTGCGCCAAAAATAACTCTGCTGTGGCTTGTGCGTCGGTAAGTGCGTGATGACAATGATAACTAGGCAGTTCGTAGCGATTACGACATTCGTTTAACGTTAAATCATCTTGCTTTATTTCGACGCCTTGATGTTGCAGGCGCTTTTTTTCTATTTGTAAGGTGCAGAGTATTAGTTTTGGCCGCGTAGTAATATTGGCATTTTTAAGCGCTAGTTTTAAAAAACCCCAGTCGAGCATGGCATTATGAAACACTAAAATACAGTCATTAAAGTGCTCACTAAGGTGCTCTAAAATACTATGTAAACTTTGCCCTGCAGCTACATTATCATTATTAATGCCGTGATAAACTGGGCTTTGTGCCAAGTTTTTAACCTCTTTATTAATTAAATGCTGCGACTGACTCATTTTTATACATTGATTTTCTATAACCACCCAAGCTAGCGACACTATTTCGTGCTGCTTGGCGTCAAGCCCAGTTAGCTCTAAGTCAATCACTAGGTAGCGCTGCTTTAAAGCAGCATGTGCCAGTAGCTGTCGCCTTTTAAAATAACGGGTAATTAAGCGCTTAACCATAATGTTTATTACTCGCTTTGTGCGCCGCTTTTTTATAAACAGCCATGCTATAAGCTACCACGGGCAAATTTAAACACAGCGGCTTGCTGCGCTTGTTTTACCAGATAAAATGCTTCTTTTAGTTGGTGGCGCTCTAAAGAGTTTAATTGGTCGGGGTTAATACAATTACTGGGCAGCCCTTCTTGATTTATTTGCGTGCTTAATCGCAGCTGGGTTAAAAAACGCCAGCAATCTTTTAGGTTATAAATATCTTCTTTGCTGAGTAAAGTGTGTTTTAACAATGCGTCTAAACGCTCTTGGGTATTGGCACGGCGAATCCCCGCTCTTAATGCATATAAACGCACTATGTCGTTAATTATTACTACGCCACGTTTTTTTAAGTCGATATATTTATAGTTTTTTTCTGTTTTTTCGGTTTTAAAATTATTAAACAAGCCTATAGGCACGCTGTTTGAGTCAATGTCGTTGGCCATGGCGGCGTAAAATAATTCGTTGCGTGACATGTGCGTAAGTTGCTCATAAAACTTACTATAAAGTGTGTGTGAGCCTTCGATAAAGCGTAAATCAAAAAATATTTTACAGTTGAGCATGGCTTGAGGGGTTGGGCTGCTTATCCATTTAAAAAAGCGCTCGCGCCAGTCACTAATACTCATTCGGCACAACTCGCTACTGGCCATTATATTGCCAGGGCAACGTCTAATGCCGCACTCTACTAAGTTTTCGCAAACATATTCCCCCATGCCTTTAAAGTAGGCTAACTCATCGTCATTTAAACCATCGGGTAATAATAAGCCATTATCTTGATCTGAATGTAGGGTTTGTTCTTCACGGGCTTGCGAGCCAAAACAAATAAAACTAAAACTACTTGGTGCTACTCCATGTTCTTGTTGATACAAATAAATTAGCCGCGAGGTGAGTGCATCGGTTAGGCCACTGAGTAATTTGCCAATTAGCGATATGTCGTCAATATTATACGAAAAGCCGCGCAGCAACTCTGGGATCTCTTTGGCGTAGCGTTTTAAATCGACAATAGCGCGCGCTTTATAAATACGACCTATAAGTTGTACCGGGTCGCTTTTTTGCTGGCGTAATAAATCGGTACTGGTGATCATTCCCAAAGGTTTGTGGTTTTCGTCAAGTACTGGAATATGATGAATATTATGTTTAAGCATTAGGTGCAGCGCTGAAAACACCCGGTTATTTTCAAAAATAAACTTGGGTTTTGCTGTCATTATGCTGCTTACGCTTTGCTGTGGATCAACTTCATCTGCCAGTACCCGATTACGTAAGTCGCGGTCGGTTACTACCCCAACTAAGTGCGCATCTTGGGTGATCATAATAGATGACACACCATACTTTTGCATTTGTTTTGCCGCGTGGCGAATACTCGAATCTGGCGTTAAAGTAATGGCTTTTCGGGTCATTAATTCCGATATTTTTCTCTCCGACCAGCTTTCAGTTTTACTTTTATAATGTGATGAGAGTAAGCGGTTTGCATGAGCGCGAACAAAATATTGCTCAAACGGTTTATATTCACGGCGCAAATAATCAAACGGCTCCTGAGGCAGCATATACACTATGCCCTCTTTTTGTACTTCCAACCTGTTTTGCATCGCCTCACCGGTTAATAACGACGGAAAACCAAAATAATCACCTTGTGCTAAACGCGTAACTATATCGCCTTTACTATCCACTAAATCGTATAAGCCTGAGCGAATTAAAAATAACTTAGGATGCTCACTTTTCAGCCATTGTGCTTGGTTTTCACGGTTGAGGTAAGCAATATCAAGGTGCTTTACAAAATAACTGCAAGCACTCGCCTCAAGCATGCTAAACGGGGCCTGCATAGTTACAAATTGGGTTATATCTTGCTGCTCTGCACTCATAGTTACGCTCGTTAAGTGATTTATATAAGGTTTAATGTAATCATTTATTAAACAAATAAAAAGCCCGACTTAAGTCGGGCTTTTGGTACTTTTATTGCCTGTTAAGCAAATAGACTTAGTGATCGTGAGCTTCACTAGATCCTTTAGGATTACGAATACCTTCAACCAACTGCTGAATTTCCAGTGGTGTCGGTTTAGTAAATTTAAGTACTATTGCAGCAACTGCAAAGTTAATTATCATACCTACTAAGCCAATACCTTCAGGTGAAATACCTAAAAACCAATGCTCGGCACTATTAAGCTCTGGGCTAACAAATTTAAAGTAAATAATATAACCGGCGGTAAAACCAATACCCGTTACCATGCCAGCAATTGCGCCTTCTCTGTTCATTGCTTTAGAGAATATACCCATAATAATAGCTGGGAAGAAACTCGCTGCCGCTAAGCCGAAGGCAAATGCAACCACCGATGCCACAAACCCTGGCGGGTTAATCCCAAAGTAGGCGGATATAACAATAGCGACCATGGCAGCTAACCTCGCTGCGAGTAACTCTTGCTTATCGCTAATATTAGGCTTAAGGGTTCGCTTGAGTAAATCGTGCGATACGGAGGTAGAAATAACTAACAGTAAACCTGCGGTTGTTGATAATGCTGCTGCAATACCACCGGCAGCAACTAGGGCAATAACCCATGCTGGTAAGTTAGCTATTTCGGGATTAGCAAGTACCATAATGTCGCGGTCAACATCTACTTCATTAGCACTGTTTGGATCGTCAATGCTGCCTGAAGTGTAAAACATTTTGCCATCACCATTTTTATCATTAAAGGTAATTAAGCCGGTACGTTCCCAGTTTTTGATCCACGTTGGTGCTTGTGCATACTCTGTACCGCTACCATCTTTACCGTTAATAGTATCAACCATGTTTACGCGAGCAAATGCAGCAACTGCTGGTGCTGTAGTATAAACAATAGCAATAAACACTAAGGTCCATGCCGCTGATATACGCGTATCTTTAACGCGAGGTACAGTGAAAAAGCGAACAATTACATGTGGTAAACCTGCAGTACCCACCATTAATGCACCGGTAATAGCAAATACATCAATCATACTCTTAGAGCCTTCGGTATACTGAGAAAAGCCCAATTGCGAACTTATGCCATCTAGCTTATCAAGCACATAAGCACCTTCTCCGCCAATTAGTGTGGCACCAAAACCAGTTTGTGGCAGGAAGTGACCTGTCATCATCATAGAGATAAAAATGGCCGGTACTAAGTAAGCAAATACCAGCACACAATACTGTGCAACCTGCGTATAAGTAATACCTTTCATACCACCTAAAACAGCATAAAAGAATACAATAACCATACCTATGTATACACCGGTTTCAATTTCTACTTCTAAAAAGCGAGAAAAAACCACGCCTACACCACGCATTTGCCCTGCAATGTAGGTAAAACAAATGAATATGGCACAAAAAATAGCAACTAAACGTGCGGTACGTGAGTAGTAACGGTCGCCAATAAAGTCTGGCACAGTAAACTTGCCGAATTTACGTAAGTAAGGCGCTAAACACATGGCAAGTAATACATAACCACCTGTCCACCCCATTAAGTAAACGCCGCCGTCGTAACCCGCAAACGAAATAATACCCGCCATTGAAATAAACGACGCCGCGCTCATCCAATCGGCAGCGGTTGCCATACCATTAGCTAAAGGAGGTACGCCGCCGCCCGCTACATAAAACTCTTTAGTTGAACCCGCTCGGGCCCAAATTGCAATGCCGATATAAAGCGCGAAGCTTAAACCAACAATTAAAAACGTGAGTGTTTGAACATCCATTGCTTAGCTCCTATTCGTCTACGCCATATTTTTTATCTAACGTATTCATTTTGACTACGTACACAAAAATCAAAGCCACAAAGGTATAAATTGAACCTTGCTGGGAGAACCAGAAGCCAAGTTTAAACCCAAAAAAACGTACTTCATTAAGTACATCAACCAGTAATATGCCAAAACCAAATGACACGACAAACCACACTGCTAATAATTTAAATAACAGTGAAATATTTTCCGCCCAATAAGCTTTTGCTTGTTCTTCATCTTTAAAAGCCATTTTTATTTTCCCCTTTAAGCATCACTAAAAAGTAATGAGTGGTTTATTTTTCATCTACCAATTTAGCAACGCAATGCAAATATTGAATTGCGACCATAGTCGTAACAGCTTGTTAACTTTTAAGTAAAAAATCAGCATTTTGTAGATGTTAAAATTAAAAAGCATTATTTTTCAGTTGTTTAAAAATTTAATTAGAGAAGGTTTGTTAATATTTTGCGAGGATTT
The DNA here is from genome assembly GCF_031198805.1 of Pseudoalteromonas sp. HL-AS2. Classification (NCBI taxonomy): domain Bacteria; kingdom Pseudomonadati; phylum Pseudomonadota; class Gammaproteobacteria; order Alteromonadales; family Pseudoalteromonadaceae; genus Pseudoalteromonas; species Pseudoalteromonas sp. HL-AS2. Next base: position 647,217 of record NZ_CP133571.1, on the reverse strand, counting down.
AGATTGCATGCGACATTAGTCTTATACTGTATTGCTATAATTTAATGTTTATAAATAGCAATTAAAAACAACAACTTAAACTTATAAATAAATATCGCACCCACACTTAATTCAAGCTCTGGTATTGTGTATAGTCCATGTTAGTTGAGTGCATATTCAAGAAGGTTTAATAAATACATGACTGCCGTACTAATTTTTGTTGCTTTGAGCTATATAGGGGTGCTGTTTTGGCTCGCAAGTTGGGGCGATAAAACCACGCCTTTGGCTAAGCGTATTAGTCATCACCCTTTTGTGTATGCATTTTCACTGGGTATATATTGTACATCTTGGACCTACTACGGCTCGGTAGGAACTGCAGCCACAAGCAGTTGGAGTTTTTTGCCCATATTACTAGGCCCCGCATTATTATTTTTTTTCGGCCAAGGCTTTTTACGTAAATTAGTTTTAGTGAGTAAAAAGCAAAATATTACTACCATTGCCGACTTTATTTCTGCCCGTTATGGCAAGCGCCAAACCACCGCTATTATGGTGACTTTAATCGCGCTATTAGCGACTATTCCGTATATTGCGCTGCAATTAAAAGCGCTCAGTTCGAGCTTTTTACTGCTGCAAACAAGTAATAAAATATCTGGAGATATAGTCGCCCTGTCGGCAACTTTAATTATGGCGTTATTTGCGATATTTTTTGGCACTCGAAAAGTTGATGTCACTGAATATCGCTCAGGGCTAATGCTTGCTGTAGCGTTTGAATCTCTCATAAAATTAATTGCACTCATGGCTGTAGCTGGGCTGGCTGTGTATTCTTTATTTAACTTACCTGAGTCTTATGCTAACCAAGTAGGCGAGCCTTTGTGGACACACTGGGCCGACTTTGACTTTTTTAGTTTTAACTTTATTGGCCAGTCATTAATGGCTGCGGCGGCTATTATTTGCCTACCGCGTCAGTTTCATGTAACCGTGGTCGACAATCAAGACAAGCGTCATTTATTTACCGCGCGCTGGGCGTTTCCACTGTACTTATTACTTACCGCTGCAATGATTTTTCCAATAGCAACTGCCGCTATTCATCCAGAAATAGGCCGTAGCTTTTCACCCGACAGCTTTGTTTTAGCCCTGCCAATGCTGCACTATAATGCCTTTTTAACCACCTTCGTTTTTATTGGTGGCTTGTCGGCCGCCACTGCTATGATAGTGGTAGCAACACTCACTTTAAGTACTATGATTTCAAACGATGTAGTACTGCCCCTAATACTGCGTCGCAAATTTAAACGTAACTTAATAACCACCAGCTATAGATCGAGAATACTATTAGTACGACGCTTTGCTATTGCCGGTATTTTAACCTTGGCTTATTTTTATCAGCATTGGTTTGGTCACGGAAGTGCATTAGCGAGCATGGGCTTGGTGGCATTTTCGTTAGTAACCCAATTATTACCCGCTATTGTAGGTGGTTTATATTGGCGAAAAGGCCATGCTTATGGCGTTTATGCGGGCTTACTTGCAGGCTTTATATGCTGGGTGCTGTTTTTAATGCTGCCTATTTTAGATGCTGGCAACACGCTAAATAACGATCTACAACAAACCCTTATGACCCGCGGCACGCTGATTGCGTTATTTGCTAACATAGGTTGTTATATTAGCTTTTCGTTAGGGGCTGAGGAGCGATTAATTGATAAAATTCAGGCTGCTGCATTTGTTAACCCAAAAGATCAGACTATTTTATCAAAGCGTTTAAATAAAGATGTTAAAGCCACAGTATACGACTTTAAAATACTGCTACAGACCTTTTTAGGTATTCAGCGCAGCCAGCAAGTATTAGCCAATTATGCCCTAGCCCATCATTTAAGTGACAACAACGCGCACCCCAAACCTGAGTTTATTGCTTATTGCGAACGTGCGTTAACCGGTGTGCTTGGTGCATCGTCGGCTCAGGCATTAGTGCACACTGTATCGTCTGGTAAGCGCATGGCATTTGAAGAAGTGGTTAACTTTTTTGATGAAACCACCCAAGCACTGCAGTTTAACCAAAACTTATTGTTTACCTCGCTTGAAAACTTAAGCCATGGTCTTTCTGTGGTCGACAAAGATTTAAAACTTGTTGCTTGGAATAAACGCTATAGCGAAATGTTTAATTACCCTGAAGGCTTTTTAGAAGTGAGCCAACCGGTAGAAGACATAATACGTTACAACGCAGAGCGTGGTGAATGTGGTCCAGGCGAAATAGAACGTCATGTAGATAAGCGGGTTCGTCATTTAAAAAATGGCACCTCGCATCATTTTATTCGCCACCGCCGCAACGGCCAAGTGTACGAAATGATAGGTAACCCTTTGCCTGATGGCGGCTTTGTTACCAGCTTTTCAGACATAACAACACATATTAATACTCAAAATGCGCTGGAAGAAATTAATATCGATTTAGAAAACCGCATCGAGGCGCGTACTCAAGAAGTACAAACCATTAATAAAGACCTTCAAGCGCAAATAGATAGCCGAGTTCAAACTGAGCAGGCGCTAACTTTAGCCAAACGTGAGGCCGAAAAAGCCAACGACAGTAAAACCCGCTTTTTAGCACTGGCGAGCCACGATATTTTACAACCATTAAATGCCGCGCGATTATACCTTGCCGCCATTGACGAAAAGCAGCTCAATAGCACTAATCAAAATAATCTTGATAAACTAGGAGACAGCCTAGACTCTACCGTGCATTTAATGTCGGCTCTGCTCGAAATAGCCAAGTTAGAACAAGGCGCAATGGCGCCTACGCCCCGCCACTTTTGTATTGACGATATTTTACAACCGCTTAAAAGCGAGTCGAGTATTTTACTCAGTGTAAAAGGGTTATCGTTCAAAGTGCTTTCTAACCAGCAAATAGTACACAGCGATATTACTTATTTACGACGCATTATCCAAAACCTGCTCTCTAATGCAATTAAGTACACACAAAGTGGTAAAGTTTTAATTGCCTGTAGAAACCGTAAACATAGCCTGCGCATAGAAGTATGGGATACAGGACAAGGGATCAGTGAAGCAGAGCAAGCTAAAATTTTTAATGACTTTTACCGGGTCGAGGCTGGCGACAATAAAGGCATAGGCTTAGGTTTAGGAGTAGTAAAAAGAATGGCTGACTTACTCAGCTTACCGCTTGATGTATGCTCAGTGCCCAATAAAGGCAGCCGCTTTAGTATTGAAGTACCTTATGGAGATGCAAAATTTGTACAGCATAAAAATATTGCTAATAGTGTAATGGAAAACCGCGCCGCCATTAATATTGTTGCCGTTGACGACGATCCTGCCAATCTAGCTGCCATGGCAAGCTTACTCAACAAATGGCAAGCCAATTACACCTTATTTGATAACGTTGAACAGGTGCTTGCGCACGCTAATGAGCACAGCGCACCCGATGTGATTTTAATGGATTACCAGTTAGGTAATGATTGCGACGGCATAACACTTATAAAAACCCTGAGAGATATTTGGCAACACCAAGTCCCTGCTATCTTAATAACAGCGGTGCGCGATGAAGAGCTTAAACTAGAAACTAAAGCGGCTAATATTCATTATCTAAGTAAGCCTATTAAACCGGGCAAACTAAAAGCGCTGCTAAATCACAGCACTTAAAGATTATACCCAGCCTGCTAGTAATAGCGGGCTGGGTTTTCCTTTGCTTTATTTTATAAAGGCTTAAGCCAGATTAGCGCGGCTTCTCAGCTTTTGAAACAACCAGCTCAGCCCCACTAAAGATAACCCTAATCCAATAAACGATATCGCTTTTAGTAAACCTGTTAAGTTTGCCATATCGATTAAAAATACTTTTAAAATAACCGCGGCCAATAAGCCTAAACCTACTTTTTGTATTAGTAGCTGATTTTTAAGATGGCCCACTATAACCGTACTTGCTCCTAGTACCAGCCAAATAATAGAATAGCTGTAAAGCTCAGCGTTACCTACCCCCTTAGATAAGTAAATATACGCCCCTTGCCAATATTGACGAATTAAACTGTTAATTGCCAAGAAGGTAAATGCCCCCGCAATTGCGAGAACTATTGCAATTACCTTAGTATTTATAGCTTTGCTATTTATAGTTTTAAGTAACCTTGCTAACCACAAAGTTAACCCTGCAGGTACTAACCATAATAACAATAACCAGTTAAATATTGGCGTTGTACCAATATCTATTGCACTCAATAACGGATTGTCGTCAACTAAGGTTTTTAGTGCAAACACACCAGCTAAGCCCGCCAATGCAAAGCCGCCAATGCGATACAGTTTTGCTAAACTCCCTGCTATTCGCGCGCGATATAAATACACACAACCTAACCCAAGCCAGTTACAAACCAGTAATACTTGCTCGTAAAAACTCAATGAATCAAATTGTGGATAATGCCCTACTAGCTGATAACTGGTTTCGGTGGTAATAAATAATGCCAAGCAATGCAGCGCTGCACCTTCTAGCCATAACTGCATTTTTGATGTGTTAAAACATCTTGCTGCAACATAAAATAGCACCGTACACAGCGGGTACACCACTATACTCCAGTGCAAACCAAAAATAGTAAGAGCCTCGTAACTTGGTGTCCAAGGTGAGAAAGTTAGTCGCAATAATAATGCTGCCACCAGTGCTTTAATAGGCCAATGTGGCATAGGTATGCTGTGGCGTTTGATCAGCAAGCTAATCAATAACACTTGAATAGCCAGCGCTATAGTTAAGCCACTGTCGTTTAATAGCATAGTAATCGCGAGCGTAATATTAGCATTTGCTGCTATCCAGTAGGTAAAACGCTTATACAAACTAGCACTGTGCTGCGCACTTTTTATTAAAACAGCACTACCAACAAGTAATATAACTGCCCAAAGCGGATACGCTGTACTTAACGCTGAATTAGGAATAAGTGCGTATAACGTGGCTATCATTAAAAAGAAACTAAATGCGCCGGTAATATGAAATGCCAAGCGCTTAGGAAACTTACGACCAAAATAAAGGCCATAAGCAGTCAAAGTAAAACCTAGTATTAAACCTAGTCCATATTCTTGTTTAAATATAAACAAGGCATCATCAAAATCAAAAGTTTGCTGGGTACTGACTAAAACGACCAGGGCTATGACTAAACACACAGCTTGCCATAAATCCCAGCGGCTATTTTTTAATACTAAAAACAGCATTAGCACTAAAGTTATTAAGCTAAATATCTGAAACTGCACGTCGAACCTATGCAATAGCATCATCAAAATAAACGGTGCGGTAAACACTAACATTAACGGGTGATCGGGCAGTACATTAATTAAACGCTTTAAGCTGTGCGGTCGAAACTCTATTAGCGCAAACCTTACCCCTAAACGAGGGATAGCTACGAGGCCAATAATACTGGCGACTGCATAAACACCCAGTAACCAAATGGTGCTGCTTTCGAGTAAAACAAAACCCGCTAAGTACCAAAAAACATGCCCAGCCCAGAGTAAATACCACAGCCAAATACGCTGTACTTGGTGCGCCACTATGGCGGCAAATAAACTAACAAAGCCAACATACATAAATAAAGAAAATAAATTAACGCTATTACTACTAACCCAAATAGGCACGCTGTAGGCGCCAATAATGCCCAAAACAGCAAGTAAAGGACCAAACTTAATTGCCATAACGCTTGCACTTAAAGCAATAATCGCCAACAGCACAAATGCAACTGTGGAGCTAAGCATGGCGTAGTTACTGTAAGCTAGTAAGGCTAGCGCAAAGCAAGTAATAAAGCCGCCACTAGCAAGGGCTGCCGGAATATAGTTATTAAACCCTTCAAATATAATGCGTTTATAATGTAAATACCCAGCGGCTGCTATTAAACCAAGGCCAAATAATGCACCTAAACTCAACCGCATAACGGGCGAAAGTAACCCGGCTTCTAAACTGTATTTTGCTAAAAAAATACCGCCAAACGCAAGCGCTATCGCGCCTATCCAGGTCATCCAGTTTTCTTCAAACCCTGCACGTAATTTATTAAATAATATATTTAAAACGCTAGGTTTTTTAGGGAAGGTATTTGTTTTAGCTGTTTTTGTAACTGCAACTTCATTGCCGCTTATAACCGCGGTTTTTACTTGCGCTGAAACGGATGCTGGTGTGCTTACTTGTGGTTGTGGTTGCGTTTGCGGTGGCGCTTGCTTACTAGCAAGCGGTGCTAATTGCTCTTGTTGCTGGAGTAAACTATTTACTTTAGCTGTTAACTGTACAACTTGTTGCCTTAAGCTTTTAAGCTGTGTAAGTGCAATAAACCCGCAAATAGCGCCTGCTATTATCGCTAATATAAATAGCCCAGCTAACCCAATCAACTCATCCATGGAATACTCTTATTATTTTATTTAATGTAAATTAGCGGTATTAAATTACCGTTGTTACCCACCATATACCGATTACAAAAACAGTTAAAGTAATCATGGCTTTAGTTTTATGTTTGCTAATAAGTTGCTCAGCTTTATTACCGGCATAATAAACGACTACCGCTAAAGCAAAATATCGTATAGCACGCGAAATTGCGCTGGCTAATAAAAATAACCCGAGGGAATATTTAGTCGCACCCGCTGCCAGCATGGCTATTTGAAATGGAATAGGCACTATGCCTAGCGTTATTACAAACCAAAAGCCTTGATTGTGCATTTGTTGTTTAACATTTTCAAACTGCTCGGGGCTTGAGAAACTATTAATAACCCAATCGCCAACTGCATCAAATAAGTAATAACCCAGCGCATAACCAAATAACGCCCCCACAATACATCCCAAAGTGGCCATTAAAGCAATAAGCCATAATTTTTCACGACGCGCTTGCATTAAGGGTACTAAAACAGCTTCAAGCGGAATAGGTACTATGGTCGACTCTAAAAACGACGCCACGGTAATGCCACTGAGCATATGTTTAGATTCAATAAAATTACGTGTTTTTTGTTTAAGCTTTTTTTGAATCGCCATAATAACTCCCTTTCATTGTGAATAAAACGCGATTTCAGATGCTTTATCATTACATACTTAAGTTAATCTAGACTGAAAATATAAACCGTTAGTTATAAAACACTTTAATTATTAACAAATTGGTAATAGCTACGGCGATCTTTTATTATTGAGTTATATCATTGAATTTACTTATCACAGTAGTTATTAATTTATGCAAAGTGCGCGTTTTATTCCCTTTAGAAAGCAAGATATTGTTGATATGTGTAGCGAAGAGCTCAATAACAGCACACAACAAACATCGTTTAAACAGTTTTGTGATTTACTAGCTAGCCTTATTCATTACGATTACCATACGGTACTTGAGTCACTTAAAAACAACTACGCCCCTTTTGATCCCAACAGTGACACGCGATCGTTAGCGCCAGTATCGGCAGAACAAAAAGCACAGTGCCAACGTGAGTTTGCTAAAGACTTTGCCAAGGTACTTAACGCCGCTAATTTTGAAGTAATCACCAATGAAGACTTACAAGACGCATTAAACGAAGAATCACTATTTAAGGTGCGCCTTGAAGTTGAATTTGACGACTTTGAAGAAGTGGTATTTTATCGCCGTGGCGAGTCGCAGCTCACTGAAACGATTACCAGCTTTTGGGGCTTGCGTAAAAAGCCGCTGCATTTTACTAATTACGATCGTGTTGCGGTGTTTATTCGCTTTAAAGATAGCGCTTATTTTGAAGCTAAAAACAAAACGCCACTGGGATTTGAGCCAAGCTCAACCATAGTAAAGTTGTTTCAAAATGTGCCTAAGGCCGATCTCGAAATGCTATTTCCTAATAGCGAAGTACGCATGCGCCCTATCGATAAGGTCATTATTGGATCGTCTGCTTTAGTTGGCGGTGCGGTGGTACTTATTACTAAATTGGGCGCATCAATCGTATTATTGCTTGCTCTGTTTGCTTTTTGGGGTGGTTTTAGAAGTGAAGCTGTAGAAATGACCCAACAACACTTTATTACCTTTGCTATCGGTATGGGCGTGTTTGGCAGCTTTATTTTTAAAGAATGGAGTAAGTTTAAAAACCGCAAAATAAAATTTATGAAAGCCCTAAGCGATAACCTCTACTTTAAAAACCTCGATAACAACGCGGGCGTATTTCACACGCTTATTGATGCCGCCGAAGAAGAAGACATAAAAGAAGCCTTGCTGGCGTATACCTTTTTACTAAAATCTGAAAGCGGATTAAGCGCACAAATGCTTGATGAGCAAATAGAGCATTGGTTTAAAAGCAAATACCAGTGCGTTCTTGATTTTGAAATTAGCGACGCGCTTGAAAAGCTGGTACGTATGCGTTTGGTAACGTGTAGTAACGAAATAGAAGGTAATGAAGTGTATAGCGCGCTGAGTTTAGAACACGCAAAAACCATTTTGGATGAGCGCTGGGATAATCTTTTTCAATATAATTAATGTAGTATTTTTACTAAATAATACTCAAAAAGAGCAGCTGTAAATACAGCTGCTCTTTTGATCAAGCTTTAAATAGCGAGTACTTAAGCTAACTCAGCTTTTGCTTTTTTAGTAAATTTAGAATGCACTAACTTATAAAGCGCAGGCAATATTAATAGTGTTAGTAGAGTTGATGAAATAATTCCGCCAACCACTACCGTTGCTAAAGGTTTTTGCACTTCAGAACCCGTCCCCGAATTAAGCGCCATAGGTATAAAGCCTAAACTTGCCACCAGCGCCGTCATCAGTACTGGGCGCAGGCGCTGTAATGCGCCGCTGTGAATTGCATCAAACAAACTTAAACCATCGCTTCGTAACTGCTTAATGAACGACAGCATAACCACGCCGTTTAATACCGCTACACCACTTAGGGCAATAAAGCCGACACCTGCTGAAATTGAAAGCGGCATATCGCGCAGCAATAACGCAAGCACACCACCCGTTAATGCCAGTGGCACGCCACTAAATATAATTAACGAATCTCGAAGCGATCCAAAGGCACTATAAAGTAAACCAAATATAAGCAATAAAGTGACCGGCACAACTAAGGACAATCGTTTACTTGCCGATTGCAATTGCTCAAACGTGCCGCCGTATTCAAGCCAATAGCCGCTTGGTAAATTAAGTTCAGCGCTCATACTTGCTTGCGCATCACTAACAAAGCTTGCTAAATCGCGCCCCTCTACATTAGCGGTTACCACTACATTACGCTTACCACTTTCGCGGTTTATTTGGTTAGGGCCTTTTTCAATACTGATAGTTGCCACTTCGCCTAGCGGCACAAATGCAAGTTCTGGGTTACTATTTTGTGGCAAAGCAACAGGTAAACGGGCAAGTGCTGATACATCACTCGACCAACGTTTATCTAGACGCACCAATAACGAAAAACGTTTATCGCCTTCGTAAATTAGCCCTGTTTGCACCCCACCAACAGCGGCGGCAAGTGTTTGTTGAATATCGTTTACGCTTAAACCTAATAACGCCATGTGGTCGCGCATTGGCGTTACAGAAAGCGTTGGTAGCCCTTCCATTTGCTCTAAACGTACATCGGTAGCACCTGCAATATTACGCATTAAGCCTGTCGCTTTTTCGCCAAACTCTTTAAGTACACTTAAGTCGTCACCGTAAATACGCAGTGCTACATCGGCACGTACACCTGCAATTAACTCGTTAAAGCGCATTTCTATTGGCTGTGTAAATTCGTAATTATTACCGGGCACATCATTAACACGAGTACGAATTTGTTTAACCAACTCTTCTTTAGTTAATTTAGGATTTGGCCATTGCTTTTGAGGTTTTAACATTAAAAAAGTATCGGCTACGTTTGGCGGCATAGGGTCACTTGCTACGTCAGCAGTACCAATTTTTGAAAACACGTTAGCGACTTCGGGTTGCTTTAAAATGGCTTCTTCAAGCTCTTTTTGCATTTGTACCGATTGCTCAATACCGGTGCCAGTAATGCGCAGCGCATGCATAGCAATATCGCCCTCATCTAGTTGCGGTAAAAATTCTGCGCCCATATTTTTAACTTTAAAACCAAGCACTAATACTAATACAGTGGCAATACCCACCATAAGCCACGGTAATTTAAGCGATATACCTAGTAATGGTTTATACACTTTTTTAACGCCGCGCATAACTGCGTTTTCGGTTTCATTAACCTTACCGCGAACAAATACCGCAATAGCAGCAGGTACAAAGGTAATGCCAAATATAAGTGCACCTATTAATGCAGCGACTACGGTAAACGCCATTGGCTGAAACATTTTGCCCTCAACGCCGCTTAGTGCAAATAAAGGCAAGTAAACCAGCATAATAATTACAATACCAAATACAGCCGGTGTAAATACCTCTTTGGTGGCTGCAGTCACTACATTTAAACGCTCGTTTAAGGTAAGTAGCCTGCCATGTTTATGCTGAGCCACACCGAGTTGGCGCAGGCAGTTTTCGACTACAATTACAGCGCCATCAACAATTAAACCAAAGTCGATTGCACCTAGGCTCATTAAGTTACCCGATACGCGATTACCCACCATGCCTGTAATGGCAAACAACATACTTAGCGGAATTACCATTGCCGTAATAAGTGCGCCTGTTACATTCCCCAGTAGTAATAGTAAAATAACTATCACTAAAACAGCACCTTCAAACAGGTTGGTTTGCACCGTTGCTATGGTTTTATCTACAAGCGTAGTACGGTCGTAAACCGCTTCAACAATAACGCCTGCGGGTAAGCTCTTTTGTACATCAACTAACTTATCAGCCATGGCTTTTGCCACTACTCGGCTGTTTTCGCCAATTAGCATCATGGCAGTGCCGAGCACTGTTTCTTCACCGTTATACGTAGCTGCGCCGGTTCTAAGCTCTTTCCCTAAATGCACGTTAGCCACATCTTTAATGCGTACAGGTGCATCATCGCGCTTAGCAATAACGGTATTGGCTATGTCTTCTACCGTTTTAAGTTGCCCTGGCGAGCGTACTAAATATTGCCCATCAAAGCGCTCAATATAGCCAGCACCTCGGTTACTGTTATTAAGTTCCAGTGCGGTAATTACATCGCTAATAGTAAGCTTATAGGCAATGAGTTTTTCGGGCACTGGCGCTACTTGATATTGACGTTCAAAACCACCTTGGCTGTTTATTTCGGTTACGCCTTTTACTTTTAAAAGCTGCGGACGAATAACCCAATCTTGCAAAGTACGTAAGTCTTCGGCGTTGTAAGGCGTGCCATCGTCTTTTAACGCGTTAGGCGCGGCGTGCACACTATAAGTAAATATTTCGCCTAAACCACTGGCAATAGGACCCAGGTTTGGTTCTACGTTATTAGGCAGGTCGGAGCGAATACTTTGAATACGCTCACCAATTTGCTGACGCGCCCAATAAATATCTGTGCCTTCATTAAAAATTACTGTTACTTGCGACAATCCATAACGCGAAAGCGAGCGGGTGTAATCAAGCTTAGGTATGCCCGCCATGGCGGTTTCTACCAAATAGGTAATGCGTTGCTCTACCTCTAATGGCGTAAAGCCCTGTGCTTTGGTATTAATTTGTACTTGCACGTTAGTTATATCGGGTACTGCGTCTACCGCTAAGTTTTGAATGTTGTATACACCAAATCCAGCAAATAAAAATGTGAGCGCAAGCACCAGCATGCGGCGTTTAACCGCAAAAGAAACTATCCAATTAATCATGGTGCCTCCTAGTGAGCGTGGCTTGCGCCGCTTTTTAAAATATCGGCTTTAATTACATAACTATTGTCTGTTACGTATTCGCTACCGGGGCTTAAACCTGTAAGTACTTCTACCCATTCGCTATTTTTTGCACCTAAGGTAACGGGGCGCACTTCAAACATATTACTTTTGCGAACAAACACACTTGGCTTGCCGTTAAACTCTTGAATAGCTTGTGGTTTTACACGCACACTGGCATTTATTTTAGCCACACTTACATCGCTGTTTACGTGCATGCCTGGGCGCCAATGCCCGTCTGGGTTATTAAGCTCTATACGTGCTCGCGCTATGTGTCCACCGGTCATCATTGGTGCTATAAAAAACACTTTGCCTTGTGTGTTTAAATGGTGATGTAAGTCGTACACTTTAGCGCTTTGCCCAATGGCTAGCTTTTCAATATTTTCAGGAAAAGCCGACAGCTCAACCCATACTTTATCAAGGTTAGCTACTTGCATAAGTGCGCTGGTGTTTGCAAGCTCACCACGCTTTAAATATTGCTCGGTTACAACGCCGCTAATTGAGCTTTTAATGGTGTAGTTTTGCAGTGTTTCGCGGTTAGTTACACTAGCAAGCGCCTCGCCTTTTTTAACACTTTGCCCAATACTTACAAAAATATCGCTGATCAATCCTGTATATGGCGCCATTACTTCTACTGTGCCGTGCTGCGTTGGTGCAATAACGCCAAAAAGCGTATCGGTAATATCAACTTCACCACTTTGTGCAAGCTCGGTTTTAATGCCTGCGCGTTCAATAGCTCGCTCTGTTAGCGTGGTTCGTCCTTCGTGTTGCTCGTAGTCGTAGCTAATACTCTCGCCTTTATAATTAGCAGTAACGGCAAGTACAAATGAATGCGGTTCGTTAATTGATTGCGTACTTACGAGGTAGTCGCCCTCAGTTGTGAACTGTATATTTTGCGGGGCTTCAACTAATCGTTTTAAACTCATTGTTATATTTAAATCGTTTATATCAATTGGCTTACTTTGCTTGTAACCGTATATACGCAGCTCAACATTACCGGCAAACTCTTGTAATTTAAGCTCAAGGTTTAACTTAGGATCAGTTAATAAAAAACCACCGTGTGGACCTTGCTTTTGCTCTTGTTGCTCAGTTTCTCCATGCTCTGCTGATGCAAGTACACTGGTGCTTAACACGCTGCCAGCAAGTGAAAGTGATACTAATAATGCAATTATATTTTTATTCATGATTGGTAAGTCTCAATTAAAGATTGGCCAGTTAAACGCTCAAGGGTAAGTAGCACTTGGTACAGCTCTGCGTGGGTTGCAATGAGTGCACGTTTAGAGTCAAAGTGTGCTTGTTGGGCATCGAGCAGCTGCAACACCGAAATTTGCCCGCCTTTATAGCTGTTTAAGCTTTGCTCAATCAATGTTTGTGTCTGAGGAATTATTTGCTTATTTAATAACGTAGCTTGATTTGCTACCCCTTGATAATAAGCATACAGAGTACGTACTTGCTGGCGTAACTGAACTCGCAACTGCCCTTGCTGCTGGTTTAAAAGCGCAAGTTCACTTGCTGCTGCAGCAATATTACCGCTATTAGCATTACTGATTTGCAGTGGCATAGAAAACGAAAACAACAAAGAACTCGAATCACTTTGTTGGTTATAGCGCACACCACCACCAACATTTATATCACTTTGCCCATTGGCTTTTTGCAGCGCTAAGTTAGCCGTTTGCTGTATATATTGCTGCTGTAGTAAGGCAAATTCAGGTGCTAAATTTACCGCATCTAAAAGCGCTTGCTGTGATTTAAGTGGTGTGATGACGTTAATATTGCCCGCTAAAAGTGCACTACTTTGCTCATCAACCCAAAGTTCACTAAGTAATAAACGCGCGCGCTCAAACTCACTTGTTAGCTTTACCTGCTCAAGCTCTACTTGGCTAAGTGCATAACGCATACGACTTACATCGGCTTGCGATACAGCTCCAGCATTCGCTCTTTGCTCAATTGTTTTGAGCGCCTGTGTTACAACGCTTTTTCGCTCACCATTTAATGCCAATAAGGTTTGAAATTTAAGTGCGCTATAATAACGCTCTGCGGTAGTAGCTAATAACGCTAAACGAGTATTTTGATACTGTATAGCCTGCGCTTTAATATTTGCAGTAGCAAAACCTACTCGACTTTGGCGTTTATCGCCCAACTCAATAAGCTGGCTCAGTCCTAAGGTAATTTCAGCGCCTTTTACGCCACGCGCATCATTGGTACCTAACACATTTTCAACTGCAACACTAAGCACAGGGTTTGGTGAAAGTGTGGCTTGAGATTTAAGTGCGCTCAATATTTTTTGATGATAAGGGTAGCGTTTTAATATCGGATTTTGTTGTTCGGTATTACTCAATGCTTGCTTAAGCGTGAGTATGTTTTCACTCGCACTAACTTTAGCCAGCGCATTAAATACCGGCAGCACGCAAAGTAGTGCCACCAGCATAATTGGTTTTTTATTCATATAGCTTGTCCGTTTTTTAACAAACAGAGTTAACTTACAAAATAATTTAAAATTAAAAAGCGCAATATAAATTTGTAAGCAACCTAAATATGCATATAACACAGCCTAAATAGCGTCTAAACGCAGGCAGTAAAATGCACCATATTTTATTAAGGTAAATTAAAACTAGCTAAGATAAATTGGAGGGCGCGACATAGGTGGATAAATTAATCCACAATAGCGTACAGGTAACGCAGGGTTACTCTGCTCAGGACTGATTGAGTGGTTTACTGTGCTGTAATAGCCACTATGACAATGTTGGTGAGCATGAATTTCGGCAGAGGCTTGAGCCTCATTTTGGCTACCATCGGCAGTTATATTACTTTGTAACTGTGCGCTGGTTACGTGATCAACGTCTTCTTGTAAATGATACGCAGCACCATCACAGCTAATAAAGCTGTGTACAAGTACTAAAAGTATCACTATTAAAAAACGCTTTGAATACATTGCCTACCTATTAAATTCAAAAAGTTACATCTCTTTAAAGCTTGAGTATAACGGGAACAAACTTCATAATAAACCTTCTAGTTACTGGAAGGTCAATATGCAAATTAAACAACTCTCGAATTTAGTTAATCTTAACGCAAAAACAATTCGCTATTACGAACAAATAAACCTTATTCCAGCCCCAAAACGTGCTAGTAATGGGTACAGAACCTACACCCAAGCCGATACAGACCGCTTAGTATTTATTTGCCGTTGCCGTGATTTACAAATTCCGATAGACGACATTAAAGCGTTGTTGGCGGCGCAAATACTTGGTGACGGATCGTGCATAAAAGTTGATAGCATTATTGAAAACCAATTAATAAAAGTACGAGCCGCACAAAAAGAGCTTAAAAAGCTCGAGGTATCGTTAGCCAGCTTATTAACTAACTGCACTGCAAATACTATAAACGACTGCCAAATAATAAAAGAATTAAATAGTTAATACGTATAAAAAACCGCTAACCTACAAGGCTAGCGGTTTTTATTAATAGCACTTTAAATTAAGCGACTGCTTTTTCTAAAATTTCACGACTTTGTATTAGCGTGATTGCTTGGTTTTCACCAAGGGCAAGCATGCCATGCACTTCAAGCTTGCCAATAATATTGTCAATGGCTGCAGCTTTATCATCACCATGTTCAGTAAGCTGCGTAGCTACATCAAGGCTATGGTAAAACGCTTCAATTGCTTGAATCGTTAGCTCTGCTAAATCGTCTGATTGTGCAAGGCCAAATACGTTTTTGCCCATTTGCTCAAGTTTTGCTTTTTTAACTGCAAATTGATTGCGTAGTAAAGAAGGCTGAACTATTGCAAGCGAACGCGCATGGTCAACACCGTATGCAGCTGTAAGCTCGTGACCAATCATATGGGTTGCCCAATCTTGCGATACGCCTGAGCCAATCAAACCGTTTAATGCTTGATTCGCTGACCACATAAGATTTGCACGCCATGCGTCATCTTGGTTTTCAAAGTTAT
This sequence comes from Pseudoalteromonas sp. HL-AS2, assembly GCF_031198805.1. Taxonomy (NCBI): domain Bacteria; kingdom Pseudomonadati; phylum Pseudomonadota; class Gammaproteobacteria; order Alteromonadales; family Pseudoalteromonadaceae; genus Pseudoalteromonas; species Pseudoalteromonas sp. HL-AS2. Next base: position 631,587 of record NZ_CP133571.1, on the reverse strand, counting down.
CGCAAAGTACTTTAAGTGCTTTAAGTAATGCTTCTGCGTAACCATCTTGTACTAATGCACCTTCAGGTAACGTTAAGTACTGCTCGCAAGTATGCACCCATGCGTCGACTAAACCATTTACAAGTTGACGCTGTGGTAATGTTTTCATTACATCTGGGTCCATAATCGCAAATTTAGGTTGTACTGCTGGCGACATAAACGAAAGCTTTTGCTGTGTCGCAGCTTTGCTTACTACCGAGCCTTGATTAGACTCTGAACCAGTAGCAGGTAATGTAAGTACTGCACCAATTGGTAATGCGCTAGTTACTTTATGCTTACCAGTAGGAATATCCCAACCTTCGCCATCGTATACTGCTGAGGCTGCAATGTATTTAACGCCGTCAATTACTGAGCCGCCGCCAACACCTAGTACAAAATTGATGTCCTGTTCTTTACAGATTTTTACTGCTTGATCTAGTACTTCAATTGTTGGGTTAGCACCAACGCCCGAAAATTCTACCCAATCAAAACCTTCCAGTGCTGCTGCAACTTGGTCGTATACGCCGTTCTTTTTAATTGAACCCCCGCCGTACACAACTAATACCTTTTGATCTTTTGCGATCAAATCAGTTAGTGAGGCTATTTGTTGTTGGCCAAATTGAATTAGTGTTGGATTTACGTAGCTAAATTTCATTATTTTATCCTAGGGTGACGATTAAATATGGTTAAACTTACTTAGTTACTAACTAAGTAAATTTTCAATGAGTGCATATTACGGGCAAAACAAACATAAAAAAAGCCCAATAACGCGCAAAAGCTTGCCTAAAACTATCAACATTGTTATTTTACGTAAAAGTCAGCCATGTAAAGATGCTTTTATGTCCACCATTGCCAATATGTTGCAGCAGTACGCAGAACAAAATCAGTTACTCAGTTTTGAAGGCACGATGGAAACCATTATTACTGGGGTTTATTTTCATCGCGCCAGTAAAAGCTCGCCGCGACAGCCGCTTATTTATAACTCTGGGATTATTGTGGTCGGGCAAGGGCATAAAGTAATTCATTTTACAGATCATAAAATACAATATGGTGCGGGGGATTATTTAGTATTGGGCGTTCCTGTACCGCTAGAGTGCGAAGCCTTTACTGATGGCGACTTACCAGTGCTTGGGATTGCTGTTGATATTAACCCTGCGTTATTGCACAAACTCGTTAACCAAATGACTGAGCATAAACAATTTGCTCTGCCACCAACATGCGGGCAAATGAGTGGCGTGCAATCGGCTAAACTCGATAACGCGATGGAGCTGGTAACTAAGCGTTTATTAACCGTGTTAAATAACCCACTTGAAGCACAAGTATTTGGCGAAGATATAGTAAAAGAATTAGTATACCGTGTACTTTGCGGCCCCCAAGGACATACCTTGTTTGGCCTTGCTATGCACGACGGCCACTATGCACGTATAGCGCGCACACTGTCTATTATGCATAGTAATTATGCCAACCCCATCACAGTAGAAGGGTTAGCAGAGGACGTAAATATGAGCATTTCGTCGTTTCATCGCGCCTTTAAACAAGTGACTTTTGAGTCGCCGTTACAATATTTAAAAAAGCTGCGTTTAGCCAAAGCAAAAGCACTTATAACCGCCAGTGGCAGCAAAGCCAACGAAGCCGCATTAAAAGTAGGCTATACCAGCCCATCGCAATTTAGCCGAGAATTTAAACGCCACTTTAATAAAACACCAAAAGAAATGTTACTCTAAGCAAACCGCTAAAGCTGCGTTTTAGCGGTATTAAAAGCAACCGGATTAACGTATTTACGGTTTATAAAATGGCTAAAAATAAGCGTAAACAACACCGAGCTAATAGTTGCCACTGTATAAACTTGCCAAATTAAAATATCGTATTTTAATAGCAATGCAATGGCGGCAAAAAATATACACCCACCTAATGAGCCAATAATACCGCCGTTTAGTATTTTAAACGCTGAGTCTTTTTTATCACTGATATACGCTATGCTGCCCATTACCGCTAAAATAACCGGAAAAGTAGAAAGCAACCCACTCCATGCCGAGCCAATATGCTCAGAAATAAAGGTAACCAACATAATAAAACTAGTTACTAACACTATTTTTATTGGCAGCTCCCATTTTGAATTTAAAGGCTTTGCATCTATCGCTACTTTTAATTTTGTAGTAGCAAAAGTTAAAGCCAATAAAGTACTAATAGAGAACAAGCACGCTACAAAAATATTAACCGGTAAAAATAATGTCAGTATGCTAAATAAACACCACACACTCAGCGCTATTAACAACGACTTTGCTAAGCCACACTTATACGAAACCGCCATATACACAAAGCAAAATAAACCAATACCACTCATGCCATATAAAGCGCCCACCGCTGAGTTAGCTGCAAACAGTTTTCCTTGCTCTATAGCAATAAAATATGAAATAGGCCCAGAGGTGATTGGCAGGCCAGGAATAATACCGCTTATAAAACTACCAAACTTTTTTTGCGCGTAAGAAATAAAGAGCAGTAATAGCGGGGCAACCATTAATTTAACTAACATGACTAATAATAAAAGATGAGTAATGGCGCAAATTCTACTCACTTAGTTAATACAGTCAATCAATATTGAGTTGAATTTAAATCATCTCATCAGGCGTATTTATCTTTTTATGACTAATTTATAGCTACTTTTTAATAACTTAAAATTATTTACTCAATTGAGAATGAATTGGCATTACAATTAAGCAGCCAAAAAACAAAGGTTGCAGTAATTGGTAATATAATAATTGCACTTTGGTATGTTAAGTTGGTTTTAAATACGTTACAGTCATGTGCAACAATGTAAATATTTAACTTTATACTGAGGTACTAATGAATAAAAATAACATTACACATCTTATTAAGCCCGGCGCTTTAATTGCCCTCACTACCTCTTTGGTTATTGGTTGTGTTAGCCAACAACCAAAAAGCACTGAGCAACAAGCTAACCCATTAGTACCCGCCTCTAAATTTGATTTATCTCAGTGGAAAATTAATGTACCGGTTGATTTAGATAACGACGGTAAAATTGATGAAATAGATGTTAAAGAAATTCAGACTTACTCACATCCTGATTTTTTCTATCTGGATGATAAAGGTTACATGGTATTCACCTCGCCAAACAAAGCACTCACCAGTGCCAATTCTACCAATACACGCAGTGAATTTAGGCAAATGCTCCGCGGAGCAAATACAAAAATAAAAACCAAAAGTCCTAAAAACAATTTTGCTCTTGCTGTACACCCACTATCGGATCGATTTGGCTCTATTGGTGGCAAAATGGAAGCAACGCTAAAAGTAGATCATGTTGCATTACGTGCTACTGATCCAAGTAAAAATGCGGCCTACTCTGTTGTTGTGGGGCAAATTCACGCAGGTAAAGATCAGGCGCTTATTGACACTAAGCTTGGCTATGGCTGGGGTAACGAGCCACTAAAAATATATTATAAAAAGTGGCCTGGACATAAAACGGGATCGGTTTTTTGGAACTACGAGCGTAACCTACCAAAAACAGATCCTAACCGTACTGATATAGCTTATCCTGTTTGGGGTAACACATGGGAAAACCCTAACGAGCCAGGCAATGCTGGTATCGCGTTAGGTGAAGAGTTTAGTTACACAGTAAATGTGTATAAAAATGTGATGCACCTAACATTTAGCACAGCAGGCAAAAACGATGTTAGCTACTCTATTAACTTAGGTAATAACGTAGATGCGTATGGCAACGTAGACGAAAAAGATCACCCGCATGGGTATGCGGCTGATTGGCACTACTTTAAAGCAGGCGCGTATAACCAATGTAGTACCAAAAATGCTAAAGGCATTTGGTATCCGGGCTGTTTAGGTACGGGCGACTGGGCTACAGATAAACAAAACGGTGACTATGCACAAGTGAGCTTTAGTAAACTTGTATTAAGCCCCGCTAGCCCACAATAAAGGTAACTAAATTATTACTGCCCCGCTTGTTTGCCTTATTTAATAAAGTAAACAAGCGAGCGCGTACAATCAACTTTTCTTAAATAAAACCTCAGGGTTAACCATGGTTTTCATTTCGAGTACGTTACCGTTAGGATCTTCTATAAAAAATGTTTCTTGTTCAAACTCATCTCCTATAAAACGGCGATATGGCTTATCTAAATACTCCAAGCCCGCGCTTTCAATACGTTGTTTTAACGCATTAAATTCGTTTTCAGATAAATGAATGCCAAAATGTGGTACGGCAACTGCGCCCATATCAACATCATGGCGAACTGTAGGTAGGCGCTCAACACTTTGGTGCAGTGTTAACTCGTTACCCCAAAAATCAATATCTATCCAGCGTCCTTGCTCGCTATTTCCGGTTTTACAGCCAAGTACATCGCAATAAAAAGTTTTAGCTATATTTAAATCACCAGCCGGAATAGCCAGATGTAAACAGTTAGACATAAATTACCCTTGATAATAGCTTTTAATAAATTAAACAGTCAGCATTATACATGCTTTGTAATTTATAGAACATTAACGAGTATATTTTAGCATTTACAGCCCTTACAACTATTAGGCTAATAAAATGATTAAATTCTGACACCTACTATTTTTGGCAATTAGCTATTATTAGTTATGCTATAAAATTCTAGCTTTGAGCTATCAAACATAAAAGTGTTACTTTATTATACGCACGCTATAAGGTACTAATTTGCGCGCTATGATTAAATTTTTATTATTAAAGTCCATCACATTTTTTGCCGGCTGTATGTCGTGCTTTGTAATGCATACAACCTTTGCATTACCGCTTGTTATATCTGCAGCATTAACCGGGCTAGTTGGCTCGTTTATTCCTTTTCCTAAGCTTTATCAAAACCACCCTTATGCGGCCATATATGCAGGTAGCTTTGCCGGTATGTGCTCAACTAGCTTAATTACTAGCTACTGGGAAGTGGCAATAATCTCAATTATTGGCGCAACGCTATACACCCTTACCTTAAATGCATTTGCTGGTTTTGGTGGCCGATTAGGCAGCGTAGCCTTTGCAAGTGTTGCTTTGTATTCTTTAGCTAAAGGCTTAGTGTAATGAGTATTGAATATTCTATATTAGCTTTGATAGGCGCTTTTTTAACATTTTATTTAGCCAAGCATAGTCGTTTTGATGGTATTAGAGCTTCTGCGGCCTTATCTATAGTTACTTACTTAATTTTTTACTGGCTTAACCTTGATCCTGAGTTATACAGCGTTGTGTTTTTTGGTGGTACTTTTATTGGTATGAGCGCCCCACACCGCTTTGGCATATATACGCTTGCCAGCTCCGCTGTTATATTTTCGTTATTATTTGAGTACTTAGTACCCATACTCGACGGCTACGGCGGTGCTTTAGGTGTGAGTGCATTTTTGTCGGTATGTATTTGTCACTTATTCATTATATTAGGTGCACCACGCAGTAAAAACATTTCCTTTCGACGTGTTAAATAAGCAGTTAATTGGAACTTGTAGGGTAACCAAATATCACTTTTAGCTTTGCCGTTACCCCTTTTGCTTTAAATGCACTTTTTACTAAATAAGCCCATTGATGAAAAGTTATGGTCAGTGGGTTGTTACTATTTAACTGCCCAACAATACCGTACTTACACGGTTTATCGGCTTTTTCCTCGGCGTAAGTGCCAAATAACTTATCCCAAATAATGAGTACACCGGCAAAATTTTTATCTAAGTAGCCGGGGTTAATAGCATGATGTACTCGATGATGCGATGGGGTGTTAAATACCTTTTCAAACCAGCCTAGTGTACTTACCGTTTGGGTATGCACAAAAAACTGATAGGCCAAATTAAGCGCCACTACGGTAAATACACTCAGCGGATCAAAGCCGATTAATATCATTGGCAACCAAAATAACCACATACCCGCAAGCGGATACATTAAGCTTTGCCTAAATGCGGTTGAAAAGTTCATTTTAGTTGAACTGTGATGCACCACATGGGCAGCCCATAACCAATGAATATGGTGCGACGCTTTATGAAACCAATAATACAAAAAGTCTTGTAGTAAAAATGCGCCAAATATCGTCAGCACCGACAGTTCAATATCAAATAACCTATATTGATGCAGCCAATAAAAAAATGGCATTAGCACAATTAAAGCAATTGCATCGGCGCCTTGGTGCATAAGCGCCAGTGCTGTATTCGCCAAGCTGTCTTTTATGTCGTAATAACGCCGATATTTAATAAATTCATAACTTACAAAAATAATAAATACAGGACTAAGGGCAAGTAAAATTATTTCTATGCTCATGATATGTTGCCCTTAAAGTTGGCTTTTAGTTTATTAAGCGCTTGTGCTATATCTTTTTTAATAAAAAATTTAACCACTAGGCTTGGCAGCCACCAAGGTGTTTTACAACGTATGTTATAGGTAACTTCGGTGCTTGTTGGGGCATTGTCACTAACGCAAAAATAAATATCGCCACGGTGCTCTGCAACTGGTTTATTACCTATTATTTGATAACTAATATGATTGCTATCGGCGCTAATTATACGCTCTTCAAAGCGAACTCCCGCCATTATAACTTGCCTAATAGCACCTTTACCGCCAATAATTTCGCCTTCATTTTGCTTTTTTAACAGGACAAATTTAGCATTAAAAAAACGTTCTAATTGCGCATGATCAAGCAAAGCGTCTCTGACTTGTAGAGGCGTTGCTGCAATCTTTTGTTTTAAGGTTATTTGTATCATTTTTATATAATAAGTATTTTCATAATGCCCTACCATATAAAATTTTTTCGTGGCAAACTTGCTGTTACACGACCATTTTTTAGCTTTAGGCGACAAATGAGCACACTTGCCGATCATTATTTTTCAAGCTGTATTGATTACCTTGAAACACTTGGACTTAATAGCCAAGCTGTTTTGTCGGCTATTAACTTTAATGAATACAGTAATAAGCAAGCTCAGCAACTCGCGCCACGCATTAGCTTAAACTGTTACAACGCACTGCTAAATTATGCTCAGCAAACTCTAAACGAGCCTTTGTTTGGCTTTAAGCTTGGTCAGCAAATTCGAACTGCCGACTTTGGCATATTGGGTTACTTAATTGAATCGAGTAATAACTTAGCCAGCGCTATTACCGCACTGCTTAACTACGACAGTTTAGTTGCAGATATTGGTAGAGCAGAGTTTGAACAGCAAGGTGAGTTGGCAATTATTCGTTGGCTACCTAATACTAACTGTAGCCCACAGGTTATTTTACGTAATATGACCGCTTGGGTAAGTGTTATTCGACAACTATTAAATCCACAGCTATCGCCCAGTACTATTTATTTTACCCAAGCTTCTACCAGCAATGAAAAAACAGTACTCACACACTGGTTTAACTGCCCCGTTAAAACTAACGCACAGTATAACCAAGTGGTATTTCCGAGCAGTTATTTAGCACTGCCATTTAAAACCGACAATACGCAAATTAATTTAGTGCTTAAACAGGTTTCTGAGCAGCAACTTTCACGCTTTAAAAGCCAGCAGCTACTAACCGAAAAAATTAGCCAGTTATTTATAGCTAAAAATGACTTAATCGACTGCAGTTTAATACGCACAGCAGGCGCGCTAAACATGACCCCGCGCACCTTGCAACGCCATTTAAAGCGCGAACAAATATCGTTTGCCGACTTACTTGAGCAAGAGCGTAAAAGGCGCGTAATACTGTGCATTGGCAAAGAGCCATTAAGTAACATAGCAATTAAACTTGGCTTTAACGACCAAAGTTCATTTAATCGTGCTTTTAAACGCTGGTATAACTGCACTCCACTGCAATATCTAAAAACACTACCTAAAAACATTGGCTAAAAATCAAACGTTACTTAACTCTTTAATTCAACATAGGTAATAAAAAGCCGCGGTTAAATTTAACCACGGCTTTTTATTCGCTTACTCGTGCGCTTAATAATACGCTTACTTTCCTATCGCTTCTTTAGCAAACAAATGCTTTATTGGGCCTAAGTTATCAACCATTGAAAGCCCAACTCCACGAATTAGTTTTTTAATTGGGTTAGCACCGGCAAATAACTCTTTTAAAGAGTACATCATGGCAATGTGTTTTTGCGCATCGAGTTTACGGGTTCGCTCGTAATCACGTAAAGTACGCGTGCTGGCAAATTCTTTATTATCACTTGTTAGTAACTCAATTAAATAAGCGGCATCTTTTAGGCCTAGGTTCATCCCCAAGCCTGCAAGCGGATGAATCGTATGTGCAGCATCGCCAATTAATACGACTTTACCTGCAACCCATTGCTGGGCATAACGCATTTTAAGTGGAAATGCAGCGCGTACACTTTGCACTTCACACAAACCACATTGGCCATCTATTGCCGCCATAATGGCTTTGTTAAACTGGTTGTCGTCCATTGCTAATAGCTCTTCACAATGCGTTGGGTTTGTAGACCACACAATTGAATGGGTGTTGGCATCGCTCAACGGTAAAAATGCTAATGGCCCGCTTGGTAAAAACACTTGGCGTGCGGTATTGGCGTGTGGCTCTTGGGTTTTAACTGTAGCCACCAATGCATGGTGGTCGTAGTCTTTAAAGCTCAGCGCCATATTAAACTGCTTTCGAATTGCCGAATTTGCACCATCGGCGGCCACCAGCAGCTTTGCAATGATTGGCTCACCACTTTTTAAAGTAACAAATACATCCGATTCGCTTTGGTGTATTTGCTGATAACAAGTGTCGAACATCAGCGTAGCATTTGGCTGCTGCTCTAGCTCCTTTACAAGCGCGTAGCAAATAATATCGTTTTCAACTATATGACCTAAATGATCAAGCTCTAGTTGCTCACTATTAAAAGCTATTTTGCCAAAGCTGTCTGCATCGCGCACATCCATATGGGTATAGGCACTAGCACGCAAAGCAACTATGTGTGGCCATACGTTTAATTGTTCAAGCAAGGTTTGACTCGCAATACTCAGCGCACTTACGCGCATGCCATACTCGTCAGTTGGCGGTGTTTGCTTTGGCGCAGCGTCAAGCACGACTACGCTTATACCTGCTTTTGCCAACCCAAGCGCTAAGGTAAGCCCTACGCTGCCACCACCTACAATACATACCTGTACTTGTTTCATAAACCTTGACCTTGTTTAACTTGCCCCATTAACTGCTTAGCCAATGGCGCTTTTAAAGAGGGGAATAAATCCATCGAAAACAACCCAATACTACGGCCAAGTGCCAGTATGCGTGATGAATTTGAAAAAAGCCTTACTAAACCATCTGTTAGGGTCATCACGTTATTTATATCAGCGCTGCGCTGCTGTGCATACTCGCGAGTAAATGCATAACTGCCTAAGTCATTTGGGCTCTGGGCAATTAAGTTACTAAGTACTTGTACATCTCGCAGGCCTAAATTAAACCCTTGCCCTGCAATGGGATGAATTGCATGCGCAGCATTACCTATTACTACCGTGCGGTGCGCAATAAGCGATTCTACTTGCCCATACACTAAGGGGTAATTAGCACGCATACCCACTTTAGTAAATTGACCACCGCGATAACCAAAGGCACTTTGTAGTGCGCTTATAAAGTCGTCTTCACTTTGTGCCATGTGCTGCTCAACGTGCTGTTGCTGCATACACCACACCAGTGAATAGCGGTTGTTGCTCATAGGTAATAGCGCCATGGGGCCATGTTGCGTAAATCGCTCAAAAGCATGGTTATTATGCCCACCAGCTACTTCTATATTGGCAATAATAGCCCCTTGCTCATAAGCTTGAGTGTTAAACTTAAGTTCAAATAAGCTGCGAGTTGGCGACTGTGCACCGTCGGCAATAACTAACAGCTTGGCGGCTATTTGCTCGCCACTTTGCAAAGTAACTATATTATTATGTAATTGCTGCTCAATGGCACTTACGCTATCAGGGCAATATAAACTGATATTTATTTGAGCGTTTAATAATTGATGTAACGAGCGGCCAAACGGGTTTACTTCAACCACATAACCAAGGGCATCTTTAGCAAACTCTTCACAGTTAATATCTGCTTTACCAAAATGGTGACGATCAGACACACTTACTTTTTTAATTGCTGTAGCGTACGGTGAATTTAACGCAAATAAATTTAAGCCTTGCAAGTACTCTACCGACTGCTGAGCAAGTGCTATGCTTCTATCATCAAAGCTTGGGTGATAGTCATTACTTACTTCATTAGCCTCAACAACAGCAATACTAAGCGCGGGATTTATTTTAGCCACACTTAACGCACAGCTAGCACCGGCTAAACCGCCACCAATAACAACAACATCAAACTGCTTAGGCACTTTTTTCTCCTAGTCTTATGCGCTTTTATTGCTTTGCATAAGTGCTTCTATATCGCTTATGGTTTTTGGCGCACTTAGGGTGAGGTTTTCATAACCACTTGGGGTTACTAATAAGTTATCTTCAATGCGAATACCAATACCTCGGTATTTTTGCGGTGCATTTGAATCTTCGCTGATATAAAGCCCAGGCTCAATGGTTAAAACCATGCCCGCAGCAAATGCGCGTTCGCTATTGTTTTGCTTGTAGTCGCCTACATCATGTACGTCTAGGCCTAACCAATGCCCCAAACCATGCATGTAATATTCTTTACACGCACCTTTTGCCATTAGCTCGTCAAAGTCGCCGGTTAAAATACCCAAATCTAGTAGACCTTGGGTCATAACTGCCATTGCTAAAGCATTAGCATGCGACATATAACCGCCGGGTTTAATTTCTGCAAACGCCACTTCTTGCGCTTTAAGAACAATATTATATAACGCGGCTTGCTCGGGGCTAAATTTACCATTCACTGGAAATGTACGTGTAATATCAGCAGCGTAGCCTTGTAGCTCGCAACCTGAATCTATTAACACTAGATCGCCACTTTTAAGGGCGTCGCTGTTTTGGGTGTAATGTAAAATATTAGCATTGTCGCCACTGCCTACAATAGTGCCATACGCTGGGTGCCGCGCACCATGCATTGCATAATGATGATGTAGCTCTGCTTCTAATTGATACTCGGTTGCACCGCTATGGGCAAAACACATTGCTCTAACATGGCCTTGCGCGCTAATTTCGCAGCCTGCGCGCATAATGTTTATTTCACTTGGTGATTTAAATAAACGCATTTCGTGAATTAACAAACGAATATCTTTAATGGTACTTGGCGCTGTGTCACCTTTTTTAGGGGCGCTGCGCAGAGTATTAAGCAAAGAGAAAACACGCCCATCAAAAGCCGAATATGCACCTTGCGCATAATATAAAACCGCTTTGCCATTGAGCAAATTAAATAACTGTTCACTCAACTCACTTAATCCATGGGTTGCATCAAACAAATATTCGTTTTTTGCTTTTTCAAAGCCTATTCTACGGCCATGCCATACTTCGGCTAGTTTATCTTTATTAAGGCAAAATAATGTACTGGGGGTATCGCTATTTGGAGCAAGTACAAGTACGGCATCGGGCTCATTAAAACCAGTTAAGTAAAAAAAGTCACTGTCTTGCCTAAATGCATAGTGAGTGTCGCGGCTGCGCGTAACTTCGCTCGCCGCAGGTATAATTGCCACACTGTTACTATCCATTTTTGCAAGCAGACGCTCACGACGTGCTTTAAACTCTGACTTTTGTATTTCAACCATGTGCAACAAACCCGTTTAACTTAAACTATTAATGAAGTGTTTTTTTAGTGCTAGCAGTGCTTTGATCTTTACCTAACTCTGCAAAGCAAAGTAATGCCGACACACGCACATACTCAATCACTTCATGTAGTGCTTGGCTGTCTTCTTCTGTTTCTTCAAAGGTAGTATCAAGGCGAGTAATTTCGCTAAAATCGGTAATAACTTCTTTTACATCGGCTGATAATTTACCGTAATCTTTTTGCTTTAAACCAAAGCCAAGCATAAAACCTGCAACCCAAGAAACCAAACCATTAGCCTGATCTATAAGTGTTTCATCGTCGCTGGGTAAAAACAAATCAAACGCAAACTCTTCATCATTAAAACTAGCAACGACCTGCTTATAAATGCTGCCAAAAAACTGTTTTAAATTATTACTAAACGAATCACCATCGTTAAACACATCGCTTAACAGCCCTAGGTATTCTTTGTCGTCAATCGTTAACCCACAAGCTAATAAACCACTAATTACACCGTGCGCTTCGGCCGGTGATACAAATATTTCGTTTTTTTCTAATAATAATTGGGCTTCTTCGTAATCTGGTAAATCGCTCATTGTTATATCTTCATTTTGCTAGTTAAGGCAATGCTACCACTCGATAAAAAGCAACTCCAATAAATTCTATAATCAAACCGCTTAAGGGGCACTATTAAACACTTTAATAGTGGCAGCTCTTTATTGCTGCGGTATGCTTTATTAAGCCCAATATATAAAAAACATATTTATGGTTAAAAAGCACACTCATAAGTAAATAACTAGTAACAAGAGCATAATAACCACGCAAACAAAATAATATTTTGCTTTTGGGGTTTAAGCTTTCGATTATGTCTTATATACTGGATTTGTTCCCTGGGGTGCTGGAGCTTGGTTAAGTCCCTGAGCCGATAAATTTTATACCAGGGTTTCTGTTCGTATACTATTGTGCAAGCTCGGCATGTACCGAGAAGCCTACGGTAAACCGCAGATTCCCGCCCTGAAACCTCAAGGTTTCAGGACTGACACCAACACCACACTTTGGGGAACACCTTCTTATTTTTATAATCCCTCTTATTATTTATTTGTCTTTTTTGTTATAACTTTCTAAATTATTTTTATAATCTTTGGCAAAAAAAAGCTGCAAGTAATTCCTTACTTACAGCTAAACTCTAAATGCTTACACTTATTTACTTAAACCAACCCTGAAAACGCTCCATGAGCATATAATTTACCGGTACTAGCAATAAAGTAATGAAGGTGGCGAATATAATTCCAAAGCCTAAGCTCACAGCCATAGGAATTAAAAATTGCGCTTGAGTCGCTTTTTCAAATAATAACGGCATTAATCCTATAAAAGTGGTTAAGCTAGTTAGCATAACTGGGCGAAAACGTGACGCGCCGGCAAGTTTAACTACCTCAATTAATTCAATCCCTTCTGTGCGTTTTTTATTAATATAGTCAACTAATACCAGCGAGTCATTAACCACTACGCCAATTAATGCTAGCATGCCAAGCAAGCTCATAATGGTTAATTCCATTCCCATGATCCAATGCCCTACTACAGCGCCTATCATGCCAAAGGGTATAACACTCATTACTATTAATGGCTGTAAATACGATTTAAACGGTATCGCTAATAGCGCATAAATAATAAAAAATACAAATACTAACGCCCAAGCAAGTGAACCAAACGACTCTCTTTGCTCTTTTGCTTCTCCTTCTAATGCATAATCAACTCCTGGGTATTGCTGCATTAGCTCATCCAAATACTGGGATAAATCAGCTTGGAGTATGGTCATGTTAGTGTTGCTTTTTTCTATATCGGCGGTCACATTTAAAGTACGGTAACGATCGATTCGATTGATAGTAGACGGGCTTTGCCCTGTAATTAAAATAGCCACATGCGATAAAGGCACTGAGCCACCGGCAGGTGTGTTTATGAGTATATTTTGTAAGTCGGCTACCGAGCGTCTTTCATCAATAGGCAAACGTACCATTACGCGCACATCGTCTCGCCCACGTTGGATCCTTTGTACTTGCGAGCCAAAAAACGAGTTACGCACTTGCCCTGCTACATTTACTCTATTTAAACCCAGCGCTAAGCCTTGCTCTGTAAGCTCTATTTGTAACTCTTCTTTACCATCAGACATACTATCGGCAATATCGAATACAGTTGGGTAGGTCGATAAACGCGTTTTAATATGATCTGCCACGTCTTGTAAAACCTTTAACGATGTACCGCTAAGCTGCACATCTATTGGATCTGAACTACGACCTATTTCGGCTCTAAAGGTGAGACTTTCAGCGCCGGGAATAACGCCAATTAATTCGCGCCATTCACTGGCAAGCTCGCGTGAGCCTATATCTGAATCACGTTTTTCAGCTGGGGTAATTTCAAAGCGTACTGCGCCTGAGTTAGATACTCCGCCGCGCCCGCCCGTTGTTGCTAAAATATTTAAAATAACGCTCTCCCCCGTATCAGGGTCACGGTATTTTTCTTGTAATTGCTGCGCCTTTTGCGACATATCAATCACGTACTTATTAGTTACTTCAAACGGCGTGCCAGCAGGCAGGGTTAAGTTTACCCGTACGGTTTCGCTGGGAATACGTGGAAAAAATACAAACTTAGTCCAACCACTGGTGATCATAGTTAAAATAATTAAAAACACGCCAACAAATAAGCTCACCGTTGCCAGTTTATGGCGCAGAGCTAAATTAAGAATAGGTTGATAATATTTTAAAATCGCACTTTCAAAGCCATCAGCAAAACGTTGCTGTAGCAGATCAAACTTTGATTGCTTACCTTTTTGGTGACGTAGCTTTATATATTTTAAATGTGCAGGTAAAACAAATTTAGATTCAATTAAAGAAAACAATAATACCGGAATAACCACCACCGGAATTTGTGCAAATAATGCCCCGCGTGCACCTTCAATAAAGGCTAATGGCAAAAAGGCCGCTACCGTGGTTAATACACCAAAAGTCACTGGCGTTGCTACTTCTTGGGTACCTAATATGGCAGCTTGTTCGCCCGATTCGGCTGTTTTTAAATGGGTGTAAACGTTCTCTCCGGTGACTATGGCATCATCAACCACAATACCGAGTACTAAAATAAAACCAAACAAGCTCATTACATTAAGCGTTACGCCAAAAATAGGCATAGCAATAAATGCCCCCATGAACGACACCGGAATACCAATAAACACCCAAAATGCGATAGCTGGGCGTAAAAATAAGGTTAGCAGTGCCAGCACTAAAATACCGCCTTGCAAGGCGTTAGTGGTGAGTGTGGCAATACGGCTTTTAACTAGCTCTGAGTCGTCATCCCAATAACTTAATGCAAAACCTTGCGGCAATGAAGGTTGCTGGGCATTTATATAAGCTTTTACTTCATCGGCAACAGTAATTGCACTTTGTGGGCCTATTCGGTATACGTCGATAAAAGCGGCTTGTTTTCCGTTAAAACGTGTACGCACTGGGGTTTCTTCAAAGCCGTCATTAATTGTGGCTATATCACCTAAGCGAATAATAGTACCGTCGCTTTGGTTTTTAACCACTATGCTGGCAAATTCATCTTTTCGGTATGCTTGTCCTTTTGAGCTAATAAGTACATCGCCACCTTGGGTTTTTAAGTTACCCGCAGAAATGTCTGAGCTTGAGTTAGCAACCGCATTAGAAATTTGCGCCAGTGTTAAGTCATATTGGCGCAATGTATCTTGGCTTACTTCAATAGCCAGTTCGTAGTCGCGCACGCCACTTAACTCAACCTGCGTTACACTGGGTAAACGTAATATTTGATCGCGTACTTGCTCTGCATACTCGCGAGTTTCTTTTTCGCCATAATCACTAGATACAGTTACCGCTATAACCTCTCGTTTTCGCTCAGCTAGAGCAACGATGGGTTTTTCAGCATCCCCAGGAAAGGTATTAATAGCATCAACACGGCTTTTTATATCAGCGAGCAACTCTCGAGGATCGTAGCCGCTTTCCACTTCAACAGTGACAGAGCCCGAACCTTCAGATGAGCGGCTAAATATTTGCTTTATACCCTCTAAATCTTGTACAGACTCCTCTATACGTATAGTGACACCTTGCTCAACATCCTCTGGCGTCGCGCCACGTAAACTAACCTGAATGCTGATCATATCGGTTTCAAACGAAGGAAATACTTCGATCGGTATTTTCGTCGATAAACTAAACAGCCCAGACAGCAACAAAGTTACTAACAATAAATTGGCAGCAACATGGTTTTTGGTAAACCAAGCAATCATGGCTTATCTCCTTGCTTTGCTGCGCGACGTTTTTTTACTAGCTCTGCAACACTAATGTCTTGCTCTTTTGCTTGTTGTGCTAATTGCTCTGCTGTTGGGCGTTGCTTCATACTTTGTGGTTTAGTCGCTTTATTATCTTCGCCTAAAATATTCACTTGTGTACCCGAACTAACTTGCCCCAGTGGCGTAATAACAAGTTTATCACCTGCTTTTAAGCCGGTTTTTATCATTGCAAATGCGGCATTTTGCCATGCAAGCGTTATATCTTTACGCTTTAATACTCCCTGCTCAACAATATAAACGTAAGACCCCTGATAAATAGTGCTATTTGCAATAATAAGTGCATCAGAAACTGTTTTTCCGGTGATCTGCGCTTTAACGTATTGCCCTATTTTTATTGGGTATTGATTACTTTGTGTTGCTTTATAAGGGTCATTAATTTTAGCAACCACGTAGAGTTGCTGTGCACTTTCATCAATAGCACCTTCGGTACGCGCCAACTGCCCTTGCCATGTTTGCTCACCAACTAAATCAGAGCTAAATTTAATCACGGATCCGGCCTGGTTTTTAGCACCGTCGCGGTACTGCTCAGGTAAATTAATAAAAGGTAGGTCTTTGTTTTTTATTGGCAACCGAATCTCTACGCTGTCTATTGCGTAAATAGTAGCGAGCTGAGTATTGTTGCTAACAACTTGGCCTAAATCTACATTACGACTAAGTACTCGTCCTGCAAAAGGCGCTATTATTTGGGTACGTTCTAAGTTTAACTTGGCTTTTTCAAGTGTTGCTTGCGCCGATAATACTTGTGCTTGTGCTGCAGCTAATTGTGGCTCACGTAGCACCAAGCTACTTGCAGGTTTATCATTACCTAAACGCTGCCAATCTGTAATAGCCTGCTGCCCGCGGGCTTGTTCTTCTAAAAGGCCTTGCTTTGCTGTTAATAAGTTAGCCTGTGCCGATTTAACCTCTGCTTGATAGTCTCTATCGTCGAGTTGGATTAGTACCGCACCTTTTTTAAAAAAACCACCTTCTCTAAAGTCATCGCTTATATTTATAATTAAACCCGATGCTTGAGCAACTAATAAGCTTTGTGTACGTGGTTTTACTGTGCCGTAGCTGTCTACCATCACTTGATAGTTTTGCGGCTGCAACATTTGAACTGCTACATTAATTGATGCTTTTGGTGGTGCACCAAAGCGATTAGCTTCTGGCGGGTTACCTTTAATAAACATGACGATTAAAATAGTGGCAATAATAACCGCGATTGGAATAATAATTTTTGCTGTTTTAGTTTTCATTGCTATTACTCTGTAGTTCGGTTGAAGTGTTTGCAAAATCGCCACCAAGGGCAAGGTGTAAATTAACTCGGTTTGCTATCAATTGATTTTTAATACTAATTAAGGAGCTTTGAGCATCGAACGAGCGTCCTTGTGCATCAAGCACTGTAGTGTAGCTAACCAAGCCACTTTGATATTGCTCAAACGATAATTGCTCGGCAGCAAGGGCATTTTCTTGTGCTTCTAGCGTGCTTGTATATTGCGCTTTAAGTGATTGCTGTAGCGTAATCGCATTTTCTACGTCGCTAAAAGCATCGTAAAGTGTTTGTAAATACTGCTGCTCTTGTTTTTGGCTATTTAAACGCGCAATTTCTTCATTCGCTTTTAACCGGCCGCCATTAAAAATAGGCGCTGAAATACTGCCAAGTAATGACCATGCTAGGCTAGATGGCGAAAACAAATCACTTACTCTATCAGTAGTATCACTTAAACTTGCCGTTAAATTTAAACTTGGAAAACGTTGCTTATGGGCATAAGCCAAGTTTGCATCACTTGCTAAAAGCTGATACCAATTTGCACGTAATGTTGGCTTTCGGGTAATTAACTCTGAGGGTAAACCTAGTGGAATGTCAGTATTGATAACTGGTAGGTCATTATTTGCCGAGATAATTCCTTTCGGATAATCTCCCAATAAACGCTCAAGTACTCTTGCTGTAGTTAATAAGCTAGCTTGCTGAGTAGCAATACGTGAACGCTCATTATTTAGCTCGTTGCGAGCTAAATAAACATCGAGAGCTTCGTTTAATCCTTGACGATAACCTGACTCTATAATATCAAGATTTTGCAAAGCATTGGCTTCACGGCGCTTATATAAATCAAGTAATTGCTTTGCGGTTACTACATCAAACCAGCCCTTTACTACATCGGCAACTAGCTGTTGTTTGGCTTGTTCAAAGCGCGCCTGTTGCGCTAAGTAGTTTAAATTAGCTTGGCGATTAGAATCTGACAGCTTGCCCCATAAATCAACTTCGTAACCTAAATTCAAGCTCACTGAACTTGCATTATTATAACTAATTGGGCGGTTATTTTTACTACGGCTAGTACGCGCAGATAAGTCCAGAGTTGGCCACAACGCAGCGCCCGACACAATTAACTGCTGCTTTTGGATCGCTACATCGTAACTGCTTTGTAAAAGCTGCTGGTTATTTTTAAGTGCCTGCTCCACAAGCTTATTCAGCTGTGGATTTTGTAATTGTGTAAGCCATTGCTGCTGTACGTGTAATACCGGCGCAGAGGTTTTTTGTTGCCATTGCTGCGGTACATTGTTAGGTGCTTGTTCGCGCTGCGGTGAATTTATATTGCTCGCACAGCCGCTGAGCAGCACAATACTGAGTGCCAATAAAGTTGGCTGGTATTGTTGCCAAATCATAATTAAACCTGAATTACTGCTATTTATAATGTAATTCAAGCACTTTGAACCAAAACGCTCAACTTACTTTACATAACATTACATAATTAGCCATAAACTATCGGATAACTATTTATACTCTATTTCGACATTAATGATCATTAAGAAAGTTGAAAGTAACTATAAGTGGTTTGTATCACTAAGGGGGTTGCTAAGTAGTGTACTGATAAGCTTAAAATTAGTCTGGAACAATTTTAAGCTGTATGGGATGCAGGGATAAATAATCTTTATAAACAAAAAAACCTCACAAATGTGAGGTTTTTTTAATAAATGGTGCCTCGACGCGGAATCGAACCACGGACACGAGGATTTTCAATCCTCTGCTCTACCGACTGAGCTATCGAGGCACATAAACTGTGCGAGTTAACTAAATATTCTAAGCCAACTTTTTACTAAACTGATTTAGTAAATAAATGGTGCCGACTAACCGAGCCGACGGGTAACTTGAACAGACTACTGATTACAGCTTTCTTTCCAAATTACATTATAAATGGTGCCGACTAACCGAGTCGACGGGTAACTTGAACAGACTACTGATTACAGCTTTCTTTCCAAATTACATTATAAATGGTGCCGACTAACCGAGTCGAACGGTTGACCTACTGATTACAAGTCAGTTGCTCTACCAGCTGAGCTAAGTCGGCACACAAAACTGTGTGCTAAGGCACTTTATCAATTTTAAAGATTGATAACTTTTAATAAATGGTGCCTCGACGCGGAATCGAACCACGGACACGAGGATTTTCAATCCTCTGCTCTACCGACTGAGCTATCGAGGCACATAAACTGTGCGAGTTAACTAAATATTCTAAGCTAACTTTTTACTAAACTGATTTAGTAAATAAATAGTGCCGACTAACGAAGTCGACGGGTAACTTGAACAGACTACTGATTACAGCTTTCTTTTCAAATTACATTATAAATGGTGCCGACTAACCGAGTCGAACGGTTGACCTACTGATTACAAGTCAGTTGCTCTACCAGCTGAGCTAAGTCGGCACACAAAACTGTGTGCTAAGGCACGCATAATACTGTTTAATATCTTTGATTTCAAACACTATTATTTAATAATGGTGCCCAGACGCGGAATCGAACCACGGACACGAGGATTTTCAATCCTCTGCTCTACCGACTGAGCTATCTGGGCAATACTCGGTTTTAATAAAACCCTTCACAAGGATTTTCAATACAATTCCCACTGAGCTCTACCGACTGAGCTATCTGGGCGTGCGGCGTATTAAACGAGTTTTGCTGTTACAAGTCAACTTTTTTTTCATTCTTTATAACTGTTTGCACGGTTTTTATGCAACTCGGGTCTTTTTTAATTAACACTGCTCATTTATACTACAAACAAGTGAAAAGTAGCACCATAATTTTAATCTAAACTATGCTAAAGTTGCGGCGAGTTATTTTTACTTGTTTTGTTTATCCCAAAGTACGGTAAAGGCTTACCGTGTTATTAATATACCAATTAGGAAAAATCCATGCAGAGTAAGTTCTCTTCAGTGATAAAAGGTTTGTTACCTCTTTTTTTATTAAGTAATATAATTATAACCACACTGTTTATAATTGCCATCTCACTTTATTCTCAAAGTGAGATGGATACTAAAAAAAGTACACCGCTTATTGACATCACTTCACTGGCTAACAAGCTAGAAGCTCCTCTAGTCGACGCTTTAACTATTTACGGGCAAGGTAAAGTACAAGAGCTGCTTGAGCTTACCTCTGTATTTAGTGACAACTTTGAATACACGCTATATCGCTTTAGCGCTACATCACAAACGGAGCTGGTATATAGTACTAACAAACCTGCAATTGCTGCTATTAAACTTAACGAGCATTTAGTTGATCAAGGTATTTTACATAAAGTTTTAACGCTTAACGATCAACCTATTGGCGAGCTTATTTTAAAACAAAAAAAATCCCCTCCCACTTTAACTAAACAAACGTCATTATTGAGCGCCTATTTTATGGCTTGTATAGCGGTTATTACATTATTTGTATTAGCATTGCTATTAAACCAATATATTAATAACCGTTTACGTAAGAGTACGGGCTTGCTTAGCGAAGAATTACAGGCTGTAACTGATAGCAGTAATTTTAACAGCACTGTAAATGAACAGTTAGGTAATGGCTTAAATGTGATTGCACTAAATATTAATTTTTTATTGAAAAAAGTACAAGCAGCTTTATCTGAGAATGAAAAAACTCGAAAAGAATTACAAAAACTGCAAAACAATCTTGAAATTGAAGTGCAAACTCGAACCCTTGCACTTGAAAAAGAAACTTTAAATGCGCAAAAAGCAAGTGAAGCTAAAACCACCTTTTTAGCAACTATGAGTCATGAAATTAGAACCCCTATGAATGGCGTTATAGGGACTATAGATTTACTGCGCCAAACAAATTTAGACGGTTCACAATATCGTCTTAGTACCATTATTCGTGAATCTGCTTTTTCTTTACTGAGTATTTTGGACGATATTTTAGATTTTTCTAAAATTGAAGCAGGCAAACTAAATATTGACCCTATCCCGTTTTCTGTAACCGATACGATTGAAGAAGTGGTGCGCGTGCTTTCTTCTATAGCTAAACACCGCGATCTAGATTTAAACTTATCAATTGCTCCTGATATCCCTATTAATCTTATTGGTGATAACACTCGAGTACGCCAGATACTATATAACCTATGCAGCAATGCGATTAAGTTTACCAGTACGAGTGAATCGCATAAGGGGCAAGTTAATATCTCTGTAGAGGTGGCTCACAACACAGCAGAACACTTCACTTTACGTTTTTGTGTAACCGATAATGGTAAAGGCATGAGCCAAGCGCAATTAAGAGAAATATTTAATCCGTTTATTCAAGCGGAAAGCTCAATAACCAGAGAATACGGTGGAACCGGCCTTGGCTTGTCAATTTGTAAAAGTTTAACCGAGTTAATGTTAGGTACTATATCGGTTAATAGTAATATTGGTATAGGCAGTGAGTTCACTGTAGAACTGCCATTTAGTACCTCAGGAAAAATTAAGTTCGCACATAAAAATAGCTTAGATGGCAGGCATATTGTTGTAGTAAGCAATAATGTTGACCGTGAAAAAGTAATCTATCGTTACTTATCATTTATGGGCGCTAAAATAACCTATGTGCATAACGAGCAAGAAATTGAGTCTCTGCACGACGCTAAAGATATCATTTGGGTTGTTGATGGCATTGATAATATGGACAGCATAAATGCATTTTTAAGGCGTTTACTTTACTCTTTAGAGGATAATAATCAGCAGGTTGTCGTTTTAAGCAAGCTAGATGATGCAGCTATTAATCATAAAAATATTTTTTATATTAACGCAACGCCATTATGTAAGTCTAACTTTATGCTATCAATACTTGTAGCTGCAGGTTTACATCAGCCTAAGCACATTAAAAAAACCATAGCATACGACAACTATTTAACTACAGAGCAAGCTTTAGCCGCTAACAAGCTTATTTTGTTAGTTGAAGATAACATTTTGAATCAGCAAGTTATAACTGATCAACTGCACATCTTAGGTTACGGTGTTGAAGTAGCTAATAACGGTGAGGAAGGGATTAATATGTGGCGAAAAGGTAACTATTCGCTCATTTTAACCGATTTACATATGCCGATAATGTCGGGCTACGATATGGTCGAAAAAATCCGCAATGAGGCCGAAATGCTAGGTTCGGTTATTTCACAGCCTTATATAATAGCCGTGACAGCCAACTCTTTAAAAGGTGAAAAAGAACGCTGTTTAGCTGTTGGTATTAACGACTTTATTACTAAGCCTGTTGAGCTTAACGTTTTAGAAAATACACTAATACGCTGGAATGAAAAAAGTAATCACAAGAGCATAGACATACCACATCAAAAGCCAGCAATGCCAATAGATATGGATTCAGTAGCTAAATACATTAATGGCGATGACGCGAAGAAAATACGTTTTTTTAAAATGTATTTAGAGCAAAGCCAAGAGCTAATAAAGTCGATTAACTTTGGTGTTATGCAAAGCAACGTTAATGAGATTCTTGAGGGGTGTCATCAATTAAAGTCTATATCTAAAACCATTGGGGCGCATCGCGTCGCTGAACTGGCCGTCGTGTTTGAAGAGCAATGTAAAACAGATGAACTAAACAGCGATAAGTTAATTGATTTAAGAGATCAATTAGAAATTGAATATTCTAAAGCTGCTCAATTTTTAAAAGAGCAAATTAAAAGTGCCGAGCAGCAAGAACAACCGAGTTAATTAATTTAGGTATAAAAAAAGGGCTATTTAGCCCTTTTTTTATTCCACATAACAATTACTTTTTTGGTGGTTTGTAGCCTTCAATTTCTACTTCTTTGTTTTCAAACAAAAAACCAACCATTTGCTGCTCTAAAAAGCTACGATGCTCTGGGTCCATCATATTTAAATGCTTTTCGTTAATCAGCATTGTTTGCTTGTGCTGCCACTGCGCCCAAGCCTCTTTAGAGATATTGTTAAAGATTTTTTCGCCTATTTCGCCAGGATATAATTGAAATCCAAGCCCTTCAGCTTCTTTTTGTAACTTTTGACAAAATACTGTACGTGCCATAATTAATTCTCTTTAGCGATAGTTATAAACAAGTCTAACCTATTGGTGCAATTTGTTTAACCAACTTTTTAGTTGGTGCTGCTAAACCCACCTCAATTGACTGATCTAGTGGGTACCAAACTAATTGTCGGTCGTTAATTACATCTGGAATTTGTACTACATTTAGCACATGTGGATTAATAGTAAGTTCAAAGTGCGAAAATATATGGGTAAAGGGTTCAAGCGCCACTAAGTCAGCTGTTAGCCCTTGCTGCGCTATAAACACCTCTAGTTCGCTCAATTCATTAAACTCAAAAAAGCCAAACAACCCGCCCCATATTCCTGAGTTAGGCCGTTTTTCCATGAGCACTTTATCATCATGTTTAATAATTAACTGATGGCAGCTTTTTTTCGGCACTGCTTTTTTAGGTTTTGAGTGTGGGAATGTTTTTACCTGCTGCGTTTTAAATGCACCACAGCGGCTACTTAACGGACATGCAGGGCAGTCAAAACGACTACGCGAACATAAGCTCGAGCCTAAATCCATCATAGCTTGATTAAACTCGGTTACGTTATTTTTAGGCGTTAGCTGCTCGCTCAAATGCCAAAGTTGGCTTTCGACTTTTTTAACACCATACCAGCCTTCAACCATAAAAAAACGGGCTAATACTCGCTTAACATTACCATCGAGTATGGGGTGATGCTGCCCAAGTGAAAGTGATAACACTGCACCGGCTGTAGAGCGCCCTATTCCGGGTAAATCAATAACCTCTTCAAGCGTTGTAGGAAACTGCCCCTGATACTTGTCACGAACTATTTTAGCTGTTTTATGTAAGTTACGTGCCCTTGCGTAATACCCTAAACCAGTCCAGTGATGCAGCACCTGATCTTCATCGGCGTTAGCTAAAGCAATAATATCGGGAAAGCTTTGCATAAACCTTTCAAAATAAGGGATAACGGTCACTACTTGAGTTTGTTGTAACATCACTTCAGACACCCATACTTTATAGGGTGTTTTTGCTAACTGCCACGGCAGCGTTTTTCTACCATGAAGGTGATACCAATCAACCACTTGGTTAGAAAACCAATCTGACTGCTGTTTATTTAAATCCAAAATAGTTTACTTTTTACGTATGCTCAATGGCGGCTCAGTTTATTGCAGTTAGTGAAAAGATCAAGCTATAGCGCCTCTATACACCTAGTAAAATCAGCTAGAGCTTGTTATCCATGGCTTGGTCAGGGATAATACGCAACCATTTTTTAAACCAGTTATTTTTGTCAGGCCAATAATATGAGTGAATCAAGTAACACTAATCTTGAGCAAGCAAAGCAAGAAGGTAAGTATATCCGCACTATTCGTAGTTTTGTGAAGCGCGAAGGTCGTTTAACCAAAGGCCAAGCTGCCGCTATCGAAAAATGCTGGCCAATAATGGGCTTAGAGCATAAAAATGGCATGCTTGATTTAAGCGAAGTTTTTGGCAATAACAATGATGTAGTGCTAGAAATTGGTTTTGGTATGGGCAAATCACTGGTTGAAATGGCAAAAAATGCCCCGCATTTAAACTTTATTGGCATAGAGGTACACCGCCCAGGCGTTGGTGCTTGTTTAATGGATGCTGATGAAGCGGGTATTACTAATCTGCGTATTTTTGAACACGATGCGGTTGAAGTTTTAGCCGATTGTATAGCAGATGAAAGTTTAACAACCTTACAATTGTTTTTCCCTGATCCTTGGCATAAAAAGCGTCACCATAAACGCCGTATTGTACAAGGCGAGTTTGTTGAAAAATTACGTTCACAGTTAAAAATGGGCGGTGTTTTTCATATGGCTACCGACTGGGAAAATTATGCTGAGCATATGCTTGAAGTAATGCAAGCTGCGCCTGGCTTTAAAAATCAGTCAGCAACAAACGACTACGTACCACGCCCTGATTTACGCCCGTTAACCAAGTTTGAGCAACGCGGCCATCGTTTAGGTCATGGTGTGTGGGACTTAATGTTTGAACGCACTAAGTAATCTGTATTTCGGATAATAAATACCTTAACCAACATTTAGGTTAAGTACATAACTTTGTAAATTATATAATCTGTAAGGTAAAGCCATTTATGAGCGTATTAACCAATCCAAGCCTACTGTTACTTCGCAACAGCGAAAAGTTAGTTGGGAAATCTATATTGGTGGTCAACTTTGTTCAAGATGGCTTTTTAGCCGAGCTTAAAAAGCGCAACCCAGAGAGTAAAATAACCGCCTTTAGCTACAATCATGCTAATGGCGAATTTGCCAAAAACACACCCGGCGTTGATGTATGTGTAAACCACTGTATTAGCGGTAACGACTTTGATTTAGTGGTTCTTTACTATCCAAAATCAAAACCTGAAGTTCTTATGGCGCTTGATAATATACGCGCAGTAATTACAGCAGATGCTGAGTTACTGGTGGTTGGCGAAAATAAGAGTGGTGTTAAATCAATAGAAAAACAGCTTACTGATAAAGCTAATTTTAATAATAAAATAGACTCAGCAAAGCACTGTGTTTTATATTCATTTGCAGAGCTTAAACAACTTAGTCAGTTTAATATTAGCGATTATCATAAGCCATTTACGGTCAGTGTGGCCGATAGCGAATTTACCGCTATCAGTATTCCTGGGGTATTTAATCACGGTAATTTAGATGTTGGCACTAAAATATTGCTTGAAAACGCTCCGCTTATTAAGCAAGGTACTGTGCTAGATTTTGGTTGTGGCGCTGGCTTAATTGCAACTTATTTAGGGCTGCAAAATCCGGCATTGAGCTTTGTTTGTAGTGATGTGAGCGCTTTGGCAATCTATGCAACAACGCAAACCCTTAAGCTTAATAACATTAAAGGCGAAGCCCTCTTAAGTGATGGACTTACTAACATTACAGGTAAGTTCGATCTTATTATTAGTAACCCACCTTTTCATACCGGTATTGCAACCGACTACACAGTGGCTGAAACCTTTTTAGCCAATGCTAAACAGCACCTAACTAAAGCAGGTAAGTTGAATATTGTTGCTAATAGCTTTTTAAAATACCCGCCAATTTTAGAAGCACAATTTGATAACTATCACACCGTGTTTAAAAATAATAAGTTTGCCGTTTACAGCAGTTAATAATGCTCATGTTTGAGCACCTCACGTGCTCAAACTTATTTATAAAATTAATTACCCTCCTGAATTTTTAGCGCTTAGCAATAATAGTCAAAATATTGAGGGGAATAGTAAAATCAAGTATTTGACCTTTTTATAACAAATAAACAAGAATAAGGTGCAAGAACTATTTCAAGCCGTCTATCTGCTGGCAAACCTGTTAAGTAATATCCAAGTAAACTCTGAGCGTAAAACAGCTTTTATAGTCAAAGTAAAAACGACACTCACCAACAACACCACAGCTTAAACAACGTACTGATTAATTATAAGCATGCTCTTGAATTTTAACTTTATGACCTCATTAATAGAGCATTCGTTATTCAACTATATTATTTAGTGAATTAACTGCTTAAAGTTAAATATTTTCTGAACTTTAATGCTTTTAAGATATCACATAGATTGATGAAAGGTTGGAAAGTGATATAATTTCATTTTGAATTAGTCTGATTATTTTAAGTATCTTTACCTGATTGATGGATGTATCAATTACTAAAGGGAAATGGCTTTGACTTTAATAATTCAAAATATGCATCCAATTTTAAAGATCAATTAAACAGTAGCTTTACTCTATACCTTTTAAGTAGGCTGTGCGGATCCTGCTGTTTTTCTCTAATTGTTTTTACTTGTTAACAATTAGATATAATCCTATACTCTTTTAGTAATCGGTTTATAAAACTATACCGGTTTTTTTTATAAATAAAACACACCAAAAGGTTAATTAAAAATGCAAACGCCAGTCATTCTGATAGTAGAGGATGAAGACGTAACTAGACTAAACCTCGTTAGTTTATTTGAAGCTGAAGGTTACAAAGTTATTGAAGCCATTGATGGCGATGACATGCATGATAAGCTTACAAATAATGACGACGTCAATCTTGTAGTTATGGATATCAATCTACCGGGTAAAAACGGGCTAATTTTAGCACGTGAGTTACGCCAAAAACGCAAAGTCGGTCTTATTTTCTTAACAGGCCGTGACAATGATGTAGATCGTATTTTAGGCCTAGAAATTGGTGCTGATGACTATATTACTAAACCGTTTAATCCTCGCGAATTAACTATTCGTGCGCGTAATTTAATTACTCGTACTGCCCTAGGTGGTGAAGAGTCTGCACTTGAAACAAATGGTGTCATTACGTTTAACGGTTGGGAACTTGACGAAAACAGTCGCTGTCTTACTTCTCCAGGTGGAGACGCAAAACGTCTACCTAAAGGCGAATACAGAGCACTGCGTTTAATGCTTGACTCTCCAGGTCGTATTTTTAGCCGTGAGCAATTAATTAAACACATGACTGGCCGTGAGCTACGTGCAAACGATAGAACAGTTGATGTTACAATTCGTCGTATTCGTAAGCACTTTGAAAGCGACAACTCAACAACTGAGTTGATCAGCACCATTCATGGTGAAGGTTATCGCTTCATTGGTAAAATCGACAGCTAATTAGTTACTCTAATTGCTGTAAGAATAAATGAAGGGCATGTTGTCCTTCATTTATTTTGTCTGCTAAAACATCTAACCACTGCTTTAACACCTCGTCAGATTCATCCAGCGCACCATACTCCATTACTTTTGCATGTAATTGCACATCATTTAAGCCTACAGATCCCGCAGCACCTTTAAGCTTATGTGCAACTGATTTATATTCTTCTCTGTCGCCTGAGTTTAACGAGGTAAGTAACTCTTGCTGATACTGGGGATTGAGTTTTTCAAATAACTGACTACTGCGTTTAAACACCACCAAACCCATTGAGTTTACAAAGTCTTCTATAGTTTCAACATCAAGTAAATGTGCATTAATGTCTGCAAGCGCTGCTGCACTTACTTTTAATTGTGGCTCATTACTTCTTGTTTGTTTTATACCAAATAAATCAGCTAATATTTTATCTAGTTTTACCGTATTGATAGGCTTAGCGAGCGCTCCTTGGATTGAAATCCCCTCTAGCTCTTGCTCTGCACTGCGCACATTTGCGGTAAGCGCTACAATAGGTAGTTTATCAAAATGGCTATCGGCTCTTATTTGCCTTGCTACTTCATCACCGTTTATATCGGGTAACTGCATATCAAGTAAGATCAAATCTAAATCGTCTTCAGTTTCTACAAAAGACAATGCATCTTCGCCGGTCTCAGCCCAAATAACTTCATGACCACGCTGTTCAAGTAAGTTAGTCGCAATTTCGGCATTTAACGGCACATCTTCTACTAACAGTATATTTAAGCTGCGTCCTACATAACTATTCTCAGTGGGTGCGCTACATAAAATTAGCGGTATTTCTACTATAAAGCAGCTCCCCTCGCCTTCGGTACTATTAACCGAAATAATCCCCTGCATTGCATCAACTAAGGCTTTGGTTACTGCTAAGCCAATGCCAGAACCAATAGCATTGGTGCCTTTAAGATCTGGCGCTTTATAATACATATCAAAAATACGAGAGAGCTGTTCGGCTGGTATGCCTTCTCCAGTGTCTGATATTTTCATGGTAAGCCAAGGGCCATCATCTCGATTTTCACGAATACAGGTGAGGGTTACACTGCCCTTATGAGTAAATTTAACCGCATTATTTATTAAGTTCCAAACAACTTGGCGAAGTCGGGTTGGATCTAGTTGCGCATAAATATCTAGCATGCCTAAGCGTTTAATATCAAAAGAAAGATCTTTTTGTTCAGCAATTAGGCCTGCAAAGTTAACCACATCATTAATAAAGTCAGATACGTTTATAGCATTAGTTGCAATATCTAACTGCTCTCTGTCTATTTTGTCTAAATCTATAATGTCGTTAAATATATTACCTAGTGTTTCGGCACTCGAAAACACCGTATTACACCAACTACGTTGCTGTTTATTAAGTTCTGTATCTAGCAACATACGTGTTAAACCAACAATGCCATTAAGTGGTGTACGCAACTCATGGCTCAAAGTGGCAATAAACTTACCTTTATCTTTGTAGGCTGTTTCAAGTGCTTCTGCAGCCTCTTTACGACTCGTAATATCACGGCCAAATGCAAGTAAACCTATGTACTTACCTTTATCATTAATAAACGGCAATTTACGTAATTCAAACCAACGCGTTTCGCCGCCCACATCGTATTGAACATCTATAGTTAATGCTTGATGAGTTTGCTCTACCTGTTTATCGGTTTTTAAAACTTCAGATAAAAATTGATTAGGAAATATTTGTTCAGCACTCTTACCGATTAATTCGTCACTGGTTTTACCCATTACTTCTTCAAACATTTTATTACAGCCAGCAAACACACCGTTGTCGTCGCGGTAATAAAATAAATCGGGGGAGGAGTCTACTATTGAGCGCTGTAGCATACTTTGCTGGGCAAGCTCTTGTTGTGTTTTTTTACGCTCAGCAATTTCTTTTCTTAGCTCTTCTATTGCCCGGTGCTTGGCATGAAACGCCATTTTACGCTCATCAATTTCTACATTTAAGCGATTTATATTATCTTTTAATGTTTGATTGAGTAGCTTTTCTTGTTTTGTCGCACTGTCTAAATATGCATAGGAGGCATCTAGTTGCCTGATTGAATTTATTAGCACGCTTATAACCAGAGGCGATACCACAGAGGTAAAAAATACCACTGCTAATATATCAACAAGATTAACTTCTCCAACGGCAACATAATAAAACATACTTGATAAAACAAGCGAAACTGCCAATAACAAAGCATAGCAAATGGCTGCAGTTTTAAACTCACCAAACCGAGTTATTAAACTAGAAAGAACTCGAGCCCAAGGGCTCAAAGAAGAATCGGTCATATATCAGTGTGTCTCTTAGCTTAATTACAAAAAGGTTTAAATTGCATGTTATGGTTAATTTTAGCATTTTCTATCAGCTATTTTCAGGTTGTGCGATAAAAACTCTAATATTTATTGTTTGAATCATTAGCTGGCTACAACTCATCATTCCAGCAATAAATTATTTAGTGTAAAATGCGGCGCTTTATTATTGCTAATAACGAGTAACACACCATGCAAACTAATATGCCCGATATAGCTAACACGGCTCCCGCCTTACAAACTGGTACATTAGACTGGGTGGGAATGGGTGAAATTGAACTGCCATTTATTTTTGAGTCGCATGGCATAACGCCAGTTACTGTTAATGCTAAAGCCCGCGCTTTTGTAAACTTACACAAAGAAGATGCAAAAGGCATTCATATGTCGCGCTTATTTTTAGCGCTCGACACGCTCTCTACTGAGCAGCAAGTTAATCCTCAAACATTGGCTCAAGCGCTCGATTTTTTTATTAGTAGCCACGAAGGCTTAAGTGATAAAGCACTTATAGAATTTAAGTTTGAATTACCACTGCGCCGTAAATCGTTATTAAGCGGCAAGGCTGGCTGGAAAAGCTACCCCGTTATATTAACCAGCACAATTGAACAAGGTGTTATTAATTACGAGCTAAGTGTTGATGTAACCTATTCATCAACTTGCCCATGTTCAGCGGCACTTGCGCGTCAGCTGATACAAAATGCATTTGCCGAAAAATTCAGTCAAGAAACCCTCTGTCAAAAAGAAGCACTAGAATGGCTAGGTACTACGCAAGGTATTGTAGCCACCCCACACTCGCAGCGCTCAATTGCTAATGTAAAAGTAAAGCTCGACAGTAATATTACTCAATTTGACGTAGTTAATTTAATTAACACGATTGAAGATGAATTAAAAACGCCAGTACAAGCGGCAGTGAAACGTGAAGATGAACAAGAGTTTGCCCGCCTAAATGGTCAAAATTTAATGTTTTGTGAAGATGCTGCTCGTAAAATTAAAGCGCTACTAGAAACACAGCAATACAGTGATTACTGGTTACAAATAAATCATTACGAATCGCTGCATGCGCACGACGCACTCGCTATTGCAGTTAAAGGCGTTGCTGGCGGTTATAGAGCTTAAGTTCTTATTTTGCAGTATTCAATATCCATACGGAAACATACTACTTAACTAACTAATTTAGGCACGTTAATTGCTTTACTTAAGCAGTGTCAATTTGTTGTTATGGAGTTACCGTATGGAATTCGCTTTATTATCAATTTTAGTATTAGTTGTTGGGGCCTCTGTTATTGCGTCAAAGTTTAACGATGATGGCGGAAACCCTTACCCTTTTACCCGCAAGCAAAATGTATTTACTCAAGTAGAAAGTGCTTTTTTAAATTTATTAGAACGCGCAGTGGGCGATCAGTATAAAATTGTTAGTCGTGTAAAACTAATCGACGTGATTGATTGCAAACAAGGTTTATCGGCAAAGTCTAAGCGTGCAGCAATGGCTAAAGCTAAAAATAAACAGCTTGATTTTGTGCTAGTCGATAAAGAAAAAATGACCATAGTGGCAGCCGTAGACTTAGTAAACAATGCCAATAAAGATGGCCATAAAGCACAACGCGACTGGTTTGTTAATGGCGCATTAGAGGCCGCTGGCATCCCGCATATTCGTATGAAAGTAAAATCAGGCTATCGCCCAAGTGAAGTACGCGACGCTATTATGTTTAAACTCGGCAAACCTGCGGCTACGCAAACAGCTCGCCCTATTCGTACCCGAGTTCAAAAACCAGCGGTACTATCACCTTCTCAAGCTAAAGCGCACTCTACAGCACTAGCCGAAATTTAACGTAAATAACATAATAAAAAGCGAGCAAAGTAAAACTGCTCGCTTTTTTGTTTTTTAGCGCTAACTTCACGTATAATCAGCGCATTCAAACTCAGGAACTTAACACTATGAATGTTGGTATTATTGGCGCAATGGAGCCAGAAGTTAAAATTTTGCGCGAAGCAATGCAAAATCCACAAACTTTAACTAAAGCTGGTTTTACTTTTTATACCGGTGAATTAGCAGGTAACACAGTAACATTGGTTCAATCTGGTATTGGTAAAGTAGCATCAACTATTGCAACTACATTACTTATTGACAACTTCGCCCCTGATTGCGTAATTAACACCGGCTCTGCCGGCGGCTTTGATCCGTCATTAAATGTGGGCGATGTAGTTATTTCGTCAGAAGTTCGTCATCATGATGTTGATGTAACTGCCTTTGGTTACGAAATAGGTCAAGTACCACAAATGCCAGCAGGTTTTGCAGCACACCCTAAATTAGTGGCTGCCGCAGAGCAAACTATTGCGCAAATTAGTGACGTAAAAACCTTAGTTGGTTTAATTTGTACCGGCGACATATTTATGTGTGACCCAATACGTATTGAAAAAGCCCGTAGCGACTTTCCTACAATGCTTGCAGTAGAAATGGAAGGGGCATCAATTGCGCAAACCTGTCATACACTTAATACACCGTTTGTGGTTATTCGCTCGATGTCAGATATTGCCGGCAAAGAGTCGCCGCAGTCGTTTGAAGAATACCTAGAAACAGCATCAATCAATTCATCTAAAATGGTAGTGGCGTTACTTGAAAAGCTAACGGCAGTTTCACTGTAAATGCTCAGCAATATGGTTCAAAATCACTTGGACTTTATTGTATTTATAATGGCGCTCCTTGCTGAGCGCTTTTTACCACTTGTTAGTTGGTATCATCCTAACACCGCTTTAACGGCTATTTTTAGCGCTATTGGTAAGCGTATTTATAAAGCAGCAGAACCCAATAGCTATCAATATTTAGCCGCAGCCCTTGCCAGTACACTTATTTTAAGTGTGGTACTTATTATTATTGTATTACTACTGGAATTTGCATTTTACCCTGAATTACTCGCCGGGCTTATTTTATATTTATGCCTTGAGAGTAAAGCTATTGATAAAAAAGCACTACGTATTGCTAAGCTTACCAAACAAAACCAAAAATCTGCCGCCCGTGAGCTATTAAAGCCATTAGTAGCCCGAGACGTTACTAAACTCTCTGGTGCAGGCATAATTAAAGCCTTAATAGAGAGCCTAATATTACGTACTGCAAGATATTACTTTGTGGTGATATTTGTTTTTTTAGTACTTGGCCCTATTGCAGCGCTTGCCTATCGATTACTTACTTTAATTGAGCAGGCATGGCGCAGTAACATTAAACCCAACAGCCCTTTTTTAAAGCCGCTTAAAATTACCTTGTTTATTATTGAATTTATTCCTATGCGCTTATTGGCACTGACTATTGCAGCCAGTAAAGCGAGCAAGCTAAGCATGCATTATATAAAGCATTATGGCAGGCACTTTTATCAAACTAATACTGGGTGGCTTTTAAGCACTTGCTCTGCATCATTAGGCGTACAGCTAGGCGGGCCTGCAGTGTATTTTGGCGAACGTTTTAACAAAATGCGTATTGGTACCGAACGCCTCCCTATTGCTGAGGACGTGCCGGTTATTATTAATAGACTAAATCAAGCGCGGGTATTTTGGTTACTGGTCGTTGTTTGCATAGAAATACTAAAAAGTATTTAGCTAAGGGCGAGTGACACACCTATTATTGTGAACACTAAAATATAAGCACAAAAAAACCAGCCGTGGCTGGTTTTTAGTATTTTACTGTTTAGCTTTACGCTACAGTAATATTTGCAAACTTACGCTTACCTACTTGGTAAATAGCCGTACTGCCTTTTGCTATTTCAAGTTTAGTGTCTGTAATTTTATCTTCGCCGTTGAGCTTAACTGCACCTTGCTTAATCATGCGCATTGCTTCTGATGTACTAGCAACTAAGTTAGCTTCTTTAAGCAAGTTAGCAATTAAAATGCTGTCTTGCTCAATGGTTACTGTTAGTTCAGGTATTTCATCCGGCAGAGCTTTTTTCTGAAAGCGCTGAATAAAGTCATCATGAGCTGCTTGTGCATCGGCTTCACTATGAAAGCGCGCAATAAGCTCTTTTGCTAACTCAATTTTAATATCACGAGGATTTGTACCTTGCTCTACACGCTCTTTTTGCGCGTTAATACCAGCAATCGACAGCCCGCTTAATAAGTCGTAGTAACGCCACATTAGCACATCACTAATCGACATTATTTTACCAAACATATCGTTAGGCGCATCGGTAATACCTATATAGTTACCCAACGATTTAGACATTTTTTGCACCCCATCGGTGCCCTCTAATAACGGCGTCATTATTACTGTTTGTGGTTTTTGGCCTTCGTCTTTTTGTAGCTCACGACCCATTAGCAGGTTAAAGCGCTGATCAGTACCACCGAGCTCTACATCAGCCTCAAGTGCAACCGAATCCCAACCTTGTACTAACGGATATAAAAACTCATGAATAGCAATAGACTGGCCACTAGCGTAACGCTTTTTAAAATCATCACGCTCTAACATACGCGCAACGGTTTGGCGTGCTGCAAGTTTGATCATTCCAGCTGCGCCTAAATTTTCCATCCAGGTAGAATTAAATGCGACCGTGGTTTTTGCCGGATCAAGAATTTTAAATACTTGCTCTTTATAAGTCTCAGCATTAGCAAGCACGTCTTCGCGAGTAAGCGGCTTACGCGTTACGTTTTTACCTGTTGGGTCGCCAATCATACCGGTAAAGTCACCAATTAAAAATACAACCTCATGACCTAAGTCCTGAAAGGTTTTCATTTTATTAATAAGTACCGTGTGACCTAAGTGTAAATCAGGCGCGGTTGGATCAAAGCCCGCTTTAATTTTTAGTTTTTTTCCAGATTTTAATTTTTCAACTAACTCATCTTCAATTAATATCTCTTCTGTACCGCGTTTTATCTCTGCAAGAGCGGTTTGTAAATCCACTGTGTGTTACTCCAAAAAATTCTGTTAACGAAGGGGTTAATTATTAATATGCTCGCGGCTTATTACTAGATAAGTAGCACTTTTAGAGTCAATAAACCTATGTAACTAAGATAGCAAATTATTACCTAATTAAAACAACTTTTTAAACGATAGCGTCACTAAATAAGGCAAAGCGGCATAAGTTGCATAAACGAGTAAAGATAACTGTTTGCAACACTTTAAAAACAGCACAAACAGCTGCAGCTTTGGTTTTTAAATTACTAACGTGATGATGCATCATTGTTTTATTATTTTGCTCAAAAATACCGCGGTTTAGCCCTAGTTCTAGATTAATAAAACACCTAGATCATAAGCTGCTTTAATACTAAGATGCCTATAAGCCCTGTGATTTTAGCTTAATTTAGCATTAGTTTAAATCTACAAAATACTAGTATTCGTA
Organism: Pseudoalteromonas sp. HL-AS2; assembly: GCF_031198805.1. Taxonomy (NCBI): domain Bacteria; kingdom Pseudomonadati; phylum Pseudomonadota; class Gammaproteobacteria; order Alteromonadales; family Pseudoalteromonadaceae; genus Pseudoalteromonas; species Pseudoalteromonas sp. HL-AS2. Next base: position 596,085 of record NZ_CP133571.1, on the reverse strand, counting down.
CATTATTCGTTATATCCTGCAAGATAATCTATTAATTTTCTTGACAGCAGAAAAAGGCACGTTATGGTTCACGTGGTTCACACGCTCCCCAAAAAACACAAATTGCTTATTTTAGGCTTAGTTTCTGCTATTGCTGGCTTAGCTTTTCTCCCTTCTGAAAAAGCCACTGCATCCAAAGACAATAGTGAAAACACGCTAGAAATTGGCAAGCGCTATGAGTTACAAGTTAAAGTTGATGACAACGAAAAATTAACTGCGTTAAACTCAGAGCAAGCAGCAGACAAGCTGCCAGAATACGACTTTGTTGATCACCAAGTAAAAAATGGAGATAACTTAGCTATTATTTTTAAACGTGCTGGCTTTTCAGCTCAAACGTTACATAAATTAATTAACACTAACGCAGAAACTCGCAAACTTACTAAAATTCACCCGGGTGAAACACTAAGTTTTGCCACCGCAAAAGATGGCGATTTAGCACAGCTGCGTTACGTTATTTCAAAAACAGACACTTTATTTGTTACCTTAAACGATGAAGGGCAATACGACACTTCAATCGATAGTAAAGAAATAGAAACACTAACTAAAACAGTAGGCGGCGAAATTTCTAGTAGCTTTTGGACTTCAGCAATAGCTGCAGGTTTAAGCGAGCGCCAAATAATGAACTTTGCCGATATATTTGGTTGGGATGTAGATTTTGCTAACGATATTCGCAAAGGCGATGGGTTTGGTTTAATTTATGAATCTCACTATGTAGACGGTGAGTTTATTGGTACTGGTAAAATTATTGCTGCGGAATTTGTTAACCAAGGCCAGCGCTATGCTGCAATTCGCCACACTGACGGTAGTTTTTATACTCCTGAAGGGCGCAGCATGAAAAAAGCATTTTTACGTGCACCAGTTAGTTTTAAATATATAAGCTCAAGCTTTAACCCGCGACGTTTACACCCAGTAACGGGGCAAGTTAGAGCGCATCGCGGTATAGACTTTGCGGCGCGCACTGGCACGCCGGTAGTTGCCTCAGGTAACGGTAAAGTTATTAAATCGGGTTACAGTAAATATAATGGTAACTATGTATTTATTAGCCATGGCACACAGTACGTAACTAAGTACTTGCACCTTAATAAACGCCTAGTAAAAACAGGGCAAAAAATTAAGCAAGGTGAGCAACTCGGTACTGTTGGCTCTACTGGTCGTGTGACCGGTGCACACTTACACTATGAATTTTTAGTTAATGGTGTTCATCGTAATCCTAAAACCGTTAAATTGCCTAAGTCAGAGCCGCTGCCACGTGCAGAGCTTGCCAAGTTTAAGCCTATTGCTGATAACTTTATTGCCCAGTTAGAGCGCAACCGCGAACTACAGTTAGCACTTAAGTAATATTAAATCATTATTAAAAAAGCCTTTGCTAGGTAACTTGCAAAGGCTTTTTTGTACCTATAATTTTTTTGCCTATGAATAATAGACTGACACACTAATTCATTAATACATAAATTAGCTGTACCACTAACGATACCATTACCAGTGGCCATATATACTTACTGTATTTTTTAGCGCCATCTAAGCCTATTTTACTTTGATACTTTTCTAATAACGGAATTAATATTAACAATGCGACAAACAAGCTAATTAAAATAACGAATATATTCATAGTAATACCTTAAGTGGGGGTCTAAATTAGGGTAACTCGTGCCCTTTGGCGCTGACATATAATGCATACCAATGCTCTCGGGTTAATTCTATATTTACAGCGCTGCACGATGCAGCCAGTCGCTTAGCATTAGTTGTGCCTATTACCGGTTGAATTAACGCCGGATGGCGCAGTAACCAAGCCAATACAATAGCCTCGGCAGACGTGCTATAAAGTGCTGCTAACTTAGCCACTAATATAGCGGTATTAATATCTGCTGGTGATGCATTTTGCAGCTGTTTTCCTGAATATAATCCTTGGCATAAGCTACCCCAGCTTTGAATTTGTATTTCCTGCTCGGTGCAATATTCTATAAAGCCGGGAGTAAAGTTAATGTCTTTGCCATCGCGGTTACCGACATATACCCCCTCATCAACCCAGGCTGATTGCTTTAAGCTTGCTTCAATTTGGTTGGCAACTATGGGCATATCAAGGGCTGTTTGTAAAAACTGTATTTGTTGCTGCGACATATTAGACACCGCAAAATGACGTACTTTGCCACTTTCTTTTAAGCGACTAAATACCTGAGCTACTTCTTCAACTTGTATCAAAGGGTCGGGTCTGTGCAGCATAAGTACATCTAAATAATCAGTATTTAACCGCTTAAGAGAGCCCTCTACTGATTGCTCAATCCATTGCTTTGATAAGTCGTAGCGCTTTGGCCCTTGCTCATCGGCAAAACGAATTCCGCACTTTGACTGGATATAAATTTGCTCTCTCAGCTCTGGGCGCTGCTTAAGGACTTGGCCAAACACCTGCTCAGCTTTACCAAATGTATAAATATCGGCGTGATCAAAAAGATTAATGCCACCGGCTATTGCTGTATCTATACAAACACGTGCCTGCTGGGTATGGGTATGAGTATTAGTTAAGGGGTCTTTATTCCAGCCTCCCCCAAGTCCCATACAACCAAATATGAGCTTGCTAACATTAGGTAAATATTTTGCCAAAGGAGTGTCATGCATGCCGGCTATCCTTAATTAATTACAAGTAGCTTACTGTAACAAAAACAGTCGATAAAAACCTATCCCTATAAATTAAGCATAAAAAAAGCGCAGTAAACTGCGCTAATCGGTTGGATTTTAAAATTGATGTTAGCCAACAAGTGCTAATAAAATACCTGCTGCAACTGCACTGCCTAGTACTCCGGCAACATTTGGCCCCATTGCATGCATAAGTAAAAAGTTATGTGGATTGCTCTCAAGGCCTACTTTATTTACTACGCGCGCCGCCATGGGTACAGCCGATACTCCCGCAGCACCTATTAATGGATTAATCGGCGTTTTAGATATTTTATTTAACCCTTTCGCCATAAATACGCCAGATGCCGTACCAATTGCAAAAGCCAGTGCGCCAAGCACTAAAATACCAATCGTCTCAACAGTTAAAAACTTATCTGCAGCAAGCTTTGAGCCTACAGCTAAACCTAAAAATATAGTTGTAACATTGATGATTTCGTTTTGAGCACTGTTACTTAATCTATCAACAACACCCGACTCTCGCATTAAGTTACCTAAACAAAACATACCTACCAGCGGTATAGCTGCCGGTAAAAACATAGCCGTTAAGCTAAGTACCATTAATGGAAAAATAATTTTCTCTTTTTTAGATACTTTACGCAGCTCTGGCATTTTTATTTGGCGCTCTTCAACCGTGGTTAATGCGCGCATAATTGGCGGCTGAATAATTGGCACTAATGCCATATACGAATAAGCAGCTACCGCAATCGCACCTAACAAGTCGGGTGCCAGTTTAGAGGCTAAAAATATAGCGGTTGGGCCATCAGCTCCACCAATTATCGCAATAGCCGACGCATCTTGCAGGCTAAATTCAAAACCAGGTACATAGTTAAGTAAAATAGCGCCAAACAGTGTAGCAAAAATACCAAACTGTGCAGCCGCACCTAATAGCAACATACGAGGGTTAGCAATTAGCGCACTAAAATCAGTTAACGCGCCTACTCCCATAAATATTAATAGTGGAAAAATACCGGTATCAATACCTACATAATACACATAATGCAGTAAGCCGCCGGGGTCGGATAAACCTGCCACCGGAATATTAGTTAATATTGCACCAAAGCCAATAGGTAATAATAATAGGGGTTCAAATTTTTTGGCTATTGCCAAAAACAATAATAAACAGCCTACCGCAATCATAATCAACGCTGGAAATGTAAAGTTAGCAATGCCTGTCGCATGCCAGAGGTTTAAAATACCATCCATCCTCTATTTACTCCTAAGCTAATGCAATCATAGCGTCGCCGGTAGTTACAGCATCGCCTTCACCAACTAACACTTCAGCAATTGTTCCGGTGTGCGTAGCGCGTATTTCAGTTTCCATTTTCATGGCTTCCATAATAATCACTACATCACCTTCATTCACAACTTGCCCTGCTTTTACCTTTATCTTAAAAATATTACCGGCTAAAGGTGCGTTAAGTGTTTCGCCTGATGCAACCGAAGCAGACTGAGGAATATGTTCTGAGTCTTTTAATGTAACTTCTTTAAGCTCGCCGCCTTGAGCTACAACAACGTCGTAAACTTTACCGTCTACTTTTACGCTGTATTGCTCAGCTTTAACGCTGTTGTTATTTGAAGCTGATTTAGAGGGAGCTTTATTGCTTTTATCTTCAACACAAGGAACTGGCTCAAATGCATCTGGGTTGTTACGGTTTTTAATAAACTTCAAACCAACCTGTGGGAATAATGCATACGTTAGTACGTCATCAATTTGCTCATCAGCAAGAGTTAAACCTTGCTCTTGTACTTCTTTTAATAATTCAGCCTCAAGCGTTGCAAGCTCAGGTGCAATATTATCTGCAGGACGACAAGTAATTACCTCTGCTCCATCAAGCACACGCTCTTGTAGCTCTTTATTCATGGGTGCTGGTGTTAGGCCATATTCACCTTTTAATACGCCAGCTGTTTCTTTAGTAATTGTTTTATAGCGCTCACCCGTTAGTACATTAAGTACCGCTTGAGTGCCTACGATTTGCGACGTTGGTGTAACAAGCGGTAAAAAGCCTAAATCTTCTCGTACACGTGGGATCTCAAGTAAAACTTCATTAAGCTTATCTGCTGCGCCTTGCTCTTTAAGCTGGTTTTCCATGTTAGTTAACATGCCACCAGGTACTTGCGCGAGTAAAATACGGCCATCAACCCCTTTTAAGCTACCTTCAAATGCCGCGTATTTTTTACGTACATCTCTAAAGTAAGCAGCAATTTCTTCAAGGTGATTTAAATCAAGCTCAGTATCACGCTCAGTCCCTTCAACTATCGATACAATAGTTTCAGTTGCGGTGTGTCCGTAAGTCATACTCATAGATGAAATTGCGGTATCGAGCATATCAATGCCTGCATCAATCGCTTTTTGATAAGTCGCAGTACTTAAACCTGTTGTGGCGTGGCACTGCATTGCAATTGGAATAGATACAGTTTCTTTTAGTGCTTTAATTAGTTTTTCAGCATCGTACGGCTTTAATAAACCCGCCATATCTTTAATACAAATTGAATGACAGCCTAAATCTTCCAACTGCTTAGCTAGCGTTAACCACATATCAAGCGTATGAACAGGGCTTACTGTATAAGAAATAGTCCCTTGGGCATGTGCGCCTACTTTTATAGCCGCTTTAATTGCCGTTTCAAGATTACGTACATCGTTCATTGCATCAAATATACGAAATACATCAACGCCATTTTTATGGGCACGCTCTACAAATTTTTCTACTACATCGTCAGCATAATGGCGGTAACCTAATAAATTTTGACCGCGTAATAGCATTTGCTGTTTAGTATTTGGCATCGCTTTTTTTAGTGCGCGAATACGCTCCCAAGGATCTTCACCTAAATAACGAATACACGAATCAAACGTAGCTCCACCCCACGACTCAATAGACCAATAACCTGCATCATCAAGCTTTTTTGCAATCGGTAGCATATCGTCAAGGCGCATACGAGTTGCTAACAATGATTGATGCGCATCACGTAGTACCAGTTCTGTTAATTTTAATTTAGCCATTTAAGTGCTCCTTTAATTATTGTTTGTTTTGTACTGAGCAATGGCAGCACTAATTGCGGCGATGTGCTCATTAGGCACACCTTGTGATTTAAAAGACGGTGTTCTGGCAGGCATTGCAAGCTCAGGCTCTGCAAAGCGAGATACCAGCTTAGACATAACCGTAACGCAGGTAATTAATAATGACAGAAACACAAACACCCCCACCATACCGGTTAGCATTAAGTTGCTTGCTGTTGTAAGTAAAGCAGCGATATCCATTTTCCTCTCCTATAAAACTTATACCGAAATCAAAATAAAAAATCATTTTACGTAAATAATTATTCACCGAATAATAACAAAAAACAGTGTTTTGTCTATAGCCTGTAAATTGGTAAAACCAATTTAAACAAAACTAACATGCTATTAATTAACTTAACACTACAAAAAGGACTAGATACGCGCTATTACATAGATAATAAAAATAGTGAATATAAATAAAAGTTATATAGGCGACCTAAAAACCGTTAATAATGCACTTAAAGTAAAGCGTTAACAGTTCTATTAGCATAAAGTAATTTCACCACTGGCAATTGGTCTTACCAAATATATTTGTTAATTATTCAACCATTTAAATAGCCGCTGTTATTAAGCCCGCTATGCTCGCAAGTCTCGAACTGCAATTTAATAGCTCTTAAACTCCATTCTAAAAATCAATATGCGCTAACTTCTCTTATAAAAAACTAACATCCATAATCACTTGTATCAGTATGAATAAATTACATAGCAAAGCGTAAAACTTACCATTGAGTGCACGCTGAAATAACACAAACAAAAGCAAACCATTGATTTAAAAGCAAAAAAAACAATGGCACGTAACTCGCATCATATCCATTGAGCAAATTTGATAAACCAAGGAGAATACAATGTTACGCTGGACAATCACTTTTTTAGTAATTGCTTTAATTGCTGCAGTGTTAGGTTTTGGTGGTATAGCAGGCGCCGCAGCGGGTATTGCAAAAATTATATTTTTTATATTTTTAATACTTTTAGTTATATCTTTAGTATCGGGTGCCCTACGTGGCAAAAAGCCCTAGGTAACAAACTAAAGTTTTAAACTAATTAAAAATCATTTAAATCAAAATTTACAAGGAATTACATTATGAATTCGACAACTTTAAGAGCAGCACTAATTGGCCTATTCGCAAGTTTATTTATTATGGGCTGTGAAGATAACCACGCAGAAGATGCTGGTGAACGTATTGACGAAGCAGTAACTGATGTGCAAAACAAAGTTGAAGATGCATGTGAAGAAGTAAAAGAAGGTGTAAATGCAGAAGAAACTAACTGTTAATTCTTCTAATTTATTAAAAAAACGGCTCTAAAATGAGCCGTTTTTTTATGTGTGTAATAAAATAATATCTAAATTAAAGGTTGGATCTGATAAATAATAAACGCCAATATCTTTATCTATTATGCAGTTATTTATTATATAACTGCGCATTTACTGGTTAGCTTGTTAAAATGCATATAACTATGTTTTAAGAACTTCTATATGACACTTACAACAACCTACACGCTTGATAAGCCTTATTTTTATGAGTGCTTTGACGAATCAGTTGCGCATAGCAAGCGCGCGCAACCAAAATACTTTTTATTGGCGCTATTAGTAGCACTCGGTTTATTTGGAATTTATGGTTTAGACGATCATTACCTAGGATCTTTTCTGATCATGGTTGCGGTACTCGAATGTATTGCCTTTTATTATCGCCGTCCTTGGTGGGTTACTAGACAAATGCTAAGCAAAGCCTCGGGTTCTGAGGTCACCCTTACCTTTGACGAAGAAGGGATTAAATCGAGTAACTTTTATAAAAACACCCAACTTCTGTGGTCAGATATTAACGAAGTTATAACCACAGAGCGCGGCATACTATTAAAAAACAAAAAAGGTATGCAGTATATATCCAAGCACATATTAACTGCCGAAACACTTAATTTTATACACAAAAAAGCCACTCAGTGAGTGGCTTTTGGCAATAACTCAGTATGTAACTAAGTTATATACATTGCTGATTAAGCATTGCCAGGTTCAGGGTTAGACTTTTCAGCTTGAATACGCATGTAAATCTCTTCACGATGCACTGAAACGTCTTTTGGTGCGTTAACACCGATTCGAACTTGATTCCCTTTAACACCTAGAACAGTAACGGTTACTTCGTCACCGATCATTAGGGTTTCACCTACTCTACGAGTTAGTATTAGCATTCTTTTGCTCCCTTGTTCCAATAAAATTATAAGATTCCGCTAAAACATTTTAATGAAAATTAGACTAAAAAGTAAGTAAAACCTATCAATCTATTCATTTTCTGTTAAAAATATCTTATGTAATGCACGAACAGCCAACTCTAGGTATTTTTCATCTATTAAAACCGATATTTTAATTTCTGATGTAGACACTAAAATAACATTAATATTTTCTGCAGCTAATGCATCAAAAAATAAACTAGCAACACCCGAATGTGACTTCATACCCATACCAACAGCAGACACTTTAGCCACTGTTGTTAACCCAAAAATATTTTGTGCTGTTAACTGAGCTTGCTGCTCTGTTAAAACGTCTAATGCGTGTAAATAATCATTTGTGTGTACAGTAAAAGCATAGTCTACTTTGTCAACATTATGATTAACTTGATTAATCATATCTATTTCGATGCCATTATCTGCAAAAAGTTTCAAAATCTTTGCAAGATATTGTGTACCACTAAGTACACCCTCTACATTTATTAAACATTCATCACGATTAAACGCAATACCCGAAACGACATTACCAGGCATATCGCTCTCCTCAAAACTAATCAATGTACCAGCATCAGGGTAAAAACTTGATAGCACCCTAAGTGGCACATTGTGCTTTCCTGCCGCTTCAACTGAACGAATATGCAATACTTTAGCCCCTAAACTTGCTAACTCTAGCATTTCAGCAAAGGTAACTTGGCTCATTCGTCGTGCATTAGGTTCAACACGAGGGTCTGTAGTATATACGCCGTTAACGTCGGTATAGATCTGACATTCGTCAGCTTTTATTGCTCCAGCAATTTCAACCGCCGAAGTATCGGTACCGCCACGCCCTAATGTAGTTACATTTCCTTCAATATCACGGCCCTGAAAACCCGCAATAATTGCAATACGGTTATGCTCAAGCTCATGTTTTAAACGCGTTGCAGCTACATCTGTAATACGGGCTTTGCCAAACATATTATCGGTTAAAATATTAACCTGATCGGCTAATAAACTCACAGCAGAATGACCGCGTTTAATAATAGCCATAGCTAATAAAGCCACCGAAACCTGCTCGCCGGTGCTAATTAATACGTCAAGTTCACGGCTACTTGGCCGAGTATCTATTTGTTTGGCGAGATTAATTAAGCGGTTGGTTTCTCCCGACATAGCCGAGAGCACTACAACCACTTGATGGCCTTGTTGTTTAGTTTTAACAACAAGGTCGGCAACCGCTTCAATTCGCTCTATTGAACCAACTGAAGTGCCACCGAACTTTTGAACAATAAGTGCCACTTAAGCTTGTGTTTTCTCAGTAAACCAAGCTGTTACACTGTCTAATGCTGCAGTTAGGTTTTCTGGCTCAGAGCCACCCGCTTGTGCCATATCTGGACGGCCGCCACCTTTACCACCTACTTGGCTGGCCATATGGTTAACTAGCTCACCGGCTTTAACTCTACCGGTTAAATCTTTAGTTACACCTGCAATTAAGCTCACTTTATCATCGCTTGCAACACCTAGTGCAATAACACCCGAGCCAATTTTGTTTTTAAGATCATCAACCATACCACGTAACGCTTTTGACTCAGTGCCCTTAACGTTGGCTATTAATAGCTTAATACCGTTAATTTCTACTACTGAATCAAGTAATGAGGCACCCGCAGCACTTGCTAGCTTATCGTTAAGTTGCGCAATTTGTTTTTCTAGCTGTTTTGATTTATCAAGCAACGCAGTTACTTTTTCAAGTACTGACGCGCTGTCGGCTTTAACTACAGCAGCTACATCATTTAGCTTTTGCTCTTGCTCACTCACGTAGGCAATCGCGTCAGCGCCGGTTACCGCTTCAATACGACGAACACCCGCAGCAATACCGCTTTCAGATACTATTTTGAATAAACCAATATCACCTGCGCGTTCAACATGTGTACCACCACAAAGCTCAATAGAGTAGTCCCCAATAGTAACTACACGTACTTCGTCATCGTATTTTTCGCCAAATAACGCCATTGCACCTTTTGCTTTAGCGTCATCTATTGCCATAAGCTCGGTACTTAACGCAAAGTTACAACGAATTTCATCGTTTACTACACGTTCAATTTCGCGTAATTCTTCTTTGGTAACAGCTTCAAAATGTGAAAAGTCAAAACGCAAACGCTCTGCTTGAACTAGCGAGCCTTTTTGACCTACATGTTCGCCTAATAATTGGCGCAGTGTTTCGTGTAATATATGCGTAGCAGTATGGTTTTTCTTGATGCGTTCGCGGCGTGCGTCATCAATTGTTGCTTCTACTTTATCGTTAAGACCAATACGGCCTTGTACTATACCGTGGTGTGCAAATGCATTACCTAATTTAGTCGTGTTAGTTACTGTAAACTCGCCACCAGCAACGCTAATTACACCTGTATCACCAACTTGGCCGCCCGACTCTGCATAAAATGGCGTACGGTCTAGTATTACAATGCCTTTTTGGCCATCTTCTAGTAATGAAACCGACTCACTGCCAGCAAACACTTCAACCACAGTCGCACTATGGCTAGTGGTGGTGTAACCTTTGTAAGTTGTTTGTTTGTCTGACTTTAATTGATCGTTATAATCGGCACCAAATTTACCGGCCTGCTGCGCTGTTTTACGCTGCACCGCCATGCACTCTTCAAAGCCTTTATTATCAATCGTCATTTGACGCTCACGCGCCACATCTGCAGTTAAATCCGCAGGAAAGCCATAAGTATCGTAAAGTTTAAATACTAAGTCGCCAGGAATTACATCACCTTTAAGGTCGCTTAAGCTTTCTTCTAAAATAGCTAAACCACGCTCTAGCGTTTTACCAAACTGCTCTTCTTCAATGCGTAATACTTTTTCAATAATTTCTTGCTGCTTTGCAAGCTCTGGGTACGCTTGGCCCATTTGCTCAATAAGTGCAGCTACTAATTTATAGAAAAAGGCACCTTGTGCACCTAACTTATTACCATGGCGAACAGCACGGCGAATAATACGACGTAGTACATAACCACGGCCTTCGTTAGATGGCATAACCCCGTCAGAGATTAAAAATGCACACGAACGAATATGATCCGCCACTACGCGTAGTGATTTGTCGTCCATGTCTTGTGCGTTAGTAACACTTGCAGCAGCGGCAATTAAGCCTTTAAATAAGTCAATTTCATAGTTTGAATGAACGCCTTGTAAAATAGCAGCAATACGCTCAAGCCCCATACCTGTATCAACCGATTGCTTAGGTAGTGGCAGCATAGTTCCGTCGTTTTGACGGTTGTACTGCATAAATACTAGGTTCCAAATTTCGATAAAGCGATCGCCATCTTCCTCAGGTGATCCAGGAGGACCGCCCCAAATATGCTCGCCATGGTCGTAAAATATTTCAGAACACGGGCCACACGGACCGGTATCACCCATTGACCAAAAGTTATCTGCAGTGGCAATTCTAATAATGCGATCTGCAGGTAAGCCTATATCGTTAGACCAGTAGTTAAACGCTTCTTCATCGTCATGGTAAATAGTAACTAACAGTTTTTCTTTAGGTAGCTTTACTTCCTCTGTTAAAAACTGCCACGCAAATTTAATCGCGTCTTGCTTGAAGTAATCACCAAAACTAAAGTTACCTAACATTTCAAAAAATGTATGGTGACGCGCAGTATAACCAACGTTTTCTAAATCGTTATGCTTACCGCCAGCACGTACACAGCGCTGCGAGCTAGTCGCACGCGTATAAGGGCGGCTTTCTGCGCCTAAAAATACATCTTTAAATTGCACCATACCGGCATTGTTAAATAACAAAGTGGCATCGTTACCCGGTATAAGCGAGCTTGAAGGAACAACTTGATGTTGTTTGCTGGCAAAAAAGTCTAAAAACTGTTGTCTAATTTGTGCGGTAGTCATGTGCTGCATGTGAAGGTCTCACCCGTATTTACTGTGCTTGCATTGCAAAATCGATTTCATCGTAGCTAAAGCCTCTATACATTAGGTAGCGCACGCGCTTGGCCTTGTCTTTGTACTCGAGGTCTGCCGGTGTATTTGAATATTTTTTATTGTACGCATCCTGCGCCAGCTCAAACCAATCTACTTCAAGCTCTTCAATTACTTTTTCAAGTAATGAACGGTCAATCCCTTTGCCCATAGCTTCGCTTTGAATGCGCCTTAAGCCATGGCATTTAAATATGTGTTTTCTAACAAAGCCTTCACAGTAACGTTGCTCGTTTACAAAATTGTGCTTTTCGCACCAATCAAGCAAGGTTTCGATAAACTCATCTGTGGCTTCTTTTTTTTGTAATTTGAACGTTAATTCTCGGCGTGAATATTCTTGCCTTGATAACAACCAAAGTACATAGTTTTTTAATTTCTGCTTTAACTTATCATCCATTAAGCGTCAAAACGCCCACTAGATTCACTACTTAATGGCGTAATATTGCTATCGTCACTTGGTGGTACAACCGGCATAAAAATAGCTTGATAAGATACAAAAAAGCTAATGTAGCAAATAGGCATTAAAACCAACAAGGGTAAGAACGATAAAAACATCGAAAGCACAATAAATAACCCGCAAATAATAGCATAAACGCTTAGCGGTAAAATATTATAATAAAACACCATAAAGGAGTTTTTAAGAGCGCTAAAAATGCGCTGTTCTTTATTAAAGTAAACTAATGGAACCGCGTAAGCGAATGCAGTTAAATAAACCGACAACGCTAATAAAAATAGCACCACGCTTGCCATAGAAATACTCTCTAACATTTGACTAATTGCCATATTAGGATCTAAATCTGGCTGCGCCATAACCGCAATTGCATCGGCAAATAAACCGTTTGCTAATAATGCCATTAAAATACCCGCACCCATTTGGTACAAAGCCAAACGCAGTAAACCTAAACGATTACCTTTAGTGGTAATGGGCTTGAGAATATCAGCGAGCATAATTTTACCGCCTTGCTGCTTAGTAAGCACAGCCTGATAAAATCCTGCGGTTAAAAATGGCGTAGCTAAAGCCGCTACCACTTGTAATAGCGGTAAAAATAACGACAACAGGCCAACAATACCAATAAATAAATGCATAAAAATAAAAGTAAGCGGCTGGGTTTTAAAAATAAGCCAGCCCGCTTTAAACCACTTTAGGGCAGCATCGGCCTTAAAAACTCGTAATTGTGTAGACATAGTTACTCTTAATTTAAGGTTTTTTAATTTTTTTGATATCTAACATGTGCGCGCCATGTTTAATTTTGGTTTCTAAATACGCTTTATTACCCGCAACACCGGCTTTAATGTGTGCGTGCGTACCCACAACCGAATCAACCGTAATACCAGCATCTCTTAGTGCATTAAGCTTTTTAGGGTTATTGGTCATTAATTTAACGTGGGGTAAATTAAGCGCATTTAGCATTAGCACCGCATCCGAAAAATCACGTAAATCATCGGCAAAACCTAAATGATTATTTGCCTCATAAGTGTTCATACCTTGCGACTGCAACACGTAAGCATCTATTTTATTATACAAACCAATACCACGACCTTCTTGGCGTAAATACAATAAAATACCGCCTTGCTCGTGCATCATTTCAATACACTCATTTAACTGCTCACCGCAATCACAACGCGACGAGTAAAATACATCACCCGTTAAACACTCTGAATGCATACGAATAAGCGGTACATCTTGCTCTGTATCAGCGTTGTTAAACACCATAGCAATATGTTCTTTGCCATCTTTTAAATCAGTAAACGAGATAATTTCAGCGGGAATATCACTGTTCTTGCCAACATTAAGCTGAACTCTTGCTCTTACTTGCGCCACGACAAATCCAAATATTTAAATAACTACGACACGATAATGAAGTGATATTATCACAAAAGAATACAAAAAGATCGAAATCCAAGGGTATTTATTGCAATTATATGGCGACGAGAAGCTTAATTATCAATGCATAATTACAATATATAATTCTCACTAAAGCCCTTACTGTTTACCTTTATTTACATCAATTCATGACTAATTATAAGTAAATTGTTAATGTGTTAAAAAGTATAATAATTATAATATGGAACATTATGAAACCACATAAACTCGCCTTACTGCTTAGCCTTAACCTTTCAGTTATTACTGCATCGGCTTTTGCAAGCGAAGCTACAAATGCAAACACTGCATTTTCTCAAGCGTACCAAAATTACTTAAGCGCCGTAGATACCAACGAAAACATACAACAAGCTGCCAAACTCGCTTACTCTTTAGGTGCTAAAGTATATGGCGATAACGCAGATAACACCGCAAATTTAGCCATTAATTACGCTAAAGCTATCAGCGGATTTAACCAGGAAGACGAAGCTAAACGCTACGAACTGTATAAACAGGCGTACAATATTTTAGCTAACAATCATGGTGAAAGCTCAGTCGAGACAATAGACGCCTTACTAGGTATGGCAAGCAATACTAAATCAGCGCGTCAGGCCGATAGCCAATTGGAACGTATAGTTGATATAGCAAAGGAGCTTAAAAAACCAAGATTTGTAGCCGACATGCAATTTGCTGCAGCCTCTTTGTTAGTTAAAAAGTTTGTGCCAGAAAAATACCGTTCTGCTAAACACTACGCCGAAGAAGCTGACGAGTATTACCAAGCAAACTTACCTGAAAACGCTGTAGAGCGTATCAAATCAGATTTTTTAATGGCCTCGTTTGATGAAGGTCGTAAAAAATATGATTCAGCAATTACAAGGTTAAACCGCATAGTCACCGTATTTGATAATAACTTAAGCTACGATCACAGCGCCGAGCTAAGCGCTCACTCTAAGCTTATAGCACTATACGAAAAGCAAGGCGAAAGTGAGCAAGCAACTAAGCACTGCTTAGCTATTGCTAAAATGGTGCCTTGGGAAGAAAGCCAAGAACAAACCCCGCTTTATCGTGTTAATCCTGACTACCCTATGGGCAAAGCACGCCAAGGTAAAGATGGCAGTGTAGTTATGGAATTTGAAGTAGACACCGCAGGCTTTGTTAAAAACGTGAGTGTGCTTGATTCAAATGGCGGCGTAACTTTTGAGCACTCGGCAAAAAAAGCAGTAGAGCAATGGCGCTATGCTCCTAAATTTGAAGATGGCATACCTGTAACAGCAAAAACCCAAGTACGGCTCGACTTCAAAATTAACCGATAACTTAGTGAACTACCCAGCGACTAAAGATCACAGGGTTTTCTCGCTAAGTAATCATAAATTTTCTAATAAAAAAGGCGCAATTTAGCGCCTTTATTAATTCACTGTAACGCACAAAGCCATTACTTAAATATTGGCTGTTAATTTAGCTAATATTTTATCACTTGCTGCTTCAATTAAATCTAGCACCTTTTCAAAACCATCGTCCCCACCATAATAAGGATCGGGAATAGCACTTACAGCCTGCTCACCAAACTCTAAAAACAGGGCAAGTTTATACTGTAAATGTGCTGGGCAACGCTGAGTTAAATCGGCTAAATTTTGTTTGTCGGCGGCTAAAATCAAATCGAATTCAGTAAAATCACTACTGCGCACTTTACGCGAATAAATCCCTTTGAAGCTGTAACCTCGTTTTTCGCCCGCCTGCATAGATCGGCTGTCTGGTGAATTGCCTTCGTGATGACCTATAGTACCGGCCGAATCAACTTTAACGGCAATACCTAACTGCTCAGCACGTTTTTTTAATACCGCTTCAGCTGTAGGCGATCGACAAATATTACCTAAACACACAACCAGTATTTTTTTCATAGAGCCTCCCTCTAAACTAAACGCTGTTAATTACTGAACTAAATAACCTTAAACACTATTGCATTGACGCAAGCATAGCCTGCTCACTTTGTAATAAAGTTTGCATTGCTGGTAATGCTTTTACACGCTCAAAAAGTGCAGCTAAATTTGGCCAGCGCTGTGCATTAATCTGCTCGCCCGCATGCTGCATATTGATTATTTGCGACGCAAACGCTATATCAGCAAGGGTTAACGCGTTACCTACAAAGTAATCATTATGACCTAGCACGCCTTCAAGGTAGTCAAAGTGCGGTGGTAACTGCTCATTCATAGCCAACTTTACTAAACTTTCATCACATACTTTTTGCATACCTAAATTAATTACTCGCTGCTGAAACACAGTAAAAGTAGTTAATGGGGCAAGTTCATAATCAGCGTATTTTTCTAACCAGCGTACCTGAGCAGTCTGCTCGACAGTGTCGCCAAGTAATGCTGTATTCCCTGTATATTTATCATCAAGGTATTGGCAAATAACACTCGAATCAGCCAGCACTAAATCACCATCTTTAAGCGCTGGTATACGCCCTAATGGATTTAACTCAAAAAACCAAGCCGGTTGATTAAACGGCGACACTATTTCTAACTTATAATCTAACTGCTTTGCAGCCAAACACAGACACACCTTGCGTACATAAGGAGAAAGAGGTACGCCATAAACAATTAAACTCATGTTAAACCCTTATCAGAAGAAAAAAGCGCAACTAATACGCTAATTAAAAAGCTATTTAATACTTAAAATCGTTTTAAAATTGCTTTAAAAGTTCTTTAAAATACTTGCATCATAGTCATTGGCATCAAGTGTTAAATTATACTTAGCCGCCACACTATCCAGCTCAGCTTGCTTAATTGCTAAGTCATCCATAGTGATTGTATTGTCATCGAGCTGCCATAACAATTTAGAGCCCGCGTAGCTGTAATGAATGGCTAATAACGCATCGGCATTACCTTCACGCCCTGCTGCCTTTAATTTCGCCATTTTACGCGTTATTTTATTAAGCGCTTGTTTAAGCTCCCACACATACACCACTTCAATCATAAACGGATGCGTGCGGTATTTATTAAGTAACCACGCAAGCCCTAATGCGCTAATAACAACGCCCGTTACGTTCCAATGAAAGTGAGTGCCGCTCTCATCAGGAAACAAAGCAATCAGCGTTTGCGATATAGCTAAGCTCCCAACAGCTAAACCCACAGCACAACCGGCAATAACACGGTTTAAATGCTTACGATAACGCGCTTTATTTATTTCAATGAGTTGCATAACAGCCTAAAATTAAGTGAACAAAATATAACTGCCGCCATTGTAACTAAACAATCCACTTATCGAAAAATCTATTTGCGTTCTTTTTGATTTAACAACAGCATTAGTGCTATTAGCCCTCTGCAACGTTAGGAGCTGTTAATCAATGGTTAGCCAACGAATTAATTTGCACTGCGTCTAGATGCGTAGGATAGTAACCAAATAATCGCTGTAACTGTATAGGACTACCATGCTTAAACTACTATTTGCTTCAAGTTTAATTTTTTCTTCTTGCTCGGTTTTGAGTAAAAATTTAACAACCGAAGAGCAACGAATTGAAGCCGCTACCCACGCCATGCCTCAGGTGCTAATGGCCTTTGCTGATGAGGTGAATCAATTTGAACAGCAATGGAAAAGCCTTAACAACTTTCGGCATGCAACTGACTTAATCGCTGATTATTCAAGTCAATTATGGTTAAACGCCAAACAACGCATTGTTACAACTAAAAACTACGATGATCGCGAGCTTTACTGGGCACGATTACTTTCAAGTAAAATAATTCGCTCTGTTAAGCCAAAATTTACCCTCTCAGTCGCTGAGCAAAATAACCTTTTAACTCAGTTAGAAAAAGGCAGTCGCGGTCATAACGACCTCAGCTTTACTAAAGGCAGCACTAAAAAAATTATCCTTACCGGCTTTGACCCCTTTTTATTAGATAAAAACATAAATCAAAGTAATCCATCTGGAGTTGCTGCCCTCTTGCTAGATGGTCAAGTAATTAACTACCAAGGCATTAGCGCTGAAATTAACACCGTTATGGTGCCCGTTCGTTATGCCGACTTTGATCAAGGTATAATCGAAGCACTCCTCGCGCCCTATTACGCCCTGAATAATGTCGATATGATTGTTACTGTAAGCATGGGTCGCAAAGATTTTGATTTAGAAAGATTTCCCGGTAAGCGCCGCAGCGTAACTGCCCCAGACAATGCCAATATTATATTTGGTGGGACACAAACAGCTCCCTTGCTCCCAAGTTTAAATAACCAGCCACTGCCAGGTAACGAATTTGTACAATTTAGCCTTCCCGTGGCAAATATGCAGCAAGCACAAGGGCCGTATAAGGTTATTGATAATCATAAAATCACTACCTTAGAAAAAACTTACGAGCCTGCAACACTTGCCGAGCTGCAAAATAGCATTGCCGTAAATGGCTCTGGCGGTGGATACCTGTCTAACGAAATTTCGTATCGCAGTATACGCCTTCGTAATCAACTTAATTCAACCATTCCAACAGGCCATATTCACACCCCCAGAATTCAACAGTTTGAGCCGAAAACGGAAGCAAAAATAGTAAAGCAAATTACCGCAATGCTAGAGCACAGCTTAAATGCGTTGTAAGTAGCTGACCTGTCGGATGGCGCGGCTGCGCCGCTTATCCGACCTACGTATAAACAAAAAGCCTGCAAATTTGCAGGCTTTTTGTCATTCAAAATGAGTAATCATAAACGCGCTTATAAAACAATTATGCTCGTTACTAAGTAGGCTATAAGTGTCAGGCCACCAGCGAACAAGGCATAGGGTAGCTGGGTTTTAACGTGAGTAAGTAAGTCACAGCCTGAGGCGATAGCCGATACTGCGCTGGTGTCGGATATGGGCGAGCAGTGATCGCCAAATATACCGCCACCTAAAATAGCGCCTAATACCAACGACGGCGGCAAACCCAATGCTTGAATAAGCGGCACGCCAATAGGGATTAAAATTGCAAAGGTGCCCCACGATGTACCCGTAGTAAACGACATAACCGCACCGGTTAAAAACAGTGCCGGTACCACCAAGTAAATAGGGAGGTAATCGCCCACTAAAGATGCCACAAACACACCAGTACCCAACTCTTTTAAGCTTGCTCCTAAAGTTAACGATAACAATACAATGCCTACTAATGGCAGTAATTCGCCCATCCCTTTAAAGCCTGTTTCAACTAACTTATGGTGGCTAAATTGGCGTGATGCTAGCATTAAAAAGTAAGCTACAACTATGGCTAAAACGGTTGCATACAATACCGACTTTGAGCCACTACCTTCTGCCAATACACCGTTACCTGTGTAAAACATAAAGCCCACCATGCTAACAATCAGCGTAATAAGGGGCACTAACATAAAGCGTGCTTTAGAGCCTTTTACTTCTTCTTTTAAGTCAGTTGTTTGTAGCTCTAGTTTTTGCTCAGCTTGTTTCATTGGGCCATGTACTTTATCAAACGCAATGGTGTAAAAAACAATAACAAGCGTGATTATGGCGTAAAAGTTATAGCCTACGCTGCCCCAAAGTACCGATACAGCTGATTCACCTAACTCGTAGTTACTTAATAACCCTAGTACAAATGCGCCCCAACCATTTAGTAATATTAAAATACATACCGGCGCACTGGTGCTATCGATAATATAAGCTAAGCGGGCGCGGCTCATTTTAAATTTATCGAATAATCCGCGCGATAAAATACCTGCAGTAAGTACACTCAGGTTTGACTCTATAAACACCGCAATGCCAGTAAACATAGTTAAAAAGCCAACTTGACGCTTACTTTTCGCTATACCTTTGTTCATTAACATATTAACGGTAGCGGCTACTCCACCCGACTCGCGAATGTAGGCAAGCAAAGCACCAATCAAAATACTAAAAATTAAAATACGGGTATTGCCGGGCGAGCTTGCTACGCTAACAATACGTTCAATAGTGTTTAAAAAGGTATTAAATACACTACTGCCCTCCCCCTGTAATGCGAGTAAAAACTCTGACGAAGCCACTGCAAGCAACAGCGCCATAATAACCTCTTTGCGCCAAAATACGACAGCAATGGCGATTAACGGCGGTAAAATAGAATACCAAGACATAAATTAACCTTTATTTTAGTGTGCTTATTTACGGGGTAAATATTTTACACTTTGTTATCTAGCTTAAGTTTTACAGTCAAAACCCATTTAAGTAAACCACTAAGCACATTGATATATGCTATTTATACTGTCAGTTTATTGATTTAATAACGCTTCGTATATTAATGAAACAACCGAGCCATATTGTGCAGTTTCATAATTTTTACCACTAAATTGATAACTTTTTTGCGAGCCTGTAATTGGCGTATGCCGCGCATTAGTTAATAAAATAATCGCTAAGTCGTAAACGGGATCAATTACCGTTACTGTGCCTGTCCAACCTGTATGCCCATAAGCCTGTGCGCTTGCGTAAGGGCCAAAGTGCCAACGCCTTGCTTGGTTATTACCAGCAAGCCTAAAGCCCAGCCCGTAGGTTTCATCGCTACTTTGTGGGGTTAAAAACTGCGCTAAAGCACTTGCACTAAAAAGCTGCTTATCGCCGTAACCACCATTATTTAATAGTAGCTGACAAAGTATGGCTAAATCTGGCGCATTACTAAATAACCCCGCGTGCCCTGCTACGCCACCTAGAGAATAGTACGCACGCTCGTCATGTACTTGGCCTTGTAAAACATGGGTGCGAATATTATCAAATTTGATTCGTCCGTCTCGCGTGTTACCACCCAGCTCTGTGGCGGCAAATTGCTGAGCATTAAAGCCTTTTTTAAGGGGGTTAAACACAGTGTTATGCAATTTTAATGGCGCATATACTTGTTGCTCTAGGTAATCGTCAAGTGAAAGACCGGTTATACGCTCAACCAATACTCCTAAAATCATGTAATCAATGTCTGAATAAACATGCTGCCCGAGCGATTTTTCGCTAAGTGGCACACTGGTAAGTAAGAGCTTTTTTGTAGTATGGCTATTTTGTGAGTAAAACACATCGCCATTGCTACTGTCTTTACGATGAAAATCAAACACCGGCGGATAGCCTGCGCTATGCGTGAGTAAATCTTTTACGCGTCGCTGCTCTCGACCATCGCCTTGATACTCTGGTAAATATAATTGCACTGGCTTATTAATATTTAATAGGCCTTCGCTTACTAACTTCATTAATGCAAAGTTGGTAGCAAATATTTTAGTATTAGAGGCTAAGTCAAATAAGGTATCGGTTTGCATTGGCTCTGGGCGTAATAGCATTAAATCATTTTGTTGATACTGTTTTGCATCGCCATAAGCAGTTAATTTAATTAACTCACCATTTTTTACTACCGCTAAAACAGCACCAGGAAAACCCGCTTTAATATCTCGCTCTATTAATGCATCTACCTCACTAAAATTAGCCTGCTGATGCGACGCTTTATTTAAAGTAGGAAACGCAAAGCGCAGCGTTAAACTTGCTCCCGCTGGTTGAATGTTTGCAACTTTAAAGGTGTTAACCCCGTTATGCGTTAGCTTAGCTAAACTATATTGGTACACAGTATTAGCACCGAGCAATTGCTTAATATTAAGCAGTTGATTATTTATATAAATGTCGGCACTTTTAGCACTATGATTTTGAATTAACAGCTGCCCATGGCCTTTATAGGCTTTAAACGTGCCGCGATTATTTACATACTCACGGCTACTAGGGTTTGGCTCAGGAAAGGTAACAATTACTTGCGCATTAGGCAGCTCAACAAGTTTACTTTGCGTTAATAGCGCCTTGGGCTCGAGCGGCTCTACAGAGGAGCTACATGCCCCCAGCATAAAACTTAAAGCCACTATTAATAACTTTTTTATACTGTAATAATTTTTATTTTTTAAATATAAGTACATAAGCTGCCTTTTACTCATATAACAAATAAGGTGCTCTTTGCTGTTTAAATTGCATCAGGGCCGCCTGCCAAGTTTGCTTTATTTGTTGTGCCGATTGCCCCGCCTCAATAGCTAAGCGCAGCTTATCGGTACCTGCTAACTTATCCATAAAATCAGCGCGCTCAAAAAACGTAATATCATTATTATTAAGCTGCTTATAAGCACTTATTAAGTAGCTTAAATCTAACCCTTTAGTGGTGGCTTGGCGTAAGTCGAGCCCCTGCACAGCTTGGTTTTTAAATTTAGGGTTTAGGGCCGCGCCTTTAATAGCGCGCGGGGTAAAACTAAACTCTCCTAAAGCAATCGGTGAATACCCTATAACCTGAAACGCAAAATCGGTGCCTCTGCCAATACTAATTGGCGTGGCTTCAAAAAAGCACAAGGACGGATAAAGCGAAATAGCAGTATCATTTGGTAAATTAGGGCTTGGCTTTATCGGTAAACTATAGCTAGTTGCGCGTGTATAACCACTAACTGGGATCACATTAAGCTCTAAAACAGCTGCTTGATTTATCCAGCCTTCACCTTTGATCATGTTTGCAAGCTCGCCCACAGTCATACCATGAACTATAGGAATGGGGTGCATACCTACAAATGACTTAAATTGTGGCTCTAATATGGGCCCATCAACATAAGCAATATTTGGGTTTGGTCTGTCAAGTACAATAAACTCCACACCTTGTTCGGCAGCTGCTTCCATCATGTAATGCATAGAGCTTATATAAGTATAAAAGCGCACACCCACATCTTGAATATCAAAAATTATTACATCAACATCAGCTAAAACTTCAGCGCTCGGTTTTTTATTGTTGCCGTAAATGGAAATAAGTGGAATACCGGTTTTACTATCAACGGCATTTTTTACGTGCGCCCCCGCATCGTGATCGCCACGAAAGCCATGCTCAGGTGCAAATATTTTAGTTATGTTTACGTTTTTTTCCCGCAGGCTATCTACTAAATGGATTTGTTCTACTGTTGATGTTTGATTAACCACCAGCCCTACGCGCTTATTTTTTAACTGCGGTAAATACTTTGTGTATTGCTGCGCCCCCACAACAATTGAACCTTTAGCTTCATCAGCTTGTACGCTGAGTATTAAAGTAGCGCTAAAAATAAAAAACAACGTAATAAATAGGGTTTTAAACATACTGCAATATCCTTTTAAACAAGGCGTTTAAAGTAACATAGGTAATAAAAAAGAGCAGCTTTAGAAAGGTGTTAAGTAATTAGAACCTGCCGTTTCTCTCGCGAACAAATTCTCCGTTAACAGGGGTGGCAATCTACAATTTTCACTTTATTTTAGGCATAAAAAACCGACTCAAATGTCGGTTAATTATGAAAGTGGTGGGCACAGGACGTATCTTGTAAGAGTGAACCTGTGACCGCACGGTTCTCGGCCACACAATAATTTCACTTTATTTCAGGCATAAAAAAACCGACTCAAGTGTCGGTTAATGTATGAAAGTGGTGGGCGCAGGAGGATTCGAACCTCCGACCGCTCGGTTCGTAGCCGAGTACTCTATCCAGCTGAGCTATGCACCCACTTTCATTGTTTGCTTATTTAAACTCTAAGCGGAGTGTATAACTTTAAAATAAAAAAACCGATTTTCATCGGCTTATTTTTCTTACACTTAAAAGTGTATGAAAATATGAAAGTGGTGGGCGCAGGAGGATTCGAACCTCCGACCGCTCGGTTCGTAGCCGAGTACTCTATCCAGCTGAGCTATGCACCCACTTTCATTTTTACTTTACTTGTTTTTACTCTAAGTAGGAGTCTATAAAGTGCTGGGCGCAGGACATATCTTGTAAGAATGAACCTCCGACCGTTTGGCTTTAGCCAACACTTTACTTATTTATACTCTAAGTAGGAGTCTATAAAGTGGTGGGCGCAGGACGTATCTTGTAAGAATGAACCTCCGACCATTTGGCTTTAGCCAACACTTTACTTATTTATACTCTAAGTAGGAGTCTATAAAGTGGTGGGCGCAGGAGGATTCGAACCTCCGACCGCTCGGTTCGTAGCCGAGTACTCTATCCAGCTGAGCTATGCACCCACTTTATAGTTTACTTATTTTAACTCTAAGCAGAGCTTTTGCTTATTTAAACTCTAAGCAGAGTTATTAAAGTATGGTGGGCGCAGGAGGATTCGAACCTCCGACCGCTCGGTTCGTAGCCGAGTACTCTATCCAGCTGAGCTATGCACCCATACTTTAAAACTTACAAAACACGCCATTTAAAAATGGTGGAGAGGGAGGGATTCGAACCCTCGATAGAGCTACAAACTCTATACTCCCTTAGCAGGGGAGCTCCTTCGGCCACTCGGACACCTCTCCGTCTTGTGGTGCGTATAATAAAGAGTTCAGAAAATATGTCAAACACTTTTCTACCAAATGTGCCTATATGGTTATAGATTGTGCATCTAGTTAGTTTTAATGTGTAATTAGTTTGAAATTCAAACAACTTTTAACTTTTTTCTGGTGGGTTAACGCCTAACACAGGCACTAAATCATCATTTAACTCTGCAAGATACTGCTCTTGATAACCTAACTTTTGAAACTCTGCAATACAGGCTCGGTAAAAGGCTTGTCTTGCATCTTCTGTTTCGCAGTTATTGATTGGGTTTTCAATACGTTTATTTTTCATATTATTATTTATAAATCCATTTAATCTTTTTATTTAGAGCCTTAAATCAATCCTCTAAATTTCCATCGTAGTGTAGCGAACAACTTTACATAAATGCAACAGTGCGTTTAAAAAACACTCAGATTAAAAAGTTATAGCCCAGACACAAAAACGCCGCATTTAAGCGGCGCTTTATTACTTTACATTATTAAGCTTAGTCGGCTTGCGGGCGCATATGCGGGAACAAGATAACGTCTTTAATGGTTGGAGAGTCAGTAAACAGCATTACTAAACGGTCAATACCAATACCTTCACCTGCAGTTGGTGGTAAGCCATACTCTAGTGCGCGTATGTAGTCTTCGTCGTAATGCATTGCTTCATCATCGCCTGCGTCTTTCTCTTCAACTTGACGAGTAAAGCGCTCTGCTTGGTCTTGTGCATCGTTAAGCTCAGAGAAACCATTAGCCAGCTCACGTCCGCCAACAAAAAACTCAAAGCGGTCTGTAACAAATGAATTTTCATCGTTACGACGTGCCAATGGTGATACTTCCCATGGGTAGCCGGTAATAAACGTAGGTTGAATAAGCATGTGCTCTGCTGTTTCTTCAAATATTTCACACAAAAATTTACCTGGGCCCCAAACACAGTTTTCAGGAATTTTAACGTGTACTTGCTTAGCGTACGCTTTTAATTGTTCAAAATGGTTTTCTGGGTCGTTAAATACTGCCGCATCAAACTCAGGGTTATATTTTAAAATTGCGTCGCTCATGCTTAAGCGCGTAAACGGTTGACCAAAATCGTATTCAACTGAGTCAATTACTTCGCCGTTTTCGTCTTTAGTTGTGTTAACTACCACAGCACTACCAAGTACGTTTTCTGCAACTGTACGTAGCATGTCTTCGGTAATGTTCATCAGATCGATGTAATCAGCGTATGCTTGGTAAAATTCAATCATTGTGAATTCTGGATTGTGACGCGTAGATAACCCTTCGTTACGGAAGTTACGGTTAATTTCGAATACGCGATCAAAACCACCTACCACTAAACGCTTTAAGTACAGCTCAGGCGCTATACGTAGGTACATGTCAATATCAAGCGCGTTATGGTGTGTTACAAACGGGCGTGCCGATGCACCGCCAGGAATAACCTGTAGCATGGGTGTTTCTACTTCCATAAAGTCACGGTCTGCTAAAAAGCGACGAATGCCTTCAACTACTTGTGAGCGAATGCGGAATGTTTCACGCGTTGCTTCGTTAGTAATTAAATCAACGTAACGTTGACGGTACTTAGTTTCTTGATCTGATAAGCCATGGAATTTTTCAGGCAACGGGCGAAGTGACTTAGTTAACAGTTGGTACTCTGTCATTTCTACGTATAAATCGCCTTTACCCGATTTATTAAGCGCGCCTTTAACACCAATAATATCGCCAGTATCTAGTTGGCCATATTTTTCTTTTAAATCTTTTTGCACATCTTTAGACGCATATGATTGTACGCGGCCTTTCATGTCTTGAATTACAAAAAATGGTCCGCGCTTTGCTAAAATACGTCCAGCAATAGACACTACTTGTTGTAACTCTACTAATTCTTCTTTGCTCTTATCACCAAACTGGGCTTGCAAATCTGCCGTGTAATGCTCACGACGGAATTGGTTTGGATGACCGTTGGCTGGGCAATTTTGGCGTATAGCATCTAATTTGCCACGACGCTCAGCGATTAACTTGTTTTCGTCTTGGATTTGATCAGTCATTTTTTTAGCTCTTTATTAGCTTGGTGGTTATAAACCAGATTTTAAGCTGGCTTCTATAAATTTGTCTAAGTTGCCGTCAAGTACCGATTGGGTATTACGGCTTTCAACGCCTGTACGTAAATCTTTAATGCGAGCGTCATCGAGTACGTATGAACGAATTTGACTGCCCCAACCAATGTCCGACTTTGAGTCTTCTTGGGTTTGTTTTTCAGCATTTTGTTGTTGTAACTCTAGCTCAAACAGTTTTGCTTTTAACTGTTTCATTGCTTGGGCTTTATTTTTATGTTGTGAGCGCTCATTTTGGCACTGCACTACGGTATTTGTTGGTACGTGCGTAATACGAACCGCTGATTCAGTGGTGTTAACGTGCTGACCACCTGCGCCCGAGGCACGGTAAACGTCAATACGTAAGTCAGACGGGTTCATATCAATTTCAATATTGTCGTCAACTTCTGGGTAAACAAATGCAGAGGCAAACGAAGTATGACGACGACCACTTGAGTCAAACGGGCTTTTTCGCACTAAACGATGCACGCCAGTTTCGGTACGTAACCAACCATACGCGTATTCGCCAACAAAGCGAACTGTTGCGCCTTTAATTCCTGCAACATCGCCACCAGTTGCTTCTACTAATTCAACTTTAAAGCCTTTAGCTTCGCCCCAGCGTAAATACATGCGCAGCAAAATATTACACCAGTCTTGTGCTTCAGTGCCGCCAGAACCAGATTGTAAATCAAGGTAAGCGTCGTTTGAGTCATGAGGACCGCTAAACATACGACGAAACTCTAACGCTTCTAGTTGCTCGTTCAAGTCTGCTAGTTCGCTTTGTGCTTCATCAAAGGTTTCTTGATCTTCGGCTTCTACAGCAAGCTCAAGTAAGCCTTCAACGTCGTCAGTACCCGTCACTAAAGTATCGATAGTTTCAACAACAGCTTCTAATGCCGACTTTTCACGGCCGAGAGCTTGTGCGCGTTCAGGTTCATTCCATACGGCTGAGTCTTCAAGTTCGGCGTTAACTTCTTCTAAGCGTTCTTGTTTAAGAGCATAGTCAAAGGTACCCCCGAAGCAACTCAGTACGTTCGCGAATTTCCTTGATTTGGTTAATCACAGGATTCACTTCAAACATGGTCATTACTCCAAAATGGCTAGGTTATTACGCTCCTTAAAAAGGAATTAACGCAATATATTATCGTCAAATGATAAAAACGCCCGATTTTAACAAAAAACCGTGCGCTTTATTAGCACTTTATGCGATCTATTCTAGATATTTTTTAGCTGGCTTTTTCTAGCTCTCGGATAATTAATTGCAGGGTGAACTTGCCTCTAAACTCATTTATATCGAGCTGATACGCTGCTTTAACAAATTGTGCGTTGTTATCTGGCCATTCTTTTACATCAATGCCAAAAGCTATGGCATCAACTAAGCGGCCTGATTGATGTTTTAATACCAGTTTTAAATGCTTTTCGCCCACTATACGCTGCTGAATTAACTCAAATGTGTGCTCAAATACCGGTTCAGGAAATTGCTGCCCCCAAGGGCCCGCTTGTTTTAATTGCTGGGCAAAATCCATGGTAAAACACTCATTTGGCAACTCGCCATCGGTAAATACAATGCAGCGTTTACTTTCTTCACTAAGCTGGGCGCTAACGGCAGTATCAAAGGCGTGTTTAAATTCGCTAAATTGCTGCTCATTAATACTTAAACCGGCCGCCATGGCATGGCCACCAAACTTACTAATTAAGTGCGGTTCGGCAGTACTTAGCCCTTCGAGTAAATCGCGTATGTGCAGCCCTTCAATTGAGCGACATGACCCTTTTATTTCACCGTTTTCGCCACCCGCAAATATAACTGTTGGGCGGTGGTATTTTTCTTTTAAACGCCCGGCTAAAATACCGATAACACCTTGGTGCCAATCCTCTTGGTATAAACAAATAGCGTCGGGAATATTGTCATCATTAAACGCTAACTTATCAAGCACAGCTTGCGCTTCATGCTGCATGCCTTGCTCTATTTCGCGGCGTGCAAAGTTTAAGCTATCTAGCTCACTGGCAATGCGCCTAGCTTGGTTTATATCGGTACTGAGTAAGCAGGCTATGCCTAAACTCATGTCATCTAAGCGCCCTGCGGCATTTAGGCGCGGAGCAAGCGAAAAACCAAAGTCGCTGGCACTCAATCTTGAGGCATTACGATTAGCAACCTCAATGAGGGCAGTAATGCCTGGGCGAGTTTTACCACTGCGAATACGCGCTAGTCCTTGGTGCACCAATGTCCGGTTATTGGCATCAAGCGCCACTACATCGGCTACAGTACCAAGCGCAACTATGTCGAGCAGGTCGGCTAAGTTAGGCATAGGCTGCTGCGCAAAATGATTTTGCTCACGCAGTGTGCTTCTAAGGGCAATAAGTAAGTAAAAAGCCACACCAACACCTGCAATCGATTTAGACGGAAAGCTGCAGTCGTGCCTGTTCGGGTTTACTATGGCATCGGCATTAGGGAGTGTTTCGCCCTGTAGGTGATGGTCGGTAACCAGTACTTTAATATTGGCGGCTTTTACAATATCAATACCCGCAATACAGGAAATACCGTTATCGACTGTAATTACTAAATCGGGTTTAAGCTGTACTATTTGCGCAGCTAACGCCGGGCTTAAGCCATAACCTAAGCTAAACCGATCAGGTACTAAGTAATCTAAATGAGCAAAGCCAAACATGGCCAAGCCTTGCATTAATGTAGCGGTACTGGTTGCACCATCAGCATCAAAATCGCCAACAATTAAAATATGGCTTTGGGCATGTAGCGCCTCAATTAACAAGTCGCAGGCTTTGTCCATATCTTTAAATAACTTAAAGTCGTGTAATGTGGCGGCGCTGTTATTTAGCTCATCGGCATGGGAAACATTTCGCGTGGCATAAATTTGCTTAATTACAGGGTGTAAATGACTCGGTAAATGTGAATCATCGACGTTTTCGCGCGTTTGGATCGTTTTTTTCATGCAGATTTTTAACTTATTTGGTTCATCATAAATATACAAAAAAAGGCCTTTCGGCCTTTTTTATGCGCACCGTAAATTTAATTACTATGGGGCTTTACTAGCGTTAAGCGCAGCGCTTAATGCGGCAGCTGGCTGATAACCTGGGATCATGGTGCCATCTTCTAAAATAATAGCAGGTGTACCGGTAACACCAAAGCTTTGACCTAGCTGATAATGCTCAGCAACTGGCGCACTACAACCTTTAACTGCTGTAGTATTTGAGCCACTTTTAGCTTCGGTTAGTGCTTCTTGTTGATCTTTAGCACACCATACGTTCATTAAGTCATTATAACCTGAACCTTGTAGGCCACCGCGCGGAAACGCTAAATACTTAACGGTAATACCCGCTTCAAGTAAATCATCTAGCTCACGGTGTAATTTACGACAATAACCACAGCTAATGTCGGTAAATACGGTAATGCTATGTTTTTCGTTAGGTGCTTTGTACACTATCATCGAATCTTCGTATTCTTTTAACCCAGCTTGGCGTACGCCGTTTAGTGCTTTTTCGGTTAAATTACTACGATTATTTAAGTCTATAAGTGTCCCTTGCATTAAAAACTGTCCGTCTGGGCTTGCATAAAGCACACCTTGATTAGTGATCAGTTCTTTTAAACCCGCTACTGGGCTTGGGTTTATTTGCTTAACGGTAACGCCAAGCGCGGCAAATTTAATAACAATAGGATCATTAGCGTTAGGGGCTACAGCCACATCATTCGCTACGGCACTTAAACTAGTGCATAACATGGCACCTGCTAACATTAATTTTTTCATAATTCTTCTCTATTTTTATAAATACATATCAATTGACCGGCTTAGTGATAATAAATTTCATATTAAGCACGTGGATGATGCTGCGCATGTACCGATTTTAATCGCTCATTTGCAACATGCGTATATATTTGGGTGGTTGATAAATCACTGTGTCCTAACATCATTTGAACCACACGTAAGTCTGCCCCATGATTTAATAAGTGGGTTGCAAATGCATGGCGCAATGTATGCGGTGACAATGACGACTCAATTGATGCCAAAATAGCATAGTGCTTCACTCTATGCCAAAAAGTTTGTCGGGTCATGCCAACCCCTCGCTTTGAGGGAAACACAAAGTCGGTGGCGTGTTTAATCATTTGCGCCCGTCCCACCTTTAAAAACTGCTCAAGCCAATACATGGCCTCTTCGCCCAGTGGCACTAAACGTTCTTTATTCCCCTTACCTTTTACAAACACTACAGCTTGGCGCAAATTAATTTGTTCAATCCGCAGCCCTACAAGCTCACTAACCCGCAAACCTGTTGCATATAGTAACTCAAGCATGGCTTTATCGCGCAGCCCCATTGGCTCATCGGTATTGGGAGCGCTCAGTAGCGCCTCTACTTCAGCCTCCGAAAGCGTTTTAGGCAAAGACTGTCCTGCTTTAGGTTGCGCAATATTGAGCATTGGCGAGTCGCTAATTAACTTTTCGCGCACAAAGTACTGATAAAAACGCTTAAGCGCACTAATACTACGCGCAGTACTACGCGGCTTTAAGCCTAGATCAACTCTATGGGCTAAATAGCTTTCAACGTCTAGGCCGGTTACAGTCATTAAATTTTTGCCTTTTAAAAACTGGCAAAACTTATCTAAATCGCTGCGATACGCCGATAGTGTATTTTCACTCACCCCTTGCTCTAAATACAAACAATCTAAAAAGGTTTCTAGGTAATCGTTATTGCTTTTTGGTGCCGTGCTTGGTTCTGAAAAGTCGTCAGCTAGCGTTGTCACTTTTGTGCTCTCATTTTTGTTATAGCCATTGCCTAAGGTATCAATTAAAAACACCTTAC
Source organism: Pseudoalteromonas sp. HL-AS2 (assembly GCF_031198805.1). Lineage (NCBI taxonomy): Bacteria > Pseudomonadati > Pseudomonadota > Gammaproteobacteria > Alteromonadales > Pseudoalteromonadaceae > Pseudoalteromonas > Pseudoalteromonas sp. HL-AS2. The sequence goes on along the minus strand of NZ_CP133571.1, from coordinate 565,158 downwards.
GGTAAACTTGAGCTTATCATATCAGGCAATTACACAGTGATAAATACGATGCAAATTGGTTTATTTTTTGGCTCTACTACCTGCTACACCGAAATGGCAGCAGAAAAAATTCGCGACATTATTGGTGCCGATATCGTTACCTTGCATAATATTAAAGACGAACCACTAAAAAATGCAGAGCAATACGATTTCATTATTTTTGGTATTTCAACCTGGGATTTTGGTGAAATACAAGAAGACTGGGAGTCAAAGTGGGACGACATAGCAGACGTAAACTTAAATGGTAAAACCATCGCGTTATTTGGCATGGGTGATCAACAAGGTTACGGCCAGTGGTTTCAAGATGCGCTTGGCATGCTACACGACGAAATAAGTCCGCAAACATTTACCCAGTTAGGTTTTTGGCCAAACGACAATAGTTACGAGTTTGAAGCATCTAAAGCACTCACCGAAGACGGTACACACTTTGTTGGTTTAGCCCTTGATGAAGACAGCCAGTACGAGCTAAGCGACGAGCGTATTGCCACTTGGGTTGAACAGGTAATGACCGAGTACAGCGAAACCCTGTAATACTGTTTATTATTGTTGTACTTGTAAAGCGCAGCCACACTGCGCTTTAATTTTATTGGCTAACTACTCCACTCTTAGCCAATATTGGTTACGATAAAAAAAGCCAATATAACCACGCACTTCTAATTTTTCACCAGCATCTTGAGTCGTTAAGCGCACTGTATAGCTTTTACCGTTATTTGGGTCGAGTATTTGACCGTCTTCCCAACTACCATCACCGCTATCAATCACATTATCAATAATGGTCATGCCTAATATGGGCTGATCTTTTTTATCGCCCGAGCACTGCGAGCACACTGCATTTTGCTTATCTTTATTTAATAATGTTTCAATGGTGCCGCTTAAAACCCCGTTATTTTCAACTATACGGACATACGACTTAGCTTCATTAGTGTCTTCATCAATGGTTTTCCAAAGCCCAACAGGCGTCATACTGGCAAGTACGCTCTGCGTTGTAAAAAATGTAGCGGCTAAGGCGCTTAATAATACTGATTTAGTTCGTTTTTTCATTATAAGTTTCCTGTATACATATAAACTCATCATACCAGCACTGTTTACCACATTACATCTTCAAATAAAATGCTTTGCATAGCGTAATATAATCTTCGCTATAGTTGTTTTCATTATCTTTTATACACAAAGCTGATTCCACAATGCTCTGGTTTATATAGCTAAAGGTCATTAGGCTTCGGCTAATCGCTTTATTTGGCGTCGCCTTTACTTGGCAATGAGTATTTAAAAAAAGCCCGTTTTGAGTAGCAAGTTCAATAAACACCGCAACCTCTGTAGTGGGTAAAATTAAGCTAAAGGTTGAGCCTGAATGACTGAGCTTTTTAAAAGCACTAATTAGCTCAGCAAAACTTAAACCATCTGTATGGCGCGCAATATTACGCGCCTTATTATTACCTTTTAAACTGTGATTAAAATACGGCGGATTGGCTATCACTACATCAAATGGCTGCGCGCTGTTAAAAGTTTGAATGCTTTGCTGGTGCACCTCTATATTTGGCCACGGGCTAGCGGCAATATTTTGCAACGCTTGTTGGTAAGCATTTTTATCAACTTCTACCGCCGTTATAGTTAACTGGGGGCTGCGCTGTTTGCACATAAGCGCCAGCAATCCCGTGCCTGTACCTATATCGAGCAAGCTGTTGGCATTACTTAAATTAGCCCATGCTCCAAGCAAAATACCATCGGTTGATACCTTCATTGCACACTGTTCGTGCGCAACTTTAAATTGTTTAAATGCAAAACCAGACATTTTTTCACCTTTTCATTCACCAAGCAGGCGTAACCGAGTATAATTAGTGCCATTGTCCTTTATTTTTGACACTCTATGCAATTTTCTGAATTTGATCTTGATAACAAGCTACTCGACGCCATTAATAAAATGGGTTACGAAACGCCAACCAGCATTCAACAACAAGCTATTCCTGAAGCACTTCAGGGGCGTGATATTTTAGCATCTGCGCCTACAGGTACAGGTAAAACAGCCGCCTTTTTAATTCCGGCTATTCAATATTTATTGGATTTTCCGCGTCGTGATCCTGGTTTTGCGCGCGTATTAGTAATGACGCCAACTCGTGAGCTAGCTTATCAAATTCATGAACAATGCGAACTACTTGCTAAACGTACTAACCTTAAAATTGGGGTAGTAACAGGCGGTATTAACTATGGTACGCATAAAGAGATTTTTGAAAAAAATAATGACATTTTAATCGCCACCCCAGGGCGTTTAATGGAATATTTAGAAACCGAAAACTTTCATGCTGAACACGTAGAAATGCTTATTATTGATGAAGCCGACCGCATGCTAGACATGGGCTTTAAAAAAGAAATGAGCCGTATTTGTGATGAAGCTAAAAATCGTCGTCAGTGCTTTTTATTCTCAGCAACCCTTGAAGGCGACAGTGTTGAAAGATTTGCTGAAACAACGCTAAACGATCCAGCATTGCTTGAAGCTGAATCGTCACGCAAAGAAAAGGCTAAAATTCACCAGTGGGTACATTTAGCCGACGACTATCATCATAAACTTGAGCTGTTAGTTAATACCCTTAATGGCCCAGACGTAACTAAAGCCATAGTGTTTGTTAAAACCCGTGAGCGCCTTGAAACGCTAATTGGTGAACTAACAACTAACGATGTTAAAGCAGCCTGGTTGCGCGGCGAAATGCCGCAAGACAAACGCATGAAAGCGATGGAAAACTTCCATAGCGGCAAAACCCGTATATTAGTTGCTACCGATGTAGCGGCGCGCGGTATTGACGTGGCTGATATTAGCCATGTAATTAACTTTGACCTACCACGCACAGCCGATATATATGTACACCGTATTGGCCGTACAGGCCGCGCTGGTAAAAAAGGCATCGCTCTTTCACTGGTTGAAGCGCACGATATTGGCATTCTTTATAAAATAGAACGCTATATTGAGCAAAAACTTAAACGTCGTGTTATTAAAGGATTAGAGCCAAAGCATAAAGAAGCTAAGCCTCCGGCTAAAAAGCGTAAAGATCCGGTTAAAATGAAAGCGAAGAAAAAAGCTAAAGTTAAAAAGAAAAAGTAACTTAAGCGCATACTGTAATTAGTATTATATTAGCCGACAAAAATGTCGGCTTTTTAATGCCTGTTCCCCATAACTGCACGGTTTAGGGCTATGTAATCTCTACTTAGTTTTATGTAACAATTGCCCACCTGAATTCCCACTTAATAAAATAGCCTTTATTTTCAGTACATTAAATATGGAACGATAATTGTAACTACCATGGTAACTCCGCCTAATTTGGCTACCCGATTAATTGCAATGTAAGGATATGATTATGAGCCGTTTAAAATTAACTATCGCTTTAGTATCATTTTGTTGTTTGTTTTTATTAGCATGCGCTACAAAAGTGAGTGCTACAACAAATATGGTTGTCGTTAGCAGCCTGGCAACCCAACCTAACTTACAGCAATCGATTACCCACACTTTGCGTACCAACCCTAATTTAGCGCTAAGCGATATTCGCGTACAAGTTAAAAATGGCGAAGTAGATTTATACGGTAAAGCGCAAACAGGTTTTGAGCGTGCGTTGGCACAAAAGTTTTTAGAAAATATGGATGGCGTAAAAATCATTCGTAACAAAATTGATATTATTTAAGTTTTACTTAAATAACTTACATAAAAAATGCCGCTTATTGCAAAATAAGCGGCATTTTTTTCAGTACTCATATATTCAGTAATCAAGCCCAAGCTTAGTAATAAGCCAAACAGGGTAACTACTTTTTAAACTATGATTTCTATTTAGCTCTTTGGCGATTACTCGCTACCTTTGGTTTTGTATTGGCCTTATGAAATTGGCTAAAACCAGTATGGCGCGTTAATGCTGGGCGCCCACCTCGACTACTTCCTTTTGCAGCTCTTTCGTCGCGCCCTTCTTCTGGCACTAAGCAATTTGGCGCTTTACCTATTAGGTTAGCTTTACCCATTTTGCGCAGTGCTTCGCGGATCATTGGCCAGCCCGCAGGATCGTGATAGCGTAAAATTGCTTTATGTAAACGACGCTGGCGCGCACCTTTCGGCACAGGTACTACTTCGGTATTATTTTTAATATTACGCAGTGAGTTCATCTCGGTATGATAAATAGTGGTCGCATTTGCCATTGGAGATGGGTAAAAATTTTGTACCTGATCAAGTTTAAAGTCGTTCGACTTAAGCCACAAAGCCATGTTTACCATGTCTTCGTCTTTAGTACCTGGGTGCGCCGAAATAAAGTATGGGATTAAATACTGTTTTTTACCCGCTTCTTTTGAGTACTTATCAAATAACGCTTTAAACTGATCGTACGCTCCCATACCTGGCTTCATCATTTTTGATAATGGTCCATCTTCGGTATGCTCTGGCGCTATTTTTAAATATCCACCTACATGGTGAGTAACTAATTCTTTAACGTAACGTGGATCTTGCACGGCTAAATCGTAGCGTACACCCGAGGCGATTAATATTTTTTTAATGCCTTTAACTTCACGGGCTTTTTTATACAGCTCAATTGTTGGCGTATGATCGGTATCCATATGCTTACATATTTCAGGGTATACACACGATAAACGTCGACAGGTACTTTCTGCTTTTTTGCTAGTACAACCCAATTTATACATGTTGGCTGTTGGGCCACCTAAGTCAGAAATAACCCCGGTAAACCCGGGTACTTTATCTCTAATTTGCTCAATTTCTTCAATTATTGATTCTTGCGAACGGCTTTGAATAATCCGCCCTTCATGTTCGGTAATCGAACAGAAACTGCAACCACCAAAACAGCCTCGCATAATATTAACTGACGTTTTAATCATGTCGTAGGCAGGTATTTTTGCATCCCCGTAGCTAGGATGAGGAATACGTTGATACGGCAAACCAAATACGGCGTCCATTTCATGTGTTTCTAGTGGATATGCTGGGGGATTAACCCAAATAGAACGATCGCCGTGGCGCTGAAAAATAGCACGAGCACAACCTGGGTTAGTTTCTTGGTGCACAATACGAGAAGCATGTGCATACAATGGCTTATTCACACTTACTTGCTCAAACGCAGGTAATTTAACGTAGGTTTTTTCCCATGGCTTAGGGCGCGCTGGCTGAATAGTAATAACCTTGGCGGCTTCGGCTTTTAAGTCTATACCTGCTTGTTTAAATTCTGATTTGCTACAGCCAACATCATCTGCGCCATACGGGTTTGGAATTGGATCAATTTTACCTATTTTATCAATAGCGGTAGAGTCACTGCCACGCCAGCCTGGTAACGGCTCTTTACGAATAACCGCAGTCCCTCGTACATCTTGAATGGTATCGGTACTTTCGCCCGCTGCAATACGATGAGCAACCTCAACCAGTGGGCGCTCCGCATTACCATATATTAAAATATCGGCTTTAGCGTCAAACAAAACACTACGACGCACTTTTTCTTGCCAATAATCGTAATGAGCAACACGGCGTAAACTTGCTTCAATGCCACCTAAAATAAGTGGTACATCTTTATACGCTTCGCGGCAACGTTGTGAGTAAATGATTACCGCACGATCAGGGCGTTTACCACCAATATTGTCTGGCGTGTAGGCATCATCATGGCGCATGCGTTTTTCAGCTGTATAACGGTTAATCATCGAGTCCATGTTGCCAGCGGTTACACCAAAAAATAAATTGGGTTTACCCAGCGCCATAAACGCTTCTTTAGAGTCCCATTCTGGCTGGGCAATAATACCCACTCTAAAACCTTGCGCCTCAAGTACCCGGCCAATTACTGCCATCCCAAAACTAGGATGATCTACATAAGCATCGCCACTAATAATAATTATATCGCAGCTATCCCAGCCAAGTGCATCCATTTCTTCGCGTGTAGTAGGTAAAAATGGTGCTGTGCCATAACACTCTGCCCAATACTTTGGGTATGAGAATAAGGCGCGCTTAGCTTTAAGTGTGCTCATAAAGTTGACCGTTTAATAACAAAAGGCGCAGATTATACCCTATACCAACCTACCTTGATAGAGCACTACTTTGCTGTGCCGCGCGGTTTTAAAGTGAAGTTTCGTTATTTTTTAATACTTATACACCTAAATTAACTATTACTTTTTATAGGTTGTGGCTAAGTATCTAGCTCAATTAAAAAATAGTTGCTATAAAATTAACCTCGAAAGTTAAGCACACCCGAGTTAATATGCTAAATTAATAATAAGTTATGAGTTTGTAACCTAATTTATCTGAGGTTTTTTTATTAAAATATTAAAAATGTTAGTGCAGCTTTTATTAGTTTTACTCTTACTTTTTATCGTTATTGGCCTATTACTACCACAGAGCTATAACGTAACAAAGAGTATTAACATTAATGCTAATACGCACATAGTAAAACCCTTAATCACTGATTTTTCGCAGTGGCATAAATGGTCGCCTTGGAAGAAGCTGGATCCCTCTGTGGAATTTTCCTTAGGTGAGCCAAGCACAGGGGTTGGTGCTCATCAATCATGGCAAAGTAAATGGGGCGCAGGTGAAATGACCACCACAGCGTTAAGTGCAAACAAAATGGTGTTGAATATTTTATTTGCTCAAGAACACATTATTGCCGCTAATGTAATATTTACGCAAAATGCAAAAACGGTCACGGTTACTTTTCAAATTACGGGGCAAGCCACGCTGCCTTTAGTTTCTGGGTATGTGGCTGTGCTTAGTGAGCACATTTTAAGTAACGCAGTATCACTGGGGCTCAATAATTTAAAAACAGTAGCGCAGCTAAGTGATGCACAAACAATAATGGAAAGTCATGGCAGTCAAAACCGCACAAGCAAGAATTAATCTCGCTAATACCATAGAGTCGTTACTGGGTTATCCTATTATTAAAGTAGGCAATAATGAGGCGTCCCATAATAATGAGCAAAGTTATGGCCCCCAAGGCAAGGTTAAACCGCTATATCGCATTAATAGCGACAATACCGTTTTAGCTAGAGCACAAAAAAGACAAGACTTACTGCTCATTAAACAACAGCAAAATATAGAAACAATTTTAGCTATGGCAATGGATTTTTGTCCTGACGTAGCCAGTAGTAAACAACCCGATGCCGATTGGGTAGAACACTTTGTAGCACTATGTGGTGATACCTCAAATCAATCTATGCAGTCACTTTGGGCAAAAATACTCACCGGTGAAACGCTTAACCCGGGGACTTTCTCAATAAAAAGTTTGCAAACACTTAAGCATATGACCCAGCGCGAAGCTGACTCTCTACAAAAGTGTGTATCCCTCTCTGGTTATAATGAAAAAGACGATAGCCACTTTATTTTACTGGGGTTTTATAAAAAACCATCACTATTTGATTTGTTACGTAAGGGCAATAAAGTATCTTTAAATTTAGGAAAAACAGGGATTAGCTTTCCTGATATATTAACTTTAATGGATTTAAATTTACTATATCGAAAAGAGATTGAGTCTGCGGTACTAAAAACTGGGCAAGAACTTACGTTATCGTTTTTATCACAAAAAGTAACGTTAAAAGCAAAAAATAGCGATTTAGTATTGAGTTATTATAAGTTTACGCAAACAGGTGATGAGCTATCTAAACTCATTAACTACCCGGTAAATAAAGTGTATAAGCAGTTACTTAATAGTGCACTTGAGAGTGAATTTGAACTAGCGTGGCATACTACTAAGTAGCAAAACCACGCTATATACTATTAATTAGCAGTGTAATTAAAAGTGTACTTGAATGCCCGCAAATGGACCCGATGCATCAATATTAGTGTTAATATCATCAACATCGTCTAGCTCTAATGTCATTGAGCGGTAACCTGCTTTAACAGCAACATCTATTGCTAGGTTATCAATAAATTCCCATGCAATACCCATTTGGTAATCTTGAACTTTGCTATCGTCAATTGCTACAAAGCTGCCCTCAAAAAACACGCTTAACCCGGTAAAAGGTAAGCCTGCTTCAGCGCGGCCGTAAACCAATGGTACAAAGCCTGAAAACTCAACAGTTTCAGTATAATCAGCGCCACCTTGTTGCGTAGTACCTTTAACTAAAATCTCACCATCAAACTGCTTAGCGTTAACACCCAAATCGATAGAGATTAAGTCGTTATCAAAGATTTCGTAATAAAATGTGTAATCAATGTGAGTTAAGTCACTTACTGAATTAACCGTAGTACCTACAACGTAATCTGAACCATTAAAAGAAAATGTTTTATCCAGACGTGTAGAGCCGGTAAGCTCAAGCTCTGTGTATCTTAATTTAATATTAGGTACTAATGGCACTGGATGCTCAAGTGCAGCGTAGTAGCTTACGAAGGTTTCATCGTCAAAATTAAAATCTTGTGGTGCATTTCCTTTATAAGAAAAGCTTCCTTCGTTATCCGCTTTCCAGCCATCAACACCTACATACAAGCCTAATAAGGTATCAGCTTGCGCTGCAGGCGCTAAACATGCCATTGAAAGGGCTGCTGCTAAACAATACTTTTTCATTTTCTATCCTTGGGTCAATAATTCGCTAAGTTCAATAAGAGCCGCATTGGCTCTAGAAATATAATTTGCCATAACCAGTGAATGGTTTGCTACATAACCAAAACCATTCCCATTTAATATCATTGGGCTCCATACTGTTTCTTGAGTTGCCTCAAGCTCTCGTATAATTTGCTGCACACTTACGCGTGCATTCTTTTTCTCAAGTACATCGGCAAAGTCATATTCTACCGCTTGTAAGAAATGCAATAAAGCCCAAGTAGCACCGCGCGACTCATAAAATACATCATCAATGTCTAACCATGGCGTTTTTGCTTGCTGTTGTAATGGAGAAAAAGTGGCTTGTGTATTTGATGTATTACCCGCTAAATCAGTGTTTACTTTATCTTGGCCTACACTAGCGCTTAAACGCTGACTCAAGCTACCTAAACGCTTTTCAGCTTCTTTTAGCCAACTGCGCAAGTTATCGGCGCGAGCATAGAATTGACTGTCACGCTCATGGTCATTCGCTATTTGAGTACGATATACCAATAAGTAATCAATGCCTTTTTGGTACTCACCTTCAGCGCTTGGCCACGCCCACGCTTCAGAGCTAATATTAAACTGCGGCTGTGCTTTTTTTAGAGCTTCGTGTTCAGTCGATTGCGATTGCGAACGGCTAAAATCTTTACGCATAGAAAGGGCTAAATCACGCACCATTTCGAGTGCGCCATATTCCCACGCAGGCATATCGTCCATTATTATACTTGGCGGCAAAACATCATTTGATAAATAACCGCCTGGCTTTTCGAGTAACGTACTTGCTACCGTTATTAATGTTGATGTTGTTGTATAACCAATAACAAATTGCTCATTACGTTGCTGGGCTTGCTGCTTTGCTTTTTCTACCACATTAAAACGAGCAGGCTCCGTACTCCAATAAACAGCTATTGCGTAAAAAATAATTAGTAATATAGCTAATGCAGCAACTATTTTCCCTTTATGTTGTGACATTGATCCTCCTAATGATGAGTATGTTGTTTTGATGCTTGTGATTGTTCTGCTTGTGATGCAAGCGATACCACCTGAGCATTGGTAAATACACGGTTGCCATCACTAAAATATAGTGTGAGTTTACGTTGTTGGCCTACTTTTAACGGTTCTTGTGGTTCAAAAATCATTAAATGATAGCCACCAGGCTTAAAATCGATTTGTTGATGGGCGTTAATTGTTAACGATTCAACTTTTTGCATTTTCATCATGCCATCTACGTGCAAGTGCTCATGAATTTCAACGCGACCTAAGCCATCAATAGTTGCTTTAGTCAACGTAGCCACAGTATCACTATGATTTATAATACTTAAATAACCTACACTTGAAATTGTGGCAGGTAAAAACTCCCTTACTTGTGCATTACTAACCTTAATAATAGCAACATCCGCATCGTGATTATGCCCTGAATGTGCCATCGATGATGATGAAAAAAGACTTAAAACCGACACCAAAACAATTGAAATACACTGTTTAATCACCACTCTAATCCTTGTTAAAACATAATGCTAAGTATCAAATTTAACATAGTTCAGTTGCAATAGTCAGTTAATTTGGAGTTAAGATGCTACTTTTTTGTTATCAGCTACTAACCAGCAAAGTACCGCAATAAATAGTAACGGCCAAGCAATCATCAGCGATCCAAATAAAAATGCCAATACAGTTCCGACTAATGCAACTGCTGCTGCGCCAACTAATCCTATCGTTATTAGTACTGCAACAGCTACAAAAATAATAATAGCCGCTAAAGCTCCTATTAGCTCAAGCCCAGTCCAACTTGTATCTGCAATCCAAAGCGGTAATTGCCAAGTATCAAAGTGCACCGCAGAGACAACATCAGTAAAAAATAGTAAATAAACAATTATACATACGGCTAACGCTTTCATTTAGCTCTCCTTAATTCAATCTAAATGTAAATTAGCTTAAATTGCTTTTTCTTCTAGGCAGCAATGCGCAATAAAATAACCTAGTGCAATTGCAAACGGAAAACTCAAAAATAATAAAATAGTGACAAGTCGTGTTGACCACACAGGTAAATCTAATCGCTGTGCTAAACCACTGCACACACCAGATATTTTTTTATCAAGTGGATCTTTGTACCAACCACGTTTGCTGTTAAAACTATTCATAATTATCTCCTTAAGCACTCTGTTTTAAGTTAGTTTTTAAATCAGCTTTTAAGCGAGCTAATTCTGCATCTACTTGTTCGTTTTTCACCAAAGCGTCTATTTGTGCAGCTATAGTATTTTCTGAATCAGTAAGCTCGTACGCTTCTACCTGTGCTTCAATACCTTCTACGCGCTGCTCTACTTTCTCAAATCGAGAGAGTGCATGTGCAACTTTTTCACTTTGTAATTGGCTATTTATTTGCCCCCTTGCAGCCACTATATTGTGCCGCTGTACTAACTGTGTTTGCTTGGCTTTAGCCTCGGCTATTCTTTGTTGCAAACGCTGACAATCCGCTGTCATTTTAGTTATTGATTGCTGCAGCGTTTCTAGTTGCAGCTGCTTTGCTACAACTGTGTTACTAATGGTTTGTTTTTCAAGCAAAGCTGATTTTGCTAAATCATCTCGACCTCTCTCTATTGCTAGCTCAGCTTTATCCTGCCAATATACTAAATTGTTATTTTTATTTTCAATTTGACGTTTAAGTGTTTTTTCTTCGCACAACAAAGCCGCTGTCGTAATGCGACACTCAGTAAGTGCATCTTGCATCTCGCTGAGCATTAAATTAAGTAATTTTTCTGGATCTTCTGCCTTGTCTAATATCGACACTATATTTGCTTGAACAATATCGGTTACGCGATTAAATATTCCCATGAGATTCTCCTGTTAACTTTTTAAGTGATTACACAAATTAGATTCCAAGAGTTATGCCAAGTAATAATATAAACAGTAAAACACATTAAATTCAGAAACTTAAACTTATAATTTATAAATTAAAGTTACTTTTAACTGAATATGATTAAGTGTAATTAGCCAATAAACTAAACTTTTGACTATTTTTTAGGATCAAAAAAGCCATCCGAAGATGGCTGTATTTATTCATTTATTAAATTATTCACTTAGCTGATTATTCAGGTACAAAACTCAAAGCTTTATCCATTACCGATAAGTCGGCTTGTTTTCCATGGCCATTTTCAGACAGATGACGCCTAAATCCACGGGCACCAGGCTGCCCCTGAAAAATCCCCAGCATATGACGAGCAACATGCCAAAAGTTAGCCCCTAAGCGCATTTCGTCTTCAATATAACTATACATAGAGCGCACGACATCATGACGAGATTGCGTGTTAGCGATATCACCATAAATCTTTTCATCCACTTCATTGAGTATAAATGGGTTGCTATACGCTTCTCTACCAATCATCACACCATCAATATGCTGTAAATGCTCTAAACTTTGTTCAATTGTTTTAACACCACCATTAAGACTTAAATCGAGTTGTGGATAATCTTTTTTCAACTGATAAACACGTGGATAATCAAGCGGCGGTACCTCTCGGTTTTCTTTAGGGCTTAACCCCTTTAACCAAGCTTTACGAGCATGAATAATAAAATCATCACAACCAACATTATGCGACGTTTCTATAAGTGCACACAAAAACTCATACGAGTCTTGCTCATCAATACCAATGCGCGTTTTAACCGTAACAGGTATATTTACTTCTGCTTTCATTGCCGCCACACAGTCAGCAACCAATTGCGGCTCACCCATTAAACAAGCACCGAAACGACCATTCTGCACGCGATCTGACGGGCAACCTACGTTTAAGTTAATTTCGTCATAACCACGCTCACCCGCAAGCTTTGCACATTGTGCAAGAGCCTGTGGATCAGAGCCACCCAGCTGCAATGCAACAGGCCCTTCGTGTTGATTAAAGTGTAGGTAGTCGCCTCGGCCAAACAAAATAGCACCCGTGGTGATCATTTCCGTGTACAACACTGTATGCTTAGTCATTTTACGATGAAAAGTACGACAATGACGATCAGTCCAATCCAACATTGGGGCTACAGAAAAGCGTCTATCGAGTGGTTTCATTGGTACACCGTGCTATATAAGTTTAAGTACATTTCGTTCAATTTAAATATCTCTTTTTTGCTTATTTACACACATTTAGATCTATTATTAATAAATAACTACACCATAGGGAACAATCAAAAGGGGTGTTTTAGAATATAAAATCAGGCGTATCTGCGCTAAATTCAAACATTATTATATCAGAATAAGCAAAAAATATAGATACCATTTATATTGAAAACGTCAGCGTTCAAAGTTCAGCCACTCACACTTCACTTTTCTGCAGACGTAAAAAAGCCCGACTATTTCTAGTCGGGCTTTTTACAATTTGGAGCCTGGCAATGTCCTACTTTCACATAGCAAATGCTACACTATCATCGGCGCTGTTTCGTTTCACTACTGAGTTCGGCATGGGGTCAGGTGGGTCCAAAACGCTATTGTTACCAAGCAAATTAGGGCGTTAATTCATATCACTACAAATTAACTGAATTTGGAAAATATCTGATAATATTTTTTAAGTCTTTGCGTAAATATCTACTTTAGCAATATTAACTTCTTGCTTGAACTGTCACATAAAACGCGTTTGGCGTTGTATGGTTAAGCCTCACGGGTAATTAGTACAAGTTAGCTTAATGCCTCACAGCACTTCCACATCTTGCCTATCAACGTTGTAGTCTCCAACGGCCCTTCAGAGAGCTTATAGCTCTAGTGAGAAATCATCTCGAGGCCTGCTTCGCGCTTAGATGCTTTCAGCGCTTATCAGTTCCGAACGTAGCTACCGGGCAATGCCATTGGCATGACAACCCGAACACCAGCGGTTCGTTCACTCCGGTCCTCTCGTACTAGGAGCAACCCCTCTCAATTCTCAAACGCCCACGGCAGATAGGGACCGAACTGTCTCACGACGTTCTAAACCCAGCTCGCGTACCACTTTAAATGGCGAACAGCCATACCCTTGGGACCGACTTCAGCCCCAGGATGTGATGAGCCGACATCGAGGTGCCAAACACCGCCGTCGATATGAACTCTTGGGCGGTATCAGCCTGTTATCCCCGGAGTACCTTTTATCCGTTGAGCGATGGCCCTTCCATTCAGAACCACCGGATCACTATGACCTACTTTCGTACCTGCTCGACGTGTCTGTCTCGCAGTTAAGCTGGCTTCTACCATTACACTAACCGTACGATGTCCGACCGTACTTAGCCAACCTTCGTGCTCCTCCGTTACTCTTTAGGAGGAGACCGCCCCAGTCAAACTACCCACCAGGCACTGTCCGTAATCCCGATTCAGGGACCAACGTTAGAACATCAAAACTACAAGGGTGGTATTTCAAGGTTGACTCCAACAAAACTAGCGTCTCATCTTCAAAGTCTCCCACCTATCCTACACATGTAGGTTCAATGTTCAGTGCCAAGCTGTAGTAAAGGTTCACGGGGTCTTTCCGTCTAGCCGCGGGTACACAGCATCTTCACTGCGATTTCAATTTCACTGAGTCTCGGGTGGAGACAGCGTGGCCATGGTTACACCATTCGTGCAGGTCGGAACTTACCCGACAAGGAATTTCGCTACCTTAGGACCGTTATAGTTACGGCCGCCGTTTACCGGGGCTTCGATCAAGAGCTTCTCCCTAAGGATAACCCCATCAATTAACCTTCCGGCACCGGGCAGGTGTCACACCGTATACGTCATCTTGCGATTTTGCACAGTGCTGTGTTTTTAATAAACAGTCCCAGCCACCTGGTCACTGCGGCTCCCGTCCGCTTAGAGAGCAAGTCTCATCACAGATAGGAGCGTACCTTCTCCCGAAGTTACGGTACGATTTTGCCTAGTTCCTTCACCCGAGTTCTCTCAAGCGCCTTAGTATTCTCTACCTGACCACCTGTGTCGGTTTGGGGTACGATTCCATATAATCTGAAGCTTAGAGGCTTTTCCTGGAAGTATGGCATCAGCAACTTCATCACCTTAGTGACTCGTCTCGTGTCTCAGGTTTAATGTTCGTCCGGATTTACCTAAACAAACGCCCTACTCACTTTCACATGGACTACCAACGCCATGCTTGCTTAGCCTGCTCCGTCCCCCCATCGCAATTATATCGAGTACAGAAATATTAATCTGTTTCCCATCGACTACGCCTTTCGGCCTCGCCTTAGGGGTCGACTTACCCTACCCTGATTAACATGGGATAGGAACCCTTGGTCTTCCGGCGTGGGAGTTTTTCACTCCCATTATCGTTACTCATGTCAGCATTCGCACTTCTGATACCTCCAGCATACCTCCCGGTACACCTTCAACGGCTTACAGAACGCTCCCCTACCACTCATCCTAAGATGAATCCGCAGCTTCGGTGCATAGTTTAGCCCCGTTACATCTTCCGCGCAGACCGACTCGACCAGTGAGCTATTACGCTTTCTTTAAAGGATGGCTGCTTCTAAGCCAACCTCCTGGCTGTCTGGGCCTTTCCACATCGTTTCCCACTTAACTATGACTTTGGGACCTTAGCTGGCGGTCTGGGTTGTTTCCCTCTTCACGACGGACGTTAGCACCCGCCGTGTGTCTCCCGGATATTACTTTACGGTATTCGGAGTTTGCAAAGGGTTGGTAAGTCGGGATGACCCCCTAGCCTTAACAGTGCTCTACCCCCGTAAGTATTCGTCCGAGGCTCTACCTAAATAGATTTCGGGGAGAACCAGCTATCTCCCGGTTTGATTAGCCTTTCACTCCTAACCACAAGTCATCCCCTAACTTTTCAACGTTAGTGGGTTCGGTCCTCCAGTTGATGTTACTCAACCTTCAACCTGCTCATGGCTAGATCACCGGGTTTCGGGTCTATACCTTGCAACTATTCGCCCAGTTAAGACTCGGTTTCCCTACGGCTACCCTAATCGGTTAACCTCGCTACAAAATATAAGTCGCTGACCCATTATACAAAAGGTACGCAGTCACCCAACAAGTGGGCTCCTACTGCTTGTACGTACACGGTTTCAGGTTCTATTTCACTCCCCTCACAGGGGTTCTTTTCGCCTTTCCCTCACGGTACTGGTTCACTATCGGTCAGTTGGGAGTATTTAGCCTTAGATGATGGTCCACCTATATTCAGTCAAAGTTTCACGTGCTCCGACCTACTCGATTTCACTTAAAATGTCTTTTCATGTACGGGACTATCACCCTGTATCGTGGCGCTTTCCAGCAGCCTTCCATTAACACATAATAAGCTTAAGGGCTGTTCCGATTTCGCTCGCCGCTACTTTCGGAATCTCGGTTGATTTCTTTTCCTACGGGTACTTAGATGTTTCAGTTCTCCGCGTTCGCCTCGTTAACCTATGTATTCAGTTAACGATACCTGCAAGCAGGTGGGTTTCCCCATTCGGAAATCCTAGTCTCAAGTGCTTTTTACTAGCTTGACTAGGCTTATCGCAAGTTAATACGTCCTTCATCGCCTCCAACTGCCAAGGCATCCACCGTGTACGCTTAGTCACTTAACCATACAACCCAAACGGGTCTTTGTTGTGTGACAGTTTAACTTCGCCAGAAGTCAATATTGAATACTAAAGTAGATACCAATCAATCAACTCAAAGAGTTAATTAAATGGCACTGAATGGTACTGCTACCATTCTTTTTTTACTTTTGAAAACTCTTGATAAATAACAATGTTATTCATCAGAATTTTATTATCAGCTTTTCCAAATTTTTAAAGAGCATATTAATTAGTTATCCCGAAGGACAAGCACTAATTAACAATCATCTGTGTGGACACTACGAACAAATAAGTTCTAAATCGTATAAGGAGGTGATCCAGCCCCAGGTTCCCCTAGGGCTACCTTGTTACGACTTCACCCCAGTCATGAATCACTCCGTGGTAAACGTCCTCCCGAGGGTTAGACTATCTACTTCTGGAGCAACCCACTCCCATGGTGTGACGGGCGGTGTGTACAAGGCCCGGGAACGTATTCACCGCGTCATTCTGATACGCGATTACTAGCGATTCCGACTTCATGGAGTCGAGTTGCAGACTCCAATCCGGACTACGACGCACTTTAAGTGATTCGCTTACCTTCGCAGGTTCGCAGCACTCTGTATGCGCCATTGTAGCACGTGTGTAGCCCTACACGTAAGGGCCATGATGACTTGACGTCGTCCCCACCTTCCTCCGGTTTATCACCGGCAGTCTCCTTAGAGTTCTCAGCATTACCTGCTAGCAACTAAGGATAGGGGTTGCGCTCGTTGCGGGACTTAACCCAACATCTCACAACACGAGCTGACGACAGCCATGCAGCACCTGTATCAGAGTTCCCGAAGGCACCAAACCATCTCTGGTAAGTTCTCTGTATGTCAAGTGTAGGTAAGGTTCTTCGCGTTGCATCGAATTAAACCACATGCTCCACCGCTTGTGCGGGCCCCCGTCAATTCATTTGAGTTTTAACCTTGCGGCCGTACTCCCCAGGCGGTCTACTTAATGCGTTAGCTTTGAAAAACAGAACCGAGGCTCCGAGCTTCTAGTAGACATCGTTTACGGCGTGGACTACCGGGGTATCTAATCCCGTTTGCTCCCCACGCTTTCGTACATGAGCGTCAGTGTTGACCCAGGTGGCTGCCTTCGCCATCGGTATTCCTTCAGATCTCTACGCATTTCACCGCTACACCTGAAATTCTACCACCCTCTATCACACTCTAGTTTGCCAGTTCGAAATGCAGTTCCCAGGTTGAGCCCGGGGCTTTCACATCTCGCTTAACAAACCGCCTGCGTACGCTTTACGCCCAGTAATTCCGATTAACGCTCGCACCCTCCGTATTACCGCGGCTGCTGGCACGGAGTTAGCCGGTGCTTCTTCTGTCAGTAACGTCACAGCTAGCAGGTATTAACTACTAACCTTTCCTCCTGACTGAAAGTGCTTTACAACCCGAAGGCCTTCTTCACACACGCGGCATGGCTGCATCAGGCTTGCGCCCATTGTGCAATATTCCCCACTGCTGCCTCCCGTAGGAGTCTGGGCCGTGTCTCAGTCCCAGTGTGGCTGATCATCCTCTCAAACCAGCTAGGGATCGTCGCCTTGGTGAGCCATTACCTCACCAACTAGCTAATCCCACTTGGGCCAATCTAAAGGCGAGAGCCGAAGCCCCCTTTGGTCCGTAGACATTATGCGGTATTAGCAGTCGTTTCCAACTGTTGTCCCCCACCTCAAGGCATGTTCCCAAGCATTACTCACCCGTCCGCCGCTCGTCAGCAAAGTAGCAAGCTACTTTCTGTTACCGCTCGACTTGCATGTGTTAGGCCTGCCGCCAGCGTTCAATCTGAGCCATGATCAAACTCTTCAATTAAAAAGTTTTATGTCTTTCGACAGCTCAATGAATTCTGAATTTTTTAATATCTTTCGATATTGAATTGACTGTGCCGAAGCAACTTATAAATAAGTTACTTCTGTTGGTCACTCAGTTTTCAATTGAGACTCTAATTTGTTTGCCTCGCTAATTACCCATAAAGAGTAAGTAGGTTGGCTGTTAGAACTCAATCTGTACGAGTGCCCACACAGATGATTGCTTTATATTGTTAAAGAACGTCGCGACAATAAAGTAAAACTTTATCTCGCTAGGGCTGCGCATATTACGCTTTCCTATTTTTTTGTCAACACTTAAATGTAAACTTTATAAAAATCTAAACTTAAGTTTTACTCGACTCACTGATTGACTCTTGCCTCGCTAAGCGTTGCTGTCTGCCGTCTCAGTGGGGTCGCATTATAGGGCGCAGCCAGTTTTACGCAAGCGTTTTTTAAAGAAAACTTAAAATAAAATGCTGTTCGCTTGATATTTAAACCAAACGATTAAAAACAATACTAAACCATCTGCATTTTGGGTAACTCGACTTGGTTTTACATTCTAAGCTGGTATTGAGCAGTGCATAATTTAAGCACCACTCGATTGTTTGGGTAATATAAAGTGTGCTTATTACGCTACGCATATTAAGCATGCACAAATAGTAAACAAAACTAAAAGTCATGCAATTCTTTATAAGTAATAACCTGAGTAATTAGAAATTAGAGAAAGCCAATGTACTTTTAATGTAGTTTAAAACTAATGGCCTTCATTATTTTACTATATAGTACTGAAGCTACTACATAGGTATTATTTACTTGCTCATTTACTACAAGCAAATATCCAAACAAGCGTTATCGCTTATTAATGGAAAATAGCGACACTATACAATAAGTACTGCCCTCCCTAAAACCAAACTCGCTACTATTAATTTAACCTCTAAAGATAAACACGCCTTAGTGAATAGCTTTAACAAACGCGTTTAATTTAAACACTGCAACTTAAATACAGTGTGATATTATATCAAGGTAGCATAAGGATAAGAGAACGATGAATATAGAATCACTCGTAAGTAAAGCAAAACAAGTATGTGACAACCGTGGTGCGCGATTTACACCTATCCGTGAAAAGGTATTTCGTTTACTTGCAAGTGCGCAAGGTGGTGTGGGCGCGTATGATTTGCTCGAGCAATTAAAAGTAACAGAAACTGGCGCTAAACCTGCCACGATATACCGTGCATTAGATTTTTTGGCTGAGCTTGGTTTTATTCATAAAATTGAAAGCACCAATGCATTTATGTTGTGCCATCATTTTGATCATATTCATCCTGTACAGTTATTAATTTGCGATACCTGTGGATTTGTTAAAGAACTGCATTCAACCGTTATTTCGCATGAGCTAAATAGTTTAGCTGCGGAAGGTGGGTTTGTTGTATCGGCGCAAACAATAGAAGCACATGGAAGGTGTGAGTCTTGCAGAGCTGCATAGTTTTAGTAGCGATATAAATATTTTATATCGCTATTTTTTAGCACTAATTTAAGAGTAAATTATATGAATGTAGAGTTCATCAACCCTTTTTTATCTTCTTTAATCAATGTATTAAGTACAATGGCTCAAACACAATTAAAGCCAGGTAAGCCACGCATTAAAACTGATGAGAAAGCTTGTGGTGATGTATCAGGCCTGATCGGAATGGTTGGCCCGCAAACACGAGGCTCTTTTTCAATAACTTTTGATGAGCAGTTAGCACTAACTATCATGGAGCGTATGCTTGGCGAACGTCCAGATAGTATAAATGAAGAAGTAACCGATATGGTAGGCGAAATTACTAATATGGTTACAGGTGGCGCTAAAAACTTATTGGGTCAAAAAGGTTTCGACTTTGATATGGCAACTCCAATAGTTGTATCTGGTAAAGACCATACAATTACCCATAAAAGCCAAGGTAAAAAAATACTCATGCCATTTACCTGCGATGCGGGTAACGCCAATATTGAAGTGAGTTTCGATAAGTTATGAGTTGGCAACAAAAAGTCATTACTTTAAAACCTCGTATCCGAGGTTTTCATTTAATTGATAACGAAATACTCATTCAAATCCCCGAACTCACAAATTACAAAGTGGGTTTACTACACTTATTTATCCAACACACTTCAGCTAGCCTAACCATTAATGAAAATGCCGATCCTACTGTACGCATGGATATGGAAAGCCACTTTAATGAATTTGTTCCGCAGTGCCAACCCTATTATCGTCACGATTATGAAGGTGACGACGACATGCCAGCACACATTAAAGCAAGTACATTGGGGTGTGAGTTAAGCATCCCTATTACAAATGGCTATTTAGCTCTAGGTACATGGCAAGGCATTTATTTAGGTGAACATCGAGACAGAGGTGGTTCTAGGCGGATTCTAGCAACCATTCAGGGCGAGTTGTTTTAATAAGTCGCCTGTTCAGCACTTAAACTTCACTCCCAACGCACACCCATTAATTACCACAGTAAAAACACATCACTTTATTGGTAAATAACTTGCTCTTCGCGAGTAATTATCGTTGCTAATTACTAAAGGCTTTAACGCAATTTTTATCGAATGGATAGCGAGAAAACCAAGTGTTCTTTAGTCGCTGGGTAGTTCACTGCATATGAAATCAGATAGAGAAAGATTGTATTTAAAATAAGAAATTTTTTATGGCTTTTTATTTAGGGGTATTTGTTATGGAATAAAAGATTGGAGCGGTACACGAGGCTCGAACTCGTGACCTCGACCTTGGCAAGGTCGCGCTCTACCAACTGAGCTAGTACCGCATTATAAAGTAGTTAGTAATTCGTCCGTTGGTGCGCGACAAATCGCGTTCAACATTCTGGCAACTGAACTAGTACCGCATTTTTATTCAACACTGCAATTTCTTTTGGTTAGAAATTGGAGCGGCACACGAGGCTCGAACTCGTGACCTCGACCTTGGCAAGGTCGCGCTCTACCAACTGAGCTAGTGCCGCATTTTTATTTCTTTAGTTATTTTACGTTGGTGCGCGACAAGTCGCGTTCAACATTCTAGCAACTGAGCTAGTGCCGCATTATAAAGTAGTCAGTAATTCGTCCGTTGGTGCGCGACAGGTCGCGTTCAACATTCAAGCAACTGAGCTAGTACCGCATTTTTACTTCTAGTTATATAAATAACTTCAATTTCTTTTGGTTAGAAATTGGAGCGGCACACGAGGCTCGAACTCGTGACCTCGACCTTGGCAAGGTCGCGCTCTACCAACTGAGCTAGTGCCGCA
Source organism: Pseudoalteromonas sp. HL-AS2 (assembly GCF_031198805.1). Lineage (NCBI taxonomy): Bacteria > Pseudomonadati > Pseudomonadota > Gammaproteobacteria > Alteromonadales > Pseudoalteromonadaceae > Pseudoalteromonas > Pseudoalteromonas sp. HL-AS2. Next base: position 543,970 of record NZ_CP133571.1, on the reverse strand, counting down.
TTTTTATTTCTTTAGTTATTTTACGTTGGTGCGCGACAAGTCGCGTTCAACATTCTAGCAACTGAGCTAGTCCTGCTTTATATTTATACAACTCAAACACACTAACCCCGCGTGGGTTATCGTCTTGAGCGGGGCAGGATTCTACAATAATACAGTGTGTTTGCAAGTGTTTTTTATAAATTAAAGAATTTTTCTCTATAGACCTTTAATTCCATAATCGAATCTTTAATATCGTCTAGCGCAAGATGTGAGCCTTTTTTATTCACTTGTGCAAGTACCTCTGGTTTCCAGCGACGCGCTAGCTCTTTAATTGTGCTTACATCTAGATTACGATAGTGAAAAAAGTCTTCCAATTCGCGCATATATTTATTCATAAAGCGACGATCTTGCCCTATTGAGTTACCACACATCGGTGATGCACCTGCAGGTACCCATTGTTTTAAAAAGGCTATTGTTTGCTCAACCGCGTAGGCTTCGTCGTAAGTACTTGCCTTGCAGCGTGCTGTTAAACCCGATTTTCCATGCTGAGTGGTACACCACTCATCCATATTATCAAGCAACTCATTACTTTGATGAATGGCAATAGTTGGCCCTTCAGCTAATATATTCAAATCAGCATCAGTGACAACGGTCGCAATTTCGAGTATTTTATCGGTCTCTGGTTCGAGTCCGGTCATTTCAAGATCGAGCCAAATTAAGTTTGATTTATTAATATTCATAATTACCTAAGCGGTGCTTTCCTTTAGATCCAGCGCATTTCGATATATCATATTAGCATCATACGTCGAGCTAAAGCATTTTTTAGCTAAGTCGACATTTAACTAAGGTTATAGGCCTCCTGTGGCAAAACAAAAAAAATTAAGTAAAGGCCAGTCTCGTCAGATCAAGGCTAATCATCAAAAGCGTATAAGCAGTGCTGATGCAAGGCCTGCTAAAAAAGGTGCGCAAGAATGGCAAACCGATAATTTAGGCCAAGTAGAAAGCGCTATTGTGATCAGTCGTTTTGGTCAACATGCCGATGTGGAAGTTGAAAGCGGCGAAGTACTACGCTGTAATATACGCCGCACTGTGTCTAATTTAGTGTGTGGGGATGAAGTACTGTTTCGTCGCGCTAAAGTAAGCGAAGGCGATTTAGCTGGTGTAATTGAAGCAACGCAAGAGCGTCGGTCACAACTTACTCGCCCTGATTTTTACGACGGTGTAAAAGTAATAGCTGCTAATATTGACCAAATATTAATGGTGTCAGCAGTATTACCCGAATTTACCCCAAGTATTATCGACCGTTATTTAATAGCCTGCGAAGATATGGGTATAGAGCCTATTTTAGTACTAAATAAAATAGATTTAATCGATGCGCAAGGTCTTAGTGAAATACAAAAAGTACTCGATGTATACCGCAAGCTCGACTACAAAGTTTTATTGGTTAGTAATATAAGTACCGATGGCATTGACGAATTAAAAGATGTACTCGTTGGAAAAAACAATATTTTTGTTGGTCAAAGTGGCGTAGGTAAATCTACTTTAGTTAATACCGTACTTCCAGATGCTGAAATTCTAACTAAAGAAGTTTCTGAAAACAGTGGTTTAGGCCAACATACCACCACGGTATCTCGCCTACATCATTTACCAAGCGGCGGTAACTTAATAGATTCACCAGGTATACGTGAATTTGGTTTATGGCACTTAGAAGTTGATCGTGTAACTTGGTGCTTTAAAGAATTTAGAGAATTTATAGGCGGGTGTCGATTTAGAGACTGTAAACATTTAAACGATCCGGGCTGTATAATTAAAGAAGCCGTAGCTGATGGCAAAATTTCGCAATTGCGCTTTGACAGCTACCACAGAATTTTAGAAACAATGGCCGATGGCCGTGCAGGCTCTCGCGCGCCTCGCGTATAATTTAGGAAACAACCAGTGAGTTTAGATAAATTTAAAATCGCAATGCAGTACGCAATGCCAAAACACTTTATTTCACGCGTAGTAGGAAAACTAGCCGCTGCTAAAGCGGGTGTGTTAACAACCACGTTAATTAAACTGTTTATTAAGCAATACAAAGTAGATATGAGTGAAGCTAAACACCCAGATCCTGCTCATTATGAAAGCTTTAACGAGTTTTTCACCCGTCCGTTAAAAGATGGCGCACGCCCAATAGTTGCAGACAGCGACATTATTATTCATCCAGTAGATGGCGCAATTAGCCAATTAGGCGATATTGTTGACGGCCAACTAATTCAAGCTAAAGGTCACGATTACAGCCTACAAGCACTACTTGGTGGTAATAAAGACGATACAACCCCATTTTTAGGCGGTAAGTTTGCAACTATTTATTTAGCGCCAAAAGACTACCACCGTATTCATATGCCAATTGATGGCACATTAAGTAAAATGATTTACGTACCAGGCGATTTATTTTCAGTAAATCCGCTGACTGCGCAAAACGTGCCTAACTTGTTTGCACGTAACGAACGTGTGGTTGCTATTTTTGAAACTGAAATAGGTCCACTTGCTATGGTACTGGTTGGCGCAACTATTGTTGCCAGCATTGAAACTATTTGGGCGGGTACAGTAACACCACCAGCTGGTAGCGATGTATTTAGCTGGAACTACCCAGCCAAGGGCGAAAACGCTATTAGCCTCAAAAAAGGTGAAGAAATGGGCCGCTTTAAACTTGGCTCTACCGTGGTACTTGCTTGGGGCGACGACAAAGCAGATATTCTTGATGATCAACTTCCTGAAACAGTTACCCGTTTAGGCGCCCCATTTGCCAAAATTGATGATTAAGATATAGATATCAGGTAAAAAAACCCCGCGTTTATGGTAATAAACGCGGGGTTTTATTTTTCAGTGAGTTTATAAATTCAATCGCGGTGGAAAATAACTCGCCTACAGTTTGCTTAAATACCGAGTTTGGCTGATCTCTGCCTGATACCTAACACCTGAAACCGTGGCTTTACCTACACTCCTTACAGTCGATATCTTTCACCACTTTAAATTGTTGCTGCTGCAAAGTGAGTGCATTAATACTCATAAACACACAATCGCTAGAATGACCTAATAACATATTGAGTGTCAGCTGCGCCTGCATTGAGCCGATAATACCTAACAGCGGACTAATTACTCCGGCGTTATCACAATTGATAAGCGGCGCAATATCGCTTTGTGGAAAAATACAGCCATAACACGGGCTATTAGCATTTCTTAAGTCTAAGCTAATCAGCTGCCCTTTTGTTGCCAGTGCCGCACCGGAGATTAATGGGGTTTTATGCTGCACACAAAAGCGATTAACACTGTAGCGAGTGGTAAAGTTATCACTGCAATCCAACACAATATCCGCATTATTGAGTAGTGCTGCGCTATTATCTTGAGTCAGTTTTTCGGCGTGAGTAATTACAGTAATTTGGTTATTAAGACTTGCGAGCACTTTACCTGCCGCAACCACCTTTTTTTGCCCTAAGTGATTCACTTTATACAGCACCTGACGCTGTAAGTTCGAAAGCTCAACCGCATCATCATCAATTAAAATGAGTTTTCCAATACCCGCAGCGGCTAAATACAGCAATGCGGGGCTGCCTAAGCCACCCGCACCTACTACTGCAACACTTGCCGACTTAAGCTTTAACTGTCCTGCAAGTCCCACTTCTTTAAGCAATATATGGCGACTATAGCGCAGCATTTCTTTATCGCTAAGTTCATTCATTTGGCTATTAACCTGGCCCATTTAATTTATTGCCGCTTGCAACGCACTTATTGCCTGCACATAATCATCAGCTTCGCTAATTGCACGTACCACAGCCACACTACCAACGCCTGTTTTGGCAACTTGGCTGGCACGCTTTAAATCTATACCGCCAATTGCCACTGTTGGGTAGCTTTGCATTAAGGGGACAAATTTAAATAACTTTTCTAGTCCCTGTATTTGCCCTGTCATATCTTTGGTAGTGGTAGGATAAATAGCGCCAAATGCCAAATAACTTGGGCGGTAATTATGTGCGCGGAGCATTTCATAGAAGCCATGTGTAGAAAGCCCGAGCCTAAGCCCTGCATTTTTAATCGCCGCTAAATTAGTGTTTTCTAGATCTTGTTGGCCTAAATGCACACCATATGCACCATGCTTAATTGCAAGTTGCCAATAGTCGTTTATAAATACCTGCGCATTATATTGCTCCCCCAGTGCCACCGCTTTTGCCACTAATTCGTCAAGTTGTGCATCGTCTTTATTTTTAACTCGTAACTGCGCAGTTTTAACGCCCTGTTGTAAGCACTTTTCTAGCCAGTCAACACTATCAACCACTGCGTATAAACCTAATGATTTACTTTCGCAGGGTGCAAAATCTGCAGCCATATTAAAATCAAGCGGAACGTCAAAATCGAGTTCATCACCTAACCAACTGCCCGCTTCTATTACTTGGGGGTAATCGGCTAAGTTGGTTGGAAATGAGGTTTGTGCTACTGGGCCAATTCCTTCTCCGTAGCGCACCGCTACTTTCAATCCTTGATTAATATAAGCTTTAGCTAAAATAAACGCATCTTTTAACGGGTAGTCTTTTGCTAAGCAAGCAGCAATAACCGAGGCCATACTGCAGCCTGTACCATGGTTATGTGGCGTTTGAATTTTTTCATTTCCCAGCCAGTATTCTTCGCCTTTTTGAGTGAAATTATTTATGCAGTAATCTATACAGTAGCCGCTTGGATAATCCCAATGCCCGCCTTTTATAACCACGGCTTTTGCGCCCCAGCTTAATAACTTATTGGCGGCTTCTTTTATTGCCGCAGGACCAATTAAGTACACGCCAGTTAATAACTGGGTTTCGTGCGTATTTGGGGTTATTACATCCACCAGCGGCAATAAGCATTCTTTAATAGCACTTACTGTGTCTTCCTCTGTTAATAAATCGCCGCTAGTAGCAATAGCTACTGGGTCGTAAACAATAACAGGCGGCACTGGCCATTTGGCTTTATAGTGGCTTATATGTTCACTGATCAATTGAATTTGCTGCACATTTGCCAGCATGCCTATTTTAATTACTTTGGCTTTCATATCTTTTTCGAGTGCCAAAAGCTGCGATTCAATAATATCGGTAGATACGGCATTAATTGCCTCAACACCTAAACTATTTTGCGCAGTCAGTGCTGTAATAGCAGTGCACCCATGCACACCAAAACTTTGCATTGCTTTTATATCGGCTTGAATACCTGCGCCACCGCCTGAGTCTGAGCCGGCAATCGTCCATACTACGTTATTCATATTCGTCTCACTTATTCTTGATGCCAAAATGGCATACCCATAGTCGGGGTTGAAGGGGCTGCAACGTCTTTTTCAGGCATTGCTTTGGCGTTATATGCAAAACGTCCAGCCTCTACCGCGGCTTTAAATGCTCGGCTCATGGTTATAGGGCAACCCGCTCCAGCAATCGCCGAATTTAATAATACTGCATCATACCCTAGTTCAAGTGCTTGGCAGGCATGCGAGGGCAAACCTAAACCAGCATCCACTATTAATGTTGTCTCTGGTAAGCGCTCTCTGATTGTTTTTAAATTATAACTGTTTAACAAGCCTTTACCTGTACCAATGGGTGCACCCCATGGCATTAATACTTCACAGCCTAAAGCATTTAAACGCTGGCACAGCACTAAATCGTCTGTGCAATATGGCAGTACTTTAAAACCATCATCAATCAGTATTTTAGTTGCCTCAAGCAGTGCAAATGGATCGGGCTGCAAGTTGTAATCGTCCCCTATCAGTTCAAGCTTAATCCAATCGGTAGCAAACACTTCACGGCACATTTTAGCAAGCGTAATGGCCTCTTTAACACTATGACACCCTGCTGTATTTGGTAAAATTTTAAGCCCAGTATTTTTTATTAACTGCCAAAAATCATCACCCGCAGCCGCACTTTGCTGACGCCTAAGCGACACTGTGACTATTTCAGCGCCCGATGCAACAATCGATTCATTCATCACTGCAGGCGACGGGTAAAGCGCCGAGCCTATTAGTAATCGGCTTTTTATTTGCTCACCATAAATAGTTAAATAGTCATTATTTGGCATAGCTGTTATCCACCCTGAATCGGCGAGAGCAGCTCAATACTATCACCCTCAGTTAATTGATAATCGCTATGCTGGCTTTGCGGTATAAACTCACCATTAATCGCCACCGCAAATGGTGCAACACCACCAAAATCTTGCAAACAGTTAATGAGCTTATTACTGCTAATAGCTATTAACTCACCATTAATTGTTATGTTCATTTAATTTTCACTCTATGCATAAAAGGGCATTTGCCACTAAACTTGGCGCCAACATGTAACCATGACGATATAAGCCATTAATACTAATGACTCGCCCAACGTGTGTTATTTGTGGGCGGTTATCGCTAAATGCCGGGCGCACCCCTGTTTGAATATTTAATAGCCGCGCTTCGGCAAAACCGCTGTGCACCGTATAAGCCGCCGAAAGTAACTCTAAAGCAGAGCGCACTGTGGCTGGGCCTGTATCTTGCGACTCTATTTCAGTCGCGCCAATTACGTATTCATTATTGGGTTTAGGCGCTATATAAATGGGGTAACGCGGATGCATTAAGCGCACGGGTCGCGTTAAACTCACCTCTGGCGCGTATAACCTAGCTACTTCTCCACGTACGCCCCGCAGAGGCTTGTCATCTTTTGCGCCAAGCCCTCGGCAATCAATAATATAATCAAACTCTCGGTTATTAATTTTATTATCGCTAATCGTTACCCGTTGATTAAATACAAACTTTACTTTGCGTTTGTTGAGCTGTGTAAAGCTGGCTTGATAAAATGCCTGATTATCTATTTGCCCGTCACAGGGTAAAAATAATCCCTGACTAAAACGATTAGCAAGCTCAGGCTCTAACATTTCAATTTGCTGGGAATTCACCGACTCCCCGGTATAATTAGCTAACGGTTTTAGCCGCTGAGCAAAGCTTTGTAAATCGCCTTTATCTTGCTGATGCGCGACAACTAATGTGCCCTGCTGCTGAAAAAAAACCTCACTATCAAGCTCATCAATAATCCCAGGCCAACGCTTTATAGAATCAAGCCCCATTAAAGCTAAATCAGCCTCGCACAATACCGACTCAGCAAGAGGAGCAAGCATAGCCGCAGCCACCTTGCCTGCGCTGTTTTGAGAGTGCTCATCATCTGCCTCAAATACAGTAACTCGGTGTTGCTTACTCAGCTCAAGCGCCGCCAACCTACCGGTTAAACCAAACCCCACTACCGCTATATTGTAAAACATAAAAGTTCCTTTTAGCTGCGAGCCCTCGCTGCCCGCAGCCCAACACCTTAAGCTGATTTATATCGCTTTATGATATATTTCTGATCCGGTTTTTTTAAACTCGTCCGATTTAGCTTTCATTTGTGCTTCTACATCAATCATTTTTATTGTAATCGTATCTGCAGCATTAGCAGGGTCAATGCCACGCGCTTCTAAATCTTTTGCATATTCGCGTACTTCTTGACTGATTTTCATTGAGCAAAACTTAGGGCCACACATAGAGCAAAAATGCGCTACTTTACCCGACTCTTGCGGGAGTGTTTCATCGTGATATTCGCGGGCACGCTCAGGGTCTAAACCAATATTAAATTGGTCATGCCATCTAAACTCAAAGCGCGCTTTTGATAGGGCATTATCACGCTCTTGCGCACCGGGGTGACCTTTTGCTAAATCGGCGGCATGGGCAGCAATTTTATAGGTAATTAAACCTTCTTTTACGTCTTCCTTATTTGGCAAACCTAAATGCTCTTTAGGTGTTACGTAACACAGCATAGCGCAGCCGTACCATGCTATTTGAGCCGCACCAATACCTGAGGTGATATGGTCATACCCAGGTGCAATATCAGTAGTTAACGGGCCTAAAGTGTAAAACGGTGCTTCGTCGCAATGTTTAAGTTGCTCATCCATATTGGCCTTAATCATATGCATTGGCACATGCCCGGGGCCTTCTATAAATACTTGTACATCGTGTTTCCAGGCTAACTTAGTCAACTCACCTAGGGTGCGCAATTCGCTAAATTGAGCTTCATCGTTGGCATCAGCAATCGAGCCTGGGCGCAGGCCATCGCCAAGCGAAAAACAAATATCGTATTGCTTTAAAATTTCGCAAATATCTTCAAAGTGGGTGTATAAAAAGTTTTCTTTATGGTGCGCTAAACACCACTTTGCCATAATAGAGCCACCGCGCGACACAATACCGGTTACTCGTTTTGCGGTCATTGGTACGTAACGCAGTAGCACACCTGCATGAATAGTAAAGTAATCGACGCCTTGTTCAGCTTGCTCTATTAACGTATCGCGAAAAATCTCCCAGGTTAAGTCCTCCGCTACGCCGTTTACTTTTTCCAGCGCTTGATAAATAGGAACTGTGCCAATAGGTACAGGCGAGTTACGTACTACCCATTCGCGAGTTTCATGAATATAACGCCCGGTTGATAAATCCATAACGGTATCGGCGCCCCAGCGAGTAGACCACACCATTTTCTCTACTTCTTCTTCAATCGATGAGCTTACCGATGAATTACCAATATTAGCGTTTACTTTTACCAAAAAGTTACGCCCTACAATCATAGGTTCGGTTTCGGGGTGGTTAATATTGTTGGGTAATATAGCGCGGCCACGCGCAATTTCGTCACGTACAAATTCAGGCGTAATAAAATCAGGAATACTGGCCCCAAACGACTCGCCTTTATGCTGCGCGGCTAATAGTTCAGCATGAATTTTTTTGCGGCCCATGTTTTCGCGTATCGCTACGTATTCCATTTCAGGGGTAATAATGCCTTGGCGAGCGTAATGCATTTGCGTGACATTTTTACCCGCTTTACCGCGGCGTATTTTTGGTAAATGCTCAAAACGAAGATGATCAAGCCCTTCATCAGCCATACGTTGTTGCGTAAAACGTGAAGTAACTGATTCAAGTAACTCGGTATCACCGCGACTTTCAATCCATTGCTCACGAAACTTTGCTAAGCCTTGGCGTACATCAAGCTTAAAGTTTGGATCGGTATACGGGCCTGATGTGTCGTAAACACGTAACGGCTCGTTTGGCTCATACACTGGATTTTCATCACTGCCGCCTATATAAGTATCGCTTAGGGTTATTTCACGCATTCCTACACGAATGTTGTTTTGCGTACCCTCAACATACACTTTGTGCGAATTAGGAAACGGTTGTCCCGTTAAGTTATAAATATATTCAGATGCAGCGGCTCGCGTTTCACGACGCGATGATTTTTTTGCAGTATTCGACATGACTTACCTCATAGTTTATGGGTTGTCTTGTGCGAAGAATTGAGAAGGCAAAATGCCTCATTGGATCGTAGATTGGTTAAGCAGTTTACTGTCACAGCCAATCTTGGCAGCCAACAGAACTTAATACCGGATGGTATAACTTGTACGCATAAAAAAAGACGCACAAGCGTCCTATTTTAGGCAGCTTGTTCCCTACGCAGGTATTAGCCTGATCAGGTTCACGGATCCCGCTTTCGCGATCTCAGCCTTAACTAATTATTTAGTTAGGCACTCCGACAAGTATTAATACCAATTATTAAATATACCTTTACCACTTATAACTGCAGCTGCAATGCTAAGTTGTTTGGGTATCAAATTGGTATTTGTAATTTATTAATTTGCGAATAGTATCTAGCAAATCAGCGTTGAGTGTACGCCAGTTAAAAATCGCCTGCAAGAGGGCGTTTTTTATTTCGCAATAAATACAAATGTTTTCTCGCCCTGCATTACCAATTGCTGGTCTTGCATTTTAAGCTGCGCGCCTTGTTGCAGTGCGTGTAGTAACTGCTGCTCAAACTTATCAAGTTGTTGGCCACACGACTTACGGGTCATCCCTATTTTGTTAACTGTTAAGCTACTATCGTCCAGCTCACCTTCACCAAAAAATTTATTGCAGCCAGCAAAACCATTGACTTGCAGTGCTTCAATAAAACCCACCGACGCATTAAACGAAGGCGGAATAGCTAGGCCATCAATACGTGATAACTGCCATTGAGTATGTTTAAGCTGCTCTGAGGTAACCGTTTGCGTTGATGCACAACCAACACATAAACCGATTATAAGCATGGGTATTGCTGCTAATTTCATGTTATTACTAATTATTTGTCTAATTACTGTAATAATAACAATTTTTAACAAGTTAATCCGTTAAAAAAACATGTTTAAAGTGTAAATTTTATTCTAAGATAGTTTGAAAATTACGCTGTTTTTTTATTCAGAATCCGTTTTAAATAAATTATCTATTTGCGCTGGTAAAAATGGCCGACCTTTTTCATTTAAAGCTGTGCCGATTACCAATGCATTAAGCATTATTCTTTCATCGTGTTTACGGATCAGGGTTTGTTTAAAAGCAAATTTAAGTCGGCTAATACGTTGTGGCTCTACAGCTACATAAAATTCATCGCCCGGTAATAATGACTGTTTATAATCCATTTCGCTGCGCATCACGACCAGGTTAATTTTATCTTTGGCAAGCTGAGCAAAATCCACCCCATGTGCATGCAAAAATTCATGGCGCGCATGCTCTAAGTAATTAAAATACACACTATTATTTACAATGCCTTGTAGGTCGCATTCGTAGTCACGCACTTTAAAGTCTACTGTAAAGGTCATATTCGTAATCCAAATTATTTAACGTATAATTGCCGCGTTTATAGCACATGTACTGAAATAATTGCTACCATGCAAGTCCCTAAAATGGAGTTAAGTAACCTAATGAACTTACGTTTGTCTTTAATTACCGCCGCATTATTACCACTGTTTGGTGCATCAGTTACCGCCAACGCTGACGATACAGATCTAGAACGCATTGTTGTTACTGGTGATTTTCAACGAGAAAGCATTCAAACCTTAAGTGCTAGCGCCAGCTTATTTAGCGAAGATGAAGTTAATTTACGAGGTGCAACCTACCTAGATGAAATGCTTGGGAGTACTGCCAATATTAATTTTGCTTCTGGGGCTTCTCGCGGTCGTTATATTCAAATTCGTGGCGTAGGACTACGTTCACAGTTTGTTGACCCCATAAATCCTTCGGTTGGTTTAGTTATTGATGGCATTAACTACTCAGGCCTTGGTGGCAGTGCATTATTATTTGATATTGACCAAGTAGAAATTTACCGTGGCCCACAAGGTACACGCTTTGGTGCCGACGGTATGGCAGGTATGATCCAAATGCAATCGGCGCAAGCAACAAGCGATCCTAGTTTAAAACTACAAGTAGGTGCAGGCACTTACAACAGCCGCGAAGCAGGTCTTGCTGCAAGTACAGGTTTAACCGACGATACCAGCGCTCGTGTTAGCTACTTTCGTAGAAAATCAGACGGCTATGTAGATAACCTATACCTAAATAAGCCAACTCAAGGGCAAGACGAGCAAGTAGCACGCTTTAAATTAAACAGCCAAATAACTGCCAATTTACGCACTGAATTAAATCTACACTATATTGATATTAACAACGGTTACGACACCTTCGCACTTGATAACGGCCGTAACAGCGTTGCCGATGAACCCGGTGAAGATAACCAATTAAGTTACGCTATTGGTCTAAATAACACTTATACGGGCTTTGATTTATTTGACGTAAACTTAAGTTTATCGGCGATCGACAGTGAATTATTTTATAGCTTTGATGAAGATTGGGTATGTAACGATCCGAGTAAACCGCAGCTTTGCGCCGCCGGTTTGCATCCTGATGGTTACAGCTCAACTGATGTTTACAGCCGCGATCGCGATGATCAAGGGGTCGATTTACAATTTAAAAGCAAAACCGGCAACTGGGTTGCAGGTCTTTACTATCAAAACCGCGACGTAGATTTAGAACGCCAATATACCTGGTTAGCTAGCCCTTTTAACTCAACGTATGAAACCAATAACGTGGCAGTATATGGCCAATTAGCGACTCCTATTGGGCCTAAAACCACCTTAATTACTGGCTTACGTGTTGAGCAATACCAAGGTGATTACACCGATAATAACGGTTTTATTGAAGATACCGACGACATTATGGTTGGCGGAAAAATAGCGCTTGAGTACCAAGTAATTGATCGCACCATGATCTACAGCAGCATTACCCGTGGTTATAAAGCAGGCGGCATTAACTCAGAAGCGCTCGCTAAAGCCAAAGATGAAGGCTTAAACCTTGATGCTGAATTTTTTAAACAACACACCAGTTTTGATCCAGAATACTTATGGAGCGGTGAGTTTGGTGTTAAAGGATCATCCCTTGATGACAAATTTGTTCTGCGTTTAGCTGCATTTTATATGCACCGCGACAACATTCAATTAAAGTCGTGGCAAGTACAAGATCAGAAGTTTACCGGTTATGTAGATAACGCGAGCTCTGGCAGTAACTATGGTCTTGAACTTGAAGGTAGCTATCAGCTAACCGACGATTTACTTATTACCGGTAGTGCTGGTTATTTAAATACTAAAATAAATAAATTTGTAACTAAAGCGGGTTTAAACCAAGACGGTCGCGACCAAGCACAGTCACCTAAATATCAATACGCACTGAGTGCCCGTTACAACCTTACCAACGAGCTTTATGCCATGGTAGGCGTTGAAGGCAAAGACGATTATTACTTCTCAGATAGCCATAATGCGCAAGCACCAAACAGTAATTTAGTGAATGTAAGCTTAGGTTATGAAGCCGATAGCTGGGCTGTACGCGCTTGGGCACGTAACGTGTTTGACGAAACAGTACCTACTCGCGGTTTTGAGTTTGGCAACAACCCACTTGATGGTTACGCTGATCATACCTACACCCAACTTGGTGAACCACGTGTAGCTGGCGTTACTTTTACACTTAATTTATAAAATAAAGCTGACAGCTTTTAGTACTCAGTTAAAAAAACCGCGTTTATTAAAATAAACGCGGTTTTTTATGTGGTAGCCGTAGATCCTGATCATGCGAGAGGTTAGTTACTAACTGACAGCCCCCCTGCATGTTAAGTTGCTTTAAGCCCTTGTCACATCAAACGCAATAACTTCTTTTATATTACTCTTTTGCGTGGCTAACATTACTAGCCTGTCTATGCCCAGCGCTACCCCTGCACAAGGCGCTAATCCATGTTCAAGCGCAGCAATTAAATGCTTATCCATTGGTACTTGCTTTAAGCCATTTTGTTTACGATATTCATTATCGTCATTAAAACGCTTAGCTTGCTCTGTCGCATTAGTTAGCTCGTTAAAGCCATTAGCTAATTCCATATTTTTATAATACAGCTCAAACCGCCCTGCTACGCGACTGTCATGATCGCAAATTTGTGCCAGTGCTGCTTGCGATGCCGGAAAGTGATACACAAAACACGGCTTATGTTGGCCAATTGTTGGCTCTACTTTCATACAAAATAAAAGCTGCAGTAAGGTATCTCTATGCGTTTCATTTTTAGCTATATCAGCAAACCCTTGCTCGCAGGCAAGTTGTTGTAATTGCTCTAAACTAGCAGTGAGTGGATCAAGTCCAAGTACTTGTTCAAATGCGTGTTGGTAAGTTAACCGTTCACTCGGCGCAACATCTAAAATAAGCTGCATTAGCTCATCTATTTCAGCCATTAATGCAAATTCGTCAAACCCCGGTCTATACCATTCCAGCATAGTAAATTCTGGATTATGATGGCTGCCAGCTTCTTCGTTTCTAAATGCTTTACACAACTGAAATATAGGCCCTGAGCCCGCCGCTAACAAGCGCTTCATTGCAAACTCTGGAGAGGTTTGTAAATATAGCTCAAGGCCGCTGGCGTGCCCTGGGCCTACAAATCGAGTGTTAAAACTCACTAAGTGTATATCGGTTACACTGGCTCCGCTTAAACTGGGGGTTTCTACTTCCATTACATTGCGAGCATAAAAGAACTCGCGAATACTGCGTAAAATAACAGCTCGCTGCTTAAGTGTTGCAATACTTGCACTGGGAGCCCAAAGATTTACTGACATATTTTCTCCAAAAAAAATCCCAGCTTTTAAGCTAGGATTTTATAAAGCGACGCTTAAAATTACTTAACGCGGCTTACGTATTCACCGTTACGGGTGTCTACTTTAATAACTTCGCCTATTTGTACAAATAGTGGAACACGTACTACAGCACCAGTACTTAATGTTGCAGGTTTACCGCCAGTTCCGGCTGTATCACCTTTAAGGCCCGGATCAGTTTCAGTGATCTCAAGCTCAACAAAGTTAGGTGGTGTTACTACAATAGGATTACCGTTCCATAATGTAATTGTACACACGTCATTTTCAACTAACCATTTACCCGCATCGCCTAACGCTTTTTCGTCAGCAGCAATTTGCTCAAATGTTTCGTTATTCATGAAATGCCAAAATTCGCCGTCTGTGTATAAATACGCTAAATCAGTATCCATTACATCAGCACCTTCAACAGATTCACCCGATTTAAAGGTTTTTTCAAGTACTTTACCTGAAATAAGTTTACGGATACGAACACGGTTAAACGCTTGGCCTTTACCAGGTTTTACCATTTCATTTTCTATGATACTACTAGGCTCGCCATCCATCATAATTTTTAGGCCGCCCTTGAACTCGTTGGTGCTATAATTCGCCATCGTTTCCTCTATTTATATTTTTTCGAGTAATCTACGTGCCAATGATACAAAGAAATGAAGCAAATTTGCATAAAAACTGGCAAAAAGAATTAGCAAATGTAGTTACCTGCCCAAAAGTGTTGCTAGAAATGGTCGGTTTATCGAGCCAAGTCCATGATAACGACATAAAAGCTCGTAGCTTGTTCCCAGTTCGTGTGCCAATACCATTTATAAAAAAAATGCGTAAAGGCGATGCAAACGATCCATTATTATTACAAGTTATGCCGCGCCATCAAGAATTCTTAACTAAAAGTGGTTTTAATAAAGATCCCCTGCTTGAGCAAAGTAACCAGCAGCCAGGGCTATTACACAAGTATAAATCGCGTGTTTTAGTAATGTTTAAAACCGGTTGTGCAGTAAATTGCCGCTATTGTTTTAGACGCCATTTTCCGTATCAAGAAAACCAACTTAATAAGCGTAGCCTGCTAGATGCGCTTAGCTATATAAAATCCGACAATAATATAAATGAAGTGATTTTAAGTGGTGGCGATCCGCTTATGGCCAAAGACGATGCCATTAGTTGGTTTTTAGATGAGCTTGAGCAACTACCACAAATTAAACGCATGCGAATTCATACCCGTCTGCCGGTGGTTATTCCGGCGCGCATCACCGATGAGTTATGCGAAAGACTTGCAAGGTCGCCATTAAAAATTGTGTTTGTTAATCATATAAACCACGCCAACGAAATAGACGACGACTTTAAAGCCGCAATGCAAAAGCTTAAACAAGTAGGTGTAGTGCTATTTAATCAAGCGGTTATTTTAAAAGACGTGAACGATACAACTGCAGCACAAGTGAATTTAAGTGAAGCGTTATTTGATGCCGATGTATTGCCCTATTATCTACATTTGCTAGATAAGGTAGAAGGGGCGAGCCACTTTGACATTAGTGAGGAGCAAGCAATTAAAATAATGGCAGAGCTGTTAGAAGCTCTACCTGGTTTTTTAGTGCCTAAATTAGTCAGAGAGATTGGCGGTGAAAAAAGTAAAACACCAATCGATCTTAAGTTAATTTAAAGCCGTATTTAAACGTAAATGTTTACGTTATTACCCAGTGTTGCAGTCGCCGACTTAGTCGGTGTTTGCGCGCTGGATGACTGCGCAGCCCCCTCAATCAGTGCTAATGCAGCTGCGCCATCAGCTAGTTGCTGTTTTTTAGACAATGCAGCGCTCAACACCTCGCCGCCTTGGCTTGAACTTGGCATTACCGGTAAATTTCCACCTGCTATATTCATAAAATTAATCCACCTTTAATCAGTGTTTGTTGTGCAATAATTTAAAAGGAGTTAAACAAGGCACAGTGCTAAAAACCTGACTTTTAAATATAATCCAAGTAACATATGCAGTATACGCATGCTACATAATAAATTATCGGCAACTCAATACAAAGCTTTAGGAAAACCATGGATTCTATTATTGAACAACTCAACGCTAACTTAAAAATTGTTTACCGACAGGCGCTTGATGCTGACAAAAAACTCGACGAGTTACAACAGCAAGGTCACGGCAAATTTAAAGCACTCTTTACAGCCGACTCAGGTTTTACCTTTGAAGCTAAACGCTTTAAGCCATATGTGCTTGATGTAGCAGCCGACGTAGAGAGCTTATCTAGTGACGGTTTTAATGAAGAAAAACTTAAAACCACCGTTATTAAATTACAGCAACTACTTACTTTGTTAGCTACGTTTAAGTAACGTAAACTTTAGTTAAAAAGTTTATTATTCTATAAGCATTAAAAGCGCCGCTATTTAGCGGCGTTTTTGTAAAGCTCAGTTAATCAACTTTCGATAATATTTCCTCACCAAACCACTCTGTAAGTAAGCGTTTTTCGTAATTAAATGGCTCATCTCGGCCCATTTTAATTTTATCCATAAAGCCCATATCTTTAAGCTTTACATCACTTGCTGCACTTATTACCTCACCTTTTTCATTGGTAAGTGAATAATTAAGTTTGAGTTGCGGAAAATAAATAGGCTTAACCACCCTGATTTCATTTATACCGCCATAGCGTACATCGCCAGCTAAATCGACATCAGTAATCTCTAGGCTAAGTTTGTAGTCTTTTGGCAATTGCTCTGCAAGTTTAGCAACATGCTCTTCAATACTGCTCGCTATATGCTTATGGTACGAAGCTTTACCTTGATTGGATTCGCGTACATCACGATAGTCTTTAAAATCATGCCATTTAATAGCCGACTCACCCGCATGGGCAAGTGCTGGTAGTGCAAAGCACATTAACATTGCGATTTTGTTTACTGGATTCATATCACTCTCCAAAAAGGTGCGCCGAATATTACATTATTGCAATTAGGGCATGCTCAGTATTAACACCTAAATAACTGAGTTCATTTTAACAGCTGTTTATTAACTATAACTTAATCTTATGACATAAGTGTTATTTAAAGCGTTCAAAATGTAATCAAATATGTAAATCTAGCTTTTTTAAAATAACAGCGTATTTAAAGCAGATAATGCATGTAAAATATCGCAATTTATGGTGCAATCAACATTATTGATAAAAGGTATCCACGGAGCATTCATGACTATTTTAGTAACCGGTGGCGCAGGCTATATTGGCTCGCACACTGTTTTAGAACTTTTACAACAAAACAGTAATGTTGTTGTTATTGATAATTTAAGCAACTCATCATCAGAGTCACTTACGCGCGTTAAAAAAATTACCGGTAAAGAAGTAACTTTTTACCAAGGTGATATTCTCGATAAAGCATTTTTAGACTCAGTATTTGCTAAGCATACTATTGAAAGCGTAATTCACTTTGCTGGCTTAAAAGCGGTGGGTGAGTCGGTTGTAAAACCAATTGAGTACTATCAAAATAACGTACAAGGTACATTAACACTAGTTGATGCGATGCGCGATGCGGGTGTATTTAAGTTAGTATTTAGCTCATCAGCAACCGTTTATGGCGACCCAGCAAGCTTACCTATTAAAGAAGACTTTCCTGTTGGTGGCACCACCAACCCTTATGGCACATCAAAGTTAATGGTTGAAATGATGTTGCAAGATATCGCAAAATCAGACGAGCGCTTTGCCTTTGCTATTTTGCGTTACTTTAATCCAGTAGGCGCGCATGAATCGGGGTTAATTGGCGAAGATCCGAACGGGATCCCTAATAATTTATTACCGTATATTTCACAAGTTGCCGTGGGCAAGCTCAAGCAACTAGCCGTATTTGGCGATGATTACGACACAGTAGATGGCACCGGCGTGCGCGACTACATTCACGTAGTCGACTTAGCTTTAGGACATTTAAAAGCGCTGAATAAAATTGCCACAAACACCGGTGCATTGGTTTATAACCTAGGTACAGGCAACGGTTATTCAGTACTGCAAATGGTGAACGCCTTTATTAAGGCCAGTGGGCAAGCAGTACCATATCAAGTGTCACCACGTCGTCCAGGCGATATAGCCGCTTGTTACGCAGCTCCTGAAAAAGCCCTGAATGAACTAGATTGGCAAGCGATGCGCGGTATCGATACTATGATGCAAGACACCTGGCGCTGGCAGTCAAATAACCCAAATGGGTATAAGTAAAAAATCATATACCTGTAATTAGAGGTCCCTACTTTTATAGGAACATGTTAATTATGATTAGATAGCACTTTTATTCTAATCATAATTAACGCTAATTTGATTAGAATATACGTGTTCAAATTTAAACTCAGAGTTTATATTTTAGCCTAGAACCTAGCTCTGATTTACTTCCTAGTACGATTATTATTTTTACCAATTTTGCATTTCGACTATACGCGATTGCGTTCGTGCATATTCAAAGCTTAGTTTTTTACCTTGATACAAGGTGTCTATATCAGCCTGTGCATTTATAACCAGTAACTTATGGCAGTCATAAAACTCATCGACCAAAGCAATAAAACGTCGTGCTTCATCATCAAAAAAGTGCTCGTCTAGAGTTTGTTTTTCACGCTGGTAGCTGTCCTCTATACCGTGCACTATTACTTTACCGGTTGCGCCAACGCCCATTTTTGGCACATTTGCCACGTATAACACAGAAAATTGCTGAGCTAAAAACATGTAATCGTTAGCGCTACGCGGGCCAGAGCACAACGCCATAAAATCAATCATTAAGGCATTTGCTGTTTTTAATAAATAAGGCAGCGCTCTACCGTGTACCGTGATATTGCCACTGTGCGATGCTTGCGGGTACTGCGTTAAAAATTTAGCTTTAAAGTCATCACTGGGTAAATTAATAAAGTAATGACTACTATTTTTACCATAACGAAAACGATGATCCTCCTCTCCCGCTACATTTACTATCTCGCAATAATTATTAATTAAATCTATAGTAGGTAAAAACCGTGCTCGCTGTAGGCCATTATAGTAAAGCTGCTCTGGTTTTGCGTTTGAAGTGGCCACCAACACTACACCTTGTTTAAATAACGCATCAAACAGCCGAGCCATAATCATAGCGTCGCCAATATCGCTAACAAAAAACTCATCAAAACATAGCACCCGAATATTTTTGGCCCAATTTTTAGCTATAATTATTAACGGATCTTTTTGCCCTTGTAACTGCCCTAACTGCTGGTGCACCTGCGCTATAAAGTGATGAAAATGCAGCCGCTGCTTTTTACTTATAGCAACATTGTTATAAAATAAATCCATTAACATGGATTTACCACGCCCTACCGGTCCATACAAATACACACCTTTTATGAGAGGCGACTTTTGCCACCAGCTATAGTGTATTTGTAATTGTTCACTAAGCGAATTAAGTGCCTGTACGGCATTATTTTGCGCAGCATCGAAGCTAAGCTCGCCCGATGCAACCTTAGCTTGGTAAAGGCTTATTATTTGTGTGTCCTGCACTGTCATGGTATTTCACTATCCGTTATAATCGCGTCCATTGTAGCCGACTCAAAATGTGAACCCCAATGAAATTCCCTTGCCGCCTAGATAAATTTATTAGCCATTTAGCAGAGCTGCCACGCTCAAAAGCCAGAGCCAGCATTAAACGCCAAGCTGCACTCGTCAATGGTGAAGTGGTCACTGCTTTCGATTTTCAAATTAAGCAGCAAGACGAAGTAGTTTTTCAAGGTGAACAACTCGTATTTTTAGGTAAACGCTACTTCATGTTAAACAAACCCGTTGGTTATGTAAGTGCCAATAGTGATGAACTACACAAAACGGTATTCGATTTAATTGACGAGCCAAATATGAGCGACTTTCACGTAGCAGGCCGCCTCGATATTGACACCACTGGCTTAGTTATCTTAACCAACGATGGCGACTGGTCGCATAAAATAACGTTTCCTAAAAACAATAAATTTAAAACCTACTTAGTAGAAACCCAAGAGCCCATTACTGACGAATCGTTAGAGGCACTGCGCGAAGGGGTACAATTACATAACGAAAAAGCTCTAACCCGTCCGGCAAAAGCAGAGCGCCTCGCTAATTACGGCTTACGCTTATCTATTTGTGAAGGTAAATACCACCAAGTTAAGCGCATGTTAGCCGCTGTAGACAACAAAGTGGTTGAATTGCACCGCGAACAAATTGGCAATATTAAACTAGACGAAAACCTAGCAGCGGGTGAATATCGCTTGTTAACAGCTGAAGAGGTTAAACTCTAAGGAACTTTTTAGGCTTCAATCAAGTATTAGTAACGAAAGATAAGGCAGCCTAAAAACACAGCACTTTTAACACAGATAACGAGCATAATAGAGCTTCGAGACTCTAATTTATTAAAAGGATATAACAGTGAAAGTATTAACCGTATTTGGCACCCGCCCAGAAGCGATAAAAATGGCGCCGCTAGTACATGCATTAACTAACGATAGTCGCTTTGAAGCTAAAGTTTGTGTAACGGCGCAGCATCGTGAAATGCTAGACCAAGTACTTGAGCTGTTTAAAATAACCCCTGACTACGATTTGAACCTGATGAAAGCGGGCCAAACACTACCAGAAGTAACCAGTCGTATTCTGCTAGAGTTAACGCCCGTACTTAAAGAGTTTAAGCCAGATGTAGTGCTTGTTCATGGCGATACCGCGACTACTTTTGCAGCAAGTCTGGCGGCTTATTATGAGCAAATCGCAGTAGGTCATGTCGAAGCAGGCTTGCGTACAGGTAATATTTACTCACCCTGGCCAGAAGAAGGTAATCGTAAATTAACCGGCTCACTTACAAAGTACCATTTAGCACCCACCGAAAATTCAAAAGCTAACTTATTAAAAGAAAACTACGCGGCTGAAAACATATCTGTAACGGGTAACACAGTAATTGATGCGTTATTAATGGTTAAACAACAAATTGAAAATGATGCAGAATTAAGCAATACACTCGCATCGCAATTCCCAATGCTTGATGAAAATAAAAAGCTTATATTGGTTACAGGCCATCGCCGTGAAAGTTTTGGTGGCGGGTTTGAGCGAATTTGCGAAGCATTAGCGCAAACCGCAAAAACTCATCCAAATACGCAAATACTTTATCCCGTGCATTTAAACCCGAATGTACAAGAGCCAGTAAAGCGCATTTTAAAGGATGTTGATAACGTACATTTAATTGAGCCACAACAATACCTGCCATTTGTATACTTGATGAATCGTGCTCATATTATTTTAACTGACTCAGGTGGCATTCAAGAAGAAGCACCAAGTTTAGGTAAGCCTGTATTAGTTATGCGTGATACCACAGAGCGCCCAGAGGCAGTTGAAGCAGGTACAGTGAAATTAGTTGGTACCGATGTAGCTAAGATCACCGCAGCATTAAATGAGTTGTTAACTGATGATGCTGCATATAAAACAATGAGTCGCGCTCACAACCCTTATGGTGACGGCAATGCATGCCAACGTATATGTGATATTTTAGCGCGTTAAAAGTTCATGGCACTAGGTTCTAGGCAATTTATAACGACGAGGCCTAATTGTAAATGCGTGCTTGGCTAATTAATTACTGAAACCTGAAACCTAATACCAGCTCTTAATTTTTAAGACTTTATTTGCACTAAATCAAAGCTCACCATACCTGGTACTATGGCTTGTAGGCGAGATTCAGTCACATCAAGGGCGTTTAAACATTCGCAGTATTCTGCAGCTTTTAGTTCGAGTTGGCGGGCTTTTTCTTGGAGTGATTTATCTATTTCTGATGAAATGATATCCATGCGTTGGCTCATGTCGTTCATTCGATCTTCAATATTACCTTCGCGCGATTTAAATGCATCGCCTAACGACATTAAAATAGCCCCGAGGGAGCCATGCACTGCCGAGTGAATTTTTTTGCTAATATCTTTAGTGAAAAAGTCGTCTATTTTGGAAAGTGATTGCGGCGCAATAAAGAAAAAGTCATCGCCGCGTTTAAACTTATCCATTAGCGCACGTTCAACGTACTGCAATTGCGTTTTAAGCACTTCTGATTCTTTATCTGTCATGCCTTCAACAACATGCTCAATTGCACTGAGCCCTAAATTAACGCCATCGGTGGCTAAGTTAACGAGTTCAGGAACAGTTTGACGAATACCGCTGCTAAACTGCTCAAGGACTTTACTTTCGTCATCACTTAAGTCAATCCAATAGCCACGGATAAACAATTGGTTATTATTATTAATTTGTACGCGGGTTTGGCCCTTATCAACAATGCGAATAATATCATCAGTAATGATTAAACCGTGACGAAGCTCTACATCACACTGCTTTTGCGCAAATACGTTATTGCTTAAAAGTGCTACAGACAACGCCAATATCGAACGAGATAAAAACGCCATAAACACCTCAAAATAGCCACAACAGAAGGCGGGTAGATTAACAAAAAAACAACTTTATGCAAGCAAAAGTAACACAATAACAAAGACAGCCCTGCGTATTTAACCTATGCAATGAGTAATACAAAAAAACACCGCGTTTAAATTAAGCGCGGTGTTTTTTAATTTCTTAGTTAAAAGCCGCCTGCTGCTTTATTGCTAAAAGCGATCCTTTTAAATTGGCGAACCTGGCGGGATTGGTAATGCTTTAAAGTTATCTGGCCAGCTACCTGTGGTTAAAAAATGGTTAACTTGTTCAGCTAAATATTGTTTAAACGCGCTTTCACCTATACTAGTGTTGCTTAGTAGTGAATTTTGTTCAAAGTCATCTTTTAGCTTAGTTAAATAGTAACGCAGTTGTGCTTGTACTTCTGGACTTACGTTATCGCTGGCCACTAAATCAGCCATTGTTTTAGCACTTAAAAATTGCACTCGCTGAGTGATCTTTGCCACCATGTTATTGGATGGTAATGCCACAAAAACCTGCTTATAAAGCTGTAAAAGTAACTCATCTAAACTATAAAAATCATCACTGCGTGCTTGTTGTTGCGCAAGGCGATTTAAACGTTGTGCATTTAGTAATAACGATAAGCTATGCTGCACGGCAACTTCAGGTAACGCCATAGCATCAAGGGTTAAACCAGTGCGCCCCACTATACTTTCACGCGTCCTAGACTCACCATACGCTTTAGGTGGAATAAGTGCGAGTATTGACTCTGGCAACACTAAATTACGGCCCTCAAGAGTGGTTAAAATAGCTTTAACCGCTTGTTGTTGCGCTTGCTTAGCAACCACTTGCGCGCCTTTTACAGGTTTATCACCGCGTACTTCGTACTCGTAATTTACCCCAGCAATTAATTTAGCCACCGCCTCTACTTGGTAACGGTGAAATAAATACAAGGGCACCAGTTTTTCTTCTAATTGCGATAACGCCTCTCCCGTTTTTATATTATGAATACCAAATTGTGCGAGTGCTTGCTTACGCACTTCTAGTACTCTTAATAGCTCTTCGCTTGGTGCTGCGCCGTTATCCCACAAATGAGCCGTAGGATGCGCACCACCGGCAGCGCGTGCGTCGCTATCAGATATAAACTCGAGCCCTTTAGTGTTGTTTTCTTTTAAAATAGCCGCCAATGCTGCTGCTTCGTTTTGATTAGTAAAGTCGCTGTAGCCGTATTTAATAACTTGTGTATCCCACACGCCCATACCCGTAGCATAACCGTGTGACACATCAAGCTTGCCTTGTTCATCAAAGCTAAGCAGCGGATGCGGATAATCCATTACCGAGGCTCTATCGCCTACAGAGGCGGCAAAATTATGAGAAATACCTAAAGTATGCCCAATTTCATGGGCACTTAACTGCCTAATACGATCAAGTGCCATGGCTTGTAGTGTTTTTGCTATTTCGTTGCCGTTTAAATAAGGCGCAGCCAGCGCTTCTGCAATTAAAATGTCTTGGCGAACGCGCAGTGAGCCAAGCGTTACATGACCTTTTATAATTTCGCCGGTACGCGGATCAATTACCGAACTGCCATACGACCAACCACGAGTAGCACGATGCACCCATTGCACTACGTTATAGCGAATATCCATAGGGTCGGCGTTTGTTGGTAGTACTTTTATTATAAATGCATTTTTATAACCCGCGGCACTAAATGCTTCATCCCACCACTGTGCACCTTCAAGCAATGCACTTTTTACAGGCTCCGGCACCCCAGGATCAAGGTAATAAACAATCGGCTCAATAGGGTCGCTAATAGGTAAGTTCGGATCTTTTTTAGTTAACCGATGGCGTGGTATATATCGCACATACATAGACTCGCCAAGTGCTGCAGCATAGTTTTTATGCTCAATACTCCAAAAACCCGATTGCGGATGGAAGTTGCGCGGGGTGTAATTATCGTCTGGTAATTTAATTAATGAATGATGCATATGCACCGTTAACGAATAAGCGTCGGGGCTTATTTCACGCACAAACTTACCCGGTTTAGTACCAGCAAAGGTAAGTACGGCTTCAAGCTCTGTATTATTAATAAATGCTTTAGAGCGGCTCATATAAACTGCACTACGCGATTCGTCTAGGTTAAAGTTACCTTGTTTAGTCGCAGCCAGGGTACGATTTACACCGTGTACGTCGCTAAGTAAATACGGGGTGTAATCGATTAATAACGCCCGCTTATTTTGCGCAACCACTTTAAAGCCCGCTAATATGCTTGATGCAAACGCTTCATTAATACTTTGCTGCTCAGCTTTATTACTGGTATTTGCGCGATAGTAAGTATTTACAGCGCGTAGCATTACTTTGTCGCCAAAGCGCTCAAATTGCACTAAGTGTGTATTACCAAGCTGTCCTCTATCAAGCCCTATATCGTTAGAGCCCAAGCCATTTGGCAAACTTTGCTGTAGCAAAAATTGCTGCTCTAGTTTATCTACTTTTAAATAAACCTTGCCGTTTTCTGTATCGTAAAAAAATGAAAAATATCCCGGAAAATGATTCATCTTTCCAGTAAATTCATCAATAGACTTAATTGCTGCGTGCGCTTGAGTTATCATAGTGAGCAACACAGTAAAGAGAATGTAACCTAGTAGTTTTATTTTTTGCATAATCTTATCTTTGTTATTGGCGTTTTAAGTACGATTAGGTAACCCCATTATAGGGGGGAATTTAAACAATACAGTTATTTAAGACGAATTTCAGCGCTCCAAACTAATCCCTCTCACATTATGATTAGTTTAATCACGTTATCAGGAAAATAGAATGCGTAGACTTCCTCCAGTATTACTTGAAGATGGTTGCCCAAGAGAATTAATCTCTTTGATCAGAACTATATTAGCCGCATGTAAAGAAATTTCATTTCGTGTTGGCCAAGGCGAATTATCGGGTGTATTAGGCTCAACACTTGATGAGAATATTCAAGGGGAAACTCAAAAGAAGCTTGATGTTTTAACCAACCAACTGCTTAAAGATATATTATTGGAATCGGGCTACGTAAAAGCCATCGCCTCTGAAGAAGAAGACTACACAGTTGCTGGCAATCCTGATGCAGAATATATTGTAGCGTTTGACCCACTTGATGGCTCATCAAACACCGACATAAACTCGTTAGTAGGTACTATTTTTTCAGTAATGAAAGCGCCTGAAGGCGCAGATCCTGCTGACCAAAGTATTTTTATGCAACCGGGTATTAATCAAGTAGCGGCAGGTTATGTATTGTATGGCCCATCGACTATATTGGCGCTAACGACAGGTAAAGGCACCCGCTTTTTCACCCTAGATAAAACGCACGGCACCTTTTTATTAACTCAAGATTTTGCAAAAATACCAGCAGATACCAACGAATATGCTATTAATGCGTCAAACCAACGCCATTGGCAACCGGCTATGCAAAACTACATTAACGATCTTGTAGCTGGCGACACTGGCCCACGCGCTCGAAACTTTAATATGCGCTGGATTGCTGCAATGGTAGGCGATGTACACCGCGTATTAAGCCGTGGCGGGTTATTTACCTACCCAACAGATACCAAAAACCCAAGCCAACCAAATAAACTACGTCTGCTTTACGAAGCAAACCCTATGGCCATGCTAGTAGAGCAAGCTGGCGGGATTGCCTCAACTGGCACCGAGCGCATTATGGACATACAACCTAATGCTATTCACCAGCGCGTAGCTGTAATTTTAGGCTCAAAAAACGAAGTAGAAACTTGCTTGGGATATCATAAGTAAAGCGCTAGGCTTTACTAAAAATTAGCCATGCTTTTACTCTTGTAAAAGCGTGGCTAATTTTGCGAGCTTTTCATTATTAAGCTCGCCCATTTGTTCACTGTTACTAAGTGCATAAATAACGCCTTCACACTCAGCGCAATCTATATCATCTCGCGCTTCAATCACATTCGCCCACAGTTCCAAATCATCAAGTGCTATTTCATTATGCAAACAACGCTCAAACACATTTAGCATGATTGACGTACTTAGGGTAAATAATGGCTGTTTTGCTGCTGCCGCAGATACAATAACAGCAACTGCCTCGTCTTTTTCTGGCCCGAAGGTAATAAACTGCGCTAATGCTTTTTGTATATTCATAATATTGTTATTCTGCGCTCACCGTGATTTAAAAGTAAAATAATGACCCAAATTAACTGCACGCAATGTAATACAGCTCTTACTTGTAATGTGACTGACATATCAGCATGTTGGTGCAACGAGTTACCCGCTATTTTACCGTTAGACCTTAACGCTACAAGCTGTTTATGCCGTAACTGTACGCTGGCTAAAATAAACACTTACTTACAAAGCCTTTATTCGCAGCCGATTAAAATACAACTCGCGTTTGCTAAGCAATTTAAAAATAATGGAGAGCTAATTGAAGGGCTCGATTACACTATGCAAAACAGCTATATGGTATTTAGTAAATGGTATTTTTTAAAGCGTGGTACATGCTGTAAGAATGGCTGCAAAAATTGCCCGTACAAGTAATAGCGGTTAAAGAAGGCCGTTAAATAACAGCTTTTAATTTGGGGCTGTTAATAAAGGAGTAAACAAGCGCGGGGTTTAGTTTGCTACAGGTATGCTAGTTTTCTCTTACTGAACGCGGATATCTTACTGCGGTCCTGTCTGCTCTTTATTTCTTTCCCCATTCACTCCATGAACCGTCGTAAACACTTAAGTTAGCGTAACCGCACTCATCAGCAAATAGCGCTAAAATACACGCGGTAATGCCCGAACCACAGCTAAATTGCAGTTGTTCAGCATTACCCACTAACACGGTAAACTGCTGCTTTATCTCGTTAAGTGGCTTAGCCTCACCACTGCACAGTAATTCGCTATAAGGTAATGAAAGACTATTAGGAATATGGCCGCTGCGCATATCTGCACGGGGTTCAGGGTCTTCGCCTGTAAAGCGTTTATGTGCACGCGCATCGAGTAATACTATGGCCGGATCATCAATTGCGTTTTGTACCTGTTGCTTATTAATAAAGTAACCCGCTTTATAACGTGCAATAAAATTACCATTATGTTTTTCCTTGCTATAGTTTTGCTGCACCGGGTAGCCACTCTCAAGCCATTTACTTAGCCCACCACTGAGCACTTTTACATTATCAAAGCCCATAGATTTTAGCATCCACCATGCCCTAGCTGCGCTAAACAAACCCTCATCCTCATAAATAACAATATACGAGTCGTGGTTAACGCCTGCCTTTTGCATTACTTGAGTAAATTGCATTTCGCTACACAAAGTATTAGGTAATGGGTTAAAGCGATCTGCTAGTTCATTTTTAATATCAAAGCGCTGCGCGTTAGGCAGTACTGCTTTAGCAACATAGTTACCGGTTATACCCGGGCGTAGCATACCCGCGTCAAATAATATTAATGCAGGATCATTTAATTGCGTATAAAGCTGCTCATTGGTAATTATATTTTTCATTTACCTATCTCAATGTTTGGCTGCTTTTTTTAAAAGTGAACAGCTGAGCGCTGCCCCTTTACAGCTCTTAAATCTTTATTATTTCACTGCGCAGTGGTGCCATTTTCGCTATTATTTTATTTTGTACTGAATGGGGTATATTTTGCTCGTCCATCGCATTAATTAGTAGATCGACTACATGATTAAAATCTTTTTCATTAATATTCATGCCGGTATGAATAGCAACCATAGAGTCGCCTTTATACTCACACGGGCCGTTTGTTAGCGCGCATAAGTGGCTGATAAAGCCTTGGCGAAAATGAGTAATGTTACTGTGCTCAAAATAATGAAACACTTGCCTGTCATTACCTATTTGATAAATAAAGCTATCCACTAGTTTTTCTATGCCGGCATTACCATTTATTTGCTGATACAAACTCTGTTTAGGCTTGCTGCTACAGCCAGCTAATACACTTGTAGCCAATAAAAATAGTATAAAAACTCTCATTACCAATATCCTGTCACCGATAAATACCAACCGGTTTGATCGCTTGCTCCAGCTATACTGCCTAAATCTAAGTAGGCGGCGGTTACGCTCATATGTTTATTTGGCATCCAAGCTACAAACACATCTTTCCAATCTTGCTCGCCTAATCCTAGGTTATTTGTTTTTTGACGATACTCAACACCTAACGCGACTTCACGGCTTAAAAATATCGCTGTGCTTGCTTCAAATAATATTTTATTGCTCACCTTATTCCCGCCATAACCCAGTAGTCCCAGTTGGTTGGCTTTACTGTAACGGGTGGTCACGTTCCAAAACCAGTTGTACCCCGCAATAGCACCTAAGTGTAATTTGCTTGCCGCTAAGTAAAAATCAGTACCGCTGGTACTCTCTGCACCCACTAGCTTTGCAACCGTGCCATCGTCTAACGACTTATGCTGTATGCCTAAACTTACTTGTGGCCAACTACTGTAAACAATGTCGCCATATAAACGAACTTTAGCACTGGTTATCGACTGCTCTATTTGCGTACTCAGCGCGGGTACATCAAACTCTTGCTGCGCATAACTAAGCTCAACGCGATTAAACAAATTAAGCTGTGCGCCACATACATCTAACGTATAGTCGGTTACATCTGCACGGCTACAAAAGCCATTAATCGAAACCTCATCCTCACTGGCATACCCCGCAAGTTGCGCCCACGGAACAATACCTCCACCACCAGCCCCCTCAACTTGAGACACCCCAGGAGTAGCTAATAATTTACCGCTACTCGCAGCAGCTATAAAACTGGCTGTGAGTAATACCCCTGCCATAAAACACTTAATGTACGCCATCGTATTCCTCTAACCATAGCTCTAATTGCTCGGCTTTTAATGGTCGACTTAAATAATAACCTTGTGCGTGATCGCATTGCATTTGTTTAAGTAACGTTAAGGTGCCTGCAGTTTCTACCCCTTCAGCTACTACCGAAAACCCTAATTGATGCCCTAAAGTGATACTCGACTGCACTATAAATTGATCTTTTTGCGATTCATCTAGTTTTAAAATAAAGCACTTATCTAATTTAAGCTCATCAATTGGCAGCATTTTTAAACGCCCTAGCGATGTTTGCCCTACGCCATAATCATCAAGCGATACTTTTACCCCAATGGCTTTTAAGTTCTCGAGGGCAATTATGCCCTTTTCTTCATTTTCGATCATATCGCGCTCGGTGAGCTCAATAGTGATCAACGCAGGGTTAACCTTATGCTTTTTTAAAGTACGTACTAATGACGAATGAAACCCTGCAAACGCAATATCTTGCGCCGATACATTAATAGCCGCTTGTAAATGTATGCCTTTTTGCTGCCAAGCGGCAACTTGTGCAATAACGGTATTAACCACCCAGGCAGTGAGCTCTACAATTAATCCCGACTGCTCTGCTAAATCAATAAACACCTCAGGCGACACCCAACTGCCATCTTTACGTTGCCAGCGAATTAAGGACTCAACCTTATCGACCTTTTGTATTTTCATATTTAGCTTTGGCTGATAGGTCATAAATAACTGGCCGTCATCATCGCTTATAGCTTGCTTAAGTTCGTCCAGCATAACTAAGCGTTCTAAATGCGCTTCGTCTTCGCCTTGTTGATAGTAATGAATATTTTGATCATGACTGGTTGCGCTTTCTACTGCTATAAGTACTCGACGAATTAGATCCTCAGCTTGTTCACCGTGTAGCGGATATTGCACCACCCCCACACTAAAGCGTAAATTTATTTTTAAGTTTTGAATGGTGTAACCCGCTTGGAGCTGCGCCATCAAAGCAACAATGCCGCGTTTAAAATCGCCCACGGCCGCTGCCGGAAACACAGTTAAAAATTCATCGCCACCAATACGCGCATGAAACCCACCCAACTCCTCCGAAAATTCACGAATACGATGTGCCACTGCTTTTAAGCACTTATCACCAATACGTGGTCCTAACTTATCGTTTATATGTCGCAGGCCTTTAATATCGATAGCAACTAGCGTGTGTACGGTGCTTTTACTTAACTGCTTAGCTAGCATTTCTAGCATGGCCGAGCGGTTATAAAATCCGGTTAGTGCATCATGGCGAGCTTGGTAGCTAATTTGCTGTTCACGTTCATTTATATCACTACCCATGTTATGAAAAGCATCCATTAGGGTAGCTATTTCACTGCTTTGTTTGTCACCTTTAAATTTAAAATTATAATTACCCTTTGCAAATTGTTTAGCCACCACAGCCAATTGCGACAGTGGTGTAGTTAAGTTATTTGCTAATAAACTACTGGTTACTACCCCAACAATTAAAGTAAGTATGGCAAGAACAATAAGCGTAAAAAAAAGCTGCTCAAAATCGCGATAGCTTTGGGTTAAATCGGCGCTGAGTAAAATTATTACCGGGTGAGCTTGCAGTGCAGATAGCTCAATTTCGCGATTTTTATACACTAAATAATCACCAAAAAAGCGCGACGTCGTTTTGCTATTAAAATAATTAACTGGTTGAAAGTTTGCTGGAGGAGCTACCAGTGAGGTTTTTACTAAGCTATCTACGCTCGCTATAAAGCTTACTTCCATACCGGTTAGGCTTTTAAGCTCTGAGGCTACATTACTGGTTATTTTAAAACCCACCAAACTGTAAGCTATGGTGCGCGGGGTTTTAACTGGCAGTAAAATAACCTGATACAGTTGGCCATTTAATACCACAAAATTAGATCGCTCCGAGGCAGTTAATAACTCACTCATTAAAGTCTGCAGGTTATCGGTAAAGTTGTCTTCATCATTATTGGTTGATATTAACTGCCCCGACAAATCTAACAGCAGCATTAAATCGGCGTCTATACGTTGGCTATGATTGTATAAAACACTGCTTATAGTAGCAGCGTCACGCGTGGCAACCGCTTGTTTAAAGCCAAAATCGGAGGTGAGTACTTTAGCGGCAGTTAATAATAGGTTTTCTTTCGAGTTTAAATATTGCTTATAAACATTTTGTGCCACACTTATGTCTTGATTGACTTTTTCTTCTTGAAACTTATTTGTAGACCACCAAAAACTCAGCAAACTAACCACAGTGGTTAATAACACCAAGCCTACACATAAAATGGTTATACGGTTTCGCAAATTGTTAGTCATTACCGCCCTTAAACTGGCTGCCAAAGGTGTTACGTGGTGCTGGCGAGGAAGTATTTATAGTTATAGGTAAAATAGCTTGAGGCTCTATATTCATCATTTTTTTATTTTCTAAAGGCGCGGTTTGCAACGCATGCCACACACTTATTTGCAACGGCTGCGTAGTAATAGGCAAACTTACAACTCCGTTTTTATCGGTTTTATAAACTTGCTCGCTCTTAGCCACATAAATATAACCCACCATAGAGTCATGAATATTACAGCCTAGTACCACAACACCTTGGGTGTCAAAAACAATTGGCTCTTTGGGTTGCCCTGAGTAGAGTTTTAATTGAAAAGATTTAGCGCTTGAAAACGAATACACGTTATGGCGAATATTGTCGCTATTAGGAAAGTTAACTAATTGCCCTTGCTGCACAATAAGTAGCTCAGGTAAAAACTGCTTATTTATCTGATCCATTACCGCAACGGGGAGCTTTTTAACACTTGGATTTGTAGGCTTAAAAGCAGCGTTTGCTTGGCCTATTTCAACAACGGCATTAGGTAACACCATACCGTGTTGATCTTTTATTACTAAATCAATATTTGCGCTAATAGCAGCGTGGCTAAAAAGCACACTTAAAGCGAATAAATAACGTTTTTTTGCAAAAACTTGCAATGCTCGTTCAAACATAACCATACTCAAATATTAATTTTAAGTTCAGTTAATTAGAGACGAGCACCAA
Source organism: Pseudoalteromonas sp. HL-AS2 (assembly GCF_031198805.1). Classification (NCBI taxonomy): domain Bacteria; kingdom Pseudomonadati; phylum Pseudomonadota; class Gammaproteobacteria; order Alteromonadales; family Pseudoalteromonadaceae; genus Pseudoalteromonas; species Pseudoalteromonas sp. HL-AS2. The sequence goes on along the minus strand of NZ_CP133571.1, from coordinate 511,807 downwards.
TTGCAAGAAATATAGTTCAGTCACTAAAAATAAACATTTTAGCATTCATTTTTTAGCACTTTAGTCGTGTTATTTTATAATTAATCCATAATCGGCATCTAAAATAGCAATTACTTCTTGACGCGGATCAGCAGGAATAACAATCTCTTTGCCCACTATTTTACTGGCAATGCCCACGTAGGTATTTGACACTTCAAGCATTACTGACTCAGGTAAAATGTAATTTTTAGCTAGCTGCTCACGCTCATCCATGCGGTCTTTATTAAGTAGTACGTCGCTCTCTGGCACGTTATTAATTAACAGCTGACGAAAACCTTCTTTTGAATTTTCAACAATTTTACCGTCGCGGTAAGATGCCTCATCCCAAATACGTGATGAATCAGGCGTGCCTACTTCATCAATATAAATAAGCTGCTCTGCGCCATTTATATCTTCTACATAGCCAAATTCAAATTTAGTATCTACAAATATTTGCCCAAGCTTAGCCAGCTCGCCACTTATTAGCTCAAAACCTTCCACTAATAACTTTTCGTATTGGGCTACATCATCAGCCGTTCTAAAGTTAAATACGCTTAGGTTATTAGTAATATTGCTACGCGTTATATTTACATCATCAACTGGGGGAATATCTGCCACGCCAGTAATAATGCCTTTGGTAGAGGGAGTAATTAATACTTTATCGAGCTTTTGATTAGCTGTTAAACCTTCTGGTAAATTAATACCACAAAAGTCTCGTATGCCTTTAGCGTAGTCGCGCCACATGCTGCCAGTAATATATTGGCGGGCAATGGCTTCTACTTTTACCGTACTGGCTTTACGTACAATCCAAACATACGGATGCGGAATATCAACAATGTGATTACCCGCCAGTCCTGCTTCATCAAATAACTTAAACCAATGCGCAGCCACCGAGTTTAACGCTATACCTTTACCTGGCACGCCATTTAAACCGTTTTCGCCTTGCCAAATACAATCAAAAGCTGAAATTCTGTCGGAAATAACCATAATTGCCAGCTCAGTATCGGCTGGTACTTTATAGCCCTTTTCGCTAATTAAACGTTTGCTGTCTGCGTCGGTTAGCCAATAAACCGAGCGTACTTTACCACTGTGTACTTCACCTTTGGTACGAATAGGTAAATCATCGTTTACGTCTAAAACTTTATAGCTAGTCATGCTATCTCCGGGGTTAGGCATGCTCAAAGAGCAAAGTATGGGATTGGGGTTATAAGCCACATATAATAATCTAGAGTCATAAAAAGCTCAATCGCTTTGGCTAAAGAGCCGATTTTAGCTAGTGATTTACTATTTAGGTTTAAGGATTATTAAAGACTACCGCATAACTGTTTATTTATGCGGTAAGTATTATCAAGTTGTTGTTCAATCAATTGAATAGTCTGTTTATTTACCTCAAATGTTTTAGCTGTGTCTTTAAAGCTAAAAACAATGTCTGCAATTTCAGAGATTATAATCTGAACTTGTTTCCAATTTGCATACCCAGCCGCAGAGGCTAACTTTTGAATTGCTTTTATTGGAGGGTTTTTCCCATATCCTGCAAACGAAGTTGCATGCTCATTAAACGGATGAGGACTAAAAGTAACATCGTAAAAAGGAGCTAGGTTCCACTCGCCAGAATCTTCTTGAAGAAATGCCCAGTTTTTTGAATGATCATCTTGATTACAACTAAACAAATTGAATATAGCTCGGCGAAACTGTAACTGCCCAGCAGCAGGAGACTTGCATAAAACACGACTAGCTTTAATTAAATCTTCATAATCTAATGTGGGTGCACGAAAGTCAGCATCCAATAAACCACATGCGCTGTGCATATGTTTACGGCCCATTTTATTGCTTGGTAATTTAAATCTATCAAATCGCTTTAATGCCAGCCATTGTTTTGCTCCAGTGCCTTCAGGTGCATTTACCAAAAGTCTTTCAGGTGTGCTTAATTTAGCTTTATCTGCTAACTCCAAATACACAGCTTCACACAATCCTTCTTCATGGCCTAAAGACAAATTTTTGGATGTAAATTTTATCAGCCATGCATCATCACCAATTTTAGGCTGAGTTCTACATTCTTCTATATTATGTTCAGGAAAATATACTTAAGCTTTAGGACGTGCACCACCAGAGCTACCAGCTGCAACCAATGCCGAAAGTACTGTTTCTGTTTGCCCATCAAAAATGGCTTGAGCTTGTTGGCCTAATTCAGCTAGACCTGGCTCCTCTTCACTTGGAATATTATAATTAGCCTCTGGTGTAAAAGATAATGCCCCCATAGCAGAATGGCCAACAAACGATAATCGTCCATTGCAGTAACGAAGTTTGGCATTATATTATTTTGTCTAAAAACACGGTCCTGAAGTAATGATCCCCAACCATCAGGCAAACAATCAGAAAAAACTCCATGAAGCCCATTGTGTGGGCTTTTAGGTGCTAATTGCACATCCCTATTAAAGGACAATGAAAATGGTGAAAGGTTGCTATATTGATCTAAGTAGTTTTGATCAAATTGAAAATAAACACCCTGCCGATTTTGAGCAAGCACACCAACAAGTAATTCTGTGAAATCAGATAGCGTACGTTTAACTTCTAGTTTATTTATTGGCTTAAAGACGAGGGCGTTCAGAATTCTGTGTCAGCCTAAGTTGCTAAATATCTAGCACACCATCTAACCTACCTTCGAAGTGGATGGCCAATTGCGACAATGTCAGATTCCAATTATGGATTGGCATTGTCCATTTCTTCGAGGCATTCAATATGCCTGCATACAATAATTTCATCAAGCTGTTTTCATTAGGGAATGCTCCCTTAGTCTTGGTGAGTCGTCTAAACTGACGATGTACAGCTTCAATTGCATTTGTGGTATAAATAGCTTTTCGCACGTAATCTGGATACTTGAAGTAAACCGACAGATTGCCCCACTTTCGACGCCAAGACTCGATAACGATAGGGTATAACTTGCCCCATTTGGCATCTAATTCGGCGAGAGCGGCTTCTGCTGCATCTTTAGTGGCTGCCTTATAAACGGGTTTCAAGTCAGCCATAAACTCTTTTTGGTGCTTTGAAGCAACATACTTCATCGAATTACGAATTTGATGAATAACGCACTCCTGCACTTCGGCGTCAGGATAGATTGTTGCTATTGCTTCAGGGAAGCCTTTTAGTCCATCAACACAGGCAATTAAAATATCGGATACACCACGATTATGTAAATCTGTTAATACTGATAGCCAATAGTTAGCCCCTTCACTTTCAGAGATATATAAACCAAGTAACTCTTTGCGGCCCTCGATATTGACACCTAGTACGGTATAAATAGCCTTACTCACGTAGCGCCCATTTTCTTTAATCTTATAATGAATAGCATCAAGCCAGATAAACGGGTAAAGCGTGTCTAAGCTGCGCGCTTGCCATGCTTTAAGCTCTGGTATCAGTTGGTCTGTTACGGCAGTGATGGTGGCCTCTGATACCTCAACGCCATACATATCCTGTATGTGGCCTCGAATATCTCGGTAGCTCATACCTAAAGCAAACATAGATAGGATTTTCTCATCAATTTCAGGCGTTAACTTGGTTTGGTTCTTTTTAACAAGCTGAGGTTCAAACGAACCTGAACGATCTCTGGGCGTTTCAAGTTCGAATTGACCTATGGATGACTTAACTGTTTTTTTGGTTGAACCATTTTTACGGTTAACTTGGGTCTCAGATTCTAAATGCTGCTCTAATTCAGCTTTAAGAGCCGCTTCGGTGAGTTGTTTAATTAATGGTGTTAGAACACCGTCTTCGCCAGTAAGGCCTTTACCAGCTTGAAGTTCAGCTAATGCTTTGTTGAAGTCGAAAGATTGAGTCATGTGTCACTCCTGTTTTCTTAATAATACTGAAATGACACAGATTTCTAAACACTACCTTAAAGACCATTTTTCAAAACCTGCTCTATAGACGTTGGTGCATCTTTACTTTGAGGAAGATCTTTTGTTAAATCATATAAACGAGTTAAGTCGTCTAATGATTGCCACAAAAGTAATAGCTGCCTAAATGAAATGAGTCCCGTAACTTCAAATTTTTTTATTGTAGAAGCCGGTACGGTACTTTTCTTAGCTAAAGCTTCTCGAGACAATTTAGCTTTTTTTCGAAGCGCTTGTAAATGTGCTGCAAAAGCAAGTTGCACATCGCCTTCACTTAATAATAAATAATTGATAACTGTAGCCCTAAAAACACAATTAGACACCAGCATACCCAAAAAGAACTAAAATAAAAGAAAAAAGACATCATAGCGTCCAATTATTTGTATTAAGTTAATATACTTCGATTCTCAAATGCAAATGATTCCTTAGCTATTGGGTTTATTAATATCACTGTATTGCTTTTCATTTACTCTCTTTCATACCCATTATATGAATGCTTATATTTTAAGCCATGCGTAAAGGGTTTGATTAGCTCAATGCTTGGCTAATATTAAGCTGGCCGCTGAAATATAACCACTGAACGCTCCCCTCCTTCCTTTCCCTTTTATTATCGCTTAACATCACAACTATAAATGTTTAACTATTAAGTTGTTATGATCACACTTTCTAAGCTGTTATTTAAATGGCATAAAAATGCAGTTAGCCCCACACTTAATATTAACCAGCTGAACATTAAGCAAGGCGAGCATGTGTTTTTACATGGACCAAGTGGCTGTGGTAAGTCGACCTTACTGGCATTATTAGCGGGTATTAATACCGCCACCAGCGGTGAAGTAAGTATTTTAAATAAAAACTTAAACAGCCTAAGTAATACTCAGCGCGATGTGTTTAGAGCGGATCATATTGGTTATATTTTTCAAAATTTTAATTTGCTCCCCTATTTAACGCCGCTGGAAAACGTAAGCTTGGGTTGCCAGTTTTCAAAGCAGCGCCAACAACGGGCGCTACAGCAATCAAGCTGCTTAACCGCAGAGTCCGCAAGATTGCTTAATGCCTTAGGGTTAGCGCAGCATTTACATCATCAAGATGTGGGTAAATTAAGTATTGGCCAGCAACAACGTGTGGCTGCTGCGCGTGCATTTATTGGCAGCCCAGAGCTAATTATTGCCGACGAGCCCACATCGGCGCTCGACACCAACAACCGCCAAAGCTTTATAAAACTGCTGTTTGAGCAAGCTAAGCACGCCAACAGTACTTTAGTATTTGTTAGCCACGACGAAAGTTTGCAACCACTTTTTAATCGCAGCATCGATTTAGTTAATTTGCAGGCAGCATCATGATCTTAATTAAACTCGCCTATAAAAGCCTATTAAACCGTCGTAGTAGCGTGCTGTTAACCTTACTTACCATCGCCATTAGCGTCATGTTACTGCTAAGCATTGAACGGGTACGCATAGACGCAAAAAGCAGTTTTAGTAATACTATTTCAGGCACCGATTTAATTGTCGGTGCGCGCACTGGCGATATTCAATTGCTGCTCTCGTCCGTATTTAGAATAGGCCACACTAACAATGGTGTGAGTTGGCAAAGTTATGAATACATAACCGGACAACGCGGCGTAAAGTGGAGCATTCCAATAAGCCTTGGCGACAGCCACAAAGGCCAAGCAGTATTAGGCACCACCCTTGATTACTTTAATTATTATCGGTTTGGCAAAAAGCAGCCACTGAGCTTTAAGCAAGGCCACGCATTTAACACGATTAACCAAGTAGTGCTGGGGAGTGAGGTGGCGAGTAAATTAAACTATAAACTGGGCGACAGCATTGTTATATCTCATGGTATGGGCAGCACTAGTTTTCATCATCATGATGACAACCCGTTTAAAGTGGTCGGTATTTTAAATGCCACCGGCACACCAGTAGATAAAACGCTGCATATACCGCTGGCCGCTATCGATTTAATCCATGGTGGCCATAGTGCAGAGCATGACAAACATGAGCACGAGGAACATAGCAACTTAGTTGGCCACCCAAAACAAATTACTGCGTTTTTAATGGGCTTTAACTCACCACTTTACACGCTGCAAATTAGGCGCAATATAAACCAATATAAAAAAGAAGCACTGCTGGGTATTATGCCTACAGTTACGCTAAAAGAGTTATGGGAAATGCTCGCTATTGTTGAAAAAATACTGCTGCTATTTTCTGTTGTGGTAGTCATTATTAGCTTGCTTGGCATGTTAACCACGCTCCTAGCTAACCTTAATCAGCGCCGCAGAGAGCTTGCCATATTACGCTCAGTAGGCGCTCGGCCATGGCAGCTATTTACGCTCATTAGCATAGAGTCACTGCTTACCACTTTACTCGGCTGCATAGTTGGGTGTGTATTATTTTATGCGCTGATGTTTTTTGGCGCAGGTTACTTACAAAGTCACGCTGGTATTAGCATTAGTATTGCCATGCTCTCTTACTATGAACTCACACTTATAGGCGTTATTATGATTGCAGGATTTATTATTGGTTTAATTCCCGCTACTCGCGCTTACTTTTACTCACTCAGCGATGGCATGAGTATAAAAATATAACTAGGACAATCATGACGTTTTTAAAAGCAACTTTTCAATACATCGCCTTGGTAAGCTTAATGCTAACCAGCTTTGTTAGTAGTGCAAATCCACCCAAAGAAATTTTTTGGGAAGACCTAATTCCACAAGGTCATATGCAAATAAACACCCAAGCGCAAGCTAACCACGAAGGCAGTGAACAAAACTGGGTTCAACCAGATCTAAACGCACCTGTAGTAAAAGCACTTGATGGTAAATCGGTAAGCCTACCGGGCTTTGTAGTACCACTTGAAGGCGACAGTGAAGTAATTACCGAATTTTTACTGGTTCCTTATTTTGGCGCCTGTATACACGTACCGCCGCCGCCGCCAAATCAAATAGTACATGTAACCATTAAAGGCGGTGTCCCCATCGACAGCCTATACGACGCCATAGTAGTGACTGGTGTAATTAGCACCCAAACATGGTCAGGCGAAATAGCCCAAGTAGGCTACACAATGAAAGCCGTAGGCGTAGCCCCGTTTGAGCTTTAAAACCGGAGGTTTCAGCGGGTAAGGTTCCCCCTCCACATCACGATCTCACCCTCTTTGTGAATTAATCACTTAAAAGCATTTTGCACAAAGAGGGTAGATGAGAATCTTTAGTACTATTCGCTGCCCTTCACTTCTGACACTTCCCACAAAACACAGTACTTCTTTGCCCTAACCTAACTTCTTGTAATTCGCTTTTACACACCAAGCAAGGTTGCCCTTTGCGACCGTACACTAAAAGTTGCTGAGCAAAGTAACCCGGTTTCCCATCGCTTTGGGCAAAATCTTTTAAGGTGGTGCCTCCTTGGGTTATTGCTGCGGCTAGCGTGTCTTTAATTATAGGGATAAGCGCTTCAAAACTTTTCAGTGATACTTTACCGGCTTCGCGGCGAGGATCTATTCCCGCTTTAAATAATGATTCGTTAGCGTAAATATTACCGACCCCTACGACAATAGCGTTATTCATTATAAATTGTTTTACCGGCACTTTTTTATTGCGTGATTGCTGATATACCTGTTTCGCAAAAAATTCGTCCGTAAGCGGCTCAGGCCCAAGCTTTGCCAATAACTTATGAACTGAGCCCGGCGCTTGCCATAGGCAACAACCAAAGCGGCGCGGATCGTTTAAGCGCAGCGCTTTACCGTTAGCAAAAATAAATTCTATATGATCGTGTTTTTTAAGTGGCTCGTTAGCACTTACTACGCGTAAATTTCCCGACATACCTAAATGCAAAATAGTAGAGCCTAACTCACAGTGTAATAACAAATATTTTGCGCGGCGCTCAACGCCCGTTACGGTTAAACCCGTTAGCTGATATACATCGTCTGGCACTGGCCAACGCATGCTGCCATTATGAATATTTACCTTAGTAACAACTTGATTTAAAACATGCGGGGTTATGCCCATGCGGCTTACTTCTACCTCTGGTAATTCAGGCATTTAATACACTCACTTTATTATAAAGATTATTGTTCGCTCGGGGTTGAACTAGGAAACAACTGTTTAACTACAGCTAAATCAAGCGCAAATACACGCTGGCTATTTTTTTCGAGTAGATAATACTGCCCATCGCCCTTGTAAAGCAAATACACCCAAGGTAAAGGTTCGCCCGCCAGTTCAAAGGTAGCTACCGAAAGTGGCGCATTAGGATTAAAAACAACTGACTCATGAACCGACATAAGCTGAGCACTTTGCCACACGTTAACCAGTTCACCTAGCTGCTGCTCCGTGCCTTGCCAAGTAAGCGGCACATCGATTTGTAATGCGGTTGTACGCCAGCTTGTGCCTATACGTTCAATTTTTTGATCAACAAAACTCAACGTTAATACAAAACTTTGTATTGGTAACACTGGTTGCAGTACCGGCTCGTTATTATTACCACCAATATTTTTATGCCAACCATTTAAAAAGAAGATCATAATCAACATCGAAAAAATAATAACGTTGTTCCAACCTTTACGGCTTAATTGCATGCTCGATGTTCCTAATTAGTTCAATAGTTTAAAGTGTAACCAAAACTTAATTACACTGTCTATATGTTAAATCCACTATACTTTGTTAGAATACGCGCAAATTTTTAGGAGTTTCATCAATGTCAATGTATGTAGTGGGCCATAAAATCCCAGATTCAGATTCAATATGCGGCGCAATTGCACTCGCTTATTTAAAAAACCAAATTAATGAACCAGCCATTCCAACGCGTCTTGGTGAAATTTCACCAGAAACTCAATTTATTCTTGATAAATTTGGCTTCGAAGCGCCAGAGCTAAAGCTTAGCTACGCCGGCGAAGATGTGTATATTGTTGACCACACAGAAAAAACCCAAGCACCAGATGATATAGACCAAGCTCGCATAGTCGGCGTAGTAGATCACCATAAGCTTGGTGACCTAACCTCATCAGCACCACTAGAGTGTTGGATCCGCCCTGTAGGTTGTTCAAACACCATAATTAAAATGATGTACGATTTTTACAATGTAGAAATCCCTAAAAACATCGCCGGTATTATGATGTGCGCTATTTTAAGCGACACCGTTATTTTTAAATCGCCAACGTGCACTACTGCCGATATTAAATGTGTTGAAGCGCTAGCAGAAATAGCCGGTATTGACGATCCTAAAGAGCTCGGCATGGAGATGTTTCGCGTTAAATCGGCAGTTGCCGACACGCCTATACGCGACCTGGTTATGCGCGACTTTAAAGACTTTAACATGAACGGCAACCTAGTAGGTATAGGCCAGCTAGAAGTGATCGACCTTGCAGTATTTGACGATATTAAAGCTGATTTAGCGACCGATATCGCCAAGCTTAAAACTGAAGGTAACCGCCACTCAGTATTTTTACTGCTTACCGACATCATGAAAGAAGGCTCAGAAATGCTAATTGCATCAGACGACGCAAACCTAGTAGAGCAAGCTTATGGTGAAAAACCAGCAGACGGAAAAGTATGGCTAGACGGCGTACTGAGCCGTAAAAAGCAAGTAGTACCACCACTACAAGATGCTTTTCAAAAAGTCTAATGTAAGCAGATACTAGAGGTCAGCAATCAGACTTCAAAAAAACACCGCGTTTAAATAAACGCGGTGTTTTTATTTAAAATCGTAGTAATCAAATGCTATAAAGTCACACTATCAACAAACATTACTCTAACCAGAAACCGACCGCCCCCTTAAAGTTCACCTCCAAGCCAAAAACAGCACTTTATCGCTGAAACTCACTCTTTATGCTATTTTTAATAAGCACAAGATAAATTCTTCAATGTCGGCTAACTTATACTAATTAAAACAACAAAATATGAGTGAGAAAAATAATAATGATAAATCGTGATAATAGCCCGGATGCAATTAAAGGAATGTGCATTTTATTGATGGTATTTGGTCACGTTTCATATATAGGTTCTTTTACAAGTAGTCTTTATACAGTGAAAGCCTTTATATACACGTTTCATATGCCATTATTTCTTATTTTATCGGGTTACTTTTTTAGTTTTAACGCTAATATTCAAAACAGTGCGCTAAAGATTTTAAAGAGAATTGCGTTACCCTACCTCATCTTTATTTTTTTATATTTAGTGGGCTTAATACTTGTTCAGTACTTAGGTATTAAAACAACAAACGTGGCCCCAAAAACAATATCAGAATTTATTCGTATCATCTTTTTAAACCCAATTGGAGGATATTGGTTTCTTCACTCCTTAATCGTTATTCAACTCTCAATTCTCTTTTCAAGATATGTAACAGCTCGATTCTCTTCTGATACTAAAAGCATTGCTATCGCACTGCTTATCTCTATATTTATCTTATTAATTATGACCAAGTTCGGGGTTATAACATTTAGAACTGTTACCTATTTTATACTCGGAATTATAGTTAAGCAGCTGTACCCGGATGGCTTTTCGTTCCCCTTTAAACTGTCTTTGCTGCTTGTAGTATTGTTTTATTTAGGAAACACTTTTTGGCTTATCGATATATATAATCTGTTTTCCGCCTCAGAAGTTATATGGTGTTTACTGCTCACATCGTTCTTTTGGTCTTTGTTTATTATTTTTAAAGATAACTATGTAACAAACTTAATGGCATACCTTGGCCGAAACACTCTAATTATATTAGTTTTACATGCACTCTTTATTGTCGCCATGAAACCTTTAAATAATTTATTTTTAGTCTTAGATGCTACGGGGATCATGCAATCGCTTATCGTTACAGTTATAACGTTAGTATTGTGTTTATTTTCAGCAAGGGTATTTGATTACTTAAACATAACCAGATTCATTTTCAATGTAGAGAATATATACAGTAAACAAGATAGAACAGGCTAAAGATAGCGCTGCATTTTAGTAATACTCAAACTTACCCTAATAGGCGCGAATTTATTTCGCGTGCTTTTAACCCAAGCGAAGTATAAACCTGAAAGCAACTATTAATCTCTATCTTTAACCGCCTCACTTTCAATCACTACCAAATAAATCGCGTGTGTATACTTTATCTGTAATATCACTCAACTCTTCAACCATACGGTTAGAAACAACTACATCAGATATTTGTTTAAATTCATTTAAGTTTCTAATAACGCGAGAGTTATAAAAAACATCTTCTTTAAGCTCTGGCTCATACACCACCATTTGCACATTACTGGCTGCAATTCGCTTCATGATCCCTTGAATAGCAGACGCTCTAAAGTTATCAGATCCCGTTTTCATAACGAGCCTGTAAATTCCAACGACTTTAGGATTTCGTTTAATAATTGAATCCGCTATAAAATTTTTACGTGTGGTATTGGCATCAACAATAGCGCAAATCATATTGTTGGGTATGTCTTTATAATTTGCTAATAACTGCTTGGTATCTTTTGGCAAACAATAGCCACCATAGCCAAACGATGGATTGTTATAATGATTACCAATGCGAGGGTCAAGTCCAACCCCTTGTATAATTTGTTTACTATTTAATCCATGCGCTTCGGCATACGTATCAAGTTCGTTAAAATATGCGACCCGCATTGCAAGATAGGTATTTGAAAATAATTTAATGGCTTCAGCTTCGGTCGACTCAGTAAACAACACTGCTATATCTTGTTTAATCGCCCCTTGCTTAAGTAAATTAGCAAATACAGCAGCACGCTCACTTTGCTCACCAACCACAATGCGTGATGGGTGTAGGTTATCGTAAAGCGCCTTACCTTCACGTAAAAATTCAGGAGAAAATATAATATTGTCTACGCCCAGCTGCGCTTTCATCCGCTGCGTAAAACGCACTGGCACTGTCGATTTAACAATTATTACCGCGTGTGGATTATAAGCCAAAGCGTCGTTTATCACGGCCTCAACAGAGCTGGTATTAAAATTATGAGTGTGGGTATCGTAATCGGTAGGGGTCGCTATAATAATAAAGTCAGCGTTACAGTACGCCATGCTTTTATTAGTTGTTGCAGTAAAACTTATATCATCTCGTTGTAAATATTCACTTATATGAAAATCGACTATCGGCGATTGCTTATTATTTAAAAGGGCTATTTTTTGCTCATCTATATCAAGTGCTATAACCTCGTTATGCTGGGCTAGTAACATGGCGTTCGACAAACCAACATAACCAGTACCTACAACTGTTACCTTCATATTCATCCCTAATATTTAAAATATTCTATATCAGCTAAAAGTATAGTTAAGGCTAAATTATAGGCAAATTGAAAAGTGCAAAAAACACACTAGCAACACACTCTGCCCTTATTTTTATTTCTAACTGAAAACTAATCGCAACCCATTACCTACCCTTGCATTTAAACTAATTAAAACTAAGCTGTTACAAACAATACGTTAAAACACTTAAAAGCTGCTTTCATCTTTAATTGAAAGGTACGGCTAAAAGTAGATCACCGCCCTTTTTAAGCATACAAGGACGAACAATGAAAATACTGCATCATGGGGCTGTTAATGGCGTTACCGGTTCGTGCCATGAACTAGTGATAAATAACAGCACATCAATACTCATTGATTGTGGACTATTTCAGGGGGAGGATTCAAAAGCTGATTTAGCTATTGGGTTTGATATAACTAATGTTACGGCATTAATTGTTACTCATTGCCATATTGATCATGTGGGGCGCATACCGTATTTATTGGCTGCGGGATTTAAAGGGCCTATTTACACCACTAAAGCGTCGGCCAGTTTATTACCACTGGTGATAGAGGATGCATTAAAAGTAGGGGTAACACGCGATCCTAAAATAATTGCTGCCTGTTTAAGCTTGTTAGCCAAGCGTATTGTTGCGGTTGATTTTAAAACCTGGTTTAACTTACCTATCAATCCAAGCGTTAGTAATGCTGAAAATACCCAAACAGCCAAAGCACGGTTTCAGCGAGCCGGGCACATTTTAGGTTCAGCCTATGTTGAAATTGACATTCTTGAGAACAAAAGCACTAAAACCACTCCTAACAACACACAAGGTAAAAGTACGCATCGCGTGGTGTTTTCTGGCGATCTAGGCGCGCCCTATACACCGCTATTACCCACACCTAAGCCGCCTTATAAAGCCGACACCTTGGTTATTGAATCGACCTATGGCGATAAAAACCATCAAGGGCGTAAAGAGCGTACTCAAACATTAAAAAAAGTAATCGAAGGTGCGGTTGCCGATAACGGCGTAGTACTCGTGCCCGCGTTTAGTATAGGTCGCACCCAAGAGCTACTTTACGAACTAGAGCAATTAATTCACAGCGCACCTAAAAACTCACCATGGCACAGCATACACGTAATACTCGACTCCCCTATGGCGGCAAATTTTACTGAGCAGTACAGAAATTTTAAACATTTATGGGACGCTGAAGCCAAACGCAAAGTTGCCAAAGGCCGCCACCCGCTCGACTTTAAAAACCTAACTACAATCGACACTCATAAAGAGCACATGGCCATTATTAACTACTTAGCCACTCGCCAAACACCCGCCATTATTTTAGCCGCCAGCGGCATGTGCACCGGCGGGCGCATTGTAAATTACCTAGCGCGTTTTTTAAGTGACAAAACCACCGACATACTGTTTGTAGGCTATCAAGGACGCGGCACATTAGGGCGTGATATACAAACCTATGGCCCTCGTAACGGCTATGTATTTGTAAACGACACTCGCATTATCATAAACGCCAAAGTACACACTATAAGCGGCTACAGCGCCCACGCAGATCAAAATGGGTTAATAAAATTTGTAACCGGCATGCGTAAAAAGCCCAGCCATATAAAAATAGTACACGGCGATGATGATGCAAAAAATGCGCTCGCAAATAAATATCGCGAAATTTTAGGAGAAAAAACATTAGTGGAAATAGCTAAATAATAAAAATTAACCATAGGTCAATGAAGTCTTAGTACACAGTGTGTAAAGCTGCCATTTCGTTCAATTATCCACAATGGAAACTTTTATTGAACCGCATTTAATATTGAACACTTTTATTTTAAAATCATAAAGATATTCCCCCCTTTTTTGGTGATAATGCGTAACACATATAAGCTCTGTTACGTTCGCTGGTAATAATGTACTGAGCTAGGTGTTAGTATGCCAACTTGTTAAGTGATCCTGGTTTGAGTGAGTTCCCCATTATATAGAACTAAAGGCATCGCTTCGCTCTTAACGACATCAAGGCCTGTACAAGTAAATATCTTCACGTATCATTTTAAGGCCAGTAAATAAAAGGACTCTTCTTGTTTAAACTTCCCCCGACTACCATTGCACTTATTATCGTTTGTAGCGGCTCTATTATAGGGCCACTTGGCATGGCAGGCGTTAACATAGCTATCCCAAATCTCGCTGAAGATTTAAATGCGAGCGCGAAAATGATCGCGTGGATGCCTACTTTGTATTTACTCAGTAGCGTCATGTTTATGCTGCCGTGCGGAAAAATAGCTGACAACTATGGTCGAAAACGCATATATGCTTCTGGTTTAGCCTTAAATGCACTGGCCTCGCTGATGTGCGCGCTAGCAACATCGATTGAGTGGGTGCTTTTTTGGCGCTTTATACAAGGGGCCGCTGGCGCCATGATTTTTGGTATCGGCGTTGCCATCATAACCTCTGTCACACCTGATAATAAACGAGGGATGGCACTGGGCACCTCTGCGGCATGTGTGTATATAGGGCTCAGCGCAGCCCCGGCAATGGGTGGTTGGCTCACTGAAATGTGGGGATGGCGCGCCGTGTTTTACTCGCAGATCCCCTTGGTACTTATGCTGCTCATTACCATTAAACTGTGTTTACATGGTGAGTGGAAAAACGATAAAAAATCGCCATTTGACTGGTGGGGCACCGTTATTTTCTCGCTTTTTGCACTGTGCTTAGTGTTAGGGTTAAGTGATTTACCACGTATGTCAGGCTGGCTTTTAACATTACTTTCAATCACCTTTTTGATGTTATTTATTGTTCATCAAAGTCGCAGTAGGCGACCACTCATTAGAGTGCAAATGTTTTTAGAAAGTCGTGTATTCAGCCTATCCTTGTCCACTTCCTTTTTAATGTATGCCAGTAACTTTTCACTGGCCTTTTTATTAAGTTTGTATTTGCAATATATTAAAGGATTAAGCCCCGCACATGCAGGGCAAATCGTATTACTCCAAGCGGTGTCAATGGCTATCATGGCGCCACTGGCAGGTAAATTTGCCGATAAAATACAGCCGCGCTTACTTGCTACATTAGGCTGTGTCATTGTTATGGTTGGCTTTTTTCTACTTTCTCTACTAACGGTGAACTCAAGCACAACTTATATTAGCGGCTCACTGCTATTATTGGGCATTGGCTTTGGCTTATTTTCAACCCCAAATAACAATGCCATTATGGGCGCCGTAGATAAAAGTGAGTTAGGGGTTGCGTCTTCCTCAATGAATTTGTCACGCACGATTGGTAATTTATTTGGTATGAGCTTAATCAACTTAATTGTGCAGTATTACCTTGGAGACAGTACTTTTTCAGCGCAAAATAGCCCCGCATTAATGAGTACCATTTCATTGGCGTTTAAAATGTCTTTAGGGTTTGTGATCCTCGCAAGCTGTATTTCTGCACTGCGTGGTCGAGCCTAAAGTGTGTTTAAAAATAATAGAAATGGACAATGCCCATCCTTAATTGGAGCCTGGCATTGTCGCAATTATCGACCCATTTCGAATGTTCGAATAGTTGACGTGTTAAATATTTCATTTTTAGCCTGACACAGAATTATGAATGCCTTCTACTTCACATGCCCTGGTGAACGAAGATGTTACCCCGCCTAAATCACTATTCCAATATCATCCCAGCCTAATTAACCGAATTTCCTTGTTAATAGACTGTGATAGTGTAATCTATATTGCATTAAATAACATTTTGATTATGCAACGAATAAAATGCTAAGACAAATATTAGTCGATAACGATATAAATTCGCTTCTAAATGACGCGTGTACTGGTAAGTATTCACTTAAAGATAGGTATCTAATAACCCAACTTGCTTGCGTCCCCTTGTCACTTACAGAGCATAATTTATTAAAACTACATCAGTTGATAAGTGACAAAGGAGAAGTTTATCGCAAGTGGGTTTTGCCAGCAGAATATAGTCGAAACAAGAATGAGCGCATTATCGAAGTGCCTGAAGTTTTTTGCCAAGCACTAGAGCAATATTTAGACTGGTACGAACAGCAACAAGATTTACCAGTTGAATACAGGCATAACTTAGGAACGTACAGGGGGTTTAGTCAAAAAGCCCCTGCTTTACTTAATGACCGTCTAACTGCGTTTGCTATGAGTGAGCGAACCGTTAAAAAGGGCATTAATAAACAACCAACAAACCTAAGAACCAAAGTTAATACACTGCTTAAAAAGGCTGGTTTAGATTGGGCTACAGCGAAAACCTTTGAGGACTCGCTCATAATCCATTTAGCAAAAAACGTAGATCATGGTGTTGTAGCTGACTTGTTTGGTTACGCATCAAGACAAGTAGTAACAGATAAGTACAACGGTAACTTGCTGCAATTATCGGACGCTATCAATAGCGTGTATTCAAGAATTAAAGTTACAGGACATTAGGAAGTTGAAAAAGTTTAAGTTCATAAACAGTCAATCAAAAAAAGAGTTTCTAGCGTTGCCAGATAAAATTCAAAAGCGCTTTGCAAATGATTTAAACGCTATCTGTCAAAACAAAGAGCCATTTAGCAAGTTCAAGCACTTAAAGGACAGTGTAGGTATTGGCGCGGTTGAACTGATTGAAAACGGTAGACCAGCATACAGAACGATTTATGTTGCTAAATTTGCTGACACTGTTTTTATTTTGCACTCATTTACCAAAACCACCAACGGGGTAGATGGGCAGGCAATGGACACTGCGAAGAAACGATACAAATTAATGCAAAAAGAAATTAAGTGACATATATCAATACTTGTATATATATCAGCACTGATATATAGTGCCTGTAAGTTAAACAATAAGGTTGTTAATATGACTCTTGAATACTCAAATATCTTTGATGCAATCACAAAAGATAAAGCAGAAGCCTCTGAACTACAGACGCGCTCAGATCTGATGATTGTTATTCGTGACATTATCAATGCTAAAAATTGGTCACAGGCCGATGCAGGGATTAAATTAGGGCTAACTCAACCTCGCGTAAGCGATTTGGTAAATGGCCGAATTGATAAATTCAGCATTGATAAGTTAATGACTTGTTTGTATAGAATTGGTTTTCGTTTCAAACCATCCTTTACGGATGATCAGTTAACAATGGCAGTCGAAGCCGTTAAAACACACTCGTTGGAATGCGAGTAGCGGCCATAAGTCGCTATTTATTCGCATGCGTTTTGTAGCTCAGATGGTTAGAGCGCTACGCCGTTACCAAAGTGTTTGCAAACGCTGAGGTTATAATTTCGCGATAAAGGCTATATGGGGTCTGTCACTGGTTCAAGTCCAGTCAAAACGCAGCCGAATAAATTAAATTGGAATAACGGGGGTAACATATGCACGTAGACAAAAAAGTCGGCTGGGCGCTAGAGGCGATAGGAGTTGTATTACTTCTTGCTACGGCTACTTTCAATCTGAAAATATTTTAGGCTGTTTTTGGTTTTTCATGCACAATAGCAGGAGCGTACAAAGTGATCAAAAGGCTTATTGTTGAGCGAAATTCAAGCGCTATTTAAAATGAAGATATTTGGATTTCAAGTGATGACATAAATGAACGACGCGAACTGGTCTTGAATCAATTTTAAGCTATTTAAAATCAATTACTTAAATTGAAACTATCTTGCTTTAAACAGTAATAAAACACGACTCAAACCATATAAACCATTGAAATTTAAATAAAAACCTCATCCAATAGTTCCCTCTATTAGAAGAAAACACTCCCCTCCCCTAAAACCCTTACACAGCAAGGCTTTGCGCGCGATTTAGCTTTTTAAATGAGACACAAAAACGTCTAATTTTTAACATTTGAGACAGTTTTTAATCGTGAAAAATGCAAGTGAGAAGTGTCTCAATCTGGCCATTTACGACACGCTAGCACATCAAAAGTCTGAGATGAAAAAGTGTAAAAATTCACTTTTTAATATGCCAACATATTAAATAATGCCCATAAAAAAGGATTCACCGTGTCTCAATATGGCTATTTCATAGAGTCTTAGCAGCTAAAAGTCTGAGATGAAAAAGTGAAAAAATTCACTTTTTTATTATGTGGTCAGGCGCTTTTTTACCTAATTTAAGGGGGTTTTACGCGTTAAAATAACAACCAGTGAGTCGGTTTGGCGCGCTCAAATCAGCGATTTTATCGTAGCTTCACGCGCAATCGGTGAAATAGTGAATACTCAATGTAGAATTCCCTGCTTTCACTAGGCCGTTTCTAACTCAGAATAATACGTTTTCTCACACTTAGCAGTGTGAAATTATAGTGGCATAGTTAATTTTTCCACCTAATCTATGTGAGTGAAACGCATTTCATTTTTTACAATATAATATTAAATTTTTAAAAAATATTTTTATTTTGTAATAGCTTATACTGTTTAGCATAAGTCAATATTCATAGTGTCAGGAAACTCTTGCTTGAAAATAAGGAAAGTGTCCTCTGATAAAGTTGTTTCAATTCAGATTAACAAACAAGGATTTTTAATGTATCTGTCAAATAAATTAATAAAAGCCGTTTTTTCCGGAACTGGAGTTGCCGTGATATTAGCCGGATGTTCAGCATCCCCATCAACAAAGCCATTATCATCTCCTTTAGCGTTACCAGACACCTTGATTGCTGAAAACAAAGGGGATATTGAAGCTCTGTACAGCTCTTGGATCGAGCCATTCAAATCATACAAAGACCACTATATTCCGCATATAAACGACGAACAACTTCTTGCCTCCGAAGCCGCTGTAATAGATGGGTTTAGTCGATTCTGCTTCACTAGTGGCGGAGCAGTCACACACAGAATAGACGAGTATGGCGGCTATAAATATAGATGTTCAACGTCAAATAGTAGGTTTATTGGCGAATTCACCATCAATTTCCTTGATGATAACCCAACGCAACTATTACATGTAAAAATTGATTCACCAAAGCGTTTAGAGGCTCGCGAGGCCTTGCTGAAGGTATTTGAAACACGCAAATCAAAAAATGGCCCAACTGGTGTAATTGTCACAGATGAAGGTCGATTTAAATTTTTGCGCATCGGCAATCTAAAAGAAAGACATGTTTTAGAAGTCCTGTTGGAAAAAGGAACAAATAAATATATTCCAATTGAAGATATTTCACAGATTAAGTTTTCTGAGAATGCTCACGGCCTAAACGTTACTTTGAGAAATGGTCGAAATAAGTCACTTAATACAATGCACTTAGTAAACCGCACAAGCCCGAATTTGCTTTCTGCATATAAGAGTTCTGACTTTCCAGTAGTAATGATTGATCCTGAGAGTGAGCAGCCTTATACAAAAATATTCTCTAATTTAAATAGCATTAAATCCATTTTTTTTGATGATACATCCGTTTGGAACACCGAGGCCGCAGCCGTTATTACAACAACATTCGACCCTTTGTCGCCTTCTCGATTAAATACATACACTCAGAAGTTACGTGTCGAAGCTAATAAACTATATTCTGAGGCGATTGATAACGGGTGGATTAAACTACTTCCAGACGGAAAACTTACTCTTCAGTTGGTGAATCATCTTAAATACGAATTACGCAAAATTTCTAAAAGTTCAGAGTGCAACGATAACGCAGTTATCGGCATCACAAGTCTAGATACTCTATTGCGCTGCCGCGTTGCTACTCGTGAACTCAAACTTATCGCGGGGAAGGGTTACTCATTAGTTACCGAAGTGACCCCACTAGCAACCATCATCGTTCTTAATAAAATCAAAAAAGATCTTCTTTAACATTGCAGGGAAACTGCAAAGCTCTTCATAGGTAAAGAGTGTTGCTCGCACTTGTACGGTCACCCTAGCTAATTTGGGGTGAAGTTATTACTAACTAAGTACCCTACTTCACCCTGATTGGCGGACAGCGAGGTTAGCACTATAACCTTTAATGAAAGATCAACCTGAGCGAGAGTTCACTGCATGGCGTGTGGTTAATTTATATTGGGCTATGTATACCAATAATAACCGGTACATTGGCATAGATGTTAATCATATTTACTCATCATTAGAGGAAGTTATTTTTGGTAACTACCTGCACCTTTGTGAAATTCCATTTGAAGCTCACTGCTCCTTAAAGACGATTAACCGTGTGGCTGATTTTAAGCTCTCTGACTTTGACGTCTATATTGAAATACTTATGTGTGATCCTAACGATCCTCGTGCATGTTCCAGGACAAGCAAACGGGCTGCTTACTCAAAGCGAACAAAAATGAAAGAGCGAGAGTATGAAGTTAATGACATACAAGTAAAATTTATTAATGGTGATGTTTCTGATACCGCCTTTTAACAAGACATTAAAACATTAATCAATAAGCTTTATCCCTCTCATACCCCGCCTGAATTTGAGTTGGTACGTCAATATAACAAGGATAATCTGGCTTATTTGTTGAAGTTGACAATCGACGAAGTACACAAACTAATTGATAATGCAGGTGGTGTGTCTAATTTAAAAAACAATAAGCATGCTGAGTATCAATTTTTAACAAATAACTATCCAAACTTTGAAAAAATATTGGAGGATGCTAAAGCTCGATGGAAAATAAAAAGATCCTATAAAATAACCAGCACTAGACGAAAAAACGCTAACTTTATGACCGTACCCGAACATATAGAGGCTATTTGGCAGTCTAACCTCCATAAAGCACTTGGTAATGGGCCATGGAAGCATAAACGGCAGGGGCTTTATTGGGCTTGGGTCAAATACTATGATACATACCGAGATATATTCGCAGGTTTGGGGGTAACACCACCGCCCAATAGATTCAAAAAAACGTTCTTTGTTAAGGCTGCTCCAGATAATAAAAACCTAAAATTTTATAATTTCATTAACGCGGATAAAACACAGCTAATGAAAGTATTAAAAGATATAACAAACTTAGGCAAGTTAATTTTGTAAGGTTTGTTTATGGAGTAGCTGTGATATAAGAAATTTTATTAGTAATACTCAAGATAAATTGAACTGCAAGATTGCTGCTCTTCGCTGTCTCCTAATGTGCTTCGACACACCGCAGCAATGTATACCACGGTAATAGCTATGTGGCTTAGTCAAGCATGCTCATATGGCAATGAAGGAAACCGCATTAGCGAAAGTAGCACCATTTCATAAGCGCATTTAAGCAGTGCGCTTAGCTATAATCGAAGTCTAGCTGCACATTCCACGGCATTAGGTCGGTAAAATCATCATCACCCACCTCTCGCTTTAGCATTTACTATGATGTGGCTACCAATGTGAGCTGATTGATATATGTATTACAAAGATCAACAGCCCCTCGTTATTTGATACCACGCGATTATAAAATCGCGTGGTATTTATTATGGCTTATGAGTTAATACGTCCATTTAATTGTAAAGTCGATATTTTGAGGCTCACCGTAGTTGGCAAAATCAATATTAGCCCAATATTTTTCGTCAGTTATATTGGTTGCACTTAGTGTTGCATTCCATGAATTATTAAAGCGCCAGTTAGCGTATAAGTTAACCAGCATGTAAGCACCTTGTTGGTAAGTTACTCCTTCACTTTCGAGTGGGTGATTCACACCATACCCAATGATTTCACTTTGCCAATTAATGCCACCACCTATATTTAATTTCTCTAACGATCCTGTGAATTGATAATGCGTGGAAAGCTGAACTGAGTGCTCTGGCAAGTTGGTCCAAATGCGGTCGTTTTCATTACGAGTGGTGTCAACATAGGTATATCCAGCATTTATCTGCCATTCATTGCTAACGCGGCCACTTAAACTAATTTCAACCCCTTTACTCTCTGTGCCATCAACACCTTTATAAGCAGAACTGCCATCTGGCAATGAGTAATCAGGTTGAGTTAGATCTCGTACACCATAATTGTCTTGCTTGGTATTAAATATGGCAAAGGTTGCCATAAGTTGACCATCATAAAATTCACTTTTGACACCTGCTTCTAAATTGCTACCGAGTACGGGTGCAAGCAAGTTATTATTTTTATCCTTGTAATTTTGTGGTGTAAAAATATCGGTGTAGCTCGTATATAGACTCGTTGCTGGTGTTAGATCATAAACGATACCTACATAGGGGGTAATTTCGTTACTTACTTTATAATTACCAGTCGTAATGGTATATGCAGAGTCGGTATCATAATTGTCGGTGCCTGTTTCCCAGGAGGTAACTCGTGCGCCCCCTACAAAAGATAAGGTCTCAGTCACCCGAAAGCGTGTTGCTGCATAAAAACCATATTGATCAGTTTTGCTTGTTCGGTACGCGCCAGTTGTAGCATAGCTGGGTTTCGGAGCCTCACCATCATAATCCCATGCATTTGGCACATTGTAAGACCAGTCAGATAGTGAAGAGTAACCTAAACTTGTTGATTCATGTTGACTAATGTTGAGACCGAACATAAGTTCATGTTCGCGCTCAAATAGGTTATAACTGCCTGTCAGGTATAAATCTAGGCTGTCACGAGTGTCCTCAGTGGAGCCTACTGCACCTCGCAAGAATACCCCTTCGCCAGTGTCTCGATCAGGAAGACCAGAAGCATAAACACGTAAACTTTCAACCTCACCCTCGGTGTGGTTTAGTGCAGCTCGTAGTTGCCAATAGTCATTGAAGTGGTGGTTTATATCAGCAAATACAGTCGATGATTCTCGCTGCCATTTTGTCCACTTAGGCGCATAGCTGGTAGTAACGGGTAAGTTTGCTTCGTTACCATCACTGGCAAAAATTGGGATGGTACCCCATGTACTGCCAACAGGATTATTATCTTGGTTTTGATAACCCAGCGATACTGTTGTGTTTTGGGTTATGTCGGCTTCAATAATGCCCATCATAGCTAACTTGTCTTCTTGATAACGCTCAAGATAACTATCAGAATCTTGATAAGCAACGACTAGGCGACTTCTAACGCTGCCATCTGCGGTTAGGGGTAAAGAAATATCAGCAACACCACGGCGTCGATCCCATGAGCCAATGCCTGCTGATATAGACGCGTCGAACTCTTGCTTTGGGCGTTTTCGTATCATATTAACCGTGGCCGAAGGTGAACCAACACCACTTAATAGGCCATTGGCACCACGGATCACTTCAACTTGTTGATATAGAGATGTGTCATATTCTTGATTGGTTGAGCCACTATAAGTTGGAATACCATCTACTTGGAAGTCGGTAATTTGAAAGCCTCGAGCAAAGTAAAGTGGACGTTGACTATCATATTTTGTGACATTCACGCCTGGTACATTTAGCATTATATCGTTTATGTCAGTAATGCCGCTTAAATCCATCAGTTCGCGCGAAATACTCGTAACAGACTGTGGTAGCTCTTTGGCTGACAGTGGTATTCTAGTAGGGTTTTGACTTGAAAAAGGTGAGTTTTTCACCTCGATAATTTCCATACCTTGGTTGTCTTTATGTATATCTTTAGTTTCTTGCGCTGCAAGCGCTTGTCCATAAAGAGCGGCTGTGACAGCTAAAGCTAAAGTGTATCGATTTTGGTATTTATTAAAACAGGGAGTTGATGCGTATTTCGATGTAGTATTCTGCAGGTAGTGTTTTTCGTTAAAGCTCATTTGTCTATATTCCCCTTTAATTGAAGTAATGATAATAATTCTCATTATCCTTAACATTAAACCCTGAGTCAATCGAAAATACTGAATAAAGTGCTATGGTAGATAAACGGCTATTACATTGATGACTATAATTAAACATTCGTAAGCGCTCATTACTCCGCTATTAGACGACAATTAGGTTGACGTCTAATACTCGCGTTATTCCAAATTTAATCTGAGCCTTGATAATGACGTCAGTCATTACTTATCGAGGTTTCAATATGTCACATACTCAACATTGGCAGCATCATATCAATGCATGGCAACAAACCGGCGGCTCGCAAGCACACTATTGCCGCGCTCACGAGCTCGACAAAAATCAATTTAGTTATTGGAAGTGCAAATTAGCCAAGCGCAATGATGTACTGCTTACTCGCCCGTCAGGATTTGCCGTGGCTCAGTTGGCAACGACGTCTGAGAGCGCATCATCGCTTTGTATCACCTTACCTAACGGCGTTGTGCTGGGTGGCATCGATGCCATGAACGCGGCGGTTGCGGCGCAATTGTTGGAGTACCTGCGCTGGTGCAACCGACACTGCGACCTGGTGCCCATTTACCGCGCGTGTATTTATATTGTGAGCCGATTGATTTTCGCAAGTCTCATCGCGGCTTAAGTACTTTGATTGAAGCCGAATTAGGCCACAACCCGTTTAGTGGTGAGCTGTATGCGTTCACCAATAAACAGCGTAACAAAATCAAATGCGTCTTCTGCGTATTCTCATGCATCGCGATCACCTAATACTATCTAAGCCGATCACCTAATACCATCCATCAAGATCACTCAATACCATCGATGCCGATCACTTTTCGGTCAAAATGGTATTGAGTGATCGGCTTGAATGGTATCGTTCAATTTGTACACGTTTTTGTCTAGCCAGTAGGTGTTTTTAACCGTTATTCTTTTCATTTTTGATGATGAGAATGACCATGCCAACGGCACCTATTTCAATGCGTAAACTTAAAGAGATTTTAAGACTAAAATACAGCTGTAAACTCAGTCATCGTCAGATAGCAACAAGCTTATCTGTTTCACCCTCAATCGTGTCTAAATATGCCTGTAAATCAGCAGAGTTAGATATTACTTACTGGCCGCTTGATGAGAAGTGGGATGATCACGCTCTGCAACAAGCGTTCTTCAAAACAAAGCCTCGATTAAAGGGCTTTACCATTCCTGACTGGTCGTTAGTTCAGCAAGAGCTTCGGCCTAAAACCATGACGTTGTTGCTGCTTTGGGAAGAATACAAAGAGCGGCACGCGGAAGGTTTTTACAGTTACACTCACTTCTGCCGTCAGTACAAGGCATGGCTTAAATGCCAAAAACCCTCCATGCGACAAAATCATAAAGCAGGTGAAAAACTGTTTGTGGATTACTGTGGCCCAACCATGAGTATTGTTGATACAAGTACAGGCGAATGTCGTACTGCACAAGTGTTCGTTGCGGTCATGGGTGCATCAAATTATACCTATGCCGAAGCGACTTACAGCCAGAAACTCGAAGATTGGGTGATGAGTCACGCCCGTTGTTTTGAGTTTCTTGGCGGTGTTCCTGAGCTAATAATTCCTGACAACCTTAAAAGTGCCGTCACCAAACCGTGTCGATATGAGCCTGACTTAAATCCAACCTACCAACAACTAGCGACACATTACGATACGGTCATTGTGCCCGCTAGACCCTATAAACCAAAGGATAAGGCTAAGGCTGAAGTGGGTGTGCAAATTGTTGAACGTTGGATAATGGCGCGCCTTCGCAATGAAACCTTCTTTAGCTTGCGTCAATTGAACTTGAAAATACAAGCATTACTGGTCGATTTAAATCAACGTAAAATGAAAAAGCATCCTGGCTCACGGCTCAGTCAGTTTGATGCTATCGACAGACCTGCACTCAAACCACTGCCTACACAGCCTTACAGCTATACCTTAGTAAAACAGGTGAGCGTGCATATTGATTATCATGTGGAAATTGAAAAGCACTACTACTCAGTGCCACATACCTTAATTAAACAAAAGCTTGAAGCCCATGCCTCCGGGAAGTTGGTGACACTCTACCATCAAGGCATACAAGTCGCTGTTCACCCCAGATCATACCGAGAAGGTGCGCACACCACGCTTGATCTGCATATGCCTATCGCTCATCAAAAGCAGCAACAATGGACACCACAGCGGTTCGAACGCTGGGCGAGTAAATTTGGCACATCAACTGAGCAGTTTGTTATGCAATTGATGCAAGCTAAAAAACATCCAGAGCAAAGCTACCGTGCTTGTATGGGGTTATTAAGCCTAGGTAAAAAGTTTAGTGATCAACGTCTTGAAGCCGCCTGTCATCGCGCATTAACCACAGGTGTTACTCGCGTTAAACAAGTAAAGACTATCTTAGAAAAAGGCTTGGATAAACAACCCTTGCCACAAGCTCAAGGTGATTTACTACAAGATATTGATCATAAAAATATCCGTGGCAACCACTATTACCATTAATAAAAATTAACAAACCATAGGAAGACTTATGCAAAATATCAATCAACAAGTTAATAATCAGTTAAGTAATTTAAAGCTAAGCGGCATACGTGATGCGCTATTGCAGCAATACGAGCAACCCAATTTATACGTTGAACAAAGCTTCGAAGAGCGGCTAAGTTTATTGCTTGAACATGAAATAACGCAGCGTGATCAGCGTAAAATAGATCGCCTAACGCGACAAGCAAAGTTCAGAGTTGGCGGCACACTTGCCCAACTCAACTATGGCGCAGCACGACAACTCGATAAAGCTCAGATCCGTTCATTAGCACAAGGTGAATGGCTTCGTCTTCACCAAAACATCTTGATCACAGGAGCAACAGGTTGTGGCAAAACTTACCTCGCTTGCGCGCTTGGTCAAAACCACTGCCAACAAGGGAGTAGCGTTTATTATTTTAGGCTCAAAGAGCTATTAGAAAAGATGTTTCTAGCGCAAGCCGATGGTAGTTATCGAAAACTGATCAACAAGCTTAGCTCTGCCAATTTACTGATCTTAGATGATTGGGGATTAGAGCCATTAACGGCTCAACAACGGAGTGATTTACTGGAATTAATTGATGCAAGATATGATACAAAATCGACCTTAATAGCGAGTCAATTACCGATAGAAAATTGGTATGAAATGATCGGAGAATCGACACACGCGGATGCGATTCTAGATAGGCTTGTGCACGGGGCGATAAAGTTGGAATTAAAAGGCGAGTCGATGCGAAAAAAACTAAATTTCTTGACTGATGCCGATCACTCAAGTTAGATTTTACTGAGGTCTACTGACAGACAAAAAAGTGATCGGCTTGAATGGTATTGAGCGATCGGCATCATGGTATTACGCAGTTATATCAACCACATGATTTTTAGCATCTTTTTCCATTTTCTTCATTTTTTGACTTCTAATCGCAGTTTCTTTCGAGGCAGGTTGCGTGTTTCGTGGTTTTGCTCCGCTCATTCTATCCCAAATTAACTCTTCAGGTATTACTTGTCTTAGCAACCTTTCGATAGCAATCTTTGGCTTAACCGAGTGCTTCTCTGCGGCTTTGTTTACCGCACTTTTGAAGCTCCAATGTTTGTCTAGATAGAGCCATAGAGCTAAATCCACCCCTTTATACAGTGCTTTATCTTCAATAAAAGGCAGGTCTTTCATTGCCTCTTCTTTAGTAAATAGAATTGCCATGAATTACTCCTTGTCTGGCTTAAAGTTAGTGGTAATCAGGTTATTTAAAGGTGGTTCATTAGATATCGAGCATTAAATTTGCGTAATGTTCATAGGGTATCTAGCGAGGTTTTGACACCTACTTTGGGAGCAGCTAAACGCGCTTTTGCTACAGTAATTAACGCTTCATCCTCACTTGTCAGTAGCGCGGATTTAAACGGCAACGCCTCTCTTTGTGCAACGTATTCTAGTGTCTGCCTTAGTAGCTCTGACGGAGTTATACCTAATTTTTCTAGTGCAGCGTAAGAACGCTTTTTCACATCATCATCGACACGAAAACTTATAGTACCCATAACGACCCTGTATTTATATATTGATTTACTGATTGTATTAAATTTATACCAGAGTACAAGTTAAAATATATTTCTGACACCTCGTACGATATTCCCAAAAAACAGAAGTTTACTTCCCTTTTAATCATAAAAATTGTAATTTTCGGAAGTATTCTTCCAGGGATGGTCATGAGTCTAATATTTCAATTGTTTGTAAGCGAGCATTTAAACAGTGCGCTTACGCTATTAATATCCATAATGAGAGATTAAGGCTAATAGCTTAAATAATTTGTGGCGGTAGGTAGTACCGACACATTAAATGCTTGTAAGAGGTTTTAGAAGTCTAAAGTGATCTAGTATCACAATGCTTAAACCGTTGACGACAAGAATCCCCTTGATTTATCAAGGGGTACTTCAACAAAAAAGAGAATAAGATTTCGTTTGCGTCTATTTATGACTTTGCGCCAATGAAAGCAGATCCTGAAATGGTAACGCGATTGTTTAAGTGGGGTGACGGTTTTGAACGTGGAGGCAAGGTAAACTTTTTGCAAGTAGCCGAGCAACTCTCACCTATGTGTGATCCAAATGAATTGATTGCATACCTTCAAGAAATAGCCAAAAGGCTCAAAAATCTGCCAACGCTACTTTTAGATGCCGGTTGCCCAAGTTATTAAGCGACAATTACGGTGGCCGGTCTAGCGACAATTATCTTGGCCGGTTGATCTGATAAGGTTCGGTACAGCAGAACGGAGGAGTTCACTGTGCCGGGAACACGAATCACTGATCAGCAGGTCACTATTTATATGAAACATAGAAAGCGTAATAGCCAAGTTATCGCGGCTGCGAAAGCAGGTATTTCTGAACGTTCAGCAAGGCGCATTGATAAACTGGATGAGCAGCCATTGTCTAATAAACGCCAATGGCGAACGCGTATAGATCCACTTGAGTCTATCTGGGACAGTATTGTTGGCCAGTTACGTTTTCAAAGAGCCCGATGTACATCCATGCTTTTATGAAGAACTCGAATAATTACAACTTCTTTCTTGCCGAATTCTTTGTAATAGATGACATGACTCCCTTGCGGTCGCTTTCTATAGCCTTCTCTAATGTAATCACAAATATAACCTAGCTCTGGTTCTTCTGCAATTTGATGAAAAACGCTATCAAGTAATTTTAAATAGTCATTTCTCTGCTGCCTGCCCCAGTTAAGTTGCGTGTAACGAGCGATTTTTATTAAATCTGATTTAGCTTTTTTAGATATATGAAATTTCATATCAATGATTTTCTTTATCTAAGTCACTTAATAGTGTGTCATATGAATAGTCAGCTATTCCGCTGTTTTCTCCCTCAACCAACATATTCCTTAAATTGTTCATTTTCAATTCTTGATCTTCTAAGGCTCTTAATCCAGCTCTTAGAACTTCACTTGCAGATCCATACCTACCAGTCTCTAATTGCTGACTAATAAATGAGTCAAAATGCTCACCTAATGTAACACTTGTATTTTTCGCCATGCCAACCTCCAATACCAAAATTCAATATATTTTGGTATCAAAAACATATCAAGTCAATTAAGAAAGACAAAAAACACCTCCTAATCCTACGTTGCTAAAGTATAAGCAACTTTTTTTTAGCTTCTTATTAAGGCGGTATGGTTGAAATTTAAAACAAATAACCCCTTACTTTGAATAACGAAAACTAGCTCTTCTAGAAGATTGACTTGCCCTGCAAGTGCAACAGAGACTTTGGGAAAATGCATGAGGGTTAAATCCTTTTACCGTACAGTTGAAATACTTCCATCCTCACAGGCGGATGCTTGCCGGTAACTGGAAGGTATTATTACAGGTTACTATAGAGGCTAAACATCTAATTTCAAGTCATTTTTATATTTTTAACAACATAAGTAATTAATGAACATGCATAAAATAGTCGTTACATATAAGCTGGTAAAATGTCTCCGTATTAGCACGAGTTCATACTCCCTTTTGATGTGCCTAGTATCGATATAGCTGCTTACCTAAAAAACTCACAGTTTAAAACAAAATTTGAAATAAACTCTGAATACTCTTCTCAGTCAGTAAAAGCTAACTTTGATCGCCTAATGAAAAAAGCACATGGCAGATTCCGCATTTATGGTAGTAACTCTAAACTGGGTTTAGAGGATAATCTACAGTTCAATGTTAAACATTTCGTGGTCAAACATCCTCACTGATTTTAGAGCTTGGAGATAGCTAATCATCCAAAGCGTCAAGATACAAGTGGTCAACTTATTCCAACTAGTGTTCTTTAACTGTTTCAACAGCCATTGTTAACTGGTTATCTGAAAAAAATGGTTTAAAACGAAAACCAATTCTGTACAAACAAGTCATTAGCTTATCAATACTGAATTTATCAATACGGCCATTAACAAGATCACTTACGCGAGGTTGGGTTAGTCCTAATTGAATCGCTGCATCAGCCTGTGACCAATTCTTCGCATTGATAATGTCACGAACAACAATCATCAGATCTGAGCGCGTCTGAAGTTCAGAAGCTTCGGCTTTATCTTCTGTAATTGCATCAAAGATGTTTGAGTATTCAAGAGTCATCTTAATAACCTTATTGATTAACTTACAAACAATATATATCAGTACTGATATATATCAGTACTGATATATATACAAGTGTTGATATATTTATTTTATCGAAATTTTCCGAGAAAACCCATTGATCGACGCGAAGCGGCGTCGATGGGATGAATCGGAATAACTAGCCCTGATTTTTGAATGTATTTTCGAATTGTATCAGCAGAAGCATTTCCAACTGAGCAAACAAAATACCCGTCAGACCAAAAGGTTTTCTCAATCCAGAATTGCTTTTTCAACCACTTAAATCTCGACCATAGGCTTTGTGTCGTTGATTGTTTAATTCTACGAACATAACTCGCAACACAAATGGTCGGGGAAATCGTAAGCAATATGTGTATATGATCTTTGTCTACCTCGATCTCTTCAATATTAAATTCTGAGCGCTCTGCAATTTCAGAAATTTTTTGTTTTACAAATTCACCTAAGTTACCTTGTAGCAATTGCCTTCTATATTTCACAACTAAGATTAAATGTAACGCTATTAGATATTTGCAGTGTGATTTAGTTTCATATTCTATCTTGACAACCCTTTCATATACAGTAGTCTATACAGTATATGAAAAAGACGCTTAGATACAACTACAGGCTAAATCCTACGCCAGAGCAAGAAGCTAAACTCGTTGAGTTTGGCGCGACAGCGCGTGGCATTTGGAACTTATTGTTGTCTGAGAACATACGTCGATACGAGCACGATAAAACGTTTTTGTTTTACAAAGACATGGCCTCACTACTTAAAGATATCAAGACGTTCGAAGAGTTTAACTGGATCAAAGCATTCGATTCTGCGGCAGCTCAACAAGTTGCCCGCGACCTGGAATTAGCGCTCAAGAATGTTTTTACTAAAGGTCGCTTGCAACGCTTTCCAAAGCACAAGATCTCATATAAAAAGAAAAAACTTCACAACGATAGTTTTCGAGCGGTCAATAACTCAAACTGTATCCGCATTGAAGATGGCGCTATCAGTATCCCAAAGGTAGGCAAGATACCCATTATCTTGCATCGCAAACTAGCAAGTAAAATCAAGACTGTAACTATCCAGTATCACCACGGAAAATGGGGATGCAGCATCACTCAGGAAGTTGAGTGCAAAACAGCTAAACAAGTTTTAAAAACAATCACAGGTTTTGACATTAACTCAAAGCAAACTGTTGTTGGCTCAGATGGTTTTGTGGTCGATAACCCCAAGTTTTTAAAGCAGTCAAAAACAAAGTTAAATCAATTGCAACGCCAGCTTGCACGCCGAACTAAAGGTTCAAATCGCTGGCACAAAACCAAACAACGCATCAACAAATTACACGGCAAAATCTCACGGCAAAGGCTCGACTTTGCACACAAAATTTCACGCCAGATAACCAATGAAAATGACATTTTAGTGTTCGAAGATTTAAACGTAAAAGGGATGCAAAAGTTCAATGGCAGCATGGTTGCCGACAATGTGATGGGCTTAATTACTCAGCTTTCAAAATACAAAACTGAGCTTGAAGGTAAACTCTATCACGAGATTGGCAGGTTTGAAAAATCCACTGGGGTTTGTTCTGGATGCGGCCAACATCATGTTTTGACATTGAACGACAGGAATTTCACATGTACGGCTTGTGAAACTTACCAAAACCGAGACTTGTCAGCGGCTAAAAGCATAGCAAAAACAGGTGAATTAGATTTGATTGCGGCTGGGATCGTCGCAAGGGTTACCCCCACATCTCAGCAGAAATCAGCCATTAAAACGAAAGTCTTCGAGCTATCGAAGTTTGCTGTTGGAACTGAGAAAAAAGAAGCAGCCTAGTCTCTAAGTCAAGGCTGTAGAAGCCCATTGATCGACACTGAGTGGCGTCGATGGGTAGTTCACTAGTTTTAGCTATGTCTGTAGTGGCTCTCGCCACTGGTTTATACGCCCTTAAAAATAGAAACAGATAGTGTTCTTTTATCTAATTAGCAATATTTTCCAGCTTTGATAGCGTATAAGTCGACATACGCATTTCGTGTCCCAAAGATCGTATGCGATTTAGGATATTACTCATTACCTTGCTATATTATTTTACTCAGGGTTTTACGAGTTAGCTATGAACGCTAAAGGTAATTGTTGTCAATCATAGTGAGCTACTAATGAATAAGGTACAGCAAAGTACAAAGCATGACTTTATCAATACCGTCACGCTTGGAGAATTAAATACGCACTCAAGTCCTATGGCTGAAATTGCGATAGTTAAAGTAGGCTTAACAACAGCCGGTTTACGTACTTTTTCTACTTCAATACAATGGGAATTGAGTACTTTAGCAAAAGCGCTGGGCACAACTGAACGTACTTTGTTACGTAATAAAGATAAGCCTTTAAATAAACAGATCAGTGAGAATGCGATTGAAGTGGCACGATTGTCAAACTTTGGGATTGCATATTTCAGCAGTATCGATAATTGGAATACATGGTTAGACACACCCAATGTTCAATTTGATAATCAACCTGCACGAGCCATAATGAACAGTATCCGTGGCCGTGAATTAATACGCAGAGTTATTAGCGGGCTACAGCATGGATTTACAGCGTAATAGTCGTTTATCGGATAGGCGCTAAGCAATATAACAACCCGAGGGTGTAACTAATTTTGTGTAACTGCCTATCATAATTTACTCTATCAAGAGTTTAAGGATTAGGCGATGAACATGAATAAAGAAGAACTCGAAGCGTTTGCTAAAGAAGCGGCTAAAAGTATAAAAACACCTGACGATGTAAATCAACTTAGCAAAATGTTAAAAAATAACTGTTGAAGCGGTGCTTAATGCAGAAATAGATGAACATTTAGGCTATCAAAAACACAGTAAATCTACGTACACCAATAGCCGAAATAGTAATTTAACTCGTAGCTAAGGAGTTAAATTACCATCATCTAATTGAGCCAATTGCTCATTTAATCGCTCAAGGTGAGTTTCGTCACTATCGGCAAATTCTTTGTACTTGCTTACTAATTTGTTGAGTTTAGCATTTGGCACCTGAAAGAAATCGATATTTCTCTGAATGTCATCTGAGATCTTTTTTAAGCTAATCTCAAGCATTTTCTTATCATTCCCTCTAGGAAAAATATTAAATACTGGCTTAGAGTCGATAAGCTTTATGTAATAGCGCATACTACGGCCACCAGAGACTGAGGGGTCAATGATACCCTTACCAACCATGTCTTTAAGGTCACGAGTAGCGGTTGCTGGGGAGCAGCCTGTCATATTCTGGTATCGCTCTGAGTTGATACCGTTTTTGATTAAACCACTCTCACCGAACTCAAAAAACTTATTCACTACTTTATGCTGACGCTTATTCAAATCAGTATTTTTGTGATGATCCCAGAAGATAGATTTTTTCAGAATGAAATCTATCTTGTTTTTAGAGTCTACCTGAGCCTGTTTCGTTATTTCAACAAACCACTTAACCCATTCACTCAAATCAACCGACGGATTTATACGAGAGCTTTCAGCAAGTTTTTTATAGTATTCATCACGATTTTCATTGATGGGTGTTGAGATACTAAATAATGGCGGTATATCAAAATCCTGAAACAAAGCATGCTCAGAAATAGCACGAGCTATACGTCCATTTCCGTCATTAAAAGGATGTATTGATGTAAACCACATGTGTGCTACTGCAGAACGCACAGGCCCGGGAATATAAACGACATCTTCATCAGCATTTAATGGGGACGTTGTATTGTACCACTCAACAAAAGCAGCCATTTCAGCCTCAACTATTTCACCCGGAGGTCCCTCGAAAACGACTTCTTCATAATCACCGTGACCAGAAACTATATCAACAGAACCATCACGATATTCACCTACCTTTATATCTCGTTTTCCACAATACTCTTCTTGCCCGGTAAGTAATAATTTATGCCAGTCACAAATCATTTCTTTGGATAAGTTATTGGCAAAGTTGCTCCGTACATCAATCAATAAGGATGCAATACCATTTTCTTTATGAAATATACCTTTAGGCTGTGATAAGTCTAAATCAAGATAACGTGCAACAGAGGATCGAACTTCTTCACGGTTTAGATTTTCACCCTCAATTTTGCTCGTGTTGATAGCTTCTTCAACCATAAGATAAATATAAGCCTCAGACTTATTATTTTGCTCGAGCTGAGACACTTGACCTTGAAGGTTAGAAGAAATTTGGATGTATTCATTGATGGCCTTGCTCAGTCTGTCAGACTGATATGTAAAATTTGGCCAATCAGGATGTTGCCAGTTGTATTTTAAATACATAGTTTTACATCTCTTTTATTCTAATCATATTATTAATTATTTTGATGATATTAAAACCATCATTCTCACCAATGCTATATTACCATCAACTTACACCTACTTTTGATTAGAATAAAGCATCTATTCTCATCATTTTGTATTTTCAATATATTTTTATATGGGATCTCAAGTAACTGCTCTTTAATCATAGAGATTGCAATTTTCTGAAGCAATCGATAAGTAACCAATAAGAAGCCCATTCACCTAGTGCATCAGCAACTGCGCACTCTTACGACTTTGATCACCAATTTTTACAGCTAACAGAGCTGCCCCTTTTTGAAGTTTAATTACCTGTCTAGAAGTCGTATAAGAGATCACACTTATGCTAACAGTGAAAGCTAGCTGAACTTTTAGTTAGCTATTTAGCTAAAACATATAATCAATAAAAAAAACAAAATAGACTATTTGAATTAAAATGATTTTTAAAAGTCAAATTTTAGAGAATGCTAAATAGAGTGGTCTATTTTTGGAACTCATCAAAAAATCTATTAAAAAAATAACATGCTTATATATGCAGCTGTAAACTTGAGGTGTTCCCCTGATTTGAAACGCCTCCTAGCCGCTCGCTCTCAAATACCGCTTTTAACAAGGCAAGCAAGGCTCTCATTTAGCGAGCGTGAAGAATCGTCATGAAAATTTTAGATAAATCACAATGCAAAAAAAACGCAACGGCCTTTCTTGTCTAATTCATTCAGTCTTTGAATTGCTAGTTCTTACTTCACAATTAGGTGCCTACTTATTACATTTATAAGCGTATAACTAACCACATAGTGTAAATCAAAGCTTTAAGTGAGTAGTTAACACACATCTAGGCAGTATAACTAAACACTTAACCTGCGTAATGCCCCTATTTAGCGAAAATTAAAAATCATCAAAGATGAAATGTAATATTAGACAGACAAAAGCAACCAGCTCGTTGATTATTTGCACTAAAAACAACCATAAATGACGCTCTGTAAAGTAATTAACTATGACCACACAGTAGGCTTTCTCACGGGTCTAAAATTATTGCAGGTTTTTTTAATGCCTTTAATTTAAAACCAACTCACTGTAGCTGCTCTTCTTGCGGTATTCCCTTAGCAGATTATTTAAGGCGGTTAATTGAGTTTTTGAATAGTAAGCACGTAATTAGCCCCACATACCAATGTTGATGGCACCTATGCATAATTAACTCAGCATATTAACTTGAGGTAATTATGAAAAAACAGCAAAAAATAAAACACTAGCAAGGTATTTTTAAGCAGCAAAAACCGAGTTGTTTAGCCATCATTCAATTTAGTCGTGATAACAACATTAGCGCATCGACTTTCTATGCTTGGCGTAAACGCCTTTCTGGCGAAACAGTAAGGTTTAAAAAGCAACAGGTGATCCCGTTTGTTATTCATGAGCAGCCTTTACACAATCTTCAATCATTAAACTCACCACACCAAAGGGCTATTAAATAGACTTCGAATCGACATTAGTTAACCAAACATTAACCAAATTATTGAGCGTATTGTGAGACCTTGCACGCACCAAGTTTACTTGGTCACGGGGCTCACCGACATGCGAAAATCAATCAATGGGTTGAGTATTATTGTCAGCGATACGCTATCACTCGATCCTTTAAGCCAAGCGTGATTCGATTTTTGTAATAAACAACGCGATAAATTAAAAATATTATTTTGGGATACCAACGGCTTTTGGCTCTATTATCGTCGTTTAGAGTAAAGGCAATTTCAGTAGCCAAAACAGACTAATGAACACACAGCAATGGGCATTGAGCAACGCCAATTGTAATGGTTACTCTCGGGGTTACCTGTCAGCAATCAAACCCGACTCCCGACCTTATCAGGATTATCGGTGATGTGATTAACATGATCGTTTTTTTGTACTTGAACGATCTTCCCCATGTGTCATGCTATAAATAAAGCGATAAAATATACCCTTAATCAATGGCCGAAGTTAGTGCGGTATATTTAGGATAGTGAATTAGGTATTAATAATAATATCACCGAGCGAGATATCCGGCCATTTACCACGGGTAGGAAAAACTGGTTATTCTCAAAATCAATTCATGAAGCAGAGGCAAGTGCCACACTTTATAGTATTGTGATGACCTGCCGTGCCAATGATATCAATCCTTATTATTATTTCCTGCATTTATTTAGAGCGTTGCCGAATCGAGAGGTAGGTGATGATGACTTTACCGACTTAATGCCATGGGATGTGCAGCTAAACTTCGATTATAGCTAAGCGCACAGCTTAAATGCGCGCTTACCAATAAACTAGGCGCATCAAAGATTATAAAAGGGGATGGATTTACTGTCGATCGTGATATCAACGGTGCTAGAAACATACTGCTTAAACATTTAACAAGGCAGCTTGAGCCTCAGTCATAACAACGAATGTTGCGTTCGTTGCGATTTAAATCAAGAGCTACATGTGGGTATATTGCTCAGGAGCAGACTCACCTAAAGCAGATGCCCCCCCCCAATATAGTACTTTACGGCTACCATAATAGTCGCGCAGCCGCATGCGTGATGAATTACCTTGTGGTTATCAAGGCTACTTACAAGTGGATGGCTATCAAGCGTATGAAAAAACACAACCCCCTCTTGTGGGCTGACAGCTACCTATGAGTGTCGCACTTATTATCTGAAATCAGGCTATCTTGTCTTTTAGAAAACTGTATCACCTGAAATCTTTTGCCATGCTTTGATTATTAAGTACTTTAACAATTTAATTAAACGGTAAATTAACCATGCAGCCAGAAAAACTAATAATAATAAAACGCTCCAAACAGCGATCTTAGATGCTAAAGAGTATTCCTTTTTGGGTTTATCTTTTTGGGCTGAATCGTCAGTTTTTCTAGTCCCCGTAACACTAATTAACTCAACATTTTTTTGTAATACCACGTTAAAATTGTTCTGGTTATGATCCAAATAAATATTAAATTTAGTTGTTTTATAATGTTTATGGCTCACTTCAACAAGGTACTTTCCTTGTTGAAGTGGCATGGAATATTTATATTTAGGCACTATGTTTAAAATTCTGACTCTCGCAGATTGCGGTATTGTGTTAATTTCTAGTGGGTAAACCTTTAAACCTTTTTGCCAAAAATTTAGTGAGATTTTATTAATAACACCACTATTTATGATGACTTTCCGTTCAATCGCTTGTTCCTTAGTACTTTTAGGTTGGGCTTTTAGCCAGTAAGTGCCTGACGGTAATATTGCCTTATCGAGTATTTTTAAACCTGCTCCATAGCGTGTTCGAGTAATAGTGATACTTTTAGCATCGCTATAATTAGCTAGTTTTAAAATTCCACGCTGCTTGTTTGTTGAGATAAGTACAAATTTGTTGGTTTCGATTTTTTCTTTTACTTGCTTTAGCCCTGGCAGTTTTGCTAATTCACCAGCCAACTCTTCAAAAATACCTTTTTTAATAGCGCCTTTAACTGCCTTTTTAGTATCTGCTTGTGCAATATTAGGTAAGTTAGTAATAAAAAAGAGACTACAAAACAATAAAATTTTATTCATCACTTGAATCTCCTATTAAACTTGTTAACCAACCAACGAGCTCGGGCGCTGAATCACCGAGTAAATCTATGATCATCATAATCGTATCGGTGTCACCATTATTTTTTATATAATCTGTAATAATAGTGTCAACCGCAGCCTTATTTTGTTGATAGAGCTCCATACCACTGCTTTTTATTAGCTCTTCTAGCGCCTCCCCCCGAAGTGCATCTTCAAGCTTTTCAGTTAGCTCATTTAAAGCTTTATTCTCGGTATTTATTTTTTCTAAGGTATCCTTATCATTAATTGTATGTTGATTAATACTGTCAGCTTCGACTCCCATTAACTGAGCGAAAAACGCACTAACATTGGAAAGTGCAACCACTTCAAAGATTTGCTTTTCAACCTCAGGCTTCTCAGGCATATCTTTTTTTCTTGGCCTGCTATGGTTGCATATTTTTGAGTCGGGTAATGTGCTGTAATGGCCTGTAGAAACTTCCTTATCATTAATAAGTAGTCGCCAGTTAAATGCCATACCAAAAACGAGCCATAACATATTTCCGCCCGGGTACTCTTTACCGCCCATAGTAATAACTTTAGCCTCAGTTTCTCCCGCCCATATAGATGCCTTACGAGAGCCTTTATTAGTATCTAATTGACACAGGTAAGCAATCTCAAAGCAAACATCTGGTTGGTTTAATACTGAGCTTGAGCAGGTTATGAATTCAACAAGATCATCGCCGATAAAACGTTTTCTCCCTTGATTAAGTACGCTAGCTAACTGCTTTTCTAATAAGTTATTAGCGGTACAAGGCTCAGGGTAAGAAAAGCGTAAATGCTCGGGGGCATTTTTTATCATAGTGTCGAATTTATCGGGCGTTTCCTTATTCAGCGCATTTGAGAGGAGATGTTGATAATACCTTTGCATAAACAGTTTAGGTTCTCGTGCGCCGAAGTTTCGCGCAGCGACTGTTATATCACGTACTTCAGCAAGAGGTTTATAGTTGTCGTGATGTGCTGCTTTAATCGTGATGCTATTGTAACCTGACTTTACAACTTCATTTAGCATTTCAAGAAATTCTGAGTTTAATCCTTGGGCACTATAGCCTTGGCGATACATATCAAGCTTCAAACGAGCTCGTTGATCAATCGATTGTATTGCGATAGCCGCCTTTTTTTTCATACCAAGGCAATGTAAACGTCTCAGTAGTTTACTATTAGCCCAACAAATAAACTCCCAATAACCTACTTTACTGTCTACCGCGAGTGCTTCTTGCCATCTTCTATCTGTTGAAATATGCCGCGATAGGTAGGAAAGTAAAAAAAAGAATGCTAAAATTGTGCCTAAAAATTGGCTAATACCTAAATAGTAAGGTTCGTAAAGGTAATATTGTGTTAATAATTGCGCCGACTTTTCTGTCAAAGGGTAAGTAGTTTCATAGTCTAAAGAAAGCAGTACTGGTGTCGCAAGGGTCTCGATAGGGAGTAATCGATTTTCTTGCCAAGCGAAAACAGTTTGTACATTACCTCTATAGGTAAATGTTTTGTCTGTATATATTTGATATTTTACAGAGCCTAAGGTGATAATTATTAGCCAACCTATAGCGCCAATTAAGGTATAACGAGATAAACGTTTTAATTTAATACGCCAAATTGAATTTGGGTTTGATTTAGTAAGCTGACGGATGAACATCCAAAGAACAAAACAAGCAAGAATAACAATCTTTATCATTGATACGTCCATGTTAAAGTGTATGGTGGATAGGCTAAGGCTTTATTATAAATAACTACGCCAAACACAATGTAAATATAATTAACCTAACTAAACTACCACTAAAACTTCAATAAGACTATATTGTATATCGTTATTAGCCGTCAGTTAGCACCAAAAAGATCCTCAGAATTAGTACTAATTGTATTAAAACTTGGGTGAGATGCGAGAGTATTCATGGTTATAGGCCATGTAAGCAGCGCTATAACGACACATATATATAACCTGATCCTTAAACATTGAATGGCCTATATACAACAGTACCTCCATTGGGGATTAAACATAAAATAAAGAGGCTGGATATTAGTTTAAAATTCGATCACCTAAAGGACAGTATAGGCATTGATGCGGTTGTGTAGTAACAGGTCTAATTGCACGTTCACGAAATTCTGATGTATAGCGATTTGATTTTTTCATAGTTCCAGTTTCTCAAGCTATTGTGTCTCTGGCAAACACGGGGCAATTCAGTTCGAATACGTGAACCTTTAAACCAGCCCAATTACTTCCTTTCCGTTTCAATACAAGTCAATATTTCTGTTTATTTCATGACCGATGTAACCTAACCACCTACTTAACATAATAATAGCTATCGTAAATAGGGGTTTACGAGAGTTATTTCTCACCCATGATAGGGACTATCTGCATACTTGTACCAACATACAAGAAGGATGAAAAAGCGCGGACACTGACAACAGGTATTGATCTATGAGGTTAATAATTTAAGCCACCTAAAACTATTAAAAAAGAGCAAGTACTCACAAACCGACTTTTTCTTAAATACATCTACTTAAATAAAGTGCTGCATGCGTATTCATTACGCCGTATTAAATTTATAGCCCAAGATTTCATTGAGTCATTATTTTTTATGATAAATCAGCGCATCAATATGAGTCCTCATTGCTTTCCCACTCCCAACCGTACCCAAAAAACCACATTTATTTCCTTAAAATAACACTGTCAACTTATAAATAATAAAAAAAAGCGAAAAAAACGTTTTTAACAAAGAAAAGAAAAATAATCATTAACATATTGAAAATAAATGAATTATACATTTAAAACACACTACTTTTTAAATACGCGAAGTTTAGAGGGCACAAAAAGGGGTGCTCTAATTTTAGAACTATTAAGAAAACCAGTTTAGAGTTTTTCAAATATTTATCACAGCTAAAAGCGTGAATGGTCTAAAAGCGTCATTTTCAAAAAACGTAGTGTAAATACACTCCTGCTTGCTTTATAGGCAACCCGAATAAGTAGGTCTAAATAGTCGGAGTAAATCGCCACTGCGGCAAAACATTAGCTTTATGATTATGCAGCTGTGTTGATAATTGTAACAACTTGACTCCTATAAGTTTTTTTGGGTGGTCTTGAACGACTGAGTATTTTTTAAACGGTTGCTTTTTTTTCAGCCAAATCCGAATAAGTAGGCCTACATAGCCGGACATAATCGTCAAAGCAACAATGGTAAAGGGTTACCATAAATAAAAACATAAATGCGTTAATTAAAAAGAATGAGTCATATGAAACATAAGCAAAAAAGGATTCAGTTTACCAAAGCAAAATTACAAGCTCATCCACGATTAAGGGAGCTGATTAAAAATGATCTCGTAAATTTAAAAGTAAACCACTGCATTAGTGAGTTACCCATTGAGGTAATACAAACGTTATTAGATTTAAATCCACTGCCAGTGACACCCGATACTAATGATGATTGCTACCTGACACTTGCGCCGGGCGGAATACTAGAGCGCTTTAAAGCCCACCCTTTAAGTAAAAAGCTTATCTTAAAGGTACATATTTACCCAGCAGATGTCGTTGATCATGTATTAAGCGTTACCTTGCTATATAACTGTGCGATAACACTTTATTTAAAAAATGGCTTGGCCGCTAATATTCAACAGCGACATGGCTGTTTTAAAGCGCACGGTAAACACGCCCCTAAAAAAACGATATTGGCAAACTTAGCTAATACCTCACCTTCTACTTTTAGATAATGGAGAAGTCGATATGAGTATGTTTACACACATAGCGAAAAGTAATCGTTTAAACAATGCGGGTGGCTGTTATCCAGATGCAATGGCACATGCTACAACATTTACCATCTTGATGATAAAGCTAAATAAAGAAGACAAAAAAGATCGTCTTGCAATGACTATTATTGCACTTTTTCTTTGGTTCACTCAGCAGTGGACTAGTATTAAATCTTACAAAGATATTCCAAATTTTACTCGTATATCAGGGACGTTTGATTGTCAGCCATTCACTTTTCGTACCTTTACACGAGGTAATAATTGTTGGGCAGAGTACGCTCATGAGATAAAAGATAATCAACACACTTATTACGTATGGCAGCCGATCCCGCGCTATTTGAATTGTATTTTTCAACCTTATTTAGGTGATCAAAGATATAATGTCCCCTTTTTAAACGATCGCGTTAAACAGCGACTTTTTAAATTAATAAATAGCCGTTGGAAGACGCCACTAGCGCTCAAAACTTTTAAGCCGGCGAGAAAAAATACCTTTTATCGTTACATATCGTTATGTGCTCGGGCAGACGAAACATTGACCCCTATCCCAAGAAAGCACTTAGTAAAATCAGTTAAAGCACACCATACTAGCGCTATATGCTATCAACGGCTCAGCAGCGACCGTCTGAGATTTAAAATTTTTGATGCCCATAACAGATATATCGGCTTTTTATTTGAATTCATACGAAAAGAGAATTTGCATTCGTATTTCAAAGTTCATCTCAAAAGTAAAACGGTTAACCTTATTACTGAGCGCCTAAGAGACACGCCTTACGAAAATATTGATCCAGATCTGAAACATAAAGGGAGTATGAGTCAATATAAAATCATTAAAACAAAAGGAAATAGTGATCATGTTGCAGTGCCTGCAATTATGCTCGGTAGTCGCCGTGTTCCTAAAGATAAAGACGTCACTGACTTTCTTAATCGTATTGATAGTTATGTTAAACAACTTAAACCAACCAATAGGGCTTCACGTGCGCAGTGGTTAGCTTACTTTAATGCAGTCAGCTTTCGCATAGCATTGCTGTTTATTGTATTAACAGGAGTAAGGCCAACTCACAGTATTAGTTTGCTCTCTCATTATTTTTCATTCACTCACATTACGTTTGTCAAAGATAAAGGCCGCTTAAGGCAAGTTATTTTAAGTGATTACCTGCTTAGAGAAATTACGCATTACACTGAGCTAAAAGCATCACTTCATTCCCAACTAAGCTTACATGATGATTTACCTGAGCTTTGGTACATTTATGATAAGTCAGAGACTCCAACACCATTAAGTGCTCGTGCGTTACGCGTATTTATGAACAAACACTGGGCTGGTGTTGTTCCTTATCAGCTCAGGCACTATTTTGCTCAATGTGCTCATACTATTATTAGTCTTACACCACTTACGGCTCAAGATATAGATCGCCTAATGGGCCATGAAAATACAGGGGAACATTTAGGTAGCGATATTATGTTCCCAAAAAATATTGACGTTCTGAAAGCTTACTTAAACGGGCTAGACCAACATATCGGCGTTAAGGAGTTACATTATGTCTAATCGCGTATTGATACATGCAGCAGATATTCAAGACTACCTAAGTAAAACGGCACAGCCGTGTGCTGATACAGAAGTTATTGCTGAACTTTTAACTAAATGGCCGGTAATGCAGCAGCAAACGCGTTCATTAAAAGAAAAAGAGATAAAGAAGGCACAAAAAATAATAGCAACTGTGCCAACAGGTAAGCGAGTACACTACACTAGAGCTCTGCAAAACATTCTTTATTATTTACGTTATGCATGCCAGTGGCAGTTGCCGGAGTCTCAGGATGGTTCTGAACTTGTTAAATCCTTACTTACTGACGCAGATCATGAGTGGTTTGAAAGTATAGCGAACGAAGCTGGGCTATCACACTGTGTATTCTCATGCTACCAAATAGATCTCAAAAAATTTTATGAGCAGCGTGAGCTTAGCACTGCTTTTATGGTGATTATGATTGGCTTTGAGATAGCGCCTTTATCGCTTGGCGATATATCAACTATTTTAAATGACCCCCAATCGATAACTAATGAACATCCTTATCCACGACTTCGCGTTAAACACCAGTGTAACAATACAGATATCACCCATTTTCCTACTCATTATTCTTTATCATTATTAAGTCAAAACTTACTGCGTGATTACTATGCACAACAGCCT
The DNA here is from genome assembly GCF_031198805.1 of Pseudoalteromonas sp. HL-AS2. NCBI lineage: Bacteria > Pseudomonadati > Pseudomonadota > Gammaproteobacteria > Alteromonadales > Pseudoalteromonadaceae > Pseudoalteromonas > Pseudoalteromonas sp. HL-AS2. Next base: position 467,730 of record NZ_CP133571.1, on the reverse strand, counting down.
AAGTCAACCACAACAGCGTCTTTAGTAAAAGAGCTTAAGCACTGGCTGGATACAAATGGCATTCAACACATAGCAAAAACACAATGGTCGAGACTATTTCAAATTCATTGGTATAACCAATATGAAATAAATCCTATTTTTATTAAAGATTTAGCTCAACCTGAGCGTCATGTGGGGCTAATAACTGACGACAATGTCTGCAAACAAAAATTAGCTGATATTTACAAGAATAATCAGAATACGACGTTGTTTACGTCATTATCAACGCATAGGCCTAAGAACCCATGGCAACATGGGAAGTTACTTAAAGCTGTCGACATAAATGAGGTAAATGAAATAGAACCCCCTCCTTGGGATACCGATAATATTTTGCCACGCTTGATGTTTGACTTCACAAAAGATTGGGTAATTAATGGCGGCCCTAAAAAAGCAGCGCTTGAGAAGGGAACCATTAGAACGTATACCTCACTCACAAAGGTACTAACCCCCTTTCCTCTGACTTTAACTGATGCGCTCATTGAGGAGTCGATTAATGAGTGGGCACAGGATATTTTTGTTTCAATTAAATCTGATGCAGTAAAAAAAGCCTTTTATAAATTTTTAGCGTTTTTAAGCTGGCAAGAGAAAACCGAAGCTCTGGATTTATCTAATTTTAGCAAACCAATTATTGCCCCTTCTGTTAGCGCTGCCCGCTTATGCGTAGATGAATGTGACTCTCTTATAAATGCACTTATCGTTAATGGGGCAACAAAGCCCACATTACACATTTTATTTTGTATTGTTGCTGCTTTGCTCGGTTTTTACGCTATGTTGCGCCGTGGTGAAGTACTTAGATTACGCATTAAAGATATTCAATTTAAAAATGAGACGGGGCTTTTAACACTCAATATTACGAACACCCGTGAAGGTAAAACAAAAAGTGGCTCCTCCCGTATGGTTTATACAACGATACCCACACGATACCGCTATTTTTTTTATACCCTGCTTGATATTAAAAAACACAGTAATCAAGATTTACCACTTATAAGTCATGACCTTGAGACACTATCCTCTCGCGCTATATCCTATTTAGTACCCGTATCGAGGGCATTACGAATATTATTTGGTATTCACTTTAACTTTCACCATTTACGTCACAGCGGTATGCATATATTTATGCTGCAAATATTACATTGCGTTAGCTATACGCCCGACAATTTGCGCGGGGAAACACCTCTTGAGCAAGAAGTGCTATCAGAAAAATCAGTGGCCATTCGATTAGATTATTGGTTCAAAGGCAGAGAGGCAATTGAGGTTAATAGTGCTGCTTTTTTAGATAATATGGGAAAACAAATTGGCCATATTTTTTATGCAACTACACGGTGGTCTTACCTACATGATATCGATTGGCTTTTACCAATAATAAGTAAATATCATAACCCTCATACTCACAAGCAGTTTTCACACTCTGCGTTACGCTACCTGATGGGGCTAAGTGCGTCATCTAATGATTTATCTAGACTACTAAGCCATATTATCCCTGATTATGATCAGCAAACACTTGCTGAAAAACGACGTCAATTAATAACAGTAACTGAACACGCATTAAGGGTATATGTGTTTCAGATAAATAATTTAAGCCAAGCCGCACAAAAGGAGCATATAACTGACACACTAAGCAATACATACTTGGAAGAAAAGTGGTTGGGTACGCTTGAAAAGAGCCAGTTAACACTGACTAACTTTCTTTTTGATAAGCTAATACACCCTGATCCTAAAGCTGAAGAAGCAGTAATTAACTTTGAGTCTATTAGTGCTATTTGGGAATGTGGGTGTCGTCACCGCTCTCAGCCTATCAATAATAAATATCTAACAGCATATAAATCATTCCCCAACATAACAGTGTGTAAACACAAACACGCATTACGTTTAAATATTGCCTGTACCACCAAAGATGCGTCTGCGTTTAATGCTGTATTTAGACATACAGAGTGGGCATGGATGCGATGTGAATTTGAGCTTCACATAAATAGAAAAGTAGACAGTAAGCGACCGTTAGAAATGGTTAAAAAGCATTATGCAAAGAAAAGTGAATATAAATATATCAACGTTTTACGTCAGCAAGAAGGGCCAAGTTCATTGACTATTTACCTAAAGCCAAAAAGCAAAATATCTATCCATACACTTGAATATGTAGAACAGTTTATTAAATTAATTAAAAATTAGGGGGGTCGTCATGGACGCTCACTTTACAGACAAAGAAATACATAAGTTAAAAAGGTTCACTAAATCCATATCTAGTTCAAAAAATAAGAACAAATGTAAAAATGTGACAGGTGTCATTGATAATACGATAAAAAAACTAACTCTTATAGCAGGGGAGGTACCGTACTGTTATATATGTAACATAGACCTTAACAAAACCTCAGGGCAGCTCAAAAATCGTTCTTTTTCCGTCAATGCCGAATTTTTGATTCAGCTGCCTTTATATCTATCAAAAAGTCCAATTTTAGCTATTACGCAAGAAAAGGGGCTCATTAAATTAGGTGTTACTGATCATACTATTAGGTCAAGTAAAAACCATCCACAGCTCCCCGGCTTTAAAAGCTATAAATGCGCTAAGGGCCAAAAAACTCATTTAGAATACCTAGATGAGTATCAAAAAATTGAAGGGGATCCAATATCAAAGACTGCTTTTGAAACGGTTATTTTTTTAGCAAGTAAATTTAAAAGCTTTGACTTTATTGAATTTGACCCAGTAAATAAAGCTATTTTTATTCAAATAGACGGTCATGTGTCACGGGTAACACTAGATGAAAACATTAAATTAACAGTCCCTTTAATATTAAATGAATTAGCGGTAGATGACATAAAACAGATGCTCGACCAAAACACAGACCCGTACATTCATTTTTTACAGCGAGGTAATGATCTCCTTTTGCAAGGCTCTGATATATCTATCACATGCCCGTTAGCGGGTATTGAGGAGTTTAGAAAGAAAAAGAAAATGCTGGCAAATGTCATTATCAAGGCCTCAATAGATTTTTACGCATTGAATATGGAAGTAAATAATTGTAAAAAGGCGTATAAATCAATAAAATCTGGACACTTATATATTAGTGAAAGCCTAGTATCTATCAACAATATAGGTGACGATGGGGACCTAAATAACGAAAGAGAGAATTTCACACGACCTTTAACTATTTTTAGTATTGATAAGATTGAAAAAGCAAAGGAGTACGTATTTCGCTTTACAGTAAAAGACTTTAAAGATCTAAAAAATCTTAGCATTAAAAGAATAGAAGAGATAAAAGAGATGTTCTTTCAGGTTACTGAAAACCAGGTTGGTCAACTACTTCTAGAGATTTTTGAATGTTCAGAAAGTACTGTGCCACTCAGTGTACTCTCTGTTGAAAGGGATGACAGTCGGCTTCAAGAAATTTTAGCATTACACAAGGATTATAAGCCATCACAACTTGAGCAACCATCCGATACAGATAAAAATCAACACAAACAGCAAGGAGCACAAGGGGAGCTTGATGTTTGATCCCGAGTGGGTAGAGGATAAAGAGGAAGAATATTAAAAAACAACAAAGTACTGGACAAATAGACAGCAGTTGCTATATTAATTAATGAAATTTTGAACAATTGTGAATTTAATCCCTAAAGCGTAAAAGCATTGTGGCATAGCACGATTGGGAACAATACCAATTCGCTTAATTAAGTAAGCTATTTTGAAGCAAGAAAACCGGGTCGAAAACAAGGCAAAAATTTCGTTATTTAGTGGTTCTAAATCAGAAATTTTTAACGCTGTTAGCGTCAGGTTTAATACTTCAGATTGATTACGTATTATTGCGGGTTGGTATCTTATAAGCAGTTGGGGTAAAGAGGCGGCAACCTCCCTACCCCGTACCGGCTGCGCTGACTTTAAACCCACCCCAGCCGATGACCCAATTCTAACGAATTCCATCGGTGAGGGATAGATCTATTTATAGATCCATTAACTGATGGAGGCCATTATGGCTCACATTCGCATTCGCCCCAATGGGCGTATTCAATTTGATTTACACATCTATGGGCAGCGCTTTCGTGAAGGCACTAAGCTCATGGCAACCCCTGTTAATATAAAAAAAGCCAATGCAACGCTTAAAAAAATCAATGCTGAAATTGACTTAGATACGTTTCAGTATCGTGATTATTTTCCTGACAGTAAAAAAGTGGCTAAGTTTGAGGCGCTGCAACGCGAAAAACATCCCGATCGTCTTTATCCGTTTTTTAACGACTATGCGAATGAATGGTTCGATCGTCAAAAAGCAAAATGGAAAAGCAGTTACCAAAGCGTGGTACGCAATACGCTGGACCGTTACCTTATTCCTGAGTTTGGCAATATATTAGTAAACGAGATCAAGCTGATTAATGTGGATTATTTTCGAGAAAGCTTAATGGTTTGCGATACCAAAGGGGCCCGTAAACTTTCTAATAAACGTATTAATGGCATTCTTTGGCCGTTTGTTGCCATACTAAGTTTAGCGGCAGAGGAGCACAGCTTTCCTTACCCATTACGCCGCTATAAAACCCTAAAAGAAGAACGCGCTAATTCGTTGCCACTTATTGCCGATGAAGTACAACGCTTTTTAGAGTGTACCCCCACACAATGGCGCGATTATTTTACAGTGCGCTTTTGGACCGGTATGCGTAGTTGTGAAATACATGGCCTTCGCTGGGAAGATATCGACTTTAATCATCGGCTCATTCGTATTCGACACAATTGGGTTAATGGTGAATTGGGTGATGTAAAAACACCTAAGTCGCGCCGAGACCTAAAAATGTGCAATACGTTATTTACATTGTTTAATCGCTTACAAAAACAAGCAGACAGTGAATTTGTGTTTACTCACAAAGGCAAGCCGCTTAATACCCACTTCGTAAGTACTCAACTGTGGTATCCCACTCTTAATAAAGCGGGGCTTGCACACCGCCGCCCTTACGAAACACGCCACACCGCAGCCGTACTGCATATCGCTGCGCACGAAAATCCACTGTACATCTCGCACATGTTAGGCCACAGCGACACGCGTTTATTGTTTGACGTGTACGCACCGTATGTTGCCAATGCATCAAGGCAGGATGGCTTTGCGTTTAATGAAATGATGATTGAGCGAGGGATAGCCTGAGACAATTAATTATAGCTAACGACTATTTTTTCGTTGGCTATAAAAGTTTATTTTAAAATTAATTTCTGAGAACTAGTTTACCAGCAATTTTAAATGCTCAGTGAATTCTTCACCTAACGTTTCATGGCGCATGCTGTATTCAACAATGGCTTTTAGGTAACCGAGTTTATCACCACAGTCGTGTGAACGGCCACTCATATGAAATGCTTCTACGGTTTCGCTTTCCATTAACGCATCAATCGCATCAGTTAGCTGTATTTCGCCACCTGCGCCTACTGGGGTTTCAGCCAGTAACGACCAAATATTTTTACTTAATACATAACGGCCAACAACCGCAAGGTTTGATGGTGCAACATCAACCGCTGGCTTTTCAACCATGGTTTTAATTGCTGCGCTTTCACCTGGATTTAACTGCACACCATTAATGTCGGCAATACCGTATTTACTCACGCCCTCCTGCGCTACCGGCTCAAGCATAATTTGGCTGGCTTGCGTTTGGTTAAAGCGGGCAATCATCGCAGCTAGGTTTTCAGTTTTTTGATTTGCTGTATAGGCATCCAGAATTACATCGGGTAATACCACTACAAAATCGTCATCACCAATAATAGGCTTTGCGCACAATACAGCATGGCCTAAGCCTTTAGCTTCACCTTGGCGTACATGCATAATGGTTACATCAGGTGGGCAAATAGAGCGTACTTCATCAAGTAAAACACGCTTAACGCGTTTCTCTAATGTAGCTTCAAGCTCAAAACTAGTATCAAAATGGTTTTCAATCGCATTTTTAGAGCTATGCGTTACTAATACAATTTCTTTAATGCCTGCAGCAACACACTCATTTACTATATATTGAATGAGAGGCTTATCAACCAACGGTAGCATTTCTTTAGGAATGGCTTTGGTCATAGGTAACATACGAGTGCCTAAACCGGCAACAGGGATTACAGCTTTCACAGATAGTCCTTTAATTTATTCGTTAAGTGTTTGTACAAATTAACAGCTCAGCAATATATCTAAGCTGAATGTTTTTAATCTTTTTTTAAAAGTGCTGTGTAATGTAAACAGCAGGTTTAATAACTAAAAAGCACCGAGCTCAGGTTGAGCTAGGTGCTTTTTAAATTTCTACCTAATACCTATGATTTGAAACCATAAGTAAATTATTTATTTAAATTAACCACATTATTTATGCTTTCAGTATTACCTTCAGATTCATTTTCAAGTCTGGCATTCCACACTAAATCACAAATACCATCAGTGGGGTTAAAGCCAGTTGGTGCATCGAGTAATAATTGGCGAATTTTTTCATGCTCAAAGTTATGGCATGCAATATCAAGCGCATCAATAAATACATTAAGCTCACTGAGCGGCAGCATTACTTCATGTGCGGTCATTATACGCTCATGCGGTGTTTGCTCTACGTTATCGCCTATTAATAGCTCTTCATACAGCTTTTCGCCTGGGCGTAAACCGGTACACTTTATTTCTATATCACCATGTGGATTCGCATCAGTTTTAATTTCGAGGCCCGATAACCTAACCATCTTGGTTGCCAAATCTTTAATTTTTACTGAGTCACCCATATCAAGTACAAATACATCACCGCCCTTGCCCATCGCACCCGCTTGTATAACAAGCTGTGCAGCTTCAGGTATGGTCATAAAGTAACGAGTTATATCAGGGTGAGTAAGTGTTATTGGGCCACCTTCTTTTATTTGGCGTCGAAACAGTGGTACAACTGAGCCACTTGAACCAAGTACATTACCAAAACGCACCATACAAAAACGTGTTTTGTGTTTAGCGCCTTGCTCTTGTGCTAAGCCTTGTAGTACTAACTCAGCCATTCGCTTAGTTGCGCCCATAACATTAGTTGGGCGTACCGCTTTATCGGTAGAAATGAGTACAAAGGTATCTACCTTAGCCTCAACAGCAGCCTTTGCAGCGTAGTAGGTACCAAATACATTATTACGTACACCTTCTACTACATTGTGCTCAACCAATGGCACATGTTTATAAGCAGCGGCGTGATAGATGGTTTGCACACCAAAGGTTCTCATTACCGTTTCAAGACGATTTACACGCTGCACTGAGCCCATAATGGGGATGAGTTCAATATTAAGCGCATTATTAGTAATGAATTCACCCAATTCTTTTTCAATTGAATAAAGGGCAATTTCACTGCGCTCAAACAACACTAATTTAGTTGGTTTAAGCTTTACTATTTGTCTACACAGCTCAGAGCCTATTGATCCACCAGCGCCGGTAACCATCACTACCTTATTGGTTATATTAGCGGTCATTAAATCATCTTTAGGGGTTACAGGATCGCGACCCAATAAATCTTCTATACCCACATCTCTAAATTCAGTAAGCTGTGCTTTACCTTCGACTATATCGGCCATGCCTGGTATTGAAAGTACTTTGATAGATAACGGCTCAAGTTGTGCGAGCACCTGCTTTCGCCTTGCACGGCTTTCACTAGGCATTGCCAGCAATATTTTCGTTGCTTTACGTTTTCTTATTAATTCATGTATCTCGTCAAACGCACGTATAGGAATGCCCTGTACTATCGAGCCATGCTTTGTCACGTCATCATCAATAAAAGCATTTACAAAATACTCTGGCCCCGCATTCAATGCCGTGGCTAATTGACGCCCAGATGAGCCCGCACCATAAATAATAACCGGCTCTTTGCTACCAGTAGTCATTTTTCCTATCAGTGCACGCACCAATACACGCGAGCCCCCTACTGTTAATAAACATAACCAAGCAAAAATAAACGGCATAGTGCGCGGTATACTTACCCCAGCAAAAAAAGCCAGTAACACTAGGCTCGCTGTAGTAATAAGCGTGCCTAATACAATAGCCCATAACGCTTGCGAGTTCATGTATCTCAGTACTGCGCGGTATAAACCCAATCCAATAAACGCATATAAAGCAATAGGGATTAACATTAATAACAGCAGCCAATTATCAGCACTTTTTAATGGCTCAAAGCTATCGAGCCTAACAATAAGGGCTAACCAAAAGGCGGTCGCTATAAAAAGTGAGTCAATGAAAAGCGTAATAAGGCGTTTTCTAGGCCTAGAAGCACTTAAAATAGAACGAATAAAACTATCCACGGCACGTTCCTTTGCGGTTCAATTACAGGGTAAAACCTGATATGATATTTAAAATTAACAACATTGTAACTATAACAAAAAACTCATTAATGTAAGTAGCTTTAAATGATGATTTATTTATTACACGCTTAGGGAGCAATTGCAGCTTAAGCGATTAATTGAGACAGTTAAAATAAGTGGGCGATGCGACTATTGGTGCATTAAATAATAGCAAAAAAGTGTCTCAAAAGCGTCTCAACGCTGAGACATCTTTAAAAATAAACTCTTATGAATTAATGCGTTAAACGCATCAAGAAAATATGCCTAATAGAATATACGATTGGGTGATGAGCTTATGTGCTATACATCTTATCAATTAATGAATTAAACAACCCACTTTATTCCAATCTGCATCATATAAGCAAATATTCAAGCATTAAGCCTATACAACGAGTACAGCTTATAATTATTAATTAATAATTATAAGCTGAGTGCTATTCACACCTTTAAGATTTAGAAGCCAATTCAAATACTTCTTTCATTACTTGTGTTGTTTTAGCTATTTCAGCTTCAGTAAGTGTTGGGTGTACTAAAAACATGATAGACGTTTCGCCCAGCTCTACTGCATTAGGTAAACGTTTTTCTGGGCGCCACGGGGTATTATCAAACGCTTTTTCAAGGTAAACCTCTGAGCAGCTTCCCTGAAAACATGGTATACCACGTTCAACTATTTCGTTAACAATACGGTCACGATCCCAACCATCAGCTAGTTGCTCAGGCTTAACAAACATATAGTGTTTATACTCAGCGTGCTCAATATAACTTGGTACGGTTACTAAACGAATACAACTAAATTCACTGGCAGCTTTATCTAGCTCAGCTCCATATGCTTGACGTTTAGCATTCCAATCAGCCATACGCGTTAGTTGAATACGACCTAGTACAGCTTGAATTTCGGTCATGCGCCAGTTGGTACCAAAGCTATCATGATACCACTTAAAGCCTGGTGGGTGTTCACGGTTATAAATTGCATCAAAGCTTTTACCGTGATCTTTATAGCTCCACATAGTAGACCATAACTCTTTAGAGTTTGTGGTTACCATGCCGCCTTCGCCACCAGTAGTCATTATTTTATCTTGGCAGAAACTCCACGCACCAACATGACCAATACTACCCACTGAACGACCTTTATATTTAGCACCATGTGCTTGGGCACAGTCTTCAATCACATAAAAGCCATGCTCTTTACTCAATGCCATTATTTCATCCATTTCAGCAGGCATACCTGCTAAATGCACCACAATCACCGCTTTAGTTTTTGGTGTAAGTACTGCTTTAATACTTTCGGCTGTAATTGCTTGGCTATTTAAATCAACATCAGCAAAAACAGGTGCTGCACCAGCGGTAACAATGCTTGAGGCAGACGCTAAAAATGTACGTGGTGTAGTTATTACTTCGTCGCCAGCGCCTACATTTAACGCTTTAAGTGCCAAATCGAGCGCTAGTGTGCCATTACCAAGTGCTATAGCAAATTTACTATCAGTCCAAGTAGCAAATTCTTTTTCGAATTCACGGCCTTCTGTGCCAGTCCAGTAGTTAACTTTATTTGATAAAACTACGCGACTAACAGCATCGGCCTCTTCTTGGGTGAAGCTAGGCCAAGGTGAGAAAGGGGTATTTAACATGGTATTCCTATTTATTCTATATAGAAAAGATCATAAAAAGTATTTTTAGTCGCTTTTTATTACAACAGCGGGAGAGCCATACGCTGTTACATTATCAGGTATATTTTTTACAACTGTACTACCTGCACCAATTAAACAGTTATCACCAATCGCTATCAATTGCATTACTTGACTGCCAATCCCAACCCAGCATTTAGCACCAACAGATACGCCACCAGCTAAAGCAGCATTAGGGCAAATATGAGTAAAGTCACCAATGATGCTGTCATGCTCAACGACAGCAGCGGTATTGATAATACAACCAACGCCAACTTTGGCAAAAGCATTAATAGCAGCGCCAGCAAAAACTACAGTTCCTGCAGCTATTGCTGCATATTGGCTTATTACTGCGGTTGGGTGAATTAAGGTAATAATGTTAAAATTACTTTGTTGAAGTAACTGTATTTTTTGCTGGCGAATTTCGTTATTACCTATAGCAACTACAACGTCATTATTTAACGTGGTAGTTGTATTATTTAGGGCTATTAAATTAGCGCAAGTACCGTGTATTGCCCAATGCTCAATATTTTTTTTACTTGGGTAAGCATCATCATAAAAATTAACTGTATATCCAAGTTGCTCAGCAATATCAGCGATTACTTTACCGTGACCGCTTGCGCCAACTATGGCCAAATTTTTAGTCATTATTAGAACCTTTAAATGGCTCAATAGTGACATGCCCATCAGCACTTATGCCTTCACGCACAAACACCTTTTTTACTGTTAATAATAATATTTTCATGTCGAGTAAAAAGCTTTGGTTATCTACATACCAAACATCAAGCTTAAACTTTTTATCCCAGCTAATGGCATTGCGACCATTTACTTGCGCCCAGCCAGTAATACCTGGGCGAACATTATGACGGCGCGCTTGCTCAATGCTATACAGAGGTAAATACTGTACTAATAAAGGGCGTGGACCAACTAAGCTCATATCTCCTTTTAATACATTAAATAAACCAGGTAATTCATCTAAACTCGTTGAACGTAAAAAAGCACCAAATTTAGTCATACGCTCATCATCTGGCAATAAGTTGCCATGCTTATCTTTACCATCAAGCATGGTTCTAAACTTCATCATTTTAAATATTTTATCATTCAAACCAGGGCGGTCTTGAGTGAATAGAATAGGTGAGCCTAATTTAAAACGAATAAGCACTGCGACGAAAATTATTACTGGTAATAAAACAAACACCGCGCTGAGCGCTGTGATAAAGTCGAATAAACGCTTAATCATTGTGATAGCCTACTTTGTTCATGTTCGTAAAATTTAATAAACTCGTCAACTATAAGACGCTCAGAGAATTCAGAATGAACACGTTTTAAAGCTCGTTCACTCATTCTCTTTAACAGTTCTTTATTTTGACATAAATTCAACATTTTTTCTTCGATATCAGCTGCATCTTCAACTTGATGTAAGACACCTGTCTCATTGTCAACAATTGCATCAGACAACCCATAAATAAGAGATGCTAATGTAGGTAGACCACACGCAGCAGCTTCAATAACTACATTTCCAAATCCTTCTCGATGACTTGGTAAGCAAAGTAAATCAGCCGCTGAAAAGTAGGCTACTATATCATCTGTAAAACCACAAAAGATCACGCCATCTGTATGATTCACTTCCGACAACAAACCATCCTCATCGGCACCAACAATAACAAGTACTGCAGAAACTTTCTTCGCAACGTTTCTATAGGCACTTAAAAGTTCAGGTATGCCTTTATCTTTTTTTAAGCGTCCTGCATATAAAAAAACAAACTCACCATCTTTAAGTTGAAGTTCAGCTCTTATATTGTCACGCTTTTCTTGCGAGAACTGGAATTTAGATAAGTTAACACCAGAGATTGAACCTTTGCCTAAAACCCCACTCTTAACTGCTGTTACAATCTTATTCTTGATTAAGAAAGATTGCTGAGAGGGACTATCAACTAGCACTGAAGTAGTAAAAGAGGCTGTTAGTTTATCTAGCGACTTCAATAAAAAGCGTTTAAAGCCAGTTTGAGTTGCCCATACTTGTCCCGTGAAGGTGTGGAACCTTAGTTCTACTCGTGACAACCAAGCTGCTATTTGACCTATAAACCCTGCCTTGGGCGTGAAAGTATGAACTATATCGTACTTTTCAACTTTGAGAATACCCACTAGCTTAATTAGAGATACAAGGTCATCGAATATAGAAGGCTCTCTTTGAATTTGGATCCGGATCATTTTTACATTAGCTGGCAAAAAGTCCTCATCGCCATGCCAATTAGAGATAACATGTATTTCATAGCTTTTCTCGATTTCTTTGATGAACGGCAGCAAAAAAGCTTTCACCGTCATAGGAGAAGCGGTGATAAAAGCGATTTTTTTCATTATTGGTGCTCTTTAAAGTTTTTGATTTTATCAATCTCATCATTGACGAGGTTGTATAGTTGACCACTTTGTGGAGTAGCTTTGTTCCTCAACGAAATTAATTTATTCATAATCCCTAAAATGTTAAATAAGCGAGTTACAAGTATCTTCAGCTCAATTTTAGAATAAAAAGAAAACCTCATACCAAAAGGAATTGTGGTTTTGTACTTCTCTCTAATTACATTTCTTTGATTTTTATATGCACGAATTAGTTTATCAAACTGTATAGAACTTTCTTCCCTATAAAAATAAAGGGGTTCTCTTATATAGCCTGCTTTTAAGTCATCCTTGATTAAAGCGTCGAGCCAAAGCTGGTAATCTTCCATTAGTTTTGCATTTTCATCATACAAATTCCTTAGGTACCACTTCCGCCTTACCATAATAGTGGCATGAGCAATTTCTGTAGAGCCTTGAACTCCATTTTTTAATGTTAGGTCTAGCCTTTTAGCCCCACTGGGTAACCTTATAGACATGACACTACAATCATTTGCGATGGAGCAAATACCTGTGGAAACCAAATCAACATCTTTATTTTCGTTCAAAAAGGTTACTTGTTTTTGAATACGGTTTAAAGCAACCAAGTCATCAGCATCCATTCTTGCAATATAATCCCCTTTAGCAATCTGAATAATCTGGTTTAGTCTGGCAGGTAATCCTAAGTTAATTCCATCTGAAATAACTTTTATCCGTGAGTCTCGAAAAGAATTAGCAATCTCGAGCGAGCGATCGGTAGAACCGTCATCGACCAGCAGCAACTCAAAATTTGAATAGTTCTGTAACAGTATACTTTTAACACTTTCGTACAAAAAATCTTCTGCATTAAAAAAAGGGATGCCTATTGTAACTTTCATTCAGATTCCATTAATAATTAGGTTATTCGGGACTAATTCTATATAAAAATTTATAGTAGACAACTTCAAGTTGAGCAGTTTCTAATTTAATTGCAGCAGAATAAGATGTACGTTTTAACCTCGTCATTTTTCACCCAAATTTATATACTTATCAGCATGTTGCCCAAAATAAACCTACAACTAAGATTCTCCAGCTTAAAAGAGCATACTTAAGCTTCTGTCTACTGTATATGGGTAGAGACCTGAAAAGTTGACTGTTGTTAAGTAAAAGTAAAGCACTGCGACGATAAGCACACTTAGCAATACAAAGCTGCGCGTACTGGCATTTTTAAAATAGAGCACAGACATAGGCAGTGAAAATATTGAAAATTGCGTAAAGTATACACTTAGTCGTAATATACCCGATGGGTTAAGAGATAGAATTATGGAAACCCAACCAATACACACCGCTATTAACATGGAAAGCAGGGAAATGTCATACAGCTTGTCATTAATTGTATTTAGCCTTTTACTCACCCACAACCACATAAGCAAGCTGGTGTTAAATAACACAGCGACTACCCCCCCTCCTTCAAAGTCGCTTTTTGCATATGATTGATAGCGCTGATCATATTGAGATGCAAAGTCCACCAAAGACGTCACCGACAGCGCAACCACAACGGCACACACAACAACCAGGATCAACTGCTTTGCATTTAACTCTTTTCTGAAGATAAAATACAAAGGCAAACAAATTAACATGGTTTTATGTACTAAAAACCCGAACAGCACAACTGCCAGATACTTTAATAGATTACCATTCAATACATATTTAATGGAATATAAGAACAAAGCGATAGCAATTGCTTGCCTGGCACCGTTAAAGTGGAAGGTATAAAAACCGAGCAAAAAGAAAAAGACAAATGAAAACAGTTTATAATTTGCATATTTACAAATGGTTGAGTAATAAAATAAACAAACTAAAAAGCTAATTGAGAACAAATGAAAAATTTGGCTTTGACTAAAAAATGTATAACTAACTTTCTTTGTAAAAAATGATAGCAATGCATACGCAGGCTCGCTAAAAAAGTTATTTTTTAAAAATAACTCAGAAAGTTCATCAGGGCCATTTCGCCAAATAAACAAATAAGATCCAGTATCAGTACCGACATTATATGCTCTTAATGCTGACAATAAGACAAGTAAACATAATGAGAGAAATAAAAAATAACGATAGCCAACAGCTTCTTTTTTACACAGCACTTCATAAAAATAAAAAAACAATACGCTAATTAAAAAGACACATAAATAAGATAACAAAACGAATTCAACTTATAGATTTATATAAAAATTCACTGCAATATGAAAAGAAAAGATTTTAAACTTCCAAACCAAATTGAAAGCATCTTAACCCAGCACCCAGCCTGATTTATTAGCTTCATCAAGAAAATTTAAATCATTAATATTCAAAATAAACCCATCTGAATTTCTTAAAAAATTTTAATGAAAAGGTATATTAGATTAAAACTACCATAAAAAACACTAATTACAGGCACCGCCATTCCTTCAGAGCTATAAAAAGGAAACTATACCAAAAATCAGCATATCCCCCCTTACTGCTACAACAGCATCTAGCTTAAACTATAATGACAATTAAACGTAAAATTAAATGCAGCATCATTAAACGTTCAGCCCCTGCTTTTGCAGAAAAGCCATGAGTTTCAAGAAATTGCTTCCTGGCTTCTGCTGAAGGCTTTGAGCATTTCACTATAGTCTGCATACGGGTTACCCACATCTCTGGAGAATCATCCAGGTCAACAAACTCAATCAAACCAATACCTAAATCGACTTCTGACGATATTGTGCTGGAAATCACGGCTGGCAATCCCGCAGCCTGCGACTCAACTAACACAACCGGAAACCCCTCATGTAAAGAAGGCATCAGCATCACATTCGCCGCAGCCATCAGTTCAGCAATATCCTCCCTTAGCCCGAGGAGCTTAATATGCTTCTCTAATTTCAAAGCGCGTATCTCTTCTTCTATCTTAGGTTGCTCATAACCAGCACCTACAAAAAGCATCTGAAACTCTTGCCCCGCATCACGTAAGGCTGCTGCAATTTTCACAGACCAGGTATAGTTTTTCACCGGCATCAGCCGCCCGACTTGGACAATAGTCATGCAGTCATCGGCAATTCCTAATTCCTGAATGGTAGTTGCACCATTAGCCCGAGTGAAGTGTTCAACATCAACAGCATTGGGGATGATCTCTACCCCTTCTTTCCCTGGGAATAGATATTT
The DNA here is from genome assembly GCF_031198805.1 of Pseudoalteromonas sp. HL-AS2. NCBI lineage: Bacteria > Pseudomonadati > Pseudomonadota > Gammaproteobacteria > Alteromonadales > Pseudoalteromonadaceae > Pseudoalteromonas > Pseudoalteromonas sp. HL-AS2. Next base: position 452,232 of record NZ_CP133571.1, on the reverse strand, counting down.
AGCAGCAGCTTGACCGCACGCTACATAGCGAGTAGGTACCCACGATATCAGCCAACGCATCACACGCTGGTACATGCGCCCCAGCACAGAGTAAGAGTTACCATCGCTGGTACTATGGGAGTGGGCAATACGAACGGGAACTCCTGCAAACTTAGCTGCAAGCAGGTTCAACCCGATATTGAAAAGCATATGGGAGTGAACAATCGGCCAGTTGCCTGCCTTAAGTACTCTATATAGTTTCCAAAATCGGCAAACCGGATTACTTCCCTTAAGACGTATAACTCGCCCCCCGAGTGCCTCAATCTCGTTATCGAAGTCACAGCGTTCTTCTGTAAAGTAAACAAAGTCAAACTGGAACTGAGAACTGTCTATTTCTCGGTACAGGTTCATGATCATAGTTTCAGCGCCAGCGCGATCCATTCGGCCAACGATGTGGAGTATTCGTTTTGTCATATAAGCAACTCAAACTTGGAGGTTGGTGAAGAGAATATTGTTGACAGAGTATTTAGCTACTTTGCGGGCTTAGTTAAGGAGCCGGCCACTTGCTGATTACGTCTGGCTGGCGATAATAAGGTCAGCAAGGCTCTCAAAGTGCGGAGTGCCGGCAACCCAACGCTTACAGGCAGGCGAAGCAGGATGGTTATTAGACACCGCCGAAAATTATAAGCGGGCACCAAAGCCTTGTTGCGAATTTCTTGGACACCGAGCTTCGCTTCCCTAAAAGCTTTTTCTAACAAACGTTCATCAATGCGAGTGAGTATGCTCCAGTAGCTGTCGTGCAATTTATTGCCTAATGCCGTTCTTATACCTGTGTCTGCAGCTTCCCCAACCATCGCAATCACAATAGCCTGCACGCGGTAAAGGTCAAGCAACTTGGACCCGGTTGACCCAGTGATTGAGGTTCCTCTCTGTCGGTAGTGATAAAGCCCGGCCTCTACTCTATAGATAGAGGAGGCCGTGAGACCAAGCCACCAGTGAAAAGGCCAGTCTTCGTAACAAAGGCCGACAGGAAACCTGAGCCCAGAGTCCTTGAACAGTTCTGCTCGCACAAATTTAAGCCAAGTAAAATGCGGCAATTCAAAGTATTCACACCCGGATCGCTCACCAGTTTTCGCAAGCTGTTCAACATCAACTACAGCCGGCTTTATGGGCTCACCATCGTCAAATGGAATGCAATCATAAGTGATCACATCCGCATTCAACATCTGAGTTGCACGGAAACAAACCTCAACCAGGCTCAGTTCAACAACATCATCCGAGTCAACAAACATCAAATACTCACCTGTTGCCGCCTCAATCCCTGTATTTCGGGCAGCGGATAGCCCGCTATTTTGCGCGTGTTGTATCAACCGAATACGCTTATCCGCTAAGTGCGGTTCAAGCGCCTTTAAGGAGTTATCTGTGGAACAGTCCTCCACCACAATAATTTCCAGGTTCTGATAGGTCTGCTGCCTAACTGAAACCAAGCAAGCATCAATGTAACGCTCAACATTGAAGACAGGAACGATAATACTAATTAGTGGATTTTCTACTGTGCTCATGATCGAGTCAGCGCCTCCTTTAGGCTAGCGTAGTTACTGAGCTCAACGGGAGATTTATTGAGTTCCCCACGCGACTCGGACAGAAGTTTATCTATCAGAGCCGGGATCTCATCAAGCTGCTCGGGCTCGACAAAGGCAAGACGTGGATGATCATTCAGCCAGTCTAACCAAGTTTGTCGTATCTTGTGATTTGCATTAGGCAGTACTAAACAAGGTGTCCCCGCGAGTAAGCATAAAATCATACCGTGCAGCCGATCCGTTACCACCAGGCTGGCCTTACGAAACTGGCTTAGCTTATCAGCCAGTAATTGTGCACAATGTGCTTCATCCAGCTGCATGCCCCCCGCATGCGTATCTGTTTTCTCAATTGGGTATCCGGTATTGGCCAGCGCGGCGTCAAGATTGGCATATTGTTCTGCCGATAGCAGAGATTCGCGATCATCGCGCAGACATCGCAGGATGCCCGAGGGTTGCGTGCAGTCTCTGGCGCCAAGTGTTCCTGCTGTAGCACTCATCACAATATCCGGCACCCAGCAAACATTTACATTTGAGTGATGTTTAAAAAGCTCGGTTAGTTTATTACGCGTAATAGACTCCCTTACACACACATGAATATCCGGATGCCGAGAATAGACTTTCACGATACGCTGCAAGGCACGGCTAGATGCTGGCGACTCACCCCAGTCGAGTGTTTGAGGGAAGCAGACGATCCGATTACAGGGGAAAGAACGAATTACCAGTTGGCGCAGCTCTTCTATATCCGGATACATAGTCCCCATATTGCCGCCGCCTATAATGGTGACCAAATCTCTTGGTTTTATCTGTTTTTTTATTGATTGCAACTGCGTTCTCGTTTTGCTAATAGGAACGCGAATAACAGTATACCCGCCGAGTGTTTTGGAAAGAAATGCGTCCTGAGCCGCGGTTATTGCCAGATCACCTATGTTACCGTAGTCAGCTGCGAGGAATATAAAAGCACGGGGGCCAGTAGGCAGTTCCACATTCTTTTTATTAACCCAAGTCGATAGAATAATTTTCACTTTTCTTGGGACCATGGGAGACACTTTTTTGATTAACGAAGCACTCATCATACTACTCCTACATTTTGGTTAGACATGCCACGAGAACGAAAAGCTATCCAGGCTCTTAGAGCCCTAAACATCCTTGCTCGAAATAATGTATGAGTGACCTTCAAACCGATAGTTTTCGGTTTTGGTGCACCCCATGCCAGGCAAGTTTTAACAAATTCTGAATTTCTAATACCATGCAACTCAGCAAGCTGAGCATCAATGTTGTCATTCCTCATGGCGTTAGACGTTAGCCAAGTGACTATATGAAGTAGATAATATTCACAGATATCCTGCTTAACGTACTTTGAAAGACCTTCCCCCCGAGAATGAATAGCCACGCGCGCTTCGAAATGGCTCTGCATATTTGCCAACAGGGCGGGCTTGTATTTTGGGCTAGAGAGCGACCCTTCGACCTCAAAGTAGGAGTAAAGTATATCTGCTACCCGGATAATCAGCTTCGCTTTGCTCACGGCCTCTATATTGAAAATGGTGTCTTCACCGAGACGAATTCTTTCATCAAACCTAAGTTCATCCAAAGTCTCGCTACGGTAGATCTTTGTCCACGCAAACCAAAATAACGGCAGATCCTTAGACACCGTCTCTAACAATTGTCTGCTCGAGTTCTTATGCTCAGCTACCTTTGGTGAAAATGCCCTGCGCTGGCCTGTAGTTGATACTCGTTCGTAACCAAAAACCACAATGTCCGGCTTCCGCTCACAAAGGGGCTCAAGTACTGAAAAGAAGTTTTCGGAAATTTGGTCATCGCTATCCACAAACGTAATATAGTCACCTTTAGCTCGAGACAGGCCGGTGTTACGTGCAGCGGACGGGCCTCCATTAGCCTGGGAAATCAAATGTATGAAATTGAAACGTTCTTCATACTCTTTTACAATTCCTGAAGATGAATCGGTGGAGCCGTCATCAATTACAAGAACTTCAATTGCTACGCTCTTTGTTGCAGATACGATACTATCGAGGCACGAAGATATGTGCTCCTCAGAATTATAGACAGGAACAATCACCGAGAATCTAGGCTTCATAGGTACTGCCTCAAAAACTTGAATGAACTCTCCTGTAACGAATCCAATCTGCGACGAACGTCATCAAAATCTATAGGCTCCACAAGCTTATCAATGTCATACTTAGCATCTGGATAAAGCAAGCGATCCTTAAGACCTACCAGCTCAAGCAGGGACTCAAACCTCGCAGCTCCGCGACCCGGATTCACAATTGCGATAAAAGGTTTTTCAAATATCAGAGAAAAAACGACACCATGGAATGAGTCTGTAACCACAAACTTAGACTGATGAAACCCTTCTACCCATTCATTTGTAGGTGGATAACAATAGTTGTCTAACTGATTGATTTTAATTAACTGCTCTGGTGAAGCAGCTTGCCTTGAAAAACATTCTTCCCCGAGACTTCGCGCCACGGCATCCTTCACTTCTTGCTTGAAACCGGTTGAATCAAGCAGGTAAGTTAGCACCCCTTTGCTATTCTGTGCACCTTCTTGGCAAAACTCCGATATATAATCCTGCTTATTTACGAGCAAGGTTGGATCTATAACCATCGACGCACTAACATCAAAATGCTTCTGGCACAAAGCTACTGCGTCTTTCTCTCTGACGGAAACAGCATCAAAGTTTTTTATAAGCTGCTTACACACTTTAGTTTGGCACTCTGAATACTCCCACTCACTTACACCAAAAGAAGCAGCATAAGAGACCTTAGTGGGTATATCAATCTGATCATCATATAGAAAATCTAAAAAATAGGTTTCAAGGCGTGGCGCATATTTAGGACGCCAAACCTGATCACTCCCAACAACAACAGCATCAAACCTTGATTTAGAGAAGTACTGACGCAGCGCTTGATCGTCGAAAATTGGCTTTGTACGATGTATATTTGAATCTATAAACTTAGCTTGATGACCGCGAATTTCTGCTAGGTTTTCGGAGTATAGAGTCTCCCCCCGAAATCTATAGATTATATTTTGAAGTGCCCGTTTGGTCTTTCCTGCGTATAGCCTGATTAAAGAGCTGTTTAAATTATAGTGGCGATCAACAGTGATCGGCTCATGCCCCATACTCCTAAGCACTCTTTGCAGCGCCCATGCTTGGAGAATTCCACCATAATTTGTTGATAAGGGCTGGGTGAGAATGGCTATTTTCATTATCTACCTAAAACTTTTTTAAGTGTGTTAATTGACTTTGTACCTAAAGCTTTTCTGACCGCTGATTTTGCAGAGCTCTTAAACTCTTTTTTTATGTTTCTTACCATTTCTAAAGCTTTACTTTCTTCATCGCTATCGGTAAAAACTTCAAATACAATTGATTGACCACCAGAGTCTTTAACTAAAAACTCCTTATATACTGACTCATACTCTTCTTTAGAAGAAGCGCTTATATATTTAAAACCTAAGTCTTGAGCATAATTTTTAATCAAAGTAGGTGATTTATTTCCATAATGCCCAGAAGCTGAAATAAACTCATCGGCCTGTTCACCAAAATGTGCTGCTACGTGATTATATTGTCTGAACTCGGTACCTTTACCATTATTAATAACCATTATACGAAGGTTATTGCCTGCATGACGATTTCCTATTGAATTCATATCATAAAAAAATGCAAGATCACCAATTACACAAAAGTAAAGTTTCTTAGGGTTTACAAGTGATGCTCCTAATAAGCTTGAAACCCCTCCATCTATTCCAAAACCGCCAACATTCGACATTGTTCTCACTGAAGAAGGTAAGTCAAACAGATTCCAAGAACGTAGGCTGTTTAAAATACCAAAATGAACAACTGAATCAGCAGGTATTTTAGCCGCAGTGCGGCTAGCAACCCAAACATTTGAAAAAGGCACCTCTGGGAACTCATTGCGTATGTCTAAAAGTTTTGACTGACACTGTTTTAAATATGCATCTGATTGTTTGTGTTTTGGATTTGTATAACGCTCAAAAAAGTTTTTTTCATCCATTTCAAATACATATTTTAAGCGCTGAAATGTATCACGAATCTCGCCATCTTCACTTACTCGCCAGACCTCTTTTCCAATCATTGCTAAACCAGAGTAATCCCCAGTAATTTCACCTATATGAATTGTAATATCAGGTTTGTCATTAATAGCTCCAGCCTGATCTTGGCTGGCTGCCAAAGAGTAAATTAATCGATACTTCCCTTTATAGCTACTAGTATGGTCACAAAAGACCACTGCGTTATTACTGCTACAAAAATCATCAAGCGCTTTTGTTTCCTGTTGAGAAAACTCACGATGAGCACCAATAAACACAGCAACACGACCTTTTAATTCGGGTAGTTTGTCAGTAAATGTAAAGCGATTCATAACACGACAAACCGGTAACGTTTTAGTTTCATAAGCGCGGCTATAACGAGTAGGTAAGTTAATATGTACTGGGCCACCTCCTGCGCGTTTTAGTTCAAGAATTGCTTGGTTAACTTTTATTTCACATTCCAAAAAGTCCTCATCATCTTTTACAATTGGCAAGGTAACGCTATGGCGTTGTGTATCATTTGGTTTATTACTACGGTCAATAACTTGTGCTACATGATGGCCTACCTTAGCAATATTTTGTGTAGAGGTAATTGCTAAAACGGGTAGCTTTCTATAATAGGCCTCGGTCATACCTGGCATATAGTTTCTTGATGCAGTTGCTCCAGTACAACTAATTACAACTGGTTCGCCAGTTTCGTGCGCCAACCCGCATGCCATATACGCTGCTGATCTTTCATCTACCGCTGAATAAACCTGGAAAAAATCGTCATGTTGCATACTGCAAACTAATGCCATGTTTGTTGTGCCAGGAGAAGCAATGACTTTACTTATTCCATTAGCTTTTAGTAATGCAATAATAATAAGAGCATTTTTTTCATCTGTATAAAATTTACTCATAATTTAACCTTCCGGGTGTTTAGTACTTTATAAATCGGTAAACAATATATTTAATTAACTGCTTAACACTTTTAAACTCATTAAAACTGGCTAGCTCAGAGGCATATCTGTCCATAATTGCCTCAGAACGCCAATCTATTCCCTGAAAGTTTGGACTTTTAAGAAACTCTTCAAAGCAGTTTGCCAGCATTAACTCGTGCTTATTAAAAGCTGCCACATTAACAAATTCAGCCACTTTAGCGTTATCAAATGAGCGATTGAACATGCGGTCGTAATTAATTTGATATTTACCATGCTTACAGCGTGAAAACTTATCTAAATCAAGCAATATGACGTTAGTTTTTTTACCTAAATGTTTTTCTAAAGCAGCAAGGTAAATCTTCAGTATATCATTCCAACTACAAGCTTTGCTTTGCGTAATATGATACGCCTCAGTAAGAGACTTTGGCTCTCCTATTAAAGCTGACATTGCATTAGCTACATCCAAACCATAAGTTAATGTTGTTAATTTTTTTGCAATATCTTCAGAAAAAATAATGGTACGACCCTTTAATGCTCGGTAGAGCCAACTTTCCTTCTCTAAAGTGCCTAACTGTAGCCTTTGCTCACTATAAGTGATGTAAGGCCTTATTATTGTCCAGTTTGTGTATTTTGACTTTTTTAAAAGGTCTTCTTGTCTTGCTTTAGCTAAAGAATACTCATCAGTAGCAAGGAATTCTTTATCAGATGAGCTATCAAGTAAGCGAGGAGAATCTTCTGTAATAGGATTTTGAGTATGTGAATAAACCCTTGCAGAACTAAGAAACATATATTGAGTGGTAGCTGCTAATAATTTGTCTAGCCGCTGTGCAAAGCTTGTGGTTGTGTATACCATAAAATCAACAATAGCATCCCACTGTTGGTCTAATAAAGAGTATAGAAACTCTTCATCTCTAGCATTTCCTTGAACATATTCAATATTAGTAGTGTTGTCGCGGATGGTACGAGTTGTTACAGTTACTTTGTCGCCTCTTTCAGCTAACAAGTTAACTAAGTGTTTACCCATTGCACCAGTACCACCTAAAACTAGAATTTTCATCATCTATTTAATAACCTATTAATTCGAACAAAAGCCATATTTTTTACTTTTAAACGCCACTCTTTATTCAGTCCAATAAAGTACATTGAAAATGATGAAAAAATAAAACTAAAAGCGATTATCAATACAGACCAATAAAAGCCTTTGGGTAGTAATTCATTTAATAAAAGAGTAGGAATACATGAGGCTAATACAATACTTATGACTGGCAGCACTGTTTTCTTTATGAAAAGCATCATAGGTAATGTAATTAAACGATTTAGTAAATACAATCGTACTGCAAACATTAAAACATTAGCGACTATAGCAACTATAAACACACTGTACGCAGGAGCTCCTTTTGCAACAGCAATCCAAGCTACAATAAATATTCCAATTTGCATTAAACCTAATGATAATTCATAGCCTTTCATTCTACCTGGTGCTCTTGCAGCAGCGGCTAATGGCATACTAATTGACATTATTAACGACTCAACTAAAGCTAACCTCGCAAACAAAATGGCATCTGAAGGGGCTGTTGTTAGCCATATTCCTAAGATAAGCTCCATTTTTAGCATCATGGGTAAAGCAAAAACCCAAAGTAGAAAAAAGGTGGCTTTACTTCCTGCGATAATGAGCGAAAACATATCTTGCCTTTCATTTGCAGCATAACTTTTCACTATTGCTGGGGTTAAACTTGCATTGAAATTATTCGAAAATATATTAACTTGGCTTGCAATTTGTACGGAAATAGCCCGCGCGGCAACGACTGCTGGATTGAATGCTTGATTTAAGAGCAAAGTTACAGCGTGTGTTCTTGCTACAGTTGATATTTGCCCAAACACAGTCCAACCTGTAAAACCTAATATTTCTTTGAAGACGGTGAAGTTCCAATAAAACTTCTTAAACTGACATTCATCATACTTATAAAGACAAAAGCCTATATACATTAATGCATTTATCAGCCCCACACACATGACTAATAACCCATAAAGTTCAAGTTTATCCCAATCAACATATTGAAGCAGATAAACAACGCCTAACTTAATAAAGGCTTCAACAATTGATATATAGGCATAAGTTTTCATATCTTCATGTGCCATAATAATGGCCATGAACGGTGTGGTGAACACGCTTAATATAAAGGTGATACTTGCAAAAAAGTAAAGAGACTTTGCAGCTTCAAAACGTCCATCTGGAACGACTAATTGGGTATCAACAAACCAGAGACCAATAGTCTGCAGAAGAGCAAATGCAATTACTGCTACACCCAAATATAAAATAAGATTAACCGAAAAAGTTTGATTTAGCTTTTCCGTGTTCTTTTCACCTAATGAAAATGAAAAAAAGCGCTGAGTTGCCATTGCTAATGAACCAGGTAAGAATGCGCTTAATGCTACTAGCCCGCCTACTGCCCCATAAATACCATAATCTTCAATACCTAAAACATCGAGAACAATACGAACAGTATATAAGCTGACAAATAGAATCAATATTTGGCGGAAATACAGCATTAGGGTATTTTTTGCTATCCGGTTATTTCTGTTTTCAGAGGTCATGTTAATGCTTTAATTCCATTTGCTAAGTTAGTAAGCCTTGATATATTTATGCTATCCATTAATGGCGTTAGAGAAGAAAACTTATAACCCCTTCCATTACACCCCTTAAATATAACCATAGTGAATAGAGATACTCATAAGTTTTAATATAAATAACATACGTTTTTATAACAGGATAAACCTAAAAGCTACGTAGCTATTGCGTAATAAAAACTTACTCGCTAATTATGAAGTTGCATTTTAGCAACTTTCTATCTCAGCTTTTATACACACCATTGAGACACTTTTTTCCATTTTGAGACAGTCAATTTAGACTATCTCATTGTAATACCTTGTTTTTATACTTTTATTAAAAAGTGCCCAATAGGCCACCGAAAAATGTACTATTTTTTATCACTTTCGTAAGCATAATTATAATACCCATAAGCATTGCTGGCTTTTTTAACTACGCCGTTAAATACCACGCCTTTCACATCTATACCATTTTGCTCAAAACGGTTACGGGTTAGCTCTATTTCGCGTAAATGGTTTTGTCCATATCGTGCTACGAGTAACGTAGTGCCTGTATGGGCGCTTACGATAGCTGCGTCGGTTACTGCTAAAATAGGCGGCGTATCTATAATTACTAAGTCGTACAGCGCGCTTACCTCTGCTACAAACTTACTAAAGTTGCTGTGCATAAGTAGCTCTGATGGGTTAGGTGGTATTTGACCTCGCGTAACGACGCTTAACCCTTCAACCGGAGTTACTTCGGTAACTTCCTCTAGGTTCAATCGACCTGATAGGTAATCGCTTAGGCCGTTTTCCCATTGTAATCCAAACTGAGTTTGCAGATAACCTTTACGCATATCGGCATCAACGATGAGTACTTTCTTACCACTTTGTGCTAATACTGTAGCTAAGTTAACCGATATAAACGATTTACCTACACCTGGGCTTGGGCCTGATATAGCGATTAAATTATTTTTTGCTTCCATCATCGCAAAGTGCAGGCTAGTACGTAAGCTACGCAGTGCCTCTATTGATAAATCGGCAGGGTTGTCGAGTGCTAATATGGTTTTGGCTTTAGGTATTTTACCTTTGCGTGTTCTTGTTGCAAAGCCGGTTAGCTTTTCTTGGTGATCTGAATGTGGCACGCTCGCATAAACAGGTATACCGAGTGCTTCTATTTCAGCTGGATCTTCTATGCCTTTGTGCATTGCTTTTTGTACTAATACAATAGCGACGCTTAGCATCCCACCTAACATGGTTGCCATTACTACTATTAGCGCTTTTTTAGGTTTTACTGGTTTACTAGTATTAACCTCAGCGTAATCGATTATACGTACATTACCTACTGTGCCAGCACGAACGATGTCTAGTTCTTGGGCTTTACCTAGTAGCAATGTATAAATTTGGTTACTTACTTCTACATCACGCTTTAAGCGTAGTAGCTCTTGTTGCGTTTCGGGTAAGCCACCTACTTCACCAATAAACTGTTGCTTTTGTTTATTAACCGCTGCAATTTGCTCAATAATACCCTGGTATGTTGGATGGTCTTTTTTAAATTTACGACCAACTTCTAAGCGTTTAAGTTCAAGCTCTTGTAGCTTTGTTTCTAGCAGTACCACTTGCTCTAATATGCCTTGGGTTTCTAGCGTTATATTTATAGTTTGGCGTTTTATTTGATAGTCGTTAAAGCGCTGCTCTGCATGCTCTAATTGCTTTTTAATTTCAGGGAGCTGTACTTCTAAAAACTCAAGCGACTTTTGTGCCTCAGCGCTACTACGCTCTACATTACGGCGTACATATATAGCTGCGACTTTGTTAAGCACAGTTTCGGCGTAATTTGGTTTAGTGCTTTGTAAGCTTAAATCAATTATTCCTGAATCTTTTCCTTTCTCGCTTGCACCAATTGCCGTTTGTAGGTCTAAAATTGTGTTAAGACGATCTTTACGACTCAATAAAAACTCTGTGCCTGGACGAGCATTTAAGCTGCGTATTGTTAAGCTAAACTTACCATTAGTTAGCTCTTCACCGACTTTACCCGCTAATATTTGCTCGTCATCGCCATTTAATAATGCAACGCTATTATTTGCTTGCGCTATTAAAGTATATGTTTGGTTAATTGCGTTGCGCGGTACATCGAACCTAAATACATTAATGCTTTCGCCACCCCATGCATATGAACTTGCACCAAAACTTGGCTCAGCTAAATCATTTTCTTGCAGAGGCGTAAATGTACGAAATGCACGGTTACCAATATATGGGAATAATTTAGGCTCTACTGTTATATCTAAATTTAAAGCGTCGACTGCTTCACCTATAATGCTGCGCGATTTAAGGAGTTCTATTTCGGTTACCGCTGCAGAGGTGCTTTCAAACATACCGCCCATATCGTCTAAACCAGGCACTGAACTACCACTGCTTTCAACTTGGAGCATCGCTGTTGCTTGGTAAACCGGCTGACTTAAAACCGCATAAACAACACCCACAAACATAAATACTGCTGTTAATGCAATTATAAAATATTTACGGTCGATTAAAGCACCTAACAATGCCATTAAATCTATTTCTTGTGACTGCGAAGCTGAACTATTTGTCTGCTTGGGTGTGCTGCTATTAGGCTGGGTATTCATTAAATTAGCCATTCCTTATAAATACTTTTGCCAAGCGCTACAAGCGCTGTCGATTAATGTGTATACGTGCTCAAATGCCTCTTGGCTTTGACGGTACGGATCGGGAATCTCAGTGTTATCAATCCATTTACCTAATAAAAATGTTTTACCACGTGCCTCTGGGTATTGACTATGTAAATCATTTAAATGACGCTGCTCCATGACTAAAATAACACTGTTCTGTGCAATTAGTTGCGAAGTAAGTTGGCGCCCTTGGTGTGGGTCCATATTAATACCGTGTGCTTGGGCTATTTTTTTTGCAGTAGCATCAGCTGACTTGCCTTCGAGTGCAGTTAAGCCAGCTGACGACACTGTTATATTTTTGCCTTCAAGCTTAGCTTTTAATATATATTCAGCAGTTGGGCTGCGGCAAATATTGCCTGCACAGACCACTAATACAGAATCAAACATGTTAATTAACCCTTAGTTATTAATGTCGTTAAGGTTATCAACTGTTGCTACCGAAGGTAGTAACAAGCTTATTACACGGTTCCAACGTGCCAGGGGTGCTGATGTTACATATACAATATCGTGCGGTTGTAATTCAAACTGCTCAGCCAACACCAATGCAGCTATGTTTTTAGCATGCAATTGGTATACATCAGCAATTACTCCAGTTTGCTCTACATTACTTTTACGCAGAACAAATATACCATTTGCGTCAGCAGTGCCTTCGTTCAAGCCGCCTGAGTCACTCAATGCTTCGGCCAAGTTTAAGCCATAACGATTAAGCTTTACTGAACCTGCTTTATTAACATCACCTAATACAAATACTTTTTGTTTATCGTTACGGTTAACATGCACTATATCGCCATGTTGAAGTAACCGATTTTGAGAAATATCGCCATTAGCGTAAAAATCTTCTAGCTTTATTACTTCTGTTTTATCGCCACGTGTAAAAGTAACCGTGCGCCAATCAGCTGCTTCGGTTAAGCCACCCGCTTGGTTAATAGCATCAATTAAGGTAAGCGGAGTATCGGTAACTGGGTATACACCAGGCTGTTTTACTTCACCCGTTACATACGCTTTTTGACTTTTAAAACTTACTATTTTCACGTCTACTTGAGGGTTTTCTATCACACGGGCTAAACGAGTTACTAAATCTTTACGCAGTTCGCTGATTGTATGTCCTGCTGCTGGTATATTAGATGCATAAGCGTAAGTTACCGTGCCGTCTTCTTGCACTTTAAAACCGTCGAACTCAGCTGTACGTTGTGTGCCTGCCGGTATAGTAAGTTCGGGATGGTCCCAAACACCTACTGTTACTACATCGCCCACACCTAATTTATATTGATAATCGCGGGTGTTAACCCCCACTAAACTAGAGATTGGTTTTGCTGCTGTGCGTGCTTTTTTTTGCTGGGTAATTAGCGCCGAATCAATTAGTTGAATATTAACTTTTTCGAGCTCTTGCTCTAAATTTTGTGTTTTCTCGTTTGATTCAATGCCTTCGTAATGGCTGCCAGGTATTATTGTACAGCCTGTCATTGCTAAAAATGCGAAAGAGGTAATGAGTGATTTACAGCGTAACGCCATTGTGCAGAATCCCAGTGTTTTTTAAATATTATAATTGTCCATCACACTCGATGGGTACTTATTTTGCGCAGTAATTAAAGCATGGATATAAAAAAAAAGATAGGTTCTAGACTCAAGGTTATATAGCCTTGAACTTACTACCTTCTGCCATATCAGTAACGCTTGCCCCAGCTTAGAGGAAAAACTTTATTTATATAGTTCTTCAGACACGCTCCACGTTCCAGTTCGTCGCAGAGCTCCTCTCGCTCCAGCTTGAAAGCAAAATTATTTGCTTGTCTAGCCCTTCGGGCACGCTTCACGTTCCAGTTCGTCGCAGAGCTCCTCTCGCTCCAGCTTGAAAGCAAAATTATTTGCTTGTCTAGCCCTTCGGGCACGCTTCCGCCCCTAGGTTGCAGTTCCTACGTACTGATGCAGCTTAAATTTTGATATTTATAAGCGAGATTAAAACTACAATTACAAATTGCATAAAGGTTATTGTATTTTTTGTTTTGGCTCGTCGCTTTTACCTTGCGTTACAGCACTGAGAATTGATTTTTTGTGACTGGCTTTGGAGAAGTGTTTTTTTATTTATTACGGGATACTCGCGATTTATTTCGAGGTTTACTGGTAATAATACTCGCTTTCCGTAGCTATCCACACTTTGAATCAATTGCAGACAACGCAATATAATACTAAATGAGCGCAGAATTATACCCGATGCTGTTCACATGTAAACAACTAATTGAAGGGTAGGTTTAAAGTTAAAAGGGTTGGCAAAAAATAAAAATGTCCTGTTATTAAGCTCCCTCTGTTTTATATTATTAGCTGGGTATTTTCCACTTTAGTACAGTTATGAGTCATGTACCAAGCGGCAAATACTCGCATGGTTGATCATGCAACGATTATTCATTGCGAAGGTGAAAGTTACGAGCACAAAATAGCGCTCAATAAGAGCAAATAAAATTCGGTGTCAACTGGCCAAGATTATTGATGCGAAGCCGATCAAGTTAATTGATTTAGATATTGACGATAGGTTTAAGCAATTATCTGTTATTCCATATATTAAAGGGGTACGTAAAAAATAGAGAGTGACCAGTTACTTTTATTTATTTAGATATCGACGAGTCTGAGGCTTTTGCTGTACCAACGTAGTAACACCAAAGATGGTAAAACGGGTATTTTCGCTTGCAGATTAAATTTTGGTAATAAATTAAATATCATATCAGTCGACTGTATAGCTAACTGGTATGATATTTACAGTAAAACGGCTCGCTGAATACGCTGATTGTTTTGCTTAAAGGTAAAATGATATGACTATATAAGGGCTAATTTACTAGCGCTTTTAAATGCTCTGTAAATTCTTCACCTAACGTTTCGTGGCGTAGGCTGTATTCAACAATGGCTTTTAAATAACCAAGTTTATCTCCACAGTCGTGTGAACGACCGCTCATATGAAACGCTTCTACTGTTTCTTGTGCTATTAGTGCATCAATCGCATCGGTAAGCTGTATTTCGCCACCAGCGCCAACATGTGTTTTAGCAAGTAGCGGCCAAATATTTTTACTTAATACATAGCGGCCAACAACCGCAAGGTTTGAAGGGGCAACATCAACATCTGGCTTTTCAACCATAGTTTTAATAGCGGCGCTTTCACCTGGGGTTAGCTCTACACCGTTAATATCTGCTATACCGTATTTGCTTACATCTTCCTGTGCTACAGGTTCAAGCATAATTTGGCTGGCTTGCGTTTCGTTAAAACGGGCAATCATTGCAGCTAAATTTTCAGTTTCTTGGTTAGCAGTAACGTCATCAAGAATTACATCGGGCAGTACCACCACAAAATCATCATCACCTATAATAGGCTTTGCGCACAATACAGCATGGCCTAAGCCTTTAGCTTCACCTTGGCGTACATGCATAATGGTTACATCAGGTGGGCAAATAGAACGCACTTCATCAAGTAAAACACGCTTAACGCGTTTTTCTAATGTGGCTTCTAGCTCAAAGCTGGTATCAAAATGGTTCTCAATCGCATTTTTAGAGCTGTGCGTTACTAATACAATTTCTTTAATGCCCGCAGCAACACACTCATTAACTATGTATTGTATTAGTGGCTTATCAACCAATGGCAACATTTCTTTAGGAATAGCTTTGGTCATAGGTAACATACGCGTGCCTAAACCGGCAACAGGAATTACAGCTTTCACGAATAGTCCTTTAATTAAGTTTTTTAATGGTTTTGATAAATTAGCAGCTAAGCCATATATCTAAGCTGAATAATTTTATCTTTTTTAAGTGCTGAGTAATACAAAGCACCATATACAAAAAACAAAAAACACCTAGCTCAAATTGAACTAGGTGTTTTAAATGTTCTAAGCTCTAATACTTGCTCATATTTATTGATCTTTTATCCGGTACCTTAAGTCTTTAATATTTATTAATCACTACCGAATAAATCACGTGTATATACTTTATCGGCAATATCACTAAGTTCTTCAACCATACGGTTAGACACCACTACATCTGATATTTGCTTAAATTCGTTTAAGTCTTTAATTACACGTGAATGATAGAACTCATTTTCCTCAAGTACAGGCTCGTAAACTACAACTTCAACACCTTTAGCTTTTATACGCTTCATTATACCTTGAATAGATGAAGCTCTAAAGTTATCAGAACCAGACTTCATAACTAATCGGTATATACCCACTACTTTAGGGTCGCGTTTTAGAATAGAGGCTGCAATGAAATCTTTACGAGTGGTATTAGCGTCAACGATGGCACCGATAATATTGTTAGGTACATCGGCATAGTTTGCGCGAAGTTGTTTAGTGTCTTTTGGTAAACAGTAGCCGCCATAACCAAACGAAGGGTTATTGTAGTGGTTACCTATACGCGGATCTAAACTAACACCTTGTATAATTTGCTTGCTGTTTAAGCCATGTGCTTCAGCGTAGCTGTCTAACTCATTAAAGTAAGCAACACGCATTGCTAAGTAAGTATTTGAGAATAACTTAATAGCCTCAGCTTCAGTAGAATCTGTAAAAAGTACTTCAATATCTTGTTTAACGGCGCCTTGCTTAAGTAAGTTAGCAAATACTTCGGCGCGTTCACTCTGCTCACCCACTACAATACGAGATGGATATAAATTATCATAAAGCGCTTTGCCTTCACGTAAAAATTCAGGCGAAAACAGTAAATTGTTTATACCTAACTCTTCTTTAATACGCTGTGTAAACCCTACCGGTATGGTCGATTTAATCACTAAAACCGCATTAGGGTTATGAGCTGTAGCCTCTTTAATAACCGCTTCAACCGAGCTGGTATTAAAGTAGTTATTCTCTACATCGTAATCTGTAGGAGTCGCAATAATTACAAAATCAGCGTTTTTGTAAGCTGCAGCTTTATCGGTAGTAGCTGTAAAGTTTAAATTATCACGGGTTAAAAATTCACTAATTTCGGTATCAACAATAGGCGACTGCTTCTTATTTAACAACGCTATTTTTTGCTCATCAATATCGAGCGCAACCACTTCATTATGCTGCGCTAATAACATAGCGTTAGAAAGGCCTACGTACCCTGTGCCTACTATTGTAATATTCACTTAAAATTCCACCATGTTCTTTGTTTAACAATTATAACTTGCACTAACTTTTGACACTACCAATACACTTAGCTGGTACACCACCATAAATAGCAAATTCCCTTACCTGTACTTTTGAAATGACTGAGTTAGCAGCTAATAATGACCCCGTAGGGAGTAATGAACCAGCAGTTAAAGTACAATTGGCACCAACCCATGCTCCTAGGCCTACTACAATGGGCGACTTTATAGAGTCACCAAATCGAAAAGAACCATTAACTGCTGAATGATTCCCCGAGACTAGAACACTACTAAAACCAATCATAACTTGCTTTTCTAACGTTATTTTATCAATAGCATTAACAACTACAAATGGGGCTAAATAAACATCATCATTAAAAAAGCAATTTTCTAAATTTTTTATAATAGCTGTTGCAGACACCTGTAAGTTTTTAGCTGGTGTAGGCATACCTAAATTATATAAATAACCTCGTATCCGCATAATAAATGGGATATCAGGGAAAAAATACATTAAGGTTCTTACAAACCAAGCATATAAAAGCAGTAACTTATGCTTCACGAGTATCCTCCTCTAAAATATTCTTTAGATATTCAACCCAATAAGCTTGGTTAGAATATTTCGCCATCTTTTCAGCACCCTTTCCTAACCTCTTTAGTAGCTCATCATCTTTCAGTAAAGACTCGAGCGCTATAAGCAGTTCTGATTGATTACCTGGTGTGAATATCAAGCCGTTTTCAGCGTTTTTAACAAACGCTTTAACGCCACCTACTTGAGAAACAATTACAGGCTTTTTATGCGCCCACCCTTCCATAATAACACGCGGAAAACCTTCATAATGGTTATTAGAGGGTACAACGATAACAGAAGCCCTATCAAAGTATTCTGACAATGCTTGATGCGGAAGCTGTCCGGTAAATTGAATATTACCTTCTAAATTTAACGCCTTAACTTTTTGTTGCGCTTTTTCAAGATCAGGACCATCGCCAATAATGGTTAGCTTTACTTTAGCTTGTAGTTGGTTTACTACGGCTATTAAATCAAATATACCTTTATCGTCAACAATACGCCCCACAAAAAGTAGGTTTAATACTCCTGAATTATCACCCTTTTCCTCGCTGGACAACTGAGGGGTTTTTGCCATTAAATCTACGAACTGATGAGTGTTTTTGGGTGAGTATTTACGGCTGAAGCTCTCAAGCACATCGCCTGTGCACAAGTTGATAGTGTTATAATGCTTGCAAATCTGGCTCAGTTTAAAACGTAAATATCTTGAAAATAGAAAACCAAATATTTTCTCAGGCAATGTGTATTTTGGGTCACGCCAAGTATTTGAGGCGTTAGCACACATATGGTGAAGCACCTTTTCACCCGCTTTCAATGCCTGTAAGCCAAATAAAATACTGCCAATTGATGGTGTACGTAACCAAAAATAAGCGCCACTATGCTCAGCAATAACTTTATCCGCAGTTGCCTTGTATTGTTTTATATAATTTCGATTAAAAATACTCTTTATCGCAAAGTCTTTTGTCGATGAATAGCTTGGAAATGGGTAAAAGTGACTTTCATCTACCACGGTACTATAGCTAATAGGCTTTGTATTAGCTTTTTTACTCGGCGAGCAAACAAAAACAGAGTCGTTACCTATAGTATCTTGTAAAAACGCAGCGGAGGTCGGCTTTGCATAATAGCTTCCCTCGTGTAGTTCAAAGGTTTCGCCGACAAATGCAACTATTTTCATTTAATTAAACCTTTAATGTAATTGTAAATAACTTCAAATAGCAAAAAATGCAATAAAGTATAAAGAAAGGGAAGAATAGTTTTTTCTTGCCTATACTTTGATAAAAATAATATAAAACAAACGGTTCTAACAAAGTATATACGAGAGTGAAGCGTCCAGAAATTACAGATGACTTTGCAAATATAAGACTGAAAACAATTATAATAAAGCTTAAATATATATACTCCGAATACTTCCTATTAACAGGCCTTGTTAACAAAAAAAGTAGAAGAAATAACGATAAAAATAGATAGATTAATGAAGATAACGACTTCCCTTCTTGAAATTTAGTTCCAACATAATAATAGTACCCACTTTGGACTAATATAAAATCCATTAATAAACTTATTGCGACTAATGAAAGTATAAATAAAAATAACCATAACAAGTTTTTTTTCAGAAGTATCTTACGTTTTACATTAAGAAAATACTTCATCGAATTCGATAAAAAGAAAACAATTATGATTGAGTTGTGAAATAAAACAGGAAAAAGTGATGCTAACCAAAAGTATTTTTTTCTATAAAGAAGAGAAAATAAAACTAAAAACAAACAAATAGCAAAAGCAAACCTAACTTGAGTGCCTAATAACCCTTGAGATAAGAAAACCAAATTTGGAAATGCAAGTAAAAAAACCCTATTATTTCGATAAAATAAAGCTATTAATAACGACTCAACTAAAAGTAATAAGATCCAAAAATATGAAAAATCGATATTAAAATACTTAAAGGGAAGGGTTAATAACTCAAAGCCTATTTCAAACTGCCACCAATCATTCTCATAATTAGCTAAATAATTTCCATAATCAGCATTTAGCTCTCTATCAAAGTTCATTAATAAAAATAACAATGAAAGTAATACTAGCTTCAAGCCGAATAAATAATATTCGTTTTTCTTATAAATCAATTTCATTACTATTTAAGAACCCCAGTCCATTTTAGTAATTTTTTTAGATTTAGTAGCACTAAGGACTTTATAAATAAATGTGGCATTCTTTTTTTCATTGCAAAGCCTAAGGCTATATTATACTGCTTAGCAGCGATCATAGAACGTAATATGACTAAATAATTAAAGCCTTTAACTGCTTTTTTACTCATAAGATATTTATAGCCCTCTAACCAACTTAATGAAAAAGTGAAGTCGTTTAACTTATGAATTTGTATAAACTCATAAGCAACCTCATTTGAAAACACAAACTTTACATCAGCTTCTTCAAGTGACAAGCAAAATTGGTAGTCCTGATGGCGCTTTAAATCATGAAAAGGGACTTTTTTCGCAAGTTCCTTACTTAAAAAAATCCCACTAGTTTGGATTAACTCTTGAGCAGAAAATAAATATTCAGCCACGGTTTCTTTATCATGTATTGCACGTGTAGGTCTAATAAACTCTCTCGAACCATCAATTATTTTACATCGAGAGTAAATAACTACTTCAGGATTAAAATTTTTACTCTTTTCATTATATAAATTTAACTGTTTTTCTAGTTTATTATCATACCAAACATCATCATAGTCTAAAAAGGCAATGAATTGCCCTTGCGCATTATTTACACCGGTGTTACGTGCTATACCGCCATTGCTATTTTTTTCATGACGAATAATTTTAACTCTGGGATCATTTATTTGCTTTAGCTCCGATTTAGCAGAAATCGGAGAGCAATCATCAACAACAATCACTTCAACAGTACAGTTAGTTTGATTTAATGCGCTTGTTACCGCACTAATTAATCTTCCACTTTCCTTAGAATAAAAAGGGATAATAACACTTATTAATTGACTCAAGGGCATTTTTCTCACTGCAATTCCATGCTTTTTTAAAAGCTTAATTGTACCAAAATTATTTTATGTTCTCTTTTCTGCATAAGATTTAGAGTAATAGTCGGCACTTTAACTTTTTTTCTTAAGCAACCAACTTTTTAAATCTTGCAACTCACTTTTAAAGAAAATTAGTACACTAAATAACATTAATAACCAAAATATTATTAATTGGGTATTATAGTTTCGTCCATATAAACTTGTGATTACAGCCCCCGCTACAAGCAAAGTGGAGTAGCCATACATGGCTAGCCTCGGAGTTGGTTTCCATAGGTAAATAGCAAACTCTGTTCGCATTATAAAAAACACCCAAAATGCAATGCATGTACTCACTGCTGCTCCTGCTGCTCCATAAATTGGAATAAGCCACCAGTTACCTAGAAGATTGATTATAAAAGCTATACAAGCGGCCAGCATTGCAAAACCCGACCGACGGGTAACCCCTATACCAACAACTGTAGTTTCAGATAAGGTATATAATAGTGGGTAGCCTAAGCAAGACAGTAAAATCCACTGTACGGCATAATAAGGCTCTGGTAAGAGTAACGTTATCAACCAAGAAAACAAACCGGCTAAGCTAAATAATATAATGACAGCTAAAAGAACATATCTATTTACTTGTAAAATTTTATCTAGGTTTTCCCCTTTTGCTGCCCATTTATAAACTGTTGGCGCCCATACAGTAGAAAAAACACTTTGGAAAATAGTCGCCGCAGCAGCAAAACTAACCGCAACGGAGTATAAGCCTAGTTGCTCATAGCTAGAAAGCTCTTTTAATAATATTTTATCTGTCGCTGTTAACCCCCAAAAGGCCAGCCCACCAAAAATTAATGGTGTACCAAATCTTAGCAAGCTTTTTAAATAGGTATAGTCTATCTGCTCTTTTATAGCAGCAAGCCACTCCATACGCGTATTCCATGCATAAATAATACAAACAAATACAGTTGCAGCAACATTAGCTAATAGCAAATTGATAAGAGTTTTATCTATCGATAAAACGACATAACTAACAATGATCAAAATTAGCAGCAACTTGGGCAGAACTTGACTCATTGAGTATGCAAGGCCTTGCTCATTCATGCGTAAAATTAGTGAGAGAAAACGTGAAATAAAGGTTGCTAAAATAACCAATGTCACTAACAGACTTAAAAGGTAGCTATCGATTTCGAACAGCCAGAGCGAAATAACACTATTAGCCCCAAGCAATATACTAAGTATAATAATTAAGAGTAATAACCCGGGTAATATTGCAGCCTTAAACAAAGCGGGTTTACATTTTGTTTCGTGAAACTCACGCACATAAGCTTGATCTAACCCTAAACTAAAGAGCAATGTACAAAAACCGTTCACCACAGTTAACATAGCCAAGCGGCCAATATCTTGCTGTGAAAAAAACCATGTTATTATTGGTAACGTTATAAAACCCAGTAGTGCACCACCTAATGGGCCAAGTGCAAATGCGGCTATTTTTTTTGGTGTCATTAATTACTCAGTAATTTAGTTAGCAGAGTTTATTGAGATAGAATAATCAGGAAAATAAATTGCGTAGTTGCATTAAGTAATTCTTTTCTGAGAAGTAATCCTTAATTACCTTAATGTTTTCTGTGCTTATGTATTTATCTAACGCATTTAATTCGTTAATGTTTTTAACTTTAATTCCTTTTTCTTTAAAAAATTGCCATTGAGCAGTCGAATCTCGTAAATAAACAGTTTTACCTAAGCCTAGTAGGGTAATTGTATTGCCCATGGCCTGTTGACGCTTATGGTTAAATATTGCGACATCAATTGTCCCCAAAAATGACAAGTATTCGTTAAACTCCATAAAGTCTGTTATGGGTTTGAACTTTTCACCAAACATTAACTTACCTTTAGTTATAACTCGCTGAGCATATTCAGTCGAGCCATATGATAAAGGCAAATATATATTTATATTTTCATCTTTAAATGGCAGCAGGCGCTCTAATACTTCTATATGGTTATTACTAGGATCAGCTGAGTTGCCAATTTGAATATTAATAAAGCTATTATCACTTTTTGGTACTGCATACTCTTTGTAGAGATTACTTGAATACATTAAACACTCATGTTGCTGGCCTTTAGCATTATACCAGGATCTAGCTAGCTCTAAGTCGCCATGAATATAAGTTACTAAATGCCCAAAGTTCCTTATAGCTATTTTTCTAAAAAACTCTTTTAATCGCCACTTAATGGTACGTTTGTCGTATGAGTGACTATATAAATCCCCTCCCCATATGACCCAGTAACATTTTTTAAATTGCCAAGGAATGCAACATAAAAGTATCACTAAATTTATATCAAATAACCCATGAAGTATCACTTTATCTGCTTTATGTATTTTGAAAAGCACACTTAGTACGTTTCTCACTCCCTTCAAAGTCCTTTGCTTTAATAAAGTTACTTTCTCTGATTTTTTTATTTTCGAGTCAGCCATTCCACTTGTTAGAAAAAAATCATGCTCTTCAAAGTTAAAGTGTGAGCTTACAAACTCTATAAAAGGCGGGATAAATTTATCACAATTACCTATGTGTAAAATTCTTTTACCATTCTCCGAACTTGCTAAAAGTTCTTGCATATACTAAACCTCAAAAGGCTTACTGTGATCAATTATCAAAAAAAGTAAGAGCCGTCTCAATTATATGTTGCTGCTGTTGTGCTGTTAGCCCGTAATATAAAGGAAGCCTTGCCAGCTTTGAGCTTTCAAGAGTAGTGTAGATATCTTTTCCTGCAAACTCCCCAAACTGTTTTCCTGCTGGACTTGAGTGCAGTGGGATATAATGAAAAGGTGTCGTAATATCCTGCGTTCTCATATAACTAATAAATTCATTTCGCTCTTCATTTGAGCTCAATTTTATATAAAACATATGCGCGTTATGCGTTAATGAATCCGGAATATGAGGTAGCTGTTCAGCCTTTAGTTTTAGGCTGAGTTTATTGTAATAACGTTCCCATATTGATAAACGGAAATTATTTATCGTGTCTGCAGCTTCAAGTTGAGCATATAAATACGCAGCTTGTAACTCGCTTGGTAAAAAGCTCGAGCCTATGTCTTGCCATGTGTATTTATCGACAATACCATGTAGGAACTGGCTACGGTTTGTTCCTTTCTCACGTATAATCTCAGCTCGTTCAACTAGCTTAGGGTCATTAATTAAAATAGCCCCGCCTTCACCACCCGATGAGTAGTTTTTAGTTTCATGAAAGCTATAGCAGCCTATATGACCAATAGTTCCTAGTGCTTTACCTTTATAGGTAGACATTACGCCTTGTGCTGCATCTTCTACTACCCACAAGCCATGTTTTTCTGCGATAGCGAGTATTGTATCCATTTCACAAGCTACACCTGCGTAATGTACTGGCACTATTGCTTTTGTTTTAGCCGTAATAGCAGCTTCAATGAGTGTTTCATCAATATTCATTGTGTCCGGACGAACGTCAACAAATATAATTTTTGCACCACGTAATACAAACGCATTCGCTGTAGATACAAATGTGTATGAGGGCATTATAACTTCATCACCAGGCTGAATATCAATCAGAATAGCAGCTAGCTCTAACGATGCTGTACATGAGGGAGTTAGTAATGCTTTTGTTGTGTTGAAGCTGTCTTCAAACCATTTTTCGCATTTTTTAGAGAAGTAACCATCGCCGCATAACTTGTCTGATGCAATCGCTTGCTCGATATACGCTAATTCTGTACCTATTTTAGGGGGGATATTAAAAGGGATCATTGTTATCTCTTAAAAATTCAATTTCTAGTTCAAGTAAATTCTTCTTTCTTTCTTTTACACGCTTTGCTGGGTTTCCAACGTAAATCCCCCAAGGCTCAGTAGTTTTGTTAACTAGAGACATGGCACCTACAGAGCAGCCCTCTGCAAGCTTTACTCCTGGAAAAACAATTGATCCAGCACCGACAATTACATGCTTAGCTAAATGCACATGTTTTTTCGTCTCTTTTTTATATTTAGTCGGTATTGTAGGGTTTGTTAAAGTTCGACCAGAGTAATCATCCGACTGACTGAATACTTGTACTTGATAAGCTAAACCTGAAAAGTCATCCATTTGAATACCTTTCTCACCGCCAGCAACTAGACAAAATGGTGCTATATGGACATATTGACCTATTTTTACGTTACCTGAAATAACACAAAAATCATCAATTCGGCTGTTATTACCAATCTCAATTTGATCTGGATTATATATTGCAGCTTTGTCGCTAATTTTGACATTCTTACCAAGCGCTTTAAAGCCAACACTTTGTAATTCAATATCTGTTAAATATGCCATTTTATAATTACCCTATGAATAAGCCGCCATTTACAGGAATATTCGCACCTGTAATGTATGAGCAACAATCACTCGCAAGAAATGAAGCTACATTAGCAATTTCTTTTGGCTCAGCCAGTCGCCCTAATGGAATGTTGTCTTTTATGCCTTGCAATATATCAACTCTAATATTCTTCATCATTTCGGTGTTTGTATAACCCGGAGATATTGTATTAACTAAAATATTACTTCTAGCGCCTTCTTGCGCTAATGCCATTGTAAATCCATGGACACCAGCCTTCGAAGATGAATAATTTACTTGACCTGCCTGACCCTTTTGACCATTAACAGATGAAATGTTAATTATTTTTCCACCGCCGTTCTCTTTCATTATTTTATATATTGGTTGTGTAATATAAAATAATGAATTTAGATTAGTATCGATTACACTTTTCCAACTTTCCAATGACATTTTATGAAAAAAACTATCACTTGTAATACCTGCATTATTTACAAGTAAATGAACTGAACCTTCAAGCTCACTAATTTTAGCAATCATCTCTTCAACAGCTAATAAACTTGTGACGTCGCACTTAAATAAGCGACAATCATTTGATAGAGAATTTACCCAAGAATCATTTGCTTCTTGATTATCAGCCCTTGATATACCAACAATAAAAAAACCATCCTGACTTAGCTTCTGGGATATAGCTAAGCCAATACCTCTTGTAGCACCAGTTACTACGGCTATTTTTTTCATTACTAACTCACTTTATAATTTCAGCTGGCAATACTTTTTAAATACTGCCCGTAACTATTTTTTTCTAGTGGCTTAGCTAGTCTTAAAACTTCTTGCTTTGTTAACCAGCCATAATTTAATGCAATTTCTTCTAGGCAAGCTATTTTATACCCTTGTCGCTTTTCAATAGTCTCTACAAATTGAGCCGCTTCAAGTAAGCTTTCATGCGTGCCAGTATCAAGCCAAGCAAAGCCACGACCAAGTATTTCAACATTAAGCTTATTTTGCTTTAAATAAATTTCATTTAAGCACGTTATCTCTAGCTCACCTCTATGCGAGGGCTTAACTTGTTTTGCTATTTCTACAACAGAATTATCGTAAAAATATAAACCGGTTACTGCTAAATCAGACTTTGGTTTAGCTGGCTTTTCTTCAATGGAAATAGCCTTTTGGTTCTCATCAAATTCAACAACACCAAAACGTTCCGGATCTTTTACTTGATAGCCAAATACAGTCGCCCCTAGTCCGTTCTTAGCATTCTCAACCGCATGCTTTAACTTAGGTGAAAACCCTTGCCCATAAAAAATATTATCACCTAGCAATAAACAAACGTCGTCAGAGCCAATAAACTCTTCACCTAAAATAAACGCTTGAGCCAAGCCATCTGGGCTTGGTTGTATCGTGTAACTAAGCTCAATGCCAAAGCGTGAGCCATCACCTAATAATCGTTTAAATGATTCTTGATCTTCAGGTGTAGTAATAATTAAAATTTCACGTATTCCCGCTAACATCAACACAGAAAGCGGATAGTAAATCATTGGCTTATCATAAATTGGGAGTAACTGCTTGGATACACCCATAGTAATAGGATAAAGGCGTGTACCGGAGCCTCCGGCAAGGATAATTCCTTTCATGCTATTTTCCTTTAGCTGTCATATTTATTTCGCCCAGACGCTCACGCTGATATGAACCATCTTGTACGTTTTGACACCACGTTTGATTATCTAAATACCATTGAACGGTTTTACGTAGGCCTGTTTCAAAGGTTTCGACCGGTGTCCAGTTTAGCTCTGCACTCATTTTTGATGAATCAATAGCATAACGTCTATCGTGACCAGGGCGATCTGCCACGTACGTTATCTGTTCTGAGTACGGGGAGTCCTTAGGCACTAAAGTATCTAGAATACTGCAAATACTTTTAACAACTTCAATGTTTTGCTTTTCGTTATGACCACCAATATTATATGTTTCACCCACTTTGCCTTCGGTTACTACTTTATAAAGTGCACGTGCGTGATCTTCTACGAATAACCAATCTCTAATCTGATCACCTTTTCCATAAATCGGTAGTTTTTTACCTTCAAGGGCATTAAGTATTACTAATGGTATTAATTTTTCAGGGAAATGATATGGCCCATAGTTATTTGAGCAATTGGTTACAACTGTAGGAAAGCCATACGTACGTAGCCAAGCACGTACCAAATGATCGCTAGAGGCTTTGCTTGCTGAATATGGGCTGCTAGGTGCATATGAAGTTTGTTCCGTGAATAACGGTAGCTCTTTACCCAAAGCATTCCCTTCCTGTTCATCTGGGTGAGGTAAATCACCATATACTTCGTCGGTAGAAATATGATGAAACCGAAAAGCTTCCTTTACTGTATCAGTTAATGTATTCCAATATTCTCGAGCTGCCTCTAAAAGATTATAAGTGCCAACAATATTAGTTTGTATAAACTCTGCAGGACCAGTTATAGAGCGATCTACATGGCTCTCTGCAGCTAAATGCATTACTGCATCGGGCTGGTGTGTGGCAAACACACGATCAAGCTCTGTACGGTTGCAAATATCAACTTGTTCAAATGCATAACGTTCATCATTAGATACACATTCTAGTGACTCTAAATTACCTGCATAAGTAAGCTTGTCTAGGTTTACAACTGAGCTTTTGGTATTTGTTATTATATAGCGTATTACTGCTGAACCAATAAAACCAGCTCCACCGGTAACTAATATTTTCATACTGAGTGTTTTAAAAAACCTTTAACGGAATAAATAAAAAAATGATAAGTAGCATTAAAAATATTTAGCTTTACAACGTCTCGATAAAAACGCCATTGCCACTTTAAAATTTCAAGCTTATTTTGCGTCATGCCTGAGTCAACACGATATAAAGCAAGTACATTAGGGATACTCTGAGCTTTTGGTAGGTCTTTTAATATATCAAGCCAAAGGCCCATATCTTGTCGTTTACGTATTAAAGGCATATACTTTTTACCCAACTTTTCAACATCATACACTGCTGTTAAGCAGCCTATGACATTACTACTTAATAGCTTTTTATAGCAAGTAAACTCTGGTGGTATGACAATACCTTTCTTCTCATCACCCTCAACTTTTTGATAAGCAGTAAACGTAAACGCATAATCATTTTTAAGCATAAAACTAATCTGAGTAGTGAGCTTCTCGGGTAACCACTTATCGTCGGCATCTAAAAAAGCAATGTATCTTCCTTTAGCTTTTTTAATTGAGTTATTGCGCGCGATTCCCGCCCCACCATTTTCAGCATTTACAAATAGTTTTATGCGTACATCTCTATCTGCATAAGCTTTAACTATTGCTTGTGTACCATCTGTAGAGCGATCATCTGTTATTAATAACTCCCAGTTTGCATAAGTTTGAGAGAGAACAGATTCTATAGACTGCTCTATGTATTGATCGGCATTATATGCAGGCATGATTATTGAGACTAAAGGCAGCTTCATTAGCGCCCCATCCCGAACAACACAGTTTTCACGGTTAGCAATAAAATTTTAATATCTAACATTGATGAATGGTGCTTAATATAGTGAATATCATATTTATGCTTCCAAATTGCATCTTCGACAGATGCACCATAAGGGTAGCTAACCTGTGCAAGCCCTGTCACCCCAGGCTTAACTGCGTGACGAAAACGATAATATGGTATCTCTTTCTCTAAGTCCCTAATAAACACCTCTCTCTCTGGCCGAGGGCCTACTATCGACATTTCCCCTTTTAAAACATTAATCAGTTGCGGAATTTCATCTATTCGCGTTTTACGAATGAACTTACCCACTTTAGTTACTCGTGCATCATTTTTGGAGGCCCATTGAGCGCCATCTTTTTCAGCATCGTTACGCATAGATCTAAACTTGTATACATAAAACTCTTTGTTGTACTGTCCTGTGCGCTTTTGCCTAAATAAAATCGGACCTGGGCTTTCTAATTTAATTAAAATTGCTGCGATTAGAGCCAACGGAAAGGTAACTATAAGTAATAAAGTAGCACTTATTAAATCAATAAAGCGTTTAGTCACTTGAGTTCGCTTGTTTGACAATATTGAAAATGCTTTTTGATGTAAAAAGTAGCTACTATGCAGCAAGCGTACTTCAGTATATTTCAAACGCTCATCTAAATAGCTAACAAGTGGCTCAACCCATGCTCCGCATTCTGTTGCATTAACCAAAAATGTACGTTGTACAGATGTTAAATGAGCACTTTGATAATGACAAATTACTTTTTTAGTTAAATCTGTAATGCTGTAATCATTAACGATAATATCAAATGAATAGTCTTCAATTATTGCACCTATTTTGCTCGCGTATTCTGGCGGACAAAAAACATAAACAAATTTTTGCTTAAGCGCTTCTTTTTTAGACTTGAAGCTCTCAGAAAACAAAAAAGCCGACTGCTCATCAAATATTTTTTCTGGCTTTTTTTCAAGAGTCATAGCCATTCCTTGTAATGTATTTTCTGTTTTTTAAAAGTGTGAGGTAACGTAATTGCTGTATAATCAAGTCTACTCTCACCTTTTCTTAATAAAATATTTAACTATTACAACAAGCATACCAAGAATGCCACCAAGAAGAGTACCTAGTAATGCTATTAAAGCCCTCTTTGGCTTAAACTTTTCTTCTGGCACTAATGCCATATCAATCGTTTTAAATACGTATTCGTCTCGTACTTTAGCAAACATAATTGTTTTAGTTTGCTCTTCAACTAGTTTATAAAGTACCGCACGTATATCGGCGATTTTAGTTTGTTCTAGCTGTTGAGTTAAAAAGTCAGTGCTTTTTATTGCTTCTAAAACATCGCGCTCTTTCATAGTTTTATTTATATCTTTAATCAGCCAACTAACCCATTGCTGAGCGACATAAGGTGATACATGCTCTACTGATAATGTAACCATACCCGTTTCTTTATCAGTGTTCGTACTTATAATTTTGCTAAACACCTTAAAAGCCTCTTGCATTGATGGCTTTGGCTTAAAAGGCGCTTGTACTTCACGTAGCCACTTATTGTTTTGAGCATCGAATATTTCGCTATCATAAATAACTTTGTTAGCTTGCATATCCCATGATTTAGCTGCCATCAGGTCAGGTAAAACATTATGTTTTTGTATAAAGTCGCTGGTAAATTGGCGTGATTTTAATACTTCAATCGCTAATTGCGCTTTATTGCTTGAACCACCACCTAAATTAACACCCGCTAAACTTGCTAAGCCACCAAACTGCCCCGCTAAACTAGCTAAACCACCTGCTTGCTCTTGTTCTGCAGCAGCTAGTAGCGCCTCTGATTTATATATATTAGGTTGGTTCATTGCATAAACAACTGATGCAACTGCGAACAGTGCTGTAATTGCTATTATTAACCATTTTCCTTGCCAAATTACAGCAAACAGCTCACGTAAATCGATTTCGTCGTCAGCGATGTTATTGTTATGGCTTTGCACGTATTCGTTATTCTCTTTTATATTTGCTTGGTTATTGTTCATATAAATCTCGGTTGATAGCTAAAGCTATTTATTAGTCTTGCAGCCAGGCTTGCGGTCCGGTTCGTCGCAGAGGTGTCTTGCTTCAGCTTGGAAGTAAAACCATTTACTTTCAACTCATTCAGACACGCTTCCGCCCCTAGGTTGCAGTTCCTACGTACTGATTTAATTGCTAATTTTTGTTTTTACTATTTTGTAGATACTAACTAAAACCAAAGGGTTGCTTTGGCTTTAGTTACTAATTTATTACTTTAATTAAATACTACCAATTGCTGCAACTGCGACACCCAGTTGATAAAGGATCTGGGTAGCTGTGCTCCACAGCGTTAGCTTATCCATATGCCCTGCGTCCATAGGTACTACTATGGTGTCACCAGCCTCTAACTGCTCTGAGTTATTAACTGCAAACCAATTACCCGTGTTAGGTATTTTTACCGAGCCATTCGCTTTAATTATATAAATGCGGTCGTCATCGGCACGCTCTTTAAGGCCACCACTTAGCTTAAGGTAGTCGTCTACGCTTATACCCGCTTTATATAAGTGAGTAGTTGCATAATTAACCTCTCCCACTACGCTGATAGAGTCGCGCTTACTAGGCACGTAAAGTGTATCGCCATCTTGTAGCACTAAGTTTTGCTGGTTATTTGCAATTAAAGGCAGGTCAATCACTAAACGCCCAACTGCTTCCACGCTAGCCAAATCGTTAAGTAACTTGTTCATTTCGTCGTACGAAAGCGCACTGCTACTTACAGAGTCTTGAAAGCTTTTAGATGCCACATCGCGACGCAGTTCAGTTGCCAAACGCGCTAACTGCTGTTGCTCTTGCTGCTTAACCGATTGGCGAATAAACACCGCAGCTTTTTGCTCTGCAAAATCTGAAAATCCACCCGCACGCTCTAGTAAATTAGTCAATGTTTCGCCGCGGCGAATTGTGTAAGTTCCTGGGAATAATAGCTCGCCCTTTAAAGTTACTTTTACGTTTTCTTGCCAGTTTGGAATTGCAAAAATATTGATACTGTCTTTACTGCGCAGTGTAATGTTACTTTGAGGGTTTCCTTTAATGGCACTTGCTAAATCGAATCTAACATGCTCAATTTGAGATCCATCGTTAATTGCTATGCGTGTTATTTCTGCTTGTTTTGTATAAGCCGACTCAAGCAAACCGCCTGCAGCGGTAACTAAATCAACAACACTTCCATTAACCATTAATGGGTAAATACCTGGGTACGTTACACTGCCATTAATTTCAACTAGCTGCATTTCTTTATTAAGTGATGCTTGTTGTTTTAATTTAGCTATTATCGGCGATAACAATTTATTGCGGCTAAAGAAGGTAAACTCCTCTGATACTAAGCTTTTATTATCCGCTGTTTTTTTAGACACCTGAGAAATAGTTAAAGTTTGATCGCTATTTTGCAATGCAGTATTAATACTTAGTTCGGCACCAACGTATTTTTCAAACTCTTTTTGTTCGTATTTATGCCACAGCTCTGTTTTGAGTTGCTGTTCTTGCTGTTTTTGGCTTAGTGCCATATTTTTAAGCGCTAACTGCTCAGCCTGTTTTTCTTCAAATCGGCTAAATATAATTATTTTATCGTTAGCGCTCAGAGCTAAGTCGTTTTCGCTATTTTTAATAATGGCGAGAGCTACATCAAACTGATGTACTTGTATATCGCCATTAATGTTTACTTCTCGTACTACTAAACCATAGCTTAAATCAGCTTGCGGAAGTAGGTCGCCACGTACCGACTTTAGTACATCGGAAATACGTTTACCTTGGTGCCATTGATAGCTACCAGGGCGTACTACGGCACCGATTAAATTAACTGAATTTTTATATTGTGAGCTTATGGTATTAAAGCGTACGCGGTCACCGTCTTGGGGAATATAGTTTATGCTATTAGCAGAAAAGTCTACGGTAAGTACTTCTTTACGATTGTTGCTAAAACGCTCTACGACTGCATTTTTAGTATAGGCACCTGGTTTTAAGCCGCCAGCCATAGCTAGTAATTCTTTCGCCGTTTCGCCTTTTTTAAGTTCGAATATAGCTGGGCGTTTAACTAAGCCTTCTACTGTTACTTGAGCACCAACTGAAGGTACAAATACGGCGTCACCGGGTTTTAAAGTTATATCGTTACTGCTATCACCATGAATTAGTAGGTCGTACAAATCAAAATTAGCAACTACTTTACCCGCACGCTTAACCTGAATGTTACGCAGTGAAGCAATATCCGACACACCACCACTTACAAATAATGCATGCGATACAGTAGTTAAAGACGATACATTATAACTACCAGGCTTGTATGCTTCGCCAAGTACTAAAATACGCATGCTGCGTAACTGGCCGAGCGACACAAATACTTTAACGCCAATAATTTCTTGTTCTACTTTAACTTTTATTAATTCTTTAACTTCAGCGAAGGTTAAACCTGCCACTTGTACTGGGCTTAAGTTAGGAATGCTAATGCGCCCTTCGCGATCGACTATTACTTCAAAGCTATCGCTTTCTTTACCATAAAAGTTAATTAGTAGCTGATCGCCACGCCCTACAAGGTAGGTGTCGGGCACTGCTGCGGTTTCGCTAGGCATAAATGTAGTCGGTTCACCGGCAAAAAGTTCGTAACCAAATGGTTTTACTTCGTCTGTTTTTGGTTTGAATTGATTTTTGTTAATTTCTGCTTGGTTTTGCTGCTGTGTAGAATCGCGCTCACCAATTGTTGGTTCTTCAACAGTAGGTTGATTACTTGATTGGCTTGACCCAGTTATTACCGATAGATCAACACCATACTGCTTTGCCAATGCCTGCTGTTGAGACTTTGGTAATTTTTTAAATTGCTCTATTTGCGACGCACTCGGGGTGAGTGCTAATGTGCTAAAGCTACATATTAATACTAAAGCACTAAACAAGTGTTTAAAAACGTTCACGAGTGGGTATTTCCCTAGGTCTACAACAAGAATTGCTGTGTATTGTACATTACTATTAAACTAATAAAAAAGGGGCTTTCGCCCCCTTAGTCATTTAAATGTCATTAACTTGGTATTATTGGTTAAAAACTGTAAACCAATGTTAGTGAGGTCTCTGTATCGGTACTTTCTTTGTCATCAGCAACGTCTGAGTTGTTAATAATGTTGTAAGCAACCTTCATTTGTAATGAACCATTTATTTTAGCAAGTAGTGCAGTTTCTGAACGTGTTTTGGTGTTAGTGTCACCATACTCTACGGTTACTAATTGCGTAAAACGGGCGTTATCAGAAATCTTCCAGTTGTAATCTAACTTACCTAAAGCAATAATTTCGCCTTCGTATTCACCAGCAAGTGAATTACCATTTTCGTCAACTTCTGTGCTTACATCTGGATACTTAAAGTACTTATAACCAGGACCAATTTCAGCATTTAACCACATGGTTTTTTCGTTTAATAAACGTAAACCATAACCAGCAGAAACTACCGACTCACTTCTATAGGCACCAAAATAGTCTGAAACGTGTGAACCATAAATGAATAGGTGCGAGTGTTTTTCATTTAATTTGTAATTGCCTTGTGCAGAAATAGCGTATTTTTCGTTAGTACGCTGTTTGTCTTTTGTACCATCGTCGTTTTCTACTTCGTCTTCTTTATAAATACCGTCGATTTTGTACTCATTATTCCAACGTTCTAGATGATGCAATACCTTAATACCACCTTTAAGTGTGGTGGTTTCGGTGTTACCGCTGGTAATAATAGCGCCTAGCTCACTGGTAACTTCCCAGGTTTTTTGCTCAGCGTCGTCTGCAAATGCGTTAGTTGCTGCTGTTGCTGCAACTAAAATTGATAAAAGCTTTAGTTTCATTTAAAAATAACCTTTGTATAGCTGTAAGTAAATTAATCTTGTTTGCGTAAATGTACATCCATTTGAGGAGCTGGAATATTGATCCCTTGCTCATCAAATATGATTTTAATTTCTTCGAGTAAACTCCAGTATGTAGGCCAATAATCGGCTGACTCAACCCACGGGCGAACTATAAAGTTTACGCTTGATTCAGCAAGCTCAGATACTGATACGTTATAAGCCGGATCTTTTAAAATGCGTGACTCGTTATCAAGTATTGATTTAAGCACTTCTTTCGCTTTGCGTAAGTCGGCGTCGTAATCTACACGAATTACCAAATCAATACGGCGTGTTGACTCGCGTGAGTAGTTAACGATTGCATCTGACATGATTTTTGAATTTGGCATTATGATAACTTTGTTATCTGGGGTGCGCAGCTCCGTTGAAAATATTTCTATTTTTTTAATGGTGCCGGCTTTATTACCTGCCTCTACGTAGTCACCCGATTTAAAAGGGCGCAGTAAAATAATTAACACGCCCGATGCAAAGTTAGAAAGCGAGCCTTGCAGTGCTAGACCTACGGCTAAACCTGCAGCACCTAAAATAGCGATAAATGAAGTTGTTTCGATACCTATTTGCGACAGCGCCATTAAAACGGTCGCCATAAATACTATGGCAAATACAATACTAGAAACAAAAGAGCCTACTGCTTTGTCTACTTTCTTTTTGTCGAATGCTTTTTCGGTTAAGTTTGCACAAAATTTTGCAATTCGCCCACCTAATAAAAAGATAACCAGCGCTATTACCGCTTGTATTCCATAATGTAAAATTAGGCCTGAGTTTTCATTAAGCCAATTGAGTACCGATTCCATTTTGTGGTCCCTGAAAGTCGTTCATCTGATTTTATCGGCAAATTATATATTATTTACATTTTAGATTCATTACATAATGGGTTTGCATAAATAAGTTTTAACCCAGTTACTTATTAAAGTAATAGTTAACTTGGCTGCTTTTCATGCAAAATACACACTAAACATGCTATTTCGCTCTTTTTTTAATTTTTTTCACTTTTTTGCTTCACAACTTTTAATACTTTATGTATTATGCGCCTCACACCAACCAAGGTGTGTTGTGGCGGTTGTAGCTCAGTTGGTAGAGCCCCGGATTGTGATTCCGGTTGTCGCGGGTTCAAGCCCCGTCAATCGCCCCAATTTTTCTTTCCACAAGAAAACTTTAAATTCCTTACGTTGCTTCTCAAATTTTTACGCTTTTAAAAACCCATATTAAACAAACAAAAATACAGAACTTGTAGTAGGAAATTTACCTTGCGCTTTTTTGATTTTTAACAAGCGCGGCATAAAGCCCCGCCTACAATAAACACACCCCGTAAGCGGGAGTTTACCTCGCGCAAATTTTAGCAAGCGCGGCATAAAGCCCCGCCTACAACAAACACACCCCGTAAGCGGGAGTTTACCTCGCGCAAATTTTAGCAAGCGCGGCATAAAGCCACGCCTACAACAAACACACCCCGTAAGCGGGAGTTTACCTCGCGCAAATTTTAGCAAGCGCGGCATAAAGCCCCGCCTACAACAAACACACCCCGTAAGCGGGAGTTTACCTCGCGAAAATTTTAGCAAGCGCGGCATAAAGCCCCGCCTACGGGTAATTTAAACACCGAGCTTGGCTTAATCTCTGCCTAAAACCTAATGCCTGAAACCTGCTCTTACCCGCCCTTTAATCTACTTTGAAAGATAGCCCTAATGATGCAAGCATTTTTGAGCGTTTATCAATAGAATCTGATTCGACTTCTACTAATTGTGCTTGAGTTAGGTTTTCGCTTGAGGTTTCACTAATATTGTAAATGTTACGGCTAATCTCTTGCGATACCATGCTTTGTTCTTCGGCAGCTGTAGATATTTGGCCCGTGAGATCTGAAATATCACTAATAGAAAGATGCACCTGAGAAACTACCTCTTGTGTTTGGCGTGTTTCTTTAACACAGTCTTCGGCAGCGTTTTTTCCAACTTCCATCGTTTTAGACCAGCTTAATAACGTTGACTGCATTTCTGCTATAGATGTTTGTATTTGCTCAGTGGCAGAGTGGGTTCTACTTGATAGCGCGCGAACTTCATCTGCAACGACAGAGAAGCCTCTACCATGCTCTCCAGCACGCGCTGCCTCTATGGCTGCGTTTAACGCAAGTAAATTAGTTTGATCTGCAATACCTTGAATTTCTTGCATGATATCGCCAATTTTACCTGCCTCTTTGGCTAATTCTGTTGCTGAATTAGCTGAATTATCTACCTCATTTGCGAGTAAAGAAACTTTATCCATAGTTTGCGACATAGCCTGCGTAGCTGCTTCACAATTTGAATGCGCTTGATTTACTTTCTGGGTAGTTATAACAGTACTTTTGGCAACTTCATCAATTGAGTTAACCATTTGCTCAACCGCTGACGAAACCTGATGTAGCTCTGCAGCTTCTTTTTCAACTCCCAATTTAGATTTTTGAGCAACGGCTTTGAGAGAGTTGGCACCCTTTTCTAAACTCAATGTTCCATCGATGATCCGCCCTACTATTGTAGTGACTTTTCCTTCGAGTAATTTAATTTGAAAATCAGCAAAACTAAATATATTACTGCCCGAAAACACATGGCGAGAGATACTGTCTGACTCAGTTTTTCTTTTTTTAAGGTATCGCTGTGATAAAACGAGTTGATCATAATAAATAACAAATGGCAGAGGAATAAACAGCAAAATAAACCACAGTGAATAACTAGCTAACCAAGCAAAAAGTGCACTAAAGCATAAATATAGAGGGAGTTTGAGTGCCGACAGATTATGAGTAAATGTATTTATAGACTTGCCACTATTAATACGCTTATACAGATTTTCTGCGCTGTTTAAGTACTCAGGTAATAGTCGGCGCCTAACAGATTGATAGCCTATTTTTTTTCCATTTTCATAAATTGGCGTTACAAATGCGTCAACCCAGTAGTATTGACCATTTTTACATCTGTTTTTAATTGCACCTCGCCAAGCAATATCATTTTTTAAATTAGACCATAAATCGGCAAACGCAGCTTTGGGCATATCAGGGTGGCGCACCATACTATGGTTATTACCTACTAGCTCGTCTAATGTATACCCAGCAACTTTACAAAAGTTATCATTTGCGTAAGTTATAACTCCTTGCAAGTCTGTAGTAGAGAGTAGTTCTTCATCAATACCAAAAGTAACTTCCTGGTCGACTATCGCTTGTTTTTGCTGACTCATTTGAATGATATTCCCTTAGGGTGATATATCGCTGAAGGATAATTTATAAATGTAAAAGGCGCAATTACAATACTTTTTTATTTGCTTTATTTTTTAAATAGTAAAAAAGATTGACTAAAGTGAGTGTGTTTTTAGTTATAAATGACTATCCATAAAATAGTAGTCTGTTTTTTGAGTAATGTGAGGAAAGCAGGGAAGAAGTTATAAAAATATTAAAAGCGTTAGGTATGAGGTTCTAGCTAAGTGATATAGACCGAGCCTGACTTGTAGACGGGAGTTTACCTCGCTCAGTTTTTTAATTTTAACAAGCGCGGCATAAAGCCCCGCCTACGAGCAACTTAAACACCGATTTTGGTTTAATCTCTGCCTGAAACCAGCCCTTTTACTCTGGCCTGCCTTTATTGCGTTTACCTAATAAGTACGCGTCGCGGAATTTTATAAAATGCTGTTCTAATTTAGAGGCTGCATCCTTCTCTCCCGCTAACGCTAACACCATAATGGCCACTTCTGCGGTGCCAAGTTGATGCGCATGGGGAGCAACGCGAAGGCGGTAGTCTGAGAGTTTGTCGGCAGTGATCGACAATACCGGAAGGTTATCTAAATACGGACTTTTGCGGATCATTTTTTTAGCTTCGCGCCAGGTGCCGTCTAAAAATATAAATAGCGGTTTTTTACCGGCTGTTATATTTACTTCAGTTACCGCTCTGCCCGGCTCTACATCTTCAGCAGGAAATACAACCATAGGTTGATATTGAGGATCGTTTATTAATGCTAAAAGTTTGGCATCGGGATCAGTTCTGTCCCATCTAAATGCATAGTTTTCAGGTACTATTTCGGCAATTAAACGCCCAGTATTTGAAGGTTTAAAGCTTTCATTATGATACATAAGTAAACAAACAGCGGCGTCGCAATCGGCTTGTACAACCCCTTCACAAATACAGTAAAGCTCTGCAAGTAGGCATTGCTGGCAACGTGTCATTTTAGCGCCTCGAGCGTTAAACTCACGGCGCGATTCGCTTATTTGTTGGGCACGTAATGCTAAAACGGCATTTTTCACTGGGGGGTTTACCTTAAATAAATTAGGCGCGCATTGTAGCTAAACTTGATGAAAATAGATATGTAAGGGCTTTAGGTATTAACAAGGTGATACAACCCTATAGGCGGAAGATCACCTCGCGCAATGTTTTTTAATTTTAACAAGCGCGGCGTAAAGCTTTACCTTAGGCAAATTTAAAAATTACTGCTACTTTTAAATTATGACTTTTCTAATGATTATTTTAAATGAAAAAATCACAGCTACTTCGTAAAGGGCGTGTATCTTTAGCTAATCACTATTACAACGTAACTCTAGTTACATATGACAGACAATGCTTATTTACTGATCTTTATTTAAATAGATTATTAATAAATGAAATGAGAATTCTGGAGGAACAAGACGCATCTAAAACGATTGCCTTTGTGTTTATGCCCGATCATATACATTGGTTATTTCAATTAAAAATGAGCTCTTCTCTTAGCTGCTTGATTCGTACATTCAAAGGTCGCTGTACAAAACAAGCAAGGGAGCAATTTTTAATACAAAAGCTGTGGCAACCTGATTTTTATGACCATTTAATTAGGGATGAAAGCGACTTAACTAATTGTGCTCGTTATATAGTAGCAAATCCCCTTAGAGCATCTTTAGTTAAGAGTGTTGCTTTTTATCCTCATTGGGATTGTATTTATATTACTTGAACTCGCGCAATGTTTTTTAATTTTGTTACCAGCAAGCGCGGCATAAAGCCCGCCTACAACCCCCCCGTGGGCGGGAGTTTACCTCGCGCAATGTTTTTGAACCTTAAACAAGCGCGGCATAAAGCCCCGCCTACAATAAACACCCAACCCTGTAGGGGGAGTTTACCTCGCGCAATGTTTTTGAACCTTAAACAAGCGCGGCATAAAGCCCCGCCTACAATAAACACCCAACCCTGTAGGGGGAGTTTACCTCGCGCAATGTTTTTTTAAATCTTAAACCTTAAACAAGCGCGGCATAAAGCCCCGCCTACGGACGGCCTAAACACCGAGTTTGGTTTGATCTCTGCCTGAAACCTGATACCTAAAACCTGCTTTTTCGCCCATAAAAAAACCCAAGCTGGGCTTGGGTTTTTAAACAATTAACTAAAAGAAATTACTTTTTCTTTTTAACTGCTTTTTTATTTGGTAAGTCAGTGATTGAACCTTCGTAAATTTCAGCTGCTAGGCCGATTGATTCGTTCAATGTTGGGTGAGCATGAATGGTAAGTGCTAAGTCTTCGCCATCTGCGCCCATTTCTACTGCTAGGCCAATTTCGCCTAGCATTTCGCCTGCGTTAATACCAACCATAGCGCCACCGATTACACGGCCACTTTCTTTATCAAAAATAAGCTTAGTAGAACCTTCAGTACGTGCAGATGCAATTGCACGACCTGATGCAGCCCACGGGAATACCGCAGTTTCAATGCTAAGGCCTTGCTCTTTTGCTTCTTTTTCAGTTACACCAACCCACGCCATTTCTGGATCTGTGTAGGCAATTGAAGGAATACATTTAGGATCAAAGTAATGTTTTTGACCAGAAATAACTTCAGCTGCAACGTGTGCTTCGTGAACCGCTTTATGCGCAAGCATAGGTTGGCCAACAATGTCGCCCACTGCAAAAATGTGCTCAACGTTTGTTTTAAGCTGCTTATCAACATTAATAAAGCCGCGCTCATCAACGTTAACGCCTGCTTTATCTGCATCAAGTAACTTACCGTTTGGTGTACGGCCAACTGCTACAAGTACTTTGTCGTAACGTACTGGTTCTGCTGGTGCATTTTTACCTTCAAACGTTACATATAGGCCATCGTCTTTTGCGTCAATGCCCGTTACTTTAGTAGAAAGCATTACATTAAATTTGTCGCTTACGTACTTTTGGTAAATTTTAACAATGTCTTTATCAGCAGCAGGTACTAGTTGATCAGCAAATTCAACTACGTCGATTGCTGAGCCTAGTGCACGGTATACTGTGCCCATTTCTAGGCCAATAATACCACCACCAAGTACAAGTAGCTTTTCAGGGATATCTTTAAGCTCTAGTGCGCCAGTTGAGTCAATTACGCGATCATCTTCTGGGATGAAAGGTAAGCTAACTGGTTTAGAACCTGCAGCAATAATTGCGTTATCGAACGTAATTGTTGTTGTACCGTCGGCGCCTTCAACAGCAATGGTGTTGCTGCCAGTAAATTTACCGTAACCGTATACAACTTTAACTTTACGCATTTTCGACATGCTAGTTAAGCCACCAGTTAGTTGGCCAATAACAGAGTCTTTCCATGAACGGATTTTGTCTAAGTCAATTTGTGGTGCGCCAAAAGTAACGCCATGATCGGCCATTGCCGCTGCGTCATCAATTACTTTAGCTACGTGTAAAAGCGCTTTTGAAGGGATACAACCCACATTTAGACATACACCGCCTAGTGTATCGCGAGACTCAACTAGTGTAACTTCTAAGCCCAAGTCAGCAGCACGGAAAGCCGCAGAGTAACCACCAGGACCACCGCCTAGTACAACAACTTGAGTTTTTAATTCGTTGCTCATGCTATTACCTTAATTATTTGAACGGGACACAGCCCCAAGGTTTAACTGCCATGCTTCTGCGAGGCAGAAATTCTGTGCAAAGATTGTATCATTGCAAATGGTAAAAATCCCAGCAAAAAACAACTGGCTGGGATTTGATTTCATACATTTTTAGCGATTACATCACTAATTGACGAATATCGCTCATGTAGCTTGCCAGCGTAACAGTAAAGCGTGCTGCTAGCGCCCCGTCAATCACTCTATGGTCGTACGACATTGACAATGGCACCATAAGTTTTGGTTCAAACTCTTTACCATTCCATTTTGGCTTCATTTCAGATTTAGACACACCTAAAATAGCCACTTCTGGCGCGTTAACAATCGGCGTAAATGCCGTACCGCCAATACCGCCTAAGCTTGAAATAGTAAAACAGCCACCTTGCATATCTGCCGAGGTAAGCTTACCGTCGCGTGCTTTAGCTGATACTTCCATTAGCTCGCGCGATAGTTCAATAATGCCTTTTTTATCAACATCTTTAAACACAGGTACTACTAAACCATTTGGCGTATCAACCGCTACACCAATATTAATGTACTTTTTAAGAATTAAGCTTTCGCCATCGTTAGACAGTGACGAGTTAATAGTTGGAAATTCGGCCAACGCTTTTGCTGCAGCTTTCATTACAAATACTAATGGCGTAATTTTAACACCTAGCTTTTTCTTCTCGTTAAGGGCATTTTGCTCTTTACGGAATTCTTCAAGGCTGGTTATATCGGCTTCGTCGAACTGAGTAACATGTGGGATTTGCACCCAGTTACGGTGTAAGTTTTTACCCGATAGCTTTTGAATACGCGATAGTTTTTTCTCTTCAATTTCGCCAAACTTAGCAAAATCAACTTTAGGCCATGGAATAAGCCCAAGCTCACTACCGCCTGCATTGCCTTTACCTGCCGACAATTGACCAGATTCAACTTGCTTAACTAGGTTTTTAACATAGTTTTGCACGTCGTCTTTTACTACGCGGTTTTTACGACCAGAGCCTTTTACGTTAGCTAGGTTTATACCAAACTCACGTGCTAAGCGGCGTACCACAGGCGATGCATGTGCATACGCGCTGTTATCAGCAAAGCTTTCGTTGCTAGCTGCTGGAGCAGATTGCGTCGCTGTTTCGGCTTTTGGTGCTGGTTTTTCGCTTTTAGCAGCAGGTGCTGACTTTTCGGCTTCAGGTTTAGCTGCTGCAGCAGGTGCGCCACCAGCAACTTCAAAAACAAAAATTAACGAGCCGGTCAATACTTTATCGCCCGTAGCTACTTTAATTTCTTTAACTGTGCCTGCAAACGGTGCCGGAAGCTCCATTGCTGCTTTGTCGCCTTCAACGTTTAGTAACGATTGATCTTCAGTAACGCTGTCGCCAACGGCTACTAAAATTTCGGTCACTTCAACTTCGTCGCCACCAATATCAGGCACGTTAACTTCTTTTGTGCTTGATGCTGAGCTTTGCTCGGCCGCTGGCGCTGCTTTAGTTTCGGCTGGTGTTGACTCAGCAGCAGGTGCTGCAGACTCACTACCTGCTACTTCAAATACAAATACCAATGAACCGGTTTTTACTGTATCGCCAGTCGCTACTTTAATTTCTTTAACTGTGCCAGCAAATGGCGCAGGTACTTCCATTGATGCTTTGTCGCCTTCAACGCTTAAAATAGACTGATCTTCGCTAACGCTGTCGCCAACGGCTACTAAAATTTCAGTTACTTCAACTTCGTCATCGCCAATATCTGGCAAGGTTACGTCTTTTGCTGCAGAGCCAGAAGCCGCTGGTGCTGGCTTAGCGTCAGTTGCAGGCGCTTTTTGCTCTGCTGCACTGTCGCTTTTAGCTGTACTTGCGCTTTCGCCTTCACTCTCGCCTTCAAAGATAAACACTAAAGAGCCAGTAGCTACGTTGTCGCCAACGCTTACTTTAATCTCTTTTACTGTGCCAGCAGTGTCGGCCGGCACTTCCATTGATGCTTTGTCGCCTTCAACGGTTAGTAATGCTTGGTCAACTTCAACAACGTCGCCAACGGCTACTAAGATTTCGGTTACTTCTACTTCATCACCACCGATATCGGGTACTTTAATTTCAATACTCATTGCAAACCTCTTATGCGTACAGTGGGTTAAGTTTGTTGGTGTCGATATTGAACTTTTTAAGTGCTTCAATAACTACCGACTTTTCAACTTCACCACGTTTAGCAAGTTCAGATAACGTAGCAACTACAACGTAGTCTGCGTTAACTTCAAAGTGACGACGAAGGTTTTCGCGGCTATCAGAGCGGCCGTAACCATCGGTGCCTAACACTTTATAGTTATTGCTAGGAATAAACGAACGCGCTTGCTCTGCGTAATTTTTCATGTAATCGGTTGCTGCAACCGTTACTAAATCGCTTAATACGCTAGTGATATACGCTGTTTTTTGCTCGCCTTCAGGGTTAAGCATGTTAAAGCGCTCAACATCTTGGCCATCGCGCGTTAGCTCGTTAAAAGACGTTACCGAGAATACGTCAGACGCAACACCGTAGTCTTCGCTCAATACTTTAGCTGCTTTACGTACTTCAGTCATAATAGTACCCGAGCTTAATAGCTGTACGTTGGCTTTTTTGCCTGCGTAGCTTTCTAGCTTGTAAATACCTTTACGAATACCTTCTTCAGCGCCTTCTGGCATAGCTGGCTGATGGTAGTTTTCGTTCATTAACGTTAAGTAGTAGTAAATGTTTTCTTGATCGTCACCATACATACGACGAATACCATCTTGAATGATAACCGCTACTTCGTATGCGTACGTTGGA
Organism: Pseudoalteromonas sp. HL-AS2; assembly: GCF_031198805.1. Lineage (NCBI taxonomy): Bacteria > Pseudomonadati > Pseudomonadota > Gammaproteobacteria > Alteromonadales > Pseudoalteromonadaceae > Pseudoalteromonas > Pseudoalteromonas sp. HL-AS2. Next base: position 408,427 of record NZ_CP133571.1, on the reverse strand, counting down.
TCGTAAGAAATACAGTTAGGTACTGTGCTGGCAAGAATATGGCTGTGGCCATCTTCGTGTTGCAAGCCTTCGCCGTTAAGCGTAGTACGACCGGCTGTTGCACCTAATAAGAAACCACGTGCTTGCTGATCGCCTGCCATCCATGCCATGTCGCCAACGCGTTGGAAACCAAACATAGAGTAGTAAATGTAAAATGGGATCATTGGTAAATCGTTGGTGCTGTAAGATGTTGCTGCAGCAACCCATGACGACATTGCACCTAACTCGTTAATACCTTCTTGCAGTACTTGACCCGATGTAGCTTCTTTATAGTAAGAAACAATATCGCGATCTTGAGGTGTGTAGTTTTGGCCATGCGGGTTATAAATACCAATTTGGCGGAACAAACCTTCCATACCAAAGGTACGTGCTTCGTCGGCAATAATAGGTACTATGTTTTTACCAATGCCTTTGTCTTTTAATAAAATATTAAGTGCACGAACAAAACCCATAGTGGTAGAAATATCACGTTTTTGCTCTTCAAGTAGCGGGTTAAACGCCTCTACTTCTGGCACTGTTAGCTTTTCGCTAAAGCGTGCAATACGCTTAGGTGTATAACCTTTAAGCTCTTCACGACGAGCGTGTAAGTAAGTGTGCTCTGGTGAGCCTTCTTCAAGCGTTAAATATGGCAGTTCGGTTAGTTGCTCTTCAGATATTAAATCGTCAAGGCCTAAGCGTGAGCGTAGGTGTGCAACATGCGACATGTCCATTTTTTTAACTTGGTGCGCAATATTTTTACCTTCAGCCGCTTCACCCATGCCATAACCTTTAACAGTTTTAGCAAGAATAACAGTAGGACGACCTTTGGTTTCTTCTGCTTTTTTAAACGCAGCAAACAATTTAGATGGCTCATGACCACCACGCTTAAGCGCAAAAATTTCGTCATCTGTCATATCAGCAACAAGTGCTGCTGTTTCTGGGTAACGACCAAAGAAATGCTCACGTACATACGCGCCATTTTTTGCTTTATAGGTTTGGTAATCGCCATCAACCGTTTCGTTCATTAGTTGTAATAGCTTACCGGTTTTATCTTTAGCCAGTAATATATCCCAACCGCTGCCCCACACTAGCTTAATTACGTTCCAGCCAGCGCCTTTAAATAGGCCCTCTAGCTCTTGAATAATTTTACCGTTACCCATAACTGGGCCATCTAGGCGCTGTAAATTACAGTTAACTAAGTAACATAAGTTGTCTAGCTTTTCGCGTGCAGCAAATGAAATAGCGCCACGAGATTCTGGCTCATCCATTTCGCCATCACCTAAAAACGCATATACACGTTGGTTTTTAGTGTCTTTTAAGCCACGGCCGTCTAGGTATTTTAAAAAGCGTGCTTGGTAAATAGACGAAATAGGACCAAGGCCCATAGAAACCGTAGGAAACTGCCAAAATTCAGGCATTAATTTAGGATGTGGGTACGACGGTAAGCCTTCGCCACCTACTTCTTGACGGAAGTTATCTAGCTGCGATGCCGATAAACGCCCTTCAACAAATGCGCGTGCATAAATACCCGGAGAAATATGCCCCTGGTAATAAACTAAGTCGCCGCCGTCTACATCGTTTGGTGCTTTAAAAAAGTGGTTAAAACACACTTCGTAAAATGCCGCAGACGATTGGTAAGACGCCATATGGCCGCCTAAATCGAGATCTTTTTTCGATGCACGCAATACAATCATAATCGCGTTCCAACGAATTATTGAACGAATACGGCGTTCAATATTTACATCTCCCGGGTAAGCAGGTTCTTGCTCTACCGGAATTGTATTGACGTAGTTAGTGGTAATACCCGTTGGCATATCTACGCCATCTAAACGGGCTTGCTCTAACACTTGCTCAAGTAAAAACTGAGCTCGTTCAACACCTTCTTCGCGCACAACCGATTCAAGAGCTTGTAACCACTCTTGTGTTTCTAGCGCGTCTACGTCAATTTTATTGACTTCAGACATATGGAGGTTTCCTTATGTTTAAAATACGAATGTTGTGTATTTAACACATCCCTACTTATTAGTTTTGAGTAAGGGTGTATTTGCTTAATTTTGTTTGGTGCGTCTTAAACTGCGTTCAATTCGCGAATGTTCTTTACCCGCTTCCAGTAATGCTTCTTCTATATAGGCTAAATGCGCATTACTAGCTAAGCGTGCTTCTTCGGGCTTACCTTCAATAACAGCATCCATTAGCAAACCACGGTGGTGGCCTAATTGGTTACTGATATCTGATTTTGTTAATAACACGGTTAAATTTTGTAATACATTTTGCTCAAGCAATGCCTGCATGCCTCTCACTAAATGTAGTAAAACAATGTTATGTGACGCCTCTGCAATACAAAAATGAAAAGCATTTATTGCTTTCGCTTTTTGTTGTAAGTCGTCTTGTACCAAAGCAATTTGATCAAAGCTTTGTTTTACTTTAATAAAATCGTTATTGGTGCCACGCAGTGCAGCGTAATACGCGGCAATCCCTTCTAATGCATGACGAAATTCAAGTAAATCAAACTGCGATTCAGGATGTTTACTGATCAAATCAAACAGCGGATCAGTAAGCCCTTCTTCCAGCTGATTTTTTACATACGTACCGCCGCCTTGGCGCCTAGTTACTAAACCTTTAGCTTCAAGCTTTTGAATCGCTTCGCGCAGTGATGGCCGCGACACTTCAAATTGCTTAGCTAACTCACGCTCCGGTGGCAGTTTTTCGCCTGGTGCCAACGACCCCTCAAGAATCATGTTCTCAAGTTGTTGTAAAATCACATCCGATAATTTTGCAGCTTTAATCTTTAAAGACATCAGTTAACGTCCGCGTTGTATAAATACCAAAAGCCCTTAAAACCAGGCTTTGAACTGAACAATTTAACCAAAAGGTAAATTGGTCATACCAAATTTTGGCATACGGTAACAAAAAGCCTAATTGCTGTCAATTTACAGTAGCTTTAAGGACACTTAGCCAGCGTAACGCATTCAGCGCAAAGTTTAAAGAATACACAAAATAGTATAAATAAAGAAAGGTAAATGAGACGAAAATAAATTGGTCAGACCAGGGAGGGTAAAAGTGATAACGGAGAGTTTAGGTGTTAGCAGTCAAAAATAAGTAAACACCCCATAGCCCGCAGTGTAACTTTAATTACAGCCCGTTTATTCACAAGGAGGTTAAGAGCGCTACGCTTTAGAGCAGTGAAAAGTAATAGCTTAAAATGTTAACTTTTTAATGTTTTCTCATTTACTCTCATTGCCTTCTCTTTGTGAAATAGTATCTTTGTTTGAAAAGAGAAGTGTAAAACCGCACTTACACAATCCACACACCGTGCTTAGTTTTATCTTTTGTCTGGAATTTGTAGTGCCAAGCTTGCTGGCGCGATATTTTTAACAAAAACTATAATTACTTAAAACATTCGCACTACGTGCGCGCGGTGGCAAGCCCCTCGCCTACGTATAACCTCAAACACCGAGCTTGGCTTTATCTCTACCTAAAACCTGACGCCTAAAACCTGACGCCTAAAGCCTGCCCTTTAATCCAGCCCACCAAACAGGGTTAATAACGCAATCAGTACTAAATAAAACAATACATTACGTTTTACCAATTTAATCATACAAGTGGCTTCGTACGCGCAGTCGTAGTAGCGTTTTTCTACTTGCTCTGCGGCTAAGGCAGTGTAAGTAACCACTTTGCGGTTAGGGCTTGAAAAATCAAGCGCGTAGCGTAACCAGCAACTAGTGCCTTTATTAAAGTTACCTATTACTAAATAACCAAAGCTGGTAATACGCGCTGGTAACCAGTCAAGCCAAAATAATAATCTGTGTAGCATTTTAGAATGCTTTGCTATTATTTCGTCGTCATCTTGCGTTACTAAATCGGCGAATGTGCGTACGAGTGCATATAAAACCGCACCGGCTACGCCTAATATTACAAACCAAAAAATCACCGCGCAGTAAAATCTAAAGTTAACCCATGCCAGGGTTTGCCCAACTGTTTCGCCGTCTTGTTCTTCTTCTGTACGATTTTGGCCCATTTGTAGTGCATATAAAGTGGCTGCGGTTTTATCATCTCGGGTTAAAGCATTTAAGTACGACTTATATAAAGCACGCTGTTTAGCACAACCAAAACACACGAGTAATATTGTTACATTAAAAATAAGTTGCCACAGCACAAAGTCAGATAGCAAATATAAACAACCAATAGCCAGTACAGGTAAAAGTAACCACACTAAAAAACCAACACCCGAGCCAAATACGCCTTTATTAGTAAGTAGGTTTGCCGAGCGATTTACATAACCATCTGCGTAGTAGCTAATTTGCCAATGGGCTGAACGAGCACCTAAGCGCTCAAGTATTAATGCAATTATTATCGAAACCAAAATCATTGTTGTTACTCACTTAGCCTGATTGTTTAAGCATAGTTAAAAATAAATGCCAGTTAAAGCTACTACCGGGGTCTGTTTTTCGCCCTGGTGCTATATCGCAATGCCCTACAATTCGCTCTATTGTTATATTTGGGTAGCGTTGCATTATGGCTTTACTTAGTGTTTTTAAACTAGTGTATTGCGCTAAAGTATAAGCTGTGGTGTCGGTTCCCTCAAGCTCAATGCCAATGCTAAAGTTATTGCAGTTAGTTTGCCCGTTAAACTCAGACGCCCCAGCATGCCATGCTCGTTTATTAAATGGCACGTACTGCACTAGCTCACCACTGCGTTTAATAAAGCAATGTGCCGACACCCGCACACCGTGTAAATCGCTAAAGCTGCTATGCGCTTCACAATTAAGCGTACCCATAAATAAATCATCAACATAGGGCGTGCCAAACTGCCCCGCCGGCAAGGATATATTGTGAATTACCAATAAAGAAACATCAGTATCACTCGGGCGCTCATCAAAATGCGAACAAGCACGCTGCACAGCACTATTGACCACCCCATTTAAATCTATGTTCATAATTTAAATCAAAAGATCGACATAACATCGATGCTAAAGGATTTAATTTAAAAATGATAGACGCAGCAATAAAAGCTTACCAACCAGCGAATTTGTAGCCGGGAGTTTACCTCGCGCAGTTTTTTAATTTTAATCAGCGTGGCATAGAGCCACGCCTACATATAACCTAAACACCGAGCTTGGCTAATTTATACCTAAAACCTGATACCTAACACCTAAAGCCTGCTCTTTCCCTAAAACCTGCCTTTCTCACAAAGCTGGTTATTACATTTCAAACATAGTAAAATTTGCTTAATTTATTTACTGTTATGAGCTTTTTATGCCTATTCCACACACTTTAGTTAGTCAACTAGTTACACTTGCACTTGGTGAAGATTTAAATTACCAAAGTGCTGAAAATGGTGACATTACCGCGCAACTTATTCCTGCAAACGAGCAAGCAAGCGCTAAAGTAATTACCCGCGAAGACTGCATATTTTGTGGTAAAGACCTAATTATTGAAGTATTTAAACAAGTAGATCCAAACGTTGTAGTAAATGTACTCGTAAACGATGGCGATGCTGTGACTGCTAACAGCACTTTATTTACAGCAACAGGCTCGGCTCGCGCTATTTTAACTGCCGAGCGTACAGCACTTAACTTTGTACAAACACTTTCGGGCACGGCTACTACCACTGCTCATTATGTAAAAGAACTTGCGGGTACAAAAACCCAACTACTCGATACCCGTAAAACCATACCTGGTTTACGCATTTTACAAAAATACGCCGTTAAATGTGGCGGCGGTGCAAACCATCGTATTGGTTTATACGACGCGTTTTTAATAAAAGAAAATCACATAGCAGCGTGTGGCGGTATAAACAAAGCCGTGGCTCAAGCTAAACAAAACCAACCAAACAAACCAATAGAAGTAGAAGTTGAATCACTTGTTGATCTAAAACAAGCGCTTGATGCGGGTGCCAATATTATAATGCTCGACAACTTTAACGTAGAGCAAATTAAGCAAGCTGTAGTAGTTACTAATAAACGTGCAAAACTTGAAGTTTCTGGCAATATGACCCTACAAACGCTTAAAACCTACTCACAAGCTGGGGTAGACTTTATCTCAAGCGGAGCGTTAACAAAAAACTTACAATCGATCGATTTATCAATGCGATTTGATTAATAATTACGTTAATTTTAAATTAAAGCTGCGCTAATTCATTGACAATAGCTTGTTTAAAGCATTTAATAACCCGAAAGGATTGCTTTTTAACATTTTGTTAAATAAAATGCTTTTTTAAAATATAAGCCATGTACTAAAAAGTAAAAAACAGTGGTAAACTCACGCTGTTGTACTATAAATGAATGTAACATTAATATAAAAGCACTAATTAGCTGCTTTAATACTAATGCGTTCAGTAAGCAGGCATAAAAAGCTAAGTGCGTATTAGCTATCAATATAAGTAACTAAAAATTAATTGCGGCTATAGCTAAATATAAAAGTAATTAAATAACGTATTAAAGTACTAAACGTAAGTAACTTTAATAACTAAATCCACAGCGTACTTTTGTTTATACAAACCAAAATACGCTGTACAGTAAAGTTTATTCTTTAAATAAATAGTTTAAGTAAACAGGTTAAATAAGCAAATTAAGCTAAGCACTAATGCTACTTAAATAACACTTATTTACCACAACATTATCCTTTAGGAGAGGAAACATGAAAACAATGACACAACAGAACCAAAAGGGTTTCACCCTAATTGAATTAATGATCGTAGTAGCAATCATAGGTATTTTGGCAGCAGTAGCACTGCCAGCTTATCAGGACTATACAGCTAGAGCGCAAGCTTCAGAGGCAGTATCATTAACAGCAGCTGCTAAAACAGGTATTGCTGAGTATTATCAATCAGAAGGTGCATACCCTGTTAAAGACGGTACCCCTGATGTAACGGCATTTGGAGTTACTGGGACTTATAGCGTAGTTACTGTAACAACTGCAACGGGTGTTATACTTGCTAAGATGAATAAAACAGGTGTATCTAAAGACTTACAAGAGAAAACATTTACTTTTACACCTTCAGTTGAGAACGGTGCATTTAAGTGGACTTGTACTCACGACTTAACAAACTTAGCAATAGCTCCAAAAGGCTGTGCTAAGGGCTAGTAAACCTTCAATGTGCCTAAATTTATATCTTGTTTAGGCGCTACCATTCCTTATAGAGCTTGATTTTTTAATGAGTGACAACTATGTCTACTAAACAGGAAAAAAAAAGTTTAGACACTTTCCAGTGGATAGGTGTTAGCACTAGGGGAAAGCGCTTAGAAGGTGAACTTACTGGTTCTAGTATCGCACTAGTAAAAGCCCAGTTACGAAAACAAGGCATTACCCCTTCCAAAGTAAAGCGAAAAGCTAAGCCTCTTTTTGGTATAGCTAGCACTCAAAAAATAACCCCGAAAGATATTGCTTTAGTGACTCGGCAAATTGCTACCATGCTGATGGCGGGCGTTCCATTAATTCAATCTATTGAAATGATTGGCACGGGATCATCTAATAAAAGTGTTAGCAAGCTAATGGAAACCATTGCCGATGAAGTTAAAGCCGGGCAACCGCTATCACAAGCTCTGCGTCGCCATCCGCGTTATTTTGATGATTTATATTGCGATTTAGTGGCATCGGGTGAGCAATCTGGTGCTTTAGATAAAATATTCGACCGCGTTGCTATTTATAAAGAGAAGTCTGAAGCGCTTAAATCAAAAATTAAAAAAGCGATGTTTTACCCTATTGCGGTATTAGTTATCGCACTTATTGTTACCTCTATATTACTAATATTTGTAGTGCCGCAATTTCAGGATATTTTTGCCGGTTTTGGCGCTGAGCTCCCAGCCTTTACTTTGTTTGTAATTGCTATATCGGAATTTATGCAGGAATATTGGTGGATGATGCTAATAGTAATTGTTGCATTTGGCTGGGCATTTAAAGAGGCCAAGCTAAAAAGTTTAAAACTCCGTGATGCTACCGACCGAGCAGTATTAAAGCTACCTGTTATAGGCATGATTTTAAATAAAGCCGCCGTTGCCCGTTATGCTCGTACGCTCTCGACCACCTTTGCGGCTGGTGTGCCGCTAGTTGATGCGCTGGACTCTGCTGCAGGCGCCTCGGGTAATGCGGTTTATCGTTATGCTATTTTAGATATTAAAGCCGAGGTTAGCTCGGGCAACCAAATGAACTGGGCTATGCGTAACTCCAAAATATTCCCCGATATGGTAATACAAATGGTGGCTATTGGTGAGGAGTCGGGTTCGCTCGATGGCATGCTAGGTAAAGTAGCAACTATTTATGAGCAAGAAGTTGATGATGCGGTAGATGGGCTCTCAAGCTTGCTAGAACCGATGATTATGGCAGTACTTGGCGTATTGGTTGGTGGTTTAATTGTTGCCATGTACTTGCCTATATTCCAACTTGGCTCTGTTATTTAGTTTTTTAAACTTGTTATTTAATTATTTGGTCGTTATATGCAAAGTATTATAGAAGTAATGCAAAGCCAACTGTGGTTTTACTTAACCACAGTTGGCTTAATTAGTTTATGCATTGGTAGCTTTCTAAATGTAGTTATTTACCGCTTACCACTAATGATGCAACGCGAATGGCAAGGCGAATGTCGGCTACTTTTAGAAAGCGAACTTAAAAATAATAAAGCAAACACCAACGATCCTTTTAATTTAGTAAAGCCCAACTCTACCTGCCCCAAATGTAAAACTGCAATAAAAGCGTGGCAAAACATTCCTGTTATTAGCTGGTTATTTTTAAAAGGTAAATGCGCAAGTTGTAGTAACCCCATATCGGCTCGCTACCCTATTGTAGAGGCAATAACTGCACTATTAAGCTTAGTTGTTGCGTATAAGCTGGGCGCTACCGAGCAGGCTTTACTTTATATAGTAATTACTTGGGCTTTAGTGGCACTTACCTTTGTTGATATTGACCATATGTTACTGCCCGACCAAATTACCCTACCGCTTGTATGGCTGGCACTTATTGCTGCAGTGCTTGGCTATACCGTTACCCCAACTGATGCCATTATTGGTGCTGCTTGCGGCTATTTAAGCTTGTGGAGCGTATTCTGGTTATTTAAATTACTTACCGGTAAAGAAGGCATGGGCTATGGCGATTTTAAATTACTTGCCGTGTTTGGTGCTTTGCTTGGCTGGCAATCGTTATTAACCATTATTTTGCTTTCGAGCGTAGTGGGCGCAATTATTGGTATTGCGCTATTAACTATTCAGGGTAAAGACAAAGCCACCCCCATTCCGTTTGGCCCCTACCTTGCTATTGCAGGCTGGATCACCATGTTATGGGGCGAGCAATTGCAAACTAGTTACTTTAATGTAATTGGTTACTAATATGAGCGAACATACTGTTAAAGTAACGAACATAAATAATTGGGTACTGGGTTTAACTGGTGGTATAGGCTGTGGTAAAACGGCTGTAAGCAACATGCTTGAAGCGCTGGATATTTGCGTTGTTGATGCCGACATTATTGCTCGCCAAGTGGTTGAGCCTGGCAGCGAAGGGCTAAAGGCAATTATTGCACACTTTGGTGCTGATATACTCTTAGCCGACGGAAACTTAAACCGCAGTGCTTTACGCGAGCTTGTATTTAGCAATAATGAGCATAAAAACTGGTTAAATGCGCTGTTACATCCACTTATTCGCCAGCAAATTATTACTGATTTAAATAATGCCACCAGCCCTTATGTGGTACTTGTTGCCCCGCTACTTTTTGAAAACGGCTTAGATAAATACTGTAACCACACTTTACTTATAGACGTGCCAAAAAACGTGCAAATAGAGCGCACGGTTAAGCGTGATAACATAAGCTTAGAGCAAGTTAATAGTATTATTGCCGCGCAAATGTCGCGTGAACAAAAACAACAACAAGCAGATGATATTTTAAATAACGATCGCAGCTTAGCTTTGGTTAAACACGACTTAATGGCTTTACATAAAGGCTATTTAAAACTGGCGTTAAAATAGCCATACATTATAAAAACAGCTATTTTAATTGCTAAAATCAGCCTAGATTGTGATGGGCAATGTAATCCCTGCTTTTTTCTGATAAATTGCTAACTATTGAAGGATTTAACCAGGTGCGCAATGAATATTAACTCACCGTTATTAAGAAAATTTATTACCCTTGGCCGTGTTGATGCCGATATAGTAAAAACTAAACAGCAAGAGTTTGCCTCTACTGCTGAGCTTATTGCTAAATGCGGAAAAATTGACAGTAAAGATTTAGCGGCACAATGCATTGATTTATTTAGGGTGCCTTTTTTTGATTTAAAAGACTTTAATACTGCACTTATTTCTCCTGAGTTAGTAAAAGAAAAACTGATCCGTAAGCATCATATTTTGCCTTTAGTACAAAAAGGCAGAAAAGTGTATATTGCCGCCTCTGATCCTACCGATTACGGCGCATTTGAAAACTTTGAATTTAGTACTGGTTTGTCTTGCGAAGTGGTAGTTGTTGACTACATTCAACTCGATAAAAAAATAGAACAATTGCTTGATGCCACTGGCAGCTTAAATTTAAGTGATGACGAGTTTAAAGAATTTGCCGAACTAGACGCCGATATACAAAAAGACACCTCTAAAGACGATGATAAAGACGATGCACCAATCATTGTTTACATTAATAAAATATTAATGGATGCGATTAAAAAAGGTGCGTCTGATTTACACTTTGAACCCTACGAGCACAAGTACCGAATTCGCTTTAGAATTGACGGCATTTTGCACGAAGTAGCCAGCCCGCCAAACACTTTAGCAACTAAGCTTTCGGCGCGAATTAAAGTAATGTCGCGCCTTGATATTGCCGAAAAACGTAAACCACAAGATGGCCGCATAAAGCTAAAAATAACCGAACGTAAAAGTATCGATTTCCGGGTAAGCACCATGCCTACCTTATGGGGCGAAAAAATTGTAATGCGTATTCTTGATTCATCTAGCGCCATGCTTGGCATTGATGTATTAGGTTACGAACCTGAGCAAAAAAAGCTGTATATGGATGCGCTTGAGCAACCACAAGGGATGATATTAGTAACTGGGCCTACTGGCTCGGGTAAAACGGTATCGCTATATACGGGTTTAAATATATTAAACCAGCCAGAGCGTAATATTAGTACCGCCGAAGATCCGGTAGAAATTAACCTCGAAGGGGTTAACCAAGTACAAATTAATATTAAAGCCGATATGACCTTTGCCAACGCACTACGCGCATTTTTACGCCAAGATCCCGATGTAGTAATGGTAGGTGAAATACGTGACTTAGAAACCGCCGAAATATCAATTAAAGCGGCGCAAACAGGTCACTTAGTGCTTTCGACTCTGCATACTAACTCAGCGCCCGAAACCATTACCCGCTTATTAAACATGGGCGTACCTGCATATAACGTAGCAAGTTCAATTAGTTTAATTATAGCTCAGCGGCTAGCGCGCCGCTTATGCCCTAAATGTAAAACACCTGAAAATTTACCTAGCGAAGAACTACTGCGCCAAGGTTTTAGCCAGCAGCAAATTAGTGAAATGACCTTGTATGCTCCTAAAGGTTGCGAAAACTGTACCGATGGCTATAAAGGCCGTGTAGGTATTTACGAAGTAATGAAAATTACCCCAGAAATAGCACAAATTATAATGCGCGGTGGTAACTCACTAGAAATAGCTGAAGTGTCCCTTAAAGCCGGATTTAATAACCTGCGTTTATCGGGTATTCGTAAAGCCGCCGACGGCATGACCTCCTTAGCTGAGATTAATCGGGTAACGAGTTTTTAATATCAGGTATCAGGTATCAGGTATCAGGTATCAGGTATCAGGTATCAGAAAAATGATACGACTCTATAAAAGCCAATACAATACTAAAAGCATTTAAACTGACTTAGAGTTTGGCTATTAGACAGCACCATTTAAAACAAGATTGAGAGATTACTATGCCAACTATTGTTAACTGCCCAACCTGTAAAAGTAAGGTTGAATGGTCAGAGCAAAGCCCACACCGCCCGTTTTGTTCAAAACGTTGTCAGCTTATTGATTTAGGCGAATGGTCGTTTGAAAATAATAGAATTTCAGCTCCTATCACTTCAGCTGAAGATTTTAGCCAAGACATGATTGAAGACATAGAAGCCATGATGGCAAAAAATGAAGATGACTTTTTTAAGTAGTAAGTAGGTTTTGCCTAGAGTTTGTAGGCGAGAGTTTACCTCGCGCAATCGTTTTTAAATTTTAACCAGCGCGGCATAAAGCCCCGCCTACGGGTAATTTAAACACCGTGCTTGGCTTTGTCTCTATCTAAAACCTGACACCTTGTTTTACTTAAACAACATACAAAGCAAAACACCGAGCTCAAATTGAACTCGGTGTTTTATTTTATCTAGCCAAAAACTTATCCAACTAAAAGCTATTTTGAATGTTTTTTCTTACCCATGCGCTTTTGCATTTTTGCAAACTTTTCTTGCTGCTCTGCATTTAGAACTTGCCACACTTGGTGCTGAGTTTTTAATTTAATTAAACCCATTTCCTCACCTTTTTCGTGGCGTTGAGCTAGTAGCTCTTTTGCTGCATTTTCGTCAAACGTTGCTGCCGATAATAAGCTTTCCATTTTAGCTTTGTGAGCGGTGCGCTGTGCTTTGCGCGATTCTTTGTCGGTGCCTTTAAGTGCTTGCATTTGCGTTTTTTGTGCTGCAAATATAGCTTCTAATTTAGTTTGCTGCTCTTGTGTTAAATCAAGTTTATCAGCGCCGCGTTCCGATAGTAAAAAGTGCGCTTGTGAGTGGCGACCTTGCTTATGCATATCGCCTTTGGCCATAACACTGGTTGCACCGAAAGTAGCGGTTGCTAAGCCACAAATAAGTACTAGTTTTGAAAGTGTATTTACTTTAGTCATAATCATTACCTTTACTATTGGATTGGTTGTTTTAATCTGTTGAGGTAACTATACCCGCTGCAATGCAAAGTAACGCAAAGCAGTGTAAAGGTTATGTAAAGATTCACTTTTGTACTATTAAGCAGGTAAAATCAGCACATACGGCACAACCCAAGGGTTTGAAAATGAAACTATTAATGATTGATGACGACACAGGTTTGTGTGAGCTATTAAGCGAGTATTTAACCGCGCAAGGATTTAACGTGCAAAGCGTACACGACGGCGAGCAGGGCTTAAAACTAGCGCAAGCGAACGACTACGCACTAATACTACTTGATGTAATGCTGCCTACCCTTGATGGTTTTGAAGTACTTAAACAACTTAGGCAAACCAAGCTTACGCCGGTAATTATGCTTACCGCCAAAGGCGAAGATTTTGATCGTATTTTTGGCCTTGAACTTGGCGCAGACGATTACATACCTAAACCTTTTAATCACCGTGAGTTACTTGCCCGAGTTAAAGCAATTACGCGTCGTATTGAACATATAACCACCATGAATGCCACTAGCAATAATAAATTAGTGGTTAACGGTATTACTATTAATTTGGCTGCTCGTGAAGCCTTAATTAAACAAACAACCTTAACCCTTACTGGCACCGAATACGAAATACTCGCATTACTTGCCAAACGCGCTGGTGAAGTAGTTAGTAAAGAGCAAATAAGTGAAGATGTACTTGGCAGGCGCTTAGCCTCGTTTGATCGCTCTATTGACATGCACGTTAGCAACATTCGTAAAAAAATAGCTGAGCACTTACCTAACGAGCTAATTAAAACCATTAGAGGGACGGGCTATGTCTTTATTCAAGGCGAATAAATTGGCAAGTTTTAGCTGGCTTAAACATCCTCGGCACTATTTGTTTTTTAAAATCTTTACTTGGTTTTGGTTAACTATTATTGGCACAGGTGCGGCACTTATATTTTTAAGTAGTGTTACAACTATTAACTCTGTTAGTTATAACCCTTTGCATGGCCCAATGGAAAAAAACTTAGCTTATACCGCTAAAAACATTGAGCGTTCTACCATAAAGCACAAGCGTTCGCTTAACGATACGCTAAAGCACCCTCGACGTACTAATGGTAAGCTTTTGTATTTAAATGCAGAGCAGCTAGAAGATTCGCTAACAAATAAAAGCATACCCGCCGATGTTGATTTAAGCTTGCTTAACTTTACTAAGAGCATGCCGCCGCAAGTTATTTATACCGAAAAATACCAAGCAATTGGGCCAATAAAAATTAGAGTACCTGAAGGTGATTTTTATTTATATGAAATAGATATTTACAACCATACGCCGCTATATTTGCGGTTAAAGTTAATGCCGGGTTGGATAAAAATATCAATTGCTATAATTGCCTCACTTATTTTAAGTTTTTTATTTAGCCGTAACTTAATTGCCCCTATTAATAGCTTAAAAAAAGCCGCTATAAAACTCTCTGCCGGCGATTTAACAGCCCGGGCTGCTATATCCGTTAATCGTAAAGATGAGCTGGGTATATTAGGTCGCGACTTTAACCGTATGGCTGACCAATTAGCGCAATTAATTAGCGCGCAAAAACGCTTACTGGCCGATATATCGCACGAGCTACGTTCGCCACTTACTCGCTTAAAAATGGCGACAGGCCTTGCGCAAATGCAGGCAAGCGAAGCCAGCCAATCGTATTTACTACGCATAGAAAAAGAAGCCAACCAGCTTGATAAAATGATTGCCGATGTATTGCAAGTGTCGCGCTTAGAGGCAAATAGCCAAGCGTTATCGCTACACAAACAGTCACTGCAAGATATTGTTGATCATGTACTTAACGATGCCACCTTTGAAGCAAAACAGCACAACAAGCAACTGCAAGTAAGCGGCTCGGCGGCGGTAACACTAAATTGCGATGAAGCGCTAATTGCCAGCGCACTGGAAAACTTACTGCGCAACGCGATTAAATATGCACAGCACACTATTAGCCTTACCCTAAAGCACGGTGATGCCATTTATATTGAAATATGTGATGATGGCCCAGGTGTACCAAATAACCAGCTTAGTAAGCTATGTGAGCCGTTTTTTAGGCAGTCAGATGCGCGTGACCGAGTGAGTGGTGGCACGGGGTTAGGCTTAGCGATTGCCAAAAATGCGATTATTGCTCATGGCGGCAGCTTGGTTTTATCAAATAAACCACAAGGTGGCCTGTGCGCCATGGTAACTTTGCCAATAATAAAAGAGTAGAGAATGTTTTACAGTAGTGAAAACGAGCTTGTTGATAATCAACCCAGTATTAATGATTTTTATAACAACACCCTAGTTAAAGCCTATTTAAATACCCCTGCCGGGCAGTTATTTTACGCCTATGCAAAACCTGAGAATGCGCATACCGCGATTGTTATTAGCTCAGGGCGTATTGAAGGGCTTGATAAATACAAAGAGCTATTGTGGGAGCTGTACACTAATAATTTTGCCGTGTTTATTGTTGATCATCAAGGGCAAGGCCGCTCTTACCGACAGTTAGCTAATAAGCATAAAGGCTATGTAAAATGTTTTACTGATTATCGCCACGACCTGCATTTATTTAATCAACAAATTGTTGATAACCACTGGCAAGGCAAAAAAATACTGCTTGGCCACTCAATGGGCGGCGCAATTGCCTTTGACTATTTAGCTCATTTTGAAAATAGTTTTAGTGGGTTGTTTTTATCGGCACCTATGTTTGACATTCACACTAAAAACACTCCAAAACCGTTGGCAAAACTAATTGCTAACGCAGCTGTTTTTTTCGGTTTTTCACAAAGTTATGCCCTAGGGCAAAACGATTACAGCCCAGAAGAGTTTGCTTTAAACTCATTAACTAGCAGCCAAGTGCGTTATAAAAACTTTAGGCAAACTTATCAAGACCCACTACTGCAACTTGGTGGCGTAACCTATGGTTGGCTACAAGCCGCATTTACCTTTATTGCATCGGTTGATAAGTTAAGCATTAATATTCCGCTGTTTATTGCCAGCGCAGAGCGCGACGAAGTAGTAGATAACGCCGCGCAATATAAATTAGCAAACCGACATAACCAGGCAATAATAAAGAGCTTTGCCGGTGCTAAGCACGAACTATTATTTGAACGTGATGAAATACGCCAGCCACTGCTAACAAGTTTGTACCAGTTTTGCGAATAGATGTGGAAGAGCAGGTTTGAGGTATTAGGTTTCAGATTATAGGTAGAAAAAACCAAGCTCGGTGTTTGGGTTAAACCGTAGGCGGGGCTTTATGCCGCGCTTGTTAAGTTTTAAACCTTGCGCGAGGTAAACTCACGCCTACGGTAAAGGTTTAGATTTTATGTTTAAGGTATTAGGTATCAGGTTAAATCCGGTGTTTGCTTGGTTTTAACCTGAGATACCAGCTTTGCTTACGCTTCAGTTACTGCGGCTCCCTCAGTGTCACTCAGTTCCACGGAAGACAAAGGGTCTAGGTGAATTAGAATATCAACTTCTGACTCAAATTCTTTAGTGATCATTGCCTCTACTTCATCGGCTACGTTGTGCGCGCGAATTAAGCTTAGGTGATCATCTAGCTCTAAATGTAATTGAATAAACTTAACTTTCCCACCTTGTCGAGTACGCACACCGTGTACACCGCGCACATCGATATGGCTTTTCGATACATCTAAAATACGTTGTTTTTCTTCGTCTGGCAGCTCTTTGTCCATTAAGTGATCTGCGCTATCTCGGGCTATATCCCAACTGTTATAAAGTAGGTAACCGGCAACGCCAACTGCAAAAATAGGGTCCGCGTACAACACACCATAATACGAGAGTAAAATAGCCAGTAGTACCGCAGCATTTAAAATCAAGTCACCTTTGTAATGTACTGAGTCGGCCTTTATTGCAATAGATTCGGTATGTTTAACTACTTTATTTTGTACAAATACAATCACTAATGTACAGGCAATGGCAAAAATACTTACCCATACACCTAACAATGAATGAGTGAGCTCTAAAGGATTAAACAAGCGCTCTATACTATGAAACGCTAATAAACAGCCAGAACCTGCAATAAATGCGGCCTGCCCTAGCCCAGCGAGCGCTTCGGCTTTACCGTGACCAAAACGGTGGTCGTCATCGGCGGGGCGCAGCGCATAACCTAATACTAAAAAACTCATAGCTGTGGCGGTAATATCCATGAGTGAATCGGTTAATGAGCCCAGCATTGACGCTGAACCCGAGGCAAGCCATGCCCAGGTTTTAGCTGCAATCATTAAGCTCACCATGACCATAGTGACTAAACTAGAGGTTTTTACCCAAAATTCGTAACTGCGATTATGCACGTATTTATCCGTTAATAAGTGTATTGAATAAAGTGAGTATATCAGTTTTTTACACGCTTTCTGTGTATACTGCAAATCGTTAAATTACTGACTATTTTATAAGGCTCGTTATGCTGGATATTGTTTTATACCAACCTGAAATCCCACCGAATACGGGTAATATTATTCGCTTATGTGCAAATACGGGCTATTCGCTACATTTAATTGAGCCACTTGGCTTTGCATGGGATGACAAACGAATAAAACGTGCCGGCCTTGATTATCATGAATTTAGCCATGTACAGCGCCATGCTTCGTTTGAAGCTTACCTAGAAGCATGCAAGCCTAAAAAAATATACGCTTGCACCACTAAAGGTAGCCAATTTCATCATCAGGCACAATACGAGGCCGGCGACTGTTTAGTATTTGGCCCTGAAACGCGCGGCCTTCCGGATGAGCTAATTCAATCGCTTCCAAACGAGCAACGGGTACGCATTCCGATGCAAGCCAATAGCCGCAGTATGAACTTATCTAACGCGGTTTCGGTGTTTGTGTATGAATCATGGCGCCAGCTTGGGTTTCCGGGCGCGAAGTAAGAAGTAAATAGTTTTAGGCGCAAGGTTTTAGGTAAGTGAATAAACCAAGCGCCTAACTTGTAGGGGGGAGCTTACCTCGCGCAGGTTTAAAGATTAACCTGCGCGACATAAAGCCCGCCTGCGGTTTAACCAAAACACTGAGCTTGGCTAATGTCTACCTAAAACCTAGCTTTAATGAAAGCTGCCCTTTTATTCTGAGCGCTGCTCTCGGCCTAATAAAGCCATAGCCGCTTCTTTCATGTCTTTATTTTCGTACAGTACTTTATAGATTTGCTCGGTGATTGGCATTTCTACACCGCTGCGCTGCGCTAATAAATACACTTCTTTAGTGTTTCTAAAGCCTTCGACCACTTGGCCTATAGACTCTATTGCAGCCTCTACGCTTTCGCCTTTACCTAACGCCAAACCAAAACGACGATTACGTGACTGGTTATCTGTGCAGGTTAAAATTAAATCGCCAAGGCCTGCCATCCCCATAAAGGTTTCGGGTTTTGCGCCCAAAGCACAGCCTAAGCGTGTTAGTTCAGCAAGGCCGCGAGTAATTAGTGCCGTGCGTGCATTAGCGCCAAAACCTACGCCGTCGGAAATGCCTGCACCAATAGCAATCACGTTTTTAACCGCACCACCTAGCTGTATGCCAATAAAATCATCATTGTTGTACACTCTAAATGAGCGACCGCAATGCAGTAAATCAGCTAACTGCTTGGCAAATTCTGTAGAGGTGGATGAAACCGAAATAGCAGTAGGCGATCCCATGGCCATTTCTTTAGCAAATGTTGGCCCCGAAAGCACCGCTAATGGAATTGCATCACCAAGCTCTTGCACTGCAACTTCTTGTAATAAGCGCCCGGTATTTGGCTCTAGCCCTTTCGTTGCCCACGCAACTTTTGCGCCTTGCTGTAAAGCTGGTTTAATTTGCTTTAAAGTGTCGCCAAATGCATGGCTAGGCACAACCACTAACACTATTTCATTACTTGCAGCAGCACGTTGCAAGTCGGCTTCAAGAGTTAAAGTGTCGGGAAAAGGAATATCAGGTAAGTAACGTTGATTTTTTCGCTCAGCTGCAAGCGTGGCAACGTCGTCGCTATTGCGACCCCAAAGTGTCACTTGGTGACCATTTCGGGCTAAGCAAATAGCAAGGGCGGTGCCATAAGACCCCGCCCCCAATACAGTAACAGCTGAAGTTGCTGTACTCATAATTTATGCGTCTACTGATGCCTGCTCAGCTTGCGCTGTGCGTTGTTGCATGTATTGTGCAAATAATGCGTCAAAGTTAACTGGCGCAAGGTTAAGCTGTGGAAAAGTACCACGGTTAACAAGGTTAGAAACTGCTTCACGCGCATATGGAAACAATACGTTAGGGCAAAATGCACCAAGCATATGAGCAAGTTGTGTTTCTTCAACGTCAGCAATAGTAAAAATACCTGCTTGTTGAATTTCACATAAAAAGGCCGTTTCTTCGCCAATAGATGCAGTCACTGTTAGTGCTAAAACCACTTCAAATACACCTTCGTCTAACTTATTAGAGCGAGTGTCTAGGTCTAACTTAACTTCTGGTGTCCATTCTTTTTGAAAAATAGCTGGAGAGTTTGGCGTTTCAAACGACACGTCTTTTGTGTAAATACGTTGAATAGTAAATTGTGCACCAGTTTCTTGTTGTGCTGCTGCGTTTTGCGTTTCTTCGTTCATTGTAATCCTTAACCTGTTCGTTATTATAATTAGTTAAATTTAAGCGTTTAGTGTGGCATTTAGCTTTTTATCAAGCTGGCCTTGTGCTTCTATTGCCATCATGTCGTCGCAGCCACCTATATGCTCATCATTAATAAAGATTTGCGGTACCGTGCTTGCGCCGCCTGCTTTGGCGATCATTTCATCGCGCAGCTCAGGCTGTACACCAATATCAAAGTTTGTGTATTGCACACCTTTACTGTCTAAAAGTGCACGAGCACGTTGACAAAAAGGGCAATACGCTTTGGTGTATAAAACAACATTACTCATAATATATCCTCTATCGGACTGCTAATATTTATTAGCGACCGGTTGTAGTTGGTAAGCTCGCAGATTGCCACGCGCCCATACCACCAGATAACACACTTACCTGCTCAAAACCCGCTTTATGCATAGCGGTTGCAGTTCCTGAAGCGGTCATACCTGTAGTACATACCAATATAATGGGTTTACTCTTATACTTTTCAAGGTTTGAAAAGTCAGATTTTTTCGCATTTTCAGGGCTTAAATGCTGAGCACCGGCAATATGTCCGGTGTTAAACTCTTTTTGCGCACGCATATCAATAACTTGACCGTCTTCACGGTTGATAAGCAGCGTTAACTGCTGAGGGTTTATTTGACGCACTGCTGAGAGTTTACTTTTGATCCAACCACTAACAATAAGAAACACAATACCCACCCAAGCTGCACTTAAAATTGGGTGATTGGTGATAAATTCAATATATTGATCCATTCGACATCCACTATAAAATTACATCCTAAAACGTGATGTTTTAGCTATTTTTTTCGTTCAATACCAATTGCATTAACCCTATAAGCAAGTATAACAAGAGGTAAGCTACTCACAAACAACATAAAATTTAAACAGGAGTACTCTACTTCTGTAAAAATTTTAAACACAATATATACCTAATTTACCTTACTCACATACACAGCGCTTTAATAAAGTTGGTATTATACCAATTGCATTAAATTAATGAGCTATTATAGCGTCAATAAATGATTCAATAACAAGTAAAAAATGATGATATATAGTTGTTCTATATAAATTATTTTTAACGTAGTTAGTGAGCTATTTAACCAGCTAGAATGTGCATGTTTTTAATAAAATTGGTATTAGCTGCGCAAGTATACCCAAATCAGCTAAAAATGCGAGTTAAGGCAAAGCATAATACGCTTTTACGAGGTGTTTTTAGTAAGAACAAAGTAACAGCTTGTTGTTAATTTTTAGCAAGATATTAAAAAGTTTTAATATCTTATTTTGATTGCTGATCCTAGCTATAAAACACGGTATGCTTAGCATCAGCATGTTAGCGGTAATGTTAGCGTGTTTTATCGCAACGTTAACCTTGAGGAGTGACTATGTCAGAGCATAAAAAACCACTGGTATTAATGATTTTAGATGGCTGGGGATACCGCGAAGATGAGCAAAGTAATGCGATTCTGGCTGCAAACACCCCTGTATTAGATGAATTATGGGCCACCCGCCCGCGCACATTAATTTCAGCTTCGGGTTTTGATGTAGGCCTTCCTGATGGTCAAATGGGTAACTCTGAAGTTGGCCACGTTAATTTAGGCGCAGGACGCGTTGTTTATCAAGACTTTACTCGTATAACAAAAGCGATAAACGATGGCGAGTTTGACTCCACTCCTGCACTAGTTGATAACATAGATAAAGCCGTAAGTGCAGATAAAGCCGTGCACATTATGGGGTTATTAAGCCCAGGCGGCGTACACAGCCACGAAGATCATATTGTGGCAAGTATTGAACTTGCTGCAAAACGCGGTGCAAAAGAGGTGTACTTTCATGGCTTTTTAGATGGCCGCGACACACCTCCACGCAGTGCTAAAGCTTCTATTGAGCGCATTGAAGCGGTATTTGCAAAGCTACAATGTGGCCGCTTAGCATCGCTAATTGGCCGTTATTACGCAATGGACAGAGACAACCGCTGGAACCGCGTAGAAAAAGCCTATAACTTACTTACGTTAGCACAAGGCGACTTTAGCTACCCGACTGGCGTAAGCGCACTTGAAGCTGCTTATGAGCGCGACGAAAACGATGAGTTTGTAGCCGCAAGCACCATTACTCCTGCAGGCGCAGAGCCTGTACAAATTAACGATGGCGACACGGTTATATTTGCTAACTTTAGAGCCGATCGCGCCCGTGAAATTACACGTGCATTTGTTGAGCCTAACTTTGACGGTTTTGCCAAACAAAAATCGCCTGCACTTAGCGCATTTGTAATGATGACCGAATACGCTGCAGATATAGACGCCCCAGTTGCATTTGGCCCTACGCCACTGGTAAACGTACTTGGCGAATGGTTTGAAAAACACGGTAAAACTCAACTACGTATTTCAGAAACCGAAAAATATGCTCACGTTACGTTTTTCTTTAGTGGTGGCCGCGAAGACGAATTTAACGGTGAAACCCGCGAACTTATTCCTTCACCACAAGTTGCAACCTACGATTTGCAGCCCGAAATGAACTCAGAAATGCTTACCGACAAACTCGTTGCGGCAATTAAAAGCGGCAAATACGACGCTATTATTTGTAACTACCCTAACGGCGATATGGTGGGTCACTCTGGTGTATTTGCAGCGGCAGTTAAAGCCTGCGAAGCAGTTGATCACTGTATTGGCCGCGTAGTAGCAGCACTTAACAAATATGGCGGTGAAGCGCTTATTACTGCCGACCATGGTAATGCTGAGCAAATGGCCAACCTTAAAACAGGCCAAGCCCATACTGCACATACTAGCGAGCCGGTGCCATTTATTTATGTGGGCCGCGACGCAACACCATCTGAGGGTAAGGCGCTTAGTGATGTAGCGCCTACTATGCTGCACTTAATGGGCATGGAGCAGCCAACTGAAATGACAGGCAAACCTATCATGACGTTGAAATAATCTATGCAAAAATGTATTAATAGCGTTACTAAGCTAATTTTAATACTGACTTTTTTAGCGACTGCAACTGCAGTCGCTAATGAAGATCGTACCAAAAAAGATCTCAGCGAAGTACAAACGGCACTTAAACAAAGCCAATCTGAATACAACGCGCAACGCAAAAAAGTTGCCACGCTACAAAAAAACCTACAACAGCACGAACTCGAAATAGCTAAAAACGCCAAAGCCCTAAATATGGCTGAGCAGTCGGTTAAAAAAACCGAACAACAGCAACAGCTGCAACAGCAAAAAGCCGATCAACTCGAACAACAACATGCACAGTTTCAACACGCATTAGCTGCGCAACTTAAAAGTGCTTATATGGCCGGTGGCGACGATGATTATGCAAAAATGCTGCTCAACCAAGAAGACACGGCTAAATTTGAGCGCACCCTAAGCTATTATAATTATTTAAATAAAGCCCGTATTGAACAACTCGAAGAGCTAAAAGCGCTGCAGTTACAAATAGCGAAAAACCAGGCTGAACTGGCTAAAACAAAGCAAAAACTAGTAAACCTGCATGATGAACAAAAAAGACGCCAAACTGCATTAGTTAACGCCCAAAGTGAACGCCAAGCCAATTTAAAAAATTTACAGGCACAGCTAAATAACACTAAAAGCTCAATTAACTATTTAAAAGAAAACCAACAAACGCTGATCACAACTATTGAAGAGCTAGAGAAAGAAAAAAATAAAAAAGTTGAATTACTCGGCCTCAATAATAGCAAAGGCAAACTTAACTGGCCAAGCCGAGGTAAGTTAGAGCACACTTTTGGACAACGAAAACACGGTGGTATTGACTGGAAAGGCGTATTAATTGGCGCAAAAGAAGGCAGCAATATTAACAGTGTTCATAATGGCCAAGTGGTATTTGCCGATTGGTTAAAAGGCTACGGCTGGGTAATTGTAGTTGACCATGGTGAGGGCTTTATGAGCCTTTACGGCCATGCACAAACCTTATTGAAAGATGTTGGCGACATGGTAAGAGAAGGCGAAACGGTAGCGCTAGTTGGCCAAAGCGGCGGGCAAGCAAGTTCTGGTCTATACTTTGAAATGCGCCATAAAGGGCGTGCAGTAAATCCTGAAAAATGGTGCAAACGCATTTAGCAAATACCAATCTTATTTAAAACATACCATTGGTATAAATTAACCGCTGCGCCGCATTGGAGCAGCCGATGGACAAAAAAAGCACCGTAGCAAAATGGTTTAAAAATACAGGCTTTACGCTTAGCTTAAGCCTGTATTTACTTGCCCTATTTGTTTTTATTAGCTTTTCAGCTAATGTGTTTTCTAGTTCGATTAAAGAATTAAAAAACCAACAAATAACCGAAATCCTATTTAATATTCATACCTACTACGTTGAAGATCTTGCACTCCAAAACACCACACATACTAGCTATAACAACCAACAATTTGCGCATTTATATGCCCAGCTCGATCCCTATTCTAAATACCTTGATGAACACGAATTAAATACTTTATTTGATAACACTAATGGCCGCTATACCGGTTTAGGTATTGAGGTTAAACAAATAAATAACAGTGTAACCATTGTAAATGTAGTGAATAACTCACCTGCTAAAAGTGCTGGGGTTATGGCCGGTGACATTATCATTAGCGTTAATAATCAAACAACACAAAACAGCTCCGTAGAGCATGTTGCTCAACTAATAACAGCAAGCAAACTTAGTAATATTAGCTTAACCATAAAGCGTGATAACCAACCGCAACCACTTAATTTTAATGTGAGTCGCCGTAAAATAAAGCTTGAAAGCGTTACTAGCCAGCGCTTAGATTTAGGCAGCGGTTATTTAGCTATAAATAGTTTTTCTAACCACACTTTACATGAAGTGGCTTTGCAAATAGCAGCCATGCAAAATCACTTTGGGGACCCACTTAAAGGCCTAGTTATTGATTTACGTGATAACCCCGGCGGTACACTTAGAAGCGCTGTTGCGGTATCGGATCTGTTTTTACAAAACGGTACTATTGTTACAACCAAAGGGCGCTATAACGAGGCAAATAAAGCTTTTTATGCCAAACACGGAGACATTTTAAAAGGCGCCCCTATTGTCGTGCTAATTAACGAAAACTCGGCATCAGCAGCCGAAATTTTAGCGGCTGCATTAAAAGATAATAACCGCGCCAAGGTTGTTGGCAGCCAATCTTTTGGTAAAGGCTCAGTGCAATCGCTTATTCCACTTGGTGATGGCAGCACTGCATTAAAGCTCACTACAGCTAAGTACTTTACCCCTTTGGGGAAATCAATCGAAGGTGTTGGTATTACGCCCGACGTGGCGATTAATCAAACAAGCCTTTCACAAAGTGATAAAGCCGTTATAATCGAAAACCAGCAAGCTAAAAGCAAACAAATACAACTAGCCAGCAAGGTAACTGATTTACAATTAGCTAAAGCTAAACAATTACTTAACCTGCAATAATTTTAGCCTTACTGATGTTGAATTAATAAGCTCTAAAAATAATAAAAACTATAAATTTAAAAAGCGATAATGATGAAAGTAATTATAGGGCTGATATTGATGCTTGGTTTTGCGTCACTCAATGCTAAAGCCAAGCAAATAGCGATAGTAATAGACGACATAGGCTATCACCAGAGAGATTTAGAACTGTTAACTTTGCCTGGCCAAGTGTCGTATTCAATTTTGCCTCACACGCCTTATGCACAAGCTTTTGCCACTTTAGCCAGTAAAACAAATAAAGAGTTATTACTGCATATTCCCATGCAAGCACTTAACGGCAAGGAGCTTGGCCCTGGCGCACTTACGTTAAATATGAATAAAGAGCAGATACAGCAAATACTTGGCACTGCTTTGGCCAGTTTACCGCAAGTTAAAGGGGTTAATAATCACATGGGATCGGCGCTCACCCAGCAAAGCCAAGCTATGAGGTGGATAATGGAAGTGCTTAAAAAGCGACATTTATACTTTTTAGATAGCCGCACCACTGAATTAAGCCAGGCACAAAATGCCGCTAACTTTTTAGGCGTTGAAAATATTGGCCGTCATATTTTTTTAGATAACATAACCACACCAGAACAATTACAACTGCGCCTAGATGAGCTAAAACAACACGCTACTGAGCATAAGTTTGCCATTGCAATTGCCCACCCCTACCCTGAAACAATCGCATTTTTACGCCACGTTTTACCACAGCTCAGCAAACAAGGTTTTGAATTAGTACCCGTATCTAAGCTGGTAGAGCGTAAATATATACAACTGGCAGAGAAGTACTAAAGAGTAAATTGCAGCGGTTAGTAAAAGCCAGCTCTTTAATAAGCGCGGCATAAAGCCCTGCCTACGCACAACTTAAACACTGACCGTGGCTAATTTCGACCTAGTCCTAATGTAGCTAATCCCAGGATATATCCACATTATGTCAAACTATGGTTTCAGCTAAAAAAAGTACATACTTAACAATGAATTAGAATGAAATTCACTTGTTCATCGCAGCTTTTACATATACGTCGAAGCGGTTTTTTTTCGTTTTAATTTGCATGCTTGGGGTTTTGTCGTTTAAAAACGGGGCATAGTCGGGGCGCTTTACTACCACGCGTTTACTGGCAAGTGGGTAGGCAAATTCGAGTAAATCGTCGGCGTCGGTGTCGGCGCCTACTAAGTCTTGAAATACGCGCATTTCTTTTTTAACTAAGGCTGATTTTTCGCGATGCGGAAACATAGGATCTAAGTAAACTACATCTGGCATGCTTTCGCATTGAGCAAGTAAGGTATGGCTTGAGCCAAATATGAGGCTCATGTTTTGCTGCATCCACGGACCAATTTCAATGTCGTTGTATGCGCGCTGTAGGCCATCGTATAAAAGTGCTGCAACTACGGGGTGGCGTTCGTGCAATATAACTTTACAACCAAGCGACGCTAATACAAAACCATCACGCCCTAGCCCTGCTGTAGCGTCGAGGACTATAGGAGTCGCTCCTTTATTTAAGCCTACTGCTTTAGCAATTGCTTGGCCTTTACCGCCGCCAAACTTTCGTCTGTGCGCTGCAGCGCCCGTAACAAAGTCAACGCTTATTGCGCCTAGTTTAGGCTCATCGGTTTTATATAAGCTCAGGCCTGTATCGTCGTAATGCAGGCTAAAACCACTGCTTTGATCTGCCCAATGGGCTAAGCCAAAACGTGTTTCTAACTCATTTAAATAAGGACGGCATTCTTTAAAGGCACACTTAATAACCACTCTACACTCCGACGATAAAATACTTTTTCAGTATATCAAGCGCCTTAGTTTAAAGCATTAAATTAGCAATGAAAGGAAAACAATAGTCTTGAATTTGAGAGTAATTAAAGTTCAGATACTGTAAAAAATAAAGCGGTCAGTTTCATAATGAAAACTGACCGCTATATATTGGTGAGTAACTCAAAGTATATAGAGTTAACTTTATACTTTAGGCAGCAATACCGCTGTGGCGAAGAAGTGCGTCAACATTTGGCTCGCGGCCACGGAAGTTTTTAAATAATTCCATTGGCTCTTCGCTGCCGCCTTTTTCTAGGATGTGCTGCATAAATGCTCGCCCTGTTTCTGGGTTAAAAATGCCCTCTTCTTCAAATTTAGAATAAGCATCGGCAGAGAGTACTTCTGCCCATTTATACGAGTAATAACCTGCGCTATAACCACCGGCAAAAATATGGCTAAAGCCATGCTGAAAGCGGTTAAATTCTGGCGCTTTAATCACCGAGGTGCGGCTACGTACGTCGTTAAGCACAGCTTGAATATTACATGGCTCACCGGCTACGTAGTCGTTATGTATTTTAAAGTCGAATAACGAAAACTCTAACTGACGCAGCATTTGCATGCCCGAGTTATAGTTTTTAGCCGCTAGTAACTTATCTAGTAGCTCTTTTGGTAGTGGCTCGCCGGTTTCGTAATGCCCTGAAATAAAGCTAAGTGCTTGCTCTTCGTAGCACCAGTTTTCTAAAAACTGACTTGGTAGCTCTACCGCATCCCATGCAACGCCGTTAATGCCTGCAACAGGCGCTGCATCTACCTGAGTTAGCATATGATGAATACCATGGCCAAATTCATGGAATAATGTAGTTACTTCGTTATGAGTAAACAAGGCCGGTTTATCGCCTATTGCCTTGTTAAAGTTACAAACTAAATACGCCACTGGTGTTTGCAATTCGCCGCTAGCGCGTACTTTGCGCCCCATACAGTCGTCCATCCATGCGCCACCACGTTTATGATCGCGAGCATATAAGTCGAGATAAAAACGGCCACGTAACGTATTACTGCTGTCGTATATTTCAAAAAAGCGTACATCTTTGTGGTAGCTGTCAAAATCACTGACTTCTTTTACGCTAATGCCAAATAAACGGTTAACTGTTTCAAACAAACCACTTAATACTTTATTAGCTGGAAAATACGGGCGGAGTACTTCGTCTGAAATGGCGTATTTGTCTTGCTTAAGCTTTTCGCCGTAATAACCAAAATCCCACGCTGCTAGTTCGGTAATACCGTGTTTTTGCTCCGCGTAGGCTTGTAGCTCTGCAAGTTCTTGCTCTGCTTGTGGTTTTGATTTAGCCGCTAGGTCTTCTAAAAATGAGAATACTTGTGCAGGCGTCTCAGCCATTTTAGTGGCAAGTGACTTTTCAGCGTAGCTATTAAAGCCAAGCAGCTGTGCTAGTTCATGACGTAGCGCTAGCTCTTCGCTCATAATTGCTGAGTTATCAAATTCACCCGCATTAGGACCTTGATCAGACGCACGTGTAGAAAACGCTGTGTATGTTTCTTCGCGTAATTCGCGATTATCGGCGTAGGTCATAATAGGTAAGTACGATGGAAAATCGAGCGTAAATACCCAGCCGTCTAATTCTTTACTTTTTGCGGTATCGGCAGCTAAAGCCAACGCCGACTCTGGTAAACCAGCCAGTTCACTTTCATCGGTAATGTGTTTATGCCAAGCCAATGTGGCATCCATAACATTGTTGCCAAATTTAGAGGCCAGCTCTGATAAACGCGCGCTAATTTCGCCATAACGTTTTTGCTGCGCGGGCTCTAGTGCAATACCCGATAATTTAAAATCGCGTAGTGCATTAGTAATCGACTTTTGCTGAGCGGTAGTGAGGGTTTTAAATTCATCACTGTTATATAACGCGTTGTAAGCTGCAAACAAACCTTGATGCTGCCCTACAAAAGTTGAGTACTCAGAAATAAGTGGTAAACATTGCTCGTATTGCTCACGTAGTTCGTCGTTATTCATTACCGAATTTAAATGCGATACCGGCGAAAACATCCGTGATAATTTATCATCAGCTTCTTCTAGTGGCAGTACTAAATCGTTCCAAGTGTATGATTTTTTAGCAAGCACATCTTCAATGGCTTGGCGGCACTGCTCAATCCCGTGCTTTAGTGCTGGCACTACGTGCTCTGGCTTTATTTTTGAAAATGGCGGTAGGCCTTCAAGCCCAATTAATGGGTTAGTGTTTGCATTGGTCATATTTTTCTCAAATTTGTGCATTATAAGCATTAAAGTTGGGGCAAAGTGACTAAATACAAGAGCATTTAAGCTTATGCTGATCGCAATAAGATCTTTTTCGTTTATACAGGGTGTATGGTAATTTTACCTATGCTGATTAAGTGATTTGCCTTGAGCATATGCTATCATCGGCACAATACAGTTAAATAAACTTTGAGGATTAAACATGGCTCAGCATTTTGATTATATTGCAATTGGCGGTGGTAGCGGCGGTATTGCGTCGGCGAACCGTGCGGCAATGCGTGGCGCTAAAGTAGCACTTATTGAAGCAAAACATATGGGTGGCACATGTGTAAACGTAGGGTGTGTGCCTAAAAAAGTAATGTGGCATGGTGCTCAAGTTGCTGAAGCAATTAATTTATATGCGCCTGATTACGGCTTTAATGTTGAAGTAAAAGGTTTTGATTGGGGCAAATTAGTAGAAAGCCGCGAAGCCTACATTGGCCGAATCCATAAAGGTTACGATAATGGCCTTGCAAACAACGGCGTTACCGTAATTAAAGGTTTTGCTAAATTTGTAGATAATAAAACAGTTGAAGTAGATGGTGAGTATTATACTGCTGATCATATTTTAATTGCTGTTGGCGGTCGTCCAAGCATTCCAAACATTGAAGGTGCTGAGCACGGCATTGACTCTAATGGCTTTTTTGAGCTTAAAGAGCAACCTAAACGCGTTGCTGTTATTGGCGCAGGTTACATTGCTGTAGAGCTTGCAGGCGTACTACATAGCTTGGGCACTGACACGCATTTATTTGTGCGTAAACACGCACCACTGCGTAACTTTGACCCATATATAATCGATACGCTAGTTGAAGTAATGGCAAAAGAAGGCCCTACGCTGCATACCGAATCTGTACCACATAAATTGGTTAAAGAAGACGACGGCTCAGTAACCTTGCATTTAGATAATGGTAAAAGCCATAACGTAGACCAAGTAATTTGGGCTATTGGCCGCGAGCCAACCACAAATGCAATTAATATTGCTGCAGCAGGCGTAGAAGTTAACAGCAAAGGTTTTGTTAAAGTAGACGAGTACCAAAATACCACAGCTGAAAACGTATACGCTGTGGGCGACATTATCGAAAACGGCATTGAGCTTACCCCAGTAGCAGTTAAAGCTGGGCGTACTTTATCTGAGCGCTTATTTAATAAAGAACTGCCAGATGATTTAAAAATGGATTACAGCTTAGTTCCTACAGTAGTATTTAGTCACCCACCCATTGGTACTATTGGCTTAACAGAGCAAGAAGCTATATCGCAATACGGTGCAGAAAACGTAAAAGTATACCAATCAGCTTTTGCCGCTATGTATACCGCGGTTACGCAACATCGCCAGCCTTGTAAAATGAAGCTAGTGTGCGCAGGTCCAGATGAAAAAGTGGTCGGCTTGCATGGTATAGGTTTTGCTGTAGACGAAATGATTCAAGGTTTTGCTGTCGCCATGAAAATGGGCGCAACTAAAGCTGACTTTGATGCTGTGGTTGCTATACACCCGACTGGCTCAGAAGAGTTTGTAACGATGCGCTAAGTATCGACTTTAAACTGCAAAAGGCCTTTACTATTTATTTAGTAAGGGCTTTTTTTATGCTCAATATATTTACACTTGCAACACACAACAAACCAACCAAACCATTACAAGAAAAACATCAAGAACAGGGCTAGTTATTCCGATTCATCCCACCGACGCCGCTTCGCGTCGATCAATGGGTTTTCTCGGAAGGATTCGATAAAAAGTTTCCATAATATTTTGGCTTTCTGTCCTTTTTGTAATTAAAATCTCGCGCATGGTCTCCTATGTGGATTTTTTCATGTTTTTACTACGATCTTTTATTTACTTATTATGCTTAGCTGGTGTTGCCTCATTAATTCAGCTTGAAGGCTTTGAATTACAGCAAAATGCACTTTATAGTGAAGAAACACTCACTGAGCACATGCAAGATATTTTAACTTTTTTAAGTGCTATTTTGTTTTTTTATGCCTCGCGTATTAGCTCGAAACTTAAGGTAGCTTCGGTATTACTTGCAGCTCTAACAGCAATGATGTTTGTAAGAGAATTTGATACATACCTTGATATGTATGTTTTTGATGGCGCCTGGCAAACTATCGTTTATTCAATACTTGCTTGTATATTTGTTTACCTAATAAGAAAAAGAGGGACTATTTTTAGCTCCATCCAAGCCTATACTCAAACACCAAGTTATGGCATTTGCTTATCTGGCTTGGTTACGTTGTTAGCTTTTTCTCGCATTATGGGCAGAGGTGAATTTTGGCACTCTATAATGGGTGAGAGCTACGTGCGTATAGTTAAAAACATTATGAACAACTCCCACTAAACGCTGCGCGTTTTGAAGGAGTTTCAAAAAGAAAGCCTAAGCTACCTTTTTAGGCTGGTTCCCAGCCTGAATACCTAACGCCCAGTTTAAGTTAACTTGCGCACTGGCTACATCGCGGGGCTTCTCACAACCACATTCGCATGAGTGCCAGCGGTCTGCTAAGGATTTCTTCTTCTTAGCTCCGCAGTCTGGGCAGGTTTGACTTGGCTTAACTTGCTTTGTTGGTACTTCAACAAATTCGCTACTAGCTTCTTCCGCTTTGTATCGCAGTAAATTAAGAGTCATGGCTGGCGCGGTGTTCAGAATTTCCCGATTCAGACCAGCCTTTTGTTTCACCATTTTTCCGTTTTTCTCGACAGTACCTTTGGCACTACGAGTCATGTTCTTAACGGTGAGTTTTTCGGTGGCGATCAATGCCGCCACTTCAACTAATTTTGCAGTTTCTTTATGAGTAAAATCGAGTCTTTGACGGGCGATTTTCTGGTGGAGTTTGGCAATTTGATGCTTTAATTTTCGCTGGGTGCGAGTGCCTTTTTTCGCTAACGCGAGGTCACGTTGTAAAGAGGTTAATCGCTCTTTGCTGTTTCTGAGGTAACGGGGGTTTTCGACTTGCTCAAAATTACCATCCTGATCGATAGTCGAAAAGTAATGAGAAACACCCCAATCCAAGCCAACAGCTTTAGTGCCACAGTTTCTCTCAATGGTGTCATACTCCATTGAAACTGAAATGAACCACTCACCATTCTTTCGGATGATTTCGGCAGTTTTCGGCTTGCCTCCTGTGTTTCTAGCTTTACCTCGGATCTTAACGAT
Organism: Pseudoalteromonas sp. HL-AS2; assembly: GCF_031198805.1. Lineage (NCBI taxonomy): Bacteria > Pseudomonadati > Pseudomonadota > Gammaproteobacteria > Alteromonadales > Pseudoalteromonadaceae > Pseudoalteromonas > Pseudoalteromonas sp. HL-AS2. The sequence continues at coordinate 376,316 of NZ_CP133571.1, read as the reverse complement.
ACCAACATCAGCCAAATAAACAGCACCATGCTTTTTTTCTTTCAGGTTGAGCTTCCAACCATCACCATGAGCCTTGTAGCCCCAACCTTTAAAGCGTTGAAATGGTTTAAAACGTGGGAATCCAGCTTTCTTATCACCTTTTTTGAGCCGTCTAAAAAAACCGTCAAAAGCCAGTGCAACACGTTTTAATGTGACTTGCTCACTCTGAGCATTAGCATTGAAAATGCCATGCGCTTTACGATTATTACGCCACAGAGTGTTGATTTTGCACTGTTCGTGAAAGTTAAGACTGTAATTAGAATCACGATATGTTTCGATGCGATCACGTAAAGCCCAGTTGTACAACTGGTGATGGTGGACAAACAAATCCATCAGCGATTCTTCTTGAGAAACTGATGATTTCATTTTATATGTAACTTTACGGATTGCTTTTTTCATAACAACTAATTATATTTAGTTATTATGAAAAAACAAGCCCTAAATACGCTGTATCACAGCGTTTATAATATTCACTATCATTTAGTTCTTGTAACTAAATATCGTCATCGCTGTATCACGCCAGAGGTTGCCGCGTACTTAGAATCTCAGTACAAAAGGTTGTTAAAATCTTGGGATTGTGAGCTTTTGGAGTGCAATGGTGAGCCAGATCACCTTCACCTTTTAATTTCTGCTAATCCCAAGATGCAACCAAGTAAAATGGTGAACAGTTTAAAAACTGCTACATCAAGACTTGTGCGAAAGGAGTTTTCCGAACACTTGGGTGAGTTTTACTGGAAGCCAGTTTTTTACAGCAGAAGTTATTGTCTGGTTAGTTGCGGAGGTTCACCACTTGAAATCGTGAAGCAATATTTAGCTCAGCAGGAAGGATTTGATTAAAGCCACCACTTCGTGGTGGTGCGCCTTTCACCACCACCTAAATTAACTCGCTTTGGCTCATTAGATTTAGATGGAGCACTTGGCGCTATTGGGTAGAAGAAGGGATAGAAACACTTGGTTATACTTTAATTTTAATTTCAGCTATTGAGCTTGTACTTTTGTGTCGTAAACAGCTTAATAAACAGCATCACCATGTTGGCAATGGAGTAACTGACTAACCCAACTTAATTTTTTTGAGGTTAAGTTTGCTAATTGGTTTCATAAATCAATATACTAAGCTTGTTTGCAATTACTCGTATTTTGGAATTTATGATCAAAGATATACTACTACACCCAGTTCTTATCTCAGTGGTGGTGCTCACTATCGCATTTAGTTTAAAAGTACTTGTTGATAAGTTGGCGCGATATAGAGCAGAAAAAAAAGAAAAAGATACTCGCTACATTGCACACAATATTAAGCACTTTATTAACTTTACTATGGTTTTGTTACTGCTGTTTATATGGTCGACTGAGATTCAAAACTTTGCACTGTCTATAGCCGCTTTTGCCGTTGCTATTGTGCTTGCCACTAGAGAGTTTATTCAATGTGTAATTGGCTTTTTTTACTTAGTAACAACCCGCCCATTTAGAATTGGCGACTGGGTACAAGTTGGTGAATATTATGGCGAAGTAGCAGAGACCAACTGGATTAAAACCACCTTACATGAAATTGATATGCGAACTTATCAATTCTCTAGAAAAACAATATTTATTCCTAATAACAAATTAATTACCAGCCCAATAAAAAACTTAAACTTTGTTAAACGCTTTGCTACTCATCATTTTAATATTGTGCGTAAAGACAGCTTTAATCCGTACCCTATTTACGAAACTCTTCGCAATAAAGCCAAGCATTACTGCGAAGAGTTTGAAGAAGTGGCGAGCCGGTATAACTCTATTATCGAAAGAAAATTAGATGCAAAAATTTCAGGCCCAGAACCCGAAATTCACTTTGGTACTACTGAGTTAGGAGAATTTAGAGCAAGCTTCACCCTATTTTGCCCAACCGATAAAGCACTTGAAATAGAACATAAGTTAACTGAATGCTTTATGGAGCTGTGGTATAGCGAAGCAACTAAAAATAATATTAAGGGTTAAAGGTCTACTACTAAATTAATAGAAGTCGAACTTATTAAAGTGACTTTTTATCGAGGAAAACCCAGAGTTCAGAGCGAAGCTATGTCGCTGGGTAGCTCACTTAGGCGAAAGAGAAGAAATATGACTATCACTCTACTGCCTACTAATAAGGCTGCAGTAGAGTAATTATTCACGCTTATAAAATAAAAGTAGCCACCTTATCACTCAAATCAGCAGCGCGATCTTTAAGTACTTTTGCTTGGCTTAAATGGGTCAAAGCCGACTCAGTGATCTCATCAGTAACATCTTTTATAGCAACCGTATTTTGCGTTATTTCATTTGTTACTTGTGTTTGTTCTTCGGCTGCTATGGCTATTTGTCCTGCCATATCAGAAATTATATTAACCGCTTGAGTAATTTCTTCGAGGGCTTTCGCTGCAGCATTAACGTCATCAACACTATTATTAGCTAACCTTTTACTACTATCCATTAAACTAACAGCCTGCTTAGTCGTGTTTTGTAAAGTTTCGATAGTAGTATAAATTTCAGCAGTAGACTCTTGAGTGCGGCGAGATAGAACGCGTACTTCATCGGCAACAACGGCAAAGCCGCGACCGTGCTCACCGGCACGAGCAGCTTCAATAGCCGCATTGAGTGCTAATAAAATTTTAAGTAAATATCGTGAAACAAACAAAAAAACCCCGCATTTTATATGCGGGGCTTTTTTTTGTTAGCTAAATGGTTAGGTTTACACCATTGCAGCTTGTAGCTTTTTCATCGCTGTTTTTTCTAACTGGCGAACACGCTCAGCCGATACACTGTATTTTTCAGCAAGTTCTTGTAGCGTTGCTTTATCGTCGGTTAACCAACGTGCGCTTACAATGTCTTGCGAGCGTTCATCTAGCGTTTTAAGAGCGCTAAACAAACGAGTATGTGATTGTTCTTGCCATTGTTGCTGCTCAATATCGTCAGCTAAGTCAGCAGTGCCATCAGTTAAATACTGTACTGGTGAATAGGTGCTGCTTGGTGCGCTGTCGTCGTCATCACCTGTAAGGTCAAAGCCCATGTCTTGGCCGCTCATGCGCGATTCCATTTCACGTACTTCTTTTTCACTCACACCTAGCTCGCTAGCTACTGTGCTAACTTCTGCTTGGTTAAACCAACCTAAACGTTTTTTATTTTTACGAAGGTTAAAAAACAATTTACGCTGTGCTTTAGTGGTAGCAACTTTTACGATGCGCCAGTTTTTAAGTACAAACTCATGAATTTCTGCTTTAATCCAATGCACTGCAAACGATACTAAACGCACACCCACTTCTGGGTTGAAACGCTTTACCGCTTTCATCAGGCCAATATTACCTTCTTGGATTAAATCTGCTTGTGGCAAGCCATAACCCGAGTAGCCTTTTGCAATATGCGCTACAAAGCGTAAGTGCGACATAATGAGTTGCTTTGCAGCACTAAGATCACCTTCTTCCTGAAGACGTGTTGCCAGCTCTTGTTCTTGCTCTACTTTAAGCATAGGAATAGTGCTTACCGCTTGAAGGTAACCGTCCATGCTTGCGCTTTGCTGTCCAACTGTAAGTGCCATTGCGTATAAATCTTTACTCATTTTTCACCTCGGTGATAAACATTTGAAACCATCTTAGCACTCTTTGCCTAAGAGTGCTAACCCCAATTTAAAACTTTTCTTAAGTATAAATCAAGTGGTTTTTTGTATTTTTTAAGTCTACGCTAAGCGACTGAATAAGTGATGAATTAAGCCTGCTATAGCTTTAAAGCACTTTTATAAAAACTGCTTTAAAAAGAATAATATAAAAATGTGACCATTTTATGTCAGACTTTATCTGGCTCAATTTCTTTTATATAACGATTAACCGATAAGTACGAACCAATAAACCCTAAGCTAGTAGCAAGCAGTACCAGCGAGCCAAATTCTTTTAAGGTTAAACCAATTAAAGAAAAACTAGTTTGGTAAACGCTTGCCACACTACTAACGGCAGTTGATAGCCACCACATCATTAGCGCCACACATATAAATGCAAATAACCCGCCTATAACGCCATACCATATTCCGGTCCATAAAAAGGGGGCGTGAATAAAAGTATTAGTAGCGCCTACCAGCTTCATTACTTGTATTTCTTCTTTTTTATCCATAATAGACAAACGAATAGTGTTACCTATTATTAGCGTTACCGAGGTAAGCAATAGCAGCGCAATGGTAATAACACTTTCTTTTAATAGGCTTAGCAATGCATTTAGGCGCTCAAGCCAAGCTATGTCGAGCTTGCCAAAATCAACTTCTCGCTCACTTTCAAGCTTAGTTAAAAGTACTTTTGCGGCATTAGGTTGTCTGTGTCGCGATGTTGGTATAACGAGCACAACATCGGGTAACGGATTGCTATTTAAATAGCTTAACGCCTGACCAAATCCAGATACTTGCTTAAACTCTTGTAGAGCTTGCTGCTTAGAAATAAAGGTCACGCTTTCCACTTCTGGGTAGAGTGCTAAGCGCTTTACTAAGGTTTGGGTTTCTTGCTCGTTCATGCTTTCTTTTACGAACAAAGAAATTTCGCTGGCCTCTTCAAAGCCACTGCTTACCTGTTGCACATTTTTAACCACTAAGTATAAGCTAGCTGGCAAGGTTAAGCTCAAACCCAGTACTGCAATAGTCATTAACGACGCTAGAGGTGTACGCCACATTTCACCTAAGCTATGTACGCCTTGGCGAAAAATATTAATAATAAAAAAATAACCGCCAGCAAATACTGATTTTTTTTGTTTATCGTTACTATTTTGACGACTTTTAAAAAGTAAACTCATAATGCGCCCTCGGCTAACGGATCTTGAATCATACGACCATCTTTTAGGGTTAAGCTGCGATACTTCATCCGGGCCACTAATCCTAGATCGTGGGTAGCAATAAGTACGGTTGTCCCATGGTTATTAAACTCTTCAAAAAGACGTAATATTTCCATTGAAAGCTCAGGATCTAGGTTACCCGTAGGTTCATCTGCTAATAATATTGGCGGGGAGTTAACAATTGCGCGGGCAATACCCACACGCTGCTGCTCGCCACCAGAGAGCATAGATGGGTGGCATTTAATTTTATCAATCAAGCCAACCTTATCAAGCGCGCCATGCACACGCTTTGCAATTTGCTTATGGTGTGTGCCTTCAATGATCAAGGGCAGTGCTACGTTATCAAATATAGTGTAGCGCTCTAATAAGCGGTGGTTTTGAAATATAATGCCGATGTCGCGACGGGCATAAGGAATTTGCCGTGAGTTTACTTTGTTTAAATCGATACCGTTAATAAACACACTTCCAGCAGAAGGGCGTTCCATTAAGCTAATTAGCTTTAACAGCGTACTTTTACCCGCGCCACTGTGGCCGGTTAAAAACGCGAGTTCACCAGGTTTAATATGAAAATTAACTTTTTCAAGAGCGCGATGCCCGCCTGGATAGGTTTTACTTACTTGCTGAAAATTTATCATTTTTTATTATGCCAACACTATTAAATATCAATAAAGCTGGTATTCCTCGCAATTAAAAAGGGAGCAAGCTCCCTCTTTTGGTAAATAAAAGTTCCACCTTTTAAAGGTGTGTTATAAACCACACCTACAGAACCGGAAAATCAAAGTACAAACATGACCATTTGGGTGAAGCTTTCACTTTATGAACGTCGCGCTGATCACTTTTCAACGCTTGTACTAATAGCTTGCTAAGCTTTAAGCGTCGTCTTCATCTTGGCTAAATAGCGCATCAATAAAGTCATCGCTTTTAAAGGCACGTAAATCATCAATACTTTCACCCACACCAATATAGCGAATTGGAATGTTAAACTTATCTGCTACCGCAAAAATAACACCGCCTTTTGCCGTGCCATCTAGTTTTGAAAGAGTAATACCGGTTAAACCAACGCATTGATTAAACAAGTTTACCTGGCTAATCGCATTTTGCCCTGTGCCTGCATCAATAGTTAACATTACTTCGTGCGGCGCATCAGGATCAATTTTTTTCATTACTCGCGCTATTTTTTCAAGCTCTTGCATTAAGTTGTCTTTATTTTGCAAGCGCCCTGCTGTATCTGCGATTAATACGTCAACGTTACGCGCTTTTGCCGCTTGAAAAGCATCAAAAATAACAGACGCACTGTCAGCACCAGTATGCTGTGCAATAACAGGAATACTATTACGTTCGCCCCATACTTGTAGTTGCTCAACCGCTGCGGCTCTAAATGTATCACCCGCAGCAAGCATGACCGACTTGCCTTCGCTTTGAAATTGCTTAGCCAATTTACCAATGGTCGTCGTTTTACCTACACCGTTAACACCTACCATTAATATAACAAATGGTTTTTTATCGGCTGGAATAACCAACGGCTGCTCTGCAGTTTTAAGCATTACGGCCATTTCTTGTTTCATTAGCTCATAAAGTGCGTCACCGTCTTTTAATTGCTTACGGTTTGCCGCATCAGTTAGGCGGTCTATTAACTTCATTGTGGTATCAACGCCTAAATCGGCGGTGAGTAATTGCGTTTCTAGTTCTTCAAATAAATCATCGTCTATTTTTTTACCGCTAAATATGGAAGCAAAACCAGAACCAATATTAACGCGAGTTTTTAATAAACCTTTTTTAAGGCGAGAGAAAAAACCTTCTTTTTTAGGTTTCTCTACTTTTTGAGCTGCTTCGCTTGCAAGTTCATCTGCAATACGCTGCTGCTCTAAGCGCTCAGCCTCTACTTGTTCAGCTGCAACACGCGCTTGTTCTAAACGCTCAGCTTCTGCTTGCTCTGCTGCAATACGTACTTGCTCTAAACGTTCAGCTTCTGCTTGCTCTGCTGCAATTCGTGCTTGCTCTAAACGCTCAGCTTCTGCTTGCTCTGCTGCAATTCGTGCTTGCTCTAAACGCTCAGCTTCTGCTTGTTCAGCTGCAATACGCTGTTGTTCTAATCGCTCAGCTTCTGCTTGCTCTGCTGCAATGCGTGCTTGCTCTAAACGCTCAGCTTCTGCTTGCTCTGCTGCAATACGTGTTTGCTCTAAACGCTCAGCTTCAGCTTTTTCCGCTGCTGCTTTTTCTTGCTCAAGGCGCATCTGCGCTTCTTGCTCTGCTAAACGCTGCTGTTGCTCTAACTGTAATGCATGAGCATCTGCTTGCTGTTTTGCGAGTAACTCAGCATTGGCTTTTTCAATCGCTAGCTTTTCAGCTTGCTCGACTGCAAGCTTTTGCTGCTCTAAATTCTCAGCTTCAGCTTGCTCTGCTACAATACGTGCTTGCTCTAAACGCTCAGCCTCTGCTTGTTCTGCTGCTTTTTCTTGCTCAAGGCGCATCTGCGCTTCTTGCTCTGCTAAACGCTGCTGTTGCTCTAACTGTAATGCATGAGCATCTGCTTGCTGTTTTACGATTAACTCAGCATTGGCTTTTTCAATCGCTAGCTTTTCAGCTTGCTCTCTCTGTGCTTGCTCGGCTGCAAGTTTTTGCTGCTCTAATCGCTCAGCTTCTGCTTGCTCTGCTGCAATACGTGTTTGCTCTAAACGCTCAGCCTCGGCTTGTTCAGCTGCTGCTTTTTCTTGATCAAGGCGCATCTGCGCTTCTTGCTCTGCTAAACGCTGCTGTTGCTCTAAATGCTCTGCTTCAGCTTTTTCTGCTGCTAAGCGCGCTTGCTGTTGGTTATCGGCCTCTTGGGCACTTTGTTCCGCTTGTTGTTTTTTATCTGACTTACCAAAACCTAACCAAGACAGTAATTTACTTTTTTTTGCCATACTTGCTAATAACCACTTATAAAATTCTGATAAACTAACGATAATAATAGTATGTGCGTTAACTGCTATTTTAAACTGTTTAAAGGCACAATCTATTGTCTAGGATGCTTATACTACCACTTTTAATGCAGTTGAAAAATAATACGCTATGATATGATTGCAATATTATCTGAGCTAGATAGCAGATACCAATTTTTAGTGAGCTAAATGAGAAAAAAAACAACGCAAAATAAAGTAACTAGCAAATCCAGCGATGGCTTTATTAGAGTGATCAGTGGCCAATTTAGAGGCCGAAAGCTGCCCGTCAAAGACGTACAAGGGCTGCGCCCAACAACTGATCGTATAAAAGAAACTGTGTTTAATTGGTTAATGCAAGATACCCGAGAGGCAAATGTGCTCGACTGTTTTGCCGGTTCTGGCGGTTTAGGTTTTGAGGCACTATCGCGATTTGCTAAAAGCGCTACTTTTGTTGAACTTGACGCTGCCGCAGCAAAGCAAATTGAGCTAAACATTAGTACTTTAAAGCTGCAAAACGCACACGTAAAACATACCAATACACTGGCATTTTTAGAGCAAATTAATAGTAATGAGCCATTTAATCTAGTTTTTGTTGACCCGCCATTTCGTAAAAACTTGGCACAATCGAGCGCTGATTTACTAGAAAACAACCAATGGCTAAGCAGTGACGCTTTAATTTACATTGAGGTGGAAAGCGAGTTAAGCACCTTTACTGCACCAATCAACTGGTTGTTAATTAAAGAAAAAAAGGCTGGGCAAGTTTTTTGTCGTTTGTATCAACGCCAAGTAAATTAACACTGTTTTAGATGCCAGCTTTCTGTTAATATTATCCTTTACATGTGGTGTTGCTTCGGATTACAATACCGCACCATTTTTGAACCACTTGATCAATGTTTGATCAACTTGAGCAACGCTCATAATTTAGGTAGGTGAATTTTTAATGCCAGTAATTAAAGTAAGAGAGAACGAACCGTTTGACGTAGCACTTCGTCGCTTCAAGCGTTCATGTGAAAAAGCAGGAATCCTTTCAGAAGTTCGTCGTCGCGAGCACTATGAAAAACCAACAGCTGAGCGTAAGCGTAAAAAAGCTGCTGCAGTAAAACGTCACATGAAAAAACTTTCTCGTGATAACGCACGTCGCGTTAAATTATACTAATATATTAGGTCTTGTATAAATGAGCCTTTTAATAACGCTAAAAGATGCGCAAAAAGATGCGATGAGAGCCAAAGACAAATTACGTCTTAACCCTATTCGCATGGTACTTGCTGAAGTCATGAAACGTGAAAAAGACGAGCAAATAACACTAGACGACGCAGGTATTACCTCCGTTATAGTGAAGCTTGTTAAACAACGTCGTGACTCTTACACTCAGTACAAAGATGCTGGGCGTGATGATTTAGCTGATATTGAAGCCAATGAAATAGTAGCACTTGAAACTTTCTTACCTCAAAAATTGAGTGAAGAAGAAATAATTGCTCTCATTGATGCGGCTATTGCTGACACTAACGCAGCAGGTATGCAAGACATGGGTAAAGTAATGGGTATAATCAAAAGCAAAGCTGAAGGTCGCGCCGATATGGGCAAAATCTCTGGTTTAATTAAGCAACGATTAACAGCCTAGTACTCCCACATACATTAAGTATGATTGAAGTAAACCGAGCCTAGAGCTCGGTTTCTTTGTTTTTGTATCCGATTTGTGTTCAAATCTACAAACGTGCTATTTGCACCCGCCCTATTTAATAGCAATTAATATATGCGTATAAAATCGCTTGGTTTTATTTGTAGGGTTATAAATTTAATCTCGCTTTCATTGTTATTCTAATTATCTCAGGACGTTATTTTACTAATGGCTGGAAAGATCCCACGTAATTTTATTGATGACTTGCTTGCCAGAACCGATATTGTCGACCTGATAGACTCAAAAGTCGGTCTTAAAAAAGCCGGTAAAGACTACCAAGCTTGCTGCCCTTTTCATAACGAAAAATCGCCTTCGTTCACCGTCTCCCAAGATAAACAGTTTTATCACTGCTTTGGCTGTGGCGTTAACGGTAATGCTATTTCGTTTGTTATGGAATACGAAAAACTTGAGTTTGTTGATGCTATTGAAGAGCTTGCAAGTTTACTTAATTTAGAAGTTCCCCGTGAGCAAGGTAGCGGCTCGGCACCTGAGCGTACTGCAGCGCAAAAACGCTCTGATTACGATTTAATGCTCCATACTGCAAGGTTTTATCAACACCAGTTAAAGCACCATAGTAATTCTGCCGCTGTTATTGAATACGTTAAAGGCCGGGGCTTAAGCGGCGAAATAGTTAAAAAGTTCATGATAGGTTATGCACCAAGTGAATGGGATGGTTTGTGCCTACAACTTGGCCGTAACAAAGAACAAAAAGAGCAATTGGTAGAGCTAAAACTCGCCTCAGAAAAAACACCTGGCAGACAGTTTGACTTTTTTCGCGATCGATTAATGTTCCCTATTCGCGATAAACGTGGCCGCGTAGTTGCCTTTGGTGGGCGCGTAATGCAAGCCGATCAAGGCCCTAAATATTTAAACTCGCCAGAGACACGTATTTTTCATAAAGGCTTTGAACTCTATGGTTTATATGAAGCTAAACAAGCACACAAAAAGCTCGACCATGTACTGATTGTTGAAGGCTATATGGATGTGGTGGCGCTGGCAGAGCAAGGTATTGAATATGCCGTTGCAGCACTTGGGACAGCAACAACCAGTGAGCATATGCACACTCTATTTAGAACAACAGATAAAGTAATTTGTTGTTACGATGGTGACCGTGCAGGGCGTGATGCAGCTTGGCGTGCGCTCGAAAACGCACTGCCTTATTTAAATGATGGTAAAGCATTAAACTTTGTATTTTTACCCGACGGCGAAGACCCCGACTCCTTAGTACAAGCCGAGGGTAAAGATAAGTTTGAACAACGCTTAAATGCAGCCGATGATTTCACTAAAGTGTTATTCAATAAGCTCAGCCTAGAAATAGATTTAACGCTTGATTCGGGTAAAGCCAAGTTACTTAGTGCCGCATTACCATTAATTGAAAAAATTCCTAGTGAGTTTTATCAAGAAAATATTCTTGAGCAGCTCGGGCGATTAATTGGCCGTACTCGTGAGCAACTCAATAATCGCTTAAAAACACCTAAGCAACAGCATTCAATTGAGCGAAAATTTAAAATAACCCCCATGCGCCAAGCAATCGGTATTTTAATTCAACATCCGCAAATGGCTAAAAGCGTGCCCTATTTGCCCGATTTAGCACAAATGAATATTGCCGGCATTGGTTTGCTACTGCGCTTACAACATCAAGCGTTGCAAAAAGAAGATGTTACCACAGCGCAGTTGCTCGAATTCTTTAGAGGCACTGACGATTATGACCCGCTAACTAAGCTGGCAACGTGGCAACATCAAATAAATGAAGAGCGTTTAGAGACTGTTTTTCAAAATACTTTTAAATTTATTGAAGATCAGTGTTTAAATTATCGACTAGAGACCCTATTAATAAAGGATAAGACGCAAGGTCTAAATAGCGATGAAAGACTTGAATGTCATTTGTTAATGACAGCGTTAAAAGCGACTAACAGCTAGTCAAATTTGATTTAAACTGTTATACTACGCTATTCACTGCGTCACATTATTCTAGTTTAGCTTTAAGGCAAACTACATGATGGCGCCTGTTGTATCAACTTATCAGAGTGGAAGAAAAAATCTCTATGGATCCAACTCCTCAGTCACAATTAAAACTTCTGATTCTAAAAGGTAAAGAGCAAGGCTACTTAACTTTTGCAGAAGTAAATGATCACCTTCCACAAGATATTATAGACTCAGATCAAGTAGAAGATATCATTAGCATGATTAATGACATGGGTATCAAGGTTAGCGAAAACGCGCCAGATGCCGATGAACTAATGATGCAAGAAACAACGACAGACGAAGACGCAGCTGAAGCTGCCGCTGCAGCCCTTGCGACCGTAGAAAAAGAGATCGGCCGCACAACGGATCCGGTACGCATGTACATGCGTGAAATGGGTACTGTTGAACTTCTGACCCGTGAAGGCGAAATTGTAATCGCTAAGCGTATTGAAGAAGGCATTAACCAAGTACAAATTTCGGTTGCTGAATACCCTGAAGCAATTACTTACCTACTCGAGCAGTGGGATAAGTTTGAAGCAGAAGAAATGCGCCTTAGCGATATTATCGTTGGCTTTATTGATCCTAATGAAGACACAGCGCCAATTTCGGCAACTAATATTGGTTCAGAATTAAGTGCAAAACAACTTAATGACGACGATAAAGACGATGACGACAGCGACGAAGATGATGAAGACGAAGAAGAAGTAGACACAGGACCAGATCCTGAAGAAGCACGTGTTCATTTTGAAAATTTACGTGATTTATATAATAAAGCACGTGAAACGTTTGAAGCTAAAGGTCGCTCGCACCCAGATTCTCTTGCCGCTATATTTGAAATTGGTGAGTTATTCAAAACCTTTAAATTAATACCTAAGCAATTTGATCGCATGGTTAATAACATGCGTGAAATGATGGACAGAGTTCGCGTTCAAGAACGTCTTATCATGAAACAAGCAGTACAAATTGCTAAGTTACCAAAGAAAACGTTTGTTAAGCACTTTGCTAATAACGAAACGGATGCTACTTGGGTTGATTTAGAAATTGCAGCTAACGAAAAGTACTCGGCAAAACTTGAAGAAGTTAAGCCTGAGATCATTCGTAGTCTGAATAAATTACGTGTTATTGAAAGTAGCACTGGCTTAAATATTGAGCGTATAAAAGACATAAACCGTCGTATGAGTATTGGTGAAGCTAAAGCTCGCCGTGCGAAAAAAGAGATGGTTGAAGCTAACTTACGTTTGGTAATTTCAATTGCTAAAAAATATACAAACCGTGGTTTACAGTTCTTGGATTTAATTCAAGAAGGTAATATTGGTTTGATGAAAGCCGTTGATAAGTTTGAATATCGCCGTGGTTATAAGTTTTCGACTTATGCTACGTGGTGGATACGCCAAGCAATTACGCGCTCTATTGCTGACCAAGCAAGAACGATCCGTATTCCGGTACATATGATTGAAACGATTAATAAACTTAACCGTATTTCACGTCAAATGTTACAAGAAATGGGCCGTGAGCCAAATCCAGAAGAATTAGCTGAACGCATGATGATGCCTGAAGACAAAGTTCGTAAGGTACTTAAAATTGCTAAAGAACCAATTTCGATGGAAACACCGATTGGTGATGATGAAGATTCGCATTTAGGTGACTTTATCGAAGATACAACCATTGATTCGCCAATTGATTCGGCAACTATGGAGTCGCTTCGTGGCGCAACTAACGACGTACTTGCTGGCCTAACAGCCCGTGAAGCTAAAGTACTGCGTATGCGTTTTGGTATTGATATGAATACCGACCACACCTTAGAAGAAGTAGGTAAGCAGTTTGACGTAACACGTGAACGTATTCGTCAAATAGAAGCAAAGGCGCTGCGTAAATTACGTCACCCTTCTCGCTCTGATTTACTGAAAAGCTTTTTAGACGCTAAATAATAAGCGGCTAATACATATTAAAACTAAAAAGGCCGCTCTTGCGGCCTTTTTTCTATTTACCCCCTTTATCTGGAAATAAACATGGCTTGGATCCAAATTCGTATTAACGCCAACGCTGATAACGCTGATTTAATTAGTGATCTACTAGTTGAAGCTGGTAGTTCATCGGTTACTTTTATTGACGCCAAAGACACGCCTATCTATGAGCCTAAAATAGGCACTGTGCAATTTTGGGCCGATACTACGGTAATAGGCTTATTTGATGCTAATCACGATATGGATAGCGTTGTAGCGCTGTTAAACGCAGATAAATCAGTTGCGCAAAATCTAACATATAAAATAGAACAACTTGAAGACAAAGATTGGGAACGTGAGTGGATGGATAACTTTCACCCAATCCAATTTGGCGAAAGACTTTGGATTTGCCCAAGCTGGCGCGATATTCCTGACCCAGATGCAGTAAACGTATTACTCGACCCAGGCCTTGCATTTGGTACCGGCACTCACGCGACTACCGCATTATGTTTAAAATGGCTAGAAAGCCAAGATTTAACCGGTAAAACCGTGGTTGATTTTGGTTGTGGCTCGGGCATTTTGGGCATTGCTGCTATTAAACTTGGCGCAGAGCGCATGATTGGTATAGATATAGATCCGCAAGCACTAGAAGCAAGCTTAGATAATGCTAACCGTAATGGTGTTGCCGACAAATTAGAAGTATACCTGCCAGAAAACCAACCTGAATTTAGTGCCGATATAGTCGTTGCTAATATTTTAGCGCAACCGTTACGTGAACTACATAGTGTTATTTTAGGGTTATTAAAACCCGGTGGCAAAATAGCTATGTCGGGAATTTTAACCGAGCAAGCGCAATCGGTTGCCGATGTTTATGCCCCCTTTATTGAGCTGGACGACATTGCTATTGAAGGTGATTGGACCCGTGTAAGTGGCACTAAAAAAGCATAAGCACTGCCCAACGCTATTTAGAGCTTTTACTTAAAACAAGTATCTGAAGCCTGTATTTAACAGGCTTTACCATTTATTTACAAAATAAAATTTATCTCTATTTTATACTAAAAATAAAAGCTGCTTAAATTTCAAACAAATAAACCGCTTTGTCATACGGTTATCAAATGTCAATACGAAAAGGGCAAAAAAAAGTTACTTTTGTTCAATTTATAGCCTTTGATTTTTGCTAAAAAAACCGTAAACTTAGCGCCCCTTGAAAAGAGGCCTATTGAATATAGTGCGTATCGGTAAATACCAACTTGAGAATAACGTAATTGTCGCGCCTATGGCCGGTATTACAGATAGACCATTTAGACAACTTTGTCGCCGCTTAGGTGCGGGGCTTGCTGTGTCTGAAATGTTATCATCGAATCCTGATGTTTGGAAAACCGAAAAATCGATGAACCGTATGGATCACAGCGGTGAGTCGGGAATACGCGCGGTGCAAATTGCAGGAGCTGATCCTGAACTTATGGCACAGGCCGCACAATTCAATGTTGCTAATGGTGCACAAATCATAGATATCAATATGGGGTGCCCAGCAAAAAAAGTGAACAAGAAACTCGCTGGCTCTGCTTTATTACAGTTTCCTGAACTTGTGGAAGAGATTATTGATGCAGTCGTTAATGCTGTTGATATACCTGTAACACTTAAAATCCGTACTGGATGGGATCTGGATAACCGTAATGGTGTAGAGATTGCGAGAATAGCTGAACGTTATGGCATAGCGTCACTTGCCGTACATGGGCGCACACGCGCATGTATGTACAAGGGTGAAGCTGAGTACGCCACGATTAGGGACATTAAACGTTCGGTGTCGATTCCTGTGGTTGCAAACGGTGATATTACATCACCAGAAAAAGCAAAGCAGGTATTAGATTATACGGGTGCAGATGCCATTATGATTGGCCGAGCCGCCCAAGGTCGCCCTTGGATATTTAGGGAGATAGACCACTATTTGCGAACCGGAGAGCATTTACAGCCACCTGCTATTGCAGAGGTGCGCAGTATTTTAATGGAGCATTTAACTAATCTCCATACGTTTTACGGTGAGCCAATGGGAGCGCGAATTGCTCGTAAGCATGTATCTTGGTATTTGCAAACCCATGACCGTGATGGTCAGTTTAGGCGAGTATTTAATACGATCGACAACCCACTTACACAAGTTGACGTATTAGAGCAATACTTTAAAACACTAGCAGCTAACTAAGAAAGAAAGAGATTAAATAATGTTCGAACAAAACGTGACTTCTCCATTTATCACTAACCCTCATGTTCAGGCACACGAGAAACCGCAGCCATTACGTGACGCAGTAAAGAAAGCTGTTCACCACTATTTAAAGCAGCTTAACGGTCAAGATGTGCAAGACGTTTACGACCTTGTTCTTTCAGAGCTAGAAGCGCCATTACTGGAAGAAGTAATGACGTATACACGTGGTAACCAAACACGTGCAGCAATTTTACTAGGTATCAACCGTGGTACTTTACGTAAAAAGCTTAAAAAATACGGCATGAACTAATACTTTTTGTATTGACTGGTAAGCATGCTTACTAAGCCAATACATAGGGTATAAATTAATAGCTATTTATGGCCGTTAATTTATATAAAAGCACCTTAGGGTGCTTTTTTTATGCCTGCTATTTAACCTGATTTCCAGCTAGTAAACCTATCTTTAGCAGCTATTTTCAACGCACTGAGTTAGTTATTTAATAAGCTAAAATGCTCATGTTTTAGTTGGTTGGTGTCACTAAGCGTTAGTATTATTCATGTAGATTGGCGTTACCTTTTAAGCATAATTTAGGTTAAGTACTCAATTATGCTAGTAATAAATGCATAACATAAGGTTTAACCTTAGTTAATCCATAAGGAGCTGCATTATTGCTACAAGTGCTAATTGCAAAATGCTCACCCTTAATAAGTCGTTTTTTGAGTTGTTATCAGTTAAAATGCCCGCTTCTAAGCTAGCTCATAAACTGAGGAAATCAAACTACAATGGATACACATCGTCCCATTCGTCGCGCACTATTAAGTGTGTCTGATAAAACCGGTATAGTTGAATTTGCCCGCGCATTAGAAGCGCAAGGTGTTGATATTTTATCAACTGGCGGTACCTGTAAACTACTTGCTGATAACGGCATAAAAGTCACTGAAGTATCAGATCACACAGGTCACCCAGAAATCATGGATGGCCGCGTAAAAACACTTCATCCAAAAATTCACGGCGGCATTTTAGCGCGTCGCGGACAAGATGAAAGCGTAATGGCAGAAAACAATATTTCTGCTATCGACATTGTTGTAGTTAACTTATACCCCTTTGCGAATACTGTCGCTCAAGAAAACTGCAGCCTTGAAGATGCTATTGAAAACATAGATATTGGCGGCCCGACTATGGTTCGCGCAGCGGCTAAAAATCATAAAGACGTTACTATTGTGGTAAACGCCAGCGACTACGACCGCGTGATCAGCGAAATGCAAAGCAATAAGGGTTCTACTACCTATAAAACCCGTTTTGACCTTGCTATAGCAGCCTACGAGCACACCGCTCAGTACGATGGCATGATTGCTAATTACTTCGGTAAAATGGTTCCTGATTACACAGAGGAAGCCGCCGAAGATACTAAGTTCCCACGCACTATCAATATGCAGTTCACTAAAAAGCAAGATATGCGCTACGGCGAAAACTCGCATCAAGACGCGGCTTTCTATGTTGAAAACGATATTGTTGAAGCTTCAGTAGCAACAGCAACTCAGCTGCAAGGTAAAGCGTTATCTTTCAACAACATTGCTGATACCGATGCTGCGCTTGAGTGTGTTAAAGAATTTGACGTACCAGCCTGTGTAATCGTAAAACATGCAAACCCATGTGGCGTGTCTATCGGTAGCAATATTCTTGAAGCATATGAACGTGCTTTTAAAACCGACCCTACGTCGGCATTTGGTGGCATTATTGCCTTTAACCAAGAGTTAGATGCAGCAACCGCGGAAGCAATTGTTGAGCGTCAATTTGTGGAAGTAATTATTGCTCCTAGCGTATCTGACGCTGCAGCCAAAATTGTTTCGGCTAAACAAAACGTACGTTTATTAGTATGTGGACAGTGGACAGGTAAAGCCGCAGGCCAAGATATTAAACGCGTTAATGGCGGTATTTTAGTGCAAGACCGCGACTTAGGCATGGTAACGCAAGGCGATTTAAAAGTTGTATCTAAGCGTCAACCTACTGAGCAAGAGCTTAAAGACTTATTATTTTGCTGGAAAGTAGCTAAATTTGTTAAATCTAACGCCATTGTATATGCCCGTGACGGTATGACAATCGGTGTAGGCGCGGGCCAAATGAGCCGCGTTTACTCGGCTAAAATTGCCGGTATTAAAGCAGCAGATGAAAACCTTGAAGTTAAAGGTTCAGTTATGGCATCGGATGCATTCTTCCCATTTCGTGATGGTATTGACGCAGCTGCAGCCGCTGGCATAACGGCAGTAATTCAGCCAGGTGGCTCAATGCGTGATGCAGAAGTGATTGCCGCAGCAGACGAAGCTGGCATGGCAATGGTACTTACTGGTATGCGCCACTTCCGCCACTAATCACTTATAGAGCTAAACACTGAAGTTTGAGTTTAGCTCTGTTTGTTTGCAATCAATTAACGTATTCTGATTGTTCATTAAACTAACAGTGAAGAATAAAATGATGAAATTTGCTTTAAAATCTATACTTGTCGCCACTATTGCGCTTAGCTCTGCAGCAAGCTTGGCTCATAACCACAGTGAAAACTCATTAGTTGCTAATGCACTTAATTATGAGCAGCGCGCTGCTAAAAACAGTGAGCGTGACAAGTTTCGTCATCCAGCACAAACGCTGGCATTTTTTGGCTTAAAGCCGAATATGAGCGTGGTAGAAATATCGCCCGGTGGTGGTTGGTACAGCGAAATTTTAGCGCCTGTACTCAAAGATAATGGCAAATTTTACGCCGCGCATTTTCCAAAAGATGCGACTGGCTTTTATCAGCGTTCTCGCTCTGAGTTTGAACAAAAAGTAACGCAAGACCCACGTTTTAGTAAAGTAATAGTAACTGAGTTTGCTCCTGTTACTCACACCGAACTTGCCCCTGCAAATAGCGCCGATATGATACTTACCTTTAGAAATGTGCATAACTGGTATATGGGTAAAAATAAAGACGGCGCACTTAGTGCGTTTAAATCTTTTTATACCGCACTCAAACCAGGTGGCACTTTAGGTGTAGTAGAGCATAGATTGCCTGAAGCACGCGCCGATGACGATCAAAAAAGCAGTGGTTACATGAAGCAAAGCTACGTAATTGAAATAGCTAAACAAGCTGGGTTTGAATTAGTTGCTAGTAGTGAAATAAATGCTAACCCAAAAGATACAGCCGATCACCCTAAAGGGGTATGGACGCTACCACCAAGCTTACGTTTAGGCGATCAAGATGCCGATAAATATAAAGCCATTGGTGAAAGTGACCGCATGACGCTGAAATTTAAAAAACCGCTTTAAATAGGAATTTTTCGCCATGAATGTTTTAGTCATTGGCAGCGGCGGCCGCGAACACGCTCTTGCGTTTAAAGCCGCTCAAAACACCAAAGTAAACACAGTATTTGTAGCCCCTGGTAATGCGGGCACAGCACTTGAGCCAAAACTTGAGAACGTTGCAATAAATGTTGACGACTTAGACGGTTTACTTCAGTTTGCACAACAAAATAATGTTGAGCTTACTATTGTAGGCCCTGAGATCCCGTTAGTATTAGGTGTGGTTGATAAGTTTCGTGAACACGGCCTAGCTATATTTGGCCCAACAGCGGGCGCAGCTCAGCTTGAAGGCTCAAAGTCGTTTACTAAAGACTTTTTAGCGCGTCACAATATCCCTAGTGGCGATTACCAAACCTTTGAACAGGTTGCCCCTGCCCTTGCTTATTTAAAAGAAAAAGGCGCGCCAATTGTAATCAAAGCAGATGGTTTAGCCGCAGGTAAAGGCGTTATTGTTGCGATGACTGAAGCCGAGGCTGAAGATGCTATTCGTGACATGCTTGCGGGTAATGCTTTTGGTGATGCTGGTAGCCGCGTAGTTATCGAAGAGTTTTTAGAAGGTGAAGAAGCGTCTTTCATTGTGATGGTAGATGGCAAAAACGTATTACCATTTGCCACTAGCCAAGATCATAAACGCGCTTACAATGGCGATGCTGGCCCTAACACTGGCGGTATGGGTGCTTATTCACCTGCGCCAGTAGTTACCGATGAAATTCATCAGCGTATTATGAACGAAGTGATTTACCCAACGGTAGAGGGCATGGCGAGCGAGGGTCATCCGTACACAGGCTTTTTATACGCTGGCTTAATGATAGATACCGATGGCACGCCAAAAGTAATTGAGTATAACTGTCGTTTTGGCGACCCGGAAACTCAACCTATGATGCTACGTTTGCAATCAGACTTAGTCGAGTTAATTGAAGCGGCTAATCGTGTTGAACTGGATAAAACCACCATTGAGTTTGATCCACGTGCAGCCGTTGGTGTAGTACTGGCCGCTAAAGGCTATCCTGGTGATTATCCTAAAGGCGATGTTATATCGGGTTTACAGGTTGACTACCCTGCTGGCGAAAAAGTATTTCATGCTGGTACTAAACAAAACGGTAATGACGTAGTAACTGCGGGCGGACGTGTATTATGTGCCACCGCACTGGGTAATACCGTAACCGAAGCGCAGCAACGCGCTTACGAGCTAATAAAGCAACTCAGCTGGGATGGCATGGAATATCGTACTGATATTGCATATCGTGCTATTGCGAGAGAGCAAAATAGTTAAATATAACCTATTGGTTAATATTACTATTAAATGTAAACATCAAAAGCGCAGCTTGTCTGCGCTTTTTTAGTGCTACACTATTTGAAAGGATCAAAAAAAGCACAGCATAATTTGGAATTTAAAACGTTACGTTATCATGCGCTAGCCGCAGCAATACTTATATTAATATTTTTTATCAACTTTTGCCGTAAAACACCGCTCCTTTAGGTCGGTGATATAAGGTAGTAGTCGCGAAGCGACTAAGTGGGTTGTTCCTTTTTGATTGACTGTATATAATAACAGTATGGTTATTCGCAAAGCTTATAAATTTCGTTTAAAAACAACACCCGATATTAACGCTAAAATGGTGCAATATGCGGGAAATTGTCGATTCTTGTGGAATAAAGCCTTAGCGATTAACTTATTAAGTTACAGAATAAACAAAAAATTTGCTACTACCAAGAGTTGGATTTCTTTTCCAAACTTTGGAAAAAAAGCGAGGAGTATGGCTTTTTAACACTATCGCCCGCACAAACTATCCAACAAACATTAAAACAGCTTGAACGCGCCTTTAAAGACGCATTCGATAAAAACCAACCACTCAAACGGATGCCTACTTTTAAGAAAAAAGGAGAGGTGAATAGCTTTAATTTTCCTCAAGGCTTTAAAATCGACAAGAATGGGAAACGTATTTTTTTACCTAAAATCGGTTGGGTTAATGTTAGAAAAAGCCAAGCTATTTTAGGAAAAGCTAAAAACGTCACTGTTTCACAAAAAGGAAAGCACTGGTTTGTTTCAATCCAAGTTGAACAAGAAGTAGCACCACCTAAGCCCCCATAAAACGCCATGATTGGGGGGAGATTTAGGCGTGAAACGCCTAATTACCCTTTCTGATGGCAGTTTTGTGGAGCCGATAGATACCAGTAAACAGACAATCAGGATCAAACGATTACAGAAGCAACTTGCTAGAAAAGTGAAATTTTCAAGTAACTGGAAAAAATTAAAAGCAAAGATCACAACATTTCATACGAAAGTTGCCAATATTCGTCATGACAAATTACATAAGATCTCAACACAGTTGAGCAAAAGCCACGCAATCATCGTGCTAGAAGATCTTAAAATTAGAAATATGACGAAAAACAGCAAAGGCAGCAGTGAGCAGCATGGAAAAATGGTGAAACAAAAATCTGGCTTAAACCGCGTCATTCTCAATCAAGGATGGGGAATGTTTAAAGAAATGCTGAAATATAAGCAGGATTGGCTCGGCGGTCAGGTTATTTTTGTTGATCCGAAACATACCAGTCAAACGTGTCCGGCGTGTGGTCATCAATCAAAAGATAACCGATTAACGCAGTCTAAGTTTGAATGTGCGAAGTGCGGTTATCAAGATAATGCGGATCATGTTGGCGCATTAAATATTTTAGCGCGAGGTCATCGCGTTCTAGCCTGTGGAGAGATTGACATTAGTCAGCTTGTTGAAGCAGGAACTTGCCTTATGAGTGATCACAAAGCCCCGATGGTTTTAAACTAATCGGAATCCCCCTCCTTTCCTGAACTTGTTCAGGCGCTTGGCGAGGTGGTGGAGGATGTCAACAATTACTATTGAAGGGGTAGAAACGCAAGAGGTTCACGACTTACTTAAAGGTATGAACGCCGATCACGCACAAGGATACCTTTACGCCAAACCACTCGCGTATGACGATTATTTACAGTACTTAAACAGCCAATATAATTTAAAAATGTTAGACTCCCCTTTTTAACATCTTTAGGGGCCAAGTAAAGATGCAAGGCACATTGCGTAAATTAAAATCGAGCTTAACCGAGCCGGTACAATATCACTTACCTGTGGGTGAGCACTTAGTCGACTTAAATGCATTTATAGGTAAAGAGCTAACGCTTACTTTTAGCGGCACAATTTTATGCTCTAGCTGTGGTAAAAAAACCAAAAAAAGCTATTCTCAAGGCCATTGCTTTGTATGCATGCGCAAACTTGCTAGTTGCGATATGTGTATTATGAAGCCAGAAACCTGCCATTACGATCAAGGTACTTGCCGCGAGCCAGAGTGGGGAGAAGAAAATTGCATGATCCCGCATTACGTCTACCTCGCTAATACCTCAGGACTAAAAGTGGGTATTACTCGCCACACGCAAATACCAACTCGCTGGGTTGATCAAGGCGCTACCCAAGCATTGCCTATTTTTAAAGTGCAAACACGGTTGCAATCAGGCTTAGTAGAAGTGGCATTGGCTGAATTTATTGCTGATAAAACTAATTGGCGCAATATGCTAAAAGGCCAAAACGAAGCGCTAGATTTAAAAGCTGCAGCCGCTGAGCTTATTCCACAAATTAGTGCAAAGCTAAATGAGCTAAGCGAGCTATTTGGCGCAACAGCTATTGAACAGCTAGATGAAGACGTAGTTGATTTAAACTTTCCGGTAAGCGAATACCCAACCAAAATCAGCTCGTTTAACTTTGATAAAGACCCGGTAGTAAGCGGTATTTTACAAGGCATTAAAGGTCAGTATTTAATTTTTGAAAAAGGCGTTATTAACATTCGAAAATTCACCTCTTACGAAGTAACCGTAGGCTAAGTGCCGGTTGGTTGAGTGCTCGCAGATAAGCAGTTCAACCGATAAAAATCAAACCATTGCCGCTGCGTTAACGGGTGGCAATAGTAATACCCCTGTATAACATTACACCCTAAGCTAATAAGGTAGTTTTTTTGAGCTAGCTGCTCAACTCCCTCTGCCACTACCATTAAGTTTAAATTGCTTGCCAGTGCAATAAGCGCTGCAACTATTTGGCTATTGCCGTATTCATCAGGGACTTTAGCAATAAAGCTCGCGTCTATTTTTAATGTATCAAAAGGCAGTTTCGTTAAATAACTCAATGCCGAGTACCCGGTACCAAAGTCGTCTAATGCTATATGCACGCCCAGCTTTTTTAGTTGCTGCAACTGCGTTTTAGCCTGTGTAAATGAGCTAGTGAACTACCCATCGACGCCGCCACTCCGTGTCGATCAATGGGCTTCTACAGCCTTGACTTAGAGACTAGGCTGCTTCTTTTTTCTCAGTTCCAACAGCAAACTTCGATAGCTCGAAGACTTTCGTTTTAATGGCTGATTTCTGCTGAGATGTGGGGGGGAACCCTTGCGACGATCCCAGCCGCAATCAAATCTAATTCACCTGTTTTTGCTATGCTTTTAGCCGCTGACAAGTCTCGGCTTTGGTAAGTTTCACAAGCCGTACATGTGAAATATCTGTCGTTCAATGTTAAAACATGATGTTGGCCGCATTCAGAACAAACCCCAGTGGATTTTTCAAACCTGCCAATCTCGTGATAGAGTTTACCTTCAAGCTCAGTTTTGTATTTTGAAAGCTGAGTAATTAAGCCCATCACATTGTCGGCAACCATGCTGCCATTGAACTTTTGCATCCCTTTTACGTTTAAATCTTCGAACACTAAAATGTCATTTTCATTGGTTATCTGGCGTGAAATTTTGTGTGCAAAGTCGAGCCTTTGCCGTGAGATTTTGCCGTGTAATTTGTTGATGCGTTGTTTGGTTTTTTGCCAGCGATTTGAACCTTTAGTTCGGCGTGCAAGCTGGCGTTGCAATTGATTTAACTTTGTTTTTGACTGCTTTAAAAACTTGGGGTTATCGACCACAAAACCATCTGAGCCAACAACAGTTTGCTTTGAGTTAATGTCAAAACCTGTGATTGTTTTTAAAACTTGTTTAGCTGTTTTGCACTCAACTTCCTGAGTGATGCTGCATCCCCATTTTCCGTGGTGATACTGGATAGTTACAGTCTTGATTTTACTTGCTAGTTTGCGATGCAAGATAATGGGTATCTTGCCTACCTTTGGGATACTGATAGCGCCATTTTCAATGCGGATACAGTTTGAGTTATTGACCGCTCGAAAACTATCGTTGTGAAGTTTTTTCTTTTTATATGAGATCTTGTGCTTTGGAAAGCGTTGCAAGCGACCTTTAGTAAAAACATTCTTGAGCGCTAATTCCAGGTCGCGGGCAACTTGTTGAGCTGCCGCAGAATCGAATGCTTTGATCCAATTAAACTCTTCGAACGTCTTGATATCTTTAAGTAGTGAGGCCATGTCTTTGTAAAACAAAAACGTTTTATCGTGCTCGTATCGACGCATGTTCTCAGACAACAATAAGTTCCAAATGCCACGCGCTGTCGCACCAAACTCAACGAGTTTAGCTTCTTGCTCTGGCGTAGGATTTAGCCTGTAGTTGTATCTAAGCGTCTTTTTCATATACTGTATAGACTACTGTATGGAAATGAGTTGTCAAGATGGAATATGAAACTAAATCTCACTGTAAATATTTAATAGCGCTACATTTAATACTTGAATTCAAGTGTGGTTAAATATAGAAAACAATTGTTAAAAGGTGATGTAGGTGATTTTGTAAAACAAAAAATCACTGAAATTGCAGAGCGCTCAGAATTTAATATCGAAGAGATCGGGGTGGACAAAGATCATATATACATATTGCTAACGATCTCTCCCAATATCAGCGTTGCGAGTTACGTTAGGAGAATTAAACAATCTACAACGCAAAGTCTATGGTCGAGATTTAAATGGTTTTAAAAGTAATTCTGGGTTAAAAAAACATTTTGGTCTGACGGATATTTTGTTTGCTCTGTTGGAAATGCGGCTGCTGATACAATTCGAAAATACATTCAAGAGCAGGGCTAACTATTCCGATGCATCCCATCGACGCCGCTTCGCGTCGATCAATAGGTTTTCTCGGAAAATTTCGATAAATCGAGCAAATATTCCCCCTTTGATGTAGGACAATAAATAAGCATGTCGTATCCAAAAATTATTATTTATAACAATGAAATTGAGTTAGCTGAGCAGCCTGATGAAGTAGATGATTTTGTATATGCGATGGATGAGCTGCAAAAAAGCAGAATTATTATTTTAGATAGTAAGTATAGCTATACAACACTAAGTGGCGAGCCAAAAACAGCCATTAGTGCCATTGAATTAGCAGATTTAGTGAAAGATTATTTGCTAAAAGAAGGTCAGTGTTGCCTAAGTAAAATTAAGCAGCTAACACCTGAGCAAGCATTTGCGTTACTCATAATCGACTAACGCTTTAACATGTGCAATTGCACTGCGACCCAATGCAGAAAGCGCATACCCCCCTTCTAAATACGACACTATACCGCGGCAATTATGCTGCTCGCTAAAGCGGGCTAATTGCTCGGTTAGCCAGCGGTAATCTTCCTCTACAAACTTTAAACTGGCCATATCATCTTCAAGGTGAGCATCAAATCCTGCGCTAATAAATAACATGTCAGGCTTAAAAGCATTTAGTTTAGGCAGCCATTGCTGCTCAAATACCGCTTTTAAATCGTTACCGTCGCTGGCAATTGGCAAAGGTGAATTAACTAACGTGGTGTTATTTTCAACCACTGTATTGGGATAAAATGGATGCTGAAATAAAGAGCAAAACAAGACGTTTTTATCATCTATAAATATATCTTGAGTGCCATTACCATGATGTACATCAAAATCAACAATAGCAATGCGCTTAACCCCTTTGCTTTGTGCATATTTAACCGCAATAGCAAGGTTGTTAAATACACAAAAACCGGATGAGGTAGTGCGATTTGCATGATGCCCCGGCGGGCGCACCGAGCAAAATGCAGCATCAAGGTTGCCCTCTAGTATTTCATCTACCGCTAAAATACCGGCTCCTACTGCACGCTCAATTGCTTTTAATGAATCGGGACATAACCAAGTATCACCGTCTAAATCGACAAGCCCTTGGGTAGGTATTTTACTTTCAACAGAGCTAACTAATGATTCGTCATGCGCAAGTAAGTAATGCTCTCGTTGCGCTTTAGGCGCTTGCTTTTGCTCAATAGCAATATCTAACCCGCTTGCTAGTAAGCGATCGTTAATGGCATCTAACCGCTCTGGGCACTCTGGGTGATCATCAATCATTTTATGTTTACGACAATGAGGGTGAGAAATAATTGCGGTACGCATAAATGCTCCTAACTGTATCATTAAACATAATATAACAAAGCCACCCGTGGGTGGCTTTGCGACTTTGGTGTATACCCTTTACGCTAGATATAGCAAATTAGGGATAGCAAAAACAGTTATTTTGCTGTTAATTTTAAATTTCTAAAGTCAAAACTAAAGTCGGTTACTTGCGTTGAAACTGCACGCATTTTAGCGTTACTCACTCTATTTTCTGTATTCATATTAAAATTAATAAACGCATCAGCCTCAAGTAGCTTTTCATCCCACTTAACAATAAAAGTATTGCCAGTGTAATGCTCAAGTGAGCCTTTTAAGCCCTTGGTATGCGTAAAATCAATATGTAATTTGCCATCAAGCTGCTCAATAATTACATCGCCGTACCAATTATCGTGCAATGTACCAGTGTAATTAATATTAGGTAGTTGCGGTTGATAATCAGCTGGCGCTGCAGGCTTTGCGTTAGCGTATGCTTTCTCTTTGCTTTCAAAATGCTTTTTAGCTAAGTCTTCAACCCAATCTTTATCTTCAAGCTCAAGCGCATCTTCAAGCACTTCGTGAGTTACTGCCGCTAGCGCACCAAATGCTTGCTGATTACTTAAAATAACAATACCGAGTTTTTTCTCAGGCAGTAATGTAACCTGCGACACCATGCCTAAAATACCGCCACCGTGACCAAGCTTTTTAAAGCCGTGGTAGTCCTCAATACTCCAGCCTAGCCCGTAACCTCTAAACTGCTGATGATACGCCTCAAACGCGCTTTTAGACGCCATAGCCGTTATATGTGGATGCCACATTTGCGCTTGTTGTTTTTCGCTAAATAACTGCTCGCCATTTGGCATTGTGCCACCAGCAAGTTGCGTACGTAGCCATTGGCTCATATCGCTGGCACTTGAGGCTATTGCCCCAGCGCCTCTAAAATCTTCTAGGTAGTTAACAAAAAATGGATGGAGTTGGTTATCCATCGGAATATGCCCCGTTGCCCAGTTTTTATTGCTACTTGGAATGCGCGAAAACCCCGCTCGCGAGTGAGTCATATTTAGCGGCTGTAACATGTTTTTTTCGATGTAATCGTTCCAACTCATCCCAGATACGCGTGCTACCACTTCCCCTGCGGTAACAAACATTAAGTTGTTATACGCATATTGGCTGCGAAAGCTGCTGGCCGGTTTTAAGTATTTTAAGCCTGCTAAAATATCATCAACCGACTTGTCGGTACTTGGCCAAATCATTAAGTCGCCTTGCCCAAGCCCCAACCCACTGCGATGACTCAGCAGATCGCGAATACGCATTTCGCGGGTTACGTATGCGTCATATAGTTGAAATTCTGGCAGGTGATCAATCACTTTATCGTCCCAGCTCAACTTGCCTTCATCAACCAACTTAGCCAGCGCCGCACTGGTAAATGCTTTGGTGTTAGATGCAATGCCAAACAAGGTGTCTTTATTAACCTTATTACCGGTGTTTATATGGGTTACACCAAAACCTTTAGCAAATATCACTTTGTCGTTTTCAACAATAGCAACTGCCATTCCTGGCACATCAAAACGTGCCATGGAGGTTTTAATTACCTGCTCTATTTTATTGGTATCTACCTGTGCCCAGGTACTAAACGTAGCCCCTGCTAATAAAGCAATTGTGGCAAACTTAATTAACTTCATTGTTATCCTTTTTTATTATGATTATTTTTGATGTACTGCAAATTCAATTTCAGCACGCTCTAGGTTACTGTCGCTTTTTTGCGCGCGGTTTAATATTGCATCACTGTATGCTTTTGGAACGCCAGCTTCAAGCGCGCCGCGATGAACGTGTTTAATATACCAGTCGTAGGGTAGCGCTTCACTGTCATGGGTATTGGCAATATAGCAATGAGCGTTAACGTCTTCGCCGCTTAAAAGCTTTACGGTTATATTTACGCAGTCGTAACCTGCACCTTCTATACCATCTAAAATGACTTTTTCGGCATCACTTATTTGATAAACAACCCCATAAACTAACGCATCCTCTGCATCACTTGGGCTAATACTGCACTTACCTGAGCCATCTTTAAAATACATATCAAAGGTTAGCTCATAACCTTGTAATACGGCTGTACCAATGCGCTTAGCATTAGGCAAGCGCGCCAGTAAACGGTGAGACGACATGTTAGAGCCAAACGAAAAATTATAAAGCGACATACCTACTCCTAAAATTAAATAATGTAACTTGGTTTTAAATTACAACACGAATAGCCAAAGCTATTAAAATAAAAAACAAGGTGGCTTTAGGGTTTAATGCATTGGTTAAAAAGCCGCGCCGAAAGGCAAACCAAACGGGCTCTGCTGGCACCGTTTTGTTGGCAATATTATCATTTAGATTTGCCCCCGGTTTGGCTGCTCGCAGTGCTTGCACTCCCAAATAAGCTAAATAGGCACCGGCCAAGTATTTAAGCCCCTTGACATCCTCCCCCACCTCGCTTCGCGCCCGACAAGTCGGGAAAGGAGGGGGATTCCTGTTTCATAGCGTATCGCTTTAAATTCAAAAGAATCTAAAGTCTTACTTACGCTCCACAGGCTAACACTGTCTGCCCGACAGCTTTAATATTCAGTGCCGCATTTATGTCGCGGTCTAGCTCGCTAGAGCATTGAGGACACGACCATTTACGGATATGTAACGGCAAGGAATCGACAACGTGACCGCAGCAATTACAGCGTTTAGAGCTTGGATACCACTTATCAATCTTAACTACAGTTCGACCGTACCACTCAGCTTTGTAGGTAAGTTGGCGCACGAACTCGCCCCAGTTGGCATCGCTAATTGCTTTAGCAAGTTTTCGATTCTTGACCATGTTTTTTACGCTCAGACTTTCACAGCTAATCACTTGATTATCGTTTATCAATTGGGAAGTCAGTTTGTGGGTGAAGTCGTGACGACAATCAGCAATCTTTGCTTGAACGCGAGCGACTTTCTTTCTGGCTTTGTGGAAGTTAGAAGAACCTTTCTTCTTCTTCGATAGCACACGTTGAGTCTTAGCTAGTTTACTAGCGTAACGCTTGGTGTGACGGGGATTTCCAGACTTGAAACCGTTGGAGGCAATAACAAGGTCAGTCAAACCTAAATCAATACCGACTGTATTTTTACTAATCGATAGTGGTTTTGGCTCGAAGCGACACAGACAAGATACAAAGTAGCGACCCGCACTGTCTTTGCTAATTGTAATGGTGGTTGGTTCGCTAGGCAGCTCTCGCGACCAACGAACATTTATAGGTTGCTTAGATTTAGCCATGAACAACTGACCATCAGTATATCTGAATGCTGCTTTGGTTAGTTGTGCGCTTTGTTTCGAGCGCTTCTTTTTGAAAGTTGGGTATTTAGCTCGACCCTCAAAGAAGTTCTTAAAAGCAGTTTGTTGGTTTCTGATTGCTTGCTGCAAAGGAACGCTAGAAACATCATTAAGCCAAGGGAACTCAGGGTTTTTCTTGAGTTCAGTTAGATAGCTTGATGCTTTGCTGTAGTTAATCTTGATTTGCTCATTGTAGTAAGCATCAGTACGCCAACGAAGAATAGAGTTGTAAACAAAACGCGTACAGCCAAACGTCTGTTCAAGTAAGGTTACTTGCTCAGGTGTTGGGTAGAACCGTTGTTTAACCGCTATCTCTTTCATGCCTTACAAGATACACAGTGTTTTTGTAAGATTCAAGCTCTATTGTTAGCGCGTTGCGCTAAAACCTTACATCCCCGACCTAAAGGACGGAGTTTTTCGGCTCAAATGATAAAATAGCCGCACCAACACCTGCACTAGTCCAAAGAGCATTGCGCCTACCTTGCTGCACACTTTGCTTTAATACCACAGCAAAATCGGGCCCTGGGCTTGCTACTGCAAAAAAGTGCGCTACGGCAATCAGTAAAAATTCGTCTAAGTAATTCACACAATATCTCTGCTTAGTTTGGCATATACGCTAATAACAGCGGGTTAGCTGAGTTATTGACTAATGCTTTAATTTCTTTTTGCGCTTTTTTAAATTGGCCGCGCAAATGCGGTTTTAAATGCTGCTTAGAGCGTTTATCATTTTTAAAGTAACTCACTAACGCATGCATAAATACCGTATGGGTTTCGTTCAACGACGCTTCGCGATTTGCATAAGGGTTATAACACGAGCCACAGCCGCCCTTAAACTGATATACCGTATTGCTCATCATTACCCCAAAGCCTAAAAAGCAAGCCAGTGCATCAGCAGCTTGCGCTAAGTAGTCTTTTCCGCCCGGTGGTAATACGCCCACATGATGAATTAAAATAGTCGCTAATGTTCCAGCAAAACTGGCAACTAAGTCTTGTGGCTGGTTTACTTGATTTGGATTAAACGAAATATTAATAGCCTGGCTAGGCGGTACAATTAATTTAGCGCCTTCGCCACGTAGTTGTTGGCTAAATTTAAACTGTGGAAAAATCTGTGGAGTGAGCTGCTGCGGTGCAACTAGTTGAATAGGCCACGCTGTCATACCCGCATAACTGCTTACGCGGTTAAATACCTTAGTGGCCATTTCTTCAATACTCGATACCGAGTCGGGAAAGAACTCAACCGTGGGCAAAGTGATTTGCGTATGCTGGGTAAAAAACTCAACATCAAAGTTTTCAACTGCCCATATAAAGGTATCAATTAACCATTGCTGCTCTTGCTCAGCCAGTAATGGTTTGGGCTTAAATAACGCTAACATAGCTTACTCTCGCTCTTGCCCAAGCGCCCATTGCCATGCTTGTGTATTGTATAATGGCACAGTAGATAACGCATGATGATGACTCCCCGTAGACTCTTTAGTCGAGTACGACAAATACAATAAGGTATGTGCTTTAGCATCGTAAATACGACGCACTTTTAATGATTTAAACAAAATACTTTTAGATGATTTAAATACCACTTCCCCAGATTTACTCCTATCAATCTGCTGCAATTGCTCTGCGGTAATAACCCCGGTTTGCCGACACGAAATTGACATATCAGAAGGGTCTGAAAAATCTAAATTAGCTTCTATATGGCTAATATGGCACGTTACCCCAGTGACTAAAGGGTCTTGTTGCGAGTTTACAATTACATCCTTGGTGGTAAATAACCCAAGGCTTACAGAGGCAACATCATCTGAGCACGCTGTTAAGGTAAGCATACCCGCGAATAAAAAGCTGACTTTTAAATACTTCATCGTGTTCTCCAACATACTTAAAGAGGGATACGGTTTGTTTTTCTATACTAAACGTATTTACAGCTACAAAACACATGCTATAAAAAATAAACATTACGCTATATACATTCACTTTGCCGCACCATACCACTTCTTAATGGCTTATTGTGCAAAACAAAAAGATGCTAATTCAGCATTGTAGGGGTTAGCGGGTAACCTGGTATTTGGTATAATAAGGTTCACACATGTAGTAACTCATAATAGGAACGCCTAAATGCCGCACATTATTATTGAACACTCAGAAGACCTCCCTGTATTACCACAAGTACTTGTAGAAAAAATTCACAACGCCGCTTTCCAAAGTAATTTATTTGATTTAGAAACCATAAAAACACGCGCTATTTCCTATCAGCAATATCTACTTGGCGCAGGCGGGTCGGGGTTTATACATATTGCGGTACACATTTTGGCGGGGCGTTCTATTGAGCAAAAGCAAATGTTAAGTGAGCAACTACTTGAGTGTTTAAAAACCTATTGCAGAGCATCAGACAGTTTAAGCGTTAATATTTACGATATTGAACATGAGATCTACCGTAAAAATTAATTTATCGAATACTGCCGAGAAAACCCAGTGTTCAGAACGAAGTAATGCCGCAGGGATGAATCATATGTCACTCCTGTTTTCTTAATGCTACTAAAATGACATAAATTTCTAAACAGTAAAAAGTCCCTTGTTGGGACTTTTTACTAATTATCTTTGGATAGCTGAAGCTTTATTTACGACTTGAACCTGGGAAGAAATAGCTCGCTCAATAACTTGGCTATAAACTCGCTTCTTCTCGCTTGAGCTAGAATCTAACACAAAGTCTGAAAGCTTAGAGTTTTGCGTTGGCTTTGGCTTAATTAAATTTGAAAACATAAACTCTCCTAAAGCTCGTTTTTTGAGCTGGATGGTGATTCTATCAGGCTCTCCAGATCTTCTCTAGTGAATTTTTCATCTAAATGATGCTCTATAGCCTGAACATTACCGTGATAAAAACGAGTTTTACCTTTGTTATTTTTAACTAATAAATCAACTTGTATTTGACTACCAAAATTTAACTTAAGCTCCCTTATAACCTCCTGAGAGGCAAAGAACTGATCAATGAAGATATTTGGTAGAATTCTACGCCCTTCTAGCTTTTCTCTTGCCTCAACGAACTCCCAAGCGAGTTCTGGCTTCTGATATACAAACAAAATAAGTACCTGCCTTCCCTTGCGAATAGAGCGTTCAATATTCTTTTTTGCAACATCATAGCTTGCCAAAGTTCCATCTAACAAAAAAGACTGCTTGTTTTTAAACGCATGGTCAAGTGTCCGCTCTACGATAAAAGAAACTGCGCGATGAAATAAATACGAGTTATCACCTGAATAACCAGGTATAAGCTCTCTTAGCTCATCAGGATCAAGCCTTAGTACATTATCAGCACCAATTTCTTCTAAAAAAGCTTTTGAAGCTTCAGTTTTACCTGCACCTGGTGAACCTGACATAAAAACAGAAACAGGCCTTATGTCTGAAGGGAACTCGTTTTTATCTGTTAGTTTGCGAGCTATACGTGTTCTATTGCTTTTTGCAAAAGTTATAGCCTGCTGCTCTAGTTCTTCTGGTGTCATATAAAGCCTTAATCATCTCTACCCAGTATGTCACTTAAGTAGTTATTCGCAAGTGATTCAAATTCAGAGTAAGCCTCATATTTAAAAGCAGTCTGTTCTCTTTTTCCCATTGGTAAATTATCTATTTTGTATTATTAATAAAGACCCCCCCCCTGTAAAACAGGGTAATACAAGCATCAAAGCTTTATAGAACGAAACATCTTTGATGTAAGGCTAATCTTTTAATACATACAATTTTTTATTCACAATTAGTTGCTCTAATAAGTTAAGTTTTTTGTTATTGTGAGAAGTATCAAAGGGTAATTTCGGTTAGTAGATATTTGTATTTACTTGGGAAGCTTGTAAAAGTGGTGGCCCCTCCCAGACTCGAACTGGGGACCTAACGATTATGAGTCGTGTGCTCTAACCAACTGAGCTAAGGGGCCAACTTTTTGTATAACTGTAAACAGTTAATTTTTTAAGAAGCGTTTAGTCACATAGCGACTAAAGCGGGGTGCAGTATAAAAAGTTTTTAGGGGCTTGTCACTAGCAAAAGTCTTTATTTTAACAATCAATGGTCTAACTGCTTAAATAGTAATCTTTTTATGGGTGTAATATTAAGATTTGCAGAATTTAGGGTAATACTGGCAGCTAAGTAAAAATGAAATGGAAGGCTGTATATCGCGTAATTTAAAAATTGGGCTTTAAATAAGCAACTTACAGCCTATATTACGCGACAAACAGAAATGAATTATTTTTTTGCGATAATGTATATTGCATGTATTACTCCAGGGAAGTAACCAAACAACGTAAGTAAAATATTTATCCAAAAATGTAAGCCTAAACCCACCTGTAAAAATACTCCCAGTGGTGGCAGTAAGATTGAAAAAATAATACGTATAATATCCATAAATATTCTCCTTATTTATAAATAAAAAATTTATAAGCAAAAACCCAGCAGAGCTGGGTTTTATAAATACTATATTACTTTGCAACTATCGTTAGTTTATCTACTACGTCGCGAACATCTTCAGCATTTTTAGCAATTTTTACTGCAAGCTGTTTTTCAGCATCTGAGTTCACTGTACCGGTAAGAGTAACTACACCGTTGTCAGTATCTACATCAATGTTTGTACCACCAACTTCTGAGTTAAATAAATAACGCGTTGTGATGACTGTGGTAATTTTAGCGTCGGTTAAGCCGCTACCATCATCATCTTTCATGTTGTCATGGCTTTTACTGTTCATGCTTTTCACAACAGTAAGCTGGTTATCAACATCGGTTACGCCATCTAAACTCAGTACAAGTTCTTCTGCTAGCTCTTTGTCGAGTTCGCTATTAACTTTACCTGTTAGTATAACTTTGCCATTTTTTACATCAGTGTTGATGTCAAAGTTATTGAGGTTAGTGTTCATAAGAAGCACTGTTTCAGCCTTACCATCAATCCAAGCATCTTTACTTTCATTTTCCCAGCTGCTCGCTTGAGCACCCATAGCCGTAGTACCTAAAACTAACGCCGCAATGATAGATTTGTTAAATGTTTTCATAATCTTTCTCCTTTTGATTAAAGACACTTTAACTAATGCCAGCTTTAGGCCAACTTTAATAAACAAGTAAAATCAGATAGTTAAGGCGGGATATAATATAACTTTACTTTGTATACACCACTTTTTTACCGACTTATCGGTAAAAAGTTCTCAGTAGTGAAAATAACTAGATAATTACCATTTTGGTTAATGGATCGTTAATATAACAAAGTCACAAATAGGCTAAAAACATAACAAGCTGATTAATAACAATAATATTTTTGGTATATGCTTTGCTTATATAGTGACAATAGTAAAATAAAAGGAATACCCTAATGAGCGTAAAAATAACAGACCGCCCGCAAGAGCAAGTGCGCGAAGAAGTGATTGATCAACTAATTTATAATTACAGCCACGGAGTTATTTCTGTAGAAGCATTTGAAAGGCGTTTAGATGAGGCAATGGCTACAAATAATAATGAAGTCCTTGTTAGCTTAGTTGAGGATTTAACCCTTAATACTGATCAGCAATATAATGCCCAAAAACATTCGCAATTTTCACCCAATTACAGCGCTCAGCAATTTAGCCAGAGTGACTTTACATTACGCAGTATTTTAGGCTCCAATGAAAGAAGTGGCCAGTGGATTGTGCCTAAAAATATTTACCTGGCTAACTTTATGGGCTCGGTAGTACTTGATTTTACCGATGCTATTTTTACCCACCAAGAGATAACGATTCATGTTAACTGTATTTTTGGCAGTGATGAAATATACGTACCAGAACACGTTAATGTAGTATCAAAAATGTTTAGCATTATTAGTAGTGTTGAAAATAAAACAGTGGCACTTAACAAGCATCAAGGCCCGACCATCCATATTGAGGGAAAGGCTATTATGGGCTCGGTAGAAATAAAGATTAAGCGCACCATTAAAGAAAAATTTATTAGCTTTGCTAACCAATTAAAAACCCAACTTGGTGGTAAAAGTGGTACTCCAATGTGATGAACTACCTGTGAACTACCCATCGACGCCACTCCGTGTCGTTCAATGGGCTTCTACAGCCTTGACTTAGAGACTAGGCTGCTTCTTTTTTCTCAGTTCCAACAGCAAACTTCGATAGCTCGAAGACTTTCGTTTTAATGGCTGATTTCTGCTGAGATGTGGGGGTAACCCTTGCGACGATCCCAGCCGCAATCAAATCTAATTCACCTGTTTTTGCTATGCTTTTAGCCGCTGACAAGTCTCGGTTTTGGTTAGTTTCACAAGCCGTACATGTGAAATATCTGTCGTTCAATGTTAAAACATGATGCTGGCCGCATTCAGAACAAACCCCAGTGGATTTTTCAAACCTGCCAATCTCGTGATATAGTTTACCTTCAAGCTCAGTTTTGTATTTTGAAAGCTGAGTAATTAAGCCCATCACATTGTCGGCAACCATGCTGCCATTGAACTTTTGCATCCCTTTTACGTTTAAATCTTCGAACACTAAAATGTCATTTTCATTGGTTATCTGGCGTGAAATTTTGTGTGCAAAGTCGAGCCTTTGCCGTGAGATTTTGCCGTGTAATTTGTTGATGCGTTGTTTGGTTTTTTGCCAGCGATTTGAACCTTTAGATCGGCGTGCAAGCTGGCGTTGCAATTGATTTAACTTTGTTTTTGACTGCTTTAAAAACTTGGGGTTATCGACCACAAAACCATCTGAGCCAACAACAGTTTGCTTTGAGTTAATGTCAAAACCTGTGATTTTTTTAAAACTTGTTTAGCTGTTTTGCACCCAACTTCCTGAGTGATGCTGCATCCCCATTTTCCGTGGTGATACTGGATAGTTACAGTCTTGATTTTACTTGCTAGTTTGCGATGCAAGATAATGGGTATCTTGCCTACCTTTGGGATACTGATAGCGCCATTTTCAATGCGGATACAGTTCGAGTTATTGACCGCTCGAAAACTATCGTTGTGAAGTTTTTTCTTTTTATATGAGATCTTGTGCTTTGGAAAGCGTTGCAAGCGACCTTTAGTAAAAACATTCTTGAGCGCTAATTCCAGGTCGCGGGCAACTTGTTGAGCTGCCGCAGAATCGAATGCTTTGATCCAGTTAAACTCTTCGAACGTCTTGATATCTTTAAGTAGTGAGGCCATGTCTTTGTAAAACAAAAACGTTTTATCGTGCTCGTATCGACGCATGTTCTCAGACAACAATAAGTTCCAAATGCCACGCGCTGTCGCGCCAAACTCAACGAGTTTAGCTTCTTGCTCTGGCGTAGGATTTAGCCTGTAGTTGTATCTAAGCGTCTTTTTCATACACTGTATAGACTACTGTATGAAAATGAGTTGTCAAGATGGAATATGACACTAAATCTCACTGTAAATATTTAATAGCACTACATTTAATACTTGTGGTTAAATATAGAAAACAATTGTTAAAAGGTGATGTAGGTGATTTTGTAAAACAAAAAATCACTAAAATTGCAGAGCGCTCAGAATTTAATATCGAAGAGATCGAGGTGGTCAAAGATCATATACACATATTGCTAACGATTTCTCCCAATATCAGCGTTGCGAGTTACGTTAGGAGAATTAAACAATCTACAACGCAAAGTCTATGGTCGAGATTTAAATGGTTTAAAAAGCAATTCTGGGTTAAAAAGACATTTTGGTCTGACGGATATTTTGTTTGCTCTGTTGGAAATGCGGCTGCTGATACAATTCGAAAATACATTCAAGAGCAGGGCTAACTATTCCGATTCATCCCATCGACGCCGCTTCGCGTCGATCAATGGGTTTTCTCGGAAAATTTCGATAAAAGCATGTTCATAGCTTTTAACTTGGGCCCAGGTTAAAGAGTAAAAAACATGCTAAATTTTTAAAGCACTAGAACACATTTAAAAAGTGCTTTGCAGATTCATCAATGCTGAATTTGTATAAAATGCCCTGCACATCAAGTGAGTACAAAAAACAAACAAAAGTATTTAGGCTTTGTTGTTTACTTTATGGCAAAAGTCGCTAAAATACGCCAGCTAAAATATATAAACGTTCTTTTACAACCCAAAGGTAATACCATGCATCCAATGTTAAACATTGCGGTTCGCGCTGCGCGTAACGCAGGCAAAATTATACTTCGTGCAAGTGAAGATTTATCAAAAGTTGAAGTTCAACAAAAAGGCACTAACGATTTAGTGACTAACATTGATAAAGAAGCTGAAGCTATAATTCGCGACACCATTTTACGCTCTTACCCTGATCACTGCATTGTTGGTGAAGAATTAGGCGAGCATAAAGGTAAGGATGCAGATTACCAATGGATTGTTGACCCGCTTGATGGCACAACTAACTTCATCAAGGGTATTCCTCATTTTGCGGTTTCTATCGCACTTAAAGTAAAAGGTCGTTTAGACCAAGCCGTTATTTATGATCCAATTCGTGGTGAGCTTTTCACTGCCTCTCGTGGTCAAGGCGCACAACTTAACAGCAAACGTTTACGCGTTTCTAAAACAGTTGATTTAGGCGGTTCAATCTTAGCTACAGGCTTCCCTTTCAAGCAAAAACAACACCTAGATGCATACACAGAAGCGTTTAAAGCTTTATTCATACATACTGCTGATATCCGTCGTGCGGGCTCTGCTGCGCTAGACATGGCTTATGTGGCTGCTGGACGCGTTGATGGCTTTTTCGAAATTGGTTTAAAACCTTGGGATACTGCTGCAGGCGAGCTATTAGTAAAAGAAGCAGGCGGCATGGTTGTAGATTTTGCTGGCGGCGTAAACTATAACAATAGTGGTAACATTATCTGTGGCGCACCTAAGCTAACTCAAGCAATAATTCGCGAAATTCGCCCTGTATTAACTGAGTCATTACTTCGTTAATAAAAACTGCATGGTTTAAAAAAGGAGCTTAGGCTCCTTTTTTGTTGTCTGCAAAAAATTATTTATGACGATTAAACTGCTTGTTTTTCTAACCTAGCAACCACACTACTTGGCTTACTACGCCGACATAAAAACAAATGGCTATGAGCAAAGCGCTTTGCTGATTTTTTAGCATTACTTGCCAATGCTGCAACCTGATGGCTATTCTTATAATGGTGTAAATCGGGAGTAACTAAGCCTATTGCCAGTGTTACTAATGGCACAAATTGTGGCTTCCCTTCTCTATTTGCACTCCAATATCCCTTATTTTTAATATGTTCGGAACTAAAAAACACCTGTGATTCTATTTCAAATTGGCGAATAATATGCTCGAACACTGCGACAGCATTATTATCATCAAATAGCACCATAAAGTCATCGCCGCCAATATGGCCAACAAAACTGTTTGTATTACTACACGCCTGCATCGTAATATTTGCTAATAGTTTAATTACACTATCGCCGCTAGCATAACCAAACAAATCATTAAACTGTTTAAAATGGTTCAAATCTAAATACGCCAATGAAAACGCCTTTTGTGTAGCTAAACGCCGCTCTATGGCATCGTTAAGAGCTAGATTACCGGGTAACATAGTTAATGGGTTAGCGTGCTGCGCATGACGAATTTTTTCATCTGTTATATGTTTTAATATGTCGCGTACTGGCACAATGCCTAAATACTGCTGCCCTCGGGTGATCACTATATGGCGGCGAATATCAAAGTCGCATTCGGTAATTTGCTGACTAACGTTATCTAGCAGCTGGTTTTCATCTACCACTAGCGGTTGCCTGTCCATTACTACAGTGGCCGCACGCTTGTCATACAAAGCATGGCCATAGGCCGCTGCAAACACTTCACTAAGTTGCTCTTTGTGGAGCAAGCCAATTGGCTGACACTGCGAATTAATTACCACTAGGCTGGCAATTGATTTATCTCGTTCAAATAGCGCATGGGCGTCTTTACAACTGGTTTCGCTATCAATAGTTTGCTGCGCTACTGCAAGCCAACCAATAGCCATAGAGTTATTTAACTGGTTTGTATTTGCGGCAAAGCTCAGTGCTTGAATTTGCCTTGCTGAAAGCACATAACTTGGTTTATTACTTGGTCGTTCAAGTAAAAACCCTTGCACATAGTTGATACCCATTCCTTCTAACACAGTTAGCTCTTCTGCTCGCTCAATTCCCTCTGCAATCACTGTCGTATTGGTTACTTTTGCCAGAGCTGTTATTAACTTTAAAAACTCTTTTTTAACCACACTTTTATCGCAATGATCGATAAAATAACGATCGATTTTGACAAAGTCTGGGCATAACTCCGACCATTGCTTTAACCCAGAATACCCCGTACCTAAGTCATCAATTGCAATAGTGAAGCCTAAAGAGCGGTAATGTGCCATGGTTTTTTGTAGTAAAAACTCATCCTCGACTCTTTCTTGCTCTGTTACCTCTATCACCACCCGATGAGCTGCTAAACCAAACTGCTTAATGAGATGCAGTGTTTCGCCTTTAGGATGACTTGGGTCGAGTAACGTTTTAGGACTAACATTTAAAAATAGTTTGCCCTGCAGCTTCAAATGCACAAAGTTCTCAATAGCTTTAGAGCGGCACAGTAGCTCAAGCTCTGAAATAAGACCATATTGATGAGCCACCTGAAACAGTGTATTAGGCATTTCTAAACAGCTATTTTTAGGCCCTCTGCTGAGTGCTTCATAACCGAGAATGGTCTGCCTGCTAATATCAAAAAGCGGCTGAAACAAGGTGGTAATTGTGCCATTTTCTAAAATTTCATTTAATAATTTACGCTGCTTCATTATTGCTAAGCTCTATTACGATTTACTCAAGGTAAAGTAGCAAGCGAATATGACATTTTTATGGCAATCTGCAGGCAATAAAAAACCGCCCAGATGGGCGGTTAATATCGGCTTACAAATCTATTACGGCATAGCGTCTAGATCAGCACCTTCTTTTTCAATCACTTCTGGTATTAAATCTTCTTTACTTACGCCAAGTGCAATAGCAACTGAGCTGGCAACGTAAATAGATGAATAAGTACCAATAAACACACCAAATAACAATGCTGTAGCAAAGCCATGAATGGTTTGACCGCCCCAAATAAACAAGGCAATTAATACTAAAATAGTGGTAATTGACGTTACTAAGGTACGATTAAGCGTTTGTGTTAAAGAAATATCGATAATTTCTATCGTGTCATCAATACGTACTTTGCGGAAGTTTTCACGAATACGGTCAGATACTACAATGGTATCGTTTAGCGAGTAACCTATTACCGCTAATATAGCCGCTAATATGGTTAAATCGAACTCTAAACCTAATACCGAAAATAAGCCAACGGTAATAATAACATCGTGAATTAAGCCGCTTACTGCGCCTACTGCAAAACGCCATTCAAAGCGAAACGCTACATAAATCAAGATACAAATAAGCGCAGTTAACATGGCCAGGCCACCCTGCTCTTTTAGGTCTTCACCTACGCTTGGGCCAACAAACTCAATACGGCGCATTACTACGCTTTCGTCTGCTAGCTTTAATGCAGCAATAACTTGGTTACCAATAACTTCAGCTTTTACGTCATCGCCGCGCGGCGCTAAACGAACTAAAATTTCTTGGCTTGAACCAAACAATTGTACCGATGCATCTGCAAAGCCATTTTCGGCAAGTACATTACGCACCTTTTTAAGATCTGCAGGTTGCGAAAAGCCAACTTCTACGGCAGTACCACCGGTAAAGTCTAAACCAAAGTTTAAGCCTTTAGTGAAAACCGATATAAATGCCGCTAAAATTAATAACGTTGAAAAACCCATTGCCACTTTACGAAGAGACATGAAACGTAGGGTTTTGCTACCCAATTTTAAAATTTGCATGGCTACTCCTTAAATTGAAAGTTTATCAACACGTTTACCGCCGATAAATAAGTTGATAATCGCACGTGTACCAACAATAGCTGTAAACATTGACGTTAAAATACCAATTGCTAACGTAACCGCAAAGCCTGCAATTGGGCCAGTGCCCACAGCAAACAAAATAACGGCAGCAATTAAGGTGGTAATATTGGCATCGAAAATAGTGCTAAATGCACTGTCATAACCAAAATGAACGGCTTGTTGAGGGCTACGGCCATCGGCCAGCTCTTCACGAATACGTTCAAAAATAAGTACGTTGGCATCAACCGCCATACCTACAGTTAGTACAATACCGGCAATACCAGGCAAAGTAAGCGTTGCGCCTGGAATTAACGACATAACACCAATAATAAGTACTAAGTTAGCAGCAAGCGCAAGGTTAGCAACCATGCCAAAGCCTTTGTAGTAAATAAGCATAAATGCAAGTACGAATGCAAAACCAAGTGCTACCGCGGTCATACCTGCTTCAATGTTTTCTTGCCCTAAGCTTGGCCCTACGGTGCGCTCTTCAACTATTTGAATTGGCGCTACAAGTGCACCAGCACGTAGTAATAAGCTTAAGTTATGTGCTTC
Source organism: Pseudoalteromonas sp. HL-AS2 (assembly GCF_031198805.1). NCBI lineage: Bacteria > Pseudomonadati > Pseudomonadota > Gammaproteobacteria > Alteromonadales > Pseudoalteromonadaceae > Pseudoalteromonas > Pseudoalteromonas sp. HL-AS2. The sequence continues at coordinate 334,438 of NZ_CP133571.1, read as the reverse complement.
TGCTGGGTTATCAATACCGGTAATACGGAACGAGCGATCAAGGCGTGCTTGAATAGTTGCTACGTTAATAACTTCTTCAACCTTAATAGGCGGAAGCGCTTTACCGTCGGCATCTTTTTTACCTGATGGTTTGTATTCAATAAATACCGTGGCCATGCGCTTACCAATAGCTCGCTTGGTAAAGGCATTCATTTTTGCCCCACCTTTGCTATCTAGCGTAATACTTACTTGCGGGCGTTGGTATTCATCGCTACCTGATTGCGCGCCAGTAATATGGCTACCTTCAAGAATAATACGTTTTTTAAGTACCACAGGGTAACCGTCACGGCTCATGATCATTTCAGTACCCGGTGGGATACGACCTTGAGCAGCAGCGCTAATATCGGCGTTTTCTTCTACTTCGCGAAACTCAAGTGTGGCCGTTGCGCCTAAAATCTCTTTAGCACGAGCAGTATCTTGAATGCCGGGTAGTTGCACAATAATTCGCTCAGCACCTTGGCGCTGTACGTTTGGCTCAGCAACACCAATTTGGTTAATACGGTTACGAATAATCGTTTCGTTTTGCTTGATAGCGTAATCACGAATTTCTTTGAGTTTTTGCTCACTCATAGTCGCATAAAATGCGTTATCGTTACTGCTATCATCTATGTATACATTTAATGGATACTGCGTTTTTAAGAAGCGCTCTGCAGCGTCTTTATCTTCTTCGCTGCGCATTTCTACACGCATACGATCAGAGCCCGCTACACGGCGAACACTGCGATAACGAAGTTTTTCTTCACGTAGGTCGCTACGAAAGTCTTCTTCCATTTGCTCAAGCTGGTTATCAACGGCTGTCGCCATGTCAATTTCCATGGTGAAATGCACACCACCACTTAAGTCTAGGCCTAGCTTCATTGGGTTGCCGCCAACCGCTTTTAACCAAGCTGGTTGCGCTGGAGCCATGTTTATAGCAGAAATGTAATCATCGCTAAGAGAGTTACGCAATAAATCTTGCGCTTTTAGCTGCTCTTCAACGTTTCTAAAGCGAACGAGTATTTGCCCATCTTCGAGTTTCGTTGATTTAACACTAACGTTATGTTTTTTGAGGGTTGCGTTTACTTTGTCTATTACACTGAGATCAACATCAGCACCTTTAGCGCCAGAAACTTGTATAGCCGGATCGCGACCATACAAGTTTGGAGAGGCGTATAAAAGGCCAACGGCTACCACAGCTAAAACAAGTAAATACTTCCAAAGTGGAAACTTGTTTAACACGGGGTCGTCCTTATTATTTTTATAGCGACTTCATTGTGCCTTTTGGCAATACCGCAGTTACGGCTGATTTTTGTACTGTTACTTCTGCTTGCTCGTTTAATGAGATAACAACAAAATCTTTATCATCTGCAATTTTTACTATTTTACCCACTAAACCGCCTTGGGTAAGTACTTCATCACCTTTAGCCATCGCGCTCATTAAGCTTTTATGCTCTTTAACACGCTTAGCTTGCGGGCGATAAATCAAAAAGTAAAAAACCAAACCGAAAATAGCTAACATTATTAGCATTTCCATTCCGCCACCGGCAGATGCAGAACCAGTACTTGCGTGGGCATTCGAAATAAATAAACTCATGATACTTCCTCTTTAATTTTTAAAATTTAATTTGTTATATCTGCAAGCTCTGGCACGTCTTGGCCACGGCGAGCATAAAAATCCTGAACGAACTCATCTAACTTACCTGCGCTAATTGCGTTACGTAAGCCTTCCATAACACGTTGATAATAACGTAAGTTATGAATAGTGTTTAATCGTGCGCCTAAAATTTCGTTACATTTATCAAGGTGATGTAAATAGGCACGTGAGTAGTTTCCACAGGTATGGCAATCACACTCAGGGTCAAGCGGGCCAGTATCTGTTTTATGTACTGCGTTACGTATTTTAACCACACCTGTGGTTATAAATAAATGACCATTACGAGCGTTACGGGTTGGCATAACACAGTCAAACATATCAATACCACGGCGTACCGACTCAACTAAGTCTTCTGGCTTACCTACACCCATTAAATAACGTGGTTTGTCTGCTGGCATTTTGTACGCGCAATGATCAAGAATATTGATCATTTCGTTTTTCGGCTCACCTACCGATAAACCACCTAATGCATAGCCATCAAAGCCTATTTCTTCAAGTCCGGCTTGCGATTGTGCACGTAACTCTGGGTACATACCACCTTGAATAATACCAAACAGTGCGGATGGGTTGTCGCCATGGCCTTCTTTTGAGCGTTTAGCCCAGCGAAGTGACAATTCCATTGAATCTTTAGCTTCTTTTTCGGTAGCAGGGTATGGTGTACATTCGTCAAAAATCATCACGATATCTGAACCCAAGTCGCGCTGTACTTGCATTGATGATTCTGGCGTCATCATAATTTTCTCGCCATTTACTGGGGAGCTAAATAATACGCCTTCTTCGGTAATTTTACGCATGGCACCTAGGCTGAACACCTGGAAGCCACCTGAGTCAGTTAGAATCGGGAAATCCCAATTCATAAACTTATGTAAACCACCATGTTGCTTAATGATTTCAGTGCCTGGGCGCAGCATTAGGTGAAACGTATTACCTAAACAAACTTGCGCGCCTGTTGCTTTTACTTCATCCGGTGTCATGCCTTTAACAGTACCGTAAGTACCTACAGGCATAAATGCTGGAGTTTCTATTACACCACGGTCAAAAATCAAGCGGCCGCGGCGTGCTTTACCGTCTGTAGTGTCTAATTCAAATTTCATATTGTCCTCAATGTCGGAAAAACAGTCCAACAAGCTATAATTTAACCGCTCGATTCTACCCTTTTTACTGCGTTAATACTATTAACTGCGGTAAATTCAATGCTGATTTAAAAGCAAATAGCCAGCTTAAACAAGTAAATTTTGTGGTGTTTATTTACGGGTTAAAAACATCGCATCGCCATAACTAAAAAAACGATACTGCTGCTCTATGGCGGTGTTATATGCGCCCATAATATTGTTTTGTCCGGCAAAGGCACTTACCAGCATAATAAGCGTTGACTCTGGTAAGTGAAAGTTCGTGATCATGGCATCAACCACATTAAATTGATAACCCGGATAAATAAATATATCGGTATCACCAAAGTAAGTATCTAACTTACCACCGTGTACTTTTGCTGCAGATTCTAGAGAGCGTACAGACGTTGTACCTATGGCAATAACACGCCCACCATTGGCTTTAGTGTTTGCTACAGCAGCAACCACATCATCTGGCACTTCTATGTATTCTGAGTGCATAATGTGCTCATCTACCGTGGCAACACGCACCGGTTGAAACGTCCCCGCTCCCACATGCAGTGTAACAAAAGCCATTTGTACGCCTTTATTTTTTAGTGCAGCCATTAACTTATCGTCAAAATGCAAACCGGCGGTAGGAGCCGCAACCGCTCCAGGCTTTTCGCCGTACACGGTTTGATAACGCTCACGATCAGCCTCGTTATCAGGGCGATCTATATACGGCGGTAATGGCATATGGCCAATATCATTTAATATATCGAGTACGTTTTGGCTATGCTCAAACTCCAGCTCAAATAAGGTATCGTGACGCGCAACCATGGTTGCTTTTGCCTTGCCTTCAAGAATTACTTCGTTGCCAGGCTTTAGCGATTTACTTGCGCGCACATGTGCCAGCACTCTATGCTCATCAAGCACACGCTCTACTAATACTTCAACTTTTCCGCCTGACGCTTTTTGACCAAACATACGGGCAGGTATTACTCGCGTGTTATTAAACACCAACAAGTCATTTTCGTTAACTAATTCAAGCAAATCACTAAATACTTTGTGCTCAACTACACCACTTGGGCCATCTAGGCTCAATAAGCGGCTACTTGTTCTGTCTTGCTTAGGAAAACGAGCAATTAATTCGTCGGGAAGGTCAAAGCTAAAATCAGCCACGCGCATAGTTGGTAATCCACATCATTTAAAGTCGCGCCAAGTGTATATCTATCGCTTATGAAGCTCAAGAAATCAGGTAAATTCTCATTAAATTACACTTGTTTTACTGCATTTATTATCATGCCGTAAATACGCTTGTCCTAAGCGGTAAATATCATTACTCTTACTCTTTTGAATAATCGTGATTTTTTAGGGGTACTCTAAACGTGGTAAATCAGCTTAAATTGCTAATATTAAACGCCAGCAGTGCTGAGCGTGGCACTATTCGAGCCACTTTAGAGAAATTAAATGTTTTTGAATTTATAGAAGTATCTGATAGCCAACAAGCTTTAAAAATATTAAAAAAACAAGCCGTTAATATAATTATTACTGGCCTTGATGTAGGTAAAATTGATGGCTGGCGCTTCTCAAGAATGATCCGCTCGGGCTTATTAAATACCCCTAAAAATACCCCAATCTTACTTATTCCCCCTATTTATTGTGAACGAATAGCTGAAACTACTGCCCGCAGCTACGGTATTGATGCAGTATTACCTTTTGAGCGCCAAGACATGCTGCCGCAAGTGCTGGCAAGTGTGCTCGCTAACCATTTAGAAAAAAGCAGCCGTTTAAACCTCTTACTGTTAGAGCCGACTAACACTAAAGCCAATGAAATCAGCAAGCCGTTACTGCTAAACTTTTCGATTACCCATGTCACCTCGAGCCAAGCCGCGCTTAATGCTTATAACCAGCAACAATTTGCAATTGTTTTACTTGATGCAACCGCTGCAAGAGCAGAAGAGTCGAGCGTGCTAGTATCTGAAATTTTACAACATAATCCTATGCAAGCAATTGTAACTATTATAGATAGTGATGATGCAGATTATGCGGAGCAGCTTTTACTTTCGGGTGTCACCGACTTTATACGTGCCCCATACGATCCGCCATTTTTAAATAAAGTATGCGACCATGCAGCGCGTCGCGAAGACTTTATGGTGAGCTACGCTGAATTTGCTAACAAAGTAGAGCAACTGAGCATAAGCGAAGTGCGATACCGAGATTTATTTTCTGCGCATCAACGTATTTTATTGCATTTAAATACTGTTGTTCTAGAACTTGATCAGCAAGGGCTTATTCGCTTTATCAACCCAGCGTGGGAAGCATTAAGTGGCTTTGGTGTTAAATCGACACTACAACAGCAATTAACTAATTTTTGTATTGCTGAATGCCAAGTAAAACTACAAGCAACAATAGACGACATTCTTTGTGGTGGTGAGTACAAACAACAAGTTGAAATAAGGCTACAACATAAAAATGGCAGCCAAATTTGGGTTGAATGTCGGCTGCAGCTCATACAAAACAGCCATAATAACGCCACTATTACCGCCACAATCGACAATATTCATGAACGTAAACAAGCGGAACTGCAGCTGCGCCATTTAGCACTTCACGATACGCTTACTGGCCTGCATAATCGCTATTACTTTGACCAACAGCTGAATCGTATTTGCCAACCTCAGCACACGCATTCTGATATTGAACACGCGCTTATTTATATCGATTTAGATCACTTTAAAATAATTAACGACAGTAAAGGCCATCAACAAGGCGATATTGTTTTAAAAGAAGTAGCGCAATTATTTATAACAAACATAAGTACCGAGCATTTAGTGTGTAGAGTTGGCGGCGACGAATTTGCTGTGATCCTCAAACATACCAACTTGCTTGACGCGCATTTAATTGCCGAAGGTATATGTAACGCAATTGAACAAAATCAATTTAAGTCTGAGGAGCAAATATACTCAATCAGTTGCTCAATTGGTTTAACTCAAATTACCGAAAAGAATTGCGACCCGAGCGAATGTTTAAAACAAGCTGATATTGCCCTGTATATCGCTAAAAATTTAGGTCGTAATTTAGTACATTGCTATGCAAAACAAGATGCCCATAACAATACGCTACAAACGGGTTTAGAGTGGGGTCATGGTATTCGCCAAGCGCTACAACAAGACAGCATTGAACTGCATTACCAACCAATTTGGGATTTTAGGCGCAATGAAGTTGCTTACTTTGAGGTGCTGCTGCGCTTAAAAATAAATGATGAACTAGTTTTTCCTAATCAATTTATTCCTTCATTAGAAATGCTAAACGATACTTTTTTAATGGATCAATGCGTTATTCGTAACACAATTGCTAATGTTGCCCTCTACCCAGAACTTAACCAAGTAGCTATAAATCTCTCTGCGCAGTCATTTTTAGATGAGCGTTTAGTGCCATTAATAGAGTCAAATTTAGCAAAGTATCAGGTTTTACCAACACAAATAATTTTTGAAATTACCGAATCTGCCAGCATTAACAACTTAGCAGCTACGCGTAAAATGATTGAAAAACTCAATATTTTAGGCTGTCACTTTTCGATTGACGATTTTGGCACCGGCTTCAGTACTTTTAACTACTTGAAACAACTGCCAGCACAGCATGTAAAAATTGATGGCTCGTTTGTTTGCGATATGCTCAACGACCCTATTGATTTAGCACTAGTAAAGGCCATTAACGACATTAGTCATTCACTCGATAAGCGCTCTGTGGCTGAATATGTAGAAACCGAAGAAGTATTTTTTGCATTAAAAGAAATTGGCGTTGACTACGGCCAAGGCTATTTTATAGCTCGCCCTATGCCTATTAAAGGTGTTAAAAGTGAACTTGAAAAGATTTTAAAAAATAAAACGTTTTACCAACAACTACCTAGCAAAAAATAAACAGCTGTAAACAAAATTAAGCTCTTTACTACTATCATAATTATCTTTCTCGGCTATACTTTACTTACAAATCAGCAAATGTCGCGCAATTAATACGATAAGCGCAAAAAAACATGACATTATAAATCAGCTCAAATAAGACGACAATTTGTTGGATGTTGGATGTTATTAGAGTTTAAGGAGGTAAATATGACACAGCTAGTTGTTTTATTACTACTTATGCATTTTGCAATTGCGTTTCAGTGTTACCGATATGCACACATTAAAGGTTATCCGGTTCGGGTATTTACTGTATTAGGGCTAGTGCCTTACTTTAATCTGGTTGTTTGGGTTTATTTACTTTTTTTACCTAAACTAGAACCATATGAAAGCCATAACCATGAAAACAAGCAGCTATCTTAGCTGCTTGTTGCTGTCTCTTTAGCAAAGTCTAAACTACATTGGTGTTTTAAAAACACCTCTAATTGCTGGCTGAACAATTTAAAGTCGCGAATTCGTCCGGTTGTTTTACGCCACAAAATACCAATTTCACGGTATGCCTCATTCGCCGATGGGGTTGCTAGCATATTTTTATTATCTAAAATGCCGGCATTAATCGCCATTTGCGGTAAAAAGGTCACCCCCAACTGATACTCCACCATGCTCAATAAAGTATGCAAGCTGGCTGCTTCAAACGGGTTTATGCAGCTGACACGGTTTAAATGACATGCACTAAGCGCGTGCCCGGTCATACAGTGCTCACGTTCTAGTAAGAACACGCTGGCGTCGGGTAATAAGTTAAAGTCTTGCACGTTCTTTGCTGGCGTGTAGTCTTTGTGATGTACCAAACTAAAATGATCTCTAGCTAACACCTGAGTATGAAACTTATCGGTTTGATACGGCAGTGCTAATAAGGCTAAATCTATCTGACCATGCTCTAATTTATCGAGTAACTTATCGCTAGTATCTTCTACTAATACCAGTTCTAAATCGCAAAATTCTTGCTTACAAAAGTGATACAAAGGCGCGGCAATAAAGCTCGCAATAGTAGGAATAACCCCTACGGTTAACTTACCACTCAGCGGCGTTAAAAAGCTTTTAGTGAGCTCTTTTAAACTGATTGTGTCGTGAATAATTTTGCGCGAACGTTCAACTACTTCCTCACCAATGGTGGTAAACATTAAACTGCGGTTTTCACGTTCAATAAGTTGGCAGCCTAGTGTTTCTTCTAAGTTTTGAATGGCTGTACTTAATGTTGATTGACCAATAAAGCACGCACTAGCAGCGCGGCCAAAATGTTGATATTGATGTACTGCAAGTAAATACTGCAGCTGTTTTATACTCGGAAGATTAGTCATTTTTTCTTTCCACAAATAAAAAGACCCCAACACCTAGGGCATTGAGATCTTTTCAAGCTAAAAGTCTTTAAGTACTTTTTTATTAAACCCCAAATGCGGTTCTTAGTACGTAGAAAATAACAATAGCAAGGCCTGCGCCCACTGGCAATGTAATTACCCAAGAAACTACAATGTTTCTAATAACACCCATGTTCAGTGCGGCAATACCGCGTGCCATACCTACACCCAACACCGCACCCACTAAGGTTTGCGTAGTTGAAATTGGTAAGCCTGTACCAGATGCAATTACAACAGTTGAAGCAGCAGCTAATTCAGCAGCAAAACCACGGCTAGGGGTTAAATGTGTGATCCCTTCGCCAATCGTTTTAATTACTTTTTTACCTAAAATAGCTAAACCGGCCACAATACCAAAACCACCTAGTGGTAATATCCACCAAGCAATAGCCGCTTGTTTTGCAATTTCACCGTTGTTTTCAACAATACTTACCACAGCCGCAAGAGGACCAATAGCATTAGCAACGTCGTTAGAACCATGAGCAAATGCCATACAACAAGCCGTTAAGACCATAAGTACTGCAAAAACTTTTTCAACGTTATTAAATTGCATTTTTTTATCGGCCTGAGGGTCGATTTTTAAACGTGAAATTGCAATTTTACCAATAAAGCCTACTACTACTGCAATCGCAATAGATAGACTAATACCTTCCACTGTGCCTAAGTTAATACCAATATGTTTTAAGCCTTTTTTAATTGTCACAAGTGACATAATAAAGCCAGCTAAGCCCATATAAATTGGCACGAAACGTTTAGCATTTTTAAGCGGAGTAGCCGTATCAAAAATAAGCTTTTGTGCGCTCATAAATATTAAGTAGGCAATAAAACCCGATATAGCAGGCGTTACTATCCAACTACCAACAATTCCTGCAACCTTGTTCCAATGAATCGCTTCACTGCCTACTGCAACTAAAGCAAAACCTATAATAGCGCCAATAATAGAGTGAGTAGTTGATACTGGCCATCCTAAGAATGATGCCATTAATAGCCAGGCGCCTGCTGCAAAAAGCGCAGAAATCATACCTAATATCATTAATTCAGGAATATCCATAAATGGCGTTGAATCAATAATGCCATTACGAATTGTCGATGTAACTTCGCCGCCGGCCAAGTAAGCACCTGCAAACTCAAAGATCATCGCGATAAAAATCGCTTGTTTAATCGTTAGCGCTTTAGAGCCTACTGATGTGCCCATTGCATTGGCAACATCATTTGCGCCAATACCATAAGCCATAAAAAAGCCAACTGCTGCGGCAATTAAAATTAATACCGTGCCGTAAGATGCAATGATATCCATTGTGTAACCTTAATCTATCGTTTTTGAACTGATTTTAAATTAACGAGCTAACATCAGCTCAAGACGTGATCCTACGCGCTCTGCAATATCTGCAAGCTCGCCAACCCATTCAATGATCTTATATAAAAACATCACATCAACCGGGTTTAACTCACCTTCTACTGCGCGTAGTTGGCGGCGTATTTTAATTTGCATTTCATCCGTGTCTTGTTCTATGGCATCCAATTCAACGAGCATTTTTTCAACCAAGGCCACTTCGCGACCTTTAAAACCTGTTTCTAATAACTCTTCTAACTCATTTATCGCATTAGATGCTTGTTTAGTAGCATCAACACAACGTGTTAAATAAGCTAAAAAGTCGATTTGAATTACTTTTGGTATGATCATCTCACGACCAATTACACGCCCTGCAATGTCTTTTGCTTTATTGGCAATTTTATCTTGCTGGGTTACTAATTCGAGCAGATCTGTACGCTCTACCGGCATAAATAATCCACGCGGTAGTTGTAAACGTATATTTCTTTTCATTTCATCGGCTTCACGTTCTAAATTACGAATGGTTAAACGTAGCTCTTCAGCTTGTTGCCATTCTTCTTTAAATACGTGATTAAAAAAAGGAATCAAAGCTTTACTAGCTTGATGAACCTTTCGAATATGTTCTTCCATTGGTTTGATAGGAGATTTTGCAAATACTCCTAGAAACGCGTTAGTTTGCATAACTGACCCTTAAATCAATTTAGTATGCTGTGCGGCATGAATTTTACAGTATTAAGCTCGATTGTGAACGCTTTTTATTGCTCAACCGCCAGCAAACTAAAAAAAAATTATAATTCGTCGTTGTAATAAAAAGGACTAATTAAAAAAATTATAAAGACTTTTCTATATCTTCTTGAGATGTATGACGAATATCTTTTCCATTAACAAAATAAATAATATATTCAGCAATATTTTGACACCGATCACCAATGCGTTCTAATGAACGAACTGACCACACTAAATCCATAATTTTTGGGATTGAGCGCGGGTCTTCCATCATATAGGTCATAATTTGACGAATAATGGCTTCGTACTCTCTATCAACTTTAGCATCCTCTTTGTGTACTTCAAATGCACGTTGTACGTCCATACGTGCAAATGCATCAAGTACATCGTGCAACATTTTTGATACTTGGCGTCCCATATTTTCAATATTTACTAATAAAGCCTGTTGGTCTTTAGTAAATGAATCTAATGCAACTTTAGCAATTCGCTTTGCTTCATCGCCTATACGCTCTAAATCAGCAATGGTTTTTGCAATAGCCACCACTAAACGCAAATCGCTTGCAGCAGGCTGACGCCTGGCAATAATTCGCGTACATTCTTCGTCAATACTTACTTCCATTGCATTAACTTTATAATCATTCTCTCGCACTTTTTGCGCAAGCATAGCATCATTTTGGCTCACTGCATCTAACGCACTGTTAAGCTGTTGCTCAACCAGCCCGCCCATACTAAGCACAAGGTTGCGTACGTTTTCTAATTCTTGATTAAAACGGCCAGAAATATGCTTATTAATGTTATGTTCCATCGTTATTATCCTATCAATATTGTACACATAATATCGGCTGAATTAGCCGTAACGACCGGTTATATAGTCTTCTGTTTTTTTCTTATTAGGCGTTGTAAATAAAGTATTGGTGTCTGAGTATTCAATTAGCTCCCCCATATACATAAACGCCGTTTGGTCAGAAACCCGGGCGGCCTGTTGCATATTATGGGTAACAATTACCACTGTAAACTTGCTCTTTAAATCGTTAATTAGCTCCTCTATTACTAAAGTAGAAATAGGGTCTAGTGCCGAGGTAGGTTCATCAAGCAGTAATACTTCTGGCGAAATAGCAATTGAGCGCGCAATAACTAAACGTTGCTGCTGTCCACCCGACAACCCAAAAGCGCTGTCGTGTAGCCTGTCTTTTACTTCATCCCACAGCGCTGCACCACGCAATGATTGCTCAACTACTTCATCTAATTTACGTTTGTCTTTAATACCTTGTAAGCGCAAACCATAAACCACATTTTCATAAATTGATTTAGGAAAAGGGTTAGGTCGCTGAAATACCATGCCTACGTTACGACGCAGCGCCGCTACATCAACGCTTTTATCGTAAATGTTTTGTCCATGTAGCAGTATTTCACCTTCTATGCGGCAAATATCAACTAAGTCGTTCATGCGGTTAATACACCGTAATAAGGTTGATTTACCACACCCCGACGGGCCAATAAAGGCTGTTACCTGGCCCTTTGGAATATTCATATTTACTTTACTCAGCGCTTGTTTATCGCCGTAGTAAAGATCGAGATCTTTAATCTCTAACGCTGTTTGCTCTGTGGTTAAATTGTCTAAGTCTAACTTCAAGCTGGTATTGGCTTGATTTACTTTTGGAGCGACTGAAATCATGTTTGTTACCTATTAAATCTTATTAAAGCTCAAGCGATCTGAATTTTTCACGTAAATGATTACGTATACCAATAGCGGTTATGTTGAGGGTAATAATTACCGACACTAATAAAAATGCCGTTGCATATACCAGCGGTCGCGCCGCTTCAACATTCGGGCTTTGAAAGCCAACATCGTAAATATGAAAACCTAAGTGCATAAACTTTCTGTCTAAGTGAAAGTATGGAAAGTTACCATCAAGCGGTAACGTAGGTGCCATTTTTACTACACCCACCAGCATTAATGGCGCTACTTCACCTGCTGCACGCGCAACAGCCAGTATTAAACCTGTCATAATTGCTGGGCTTGCCATAGGTATAACAATACGCCATAAGGTTTCTGCTTGTGTGGCACCAAGCGCTAATGATCCGTGGCGTACCGTACTTGGAATACGCGATAGTCCCTCTTCAGTGGAAACAATAACCACAGGCAAGGTAAGTATTGCCAGTGTTAAAGCCGACCACATAACACCTGGTGTACCAAATACCGGAGTAGGTGATGACTCAGGATAAAATAATTGGTCAAGGCTGCCACCTAGCATATAAACAAAAAAGCCTAAGCCAAATACACCATATACAATAGAAGGTACACCGGCTAGGTTAATTACCGCAATACGGATCATTTTAGTTACCGCATTTTTAGCCGCGTATTCATGCAAGTAAATTGCAGCAACCACCCCAAATGGCGTCACAATAACAGCCATTAGCATAACCATAAACACGGTACCAAATATGGCCGGAAATACGCCACCTTCGGTATTTGCTTCGCGAGGGTCATCTGATACAAACTTACCTAATTGGATAAAGTAATGGCCCAGTTTGGTTAAAAAGCTCATGTCGTTTGGAAACCACACATCTAATACTTGATACAATGGAATGGTGACTATTTCGCCGCGCATATCTTTAACCATAACTTGGTCGCGCTGTGCTTGTTTACGCAGTGCAAACAGTTGCTTTTCGAGCACCGCATACTCGGCACGTAGTTCTGCACGCGCCTCTGCAAGCTCTGCAACACGTTCGTCTGTAAGTTCATTATCAAGTAAGTAGGATTTTTCTTTTAGCCTTAGACGTTCCAGTTCATAGTTAATATGACCAATATCACCGTTTTGTAAATCAAGTGCTTCGTCGTTTAAATCAACTGCCCGTTCAACCAGCTTATGTAAATAGGCTACCTTATCGCCGGTAACAGGTTGTCCGTCTTCAATTACGCCTTCTACGTAGCCATAAAAATTACCATTTTTGCTACGCTCAAACACGGCAAGAGTGGTAGGCGTTGATTGGTTTTTTATGTCGGTGTTTAATATCCAACGAAAATCTAAATCTACATATTCACGGTTACCGGTTTTAATTAATAACCGCTCAAATTCTTCCCTATCATATGCCGAAACATCAACACCGGTTGCCGCTAAACGCGCTTTGGGTACTAATTCTCGATCGTAAATTTCACCAATAATAGTTTGTTTTGCAATTGAGCCTTCCAGCTCAAATTGCACTACTTCAGAAGGCCAGAAAAAGCTTAACCCTTTCCACGCTATCATAGCTAATAAACCAATTACTGAAATTAAGCTGATGCTCACCGCACCACCGGTCATCCAAATCCAAGGAGAACCAGACCTAAACCACTGCTTTACCATGTCGTGTTCTCCACTTACATTGAGCTGTATTTTTCACGCAGTTGCTGACGAACAAACTCAGCAATGGTGTTAAAAACAAAGGTAAATATAAATAATACAAATGCTGCTAAAAACAATATTCTGTAATGCGAACTACCCACTTCCGACTCTGGCATTTCAACCGCAATATTTGCCGCAAGCGTACGCATTCCCTGAAACACACTCCAATCCATAATCGGGGTATTACCGGTTGCCATAAGCACTATCATGGTTTCGCCTACTGCGCGGCCAAGGCCCATCATTACCGCAGAAAATATTCCAGGGCTGGCGGTAAGTAATACCACGCGTATCAGTGTTTGCCACTGTGTTGCACCCAGTGCCAGTGAGCCATTAGACAAATGCTTAGGCACGCTAAATACCGCGTCTTCCGCAATCGAAAATATAGTAGGAATTACAGCAAAGCCCATCGCAATACCCACTACCAAGGCATTACGCTGATCGAAGGTCATGCCAAGCTCGTTAGTTAAATATTGGCGCACGTTACCATCAAACATCCACAGCTCAACAGTTTCGCTCATCGCAAACGAAAACCAACCAATAAATAACACTACCGGTATAAGTATAATGGCATGCGATCCTTCAGGAATTTTATGGCGAATACTGGCTGGTAATTTAGTCCAACCAAGCGCAGTGGCCAAAATACCTAAAGGTAATAACACCAGTAAGCCGACTATGGCTGGTAAGTGCTGCTCTATTAAAGGCGCTAACCATAGGCCCGCTAAAAAGCCCAAAATAACGGTAGGAAGTGCTTCCATTATTTCTACCGTTGGCTTAACCACTTTACGCAGTTCACTCGACATAAAGTAAGCGGTATAAATAGCAGCAGAAATCGCGATAGGTACGGCAAATAGCATGGCGTAAAATGCCGCCTTTAAGGTACCAAACGAAATAGGCACTAACGAAAACTTAGACTCAAAGTCGTCACTGGCTGAGGTTGATTGCCAAATATAACCAGGCTCTGGGTAACCTTCGTACCACACTTCTTGCCAAAGTGCAGACCAAGTAACTTCTGGGTGTTCGTTATGAATTTCTAATACGATTAGTTTGTTGTCGGCAACAATTAGCGCTGCATTTGCACGCGGTGCTATAGCAAAGTTTTTAATTGCTCCTTCGCTTACTTTGCCTTGCCACAATTTTGCTTGGCTTGTGGTGTAATAAACACCTAACTCACCATTACTACTGGTAGTAAAAAAGGTACGGCGATAAAACTCAGTAAATACGTTTAATTTACTTTGCTTTGTTGTTTCAAATGAACGAATTTTTTGATATTCACGGCCACTGTCGGTATTTATTTCAAACCACTGCGATACCTTTCCATTATCGTTTGCCAACATAAGAGAGTTAGCGCCCGCAAGTAATTGCGCCGAAACAATATTAGCGTTTTCTTCATTGGCAGACAGTAATTGAATTTGCTCTACTTCGCTTGGGTCGCGCGTATCGTAAACATAAATTTGATTAGCTGAGCGCACAAATACTCGGGTAGTATCTGGCGACATAAGTAACTCATCTACTCGCCCAGCAACATCTAGCTCGGTGCGTTCCACAAGCCATTCTACTTCGCCGCTAAACATGTTTTCTTCAGCAACAAAGCTACTAAATAAAACGCGCTTGTCGGCTGTTAGCGCAACAACGGCTGTTTTGTCTTCAAAGTGGCTAAATGCAAAACGCTTTATAGCAGCACCTTGCTCGTCTACCTCTAAAGCAAGTTCGCCTAGCGGATAATCTAAACGCGGAGTTAATTTACGTTCGTTATTTGGAAACGTCACCATAAATTTAGGAATAACAATTTTTACACTGCCATTTTCTAAACCATATGCATATTGCCCCTGAAACGGTGCACTGGTAGCAAAGCTACTCACATCGCTAGGCAGGGTTACCTCTAGCGTTTTTAGCTTTTTACCAAAGTTAGCTTTTTCAACACTATAAAAGTCAACACTCCCTTGCTGGCTTAATAAATAAGCAACTTCAGTTTGTTCCTCAACGCCTACTCCCACTATTTGCTCTGCGTTTGTAAGATTAAAACTGTCGCGCTTTTCAACTTTAGCTGATTCAAAAATTGGCTGTACTATATAAAGAAGGTAGAAAAAAATTAATAGCAGCGCTATTAATACCATTACTCCACCTACGGTTATGCCAAACTGGGCAAGTCGGTCTTTAAATAGACGGCTTCGATCCGTATTAAAAGTCGGCTTATTCGGATTGGAAGTCATCAAAACATCCTTTAATCTTAACGTTGCAGTGATTATATTTCATCAAAGTGACAGTAATGTTACAGCGGTAATAATTATTTACCGTGTAATTTAAATATCTTTAAGATCAAATAGCAGCCGTGTTTATGCAGTATTGATGAACTAAATATTATATTTATTGGACAAAGTATTTATCGAGGTCAATACTCAGGAAGCATTTAGTTAATAATTATGGTTTGTTGCAAGGGCTGCACTGTAGGATTAAAGGTCTAACTTTAGCAACTAAATCATAATATTTAACCTGAACTCTGAATAGAGTTAAACAACACTTAATGCCTATGCATTACCTTATTTGGGCTTTAAAGAAGAGAACTATTTATGAAGCAGTTGGTTATAACCATTTTAGGACAAGATCGTCCTGGTTTAGTAGAGAGCATTTCATCCGTTATTTTAGAAAATCATGGCAACTGGCTAAGCAGCAACTTGAGCCATTTGCTCGGTCACTTTGCAGGAATTATTCAGATTGAAGTTAGCGAAGAGCATTTTCAGGCACTGCAAAATGCGCTCAATGCTCTGCCTAAACTTGATGTACGTATTGAAACAGGCAATACAGAAATAGAACCCGCCACACGTGAGCAACTTAACTTTGTTATTACCGGTAACGATCGCCCGGGTATTGTGCAAGAGCTTGCAAGTGTAATTCGTCATAAAGGAGCCAATATTACTCACTTAAACTCAAGGCAACAAAGCGCACCTAATTGGGGCGTGCCTATTTTTAGTGCTGTTGCTACAGTAACACTACCTAATGGGTTGAATAAAGAAGAAGTAATTAATGCATTAGAGTCGATAACAAGCGACTTAATTGTTGATGTAGAAAAGGTTTAACAAAATAACGGCGCTACACACCATAGTGTAGCGCCGTTATTTTTATTAGTTTTAACTGTATATAAATTTACATAACCTGAACTCTGGTTAAGAGATTTACTAACGTATTGAATCATAGTTATATTTAACTGTATTTTCTCTAGCTAGAGATTTTCAGTGAAAATAAGGCGAATTTACGCGTCAATAGCTGGCCTATTGCAAGAAAATTCAACACAGTTAGCGCTGAAAATAGCTGCTTAAGATAAGTTTATTATCCGGAGATCAGGTTACATATCTATATGTCGGTTTATGCTTTGTACCATTTGTTTTAATCCTTGGTACTCAAGCTGCAGTATTTGTCCGAGTTTTTCTTTACCGTCTGCAGTTTGTGTTTTTCCCTCTAAGTACTCATAAGCATTTATTACTTTTTGATGCTGATCAGACAAATAGCCCTGAATAGCTTGCTCATCTAATTGGGTACTTCGATCTAAATCAGTAAAATTCAGTAGCTCTGGATTTTCTGCAAAATACTCATAGCAGTAGGTATCTAACGTATTTATGGTGGTGATTGCTTTAAAGCCAATTAAATCTTCAGCGAGTTTTTTTTCGTATTTAGTACAGTAATCAACTAATTGAGTATTATGCTCACCTAATAGTTCCCGCACACTAAAAAAGTTGGCCGCCATTTGTGTATGAAACAAAATAGTCCAGTCATACATTTGTTGAATTGTTTTAACTTGCATCTGCATTCCTTACTTAAGCTGAGTAAACATAGTAATGCGTAAATCGTGCCATATAAAAAAGTGAGCAATATCAATAGCAAATTTGCAGGCTATGTAACTTAATACTGTTTTTCAGTATAAGTTACATAACCAATGTAAATATTATAGGTCGCGTTTGCGCCACAATAAATACGTTGCCGGTATAACTAATAAGGTTAAAACAACCGCACTAAACATACCCCCTACCATAGGCGCTGCTATGCGGCTCATTATTTCACTGCCCGTGCCAGTGCCATAAAGTACCGGTAATAAACCTATCACTATAGTAGCTACTGTCATCATTACGGGGCGTACTCTTAGCCCTGCGCCCTCTGTTATTGCTTGCTTAAGCTGCTCATAATTAAGCGGCACACCAGTTTGTTGTGCTTGGGTAATTTTTTCTTGGTAGGCCTGATTTAAATACACCAGCATGATCACCCCAATTTCTACGGCCACCCCTGCAAGTGCAATAAAGCCCACCCCAACAGCCACCGAAAAGTTAAAGCCTTCTAGGTACATTAGCCATATTCCGCCAATCATCGCCAACGGTAAAGTAACGATAATAATCAATACCTCCGCAAAGCTTCTAAAGTTCAGATACAGCAGCACTACAATAATGGCTAACGTTAGTGGTAATACGTAAGCAAGCTTATCTTTAGCACGCTGCATATATTCATATTGCCCAGCCCAGGTAATTGAATATCCTGCTGGTAGTATCAATTGCTCATGCAAAATTTGCTGGGCGTTTTCTACATATGTACCAATATCAATATTTTCTATATCAATAAAGCTCCAACCATTTAAGCGGGCATTTTCACTTTTTATTCCGGCTGGGCCATCTTCAATAAATACCTTAGCAACATCGGCTAAAGCTATACGCTGCCCGGCTGGAGTTACAATAGGAAGTAACA
This sequence comes from Pseudoalteromonas sp. HL-AS2, assembly GCF_031198805.1. Taxonomy (NCBI): domain Bacteria; kingdom Pseudomonadati; phylum Pseudomonadota; class Gammaproteobacteria; order Alteromonadales; family Pseudoalteromonadaceae; genus Pseudoalteromonas; species Pseudoalteromonas sp. HL-AS2. The sequence goes on along the minus strand of NZ_CP133571.1, from coordinate 316,197 downwards.
TTAGCTCCTCAGGTGAATCGCGGTAACCTTGCGGGTATCGTAAATTTACCGGATAGCGCTCTTGCCCTTCTACGGTTTGGGTGACATTTGTGCCGCCAATAGCAGTAGCTACAACTTGCTGTATATCGGCAATATTTAAACTATAGCGCGCCGCTTTTTCACGGTTTATATCTACCTTAATATAACGCCCACCAGCAACTCGCTCAGAATAAACGGATGCCGTACCCGGTACATCTTTTAAAATGCTTTCAATTTGTTGACCTATTTTTTGAATTTCACTCAATTTAGGGCCAGCAACTTTAATCCCCACCGGGGTTTTAATGCCGGTTGCTAACATATCAATACGGGTTTTTATTGGCATAACCCATGCGTTAGTTACCCCAGGAAACTTCACTAAACTATCTAGCTCTTTTTTGAGTTTATCTAGGGTCATACCTTCGCGCCATTGATCTTTAGGCTTGAGCTGAATAAAGGTTTCTATCATGGTAAGCGGCGCTGGATCTGTGGCGGTTTCTGCTCGCCCTACTTTACCAAATACAGTTAGTACCTCTGGCACAGTGGCAATTAATTTATCGGTTTGCTGTAACAACTCCCGCGCTTTACCAATCGAAATACCTGGATAAGTAGTTGGCATATACATTAAATCGCCCTCATCAAGGGGGGGAATAAACTCACTCCCCATTTTATTTACAGGATAAAAGCCAATCACTGCAATCAACGTAGCTAAGGCCAAAGTTGCTTTAGGAAACTTAAGTACTGCGTTAAGTAATGGTTTATAAGCATTTACCAGCATGCGGTTAACCGGATTTTTTTGCTCTGAAATTACTTTGCCGCGAATAAAGTAACCCATAAGCACCGGTACTAAAGTAATTGCAAGCCCAGCAGAGGCAGCCATAGCATAGGTTTTAGTGTACGCCAGCGGGGCAAACATACGCCCTTCTTGCGCCTCTAAAATAAATACCGGCATAAAACTTACCGTAATTATCATTAAGCTAAAAAATAATGCGGGGCCGACTTCACTGGCCGAATCGATCACCACTTGCCAGCGGTTCTCATCGGTTAGTGGGGTTTTTTCCATATGTTTGTGCATATTTTCAATCATCACTATAGCGCCATCGGTCATAGCGCCAATTGCAATGGCAATACCGCCAAGCGACATAATATTGGCATTAATACCTTGCCAATACATAATTAAAAATGCTGTTAAAATACCCAGCGGTAGAGTAATAATCGCTACTAAAGATGAGCGCACATGAAACAAAAATACAATGCAAACCAAAGCAACCACAACCAACTCTTCGAGTAATTTACTGCTTAAGTTATCAACTGCATCTTTAATCAAGTTGGAGCGGTCGTACACGGGTACAATTTCAACTCCCGCTGGTAACCCTTTTTTTAATGACTCGAGCTTTGCTTTTACCAGCTCAATGGTTTTTTGCGCGTTTTCACCGTATCGCATTACCACTACGCCACCAGCCACTTCGCCTTCGCCATTAAGTTCGGCAATACCACGGCGCATTTGCGGCCCTAGACGAATATCGGCCACATCACGCAATTGCAGTGGTGTGGCATTAGTATTTACACCTAAAGGAATCGCTTCTAAATCGGCGACACTTTTAATATAGCCGGTGCTAGTAACCATGTATTCAGCCTCGGCCATTTCGACTACCGATGCGCCCATTTCTTGATTGCCTTGGGCAATGGCAGTTTGAATTAAGCTCAGTGGAATGCCATAAGCTCGTAACTTATCGGGGTCAACCGTAACTTGGTACTGTTTTACCATGCCCCCTACTGAGGCAACCTCAGATACGCCAGGTACGGTTTGTAATTCAAATTTTAAAAACCAATCTTGTAAGCTGCGTAATTGGCTAATATCGTGTTGATTAGTTTTATCTACCAGTGCATATAAGTAAATCCAACCAACACCGGTGGCATCGGAGCCAAGCTCTGCGCTGGCTGTAGCTGGCAAGCGGCTCGCTACTTGGCTTAAATATTCTTGTACTCGGCTACGTGCCCAGTACAAATCGGTTTTTTCATCAAATATTACATATACGTAAGAGTCTCCAAAAAATGAAAAGCCCCTTACTGTTTGCGCTCCTGGCACCGATAACATTGCGGTGGTAAGTGGAAAAGTAACCTGATCTTGCACTACTTGCGGTGCTTGCCCCGGATACGAGGTTTTAATAATTACTTGCACATCTGATAAGTCGGGCAAGGCATCAACTGGGGTATTTTTAACAGCAAATAAGCCCCCGCCAATTAAAATAACGGTCAGTAACAACACAAAAAAGCGATTAAGAACGGACCAACGTATAATTGCAGCTATCATATTGCCTCCTAATGCGCGTTATGCAATTGCATAGTGTGATTACCTGATGCACTTGTAGAGTGCTCACCATTTATGTGGCTAATCACAAACTCCCCTTGCTGCAAACTAAAGGTAAAGTTTATTTGTTGCTGCGCTGCAAGTGCGGTTAAATCTATATCATCTGCAAAGGTAAAATCGAGCCTTGCAGGTTCGCGTCCCCATTTTTCTATTGCACCACGGCTAATATTTGCTATGCGCTGTGCTTTATCAATACTGTTAATTGTGCCCAAAACAGTTGCTGTATTTTTTTCGCTATTTGTTACTGTGCTTTTCATTATATGAATAGCCGTTAATACATAACTGCCATCAGCTTGCTTAGTCAGCTCAAAATGTAATGTTTGGCCATTTTCAAAAGCAGTAAAGTCAACATCATCAGCAACCGTAAAGTCCATTGTCATACTAGGCCAATCAAGTTCAGCTATCGGCTCATGGCTAATATTAACCATACGATGTTCCGCCATAATGCTATTAACAATGCCCTCGCTCCATACAGAGCTAACAGCTTGAGGGGCTTGCATACGTTTAAAGTCTGAGCTTTTACTTGATTCTGAATCTAATAAAAATTGCGCCGAAACCACCACGTCATCATCTGCCATTATTCCTGATAATATTGCGGTGTTTTTACTGTCACTTCTGCCCATTTCTACAGCCACAGATTTAAAACGCCCCTCGCCCAAGGCAACCACTACACGGTTTTGGTTACCGGTGCGGATCACCGCTTCTTTAGGGACTACTAATTGCGCTTTATTGGCTTGAGTATGAATATTTACTTGGGCAAACATATTAGGCTTAAGTTTATGGCCTTCGTTATTAAAGCGCAGGCGCACTCGCAAGGTCCGGTTTTTAGCATCGAGTGTTGGGTAAATATAATCCACTTTACCCTGCCAGCTTTGGCCACTTAAATAATCAAGCGTCATGCTTACTGGCTGGCCAATCTTAATTAGCTCAGCTTGGCGCTCAAACACTTGCGCTTCAACCCATACCTCATCAAGCTTACCAATACTCATCATAGTGGTGCCGGGTTTCACATAAAAACCTTCGCGCACATTTAGCTCCTCAACTACGCCACTTTGAATGGCGTAAAAGGTAATGTTTTGCATTACTTGTTTACTTTTTTGCAGCCGCTCTACAAAATCATCCGATATATTAAGTGACTTTAAGCGTGCTTTAGCTGCGCGAATTAGCACCTGGTTGTTACGATTGAGCGCTAATAGAAACTCTTCTTGGGCATTCACTAATTGCGGTGAGTACAAGGTATAAAGTGGCTCACCGTGCTCAACACTGTCGCCTGCTGCTTTGATATAAAGCGTTTCTAACCAGCCCTCTACACGGGGGTGAATATGAATAAGTTGATCTTGATTATATTGCACATAGCCAACCGTTTTAACTTCATTTTGTAACGCTTTGTACTGTACTTTGGCGATTCTTACCCCGAGATTATTAACCACCGCTGGCGAAATAGTCACAGCACCTGGGCCATCTAAATTGCTACTACTGCCTGGTGCTTCATCGTAAACAGGCACTAAATCCATGCCCATTGGCGAAAGCCCGGGTTCATCACGTCGATAATTACTATCCATGGGTGCTACCCAGTACAGTGGTTGTTTTTCTGTGCTTGCTTTAATATCAGTATTGCTCGCGGGCATAAGCGATAATACTAATGCCGTTACTCCACCACCCACTACAGCTGCTATTAATAGTTTTAAATTAGTATTCACGATTTTGCTCTCCTAATTGCTCAAGCATCACAGCAGCGTCTTGGCTACTGGCATAATAATTTAGACGAGCAATAATAATTTGTTGGTCTATTTGAATATTTAAGCCGTCAATTTTGGCATTAAGCTCACTAATACGAGCACGCATAACTTCTGAAAAATCACCGTCGTCCCGCGTGTATGCATTGAGTGTGGCTTGGGCTTGCTCTGCCATTTGCGGTAATAACTTAGTTTGATAAAGCGTATCGCGTTTTTGTAGCTGCATTAATTGGCTAAACTCTTTGAAATACATCCCTTTTAACTTTTGTAGCGCTATTAACTTTTGAGTTTTAACTGCTTCAGCTGTCGCTATTGCAGCGTTAACTTGCTGATCTTGGCGGTTACTAGTAAATAACGGCAAATCAATACTTACCCCAACAGAGAGTAAATCGGCTCGTGAGTCTCCCATAGGCGTATCACCTCGATGGCTATAGCCCATATTTACTCCAAACTGCGGCTTATAACTTTGCTTTGCGAGCGCTATTTCTGTTTGCTTAGCTGTTACTGTTTGATCAATAGCAACAATCGCGGGATGCGCCATAAGTAACGACATTAGCGCCTCAAATTCCAGCGTGGTAAAACTAATTAACGGCTCAATAGCTGTGTTTTTAGTACTTACTGGTTGAGTTAGCATGCTCATTGGCAACCATTGCGACAGCCGTTTTTTAGCACTTTCAAGTTGCTGCGCTAGCATTACTAATTTATCTTCTAGGCGAGTGAGCTCTAACTGAGCGCGAATAATATCTTGCTGACGAGTTTTGCCTAGCGAGCTGGCATAACTTGATTCGGTTATATCAATCAGTTGCGAAAATAAGGCTTTATCTTGTTCGATAAGCGCAATGCTGCGCTGAGCTCTGTACGCATTAAGCCATGATTCAATAACAATTGTTTTTACTTGTGCAAGGCGATCGGCTCGCAACCAAGGATGTTGCTGCGCAGATTGTGCTAAGGCTTGCTGTTTTAATGCTAGGCTGTCGCCACGACTAAACATTTGGCTTACACCAATACTTAGCTGCGTCATACCTTCTTGATCTAAAGCAAAACCATCGGTTGGCACGCCCATTAAACCCAAAGTTAATACCGGATCAGGCAAACTACCTGCGGCTATACTTTGTGCTTGCTCTGAGGCTTGTTGGTACTGGCTTGCCTTTAGCCAAGGCTCATGGTTTAGCGCATACGAAAGCGCCTCATCTAGGCTAAGTTCATTGCTGTGTGCTGAGATTGCAGTTCCTAGCATTAGCGCTAAAAAACTGACTTTAAATACTGCAAAGTGATTCATCACTTACTCCACTAAAATTAAAAGATTAATTTAGAGGCAGAAAAGGTGAATTAAACGACTTGACCTAATTTTAGGTACACCTATCCTGCAATTAAGCAGACATAGGGGGGCGGTATAGCGAGCTGACTAAATGGTGTTGGTTTTGTGAGGGATAGAGCTGTATTTTTTCAGAAATAATCAGTGGGGTGCTAAATAAACCATCAACACTCAACATTGAGTACGCTGAACAAGCATTAATTGGGCAATTACATTCTTGCTCGGTTGCTGCATCATCGCAACAGTCCATATTCATCATACTGACTGACATTTGCTGATGTACTTTTTCAGTTGCAACATTAGTTGCAGCATGCTGTGTTTGGCTCATGTGCGGCATTTCACATAGCATAGCAACAGACGCAACAGCCTGACCCACAAGCGTGAGTAACATAGCGATGATCAGTAAACTAGAGTAAATGCGTTGCAAAAAGTTGCCTTATTGAGGTTCTAGGTTCTAGGTTCTAGGTTCTAGGTTCTAGGTTCTAGGTTCTAGGTTCTAGGTTCTAGGTTCTAGGTTCTAGGTTCTAGGTTCTAGCGAAGTTTATGATAACTGAATAGTTAATACAAACCTTTATATATTTTTTGCATCGGTTTTAATAAAACTACTCGCGGCAATGGCAAATAAGCAATAACCGGTAAAATACCAAAAGCCATTCCCCAGTTCGGCGTGCATTTTAATTAGCCCACCGGTTTCACCCTCGGCATTGCCTGCAAGGTAAGTAACAATAAGTGCAATAACAAACACATCTACCATACTCCATTTACTCAAAACGCAAATAGTTACTCCCAGATTTTGCTTAAACTTACTCGCTGGCAATAAGCAAAAGACTAATTGCATTAGTAACTTAATAGTCGGTATTACAATTGAGAAAAAAGCCACCAACACCGCCACTAAATAATTTTTATTATGAGCCAGTTCGTTAACCGTTCCCCAAATGCTGCGTGTTTTTTGATAAGCACTTATCTCACCTTCAAGCTTATCTAACCCAAACATGCTTGATGCCATCATCAGCATGTTTCGAGTGTTGCGGTCGCCTTCATCGGCAATCATCTCAATGCCTGTTTGCGCTAATTTAGACTTATCTATTTTCCCCTCTAGGGATAATACAGGCTGGGTAACACCGGGAACCAATAAAGCTAAAGCAATTAAAATACTAACTATAGGGAGAAGTAAGCGCATAACATATCAAAAAAATAAACCATCATGCGCTTATCATACGCAAACTTAAACGCTGCGTCTTGCTCAATGCTAAACCGAGTTTGCTGTATTTAATTATTGTAATTTGCAGTTACAAACAAGATATAACCATACTTTTTATATGGATATGCGCTAATCCTTAGTGCAAATGTACACAAAGAGCCCAGATGGAGGTATAATAACCACATAATATTTTTGTAAAAACAGCATAAGAGCCTCCTATATGAGCATTGAACAAGCCTTAGTAGAACGTAGTAATAACCAATGTGAATTATGTGCAGCAACAGATACTTTATCTGTGTACGAAGTTCCGCCAGTTAAAGAAGCCCACTCAGATAAATGCATTTACACTTGCCAAGTATGTAAAGATCAAATTGAAGACACCGCTGAGCTAACCCCTACCCATTGGCATTGTTTAAACGACAGCATGTGGAGCCAAACTCCTGCAGTTCAGGTAGTGGCTTATCGTATGTTGAGCCGCTTAGCTGCCGACAATGGCTGGGCACAAGACGCCCTAGATATGATTTATCTAGAAGAAGATGCCCTAACATGGGCTCAACAAGTACTTGCTGAAGATGACGACTTAAAACATCTTGATAGCAATGGCGTAGTACTTAAAGCCGGTGATACCGTAACGCTAATTAAAGATTTAGATGTAAAAGGCAGCAGCCTAACCGCTAAGCGCGGTACTGCGGTACGTAATATTGGCTTAACCAGCAATCCTGAACATATAGAAGGGCGTGTTGATGGTCAACGTATTGTAATTCTGACCAAGTTTGTTAAAAAGTAAAAATATTTATTTAGGGCGCATAAGCGCCCTTTTTTACGCGTTGTAACAATCACTAAGCCAAACTTTTACTCCTCAATTAAGCCTTGATTAAGTAACTAAGCACTATCATCATTTAAAATCATCTAATTTAGTATTAAAGGAACAACGATGTTTAAACGTAAGCCAAGTTCAATTTTAAAATCGGTAGCAGGGATCAGCTTCTTAGCCAGTGGCGCATTGGTATTATCTGGATGTGATGATGCTAAGAACACTGCACAGGCAACACAGGCAGAGTCAACAGCAACGCTAACAACTGAAGTTAGTTACCTTGATCGCAGCATGTTGGCGCCTAATTCACAGCTAACAGTAACACTTGCCGATGTATCTAAAATGGATATTAAAGCAACCGTTATTAGCCAGCAGGTTATTGATTTAAATGGTGGTCCTCCTTATACAGTAGAGCTTGCCTACGACACTAACAAAATTAATAAAGCACTTAGCTACAGCGTTAGTGCACGTATTGAAAATAATGGTGAGCTACTCTACACCAGCACAAGCAATAACAACCCATTCGCAGCAGATGCACAAACCAGCCCGTACAAAATTGTGGTTACAAAAGTAGATCAAAAACCAGATGTTGATTTAGCAAATACATATTGGAAAGCAATCACTTTAGCTGGCGATAATGTTACGGTTACAACAAAAGAACCTTTCATTCAATTTAGTAATGATGGCAAAGTGCATGGATTTTTAGGCTGCAATAACTTTAACGGTGGTTATGAAGTTAATGAGCAAACGGTGACTTTTGATCACATAGCGGCAACGCAAAAAATGTGTCATGAAAACATGGATCAAGAAGCTGCAATGTCTAGCATGCTAAGTAAAGCTGCGCAGTGGCAAGTTAATGGCGAATCCTTGAGCTTAAAAGATGAAAAAGGTGAGCAACTAGCTACCTTTAAAGCCGTTTACTTTAACTAAAATAACTGCAGTAATAATTAAAATGCCCAGTTTAACTGGGCATTTTGCTATGTGGGTTACTCTGCGACTAACTGCTCGCTGCGATAAAAACCACTTGATTCACTCAATATACTCACCAGCTCTGGCAACACCTCATCCATAACCTGTTTTGATTTCCACGGTGGATTAATTACTATCATCCCCGAGGCAGTCATGCCATGCACGTCGGTATCGGCTTTGGTAGCTAGCTCAAATAATTGAATATTACGCATGCCAGAGTCAATTAGGTCTTGCTCCATGTTGTCAATGCGGCTACGGTCAACAACAGGATACCAAATCATGTATGTGCCTGTAGCAAAGCGCTGATACGCTTGCATCAACGTAGTAATAACAGTGTCGTAATCGTCTTTGACTTCATAAGGTGGGTCTATTAACACGCAGGCTCTACGCGATGCAGGGGGTAATAAGCCAACCAAACCAGCAAAACCATTTTCGCCACGTACTCGAATCGAACGCTTCCCTTGCATGTTCTCCTCTAGTAATAACAAATCACGTGGGTGCAGCTCAAAAAACCAGCCTTTATCTTGGCGGCGTAAAAAGTGTTCCGCAATTTTTGGCGAACCCGGATAAAACTCTAAATTGGCTGTTTGGTTAAACGATTTGATCAGTGCAATGTAGTCGTTTAAAGCTGAGTGCTTACTAGTGTGTTGCCACAGTTTTTCAATGCCGTCTTGATACTCTTGTGTTTTTTGTGCATCGGCCGCTGCTAATTCGAAAAAGCCCGCACCCGAATGAGTGTCTATATAATCCAGTGGCTTATCTTTTAAAGTTTGGTAACCTAACACTTGTGCTAACACTAAATGTTTAAGTACATCGGCAGGGTTTCCGGCATGAAATGAGTGTCTGTAACTAAGCATTATTTATTTTCGCCATACGCTATTTAATAAAAACAGTGAACCATAAGCACTGTACTTTGACAACCTATCCCCTGATAAGCGGCCATTAAAATGAACCATTTCTGAATGAAAAAGCCAATACACTGAATTATCCCTTAACAGAGAATAAAAATCAGCTAAAACCAGCGTAAATGCTGGTAAATAAACAAACTTTGCTTTACATTTGCATTACCTTAATTACAGTTATATGAGCGCCTTTATGAATAACAACACTCTTCAACAACTCGAACAACTGATCGACCAATTAATTCAGCGTAATAATCAATTACAAGCTGATGTTTCTAATTTAAAAGAACAAAATAGTAAACTCGCTGACGACAACGAGCTTTTGCAATTAGAAGCCCTTGAAAACGAAGAAAAGCAAAAAGATGCCAGCACTACTTTATCTGGCCTGCTTGATAAGTTACAAAGCGCACAACAGGCTAGCTAATGTCTGAGCTGCAAAACCAGCGAGTCACTGTTGAATTGCTTGGTAAAGAGCAGCAATTTGCTTGCCCACCTGGGCAAGAAGAGGCACTTAAAGCGGCAGCTAAAAATCTCAATGATTTGGTTGAGCAAATGAAACAACGCTCTACTGTTAAAAATGAGCAAAATGCCCTACTTATGGCAGCCTTAAATTTAAGCCACGAATTGCTAGAAGCAAAGACTATAAAAGCCGTTGATCTGCAACACCAAGATCAACTCATTGATAAGTTGAGTCAGCACTTATCAAATGACTCTAAACATAATAAATAAAAGCGCCTAGAGCGCTTTTATTTATTACGCAGCTTTTAAACCATAATAGAGAGCGTTATATGAAGTCAGCCCTGCGTTTATTTAAATTAAGTAAGTACCTACTACTGCTTAACTCTTTTTATTTTGCAGCCAATGCTAACGCCGATGTTACGTGGGAGAAAATAAGTCCCAATATTCAATTTTTAAAACAACAGCATAAACTACGTTTTTACGACTCAAACCAAGTATTAATTGAAGGTAGTAAATGCGCACTGTTAGTAGATACCAGCGGCAACTTTGCTGCAGTAGAACAACTTGCTAGCGATTTAAAAAAGCACTTAACAACACCTTTGTGTTACTTAGTGGCCACTCATTTTCATGACGATCATTTGCTGGGGATGGCTGTAATGCAGCACTTTTACCCCGATGCGCAATTAATTACCCATCAGCAAGTAAAAACTGACTTTGCCCTTTATCAGCAAGCATTTAACGATAAGCTAGAAGGATTCGAAAAAAGCATTGAGCTTAGCTACCAACGCTTAGCAACACTCCCCGAAAATGAGCAAGCGCAGTGGCGTACAAAGTTAGAACGCGCTAAACAGCGCCTATTCCGCTGGCAAAAATATCAACTCAATGCACCTGAAATAAGCATAAACACCAATAAAACATTAGACTTAGGCAATTTTGAAATTACTTTAAACGCCCACCAAGCACATACCAATGGCGATTTAACCATTACAACTAACAGTGGCAGCACTTTGATTGGTGGAGATATTGTTGACTGGCTTCCCTACCCTGGCCACGGCGAGCTAAGCAGCTGGCGCGCACTGCTACAACAATATATTAATGACTCAGTGCTAAAAACTATAATTCCTGGTCATGGTGAACTAACTAATAAGTCGCAACTGCAGCAGTCGCACGCATTTTTAACCGCCATTACAGAGCATGTAGCTAATAATAGTGGGCAAACAATAGAGCAATTAATGCTGTCATTTCCTGATGTCGCGATTAAACCCTACATGCAAGAGTCGCTTAATGCCAAGTCGAGTAATTTATTTTTACAAGCAGGATTAATTCGCGCGATAAACGCAAAATAACTCAACACAACGGACTGTGTTAAAATAGTAAAAGGACTTTAATAGAAGTGAATGTTATGCGCAGTTTGGTTTTAGCTTGTTTAGGTGTTTTTTTATTTGGCTGTGAAACCACCAAGCCAGAGCCTATAGAAGCACCGCAAATATTTACTCACTTTAAGCCAAGTTACAGCGCCCCTAGTGAATTAAAAACACCGCAAAGCACAAAAACTAACTTACGCATAACGCCGCCTAAAAATACAAAAAATAAGATAATAACGCCACCGGCCAAAACAACTGACTTATGGCAGCATATCGCTAATAATCTGCATTTTCCTATTGAACAAAATAAAGCGCTGAAAAAGCGTATTAATTGGTATTTGCAGCAACCCGATTACCTGCAAGTTATGAGCAAACGAGCCGCTCCGTATTTATACCATATTGTAAAAAAGGTAGAACAACAGCAACTACCAATAGAGTTAGCACTGCTGCCTTTTGTAGAGAGCGGATTTAGACCCACTGCACACTCATCGCAGCAAGCTGTTGGCGTATGGCAACTGGTAGGAGCAACTGCACATCATTTTGGGGTTAAGTCAGATCAATGGTATGACGGCCGCCAAGATGTACTTGCCGCCACCGACGCAGCACTGGCGTATTTAAGTTACTTATATAAACGCTTTGATGGCAATTGGCTGCACGCTCTCGCCGCTTATAATAGCGGTGAAGGGCGAGTTAAACGCGCGATTAAACAAAATAAAAAGCACGGTAAAAGCACTGATTACTGGTCGCTAAAATTACCTCAAGAAACCGCCGATTATGTACCCAAGTTACTGGCACTAAGCTACTTAGTTAAACACCCGCAACAAGGTTTTAAACGCCCAAAGCTCGCTTACAAAGCATTGACCACCCATATGAATGTAGGCCAACAATTTGATTTTTCAATCATTGCCAAGCTCTCTGGAGTAGGCTCTAAGCAGCTACATGCACTTAATCAAGGGTATTTAAAAAATCAAAGTTCACCCAATGGTCCGCATACGTTATTACTGCCAATTGAGCAACAGGCACTATTAAACAGCTCGTTTTTTAAAACTAACTTTGCTGGAGAGTACATAGTTAAACAAAACGATACGCTTTACAGTATTGCTAGGCGCTTTGGCATGCCTTTAAGTGCCTTAAAGCAACTTAATAATAAACAAAACAACTTAATTGGCATTGGTGAAAAATTACTTGTTGGCCAGCCCAAAACACTTCCGGAATCATTGACTATTGATTATAAAATTAGCCCCTACCTTGAGCATCAAGAAGTGGTAATTGCAACACTCGAAATAGACTATGAAGTGCAACCAGGCGATACCTTGTGGAGCATTAGTCAGCTTTACAATGTGCCGCACAGTGACCTAGCTAAATGGAATAAACTGTCGGCGTCGAGTATGCTCAAACCAGGTATTCAATTAGTGTTATTTATTCCTCAGGCCGAAAAGCCTCAAGTAACAACAATTAAAAAAGATTTATTGTTAGATCTACAAAAAACATTAAATCAGCCACGTTAAGTTTCTAAAAAAACATATTTCGCGTAAAATTACGCTCTAACTAATACAGTCAAAATTTAAAGAGATAAGCATGCAAATTAGTAAAAATTCAGCCGTTGAATTTCATTACACCCTTAGCGAAGCCGGTGAGCAAATAGAAACCAGCACTAACGAAGCGCCTCTTACTTATATTCATGGCAGCGAAGGCATGCTTCCTGGTTTAGAAAATGCGCTGGAAGGCAAAGCCGCTGGCGAAAAGTTTAGCGTTACATTAGCGCCAAGCGAGTCATACGGCGAACGTGTTGATAACTTAGTACAACGCATTCCGTTAAAGCATTTACAAACACAAAGCAAAGTTAAAGTATGGAAACCAGGCATGACCGCAATGGTAAGCTCGGATCAAGGTCGTCATCAGGTAACTATTATTAAAGTAGGCCGCTTTAATGCCGATTGTGATTTAAATCATCCATTTGCAGGTAAAACACTGACTTTTGATGTTGAAGTAGTGTCGGTACGTGAAGCCACCAGCGAAGAAGTATCGCACGGCCATGTGCATGCAGCAGGCGGATGTGGTCACTCTCACTAATTAAAAAGTAATAACAAATAAAGGAGCAAGTATGTCAAAAGTGGCTATTGTTACCGGCGGCACCAAAGGTATTGGTTTAGCGGTAGTACAACGCTTACTAGCAAGCGGCTATGAAGTACATAACCTTGATATAACACCAAGTAACTTTGGTGAGTTTCATCATTGTGATGTAAGCGATGTCACTGTTGTACGTCGTTGTATTAATGCCATAGTTGGGCAAACGCAGCGCATTGATGTACTTGTTTCTAATGCAGGAAAACATTTAAGCGCCAACATAGAAAGTACCGATGAGCAAACTCTCGATGCACTATTTGCGCTTAATGTAAAAGGCGCGTATGCGGCAGTGCAAAGTGTATTACCAATAATGAAAACCCAAAACAACGGCGCTATTGTGCTTATAGCCTCAGATCAGGCAATTATAGGTAAACAAAATTCATTTGCTTATAACCTGACTAAACACGCCCTTGCTTCTATGGCAAAAACCACCGCGCTTGATTACGCGAGTTTTAATATTAGGGCTAATGCCGTGTGCCCTGGCACTATAGAAACACCGTTATTTCATAACGCCATAGACGCTTACTGTAAAAACAGTGGTGCCAATAAAGCACAAACAGTAGCCGAAGAGGCGGCATTGCAGCCACTTAACCGTTTAGGCCAAGCTGATGAAGTAGCCGCTTTAGTGAATTTTTTAGTCAGCGATGATGCAAGCTTTATCACCGGTAGCTTGCAAAGTATTGACGGTGGTTATACAGCGCAATGAGTAGTGCTATTATTGACCCCCATGTGCATTTTTTTAATCTACTTGAGGGGCAATATACTTGGTTACAAGGCGCTAACCCGCCGCCATGGCCTAACTTAGACAAAATAAAGCAGCCGATCAGTGCTGCGCAATTAATGCAAGATTGCGACTTTAAACTTGCAGGCTTAGTGCATATTGAAGCGGGGTTTGATAACAGCGCACCTATAAACGAGCTTAACTGGCTCACCAAGCACTTGGCTGGCATTACTTACAAAGCCGTTAGTTTTGCCCAGATTGATCAAAGCAATCAGCTATTTAGCCATGCGCTCAGTAACCTTTCCCATCCAAGCTTAGCGGGCATTAGAGATATTACCCAAGGTGATGACGCCAAACGTTTGCTCAGCAGTAATTGCTACAATAACTTTGAAACGTTACAGCAGTTAAAATTACATTTTGAAGCCCAGTTTGAGCTTGAAAACCATATTATAGTTAAGCAAATTGCTCAATACGCCAAACAGTTTCCACAGTTACAAATTATACTTAATCACGCAGGTTTACCCCACAATATGCCAGCGTGGCAGCAAGGCATTAAATTACTCGCCAAGTACCATAACATTGCAATTAAGTTTTCGGGATTTGAGTTACTTAAGCTCAATAGCGGGCAGCAAGCACAGTGCTTTAATATTATTTTGCAACACTTTGGCGAGCAAAGAATAATGTTTGCGAGTAACTTCCCCGTTTGCCAAATCAATACCCAATATAACGACTTATGGCAGGCACACTTTAACTTATGTAGTAACCAAGCGCTTTGGCAGCAATTAAGCTATAAAAACGCTAAACACTGCTATCAACTCTAAATAAAAGCCGCTATATTTAAATTAATCGTTTAAAAATAGAGCTTCTTATATGCACTCTAAAATTCGTGACAAAAAAACAACAACACTCGCTTCCTTAGCACTGCTTAGCGTTTTATCTGGGTGTGGCGGCGGTAGCGATAGCGAGGGCCTTACTCCTAATAGCAATACCAATAGCTGGAGCGCAGGGGTATTTGCCAGTGCCAGCCAATTTAAAGGACAATGCCAAGCAAGTAATGAAAAAAACTGGCTGCGTTCGTGGAGTAACGAAACCTACCTTTGGTACGATGAGATAATAGATACCGATCCAGCGCTTACAAGCGGCGTAGTTGCTTATTTTAACACCTTAAAAACCAATGAACTGACCGATTCGGGCGCTAAAAAAGATAACTACCACTTTAACTTACCTACCGATGAGTGGCAGCGCCAAAGTCAATCAGGGGTAACCTATGGCTATGGCTTTAATATAAAAATACTTGCTCGCAGCGCGCCACGCCAAGCCGTTATTAGCTATACCGAGCCAAATACACCTGCGAGTAATCAAAACCTTGCTCGTGGCTTTGAACTTGTTGCAGTAGATGGCATTGATTTTGTAAATACGACTTCCAGCAGTGAAGTTGCTCTTATTAGTGCAAGTTTGTTTCCTGAGCAAACAGGTAAAACGACCGAGTTTGTATTTAAAGACATAAATACTAACCAAAACCGTACCGTAACACTCACCTCGCAAAATATTACCTCGCAACCGGTAGTCAATGTGCGTACCGACTTAGCCGATGGCGATGTGGGTTATTTTCAGTTTAATAGCCATAATGCGATTGCTGAAGATCAGCTCTACAATGCATTTAACCAATTTGCAGCAAGTAATATTAAAGACTTAGTGATTGACGTACGCTATAACGGCGGCGGCTTTTTACAAATGGCCAGCCAAGTAGCCTATATGATTGCGGGCCGCGCGAACACCCAAGGAAAAGTGTTTGAGCGTACTGTTTTTAACGATAAAAATCCAAATACCAACCCGGTAACTGGGCAAACACTTAGCCCAATGCCGTTTACTAATCAGTTTGTGGGATTTGCTGATAACCCTGCAACTGTGCCCGGTAGCGCACTGCCAACATTAAACCTAAACCGCGTATTTGTTCTCACGACTAGCAGCACCTGTTCAGCAAGCGAAGCCATTATTAATGGTCTGCGCGGCGCCGACATTGAAGTGATCCAGATAGGCTCTGGTACCTGTGGCAAGCCTTATGGCTTTTATCCTACCGATAACTGCGCAACCACCTATTTTACCATTCAGTTTAGCGGTATAAATAATAAAGGTTTTGGCGAGTATGCTGATGGCTTTGCGCCAAAAAACACTATCGATAACGCTTTTCAACCCGTATTATTAAATGGTTGTGCGCTTGCCGATGACTTTTCTCAGCCATTAGGTAATGCCAATGAAGCACTGCTTAAAACAGCGCTTAACTATCGAAATACCGGTAGCTGCCCTGCGCCAAGCTCCATAAACAGTAAACAAGGTTTTGCACCTGCTATTACAACTGATTCGCCTGAAGTAAAAGATACGCGAATTCAAACCTTGCTTGAGCAAAATACTATTCTTAGCGATAACATGAGATAAACCATGAAAGTACGCCGACTTACAGTAATCGCATTTATAACAACCGCACTCAGCGGCTGCTTAGCACAAAGCGCTGAGCCAACTCCTAAGCTGCAGCATGCGCTATTAGTAACACCTAATAGCATAGCAGTAGCTAATGCTATTGCCAGCTTGCTGCATAGCTCACAAGTGCAATTAGCCGATGATGTATTTACTACTAACAGTACTGTGACGCTCGATAAACTCAACCATAAAGACTCCATGGGTAATCCTATTATGGGTAAGCAGCTTAATATGCCCGACCAGTTTGAGTTAATGATTAAAGGCAAGCAATGCTTTGTTCGCCATCTTGATAGCAAAGCAACGCAGCAGTTAAAAGGCGTGCAGTGTAAAATTAATCAGCTATAACAATAACGCCAAATAGCAAAAGCCGCGTAGTGAGCTATCACTACGCGGCTTTTTAATCTGTATGCTAAAACTATTTAATTTCTACACGCTGCGAGCGCATTACAATCTCATCGTTTAATTCAATACCAATACCTGGCTCTTCCGACACTTGAAAAAAGCCATTTTTAGGTTGAGGATCTTGCAGACACAACTCACGGTTCCATTTTTTAATCGCATAAGTATGATGCTCATGAATTAAAAAGTTAGGAATGGCTGTTTCTAAATGCAGTGAAGCTGCAGTCGCTACTGGCCCGCCGCATACATGCGCTTGAATGCGCACATCAAAAATATCGGCGTAGTCACACACTTTTTTCGTTTCGGTAAAACCACCACATAAACCAATATCGGGTTGCAATACATTAATACTTTGATCTTCTAAGTATGGGCGTACACCCCAGCGGTTATACAAGCGTTCACCACCAGCAATTGGCACGGCCACTTTATCAGCCACTTTGGCATGCAATGAATGGTTTAAATAGTTAACGGGTTCTTCAAAAAACATGCAATCGAATTCTTTCGCTATTTCGCCCAATTGAATTGCCGAAGTCACCCCTGGTAAGCTATGGCATTCAAAAATAATATCAACTTCGTCGCCTACCGCTTCACGAATCGCTTGCATACGCGCACGGTACAACTTCATTTCAGCGCGGGAAATAATATTAGTGCGATCGTAGTAAGTATTGCCGTCTTTATCGTACTGAATTGGGTCTACTTTGACTGCATCGTAACCCTCGGCAACCGCTTTTAAAGCCGCTTCGGCGTATTCTTGTGGCTGCACTAATGCTTTAAACTCGCTATCCCAGTCAAACTGTAGTTGCGATGCATAAGTGCGTAATTTATCGTTAACCTTACCACCAAGTAGTTGATACACAGGTACACCCAGTGCTTTACCTTTAATATCCCACAGAGCAGTATCAATCGCACTCATTGCAGCATATACAACAGGCCCACCACCTAAACCCCAAAAGCTTTCACGTAACATACGCGACCAAAGCTTTTCGGTTTGAAATGGGTCGTGGCCAATTAAAAATGCATCGGCCATTTCTTTGATCATAGCGGCAGCAGCGCTGTGGCCTAAATCGTATGCAAGGCCCGCTTCACCCACACCACTAATACCTTCATCAGTATGAATACGTACAAATACTGGAGTCCAAGCAGGACGATCTGGGCAATGAATATCAAACACTTCAACGCGATTTACTTTCATGAATATTCCTTATTAACCTTTAAATGGTTATTTTGCAAAACTAGGATCAAGTCGGTACGCTTTGCGCAGCATAGCTGGCCACGCTAACTGCCCGCCAGTACTACCACTGTGCACTACATTTGCTTGATTATAAATATTGTCGATTATAGGCTGCGGGACGCTAATAGCCTGCTGCGAACTGGCTTGAATAGCGAGCTGTATTTCACAGGCGCGCTGTAAATCATAAAAGCGCATAAAAGCATCGCCCACCGTTGGCCCCACTGTTAAGCCACCGTGGTTAACTAACAACATATGGTTAGTATTGCCTAAATCATCTTGTAAGCGTTTTCGTTCATCATCGTTAACCGCTAACCCTTCGTAACCATGATACGAAAGCGACGGCAAAGAGAACATGGAATACTGACTTAGTGGCAATAAGCCATTTTTTTGTGTAGCAACAGCTATGGTTTCTTTCGTGTGTAAATGAATCACACAATGCGCATCGTCGCGTACTTCATGAATTGCGCTATGAATAGTAAAGCCAGCTGGATTAATATTAAATGGCGTGTCGTCAATAATATTGCCGCTTAAATCTACTTTAACTAAGTTAGAAGCGCTGATTTCATCAAAGGTTAAACCAAAGGCGTTCACTAAGTAATGATCACTGCCCGGTATCCGCGCCGATAAATGCGTGTAAATTAAATCGCCCCAACGAAAATGATCCACCAACCTATAACAGGCTGCTAGATCAACTCGTAGCTGCCATTCTTGTGCTGATACTTTATTTTTTAAATCGAGCTGGGGTAAATCAAACATAATAAGCCTTTAAATACACATAAGATCAATTGCGCAATAGATGTTTAGAAGTCTAAATTAGTATTTAGGTTATAGCAATCAGGAAATAAAACAGCCACACTAGGTGTGGCTGCTTTTTAATAAAAATAATTAACTGCGTTTATTATTTTACGTTTGCAAGGTAATCAGCAATTGCAGCAAACTCTTCATCTGTTACGGTTGCTACCATAGCTTTCATAGCCATAGACATACCATTACTGCGCGCACCTGATTTAATGTCTTTCATTTGTGCAACTAAATAGTCTTTATTTTGACCATTTAATTTAGGGTACATGCCCATAATAGGTGCCTTACCTTCTGCGCCGTGACACGTTTGGCAGTTTTTAGCAGTGTAAAGTGCAGCACCATCTGCAGCAGCTGCATTAAATGACAAGCTTGCGGCTAAACTAATACCCGCGCCTAATAAAAGTGTTTTAATTTTGCTCATTGTATTTACTCTTCTTTTTTGACGGTTAAAAAACTGTTCTGGTGATTGTAGTCAACAACACTATAAAAAGCATACGTAACTAATAGCATTTGACGATCAATCAGAACAAATACATGTACAGCTCATTTAAGTTAACTTTAGCAAAAATTAAATGAGTCTACACTTAACTAAAATTTACCACGTTAAATCATCTGGTATTTCAAAATCGGCGTATGGATCGTCTTCATCTTTTACTTTGCTTTCTGGCTCAACATGAAAAACAATATAATGTTCATCTACTTCAGCTACTTTACGTGCCGGTTCGTCTTCTAATACGTAAAATCGGCCTTCGAGCACACAAATAGCTAAGCGACCACCCGATAACGCTTTTTGCGTTCTTTCGTTTACTTCAATGCTCTTTACTTTGTTTTCGTAAGTAAAGTTAAAAGTACGCTCACCACGTATTGCTTCTTGGTTATGGTGTTCTAAAATTTGTTTAACACGGGCACTTTGCTCGCGCTGCTTTAAACTACCTTGGCGTGCCTGGTTAAGCTCTTCTGCTTTTTGTTGCTGCTCAAGTTTTGTTTGTTGAATATGCTTTTGTAAATCGCTAGGGTTACTGGTTGCACCCTTTTTTTGCTTTTTTTGCTGCTTACGCTTTTCTGATTTAGCAACTTTAGCTTTATGCGATGTTGTTAATCCTGCTTGGAGCAATTGCTCTTGAAGTGACCCCATGGCTCTATTCCACTAAAAACTAATATTAAGACTATTTTAATCACCAATGCCGGCAAATAACAGCGCTATCATCATTAATCTAACAAACGACGATAAAAACACCATGATTTAGCGCAAAGATAGCGACTCTTTTAGTAAACAATTACTTATTACTGTTTATGGGCATACCAAATAGTCGCTTAAAGTATTCGTTTTTAGATTATCAAACACAAGGGATTTTTAATATACTGCCACTTAACTATTAGTTACTCGCCAAGCTATATAATGCGCCTACCTCACTTGTTGCTTTGCTCTGTATTTATTTTTTTTGTACTTTACGCTCCACAACCACTGCTTGGCCTATTTGCAGTTGAGTTTGGTGTTGCCCCCGCCGTTGCTGGCAGCTTAATGACTGCGGCTATGCTACCACTGGCTATTGCGCCTTTAGTGTATGGGTTGTTTTTAACTAAACGTAATCCTTTATTTATATTACGCATTGCTATGTTGTTATTGGGAGGATGCTGTTTATTATTTGTTTACGCCCCCACCTTTGAGCTGCTGTTATTGGTACGCTTTTTACAAGGCCTAATATTACCAGCGGCATTAACAGCCATGACCAGTTATATTGGCATGAGTTTTAGTGCCGATACACTGCAAAAAAATATGACAATCTACATTGGCAGCACCATAGTAGGCGGCTATTTTGGGCGTGTTCTGGCAGCTATTTTTAGCGATATATGGCACTGGCAAAGTTTTTATTATTTTATTGCCACCATGCTCATTTTGCTTGCGTGGAGTATTCCCCATACCCGCTTTAAAAGTAATAACGTTAAATCAATACTTTCACCACTAGACTATATTAAACAACTGCGTGAAGGGCCGCTGCTAAAAGTGTATGGTGCGGTATTTTGTATGTTTTTTTGCTTTGCCGCTTTACTTAATTATTTACCTTTTATTTTGCAAAATACTTTTTTAATCACTAATACTCGCGACATTGGCTTGGTTTACAGTGGTTATTTAATCGGCGCTTTAGCGTCTATTACAACACCTTGGTTACTTAAAAAAGTGCCCTCTGCATGGCATTTATTAACGGCTATATTTTTGTTTTACAGTATTAGCATTGTCATGTTAATGAGCCACCAGCTAATAGTGTTTTTAGCCGCATTTACATTATTTTGCGGGTCTATGTTTGTGATTCACTCAACTGCCGCTCCCTTAGTTAATAAAATAAGTAAAGCACCACCAAGTGTTACTAATGGCGGGTATGTATCGTTTTATTACAGCGGCGGTGCACTTGGGTCGTTATTACCAGGGGTGATATACCAGCATCATGGGCAAACCGCATTTATGGCAGCTTTATTGGCTGTTTGCCTATGCGGCTTGATGCTGGTTATATGGGCTTACCTTGAAGGTAAAAATACTACGCGAGGCTGATGCTCAGTAAAGTTAAAAAACTGCTCTAAGTCTGCTTTATTAAGTAACCAGGTTTGGGTGTTTTCAAACGGATGACAATGAAATAGCTCACCTTGCCAAATATCTTGATCTAGCCAAACGCTTACTTCGTTTTGCTTGTCGTTCATTAGGCTAAGCATAGATACACACCCAGGTGCTACTTTTAAATAGCGCGCTAAACGCTCGCTTGAGGCAAATCCTAACCGCGATAACCCTTGTTGTTTTGACAATACTTTTAAATCAAGTTGCTTGTCATGGGCGGTTATAACTAAAAAGTGCCGCTTACCTTCATTATCACGTAAAAATAAATTTTTAAGTCGTGTACCTGGGCGCTCCACCATAAAGGCATCGGCATCTAAACTGCCATGTAATGGTGGGTGCTCTATCACCTCATAATTAATATTTAACTGCGCTAATAGCGCTGCTAACTTTGTTTTATCAGCTAACATACTACAAACAACGTCCTCTTAATTGCACACTTAAATCACGCCACAGTACCTCATTAATTTCATGCTTAGCGGGGCAATAGTTGCGTGTTTCAAGCTCTTTATTTAACAATTCAACAGCTTGATCTTCTAACTGCAATTTTAAAATACTCGACTCTTCAAAATGCTCTTGCGCTGCAAAACGCTCAAAGTCACTGCGGGTAAACTTTTTATCTAAATTAATGTTCTGGCGGCTTTTAGCCTTTACCGATACTACGTAGGCAAATAGCTTATTTCCTTGTTCATCTTGTTTTTCATGAAACTGTTTATTATTTATTTCATAAGGTTGCTCGTCACTTGAGTTAGCACAGCCAACAAGCAAAACCATCAGTACTAAGGCATACTTTTTCATTTTTAATTGTCTTTTTACTGAATATTGTTGTTGAGTCTACCAAAATTTCATCTAAACGGTAAAATTAGTGAAAAAATACTTGACCTATTTTATAAAAAATCTTAAAGTTCGTCCCGCTTGAGAATCAGCAATCAAGCTTTTACGTAATATGTAAAATTTAGGAATGTGGGGCTATAGCTCAGCTGGGAGAGCGCCTGCCTTGCACGCAGGAGGTCAGCAGTTCGATCCTGCTTAGCTCCACCACTTTCCTACTCCCTCTTTAGTATTGTCT
This sequence comes from Pseudoalteromonas sp. HL-AS2, assembly GCF_031198805.1. Lineage (NCBI taxonomy): Bacteria > Pseudomonadati > Pseudomonadota > Gammaproteobacteria > Alteromonadales > Pseudoalteromonadaceae > Pseudoalteromonas > Pseudoalteromonas sp. HL-AS2. The sequence continues at coordinate 293,620 of NZ_CP133571.1, read as the reverse complement.
CAAAGCCATCAATTTATTCGCTATTTTATCTTAAGTTTCACTCTGTATTTAAACCCCAAAATATACGCCATATAGCTAACGCTATTGCACGCTTTTTAATTTTACTGGTTAGCTAAGTAGAGCCTTAGTTAGTTTATTGCACAAAAAAGCCGAGCTGCAGCTCGGCTTTTGAAATTCATAATATGTTTTGTCCTGAAATAAACTAAGTTTATTCGCGGATCTGACCGTCGCCATTAACTAAATACTTTTCAGTAGTTAGTGACTCAAGGCCCATAGGTCCGTAGGCATGTAGCTTAGACGTTGCAATACCAATCTCGGCACCTAAGCCCAGTTGTGAACCGTCTGAAAAACGCGATGAAGCGTTAACAGTTACTACCGAAGCATCAACACTACGTTGGAATAACTCTGCCGTAGCAGCGTTTTTAGTACAAATTACTTCTGTATGATGCGAACCAAATTGCGCTATGTGCTCTACAGCTGCCGCAAAACTTGGAACCACGCGAATGGCTATTTCTAAATCTAAATACTCTTCACCAAATTCATCGTCGCCCAGTACTGTTGCATTGTCAAAATACGTAGCTGCTTGGCTATCGGCATTAATTTTAACGCCTTCTTGACGTAACACTACCGCACACAAGTTTAAAAACTCATCGGCAATATCTTGATGTACAACTAAGCCTTCTAAAGCATTACACACGCCGGTGCGTTGCGTTTTACCATTAAGCAGTAGGTTAATTGCCACTTCAAGGTCGGCGTCTTTATCAACATATAAATGACATACACCTTTAAAGTGTTGGATCACTGGAATTGTGCTGTTTTCGGTTACAAAGTTTATTAACCCTTCACCACCACGCGGTATAATTAAATCAATGCTGTCACGTTGCTGCATTAATTCCATTAATAAGCCACGATCGGGGTCAGGAATTACCGAAATAAGTGCTTCTGGTAAATTATGCTTTGCTAGCACGCTGTGCATTACGCTAGCAATTGCTTGTGAGCTTTTTAGTGCTTCTTTACCGCCGCGTAAAATAACGCTATTACCCGATTTAAAACACAATGCACCCGCATCTGCGGTTACATTTGGGCGCGCTTCGTAAATCATACAAACTACGCCTAGTGGTACGCGCATTTTACGAATTTTAATGCCATTTGGACGCTCGGTAATATCGCGTAGCTGACCAACCGGATCATCTAAGCTTACTATCACTTCGATGCCTTCAGCCATTGCTTCAACACGTTCATCGTTAAGCGTTAAACGGTCAACCATTGCTGCTGCTAAGTTATTGTCGCGTGCCGCGGCTAAATCGCTTTCGTTTTCTTTAATAATAAATGCTTTTTCTGCACGTAGTGCTGCAGCCATGTCCAATAGCACTTTATTTTTTGTCTCGGTATCGAGTAACGCTAACTGATGAGCAGCTTTTGCTGCCTGGCGTGAAATATCCGTAATTAAACTCATGACTTCTCCAATAATGCGATATGTTTTTCAGATATAACAGGTCCAATTGAGTCCTGCATTTTTTCGCTGAATTCACTCTGTTCGTTGTCAGCAATAAAGCTCAACAAACAGCTACTATAATTTGCGGTTGCTTTGGCTAAACGCGTACCATCTTCACTGCGTACTAAAATAGTGTCACCAATTGCGAACTCGCCATGCACGGCCATTATTTCATCGCCACGAATACAGCCTGTTTCGCCTTCGAGTGACTTATCAAACGAGCCATCTACAACAACTTCACCCTGCTCATTTGCAGTGTGCGTCATCCAATGTACAGAATCTTGCATTGGTTTTTCGTATGGTAAGAAAATAGTCCCAGGGTTTTCACCTGCAAGTAAACGCGTAAATGTCTCTTCTTTAAAGCCGTTAATAATATAAGTTGAAATCCCATGTGAGGTTGCTTTTTCAGCCGCTTCAATTTTGGTTTTCATACCGCCTGTACCAACTGCGCTAGTTGCACATCCTGCCATAGCATAAATAGAGTCATCAATTGATTTTATTTCAGGCAGTAAAATAGCATCGTCATGCAAGTTAGGGTTTTTATCATATAACCCATCCACATCTGAAAATATAAGCAGTGCGTCTGCATCAGCTGCTGCTGCAACCATAGCAGATAAGTTATCGTTATCACCTACTTTTAGATCATCGGTTGTTACTGCATCATTTTCATTAATAATAGGTAACACGCCGTGCTCAAGTAAAGTAAATACAGTTTCGCGAATACTTTGATAGCGTTCATGATCACGTAAGTCACCGTGGGTTAATAATAATTGAGCTGATGGAAAGTCAAAAAACCTATCCCACATTGCTATCATTTCTGTTTGACCTGCGGCAGCCATTGCTTTTTTCATCACGACTGAACGTGCTGTATCTGATGGGAACAAATGTGCCCCCGCAGCAACTGAGCCTGACGAAACTAAAATAACTTCAATACCACGAGCACGACAGCGAACAATAAACTGTGCAATGGTTAATATGTAACGTGAACGGCAGCCATCTTGATCCGGTGCAATTAAAGCACTACCTACTTTAAGTACTATACGTCGCCAATTTAACTTATTCATAAATGTTCAACTTTCCATTTTATTTGCGCTCATACAATGTGATGAGCTAAAACTAGTTAGCTAGGTTTAAAACATAGCTTCGAATTTGGTTTATCATTTAAAAACACTTTTTTACACACGCAAAGCGACTCTATCTAAAACTGTTGTTATAGATTTAAGCGCAAGTACTAAATAGCAACAACTCAACGGTGTTGAATAGTACTAACAAAAAATTTAAAAAGTGTTGTTTATGTATCGCTGTAAAAGCTGTGTGTGGCTTTTTTATTAACAACATACATAGAGCCTCTTAAGTCAGATACACCAACAGATAGGGTGATGACTTAAGGACCGAGATTTAACCGCCACGATGGGGGCTAAATATTGAAAGGTAATAATTCAACTCAAACCTTTATTTATTTAAATAGTTAAATAAACTTGTTTAGCAAAATCATACCAAAGAGTTCGGTAAATGATATTTATACTGCTCAAACCCTTAAATCACTACAAAACAGTATTATACCGCTTTAATGTGACTCTAATATTAATAAGTTATTATTTTAAAATAACCACTTAATTAGACAACTAATTGTTTGAACACGAAGCATAATACGCTAAAACTGCAGGTAAAATCAAGGTTAAAATTCAAACTAAGTAAAATGCAGCTTGTTTTTCGAACTGTTTTTATATTAATTATCAAAAAGTTAAATCCTTTTTGTAGGGTATTTATTAAAATTACTGATAAAATAACAGACTTTAAAACCCGTAATATCTGATAAACAGCTAAAATTCTATTAGCAAAATTTAACTTATCCGTGTATACCCCTGTATTATAATTAACATAAGTTATACTTTTATCTATCATATTCACAAGGAATTCTTATTCTATGTCAGCAATTTATATAGCCGGTATCGCACTTTGCTCCGTGCTTGCCCAGTGGGTCGCATGGGCGTTTAGAGTCCCTGCTATTCTGTTTTTATTGCTTACAGGACTATTATTAGGGCCATTTACTGGCGTACTAGATCCTGACGCGCTTTTAGGCGATTTACTCTTTCCTGTTGTGTCACTCAGCGTTGCTATTATTTTATTTGAAGGCTCTCTCACCCTGCACTTCAGAGAATTAAAAGGCATCAGTAAAGTAGTCAGAAACTTGTGCTCTATTGGTATGCTCACTACGTGTATAATTATTAGCTTTAGTGCCTATTGGCTATTAGAGCTTAACTGGCGGGTAGCTGCTGTGCTCGGCGCTGTACTTGTTGTAACGGGTCCTACTGTTATTGCCCCTTTGCTAAACTCTATGCGACCAACTCAAGACATCGACCGAATACTACGCTGGGAAGGCATTGTTATAGACCCTATTGGTGCTCTTTTTGCCGTATTAGTTTTCGAAGCCGTGATGTTGGTTGGCGAAGGTCAAATATTTAGCCATACCATTATCGCGCTAGTTAAAACCTTAGGTGTAGGCTTAACAATTGGTGTTGTTGCAGGTTGGCTTACTACACAACTTATGCGCCGAGAGTGGCTACCATTTGAGTTGCATAAGTTTGGCATTTTAGCCCTAGTGCTTATAAGTTTTTCAGTGTCTAATCACTTAAGCCATGAATCAGGTTTATTAGCGGTGACTGTATTTGGTATTTGGCTTGCAAACCAAGATGATTTAGAAATTGATTCGGTGCTTGAGTTTAAAGAAGATCTATCGATGATTTTAATCTCAACACTGTTTATTTTACTTGCAGCAAGGTTAGAACTCTCTGATTTAATGATGCTAGATAGCGACGTTTTTATATTTTTAGCTATCGTGCTATTTATAGCTCGCCCTGTGTGTATTGCAATATCGACTTTTGGTACTGACCTACCAATGAAGTCACGCTTAGTACTCGCTTGGATTGCGCCACGCGGTATTGTTGCCGCAGCTGTTGGTTCTGTATTTGCGCTGAGCATGATGGAAGCTGGTGTTGCTGATGCAGAAAAAATGGTGCCGCTCATATTTACCGTTATTATTATTACCGTGGTGCTGCAAAGCCTAACTGCCATCCCTTTAGCTAAACTGCTTGGTGTACGTCAACCATCACCAAGTACCATTTTAATTATTGGTGCAAACCATGTATCGCGTGCTATTGCGCGTGGCTTAAAAGATCAAAATATTCCTGTGCATTTATCTGACCCTGCATGGGAAAACTGTAAAATGGCCCGTATGGATGGCTTGCCTTGTTACTACGGTAATCCGCAATCTGAACATGCTGAGCGTTACTTGCCTTTAACAACTATTCGTAGTGTGTTGGCACTGTCACCAAATCGCCATCACAATGCGCTAGGTGTACAGTATTTTTCTCACTTACTTAATGATAAAAATGTGTTTTCGCTACGCTCATCTTCATCGCATGCTAAAGCGAATAAAGACAGCGCGACTTTCTTATCGCGCCAAATTTTATTTGGTGAAAACGGCTCTTATGCACGCTTAAGCAGTGTGATAGCGAAAGGCGGTAAAGTAAGTGCTACCCGTATTTCTGATGAGTTTAGCTGGGAGCAATATCAAGAAATGAACCCAGAGGCAATTCCACTGTTTATTCTCAAAGGGGATAAAGATGGCGATGACGATGCGCCAGTTAAACTTAGACCCTTTACCAGTGATATGGAAAAACCACCGCAAGAAGGTGAGCGCATTGTTGCTTTGCAACCGGCTAAAATATCACTACTAAAAGATTCACAAGCAAAAGCTAAAGAAGAAAGTTAACACTTTTATTAAAAACTAATAAAAAGGCCTAACTCGCAAGAGTTAGGCCTTTTTAGTGTATTTTTGGTATATTAATATGCTTACATAGGTAGGCGAGCACGAGCCACAACGCTGGCTGGCATTTTTTCGGCTAACTGAGCTAATAAGCGCTCAATTTTTTTATGTGTATTGGCATCTGCAACCTTGGCATTAAATAACCAACGATACATATCTTCAAAGTCGCGTGGACTGCCGTAGCCTTGGTTAAATAACTTAACTAAGCGAAACTGCGCTTTTAAATTTCCCTGCGATGACGCTTCACGCAAATAAGTGATTGCCATTGCTTTATCTTGTTGTACCAAACGCCCAATGTCGTAGTAACGCCCTAACTGCTCTAAAGCCGCTGCTAAGCCCTGCTCAGCCGCTTTTTGCATATAGTACACACCTAACTCTACATCGCGATCAACACATACGTTATAGGCTAGCATATCGCCATATAAAAACTGATACGATGGTAATGCCATTTTATTGGCTCGCGCTTCTATATCTTGTACTAACTGGCAATCATCTGCCTTAACCCGGGCTAAATGGGTGTTTTTATTAATTAGCGAAATTAACTCAGTCTCAGTATACAGTGGCACTGCTGCTGCCGTTTCTTCTGCTAAGCTATTGCTGCTCATCAATAAAGAGAGTGTCATTAATGGTAATAACAAAACTGAATGACTAAAAAGTAACTGCATCTTTATCACTTATAAAAATAAACCTATTAAATACTATACAAAGATCGTTCCAAGATTAATATTTAACCTGAACTCTAGTTAAGAGATTTACTAACGTATTGAATCATAGTTATATTTAATTTTATTTTCTCTAGCCAGAGGTTTTCAGTGAAAACAAGGCGAATTTACGCGTCAATAGCTGGCCTATTGCAAGTAAATTCAACGCAGTTAGCGCTGAAAATAGCTGCTTGAGATAAGTTTATTATCCGGATCTCAGGTTATTTATACTCTATTGTTATTTTTAGACATAAAAAAAGCTGCATTAAGCAGCTTTTTTCAAGTCTAGTTGATATTACGCAAACGGATTGCGAAGTATCATAGTTTCTACACGATCAGGACCAGTAGAAATAATATCAACAGGAACACCAGTGAGCTCTTCAATACGCTTAACGTAATCAATCGCTGCTTTTGGTAAACCATCAAGGCTAGTTACACCAACAGTATTTTCTGACCAACCAGGCATTTCTTCGTATATTGGCGTTACTTTTTCGTAACCTTCAGCTGCTAATGGCGTTACGTTAGTAACTGTGCCATCTTCAAGCTTATAACCAGTACAGATTTTAAGTGTTTCTAAGCCATCTAAAACATCAAGCTTAGTTAAACAAAAACCAGAAATACTATTGATTTGCACTGCACGACGCATTGCTACGGCATCTAACCAACCAGTACGACGAAGTCGACCAGTGGTTGCGCCAAACTCATGGCCTTTATCGCCTAAGTGCTTACCAACTGGGTCTTGCTTATCAAGGCCGTCGTAAAGCTCTGTAGGAAAAGGGCCTGAACCAACACGTGTAGTATATGCTTTAATAATACCAAGCACATAATCAAGGTGTAGTGGGCCAAAACCAGCACCAGTAGCAACGCCACCAGCTGTAGTGTTAGAAGACGTTACATAAGGGTAAGTACCATGATCGATATCAAGTAACGTACCTTGTGCGCCTTCAAACAAAATGTTGTCGCCAGCTAAACGCGTTTGATCTAAAAGCTCAGTAACATCAACAATCATCGCTTTTAAAATATCAGCAACGGCCATTGCGTCATCAAAGGTTTTCTGAAAATCAACAGCATCTACTTTATAGTAATTAACTAAAGTAAAGTTATGGTATTCAAGAACTTCTTCTAGTTTTGCTGCGAATAGTTCAGGATTAAATAAATCCCCTACGCGCAAACCACGACGTGCCACTTTATCTTCGTACGCAGGACCGATACCACGGCCAGTTGTACCAATTGGCTTATCACCACGTGCAGTTTCACGGGCTACATCTAATGCAACATGGAAAGGCAAAATTAATGGACATGCAGCACTGATTAAAAGACGCTCGCGTACAGGTACGCCACGTGCTTCTAACATGCCAATCTCTCTCATTAGCGCTTCTGGTGATAATACAACACCATTACCAATCACACATTTAACATTGTCACGTAATACACCCGATGGAATAAGGTGCAGAACTGTCTTTTCACCGTCGATCACTAAGGTATGGCCAGCATTGTGCCCACCTTGATAACGAACTACTAAAGATGCTTTATCTGTAAGGAGGTCAACTACCTTACCCTTACCTTCGTCACCCCATTGGGTGCCTAATACAACAACGTTTTTACCCATTGTAACTTCACTTAAAAAAATTAGGACAAGATTTTACCAGAAAACAAAGCCAAAGTTCACCCCGTTTAGCTTATATTTTCCGCTCGTATATTTATATGTATAAATATTAACTAATAACCACATAGATAACAGTGGTTTAATGCATTAAATCTGTTTCAATAAAAAGCCCCACTAAACGCGAGGCTTTTAAGATTTAAATATATTGGTTAGCTTTATTGTGCAGTAGCACCTTTCATATATTTAAAGAAGTCGCTATCTGGTGAAAGAACCATTACGTCTTGCTTGTTTTTAAAGGTTTGTTTATACGCCTCTAACGAACGAACAAAACTAAAAAACTCAGGATCTTTATTGTACGCATTAGCATAAATAGCTGCTGCATCTGCATCACCTTGACCACGTACTGTACGTGAATTACGCTCAGCATCGGCAAGCATTACCGTTACACGACGATCAACGCCAGCACGAATTGTTTCGGCTTTTTCTTGACCCTCTGAACGATGCTCTTTAGCAACCGCAGTACGCTCAGCACGCATACGTTGATAAATCGAGCTGCTTACTTCTTGTGGTAAGTTTATTTGCTTAACACGCACGTCAAGTACTTCAATACCTAGCTCGCGGGCACTTTCAGAAGCTTGTACTAACGCCTCTTCCATTAACTCGCTACGCTCACCCGACACTATTTCACGAATAGTACGCGTACCAAAGTTAGTACGTAGACCGTTATTTACTTTTTGTTCTAGCAGCGTTTCAGCATATTGCTTATCGCCACGAGCACGCAAGTAAAAAGCACTAAAGTCGTTAACACGCCATTTTACAAACGAGTCAACAATTAAGTCTTTTTTCTCGCTCGTTACAAAGCGGTCTGGTGTACCATCAAGCGTTTGAATACGTGCATCAATACGACGTACTTGGCTAAAAAATGGTACTTTAAATTGTAAGCCTGGGCTGTACACTATGGCTTGATCATCACTGTCTTTTTGTACTTTACTGAATAACAAAACAATTGCTTTTTGCCCTTCAGGTACAACAAAAACTGACGAGAAAGACATTACAATGGCAGCTAATAGTATGACTAAACTAAAGTTTTTCATTATTGTTATCTCCCATCATTAAAACGATCGTTGTTAAAGCGGTCATTTCCACTATTAACAGAGCTGTTGCGTGACGTATTTACTTTGTTACGTAAATCTTGAATATCACTTGAGCTAGGAAGTGCAACACGGGTTGCTGTGCCTTGCTTTTCCATAATTTTATCAAGTGGTAAGTACATCATGTTGTTGCCACCTTTTACATCAACAAGTACTTTAGAGCTATTGCCTAATACTTCTTGCATTGCATCAATGTATAAACGTTCACGAGTTACTGTTTTAGCCGCTTGATATTCTGGTAATAGCTTTTCAAAACGAGCAACTTCACCTTGTGCCTCAAGTGTAATACGCTCTTGATAACCTTCGGCTTCTTGAGTCATACGTGTAACTTGACCACGAGCACGAGGTTCAATTTCACGCGCATATGCTTCAGCTTCACGGATAAAGCGCTCTTCATCTTCTTGTGCAGCAATTGCATCATCAAACGCATCTTTAACTTCAGCCGGTGGACGAGAATCTTTAAAGTTCACGTCAGTCACAATTAAACCTAAGTTATAAGGTTCAATAACCTTGTTCAGCTCATCCCATGTATTTTGGCGCACAACCTCACGGCCGTTTGTTAGTACTTGGTCCATTTTTGCATGGCCAACTACATAACGTAGTGCACTTTCTAGTGCTTCTTCTAAGCTACTATCAGCATTAGTTACACTAAATTTATACAAGTATGGGTCAATAACACGATATTGAACTTGGAACTCAACGCTTACTACGTTTTCGTCTTCAGTTAACATAAAACCAGACGTTGATAATGAACGAACAGCTTCAATATCTACTGGTATTATGGTTTCAATAAAGGTCATTTTCCAACGCAGACCAGGATCAGCAATACGATCATACTTACCAAATTGAAGAACCACACCACGCTCGGCTTCTTTCACGGTATAAATACCACTGAGTGCCCATACAATTACAGCAATTAAAAGTATAAATGAAATACCGGCTCCGCCAAGTCCACCGCCGCTACCATTGCCCGGTTTTTTGCCGCCAAATAAGCCACTAAACTTGTTACTGAATTTACGCAGCACCTCGTCTAAATCAGGTGGGCCTTGATCTCGTCCGCCTTTGTTATTCCACGGATCTTTATCATTGCCATTATTACCCGGTTCATTCCAGGCCATAGCTATACTCCATTGTTATCTAAATAAATAAGGAAATTGAGTTAAATCTAACAAATCTACTGCGTTTCTTATACAAAAACCGACATTAATTACATCAATTTTTAATCACAGACGATAAAACCAGCAATTTCAGGACCAAATTCTTTAATTAAACGATTCCACTCAACTACAGGTAACCTAACATCTAACAGCCAGTTACCTTGTTCATCAAAGCGCTCGTCGCTTACTGCACTTAAACTAAATAACGACGATCTTAACCGTCCATATTGTGGTGCAAGCAATAATGTTTCGCTAAGCATTTGTTTAGCAAGTAATTCGCTAATAGCCTCGCTAAGTAACTCGCAACCTTCGCCGGTTTGAGCAGAAAGCCATACCCTTATAGGTTGGCCTTCATCATCGCGATCAATACGCGCAGTAATATCATCCAGCGCATCAATTTTGTTATAAACCAATAATTGCGGTACTTCATCAGCTTCAATTTCTTTGAGTACTGATTGTACTTGTTCAATATTTTCTTTTAGTCGTGCATCTGCCACATCAATAACATGCAGCTGTAAGTCGGCTTCTCGCGTTTCTGTTAGCGTCGCTTTAAATGCCGCCACTAAGTCATGCGGCAAATGGCGAATAAAGCCAACAGTATCGGCTAAAATAACCGGACCAACATCGCCTAACTCAAGTTTTCGTAACGTTGGGTCAAGCGTCGCAAACAATTGATCTGCAGCATAAATATCTGAGTTTGTAATGCGATTAAATAATGTTGATTTACCCGCGTTAGTATACCCTACTAACGATACAGTTGGTATTTCGTTACGACTACGAGCGCGTCTGCCTTGCTCGCGCTGTACAGCAACTTTATCTAGCCGTGCACGAATATTTTGCAGGCGGGCGCGCAATAAGCGTCTATCGGTTTCGAGCTGTGTTTCACCCGGCCCACGTAAACCCACGCCCCCTTTTTGACGCTCTAAATGCGTCCAACCACGAATTAGTCGCGTGGACATATGACGCAATTGCGCCAGTTCAACTTGCAACTTACCTTCGTGGGTACGTGCTCGTTGCGCAAATATATCAAGAATAAGGGTGGTTCTATCAAGCACACGACATTGCAAAATGCGTTCTAAGTTACGCTCTTGGGACGGTCTGAGTTGATGATTAAAAATAACGACATCGGCATTGTGGATTTTAACAGTCTCAGCTATTTCTTCTGCTTTACCAGTTCCGACAAATAGTTTCGGATGTGGTGCTTGACGGCTGCCTTGCACAACCGCCAAACTACTAACACCAGCAGAAGATACCAACAATTCTAATTCGTGAAGATCTTCACGATCCCCCTCTTTAGGAAAGTCAATATGAACTAAAACTGCCTGTTCGCCAGATTTATAGCGGTCAAACAAGCATCACGCTCCTAATTTAAATGTTTCCAGCTTCAGGTTCTTCAGTGTCGTCATTTTCTTGAACACCTTGGAAATTAACTGCACGAGCAGGAACAACTGTTGAAATTGCATGTTTATACACCATTTGATTTACGGTGTTTTCTAGTAAAATAACAAATTGATCAAATGACTGAATTTTACCTTGTAATTTTATGCCATTAACCAAAAAGATTGATACTGGGATGCGCTCACGGCGTAGTGCATTCAAAAATGGGTCTTGTAACGATTGGCCTTTTGCCATGTTATTATTCCTTCGTTCTAGGTGTTATTATAATTAAGTGGCTGAACTTATTTAACAAAGCTAAATTTTATTCAACTACTACTAGCTTAGCGAACTTACTACACGATGCAAGTTTTCTTCATCACCCGTTGTTAACCATGTAACATCAGGCCAGCTTCTTAACCAAGTTAATTGGCGTTTAGCCAATTGACGTGTAGCCGCAATGCCGCGAAATACCATTTCATCATGGTCAATTTCACCCGCAAGGTAATCCCACATTTGTCTATAACCTACACAACGAATAGAAGGCATATTGGGGTGTAAATCCTTACGTAGATATAGGGTCGAAACTTCATTTTCAAACCCCTGTTCGAGCATTATTTTAAACCTTTTTTCAATTCGCTGATGTAATTCACTGCGCTGCGTTGGCGCAATAGCAAATTGATGAAAAGTATAAGGTAAAACCGGCTGTTTTTGCTTTTGCAGCTCGGTCATGGTTTTACCTGTTAATTTGTATACCTCTAAAGCACGATTAATTCTTTGTGAATCGTTTTCACTCATTTTTTGCGCTGCTTGCGGGTCTATTTTTACCAGTTCTTGATACAAATGTGGCCAGCCATATTGCGCAGCTTGCGCTTCAAGTTCGGCTCTTATTTCCACGTTAGCTTCTGGCAGTGGTGATAAACCATCAATCAGAGCCTTGAAGTACAACATGGTGCCGCCAACTAATACCGGCACCTTACCTTGCTGATGAAATTCATCTATTTTTATTATCGCATCACGTCTAAAATCAGCAACTGAATAAGTTTCACTTGGGTCAAGTAAATCAATTAAGTGATGCGGAGCACGTGCTAACTCTGATGCATCGGGTTTAGCCGTGCCAATATCCATACCCTTATATACTAACGCTGAATCAACACTAATTATTTCGGTATTTAAATGCTCACACAATGAAATTGCCAACGCCGTTTTACCCGCTGCAGTTGGACCCATTAAAAATATGACTGGTAAATTACTCAACACGAATACCTTAATCTAATTGCGTTAAATAGTGCTCTATATCTATTTTAACTGCTTTTACACGCAAACGTTCAATTGTTTGCGGATTATTTTGCATGCGGGCTTGCTGCGCTAAAAAGATATTGCTGGAATAAAAACGCGCTGGTGTGTGCTGCATCTGCCACGCCAACCAGCTTTCTATGTTTTCAAGTGGTGCTTTACACGCTTCCAGCAGGCTTTCAACCGCGCTAGTAACGTCTAATAAATATAAGCACGCAGGAAGTTTTTTAACCATCACAAACTGTTTTTCAATAATTAGCTCAAAACCTAATAGCGTAAACCAAGACTGTTGCGCTGCTATTAGCTCACAGTCTTGCTTGGATAAATTAACCCGTACTGGCAACAACAGCGCTTTGCCCTCTAAGCTGCCCTGCTCTTTTATTTGCTCATGCCAATCATCAACTAATGCATATTTAAAATGTGAGCAATACAATTGCTGCTCGCTGCTAAACACACACACGCCTTCGTTGATGCTGATAATAGCAACCGTTTTTAAAGCAACTGCCTGCTCCACAGCGTGTGACTGGTTAACCCCAACAGATACGTGAGCACCTTGGTCAAAATGTGCGGCATGCTGCTCACTCACGCCCTGATAAAAAGCATTAATATCATGATGATTAGTACTAGGTGCAGCTCTGTAGGCGCCGCCACTCCCTCCCGCACTACGCGAACCTAGCGATGCGCCGCCAGAACTGACACTATGAGATGGTTGCAATTGCGATTTAGGATAATCAAATACCTCACCCGACTCAAAATTCCCAGTGGGAGAACGCGCAGTGTCTGTCTGACTAAATACCGTATCGGCTAGGTTATTTAAAGGCTCATTAGTAAACTCACCTTGCAGTGGCACAACAACTTGTTTAATTGCTTGTAGTATAAAGTCGTGTACTAAACGCCCTTGATGAAAACGTACTTCGTGTTTTGCCGGATGAACATTTACATCGACTTGACGAGGATCAATATCAATATAAATAACAAAACCGGGTAACTCTTGGGCACCACTTACTTCTTCAAATGCTTGGCGAATAGCGTGCAGTATAAGCTTGTCGCGCATCATGCGATTGTTTACATAGGTATACTGCACGGTGTTAGCAGAACCAACCGGCAATACCCAGCCATGGAGCTGCAAGCCCCCCTCGCCCGATTGAATATGCAAGCCTTGCTCAGCAAATGCTTTACCCGCCACTTGCGCTACACGGGCAATTGCTTGGCTAGGATCAGTTTTAGCACGGTACTGCCTGACTACTTTTTCATTATGAGTAAGGGTAATAGATACATCAAATCGACTCAGCGCAATGCGCTTTATAAGCTCATCAATATGGCTAAACTCTGTTTTTTCGGTACGTAAAAATTTGCGCCGGGCTGGCGTATTAAAAAATAAATCTTTTACTTCTATGGTGGTGCCATCTGGGTGCGCTACTGGTTTTACTTGCACAGCCATATCGCGACCTTGTGCAAATGCTTGCCAAGCGGCTTCTTGATGTTTAGTTTTTGAGCTTAGCGTTAAGCGCGAAACGGAACTAATTGACGCCAGTGCTTCACCTCTAAATCCTAGTGAGCAAATATTTTCTAAATCATCGAGGGATTTCAATTTACTGGTTGCATGGCGAGAAAGCGCCAATGTAAGCTCGTCTTGAGCAATACCCGCACCATTGTCACGAATACGAATTAGTTTGTGCCCACCTCGCTCAATATCTATTTGAATGCGTGTAGCACCAGCATCTAGGCTGTTTTCTACTAATTCTTTTACCACCGACGCGGGGCGCTCGACCACTTCACCTGCAGCAATTTGGTTCGCTAAACGTGCGGGTAGTATTTCAATACTCATTCAACTTCCTAACAAACATGGCTCTAATGATAAGCAATTAACTTTGCGGTATATCGAGTTCTTGGCCAATAAATAAGGTATTAGAGCTTAATTTATTCGCCTGCTTTAACTTGTTTATAGTTATGCCGTAGCGACTCGCTAACATGCTTAACGACTCCCCCGGACGAACTTTATGCTTGGTTGGATATTGCGACTTTAACTTGGCAAATAAAGAATCGTCAGGTGGATTTTTTAAATAATAATTTTTAATTGAAGTAAATATAGCTTTGGCTAAACGCTCTTGGTGATTAGCACTTTTTAGCAATTTTTCTTCACGGGGATTAGAAATAAACCCTGTTTCGATTAAAATAGAAGGAATGTCTGGTGACTTTAATACTGCAAGACTCGCATGTTGAGGGTCTTTTTTATGTAACTTTGCCACCTTACGCAGCTCTTTTACTACTTCATCAGCAACGCTCAAACCGGTTTTCATCGAATGATCCATCGACATATCAAGCAGTGCTTGCGCTAAGTACTTTTCATTGGCGGCATCTTTTATTACATCTGCCGCGCCACCTAAAAGCTCAGAGTGTTTTTCTTTATCTTCAATCCATTTACCTATTTCTGAGTTAGCACGGCGCAGTGATAACACCCACACTGAGGCACCATTTGGACCTGGGCTCGTAAATGCATCAGCATGAATAGAGACAAAAAAATCAGCTTTTTTCTCACGAGCACGATTGGTGCGGGTATTGAGCTTTACAAAGTAATCGCCGCTGCGCACCATACGCGAAATCATCCCGCGCTCAGAGTCAATCATCCTCTCTAAGCGTTTAGCTATTTGTAATGTAATTGTTTTTTCATAGGTACCCGATGGGCCAATTGAGCCAGGGTCTTCGCCACCGTGACCAGCGTCAATCGCAATAACAATATCGCGCTCTTGGCTTAATTGACGGT
This sequence comes from Pseudoalteromonas sp. HL-AS2, assembly GCF_031198805.1. Lineage (NCBI taxonomy): Bacteria > Pseudomonadati > Pseudomonadota > Gammaproteobacteria > Alteromonadales > Pseudoalteromonadaceae > Pseudoalteromonas > Pseudoalteromonas sp. HL-AS2. The sequence continues at coordinate 278,247 of NZ_CP133571.1, read as the reverse complement.
TTTTAGCCGCTGTCTGCGCTGGTGATACTGCTGTGGATGATTCACTTTTATCATATAGATCAACAACCAACCTGTTTTTATAGGGGCCCGTTGGTGCTAATGCAAAAACCACAGGCTTTACCGGGGCACTCAATTCAAATACAAAGCGCACGCTGTGTTTATTTTTTGGTTTAGAATAACGAAGCTTACTAACAATTTGATGCTCAGGCGGAATACCGGGTAACACTTTAAGCTCCCGTGTTTGCTCTAAATCAACCACTAAACGGCTAGGATTTTTAAGCATAAAATAACTAAAGTCAGGCTTTTCAGTTAAATCAAATACCACCCGAGTGCTATCGGGAGATGGCCAAACGCGCACACTATTAATGGTATTTTGTGCCCATAGCGACGAACTCGTAGTGATAGCTACAAGATAAATAAAGAGTTTAATTACACCGCGACTCATGTTGATAGTGACTGCCTTAACTATTTTATTATTTGTTATATAACCAATATTATTACTCTGAGGTTAAGTTATTTAGTTTTTCAATAATTACGCTACCACGCTCACTGGCACTATTAATAACGATATTTCGCTCATCGCCTACATAGCTTAAGGTAATATTTAAATCTGGCACAGGAATAAACTCTCCGCCTTTTTCTGGCCATTCAACCACACAAATTGCTTGCGCTGAAAAGTAATCGCGTATTCCCATATATTCAAGTTCTTCTGGATCGCCTAAACGATACAAATCAAAGTGGTAAACATTAGCGCGCTCCAGCTCATATGGCTCTACTAAGGTATACGTTGGACTTTTAACCTTACCTGTATGGCCAAAACCTTGCACTATGCCACGTGTAAAGGTGGTTTTACCCGCGCCTAAATCGCCATGTAAATAAATTACCGCACCTTGCTCTATAATAGCCGCAATTCGATTGCCCATTGTTACCGTGGCAATATCATCACTCAAGTGAGACTTAAAACTACGTGACATTATTACCTTTACCTCAAAAATTTATTAAAGCGCATATTTGTTAATCATACCAGATTATTTATTTAAGGTGATACAGCCAATTTTTAAAGATAAAAAAACCGGCTAAGCGCCGGTTTCTATTAACGAGGAATTATAGTCCCAATTTTTTCTCAAGATAGTGGATATTAGTCCCACCATTTTGGAAGTTTTCGTCTGCAAGAATTCTTTTATGCAGCGGAGTATTGGTTTTAATACCGTCGATTACTAATTCATTTAGTGCGTTACGTGCACGAGCAATTGCTACGTCACGGTTTTCACCGTAAGTAATTAGCTTACCAATCATTGAATCGTAATGTGGTGGAACCGTGTAGTCAGCATAAATATGGCTGTCCCAACGAATACCTAAACCACCCGCAGGATGAAAACGTGTAATTTTACCCGGTGACGGAATAAAGGTTTCTGGGTCTTCTGCGTTAATGCGACATTCAATTGCATGGCCGCGAATAACAACATCATCTTGAGTGAACGACAATGGCTGACCAGCAGCAATTTTTAGCTGTTCTTTAACTAAATCAATACCTGTAACCATTTCAGTGATTGTATGCTCAACCTGAATACGGGTATTCATTTCGATAAAATAAAACTCGCCGTTTTCGTATAAAAACTCAAACGTACCAGCTCCACGATAACCAATTTCAATACAGGCACGCGTACAGCGCTCACCAATAAATTTACGTGTTTCTGCTGTAATTCCTGGAGCGGGTGCTTCTTCAACTACTTTTTGGTGACGACGCTGCATAGAACAATCACGTTCACCTAAATGCACAGCATTACCTTGGCCATCAGCTAAAATTTGTACTTCGATATGACGTGGGTTTTCAAGGTATTTCTCCATGTAAACCATACCATTACCAAAGAACTGCTTCGCTTCTTGCTGGGTTAATGCAATTGAATCAATCAGTTCAGCTTCGCTGCGCACAACACGCATACCACGACCACCACCGCCACCAGCGGCTTTAATGATTACCGGATAACCAATGCGCTTAGCAATTTGCATATTGCGCTCTTTGTCATCTGATACTGGACCATCTGAGCCTGGTACACACGGAACACCGGCTTTACGCATTGCTGCGATTGCAGAGACTTTATCGCCCATAAGACGAATTGTATCGCCAGTAGGACCAATAAATACAAAACCACTTTGCTCAACTTGATCGGCAAAATCAGCATTTTCTGCAAGAAAACCATAACCAGGATGAATCGCTACAGCGTCAGTTATTTCAGCCGCGGCAATAATACGCGGAATATCTAAATAACTTTCTGTTGCTGCTGGTTTACCAATACAGATGGTTTCATCTGCAAGCAATACATGCTTAAGATCGCGATCCGCCGTTGAATGCACAGCAACCGTTTTGATCCCAAGCTCTTTGCAGGCGCGCAATATACGAAGTGCAATTTCACCTCGGTTTGCAATGACTACTTTATCTAACATTAGAGTTGGCCTTTTAGGTTGCGCTATTATTCAATGATGAATAAAGGTTGATCAAATTCTATTGGCTCGCCATTTTCAGCTAAAATAGCTTTTACTGTACCAGCTTTGTCTGACTCAATTTGGTTCATCATTTTCATTGCTTCGATGATACATAATGTATCGCCAACTTTAACTTGAGAACCAACTTCTACGTATGCTGGCGCTTCTGGTGAAGCTGCAGCGTAGAATGAGCCAACCATAGGTGATTTAACTTGATGACCTGTAGAGGCTGCTGGAGCAGCGGCTTCAACTGCTGCTGCAGGAGCTGCAGCAACTGGAGCGGCAACTGGTGCTGGTGCATATTGCTGTGGCGCAAACTGAGCATAGCCTGGGCCTGCACTCATGTTATTACGATTTATACGTACTGACTCTTCACCTTCAGTGATTTCTAGCTCAGCAATACCTGACTCTTCTACTAATTCAATAAGTTTTTTGATCTTGCGAATATCCATAAACGGCCCGCCTATTAGTTTGTGTGTTTAAAATTAATTTGAGTTTTGCAATTGGTTTACTGCAGCTTCAAGCGCTGCGTGATAACCCATTGCACCTAATCCACATATTACGCCTTGCGCCACATCAGAAAAATACGAATGATGGCGAAACGCTTCACGTGCGTGCACGTTGCTTAAATGCACTTCAAAAAACGGAATATCAACACTTAACAATGCATCACGTAATGCGACGCTCGTATGCGTAAATGCAGCAGGATTAATAATTATGTAATCAATCGCTTGCCAAGTATCGTGAATACGCTCTATCAGTGCTTGCTCACTATTACTTTGGAAGTGCGTTAACTCAACATTTAAACTATCAGCGGCACATGTTAGTTCGCTCATAATTTCGCTTAGCGTACGTGAACCGTATTTATCTGGCTCACGTTTACCTAGCATATTTAAATTTGGGCCATTTATAACTAAAAGCTTGAATTTTGCAGCCATAATACGCGATATATCCTATAAGTAATGAGTTAAGCAGTCGTTAGCTAATTTTTTACAAAAATGTGAGTATAAAAAATAAGATAACAACAATTTCTCACGTTAACCAACTATTATAGTGATTTCGACGTAAATAACAGCAAAATACTGGTCTTATCTCTGTATTGGGTACAAGCATTGAGGCAGTAGTAATAGCCCCACCTTTAAATTATGGGGGGCTATTATATTGCTACTTTACGCTGGCGCGTACTGTAGATAGGTGCTGAGCAAAATCTTCAGCATTCAAAAAGCCGGTAACACGTTGTGCACTTAGCTCCTCTCCTTGGGTATTAAAAAACAAAATACTCGGTAAACCAAACACCGTATATTCTTCCATTAGTTCGATTGTTTTGTTATCGCTGTCGGTTAAATCGACTTGAATAAGCTCAAAGTGACTAAACTCATTTTGCACTTTTGCATCGGGAAAGGTGTAATGCTCAAATTCTTTACACGCAATACACCAATCAGCATATAAGTCGACCATAACCAGTCGGCCTTGCTCATTAGCGTGAGCAACGGCTGCTTTTAACTCAGTTAAATTGGCTACTTGCTTAAACTCATTACTTTGCGCACTTACTTGCATTGTTTGCATGTGTACTGGCCAAAAATAATTTTTAGTTAAGTTAAAGCCACTAACAACGAGTAACGTTGCAGCAAACCACAGTGCTGTTTTTAATTTTCCTTGTGTTTGGCTACTTTGCCAGTGATGCAAGTAAAGCGCGGTTGCCAAGGCCAATACTCCCGCCATTAATAAAATAACATCGGCATCTAAAAGGCGCTCAAGTAATATAAGTGGCACAACTAGCATAATAAAGCCAAATAGGGTTTTAACTTGTTCCATCCAGCCACCGGCTTTAGGCAATAGTTTTCCGCCCGATGTACCGAGTAACAATAATGGCAGTCCCATCCCTAAACTCAGTACATAAAGCGTTAATCCCCCCACTAAATAGTCGCCACTTTGTGCTACAAACAATAGCGCCGCTGACAAAGGTGCGGTGGTGCAAGGCGAGGCAATCAAGCCCGATAATACGCCCATTAAAAACACACCAACGTAGTTGCCACCTTTTTGGTTATTACTTACTTGGGTTAACTTGTTCATCATGCCACTTGGTAGCTTTATTTCGTACCAACCAAACATCGACATTGCTAATAATACAAACAATAAACTAAAGCTAATAAGTACATAAGGGTGCTGCAAATAACCTTGAACTTGCCCGCCAAGTGCGGCCACAACCAAACCTAATGCCGCGTAGGTCACTGCCATACCTTGAATATATACAAATGATAACGCGAAGGCTTTTTTAGTTGAGAGATTTTTTTGCCCAGCAATTAAGCTCGACAAAATTGGAAACATTGGAAATACACACGGTGTAAAAGCCAGGCCAACACCAACAACAAAAAATATCAGTAAATTAGTAATTAGCCCTTGGCTTGCTAACTGCTCGGTAAAGGTCAGATCTTTTTTAGGCGCATTGCTTGTCGGCGTATTAGCCTGACTTAATACTGTAAATGCGTTTGCAGAGGTTGCACTGTGCGTAGCATCATCAGCATTTTGCAGCTGTTCACCGGCAATTTTGTTTAGCGGAATACTAATAACTTCAGGTGGGTAACATAACCCAGCTTCAGCACAACCTTGGTAACGCACTTTTACTACTGCTCCCTCAGTTACATTACTGAGCTTACTAACAATACTAAGTGCATTAAAAAAAACTTCTGTTTTACCAAAGAACTCATCTTCGATAACTTCTCCATTACCTAAGTCGCCTACTTCTATATTCGCGCCTTTGGCAATAATCTCTATTTTATTTTTATATAAGTAGTATTCAGGTGCAATATCCCAGCCTATAAATAAAGTATTATCTTGCTGATCAAAATCAAATACAAATGCTTGGTCTACTTGTAAAAAGGTTTGTTGTGGAGGTGCAAGTAAATCACCAAGTATATTATTAGCCTTAGCTGGAGCCGCTAATAATGCAACCAGTAACAAAAAGAAAAAACGCATTAATTAAGTACCTCATCCATCCAATTAAAATAAGCTAGGTTACCCGTTGCCACATCAACAACCTGGATCTCTGGCACTTCGTAGCTGTGTAATGCTTTAATAGTTAAAAATACATCGTTCATTTTATCTAACTTTGTTTTGATCAATAGTTTAGCTTCGGTTGCCTCAACTACTTCACCTTCCCATATATAAATAGAAGCTACCTTTGGTAGAATATTCACACATGCAGCCAGTTTTCTCTCAACTAATGCTTTTGCCAGCTCTCTTGCTTCATTTTCATCTTTGCAGGTAGTAAAAATAAGTTTAAATTGCGCCGCCATAATGAACCTTTATGTGTTTAATAATGTCTGTAAGCATAGTATCTGATAGCGTATGTAATGTGTAGGTGCTATAACTGCAAAAAAATAGTAATAGCGCTTACTGTATCCTTGAAATTAGACCGCTCCACCCTCACTTATATTTCATCAACTCTTTTGAGTTTCATTATTTAGAGAGCTTTATGTTTAGATTTTTATTTGTGTTGTTTATCATTATTCCTATTATTGAAATCGCCTTACTTATACAAGTAAGTGAGGTAATAGGTGGTTTTTCGACAATTGCGCTAGTAATTATTACCGCGATTTTAGGCGCAAAAATGGTAAAACAACAAGGTATGAGCGCGCTACAAAAAGCACAAACTCAAATGGCCGAAGGGCAAATGCCTGCGAAAGAATTATTTACTGGTATATGCGTTATTATAGCTGGCGTATTATTGTTAACGCCTGGCATTATGACCGACGTTTTTGGGCTACTATTATTAACGCCAGTAATTCGCAACAAACTGGCAGCCGGCCTTGCTAGTCAAGCTACTGTACGTATGAGTGCAGGTATGCAACAAGGTGGTTCACCATTTACCCAGCACAGTCAAACTGAGGCAGATCCTCATCAAGTGAACAAACCGACCATCATAGATGGTGAGTTTGAACGAAAAGATTAATTTTTTTAATTTTACGCTTGGATTTTGGCGTAACACCCCCATTATTGAATGCAACCAATATAAGCTTTTTTCTGCCCTTCGCAGAAACTGTTAGGAGAACTAAATAAATGAATATTCGTCCTTTACATGATCGCGTGATCGTTAAGCGTCTAGAAGAAGAAACAAAATCTGCTGGCGGTATTGTATTAACTGGCTCTGCAGCTGAAAAATCAACCCGCGGAGAAGTTGTTGCCGTTGGTAATGGTCGCATTTTAGAAAGCGGTGATGTTAGAGCATTAGAAGTTAAAGCCGGTGACACTGTGTTATTTGGCTCATATGTTGAGAAAGTTGAAAAGATCGAAGGTCAAGAGTACCTGATCATGCGTGAAGATAATATTTTAGGCATTGTAGGCTAAACCTACTTTTCGTTTATAAACATTTAAGAATTTAGAGGAATTTAAAACATGGCAGCAAAAGAAGTACTTTTTGCAGGTGACGCACGCGCTAAAATGCTAACTGGCGTAAACATCCTGGCAAACGCAGTAAAAGTTACATTAGGTCCTAAAGGCCGTAACGTTGTACTAGATAAATCATTTGGCTCTCCAGTTATCACTAAAGATGGTGTATCTGTAGCAAAAGAAATCGAACTTGAAGACAAGTTTGAAAACATGGGCGCACAAATGGTTAAAGAAGTTGCATCTAAAGCTAACGATGCAGCCGGCGATGGTACAACTACCGCTACAGTACTTGCACAGTCTATTGTAAACGAAGGCCTTAAAGCTGTTGCAGCAGGCATGAACCCAATGGACCTTAAGCGCGGCATCGACAAAGCAGTAATTGCTGCTGTTGCAGAGCTTAAAGCGTTATCTGTTCCATGCTCTGACACTAAAGCAATTGCACAAGTAGGTACTATTTCAGCTAACTCTGATAAAGAGATTGGCGACATCATTGCACAAGCAATGGAAAAAGTAGGCCGTAACAGTGGTGTTATTACTGTAGAAGAAGGTCAATCACTGGAAAACGAACTCGATGTTGTTGAAGGCATGCAGTTTGACCGTGGTTACCTATCTCCTTACTTTATTAACAGCCCAGAAAAAGGTACTGTTGAACTAGATAACCCATTTATTCTACTTGTAGATAAAAAAATATCTAACATTCGCGAATTATTACCAACATTAGAAGCAGTTGCTAAAGCAAGCAAGCCACTACTAATCATCGCAGAAGACCTTGAAGGCGAAGCATTAGCTACATTAGTAGTTAATAACATGCGCGGTATTGTTAAAGTATCAGCAGTGAAAGCTCCTGGTTTTGGCGACCGTCGTAAAGCAATGCTACAAGATATCGCTGTATTAACTGGCGGTACTGTGATTTCAGAAGAAATCGGCCTTGAGCTTGAAAAAGCAACAGTTGAAGACCTAGGTACAGCTAAGCGCGTAATTATCACTAAAGATGATACAACTATCATTGATGGTGCTGGCGAAGAAGCAGGTATTAACGGCCGTGTTTCACAAATTAAAGCACAAATCGAAGAAGCAACATCAGACTACGATAAAGAAAAACTACAAGAGCGCATGGCTAAACTAGCTGGCGGTGTTGCAGTAATCAAAGTTGGTGCTGCTACTGAAATGGAAATGAAAGAGAAAAAAGACCGCGTTGAAGATGCATTAAATGCAACTCGTGCAGCGGTTGAAGAAGGCGTAGTACCTGGTGGCGGCGTTGCACTAGTTCGTGCAGCAAGTAAGCTGGTTGATTTAGTTGGCGACAACGAAGATCAAAACCACGGTATTAAAGTTGCACTTCGTGCAATGGAAGCGCCACTTCGTCAAATCGTAACAAACGCAGGTGACGAAGCTTCAGTTGTAATTAACGCAGTTAAAGCAGGTTCAGGTAACTTTGGTTACAATGCTGCTACTGGCGAATACAATGACATGATTGAAATGGGTATCCTAGATCCAACTAAAGTAACACGCTCTGCACTACAATTTGCAGGGTCTATTGCGGGTCTAATGATCACTACCGAAGCTATGGTAGCTGAAATCCCTAAAGATGATAGCGCTCCTGATATGGGTGGCATGGGCGGCATGGGTGGAATGGGCGGTATGATGTAAACCCCACCTAAACCTCCCGGTTAAAAAAACCCAGCCTCGGCTGGGTTTTTAATGTTATAGAAAAAATAAAAAACTAACTATACTCTTAGTCACTTAAGTACTATTGCTTAAGATAGTTGATTATTGAGTTGCAAATAAAAATTACTTCAACGTATTCTAGTGCAATTAAGCTTATGCCGAATCATACTCAGAGTAAGTTTTATTTACATAAACATTATTAAGGATATTGAGTTGAATAAAAGACCTGAAATAATCATCTCATCATTAGATGCAGATAGACTATATGATTTAATCGAATCATTGCCAGCAAACAGTTTTGCGGGTGAAAAAGAACTGGAAGCAGAATTAGGGCGAGCAACTATAGTTGATCCTAAAGACGTTCCAGCAACAATAGTTACCATGAATTCGACCGTAAATTTTGTTGTAGAATCTTCAAAAGAAGAATTTAATTTAACTCTTGTCTACCCGAAAGATCTTGACGCTAGCGGCCAAAAAATATCAATTTTAGCCCCTATAGGAGGCGCTTTACTTGGGCTATCACAAGGAGATGAAATTGAATGGCCTAAGCCTGGTGGAGGTTTAATAAAAGTAAAAATAAAAGAAGTAACCTACCAACCTGAAAGAGTCGGCGAACTACATAGATAATTTAACGAAGCTAATAAGTAGCTCCTAGCGCATTAAATTAATTAAAAACCCAGCTCATGTTGGGTTTTTAGTTTGCGCTATCATTTTAGCTCAAATCATTTCACAATATCACTTCCATAAATTTACTAACTGTTAAGCGTGATAATAACCGGGAGTTAATTCCAGCAACCCATTAAATATTCTAATTTATAATTAGTGCAGGCCACTAAACTCGATAAATTGCTTGTCGTAGGTAAAACTGAGGCAATTATAGCTCCCACCTCACTAAGGATATAATACGGCAACACTTGCTAATTACCACAGATGCTATGCCATCCGGACAGTGGCCATTGCTAGTCACCCATATGGAAATATATTGATAGATATGTAAAACCTGCCAATGATACTCTTACCTCCATATTTGCCATAGCTTAATCCAGTTGAGCAAGTATGAGCATGGATAAATATACTCACTTAATAAATAGCATTTGCTATCGATGCACTACGCAGTAGAAAAGCAGCAATCTAGCTATTTTTGATGCTCTTTATCGTCGGGTGTCGCTACGCTCGCCCAACCTACGCGGGAGACTTGTGTACATTATTCACCCACATTTCACTTTTCTGCAGACGTAAAAAAGCCCGAATCGTTAAATTCGGGCTTTCTACAATTTGGGGTCGGCGCGCTACTTCGTAGCGACAACGCAGTAGAATGTCGTAAGTGCCCACAGCGGTGGAAAATCACAGTGCAAATGCACCACATTCATTGGCTAGTGGTGATGTTTTTATGATTTGAGTATCGGGTATCGCTACGCTCGCCCGACCTACGCGGGAGACTTGTGTACATTACTCACCCACACTTCACTTTTCTGCAGACGTAAAAAAGCCCGAATCGTTAAATTCGGGCTTTCTACAATTTGGAGCCTGGCAATGTCCTACTTTCACATAGCAAATGCTACACTATCATCGGCGCTGTTTCGTTTCACTACTGAGTTCGGCATGGGGTCAGGTGGGTCCAAAACGCTATTGTTACCAAGCAAATTAGGGCGTTAATTCGTATCACTACAAATTAACTGAATTTGGAAAATATCTGATAATATTTTTTAAGTCTTTGCGTAAATATCTACTTTAGCAATATTAACTTCTTGCTTGAACTGTCACATAAAACGCGTTTGGCGTTGTATGGTTAAGCCTCACGGGTAATTAGTACAAGTTAGCTTAATGCCTCACAGCACTTCCACATCTTGCCTATCAACGTTGTAGTCTCCAACGGCCCTTCAGAGAGCTTATAGCTCTAGTGAGAAATCATCTCGAGGCCTGCTTCGCGCTTAGATGCTTTCAGCGCTTATCAGTTCCGAACGTAGCTACCGGGCAATGCCATTGGCATGACAACCCGAACACCAGCGGTTCGTTCACTCCGGTCCTCTCGTACTAGGAGCAACCCCTCTCAATTCTCAAACGCCCACGGCAGATAGGGACCGAACTGTCTCACGACGTTCTAAACCCAGCTCGCGTACCACTTTAAATGGCGAACAGCCATACCCTTGGGACCGACTTCAGCCCCAGGATGTGATGAGCCGACATCGAGGTGCCAAACACCGCCGTCGATATGAACTCTTGGGCGGTATCAGCCTGTTATCCCCGGAGTACCTTTTATCCGTTGAGCGATGGCCCTTCCATTCAGAACCACCGGATCACTATGACCTACTTTCGTACCTGCTCGACGTGTCTGTCTCGCAGTTAAGCTGGCTTCTACCATTACACTAACCGTACGATGTCCGACCGTACTTAGCCAACCTTCGTGCTCCTCCGTTACTCTTTAGGAGGAGACCGCCCCAGTCAAACTACCCACCAGGCACTGTCCGTAACCCCGATTCAGGGGCCAACGTTAGAACATCAAAACTACAAGGGTGGTATTTCAAGGTTGACTCCAACAAAACTAGCGTCTCATCTTCAAAGTCTCCCACCTATCCTACACATGTAGGTTCAATGTTCAGTGCCAAGCTGTAGTAAAGGTTCACGGGGTCTTTCCGTCTAGCCGCGGGTACACAGCATCTTCACTGCGATTTCAATTTCACTGAGTCTCGGGTGGAGACAGCGTGGCCATGGTTACACCATTCGTGCAGGTCGGAACTTACCCGACAAGGAATTTCGCTACCTTAGGACCGTTATAGTTACGGCCGCCGTTTACCGGGGCTTCGATCAAGAGCTTCTCCCTAAGGATAACCCCATCAATTAACCTTCCGGCACCGGGCAGGTGTCACACCGTATACGTCATCTTGCGATTTTGCACAGTGCTGTGTTTTTAATAAACAGTCCCAGCCACCTGGTCACTGCGGCTCCCGTCCGCTTAGAGAGCAAGTCTCATCACAGATAGGAGCGTACCTTCTCCCGAAGTTACGGTACGATTTTGCCTAGTTCCTTCACCCGAGTTCTCTCAAGCGCCTTAGTATTCTCTACCTGACCACCTGTGTCGGTTTGGGGTACGATTCCATATAATCTGAAGCTTAGAGGCTTTTCCTGGAAGTATGGCATCAGCAACTTCATCACCTTAGTGACTCGTCTCGTGTCTCAGGTTTAGTGTTCGTCCGGATTTACCTAAACAAACGCCCTACTCACTTTCACATGGACTACCAACGCCATGCTTGCTTAGCCTGCTCCGTCCCCCCATCGCAATTATATCGAGTACAGAAATATTAATCTGTTTCCCATCGACTACGCCTTTCGGCCTCGCCTTAGGGGTCGACTTACCCTACCCTGATTAACATGGGATAGGAACCCTTGGTCTTCCGGCGTGGGAGTTTTTCACTCCCATTATCGTTACTCATGTCAGCATTCGCACTTCTGATACCTCCAGCATACCTCCCGGTACACCTTCAACGGCTTACAGAACGCTCCCCTACCACTCATCCTAAGATGAATCCGCAGCTTCGGTGCATAGTTTAGCCCCGTTACATCTTCCGCGCAGACCGACTCGACCAGTGAGCTATTACGCTTTCTTTAAAGGATGGCTGCTTCTAAGCCAACCTCCTGGCTGTCTGGGCCTTTCCACATCGTTTCCCACTTAACTATGACTTTGGGACCTTAGCTGGCGGTCTGGGTTGTTTCCCTCTTCACGACGGACGTTAGCACCCGCCGTGTGTCTCCCGGATATTACTTTACGGTATTCGGAGTTTGCAAAGGGTTGGTAAGTCGGGATGACCCCCTAGCCTTAACAGTGCTCTACCCCCGTAAGTATTCGTCCGAGGCTCTACCTAAATAGATTTCGGGGAGAACCAGCTATCTCCCGGTTTGATTAGCCTTTCACTCCTAACCACAAGTCATCCCCTAACTTTTCAACGTTAGTGGGTTCGGTCCTCCAGTTGATGTTACTCAACCTTCAACCTGCTCATGGCTAGATCACCGGGTTTCGGGTCTATACCTTGCAACTATTCGCCCAGTTAAGACTCGGTTTCCCTACGGCTACCCTAATCGGTTAACCTCGCTACAAAATATAAGTCGCTGACCCATTATACAAAAGGTACGCAGTCACCCAACAAGTGGGCTCCTACTGCTTGTACGTACACGGTTTCAGGTTCTATTTCACTCCCCTCACAGGGGTTCTTTTCGCCTTTCCCTCACGGTACTGGTTCACTATCGGTCAGTTGGGAGTATTTAGCCTTAGATGATGGTCCACCTATATTCAGTCAAAGTTTCACGTGCTCCGACCTACTCGATTTCACTTAAAATGTCTTTTCATGTACGGGACTATCACCCTGTATCGTGGCGCTTTCCAGCAGCCTTCCATTAACACATAATAAGCTTAAGGGCTGTTCCGATTTCGCTCGCCGCTACTTTCGGAATCTCGGTTGATTTCTTTTCCTACGGGTACTTAGATGTTTCAGTTCTCCGCGTTCGCCTCGTTAACCTATGTATTCAGTTAACGATACCTGCAAGCAGGTGGGTTTCCCCATTCGGAAATCCTAGTCTCAAGTGCTTTTTACTAGCTTGACTAGGCTTATCGCAAGTTAATACGTCCTTCATCGCCTCCAACTGCCAAGGCATCCACCGTGTACGCTTAGTCACTTAACCATACAACCCAAACGGGTCTTTGTTTTGTGACAGTTTAACTTCGCCAGAAGTCAATATTGAATACTAAAGTAGATACCAATCAATCAACTCAAAGAGTTAATTAAATGGCACTGAATGGTACTGCTACCATTCTTTTTTTACTTTTGAAAACTCTTGATAAATAACAATGTTATTCATCAGAATTTTATTATCAGCTTTTCCAAATTTTTAAAGAGCAAGAGAAATAAAAACTTCTCAAAATTAAACACACTTCATTCTCAGGTCGTTTATGACCCGATAAAGAATATTTATTTTTAAGAAGTAAAGTGGTGGAGCTAAGCAGGATCGAACTGCTGACCTCCTGCGTGCAAGGCAGGCGCTCTCCCAGCTGAGCTATAGCCCCACATATGCTGGTCTTACTGTTTGTATACCGACTTTGCTTCCAGACAAGGCGTGGGAAATCGACGTTTAGTTTACTAAACGAGATATTCCATAACGATGTATGGGAGTAAAGTGGTGGGTCTGAGTAGATTTGAACTACCGACCTCACCCTTATCAGGGGTGCGCTCTAACCAGCTGAGCTACAGACCCAAACAATAAGTGTTGTTCTCTTTACAATTAACAATCATCTGTGTGGACACTACGAACAAATAAGTTCTAAATCGTATAAGGAGGTGATCCAGCCCCAGGTTCCCCTAGGGCTACCTTGTTACGACTTCACCCCAGTCATGAATCACTCCGTGGTAAACGTCCTCCCGAGGGTTAGACTATCTACTTCTGGAGCAACCCACTCCCATGGTGTGACGGGCGGTGTGTACAAGGCCCGGGAACGTATTCACCGCGTCATTCTGATACGCGATTACTAGCGATTCCGACTTCATGGAGTCGAGTTGCAGACTCCAATCCGGACTACGACGCACTTTAAGTGATTCGCTTACCTTCGCAGGTTCGCAGCACTCTGTATGCGCCATTGTAGCACGTGTGTAGCCCTACACGTAAGGGCCATGATGACTTGACGTCGTCCCCACCTTCCTCCGGTTTATCACCGGCAGTCTCCTTAGAGTTCTCAGCATTACCTGCTAGCAACTAAGGATAGGGGTTGCGCTCGTTGCGGGACTTAACCCAACATCTCACAACACGAGCTGACGACAGCCATGCAGCACCTGTATCAGAGTTCCCGAAGGCACCAAACCATCTCTGGTAAGTTCTCTGTATGTCAAGTGTAGGTAAGGTTCTTCGCGTTGCATCGAATTAAACCACATGCTCCACCGCTTGTGCGGGCCCCCGTCAATTCATTTGAGTTTTAACCTTGCGGCCGTACTCCCCAGGCGGTCTACTTAATGCGTTAGCTTTGAAAAACAGAACCGAGGCTCCGAGCTTCTAGTAGACATCGTTTACGGCGTGGACTACCGGGGTATCTAATCCCGTTTGCTCCCCACGCTTTCGTACATGAGCGTCAGTGTTGACCCAGGTGGCTGCCTTCGCCATCGGTATTCCTTCAGATCTCTACGCATTTCACCGCTACACCTGAAATTCTACCACCCTCTATCACACTCTAGTTTGCCAGTTCGAAATGCAGTTCCCAGGTTGAGCCCGGGGCTTTCACATCTCGCTTAACAAACCGCCTGCGTACGCTTTACGCCCAGTAATTCCGATTAACGCTCGCACCCTCCGTATTACCGCGGCTGCTGGCACGGAGTTAGCCGGTGCTTCTTCTGTCAGTAACGTCACAGCTAGCAGGTATTAACTACTAACCTTTCCTCCTGACTGAAAGTGCTTTACAACCCGAAGGCCTTCTTCACACACGCGGCATGGCTGCATCAGGCTTGCGCCCATTGTGCAATATTCCCCACTGCTGCCTCCCGTAGGAGTCTGGGCCGTGTCTCAGTCCCAGTGTGGCTGATCATCCTCTCAAACCAGCTAGGGATCGTCGCCTTGGTGAGCCATTACCTCACCAACTAGCTAATCCCACTTGGGCCAATCTAAAGGCGAGAGCCGAAGCCCCCTTTGGTCCGTAGACATTATGCGGTATTAGCAGTCGTTTCCAACTGTTGTCCCCCACCTCAAGGCATGTTCCCAAGCATTACTCACCCGTCCGCCGCTCGTCAGCAAAGAAGCAAGCTTCTCTCTGTTACCGCTCGACTTGCATGTGTTAGGCCTGCCGCCAGCGTTCAATCTGAGCCATGATCAAACTCTTCAATTAAAAAGTTTTATGTCTTTCGACAGCTCAATGAATTCTGAATTTATTTTAATATCTTTCGATATTGAATTGACTGTGCCGAAGCAACTTATAAATAAGTTACTTCTGTTGGTCACTCAGTTTTCAATTGAGACTCTAATTTGTTTGCCTCGCTAATTACCCATAAAGAGTAAGTAGATTGGCTGTTAGAACTCAATCTGTACGAGTGCCCACACAGATGATTGCTTTATATTGTTAAAGAACGTTTTGAGTCGCTTTAGCGTCTCAAGGGATGCGTATGATACATCCTTTATTTTTCGAGTCAACACTTAGTTTTAAACTTTCTTTTTGGAAGATTTAAAACCGAAGTTTTATTTAACTCTCTAAGTAGTTGCTGCCTTGCTATGCTTCGGCGTTTCCCTTCTCAGTGGGGTCGCATTATAGGGAGATCCAAAAACAGATCAAGCCTTTTTTTAGATCTTTTTACTGTTCGAACAAAATGTAATCGATAGCAAGTGAAACATGATAAAAACATGTATAAAACGATGCTTTTTCACCCTGTTTTATATTATTTACTATAAATTTTATTGCTATGTTGAATTAAGGCGTTAAGATAGCAAGTTCACAATGTTAAATTAATGTTTATTTCCTGTTTATTGGTAGATCAAAATGAAATTACCCGATCAAAAATCTTTTATCCTCTCAGTTATTCTTGCTGTTGTTGGTTTTGTTATAGTTAAGTTCGCACTTGAAAGCCTAGAGTTAGACCCTGCACTACTATTTGCTGTTGGTTTGCTCATTGGTGGTATTGTTATTGCTGCGATGTCGTCTGACGGTGTAGTAGAAGCCGAAGTAAAAACCAAAACGCTTTATGTTGGTAACCTTCCTTATCGTGCAAACGAAGGTGTGGTACGTGCTTTATTTGAAGAGCAAGGCAAAGTGTTCAACGTTCGCTTATTAAAGGACAAAAATACAGGTAAGCGTCGTGGCTTTGGTTTTGTTGAAATGGCGCAAGCTGATGCCGACAATGCAATAGCGCAGTTAAACGATAGCGAGTTCCAACAACGTACCTTAAAGGTACGTGAAGCAAAACAAAAACAAGAAGATGATTCTAACGCTCTTCGTTCTGAGCCGGATCAATCAGTGTAACTAGCTTTACAGCTAACTTACTACTCACACTAGCCGTTGCATAATATTGCAGCGGCTTTTTTGTATCTGCAATATTGTTATTCGTTAAATTAAGCTGGCTAATTAAGTAATGAACTCGCTTAGCAATCGCTGCACCTGAATCAAGTAGCTGCACTTTCCTATTAAAGTACTGACTAATCGGCTCTGCCAAAATAGGAAAATGCGTACAGCCTAATACTAATACATCTATAGACTGATCTATGTTTAAACGATCGAGTTCTTGGTGCAGTTTAGTTGTATCTAAACTTTGTTCGAAAAACAAACGCTCGGCTAAAGTAACTAGTTCAACGCTACTATATAAGCTAACTGCTATATTGTTGGTATGTTCTTGTATGAGTGTGCGCGTATAGGGACTTGATATAGTTGCTGGAGTTGCCAGTAGGCCGATATGTTTAGATTGTGTAAGTTGCGCAGCAGGTTTTATCGCCGGTACCACCCCCACTATAGGAATAGTAGTAATTTGGCGCACTGCCCCAAGCGCAGAAGTAGAGGCGGTGTTACATGCAATAACAATTAAATCTACATTAAGCGCTTGCTGGTTAATAAAGTGAATGAGTGCGCATAAGCGGTTAATAATCGTTTGCTGTGACTGAGCGCCGTATGGCAATAGCGCATTATCCATAAAATAGCTGTATTGCGCATCTGGAATACTTTGCTGAATATGTTCAAGTACCGTAGTACCACCAATACCTGAATCAAAAACCATTATGTGCGCTGACAAACTACTGTCCTTACTCTAAGTTAAGAACGGCAGTTTGCCATGTGATTTTTATAAAAGAAAGTAGTTTAGTGGTACAACTATTGTTGATTGGCTAGCTCGTCCGTTGCTGCATTTAATTGATTAAGGTTTTCGAACATAGCTTTGGTGTAATCTACCAATTTATCTATTTCTGCTTGATCTTGATTTAACCACTGCACAATACCCGATAACTGGTTTTGTATGCCCAGCTCTGTGGCTTTATTAAACACAGCTTTTAAGTCGTCGTTAAACGGCGCTAATTTATCAGCTACTGCTTTTTCAGGAACTGGCTTGTACTCTTCGTAACCTTTAACTGTAGCGACTGTTTTGGTTTGTCGTAAATCCATTGAAAAAGCCACCAGCTGTTCGTTGCCTAAGCTTAGTGCTTGCGCCTCTTCAAATGCTTTATCTAAGTCACCACTGAAAAAGGTGCTACTTACACTTTGTAAGTCAGCCATTAGCTCATTAATCGCCTTTTGTTCATTCTCATTTAAATCGCCATTAACCGACATAGAAAATGACAACTCACGAGACTGCGACGACTCACTTACAAAAGATTCACTATTCCCATTTTGCTGATAACGACTGGCTGATTGTGACTCATAAGCATCAGCAAAACTAATACTCACTTCGTCTCCTTCGGCGGTAGTAAATTTATATTCTGCTTTGTTACTTAAACTTGCATACTGAGCTTGGCTAACAGAGACACTGGCGGGTTTAGGATTAAATAAATCGTCTTCAAATTTGTCCAGGCCATTAAATATGCCTTCTTTAGATTTATTAATACCCTGTGCGATATCGTCGTTAAACACGCCATTGCCTTTTAATTCATCAACCGCGTCATCAATCCCTATTTGCACACCTTTTCGAGCATCACCTAACATACCTTTGAGTTTTTCATCGTCGGCACCATTGGCTTTTGCTTTACGTACTGCACTGGTAACGAAGTCTAAAACGTTTTTAACGATTTCATCAAAATCAAAAAGCGGTTTATCTTTTTTCGGCTCGCTTATCGGTAAGCCAAGAGCTTGAGCCATTTTGTCACCGAGCACTTTGGCAGCAAGTTCTTTACCGCGCTGCTGATAGTTATCTTGAGGCGACTGTATTGTAGGTTGCTGTAAAGCCCCTTTATTACCGTATTTATTAATATTGTGGTTTGGAACAAAGCCAAAGTTACCGATTTTCATGATCCGACTCCTATCTATGCTTGCCTTACTTATCGGCACTGTAAGTTATTTCTGTAGCTAGATGCTCAAAAAAAAACCAATATATATTTCATCAAAACTAGACAAATACATCTCGCTCCCTACAATAGCGCCGATAAACAGCTCTCAAAGATAAGGTTATAGCGTTAATGGCAGTTATTAAAATAGACACCTCACAGTACGATGCGCAGTTAAGCGAAAAAGAACAGCGTATTGCTGCCCAATTTCAACGTTTTGGTGTGGATAAACTTGAGGTATTTAGCTCAGAGCCGATTAACTACCGCCAACGCGCTGAGTTTAGAGTATGGCACGATGGTGACGATCTGTTTCATATAATGTTTGATCAACAAACTAAAGACAAAATTCGCGTTGATAGCTTTGACCCTGCCGCTCCTTTGGTAGGTGAAGTGATGCAAGTAATGATTGATAATTTAAAGTCGTGTGAAATTTTGCGTCGTAAATTATTTCAGATTGATTACTTATCTACGCTAAGCGGTGAGATTTTAGTGAGTCTGTTATATCACAAGCCACTTGATGAGCATTGGCTGAGTGAAATTAACGCGCTTAAAGAAAAGTTAAGCAGTAAGTATAAAATTGACTTTATTGGCCGTGCCCGCAAACAAAAAGAAATGCTTGGTGATGACTACGTTACCGAACGCTTAAACGTGAATGGTCAAGAACTAATATATCAGCAGGTAGAAAACAGCTTTACCCAGCCAAATGCCAAAGTAAATATTAAAATGCTAGAGTGGGCGCAAGACTTATGTAAGCCACTTAAAAATGATTTACTTGAACTTTATTGTGGTAACGGTAACTTTTCTATTGCGTTAGCGGGCTCGTTTAATAAAGTACTAGCAACCGAAATATCAAAGTCGTCGGTACACTCAGCGCAGTACAATATAGCGCAAAACAAGGTAGACAATTTAGATATTATCCGTATGTCGAGCGAAGAGTTTACTCAAGCCATGAATGGCGAACGCAGTTTTTCTCGTTTAGAAGGTATAGATTTAAATAGCTACAATTGCCAAACCATTTTAGTTGATCCGCCACGTGCCGGTATGGATACCCTAACGTGTGACTTAGTAGCAAATTACGAAAGTATTATTTATATTTCGTGTAACCCAGAGACACTAGAGCGCGACCTTGATCACTTAACCCGCACCCATGAAGTTAAACGCTTTGCGATTTTTGATCAGTTCCCTTATACGCACCATATTGAGTCGGGTGTATTTTTACAAAAAAAGAATACTTAAAATAACCAGCTAAAAATTACCCATAAAAAAAGCTCCTTAGAAGCTTTTTTTATGGGTTTAACTTTACTTGCTTGCTAAGTAGTTAATTAATTTAGTGATATCTGCGGGTTCGCTAATACCCGATTCGCGACCTAGAAGTAGTTTGTACTTACCATTTACGATAAAAGTAGGTACGCCACGCAATGCACCTTTCTCTTTAAAGTAGTCTTGGTCGCGCTTCATTTTTGAGCTTAATGTACGTACCGAAAAGCTTTTAAATAACTTATCGAACTTATCGCCATCAACCCCTTGCGCTACAAACACATCTTTTACGTCGGCTAATTCATTAAAATTTGCGCGCTTTGTATGAATGTGACTAAAGATAGCCGCAATAATTTTATCTTTTTGTGGTAACACTTCAGCCGTTGCTAACGCTTGGCTGATCATTTGTTGATGCTCGGTATCGCGTACGCCAACAAAATCAACATGGCTCTTTTTAAACTTTACGCCTTTATCGAGCATTGGTTTAATCTCGGCTACCAGTGGCTCCATGTTATTACACGCAGGACAGTAAAATGAGAAAAACTCTTTCACTTCTGGTTTTTTAGTTGCGCGCTCAGACACAACCTCATAATGTACACCTTCCTCAAAGGTTGCTGCAAAACTTGTTGCAGCGAAAGGTAGTAATACAGCAAGTAAACCTGCTTTAACTAATTTTATCATTATTATATGGCTCCAAAAATTTATAGTGCGAGTAAAAATGAAACTAACTCATCAAGCTCTTCTTGGCTCTTGATGGTATTTAGATTGATTTTATATTTGTCGTTTACAATAAAAGTAGGAACGCCTGTTAACGCACCTAATTTTGAGTATTTATTTTGTTTATCTTGCATTGCTTGTTCAGCTGCAATAATTGGCATACTGGCAATATCTTGATCAAACGTATCGCTACTAATGCCATTTATATCTAATAATTTTTTTAAATCTTTAATTTCAGTCAGTGGTGCGCGCTGAACATGAATACTTTTAAAAATCTTGTCTGTAATCGTATCAGCTTGCCCGTGCTTTTTAGCAACTAAATACGCTAGGCTCAAGTTACTTTGTGTTTGTGGCGACACGCCGCCTAAAAAGTTAACGTGATTTTTTATAAACACCGCACCTGCAGGTAGATTTTCTTCAATTGCGTGTGCAACCGGTTCAAATTTAAAACAATGCGGGCAATAAAACGAAAAGTATTCGGTAACTTGTGGTGTAGTACTTTTTTCGATATCGATAACTGTATATTGATTACCTACTTCAAAGTTTGCTGCAAGTGCTGCAAAAGGTAGACAAAGAAGTAGTAGGCTCAGTTTTAATTTTTTAAGCATTAGTCTCTCGTTGTACATATTTTTGAATAAAATGTTATGGCAATAATTTTAGCGGTGCTTCTTGCAATGCGGCAAGCTGCTCTTTAAGTGCTAAAATTTGTTGCTCCCAGTATTTGTCATCTGCAAACCATGAAAAGTTCCGCACAAAAGCCGGATCGCTCCATCGTTTTGCAACCCACCCCATATAATGGATGATACGCATAGCTCGAAGTGGTTCGATCAACTTAAGCTGCGAGTGATCAAAATCACAAAATTCTTCATAGGCGGTTACTAAGGTATCTAACTGTAACAGCTGCGTTTGTCGATCGCCACTTAGCATCATCCATAGATCCTGAATGGGTGGCCCCTGGCGACTATCATCTAAATCAACAAACATTAACGCATCGCCTGCCCATAATATATTGCCAGCATGGCAATCCCCATGCAAACGTATCGTTTTTACATTGGTATACTGTGTTTGAGCCTGCTTAATAACCAAATCTAAAATGGTATAAAAAGCGGTTTCTAATCCCATAGGTACTAAGTTACTTTTTTGCAGATGAACTTTTGCTGTATGTAAGTACTCTTCGCAGGTTAGGGTGGGCCTTTGTGTAAATGGTTTTGTTTTAGCAACTTGATGCATTCTGCCAATTAAGCGCCCTAGTACATCAAGTTGATCTAAGTTATCGACTTCAAATAAACGCCCGCCAACACTTGGAAATAAAGTAAATAAATAGCCTTGGTGTTCAAATAAGCTTTGCCCGTTATATTCCATTGGCGCAACAACCGGTACTTCGGCCTCTGCTAACTCAAAAGCAAAGTCATGCTCTTCTTGTATTTGCTCCTCGCTCCAACGCTCTGGACGATAAAACTTAACAACGTAGCGTTTTCCGCCTTCTGCTACAAATTGATACACTCTATTTTCGTAACTATTTAACGCCAATAAACCAGACTCAACATAAATACCAACACTTTCTATGGCATCAAGAATTAGATCTGGGGTTAAATCAATAAAGCTAAATTTACTCATACACTTCTTATATAAAATAAAAGCGGGGAACACCCCGCTTTTTGTTAAACTTTACCGCGCTTTAAAAAAGTTACTCGACTGTGATATTTGATTGTCGGGCTCGCCTACCGGCGATAGCACAAAGTTAAATTCTGTCATTGGCGCTTTTAAGTCATACGGATCCATAACCAGTGATAAAGGCACATTGTGCGATTGCCCTGCGTTAACCCTAAACGTTTGTTTACCTATGTACTTAAAGTTATCGAGCCCTTGCACTTTAATTGTAAAGGTTTGCTCATACTGCGCTTTGTTGATCACTTTTAAGGTGTAGGTGTTTTCTACCAACCCTTCAAAATCAACCCTATATAACTGATTACGATCGCGAATAATATCAAATTCCATCGTTTTACGCAGCGCAATATTGGCAACCAAGGCACTGGTTAAAATAACCAGGATCACTATATAGCCAATAATTTTTGCCCGCAGTGGGTTGGTTTTATTCTCTGGCGTTTCTAAGTTTCGCTCAGTGGTATAAGAAATAAGTCCGCGTGGATAATTCATTTTATCCATCACCCCATCACATGCATCAATACAAGCGCCACAGTTAATACACTCTGCTTGTAAGCCATTACGAATATCTATGCCGGTTGGGCATACTTGCACGCATAAATTACAGTCAATACAGTCGCCTATTTCTAAATCTTCATGTGCCACTTTGCGCGAGCGTGGGCCACGGCTTTCACCGCGTTTTTCATCATACGATACTGTATAGGTATCTTTATCAAACATGGCTGACTGAAAACGTGAGTATGGGCAAATATGTAAACACATAATTTCGCGCATCCACCCAGCATTACCGTATGTACAAGCAGCAAAAAAGATAATACTCATTAAGGCATAGCTACCGGCATTAAAGGTAACAAAGTCAGGGAGTAGCTCACGAATAGGGGTAAAGTAACCAACAAATGTAATTGCTGTATATAAAGAAAACAAAATCCAACTGGTGTGCTTAGCGGTTTTGCGCCAAAACTTATCAAAGTCCATTGCTCGTTGGTCGAGCTTTTTACGTTGATTTGCCGTACCTTCAAACTTTTCTTCAAACCAAATAAAGGTAAAGGTCCACACTGTTTGTGGGCAGGTATAACCACACCACACTCGTCCATAAAAAGTAGTAACCAAAAACAAAGCAAACGCGGCCAACATAAAAATAAAGGCGAGTATGGTAAAGTCTTGCGGCCACAGGGTTAAACCAAATATATTGTATTTTTGACCTATTAAATCAAATAAAACGGCCTGTTCACCATTAAAATTTATCCAAGGTAGCAACATAAATGCCAACAGACCTAAAAAGCCAATTCGCTGCCTAAGAAGTTGGTGCAAGCCATTAACAGCACGCACGTAAATACGATTACGTGGATTAAACCGATCCTGTTGCCCGCTAAGATCCGGCTTTTGAATCTTTACTTCAACTGGTATATTTTTTACTTTAATTTGTTTGTCCATCGAAGTTCCTCAACACCGCTTGGAAATAAAAATTCAGCTATATTCAAGGTTTACCTTATAGTGTAATAACGTACTTATTACGTATAATATTTATAACAAGACTTGAATACTTTCAGATATTTCAGAAATATCTAACTGCTGTTAGCTATTATAACAATATTGGCTAAAATTACTGGCATAGATCGCTAATAATTTATTCACTTTAGTTACTTGCTTTTAAAATGCATTTTATTACACTGCAGCATCATTTTATGTTATTTGGATCAAAGTTTACCCAACTATGAAAAAATTTATTATTTTGGTAATAGTAGTCCTCGCCTTTTTCACAGTCGATCACCCTTTGGTGAAAGAGCCTCGTGAGCGGTTATTTAACGATGGTATTGACTTTTTAAGTGATGCAAGCAAAGTGAATCGCAGCCCTACTGCCAGTATGACTAAAAACAAAATTAGTGCGCAGTTAACGCTTTCTGAATCTGAGCGTGAGTACACCGAAAAAACATTTACTACCGATGACTCAATAAGATTATTTCACTTACGCTACTGCCGTGAGCGCGACTTAAACCTATATTTTTATGATGAGCGCTTAAACACTGTATGTAAAATAGTATCCGGCTCACTAGAACACATGCGAGGTAAATAATGGACTTTTCTGGATTAAATAAAAAAGCCAGCGACTCATTTCACCAGCAACGTAATATGCTTAAAAAACTCACGCAGGGTAAAACGCTAAAGTGCGAAAAATGTAATGGGGTTTTAACACTCGACTTAGCCACCAGCAAGCCGGGTAAAGGGCTGATTAAGTGCAAGCAAGGCTGCACTGATATTATATTAGAACTAGGCGCTTAAACTTATTTCACGGCTATATTTTGAGCTCAACTCATTACTGCGCCTAAACTACTCTTCCCAGCCTTCATCTGTGTACAAGCCACTATTAAGCGCGACTATTTCCACTAGCTCTGCAAAGCCAAGCGCAAAGTCGCCCATTAGCTCATATTGCTGCTGGCAAAGTAACTGCTCATCAATACTGTTTTGTAACGCTATTTGGCTAATGGTTTGCCCATCAAGTGCAAAAAAGCTTAATGTGGCTTGAGCGCTTTCGAGGGCTTGTTTATATTCTGCCTCTAACGCGGTTGAACTTAATAACTTTTGAGTATATGACGTTGTTGCCGTTACAAAACCTGCGCTCCAATTACTGCAAAATCCGTAATTATATTGTGCTGGTAATTTATAGCCTACTTCAAATACTTGCTCACTAATTTGATGGTATAACGCCATAAATAAAAATAGCATTTCTTCATCTACATTATTAGCTGTATTAGGCAAAATTGCTGCCATCCACTCATGTACGTCTAGAGGCTCAGGAGAGCAAATTACGCCAAATAAATAACCTTGGCTTTGCGTTAGCGTCATCGCTTGAGACTGGGTGTCTAAAAATGTGCTGAGCTGCTTAGCGTGCTGCTCAGTAAATTGGGGTAATTGCATTAAAACTCTTTATATTAAACATTAAAAGTTGAGCGGGTAACGGCCTTGATTATCTGGACGACCTAAAAACTTAACCGCATCATGTACATCTTTTGGCAACGTGGCATCGGGCTTTACATAGCCTGATACTTTAAAGTCAAAATTAGCTTTTAGGGTTGCATCAGCTTCAAGCCCTAAGGTGTTATCTGGGTCGATAAGTATGGCTATGTCGCCCGATTTACAGCTTAGGTTACCACCAAGCGGGCCTATATTAAACCAACCGTTCAAACCTTGTACGTCAATATTAGGGCTCGCTATCTCGCCTTGCAGTGACTCACAATAAGGTGCGCCCGATGTATACTCTGCCAATTCCAAGATCACACGACCTTTAGCGGTTACAGGTAACGGAAGTTGTATGCGTTGCATCGCTCTTTCAACTGTTGAGCGCACTAATCCATTGGTTACTTTCACTTGCTTATTAAATAAACCAAAGCTCACATCTGCATAACCCGATATATCACTGCGCTCACGTGGGTCACCAAATTTTACATTGGCATTTAACTTACCGGTAAATAATGCCCACCAGGCAACATCCCAACGCACATTATTTAATTGCTCACCTTGGTAGCGCACTTGCATCATTTGCCCTTGCCAAATAGTGCCAACACTTTGCCCTACTTCAAGTTGCTTAGGAAAATAAGGTTTTGCTAGGTCAATGGCCACCGCTGCAGGTAACTTAATAATACAAAACACAATAAAACTAAGTAAAAATACAATGGATAAGGTTATTATTTTTTTCATTCATTACTTCTCTAATAGCAAACGGCTAACACGTACATAGCCCGACTTATCGTCACGGCTCAAATCTAAATTTTCGACCCGTAGACCATGTTGATTGACCAGTTCATCAAGCCACAGTATTAATTGATTAAACTCTACTGAGTCGAGCGTTAAACGTAGCGAGTTATTACTTGGCTGCATTTTACTAATATTTATTTTATAGCGTCCGCGGGTGGCGTTAACTATTTGGCTAATGTTTTGACTATTAACCACTTGTGTATTACCAGCGGCCTTGAGCTTTACAATACTTTCGTCAACCCACACTAGTAGCTCTTGCTGTTTTAATTGCGATTGCTCAGCACTTGCTATTGCATTATTTAAGGGTCTAAAAATGCCCATCACTAAAATAAACACAATAAAAATACCACTCGCAACGATTATTAACTGCTGCTCTTGCTCTTTTAGTGAGCGCCAATGTTTAATTAACTGCTGCTTCATACTGCACCTCGCAGTTTAATTTCGCCAACCACAAAGTCACCATCGTTACTTAACGAGCCTTGATCAACCGTTAACCCTTGCTGTTCAAGTATGGCTTTAACTTTACCAAAGGTTTGAAAGTCTTTTGCGCGTGCTCTCATACGTAATTCATTACGTTTTTTGTCATAACGCAGTGTTTCAGGGGTAAAATTACTTACCTGCGAAAACACCCCCACTAATTCTGTGGTTAACTCTAAAAATCCAGCGTCGCTGGTATCTTGTATTTTTGCCAGTGCACCTTTAATTTGGTTTTTAATAAGGTGTGGGCGAACCTTAGTTCCCGGAAATGCCTTTTGGTAGCGCTCAATTACCTGTGCTTTAGCAAGTTCTAACTGGGTATTTAGCTGATGCAACTCTATAGCTTTAATCGTAATACTCGCTACTAAGGCAACGCTGGTAATAATGGCAGCACTTTTCCAGTACCCCCACCATAAGGTGCTTTTCTTTTTAAGCTGATACATACCTTGGCGAAGATTAAACTTAGTATGCTCTAGTTGCTTAGCAAATAAGGCCAGCGGTAGGTCGTAATCACTGGTTTGAGCCTGTAAGTTTACCGTTTCAGGAAACTGAGTCGCCGGACTAAAATGCTTTACATCTGGATTACCCATTGCTGTTAAGTAACCATTTAACCAGCTCGTCTCTACTGCACTTATACGCCATGGGCCTTGTTTAAATAACCACTGATTATTAAGTGCTATTGCCGTTACTGTGTTCTCATCTGCTGGGGGTAATAACAAAGCATCGGGTAATATTTTATATACCGATAAATTATGCTCTGCAAATAGCGCTAGCCACGCCTCAAACCATTCGCGGTCGGTCATAGCAACACGAACAGCATGCTGCTCGCCAATCATCACTGGCTCACCTACAGCAATAAATAGCTCATCTATATCGCACGCTATATCTTCTTCGAGCATATAAGGCAAAGCTTGCTCTAACTTACGATTCCATTTAGTCGGTAGCATTACCGTTTTTAATTGCACTTGGTCACAAGGCAATAATACAACGACTTCGCGCCCTAGCGATTTTTCGCTCAGTTCGTTTAAATAACTGGCATTAACTAGCTCACCACTGGCTATTATTTGTTGTTCTTGTGGTGAGTATATTAACCAATTAAGTAACTCTTGTTCGGTTTGACCCGTGCGGATCAACAGTATTTCTGTCACTGTACGCCTCCAAATTTTCGCGCCAGTATCGTTACGTCGCCGTCTTTGGCGTGCAGTAATGTGGTCATCGAAAAACGCAGATCAACAAAGTTTGCCTGCGTTTGTAATTTAAAATATTCGCTATTAATACTAAACAATTTTTCTACCGCTTTGACGTTTTGCCCGCCTTGCTGCTGAACTTGTTCAAAAAAGGCAGCTTTACTTTCAAAGCCTGCATCTGGGCGAGCAGCAATCACAGCTTCAGCACCCGATACACTTAGCTCATCTATAAGGGTACTTAAAATGAGTGCTTGCTCTGCTGCTAAGGTATTCACATTAATAGACAATAAAGTGCTACCAGGTATTACACAAACATAAGGCAGCACTTTTTCCATTACTAATGGGTTAAAACCTTTAACCAAACGCAGCTCTGAGGTTGATGCAAATAAGCTATTGGCGGTCATGTACGGAAATTGACGCGACAAGTATTCCCCTTCTTCTGCTCCTGAACGGTATGTAATGCTGTTTTCGTCTAGCCAATCAAACACACTGTCAGCCATGGTTTCCTCTGACTCTTGTGCCGGTAAATCTTCAATATTTTCAAGTAATGCGAACAAGGCCTTGTGCGCTGGATTGGTTTTGCTAGCACTATTTAAATCTGGTTCTACGGCTATAGCATTTAAGTTTAAACATGCTTGTAAATCCGTTATTTTTCCGCTTAGTGTGCCGTTATCAACTGGGTAAGGTATATCGCCTTGCTGCGCCCATATTTGATCTAACGTGGTTTTGTCAGGATCGTCTCTTTTGCTTTTAATCAGCGCTTTTATGGCAAGCTCTTCTGCACCATAGGCATACCACTTAGCTTGTTGATGACCCTGTAAGTTAGTACTTTTTTGCACTTGCACCATTAAGTTAGCACTCATTTCTACGGCTAAAATGGCCGCTAATGCAACAATAAACAGCACAATAACAAGTGCGGCTCCACGAGAAGAACGCAGCCCCATTACTGCCCACCTTCTTGCGGGTTACCTTCATCGGCCAGTGCATCATCAGTTGATGGGCTCGATGGTAGAATTTCTTTACCTTGTCCTGGCACTAAAAATACTCGCCTAATTGGCTCTGCCTCTATTTGTTGCAGCGTAACAGCGACCGCTTTGGGGAGCGCTTTAATTTGCCACTTAGCTTGCCATTCGTTTTTATCGTCTAAAAATTCAAACTTTAGCTCTTCAATGTTTTTTAAAACAACCTGTACACGCGGCTCCATATTGTCAAGCTGATCAACATATACCCGGTACACTCGCTCCAAGTTGTCGTTTATTACGCGATAACCCACAGCTTGTAATTCTGAGCGTGGTAATAAATTAATTGGATTTATCCAGCCGTCGCGCACAAAGCCAATGCCATCATATTGGCTATCTAAAACATAGCGTCCGGCTAGCAAATACTGCTCTTGCACATCGCCTGCTTCATTGCGTACAGCACGTTTGGTCATTTGACTAAAATCTTGATCCATTAACCTAAAGGTGGTTTGCAAACCATTTAGCTCGGCTATTTTATCATCCGAAGCCTCTTTGGCGCGGGTAGTGGTATCTAGTATTTGGTGCGTGGCCATAATAACAAAGCCTAAAATCCCCAAGGCTACCATCACTTCAAGTAAGGTAAATCCGCGTTGCTTCACTTATTTTTTGCCTTTATTTAAATAAGTTGCCAGCTCATATATTGAGTGTTCGTATTTTTCATCACTAAATATATTAATGGTTAATTTTACAAAGTCTTTATCTGCGGTTTTACCTATATCTTGGCGCCAAAACCATTCAACACCCGCCATAACTTCACTACCGCGCACGCCGTCTTTCCCTTCCCATTGTTCGCCTTTGGTACGCTGCTCTACCATAATGTTTTCGGCAACCCATGAGGCGTAAGTTTGCTCTTCTATGCTAGATAGATGATGAATGTGCTCACTGGTTGCTTGCATTGCTGCAATACCTGCCATAGCACAAATACTCAATGCCACTAGCACTTCAAGTAAAGTAAAACCTTTATTATACTGGCGCATTATTCGGGCTCTCGGCGTAAATTCACTGGCGCAGTAAACTCGCCTTCAATAAAGTAAACCGGCTCGCTTTGCTCTTTTAATTCGAGTGTTAATTGAAATGCACTTACTTCTCCCGAAGATAGTATTAGCACTTGCGGAATTTTAAACTTTTTAAGCTCCAATAAGCTGTCTTCGTCTCCGCTCATTAGCTCACGCCAATTTGCTTGCTCGAGTAAGTTATCTTGCGCCCAAGCTAAGTCGTCTAGGTTAAGCGCTAGTTTAAAGCGTGGATCAAATTCAACCGGCTCAAATAATGCTTCTCTGACAAAGCTTACCCACTTTTCACCATCAAAAACTAAAAACTCAAATACGTTGTTGTCTATATGAAAACCCAATTCAACTTGGTTTAAAATAGCAAATTCTGATGCCATATTAATGGTGGTATGCAGCCTAAGCGCTTGAGTATCTAACTCATCCTCAGCGCCGCCTTCTAAGCTATATACCACCATTTTTGTGGCAAAAGCGATGATCACTAATACCACTAAAATTTCGATTAAACTAAAGCCGCGGCTTTTTGCACGCAATCTCTCAGAGCTTACTTGCATAGTAAGCCCTGGATATTAGTATATAAATACACTGCGCGATTGATGGCCATTACTGTTTTTCTTCGTCCCAGTTACCAATGTCGTCATCGGTGCCGGCTTGGCCATCTGGACCTAAAGAAAAAATATCAAATTTACCAATTTCTCCTGGGCTAATTAACTGATAAGTATTGCCCCACGGATCCTCTGGTAATTTACTAATAAAGCCACCATCTGGAAAACGTTTTGGTATTGGCTCTATGCTGGTTTTATTAACCAATGCTTCTAGGCCTTGCTCGGTACTTGGGTAGCTTTTATTTTTAAGTTTGTAAAGGCTCATTGCATCTTCAAGCTGCTGAATATCTAAGTGTGCTTTGTCGATAGCGGCCTCTTCTTGTTGACCCATAATATTAGGTGCCACAATTGACATGATCATGCCAATGATAACCAGTACGACCATCACTTCTAGCAAAGAAAAACCTGATTGTTTATTCACGTAATTACCTCATTATTCTAAAAACACTAAACAATGGTTTATTAAACCATTAATTTACTTTTAAGTTAAAGCCCTACAGCTTTATTCATTGCCATAATTGGCTGTAAAATTGCCATTACTATAAATAATACAATAACCGCCATTAAAGCGATCATTGCGGGTTCTAATAGTTTTAGCGATACATTAACCATACTTTCAAATTCGCGATCTTGGTTATTAGCAGCGCGTTCTAACATTTGCTCCAGCTCGCCAGATTTTTCACCGCTGGCTATCATATGTAGCATCATTGGCGGAAACAATTTAGTTTGCTGTAAGGCCGCTCTTAAACTTGCCCCTTCGCTTACTCTATCCGCTGCATCGGCAACTGCTTTTTTAATTTTTTCGTTGATCAGCACTCCACCCGCAATACGCATACCTTCAAGTAGCGGTACCGAGCTTGATGATAAAATACTTAAAGTTCGGGCAAAGCGGGCGGTATTAATACCTCTAGCTACTTTACCAATACCGGGCATATGCAATATTTTATCATCCCACCAAAAACGAATTTTAGGCTGTTTTAAAGCATGCTTAATCCCTATCGCTAGGCCCGTTATTACAATTAAACTAATAAACCAATAATTTTGTACAAAATGACTTCCCGCCATTACCCACTCAGTGGTCCAAGGGAGTACTTGCTTGGTTTTCTCAAACGTTTTAAGTATTTTAGGTACTACAGTACCTAATAAAACCGACACAATTGCAATAGCAAACACCACTAAAATAATGGGGTACACCATAGCTTGCGTTATTTGACTGCGCATATATTGGCGCTGCTCGGTGTAATCGGCAAGCCGGTTTAGTACTTGGTCTAAATGCCCTGACTTTTCGCCTGCGGCAACCATAGCGCGGTATAAATCGTCAAACACATGCGGAAACTCACTCATACCGTCGGCAAGGGTATACCCTTCCACTACTTTTGAGCGAACCGACATCAGCATGCGTTTTAAACGTGGTTTTTCACATTGCTCAGCCACAGCCATTACCGCACCCTCAACTGGCAGAGCCGATTGAATGAGTGTTGCTAACTGGCGAGTTATAAGCGCCAAATCTGAGGTTGATATAGTAGGTTTAAACAAACCGCCAAGTAATGACGTTTTTTGGCCTTTAACCTGTTTATCACTTTGCGCCGCGGGTACAACTTCGAGCGGCGTTAATTTTTGATCGCGTAATATTTGGCGAATTTGTTTTGCTGTATCCGCTTCTAAAATGCCTTTTTTTTCTTTGCCTCGGCCATCTAGGGCACGGTATTCAAATGCTGCCATTATTAGCCTTCCTCACGGGTAACACGCAATACTTCTTCAAGTGTTGTTTTACCTGCAAGTACACGGCTACAGCCATCTTGACGAATACTTGGACTGAGCTTGCGAATGTATTTTTCAACGCTTTGCTCGCCTTTACCATTGTGGATCATTTCACGAATGGTTTCGTCCACCACTAATAACTCATGAATACCAGTACGGCCTTTATAACCATTAAAGTTACATGCTTCACACCCTACTGCACGGTGTATAGTTGGTTTACTTTCAAACGGTACGCCTAATAACTGGCACTCGCGCTCATCGGCTACATGTTCTTTTTTACAATTTTTACACAGTGTACGTACTAGTCGCTGCGATAACACACCGAGTAACGACGATGAAAGTAAAAATGGCTCCACTCCCATATCTTCCATACGAGTAATAGCGCCAGAAGCAGTATTTGTATGCAACGTAGACATTACCAAGTGACCAGTTAATGATGCTTGCACACCAATTTGAGCGGTTTCTAGGTCGCGTATTTCACCTACCATCACTACATCGGGATCTTGACGTAAAATAGCCCGTAAGCCACGCGCAAAGGTCATACCTACTTTAGTATTTACTTGCGTTTGGCCAATGCCCGGAATTTCGTATTCTATGGGGTCTTCAACCGTTAAAATATTACGATCGCGAGAGTTTATTTGACTCATACCTGCGTACAAGGTGGTACTTTTACCAGAGCCTGTAGGCCCGGTTACTAAAATAATGCCATGGGGCTTACTAATTAAATTTGCAAACAATTCACGGTTTTGTGCGGTCATACCTAAATCTTCAAGATTTAAGTGCGCGTTATTTTTATCCAGTAAACGCAGCACAACACGCTCACCAAAACTCGATGGCATGGTTGATACCCGTACATCAACTGCACGCCCTGCAATACGCAAACTAATACGGCCATCTTGTGGTATACGTTTTTCGGCAATATCGAGCTTAGCCATTACCTTAATTCGCGATACCAGCAAGGATGCTAATTTACGATTAGGTTTAAGTACCTCTTTTAATACACCATCAACCCTAAAGCGAATAACCAGTTCTTGCTCAAAGGTTTCAATATGAATATCAGACGCACCCTCTTTAATTGCTTCGCTGAGCATTGCATTTATAAGTTTAATAATTGGCGCATCATCATCGCCTGCCAATAAATCTTCGGTTTGTGGCAATTCGTCTACTAATGAAAACAAGTCAACTTCGTTGCCAATGTCTTCCATCATTTGTTGCGTTTCAGAACTATCTCGCTGATACGAAGCCTCTAGCAGTAACTCAAACTTGTCATCAGCAAGCTGCTCAAGCGTAAAACCATGCCCTGCAATACGGCGTACTTCTAACAGTACGTCAATATCAAGTTCGCCACGGTAATACACTATGCGCTGCTCTTTATTTTTACTCAGCAGTACACCGGCTCGCCGTGCGTATGAAAAAGGCAAACGTTTAGCGGGCAACTCAACTAAGTCGTCACTGGTTAATAGCTCGTCCGGATGATGCGCATTAGGATGAACCACATCTTGATTTATCTCTGCAATCGCCTTAGTCATCTTTACGCTCTTGTGCATTTTGTTTGCGTAAATGCTCTTCATACGTAGGTGGCAGTATTAGCTCATCATTCCACTCGGGTAAAATAGGCGTGTCGGTTCTTGGCATTAACTCTATACCATCTTCGCGCTGCTTAAATTGCTCGCCACGAATAAAGTTATATTTATTAAAGCTCAACTTATTCATGCTAATTCCGTCGCGAATAATAGTCGGGCGAATAAATACAATCAGGTTACGCTTACGTCGTGTGGTATTAGTTGATTTAAATAAGTGACCTAAAATAGGAATGTCGCCTAGTAGTGGCACCTTAGACACACTTTCTTGTACGTCTTCATCTATTAAGCCGCCAAGCACCACCATACCGCCATCATCAGCCATTACCGTGGTTTTAATTGAACGCTTATTAACTGAAATATCAACAGCAGTAGCACCACTTACACTCGACACTTCTTGTTCAATGGTTAACTGCACAGCAGAGCCGTCGTTAATTTGCGGGGTTACTTTAAGCTTTATACCCACTTCTTGGCGTTCAACTGTTTGAAATGGGTTGGTGTTATTACTCCCGGTTTGCGAGCCAGTAATTATAGGCACTTCTTGACCGACCAAAATAGACGCTTCTTCATTATCCATAGTAGTAATAGAGGGGGTCGCCAAAATGTTTGAGTTACTATCGGTCGAAACGGCTTGAACAATTGCGCCCCAATCATTTTTTATCACCCCCATGGCTAAGCCGTTAATGCCACCGAGTAATGATGCTAATGGGCCGTAATCACCCTTAGTAGTTTCATCAACCTGAGTAATTGTGCCGCTTTCGGTACCAATTATATTTTTAGATACGGTAGTATCGCGTGCTTGCTCAGCCGCTACAGCTAACGCACCAACCGGTACAGTTGTGCCATTATTAAACTGCAGCATACCGCCTTGCTCAGAAATCCACTGCAAACCAAAGTTAATACCGTCGCCTTCCATTACCTCAATTATAATTGCTTCAACCAATACTTGCGCACGGCGAATATCTAAACGCTCAATAACTGACTCAAGCGAGCGCATGGTATCGGGTTGTGCTGTAATAATTAATGAGTTTGAATCGGGGTGGGCTTCTATGCTGGTTTCGTTGTTACTGCGAGTACGTGTTTTGGTTGCGCTGCCGCCTTGAGTGTCATCTGTTAGCGACTTACTAACACCTTGCAATACTTTAACTAAATCTTCTGCTTTTGCGTAATTTAGATAAAATACTTTAGTGTTCCCTTGGCTTTCAAGCTCACCGTCTAAGCGCTTAATAAGCTCAATAGCACGGGTGCGTGCTTGGCCTTCGCCACTAACAATAACGCTGTTAGTACGGCCATCGGCAACCACTTTAGGTATTAAAAACTCTGGAATACTGCCTTTTCCGCTGTCTTTATAAATATTATCAACTACAGATACCACATCATCTGCGGTAGCAAATTTAAGCTTTACAATATCAACACGCTTATCGCCCGCTTGATCAACCGAGCGTATTATTTCAACTAAGCGGTTTACCGATGCAGCATGCCCGGTAAGCATCATTACGTTTGCGGCATTAAAGTTAGCAACATGGCCGCCATCTTTTTGGTCGCTAAATTGACGAACCAAAGGACCTAGCTCTTGCACGCTTACATTTTTAACCCGTACAACTCGGGTAATCATCATATCGCCGCTGGCTTCACTGCCATCTGTAATTAGCGGTACGTTTGATTTTTTAGCATCCGAGCTTTTTTCAATTTTTATTATATTATTGTCCATTTCAATGGCTGAATAGCCATAAACTTCTAATACATTTAAAAAGAATTGATAATAAAGCGCTTCGCCCATTAACTCATAACTACGCACATTTACTTTGCCACGTACGTTAGGGTCAATAATTATTGTTTTATTAAGATTTTTACCAACAATATTAATAAACTCATTAATATCAGTGCCTTTAAAGTTAGCAGCGTATTCAACTGCAGCAACAGAAAACGAAATGCTTGCTGCTAGAAAAAGTGCTGCGTACTTAGCTAACCCTTTTTTAATTTTTGTGAGGTGTAGCGCCTGAACCATTATATTAAAACTCCAATGCTAAGTTATTGCAGACTAAATTGTACGTCTATTTGCTGGTTATCACGTTCAATAGTGATAGTGGCATCTGTACTGTTACGCAGCTCATTAATGGCTGCCATGGCCTGTTTTAAATCTGTTAGTTGATAGCCATTAATTGCAACAGCTAAATCGTTATTTTGTAATCCCATCTGCTTAAATAGCTCAGGCTCTTTACCTGGACTCAAGCGATAACCAATAAGTTCCCCATCGCTCATCGCTTGTGACACGCGAATATAGTCAAATAACTTACCGGGCTCTTCGAGCAACTCTTCACGGGTTTCGATTAAAGCCTGCTTAATGTTTGGATCGGCAGTTACATCTATTTGTTGCTCACTTGGGGCAGGCCCTAATTGTGGGCCCATTTCAGCTTCATCACGTGCAGCTAAAACCGGCATAGATACTGTTTTTGTAAAGTCGAGACCATCTAACATTAATGTTTCAAATCGTCCGTTTACCGTTAAAATAACGCGGTCAGGTAATATCTGCGCTAGTTTAGCTCGCGTCCCTTGCACTGCTTCATCTACTAAGTAGGTTTCTTGCTTGCCTTGTGACTCTATAATAGCGAGCCCCGCTTTATCGTCGTTATTTACCGCTACAATACCAGTAAGATTAATACTTAAGCGCGTTTCAGGGGCATCATTAACAACTTTTGCAGCGTGATCATCGCTCTTGCTTTTAACAATTATTTTACCAAATATAAATTGCTCAATTATATGTTGAGAATAATTGTTACTTGCTGCAGTTGAATGTTGTCCGTAGTAGATTGGCGTGAGTGGTGACACAATAGGATTTGGCCACATAAGCCAAACGAGTTTAGACGATAAAAAAGCAATATAAACAACAACTAATAATGTAACAACCGCACTCAATTTGGCATGCGGTAAACGGCTTATAAAATGTTTAAATTGTTGAACTTGCTGTTCCATAAATAGTATTCTTATTTTAGTTTTTACCTAATCGCTATGCATAGTACCTTTTCATTTTTCATTCAACAAGCATGCTAATATTAAACTTTGTAAACAGATTGATTTTAATTTAGCCGCTGCATAAAAACAGCTGTTGTAGTAATCCTTCATCGCAAATAGCTTTTATGGTAAATTTTAAAATCTAGGCAAACACTTATTAAAGGTGCTTTATGGCTAAAAAAAGTAATGCTAACCCTAATTTAGAACATAAAGATGAGCTAAAAATTAGATTAGACAAATGGTTATGGGCGGCACGATTTTATAAAACACGTGCTGCGGCTCGCGAAATGGTACAAGGCGGAAAAGTACATTATAATGGCCAGCGTACCAAAGCAGGCAAAATAGTAGAAATAGGCGCAACTATAAAATTAGCCCAAGGGGTAGATGAAAAAATAGTAACTGTGCTCAAAATACTTGAAAAACGCCAAAGCGCCCCCATTGCACAGACCTTGTATCAAGAATCTGATGCCAGTATTGCTAAACGCGAAGAAAATTCTATCGCGCGCAAAAATAACAGCCTTTTTGCACCTCATCCGGATAAAAAACCGGATAAGAAGCAAAGACGCGAACTTTTAAAATTGAAATTAAGTTAGGTATAGTCGCTCATGCAACAAGATTTACTCCACCGTTATTTATTCGACAATCTCGATGTTCGTGGCGAACTCGTACAAATTGAAAATGCCTACAACGAAATGATCGCCAATCATAATTACCCTGATGCAGTTAAAGCATTATTGGGTGAACTGCTTGTTGCGACCTGTTTATTAACAGCCACCTTAAAATTTGAAGGCGAAATAGCGGTTCAACTACAAGGTGATGGGCCGGTTAAATACGCGGTAATTAATGGCGACGATAAACAAAACATGCGTGGTATAGCTCGCTTACAAAGTGAAGTAACAGGTAGCACAGTAAAAGAGTTGATAGGCCAAGGCTATATGGTTATTACTATTACGCCAACTAAAGGGGAGCGCTATCAAGGTATAGTGCCTTTAGAGCATGAAACCTTAAGTGAATGTATAGAGGCTTACTTTGAGCAATCAGAGCAATTAAAAACGCGTCTTTGGTTTGCAACCGATACAACCGAGGGAAATGCCAAAGCTTGTGGTTTATTTTTACAAGTTTTACCCGTTGATAAACAAAAATCTATTGAAGACTTTGCCCACTTAGAAGCTCTTAGCCATACCATTAAAGATGAAGAACTATTAGAGCTTGATGCTAACACCGTACTAACTCGTTTGTACCACGAAGATAACCCGCGTGTGTTTGAGCCACAAAGCATTCAATTTAAGTGTGGTTGTACCCGCGAAAAAACCATGACTGCATTAGTTAATATTGGCCAACAAGCGCTACTTGATGATGTTGCTGAGCATGGCGAAATCAAAATTAGCTGCCATTACTGTCTAAAAGATTATCTTTTTGATGAGCAAGATGTGAAAAACATTTTTAACTAATCACGCATTAAATCTAAATTATAAAAAAGTCACATGCTATGCGGCTTTTTTTATAATTTTAAAATGACACCGGTATCATAAAAATAGCCGTTTTTATGATACCGGTGTCATTGAAATTATTCATGTTTTTTACCCAATATATGTGTTTTTAACACCTTCATAAGCTCGAATATCCTTAGCTCATCTGTTACTATAATCGCAGCTTAAAGGTTAACAAGACCCAGGCTATCCCGTTCAATCTCACACAATTTAGGTATAAACATGACTTCAAGCGCTACTCGTTTTGTCGATCTAACTGCAGCTGAACTTGTCGAACACGCGATCCGTCGTGGCGAGGGTACTTTAGCAGCCAATGGTGCTTTTGTAGCAAATACTGGTCATCGCACCGGTCGTTCTCCAAAAGATCGCTTTATTGTTCAAGAATCTAGTACTGAAAACGAAATCCAATGGGGCAACGTAAATCGCCCATTCGACGCAGATAAGTTTGATGCTTTGTGGGCACGCGTAGAAGCGTATGTACAAAGTAATGATCACTTCATCTCTCACCTTGAAGTAGGCGCTGATCCAGAGCACTATCTACCTGTTGTTGTTACTACAGAAACTGCATGGCATCATATTTTTGCTAAAAATATGTTTATTCAACCTAAATCTTACAACTCATCTGACGTACCTCAGTGGCAAGTAATGAACGTTCCTTCATTTGTATGTGAGCCTGAGCGCGATGGCACAAACAGTGACGGTACGGTACTCATTAACTTTGCACAACGTAAAGTATTACTTGCTGGCATGCGTTATGCCGGTGAAATGAAAAAATCAATGTTCTCTGTACAGAACTTCCTACTTCCAGCGAAAGGTGTATTACCAATGCACTGCTCTGCAAACGTAGGTGAAGCAGGCGATACCGCTTTATTCTTTGGCTTATCTGGTACAGGTAAAACAACACTTTCAGCAGATCCAACTCGCTTTTTAATTGGCGATGACGAACATGGCTGGGCACCTGGTAGTGTGTTTAACATTGAAGGCGGCTGTTACGCTAAATGTATCGACCTATCACAAAAAAATGAACCTGTTATTTGGGATGCGATCCGCTTTGGTACTATTTTAGAAAACGTAGTGCTTGATGAAAATCGTGTACCTGATTTTAACGATACTAGCCTTACACAAAATAGCCGTGCTGCGTACCCTCTTGAGCACGTTGAAAAACGTAAAGTAGAAAACCGCGCAGGCGAGCCAAAAGCAGTGGTATTTTTAACGTGTGACGTAAGTGGTGTACTTCCTCCAGTATCAATATTGACTGAAGAAGCGGCAGCATTTCACTTCTTAAGTGGCTACACTGCAAAAGTAGGCTCTACTGAGATTGGTTCTACAAGCGATATTGAGTCAACATTCTCAACTTGTTTTGGCGCACCATTCTTCCCACGTCCAGCAGGTGTTTATGCTGAGCTTCTAATGAAGCGTGTACGTGAGTTTGGCGCTAAAGTATACCTAGTTAACACAGGTTGGACTGGCGGCCCTTACGGTACTGGTAAGCGTTTTGATATTCCAACTACACGTGCTGTAGTAGATGCTATTGTATCGGGTAAACTAGTTGGCGTAGAAACTCAACACATTGATGTTTTAAACCTAGACGTACCTGTAGCCGTTCCAGGTGTAGACAGCAACTTACTTAACCCAATTAATACCTGGGAAGACAAAGCTAAGTATGCTGAATATGCAGCTAAACTTGCAGCCGATTTCACTGAAAACTTCACTAAATATGACGTATCAGACGAAATTAAAAATGCAGGACCTAAAGCATAATAGCTTTAACCTCGCATAACAAACGCCAGCTTAACGCTGGCGTTTTTGATCCCAGCCATAAATATAAATGACCAAAGTTAAAAGAGAGTATTAGCCAACCAATCAAGCCTAAGTGACTTAATGTAGCAAAGGTAATAACAGGACTTTAATTTAGCACTACAGCCCAGCCTTACTTCTTACAATGCCAATACAGTACACAGTATCAATCACAGCGACAAAACACCACTTAGCTACCCCATCGTAAGCCTGCCTAAATAGCCCCTCTTAAAATCACTAAGCACTCTTTTTATAGCTAGGTTCTAAAAGGTTTACTTTATATCAGGCATTAAAAAACCGAGCGTAAGCTCGGTTTTTTTAGTACTAATTAGCTAGGCTAATTATTACGCTACGATGTTTGCAACAACGCCAGCGCCTACAGTACGACCACCTTCACGGATAGCGAAACGAAGACCTTCATCCATCGCGATTGGCGCGATTAGAGTAACTGTCATCTTAACGTTATCACCAGGCATTACCATTTCTACGCCTTCTGGTAACTGTACGTCACCAGTTACGTCAGTTGTACGGAAGTAGAACTGTGGACGGTAACCTTTGAAGAATGGAGTATGACGACCACCTTCATCTTTTGAAAGTACGTATACTTCTGATTCAAAAGTAGTGTGTGGCTTGATTGAACCAGGCTTAGCTAGTACTTGACCACGTTCAACGTCTTCACGCTTAGTACCACGTAAAAGTGCACCAATGTTCTCACCAGCACGACCTTCGTCAAGCAGTTTACGGAACATTTCAACACCAGTACAGATTGACTTAGTTGTATCACGGATACCAACAATTTCAATCTCGTCGTTGATGCGGATAATACCAGCTTCAACACGACCAGTTACAACAGTACCACGGCCTTGGATTGAGAAAACGTCTTCGATAGGCATGATGAATGGCTTATCGATGTCACGCTGTGGCTCTGGAATGTAAGAATCAAGTGCGTTTGCAAGCTCAACAATCTTATCTTCCCACTCTTTCTCGCCTTCAAGCGCTTTAAGTGCTGAACCTTGAATTAGTGGTAAGTCATCACCTGGGAAATCGTATTCTGAAAGAAGTTCACGAACTTCCATTTCTACTAGCTCAAGTAGCTCTTCGTCATCAACCATGTCACATTTGTTCATGAACACGATGATGTAAGGAACGCCAACTTGACGAGAAAGTAGGATGTGCTCACGCGTTTGTGGCATAGGGCCATCAGTCGCAGCAACTACTAAGATAGCGCCATCCATTTGAGCAGCACCAGTGATCATGTTTTTAACATAATCGGCGTGACCAGGACAATCTACGTGTGCGTAGTGACGTGTAGGTGTATCGTATTCAACGTGAGACGTTGAAATAGTGATACCACGTTCGCGCTCTTCTGGAGCGTTATCGATTGATGCGAAATCTTTAGCAACACCGCCGTATACTTTTGCAAGTACGTTAGTGATTGCTGCAGTTAGTGTAGTTTTACCGTGGTCAACGTGGCCGATTGTACCTACGTTTACATGCGGTTTTACGCGTTCAAACTTTGCTTTTGCCATCTTAAAAAATTCCTATAAAGAAATTAAAGTCTAACTCACTATTGAGTTAAACAAGCTAAAAATCATATTACAGCGCGAGCTGAAATTATTGTCTCTGCAACATGTTTCGATGCTTCGGCGTACTTCAAAAACTCCATAGAGTATGAAGCACGACCCTGTGTTGCAGATCGTAAGTCAGTAGCATAACCAAACATTTCAGAAAGGGGAACCTGTGCATTAATTTGCTTCAGTCCACCTAATGCATCTTCCATGCCTTCGATCATGCCGCGGCGACGGTTTAAGTCACCAACTACATCACCCATGTTTGCTTCAGGAGTGAGTACTTCAACCTTCATTACTGGCTCTAAAAGTACCGGGCTCGCTTGCAGCGCGCCTTGCTTCATTGCCAATGAACCTGCTATTTTAAATGCCATTTCATTCGAGTCTACATCATGGAATGAACCATCATATAAAGTCGCTTTAACGCCAAGTAATGGGTAGCCTGCCAGCACACCTTGAGACATTTGCTCTTGGATGCCTTTGTCTACCGCAGGGACGTATTCTTTGGGAATAGAACCACCTACAGTTTCGTTAACGAACTCGTAAATTGGTGCTTCGTCATCCGTAATATCCATCGGTTCAAGTTTAAGCCAGACGTGACCATATTGACCACGACCACCTGATTGACGTATAAACTTACCTTCAACTTTAACAGTTGAACGGATAGCTTCTCGGTATGCAACCTGCGGCTTACCAACGTTACATTCAACACTGAATTCACGTTTCATACGTTCGACGAGGATATCGAGGTGAAGTTCACCCATGCCAGATATTATAATCTGACCCGATTCTTCGTCGGTTTGTACACGAAAAGATGGATCTTCAGCCGCTAGTTTACCCAGCGCGATCCCCATCTTATCTTGGTCAGCGATTGTGCGAGGCTCAACCGCAACAGAGATTACTGGTTCAGGAAATTCCATACGCTCAAGCGTAATAATGGATTTCGGATCACACAGTGTTTCACCTGTTGTTACGTCTTTGAGACCAATAGCCGCCGCGATGTCGCCTGCGAAGACTTCTTTGATCTCTTCACGTGAGTTTGAATGCATCTGTACGATACGACCAAGACGCTCACGCTTACTTTTAACTGGGTTGTATACCGCGTCACCCTGTTTAACAGTACCAGAGTAAACACGGAAAAAAGTTAAGGTGCCAACAAACGGGTCCGTTGCAATTTTAAATGCAAGTGCAGCAAACGGCGCTTTATCATCAGCAGGACGCTCTTCTTCGGTACCATCTTCTAGGATACCTTGAATTTGTTTCACTTGCGTAGGAGCAGGCATGTATTCAACAACGCAATCAAGCACAGCTTGAACACCTTTGTTTTTAAATGCGCTACCACACGTCATAGGAACAATGTCGTTTGCTAATGTACGTTGGCGTAAAGCTTCTTTTATTTCGGCTTCACTTAACTCTTCACCCTCTAAGTATTTATCCATTAGTTCTTCAGTAGCTTCAGCAGCACTTTCAACTAAATGAGAGCGCCATTCATCGGCTAATTCCTGAAGTTCTGCCGGTATTGCCTCATAAGTGAAAGTCATTCCCTGGTCCGCTTCGTTCCAGTTAATAGCTTTCATCTTAATCAGGTCAATAACACCTTTAAAGCCGTCTTCAGCGCCTATTGGCAACTGAATTGGAACAGGCGTTGCTCCAAGACGAGATTTCACCTGGTCAACAACTGCAAAGAAGTCAGCGCCTGTGCGATCCATTTTGTTTACGAAGATCATTCTTGGAACTTCGTATTTGTTCGCTTGACGCCAAACTGTCTCAGTTTGCGGCTGTACACCAGATGAAGCACAAAGAACAACTACCGCACCATCTAATACGCGTAAAGAACGCTCTACTTCGATAGTGAAATCAACGTGTCCTGGAGTATCAATAATATTGATACGATGAGCGTCAAATTGAGCGTCCATCCCTTTCCAGAAACACGTAGTTGCAGCAGAAGTGATTGTGATACCACGCTCTTGTTCCTGCTCCATCCAGTCCATAGTTGCAGCACCATCATGCGTTTCACCGATCTTATGAGAAAGACCTGTGTAAAACAGAATACGTTCTGTTGTGGTGGTTTTGCCTGCATCTACGTGAGCGCAAATACCGATATTACGATAGCGCTCAAGTGGAGTTGTACGTGCCATAAAATCCTCTTAAAGGTTAAGGGCAGATTACCAACGGTAATGAGCGAATGCTTTATTCGCTTCAGCCATACGGTGAACGTCTTCACGTTTCTTAACCGCAGTGCCTTTGTTGTCAGCAGCGTCAACGATTTCTTGAGCTAAACGTAAGCCCATAGATTTTTCGCCACGCTTACGAGCAGCGTCTACTAACCAACGCATACCTAATGCGTTACGACGAACTGGACGTACTTCAACTGGTACTTGGTAAGTTGAACCACCAACACGGCGAGATTTAACTTCTACCTGTGGGCGGATATTATCAAGTGCCGTTTCAAAGATTTCTAGGTGCGACTTGCCTGATTTCTCAGCAGCCACATTTAGCGCACCATAAACGATTTTTTCAGCAGTAGATTTCTTGCCATCTAACATTACGATGTTTACGAATTTCGCAAGAAGCTCCGATC
Organism: Pseudoalteromonas sp. HL-AS2; assembly: GCF_031198805.1. Lineage (NCBI taxonomy): Bacteria > Pseudomonadati > Pseudomonadota > Gammaproteobacteria > Alteromonadales > Pseudoalteromonadaceae > Pseudoalteromonas > Pseudoalteromonas sp. HL-AS2. Next base: position 234,249 of record NZ_CP133571.1, on the reverse strand, counting down.
CGAACTTAGGATCTGGAAGAATTTTACGTTGACCTATTACGCGTCTTCTAGGCATTTTGTATCTCCGGTTTATTCAGGTTTGCTCTTATCGAGTCAATAACCCAAAACAATAATTAAAAATATTTAGTGCTTGGCCTTACTAACGGAGAACTATTAGCCTTTAGGGCGTTTAGTACCGTATTTAGAACGAGCTTGGCGACGATCGCTAACGCCTGCACAGTCAAGTGCACCACGAACGGTGTGAAAACGCACACCTGGTAAATCTTTAACACGACCACCACGGATTAGGATTACACTGTGCTCTTGAAGGTTATGACCTTCACCACCAATGTATGAAGTTACTTCGAAACCGTTAGTTAAACGTACACGAGCTACTTTACGTAACGCCGAGTTTGGTTTCTTAGGTGTAGTTGTATATACGCGAGTACATACACCGCGCTTTTGCGGACACGCTTTAAGCGCAGCTGAGTTACTTTTCGTAACCTTGCTACGGCGTGGCTTACGCACTAGCTGGTTAATAGTTGCCATTTAAATAGCTCCTGAAATTAGAATTACTACTGAAAAAATAAAAAATCCGCCCGTTTTTACAAGTTTGTTTTAAACGCACAGGTAAATGGGTGGCGGAATTTTAATGAGCAAAGATTGACCTGTCAACCTAAACCGCTCGCAAGGTAGAAGATATCTACCTTGCGAAAACCTAATCTATTGATTTGGTTTAGTTTATTGATTTCCAGATAAATCCGCATTTAAAGCATCAGTTAGCGCTTGAGTTGCCTCTTCTGCACTTACAGTCTGCTCTTCTACTACATTTCTTTGCTTACGGCGAGCCATACGTTCTTGATGATACGAAAAGCCGGTACCGGCTGGGATCAAACGACCCACTATTACGTTTTCTTTCAGACCGCGTAACTCATCGCTCTTACCATTCACTGCTGCGTCGGTTAAAACACGTGTTGTCTCTTGGAAAGAGGCTGCAGAGATGAAAGATTCTGTTGCTAGTGATGCTTTTGTGATACCCATTAACTGGATTTCAAACTTAGCTGGGATCTTACCTTGAGCTTCAAGGTCGCGGTTTGCGATATTAACGCGTGCCACTTCAATTTGCTCACCGGCTAAGAAGTCAGTATCACCACCGTGCATAATGGTACATTTACGTAACATTTGACGAATAATAGTTTCAATGTGCTTGTCATTGATCTTAACGCCTTGCAAACGGTAAACCTCTTGCACTTCGTTAACAATGTAGTTAGCAACATGAGTCACACCACGTAAGCGTAAGATGTCATGCGGTGATTCTGGACCATCGGCGATAACTTCACCTTTAGACACTCGTTCACCTTCAAACACGTTAAGTTGACGCCATTTAGGGATCATCTCTTCGTAATGATCACCTTCATCTGGTGTAATAACTAAACGCTTCTTACCTTTAGTCTCTTTACCAAAGCTAATTGTACCGGTAACTTCAGCTAAAATAGCTGGTTCTTTCGGTTTACGAGCTTCGAATAAATCGGCTACGCGTGGTAGACCACCCGTGATATCACGAGTTTTCGAACCTTCTTGCGGAATACGTGCTAATACGTCACCAGGGTTTACTGTCGTGCCGTCAACTACTTCAATCGTAGTGAATGAAGGTAGACGTGTTTCTTGTAAGCCGCGCTCTTCACTTTCAATGATAAGCTTAGGTTCTTTCGCATTCGCTTTAGAAAGATCTTTAACAACTATACGGGTTAAACCGGTTAGTTCATCTGTCTGTGTTTCAGTATTCGAGTCATCGATATCGCTGAACGATACTTTTGACTTATGCTCAAGTACGATTGGGTGACTATGCGGGTCCCAAGTAGCAACGATGTCGTTACCTTGAACTTCTGCATTGTCTTGTACTGTTAATACTGCACCGTAAGGTACTTTATAACGCTCTTTTTCACGGCCATAACTATCAATGATAGTAATTTCCGTAGAACGCGAAATAATAGCAATCTTACCGTCTGTATTTAATACGTACTTAGCGTTGTGAAGCTTTAATGTACCGTTAGTTTTAACTTGTACATTATTCTCAGCAGACGCTCTAGATGCCGCACCACCGATGTGGAATGTACGCATCGTTAACTGTGTACCTGGCTCACCAATTGATTGTGCCGCGATAACACCTACTGATTCACCTGCGTTGATGATATGGCCACGTGCTAGGTCACGACCGTAACAGTTAGCACAAACACCAAAGTCATTATCACACGTGATAACAGAACGTACGCGAACTTCATCTACTGAGTGCTCTTCTAAAAGGTCACACAGTTTTTCGTCAAGCATAATGTTACGCTCAACTAGTACTGTATTAGTACCAGGAATAACAATATCTTCAGCAACAACACGACCTAGTACACGTTCACGAAGCGCTTCTACAACATCACCACCTTCAATAAGCGGTTTCATTGTTAAGCCATCTTCTGTGCCACAGTCGTCTTCATTGATTACCAAATCTTGTGCAACGTCTACTAGACGACGCGTTAGGTAACCAGAGTTAGCTGTTTTAAGTGCTGTATCGGCAAGACCTTTACGCGCACCATGCGTTGAGATGAAGTACTGAAGTACGTTTAGACCTTCACGGAAGTTAGCTGTGATTGGTGTCTCGATGATTGAACCATCTGGACGTGCCATTAGACCACGCATACCCGCCAACTGACGGATCTGAGCAGCACTACCACGAGCACCTGAGTCGGCCATCATAAACACTGAGTTAAATGACGCTTGCTCTACTTCTTCACCTTGTGCATTAATAACTGTGTCTTTCGACAAGTTAGACATCATCTCACGTGATAAGTTTTCATTTACACGTGACCAAATATCGATAACTTTATTGTACTTTTCACCAGCCGTTACAAGACCTGATTGGAATTGTTGGTTGATTTCAGTAACTTCAGCTTCAGCTGATTCAATGATCTGCGCTTTAACCGGTGGGATAACTAAGTCATCAATACCGATTGAAACACCTGACTTCATTGCATAATGGAAACCGGTGTACATAATTTGGTCAGCAAACATAACTGTGTCTTTAAGACCAAGACGACGGTAACACTCATTAATTAAGCCAGAAATCTGCTTTTTACCTAGCGGCTGATTGATTGACTCATACGGCATGCCTTTTGGTAAAATTAGCGACAGAATTGCACGACCAACAGTTGTATCAATAACAGTGATAGTATCTTCTACTACGCCGTTTTCGTTTTTAACTGATTGACTAATACGTACTTTCACAATTGCGTGAAGGTCTGCATTGCCACTACGGTATGCTTTTTCTGCTTCTTTTGGATCTTTAAATATCGCGCCTTCGCCTTTAGCGTTAATACGGTCACGAGTCATGTAATAAAGACCCAATACAACATCCTGTGAAGGAACGATGATTGGCTCACCATTCGCAGGAGATAGAATGTTGTTTGTAGACATCATTAAGGCACGAGCTTCAAGCTGCGCTTCAATTGTTAGCGGTACGTGTACCGCCATTTGGTCACCATCGAAATCGGCGTTGTAGGCCGCACATACTAATGGATGCAAATGAATCGCTTTACCTTCGATAAGCACAGGTTCAAACGCTTGGATACCCAAACGGTGAAGTGTTGGTGCACGGTTAAGTAATACTGGATGTTCACGAATTACTTCGTCAAGCACATCCCATACTTCCGGCATTTCACGTTCAACCATCTTCTTCGCAGCTTTGATTGTCGTAGCCATGCCGCGACGCTCTAATTTGCCATAGATAAATGGTTTGAATAGCTCAAGTGCCATCTTCTTAGGAAGACCACATTGGTGAAGCTTAAGTGTAGGACCCACTGTAATTACAGAACGGCCTGAATAATCCACACGCTTACCAAGTAAGTTCTGACGGAAACGACCTTGCTTACCCTTGATCATATCGGCAAGAGATTTAAGAGGACGTTTGTTAGAACCTGTAATTGCACGACCACGACGACCGTTATCAAGTAGCGCATCTACCGCTTCTTGTAACATACGTTTTTCGTTGCGTACGATAATATCTGGTGCTGCTAAATCTAATAGGCGCTTAAGACGGTTATTACGGTTAATAACACGACGGTAAAGGTCATTTAGATCAGACGTCGCAAAACGACCACCGTCTAGTGGTACTAATGGGCGTAGATCAGGTGGCAATACTGGAAGTACTGTCATGATCATCCACTCAGGGTTGTTACCTGATTGGTGGAACGATTCCATTAACTTAAGACGTTTGGTGATTTTTTTACGCTTAGTTTCAGAGTTAATTGTTGGTAACTCTTCACGCATTTCAGCAATTAATTGTGCAAGATCGAGTTCACGAAGCAAGTCTAAAACTGCTTCAGCACCCATCTTAGCTTCAAATTCATCACCATGCTCTTCAAGTGCATCTAAGTATTCTTCTTCACCTAATAGCTGACCACGCTCAAGCGTTGTCATACCAGGCTCAGTTACTACGAATGATTCGAAGTAAAGAACACGTTCAATATCACGAAGCGTCATATCTAGCATTAAGCCGATACGTGACGGTAATGATTTTAAAAACCAAATATGCGCAACTGGGCTCGCAAGGTCAATATGACCCATACGATCGCGTCGCACTTTAGTGAGTGTAACTTCAACGCCACACTTCTCACAGATCACACCGCGGTGTTTAAGACGCTTATATTTACCACATAAGCATTCATAATCTTTCACTGGGCCGAAAATACGGGCACAGAATAAGCCATCGCGCTCAGGCTTGAAAGTACGGTAGTTAATAGTCTCAGGTTTCTTTACTTCACCGTATGACCACGAACGAACCATGTCTGGTGAAGCAAGACCAATGCGAATTGCATCGAATTCTTCGGTCTTATTTTGTTGCTTCAGAAACTTAAGTAAGTCTTTCACCTTAGCTCTCCTGTCGGAGTTAATCTTGAGGACGGGTAGTCTCGTCCCTACATTCTATTCGGCCGTAACAGATGCTGCAGCGTTAACTGCAGCATCTAATTGGCTTAATTTTCTTCCAACTCGATGTTGATACCCAGTGAGCGGATTTCTTTTAACAATACGTTAAACGATTCTGGCATACCTGGTTCCATTTTATGGTTACCATCAACGATGTTTTTATACATCTTAGTACGACCGTTCACGTCATCCGATTTCACTGTTAGCATTTCTTGTAGAGTGTAAGCAGCACCGTAAGCTTCAAGTGCCCATACTTCCATCTCACCAAAACGCTGGCCACCGAACTGTGCTTTACCACCCAGCGGCTGCTGAGTAACAAGGCTATAAGAACCAGTAGAACGCGCATGCATTTTGTCATCAACTAAGTGATTCAGTTTCAGCATGTACATGTAACCAACGGTTACTTGACGTTCGAACTGATCGCCAGTACGGCCATCATAAAGTGTAACCTGACCACTTCTTGGGTAGCCCGCAAGCTCTAGCATGTCTTTGATTTCGTTTTCTTTCGCGCCATCAAATGCTGGAGTAGCTATTGGTAAACCACCTTTTAAGTTTTCAGCCAAACGACGAATTTCGTCATCTGTAAAGCTATCAATGTCTACTACTTGACGAGATTCGCCAATTTCGTAGGCTTGCTTGATGAAGGCGCGTAACTCATGCAGCTCACGTTGCTCTTTCATCATTTCTTCAATGCGTTCACCAATACCACGTGCAGCTAGACCCATATGTGTTTCAAGGATCTGACCGATGTTCATACGTGATGGTACACCCAGTGGGTTAAGTACGATATCTACCGTACGACCTTTATCATCGTATGGCATATCTTCTACTGGTACGATAGTCGAGATAACACCTTTGTTACCATGACGACCCGCCATTTTATCACCCGGTTGGATACAACGTTTAACAGCTAGGTATACTTTAACAATCTTAAGTACGCCAGGTGCTAAGTCATCGCCTTGAGTGATTTTACGACGTTTGTTTTCAAACTTCTTATCGTATTCAGCTTTAAGCTCGTCATACTGGGCTGCTAATTGCTCAAGCTCAGCTTGCTTGTCTTCTTCAGCAAGGCTTTGCGTAAGTAGCTTCTCAGCATTTAATAACGCTAATTTGTCTTCATCAAAGCCAGCTGCGATAAGTAACTTACGCGCACGGTCTAATACACCAGCTTCTAGAATACGGAACTCTTCGTTGAAGTCTTTCTTCGCATCGCGAAGCTGCATTTCTTCAACTTCTAACGCACGCTTATCTTTTTCAACACCATCACGGGTGAAAACTTGCACGTCAATTACAGTACCAGTTACAGAATTTGGTACACGTAAAGAGCTGTCTTTAACGTCAGACGCTTTTTCGCCGAAGATAGCTCGTAGTAGCTTCTCTTCAGGAGTTAATTGCGTTTCGCCTTTCGGAGTCACTTTACCTACTAGAATATCGCCGCTTTTAACTTCAGCACCAATATAAACAACGCCTGATTCATCAAGCTTGCCTAGTGCAGATTCGCCCACATTCGGGATATCTGCAGTGATCTCTTCAGAACCTAATTTAGTATCACGGGCAATACACTGTAGTTCTTGAATGTGGATAGTCGTTAGACGATCTTCTTCAACTACGCGCTCTGATAGTAAGATTGAATCCTCGAAGTTATAACCATTCCATGGCATAAATGCCACGCGCAAGTTTTGACCAAGAGCTAAGTCGCCCAAGTCAGTCGAAGGACCATCTGCTAACACATCGCCACGAGTAACCGGTTCGCCAACCATACAAGTTGGTTTTTGGTTAATACATGTATTTTGGTTAGAACGTGTGTATTTGGTTAAGTTGTAAATGTCGATGCCCGCTTCGCCTGGAACGCGTTCTTCTTCATGCACATTAACAACGATGCGACTTGCGTCACAATACATTACTTCACCACCACGTTTTGCAACGATAGTAACACCAGAGTCTTTCGCTAGTGTTAACTCAATACCAGTACCTACTAACGGCTTATCCGCTTTCAATGTTGGTACTGCTTGACGTTGCATGTTTGAACCCATCAATGCACGGTTAGCATCATCGTGTTCTAGGAACGGGATAAGTGCTGCCGCTACAGAGATCACCTGTTGTGGTGATACATCCATATATTGCTGGTCCATACGTCCCATAAAGGTAGATTCACCTTTGTGACGACATGGAATAAGTTCATCTACAAACTCATTGGTTTCGGTTAAGTTTGAGTTCGCCTGTGCGATAACAAACTGACCTTCTTCAATGGCTGATAGGTAATCAACTTCATCAGTTACAACACCGTCTACCACTTTGCGGTAAGGTGTTTCTAAGAAACCATAATCATTAGTACGTGCGTACGTAGATAATGAGTTAATTAGACCGATGTTTGGACCCTCAGGAGTCTCGATTGGACATACGCGACCATAGTGAGTTACGTGAACGTCACGTACTTCAAAGCCTGCGCGCTCACGAGTTAGACCGCCCGGCCCTAATGCAGAAATACGACGCTTATGCGTTACTTCTGATAGCGGGTTATTTTGGTCCATAAACTGTGATAACTGAGACGAGCCGAAGAACTCTTTAACCGCTGCCGAAATAGGCTTAGCGTTAATAAGATCTTGTGGCATTATCGCATCTAGGTCACCTAAGCTTAAACGCTCACGTACAGCACGTTCTACACGCACTAAACCTACACGGAATTGGTTCTCAGCCATTTCGCCAACACTACGTATACGACGGTTGCCTAAGTGGTCAATATCATCTACATCGCCAACACCGTTACGAATAGCAATCAATACTTTCATAACCGACACGATGTCTTCTTTGCTTAATGTGCCTGGGCCTGTATCGGTATCGTAACCAACACGGCTATTGAACTTCATACGACCTACCGTTGATAAGTCATAGCGCTCTTCTGAGAAGAACAAGTTCTGGAATAAGGCTTCAGCCGCGTCTTTCGTCGGTGGCTCGCCTGGGCGCATCATGCGATAAATTTCTACTAATGCTTCTAAACGGCTGCTTGAAGAGTCAATGTTCAATGTATTTGACATGTAAGCACCGCTGTCCACTTCATTGATATATAACGTATCAATTTTAGTGTGACCGGCTTTAACCAATTCAGCCATTAATTCAAGCGTTAGCTCGTCATTTGCATTAGCTACAACTTCACCTGTTGACTCATCAACATAGTTTTTCGCTAATACGCGACCAATGATGTACTCATGTGGTACTTCTAATTGCTTAATGCCTTTTTTCTCGATGTTCTTGATATGGCGAGCCGTAACACGACGACCACTTTCAACAAACACTTCACCGTCTTCGCTCTTAATATCAAAAGCGGCGGTTTCACCACGTAAACGTGAAGGTACCAGTTCCATAAGAACTTTACCGTCAGTTACTTCAAACGTAGTGTTGTCGAAGAAAATACCAAGAATGTCTTCACTCGAGTACTCAAGTGCACGTAAGATAATAGACGCCGGTAATTTACGACGACGGTCAATACGTACATATAAGTTATCTTTTGCATCAAATTCAAAGTCTAACCATGAACCACGATATGGGATAACACGTGCGTTATATAACACTTTACCCGATGAGTGAGTTTTACCGCGGTCGTTATCAAAGAATACACCAGGGCTACGGTGTAGCTGAGAAACGATAACACGCTCTGTACCATTGATTACAAAGGTACCGGTATCGGTCATGAGCGGAATTTCGCCCATGTAAACTTCTTGCTCTTTAATGTCTTTAACTGTGCCTGGAGCTTCTTTGTCCATAACTACAAGACGCAATTTCACGCGAAGTGGAGCAGAATAAGTCACACCGCGAATTTGACATTCTTTTACATCGAAAACTGGCTCGCCAATACGATAACTTACGTATTGCAGCTCAGAATTTCCTGAGTAGCTTTTAATTGGGAACACAGAACGGAAGGCTGCTTCCAAACCATGATCGCCATCAGCGTCAGGCACTAAGAATTTTTTAAACGATTCTAACTGTGTAGATAGTAAGAAAGGTATATCCAAAACTTGTGGACGTTTACCAAAATCCTTACGGATACGTTTCTTTTCAGAATAAGAGTAAGCCATGGGGTTCCTCAGCTTGCTGATCTTTGACCCGACCTGTTCTTGTAAGAACAGACTTAACTGGCATCTATGCCAAGATTTACAACATTTGATTGTTGTTCTAATTTAGTCCCACTTTAACACTAGCAAACTATAAAGCGTTGAAAGTAAAGAAAAAACCAGATTTTATTTGAACTAAAAGAGTGCATCACTCTATAGCGCAAAAAGGCCGGTGATTAAATAATCACCAGCCCTTGCCTGATTTCTCAGGCAGCGAACTTAGCAAAAGCTAAATTACTTAACCTCAACTTCAGCACCAGCTTCAGTAAGGTCTTTAGCAAGAGCTTCAGCTTCTTCCTTAGAGATACCTTCTTTAACAGGTGTTGGTGCAGCTTCAACAAGAGCTTTCGCTTCTTTAAGGCCTAGGCCAGTTGCGCTACGAACTGCTTTGATTGCAGAAACCTTGTTAGCGCCAGCGCCAGTAAGGATTACATCAAATTCAGTCTTTTCTTCAACTGCTTCAGCAGCTGGACCAGCTACCATACCAGCAGCAGCAGTTACGCCGAATTTTTCTTCCATTGCTTCGATAAGAGCAACAACGTCCATTACTGACATTTCAGCAATTGCGTCAAGGATTTGGTCTTTAGATACAGACATTTCAAATTTCCTAATAATTAACGGACTTTAAGTCCAAATAAATTTTACACCGAAAGGGATTAAACAGCTTAAAATTAAGCAGCTTGCTCTTCTTTCTGTACACGTACTGCTTCAATTGTTTTACACAATTTACCAGCAGACGCTTCTTTCATAGCGCTCATTAAGCGTGCAACAGCTTCGTCGTATGTAGGTAATGTAGCAAGCATTGCTGCATCAACAACATTTCCTTCAAAAGCGGCCGTTTTAAGCTCAAATTTCTCGTTCTTTTTTGCAAAAGCAGAAAAGATACGCGCAGCAGCACCTGGGTGCTCTGATGAGAAAGCGATTAAGCTTGGACCAACAAATGAATCAGAAAGGCACTCAAACTGTGTTCCTTCAAGAGCACGTTTTGCTAAAGTGTTACGGACAACTTTCATCCAAACACCATTTGCACGAGCTTCTTTACGAAGGGCAGTGATTGCGCCAACTGTTACACCACGAGAATCTGCAACAACTGCAGATAGAGCACCATTGGCTGCTTCGTTGACTTCAGCAACTATTGCTTGTTTGCCTTGAAGATTTAAAGCCATGGGTGTTACTCCTGGTTTAATGGGGTTACCGACACTCGGTGTCCCCTGTTCTACTCTTCCCTATCAAACAAGATAGAGATGCTTTTTACGGCGAGAGCCAGAAGGATTAGGAAAAATCTATCTGGGGTCTACACCGTCTACGTAGGTGAGTATTAAGGCCGAAGCCACCTACGGTCTTGGACGGAAGTCCAATTTATCGCTTTACCCTAAGGTGCAACGAAATTATGGACTTCAACCCGAATTCTTTACTTTGCTGAAAAACGAATTAATCAACAAAATGGCGCGAAATTATAGTACAAATTTCACGCCATGTAAACACTGATTAAGCTACAGTTGTGCTTAACGTGTTTTGGTCAACAGCAACGCCTGCGCCCATTGTTGTAGAGATGCTTACTTTCTTCACGTAAACACCTTTAGCTTGAGAAGGTTTAGCCTTCTTAAGCGCAACAATTAGTGACTCAAGGTTTTGTTGTAATTGCTCAGCAGTGAAATCAACCTTACCAATAGTAGTATGGATGATGCCATTTTTGTCATTACGGTAACGTACTTGACCCGCTTTTGCATTTTTAACTGCTTCAGCAACGTTAGGTGTTACTGTACCTGTCTTAGGGTTTGGCATTAGACCACGTGGGCCTAAGATTTGACCTAGTTGACCAACAACACGCATAGCGTCTGGTGATGCAACAACAACGTCAAAGTTCATCTCGCCTTTTTTAACTAGCTCAGCAAGATCTTCCATACCTACTAATTCTGCACCGGCTTCTTTCGCAGCTTCTGCGTTAGCGCCTTGTGTGAATACTGCAACGCGAACGTCACGACCAGTACCGTTAGGTAGTACAGTTGCACCACGAACGTTTTGATCAGATTTACGAGCATCGATACCAAGGTTAACAGCAACGTCAACACTTTCTACAAACTTAGCTGTCGCTAACTCTTTTAAAAGCGCGATCGCTTCGTTGATTTCGTAATCTTTAGTTACTTCCACTTTTTCGCGGATAGTACGCATACGTTTAGTTAATTTAGCCATATTCTTAGTCCTCTACGCTCAAGCCCATCGCACGAGCAGATCCTGCGATAGTGCGAACCGCAGCTTCTAAATCAGAAGCTGTAAGGTCAGCTCGTTTAGTCTCAACAATCTCTTCAAGTTGAGCACGAGTTACTGTGCCTACTTTTTCAGTGTTAGGACGGCCTGAGCCTGATTTAACGCCAGCTGCTTTAAGTAGCAAGTATGCTGCAGGTGGAGTTTTCATGTCGAACGTAAAAGAACGGTCACCGTAAACAGAGATCACTACAGGAACTGGAGCGCCTTTTTCGATAGACTCTGTACGTGCGTTAAACGCTTTACAGAATTCCATGATGTTTACACCGTGTTGACCTAGTGCAGGACCTACTGGTGGACTAGGATTAGCCATACCAGCATTAACTTGTAGCTTGATTAGAGCTTCAACTTTTTTAGCCATTATAAATACCTCATTAAGTGGGTCTCAGCCTTGTGCGCGCGAGGACGCGTACTCTAACGGCTCCCCAATATAAAAAATTGTTTCGTACTTTTTGTAGCGTAAAATTAATTTACCCAAATACAAAAAGGCCGCTGATTATAAGTTAATCAGCGGCCTTTTTCAAGCTTCGTGCCAAATTTTATAAAAAAATTAGCATCACTTTTTTAATCAATTACTTATCTTGTTCAACTTGACCAAATTCAAGTTCAACCGGTGTAGAACGACCAAAAATAAGTACCGACACTTTAACGCGGCTCTTTTCGTAGTCAACTTCTTCAACAACACCGCTAAAGTCAGCAAATGGACCGTCAGTAACACGAACAACTTCACCTGGTTCAAATAAGGTAGCAGGTTTAGGTGCTTCAGCATTTTCTTGTAAACGATTAAGAATACGCTCAGCTTCTTTGGCACTAATTGGTGCAGGACGATCAGAAGTACCACCAATAAAGCCCATAACACGTTCTGTGCTATTAACTAAATGCCAGCTTTTATCGTTCATATCCATTTGAATTAGTACGTAACCTGGGAAGAACTTACGCTCAGATTTACGCTTTTGACCAGCGCGCATCTCAATCACTTCTTCTGTTGGTACTAATACCTCACCAAAGCTCTCTTCAAGGCCTTTGATTTTAATGTGTTCTAAAATAGTTTGTGCAACACGCTTCTCATAACCTGAGAAAGCCTGTACTACGTACCAACGTAGCTTTATTTCGTTGTTCTCATCCGACATGGGATCAGATCTCCAATCCAGTTAAAAAGCCTACAGCGCGGAATAAAATGCCATCTAATCCCCAAAGGATAAGTGCCATTATCGCTGTTGCAACCATTACAATTAATGTCGTGTGGATAGTTTCTTGACGCGTTGGCCAAATTACTTTGCGCACTTCAATTCTTGCTTCTTTAGCAAAAGTAAGGAAAGTACGTCCTTTAGCTGTTTGCGAGGCAATTGCTAAACCAGCTGCTATTGCAACTACAACGCCAATCGCACGTAGTAATACAGACTGATCTGCAAACATGTGATTACCAACAACTGCGCCTGCAAGTAGCACTATTGCTACTAACCACTTTACTGACTCCATCGCACTTGATGGCGTTTCTACATTCGTGCTCATAATATTATTACCTTAACTACAGACACAACAACCCTACGCTATGGTAGGGTTAATCCATTAAAATCTAAACTTAAAAACAGACTTATTTAAACCGATTTTTAACCCCAGACTTACCCGCATCGCGAGTAATATTGGCAGGGGCGGAGAGATTCGAACTCCCAACCGTCGGTTTTGGAGACCGCTGTTCTACCAATTGGAACTACGCCCCTGCAAAGTGGATGCCTATTATACTTACGCAGTTCATTAACACAAGAGTAAAGATTGTCATCTGATAAAATCTTCACCGTTAATTTACACACCGCATTATTTAACCACTTAACTCGCTAAATTAATATTTATTTATGCAATAAAAAGTCATTCCTGCAATGAGTTACCGTAAAAAAATCAAAATAAACGTACCAACTCGCCACGATAGAAATCGCATAGCAACCAAATTTGCTCAAATGCATGCGTTTGCGGCACACTAATCATTTTAAGCTGAGCATCAAAGTCGGCTTTATGCCAAATAGTGCTGGCATTGCGAATTAATAACCAAGTTCGCGCTGAATGATAAGATTTAGTGGCTTTTTGCTCCAGTAATCTCTCTAACGCTAGGCGTAACCTTTGCTCACTTGGGGCTTGCGCCATATCGGCCAATGCCCGTTGCATTGGAATTGACAGTGGCCGGCCAAGCACTGCCATTGCTTCGGTTTCACTGGCATATAAATGCGCAACTTCAATATCAAGTTGCTGATCGCCTTTGTAGCAGCTAACGTCGGGCTTATTGGGCTCATTATGCCAAATATGGCGCATATGAATGCCATATTGCTGCTCATAACAACGTAAAAACAACCTCGCTGCCTCGTGCTCTAACTGTTGTTTTTCTTGTTCGCTATCACGCTTCATTTAATACCGCGTACACATTAGTTAATAAACTTGATGCGCCAAATCTAAAGGTATTTGCTTGTAAGTAGTCATTACCCATAATAGTGCTTGCAAGGGTTAAGTAATCGCTCGCATCTGCAACTGTTTTAACTCCTCCCGCCGCTTTAAAGCCAACTAGCTTGCCCGATTCTTTAATGGTATTGAGTATAGTTTTTGTCGCATCAAGCGTGGCATTAACGGCGACCTTACCGGTACTGGTTTTTACAAAGTCGGCACCGCCTTTAATAGCTAATAATGTGGCTGATGCGATTAAATCAGGTGTTTGTAACTCGCCGCTTTCTATAATCACTTTAAGTAGAGCGCGCGACCCACAGACTTTTTTGCTCTCGGTAACATACTTAAGCACACGGCTTTTATCACCCGCTATTAGCGCTTTATATGGAATAACTAAATCAATTTCATCTGCACCGCGCTCTATGGCAATTAGTGTTTCGTTTATTACGGTATTTAAAGGTGCGTCACCCGTTGGAAAGTTAGTTACTGTGGCTACTTTTATATGGCTTAGCTCTCTGGTAGCTAAGGCTATTTTTGCTTCTGCTACAAAATCACTGTAAACACATACTGCAGCGGGCGTGCCTAATTTAGGGTTAATGCTGTTCACTAACGTATTAATAGCGGCACTATCATCGTTGCTATTTAAGCTGGTTAAATCCATTAAGGCGACAGCCAAAGCAGCCTCTTTTTGTTGTTTAATCATAGTAACCTCATCATATTTATACCGTGATTTAATACCTGTAATTATAGTAACCTAAACTTGCTATAGCTCATAACCAAACACTCTAAGCCCTTAGTTTTACATGCAACCGACCGCAAAGCCTTACTAATTAAGATTTCGGCCTTAAAAACCCACTCGTTATAACTTTTAGTTATAACGAGTGGGTTTAAATTATTTTTTACTTAGTATGTGGCGCTATATTGTGGCTATCAGGCTAAACGAGCCATTTATTTTAGGGGTGTGATTAACGTGCAGTATTTACCTATCTTTACCAAACTCGACAACAAACCTGTATTGGTTGTTGGCGGTGGAGATGTTGCCTTGCGCAAATGCAGCGCGCTTTTAAAAGCGCGTGCCAGTATTACTTTAGTCGCTCCCAAATTTTGCCAACAGCTCATTGAACTTGCTAGCGAAAATAAAGTAACGCTTATACATGAGTACTTTAACGAGCAACATTTAAAAAATATGATGCTGGTAATTGCTGCTACAGATTTAGAGCATGTAAATAGCCAAGTGTTTGAACTGGCTAATGCTCATAACATTTTTGTTAATGTAGTTGACGATCAGCCTAAGTGCACCTTTATATTTCCATCGATTGTCGATCGCAACCCAATCACAATTGCTATATCAAGCGCAGGCACTGCCCCGGTATTAGCACGTCGCCTACGCGAAAAATTAGAAACCCTAATACCGCAACATATTGGCCCGCTGGCAACGCTTGTGGGTGGCTTTAGAAGCAAAGTAAAACAACGCTTTAAGCACTTTGCCGATCGTCGCCAGTTTTGGGAAGGCGTATTCGACTCATCTGTTGTTAGTAAAGTACAAACCGGCGACACCCAAGCCGCAGAGCAACAGTTAGAACACATGCTAAATGCTAAAGCCGAGCCCGAAGGCGAGGTTTATGTAGTAGGTGCAGGCCCTGGCGATCCTGAATTGCTGACACTTAAGGCACTGCAACTTATGCAACAAGCCGATGTAGTGGTTTATGACTATTTAGTGTCTGACGAGATCATGGAGTTAGTGCGCCGTGATGCCGACCTTATTTGTGTAGGCAAGCGTTTAGGCGATCACAGCGTAGCGCAGCAAGACACTAACCAAATGCTGGTCGATTTAGCCAAGCAAGGTAAAAAAGTATGCCGTATTAAAGGTGGCGATCCGTTTATTTATGGTCGTGGTGGCGAAGAAGTACAAGTACTTGCGGCTAACAAGGTAAATTATCAAATTGTACCTGGTATAACTGCCGCTGCAGGATGCAGTGCCTATGCGGGTATTCCGCTTACCCATCGTGACCACGCACAAGCGATTCAGTTTGTAACCGGGCATTGTAAAAAAGACGGCCAAGAACTCGATTGGCAATCGCTGGCTAAACCAAATCAAACCTTAGCTATTTATATGGGCGTGATAAAGTCGCCACATATACAAGCTGAGCTTTTAAAGCATGGCCGCAACGCCAATACACCCGTTGCCATTATTGAAAACGGCACCCGTAAAAATCAACGCGTAATTACTGGAAAGCTGGGCGAGCTTGCCGATTTAATTACGCGTAACAGTGTGGTTTCTCCTGCGCTGCTTATTATTGGCGAAGTAGCATCCTTGCACCAAGAGTTACATTGGTTTGGTGCCAAAGCGCAAACTAGCAGTTTTGCGCAACCACTTACCGATGTGGCATAAGCTTTATACATTTATTAGATTTTAACTTTTAATTATTTTAGTAGGACGACTAACAATGGCTTTAACTCACCTTCAGCAGCTTGAAGCTGAAAGTATCAAAATCATGCGCGAAGTCGCCGCTGAGTTTGAGAACCCAGTAATGCTTTACTCAATTGGTAAAGATTCGTCGGTACTTTTGCACTTAGCGCGTAAAGCATTTTACCCTGCAAAAATTCCGTTTCCGTTATTACACGTAGACACTAATTGGAAGTTTAGCGAAATGATTGAATTTCGTGACCGTATTGCCAAAGAATACGGCTTTGAGCTACTAGTGCATAAAAACCCAGAAGGCATGGAAATTGGTATAAGCCCATTCGAGCATGGCTCTGGTAAACATACCGATATAATGAAAACTCAAGGTTTAAAGCAAGCACTCGACAAATATGGCTTTGATGCCGCCTTTGGTGGCGCACGCCGCGACGAAGAAAAGTCACGCGCTAAAGAACGTGTTTATTCATTTCGCGATAAGCACCACCGCTGGGATCCTAAAAACCAACGCCCAGAGCTTTGGAATACGTACAACAGCCAAGTAAATCCAGGTGAAAGTATTCGTGTATTCCCTCTGTCTAACTGGACCGAGTTGGATATTTGGCAATATATTTATCAAGAAAACATCGACATGGTGCCTTTGTATCTAGCTAAAGAGCGCCCAGTGGTTGATCGCGACGGCACCCTAATTATGGTTGACGATGAGCGTATGCCACTTTTGGAGGGTGAAGTGCCAATGATGAAGTCGGTACGTTTTCGTACTTTAGGCTGCTACCCACTTACCGGTGCAGTGGAATCAACGGCCAGCTCATTAACCGAAATTATTGAAGAAATGCTGCTATCTACGTCATCTGAACGTGAAGGTCGGGTTATTGACCATGACTCGGCAGGCTCAATGGAAAAGAAAAAACGTGAAGGGTATTTCTAATGGCTAATCAAAATAACGACACATTTAACGAAGTAAAAGCAATCGGTATAGACGCTTACCTAGCACGTCAGCAAGACAAAAGCTTATTACGCATGCTTACCTGTGGCAGTGTAGATGACGGTAAATCAACACTCATTGGCCGCCTACTGCACGACAGCCACCAAATTTATGAAGATCAGTTAGCAGCACTACATAAAGATAACGAAAAAGTAGGTAACGCAGGTGATGACCTTGATTTAGCATTACTTGTTGATGGCCTACAAGCTGAGCGTGAGCAAGGCATAACCATTGACGTAGCGTACCGTTACTTCTCGACCGCTAAGCGCAAGTTTATTATTGCCGATACCCCAGGGCACGAGCAGTACACGCGCAACATGGTAACGGGTGCATCAACCAGCGATGTGGCCATTATTTTGGTGGATGCACGTTACGGCGTGCAAGTACAAACTAAACGTCACAGCTTTATTTGTGACTCGCTTGGTATTAAGCAATTTGTTGTGGCTATTAATAAAATGGATATCGTTGATTTTGACGAAACTGTTTATGAAAAAATTAAAGCTGACTACTTAAAATTTGCCGAGCAACTTAATGTAAGTAACATTAAATTTGTACCTATGTCGGCGCTTAAAGGCGATAACGTAGTTACTCGTTCTGTACATACGCCTTACTACACCGATAAACCATTGCTAGAGTTATTAGAAGACTCGCCAGCAGCGCAAATCGACACTGACTTTGAAGCACGTTTACCGGTGCAATATGTGGCGCGGCCTAACTTAAACTTTCGTGGTTTTCAGGGCACGCTAGCCTCAGGCAAGTTACAAGTGGGCGATGCAATAAAAGTACTACCATCGGGCAAAACTTCTAGCATTAAAGAAATTGTTACCTTTGATGGCAACCTAGACAGTGCACAAGCTGGCCAAGCAATTACCGTTACGCTAAATAGCGAAATTGATATTAGCCGAGGCGATGTCATTGTACCAGCAAGCTCTACGGCAATAGTTACCAACCAGCTACAAGCTAAATTAGTATGGATGCACGAAACGCCGCTGCAACTAGGTAAAAGCTATAACTTTAAACTTGGTAGCAAAAACACCTCTGCTCAAGTTACTAAGATTGATCACACTATCGATGTAAATACCTTAGAGCATGGTAGCAGCGACACTCTACAGTTAAACGAAATCGCTATTGTAACGCTAGAACTTAGCGAAACTATTTTGGCTGATGAGTATCACAGTAATCACGAAACCGGCTCGTTTATACTTATCGATCGCTTATCTAACTTAACTATTGCAGCCGGTATGATAGAGCAAGTACTGCAAAGCCAAGCGCAGCAAAGTAACTTTAGTGCTTTTGAAGTTGAGTTTAACACTTTAGTACGCAAGCACTTTCCGCATTGGCAAGCGCTTGATATATCAAAGTTATAATACTTTTTTAGCCTGTTATAGGATATAAAGCATGGTAGATCAGCTCATTTTAACAGGCATTATGCTTACCTTAGTCGGGTGCCTTTTTGGCACTCGGCTTAATCCTGCATGGCTATTTGTGGGAGCCATTGGCAGCAGCTACTTAGCAGGGCTAATAGATTTAGAAAGCATGTTAGTTAATTATACTAACCCGTCGCTAATTACTTTGGTATTATTAATATTAGTGTCAATTGCGATTGAAAAAACCACCCTTATTCAAAAATTAGCGCAATCACTATCGAGCGGTAGTTTAGTTAAATCAGTGACTAAATTGGGACTTTCGACCGCGTTTTTATCCTCCTTTACTAATAACACCGCCGTGGTTGCCTCCTTAATTACCGCGATAAAAGACAATCCCAATCACTCGCCATCAAAGTTATTATTACCGCTATCGTACACCGCTATTTTAGGCGGCACTATTACCCTTATTGGCACATCAACCAACTTAATAGTAAATGGTTTTGCCGTAGATGCGGGTATGGCGCCACTGGGATTTTTTGACTTTACCTTAGTAGGTTTGGGCGCATTAAGCGTGGGCTTAATCACCATTTTAGTCATGTTAAAATACTTACCCGACAACGGTAAAAGCGACCAAGAAGTCGTGCCTTTTTATCTTGAAGGTAAAGTACAAGCCGGTTCAAAGCTAATTGGTCGCACCGTAGAAGAAAATGGCCTGCGTGAACTTAAAGACTTATTTTTAGGCGAAATAATTCGCGATAACCAACGTATTTGTGCGGTCACGCCACAGCAAATAATTAAACAAAACGACATATTACTTTTTGTGGGCGATATAAAATCAGTCCCCCTACTTACGCGTTTCGATGGTTTAAAAGTAGTGCACGACAATCATCAAAAAGACATAGAACACTTAGTAGAGGTTGTCGTAAGTCAGTCTTCAAAATTTATTGGTAAAACCGTAAAAGAAGCCCGCTTTAGAGAGCAGTTTCATGCGGCCGTTATTGCTATTCGCCGCGGCCACGATCGCCTGCAAGGTGGTTTAGGGCAAGTGCGTTTACAAGCAGGCGACTCACTAATACTCGCCCCGGGTAAAAACTTTTACAGCTTGCCTAATTTAAAGCGCGAATTTGTGTATATATCGGGGTTTGATTTACAAACTCACCTAGCGCCTAAACAGTCAAACATTGTGCTGCTAAGCTTTGCCGCTGTACTGGGCTTAAGTATTATTGGCTTAGTGCCGCTAGTTAAAGGCTTATTAGTATTACTGATTGGCTTTATGCTTTGCGGTACTATTAAGCTTAGCGAAGTAAAACGTCGCTTTCCTATTGAGTTAGTCGCCGTAGTAGGCAGCGCCATAGGCTTAGCAAAACTAATGATAGGCACCGGACTTGCTGGGCAAATATCGGCGGCTATGTTTGTAGTACTTGGCGACTTTGGCCCATACAGCGCCTTTATCGCAATATTTTTAATGACAGTATTATTTACCGAGCTGATAACCAATAACGCCGCTGCAGCATTGTCGTTTCCGGTTGCCTATTCACTTGCCGTTGGCTTTAACGTAGACCCACTGCCATTTATTATGGCGGTTGCGTTTGGCGCATCAGCAAGTTTTATATCGCCGTTTGGTTATCAAACTAACCTTATGGTTTACAGCGCGGGTAACTATCGTTTAAAAGATTATGTAGTGATGGGCTTGCCCCTTTCTATTATTTATTCAATAACAGTATTAACCTTGATCCCGCTAGTATTTCCGTTTTAATACCGGCACGCACAGCATAAAGAGATAACTCACTATGGATGAAAATATTGTTTGGCATAACTACGCAACCACTAAAGCACAACGTAGTGAGCAAAAAAAGCATCAGAGCGCTATTATATGGTTTACCGGATTTTCGGGCTCAGGTAAAAGCACTGTAGCAAACGCGCTAGAAGCCGCACTTAATCAACAAGGTATTCATACTTACCTGCTCGATGGCGACAACGTACGCCACGGTTTATGTAAAGACCTAGGCTTTAGCGACGCAGACCGAGTTGAAAATATTCGCCGCGTAGGTGAAACGGCAAAACTTATGGTTGACGCTGGCTTGTTAGTGCTTACTGCGTTTATATCGCCTTTTAGAGCAGAGCGCGACATGGTACGCAGCTTAGTAGATGACAAGGAGTTTATTGAAGTATTTATCGACACCCCACTCGATGTATGCGAAAGCCGTGATCCTAAAGGCTTATACAAAAAAGCCCGCGCTGGCGAAATTAAACACTTTACCGGCATTGATTCCAGTTACGAAATACCCATCAATCCAGAAATAATTTTAGATACCAGTAAAAACACCCTAGACCAATCGGTTGTTCAGCTGATAACGTATCTAAAACAACAGCACATAATATAGGTTAACCCCAATGAACCAAACCGAACTGCTAGAAGAAACCCTGATCCTTGCCCGCCAAGCGGGTAGCGCCATAATGGGAATTTATCAAAAGGACTTTAACGTTGAATACAAAGCCGATGAAAGCCCTGTAACCGACGCCGACTTAGCAGCTCATAAAATTATTGTCGCAGGGCTACAGCAGCTCACTCCCGACATTCCTATATTAAGTGAAGAAAACGCCGATATAAACTGGGAAGTTCGCAAAGCATGGAAAAGTTACTGGCTAGTAGATCCTATCGATGGCACCAAAGAGTTTATTAAAAAAAATGGTGAATTCACCGTAAATATCGCACTTATCGAAAATGGCATTCCGGTTTTAGCCGTAGTAGACGCCCCTGCCCTTGGCGTATCTTACTTAGCAAGCGAAGCCATAGGCGCATTTAAAGACAAAGGCGATGAGCGCATAGAGCTAAAAGTAACTACCAAACCAAACACAGGGTTAATACGCGTAGTTGGCAGCCGCTCACACCCCTCACCCGATTTAGCCGAATTTGTAAAACGCTTTGACGAGGTAGAAATGGTTTCAAAAGGCAGCTCACTAAAGCTGTGCTTGGTGGCCGAAGGCAGTGCTGATATTTACCCCCGCTTAGGCCCAACCTGTGAATGGGATACTGGCGCCGGCCATGCAATCGCCGCAATCGCCGGCGCTAAAGTAACTAAACTTGATGGCAGCCCGCTAATTTACAACACCAAAGATGAATACTTAAATCCGTATTTTATTGTTTCAGCTATTGAAGAATAAAGCGCCTAGAGCTGCGGGCTTTTAGCTACTAGCAGCTCTATGTCAATTTAAACACCGTAGGTTGGGTTGAGTGAAGCGAAACCCAACGAATAACCGCTGTTAACCACAATATTTTAATCTTCCAATTTCACCTCAAAAACACTTAAATCGGTGCGCGTAAAAAGTGTGTAACGCCTAATGTGTGTCCGTTTATTGTCATGTAGTTGTCTTTATGTGATTGGGCTTTAAAGCCACACTTTAATAGTACGGCTTTTGAGGCGGGGTTATTATCTAGCACTAAGGCTTCTAACTTGTTAACTGCATAATGCTGAGCGGCTATGCTAATTAATTCGTTAAGGCAAAAACTGGCGTAGCCTTTACCTATGCTATTTTTAGCAACTCGATAACCCACTGCGGCAGTGTTTGTTTGCCCTGTTATATCTTTTAAATTTGCGCGCGCAACAATTTGCTCATTAACAATAAGCACACCCGAATAATGCGTACCTAATTGCATGTTTATAATGGCATCATAAATATGCATTTTAATGCCTAAATCGCGATAAAAGTAATCCTCTCTCGGCGGCAGCATTGATTCAAACCAAGCTTTATTTTCTGATTCAAATTGCAATAACATAGCTAAATGCTTAACTGACAAGGTTTCAAATATCACAAAAACTCCTGTTTTTAATCACTTTACAACCTAGGTGGAAAGTAGGGTTTACAATAATTATACTCTAGATTGCAGTGTGTAAACTTTAAACTTTATGGGGAAAAGCTATTAACCCCCTTTTTAAGTGCACCTTTCCTGCTTATTATTTTTAACGTTGAGCTAAAGCCACTGCCATTCTCTGCTCACTTTTATAACGCTGTTGCAAATTAATTACAGGCGTAACTGGTACGCTACAAATAAGCGAATATTAAGCTAGTTTATCGAATGAAATCATTAAGTAAAAACTATATGCTTTGCCGTCATTATTATTCTAAAAAAAACCTGGTGAGCTTATGCCCCCATCTCAAGATGCTACGCATTTTAATGCATCTACAGCAAAACAGTCTTCTTGGACTTTACACGACACACAGTGGACGTTAAGCCTATTTGGTACCGCCGTTGGTGCCGGTATTTTATTTTTACCTATTAATATTGGTATTGGCGGTTTTTGGCCGTTAATTATTATGGCGTGCTTAGCCTTTCCAATGACCTTTTTAGCGCACCGCGGTTTAGCGCGGTTTGTGCTGTCGTCAAAAAATAAAGATGCTGACTTTACCGATGTAGTAGAGGAGCATTTTGGGGTGACCGCGGGTCGGCTAATCTCTTTACTGTACTTTTTATCTATTTTTCCGATTTTACTTATTTATGGTGTCGGTTTAACCAATACCGTAGACAGCTTTATGGTGAACCAGCTTGGTATGGAGTCGCCTTCGCGGGTGTTGCTTTCTGGTGTATTGGTTGCAGGTATGATTGGCTTAATGATGGGCGGCGAAAAGCTGATGCTTCGTGCTTTTGCTATTTTAGTTTATCCGCTTGTGGGCATATTGTTTTTTTTATCCTTGTATTTGATCCCTAGTTGGCAAATGCCGAATATGGCGCTGCCAGAAGTGGGCAGCTTTGGTAAAACACTGTGGTTGTCGATTCCTATTATTGTATTTTCGTTTAGCCACGCAGCGGCTATTTCGAGCTTTGTAAACGTACAACGCGGTCATTATGGTAATAAAGCGGTTGCTAAGTCTGAGGCGATATTAAAGCGCACCAGTTTACTGTTAATTACCTTTGTATTGCTGTTTGTGTTTTCGTGTGTGTTGTCCTTAACTGGCGAGCAAATGGCGGCGGCGAAAGCGGCAAATGTGTCGGTTTTATCGTACCTTGCCAATATTACTGACAATTCGTTTATTGCTACGCTTGGCCCATTGGTGGCGTTTATTGCGATTATGTCGTCATTTTTAGGGCACTTTTTGGGTGCACGCGAAAGCTTTACTGGCTTAGTAACTAAGCAGTCGAACATAAGCGCTAAAGTTGCCGATAAGGTAGGTGCTGTACTAATGTTTTTTGCTATTTGGTTTTGCGCGGTTAAAAACCCGAGCATACTCGATATGATGGATCAGTTATCTGGCCCTATTATTGCGATGATTTTATTTATTATGCCCATGATTGCTGTTTATAAAGTACCGGCATTACACAAGCATCGTAATCGTTTAAGCACCTTATTTATATTAGTGGTTGGCTCAATGGCGGTAATGGCTTTGCTTTACAGCATGCTTAAATAATACTAAATATACTGGCTATAAGCTTTTTAACACAAAAAAATGGCGCTCATTGAGCGCCATTTTTATTGACTATATTTTGCTATTTAATCTAGGTCTGGCAAGTTACGGCCATAGAATATTTCTTGCATTTCACGGGTCAGTTTAGAGCGAATTTCTTCCTCTTCTTCATCTGACAAATCATCCGTAGAAAGGCCGAATAAATAGGTATTTAAATCAGTCTCTTTTAACATCATTTTAGTGTGAAACAGGTTTTCTTGATACACGTTTACGTCCATCATTTGGTACGCTTCTTTGGTATCTTCTGTCATGAAGTTTTGAATTGAGCTAATTGCATGATCGATGTAGTGCTTAACGCCATTAATATCGCGAGTAAAACCACGTACACGGTAGTCAATTGTTACTACGTCTGACTCTAGACTATGAATAAGGAAGTTTAACGCTTTAAGTGGCGATATTATGCCACACGTTGACACTTCAATATCGGCGCGAAAAGTACAAATACCGTCATCAGGGTGAGCTTCTGGGTACGTGTGTACACAAATATGGCTTTTATCTAAATGGGCAACCACTGAATCTGGTAATGGGCCTGGAGCTTCGTCAGCATCGTAATTTTGCTGCTCTTCTACCGGCTCTTCTGAAACCAAAATAGTTACGCTTGCACCTTGCGGTTCGTAGTCTTGGCGCGCTACATTTAAAATGTTAGCACCTATAATATCAACAACTTCACCTAAAATGTCGGTTAGTCTATCTGCACTGTACTGCTCATCGATATATTCAATATATTCTTTACGTTGTTGCTCGGTCTTTGCATAGCAAATGTCGTAAATACTAAAGCTTAAACTTTTAGTTAAATTATTAAAACCATGAAGTTTAAGTTTATCGAAGGGTTTGTTCATAATAAACCAACCTATAAATTAGTGAAATCTGCTCTAGCAGAATAAAAGTTCGCGGATTTTATACGAATTTTACTCATGGAAAAAGCGTTATTTTACTTGATCTTGCACAACTTCGTGGCTATGCGTAATTTTTACTGTTTTATCAAGCATTAATGCGACCGAGCAATACTTTTCAGCAGAGAGTGAAACAGCGCGTGCAAGGTGCTTTTCAGACACATTATTGCCCGTTGCTACAAAGTGTAAATTAACTTTGGTAAATACTCGTGGGGCAGTTTCGGCGCGCTCTGCCGTTAACTGTACTTCTACGTTGCTAAAATCTTGTTTGGCTTTTTTTAAAATGCTCACTACATCAACCGATGAACAACAACCGATTGACATTAATACCATTTCCATAGGGCTTGGTGCAGCACTGTCGCTACCACCGTCAAATACAACATTATGATTTGAATTAGAGCGACCAATAAAGGTATTACCTTCAACCCATTTTACATTTGCTTGCATTGTTATACCTCAAAAATTATTTTCTTGATTGTATACCAATCAGCTTTAATAAGTGAGCGCCCAGCAATAATATAAATTAGCTTGATCAAGGCACTTAAATTTATGCAAGGGTGGTAAAACCGTCAGCGCATTTAAAGCGTGCTACCGGAAAATATAGAAGGGTTGCGGGCTAAGAAACGGCGTTATCAAATAGGTTTTTAACCAAACCACCAAACTCATCAATAAACATGTGTTGCTCTACCGTAACAGGCCGCGAGGTGATGCTACTGAGGACTTCTTGTAAATCGTAAACTATGCCATCAACTTCACGCACAATTTGGCTACGCTGCTCTGTAGTGAGCTCTGTGTGCTGCTGACATATGAGCATTACGTTTTGTGCAATCACGTCTTCGATTAATTCCATAACCGTAGGTGCTCCTGGTTTTATTTCACCCGGCTTTTCAAATAAAGCTAAGTTTTGAGTTAGGTACATAATTAAGTCGTCGTACCCTTGCCTATTTAAAACCATTACACGTATACCTTAAAAATAATTAATTCAGTAATTTAAGCAGAAAGCACTAATAATTACTAGCTTAGCGACATAGCTAATACAAAAAAAGCAGCCGAAGCTGCTTTTATAATTATTTAGTAGTAATTTTAGTCTATTTTTAAGCCTGGGCTTAATGTAGCTGGCATAGCAACTTTTTCAAGCTCTACTGATGCTACTGGGTATGCACAGTAATCGGAAGCGTAATACGCGCTGGCTCTGTGATTACCCGATGCGCCAATACCACCAAACGGTGCAGCACTTGATGCGCCAGTAATTGGGCGGTTCCAGTTAACAATACCAGCGCGAATACGGCGTAAAAAGTGCTCGTAGTCGGCTGCACTGTCGCTAAGTAAACCTGCTGATAAACCAAAGCTTGTGTCGTTGGCTTTATCAATTGCTTGGTCAAAGTCGTCAAAGCGGAATACTTTTAGAAGTGGTCCAAAATGCTCTTCATCTGGGAAGTCGCTAATATTTGTACACTCAATAATACCTGGTGTTACAAAGCCAGTATTAACTGTATGCTCAAGCTCTACCAATACTTGAGCACCAAGCTCAACAAGTTCGTTTTGCGCTTTAACCATACCGGCAGCGGCGGCTGATGAGATCATTGAGCCCATAAATGGCTGATCTGCATCGTCATAATTACCTACTTTAATCGCTTTAGTTGCGGTAATTAAACGCTCCAGGATTACATCACCTTTGCTACCCGTTGGTAAAAATAGTTTACGTGCACAGGTACAACGCTGGCCACTTGAAATAAACGCTGATTGAATAATATCGTGAACAACCGCTTTAGTATCTTCAACGTCAGTAATAATAAGTGGGTTATTACCGCCCATTTCTAGCGCTAAAATTTTACCAGGTTGACCCGCAAACTGTTCATGTAAAATATGACCTGTGCGCGAAGAACCCGTAAAGAACAAGCCATCAATACCTTTGTGAGCAGCAAGGGCTTTACCCGTTGCTACTTCACCTTGTACAAGGTTAATTACACCCGCTGGTAAACCTGCTTTTTCCCACAGTTTAAGCGTAAGCTCGGCAACTTTAGGCGTAAGTTCTGACGGTTTAAATATAACCGTGTTACCCGCTAAAAGCGCTGGCACTATGTGGCCATTAGGTAAATGCCCCGGAAAGTTATACGGACCAAATACGGCTACAACACCGTGTGGCTTGTGGCGGATCATTGCGCGCCCTAGTGGCATTGCATTTTCTACGTCGCCAGTGCGCTCTAAAAACGCTTTTTCAGAAATGGCAATTTTACCAACCATAGCACCCGCTTCTGTGCGAGTTTCCCACAGTGGCTTACCTGTTTCTTGTGCAATAGTAATGGCTAGCTCTTCGCTGTTTTCTTTTAATTGCGCTGCGAATGCTTTAACTATTTCTAAACGTTCAGCAAATGTTTTATCAGCCCAAGCATAAAACGCTTCGCGCGCTGCGCTAACTGCAGCGTCTACTTGCTCTGCAGTTGCTGAGTTTGCTTGGAAAATAACATTGTTATTGGCTGGGTTTACTGAACTAAATTCGGTTCCTTGGCCTTGTGACCATTGACCATTAATAAATTGTGCAGGATGAGTCATTATACTTTCTCCTAAATTAAATCGTGGTTGCGCTTACGCTATCGCCCGCTTGTAAATACAGTGCATCGGCTACTTGTTGCGTTATTACTATGCTGCTCATGCGCTCATCGAACGTCATAGGCACTACAGTTGCTCTAAAATCTGTAAGCTTTTCGTTGGCTAATAACACCATGGTGTCGCCACTTGGTTCACCTATTTCAACTTTAAAGTGTTTAGCATTGCGAATGGTGGCAATGTTATCTACTTTTGCTTCAACTGTGGGGCCGGCATCAAAAATATCAACATACCCATTAAAGGTAAAACCTTCACTTTTTAATAGCTCAATTGCTGGGCGTGTGTTGTCGTGTACTTTACCAATAACAGCTTGCGCATTTTTGCTGAGCAAATTAACGTAAATTGGGTACTTAGGCATTAATTCAGCAATAAATACTTTTTGGCCTATGCCTGTTAAATAGTCGGCAGTTGGAAAGTCCATTGAAAAAAAGTGCTCTTCTAGCCATTGCCAAAATGGGCTGCTGCCATTGTCGTCAGACACACCACGCATTTCTGCAATGACGGTTTGCGCAAAGCGCTCTTGATGCTGCTTAATAAACATAAAACGCGATTTTGAAAGTAATTTACCGTTACTGTTTTTGCGGTATGCGTCTTTCAAAAATAATGTACATAGCTCTGTAGCGCCGGTGTAATCGTTACAAAGCGTTAAAATATCAACTGCTTTATATACGTTTAGAGTGCGTGAAGAATGAATCACTTTACTTAAATGATAGTGATAAAATGCATCATCTAAGCCAACAGCGGCTTCTATACCTGAGGTGCCAACTACTTCACCTGTTTCGGTGTCCTCTAGTACAAATAAATAACCTTCGTCGCCCGGCTCGGTAGCAGCTTTTGCAAATGAGCTAACCGAATGATCTATTTTCTTTTGCAATAACTTTTCATTATTAGGTAAAGAAGTAAAGCCATGACCCGATTCGTGGGCTATTTTCACTAATGCAGGGTAGTCACTTTGTTGGATTGGGCGAAGGATCATCATAAACCCGCTTACTCCCTTATATTATAACGGTAAATTAAAATTAGAGGGCAAACTAGGTCTGCCCTTAATAGATATTGTTTGGCTATGTTAAGCGCTTACAACACTGGCTACTGCTTTTTCAAAGCGTGCCATACCTTCACGAATGTCGGCTTCTGGGATAACTAATGATGGTGTAAAACGAACCACGTCAGCACCGGCAACTAATGACATAAGACCGTGCTCAGTACCTGCCACTAAAAACTCTTTTGCACGACCTTTGTATTGCTCGCTTACTACTGCACCAATTAATAAACCTTGGCCGCGAATTTCGCTAAACACGTGGTATTTATTATTAATTTCAGTAAGTAGTTGGTTAAATAATGCTGCTTTTGCTGTTACACCAGCAAGTACTTCTGGGGTATTTACAGTATCGAATGCTGCTTCAGCAACGGCGCACGCTAATGGGTTACCACCATAAGTAGAACCATGCGTACCTACTTTAAGGTGTTGTGCAATTTCAGTTGTGGTGATCATAGCACCAATAGGAAAACCGCCGCCCAATGCTTTAGCCGTAGTTAAAATGTCAGGAACAACGTTTAAACCTTGGTATGCGTATAAGTTACCTGTACGGCCAACACCTGTTTGCACTTCATCAAAAATAAGCAGTGCATTATGTTTAGTACATAAATCACGAACGCCTTGTGCAAATTCGTCAGTTGGCGAAACAATACCGCCTTCACCTTGTAGTGGCTCCATCATTACGGCACATGTTTTGTCGCTAATAAGTGCTTCAAATGCTGCCAGGTCGTTGTAATCACAATGTACAATGTCGCCTGGCTTAGGACCAAAACCATCTGAGTATGCCGCTTGGCCACCAACAGTTACGGTAAAGAATGTACGGCCATGGAAACCTTTGTTGAATGCGATGATTTGTGATTTTTCTGCGCCAAATTGATCAAGGGCAAAACGACGCGCTAATTTAAGTGCTGCTTCGTTTGCTTCTGCGCCTGAGTTGGCAAAGTAAACTTTTTCGGCAAAGGTTGCATCAACCATTTTTTTAGCTAAGCGTAATGCTGGCTCGTTGGTCATTACATTTGATAGATGCCAAAGCTTTTCGCCTTGCTCTTTTAATGCGCTTACTAATGCAGGGTGGCAATGGCCAAGACAGTTAACGGCAATACCACCAGCAAAGTCGATAAACTCTCGACCTTGTTGATCCCATACGCGAGAGCCTTCGCCTCGAACTGGAATTACGCTTGAAGGTGCGTAGTTAGGAACCATTACGTGATCAAATAATTCGCGATTGACTGTCATTTTATTTCCTCTTAATTGTGTACATCACAAAGCCGTAAATAGCTGTGTGGTAACCTGTAGCATATGTGTTTTTTAGCAAACTCAGTATAGCGATATTTACATAAAAAGGGCTGTGTGGTTCAATTTTCAGACGCTTATTATTTCAGAAAACATTGATTATGTCTCTTCAAAAACTTTCATGTAACCCTTGATAATAAAGGGCTTGAGATATAATTTCATAGATAGTGAATAACTATTTGCTTGCTTTATGCAGCTCGTTTTTAGCCAATAAAGCGCCTGAACAACGAGCGCGCCTCACTTTAAACGGGGAAATGTATTGAAAAGAGATAATAAAAAGTGAATGGATAGTCGCAAAAAAATTAACAAATTTAATCAATTTGAATAGCAAGATTATTAAAATTGCTTGCTTGGAGTGCTTTTAGCTCTTTTTTGGTGAACTTAAAGTACGAAAACCAACTAAGCGTTTCATCCGGTTCAACTAGCTGATGCTGCTTTAGCGTTAAGTACTGAGAGTAACATCGTGCTTTTAGCATTACCTGCGTTAAAGGCAGCGCTGTATCGCCTTTTTCTATACCATTAACGAGTTGCTGCATTACGCTATTAAACGGCAAATACTTAAAGGCCATTTTTTCAATTATTTTAGCGCTAATAGCCAACGACTGTTCGCTCAGTAAGGTGGTTAAAAATAAAGGGTCTGGTTTTAGCTCTAGCAATGCAGTATGCAAGCCTTTATTCGCTGTAGTGCGAGCAAATTGTACTTTTCGCTGCCAAATTTGCTCAAACACTTTTAAATATAAACGCACTAAGGCTATTTGCCCCACGTTTAATAACATCCCTAAGGTAAAAGCATGGCTTGGGTTAACCTCGTTAACTTCAGCAATTTTTTGTGCCGCAATAGCATTCGCCATGGCGCTTTCTTTTAAGCGCCTTTTTAGTAACGAAAAAGGCTCTGTGCTATAAGGCATCCAATGGCGCACTGCAAAAGTTGGTACTACTAGCTGTAAGTTATCTAGGCCAATATAACGCAGCGCTAAAGCGGGGCTATCTACTTTCACTGCGGTATTTTTGCTGCGTTGATTACGATAATAAGGCAAGTTAACTAAAGTAACTAACTCTCTGCCAAGCCAGCTTAGGTCGTTAACTAAGGGCTCTAAGCGCCCAACCGATGCGCTTTTTGTGGCTAAAATATCTAACATGGCACATACGCTGTCCTCTACACCTATGGTGTTTTGAATAACACTGTCTATATCGCTAAGCTGCTCAGACATCATTTTTTCTATTGCTTTATGCAGTTGCTCGCTCGCTGCTGCACGATATTTATGATGCGCGGTGCTTTTTAGCTTGCGCTTTTGCTGAGCGGCAACCTCTACTTCAAGTAATGTGCGTTGCTTTAGTGGTTCGCCATAGTCCATTTCTAGCGTATGAATAAAGCCAATTTGTTGATGAGCAAAGTTATGACCAAGCAGCAAATCATGTGCTCGTTGATTAAGCATTTTAACAATACGCGGTTGCTGCACTATTTCGGTCATGGCTCTCTGTCTTTAATGTAATGATATTTACTTAATACTATAAGCTTAGAAGCGAGTTAAAAAGTTATCAAGTAACGCTAAACCTTGCTCAGTTAAAATAGCTTCCGGATGAAATTGTACACCTTCAAGTGCTAAGTCTGTATGTAATAATCCCATAATTTCGTCAAACTCACCTTGCTGGGTTTGTGTCCAGGCTGTTACTTGCAACTCTTTAGGCAGCGACTGTGCCTCAACAATTAAAGAATGATACCGACAGACCGTTAAGGGCTTAGCTAAACCTTTAAATACTCCTTGATCGCTATGGTAAATTGGCGATGTTTTACCGTGCATTACTTTTTTAGCACGCACTACCTTTGCTCCTAAGGCTTGGGCAATAGTTTGATGCCCTAAGCAAATTCCTAAAATAGGATACTGCCCTTTTAATTGCTCAACAATACTTAATGAAATACCCGCTTCGCTTGGGCTTTTAGGACCGGGTGATATAACAATATGTTGAGGATTTAACTGCTTAATTTGGCTAAGCGTTATTTGGTCGTTGCGCTTAACCAGTACCTCTTGATCTAAACGCTGAAAGTACTGTACCAAGTTATAGGTAAACGAGTCGTAATTGTCGATCATTAAAAGCATGTAATAAAGCACTCAAAATAGTTATTGTTTGCGAGGAGTTGTTGCATTTTGTATTCTAACTTAAGCATCTTTGAGTGTCAGTGCTTTGTATAGTGATATATAAGTATTTCCGTAATAATAATTAATAACGGCTATGTGTTGATTTATACTCAAGCAACCCCCAGCTCTAATATTATGGCGTACATAAATACCCATACAATCTGAATTTAACTAAACCCTAAGCGTGTTATTTTTAAAACACATTTATTACACGCACCGTTAAGGAGTACCTATGTTAGGCGAAGATCATTCATTAACTCAAGACTTTCCTGAGCACCTAAATACCATTAAAAAACTCAATAGCAATGATCCAGAGTTTGCAGATAAAGCCAAAAAATACAACGCGCTTGATAAAGAAATTCGTACCTTAGAGCTGCAAGACGCGCCTATCGATGACGAGGAAATGCTGCAATTAAAACATGACCGTGTGGTGTTAAAAGATTGGCTACATCAACAATTGTTAAAAGCCAGCTAAGCGCAATTTATACCCATTGTATTTAAGAGCCCTCTGACTTATGGGCTCTTATTACTCTTGCTTCTTAATATACACTGCCACCACCCTTGGTATAAATTACAGCGTTATAGCTATAGCAGCCCTTCCTAATATTTAAAAAGCATTGCTATTAATTTAACTTGCAGACAAGCTATCTGTATCTAAGATAAATAACGTTAAGCTTATGTCTAAATACATACTCTCGATTGATCAAGGAACTACCAGCTCTCGGGCTATTTTATTTACCAAAGATGCCAAGGTAGTTGATACTGTTCAGCAAACATTCCCGCAGCACTTTCCCAATAATGGCTGGGTTGAGCATGACCCTAACGATATTTTACAAACCGTACTAAGTACCTGTAAAACAGTACTGGCTAATAACCAGGTTACAGCCGAGCAGGTCATTGCCATTGGTATCACTAATCAGCGCGAAACCACTTTAGTATGGAATAAAAAGACTGGCCAACCAATTTATAATGCCATTGTGTGGCAAGATCGCCGTACCAGCGAGTATTGCGAGCAAATACGTAGCAATAAACTCAGTAAAAAAATTAGCGATAAAACCGGGCTATTATTAGATCCGTACTTTTCAGCCACTAAAATTCGCTGGATTTTAGATAATGTTGCCGATGCACAGCAACAAGCGCTAGCCGGCGAGCTAGCATTTGGTACGGTTGACAGTTATTTACTGTGGCATTTAACCGCTGGCAAAGTACACCGTACCGATGCCACCAACGCCTCACGTACACTATTATTTAATATACATCAGCAATGTTGGGATGAAGAGTTACTAACGCAGTTTAATATTCCACACTCTATGCTTCCAGAAGTGATGGACAGCGCAGCCGAGTTTGGCAGTACCAGCAGTGAAATTTTTGGTGCACCGATTAAAATTTGCGCTATGGCGGGGGATCAGCAAGCCGCATTAATTGGTCAAGCTTGCTTTAAAGAAGGCATGGCTAAAAGTACCTACGGAACGGGCTGCTTTTTAATGCTTAATACGGGCGATAAAGCCCTTACCTCTAATAACCGCTTATTAACTACTGTGGCTTACAGGCTCAATGGTAGAGTGACCTACGCTATAGAGGGCAGTATTTTTATGGCGGGTGCCACTATGCAATGGATTGTTGAGGGCTTAAAGCTACTTGAACATGCCGGCGACAGCGAGGCTATGGTCAAAGACGTGCCACTGGATCACGGCGTATTTTTAGTGCCTTCGTTTACCGGTTTAGGCGCCCCATACTGGGATGCCAATGCCCGTGGTGCTATTTTAGGTTTAACCCGTGATTCTGGCATTAGCACTATAGTAGCAGCGGCGCTGCAGTCTGTTGGCTATCAAACCAAAGATTTACAAAAAGCCATGGAAGGTGATGGCCTGCGTCCAAGTATTTTGCGCGTGGACGGTGGCATGGCAAAAAATAATTGGGCCATGCAGTTTTTAGCTAATATTTTAGGCGCAAGTGTGGAACGCCCAGCGCTAACAGAAACAACCTCTCTGGGTGTTGCCTATTTAGCGGGGCTGCAAACTGGGATTTATAAGTCAACGGAGCAATTAGCTACTATGTGGCAATGCGACCGTCGTTTTGAACCAACCATGAGCATAGATGAACGTAACGACTTATACGCAAAATGGCAGCACTGTATAGCACAAGTCACGCTTTCAAATAACGCAACAAAAGACGACTGCTAATACGATAGTGTTATTCGCTATTGATATGCCATCGCTTAAATTAATAAAGAGGTATTCAGTGAAATTACTCGATAATGAATATGATTTACTGGTTATTGGCGGTGGCGTTAATGGCACTGGTATTGCGGCTGACGCCGCCGGTAGAGGCTTAAAAGTATTACTGTGTGAGCAAAATGATTTAGCCTCTGCTACATCATCAAGTAGCAGTAAACTTATTCATGGTGGACTACGCTATTTAGAGCATTACCAATTTAGGCTAGTAAAAGAGGCACTTAAAGAGCGTGAAGTGTTATTAAAAAATGCCCCACATATTATGTGGCCGCTATCTTTTAGGCTGCCACATCAAGCGCATTTACGCCCTTACTGGATGATTAGAATTGGGTTGTTTATATACGACCATCTTGCCAAACGCATTACTTTACCCGCATCAAAATCAATTAAATTTACCCGCGATAGTATATTGAATAATACTATTACCCGCGGTTTTGAATACGCTGATGGCTGGGTTGATGATTCGAGGTTAGTTATTTTAAATGCGTTAGCAGCACAGCAAAAAGGTGCAACCATTTTAAGCCGCACGCGCTGTATTAAAGCAGTTCGCAATAACAATAATTGGAGTGTGACCTTAGAGCAACAAGGTAGCAAAAAGCAATGTTCTATAGTTGCTAAAGGAGTTGTTAATGCAGCGGGCCCTTGGGTTGCATCACTTTTTGATGAGGTAATTACTGGGCCGTCGCCACATAATATTCGCTTAGTTAAAGGCAGCCATATTATTGTGCCGCGTATTCACACTGAGCCGCAGGCCTATATTTTACAAAATAAAGATCAGCGTATTATTTTTGTTACCCCATTTGAAGATGACTATTCACTGATTGGCACTACAGATGAAGAATACAGCGACAATATAGCAGATGTAAAAATTAGCGATAAAGAAGTCGATTACTTAATTGGCATTACTAATAATTACTTTAAAAAACAACTTACTCATAACGACATAGTGCATACCTTTAGTGGTGTACGCCCCTTACTAGATGATAACTCATGCGACGCACAAGCCGTTACTCGCGACTACAAACTGATATTATCGAGCAATAATAACCAGGCACCACTGCTAAGTGTATTTGGTGGGAAAATTACCACTTATCGCAAGCTCGCTGAAAACGCAGTAAACGAACTCGCCAGCTTTTATCCGCATATAGGCCAAACATGGACAAAAAACACTCCATTACCCGGTGGCGACTTTTCATCAAAGATAGTATTAAAGCAACAACTACAGGTAAAGTACGCATGGTTGCCTGAGTTTATTTTAAATCGCTTTATACGCAGTTACGGTACTGGCACTTATACCCTACTTACAGATGCCCGAAGCGTAGCTGATTTAGGCCAGCATTTTGGCCATGGTTTATACGCCACTGAAGTAAATTATTTAGTTAATAGCGAGTGGGCTAGCAGCGCCGAGGATATATTGTGGCGTCGTAGTAAGTTAGGTTTGCGTTTTAATACTGAGCAAATAACAGCGCTGAGCCAGTATATTCAAAATTATAATGGCTCAATACCGCTGTAAACATTTACCAAACTAGCTAGCCGGGGCTAAATGCTCATTAAGTGACGATTTTTCAGATACTGAAAGCGATTGCTTTGCTTTTGCTGCAAAATCGTAACGTACCAATACCGTTTTACCAACTGCACAGCAGTTACCTTGCTGGTGAGCTTCTTGGCGTAATACAAATGAGCTGGTACCTACATGCTCTACTGAGGTTTTAATGGTTACTTCATGGCCATAAAATAACTCACCAACAAACGACACTTCGACTTTGGCAATAATTAGCTTCCAGTCATGTGGGTTTAAATCTGGGGTAAAAAACCTAAAAATAGGCGCACGCGAAGCTTCAAACCATACAGGGAGTACGGTATTGTTAATATGTCCTAGCGCATCTGTTTCACTAAAGCGCGGCATCACTTTTTCAATAAACATAATAATCCAATAATAATTATATAAAGGTAAACTATGACGGACTTTATTCGCGTATACGATAACGCGCTCAGCAATGACTTTTGTGATAACTTTATCACTACCTTTTCTCAAAGCCCGCATATAAAACAAGGGATGACATCTGGCGGTATCGATTTAAATAAAAAAGATAGCCACGACTTGCACTTAAACAATCATCCGGAATACGTTGAGCAATTAAAACACATTCAACAAACCACTGCACAGTATGTTTTTAAATACATTGAAGAACATATTTTTATTATGATTGGTGCCTTTGGCCTAAAAGTGTATCACCCTAAAAGTGGCGAACCTGTTGACTTAACACACGCAAACTTTGATGAAGTGGGTAAACCACAACTGCCCTTATTAGTGCAGCAAATTTTTAGGCTAGGAAATATTCAGGCGCAAAAATACCAAGTTAATAAAGGCGGTTACCCGTATTGGCACAGCGAAGTTTATCCGCAGTTAAATCATAACGAGGCGCTACATAGAGTATTGCTGTTTATGTTTTATTTGAACGATGTTGAACAAGGTGGGGAAACGGAGTTTTATTATCAAAAGCGTAAAATTGCGCCTAAAAAAGGCACTATGGTAATAGCGCCCGGCTACTTTACTCACACTCACCGTGGCAATAAGCCAGTATCTAACGATAAGTATATTTTAACCTCGTGGGTACTGTTTAACCGCGCAGAGCAAATATACGGTGCGCCAAAGAGCTAGCGCACCTTTTTTATGTATATTAACCTAGTAGCTCATCAAACAAATTAAATAACTGATCAAGCTCTGCGGTGGTGTTGTAGTGCATGCAACCAATGCGCACTACGCCACCTTTATCAAGTACGCCTAATTGCTCACACAAACCTTGCGCGTAAAAGTTGCCATCCCATACACAAATATGTTGCTTACCTAAACATTCAGATACAGCGCGCGGCTCTAAACCTTCAAAAGTTAACGCAAAAGTAGGCGTACGCTCATTTAAACGATCTAAATCATCTATACCAAACAATTTAATACGCGGGTAATTAACTAAGCGCGTTAAAAAGTATTCACTCAGCGCCATTTCGTGTTGCTTGGTTTTAGCAAAGGCAACACTTAACTTTTCGCGGCGTGAATGGCTGTCGTCAAGCTCGCTAATTGCTGCAATGTAATCAACCGCCGCTATAAAACCAGCCATGGCTTCAAAGCTTTGCGTGCCGGTTTCCCAGCGACCAGGCGCTACGTCTTTAGCTGGCTCAACTTTGTACGGGGTAAATCCTTCAAGGTGCTCTTTTTTGCCATAAACCATACCTAAATGCGGGCCAAAAAACTTGTACGCAGAGCAGGCTAAAAAGTCGCAATCAAGCGCTTGTACATCTACAAGTTCGTGCGGTGCATAATGTACGGCATCAACATAAACAAGTGCGCCTACGTTGTGGGCAAGCTCTACAATACGTTTAATATTGTTAATTGAACCTGTGGTATTTGAAGCATAAGTTACCGCTACCAGCTTAGTATTACTGTTTAGTAAACTCTCGAACTGCGCCATATTGAGTGTGCAGTCGGTTTCGTTAATAAGCGCAGTATTAACTTTAACACCTTTATCTTCTGCGGCTTGCTGCCACGACGAAACGTTAGAAAAGTGATCCGCGTTAGTGACAATAATTTCATCACCCGTTTGCCAGTCGCGTGAAATTGCGCGGCTAAAGCTAAACGTTAAGCTGGTCATATTCGGACCAAATACAATTTGTTGTGAGCTGGGCGCATTGAGTAAATCGGCAGCAGCTTGGCGAGCATTTGCCATTAGCTCAACGGTTTTATCGCTTGAGAAAAATGCTCCACCTAAATTTGAGTTGTAATAACCCAAATAAGCAGTCATAGCGTTAAGTACCGATTGCGGTACTTGCGAGCCACCGGGGCCGTCTAAAAACACGGGAGATTTACCATTAACGCTTTGCATTAATGCCGGAAATTGCTCACGTAATTGCGTTATATTCATGCTCATTCCTTAAGACGTTAATACAAAGCAATCCAGGTAACCTGGCTTACTGGCATCAAGTTTATTCATTGGAGTAGCGTTATGCCACACTTGACGGTCGTTAATTACTGCAAACATACCGTCTTTTATGGCCATTTTAAAACAGGGATCGGCTTGCTTGTTTTCGTATACAAGCAATTCACCGCCCTCTAAGTTTTCATGCGATACTCCACATACACACACATGATCAAAACCATCTTGGTGCACGCCTTCTGGCGCTGCAGGCGTATCACTATCAATGGCTAACATACGAAATTGGTGAATTTCGATATCACGTTCTTCATCAATCCCGGTAATTTGACGAAACTCATTCACAATACTTTTCATGCCCGCTGACTCAAGTAGGCTTTGCTCTAAATTTTCGTAACTACGCTCAACATTACCCTGAAAGGTATTAATTGCATCATCTTGTACAAATGCTTTTGTTGCTTGTAGCTTTAGCTCACCATTTTGTAGTTTAACTACAGAGTAACGGCGTTTACGAAAGGCACCATCTGCATAAGGATTAGTCGGCAGGTTATCAAAAGAAGGCTTAACCAAATCAATATTTGTTTGGTTAATAAAACGCAGCTGCAGTAAATTCTGGGGGTTTAAAGCGGTCATAAAAATCCTGCTATAGTAATTATAATATTGCAGGGATTTTAATGCATGCAAAGAGGATTTATTGCTTTATTATTTAACTTCAAAACAATTAACCACCAAAATTAATACAATAAATGCAAAAAAACAACATTAACTATCTAAAATTTATTTTTGCCAATAAAAAACCCGCAAAAGCGGGTTTTTAAATAAGCTGTAAAAATTATACTGCTTGTTGAATGATCACGTTGTCTGCTTTTTTAGTGTAAGCAGGCATGCGATGGAAGTTCAAGTAGCGATATGTATCTGACGCTGTTGCATTGATCTTCGCTGCATATTCTTGATACTCAGCAGCAGTTGGCAATCGACCGATAATTGCCGCAACTGCAGCAAGTTCAGATGATGCTAAAAATACATTTGCACCATTACCTAAACGGTTAGGGAAGTTACGTGTAGAGGTAGACACTACCGTTGCTTTATCAGCAACACGTGCTTGGTTACCCATACATAATGAACAACCTGGAGTTTCTATACGTGCGCCAACACGACCAAAGATGCCATAGTAGCCTTCTTCAATTAGTTGGTCTTTGTCCATCTTAGTAGGTGGAGCAACCCAAAGCTGAGTAGGTAGTTGACCTTTAAAGCCATCTAGTAACTTACCAGCCGCGCGGAAGTGACCAATGTTAGTCATACAAGAACCGATGAATACTTCATCAATTTTCTCGCCAGCAACATCAGAAAGTAAACGCGCGTCATCTGGATCATTTGGAGCACAAAGAACTGGCTCTTTAATCTCAGCTAAGTCGATTTCAACTACGTGAGCGTATTCAGCATCTTTATCTGCTTCCATAAGCTCAGGATTAGCTAACCAGTCTTGCATTGCATTAATACGACGTTCAATCGTACGTACATCGCCATAACCTTCAGAGATCATCCACTTAAGCATAACAATGTTTGATTCTAGGTATTCAGAAATAGACTCTTTTGAAAGCTTAACCGTACAACCTGCAGCTGAACGCTCAGCAGATGCATCTGATAATTCAAACGCTTGCTCAACAGTTAGGTGCTCAACGCCTTCAATTTCTAGTACGCGACCAGAGAACTCGTTAATTTTACCTTTTTTCTCAACTGTTAATAAGCCTTGCTTGATACCGTAGTAAGGGATTGCATGTACAAGGTCACGTAATGTGATACCTGGTTGCATTTCGCCTTTAAAACGAACCAAAATTGACTCAGGCATATCAAGAGGCATAACACCTGTTGCTGCTGCGAATGCTACTGCACCCGAACCAGCTGGGAATGAAATACCTAATGGGAAACGTGTATGCGAATCACCACCAGTACCTACGGTATCTGGTAATAACATACGGTTTAACCATGAGTGAATAATACCGTCACCTGGGCGAAGTGAAACGCCGCCACGGTTCATGATGAAATCAGGAAGCGTGTGATGCGTGTTTACATCAATAGGTTTTGGGTATGCCGATGTATGACAGAAAGACTGCATTGTTAAGTCTGCAGAGAAACCTAAACAAGCTAAATCTTTAAGCTCATCACGTGTCATAGGACCTGTTGTATCTTGCGAGCCAACAGTTGTCATTTTAGGCTCACAGTATTGACCTGGGCGAATACCTGCAACGTTACATGCTTTACCAACCATTTTTTGCGCTAGTGTAAAGCCTTTATCTGATACTTCAGTTGCTGTTGGTACTTTAAATATATCAGTAGCACCTAAACCAAGTGATGTACGTGCTTTGTCTGTTAAACCACGACCAATGATTAGTGGAATACGACCACCAGCACGAACTTCATCTAAAATCACTTCAGATTTAAGTTCAAACTTAGAGATTACTTTATCAGTACCATGCTGCTTAACAACACCTTCGTATGGGTAGATGTCAATTTGCTCGCCCATGTTAAGCTCATCAACATTTAGCTCAATTGGTAAAGCGCCAGAATCTTCCATAGTGTTAAAGAAGATTGGTGCAATTTTATTACCTAGACATACACCGCCAACACGCTTATTTGGTACAAACGGGATATCATCGCCCATAAACCAAAGCACTGAGTTAGTTGCAGATTTACGTGAAGAACCCGTACCAACAACATCACCAACGTAAGCTAGTGGTAAGCCTTTAGTTTTTAATTCTTCTAGTTGGGTGATTGGGCCTACTTCGCCTGGTTTGTCAGGAGTGATACCATCACGTTCAATTTTTAGCATAGCTAAAGCATGTAGTGGAATATCTGGACGAGACCATGCATCTGGTGCAGGTGACAAGTCATCCGTATTTGTTTCGCCAGTTACTTTAAATACAGTAACTGAAATCTTTTCAGCAACAGCTGGTTTATTAGTAAACCATTCTGCATTTGCCCAAGACTCAATAATTTGCTTAGCGAATGTGTTACCCGCTTTTGCTTTTTCTTCTACATCGTAAAATGCATCAAACATTAATAATGTGTTTGAAAGGCCTTTTACTACGATAGGTGCAAGTGTGTCGTCATCAAGTAGGTCTATCATAGGTGCGATATTGTAACCGCCTAGCATAGTTCCTAATAATTCTGCCGCTTTTTCTTTAGAAAGTAGTGGAGAATTAGTTTCACCTTTAGCAACTGCCGCTAAAAACCCTGCTTTGATATAAGCTGCATCATCAACACCTGCCGGTACACGATTAGCAAATAAGTCGAGAATAAACTCTTCTTCACCAGCCGGTGGAGTTTTGATTAATTCAATAAGATCAGCCGTTTGCTGAGCATCTAATGGCGCTGGTACGATACCTAACGCGGCACGTTCTTCTACGTGTTTACGATATTCTTGTAGCA
Source organism: Pseudoalteromonas sp. HL-AS2 (assembly GCF_031198805.1). Classification (NCBI taxonomy): domain Bacteria; kingdom Pseudomonadati; phylum Pseudomonadota; class Gammaproteobacteria; order Alteromonadales; family Pseudoalteromonadaceae; genus Pseudoalteromonas; species Pseudoalteromonas sp. HL-AS2. The sequence continues at coordinate 192,705 of NZ_CP133571.1, read as the reverse complement.
CAATATTGCCCTCTTGGTGACGTGAAAGTATTCGGTAGCGCTTCATAAGCGCAATGTTACCCAATACTTATAGTATTCTAACGCTTAATTATAAAGCTTTTGTGGGTAGATGAAAATCTATCCAGTTCAGCAACTGATTATACCGACTATAAGTATTATGAATAGTAGATAAAGTAAAATCAATTTCTATGAATGTTTATTAAGTAAGAATCATTAGTATTAATTTTTAATTTAAGTTTTTAGTAGGCATAAAAAAACCCAGCATAAAGCTGGGTTTTTGTAATTCAATCGATTTTATTAACGTAAAACTTTAACGTTTTTAATCGTTTTGATATGCGCTTCTACACGACGGTTTTCTTCGTGTGCTGCTTTAGTGTTCGCTTCATTTTTAAGACGCTCTTCACCTAAACCAACTGTAGTAATACGGTCTTCTGCTACGCCATCAGCTACTAATTTTTTAGCTACTGCGTCAGCACGTTTTTTAGATAACCACTTGTTGTAAGATGCTTTACCTACAGAAGAAGTATGACCTTCTAAAAGAACAGTTGTATCTGGGTACTCTTTTAAGAACTCAGCTACTTTATCGATATCGTTTAAGTACTGTGTAGATACTGCAGATGTATTATTAGGGAAAGTCACTAATAAGCTTACAGTTACTTCTTTATCTTCGTATAAAGTACAACCTGTGCCATCAACTGCATCTGTCATTGGTGTGTTAGGACACTGATCATCTGCATCTGGAATGTTATCGTTGTCGCTATCTACTGGTGCAACTTCAACAATTACTGGCTCTGGAGCTGGTTGAACTGGCTCTTCTGCTACTGAACTTTGACCAAATAAGTAGTTAATACCTAGTTTAGCGTTCACATCGGTATAACCACGGTCAAGACCTTGATAAACAGATGTTTCTGCGTTAACAAATAAGCCGTCTGTAATGAAGTGCTGGTAACCAACACCTGCGTTTAAGAAAGTATTATCTGTTGCTACTTTTACTTCTTTAATACCAAATAAACCATAGAAAGGACCGCCACCAAAGTGGTAAAGTGCATCAACACCAAAACGCTCGCCGTCTACGTCGTTACGATTACCATTAGGAATCGGATTTTTAAGAAATGCATTAAAGTCCATATCTGCATACTCAAGACGTGCACTCCAGTAATCACTGAAACGGTAGCCAACTTCAGCACCCCAACTTGCAGATTCATTAACTTCCAAGTTTTGGTGCATGTTTAAGTTTTTCCAAGATGCATCGTAATAGTCACCGAACACACCAATGTAAAAACCTTCAGTTTTTTCTGCTGCAAATGCTGATGCGCTAGTTGCAGCTAACGCGATTGCGATTGTAAGTGATTTTAATTTCATTGTTTTCTTCCCATTTTAACAATTAAAAAATATAGCTAATTCGTTCTAGCTCAACCAGTTTTATTAATATTACCTGATCCTTTATTAATCAATACTTAACAAAAGATAAATTAATTCGTTTTCAACACTCTATATACAAGTATCAGTAAGTTTAGGACATATTAATTACTTTACCCAACCCCTAGATAATAAATACTATCGCTGGTATCTAAATTTATTAAATAACCATACCGACTTCACTAGCTGAGTTTATATTGAGCTCCAAGCTCCTAGCTTTAAATGCATATCAATAATATCAGCTCAGTTTATTGTGCTCAATAATAAAGCAGCGCTACGGCCGCTAAATGACCTTTTATAATCAGCAACTTAAATTTACATCTAGTGATTAAGTACCACAAAAAGTATAATACTCTTTATCGCTGCTAGGTGCATCCTGAAATTTTGCCAATTTGTCTGTATTTTCATAAGGTGTGTGCATAACCTGCATAAACTCATGCAATAATTCACTTGAGCCAGTCTTATTATACTCACTAAGTATTTTTTCGATCACATGGTTACGAGGAATAACTCGCGGATTAGCTGCCCGCATTACGGTATAGCTGCGATCATCGGTACGTTTTTGCCACTTACCGGCCCACTGAACTAATACCTCTGGTATGCTCATTCCACCTGTTAAAGACTCGGTTAGTGCATCAAACGTGTTGGTATAGTCGAGTTGGTGCTCTTTTAATAACTGTAATAGCTCTGCAATTAACTCTTTATCGGCTGTATCTGTGCCAGCTAAGCCCAGTTTTGTTGCCCACATTGCACTAAATTCAACATTAAATTGCTCAGCAAAACCATCTATTATTGGGGTCATTAACGCCACAGCTTGTTCGTCGTCATCATTTACAAGCGGTATTAAACTCTCAGCTAAGCGGGCGCAGTTCCAGTTAGCAATATTAGGTTGATTACCAAATGCATAACGCCCTTGCTTATCAATAGAGCTAAACACGGTATCAAAATCGAAGCTGTTCATCATGGCACATGGGCCATAGTCGATAGTTTCGCCGCTAACCAGCGTATTATCGGTATTCATTACCCCATGTATAAAGCCTACTCGCATCCAACTAACCACCAGCTCAACTTGGTTTTTAATCACTGCAGCTAAAAATGCTAAATAGCGCTCAGGTCCTGTTGCTTGAATTTTTGGGTAATGACGCTCAATAGCTAAGTCGGCAAGGTTTTTAAGCCCTTCAACGTCGCCTTGCGTTGCTAAATACTGAAACGAGCCAACACGAATATGGCTACTGGCTAAGCGCGTTACAATAGCGCCAGGTTGGGGTGGGTTTCTGTACACGGTTTCGCCACTACCAACCACTGCTAAGCAGCGCGTAGTTTTTATACCTAACGCTTGCATTGCTTCGCTCATTATATATTCACGAATTGCTGGGCCAAGTGCACAGCGGCCATCGCCACCACGAGAGTAAGGAGTGGCACCAGAGCCTTTTAATTGAATGTCCCACAACTGGTTTTGCGCATCCTCTACTGCACCTAGCAAATGAGCACGCCCGTCGCCTAAACGTGGTGAAAAATGTCCAAATTGATGCCCTGAGTATCCCAGTGCAACCGCTGCAATTGCTTGCTGTTCGTTGCCGCTAAAAGTACTGGCCCGTAACTCAGGAACTACATTAATATTAAACGCTTTAGCTAAGCTATCATTCCAAAGTAATAGCTGTGGGGCGGCCACCTTAGATGGGCGATCTTCAATTGCAAAATTGTCGGCTACTTGTCTGTACCTTGGCATTAAATTCATAACTACCCTCTACTGTTGTTGGCTTATACCTACACGATTATCGCCTACACTGTAGGCTATAATTAAGCTTAGCTCTTGCATGCTCAAACCGCTTTGTTGTTGTAATTCATTAAAGAACGCTTGCGCTGCAGTTAACGACTTTTTAGTTTGTAAGCCACCATCAATAATTTTATGCGCGCGCAAATAACTCTCAACATCCCGCGATAATAAAAAGGTGTCTTTACCCAATGCACGCAAAGTATAAGGGCCGGTATTTCCACCCAAGCGTGCACCGTGTTTTTTTAAGTACGCCCACAAACCAATAATATCTTCACTTGGCCAGTCTGCAATAAACTGACTAAAGCTACCATGTTGCTGGGTAACCTCATGGATCATGAACGCATTTTCGGGGATCGTTTTTACTTTTTTATAATTACGAACAATGCGCTCGTCGCTGGCTTTTTGCTCCAACATATCGGGTGGCATCATTAATAATTTTTCAACGCTAAACTGCCAAAAAACCTCTCTAAAGCCTGCCCACTTGCTGTTAATAACCGACCAGTAAAAACCACTTTGAAAAACCTTGCGCGTAAACTCTTCCAGCCAATCATCATCACTTAAAGCTGCTAATTGTTGCTTAGATGCAGGTTTAGCGAGTAATTGCTGTAGCATTTGTGTTGAGCCTTTTCGCTCTACTGCTCGCTGATAAATATCATTAAATTTTTCCATCTGCTTGAAACCTTATTTTGCAGTTACAAATTTCGCGCCGCGATTACCCCCTAGTTTAAGGGAAATCGTCCTTATACGTAACCGTTACCAAAATCGATGACACTATCTGCACTTAGCTGCTTGACACCCAGATGGCTAAAATGATTTAATCATCGCACTTACCCTATTTAATTATATTTGTATTGCTAGCAGTACAAATATAAAGGGCTGGAAGAGGTGCGTTATTCAGGTAGCGTATGTTAGGAGCACAAACTCCATTGAGCATACGTAAGGGGAATCAACGCCGAGAAACAACAATATTTGTGTCATTGTTGTTTCGGGCGACTAGGTTGAATCCTAGCGACTGTCACCAATAGCTATTTAAACGTAGCTTATTAGTTTGGTGGAGAGCTTCTGGTCTTAGTATAATAAGGCCGTGCGCCCTATTATTTAAGCCCATTCGCTCTTCGAATTATAACATACCCTACACGTGGGTATTTGTTCGAACGATGTTAATGCGGCTCTTTCCTATATAGCTTCTTAACTCACCGAACATTCTATAAGTTCGCGAGAGATGATCAAAAACTTTAATTTAGATGACTACTCAGTCTGGACGGCGCTCGTTACTCCGTTTAATCAAAACGGTACAATCGACTATGGCACCTTAACCACTTTGGTTGCTGAGCAAGCCGCTGCCAATAATGCTATTTTATTACTAGGCAGCACAGGTGAAGGCTTAGCCTTAACACTTAAAGAGCAACAAGCCATTGTTGAGCACGTGTGCCAATTATCGCCTAATGTACCCTTAATGGTGGCTGTAGGTGGTATGAACCTCAAACAGCAATTAGCCTGGGTTGAATACTGTAACCACTTGCCTATTCATAGCTTTTTACTTGGCTCGCCGCTTTATGCAAAGCCCGGTGTAATTGGGCAAACCCATTGGTTTGAAAGCCTTTTAAATATAAGTAAACACCCTTGTATGCTTTATAACGTACCAGGGCGAAGCGCTGTCGATATTCCAGTGGCAACCATTCAAAACCTACAACAACATAAAAACCTATGGGCACTTAAAGAAGCCAGTGGCAACATTGCGCAATTTGAAGCTTACCGTCAAGCGGCTCCTAACTTAGCTATTTTTAGCGGCGACGATGCGCTTATGCCCTACTTTGCCCAAGCCGGCGCTAAAGGGCTGGTATCGGTAGCAGCTAATGCTTGGCCGCTACAAACTCACGAATTTGTACAGCGTAGCCTAAGTGGCCAATACCCTAATTTATTTACTCAGTGGTCAAGCGCAATCAGTAGCTTGTTCACTGTAGCAAACCCCATTCCCGTTAAAGTACTCATGCATTTACAAGGGCGATTAACGAGTTCGTATTTACGCCCACCGTTAACTCACCTCGAATTAACGCAAACAACGTGCATTGAACAAGCAAACAACACCATTTTATCTTGGCATTAAACATAGGTTTTTATAATGAGCTGGTTAGAACTATTAAATAATTTAGAGTCGGGCGCAGTACGCGCAGCATCACAAAACGAAAGCGGCCAATGGCAGGCTAACGTTGCAGTAAAACAAGGTATTTTAGAAGCCTTTAAAAATGGTACAAACACCGAATTTGTCGGTGGCTTTGTTGATAAACATAACTTAGCGCCACAACAGTTTAGTGCCACCGATGGCGTACGTATGGTCCCGGGTGGCTCAAGCGTTCGCCGTGGTGCTTATGTAGCTAAAGGCACTATTATTATGCCACCAGCGTATGTAAATATTGGCGCATACATTGACGAAGGCACTATGGTAGATAGTCACGCTTTAGTTGGCTCGTGCGCGCAAGTAGGTAAAAATGTACACCTTAGCGCAGCCGTGCAACTTGGCGGTGTGTTAGAGCCAATTGGTGCCAGCCCAGTGGTAGTTGAAGATGATGCATTTATTGGCGCAGGCTGCGTAATTGTTGAAGGCGTAGTAATTAAAAAAGGCGCAGTACTTGCCCCTGGTGTGCGTTTATCGGCCACAATTCCGGTTTACGACTGTGTAAACGAGCGCCAACTAGACAAAAGCGAGCCAATTCCTGAGTACGCTATTGTAATACCAGGCTCTCGCCCTGCTTCAAACGAATGGGCGCGTGCACAAGGTTTAAGCATGTCGTGCGCGTTAATTGTTAAGTATCGCGATGAGCAAAGTGATGCATCATTACTACTTGAAGAGGTTTTACGTTAATGAGCTTTTTGAGCACGGGCGTTAAAACGGCAATTAATGAATTATCAAGCCAACTCGATAGCCCATTTTTTGTTTACGACCTAGATACGCTAAATAGTCACTTGGCACAATTGGTCGCACAAACCGAGGTAAAACTTTGGTATGCGGTTAAAGCGAATCCGCTGTCTAAAATTATTCAATGCTTAGATAACGCCGGGTTTAATTTTGACGTAGCCAGTAAAGGCGAGCTTGAGCAAGTACTTGCTCAAGGCGTTAGTAGCGATCGCGTGCTCAACACCGGGCCAGCTAAAAGCCCAAAACAAATTAAACACTTTATTGAGCGCGGCGTACGTACTTTTGTTGCCGAAAGTATTAATCAAGTTCGCTGGCTCAATGAGCAAGCCAAGCTACAAAACTATCAACTACAGGTATTACTGCGCGTACAGTTACGTTGGCCCGAGGGCGAAAAAAATCCACTAGGTGGCGATAGCCTCACGCCATTCGGACTCGGTTGTACAGAGTGGCAGGCACTTAATATTACCGACTATGACGCACTTAGCTTTGATGGCCTGCATATTTTTCAATGGGGAAATATGCTCAGCACGCAAAAACTCAGTGAGTTGTGGTCACAAATGATTGCACCACTTAGCCAACTTGCCCGCGATTTAAATATAAACCTTAAAATTTTAGATTTAGGTGGCGGCTTAGGTATTCCGTATACGCAAAACGACATAACGCTTAATTGGGATGACTTAATAACTGCCCTCGCTAAAATTAAAAAACAGGCGGGCGTTGAAGAGTTATGGATGGAGCTTGGCCGCTATGCCGTGGGTGAATGCGGACATTACGCAGCCCCAGTAGTAGAGCGCAAACAAAACTATGGCCAACAACAAGTTATTTTAAGTGGCGGTATAAACCACTTATTGCGCCCAGCCGTCACCAGTCAAGACTTTCCAGCAGCATTACTACGAGATTCACACACACCAACCCAAGCTATGAGCTTATACGGGCCACTTTGTACCGCACTCGATTGCTTGGGCGAGCACGCATTACCAAGTGATCTCAATGAGCACGACTGGTTGGTGTTTAGTCAATGTGGTGCCTATGGCTTTAGTGAAAGTATGCCGTACTTTTTATGCCACGAACTTGCTGGCGAATATGTTTTAGAACAAAACAAACTTAGCTGTTTGCGTACAGCCGAAGATGCCAGTTATTACTTGAGATAATGTACCTAAGATAATGTACCTGAGATAAAATTAAAATGTTGAGATACTCATGATCGCCTCACCAATTAGTCAAGAAAACATCGTCGTTGGTGAAGTTGCCAATGGCTTACCACTCACTATTCCTGTGTATCGTTTAAAAGGCGATGGCACGGGGCCAAGTGTGTATATTCAGGCCAACATGCACGGAGCTGAAGTACAAGGTAACGCGGTGATTTTTCAACTACTTGAACAATTAAAGCACCTTAATCTTAAAGGTGATATTACTTTAGTGCCCTATGCCAACCCTATTGGTTGCAATCAAAAGTCGGGGGAATTTACCCTAGGTCGGTTCGACCCTATCACCGGCACTAATTGGAATAGGATGTATCATTATAATACTGATTTAGTCACTCAGTTTGCACAAAACCATATGCAATACGACGATGCCATATTAAAAAGCGCGTTCAAACAGGCACTTATTGACGAAGTTGACAGTAAACTCAATGGCCCTGCTTATTTACTCAATACTGGTAAACGCATTGCGCTTAACTTACAAAAGCTCGCTCACCAAGCTGATATAGTACTGGATTTACACACAGGTCCTATTTCAAGCAAGCACTTGTACTGCCCAACCTATGCGACTAATAGCGCTCGCTACTTTAATATTGAGCACGTACTGCTTATTCCAAGTGACTTTGATGGTGCGATGGATGAGGCAAACTTTTGTCCGTGGTGGCATTTAAGCGAAGCACTGAGCAAACAAGGCCGCGAGCTCAGCATACCTGTAGAAGCTTTTACTGTAGAGCTAGGCAGCCAAGAAAAAATAGACTTGAGCGAAGCACTAAACGATGCAAACAGTATTTTAAGTTACTTAAATTATAAAGCCGTATTTGTAAATGCGTCCCACACTCCAGCTAACATTACTCGCTACGCGTGTCATTTAAACGATTACTTTGCTTACTACGCGCCCATGGGCGGAATGGTTGAGTATATTGCCCCCCTAGGCGGGCATATAAAAGCCGGTGAGCCAATTGCTAAAATACTGCGCATGGAGCGTTATTTAAGTGAACAACCACTACAAACACTTTCCCTTGAATCTGACGCTATTGCCATACTGCATTTTGCCTCGGCGAGCGTTAATCAAGGCACTGAACTGTATAAGTTTTTTACTAACGTATTTGAGCTTTAAGCTCTCCCTTCTCATTGCGTGAGAGTAAGTTAACTATAGTTAATTTGCATTATAAAAGCGGCTTAGGCCGCTTTTATTTTGATCTAATTATACTAAATATACGTAAATTCAGTAAAAGTTCACCGTTACATATGTAAAAAGGCGTTATAATTAAATTAACGCATTAAACCATCAATACTCACAAAGGAATTACAATGAGCTGGCGATACTTGATCATACTTTCAACATTAGTTAGTACTACTATTTTTGCTGAAGAAAAACCTAAAAGCAATGAGCAAAATAGTAATATTGAGCTGGTAAAACAATGTATTTTAAATGAGGTAATTGGTGGAGACGGCAAGCAAACACTCGATCAGCTTCGTAAAAAGTGCTCCGCTCTTGAAGAAGATAAGCAACTTACCGCCATCGATAAGCGCAAAGCACGAGAAGCAGTAAGCCAAAAAAACCGTAATGTTATTACGCCACATAAACGTAACTACATTTTACCTATTTCGTATGTATCGCATCCGAACAATAGCTCGTTTGAAACATTTGACGAGCTAACTGGCGAAAAAAATGACGAGCCACTCGATAACTTAGAAGCCAAATATCAGCTTTCAATTAAAGTGCCTCTATTCAATGACTTTTCAGATGAAGACCAAGCTATATTTTTTGCCTTTACACTACAGTCATATTGGCAGCTTTATAACAAAGAAAGCTCATCACCTTTTCGTGAGACTAACTACGAGCCAGAGGTTTTTTGGGTTAACTATTTAGATCCAGAACACGTTCCTTGGGGCGACGAAATGGCTGTTGTTTTGGGTATTTCGCATCAATCTAACGGTAATAGTCAGCCAAATTCACGTTCATGGAACCGTATTTACGCTAACTTTATTTGGGAAAAGAATGGCTTTGTATTTAACTTTAAGCCTTGGTATCGTATTTCAGAAAGCGAGAAAGAAACACCTTTAGATCCAAGAGGCGACGACAACCCTGACATTTACAAATACATGGGTTACTTTGAGTTTAGCGGTGCGTATCGCCTTAATGAACATGAATTTAGCTTTATGACCCGTAACAACTTAAATTCAGACAATCGCGGTGCATTACAGCTCGATTGGTCATTTCCGCTTTGGGGCCGAGTGCGTGGTTATGCACAGTACTTTAATGGCTATGGCGAAAGCTTAATTGATTATAACGCTGATATAGAAAGAATTGGCGTAGGTATACTACTTACCGATTTACTTTAATTAATTAGCGATTAAATTAAACAAATTAAAAAGCCAAGCATCGCTTGGCTTTTTTGCGTTTTAAAGAGTTAAACAGTTATTTTTTTACTACAAACTGCCCTTCAAATTCAGCCACTACCTTATCACCATCATAAATAATAACAGGTACTAAATAGCTGGCTTTACCTTCAGTTTCTAACTCGCTGAGCTTACCCTTACAGCTTTGTATATCAACACAGCCGCGTGGATCACTGCTAAGCGGTTTTAAATATTTAATATTGGCATCGGCTAATACAATATTTCCTTCAAGCCCTGCTTCTTTTAGTGCTAAGTAGGTTGCGCCCCAACCCGTAAGGGTTGCTAAGCTATAAATAGAACCAGCAAACATAGTGTTATGCAGGTTTAAATTAGCATCTAAATCTGCGCTAGTAGTAAACTGCCAGTCGGTATAGCTCTCTACTTTAATGCCCATTGCATCACTAATTGGAATTGACTCCCGCCAGGTGTTTTGCAGCACTTGAGTCCAGTTAGGGTGGCGAAACCAGCCTGGCTCTGATGGCTTTTGTTTTACCATTTTATAGTGTTGTACATCGTCGTACGCTAAATGCGCTTTTTCTTGTGTTTCATAACCATGGCGCTTATAAAATTCGAGTGCGCGCTCGCGTGCAAATAACACCAACTCTGCAGCGTCTTGTGACCATGCTATTTTTTCTAGGTCATGTAATAAACGACTACCAATATGCTGATTACGACTTTCTTCAGCTACAGCCATATAGCGAACTTGAGCTTGTTGCTGGTTATTAAAGTGCAGCCGCGCCACCCCTAATACTTTACCCGCTTTATTTTTAATAAAGCGATGCTCGGCATCTTGTTCTAAATCATCCTGTTCAGAACCACGTGGCTCACCCCAAGGGGCACGTAAAATTTCCCAACGTAATTGATAATAGGCTTGCCAATCTTCACTACTTTGCGGTGTACTTACCTGAAACATACATACTCCTGCTGTTAAGCCGTAAATAAAATACAACGTCACTTAATTATGGCAAATACCATACTCCATCTAAAAAAAACTGCCAATACGACTTTGGTGATGGCAAATACAAAGTGTAAAAAATTAATGACAAAAGCCATTGCGCTTTGCTTCGGCTAGTTTATGCTGGGCAACATGAGCGAATACATAAACCCTGTAAATGGCCTGATTAATAGCTATTTTATTGAAAATAGCCACAGTATTGGCCAGTTACTTTATTGGCATAAATATGGGGGCGATCACATTCAAGTACGCCAACATCAGCAACTGCGTTGGCTGCTAATAAATGACACTCTGCAATCTGTGGTAACGCAGCAGCAACCAAGCAATTTATTACTGCCACACTTACAGTGCTTAGCACAGCATTGGCACACATTAAGTACCCCTAAAAAAGTACTCGAACTGGGGCTTGGCGGCGGCGCAATTCGTAATTATTTGCTGCACCAATATCCACACGCAAAAATCACCTCAGCTGAAATAAATGCAGATATAATTAGTTGTTATAAAAAGTTTTTTACTACGCAGCAAGTGCCTAATAATAATACACAGCGGTTACTTTGTGAGGATGCTCAGCAAGTACTGGCGCGCGCCCGCAACATAGATTGGATTATTTTAGATTTATTTAGCCAAATAGACGCACCACGATTTTTATTCGCACCCGCTTTTTATCAAAAAATACACGCAGCCCTTAACAACAACGGCACGCTATTTATTAATTTTTTATCGCAACATGAGTCGCAATTAAAACAGTTACAGCAAGTATTACTTAATGTATTTGGTTATAAAGTTAGCCCGCAAAAGGTAGCAGGCTATATAAATCATATTGTGGTGATCACTAAACAGCTAAATTAAAGGTTACTGGCCCATCGTTACACAAACTCACTTGCATATCGGCACCAAACTCACCGGTAGCAACCGTTAAATTGAGCGCCTTGGCTTGCGCTACAAAGTATTCGTATAACTCATTAGCTTGGCTTGGAGTTGCCGCCGATGAAAAGCTAGGTCGCATGCCCTTTTTAGTATTTGCCGCCAAAGTAAACTGCGATACTACCAACAGCTCACCAGCAATATCTTTTAGACTTAAGTTCATTTTGTCGTTTTCGTCAGTAAAAATGCGGTAATTACTAATCTTATGCAGCAACTTATCGGCCGCTTGCTCGTCATCTTGTTTTTCAACACCCAACAACACTAAAATTCCTTGGCCAATTTCGCCAACTACTTGGTTATTAATTTCTACTTTGGCATGTTTTACACGTTGTATTAAACCTTGCATTTTATAGCGTATCCTTTGTATTTTCTTGCTCGTCTAGCTCTATTTCGGGCGTGTCTTCAATATTTTCAGGGCTAATACACGCCGTAAGCTCAGCGCCTAGCAACACCACTATCCACGACAAATATATCCACACAAACAAAATAGGAATGGTAGCAACTGCACCATAAATAACTTCATAAGATGGAAAGTGGCTAATATAAAGCGCAAAACCTTTTTTAGTTAACTCAAACAACATGGCAGCAAATAGTGCACCTGGTATCGCCGCTTTAAACGAAACCCGAGTGTTGGGCACCAAGGTGTAGAGCATAATAAAACCCACCATAGAAATGCCGTACGGCAATAACTTTAATAAAAAGCCACTAAACCCCGGAATCCCCTGATCAGCAAACGACACCAACGATACAATATACGAAGTAACTGCAATACTGCCGCCTAAAAATACGGGCCCTAAACTAAGTACCATCCAATAAACGGCAAACGAAATCATCATTGGACGCTTTTTCTTAATTCGCCAAATACGGTTAAGCGTGGCATCAACATTACGAATAAGTAACAAGGCAATAGCAGCTAAAAAGCCAATGCCCACTGCAGTCATTTGATTTGCATTGCCCGCAAACGAGCTAATATGCTCTTTAATAACATCTGACGAAGTAGGCACAAAGTTAGTAAATAAAAAGCTTTCAATTGCTAATCGAGTTGATTCAAACCCCGGAAAAGCCGAAAATATCGCCACACCTACGGCAATTAATGGCACCAAAGACAGCAAAGTTACATAAGCTAAATAGCCCGCGTTAACGGTTATTTGGTCATCAATACAGCGGTTAATATATTGCATCCACCAGCCGGGTTGCTGCCGTAAAAAAGATCCAACTTGCTGTTTATAATAAGAGAGCTTATCGTTCATAACATTGACTTGTGCTAATATAATTTTGACCATAATAACAATCAGCACCATAATTTACAGCATTAACACACGTAAATAGGAAACCAAATGAAAAAACAAACATTACTGAGTGTTACCGTACTTGCACTTGTACTAACATTATCGGGTTGCCAGTCAGCTTATTACTCGGCCATGGAAAAAGTAGGTGTTCACAAACGTGATATTCTTATTGACCGCGTAGAAGAAACCAAAGACTCGCAACAAGAGTCTCAAGAAGAGTTTAAATCAGCGCTTGAGCGCTTAACTACACTTATTGATTTTAATGGTGGCGAACTGCAAGACACTTACAATCAGTTAAACGATGACTATGAGTCGAGCTTAAATGCCGCTAACGAAGTGTCAACTAACATCAATAAAGTAGAAGACGTAGCAGAAGCTTTATTTGATGAGTGGAGCGATGAGCTTGAGCAATATAAAAGCGCATCACTTAAACGTGAAAGCAGTAAAAAGCTAGCCGCGACTAAGCGTCAATTTGATCAGCTATTACGCTCAATGCGCAGCGCAGAGAGCAAAATGGAGCCTGTATTAACATCGCTTCATGATAACGTTTTATACTTAAAGCATAACTTAAACGCACAAGCGGTATCGGCTATTAAAGGCGAGTTCACTAACCTTAAACGCGATATACAATTGCTTATGAACGACATGAACAAATCGATTGCCGACTCAAATAAATTTATTGAACAAATGAATAGTGCCGGTTAATTAGCTGATATTATATTTAAATTTGCCTGCATTATTGCAGGCTTTTTTATGGCTGCATGGCTGCTTTAGCACTATTTAAAACGGATTTAATTATGAAACACATTACCCTTATAATCTTTATAAGCTGTTTTTTATCAGCGTGTAGTACACCTAATCAGGTGCAAAAAATAGCTGATAAAAACTCAGTTATTGCTGTTAACAACCAAACAGGTCGTTACCATAATTTATATCAAGGCAAAAAGGTTTACCCAACCACCTGCGAGCAAAACTGCTACCCGCCACATCCGAACTTGATTTGCGAAACACCCAGCAGCAACTGCCAGTATCAAGGTAAGCAAATTAAGCCGCCGCTCAATACCGGTTATACGGTTCGTTGGTTAGGGCATGCCAGCTTTGTGGTCAGCACACGTAATGGGCAAAATGTATTATTTGATCCGGTTAGTGAGCAGTTTGATTCACCGGTTGATTTAGGCTTTAAGCTTGCAGGTGGGTTTTATCGCAAACCCGGAGCATGGCCAAATAAGCAAACACTTGAAAACATTAACGCCGTTATGTATTCGCATATTCATTATGATCACTTTAATAAAGCAGATATTAAAAAACTGGGTAATCAACCACGTTATTTAGCCCCGCTAGGCATGGCAGATAACTTCCCAACGGGTGGCTTTAATATTACTGAAATGGCGTGGTATGCAAAAACCAGCATTGAGGACTTAACCATACACGCAGTGCCTGCACATCACTTTAGTAATCGGGTGCTTATTCCCTATATTTACGAAGATGATAATAAAGATTCTTGGAATGGCTGGCTGCTTGAACAAAATGGCAGCACCTTATTTTTTGCCGGCGATACTGGCTATTCAAAACACTTTAAAGACATACAACAAAAATACGGTGATATAGACCTATGCCTAATGCCAATTGCCTCTTATTACCATAAAACCAACGCTAAAGGGTATCGATACGTTCATACTACGCCAGAGGATGCCCTTAATGCGGCCACAGAGCTTAATTGCAAAGTAATGATACCATGGGGGTATGGCAACTCAAGTTGGCAAATGGGCGATCACAGCAGCCACTCAGCGCTATCGCGCTTACTGCATATGTATAAACAAATGAATGCACCAGTACCGCTGTATATTTTAAATGAAGGCGAAACAATTAAACTTTAACTAATGCACGTAGGTTGGGTTGAGCGCAGCGAAACCCAACGAAAAATACCCTACCAACAAACACTAGTACTTAGTCTTATCGGCTGTTTTAAGCTCACTCTGCGTACAAAAGATCTTTAAGTGAATTATTCACAAAGAGGTTAAGAGGCGCTGCGCTTTTAGAGGAAAAAACTCAATGTAGTGCACAAGTGCACAGCGCACCAATTATCGCGGTGGTTGTAATTTCTTTAATCTACCCTCTTTAACCTTTTATTTAGCTAACCCACAAACACAAAAAAGCCGCTGTATTTTGCAATACAGCGGCTTTTAAAATCATTATTCTAAATTAATAGATTATGACTTAGGCGCACGACCCGCACGTTTACGTTCGTTTTCTGTAAGATGACGCTTACGAATACGAATGTTTAGTGGCGTTACTTCAACTAACTCATCTTCATCAATAAACTCAAGCGCTTGCTCAAGTGAATAGTTTAAAGGTGGAGAAAGCGTTTGCGCTTCATCTGTACCAGATGCACGTACGTTAGTTAACTGCTTACCTTTAAGGGCGTTAACTGTAAGGTCGTTATCACGGTTATGAATACCGATAACCATACCTTCGTAAACTTCAACACCGTGGCCGATGAATAAACGGCCGCGCTCTTGTAAGTTAAACAATGCGTTAGTCAGTGCTTTACCTGTAGCATTTGCAATGATTACGCCGTTTTTACGAACACCGATTGAACCGCCTTTATGAGGACCGTAATGATCGAACGTATGGTACATAAGACCAGAACCCGAAGTAAGTGTCATGAAATCAGTTTGGAAACCAATTAAGCCACGGCTTGGGATAATAAAGTCTAAACGCATACGGCCTTTGCCATCTGGAGACATGTTAGTAAGCTCACCTTTACGTAGGCCAACTTGCTCCATTACAGAACCCTGATGCTCTTCTTGACAGTCAATTGTTACTGTTTCAAACGGTTCTTCTAATACACCGTCAACAGTACGCAAAATTACCTCTGGACGAGATACTGCAAGCTCGTAACCTTCACGACGCATGTTTTCGATTAAGATACCTAGGTGTAACTCACCACGGCCAGAAACACGGAAGCTATCTGGGCTAGCAGTATCTTCAACGCGAAGTGCTACGTTGTGTACTAATTCTTTGTCTAAACGCTCACGAATATTACGTGACGTTACAAACTTACCTTCTTTACCACAAAACGGTGAGTTATTTACAGAGAATGTCATTGTTACTGTTGGCTCATCAACACTTAGTGGTGGTAATGCTTCAACGTTAGTAGGACAACAAACAGTATCTGAAATCTTAAGCTCGCCAATACCGGTTACAGTAACAATGTTACCTGCATAACCACGGTCAGTTTCGATACGGTCAAGGCCTAAGTAGCTTTGTACTGTACCAATTTTACCGTTACGTTTAGTACCATCAGCACTAATAATAGTTACTTGTTGGTTTGGAGCAACAGAACCACGCTTGATACGACCAACACCAATTACACCCACGTATGAGTTGTAATCAAGTTGAGAAATCTGCATTTGGAAGTCACCTTCAGGATCTGCATCTGGTGGTGATACTTCGTCAACGATCATTTGGAACATGGCATCCATGTTATCAGATGGCTCGTCTAAATCTAATGTTGCCCAGCCGTTGATTGCTGATGCATAGATTACTTTAAAATCTAACTGCTCGTCAGTGGCGCCTAAGTTATCGAATAAATCAAAGATTTGATCCATAACCCAATCAGGACGTGCACTTGGCTTGTCGATTTTGTTAATTACTACGATTGGCTTTAAACCTTGCGCAAATGCCTTTTGCGTAACAAAACGCGTTTGTGGCATTGGGCCTTCTTGAGCGTCAACAATTAGTAATACTGAGTCAGCCATTGAAAGTACGCGTTCCACTTCACCACCGAAATCGGCGTGTCCTGGAGTATCTACGATATTAATGTGGTAGCCGTTCCATGAAATAGCGGTGTTTTTCGCTAAAATGGTAATACCACGTTCTCTTTCTATATCGTTTGAATCCATCACGCGCTCTTCATTACCGCCGCGTGTTTCTAATGTGCCTGAAAACTCAAGCAGTTTGTCAACCAGTGTAGTTTTACCGTGGTCAACGTGGGCGATAATTGCTATATTTCTTATCTTTTCGATACTCATTAATATTCACTCAGAGAAATTGAATCTCATTGATCCTGCAGGGGCTTACGCACTCACCTGCGTTTTCACGAGATGTCCCAGCATAGGATTTAAAAGGGCGCATATTATCCCTTATAAATGGAATGGATGAAAGTTTATCCAAAATAAATTTGCAAACTTTCTGGTTTTTTTATTTAACCTACTGTTTTAAATTAACTAATTATAAAAATAAAATTTTTAATATTTTTATAAAAACCTCCACTTTAATGACTTTATTGCTATTTTGGTCAGTCTTTTGTATTTACTTTATGTTAGTCTATCACGATTAAATAGCGAGCAACTTTTTACTCTGTAACTGTTGCACTATATTGAAGCATTTACGCACCATAATGGTGCATATTAGAAACAGCCGTTATTACTTTTGTATTTTTTATGTTTATAAACATTAAGTTACAATAGTGGCACAAAATCAGCTTATAAAACACAAAGCATTTAAGCAGCAATAACAAAACCTTATAGTTGGAGGACACATGTCGCAATCGGTTTTAGATTTTATTAAAGAAAATGACGTTAAGTTCATTGATTTACGCTTTACTGATACCAAAGGTAAAGAGCAGCATATTTCAATTCCTCATCACCAAATTGATGAAGACTTTTTTGAAGATGGTAAAATGTTCGATGGTTCTTCAATTGCTGGCTGGAAAGGCATAAACGAATCAGACATGGTGCTAATGCCTGTTGCTGAATCAGCTAAGCTTGACCCATTCACTGAAGAAGCCACATTAATTATACGTTGTGACGTAGTAGAGCCTTCTACATTACAAGGTTACGAGCGCGATCCTCGCTCTGTAGCAAAGCGTGCTGAAGAATATATGCGCTCTACGGGTATTGCTGATACGGTTTTATTTGGCCCAGAGCCAGAGTTCTTCGTATTTGATGACGTAAAATATAAAACAGACATGTCTGGCTCTATGTACAAAATCGATTCTAAGCAAGCTGCTTGGAACTCAGATAAAGAATACGCAGACGGCAATACAGGTCATCGCCCTGGCGTTAAAGGCGGTTACTTCCCAGTTGCTCCTGTTGATGACTTTCAAGATTGGCGCTCTGCTACTTGTCTAGTATTAGAAGAAATGGGACAAGTTGTTGAAGCACATCATCACGAAGTAGCAACTGCAGGACAAAACGAAATTGCTACGCGCTTTAATACTATGGTGATTAAAGCCGATGAAATTCAAGAAATGAAGTATGTTATTCATAACATGGCTCATTTATACGGCAAAACAGCCACTTTTATGCCTAAACCTATTGTTGGCGATAACGGCTCTGGTATGCATTGTCATCAGTCGTTAGCTAAAGACGGTGTTAACTTATTTGCAGGTGATAAGTACGGCGGTCTTTCTGAAGATGCGCTTTATTACATTGGCGGTATTATTAAACATGCTAAAGCAATTAATGCGTTTGCTAATGCCTCTACTAACTCGTACAAACGTTTAGTACCAGGTTACGAAGCACCAGTAATGCTTGCATACTCTGCACGTAACCGTTCTGCATCAATTCGTATTCCGGTAGTACCATCAGCTAAAGGTCGTCGTATTGAAGTACGCTTCCCTGATGCAACGGCTAACCCGTATCTTGCTTTTGCTGCCATGCTTATGGCTGGCCTTGATGGAATTAAAAATAAAATCCATCCTGGTGATGCAATGGATAAAGATTTATACGACCTACCTGCAGAAGAAGCAGCAGAAATTCCAACCGTTGCCTCTTCATTAGAAGAAGCACTGGCATCTCTTGATGCTGACCGTGAGTTTTTAAATCAAGGTGACGTGTTCTCTAATGATTTAATTGATGCTTACATTAAACTTAAGAGTCAAGAAGTTGAAAAACTTAACATGACAACGCACCCAATTGAGTTTGAAATGTATTACAGCTGTTAATTTTAATTAACAGTTATAAAATATACCTTTAAGCCCGCTTTGCGGGCTTTTTTAATGGTAAATTAGTACTTTCTCCACTAAAGTAAAGTTAATGTTAAAAATGCAGGGTTGCAGAGTGAGTAGCAAGATTTTATTACTACTAATTACTTCATTATTAAGTGTTTGTAGTTACGCTGGTGAAAAAAAAATTTACGCATGGAAAGATAAAAATGGCGTACTGGTGTTTTCAGATACCCCCCATATTGGCGCCAAAGAGATAAAACTCACCAGCCAAGATTTAACCATGCCTGCAACAAATACAGATATATTAAATAATCAAACTAAAGCGCAGCCGGTTGCATTTAGTATTGGTATTGCATCGCCTGAGCATCATCAAACTATTCGTGAAAACACCGGCTCTGTGTATGTATCTACTCGCATTACCCCCCGCTTTGAAAACGACTTTACAATACAGCTATTTCTTGATGGTAAAGCCCATGGCGCAGCAAGTGATACCTCAACCTTTGCTTTAAGAGATGTAGAGCGTGGTGAGCACACTCTGCAAGTTAAGCTGTACAACAAACAAAGCCAAGTCATTGCGACAAGCCCATTGAGTGTATTTTTTATGCATAGAAAAGGCTTAAGCTTAGGTAATTAACTCCCACCTAATTCACATTAAAAATAGCAATTGCAGTGCAATTTCATTAAATTACTTGCCTGAAAACACAGGCGCACTAAAATGGTGCAACAATGCTTAATAACACACACTTTAGCCCTGAGCTACTCAATGCCATATGGCAAAATCAAACCACCGCCGTGATGCTTTTAAACGAAAGCTTTACGCTTATTTATGCCAATACCAGTACCAGTGAACTACTTGGTTTAGGCACTAAGCGTTTATTAGGGCAGTCTTTTGATGATTTATTTAACTACCATTCAATCGATTTAAAACGCATAGCGCAATACTCTTTAATTGATGGCGTAGATTGCCACCAGCATAGGGCTGACGTGGTATTTGTTGATTCTCGCCATGCTAAATTAGCAGTCAGTTCAAAACAGATAAAATACCAAGGTGCACTTTATATTTTATTAGAATGTCGGCAAACCGATGATGAAATTAAATTCGATCAAGCATCAAATCAAATGCACCAATACCAAGCCGCACGTAATTTAATTCGAGGTTTAGCGCACGAAATTAAAAACCCTTTAGGGGGAATTCGCGGAGCGGCGCAGTTATTGCAATACGAGGTAGACCAGCAAGAAAGAAATGAATGTGCCGAGCTTATTATTGAGCAAGCCGACCGATTGCGTGAATTAGTAGATAGACTGCTTGGGCCTAACCAATTGCCGCAAAAGTCTTATGGCAATATACATCAAACCTTAGAGTCGGTGATCAAATTAAGTACCCTAGATAATAGTGACAATATTCGCTTGGTAAAAGATTACGATCCGAGTATTCCCGATGTTTATATTGACCAAAGTAAAGTGCAGCAAGTGGTGCTTAATATTGTGCGTAATGCCCAGCAGGCATTAGTTAATGGTGGGGAAATAAAAATTAAAACCCGAATTAACTATCAGCACCGCCGGCCCGGTAAGGCACCCAAAAAAGCCTTGTTAATTCAAGTGCTCGATAATGGCCCAGGGATTGATATTAGTGTACGCGATACTTTGTTTTATCCGATGATCACTAATAAAGATGGCGGCTCTGGATTGGGGCTTTCTATAGCGCAAACATTAATTGATCAACACAATGGTTATATTGAGTGCGATAGCTGGCCTGGTCACACCGAATTTAATATTTATCTGCCTTTTGCAGATTAACGCCTTGGAGTATGCATGAAAACAGTTTGGCTTGTAGATGACGATGCCTCAATTCGTTTTGTATTAGAAAAAGCGCTTACTCGCGCAGGTTTTACAGTACAAAGCTTTGCTGAAGCACAAAGTGTGCTTAATGCATTAAAATTTAGCCAACCTAGTGTGCTGATCTCCGATGTAAGAATGCCCGGTATGGACGGCATGGCACTGCTAGAGCTAATAGCAGAGCAAGTGCCCGGCTTACCGGTTATTATTATTACCGCGCATTCAGATCTCGATTCCGCCGTAAATGCCTTTCAAAAAGGGGCTTTTGAATATTTAGCCAAACCTTTTGATTTAAACGAGGCGATTGCCCTAGTTGAAAGCGCCTATAGAGCTAATTCTACAAAAAAAGTTAAACGTAAACTCACGCCCCCTAAAAGCGCACATATAATTGGCGAAGCACCTGCCATGCAAGAAGTGTTTAGGGCCATAGGTAAGCTTGCAGCCTCAAGCATGAGTGTACTTATTAATGGTGAGTCAGGAACGGGTAAAGAGCTTGTTGCCAGCGCCCTGCATAACCATAGTCCACGTAAAGAAAACCAATTTATTGCGCTAAATATGGCCGCAATCCCTAAAGAGCTGGTTGAGTCAGAATTATTCGGCCATGAAAAAGGGGCTTTTACTGGTGCAGATAGCGTGCGAAAAGGCCGTTTTGAACAAGCCAATGGCGGCACCCTATTTTTAGATGAAATTGGCGATATGCCTCTCGACGTACAAACTCGACTACTGCGGGTATTATCTGATGGTGAGTTTTACCGTGTTGGCGGGCATAAAAGCATAAAAGTAGATGTGCGTATTATTGCTGCAACCCATCAAAACCTTGAAGAGCTCGTAAAACAAGGCAAGTTTAGGGATGACTTATTTCATCGCTTAAATGTAGTGCGCCTGCGCTTACCAGCCCTTCGAGAGCGTACCGAAGACATTGAGCGTCTAGCACTGCACTTTTTACATAAAAGCGCTAAAGATCTACAAGTAGAAAGTAAAATTCTTAGCCTTAAAGCAATTGAGCAGCTACGCTTGTTCAGTTGGCCCGGTAACGTACGTCAATTAGAAAACACCTGCCGTTGGCTTACGGTTATGGCTCCTGGCGAGCTTGTTAGCGAGCAAGACTTGCCACCTGAAATTATTAATGCCTCACTAACTCAAGAAGAAGGCGATTGGTTAGATGCCTTCCAGTTATGGCTTAATCAGGAACTTAAACAAGGTAAGGAAAATATTTGGCCTAATATTCAAGCGCAACTAGAAACCCGCTTAATAAAAACAGCACTCGCCAATTGCGCAGGCCACAAACAAGAAGCCGCTATAAAAATAGGCTGGGGACGCAATACATTGACCCGTAAATTAAAAGAGCGCAACATTAATTAGTTTTGCGCGAATAACTCTTAGGTAATTAATGAAGTTAATAGAGAACATTCCGCTATTTAAACAGATGGAAATTATCAACCGTTTAGGATTTTTTAAAGAATTTAGCCTTAACGAGCGCCAAATACTTTTAGAGTCGTTTGGTTTATTATATTTAGTGCGCGAAAATTCATTTTTATTTAAACAGCACGACAACGATAAGCGCCTATTTATAGTACTTAGCGGTGCATTAATAGTGTTTAAGCACAACCATTTATTAGAGCTCGGTACTATACGTCCTGGGGAGTTTATTGGTGAAGGCGCTTTTATTAATAACCGCGCACGCAGCATTAGCGCACGTGCTAAAACGGATGCAATTGTGCTTGCTATTACCTCTGATGCCCTTACTCGCTTACCCAATGTAATACGCGAAAAAATTAAAGATAGAATAATTGAAGGTATGAGCTTACGTATTGCCAAGTTGAGCGAACACATAGAAAACCATGGTTAGATTTGTATACGCACTTTGATGCAAAAATAGTGACTTCACTTTATACTAGCGTTAATGCGTTACCCCACCGAGAGCAAACATGAACGAAGAATATATAGAAATTGAATTAGAAGAAGAGCCGATTGAGCTGTGTAAATTATTAAAAGTACTAAATTTAGTAGAAGGCGGCGGCCAAGCAAAAAACTTAATTGCTGAAGGTTATGTGGGTGTTAACCATGAAATTTGTACAATTAAACGGAAAAAACTATACAGTGGCGACATACTAGAATTTGATGGTGAGCTTTTTCAACTTGCATTAACCGAAGATGCAACACCGGTAGAGCGACCTGCCGAGCAGCCGCAATCTGAGCCAAGCCAAGCAGCACCGCAGCCAGCGAGTCAGCCTGCAAAAAATAAACGTAAGCGTACTAAAAAACCTAAAGTAGATGAAAAAACCGGTCGTCGCCCTATTTCATTCGGTTAAATTATAGTCTTTTTTTGGTTTTTTATTTATAAAACCAGCCAGCTTGTATAGTTGGCTTTTTTGATCTTTAATTACCTCACTAACTATAAAAAAGTAAGGTAATTAAATGCTTGCACACCCCCCTCCTAAGTGGTTAAAACCACTCGCATGGGTAGCGCTTATATGGAACTTATGCGGCGTTATTGCCTTCGCACTACAAATGCTGATGACACCTGAAGTAATTAGCAAAATGCCTATAGATCAGCAAGCTGCATATTCTAACATTCCCGTTTGGTCAACCATTGCATTTGCTATTGCAGTCTTTGGCGGCACGCTTGGCAGTGCTTTATTGCTCGCTAAAAAGTCATTTGCACTGCCCGTATTTACCGTGTCGTTAATGGCTATTTTAATCCAACAGTATTACAATTTTATTGTTATTAACAGCGTTGAAATAATGGGATCTAGTGCGGTATTTATGCCACTGTTTGTGGTAGTAATTGCCATATTGCTACTTTGCGTTAGCTTTAAAGGCAAACAGCAAGGCTGGTTGTATGCAAATTAAAAATATCTTTTGGGTAAGTCTAGCTGGCTCCCTTGAATTAAAAACTTTCAGCATCATCTCTATTGTAATGGCTGTTTAAAAATCACGCTTTAAACACTGTTTTTTATCTTGGTATACACTTTGCAATTCACAAACTATAAAAGGTCACTCTACACAACACTTATCTAATAACAAAAGGGGCAAATAATGAATAATAGTTTCAAAACCCAGCAGCAACTTACCGTTAATGGTGAGCAGTTTCATATTCACTCTCTTAAAGGCCTTGGCGACAAAGCCAAACGCTTACCTTTTTCTTTAAAAATACTACTCGAAAACCTACTTCGTAACGAAGACGGCGAAAACATTAAAGAACAAGACATTCAAGCCCTATTAGATTGGGACCCTCAAGCTAAGCCCTCTGCTGAAGTAGCGTTTACGCCTGCCCGTGTTGTGATGCAAGACTTTACCGGTGTACCTGCCATTGTCGATTTAGCGGCAATGCGCGATGCGATGGAAAAACTAGGCGGCGATCCTGCAAAAATTAACCCACTTTCTCCTGCTGAACTTGTTATTGACCACTCTGTGCAAGTAGATGGCTATGGTAACGAGGGTGCGTTTGACTTAAACGCCAAGCTTGAATATGACCGTAATAAAGAGCGTTATGAATTTTTACGTTGGGGCCAAACTGCCTTCGATAACTTAAAAGTTGTCCCTCCAGCAACCGGTATTGTGCACCAAGTAAATTTAGAGTATTTAGCGCGCGTTGTTTTTAATGATGAACGTAATGGCCAAAAGTACGCGTACCCAGACACCTTAGTGGGTACCGATTCGCACACCACTATGATTAACGGCTTAGGCGTACTTGGCTGGGGCGTAGGCGGCATTGAAGCCGAAGCCGCTATGCTTGGCCAACCTATTAGCTTATTAATACCTCAGGTTGTAGGGGTTAAATTAAACGGCCGTTTACCAGAGGGCACCACAGCTACCGACTTAGTACTTACCGTTACCGAAATGCTACGTAACCATGGTGTCGTAGGTAAATTTGTAGAGTTTTATGGTGATGGCCTTGCCGACTTACCACTTGCCGATAGAGCAACAATTGCCAACATGGCGCCAGAATATGGTGCTACATGTGGTATTTTCCCGATTGATGACGAAACCATTAACTATCTGCGTTTAACCAACCGCGATGAGAAACAGCTTAAACTTATTGAAGATTATGCTAAGCATCAAGGCTTATGGCGTAACGATGGCGATGAAGCTAATTACACCGATAAACTTGAACTGATATTAGATGACGTAGTACCAAGCCTTGCTGGCCCTAAACGCCCACAGGATAGAATATCACTTGATAAAGCTGGCGAAGCAATTAGTCAGCATTTAAAAGAGTTTCAAGACGAGCGTTTAGCAAAAATTAGCAGCAGTGATACAGAGCAAGCACGTATCGAAAGCGAAGGCCCTGTAACTAATCCTGACGAATCAAGCAATGAAGCGCCGTTTATAGGCGCAGCAAAAGTAAACTTTAAGGGCCAAGAGTTCGAACTAAAAGATGGTGCCTGTGTTATTGCCGCAATCACTAGTTGTACAAACACCTCTAACCCCAGTGTTATTTTAGCGGCTGGCTTAGTTGCTAAAAAAGCCAAGCAATTAGGGATTAATGTAAAACCTTGGGTTAAAACATCACTTGCTCCTGGCTCTAAGGTCGTTACTGACTACTTAGAAAAAGCAGGGCTAATGGACGATTTAGAAAGCCTAGGCTTTAACTTAGTTGGCTATGGTTGTACAACGTGTATTGGTAACTCAGGCCCGCTGGCTCCTGAAATTTCAGATGCTATTCAAAAGCACAAACTGGTTGTGAGCTCAATTTTATCGGGTAACCGTAACTTTGAAGGGCGTATTCACCAAGATGTTAAAATGAACTTTTTAGCATCTCCTCCGCTTGTTGTAGCTTACGCCATTGCGGGCAGAACCGATATTGACGTATATAACGAACCACTGGCACAAGATGCTAACGGTAACGATATTTACCTTAAAAACATTTGGCCAAGTGTTAAAGAAGTAAGCGATTTAGTTAAGGAAACGGTAACCAGAGAAATGTTCGAAAAAAGTTATGCTAACGTATACGAAGGCGATAGCCGTTGGCAAAAAATTCAAATACCTGATGGGAAACTTTACGATTGGGATGATGCATCAACCTATATTAAAAAAGCACCCTTTTTTGATGGTATGAGTATTGAGCCTCCGGGTATTCCAACCATTACCGGCGCACGTTGTTTAGCAAAACTAGGTGACTCGGTTACTACGGATCATATTTCGCCAGCCGGTGCTATTAAAGCAGACTCACCAGCAGGGTTATATTTACAAGATAACAAAGTAGGACAAGCGCAGTTTAACTCTTATGGTTCGCGTCGTGGTAACCACGAAGTAATGATGCGCGGTACCTTTGCTAATATTAGGCTTAAAAACCTCCTTGCACCTGGTACTGAGGGCGGTGTTACCCGCACGCAACCTGATGATGAGCTTGCCAGTATTTATGATGCCGCCATGGAATATCAAAAGAACGATACGCCATTGGTTATTTTAGCTGGTAAAGAATATGGTACCGGCTCATCTCGTGACTGGGCAGCGAAAGGCTCGCTACTGTTAGGTGTTAAAGCTGTAATAGCACAAAGCTATGAGCGTATTCATCGCTCTAACCTTATTGGTATGGGAGTTTTACCGCTACAGTTTAAAGATGGCGAAAGTCATGAGTCGCTAGGTTTAACCGGCCAAGAGCAGTTTGATATTGAAGGCTTGTTTGATAAAACCAAGGAAGTTAGCGTTATTGCAACTAATAGTGAAGGTAAAAAAGTAAGCTTTAGTGCCGATGTACGTATTGATACGCCAAAAGAGTGGGATTACTACAAACACGGTGGCATTTTACAGTATGTACTTCGTAATATGCTCGATTAACTAATAGCAACTTAAACTTACGCCTAAAATTTAATCATAGCCTAACAATTTTGTTAGGCTTTTTTATGCGCGTCAGTTGCGATAAATCAAGGTAATGCTTTAAAAACACCCTACACTAGTAAGACTATTAGTGAGGGCGCTATGTCACAAATCATAATTATTAGGCTACTTAAAATATCAATTGTACTTGGGTTATGCCTAATTGTGACTGGTCATGCGTTAATTGTATCAAGCTACTTTACTAGCCAGCATGGTATTAACGGCATAATTATAGCGGCAGCCTGCATTGCTATTGGCGTATTATTATCGTTACCCACTAAAATTTATTTAACTATTTTACTTATGGAAGCAGAAAAGCGTTATTTAAAAGCGCATAGCCATAAACACAAATAATGAATAATTAAAAACCGTTTAAATCATTTAATTGTTTAGTACGTTGCTCTAATTTTTGTTTTGCTTTTTCAGCGTCATCAAACACCTTTTTAATTGATACTGGATCATAAACTGTAGGTGTAGCTGAAGTGTTATTTACTGCTGAGGATTTGGAACTGCCCGATAAAATAGCCGTATCTTGGGCAACCACCACGTTAATATCTTTAGGGTCTAGTTTTACTTCAACACTTTTACCATTAGGGTGAGGCGTATCTGAAAAATGCCATTGGCCTTGCCGATCTTGCCACTTAAATATTTTACTGCGGGTTGTTGAGGGTGTGTTCGACACGCTACTAACGGCTTGCTCAAACGTATTGCTGGTAAACGAAATTATTTTATCTTTAATTTGCTGAGATTCGTTGATCACAACAGATGTACT
This sequence comes from Pseudoalteromonas sp. HL-AS2, assembly GCF_031198805.1. Classification (NCBI taxonomy): domain Bacteria; kingdom Pseudomonadati; phylum Pseudomonadota; class Gammaproteobacteria; order Alteromonadales; family Pseudoalteromonadaceae; genus Pseudoalteromonas; species Pseudoalteromonas sp. HL-AS2. The sequence continues at coordinate 165,435 of NZ_CP133571.1, read as the reverse complement.
AAGCCATGTTTCTCCGTTTGGCTTTTTTAAATAAAATAGAGAAATAACAGCAATAATCATTACTGACACTGCTAAATAGGTAAAGTATTTCATAGCCTTCCTGCTTAAAATTAATCCTTTATTCGGCCAAGTTTAATAAAAAGCAATCAATCAGGCAATCCTTTTGTGTAAGTAAAAAACGCAGCCAAGGCTGCGTTTTATTAAATATTGAGCGAGATAATCAATAATATTAAATACCATCACCATCAATGTGCAAACCACACTCTCGGTTTAAACCAAAAAAGCGAGTTTCCTCTTCGGTCATACCGGGCTCTAGCTTACGTGTAGTATGTATGTCTCCCATAGAGACATAGCCTTCCTCCCAAAGGGGATGGTACGGCAAGTTATGCTTAGTTAAATACTGATATACATCGCGGTTTGTCCACTCAATAATTGGGTAAACTTTTACTGTACCACGGCTAATTTCAATTACTTGCTTATCAGCACGGCTTGATGCTTGGTCGCGACGCAGGCCACTAAACCACGTACCAGCATTAATTTCTTTTAAGGCGCGAGTCATCGGCTCAACTTTATTAAGCTGATTGTACTGCTTAATTCCGGCCTCTCCTTGCTCCCATAACTTGCCAAATTTAGCTTCTTGCCAAGCAGGGCTAAGCTCTGATTTGTACACTTTTAAATTGAGTGATAAACGTGCCGTCATTTGCTCAATAAATTGATACGTTTGTGGAAACAAATAACCTGTATCTGTTAATACCACCGGAATATCTGGCTGTTGTGATGTTATTAAGTGCAACATTACGGCGGCTTGAATACCAAAACTCGATGATAAAAAATGTGTCTCAGGTAAATTTTCAAGTGCCCATTGTACGCGCTGTTCAGCGCTCATGTTTTTCAGTATGCCATTGGCGTCTGCTAGCATGCTAGTTTGGCTTTGTTTATCTAACTGTAAAATATTTTTAAATTCACTCATGGTAAATTCCAAACCTTAGCCAGTGTGTTGCACTGGCTTATTATTATGCGTGAAAATCGGTAACCGATACTTTAACTTCAGCAACAATGCCTTTGCGGATCACAAAGTCACCAAAACATTCACCGTCATTACGCTCATTAACCCATTGCCCAATTAATTCATCAAAAGCAGCTAAATACACGTCTTCACCCACATTTTCTAAATATAATTTAGGAATACGCGTGCCTTCAAGGTTACCGCCTAAATACACATTATATTTACCCGGACCTTTCCCGACCAATCCCGCTTCGGCTAACATGGCACGGCCACAGCCATTGGGGCAACCCACTACGCGCATAATAATACTGTCATTCGGCACACCATGCTTGGCTAGTAGTGCTTCTATTTTTTCAACCAAGCTAGGTAAATAGCGCTCAGCCTCAGCCATGGCTAACGGGCATGTTGGCAGTGCCACACACGCCATGGAGTTTTTACGTTGCTCGGTATCTTTATCGTCAATTAAACCGTGGTTACGGGCAATTTCTTCAATCACGGCTTTTTGATCTGCAGCTACACCAGCAATAATTAAGTTTTGGTTTGCCGTCATGCGCATGTCACCTTGGTGAACTTCTGCTATTTTACGACAGCCTGTTTTTAGTGGTTTGTTTGGATAATCTAAAATACGCCCACTTTGAATAAATAATGTTAGGTGATGCTTGCCATCTATACCTTCAACCCAACCTATACGATCGCCTCGGTGAGTAAATTTATAAGGACGGCTTGCAGCAAACTCAACACCAGCGCGTTTCTCTACTTCCGCTTTAAATACATCAACGCCGACTCGGTCTAATGTATATTTTGTTTTAGCATTTTTACGATTTGAACGATTACCCCAATCGCGCTGTACCGATACCACATGCTCCGCAATTTTTAACGTATGTTCTAGTGGAATAAAACCAAAGTCGTCTGCTTTACGTGGGTAGGTTGCTGTATCGCCATGTGTCATGGCAAGGCCTCCGCCTACAAGCACATTAAAGCCAATTAATTTACCGTTATCGGCAATAGCTACAAAGTTTAAATCGTTGGCGTGCACATCCACTTCATTATTCGGCGGAATTGTTACCGTTGTTTTAAACTTACGCGGTAAGTAATTAGAACCTAAAATTGGCTCTTCTGTGGTTTCTGCTTTTTCACCATTAAGCCAAATTTCGGCGTAAGCCTTAGTTTTTGGTAACAAGTGCTCTGAAATTTTTGCAGCCCACTCATACGCTTCTTGATGCAACTCTGACTCAACCGGATTAGTAGTACACAATACATTTCGATTAACATCGCCTGCGGTAGCAATAGAGTCAATTCCAACGCTATCCAGTAATTGATGCATGCCTTTAATGTTAGGCTTTAATACACCGTGAAACTGAAACGTTTGACGCGTAGTTAAACGGATACTGCCATAACTGGTTTTTTCTTCTGCAAATTTATCAATGGCTAACCATTGCTCAGGCTTAATAATACCGCCAGGCATACGCGCACGTAACATTACGTTGTGTAATGGCTCAAGCTTTTGCTTAGCACGCTCACCACGAATATCGCGGTCATCTTGCTGGTACATACCGTGAAACCGAATTAACTGGAAGTTATCAGCGGTAAAACCACCGGTGATCTCATCTTTTAAATCTGTTGCTATAGTGCCACGTAAAAAATTACTTTCTCGTTTCATGCGCTCGTTATCAGAAAGCTTTACGTTTTTATCTTGTTCGCTCATGTTTAATCCTAAATTAGTGACAGTGACGGCTGCTTTAAATATTTAATTTTAGTAAACGTCTTTCTGATAGCGGTTTGCGCTGCGTAAATCTTTTAAATACTGCTGAGCATCTTCATCGCTCTTACCGGTATTTTCTTTAATAATTTCGAGTAATGCTTGGTGTACATCTTTTGCCATATGATTAGCGTCGCCACACACATAAAAATGTGCGCCGGCTTCAAGCCACTCAAAAATAGCTTTGCTGTTACTACGTAACTTATCTTGCACATACACTTTTTCGGCTTGGTCGCGGCTAAATGCAACATCTACTTTGCTTAGTAAACCCGACTTTAAGTAACCTTGAATTTCAACTTGGTATAAAAAGTCTTGAGTAAAATGTGGATTGCCAAAAAACAGCCAGTTTTTACCTGATGCGCCACGCGCATCACGCTCTTGTAAAAAGGCTCGAAACGGTGCTATTCCCGTACCAGGGCCAACCATAATGATTGGTGTTTCATCATTCGTTGGTAAACGAAAATTATCGTTATGCTCACTAAATACCTTAACTTTACAGCCTTCCTCAGCACGGCGCGCTAAATAGCCCGAACAACCGCCTAAATGCTCACGACCAAAGGCATCAAACTCAACTAATGCTACGGTTAAATGTACCTCGTCTTCAACCTCGCTTTGGCTAGAGGCAATTGAATATAAACGTGCTTGTAATTTACGCAGGCAATCGACGAGTGTTTGCGCGTCGAGCTTAGCGGGGTTTTGTGCAACTACATCAAATATTTGGCGCGGCTCAATGTATTGATGCATTGCCGCTTTATCTTCAACCAATTTTAATAGTTGTGGTGTGCCTGTCGCTATTGCATATTTTTCCACAAAGCCAGGGTACGACTGCGTTAATTCAAGTTTTTCAATCAGTGCATCGCGAACACTTAGCTGTTCATCTGCAACTTTTACTAAACTAGCTGCATCAATTTGCGTGTGTGTAAGCAACTCATCAACACGGGCTTCGTCATTTAAAAAATACACACCTAATGAATCACCTGGTATATAACTAATGTCTGAGCCTTCAAGCGAAATTTCTACGTGGCGGACATCTTTAGTTGAATCGCGACCTGTAATTTTTTGCACTAAACCTAGTTCTGCGGCAAACGGGTTTTGTTTAGTATATTGACTTGCCACAGTAGTTGACCCAGCAAACGGCATTGCAATAACTTGACCACCTGAACTACCTTGCTGTGCTTTTAAATCCGGTTCAAAGGCATCCAATGCGCCAGTGATCCAAGTTGTCGCTTCGTCTTCGTAATCTACATCTAAATCGGCGCGTTGATAAATTGTTTCTGCGCCGAGTGTATTTAACCGCTGCTCAAAGTCTTTTGCTGTTTGGCAAAAAAATTCATAGCTCGAATCCCCCAAGCCAATCACGGCTACCTTCACCCCATCTAACTTAGGCGCTTTTTTAGTGGTTAAAAATTCGTGTAAAGCCTCTGCATCTTCTGGTGGTTCACCTTCGCCGTAAGTTGCAACAACCACAGTTATAAACTTTTCTTTTTTTAGTGCAGTTGGTTTGTAATCGGCCATGCTCACTAGCTTTACGGCTAAACCGCGTGACTCTGCTTGTGCTTTTAACTTAGCAGCTACACCTTTTGCATTACCTGTTTGCGAGCCATATAAAATAGTTAATGCAACTGCCTCACCAGCACTTGGAGCTGCTCCCACAGCACCGCCTAAAGCCGCCGTATTAGCATTTGCAGCAAGATAACCACTAACCCATGCTTGTTGAATTGGATTAAGCTCAGCCACTAAACCTTGCAGCTTTTGTACTTGCTCTTGCGATAGCGGACTTGCCGCAGCGTTTAGTTGACCTAGCAACATGAATCAATTCCCCGTAACCCTAAAAGTTAAACACAACGTACTGTTATACGTCGTTCAAAATGAGTTTTACCTCACCCAGAGACTATCTGTTGAGGTTTACTGAGCTTGTAGGATAGCGGGCAATGCAGAGTTAAAAAAAGAACAGAATCAACTTTGATATTCTATTTAGTTATTAACTTTAGTAAATATAGTTAAAAACAGATTAAGAAATGTATTTTCGAAGGATAAAAGGGGCTATTTGTGCCTGAGCTTTATTGAGTAGATAAATATTGTTGTTATGTATAAATACCACAATCATAAAAGAGCGCTAAATTAACTCTGAGTTGCTGATTGCTTGCAGCTCAAACTCGCAGCTTCGTAAAAACAAAAAGCCCCAGCAAATAAATGCCGGGGCTTTTTATAAAACAGACTTAATTAAAAATTAAGCTTGTTTTGGACGTTCAATAACTGCTACGAATGTCCAAGATTTACTCTTAGAAATTGGAGCACATTCACGGATAGTAACTACGTCACCAGCCTGAACTTCATTATTTTCGTCATGTACGTGTAGCTTAGTCGTGCGTCGAATGAATTTCCCATAAATTGGGTGCTTCACATAACGTGCGATAGCAATAGTGAAAGATTTTTCCATCTTGTCGCTAATTACACGGCCTTGAAGAGTACGAATTTTATCGCTCATTATTGACCTGCCTTCTGGTTAATAACTGTTTTTACACGCGCGATATCGCGGCGTACTGTTCTTAGCGTGTGTGTCTGAGCTAACTGACCAGTGCTTGCTTGCATGCGCATATTAAATTGCTCACGAAGAAGTCCTAGAAGTTCAGTATTAAGCTCTTCTACGCTTTTATCTTTTAGTTCGCTAGCTTTCATCACATTACCGTCCGAGTTACGAAAGTTGTTTTGAATGGCAATTTACGAGCAGCAAGGTCAAACGCTTCACGAGCAAGCTCTTCTGAAACACCTTCCATTTCGTAAAGTACTTTACCAGGCTGAATTTCAGCAACCCAATACTCAACAGAACCTTTACCTTTACCCATACGAACTTCAAGCGGTTTGTTCGTGATTGGCTTGTCTGGGAAAACACGGATCCAGATTTTACCTTGACGTTTCACGTGACGCGTCATGGCACGACGAGCTGCTTCGATTTGACGAGCAGTCATGCGGCCACGGCCAGTAGCTTTCAAACCGAAAGTACCGAAGCTTACTTTGTTACCGTTTTGCGCTAGACCACGGTTGCGACCTTTGTGCGTTTTACGGAATTTTGTACGTTTTGGCTGTAACATTACTCGCTACCTCTACTTAGCACTTTTTTTGGCTTTCTTTGGTGCGCGTTTAGCTGGCTTCTCTTGCTCTTGTACTAGTGGTAAACCACCAATAACTTCGCCTTTGAAGATCCAAACTTTAACACCAATGATACCATAAGTGGTTAAGGCCTCAGAAGTTGCGTAGTCGATATCAGCACGAAGAGTATGTAGAGGTACACGACCTTCACGATACCACTCTGTACGTGCGATTTCTGCGCCGCCAAGACGACCGCTAACTTCAACTTTAATCCCTTTAGAACCGATGCGCATTGCATTTTGTACCGAACGCTTCATAGCGCGACGGAACATAACACGACGCTCTAGTTGAGAGGCAATGCCGTCTGCTACTAGTTGTGCATCTAGTTCTGGTTTACGTACTTCAGAAATATTAATCTGAGCAGGTACACCAGCGATTTTAGTTACCGCTTGACGTAATTTTTCTACGTCTTCGCCTTTTTTACCGATAACAACACCCGGACGAGCCGTGTGGATTGTTACGCGGATTGATTTTGCTGGACGCTCAATAACGATTTTAGACACAGAAGCCGTTTTCAATTCCTTTGTAAGGAATGTACGTACTTTGTGATCGCCAAAAAGCTGTGCAGAGAAATCTTTTGAACTCGCGTACCAGGTAGAAACCCAAGGTTTAGATATACCTAGGCGAATACCAGTAGGATGAACTTTTTGTCCCATTACTTATATCTCCTAGCTATCTGAAACCATAACAGTGATATGGCTTGTACGCTTAAGGATGCGGTCTGCGCGTCCTTTAGCACGTGGCATAATACGTTTCATTGTAGGACCATCGTCCACAAAGATCGTTGTTATACGAAGCTCATCAATGTCAGCACCTTCGTTATGCTCTGCGTTAGCAATAGCAGACTCAAGTACTTTCTTTACTAATACAGCCGCTTTTTTCGGGCTGTACGCCAGGATTTCTAGTGCGCGATCAACCGGTAGTCCGCGGATCTGATCTGCAACTAGACGTGCTTTTTGCGCCGAACCAGAGGCGAATTTATGTTTAGCTAATGCTTGCATTTATCTTCCCCTCTTATCGTTTCTTCGCTTTCTTATCCGCAGCATGGCCACGGTAAGTGCGAGTTGGTGCAAATTCACCTAGTTTGTGACCGATCATTTCGTCTGTGATAAACACAGGAACGTGCTGACGACCATTATGGACAGCGATGGTCAATCCGATCATGTTAGGTATGATCATTGAACGACGGCTCCAAGTTTTAATTGGCTTCTTGTCTCCGCTTTCCAACGCTTTCTCTACCTTCTTCAGCAAGTGTAGGTCTATAAAAGGACCCTTCTTGAGAGAACGTGGCATGGCTATTCCTCAACTATTATTTAGTACGACGACGTACGATAAACTTATCAGTACGCTTGTTCTTACGTGTCTTAGCACCTTTAGTCGGCTTACCCCATGGAGACACAGGATGACGACCACCAGATGTACGACCTTCACCACCACCGTGTGGGTGATCTACCGGGTTCATGGCAACACCACGAACTGTCGGACGGATACCACGCCAGCGATTTGCACCTGCTTTACCAAGTGAACGAAGCATATGCTCAGCATTGCCTACTTCACCTAGAGTCGCACGACAATCAGCTTCAACTTTACGTACTTCGCCTGAACGAAGACGTAATGTTACATACTGACCATCACGAGCAAGGATTTGAACGTATGCACCAGCAGAACGTGCGATTTGAGCACCTTTACCTGGTTTTAATTCTACGTTGTGAACAGTCGAACCTACAGGCATATTACGCATTGGTAATGCATTACCAGGTTTGATTGGTGCATCAACACCAGACTGGATTGCATCGCCAGCTTTTAAGCCTTTTGGTGCGATAATGTAACGACGCTCACCGTCTGCATATAATACAAGAGCGATGTTTGCGCTACGATTTGGATCGTATTCTAAACGTTCAACAGTGGCTGGAATGCCATCTTTAGTACGTTTAAAATCGATTAAACGGTAATGTTGCTTATGACCACCACCGATATGACGAACCGTAATACGACCATTGTTATTACGACCACCTGATTTAGAGTTTTTCTCTAATAGTGGTGCGTACGGCTTACCCTTATGTAAATCAGAGTTAACCACTTTAACTAAGTGACGACGGCCCGCAGAAGTAGGCTTACACTTTTGAAGTGCCATAATTCTATCCCCTTATTACTCGGCGCCGCCGACAAAGTCTAGCTCGCTACCTTCTTTAAGAGTAACGTAAGCTTTTTTCCAGTCGTTACGACGACCGAAACGTGCGCCAGTACGTTTTGTTTTACCCTTAACGTTAAGTGTGCGAACACCCGTTACTTCTACTTCAAAAAGCTTCTCAACTGCTGCTTTAACTTCAGCTTTAGTTGAATCTTTTGCTACTTTAAAAACAATAGTATTGTTTTCTTCAGCAGCAATAGTGCTTTTTTCAGAGATATGTGGAGCAACGATCACTTTTAAAAGACGTTCTTCGCGAATCATGCTAGCGCCTCCTCAAGTTGCTTAACAGCAGCGGCTGTAATAAGTACCTTGTCGAAAGCAATTAAGCTTACAGGATCGATACCAGCTACATCACGCGTGTCAACCTTATAAAGGTTACGTGCCGATAAGAAAAGATTTTCATCTACTTCTTCAGTCACGATAAGAACATCTTTAAGCTCAAGTTCTTTAAGCTTAGCAACTAGTTCTTTAGTTTTTGGTGCTGCTAGAGCAAAACTTTCAACAACGATTAAACGCTCTTGACGAACTAATTCAGATAAGATGCTTTTAATCGCACCGCGGTACATTTTACGGTTTACTTTTTGGCTATGATCCTGTGGTTTAGCTGCAAAGCTAACGCCACCTGAACGCCAAATTGGGCTACGAATCGTACCAGCACGTGCTCGGCCAGTACCTTTTTGAGCCCATGGCTTTTTACCACCACCGCTTACTTCAGAACGTGTCTTCTGAGCACGAGTACCTTGACGAGCACCTGCTGCGTATGCAACAACTACTTGATGTACTAATGCTTCGTTAAACTCACGTCCAAAAGTAGCTTCAGAAACTTCAAGACCGCCAGAAGCGTCTTTAATTGCTAATTCCATCACTAAATCTCCAGGACTTATGCTTTAACAGCTGGTTTAACGATAACGTCACCGCCGATAGCGCCAGGTACTGCACCTTTAACTAAAAGCAAATTACGCTCAGCGTCAACGCGAACTAGTTCTAAGTTTTGAGTCGTTACACGCTCAGCACCCATATGACCGGCCATTTTCTTACCTTTAAACACCTTACCAGGTGATTGGTTTTGACCGATTGAACCAGGAGCACGGTGAGATAGAGAGTTACCATGTGTAGCGTCTTGCATGCTGAAATTCCAGCGCTTAACACCACCTTGGAAACCTTTACCTTTAGAAGTACCGGTTACGTCAACCTTGTTGATTTCGTTGAATAATTCAACAGTAAGCTCAGCGCCTACTTCAAAATCGCCTTCACCACCATTTAGGCGGAATTCCCACAGACCGCGACCCGCTTCAACACCAGCTTTAGCGAAATGACCCGCTGAAGCTTTGTTTACACGACTTGCTTTTTTAGTGCCTGCGGTTACTTGAAGCGCGTTATAACCGTCTGTTGCTTCAGATTTAATCTGAGCAATGCGGTTAGGTGTCGCTTCAATAACTGTCACAGGGATAGATACACCATCTTCAGTGAAGATTCGTGTCATACCCACTTTACGACCGACTAGACCTAATGCCATTTTCCTAAAACCTCTCTAATCTTCCGATTAACCCAGGCTGATTTGAACATCTACACCAGCAGCAAGATCTAAACGCATAAGAGCGTCAACAGTCTTGTCAGTTGGTTCAACGATGTCGATCAGACGTTTATGGGTGCGGATCTCGTACTGATCACGCGCGTCTTTATTAACGTGCGGTGATGTTAGTACAGTAAAACGTTCAAAGCGTGTAGGTAGTGGAATTGGTCCACGTACTTGTGCGCCAGTGCGTTTCGCAGTTTCCACGATTTCCGCCGTTGATTGGTCAATCAAACGGTGGTCAAAAGCTTTTAGGCGAATACGAATGCGTTGATTTGACATTCTTAACCTCAATATAAAGAGCATTTAAAAGAGCATAAAAAAACGACCGAAACAATCTTAAATATTAAGATGTCGGTTGTTAGATTATATCTACGTTGAGTTCCAAATCGGAACTCCTGTTTATTAGCTAGAAATCCTAGCTTAATTTATCCTTCCAAGTTCCCTTGGGAATTTTGAAAGCCTGCGTATTATAATTACATTGGTGATAAATGCAACAGCTAATTAGTAAATAATTACAGCCTGCTGGTTGCTCAAATATACTGCAACCTATTATAGAGCAGCTACAATCAAGTGTAATGCATATATATTAAGCCATAACGTACTGACTAATCGGCAACGCAAATTAAAGGCTTTTTTAGATCTTATGTTATCATATGCGCCAATTTTGCTTTTATATACCCAAATTATATGGGTAATTACTCTCTATATGGTGAGTCGATGCGTATTGTAAATTATTGCTTAAATGTTTTATCAGCTGGAGTAAGCCGCTTACTTGTAAGAAGTAAGGTACTGCCAGAAAAGCCGACTGAACAATATGAATTAAACTCTAAAAACCCTACCTTTTATATTGTGCGCTTAAACTCTCGCTTTGACTTAGCGGCGCTTGCTCGGGTATGTAAACGCCATGGATTACCCGACCCTAGAGAACAACAAGTATTAGGCACACAACGCTTAGACCGCTTTATAGGGATTGAAAACCCACCTCCATTAATTGGTGACATATCAAAGCCAACTAATGCACTAGCGCAAGGCAAACAAATTATTGATCACTTATTAAGTAGTGGTCAAAAAGATGTACAGGTTATTCCTGTTACTATTTTATGGGGCCGAGCGCCCGGCAAAGAAAAGCCCGGACTTAGCACGCTCATAACACACTCATTAACACCAAGTTGGTTTAGAAAGTTATTTGTGGTGTTGTTTTCTGGCCGAGATAACTTTATCCGCTTTAGCCAACCACTCGACTTATCACTTTTAGTAGACGAAAAAGCGGACGTTAACGAGCTTCCACAAAAACTATTAAGAGTAGCCCGCGTGCACTTTCGCCGCCAAAAACTTGCCGCAACAGGCCCTAAAATGCCATCGCGCGAGCAGCTATTTAACTCATTATTAGCCTCTCCAACAATAAAAAAAGCCATACAAGACGAAGCAAAAGCTAAAAACATTAGCCAAGCGCAAGCACGTCAAAATGCGGTTAAGTTACTTAATGAAATAGCGGCTAACTATTCAGAGGCAATGATACGCGTAGCTGAGCGCTTTTTAACTTGGCTGTGGAATAAGCTATATAACGGTATAGATATAAAATACACAGAGCAAATTCATGAGCTGACTAATAAAGGCCACGAAATTATTTATATGCCGTGCCATCGCAGCCATATGGATTACTTACTACTTACTTATGCTATTTATCATCAAGGTTTAGTACCACCACATATAGCCGCGGGTATTAACCTTAACTTTTTTCCGGCAGGCGGGATCTTTCGCCGCTCGGGTGCGTTTTTTATTCGCCGTTCATTTGCCGGTAATAAGCTCTACTCTGCAGTATTTAAAGAATATTTAAGCCAGTTATTTATTAAAGGTTACTCTGTTAAATTTTATACCGAGGGCGGGCGTAGCCGCACCGGGCGTTTGTTACCACCTAAAACGGGTATGTTAGCAATGACCATGCAAGCTATGCTGCGTGGTATTGACCGCCCTATTTCTATTGTGCCGGTATATATTGGTTACGAGCACGTTATGGAAATTAACACGTACCTTAAAGAACTCGCTGGAAATGATAAAAAAGGTGAGTCTATCTTTGGAATTTTTAAAGCGATTAAAAATCTTAAAAACTATGGTCGAGGTTATTTAAACTTTGGTGACCCTATTTCCATAAACCAATACTTAAACGACAACCAACCCAATTGGCGTGACGACATACACCCTACCGATGTACAAAAACCACAATGGTTAGGCCCACAAGTGGCAAACCTAGCCGACCAAGTTATGGTTAAAATTAACAATGCAGCGGCACTTAATGCGGTTAATTTATTAGCGATGATTTTACTGGTAAACGACAAGCACGCACTGAGTAAGCCAAAACTTTTAGCGCAACTTGATTTTTACTTACGCTTACAACGCGACGCCAGCTACAGTAATAAAGTAACAGCTCCAGAGGAAACGCCAGAGCAACTGTTAACGCATGCATTAAAGCTTAATAAGTTTGATGTGATAAGTGATGAATTTGGCGAAATTATCGCGATTAACGATAAAGAAAAAACACTCTTTAATTATTATCGTAATAATATTTTACATCTTTTTGCCGTACCAAGTTTAATTGCACTGCATTTGTTTAGAGAAAAAACCACAACAGTTTCAAAATGTCAGCAGCTAGTTGCTGCGTTTTATCCGCTATTTGCTAAAGAATGGTATTTACGAGAGCTAGATGAGGACTACATTACGCGTATTTTAGCTAATTTTGTCGATCAAAACTTAATAGAACTTGATGGCGATAACATTCATATAACCAATACCAACGACTGTTTGGCTAAATTGGATATGTTAGGTAAAGCACTAAACTTTACGTTGCAGCGTTATGCCATTGTGATTGGCTTTATACAAACTAGCAACGGCATTGAAAAAGCAGAGTTAGAGCGAGAAAGCCAAGTGCTAGCACAACGCTTAGGTACTTTGCATGGGATTAAAACCCCAGAGTTTTTTGATAAAAAGGTGCTGGTCAGCTTTATTGATAATTTACGCGCACAGTCTTTAATTACCGATGGTGATGCGGGCTTAATAGGCAGCGTGCAATTATGTGAAACTTATATGCATCTTAAAGCATTATTGCCAGCACGTGTTTGGCAATCAATTAGCGATATAGTACAAGGTCAGTGTAAATAAAGCCTTAGTTTTGAGTGAGTGCTACGCCGCTTACTTACTTGTTTAAATGTAGGTGCCGTACAATTTATATGGCACCTACTACCCTTTGTTACTAGTGCGTAAGTTAGCGCTGACGCATAACCCCTTCTTGCATTGTTGAGGCAATTAAGTTGCCTTGGCGGTCAAAAAACTGCCCTCTTACTAACCCTCGACCAGAACTTGCACTTGGGCTGTCAACTGAGTATAAAATCCAATCATCCATTCTAAATGGTCGATGAAACCACATTGCATGGTCAATCGTGGCAACTTGCATATTAGGTTGCATAAAAGACACACCATGCGGCTGCAAAGCAGTTGGTAAAAATTCAAAATCAGACGCGTACGCTAATAAGTAATTATGAATACGTTGATCGTCTGGCATTTCACCGTTAGCTTTAAACCAAATGTGCTTAACAGGCTCCATTGCTTCAGGTTTAAATGGGTTATGAAAGGTCACCGGACGTATTTCTATTGGCATTTCACTAATAAATTGATTGCGTATAGCTGCGGGTATTTGCTCGGCGTTTTCTTTATAAAACTCTAACGATGAACGCAGCTCTTCGGGTAAAGGTACGTCAGGCATAGTCGCCTGATGCGATAATCCTTCTTCAGCCCCTTGAAAAGACGCTGTCATGTAAAAAATAGGCTTACCGTACTGAATAGCACTAACCCGACGAGTGCTAAAGCTTTTACCATCGCGAATAGCTTCTACATCATACACAATAGGCTTAGTGGCATCGCCTGGGCGTAAAAAGTAAGAGTGGAGTGAATGTACAATACGCCCCTCTGGTAGCGTTTCTTTTGCAGCAGATAGCGCTTGGCCCATAACTTGGCCGCCAAATACAGCACCAAAACCTAAATCTTGGCTTTGCCCTCGATACAAACCTTGCTCAATTTCTTCAAGTGTTAACAACGACAATAAATCATCTAATACTTGGCTCATTATTACTTCCTCAATTCTCTAATACCCAAATGATACTATACAATAGAGGGATGTAAATCATTCTACGAGTCCTGATATGGCGTATTGGCTATTTAAAACTGAACCCGATGCATTTTCGATTGACGATCTTAAAAATGCACAAAATCAAACCACACTTTGGGAAGGGGTACGTAATTACCAAGCACGTAACTTTATGCGCGACGAGGTAAAAGTAGGTGACCTCGTAATGATTTACCATTCTAGCTGCAAGCTCGTAGGCGTAGTAGGTATTGCTGTAGTAACAAAAGCAGCTTACCCAGATCCAACTCAGTTTGATTTAAGTAGTGATTATTATGATGCTAAAGCCACCAGCGACAATCCTCGCTGGGTAGTAGTAGAAGTAACTTATCAATCTCATTTAGACTCTCTGGTTAGCTTAAAAGAAATAAAAGCTAACCCTCGCATCACCGACATAGCGCTTAAAAAAGGCGGGCGATTGTCAATAATGCCCGTAACCAAAAGTGATTGGCAAATAATCACCCACATGGCTGAGGAGTAAAATATTTTACTATTTAACCTGAGCCTAGTTATTTAAAAAGCGGTAAATTTAGTTACCGGCTAATTTATAAGTAAAGCAATCCTCTATGCAACAGGTATAACTCTCTGACACTAATACAAAAGTACGTTTGTTTTTCTTATCTATGGTAATTTGCTATAATTCGCCGCTTGTTTTTGTGGAGGAAAAATGAAGTTACTGTATTGGTTAGATGAGTGGTTAACCCTTTCGTGTGATGAGCAGCAAGCCAAACTGCCAATGTCTGGGGGAGATTTACTTGGCGATGTATATGTTAAGTACGACTTTATTGATATTAATAAGCCTCTACTATTTACCTTTTCGCCTGCTGGTACTGATGTGCAGGAGCAAGACCTTCACGCAGACTTCGCGCCTTGGGGTTATCACCTAGCACAAAAACAAAACGTAAATGTTATCGCTTTTCAGCATTTGGGTAAGAGCAACTGGTTTCGTAACCGTAATTTAATTTTTTTTCTGGAACAATTATCCCCACTGCTTACATCTTTTAAAACTCGATTAGGTTATGGCTTAAGCCGTGGTGGCTTTGCGGTTGGTGCTTTTGCAAAATTATTAAAGCTAGATCAGGTATTGCTTTTTCACCCTGTTAGCACTAAAAATAAAAGCTTAGTGCCATGGGACGACCGCTCTAGCACAGATATAGCTCAGCAATATGATTGGGAAGGCAGTTATGCCGATTTAGATTTAGGCAACGCCCAAGGCTATATTATTTACGACCCCACTAATCGTATTGATCGACTACATGCCAAGCGCTATAAGCAACTTAACCATTTACGGGTATTTGGTATGGGTCACGGCACTCACGCCACTTACTTAAACAAGTTTGGTTTTTATAAGCAAGTAGCTGTGGACTTTATGCGCCATCAACAAATTGATATTGCGCAGTTTCGCCTGCAAACTAAAACCTTACGCTTTAAAGAGGACTATTACAAAAGGCTCAATAAAGCGAATAAAAAATCGGCGCATCGCCTAGAATTACTAAGTACTGCACATAATATTTTGATAGACGAAAAAACAGCTCACGTACAGGAGCATCAAGCCAGTATTGATATTCAGCCACTGATTGATGTAGCGCTTAAACATCAAGAGCAGCACCCCGATGATGCCATCCAATTACTCGAAGTCGCCAAGCAATTAGCGCCAAACGACCCTCTTGTGAAGCACAAACTGAAAGAGCTTGAATAGTACTAAAATTTAAACTAGCGGCCTGCAATACTATTAATACCACTGCGGCAACTACTTCCTATTGCCCAAAAGCCTTATATTTAAGGCTTTTTATTTTGCCTTTTTTTACGCCCATGTTTAGGCACTATGGCTAAATACATAATAAGCCCTAACCACGAAAAAAATACAATGCCAATTAACCAGGCATTTTTTTCGTGGCCTTGAGTGCGCTTACTATTGAGTATAATAACCACAGGTAAAATGTAGGCAATTAAAAGAATGATTAAAAATATAACTTCGTTCATGCTTTTGCCAAAGCAGGCCAGTCCACTTCACGACTTAATACTCGCTCTACTGCTATGTAGTGCAAAATGTCGCCGGCGCTAATTTTATAATCAAGTGGCGGATTTAAATCCATATTTTGTGCACTTAAATTGTGTGCCACACCAAGTAAAATAGCATCATGCTGATGTTTAAAATGATGAAACAACGTACCAAACTCCATCTCTTTGCTTTGCTCTGGAACGGCTAAGCTAAACTGCGTATCGCCATGTAAAATTGATAGTAGCTCTTCGTGCACTCGGCTCGAACCTGGATCTTGCATTGAACGTACGAGTATTTCTGCCGATTTAACACTGCTGCATTCTACATTTTGGCAATGCTCTAATAGCATATCTACTTTTGTTTCATCTAAAAAATGCGCGCTTATATGGCAATCATCTTTAACTAAACGGCTAATGCGCAATGCGGTAGTAAAGGTTTGATCGTCGTCTTGGCCGTCAATAATCACTTTATCGGCGTAGCTTATAGCTACACGTTTTAGCTCCTCTAAATCGGTAAAGCTACTTAACCGCACAAAGTCGACACTTTCGTTACTTAAAAATGGGTGCTCCATTTGCTCAGTTACTGCAAGTAAAATACGCCGTTCGGTACGTTTAGTGTCGGCCAGAATGTAATCAATCATTTTTTTAGTACGGGTATCGTGCCAACCAAAAATAATAATATGGTTGCTACTGTGAGCAAAGTTTTTATCACCAGTCATAGCGCGCCTAATTAAGTAAGTTATTGTTTGCCCTGTTTTGCCTAACAGAACGCCAAATAAAGCTAAACCAAAAGGTATTTGTATTAAAGCCACCACCCAACGCCCTAAATCTGTGGTTGGGCTAAAATCGCCATACCCTACGGTTGAAGTGGTTACCGTGTAATAATAAAAAAAGGTTGTTAGGGAGGTGAGTGCTTGCTCATTTGCTATATATAACAATCCCCATGTTAAAAGCATATGAGTCAAAATAGCCAGTGCCACTGCTTGCCAACTCAACTGATCTATATGAGCCCGTACAAGTAACACTAGCCTTTTAAATATCACCGGCATAATACAAAGTCTTAGTTAGTAAATTATCTATAAACAACACGTTACTTTATGCTATTGGTTTAAGCAATATTTTCACTATTCTCATTTAAACATAACGCCCATAAGACTAAATGCGGTTTGCCAATTAATGTTTTTCGTGATTAATTACCCTGCAAATAATACTAACAACAGTCCTAGTTATGCTTAATAAAATAGCCACTCCCTTTACCAAGCTCGTTGAGCGCTACCTGCCTGATCCCTTTATATTTGTAATACTGCTAAGTGTTATTACCTTAGTTATCGCTAGCGTGTTTACTCCAGCAACCGGTATTGAAGTACTGCAAGCGTGGGGCGATGGTTTTTGGAACTTACTTAGCTTTGCAATGCAAATGCTGCTGGTGTTAATTACCGGCTATATGTTGGCAAGCACTCCACCTATTAGTAAGTTACTAGAAAAGCTCGCCACCTTTGCTAACACTGCACCAAAAGCAATTATATTAGTAACGCTTATTTCACTACTCGCTAGTTGGCTTAACTGGGGGTTTGGCTTAGTTATTGGCGCGTTATTTGCCAAAGCCATTGCTAAACACACCCGAGTTGATTACCGCTTATTAGTTGCCAGCGCCTACTCAGGCTTTGTAGTGTGGCATGGCGGGTTAGCAGGCTCAATTCCACTGACGATAGCCACCGAAGGGCACTTTTTGCAATCAAGCATGGGGATTATTAGCACTGAGCAAACGCTATTTGCGGGCTTTAATATTGCCATACTAGTAGGGTTATTTATTATTATGCCGCTAGTTAACCGTTACATGCTACCAAGCGCCGAGGAAAGTGTTTACATAGACTCCGCACTATTAAAAAGTACCTCCCCTGCAATAATTAATATTACCAGGCCAGCCCAACACTTAGAGCAAAGTAAATTGCTTGGTATTACAATTGGCTTACTGGGGTTAATTTATTTAGGTTATTACTTTTTAGTTGCCGGTGGCGGCTTAAACTTAAATAGCGTAATTGCGTTGTTTTTGTTTTTAGCTATAACCTTACATCAAACACCGCATAACTTACTCAATAGCTTACAGCAAGCAATTCCTAGTGGCGCAGGTATTGTTATTCAATTTCCGTTTTATGCCGGCATTATGGCGGTAATGGTTGATAGTGGCCTAGCACAGCAAATATCAAGCGGTTTTATTGCCATAGCGGATGCAGACAGTTTGCCATTTTTTAGTTTTATAAGTGCCGGGTTGGTTAATATGTTTGTGCCTTCGGGCGGCGGACAATGGGCGGTACAAGCGCCAATTGTAATACCCGCAGCGCAAGCGCTTGGCGCCGACATATCAAGGGTTGCAATGGCAGTAGCTTGGGGCGATGCGTGGACTAACTTAATTCAACCTTTTTGGGCATTACCTGTACTTGCTATAGCAGGCCTAAAAGCCAAAGACATTATGGGATTTTGTGTAGTGCAGCTATTTGTAACTGGGGTATTTATATCCTTAATGTTGAGCTTTTATTAACTGTATAAAAATAATGTATTAAGCAGGACTGCAATTACAGCCCTGCTTTTAAATACGATTAGCTCGATAATATTTTCATTGGCAAGCTTAAAATGGGGTTTTCTGAGTCTGCAAAATGCATCATTACGGCTACATGCCCGGCAACCACCAGCGCATACATCACCGCTGAAAAACCTTGGCCATACTTATCAAGTGGCATTAAATGTGAAGTGTGCCTGCCGCGCCATTCAAATACAATTTCCAGCGCACCAATAAGCAAAAAGAACACCAACAACATTAAACCAAAGGTGTAACTTAGCCATAAACCAAACAGCACTCCCAATAAACACACACTTAAACCGACCCATGAGCGCATAGAAAAGCTAATACTTTTTAATACATGGCCACCATCAAGCGGTAAAATAGGCAGTAAATTAAATAAGTTAAGTAAAGCGCTAAGCACAGCAACACCGGCAAATATTTCCATTTCGGTAGCGTAGTACAACACTAAACTTAATACTGACGTTATAAGCCCAAACGCGGGGCCCATTAAAGAAATCACTACATCTTGCCAACGCGTGGTAATTTTATCATCACTTACTGCAAGCCCGCCTACAAACGGAATTAAATAAATGCCTTTGGTTTTAATGCCAAAATATTGCATGGCACGCACATGGCCGTATTCATGCACCACTAAGCAAGCAATAAGCATAAGTGCAAACTCAATACTGAATAACCAGGCATAACCGGCAACTGACGCTCCCGCTAACACTACCTTAATTACTTTGGCACTTTTAAATAGCTTAAAACCAAGGGCGGCCAATCCAAGCCAGCCTTTTTTAGTTTCACCACCAGTAGCTGCAGGTAAAGCAAGTTGCGTAGCAAACTCATCGTTTACAAACAACGAAATACTCTGCTCATTTACCAATGAGCTATCAATACCTATTAGTTTGTTATCAAAAGTAAATTGATAATAGTTGTCGCGGGGGTTATCAAAAGTAATCGCTTGTTGACTATGAAATATCTGCACAACTTTTTGCCCAGAAACCATTAGTGTAAAAGGCTGATCGGCTAACTTAAGTTCTATTCTTATCATAATTAAAACCGTTTAAAACAATAGCGCTAGTATACCGACTCAGCTAAAAAACACGAGCGAGCATGATTAATAACAACTTTTTATTAGCCGGATAATATACACATTAAAAGAATGACAAACACATGAGAATCTACTACTTTTATAGTAATACACACTATGCATTGAAAGGGATAACAGTGAAAAAAGTAGTGCCTAATATTCTGGTCGTTGATGACTCAAAAGCTATTTTAATTGTAATGGAAGCAATCCTCGCTGAGTTAGATATGTCAGAAACCATAACCACTTGCCTAAGTGCTACAAAAGCGCTAGAAAAAGTTAAACGTGACATAAACTATTTTGATGCCATTTTTACCGATTTAAACATGCCTGAAATGGATGGCATGGAGCTAATACGCCATTTAGGAGAGCTAAATTACCAAGGCGCCATTATTATTATTTCTGAAATGGAGCATAAGGTAATTAGTTTAGCTGCCAACTTAGCCAAGCAGCATAATGCTCACCTTATCGGTAATATTTCTAAGCCCGTACAATTAACTCAAGTAGGCTCCTTGTTAAATAAAGTTGCCTATTTAAATAGCCACACTTTAATAAAAGAACCTGCTATTTCAAAAACAGAGCTTATTAACGCATTAAAAAATGACGAAATAACGCCGTTTTATCAACCTAAAATATGTATTAATACCAGTAAAATAAAAAGTGCTGAAGTATTAGCGCGTATTGTGTCAAATACCGACGGTAGTATAATTTTACCAGCTCGTTTTATTAGCCTTGCTGAGCAACATGATCTAATTAATGAAATTACATTTGCGCTCTTTGAAAAAGCCACCAGTGATTTCGAAAATATAAAAGAACAGCTAGGACAAAATTTAAAACTGGCATTTAACTTATCTCCCATGCAGTTAAACGATCTTAGCTGCCCAAATAAGCTATTACTTATATTAAAACTTAACCAGCTTAAACCTAGTGATATTATTATTGAGATAACCGAACAACATGCGCTTTCAAGCCTAAGCCAATTAGAAACATTAAACCGCTTAAGAATGCATGGTTTTGGTTTATCGCTTGACGATTTTGGCGTTGGCTTTACTAACATGAGCCAGCTTAAAAACTTGCCCTTTACCGAAATAAAAATAGACCGCACACTTATTAGTAATATAGAAACAGATCAGTTTTCTCAAGTTGTTGTAAGCTCCCTCATCGACATTACCAATCAAGAGCATTTAGAACTAGTAGCAGAAGGGGTTGAGCGCCCCGAAGAGCTTGCCTATTTAAGGCATTACAAAACTCGCTTAGCAATACAGGGATTTTTATTTAGTCGTCCTAAATCTAAGAGTGAATTTATAGACTGGGCACAATATTGGATTAAAGTGACAGGAAATACCATTAACTATAAACCCCCAAGCTAATAAGGAGACCTCTTTAGTTGTCTCCTCTAGGGTGTTTATCCTCTTCAGTGACTAAGTTTTTACTATTTGCCAAACGTTTATGCCAACGCTGCTTCGCAACCGCACGCATATTAGTGGACTGATCACGCTCATCTACAATTTCTAAACCCATTAGTGCTTCAATCATGTCCTCAAGCGTAACAATACCCTGTACGTCGCCATACTCATCAACCACTAAACAAATATGCGTGCGGTCTGTTAATAAGGTTTGTAACAACGACGACGCATTTTGCGAACTAGGAACCGTATAGATTGGCTTTACTAGTTTACTAATTTTGTAATCGCTACCTAAGCGATGACATGCCAACATAATATCGTTTTTATGCACAAAGCCGATAATATCGTCAGTGTCTTTATCAAACACCAATATGCGAGAAAACGACGACGAACCATGCAGGTTCAAGTATTCGTTTACGGTTAAGTCTTTATGAACTTTAAAAATAACTGTACGTGGGGTCATCAAATCGCATAATTTGGCATGTCTAAAATGTAATAAGTTACGAATTATTTCAGACTCATCTTGGTGCAGCGCCCCCGACTCAGTGCCTATATCGGCCATGGCTTCTATTTCTTGGCGAATATAATAGGCTTGGTCATGCTTTGGTCCCATTAAATTTGTCAGCTTTTGTGCAAGCCATACAAAAGGTTTAAGCAATATAACTAAAAAACGTAAACCGTAAGTCACACTTGGGGTAAGTACTCGCCAATAGTTTGCCCCTAACGTTTTAGGTATGATTTCAGAAAACACCAGCACAAATAAAGTCATCACTGCAGAGGCAACCCCTACTGCTGCATCCGAAAATACAATAGCTGCTTGCGCGCCAACTCCAGCGGCTCCGGCGGTATGCGCCACCGTATTAAGCGTTAAAATAGCCGCTAATGGCTGATCAATATTATTTTTTAGTTTTTCGAGCTGCTTAGCTAATACAGGCTGCTTTTTACGCAGTAATGCAACATAACTAGGTGAAATGCTTAACAGCACGGCTTCCATTACTGAGCATAAAAATGAAATAACAATGGCAACGACCATATAAACTATCAGTAATGTCATTTGATCTCCGCTTAGTTGAATATATGGGCATGATAACAATACATGCTATATTTGGCCAAAGACTCAATAATAATAGGTATAATAATGAAACTTAACGCACTTTGGCGTCATAGCAATAAACTATTTAAACACTCCTTTGCCCTTTTTACTCTTAGCAGCTTAAGTTTTGCCGCGTTTGCAGCACCGCTTGATAAATCTAAAATTCAATTTATTGGTCCACTGGCTGAAAACATGCAATTAAAGCCTTTTCAAACGGCCCAAAGCGATACCATAATTAGTAACTTATTACCCCAGCTACAACTCCCCGTAGCTAACTTTTCGGTGTTTGACAAAAAACACAGCTGGCAGCCATTTAATAAAATAAATGCACTCACTTTAGGCGGCTTACAGGCACTTAAGTTTAATATAGAAACCACGCGTTTTAGCCAAGGTACGTTAACCTTAAAAGGCATTGAACAAGGGCAATTGTTTATAAATGGCGAATTGCAAAAGGCAGACAACAGCAGCTACAAACTCGCCTTAAATAATGGTAGTCATACTGCTATTATTGTTGCGCAACAAGTTGCAAATTGGCACGATGTAATACTCGACTTTGCACCAAAAACACCGAGCGATAACATTACCCTTAGTACTTCACAAACTAAGCGTTTATCGGCAAAACAATTATTTGATGCTCCCACTATTAGCGGCTTATCATTAGCGCCAAACTCAGAGCACTATATTACGACAACGCGCCGCTTTAATGATAAAACACTAAATCAAGCAAACAATGTAACTGAACTTAAAAACACCGACAATCAAACACTGTATCGCTTTGAGGCAGAACAACCAAGCAACCTTATTTGGAGCCCAGATAACCGCTTTTTAGTGTATTTACTAAATGGTGAATTAAAACAACTTAACCGTAAAAATTTATCAGTAAAAACCCTCTCTACTCGCTTAGAAGGCGCTAGCGGTTTTACCTTTTATAACGAGCACAGTGTAATATTTAGTTGGTCTAACCCTGCATCTGACAAGGGTAATGACAAACTCACGAAGCATTATAAAGGGTTACAAGATCGCTGGTCATACGCACGTTCAGTAAGCCAAGTTTATATGCTTGATACGCAAAGTGGTTTAATAAAAACACTTAGCCAAGGGCCACTTTCGCATAGCTTTGAAGACTTTAACAATAAGCGCGGTAAACTATTAATGAGCCGCCCTGTAGTCGCTATGCAAGCGTCAACTCACCCAGAAACAGAACTAGTAGAGCTTGATTTAAAATCAAATAAGCTTACTTCTTTGGGTAAATTTAAAACTTTTAATCAGGCCAAGTACGCCAATAAGGACGTGTATGTTGTTGCGGGCCCCGACTTTAAAAATGGGGCAGGTAGAGCATTGCCAAAAGAAATGCTAGCGAATAACTACGACGGTCAACTTTACCTGCTTACAGACGGCGGAAAAAACGTTAAAGCACTCAGTAAACAGTTTGATCCAGCAATTGGAAGACTGAGTGTTTTAAACAATGGCGACGCATTGCTAAAGGTTACTGAGCACGACACCCAACCGCTCTACCTATTTGATTTAAGTAAGCAGCACTTTAAAAAATTAAATACCGGTTTAGATATTGTTGAGCAGTTTAGCTACTCAAACGAGCGCAACATTGAAATATTACTCAGTGGCACCACGGCTTCTAGTCCACAACAATTAAAGCGATTTAATATAAGTAAAAACACCGCTAAAATAGTCTGGGATTCAAAGCCACTTAGCTATGCAAATACACAAATTCCAACTCTCGAAGAATTTAATTTCACTAATAAAAATGGCGTTGAAATTTCAGGGCGTGTTTATATCCCAAATAACCTTGATAAAACTAAAAAACACCCAGCGCTGGTTTATTACTATGGCGGCACATCGCCAGTGACACGAGGCTTTACTGGACGTTATCCGTTTAATTTATGGGCGGCAAACGGGTATGTGGTTTATGTAATACAGCCAACAGGCGCTACCGGCTTTGGGCAAAAGTTTTCGGCGCAGCACGTTAATGCGTGGGGCAACTACACCAGCGACGATATAATTGCAGGCACGCAGGCATTTTTAAATAAATACAACTATGTAGATAGCGAAAAGGTAGGCAATTTAGGTGCCTCTTACGGTGGCTTTATGACTATGCATTTAGCAACTAAAACCGACTTATTTAGCGCATCGATTTCTCATGCTGGTATTTCTAACCTCACATCTTACTGGGGTGAAGGATGGTGGGGCTACTTATATTCTGGCGAAGCGTCTAAAAACAGCTTTCCGTGGAATAACCCCGAGCTTTATAGTAAACATAGCCCGGTATTTAATGCCGATAAAGTAACCACGCCTATGCTACTCATTCATGGTGACAGTGATACTAACGTACCCGTTGGCGAAAGCTTAACTATGTACACTGCACTTAAATTACTTAATAAAGATGTAGAGTTAATAGAATACAAAGGTGCGAACCATCAAATTATTGCCCGCGACAAACGTTTTGATTGGTGGAATACCATGTTAGCTTATTTTGATAAAAAACTTAAAAATGAGCCACAATGGTGGGATTATCTTTACCCTAACGACTAATCGCTAAATTATTTTTAATAATTAAGCAAACTTAGATTAAGATATTTATTCTGAGTACAGCAGGCTAAATAGCACCTTTAATAAAACCCTAAAGGTGCTAAATTTTCTAAACTGTAAACTTATTAACTACTTTTGAAACATTAGCTTACTTAAAAACAATAAACGCCCTTCTCAGCCTTTACTTAATGGTGCTACCATAGAAAACTATAAGCATTAACAATAAAGTATTATGACTATTCATGTTTTATTGGTTGAGGACGACGAATTACTCGTTAAACGCATCCAAAATCATTTTACAAATACCGAGTTTACAATAGAAGTTGACCCTACTGGCGCCGATGCACTGAGCACTATAAGGTCGCGAGTTAATTTGCGCGGTGCTTTTTCATTAGCCATTATTGATATTGTTTTACCAAAGCGCGACGGCTTACAACTTGCAAAAGAGCTAAATACCCTTACCGATATTGGCGTAATTTTATTATCGAGCCGTGATTCACAGGCCGATCGTATTGCTGGCCTTGCCCAAGGCGCAGACGACTACATATGCAAACCCGTAGACTTACTTGAACTAGAGCTGCGCATGCGTGCTTTATATAAACGCATTGCACACTTAAATTCAGACAATGATAAAAACGATGATAACGGCGAAGAGTTTATAGAATATGCCGACTTTAAATTACACCCCGACAACCGCACACTAATTACAGCTACAGGTGCTGAATCGCGCTTAACCGAAGCGGAACATAAAGTACTTATTTGTTTAATTGGTAACGCAGGTAAAGCAACTTCTCGCGAAAAAATATCTGAAGAAATAGGCCAGCCTGATTGGAGCCCAAACGATCGTACTGTGGATGTGTTAATTGGCCGTTTGCGTAAAAAATTAAATGATGAAAAAGATCAAAAGCGCATTGTTACTGTACGCGGTAAAGGTTATATGCTCTCTATTTAGTACTTAGTTAATTGCGCTAGTAAGCGCTCAAAGGCGCGGTAGTTAAGTGCTTCTTTTAGCTCATCTAAGCTAATACGCTCCGCCCCTTTTAAATCACTAATAGTACGCGCGACTTTAATTATTCTATGGTATGAGCGTGGCGATAATGCCAGTTTTTCACTCGCTCTGGCTAAAAACTGCAACTCAGTGGAAGCGAGATCACAATGTATACTCATTTCTTTATTGTTTAACCGCGCATTCACTTTACCTTGGCGTTTTAGCTGCAAATAATAAGCAGCCTCTACTCGCGCTCTTACTACTGCACTGGTTTCTTCGGGTTTGCTACTTTGTAACTCAACACTCGTTAGCCTTGGTAATTCAATTTGTAAGTCAATACGGTCAATAAACGGCCCCGAAACACGCGACAAATAACGCATTACTTGATCAGGCGTTGCCCGCTTATCATTATGGCAACCTGTAGGGCTGGGGTTTAGCGCCGTAATAAGCTGAAACTGCGCCGGAAACTCCATTTGCCTTGCCGCACGCGAAATAGTGACCGTACCAGTTTCCATAGGTTCACGCAGCGAATCGAGCACTTTACGTTCGAACTCTGGCAACTCATCTAAAAAAAGCACGCCATTATGCGCCAATGAAATTTCACCCGGTTTAGGGTTTGACGAGCCACCGACTAATGCAACGGCAGAGCAGGTATGGTGAGGATTGCGAAATGGCCGTTGTCGCCAATTAGTTAAATCAATCGACTGGCCAATAATAGAATAAAGCGCCGCAGTAGCAATTGCTTCATCATCTGACATGGTTGGCATAATGGTTGCCATACGTTGAGCCAGCATTGACTTACCCGTACCAGGGGGTCCTAAAAATAGTAAGTTATGGCCTCCTGCAGCGGCAATTTCGAGTACTCGCTTTGCCCCAGGCTGGCCTTTCACATCACTTAAATCAAGCAAAAAATCAGGAGCTTGCGTACAATCTGGGTATTGTATATTTAACGGCAGTGGTTGCTGATTAAGTAAATCGCCCCACACTTCTGCAATAGAGCTTACGGCTTTGCGTTTAACCCCGTTAACTAAACTGGCTAAGCTATCATTTGCCAGTGGTAAAAAACAGCAACGGTCCTGCTCTTTAGCAGCAAGCACCGAGGGCAAAATAGCATTTACGCCACGTATCTCACCGTTAAGTGCCAGCTCCCCATAAAACTCATATTTATGAATGTCAGAGCACACTATTTGCCCTGAGGCGACTAAAATACCTACGGCAATAGCAAGATCGAATCGGCCACCGTCTTTTGGTAAATCGGCAGGGGCTAAATTAACAGTAATACGTTGATCGGGAAAACCAAACTTAGAATTTTCAAGTGCGCTACGCACTCTGTCTTTAGATTCTTTAACCGAAGCCTCGGGCAAACCGACAATATGAAAAGCAGGCAAACCATTACCTAAATGCACCTCAACAATCACTTCGGGGGCATTTATGCCCACCTGAGCACGAGAATATATGCGAGCTAACGACATTCCCTATCCTAATAAATACCCTTTAGCTTTAGTTTAGTCGGGATATTTAAAAACGTGTAATACAATACCCCATTTTATGGCTGCAAAACGCAGTAATAGAGTCATCAACATACTCAAAATCATCGCAACTTCAACGATAAGCGAAAAGTTAATACACAAGGTGTACACTATTCCCCCTGCTATACAGGTGGTTGCATAAAGCTCGCCCTTTAACAGCATGGGGATCTCTCGGGCAAGTACATCACGAATTAGGCCACCAAAACATCCAGTAATAACCCCCATAATCACTGCTGTCATATCTGGCATACCGGCAAGCAATGCTTTTTGTGTGCCCATCACGGCAAAAAAAGCTAAACCAAACGCATCGGCAATTTGTAAGTTATAGTGGGGTATGGTTCTTTGCTTATTTATTAGTCGCGTTGTTAGTAATATTGCAGCTAAAATTGCAGCAAAATAACTTTGGTCGTGCAGCCAAAATACCGGAACATTTAATATCACATCGCGAACAGTTCCTCCGCCGATAGCGGTTACGGTAGCAAGTACAACAACACCAAAGCCATCCATCTTCTTTTCATACGCTACCAAGGTGCCCGATATGGCAAATACTGCAACACCTATTAAATCAAACCAGTGGTAAAGTTCTGTCATGCCTACTCTTGCTAAAATATTTACGTTATTGCTACATAAGCTACGCTAAGTTTAAAAAAATAACTACTTTTAGCACTAATTAAGCTACTAAGTTCCTTTTATATTCAAAACTAGTCTATAAACCCTATGAGTTAAATTAACCTTTATAGCCGTTTATTACTCCTTCCTGATTAGCCAATTGAACGTGGTAAACAGTAAAGCGACGGCTTTTGGGTTGTAAGTCATTCGCCAAACTTTAGACATAAAAAAACACTCTTTAAGAGTGTCTGTTTATTCTTATTTATTTCAGTGGTTGCGGGAGCCAGAGTTTATGAAGAGCGAACGCATCACGCAGTGACGACGACCTTCGGGTTATGAGTCACTCACTAAATTTTAGACATAAAAAAACACTCTTTAAGAGTGTCTGTTTATTCTTATTTATTTCAGTGGTTGCGGGAGCCAGGGTTTATGAAGAGCGAACGCATCACGCAGTGACGACGACCTTCGGGTTATGAGTCACTCACTAAATTTCAGACATAAAAAAACACTCTTTAAGAGTGTCTGTTTATTCTTATTTATTTCAGTGGTTGCGGGAGCCAGGGTTTATGAAGAGCGAACGCATCACGCAGTGACGACGACCTTCGGGTTATGAGTCACTCACTAAATTTCAGACATAAAAAAACACTCTTTAAGAGTGTCTGTTTATTCTTATTTATTTCAGTGGTTGCGGGAGCCAGGGTTTATGAAGAGCGAACGCATCACGCAGTGACGACGACCTTCGGGTTATGAGTCACTCACTAAATTTCAGACATAAAAAAACACTCTTTAAGAGTGTCTGTTTATTCTTATTTATTTCAGTGGTTGCGGGAGCCGGATTTGAACCGACGACCTTCGGGTTATGAGCCCGACGAGCTACCAGACTGCTCCATCCCGCGCCTGAAATTGTATACTTATTTAAAGTTGCTTACATTACAACTTAGCTTCCAATTAGAAATTGGTTTCGGGAGCCTAATTTATAACGACTACCTTTGCTGGCTAATGAAGAGCTGAGACCGACAAGTTTTTCATTAACTAACATTTACAGTAACCTCAATCCTCTAAAGGAAATTGGTTGCGGGAGCCGGATTTGAACCGACGACCTTCGGGTTATGAGCCCGACGAGCTACCAGACTGCTCCATCCCGCGCCTGTATATTTTAAGTCTATCGACTACTTTATTTTATCTCTTAAGCTAGAGTTTACAGTAACCTCAATCCTCTAAAGGACATTGGTTGCGGGAGCCGAATTTAAAACGACTACCTTTGCTGGCTAATGAAGAGCTGAGACCGACAAGCTTTTCCCTAACTAACATTTACAGTAACCTCAATCCTCTAAAGGAAATTGGTTGCGGGAGCCGGATTTGAACCGACGACCTTCGGGTTATGAGCCCGACGAGCTACCAGACTGCTCCATCCCGCGCCTGTAATTTCTTTAAAACAAATCCGTAATAATTACGAGCCTGCCTTGAAGAGAGCGCTACTATATAGGAATAAACATATAATGCAAGGCTTTAGTTATTATTATTGTTTAAGTGAACAAAAAGCAAGCAAGTGGTGTTATAAGCATTCCCATTAATGTGGGTTAATCATTTTTTGCCACTCCCAATCAGGGTGCCCCATTACAATGAAGTCTGGATTTTCAGTGCTTTCACGCTGATTATAAGTTAGTGGGTTAAACTCTGCATCGGTAATACTGCCGCCAGCTTGCTCAACTATAATTTGTGATGCGCCCGTATCCCACTCACCAGTGGGGCCTATTCTTAAAAAACAGTCAGCCTTTCCTTCTGCTACAATACATGCCTTTAAAGAGCATGACCCTAAAGCAACGGTAGTAAATTGGGCGTTAAGGTACTGGCTCACTGCTTCAATTTTTTGGCGGCGGCTCACTGCAACCGTTAAGTTATCGGGTGAGGCTACAAATATTTGCTTATCGCTACCATTTTTACGCTTAAATGCCCCATTATCGGCGCTCGCAAAATAGGTTACCCCTTTTGTAGGCCAATGAATAACTCCCAGCACAGGTTGGTTATTCTCAATGAGTGCTATATTTACCGCAAAGTCGCCACTTTCTAAAATAAATTCTCCGGTACCATCCATAGGATCAAGTAACCAATAACGTTGCCAATGCTGCCTATCGGCTAATGCTGGGATCGGTGTTTCTTCTGACATAATAGGAATATTGGGTGCTAATGCCTCTAAACCAGCCACAAGTACGTCGTTAGCAGCAAGATCAGCTTTAGTAACTGGTGTGTTGTCTAGCTTTTGCTCTTTGCCAATATCACCATTTTTATAAATAGCCATAATGGCATCACCAGCACGCTCAGCCAATAATATACAAGGCTCTAGTAATTTATTCATCAATGACTCCTGATGCTAAATACTGATCTAATAATAATAAAGCAGCTACACTGCGTGCTTCGGTAAAATCGTCTTGTGTTAATAATGACCGCCAATCGGTTAATGGCCACTTAACAACGACCAGTGGCTCTGGCTCATCACCGGGCAATGTTTGTGAATACAATTGTTTAGCGACCATAATGTGCATGGTGGTATTAAAATGACTTGGCGCTATAGATACCGCTTTTAATCGTTTTAGGTAATCTGCACCAAAACCAACTTCTTCTTTAAGTTCGCGATTAGCGGCTTGCTCTGGTGTTTCACCTGGGTCAATTAACCCTTTAGGAAAACCCAGTTGATAGTCGTTAGTACCAGCGCAATATTCTCGCACTAGTAGTAATTCGTTATCTTTAGTTAACGGCACAATCATTACTGCACCTCGCCCGCCGCCACGAATTCGCTCATATTGACGTTTTTCGTTATTAGAGAATTTAAGTTCTAAAGATTCCACGGTAAATAAGCGACTTTTAGCTACAACTTTATTACTGAGGATTTGCGGTGGTATAGGGTGCTTTTTCTGTGTCATTGGCGTTAATTTGCTATCATGGCAGTTGTGCTTAATCATAAACTTTTCACAGGGAAAAGCCCATGCTAAATTGGTCAAAAATCGATACAGTTTTACTCGATATGGATGGAACATTACTCGATTTACATTACGATAGCCATTTTTGGCTTAACGTTATTCCACAACAGCACGCATTAGCAAAAAATATTAGCTTTGAAGCAGCGCAAGCTGATATTTCAAAACGCTACCAAGCCGTTAGCGGAAAAATACAATGGTACTGCTCAGATTATTGGGAGCAACAGTTAAACCTGCCTATTATGGAACTAAAGCGACAGTCTAAGCACTTAATAAAAGTGCGCGACGATGTGCCGTACTTTTTAACTGAACTTAAAAAAGCAGGTAAAGAGTTAATTTTACTTACTAACGCCCACCCTGAGTGTGTAATGCTTAAATTTGAGCAAACTGCAATTGATAACTACTTAGATGGAGTCGTATCGACTCATGAATATGGGGTAAGTAAAGAGCAGCAAAGCTTATGGCAACAGGTGCAAAGTGACTTAGGATTTAACAAAAGCCGTACGCTTTTTGTTGATGATAGTGTTCCTGTACTCAACGCTGCACGCCAATACGGTATTGAACACTTGCTTGCGGTTGCTAACCCAGACAGCCAACAACCACATAACGATATAGC
Source organism: Pseudoalteromonas sp. HL-AS2 (assembly GCF_031198805.1). Classification (NCBI taxonomy): domain Bacteria; kingdom Pseudomonadati; phylum Pseudomonadota; class Gammaproteobacteria; order Alteromonadales; family Pseudoalteromonadaceae; genus Pseudoalteromonas; species Pseudoalteromonas sp. HL-AS2. Next base: position 134,168 of record NZ_CP133571.1, on the reverse strand, counting down.
CGATTACTTAAATGTTACCGACTATCGCAAGCTAATTTAATTATTTTAGCGCAAACTATTTTGTTGGATATCGTGCCTCTAAGCCTTCGTACACTAATTTTGCAAAATCTGCATGTTCGGTATTAAGGCTTTTAACAACTTCTACTAAATGCTCGTTATCTTCTTGGCCATCCCACACTTTAATGTAACTGCCATCTTTATAGCCATGATCTTGGCGGAAGAAGTTTAAGGTATTTTTACCTACATAACCTCGGTATAAATCGTCAATATTCATACCTATTTGTGCCATACAACCTGCAAAAGCAGCCGCATTAAAAGTTTTATCTGCGACAGCAGATGCCGCCAATACTTCCAGTGTTTGCTTAAAGTCATCGGCTTGATGGGCAGTGCTTAATTCTAGCTCAAGCTGTTTAGCTATTTTTTCGTAGCTGGTGATACCGTCAATTCTGAGTGACAAGCCAAAATGAAAAATATCCACTAACTCTAAAATAACTTGTTCGGTATCAGGCGTTTGTTTTTTCCACCATTTCCAACCGTAATGATCGAGCATTTCTGCACACTCAACCCAAATGGCTCTGTACCAATCAAACCCTTGGCTAAACCATTGGTCATGTACTTTGGTATTCATGGCATTTTGCATTTCTAGCATCACTACTAGTTTGTTTAAATTGGCAGACATATCAATTCCTGTCGTTTTTGATTAGCTAAATTTTCATTAGTGTAATAATACAGATAAAATGCTTGTTGTGCATTGCTGTATATTTTCATTAGCGTGCTAACTATGTTTATCTTGAAGTCGTAAACTCATGCCATGAGTTTATTAGGTCTATAAAATCTTCAAAACCACAACCACTGCTTAGGCCATTTTCTTCAAGCATTAAATCGTCGTCTTGATAAGCCATAAGATCTTCACTGTCTTGGTGCAGAGCATGGGCTTCAAATAGAGCTTCGTCTTTCGTTAAAATTAAATCTATTTCTTGGCCCTTTAGCGTTAAAGGCTCAAAGCTTGAACTCACCGATGCAATAAGCGCTTGCACCATAGCTATTTTATCTTTGCCTATTTCTTCGTTTAACCAGCGGCCAATTATGGCATGCTCGCTACTTATTTTAATGCGTAATCCGCTAATTGGATCGCGAATAAATTGATATTCCATACGTATCGCTTTTAAATCGTTAGTTGCGCAATTATATACGTAAATAGCTGCAGACGCTAAAAAGCAAAATAGCGCCAAAAGGCGCTATTTTATAAAGCTTTAATATTAATTACGTCACGATCTATAACGTGCTGCATCAATAATTGCCCAAACATATACAATAGCGGCAATTATTCCTGGCACAATTAAAAACCATAATGCCGCACCACCAAAAAATAATATAGCGAATATAAGCGCGGCAAGAATACGCCCTTGCACTAGCTGCCCCAACCCCGGGAAAAATATATTACATAATGCTGCGATTACGTTACCGCCTGAACCTTGTCCTGACATACTAACCTCTGTAGTTTATTTAATTTTTATATTTTAGCTATAGAATTACTTACACACTCTATGCCAATTTAATAAATGTTACAAATCATATAGTTGTATTTTTATCAGTTTAACGCTGTGGTGATTTTTACTAAATTGAGGTCAAATTAGCAATTTTTATTATATCTTTTTAACCTTTTTCTTTTTTGATTTGCTATCAAGCTACTAGTTTAGAACATAATTTTATGAATAGCTGTGTATAAAAACAGTATTTTATTTAGCCTAACAAAAACACCTGCTATACTGCCCGCATTATTGATTAAAAAGGCGTAACGATGGACGTTTCACAATTACTCGATGGCTTAAACGACAAACAACGCGATGCCGTTGCAGCCCCACTACAAAACATGCTGGTATTAGCAGGTGCTGGGTCTGGTAAAACACGAGTGTTGGTTCATCGTATTGCTTGGCTAATGCAAGTTGAGCAAGCCTCAGCGTATAGTATTTTTGCGGTTACCTTTACTAATAAAGCAGCTAAAGAGATGCGTACTCGCGTTGAAGAGACGCTAAAAGCGCCGGTTGGTGGTATGTGGATTGGTACTTTCCATGGTTTGTCGCACCGTATTTTACGCGCGCACCACCGTGAAGCAAAATTACCCGAAGCATTTCAAATTTTAGACTCAGACGATCAGCTACGTATGATCAAACGTTTATTAAAATCGATGAATATTGATGATAAAAAATGGCCCGCTAAACAGTTTGGTTGGTACATAAGCGCTAAAAAAGATGAAGCACTTCGCCCTAAAGATATTCAAGCCTACGATATTAACGAGCAAATGATGCTGCGCGTGTACGCGGCGTATCAAGAAGCATGCGACAGAGCAGGCTTAGTCGATTTTGCCGAAATACTACTGCGCAGCTACGAAGTACTCAAAAATAACCCTACACTACTGCGCCATTATCAACAGCGCTTTGCACACATGTTAGTAGACGAGTTTCAAGACACCAACACCATACAATACGCATGGTTAAAACTACTTGCTGGCGACTCCAATAGTATTATGATTGTTGGCGATGACGATCAGAGTATCTATGGTTGGCGCGGTGCAAAAATAGAAAACATTAAACGTTTTTTAACTGACTTTAGCGCAGAGACCATTCGTCTTGAGCAAAACTATCGCTCTACCGCCACTATATTAAAAGCCTCAAATGCCCTGATCCAAAATAACTCAGAGCGTATGGGTAAAAGCTTATGGACCGACGGTAACGAGGGCGAACCTATTTCTATTTACGCCGCATTTAACGAGCTAGACGAAGCGCGTTTTGTAAGTAGTAAACTGCGTAGTTGGTTAAATGCCGGCAATGCGCTGCAAGATGCGGCTATTTTATATAGAAGTAATGCGCAATCACGTGTACTCGAAGAAGCCATGCTACAAGAAGGCCTAAAGTATCGTATTTATGGCGGCATGCGATTCTTCGAACGCCAAGAAATTAAAGACGCCCTGTCGTACTTACGCATAATAGGTAACCGTCAAGACGATGCTGCATTTGAACGAGTAATTAATACTCCAGCTCGTGGTATTGGCGATAAAACGCTAAGCCATATACGCGACTGTGCACGCGCCGAATCGTTACCACTTTGGTATGCAGCAAAAGCAATTGTAGAGCAACAACATTTATCTGGCCGCGCTTCTGGTGCAGTGAGTAAGTTTGTCGAACTAGTAGAGCATATTGAAGATAAAATTAGCGATCTAACGCTACATGAGCAAGCTAAGTACGTTATTCAAACTTCTGGGTTAATGGCAATGTACCAAGCCGAAAAAGGTGAAAAAGGCCGTGCCCGAGTAGAAAACTTAGAAGAACTTATTAGCGCTTGCGATCAGTACGAATTGCCTGAGGAAGAAGAATATAGCTCTCCTCTACAAGGCTTTTTAGCGCATACCTCGCTTGAATCTGGTGAAGGACAAGCAGAAGAGCACGAAGACGCCGTACAAATGATGACATTGCACTCAGCTAAAGGTTTAGAATTTCCGTTAGTGTTTATGGTTGGCGTAGAGGAAGGTATGTTCCCTTCTCAACAAAGTAATGAAGAGTCTGGCCGTTTAGAAGAAGAACGCCGCCTTTGTTATGTAGGTATGACCCGCGCTATGGATAAACTATATATTAGCCATGCCGAAAGCCGTCGTTTATACGGACAAGAAAAATACCATACACCATCGCGCTTTTTACGGGAAATTCCCGAGGACTGTGTTGAAGAAATTCGTATTAAAACCCAAGTATCTCGACCACCCGCTGCAGGGCGTTTTAGCGCATCAGTTAGTCACGCTGCATTTGAAGATAGCGGCTTTAACTTGGGGCAACGTGTACTGCATGCTAAATTTGGTATTGGTACAGTACTTAATTACGAAGGTGCGGGTGCGCAATCTCGCGTACAAGTCAACTTTGATGATTTAGGTAGTAAGTGGTTAGTAACGGCATATGCAAGACTACAAGCTATATAAAAAGCAACTCATACAACTAGAACAACAATTAGCTGGCGCGCATCACCGCCAGCTAGTGCTTGTTACTGGCAATGATAATTGGTGCTATGAGCTGACAAACTCACTAGTACAAAATACTAATACACTTACTCTATCTAAACATTGTGCACTTAAAAATGCTCAATGGCCTGCACACATTCACCAAATATTAGGACAAGAATTTACCCACGCCATTTACGATGGCTTTAGTGGCTTATACCCCGATAAGTTGGCCGCAATTGCTGGTACAGTTAGAGCTGGCGGAGTATTGTTTGTATTACTTCCTGAGCTGGGTAACCTAAATAACTGGCAAGATCCCGCATTAAAAAGTGTCCAGTCTCATGGCCACAGCAATCAATATAGTTTATTCAATCAGCGTTTCAGCTCTATTATTAAAAGCTTACCGGCCTTGCATTACAGTGAAGAATTTGGCTGCATCAATAATAATTATAACTATGTCCTGCACAGTAATATTGATTTTGAACCGCAGAAAAACTGCGTAGCACAAATAGTAAAAGTAGCTCATGGTCGCGCCAATAGACCGCTACTGATCAATGCAGATAGAGGCCGAGGAAAGTCAGCCGCATTAGGCCTAGCAGCCGCAAAATTAGCTGATAAAAATGTAATTATTTGCGCCACTCAATTTAGAGCAACACACAGCAGCTTTAAACACTTAGCTGCACAGCTAAATGTTAATTACGATCCATTACAAAAACAGCTTGCTAACATGCAATATATTGCGCCAGACGCTCTGTTAAATGAGCTTCCCGAGTGTGACGTACTCTTAGTAGATGAAGCTGCTGCTATCCCAGTGCCTATGTTATTAAGCATGTTAGCGCATTATCCTCGTATTGTATTTGCAAGCACCTTAGTAGGTTATGAAGGCAATGGTAGAGGCTATACAATTCGCTTTAGTCAATATATTAAAAACCACTACAAAGCTTCTAAAGTAATTACTCTTGATGAGCCATTGCGCTTTGCTAAGCAAGATCCACTTGAGCAGCATATTCGTAGTTTATTAGCACTTGATGCACAGTATCAAGAGACTAATAGCAATAAATCGCAGATTCCTAAGCATAGTGAAGTAACTCAGCAACAACTCGTAACTGATGAAGCACTATTGTGCCAAGTCGTTGCTTTACTTGCACTTGCTCATTATCAAAGTAGTGTGAATGATTTACGCCAGTTGTTAGATGCGCCATCGCAACGCATATTTATCAGCAAAATAGACAAGCAATTAGTGGGTGTATGCTTAATCGCGATAGAAGGCGGTTTAAGTGAAGAACTTACTAAGCAAGTTATAAGTGGTGAGCGCCGCCCACAAGGGCATTTAATGGCGCAAACACTTGCACAACTGAGCTTTAACAGTGATTTTTTAACTCATTTAAGTGCGCGAGTTGTCCGTATTGCAATTGATCCAAGCTCACATAATTGTGGCCTAGGAAAAGCATTACTGAGCTATAGCGAGTCACAAGTAAAAGAACAATGTACTTGGTTTGGTGCTAGTTTTGGTGCCACTGCACAATTGCTAAAATTTTGGCAAAGCCTAGGCTTTAATGCTGTTAAATTAGGTTACCAACGCGACAAAAGCACTGCTGAGCACGCAACTTTAGTTGTTAAATCTCTTAATGCATCACAACAAAGTTTACAGTCACTGATTAAACAGTTTCAATACGAGCTGTTTTATGGCCTATTAAGCCACTTTAAGTCATTAGAATGGCAACTGGTTAGCACATTACTGCGCTCATTTAATGATGAGGTAATAGCTTCTGATACGTTAAGGTTATTTACACAGCAACTCAGCAGTAACCGCTTTACTATTTCCCCCACTCTCTGGCGTTTAATTAGCCAAAATCCTGTTATAATTACTAGGATAGCAGCCAATCAGCAGCAACTTTTAATTCAAACAGTTTTACAACACCATACCGATGAGCAACTTATTAAAAATTTAAATCTCAGCGGCAAAAAGCAATTAGAACAACAGTTTAGAAACACAACAAACATACTCGCAAAGCAACTTTCTTCATAAAGCCATTTCACTTTTCTGCAGACGTAAAAAAGCCCGAATCGTTAAATTCGGGCTTTCTACAATTTGGGGTCGGCGCGCTACTTCGTAGCGACAACGCAGTAGAATGTCGTAAGTGCCCACAGCGGTGGAAAATCACAGTGCAAATGCACCACATTCATTGGCTAGTGGTGATGTTTTTATGATTTGAGTGTCGGGTGTCGCTACGCTCGCCCGACCTACGCGGGAGACTTGTGTACATTATTCACCCACATTTCACTTTTCTGCAGACGTAAAAAAGCCCGACTATTTCTAGTCGGGCTTTCTACAATTTGGAGCCTGGCAATGTCCTACTTTCACATAGCAAATGCTACACTATCATCGGCGCTGTTTCGTTTCACTACTGAGTTCGGCATGGGGTCAGGTGGGTCCAAAACGCTATTGTTACCAAGCAAATTAGGGCGTTAATTCGTATCACTACAAATTAACTGAATTTGGAAAATATCTGATAATATTTTTTAAGTCTTTGCGTAAATATCTACTTTAGCAATATTAACTTCTTGCTTGAACTGTCACATAAAACGCGTTTGGCGTTGTATGGTTAAGCCTCACGGGTAATTAGTACAAGTTAGCTTAATGCCTCACAGCACTTCCACATCTTGCCTATCAACGTTGTAGTCTCCAACGGCCCTTCAGAGAGCTTATAGCTCTAGTGAGAAATCATCTCGAGGCCTGCTTCGCGCTTAGATGCTTTCAGCGCTTATCAGTTCCGAACGTAGCTACCGGGCAATGCCATTGGCATGACAACCCGAACACCAGCGGTTCGTTCACTCCGGTCCTCTCGTACTAGGAGCAACCCCTCTCAATTCTCAAACGCCCACGGCAGATAGGGACCGAACTGTCTCACGACGTTCTAAACCCAGCTCGCGTACCACTTTAAATGGCGAACAGCCATACCCTTGGGACCGACTTCAGCCCCAGGATGTGATGAGCCGACATCGAGGTGCCAAACACCGCCGTCGATATGAACTCTTGGGCGGTATCAGCCTGTTATCCCCGGAGTACCTTTTATCCGTTGAGCGATGGCCCTTCCATTCAGAACCACCGGATCACTATGACCTACTTTCGTACCTGCTCGACGTGTCTGTCTCGCAGTTAAGCTGGCTTCTACCATTACACTAACCGTACGATGTCCGACCGTACTTAGCCAACCTTCGTGCTCCTCCGTTACTCTTTAGGAGGAGACCGCCCCAGTCAAACTACCCACCAGGCACTGTCCGTAACCCCGATTCAGGGGCCAACGTTAGAACATCAAAACTACAAGGGTGGTATTTCAAGGTTGACTCCAACAAAACTAGCGTCTCATCTTCAAAGTCTCCCACCTATCCTACACATGTAGGTTCAATGTTCAGTGCCAAGCTGTAGTAAAGGTTCACGGGGTCTTTCCGTCTAGCCGCGGGTACACAGCATCTTCACTGCGATTTCAATTTCACTGAGTCTCGGGTGGAGACAGCGTGGCCATGGTTACACCATTCGTGCAGGTCGGAACTTACCCGACAAGGAATTTCGCTACCTTAGGACCGTTATAGTTACGGCCGCCGTTTACCGGGGCTTCGATCAAGAGCTTCTCCCTAAGGATAACCCCATCAATTAACCTTCCGGCACCGGGCAGGTGTCACACCGTATACGTCATCTTGCGATTTTGCACAGTGCTGTGTTTTTAATAAACAGTCCCAGCCACCTGGTCACTGCGGCTCCCGTCCGCTTAGAGAGCAAGTCTCATCACAGATAGGAGCGTACCTTCTCCCGAAGTTACGGTACGATTTTGCCTAGTTCCTTCACCCGAGTTCTCTCAAGCGCCTTAGTATTCTCTACCTGACCACCTGTGTCGGTTTGGGGTACGATTCCATATAATCTGAAGCTTAGAGGCTTTTCCTGGAAGTATGGCATCAGCAACTTCATCACCTTAGTGACTCGTCTCGTGTCTCAGGTTTAATGTTCGTCCGGATTTACCTAAACAAACGCCCTACTCACTTTCACATGGACTACCAACGCCATGCTTGCTTAGCCTGCTCCGTCCCCCCATCGCAATTATATCGAGTACAGAAATATTAATCTGTTTCCCATCGACTACGCCTTTCGGCCTCGCCTTAGGGGTCGACTTACCCTACCCTGATTAACATGGGATAGGAACCCTTGGTCTTCCGGCGTGGGAGTTTTTCACTCCCATTATCGTTACTCATGTCAGCATTCGCACTTCTGATACCTCCAGCAACCCTCCCGGGTCACCTTCAACGGCTTACAGAACGCTCCCCTACCACTCAGAATAAATTCTGAATCCGCAGCTTCGGTGCATAGTTTAGCCCCGTTACATCTTCCGCGCAGACCGACTCGACCAGTGAGCTATTACGCTTTCTTTAAAGGATGGCTGCTTCTAAGCCAACCTCCTGGCTGTCTGGGCCTTTCCACATCGTTTCCCACTTAACTATGACTTTGGGACCTTAGCTGGCGGTCTGGGTTGTTTCCCTCTTCACGACGGACGTTAGCACCCGCCGTGTGTCTCCCGGATATTACTTTACGGTATTCGGAGTTTGCAAAGGGTTGGTAAGTCGGGATGACCCCCTAGCCTTAACAGTGCTCTACCCCCGTAAGTATTCGTCCGAGGCTCTACCTAAATAGATTTCGGGGAGAACCAGCTATCTCCCGGTTTGATTAGCCTTTCACTCCTAACCACAAGTCATCCCCTAACTTTTCAACGTTAGTGGGTTCGGTCCTCCAGTTGATGTTACTCAACCTTCAACCTGCTCATGGCTAGATCACCGGGTTTCGGGTCTATACCTTGCAACTATTCGCCCAGTTAAGACTCGGTTTCCCTACGGCTACCCTAATCGGTTAACCTCGCTACAAAATATAAGTCGCTGACCCATTATACAAAAGGTACGCAGTCACCCAACAAGTGGGCTCCTACTGCTTGTACGTACACGGTTTCAGGTTCTATTTCACTCCCCTCACAGGGGTTCTTTTCGCCTTTCCCTCACGGTACTGGTTCACTATCGGTCAGTTGGGAGTATTTAGCCTTAGATGATGGTCCACCTATATTCAGTCAAAGTTTCACGTGCTCCGACCTACTCGATTTCACTTAAAATGTCTTTTCATGTACGGGACTATCACCCTGTATCGTGGCGCTTTCCAGCAGCCTTCCATTAACACATAATAAGCTTAAGGGCTGTTCCGATTTCGCTCGCCGCTACTTTCGGAATCTCGGTTGATTTCTTTTCCTACGGGTACTTAGATGTTTCAGTTCTCCGCGTTCGCCTCGTTAACCTATGTATTCAGTTAACGATACCTGCAAGCAGGTGGGTTTCCCCATTCGGAAATCCTAGTCTCAAGTGCTTTTTACTAGCTTGACTAGGCTTATCGCAAGTTAATACGTCCTTCATCGCCTCCAACTGCCAAGGCATCCACCGTGTACGCTTAGTCACTTAACCATACAACCCAAACGGGTCTTTGTTGTGTGACAGTTTAACTTCGCCAGAAGTCAATATTGAATACTAAAGTAGATACCAATCAATCAACTCAAAGAGTTAATTAAATGGCACTGAATGGTACTGCTACCATTCTTTTTTTACTTTTGAAAACTCTTGATAAATAACAATGTTATTCATCAGAATTTTATTATCAGCTTTTCCAAATTTTTAAAGAGCATATTAATTAGTTATCCCGAAGGACAAGCACTAATTAACAATCATCTGTGTGGACACTACGAACAAATAAGTTCTAAATCGTATAAGGAGGTGATCCAGCCCCAGGTTCCCCTAGGGCTACCTTGTTACGACTTCACCCCAGTCATGAATCACTCCGTGGTAAACGTCCTCCCGAGGGTTAGACTATCTACTTCTGGAGCAACCCACTCCCATGGTGTGACGGGCGGTGTGTACAAGGCCCGGGAACGTATTCACCGCGTCATTCTGATACGCGATTACTAGCGATTCCGACTTCATGGAGTCGAGTTGCAGACTCCAATCCGGACTACGACGCACTTTAAGTGATTCGCTTACCTTCGCAGGTTCGCAGCACTCTGTATGCGCCATTGTAGCACGTGTGTAGCCCTACACGTAAGGGCCATGATGACTTGACGTCGTCCCCACCTTCCTCCGGTTTATCACCGGCAGTCTCCTTAGAGTTCTCAGCATTACCTGCTAGCAACTAAGGATAGGGGTTGCGCTCGTTGCGGGACTTAACCCAACATCTCACAACACGAGCTGACGACAGCCATGCAGCACCTGTATCAGAGTTCCCGAAGGCACCAAACCATCTCTGGTAAGTTCTCTGTATGTCAAGTGTAGGTAAGGTTCTTCGCGTTGCATCGAATTAAACCACATGCTCCACCGCTTGTGCGGGCCCCCGTCAATTCATTTGAGTTTTAACCTTGCGGCCGTACTCCCCAGGCGGTCTACTTAATGCGTTAGCTTTGAAAAACAGAACCGAGGCTCCGAGCTTCTAGTAGACATCGTTTACGGCGTGGACTACCGGGGTATCTAATCCCGTTTGCTCCCCACGCTTTCGTACATGAGCGTCAGTGTTGACCCAGGTGGCTGCCTTCGCCATCGGTATTCCTTCAGATCTCTACGCATTTCACCGCTACACCTGAAATTCTACCACCCTCTATCACACTCTAGTTTGCCAGTTCGAAATGCAGTTCCCAGGTTGAGCCCGGGGCTTTCACATCTCGCTTAACAAACCGCCTGCGTACGCTTTACGCCCAGTAATTCCGATTAACGCTCGCACCCTCCGTATTACCGCGGCTGCTGGCACGGAGTTAGCCGGTGCTTCTTCTGTCAGTAACGTCACAGCTAGCAGGTATTAACTACTAACCTTTCCTCCTGACTGAAAGTGCTTTACAACCCGAAGGCCTTCTTCACACACGCGGCATGGCTGCATCAGGCTTGCGCCCATTGTGCAATATTCCCCACTGCTGCCTCCCGTAGGAGTCTGGGCCGTGTCTCAGTCCCAGTGTGGCTGATCATCCTCTCAAACCAGCTAGGGATCGTCGCCTTGGTGAGCCATTACCTCACCAACTAGCTAATCCCACTTGGGCCAATCTAAAGGCGAGAGCCGAAGCCCCCTTTGGTCCGTAGACATTATGCGGTATTAGCAGTCGTTTCCAACTGTTGTCCCCCACCTCAAGGCATGTTCCCAAGCATTACTCACCCGTCCGCCGCTCGTCAGCAAAGAAGCAAGCTTCTTTCTGTTACCGCTCGACTTGCATGTGTTAGGCCTGCCGCCAGCGTTCAATCTGAGCCATGATCAAACTCTTCAATTAAAAAGTTTTATGTCTTTCGACAGCTCAATGAATTCTGAATTTATTTTAATATCTTTCGATATTGAATTGACTGTGCCGAAGCAACTTATAAATAAGTTACTTCTGTTGGTCACTCAGTTTTCAATTGAGACTCTAATTTGTTTGCCTCGCTAATTACCCATAAAGAGTAAGTAGATTGGCTGTTAGAACTCAATCTGTACGAGTGCCCACACAGATGATTGCTTTATATTGTTAAAGAACGTTGCGACAATAAAGTAAAACTTTATCTCGCTAGGGCTGCGCATATTACGCTTTCCTATTTTTTTGTCAACACTTAAATGTAAACTTTATAAAAATCTAAATTTAAGTTTTACTCGACTCACTGATTGACTCTTGCCTCGCTAAGCGTTGCTGTCTGCCGTCTCAGTGGGGTCGCATTATAGGGCGCAGCCAGTTTTACGCAAGCGTTTTTTAAAGAAAACTTAAAATAAAACGCTGTTCGCTTGATATTTAAACCAAATGGTTATTTTAAACACTAAAAAGGCCCTTATGGGCCTGTTTAGTTAATTTACTATGAGCTTCCAGCCAAGTTTCGCTTGCTGCTTAGATTCTTGTTGCAGCTCGCTTGCCATTAATGGATGGTTTTTCAACCAGTCATTTTCAAACTGCAGATTTAAGACATCGTCTTTAACAGTTATCGCAAACTCAGGGAGTACATCATCTTGGCGACGCATACATAAAATGACAGCTATACGTATTAGTCTTACTAAATACTGCGCAAGTACACTATTTGCACCAAGAGAATCAAAATAGCCTTTTTGAAGATCAGAGCGATGCCCTTTAGCTACCGCAACAATGACTTTATGCTCTGACTGCGAAAAACCTGGCATTTCAGTATTTTTTAAAATATAAGCACTGTGTTTGTGATACTGCTTATACTCTATCAATAAACCAATTTCATGAAGCTGTGCAACTGCCGTTAATAAAGGCAACCCATTAAGTGCTTTTATTGGCCAGCTTTCATTTACTTCTGATGCTAAGTTTAATGCGAGACTGGCGACGCGGCTAGCTTGCTTTTGATCAACATGGTAACGATCGATAAAGCCATCGATTGTACGTTTACGAATATCGCTATTATGCAGCTCTGGTAGCATGCTGTATAAAACACCCTCACGCAGTGCTCCACCTGCTAATCCCATTTTTTCGATCTCGAGCGATTCAAATAATGCAATTAAAATGGCAAGCCCTGATACAAATACTAAACGGCGATCTTCACTTAGCCCTGGTAGGTCTAATGCGGCAATCGTTTTATAAGCGATTGATTGCTTTTTGATAGTGTAGAGTTTTTCAAGGGTTAATAGCTCATCTAGGTTTTGCGCTATCATGATTTCTTGAATTGCTTGTACTGTACCCGAAGCACCTGAGGCTATTTGCCAGCCTTTAACTTTATACTCTGATGCAATTTCATCAATGACAGTACGTGCGGCTTTTATTGCGGTGTTAAAGTTTGCATTGCTTAATTTGCAATCTTTAAAATAGCGCTCTAGGTAGGTAACACACCCGATGTTCAGGCTTTTGTAAAGTAATGCATCAAAGTTCTTACCAATAATCACTTCAGTGCTAGCACCACCAATATCGATAACAAGCTGACTACCGGTACAAGATGAGGTATGAGCAACGCCTTTATATATAGTGCGCGCTTCTAGTTCGCCGCTAATGACATTAACTTTATGACCGAGGATTTTTTCTGCTTGCGCTTTAAATACATCAGCATTACTAGCTAAACGTAATGTGGCGGTGGCAACTATAGTGATGTTTTGTTTAGGGATGTCTTGTAAGCGCTCAGCAAATAACGCTAGGCACTCCCATCCTCTATGCATTGCTTCTGAGCTTAATACATTGTCTATATCAAGCCCTGCAGCTAACCTTACTTTGCGTTTAACACGACCTATGGTTTGCAGGCCGCCAGCTATTGATTTAGCAATAAGCATATGAAAGCTATTTGAACCTAAATCAATAACTGCATATACATTTTTTTGCGGTTTAAGTTGCCCCACCGTTCAAAAACCTCTAATTACTATTACAGTTAAACTAACGGTCGTTTATGACCGTCCTTTTTGATAACTATTATTTGGGCGACGTCCGCTGTTGTTACTGCGATTACGTGGGCCTGTAGAAAAGTTACGCTTTCTATGAATAGTAGGTTTAGTTAAATCATCCAGCAATGCTGTTTTATCGTAATGTGATAAAGGAATACTGTGATCTATATACTCTTCAATTTCATGCAAGTTATAAGCATATTGTTCACATGCAAAACTAATAGCGTGACCAGACGCGCCAGCACGGGCTGTACGGCCAATACGGTGTACGTAATCTTCGCAATCATCTGGTAAATCAAAATTAAATACATGGCTTACTTCAGGAATATGTAGACCACGTGCTGCAACATCTGTTGCCACTAAAAAGTCTAAGTCGCCTTTACTAAACTCAGCTAAAATTGATTGACGTTTTTTCTGATTTACGTCACCGGTAAGCATGCCAACCCGATGTCCATCGGCTTTTAACCAGGCATATACGGTTTCACAACTATGCTTAGTGTTAGCAAAGATAATGGCTTTTTCAGGCCACTCTTCTTCAATTAACGTCAGCAGCAGCTTAATTTTATCTTCTTGTGAAGGATGAAATAGCTCTTCTTGAATGCGTTTACCGGTTTTTACGTCTGGTTCAATTTGTACGTGCTCAGGATTGGTCATATGTTCAAACGCAAGTTCTTGTACACGATACGATAGCGTTGCAGAGAATAATAAATTTAAACGCTTTGATGTATCTGGCATACGGTGGAACATATAACGAATATCTTTGATAAAGCCCAAATCAAACATACGATCTGCTTCGTCAAGCACGACTACCTCAATTTCATTAAGGGTGTAACAGCCTTGCTTATACAGATCAATTAAACGACCTGTAGTACCAATTAAAATATCAACGCCTTTTTCTAGTTGTGCACGTTGTTTTTCGTAATCTTCGCCACCATATACTAAACCTAAGTTAAGATTACAGTGCGGCGCTAAAATTTTTGCATCTTTGTGTATCTGAATCGCCAGCTCCCTTGTAGGGGCCATGATCAGGGCTCTTGGATGTTTACTAGGGGCTTTGCTAGATTGTAATAACCGATGGCACGTGGCAGTTAAAAACGCCAACGTTTTGCCTGTACCTGTTTGTGCTTGGCCTGCGATATCGCGACCCTCACAAATAAAAGGTAGGCATTTAGCTTGAATGGGTGTGCAATATTCAAACCCACTTTCGGTTAAACCGGCAACCACTTCCGGTGCAATAGCAAAGTCTGAAAACTTTTTATCGGTCAAATGTGTCTTAGTCATAGCGTTTAAGCATAACGTTTAAACTTGCAATAAGAAACAAGAGTGTTTAAATACGCACTAAATATTTCGCCTAACTAAACCGGAGAGCGCAATGAGCGAGAAAATAATCCAAATTACTGACGATAGCTTTGAAGCTGACGTATTACAATCAGACAAGCCTGTACTAGTAGACTTTTGGGCTGAGTGGTGCGGACCTTGTAAAATGATCGCCCCTATCCTTAGTGAAGTTGCTGAGGAATTTGATGGTCGCGTTACCATAGCTAAACTTAATATCGATCAAAATGCGGGTACACCGCCTAAATTTGGTATTCGTGGTATCCCTACATTACTTCTTTTTAAAGATGGCCAAGTTGCTGCAACTAAAGTTGGCGCACTTTCAAAAACTCAATTAATCGAGTTTTTAGAAAACAATCTTTAAATTTAAACAATAAAAAAGGGCTTAATGCCCTTTTTTTATTATTTTTTTGTATAAACACTGGACGCTGTGTCAATGAGCTGCTAGTTTATAAAGCCAACTAATCCTTAGTTATATTCAACAAACCTCACTCAACGATCAAACAAAGCGATTTTGAGTATGACAACTGTAATAAAGAACCCACCAATATGCATTTACGCGAACTAAAAGACAAATCTATAAAAGAGCTTGTAGACTTAGCTGAGTCCATGGGGCTCGAAAACGTAGCCCGCTTAAGAAAGCAAGATATCATTTTTGCTATTTTAAAATCACATGCCAAAGGCGGAGAGAATATCTTCGGTGGCGGTGTATTAGAGATTTTGCAAGATGGTTTTGGCTTTTTAAGATCATCAGAAGCCTCTTACTTAGCTGGCCCAGATGACATTTATGTTTCACCTAGCCAGATTCGCCGTTTTAGTATGCGTACTGGCGATTCAATCTCAGGCCTTATTCGTCCACCTAAAGACGGTGAGCGTTACTTTGCTTTACTTAAAGTAAATGAAGTTAACTTTGATAAACCTGAAAACTCTCGCACTAAAATTCTTTTTGAAAACCTAACACCACTGCATGCAAACGAACGTTTTCGTATGGAACGCGGTAACGGTAGTAAAGAAGATATTACAGCCCGAGTACTTGATTTAGCCTCTCCTATTGGTCGCGGTCAACGTGGTTTATTAGTAGCACCGCCAAAAGCGGGTAAAACCATGCTACTACAAAATATTGCGCAATCGATTACTCACAATCACCCAGATGCAACATTAATGGTATTACTAATTGATGAGCGTCCGGAAGAAGTAACCGAAATGCAGCGTCTTGTAAAAGGCGAAGTAATTGCATCAACATTTGATGAACCTGCTTCTCGCCACGTACAAGTAGCCGAAATGGTTATCGAAAAAGCAAAACGTTTAGTAGAGCATAAAAAAGATGTTGTTATCTTACTTGACTCAATCACACGTTTAGCCCGTGCTTACAACACCGTTATTCCATCATCTGGTAAAGTACTTACCGGTGGTGTTGATGCAAACGCACTCCATAAACCGAAACGTTTTTTTGGTGCTGCACGTAATGTTGAAGAAGGCGGCAGCTTAACAATTATTGCTACTGCGCTTATTGATACCGGCTCTAAAATGGATGAAGTTATCTACGAAGAGTTTAAAGGTACTGGTAACATGGAACTACATCTTAACCGTAAAATTGCGGAACGACGTGTATTCCCAGCTATCGACTTTAACCGTTCAGGCACTCGTCGTGAAGAGTTACTCACAAAACCAGATGAGCTACAAAAGCTGTGGATTTTGCGTAAAATTGTTCATGACATGTCAGAAATTGACGCAATGGAATTTTTAATTGATAAATTATCGATGAGCAAAACCAACGATGAGTTTTTTGATTCGATGAAACGCCAGTAATTCCATATAAGTTTTAAAGCTTATAAAAAAACGCCTAACAATTGAATATCAATTATTAGGCGTTTTTATTTGCCTGCAAAAAAGTAGCGCTGTACCGCTTTAACCATGCTCTTTGTAGTGCAAAAATAAGGCTTGTAGTTTATCAACTAACACTGCAATATTTTGTACTTCTTCTGGGCTTTTACACGCATCATCTAACGCTTTTGCAGCGTCTGCAATATCGCACAACTTAAACATTTGTGCTGCCCCTAAAATACGATGGCTATCTTTTTGTAACGCAACAAAGTCGCCACTATTAAAGTGCTGGCTAATTAACTCACTTTCTATTGATAAGCTTTGTTTGAAACTAGTCACTAAGTCACTCATATCTATATTTACGCTTGTGCTGTTTTGCTCATTTTTTATTGATGCGAGATGCTCAGCTATAGTGCTATAAAACTTCTCTTTATCAATTGGTTTAGCTAAGTAATCAGTAAAACCAAGTGCTAAATACTGCTCGATCTCATGGCTCATTGCATTGGCCGTTAAGGCAAATATTGGCTGCTCATAACCGCACTGCCTGAGCAACTCAAAAGCAGTAATGCCATCCATAATAGGCATTTGAATGTCCAACAGCACAAAATCAGGATACTCTTTTAAACATTGCTCTACAGCCTGCTCGCCATTTTCAACTGCAATAACGTCAAGCCCCATGGCGCGTAAATAACGGCTTATTAATCTGCGATTATCGTCATGATCCTCTGCAAGTAACACTTTAGCGCTTAGCGCTTTATAGTCACCATTTATATTGTCTTTAGCTGTAACTGCACATTCGCTTTTATCTACTGGTACGCACGGTACAAAGAATGAGAATTGACTGCCTTTTTTAAATTCGCTTTGCACACTAATATATCCCCCCATCATGGCAGCTAGTTGTTGTGACAAACTAAGTCCCAAACCAGTACCACCAAAACGACGGCTAATACTATTATCTGCTTGGCTAAAACATTCAAAAATAAGCTTTAGCTGCGCTGTATTCATACCTATTCCGGTATCTTTTACCGTAAGCACTAGCCCTTGCTCGGTATTATTGGCCACAATCGTAACTTGGCCACTGTGAGTAAACTTAATTGCATTAGCACACAGGTTTATTAATATTTGCTTTACTCGGGTTAAATCAAGCCTGGTATACAGTTCATTACCGAGTTGGTTGTCAAATACCAAGGATAAGTTTTTGGCTTTTGCTTGTACGCTAAACATCCCATGTATGTCATTCAGCACTTGTACAATATCAAAACAAGAAATAGACAGCTCCAATCTGTTTGCTTCTATTTTACTTAAATCGAGCACATCATTAATTAAACTTTTTAAATGCTCGCTTTGACGCTGAATAACTTTGAGCTCATCTTGTAACTGCTCAGGATCATACAAACCATTAATTAAGTCGTCGGTTTGGCTTAAAATAGCGGTGAGTGGGGTGCGAATTTCATGGCTTATATTTGCTAAAAACTGACTTTTAACATCGTTTGCTTCGCGCAGCTCTTGCGCCACACTTTGTAATTCTAACGTGCGTTGCTCTACTTGCTCTGTTAGTTGTAATTTTGCATTACTTTCTATTCTGCGACGGTAAATTGCTATTACTGTAATTAAAATAAGGATTGCTACAATGCCAAGCAGAATAGTTAACTGTGAACGTTTAGATATTTGCAGTTGTTGTAAGTGTTGTTGTTGTTTTAGCTGTTTAATTTCTTGGTTTAGTTTATCTGCTTCAAATTGAGTTTGAAAAATACTAACTGCCTTTGAAGCCTCTTCTGTATTTATACTACGTTGATAGTCAACATACTGCTGATGCAATTGCAGCGCTTGTTTAAAGTCGCCTAAGCTTGAGTAAATCAAAGCCTCAATACCTAAGCCGTCTTTAATGCGCATGCCATTTTTATATTCTTTTGCTAATGCAATTGAGTGCTCTGACGTTGTTTTTGCATTTTCAATATCGCCCTGAGCAAACTGCGCAGTGGCAAGCACATGCAGTGCTGCCGCTAATAACGATTTATTCCCTGCATCAAGTGCAAATTGCTGCGCCGCCTTTGCATGATATAAGGCCACATCAAATTTATTTAAGTGCAGATTAATACTCGCTAAATTAGCGTGCTTAGTAGAGAGTTGGAATGCATTATTTATGCTCTGATAGTAACGCAGTGCCAGCTGATTATAATGCAGTGCCAACTGGTATTGCTTTGACTCAGTATAGGCTACTCCCATATTGCCATAGACTTGAGCTACACCATCTT
Source organism: Pseudoalteromonas sp. HL-AS2 (assembly GCF_031198805.1). Taxonomy (NCBI): domain Bacteria; kingdom Pseudomonadati; phylum Pseudomonadota; class Gammaproteobacteria; order Alteromonadales; family Pseudoalteromonadaceae; genus Pseudoalteromonas; species Pseudoalteromonas sp. HL-AS2. Next base: position 115,363 of record NZ_CP133571.1, on the reverse strand, counting down.
CATCACCAAGTTGTTGAAATACCTTTAATACCTCACGATACATTTCAAGTGCTGATTCGTAACGAGAAAGGCGAATATATATCCCGGCAATATTGTGCAAAATATCGGCTTTGTCTTGCGCACTGCCCTCTTTTTCGTAGATCAGTTTTGCTTGCTGATAATAATCTAGTGCTAATTCCATGTTATACATATCAAAATAAGCCAAGCCTATATTACTTAATAAATTGGCTTGTTTTAATGAGCCTTTTAAACGTATGGCTAACCCTAAAGCCCGGCTATAATCAACCACAGCTTGTTGTACAAACCCTTGATAATACAACACCACACCTTGCATTTTTATTGCTCTAAAATACAGATCGGGCAACTCATTAAAGGTGATGCTACTCTCTAATAACTTATAATACTCTAAGGCATGGGGAAGGTCGTTGGCATTAAAGGCAAGTTCAGCTAAGTCGCTATATATAGCAATGCGCTGTTGGTGTGGTAAGTTTTTTTTAGCTAACAGTGTAGAGGCAAAGCTTTGTTTATCTGACCAACTTTCAGCAGACTTAAATTGTTCAAATAAGTCGGCTGGTGTAACAGAAAAACTCAATGTAGAAAAAATGCTGCATACAGCCATAAAGCCAACAAAAAAGAAGCGTTGTAACCAACCCTGCATAATTACATCCTTGAAACTTTTGTAGCCACTATGATAATTTACCCAAGATACACTAATAACTAGATTGTAAACAATGCTTAACCCACTGATAGATGAGATTTTTGAGTTACTTTTGCAAAAGAAAGTATGGATGGTACATACTTTAGCAGCAGAATTACAACAACGTAAAATGATTAACACGCTTGATGTTGCCCCTGATCGTGATTTATTCAAACGTAACTTTTTAATTATGAACGCGCTTTATCAGCTACAGCAGCAAATTATGCCTAAGCAGCAACTCCTTATTAGTGGTTTACAAATACAATTTATTACCACAGCCAGTAACACTCTCATAAAAAACACCGATCCGCTACGAGACTACTACCTTGATTGGCAAAACTTTGAAACCTCTAGCGCCGAAATCGATACTCTTTTAACCCAGTTTTGGCAGCGTTTTACCAAACACAGTAAATCTGCACAAATAATAGATCTAGACACTCATAAACAGCTATTAATAAAGTGGCAACTATCTCAGCAAAGCACGCTAAAAGAAGTACAAAAGCGTTGGCGGCAACTGGCGTTACAGTGTCACCCTGATAAAGCAGTTGGTAATGCAGAAAAATTTAAACAGTTAAAGGGTGAATATGAGCAGCTTAGGGCAAGCTGCTCAGTAGATTAGTAATTATTGAATTAGTTATTCAATACACTATTAGCACGTAAGGCGACGAGCGCGTATTTTACGGCCTTTAATATTGCCTTCGGTTAATTTACGCAGTGCCGGTTTTGAAGAATTACGCTCTACGGCAACAAACGCAACGTTGTCGAGTACGTTTATTTTACCAACTTGACGCCCCGCAATACCGTCTTTACCGGTAAGTGCACCTAAAATATCACCTGCGCGTACTTTTTGCTTTTTACCAGAATCAAGCATTAAGGTTACCATTTCTGGTTTGTATGGTGGTTTTTCTAATAAGCTAAACGATGGCATTGGCTCTGGGATCACATCGCGCTCATAATGGTCACCAATTTGTGCAATTTTAAATGCTTCTGCCTCACCATAAATAGAGCATGCAATACCCTTTTTACCCGCTCGACCGGTACGACCAATACGATGCACATGTGTTTGTGTGTCGTGAGCTAAGTGATAGTTAATCACCATATCCATATCGTCAATGTCTAAACCACGCGCGGCCACATCGGTTGCTACTAGTATTGATGCACTTTTATTAGAAAAATGAATTAACGTACGCTCACGATCACGCTGCTCTAAATCACCATGTAAAGATACCGCACTAAAGCCTTCATCAACTAAATCATCACACAATTGCTGTGTTTCTACTTTAGTATTACAAAACACGACACAGCTTTGCGGGGTAAATTTAAGCAGCAATAATTTAAGTGTTGGGTAACGTTGTTTATTGTTATCCATTTTATAGAAGTATTGCTTAATAGTGCTTTTAGCTTGCTCTTCTTCTACCTTAACCATTACTGGATTGCTAAGCACACGCTTTGCAACAGCTTCTATTGCACGTGGAAACGTAGCGCTAAATAGTAATGTTTGGCGGTTAGTCGGAATGCGCTCAATAATTGCATCTAAGGTATCTTGAAAACCCATATCTAGCATTTGGTCGGCTTCATCTAATACGAGCGTTTCTACATCATCTAAACGCAAAGTACCTTTACGAATATGATCGTCAACTCGCCCCGGTGTACCAACAATAATATGTGCGCCATGTTCAAGTGAGCCAATTTGTGGACCAATTGATACACCACCACATAAAGTAAGTATTTTAATATTATGGATGCCACGCGCTAATTTGCGCATTTCTACAGCTACTTGCTCTGCCAACTCACGTGTTGGGCACAATACTAAAGATTGAATGCGAAAACGTTTTACGTTTAATTTAGCCAATACGCCTAAGCTAAACGCCGCAGTTTTACCTGACCCCGTTTTTGCTTGAGCAATAATGTCTTTTCCAGCCAGTACTGGCGGTAAACTTTGCGCCTGAACAGGTGTCATGTGGGTGTAGCCGAGTGTTGATAAGTTATCAACTAACCCAGAAGGTAAAGCCAAAGATGAAAAAGCAGTTGTGGTCACAGTAAATCCCAATACAAAAAAATAACATGGGGAAAAGCCCCACTCAATATGCTGCTAATAATAGCAGAATTCCTAATTGGCAACCATTAAGCATTATAAAAAAACACACTAAAAGGCATTGCAAATGATACTGGTTTTCATTAAGATTAACTCAGCGTTAATACTATCAACCCGGAAACAACTAATGAAACTAAGCCCACTTTTTATCGCACTGCTAGCAAGTACTACTGCGAGTGTTTATGCAAACGCAACAGATATAGAACATATAGAAGTAAAAGGAAGTTATTTTAATGACTATAAAGTAGACAATGCTAATGGCGCAATGAGAACGTCAGCTTCGTTACTTGATACCGCACAGTCGGTTACCGTTATTACCGACACCATAGTAAATGAACAACTCGCAACTACGTTAGGTGAAGTACTTACTAACGATGCCAGCTTAACGCCAGGTTCAAAGCAACGTAACCGTGAAGTATTTAATTTACGTGGGTTTGAACTGAGTTCATCTACAGGTTACTTGCGTGACGGCCATCAGCACTGGTCGCACTACCAACAACCTATCGAAATATTACAACAAGTTGAAGTTATTAAAGGCCCATCAAGTATTTTATATGGCCAATCGGGTCCTGGTGGCTTGGTTAATATGGTCACTAAAAAACCCACGTCACAAACATTATTTAAAGCCAGTGCCGATGTTGATCAACATGGTTCAACTCGCTTTATGCTGGATGCGGGCGGTGCACTTACTGAGTCGGAAGATTTACGTGCTCGCGGTATTTTAGTAAAGCAAGATGTTGATTATTGGCGTGAATACCAAAATGGTGAAAACCGTGAACGCGATCGCTTTTTAGGTGCATTAATTGTTGATTACGATATTAGCGATAACGCCTTAGTACGCGTACATTACGACCGCACAGATGACGAAGCCGGTTTAGATACGGGTGCCTGGATTGATAGTAATGCCAATGTAATTGGCGACGATAAAACAATTCGCGATATGTCTTGGGCGTTTACAGATATAACGGTAGAAAACCTAGGTGTTGACCTAGAAGTGTTTTTAACCGAAAACTGGCAAGTAAAACTTGGTTACAACGAGCAAACATTTGAGCGTCAACGCTTTGAGTCAGCACCTCGTAAACCAAGTAACTTTATCGAAGGTGATAGCTACGCGTCACGCCCTTACGATCGTTTTGATGATTGGCAGTTTAAAACCGCCTTTGTTGACTTTATTGGTGAATTTGAAACCTTTGGTATTCAGCACCAATTTTTAATTGGCGCAAATTCGCTTGATTATTATTATGGCCAATTAAAAACTAATGCCGAATCATTTGACTTTAGCGCCGGGCAAAACGAACCATTTCGCCCAGCTATAAGCTATAAAACAGATGACACTGTTAGCTCATCTGCTTATGACTATTACGGTATTTACATGCAAGATCTCATTTCGTTCTCACCAGAATGGCAGTTATCTTTAGGCGGTCGTTACGACAAGCAAAGTAAAGAAAATAGTAATAATGAATCGTTTGTTCCTAAAGTGGGTGTGCTATATCACCCTAATGCCTCGGCCACTATTTACGCTAGTTACTCTGAAGGTTTTGAGCCGCAAAACGAAACGCTAGTAAATACAAACGATGTTAATAATGGCATGAAGCTCGATGCGATTACCTCTGAGCAAAAAGAAATTGGTATTAAATGGCAGCTGTTTGACGATCGATTAATGCTCAGTGGCGCATTATTTGATATTAGCAAAACAGGCACTTTAGTGAGCGAAGATCTTGTAAACCCTGTTGATAATATAACCAGCATCACTACTCAAGCTGGCGAGCAGCGCCATAAAGGCTTTGAATTAGCGGCGCAAGGTGCAGCAACTGATCGCTTATTTGTAATGGCATCAACTATGTACTTAGATGCCAACTACGAACGCGACGCAACATTGCAAGGTAAGCGCCCTACCGATGCCCCTAAATGGTCTGCATCACTTTGGACGCGTTATGAATTAAACGACGTAATTGCATTAAACGCAGGTGCATTTTACGAAGGCGAACGCTTTGCCGACAATGCCAATACCGTTACTAAAGATGCCTACACCCGCGTAGATGTGGGTGCAACGTATAAAATAAACTTAAACAATACCGACGTTAACTTACGCCTAAATATTGAAAACTTATTTGATACAAACTACCTAGCAGGCGGTGGTTTAAATAATGTAACCATAGGTGAAGGCGCGAGCGTACGCTTAGCAGCACAATTTAGCTTTTAATTAATACAGCCCATACACATTTAACTGTATGGGCTTATTTAACTATACGGTTGTTAAACAGGCAATAATTGTAAGCTGTGAATTAGCGCTATTTTTTGAATATTTTTAAATAAGCTAAATGCCCAAGCACAACAACTAAGCCTGCTATAACACCTAATAAGCCATCAAATATAAGTGGTGCCAGCACTTCACCTGTAGTACCTACAATTGTTTGCCCATAATTGGTTACCGCTATTTGAATATGATGCAAAGCTTTAATGCCATGCACTAAAATGCCGCCGCCCACTAAAAACATTGCAACTGTACCCGCAAATGCTAAAAACTGCATAAGCCGTGGTGCTGCCGCTAACAACCCTTTGCCTAGTATTTCTTTAAATTTATTAGCCGATAGCTTAGATTGATTAAGTAAATATAGACCTGCATCATCAAGCTTCACAATTCCTGCAACTAAGCCATAAACGCCAATAGTCATAATTATGGCAATAACACACAATACCAATGCCTGATTTATTAATGTAGCAGCTGCAACTGTGCCAAGCGTAATTACTATGATCTCAGCAGAAAGTATAAAGTCGGTTCTAATCGCACCTTTAACTTTTTGCTTCTCGTATTCTACTAGGTCTAATTTGTCGCCCTCACTTTCGCTTTTATCATCATGAGGCAAAAACTTGGCAAATACTTTTTCTGCGCCCTCAAAACATAAAAATAATCCACCTAACATTAATAAAGGCGTAATTAACCAAGGTAACCACACACTTATTAATAACGCCGCAGGTACTAATATTGCTTTATTTAAAAACGATCCTTTTGCTACCGCCCACACCACAGGTAGCTCACGCTCTGCAGCTACACCGGTAACTTGTTGAGCATTAAGCGCTAAGTCATCACCTAATACACCCGCTGTTTTTTTTGTAGCAACTTTACTCATAGTTGCAATGTCATCTAGTAGCACAGTAATGTCGTCTAATAAGGTTAAAAGATTAGTACCTGCCATATAAATACCTAGCTTAAAAATAATATTATTAACATAACTTAAAGCCGCATTTTCACCAACGGTTAATTTTTCTTTGCTATGCTGATTAAAATTAATACGCAAATATCGATAATTACTTGCTGTTTGCACTGGAGATATAAATGAAAGCGCTGCTGATAATCGCATTAACTGTATTAGGCTTATCTGCTTGTAATGAGCCCACAATTAACACTCGTTATCTATGTAATCAAAAAGAAGCCACGCTTAGCGTTATCAATGAGCAAACAGCAGCACTAACACTTAATAATAATACTTATCAACTTAGCCGAGAAAAAAGCGCCTCAGGTAATAAATACATAAATAAAAATGTGTTGTTTTGGAGTAAAGATAGCGAAGCCATGCTTATTATTGAAGGGACAAAATACCACTGCCTACAACAGTAGGTAGTACAATAAAACTAATAAAATTAAACCGTGATAAAGCAAGTTTAGTGATACAAAGTAACTGTATTTTTCCAAGTGCTAATAGCTAAGTAACTGAGCATGCAATTTTACGTTACTTGGGTATAATACTTTTAACTTTATTGCTTAATAGCGGCCCACAATGAAATACAAAGATCTTCGTGATTTTATCGATTTACTTGAAAAAAGAGGTGAGCTTAAACGCATCACTCAAGAAATCGACCCGTATCTTGAAATGACCGAAATAGCCGACCGTACATTACGTGCTAAAGGCCCTGCGTTATTATTTGAAAACCCTAAAGGTTACGATATTCCGGTATTGGCTAACTTATTTGGCACACCCAAGCGTGTTGCCATGGGTATGGGCCAAGAAGATGTAAGCGAATTACGTGAAGTTGGCAAGCTTTTGGCTTTTTTAAAAGAACCAGAGCCACCAAAAGGCATTAAAGAAGCGCTAGGGCAAATACCTGTTTATAAACAAGTGCTTAATATGCCAGCAAAAGAAGTAAAAAAAGCCCCCTGCCAAGAAGTTATTTTACAAGGTGATGAGGTCGATTTAACTAAGCTGCCTATTCAACATTGCTGGCCAGGTGATGCTGCACCGTTAATTACTTGGGGCCTTACCGTTACTAAAGGGCCTTATAAAAAGCGCCAAAATTTAGGAATATACCGCCAACAACTGTTAGGCAAAAATAAAATTATTATGCGCTGGTTGTCTCACCGTGGCGGCGCGCTTGATTTTCAAGAATGGTGTAAAGAAAATCCAGGCCAACCGTACCCGGTATCTGTGGCATTGGGCGCCGATCCGGCGACTATATTAGGTGCAGTAACCCCTGTACCCGACACATTAAGCGAGTACGCTTTTGCAGGCTTACTGCGCGGCAGTAAAACTGAAGTAGTTAAATCAATATCAAACGATTTACAAGTACCCGCAAGCGCCGAAATAGTACTTGAAGGCTACATAATGCCAGGTGAAATGGCACCTGAAGGTCCGTATGGCGATCACACTGGATATTATAACGAAGTTGATGACTTTCCGGTGATGACAGTAACCCATATGACCCACCGTAAAAACCCTATTTACCACAGTACCTTTACCGGCCGCCCGCCTGATGAGCCTGCTATTTTAGGGGTGGCATTAAACGAAGTATTTGTACCTATTTTACAAAAACAATTCCCTGAAATTGTTGATTTTTACTTGCCACCAGAAGGCTGCTCGTACCGCATGGCTATTGTTACCATGAAAAAACAATATCCTGGTCATGCAAAACGCGTAATGATGGGAGTGTGGTCTTACTTACGTCAATTTATGTATACCAAGTTTGTTATTGTGTGCGATGACGATATTAACGCCCGAGATTGGGAAGATGTTATTTGGGCAATTACTACGCGTATGGACCCCGCTCGCGACACCACTTTAATAGAAAACACACCAATTGATTATTTAGATTTTGCGTCACCGGTTTCTGGCCTTGGCTCTAAAATGGGTATGGATGCAACGAACAAATGGCCTGGCGAAACAAACCGTGAATGGGGCGAGCCGATTGAGATGGATAAAGCCACCAAAGATCGCGTAGACGACATTTGGCAGAGCCTCAACATTCTCTAATATCCTAGACCAATAGGCTATAAAACAACCCTGCAGATATGCTAGAATCAACACATTCTATTGCGTATCTGCTATGAAAAGCGCTGCTAAAAGGTAAAAAATGCAAACATTAAAAGCTGAAGTTGTTGCTATCAGCCCACTTACAGAATTTGTTCATAAAGTAATTTTAAAACCACAACAACCGGTTTCGTTTGAAGCAGGCCAATACATGCATCTTGTATTGAGCGAAAATGACAAGCGTGCATTTTCGATTGCCAGCCGCCCTTCACAATGCGATCAAATAGAGTTACATATTGGCGCTTCGGGAACCGATACATATGCAATGCAGTCGCTTGAACATTTACGCAATGCACTTAACGAAAAGCAGCTAATAGAGATAGAAGCAGGCTTAGGTATATCGCAACTTCGTTTACAGTGTGAACGTCCAATTATTTTACTTGCTGGCGGTACTGGGTTTTCATATGCAAAATCAATGGCTGATCACCTAGCTGAAATTAGCTGCGACCGCCCGGTATTATTATACTGGGGCGTAAGAGAAGAATCGGCACTTTATGCACACCGCGAAATGCAAGTGTGGGCCGATAGCCACAAAAACTTTCAGTTTATTCCGGTAGTAGAAAACCCATCGGCTGATTGGCAAGGACATACCGGTTATGTACACAAAGCCGTAATGCAAGATATAGTATCGCTAGCGCCTTACGATATTTACATGGCTGGACGTTTTGACATGATAGGCATAGTTCGTGACGATTTTATTGCTCATGGTGCTATTCGCGAAAACATGTACGCAGATGCGTTTGCATTTATTAAATAATTGCACTTAACGCTCTCATTTCAAATATTAAGGCATCTAAATAGGTGCCTTAATTGTTTTTATAACAATAAATAATTAATAGTTAAAATCTATCAACATCATCAACATAAACAATTTCCTAAAAGTCGATCTATAAACCATACTTTGTATAGAACATTCAGCGGGAGAGACCCATATGCTAAATACAAAAGTAAAAGACTTTATGCAACACAAGTTGCCAAACATTACCCCAGATACCGAAATGACCACTGCCATTGCAGAGCTGCAAAAATTTAAATTACTTGGTGCCCCAGTATTCGATAGCAATAAATTTTTAGTTGGCTTTATCTCTGAGCAAGAGCTGCTTAAACCACTCATGCAAAGCAGTTATTTTTGTGATGGGGTGGTGAAAGTATCGCAACTAATGCAAACAGAAGTCGTGACTGTAAATGGCGACACCAACATTATTGAACTTGCTGAGCAAATGAGACCCGGTAAACCGAAAAACTACCCTGTGGTTGACGGCGAAAAAGTAATAGGAATGATCAGCAGAGCCGATATTCTCAAAGCCCTTTACGATAACTACCTAGCTTGTCAAACACACTAAAAACACTAATTTATAAATACTTCACCTGAACTCTGGTTACTTAGATACAAAAATGCCGCTATTAATAGCGGCATTTTTTATACTAATAATATTAAATTAGCGCGTACTTGCCATTGTTAGCAGTGCTTTTTTATCGCTGTAACTTAAGTAGGCTATTTCAAGCGCATTAGCTTGCGCTTTTTCTATATCGGCTTGTGATAAACCAGCTTGTGGCGCTGCCACTAAGTATTCGTGTTCAATTTCAATACCTTCAACCGCTGGATCATCGGTATTAATACAAGCCAAAATACCATGATCTAAAAACTGTTTTAGCGGATGCTGAGCTAAATCATTTACGGTACTGGTTTGTATATTACTAGTTAAGCACGACTCAATACCAATACGCTTATCGCGCAGATAGTTCATTAATTCAATATCTTCAATTGCTTTAACGCCATGGCCTATACGGCTCGCACCTAGCTCGTTAATTGCTTGCCAAATACTTGGTGCACCTAGTGCTTCACCGGCATGAATTGTTGCTGCTAAGTATGCGTCGTGTACTTGCTTAAAATGCTCTACAAATAATTCACCCGGAAAACCAATTTCATCACCGGCTAAATCTACAGCCACTAAATCGTCTTTAAAAGCGAGTAAGGCATCAAGCTCTTGTTGGCAAACTTTTACGCCATAAGTGCGTGATAAAATACCAATTAAATTAGCTTTTACATTAGCGCCTTTGGTTGCCGACTTAATGCCATCAATTACCGCCTCAACCACACCTTGAGGGTGTAAACCTTGGCTTTGTGCCATGTAGTAGGGGCTAAAGCGCAGCTCAACATAATCAAGCCCTTGGGCTTGTGCATCTTCAATATTTTCAATCGCTATACGTCTACAAGCATCGTAGTCACCTAATACAGTTACACCCCAATCTAATTTTTGTAAAAATGCCATCAGGTTTGGCTCAGGATCAATGACTTGTACATGAGGGATAAGTGCTGCAACGTTATCAGCAGGTAAAGTTATATTAAACTGACGACCAAGTTCTAATATGGTTTGCGCTCGTACATTACCATCTAAATGGCGATGAATATCTAGCAAAGGTAGTTTTCTATTGATCATAGTAGCAACTCAGTTAGGTTAAAATTGCGCGCATAATACGCAGCTATAGTAATAATTCAAGTCTAGTTTATTTAAAATATACTTTTGAGGCCATATGTCTGCTTTTTATGCAAAAAAGCAGATGATTTTATTTTTCTATCGCCGCTAAATAATGCCAAAGAGCTTTAAACAAAATATTCGCATCTATTGGTTTCGTTATATAGCTATTCATTCCACAGGCAAGCGCTTTTTTAACATCGTCATCATGGGCATTAGCCGATAAACCTATAATAGGCAAATCTAATAAGCCTAGCTCATTGCGTATTACCTTGGTTGCTTGTAAGCCGTCCATTTTGGGCATTTGAATGTCCATAAGGACAATGTCGTAACTTTTTTCAGTTAACATTTCAATTGCGGCAAAGCCATCATTAGCAATATCAGCAACACACCCTTTGGTTTTTAAAATGGCAGTGGCTACATGTTGGTTTAACGGGTTATCCTCAACTAAAAGTACTGCGCTGTTCGCAAATGATACGTTTTCTATATCCACGTCACTAAAGCTTTGCTCACTTTTCTCTACTTTAGGTAAAGGGGAGTTAAGCGGTAAACTAAAGGTAAATGTTGAACCTTGCCCTGCAGTGCTTTTTAAATCTATAGCGCCACCCATAAGCTCAACTAGCTTTTTACAAATACTGAGGCCCAACCCTGTACCGCCATATTGGCGTGACGTAGAGTTATCTGCTTGAGCAAAAGGCCTAAATAATTTCTTTTGTGCCTCTTTACTAATACCAATACCTGTATCGCTTACACTTAAATAGGTCATGGTTTTCGATTGCCAAATTTTCAGTGTAATACTCCCTTGAGCAGTAAATTTAACCGCATTATTGAGTAAATTTAGTAACACTTGCTTTAAACGAATAGCATCGGTGTTAATCACCAAGTTTGTATTTTTATCGTAATCTAGCTTTATTTCTAACGACTTAACACTTACTTCAAATTGTATTAAGTTAATTACCTCTTCAGCCAAGCGCCCTATATCTACGGGTTCTTGCATTAAATCAAGTTTACCTGCCTCCATTTTAGAAAAATCGAGTAAGTCATTTAATACCCTAAGTAACACCCCTAACGCACCATCAGCTTGCTCTATGTAAGTACGGGCTTGTTGCCAATCATTTTGTTGTAACGCTAAGTAGTGTAAGCCTTTAATACCATTAATTGGCGTGCGCACTTCGTGGCTCATATTCGCTAAAAACTGGCTTTTTATTTGACTCGCTTCATCAGCTTTTTGCTTTTCTTGGCGTAATGTGCGCGTTTGCCTAGCAACTTGCTCACGTATTTGAACATTTGTGCCTGTAACAGAAATTAAAAATGCTACCAGTAACCAAACAAACAGCATCCCCACTATTTGTGCCAACCAATATATTAACCAGGAGGTTGTAACTAAGGGCTCGTGCAACTCAACCTGCCACATACGGTTACCAATGAGTAGCTGGTAGGACTTTAACAAGTCCATTGACTCGTTGTTGGCAATATAAATAGCGTGGGTATTATTGGTATTGTTAATATCTAAAAAGCTTGCTGTAACTAAGTTTTCATGATCAAAAAGCAACGACTGCGATAGTTTTTTTAAGCTCACTACCGCAACGGCAAAACCTTTAAAGTCATCTTCAGTCTCTATACTTCCAAATACAGGATGCAAAAATAACACCCCTAACTCAGCCTGGTTTTGCACCAACTTAACCGGTTGGCTAATGACCATTTCGTTAAGCGTTTTTGACTTATTTAATGCCTCTTGCATAAAGTCGTTTGATGCTAAATCAAAGCCAATAGCATCTTCATTGCCTTTTAATGGGTATGCGTACCTAATTGGATAATATACATCTCGCTCAGCAACGGCTTGCCATTGGTTGGTTGGTGATTTTTCTTTTACAAAAAAATGTTCAACATCGGCTAGTTGCGTCATTTTTTGATATTCTAACAGCGCACTTTTAGGAACATACGGTACCCATTCAAACGCCAATATTTCTTCGCTGTAGCTTAACTGTTTTGCCGTAAATTGCCGAAACTCTTTAAAGTTCACATCTTCACTGCTCGAAAAAAAAGTAGCCAGTAAAGCCAAGTGTGCAGAGATTTCATCTAATTTATGAGTAATTGAGTCTTGTACAGCTAATGTTTTTATCTCTTGTTTTTGAATGTTTTTTTCTTTTTTAACACTGGCAGCACCATAAAAGCTAACACTAATAAGAATGTAAATAAGTAAAGAAGGCAGGATAACTTGTAGCCGGTATCGCATCACTGAGTAATTAAATGCAGCCAGCATCAATGGCGTAAAAATGAGCACCCCAATACTGTCGCCAATCCACCACGCAATAAAACTATCTAGCGCGGCATGTTGAGCAATTATATTATTAAAAACAAGTAAGCTGGTGCCGACACTAGCACCAATAATACAACATACAGGGCCGGCTATAATTAAGCTTTGTACACTATGTTTTAGTGACGATAAATCGAGGGGGGCTTTAATAACTTTAATTATTATTTGCGCGCCAAGCCATGCTTGAAAAACAACAGCGATAGCAATTGCAGCGGCTTGGAAAAAAACTTGCCAGTTTAATATATCAACAACATTATCAAGGTGAATTAAGCTAGTAAGTAATGCACCAACAAAAACACCTAAAAAAGACTTACGGCCCCATAACAAAAAGCTTGCTACAGCTATGCCCGCAGGGGGCCAAGAAGCCACAGCGAAACCATCTATAGCAAGCAATAAATTACTAAAATAGCCTGTAATAAAGTAAGCGCAAGCTAAGCAAAAAGACAATTTAAACAAACCTTTCATCGCCTTTTGCTCCTTGCAATATTAAATGGTGTTTATTAAATGTAACTCATTATTTATAAAGTACCAATGCTTTATCTAGTTGTGCACTTTTTTCATAACTTAACTTTGCTTGCTGCATATATTGTTTTTTATTTTTATTATTTAGTGCTTTATCAAACACCCTTGCCGCTAGGTCGTAATCACCTTGCGCATTAGCAAGACAAGCCAAAGCGAGCAGTAATGAGTTATTTTGCTCATCTTTTTTAAGTCGATCTTGAATACTCGTTTGTAATTTACGGGCATTTGCCGTTGTTGCTTTACTTAATATGTTAGCTAATTGTGCATGTTGTTCTTCATGCTTAACCATTTTTATTAAGTCATTTTCAATTACGCTTAACTGCCCTGCAGCAGCCATTTGCGTTAAATAAGCGCTGTAGGCGTAGCTATGTAGCTTTTTAGGTAACTGCTTATATTTAGCTGTTACTTCATCAACAGGAAATGAGGCAAAATAGGCATTAAAAACGCGATGCCACTGCTCATTTGTTAGTACTTTTTTGCGTAAAAGACGCGGTAAAAATGCTTCTAAAGCACTAAAATGTTGTTGCTGCACTAGCACTTCGGTGTAAATTTTTAGCTCAAGTGCTGTCGCTTTTTTCGATTCTGCAATAACCCGTAGTTGCGACTCTATAGCGCTACTATTACCACTAGCTAGCCATAGTTTTGCTACTTTTAGTTGCTGCTCTGGGTTTATATCAAATAAGTACTCAAGGGCTTTGTCGGTTTGATTATTAGCTAGTGCCGCCTTAGCAAGCAGTGCTAAACGTATATCTTGATACTGATCAGGTACCTTGCTAGATAGCGCCTGCTCTATTTGTGCATAGTCGTCATTAATTACACTCCATAGCGCCTGCTCAATTGCAGCTTGCTTGCGCCCTTGGCTACGAGCAAAAAAACTATGCTTAGTATTGCGATAAATAGAGAATAAATAACGCACGAGTTTATAGGTTAAATAACTAACGACTAATACTGCGATTGTTAGCACGGCAAACGAAACTATTGTGCCTTCAATTGTGGTGTTGTTAAACGAAATTAGTACATAGCCTTTTTCGTCCAATAAAAAAGGGGCTGCTGCTAACACCACAACAAGTGCAATAATTAAAATGATCAACCCTATCATTTTGCCCACTCCTTAACTTGCTGCGTGCTTTGTAAGTTTACTTTAGGGTTAAAGTTAAGCTGCTCTTTTTCTAGATTAGACAGCGACTTTAAAACCATTTTTGTAACATCATCATCTTGTTTAAAGTATTCAGCCACTAAACGTTTTGCTTCGCTTAGTGCTGCAAAGTAAACACTGGCGTGCTTGCTCAATAATGCATCTTGCGCTTGCGTTATATAAAGCTTAACTCTTTGATTTACCAGGTGTCGCTGTTGTTCACTTAATAATGGCTCTATAGCAACGCCTTCACGATGACGAATAGTAATAAAACCATCTAAAAATTGATCCCAACTATTTTTTAAGTTTTGCTGCCAATCGCTAAGATCTTCACTTAATACCTTGTCATCAATTTTTGCTACTTCTTCAGGCAGGTTCACCGCATTAAATACCAATTCATCAATATTTTTCAGCACACTACTAAGCTGTAAATAAATAGCTTCAACGGCAATTGGTTTTATGGCATCTAAGGTTTGTATATCTTGTGTAATGGCTTGGCGCACTGTAATAGTACCGGGGTGATCGCTAAGTAAAGCATCTAAACGTTTTAATACAGCGCTAGTTCCTTGATAGTCGTTTTCGGCCCACAACTTAAACTCAGCCATGCGCTGCAAGCTGGTAACTTCTTGTGGATTTAAAGACGAGCCTTGCTGCTGCGCTTGTTGTAAGGCAGCCTTTAGTTCTTGCTGGTTTTTTGTAGTACTTTCGCGCATTGCAGCTGTTACTTTTTGCTCAGACGTTAATAGTGTCTGTTGCAAATTAGCTTGAGCTAACTTAAGTCCTTGCAGCTCTTGTTGTAGTAATTTATTTTGCTCATTTAACTGATTAACAGCTAAGCTTTGCGTCTTGCTCGCGTTGAGCTTTTGATAAAACTCAAAGCCAACTCCAGAGGCAACAATTAGCGAAATAATAAGTGCTAAGCTCCCGACTTTACTTACTCGTTGCTTAGTATTGTCAGCCTTATCAGTTGCTTTAAGCGTATCGCTTTTAGCCGTAGCTTTGCCATTGTTGGCTGTTGCATTAGTCGTTTTTTGCGCTGCTTTATCTACCGTTGACGGTACTGACTGTTCGCTCATTTTGCTACCTTGCTGATTAATGCAGGTAAACATAGCGTTATCGCTAGCTCCTGCTGCAATATGTATATTAGCCGAACTTACCTGATGCTGCTGTAAATAAGCGCCTATACGCTCACTAGCTACATAAAATCGGCACTGTTGTAACCATTGTCTTTGGGGTGCAGCAAGGTTTTTAAAAATAGCATCAACCGCCGCATTACTTGTTATGACTATACCGTGTACATTCTGGCTTTGCCAGTGGTCTATCCAGTTGTTAGGCTCAGGGTCTATGGGAGTACGCTGATACACTACGCAGTTATTTAAAAAGGCACCACGCTGCTTTAGTGTTTTAGCTATATCAGGACGCCCCCCTATTCCTTTAACCAATACAATATTACAGCTATCAACATCGGCAAGCGATTTAAGCGCTAATAACCCCTCTGAGTCGTGCTGTTTAGGAACAGCCGCTCGCACGCCAAACACCTCATAAATAGTGTCGGCTGTTTGTTGGCCAACCCCATAAAATTGCGCTTTTATATTAATATCTGGCTTTAATTCACTCAGCGCCAAAACCGCATCTTGCGACACAAAAATAATTTTATCGGCATTAGTTAATGGGCTGAGCTCAATACTATCGGGGGTTAAATACTCTATTTTTAATACAGGAAATAAAGACGCTTGATAACCCGCTTGCTCAAGTTGTTGTGCAAGGGCTGCGCCTTTTCCTTGGGGACGAGTTATCAAGATATTTAACATTACGCGTCTCTATATACTTCAGCTAATATTCTGTCTGCACCTTGAGCCAATAACATTTTAGCCAGCTCAACCCCTAGTTTTTCTGCGTCATTAACGTGGCCGCTAACTTCATCACGTAAAATTTCGCTACCATCTATTGCGCCTACTAAACCACGTAAGTGCACTTGATCGCCGTTAACTAGCGCATAAGCACCAATTGGCACCTGACACCCACCTTCTAAATGGCGGTTCATTGCGCGCTCGGCATTTACCCGAATACGTGTTTCGCTGTGCTCCAGTGGAGCAAGTAATGCTTTTATTGCTTCGTCATCAGTACGACACTCAATACCTACAGCACCTTGTCCATTGGCAGGCAATGACACTTCAGGCTCAATATAAGCACGAATGCGGTCTTTCATTTCTAAACGGATCAAGCCTGCTGCTGCTAAAATAATTGCGTCGTATTGGCCTGAATCTAATTTTGCTAAGCGTGTATTTACGTTACCGCGAAGGTCATGAATTTTTAGATCTGGACGTGATGCGCGTATTTGACACTGACGACGTAAGCTTGAAGTGCCCACAATTGCACCTTGTGGCAGCTCGTCAATATTGGCAAAGTTATTTGATACAAAAGCATCACGTGGATCTTCGCGCTCACAAATAGTGTGTAGTGTTAACCCTTCTGGAAACTCTACAGGCATATCTTTCATCGAGTGCACGGCCATATCGGCCAACCCTTCTAGCATGGCTTGTTCAAGCTCTTTAACAAATAAACCTTTACCACCAATTTTAGCTAAAGGGGTATCTAAAATAATATCGCCTTGGGTCGACATAGGCACTAATTCTACTAAAATACCTGGGTGATAATGCTCTAGTTGCGCCTTTACAAATTCAGCTTGCCAAAGTGCCAATGCACTTTTACGAGTAGCAATACGCACTATATTTGTTGTTTGGGTCATAAAAAATACTCACTTAATAATTGCAATTTAGCTGGCTCAATCAGCTAATATTCTAAATTCTTTTTGAGCAATTAATTGGCCTTGCTCATCAATTACATCAACCCGCCATTGGCCTATTTGCGAGTCCATTATATTCTTGGTCGAATACGTACGATAACGAGAGGATGTTATATCTAACTCAATTTCAGCCACAATATCATCCTCAAAAAACCATACATGCTTTACCTGTTGGCCTTGTAAGTTTTTTAGCTCACTAAAAAACGATAACGTCTCGTCAAATTGACTTAAACGAATATCTGCAGCAAATACATTTACCGGCTCTCGCTTGCTTACTTTGCGTGTAAGCACTGCTCGGCTTATTTTATCGGTATCTATTTGCGCGCCAAGTGCCACACTCGCTAGCTGCGCTAAAGGGGCAAAGCCCTGCGTGCTAGAGAGTGCAGTATCACTAATAGCGGCAACATCAGTATCAACTAATAAATCGGTAGTAGGTACTTGCTCAATATTAACCGGCTCTGGTGAGTTGTTTTTAATCTCAGCTTGCGGGATTACGGGTAACTCTGCCGCTGCTACTTTATCAGGCTCTGCTACTTTTTGCTCTGCAACTAAATTAATAGGCGCAACTAACAACTCACTTTCACTGTTTTGTGACGCAACTGTTGCCGAGGTATTTAGCTCTACTTGCGTTGTTTGTAATGAAGTAACAGCACGCTGGCTTATATCGTTACTTTGCGCCAACACTCTATCCTCTGGCTCATTGGGGTGTTCATCCTGCTCGGCACTAACGGCACTGGTTAAGCCATATATAACGGCAGCAGAGGTCATGAGTAGCAGCATAGAAATACTCACAATACGACGCCAATTCCACTCGTAGGTTAGTGTAGTTACACTTTCTTGTGGTTCGCGTTTAACATTTGCTTTAATAACTATTTTTTGACTCATTTTAACCTCAGCGGCTCCATTATTAGCTTAAGCGAGCAATTAACCAATGGCGAATAGCTTGCAGTTCTTCTGCGCAAACCTGGTGAGCCATAGGGTACTCTTGCCAGCTTACATCCATGCTAAGTGCTGTTAATACTTCGAACGCACTTTTACCTGCACTAGGCGGTACTACATTATCTTGACTGCCATGCGCCATAAAAATATTTAAATCTGTGTGTAGTGCTTCATCTGCCAGCTTTTCTGGTACACACATATAGGTTGAAAGCGCCATTACACCCGCCAGCTTTTGCTCAAAACGTGGGGCTAAATGCAAAGCTACAACGCCACCTTGGGAAAAACCCGCTAAAATAATTTTATCAGCAGCAATACCATTGGCTATTTCTTGGTTAATAAGTTGCTCTACTTTAGCGGCAGAATCTCTTACACCTTGCTCATCGGCACGTTTATCTAATTCTATTGATTTAATATCATACCAAGAACGCATTTCCATGCCACCATTTATGGTGACCGGTTGCACAGGCGCGTGCGGAAAAATAAATCGCAGCCCTAGTTCATTTGGTAATTGTAACTGTGGTGCTACGGGTGCAAAACCTTCCCCCGAATCACCTAAACCGTGCAACCAAATAACGGTTGCTTTATGCTCACCTTGAGCCGGATATTCTACAAACTCTAAACTCATAACGATGATTGCCATTTAACGTCTTGGCCAGCTTGGCGAGTTGATGCCTCGTTAATAAACTGCCAAAACTCTGCGCCAGAGCGATTATCTATCCACTTATCACCACGTAATTCAAAATGATGTCCGTTAAACTTAGTCGCAACCCATACTTGGTGTAAAGGTGCTTGTTTGTTAATCACAATTTTACTGTTGTCAGGAAAAATAAGTTCTAAAATACCTTGTGCCGACTCATAATCTACATCTGCTTCACAATCATCAACTTGTTCTTCAATTGTGAACATAAGTGCTTCGGCTAATTGGTGATATTCATGATCAGTCATGGTTAATTTCCTTTGCAGGCGAGCCGCCTAATAGTGGGTGCGTTTTTGTACAGCTAGTGTAACAGGAATAAAATCATCCGCGAATAGCTGCATTTTTTAGATATTCTGTTACTCTGCGATTATAAAGCCAGCAACACTATTAATCTAATGAAAGCGATACATACTTCACAATTTAAGCAACTATTAATAAGCACTGTACTGCTAAGCGCATTAGCTGGCTGTGGTCAAAGCGGTCCTCTCTATTTGCCAGAGCAAAAAGCAGAACAAAATAAACCTCAAGACGTAGCTAATCCAGCAACTCAAACTGAGCAAACCAATACACCTAAAAAGCAGGAGCAATAAATGGATTTTTTTAATTATAAAAACAATCAATTATTTGCTGAAGACGTAAGCATTGCAAGTATTGCTCAGCAATATGGTACGCCATGCTACGTTTATTCGCGAGCCACCTTTGAGCGCCATTATTTAGCCTTTGCTAATGCTACTAAAAATCATAAATCCCTGGTGTGCTACGCCGTTAAAGCCAACTCTAATATTGCGGTACTCAATATATTAGCGCGTTTAGGGTCGGGCTTCGACATTGTATCTAAGGGTGAACTGGCGCGAGTAATTAAAGCCGGTGGCGACGCCTCCAAAGTGGTGTTTTCGGGTGTGGCTAAAACAGCAGACGAAATAGCCTATGCATTAAAGCTCGGAATTAAATGCTTTAATGTTGAGTCGGTCTCGGAGCTAGAACGTATTTCAGAAGTGGCCTGTGAGCTAAATTTAGCAGCGCCTATTTCTATTCGCGTTAACCCCGATATAGATGCAAAAACGCATCCGTATATTTCTACCGGCTTAAAAGAAAACAAGTTTGGTATAGATATCCAAACAGCTGTGAGCGTGTATCAGCATGCCGCTTCACTGCCTGGATTAAACATTATTGGCGTTGATTGCCACATTGGCTCGCAACTCACCGAAACCAGACCTTTTCTTGAAGCACTTGATAAGCTACTAACGCTAATAGATGAATTAAAAGCGTGTAACATCGAGCTTACCCATTTAGATATAGGCGGTGGTTTAGGGGTAACTTATAATGACGAGCAACCTCCGCACCCTAGCGAATATGCAGCGCAAGTTACTGAGCGCCTAGTTAATTATCGCCACCTTGAGCTTATATTTGAACCCGGTCGCGCCATTGCTGCTAACGCAGGAGTTTTAGTTACTCAAGTTGAATTTATTAAACAAAACCAAGATAAGTACTTTGCTATTGTTGATGCAGGCATGAACGACATGCTGCGCCCAGCGCTTTATCAAGCATGGCAAAAAATCATTCCGGTATCGGTACGCGACGACGAAACCCCTACTCATAACTTTGATATTGTTGGCCCTGTTTGCGAAACTGGTGACTTTTTAGGTAAAGACCGCGAGTTAGCACTTAAACAAGGCGACTTACTGGTACAAAGAAGTGCCGGTGCTTATGGCTTTACTATGAGTTCAAATTATAACTCTCGTCCGCGTGTTGCAGAAATAATGGTAGATGGCAGTCAACATCATCTTATTCGCGAACGCGAAACCATAGAGAGCCTGTATCAAGGTGAGAAAATTTTACCTTAAACGTTTTTGTAAGTCCCTGCTCTGTGGCATGATTAGCGCAGAGCAAAACCGAATTAGAGCGCTATGTTAGTTAATTTTTCCAAAATGCACGGCTTAGGCAACGACTTTGTTGTGATTGATAATATTACACAAAACGTTTTTTTGTCGCGAGATCAAATAATAAAACTGGCCGATCGCCATTTTGGCATTGGCTTTGACCAACTGCTAATGGTTGAAGCACCATACTCCCCTGATCTCGATTTTCATTACCGTATTTTTAATGCCGATGGCACCGAAGTAGAGCAATGCGGCAATGGCGCACGTTGCTTTGCCCGCTTTGTACGTATGAAAGGCCTTACCAATAAACATAAAATTACTGTGTCTACTAAGTCGGGTAATTTAACCCTATACATAGAAAAAGACGGCCAAGTAACTGTAAATATGGGCCATCCTAATTTTGAGCCAAGTAAAATCCCACTCAAAGCAACCAAGCGCGAACTGACCTATATTATTCGTACCGAAGAGCATACTGTTTTTAGTGGCGCGGTTTCTATGGGTAACCCACATTGTGTATTAGAAGTTGACGATATTACTACCGCACAAGTTGATATTTTGGGTCCGTTACTTGAAAACCATGAGCGTTTTCCGCAGCGAGCTAATATTGGTTTTATGCAAGTTATTTCCAAAGAGCATATTAAATTACGAGTGTGGGAGCGCGGTGTAAACGAAACATTAGCATGTGGTACAGGCGCTTGTGCAGCAATGGTTATTGGGTTTATTCAAAATAAATTAATCAGCACAGTACAAGTAGACTTACCCGGTGGCAGTTTACAAATTCGCTGGAACGGTGAAGGTCACCCAGTACGTATGACCGGCCCAGCAGAGCATGTGTTTGATGGACAAGTAGCACTATGAGTAAGCTAAACGCGCAGCAAGTGGTAGATTATTTACAACACCACCCTGATTTTTTAATTCAGCACCCTGAGCTACTTGCTCAGCTTGAGCTGCAACAACAAGCCCAAGGTGCAACATCTTTGGTGCATATTCAGCAGCGCCAATTGCGCGAGCACAATACGTTGTTAAAAAATCAAATTGCCAGCATGAACAAATACGCTGCACAAAATGAGCAAGTGTATCGCTTATTTAGCCTATGCCATCAACAGCTTTGCAGCAATAACGACTTCGATGCGCTTGCCAGTAACTTACAAGATATTATTTGTAGCAATCCAGATATTAGCGACTGTCGGTTAGTAAAGTACGACACTAAATATGCTCAACTTGTTGAGCATCGCCTGAGCAATTCAGGGCACTATTTAGGGCGTATTAATCAGCAAGAACGAGATTTGTTATTTAGCGATACGGCGCAATCAACGGCTATTTATTTAATTGGTGATATTAACAAGCCAATTGCTATTTTGGCTTTTGCCAGCAACAACGCCAACCACTTTGAGCCCGCACAAGACACCCTTTTTGTACTAGACTTTGTAGTCGCTCTGCAGTCAAGGTTGTTGGAACTTGCATGAGTGACAACCCTGCGCCAAATATCAGCGACTTAAGCGATAACTGGCGCACGCCTATTACTTTATTTAGCGACTATTTAAAATTTGAAAGGCAGTACTCAGCGCACACTGTTAACCAATATGTCAGCCAGCTTGGCTTTGCAGCGCTTTACTTTAGTAAACTCTGCGACGACTGGTTTAGCGTCCAGGGTGAGCATATTCGCCGTTACAGCATGGCACTGCGCTCAAAACAATTAAGTGGCCGCACTATTAGTTTAAAGCTCAGTTGTATTCGCAGTTTATATAAATTCTTAAAAGCCAAAAATATTGCTAAACAAGCGCATTACCATAACCCAGCGGTAGGCATAAAAGGGCCTAAGTTTGCTAAGCCTTTACCTAAAAATCTCGATGTAGATCAAATGGCACGCTTGCTCGAAATACCCGACGACGAACCTCTGGCCATTAGAGATAAAGCCATGATGGAGCTTATGTACTCATCAGGTTTACGTATTAGCGAATTAGTTGGTGCTAACCTACAAGATATAAGCGCCGCAAATGGTGAAATATTAGTACGCGGTAAAGGCAATAAAGAACGCTTAATTCCGGTAGGCAGTAAAGCGTTAAACGCGCTAAGAAAATGGCTCATAATACGCCCTCAATTTGCAAACCCTGACGAAGTGGCGGTGTTTTTAAGTAGCAAAAAAAATCGTATTTCGGTACGCCAAGTACGTTTAAGAATGCAAGAATGGGGCATCAAGCAAGGCATTAGCTCGCAAGTGCATCCGCACAAATTGCGCCACTCGTTTGCTTCGCATATTTTAGAGTCATCTGGCGATTTACGCGCGGTACAAGAACTGCTCGGGCACAGTAGTTTGTCGGCCACTCAAGTGTATACTCATTTAGATTTTCAGCATTTAGCCAAGGTGTACGACAACACGCACCCAAGGGCAAAAAAGCGAACTGATTAGGAAACCATAATATGATCCGCTTTAATCGTGCCATTGCACCTGTGTCGGTATTAAGCTTCGACCTAGACGATACCCTTTACGACAATCGCCCAATTATAAAAGCCGCCGTACAAGCGCAAACTGATTATTTAAATACCCTGCCGGGTTATCAACATCAGGGCTTGCAGCAATGGCTGCATTGTCGTGATTGTGCACTGCAACAGCAGCCAAAATTAATTGAAGATGTAACGCAGTGGCGTTTGCAAACACTGGGCTTACTTCTTGCTAAGCAAGGCTTTAATGCCGACGACGCAAAACACTTTGCAAGTGCTGCGTACAAGATATTTGCTCAAGCTCGCAGTAATATAACCGTGACCGATGACGTACTTAACTTGCTCGATAAGCTCGCTACTCGCTTTACCCTTATAGCCATAACCAACGGCAATGCCGATGTGAGCCAGTTTAATTTAAATAATAAATTTAACTTGGTACTGCAAGCGGGTTTACACGGTAAAGCTAAACCGCACAATAACTTGTTTGATCAAGCAGCTACACATTTACAGGTGCCACACAAAGCTATTTTACACATTGGTGACAGCCTAGATAGCGACGTGCAAGGCGCTAATAATGCCGGCTGCCAATCTGTATGGTTAAATAACCAAGCTGCCAACTATACTTACAAAGGCCTTGCCGATATTGAAATAACTAACATTAATGCCTTATCACACTTAATTTAAGTGCACGTGTACTAGTTTAATATAAATCAGTAAACAGATAGGTTAGAGTTAAGTATAAAAATAATCCTAAGGACAGAAAGTGACTCTAAGTGACTACCTAGAAAAATTGGCAAATGAGCCAAAAAGCATCGAATTTACCGACACTATGGCAATTATCGATACACATTACCGCTTCACCCCTTGCGCATTTAATAATCATGGTTTACTTAGTGCTGCGAGCGAGAACAATGGTTCTTGCAAAATTTTCGCTTTTGCAAAACTAAACCAACTTAGTAAACAAAATACGCTCGATTGCTTTGGTCAGTTTTATCATCAAGATGTGCTTAACAACCCCAAAGGTAGCGATCATATGAATATTCGCACCTTTATGCTTGCTCCTGAAGTGACCCCGTTTTTAGGCGTAACCTTTACTGGCGAGCCACTTAAAGCTATTTAATCACCCTGCAAGGGTTAAATAAGCGATTTTTCCATAAAATAGCGAGTACCCGTGCGCGGATAATTATTAAGTTGATACTTAACTTGGTAACCGTGCTTTTCATAAAAAGGCTTGGCTTGAAAATCAAGCGTATCGAGCTGCCCCCTCGTTGCCCCAAGCTCAACTGCAGCCGCTTCAAGTGCGACTAATAACTTAGTCGCCAAGCCATTGCCACGTACTAACTCGCTGCACCAAAGCCAATTTATCTGCAACCAATTGCCAAATACACAGCCACTAATCCCAGCGACCAATTCCTCTTGTGCGTCTAAAAACTGATAACCAATAGACATACGCTCAGCATCAAAATGCGCGCTATTAAACGCCACTATTTTTTGACGAAGCGCCTGATTTAAGCAATCGTCATTATTTGCATATAATTGATACATTAACGCCTCTAATATTTATAAAATTAAAAATTATTAAACCAACAGCTGCTTATAAAAATGCATATTCTGTAGCGCCTAACACTAAATTTATAGCTATTTACCCACCTTCAGTAATGTTTACTTGGCAGCTTTGCTATAATCTGCTGCACACTTTTGCCAATGACTAACAGCAACCATTTATGAGCACCAAAATTCGACTCGCTAAATACATTGCCCATGCTGGTGTTTGCTCGCGTAAACAAGCCTCACGCTTAATTGACGAAGGTGCAGTGATAGTAAATAACCGCCCGGCTAATCATATTGACCATGTTGATGAGCAAGACCAAATAACAGTTAACGGGCAAATTATTAAAGGCACTGCTGAGTTAATTTATTTTGCTTATCATAAGCCTGTAGGTATTGACTGCAAGCTTGATCAGAATGACCCTGCTAGCCTTTATCACCACCTGCCTACTATTACGCGTGTTTACCCTATTGGCCGTCTTGATAAAGACTCCCGTGGCTTGCTTATATTAACCAACGATGGTGAGTTGTGTAACCAACTAATTCATCCCGACTTCCACCAGCCAAAACGTTACTTAGTTAGCGTTAATAAAAGCATTGATGCCGAGTTTTGTACAAAAATGGCCGCAGGTGTACCGGTAGATAAGCAAATAACCTTGCCCTGTAGCGTTGAAAAAATAGCAGACAAACAATTTAGTATTATTTTAAAGCAAGGGCTTAATAGGCAAATTAGAAAAATGGCACACTATTGTGGTTACAAGGTAATTGACTTGTATCGCGAGCAAATTAGCGAGCTAACCCTGCAAACGCTAAACCTTGCCCAAGGGCAATATATTGCAATTAATAAAAGCGATATTATAAAGTAAGCGCCTTTTAAAACGCTTTGGGGTTTTAAAATAAATTTAAAAGCTCACTGCAATCATTGCAATAGCTGTACTTATACCAACAAACCACATAATTGAGCGCATAATATCTAGGTTAAGGTAGTAAAAAGCACAAAATAAAACACGCGCTACAATGTGGCTCATCGCCAAGGTTTCGGTTACCGCATTAACATTATTAGTGCCTAATACCACCGCAAGTGCAACGGCAAATACTGCTAACGACTCAAAACAGTTTTGGTGTGCAGCTAAAGCGCGCGCTCCTAAACCGGTTAATTGAGTTTGTTGTTGGCGCGGATGCTTGTTGTCGTAGCCGCCCAATTTATTAAGTTCGATTACTGCGGGTATTCTTGCTAAATAAGGCATTACAACGGCCAATAAAGCACAAGCGATTAAAATAGTCATAGTACGGTTCTTTGTTATTGTTAATTATTTAAAATAACACACCCACTATAAAAAAGCCGCCAGATAAGCACCTGACGGCTAAACAGTAACATCAAGCCAACTATAAACTAATTTACGGCAGTTAAACTGCGGCATATTGTCGCAGCTGAGCCTAAAGCACTATCGCTTTACTTTGTATACCTTGTTAACTTATCGCCCTCTATTATTTTTGTATTGTTATTATGACTTGGGTATTTTTCACTTTTTTAGCCGCTTTTATGCAGGCGTGGCGCAATGCACTGCAAAGTAAGTTAAGTAGTAATGTGAGCGTAGCTGGCGTTACTCTATCGCGTTTTATTGTTGCAGGCCCTATTGCTGCTGTGTATTTGTATGGTTTATATCAATACCAAGATACCGCTATGCCTAGTTTTAATAATGCTTTTTGGGGCTTTATTATTGGCGCAAGTATTATGCAAATTCTTGCTACTGGCTTAATGGTTAAATTATTTAAAATGAATAATTACGCTGTGGGCGCTGGGCTTGCAAAAAGTGAGGCTTTGGTTGCCGCTATTTTAGGAGTATTATTTTTTGGCTCGGCGTTAACCTTATTGGGTTGGTTGGGGGTATTTTTAGGGGCTATTGCCGTACTGCTAATGAGCGGTATAACCAGCATTAAACGCTTCGATGCCAAAACAGCTTTATTAGGGCTTGCGTGCGGTACTTGCTTTGCGCTTACTTCATTATGGGTACGTGAGGGCAGTTTAAATTCAGGGCTATTATTTCCTCACTCTGCTGCTTGGGTACTGCTTTTTGTTATTAGCTTACAAACTCTAATATTGCTGGGTTATTTATTATTAAAAGAGCCACACACCCTCAGTAAACTTTGGCAATATAAGGGCACAACTGTCGCGATTAGTATTTTTAGCTGTGTGGGCTCTATTGGCTGGTTTAGCGCCATGAGCTTGCAGCATGTTGCCTATGTAAAAACGCTTGGCCAAATAGAAGTGTTTTTTACCATACTCATTGCCGTACTGTGGCTAAAACAACCGCTTAAAAAACAAGACAGCGCCGGGTTATTACTCATTGCTGTTGCCGCTATTTTAGTCATGCTGCCCAATTAATTACTGGCAAAAAAAGCGCAGGCTTTTAATCCTGCGCTTTTTTTGATTAAACCGCGTTGAGTTTACTTTTTAATGACTTATTTTAAGTGTGATCACACCGCAAATAATCATTAATACACCGGCAATACGGCCAAAAGTGGCGGCATCACCATAAAACAAAATGCCCACAATAAATGTGCCAGCAGCGCCAATGCCTGTCCATACCGCATAAGATGTACCCATAGGAATATCACGTTGAGCTAGCCACAACATAAAACCACTAACCACCATAAATGCAACCGCAATGCCAATACCTAACCAGCGGCTGTCACTTTGTTGCGAAATTTTTAAGCCTATTGGCCAGCCAATTTCAAGCAAGCCCGCAATTATTAAATACATCCAAGCCACTTAAAGCACTCACTCTATTAAAAATTTGCGGTATTTTAGCGAGCTAATTTATTCATTAACAGCAATAAACAAGATTAATGATAATTAACCAGCTCACACTTTAATAAGCTACCTATTTTGTAGTGATTAAAAGCTACTTTTTTGCTTATCCGCACTAACCTTTTTATCGTCGCTCACTTTTTTTAGCATTATGTCGTATAAATCTTCACGTCGATCTTTTAAGTTACGTACTGTCCCTTCGCTGTGAAGAATTTTTAATTTATCCATATCAAGGTCACTAAATAACAACATTTCGGTATTAGTGGTTGCCTCATTGAGTGTTGCATCATGTGGGAATGAAAAGTCAGACGGTGTAAGTACTGCCGATTGTGCAAACTGTACATCTAGGCTTTCTACTTCTGGTAAGTTACCAACAGAGCCTGCTATAACCACATAACATTCGTTTTCAATAGCGCGTGCTTGAGCACAATGACGTACCCGTAAATAGCTATTTTTAGTATCAGTCCAAAAAGGTACAAATAAAATTTCTAAGCCTTCTTTGGCCATAATTCTAGATAGTTCTGGAAACTCAACATCGTAACAAATTTGAATACCAACACGCCCAGCATCAGTTTCAAATACCGCTATTTTGTCGCCGCCTTGAATAACCCAGTCATTTTGCTCATGCGGGGTAATATGAATTTTACGTTGCTCATCTATTTTACCGCTGCGGTGACATAAATAACTGACGTTATAAATTTTATCCCCGTCGGCTACTGGCATTGAGCCGGTAATAATATTGGCATTGTATTCAATTGCCATACGCGACATAGCATTTTTAAAGGTTTCTGTGTACTCGGCTAAATTGCGGATCGCTTCGGTTTGATTAACTTGCTCAGTTAACCCCATTAGCGGGGCATTAAAAAACTCAGGGAATAAAATAAAGTCACTTTGATAATCAGAAACCGTATCAACAAAATACTCGACCTGCTTGAGCATTTCCTCTACCGACTCCACCTTACGCATTTGCCACTGCACCGCACCTACACGCACAATCGACTTTACTATATTAATAACGGTGTCGGTTGGTTCGTACAATATGTTATTCCACTCCAGTAATGTGGCATAACCTACTGATTCTTGATCTTCGGGTAAATACTTTTTAAGTAAGCGTTTAACTTGAAAATCGTTTGCTAGCTGAAAACTTAAGATAGGATCGTACAGCTCTTTTTGATCTACTTTAGCTATATATTCCATTGGGGTCATTTCATTACTGTGATTGTAATAACGCGGAATACGACCACCCGCTAAAATAGCGCGTAAGTTGTATTGGCGGCACAATTCTTTTCGGGCATCGTACAGCCTACGCCCAAGGCGCATACCTCTGTGCGTTTCGCTAATCGCAACATCTAAGCCATACAATGCATCGCCAGCGGTATCACTAAATACGCGGTCATGACCATCGGCTATGTCTTCATAGGTATGGGGGTTAGAAAAGCGGGCATAGTCTACTTGCACGCTTAATGCTAAGCCTACCAGCACACCATCATCCACAATGCCTATTTGCCCTTCTGGAAACTGGTCTATTAATCTAAAAATTGTATGGCTAGGCCATGCACCACCTAAATCTGGGTATGCTTGATCCATCAAGGTTTTAATTTGTGGGTATTGCTCTTTAGTTAAATTACAAATTTCGAGATGGGTTTTTTCTACCGTCATACACAACTCCTTGAGGAATGGGGAATAAAAAAGCCGAACATACGCCCAGCTTAATAAAATAGTTGATGTGCTATTACTTAATTCATTTTTATTGTTTTAAACTACGATAAAAAAGTGTAGTTACACGCTCTTTAGGTAACCAGCTAGCGTATTCAAGGCCAAGCTCTGCCAATGGGTCGGCGTTAAGTACTTGCTCTAAGCTTGCCTTGTTTTGCATTGCTTTAAGCATAACATCTTTGGCTTTTTGCACCAGCTTACGATACACCACCAGCCCTGAACGATCGCTTAGCGGACCATGTCCTGGGATCACTTTTGTATTATCGTCAATTTGTTTCACTACGTCATCTACAGCCGCTAAAATACCATCAACACTGCCACCACTGTCTACATCTACAAACGGTAAGCTGCCAAAGTTAAAGAAAATGTCGCCCATGTGTACAATGTTAGCCTTGTTAAAAAATATGACTGCGTCACCGTCAGTATGTGCATGCTGATAATGCATTACATGAGCATGTTCGTTGTTAAAGTACAGCTTTAAATCGTGGCTAAAACTAATCCGTGGTAAAAAATCTGCCCCTTCACCATGCTCCGCTACTAAGCGCTTATGCACATTATCGTGAGCAATAACGTGGGCACCTGCTTTAGCAAAATTTTCGTTGCCTCCGGTGTGGTCGCCATGATGATGGGTGTTAATTACAAACTCAGTACTGCCGGGCTGTAAATCGCTAATCGTTTTTTTAATATCGCTTGAAAGCTTGGCAAATTGATCATCAATAATATAAATACCATCGTCGCCGACACTTACAGCAATATTGCCTCCTTGACCAAGTAACATATAAATATGCTCGCTCAGTTTTTGCGTTTTAACTACACTTTCATCGGCATAAGCCGCACTACTTAACAACAAACCAGTGATTAATGCGGGAAGTAATTTTTTCATTTTAGTGCTCACTTATATTTATAATTAATTATCGTCTATTAATGGAATAACCACACTACATAGACCCTACCTGCCTAAAAACACACTGCTGTAAATTCACCCTAAAAAGATAAACAGGCACTAGCTTAGTTCACTAAACAGTTACTTGCCTTTTGGCGATATTATTATTTGATGTACTAGCGCTTGTGGTAATAATGGCGTGTTTTCTGCATTAATATACTGACTAAAACCGGCACGATAAAAGTTTGATAACGGGTGCCCCGACTGCCCGCCAGGTACGGTTAAAATGGCGTTTTCTAAATGTCCGGGCTGTACAATAAAGCGCTGTGAAGCACCAAAGCTACGCCCCTGCACTGCTGGCATGTAACTATCACCAAACCCTGGCGTTTTTGGCATATTTAAAAAACGGGCAAGTATTGGTATTTGTTTAGCAAACGGATGCTCTATAACCAGCTCGTTTACTTTGCCCCACTGCCAGCCTTGAATGTTATTACCGTATTGCGTACTGAGTTTAGCAATAGTTTGACTAAATGCCCCCTGCAGCTGCTGCTCCCAAGTTGAAAATTGTGGATTGAGCCAACTGCTTGGTTGCGCGTTAATAAGCTGCCAAACTGCCGGTTCTAAGTCACGCCTTACGTAGCTCAACGTGCCATTTTTCTCACTTAAGCTTTGCTGCAACGCACTAAAGGTAATATTAATCACTTCATCGCGATAATGCTTTACCAAGGTATAACCTACTGAGCTTGCACACGCGCACTGCTGCCAGTTTTCAACCGCGCTAATATACGCGGCGTTATTACCTTCATCGGCTTTGAGTTGCTTGAGTAATAAAGCGTGCCAAGGAATTAAAAACCGGGCTTGGTTATCAAGCTGTAATTGATAAAAATCATCTTCAACAAATTTTTGTTTTTCAAACAAGCGGTCGCGCACTTGTGTTGCACGCGCGCCAAGTGAATAGCCGCCGTTACCAAAGCGCTCGTTATCCTGAGCACTTACCACCCGTGAGTTTGCAGTCCATATTCGTCCACTTACTGGGTTTTTAACCACGGGGCGCTGCGCTTCATTTTGCAACCAAAGCGGCGAGTAATCAGTACTTTTCACACTAAGCTCGCTGGGTGTTTTACGCCCAGGAATCCCCCCCATTAACTTCCATGCGGCACTGCCTTGGCTATCAACTACAATTAAATTTTGTACCGGAATACCTACATCGCTGGCTATAGCAAGGGCATCATCAACTTCGGTAGCCTGTTCGAGCTGTAATAATTGCATATTAACCGCATAACTTTGATGCGCCGCCCAGCTCAGTGCATAAGCTTGCCCGTTAATATATTTTACCGGGCCATATTCGCTCAGGGTAAGTGTGTAAGTTTCGGCTTCATTATTAGGTAATGCAATTTGCTCATCTATTTGCCACGTTTTATTGTTACTTGTAAGCGCAACCCAATCCGCGGTATCAATATAACCATTGGTAAACCCCCATGCGATATGATTATTAGTGCCTACTACAATAGCTGGCGCACCCGGTAACGATACGCCCGTAACTTGGGTTTTTACATTGTTATGTACATAATTTAGTTGCGCTTTGTACCAAATAACAGGCACTGCCATTGCTAAGTGCATGTCATCGGAGAGCATAGCAGATCCGGTTGTAGTTAATGCGCCGGTAACTGCCCAGTTATTACTGCCGCGCTCTTGGCTTGCTGCAAAAGAATTAAATGCATACATTGCTGGTGTTGATGATTGCACAGTGGATGATTGCTGCGTTTGTTGCTTGGGTATTGGTAGTTTAGGTATGCCTGCGCTGTAAGGTGCTAGTTGGCTGCCATCAAGCGCAGCTTGGTATTGACTAGGTTGCGTTAAAAATTTGAGCATATGTTTGCCGTATTGCTGCTCAATTTGAATTAATGCTTGGTCGCGCTCAAAGGTGGCACTTTGTAAATCAAGATACATACTAAAAATTATTAATAGGCTATCTTCGCTTTGCCATGGCCTTTGCTGTGCACCAGTGAGCAAATATTCAAAGCTTGAGTAACCTATTTGCGCTAACCCTTCGTTAACCCCTTGAGCGTAGCTTTTAAGTAATTGCTTATCCGACTCAGGAAGATTTTTTAAAATAACTTGGCTGCGTTTACGCAATTGATGAAAACGCATTTTTTTATCTAGTGCTAGCGCCGCCTTACCAAAAATTTCGCTCAACTCACCAGCGGCATTACGCCTCAGTAAGTCCATTTGAAAAAATCGGTCTTGCCCATGCGCATACCCCAAACCATAAGCGGCATCGTTGTGGCTTTGTGCTTTTATAACAGCTTGACCAAGTACGTCGCGCGAAATAATGACCGGCTCATTAATCGCTTCGCTATGACCTTTGCCGTCAAGCGCTGGTAAACTCAAACTAAGTACACCATAAACAACCGCAGTACCGGCCAGCCCTAAAACCACTACTAACAGCAGCAAGCGCTTGATTACTTTAAACATCCAGCTATCCTTTAAAAATTCTAATAAAGTATTATTAACATATATTTACTATCCTTCTATTAAAAAGTCATATTCTGCGGCGCAAAGGATGAAATAAACCTCAAAATCCACGATAATAGCTAATCCACATATTGTGCAGCCCTAGTTGAGATGAGTATGACTGATAAAACATTTATAAAAGGTAAAGACCGCGATTTAGAATCGTCGATCTCTACTATGCAAAATAAGCTAAAAGCCCTTAATATTAATATTGAGGAAGCGTTATGGCTTAACCCTGTAGCTAACTGTTATTCGGTACATATTCGTGACCAAGACTGTGGCGTAATGTTTACCAATGGTAAAGGCGCAAACGACAAAGCATCGTTAGCTTCGGCATTAGGTGAATACTTTGAACGCTTAAGCTGTAACTACTTTTTTGCTGACTTTTATTTAGGTGAAGAATTTGCCCATGCAGAGTTTACCCATTACCCAACCGAAAAGTGGTTTACAGTAACAAACGATGAAGTGCCTGAGGGCATTATGGATGAAAGCTTATGGGACTACTTTGACCCAGAGCGCGAACTTAATGCATCGCACCTTTTCGATTTTAACTCTGGTAATGTTAAGCGTGGTATTTGTACTGTGCCATACACCCGCCAAAGCGATAACCAAGATGTGTATATTCCGGTTAACGTTATTGGTAATATTTTTGTATCTAACGGTATGAGTGCCGGCAATACTAAATTTGAAGCACGGGTACAAGGCTTATCCGAAGTATTTGAACGCGCTATAAAAAGCCGCATTATTACTGAGGGCTTGTGTCTGCCTATCGTGCCTGAAGAAGTCGTTAAGCTGTACCCTAAAATTCATGAAGCGTGTGAAGAGTTACGCAGCCATGGTTTTCATTTACGTATTGCCGATGCCTCTCTAGGCGGTAAATACCCAGTAATGAGCGTTACCCTTATTCACCCAGCTGATGGCTCTGTATTTGCTTCTTTTGGTGCTCACCCATCATTTGAAGTGGCACTTGAGCGTACCGTAACAGAACTATTACAAGGTCGTCGTTTAGATCAACTTGATGTGTTCCAACCTGCTACTTTTGATAATGATGAAGTTGCCTCTCCAGAAAACACTGAACTGCACTTTATTGATTCTAGCGGCTTAATTTCTCATGACTTTTTCCGCGCAAAAGCCGACTTTGACTTTGTGCATTGGGACTTTAGCGGCACAACTGAGCAAGAATATAACTTTTGTACCGACTTAATCCATAGCATGGGGCATGATATTTACATCATGGATTACACTCACTTAAACGTATATGCATGTCGTATTTTAGTCCCTGGTATGTCAGACATTTACCCAGTTGATGAACTAATTTGGCGTAACAACAACGAAGGCGCTAAGTTCCGCGAAACATTTTTATCACTTGATCAGTACGACGTTGAGCAATGGATGGAAATTTATGACTCACTAGAGGAAGCGGGCCATAGCGATATCATTCGCGCTGCCGAGTTTATTGGTTTAGTAACCGACCCTGATACATCTTGGGATACGCTGCGTATTGGTGAACTAAAAGCGCACCTTTGCCTAGCCGCAGGTAACGAAGAAGCCATTGATTGGGTTGACTGGATATTACATACCGGGCAAGTAAACGAAGATGCAAT
This sequence comes from Pseudoalteromonas sp. HL-AS2, assembly GCF_031198805.1. NCBI lineage: Bacteria > Pseudomonadati > Pseudomonadota > Gammaproteobacteria > Alteromonadales > Pseudoalteromonadaceae > Pseudoalteromonas > Pseudoalteromonas sp. HL-AS2. Next base: position 80,976 of record NZ_CP133571.1, on the reverse strand, counting down.
GCGTCACTTTCGCTGTTTAAAAGCTATTTTAGAAATAAAATACGATGACGAACGCGAATATGCAGACTATCAAGATGCATTAGGCTTAATGTTTGGTACTGCCAATGTAACGCTCGCAATTGAAATAGCCGAAGGCCGTAAATTATTTAACGGTTTAACCTTCCCAGGCTTATCGCTTACTGGCTTTACAAAGCATGCTGCATTACTCGATGGTTATCGCAAGCTCCATGTAGCTAAACAGCAGCATTGGGCACGCGAGGTTAGCGACTCGTAATTTAGTTAAACTATTAATTATAAAAATAAAATGGCGCATAATCTGATGCGCCATTTTTATTTGTACAATAAATTAGCTATAGTGGATACTGTCTAATATAAAAGCAAAATGTAGCTAATGTCGCCAATGAATAATAGTAAAAATAATAAAGTTCATAATTTTAAGCTGACCTTCTGGCTATCACTTACTCTTATTGTATTAGTAAGTGTTGTACTTGATCGGATTAACTATAACCGAGCAAAAGATGCACACCGATTACAAATACTCTCTGAAGTAAGCACTTACCGAGCACAACTTGAAGCTATTTTAGTGTCTAATATTCAGCTAATTCGTGGTTTAGGTGTTGCTGTTGCCGCAGAACCAAATTTACAGCAAGCACGCTTTGCGCAAATTGCTGCCCCCTTATTTGAGACCTCAAACGAACTACGAAATATTGGTGGCGCACCCGACATGGTAATTAACATGATCTATCCGCTTGCCGGTAACGAACAAGCCCTAGGCCTTAACTTTTTAGACAATGAAGCTCAACGTATCGATGCAATTAGAGCCAGAGACACAAATAAAATTGTAATGGCTGGCCCATTAACGTTAATACAAGGGGGTTCTGCACTTGTTGCTCGCGTTCCTGTTTATAAAGCGGATAAATCCTTTTGGGGGCTGCTTTCTGTGGTATTAGATCTTGAAAAAGTATATGCAAACGCAGGTATTAATGAACTCGAAAAACAATACAACGTTGCTATTCAAGGACGCCATGGCTTAGGCACAAAAGGCGATTTTTTTTACGGTGAGCCCGCCATAATAGAGCAAGATCCTCTTGAGTTTTCTTTAAGTTTTCAAGGCGGTAATTGGCAACTTTATGTTGCTCCTAAAAAGGGCTGGAGCCCTGTAAGTTCTTCTATTTGGCCTTTGCGTGTAGCTATAATAATTATATGCGGCCTATTAATTTGGGCGTTTTTATTCTTTTTAAAAATGTTTAACCGCCAACAACAAAATGAAAAAATGCTAGAGGTTATGAGCGATCTGGCTCTAGTAGGCGCTTGGTCGTTTAATTTAGAAAATAAACAAGCGTATTGGTCTGATATGACCAAAAAAATATTTAAATATTCACCTGACGAACAACCACAATGGCCAAAGGATCTTGGCTACTTTAAGCCCGGAAAAAGCCGAGAAAAAGCAGCTAAATTAATTGAACAAGCAATTAAATTTGGTGAGAGCTACGAAGCTGAACTTGAAGTTATTGATGCTAAAGGTAATATTATTTGGGTATTGGTGCACGGTGAAGCTGAGCATAAAAATGATCGCTGTATAAGAATATTTGGCTCATTACAAAATATTGATACCCGTAAAAAAATAGAATTAGAAAATAATAAAATATCGTTATTTAACGAAGCCTTGGCGTCTTTAACCGTTAACGATCAAATTTTAAACGGACAATTAAGCCAATCTAAAGGTGTGATTACTCAAGCAATTTGTCAGGCGCTCAACGTAGATCAAGCCAGTATTTGGCTATTTAGCGAAAATAGAACCCAGCTCAAGCCTATTGCCTTTCATAATATAAACACCACAACAAATAACAACAATGAACCATGGTTACAAAAAGATATTCCTGATTTTTTTGAAGCCATAGAGCATAAAGCCATATTTAGTGCAGCAGATGCACAGCAGTGCCCTATTTTAATGCCAATTAAAGAGCACTACCTAAAGCCACTAAAAATAAATGCCATGTTGTGTGCAGTTATTCCTGCCGGAAGTGGGATCATTGGTATGGTTTGCGCCGAGCAATGCAATACAACCCGCGCTTGGGCGCACAACGAAGAAAGCTTTTTAATTGCTGTAGCAGCACTTGTTGGCAGCCTTTACTCTAGCCAACAACGCATAGAAACAGAGCAACAACTAGTAACCGCCAAAGAAACCGCAGAGCAAGCTGTAGCTGCTAAAAGTGAGTTTTTAGCGAGCATGAGTCATGAAATTCGCACCCCTATGAATGGCGTGCTAGGGATGCTTAATATTGTTAAAAACACAAAGTTAGATCAACAACAAATGCACCACATAGAGCTTGCTCAGTCGTCGGCGCAATCATTACTGAATATTATTAACGATATTTTAGATTTTTCTAAAATAGAGGCTGGTAAATTAGATATTGAAAAAATTCAATTTAATTTACCACGTTTGTTAGGTGAGGTTGTTGAATCATTTGCGCTTAAAGCGGAGCAAAATAATACCATCTTAATTTTAGATGCAACCCTCATCACCGTCAGCGAAATAGTTAGCGACCCTAATCGGTTACGACAAATATTAAGTAACTTAATTAGTAACGCGGTTAAGTTTACATTTAACGGAAAAATAGTAGTCACCGCAAAAATTGATGAAACAACCGATGGTACATCTTTAGTTTGTTCCATTATTGATACCGGTATTGGCATAAAGCCAGAAAAACACTCCACATTATTTGACTCATTTACCCAAGCAGATACCTCAACAACACGCCAATATGGTGGCACTGGCTTAGGGCTCGCTATTGTGAAACAGTTATGTGAACTGATGGGAGGTGAAGTAAGCGTAACCAGTATGCTAAACGAAGGCAGTACTTTTTCGTTTTCAATAAAAATAAAACCTAAATTAAGTAAGCAGCAAGACCTACCTAGCCATTTAATTAAAAACAAACATATTTTAATTATTGATAGCTGCTTATTAAACTCAACCATAGCTAAAAAGCAGCTGATAATATGGCAAGCAAATGCCAATACCTTAACCGACTACACTGCTGTAAGTGCGTATTTTAAAGATCAGGCAACTACAACCCTCGATGCTATTTTAATCGACTATTATTTTTTTGAACAAGCGCCGCAATCGCAAATTACTGAGGTTAAAAATTACCTAGCTAAGCACAGTTGTAAGCTAATAATAATGGCACCTATGAGCTATTCCAAAGATGACTCTACGCTAAGTTTAAAAGTAGACTCAATGATTTTTAAGCCATTAACACCCTCAGACTTATTTGACTCTCTTGCTAATGATAAATACATAGAACAACAGCAACAACAGGCACAACTACAAAATAAACTCACTGAAACGCCATTAGTTAATACAAATGAGCCACAAGTTTTATTAGTAGAAGACAATAAAATTAACCAAGTTGTTGCTGGGGCTTTATTAAAACAAGCCGGTATTTCATTTGATATTGCTGAGAATGGACGTGAGGCGATAAAGCAACTAAATGAGCAACCCGCTAATACTTACCAGTTAATTTTAATGGACTGCCAAATGCCTGAAATGGACGGCTACCAAGCAACTAAAGCGATTAGAAATGGCGACTCGGGTAAGCATTATCAAAACATAACTATTATTGCTTTAACAGCCAATGCAATGCAGGGAGACAAAGAAAAGTGCTTAGCAGCGGGTATGAATGATTACTTAAGTAAGCCACTCGATTTTAGTGCACTGCACCCTAAACTTCAGCAATGGCTTGGCACTCAATAAAAGTGTAAGCTAATCATATAGTTTATTAGTTGAGATGAGTTATGCAATTATCAGCAAATCAACAGCGTATTATTGGCTGTTTACTAGAAAAGCAAAGTACAACTCCCGAACACTACCCTTTGTCGTTAAATGCGCTAACTAATGCGTGTAATCAAAAATCAAATCGTGCACCGGTTTTAAACTTAACCGACAGCGAAGTGCAAATTGCACTCGATGAATTAATAAATGCTCGACTGGTTACCATTGATGAAGGGCTTTCTGGGCGAGTAAATAAATACGACCACCGTTTTTGTAACACCGAGTTTAGTAGCTTAAAATTTAGTGCGCAGCAGCGCGCAATTATTTGCTTGTTACTGTTACGGGGTGCACAAACTCCCGGAGAATTAAAAACGCGATGCGCACGATTAGCAAATTTTAATAGTGTAGATGACGTTGAGCTTGCACTTAATAAATTAATTGAAAATGACATAATAACCAAACTCGCGCGCGAGCCTGGTAAACGTGACTGTCGTTATATGCATTTGCTTGGCGAGCAGCCAATAAGTGAAATAACACGCCCTGCAGAGCAAACGACTGATGAGTTAAAAAGTGAAGAACTCAATGAGTTACTCGCCGAAGTAGACGAGTTAAAAACCGAGTTACAAAAAATTAAAGCTCACTTAGGGCTTTAATTTGTTAGCCCTAAATCACATAATACAAGTGCTCTGCTGAGCGAAATAATTATTTAACCCTAAGGAGTTGGCCATGCGCGCCGAGATTATGGCTGCAATGAAAGTGCAGCCAGTTATTGATGTAAATGCTGAAATTAGCCGTCGTGTTAACTTTATTAAAGCCCGCTTAATAGCAGCCCATGCAACGTCTTTGGTATTAGGTATTAGTGGTGGAGTCGACTCTTCAGTGTGCGGCCGTTTATGCCAACTTGCTGTTAATGAACTTAACCAAGAGCAAAGCACTACTGATTATAAATTTGTTGCTGTGCGTTTACCTTACGGTGTGCAAGCCGACGAAAATGAAGCGCAACTAGCGGTTGATTTTATTCAACCTAGCAGCCGCATGACAGTAAATATTAAGCCTGCAACCGATGCGCTACACGAACAAACAATGGCGGCTATTGTTGGTAACGGTGAGTCACTCCCTGAGCAAGAAAAAATTGATTTTATTAAGGGTAATGTTAAAGCCCGTCAACGCATGATTGCACAATACGAAATTGCTGCATTTTGCCAAGGTTTAGTGGTTGGCACCGATCACAGTGCCGAGAATATTACCGGCTTTTATACCAAGTTTGGTGATGGCGCTTGTGACCTTGCACCGCTTTTTGGCTTATCTAAACGCCAAGTGCGCGCTTTAGGTAGTACATTAGGTGCTTCGTCTGTATTAGTTAATAAAGCACCTACCGCAGATTTAGAAAGTGATCGCCCAGGACTTACCGACGAAGAAGCGTTAGGTTTAAGTTATGAGCAAATTGATGACTTTTTAGAAGGTAAACCGGTTACGCAACAGGTTGAACAAACACTTAGCGCTATTTATCAGCGTACGCAACATAAGCGTCAACCAGTGCCAACTATATACGATGAGCTTTAATACAGTAATTATCGTACGATACCTTAGTAATTTGACTGATCGACCGCTTAAAGTATTACGTAAGATTTTAATTAAATTGGTATTAACGCTGATCCCCTGCCAAAAGAGAGTTTTGTAGTATATATGACACCACCGATTTTAATTACAGGTGCTGGGCAACGCATTGGCCTTGCTTTAGCTAAACATTTTATTGCACAAGGGCAGCCGATAATTATTACCTATCGTACTCGCCACGCTGCAGTTGATTTACTGGAGCAGCAGGGCGCTGTATGCATTTATGCAGACTTTAGTACTGATGATGGTATTAGCACTTTTATTAAAGCACTTAAAGAGCATACCAACTCACTACGCGCTATTTTACATAATGCTTCCAGTTGGGACTGCGAAGCTAATAACGCCAACTTTGCGCAACTGTTTGACAATATGATGCGAATTCATGCAAAAACACCTTATTTAATTAATTTACTGTGTGCAGAGTTATTACTAAATTATCAAACTGAGATGAATACTCCCGCAGATATTATTCATCTTACCGATTACGTAGTAGAAACAGGTAGCCCAAAACATGTCGCTTATGCAGCAAGTAAAGCAGCGCTTGATAACTTAACTAAGTCGTTCAGCGCCAAGTACGCACCTAATATTAAAGTAAATTCGGTTGCACCATCGTTAATTATTTTTAATGAGCATGATGATGAACAATATCGTGCTAAAACGCTGAAAAAGTCATTAATGGGTATCGAACCAGGATGCCAAGAAATAATAAATAGTATTGATTTACTATTACATAGCCACTACATCACAGGCCGCGCTATACCTGTAGATGGTGGTCGGCATTTAAAGTAAACCAAACTAAATTAACTGAGAAATTTATGCATAACGAACTAAAACAAAGCTATGAAAATATTATTACCGCTGTAGGGGAAGATCCTAACAGAGAAGGCTTACTCGACACGCCAAAACGTGCTGCTAAAGCAATGGAATACCTAACTCAAGGGTATCGTCAAACATTAGAAGAAATTACTAATAACGCCGTATTTACCTCAGATGCAGACGACATGGTATTAGTACAAGACATAGAGCTTTACTCTATGTGTGAGCATCATTTATTACCTTTTACTGGCCGTTGTCATATTGCTTATATTCCCAATGGCAAAGTATTGGGACTGTCTAAGTTTGCCCGTATTGTTGACATGTTTGCCCGTCGTTTTCAAATTCAAGAGCAACTAACTCATCAAATTGCTAAAGCCGTTGAAGAAGTAACGGGTGCAACCGGGGTTGGCGTAATTGTTGAAGCTAAACATATGTGTATGATGATGCGCGGCGTAGAAAAGCAAAATTCAAGTATGCGTACCTCTGTAATGCTGGGTAACTTTAGAGCCGATCCAAAAACACGTAATGAGTTTTTGCAGCTAATAAAAGGCTAACTTATGGCTAATGCAATTATTAACGTAACCAATTTACGACTGCGTACTTTTATTGGCTTTAACCAAGAAGAGCGCGAGAAAAAGCAGGATGTAGTGATTAACTTAGAAATTCATTACCCTGCACACGACGCCTGTAAAACCGATGAAGTAGATCAAGCACTAAACTACAAAGTAATTACCAAAGAAGTAATCACTTTAGTAGAACAAGGCGACTTTTTATTACTCGAAAAACTGGTTGCTGAAATTCTTGCTGTTTGTCATTCACACCCAAGTGTTCATTATGCTAAGGCTCGCGTAGATAAACCGCATGCATTACGCTTTGCCGATTCTGTGTCTTTGACGTTAGATTGGGCTAAATAATACGTGTGGATCAATTGATTTAGAATAAATAAGAAAGCTTAAATAAGCTTTTCGACACCTAAGGTAAGGGCGATAACGGCTAAGTAGCGTGCCCCCTTACCTAGTGTTACCAACAATAAAAACGTACTAAAACGCACTTTAAATATTCCCCCTATTACGGTAAGCGGATCGCCAACTATAGGTAGCCAGGCAAATAATAAACTATATACACCGTATTTATTAAACTGCTTTTGTGCTTTTTCAAGCCCCTGCTCTGACACTGGAAACCAGCTTTTATCTTTAAAGCGCAGTACTTGAGTACCCAACCAGTAATTAACGCAGCTCCCTAATACATTGCCCAAAGTGGCAGCTAGCCATAACAACAATAAATTTACTTTACCTTGGGTCATCATAGCTACCATTACCACCTCTGACGAGCTGGGCAATAAAGTAGCCGATATAAAAGCGCTAAAAAATAGCGTGAGATAAAGCATAGTATCCTTAACAATAGGAAGTAAATAAAAAATAAACCCAGCAAAAGCTGGGTTTAAAATACGCTATTAACAAACCGACATTGCTATTTTATCAAATTTAAACTCAACGGGTAGTCAAACTCTTTACCATCATTGGCTTTAACCGCGGCAATAATCACCATTACAAACGAAAATATAGCGACTATTGGCAGTAAAATTACACCAATAACAACAAACATTAAAAGAAAACACACAAAGTAAGCAATCATCATAGTGATTTGAAAGTTGAGTGCTTTTTTGCCATGAACATCAACAATCGGCATGTCATCTTTTTTTATTAACCACACAATTAACGGCCCAATTACAGAGCCTAATGGCACAATAAATCCAGACAAGGCACTTAAATGACAAAGCATTGCCCATGTGCGGTCATCTTTTTTGACGGGTTCCAGCTGTTGCTCATCATGCATAACGCTATCCTTATATTTACTATTTTTGCGTGAGTGTAAGTGTGTATTTCATAACTATAACTCAGTTTATAAACTTATTTAGCTAACTTAGTAATAAATTAAGGCATCACTTTTAAATGATGCCTTTAGCTTATTACTCAATGGTTGTACTTTGTTTACTCTTTAATACCCATTAAATCGAGCATAAATGCATAGTTTAGCGCGGTATCTTCTAAGCGCTTAAAGCGCCCTGATGCACCGCCATGCCCTGCTTCCATATCAATTTTAAACAGTAACTTATTGTCATCTGTTTTATAGTCACGCAGCTTAGCAACCCACTTTGCTGGCTCAAAATACTGTACTTGCGAGTCGTGCAGACCCGTAGTTACTAGCATATTAGGGTACGCTTGCTTAGACACTTGATCGTACGGCGAGTAAGATAGCATGTACTCATAGTATTCTTTTTCATTTGGGTTTCCCCACTCACCATATTCGTTAGTTGTTAGTGGAATACTTTCATCAAGCATGGTTGTAACCACATCCACAAAAGGTACTGCGGCAACCATACCTTTGTAAAGTTCAGGAGCTTGGTTTGCTACTGCGCCCATTAATAAGCCACCAGCGCTACCGCCTTGGGCAAATATTTTGTCTTTAGCGCCATACTTTTGCTCTACCAGTGCTTTAGTCACATCTATAAAGTCATTAAACGTATTCTTTTTAGTAAGTAATTTACCATCGTCATACCAAGGACGACCTAACATTTGCGAGCCTCGAACATGGGCAATAGCAAACACAAAACCACGATCAAGTAAACTTAAACGCGCACTTGAAAAAGTTGGATCCATAGTGGCGCCATACGAGCCATAACCATATTGTAGCAATGGGTTCGTCGCATCTTTTTTAAATTTATCTTTACGGTAAACTAAGCTTACGGGGACTTTTACACCATCGCGGGCGTTAATAAATATACGTTCAGATGCGTAATTATCAACATTAAAGTTGCCTAGCACAGCTTGTTGTTTTAAAAGCGTTTTATCCGTTGTTTTTAGGTTTATATCGTAAGATGAACCCGGCGTGGTCATGCTCGTATAGTAAACACGTAACTTATTGCTGTTTATATCGTTATTACCATAAGCACTAATAGTGTAGGCACTGTCGTTAAAAGATAATAACTGCTCTTGATTAGTGCTTAAATTGCGTATTATTTGTCGCGATTGCCCCATTTCACGCTGTTGGTAAACCACATAGTCATTAAATAACTCTATCCCTTCTAGCTTTATATCATCACGTGCTGGGATCAGCGTTTGCCAGTTTGCTTGATCATGTGCTTTCTTAATAGCGACTTTCATTAGCTGAAAATTAACCGCATTTAAATTAGTGACAATATAATAACTCTCACCTAATTTAGAAATACTATACTCAAGATTCGCTTGGCGTTTAATTAAGCGTTGAGGCATTGCTTTAACGTTATTTGCGCTAAGCACCGACATACCTGATGCAGTGCTACTACTGTGCCAAATATAAATTTCAGTACCGTCTTTGCTTTTACTTAACCCGGTGTAATAGCTTGAGTCTGTTTCTTCGTAAACTAGTTCGTCATTGGCCTGCGGCGTACCTAAAGTATGGCGATAAACCTGGTAGCCTAACAAAGTCTGTAAGTCTTTTTTAATGTAATACAGTGTTTTGTTATCGTTTGCCCAAACAAGGTTACCACTTGTGCCTTCAAGCGTATCTTGGAGTAGCCTCCCGGTGCTTAAATCTTTAATTTTAACGGTATAAATACGTCTACTGAGAGTATCTTCACCGTAAGCCATTAAGTTACCGTTTGGACTCACATCTAAACCACTTACAGCATAATAGTCATGAGCCTTAGCAAGTTCATTTACATCTAAAATAACCTGTTGGTTAGTTCCTGAAAAGTCACTGCTACGCACATAAGTAGTGTACTCGTTATTGCCACGAGTTTGCGACGAGTAATAATAATCACCTTTTTTTATCGGTACTGAATCGTCATCTTTTTGAATACGCCCTTTAAGCTCGGCAAAAAGTTTAGCTTGCTGCGCTTGAGTATGAGCAAGCATGGTATTTGTATAGCTATTTTCAGCCTCAAGGTAACTAATAACATCGGCTGCTTTGCGTTCATCGTCACGCAGCCAATAGTAATTATCAATGCGGGTATCGCCATGAATAGTCATGGCGTGCGGTACTTTTTTAGCTATAGGTGCAACAACTTGAGGTAACTGCTCTGCTGTAGTACTTATAACGTTTGTTTGGACTGCTTCGGGCGCCTGATTACAGCCACTTAAAATAGCTAAAGATGATATAGCTAGAACACAAGGGATATGTTTCATAAGATAAAGCCTTTACTTTAGTGAAGCTAAATAAAAAGGGAGCCGAAGCTCCCTCTAAGTAACAATTAAGTTATAAGCTTACTTTTGCTTACGACGACGCATAAATGCAAGCGGCGCAGTAAGTAATAACCAAGCTAATGAACCCGAAGATTTTTTCTCTGGCTCTGGTGTTACAACAACCGGTGGTGGTACTACTTTAGTAATACTAACCGTAACCATTGCAGGCTCTGATACATTACCACGCGTATCAATTGCCACTACTTGTATCTGGGCTGAAGAATCACCTGTCAGTAAAGCTGTGTTAGTAACAACAACTTGACCATCGGCATCAACACCCAAACCTTGGTGAGTATTTGACTGAACAAAGTACTCTGAAATAGCTAAATCAAACTCAGACTCTGTTACTGTTAAAGCACCTACAACGGTACCGTTTGCTGCATCTTCAGAAACAGTAAATTCACCACCAACAAGCGCTGGCGCTGAAACATCTGGAACCTCTAAATCAGCAGCTGCCATCACTTTAACAACATCTAAGCCTGAAGCCTGTGTTAGCGCAAATGGACCACTTGCTGTAACAACTGCTTTTTCACCTGGTTTAAGTGTTGTAACTGCTTCACCTGTTTCAAGCGAGGTAAATGCTACTTGAGGTTGCATACCAAATACAGTTGAACCTGTAACACTATCAGTTTCAGTAAATACACCACTTTGATATGCAGCATAACCCACAGATGCTTTAAAGTTCATCTGCTCGCCTAGTAGTGTCCCATCTATATTAAGTAGTTCAGAACAACCAGAGAAGGTAATGGTGTCCTCTCCCGCAGAGTGATAAAGCGGAGTACCCCACGCCCATGAATCATTACCCGCGCCATCTGTCTCACCAATTAGCGTACGGCTACGCCCAGGGAACGCTGTATCGCGGCCACGGTCGTTTAAGTTTGTCATAAACTGATCTGCTACACCGTCATTATCGGTATCAATTTCTAATCTGTAACCCGCTTGGAAGGTATGCGTTAGTGGGTCTCGTAATTGAATCGATGAAGTAACAAATATGCCTGAGTCACAAAACTCTGCATTAAACGCCGAGAAAGTAGTTGCTAGAATATTAAATTCAGCTTCTGCAAATGTTTTCTCAACACCCACTGCAACAATGCTTTCTGCTTGTGGCATAATTTCAGTTTGACCACTATTTGTAACAACAAGAGCCATTTCACTATCGACGATTTGCGATGAAACGCTTAGCTCAGTAGCTGCTTTAGGCATTGCATGATAAACAAGGTGTAAATCATGGTCAGTATCTGTGCTGGCATCATCAAACACCAAAGCACCATCAAACTCTACTGAGGTTAATGCTGCACTTCTTGCTGCAACTTCCTCTGCGCTAAATGGGTTATTTAGATTCCACTCTGGTAACTTAGCTGGATCAACGGTTAATACTACGTCAAAATTAATAGCTTGGCCTGCAGGAACAGTAATTGATGCAGGGAAATCCCAACTAATAGCCGCAGTATCTATATCGCTCTGGTAACGCGCTTCTGTACGTAAGTTATAAGTTTTAGCGTCAGCTGAGAAGTTCTTAACTGTTACCGTTTTAGTTAACGATGCAGTTTCTGTCATGCTTTCTAAGCCAAATGAAAGCGCTGCTTGCTTGGTATTAAACTTAGCGTTATTTACCCATGCAGCAACCGGTAAATTAACCGCTTTAGCTACATCAACTAAACCTGCGCCAATCATACTAATAGGTGCTAATTCTGAAGCAGGATTAATTGCTAACGGCTCGTTTGTTACATTTAAATTAGCCGCATTCATTATTGTGGCTTTAATTTCAAAGGCATTACGATCTGGATGTGCTTCACGAATCATCGCAACAGCACCAGCAGTAATTGGACCTGAAAAAGATGTACCTGAAACTGGGTTAGTACCAGTTTGAGTACCTGCTGCTGCAACATCAATGCTAGTACCTGGTGCGGTAATTTCTGGTTTTAATAAACCATCCATTGAAGGACCACGAGATGAGAACGTAGCTACAGCGCCAGATGTAGTTTTAATGTCAATGCTAATATCAAATGTTGCCGGACCACCTGCTGCTAACTGTGCTTTTAAAGCCGCACCTGCAGCAAAATTAATGCCTACGTTTTTAATTGTTACAGCAGCATCAAAACCACCCATAGGAGCTGGTGTACCATCATCAGTATTGTTTGCAATCATCACAAACTCTGCACCATTTATTTGTGCGTTTAATACTTTGTCGGTAAATGCACAAGCACCACGGTCTATTAATACAGCTTTACCGGTAAAATCAACATCGGCGGCAAACGCAACACAACCATTTTGGTTAGCGTCTGGATAAACTAACTCAATGTCTGCACCTGTTATTGTGTAAGCTTCTTGAGGACCAAAACCTGATGGCTGAATATTACCTTCAACGCCAGCAATAGTACCTGTAGCAACACCTATTTCAGTTGTAGGGTGCGTCATTGCACCTACAGATAAGGCATTAGGTGTGGTACTTGGGCCGCCTATACGGAATGGGTTATCACCATCGTTACCCGCAGAAATAACCATATTAACGCCTAATTCAACAGCACGCTGAATTAAGTATTGTGTACCGCCGCCAGTATATGTGTCGCCAAACTCGCCACCAAGCGACATATTCATTACATCTACACGGTCAGAAATATCACCATCGCCATTAGGATCCATTGCGGCTTCTAGTGCTGCAGCCTGTGCGGCACTTGGACAACCGCCACCACATACAGAGTAAACATAAAGTTCAACGTCTGGCGCAATACCATTTACTGAGTTTGAAGACGAAGTACCGTGGTTTGTTGGATCTCCTGTTACTGGAGAGTTAGCAGGATCGTTCTCTATCGGATCAGCGTCTTCATTAATAAAGTCGTAACCACCTTTAACAACACCTTGAGGCCAAGCCACTGTAGTAGGATCTGCTTGCGCTGCTAAATATGCTTCAACTGTACCTGCTCCACCAAATGCTTGGTGAGTGTAATCAATACCTGTATCTAATACCGCAACACGCTGACCTTTACCGCTTGCAATACCGTCTACAATAAGTGGTTTTGCATTAATATAGTCAGAGCTTGCTGCAACATGCAGTTCGCTATCGAACATAGGTAATACTTTTGCTACTCGTGAATCTTTAGCAATTTTAGCAAGTGCTTCAGCCGAAGCTTGAACGATTAACGTAGGTGCTAATATTTTGGTTTTACCAATTATTTTCGCATCAAAATCTAAGCTATTTAATTCAAGAGTCATAGTGTCTTGAAGTTGCTCTATATTAGCTGTAATTTCACGATTATTTGATTGCTGGTAAGTACCTGCAACATAGGCGTCTACTGATGTTGTAGCGCGTAATACAATCATATGTGCCGATGGTTCTTTTTTATCTGCAACTTGTTCTTTTACTGCTTCAGCTTTTTGATAAGTAATATTAGCCGTAGGTAAGTTACTTGCACTTGCAAGTGTTGCAATAAATGCGCTTGAGACAGCAGTGGCAATTGCTGTTTTCTTTATTATATTTTTAGACATCATTTCCCCTAGGATAGGTTATGTATTATTGTATTTACTATATTCAACCATGGGCTTAAATATAAAACTTAAACCCATACGTGAGCAACACCTTAGTTACATTTAAGTTACAAGCAACACATAAAAACAGAGAAAACACTAGCAACAAACTGATTCCAAAGGGAAAAGAAAGAAATTAAGTTTGTGAATGATTGTAAACAACCAACACTTATTTTGAGATGTAAATGGATAACGAAGTAATTAATATTTTAAGCATGGCCAAAGTGATTCAAACCGCGGTTGCTCCCGTCTTTTTAATTACAGGTATTGCTGCCACTTTAGGGGTTTTATCAAACCGTTTAGCGCGTATAACAGATAGAGCTCGTTTGCTTGAACGTAGACTAAAAGTAAGCACTGATGATGACTTTAATCTGTCGCTAACCACCGAGCTAAGAGCGCTGCTAAAGCGCTCTCGTTGTATACACCTTGCATTTAGCTTGAGTGTGTTAAGTGCATTGTTGGTTTGTGCGGTTGTTATGTTATTATTTTTATCGCATATTCAATCAGTTAACTTAGGCGTAACGATAGGTAGCTGTTTTGTAGCTGCTATGGCTTTGCTTATATTTGCTTTTATGTCGCTACTTTGCGAAGTGTTTTTAGCCACTCGCAGTATGCGCCGTGGCATGATATTCGCCGACGTCGATATTAACGATTAAGCCTCAAGCAAACCAAACTATCGCTTTCACTTGAATAAAAGTGGCAGCTAAGATACAAAGATAGAATTAGAAACTTTTACTAGGGATAAGTTTAATGAAATTGAAGCAAGTATTTATCGGGGCATTATTATCAACATGCGCACTTAGCGTATCAGCAAATTCTGCATTTAAAGAGCCAAGCGACGCTATTGAATATCGTCAAGCTGCATTTTCTATGCTCTCAGTACAAATTAGTGACATGGGCGCTATGCTTAAAGGCAAAATTCCTTTTGATGCAGATAAATTTAAAGCACGTGCAAATAACGCAGCTGCACTGGCAAAAATGCCATGGGAAGCGTTTTACGAAGGTACTGATAAGGGTGATACTGCTGCACTTGCCGCTGTTTGGGCTGAAAACGACACTTTTATGAAAAAAGCAACTGCATTTCAGCAATACGCAGATGAACTTGCTGTAGCTGCACAGTCTGGCGATAAAGCTGTTATTGGTAAAGCGTTTGGCGCATGGGCCAAAGGCTGTAAAGATTGCCACACGCAATTTAAAGACTAAGTTTTCAAATAATAAAGGCGCCTATTTAATTCATAATCGGATTTAAATAGGCGCCTTTTTATTTTTAACCCAAGTTAAGTAAATAACTAAGTGGCTCACTGCCCCAAGTTGTCATAAGCACTACAAGCAATATTAAAAATACGACCCAAGCTAACCAAGGTGCTTTTGTAAGTATTGCTGGCTTTTCATTTGGCTGTTGTTTCGTTCCGGTGATCATCGCTTTCACTAAAGGCTTGCCTTTAATCTTATAAATTACAATTGCTAAAACATGCAAACCTATCGCATAAAGTAAAATATCAAAGTTTAAACTATGTAACCAATTAGCAAAATCAACTGTACTGCTCGACACGTACTGCGCTAAAGGCCCATCAGTTAAAATACCATCACTACTCATTAAGCCACTAACAAGCTGAGTAATAATAAGTATAAAAAACAACAACACCATATAACTACCTGGCGCAGAATGCCCAAGCGGAGTTTTATTAGTTTTAAGTGAGGTTATTACCGCTTGCGGGGAGTGTATTAACGCGCTTAACTTAGCTGTTTTACTGCCTATAATCCCCCATATTAATCGCGTTAAAATAAGTGCTAAGGTAAAAAAGCCAGCAATAAAGTGCAGTTCAATCATACCTTCTTCAATACTAAAATAGAGCACAGCAATACTAAACACTAATAACCAGTGAAAGCTTCTGACAAAGCCATCCCATACTTTTACTTTAAACATTAGTTATCTCGCTAATTAAGTTATTGTTTCATTATTTCAAACTTTGTTTAGATTTGCATTAAACCTATTATTTAAAGCATGCTTTATGGCACACTTAAGCAATTAATTTTACTGGCTAATATTTCTGCAAATGAACAGACCATCGCGTGCAATTTTAAAAGGTTTTGTTGACATGTTACCGCTTTGTTTGGCGGTGATCCCTTGGGGAATACTCTGTGGCTCACTGGCTATTCAAAATGGTTTTACTGCCCTTGAAACTCAAGCGATGTCTTTATTAGTGTTTGCGGGCTCTGCGCAGCTTGTCGCTATTGAGTTAATTGCGGGAAATACGCCACTACTCACCATTTTGTTTACTACCTTTATAATTAGCTCTCGGCATTTTTTATATGGCTTAGCGGTACGTCATAAAGTAATTGATCAACCTTTGCGCTGGCGTCTACCTGTAAGCTTTGTATTGACCGATGAGTTGTTTGCATTTTCGCACCACCCTAAAGCCTATCGTACAAAAATACGTTTAATTTACGCACTTAGCGCCGGTTTTAGCTTTTATATTGCATGGAATTTATGGACATTTATAGGCATTGTTGCTGGTACTATGCTCCCCGATTTAACCCATTTGGGCCTCGACTTTGCTATAGCCGCTACATTTATAGCTTTAGTTATTCCGGGTGTTAAAAGCCTCGCCTCACTCGTTACAGTTATAGTCGCAGGCATTAGCGCTACACTGTTTAAAAGTACCGGATTTGAGTTATGGCTGGTGAGCTCTGCATTACTGGCCATGAGCGCAGGATACTTTACAGCAAGAATAACTGCCAAAAAGGAGCGCAACTTATGATGACCACTATTTTACTAATGGCCTGTATTACCTTTTTTACCCGTTACTTATTTTTGCACCGCGCTTTACCCTTTAAAGTTGGGCCTAAAATGCAACAATTTTTAAGTTTTAGTGCACCAGCGGTACTTACGGCTATTTGGGTACCTATTGTATTTTTAAACGATGATGGCATTAATTTAAATTGGCAAAACCCTTATTTAAGTGCGGCTATAGTAGCTATTATTGTGGCTTATAAAACCCATAATATTTACTACACTACGATTGCGGGTATGGGATTATTTTTAATTTTAAATTAAAAAATAGTCTTAATATATACAACAACCATATTAAGCAATGTACTTAAAAGAGTAAATTGAGCATCAACAAAGATAAGGTAAAGCATAAATAATGCACAAGTTTCATCAGTTAAGCGCCACCAGTTTGCAAGGTAACACCATTGATTTTAGCGAGTTTGCTGGTAAAGTCGTGCTTATTGTAAACACGGCAAGCAAGTGTGGTTTTACCTACCAGTACGAGTCACTACAGGCTTTGCATAATAAATATGCTAGCCAAGGCTTAGTAATTTTAGGATTTCCGTGTAATCAGTTTAATCAGCAAGAACCCGGAGATGCACAGCAGATAGAGCAAGGATGTTTAATAAACTACGGGGTTAATTTTTTAATGGCCGCTAAAGTAGAGGTAAACGGAGAGCATGCTCATCCGGTATTTCGTTATTTGAAATCGACACAACCTGGCTTTTTAACTCGCAAAATAAAGTGGAACTTTACTAAGTTTTTAATCGCAGCAGACGGCTCACCAATTAAACGCTATGCACCCTTTACCAAGCCAGAAAAGCTAGAGCTCACCATTCAAAAAGCACTGCAACAAAGCAATAAGTAACGCCGCTTAAAAGTAATAAAGAGGCACACAGCCTCTTTATTGCCAATCTAATCAAAATTTAAACATACATAAATGCGTACATTTAGAGTCTAATTCACATTGGTACTTTAGTTATACTAGCGCAATTTAATCGGTGTAATCGCTTAAATCGTCTTCGCCTAGGTTTTTACGCAAGCGCTTTTGCTCAAGGTAGTCTTCCAACTTTTTCTTAACCTTTTGCTTGTTCTTATCGTGCTGATTACGCCCGAGCATTTCGTACTCGTCTTCAACAAAATCGTCATCTAGCGCATCGTAACTAAATGTCTTACCCACAACCCACTCCATAAAGTGTTTGAGACCAACCAAGGATTTTATAATCGCAATAATTGGTAAAATTAAAATGTTCGACACATAAAGTGCAATGCAGTTTAGCGCCAAAATAAAGCCATGTAGCTATCTTAAATAGCCTCCATGTCAATACTGTGAATAAATAGCGCTAAATTCGCTTTATGGAAAGTGAGAGTTTTTTATCGTATCGATAAATAAAATTAATTACTGCTCTAGCTTTAGCCAATTTGACTAAAAAATAGTTTTTTTATAATAAACCTTTGCTATAGACAATACTAAAAATAAAACCAACCTATTGTTTAATATAATAAAAAAACATTGGCACTAAACTTGTTATTACTTATTTATCATCAATAAAAAACTGAGAATAAATATGAAAAAATTACTATTAATGAGCACTTTAATATGTGCACCTGCCGTTGTGGCACATAATGATAACGATTCAACAGTGTCATTTAATAATGAGCAATGTAATGTAGAATTTAAAAATGATGTACGTATTAAGCCTGACGAACTAGAGATTTTTACCGCCAATAAGCAAACTATGCAATTTAATACCAATGGCAATTTAACCATTAATGGTGAATCGGTAGCGCTTAATCATTCCCAGCAAAAGGCGCTAACTCAATATTCAGATAGTTTACGCACGCAATTACCCGAAGTAGCAAATATAGCCTTAGAAGGCGTTAAAATTGCAGGTGTTGCACTGCAAGAAGTTGCTAATGCTTTTAATATTGATGGCCTCGATAATATCTCATCGTTAATGGACGACATTAAACTTGAAGTACAAAATACTTTTTATCAACAAGACACCTTTGTTATGGGCCAGCAAAGCTTTAACCAATTTGGTGAAAACTTTGAGCAGCAGTTCGAACAACAAATAGAGACCGCTGTTGAGTCTGCTGTAATGCAATCTATGGGGAGTATTTTAGTTGCTTTAGGTTCTGAATTACTTGGCTCAGGAGGCGACATGCAAGCCTTTGAACAACGTATGGAAAATATGGGTACGCAAATAGAAGAAAAAGTAGAGCAGCATGCCGATGCGCTCGAAAAACGTGCCAATGCCTTATGCGAAAATTTTGCCAATATAGCTAAACAAGAAGAACAGCTAGTAGTACAAGTACCTGAACTTAAAGGTTACCAATTATTTAGCTTTAAACAAAACTAGTTTACAAACTTCACTTAGGTAATTATTTAACATCCCTTTGCAGCCGTTACGCTTAACTTAACGGCTGTTTTTTATTGTGCCGAAAAACTTGTTACAAGCTGTTGTTCCCCTTTAAATTAGGCTACTTTTTTGCTAGTAAGGTAAGTTTACCTAGTGTGACAATTGCTTGCTCTATTTGCTCACTCCACTGCACACCATAGCTTAGCCTTATACAGCTTTTGTATTTATTTGAAGCTGAAAATATCAACCCTGGAGTAATGCTTATACCTACCTCAAGCGCTAATGAAAATAGCTTTTGGCTATCATACTCGCAGCCTAAGTCTAACCAAATAACACAGCCACCTTGTGGATCGCTGATCCGTGTACCTTTTGGCATGGCTTGCTGTAAGCAACGTCGCATATGCTCTTTATTCGTACGTAAACGCTGCCTAAGTACTTTTAAATTACGATCGTATTCACCGCTAAAAACAAATTCTGATAACGTCCATTGATTAATTAGTGAGGTAGAACAACTCAATGCTCTTTTATAACGCCTAGCTTGCCCTGCAAATTTCCCCGCAATAAGCCAACCAACACGATAACTAGGGGCAGCCGTTTTAGAAAAAGACGAACAACTTAGCACCAAGCCTTTTTTGGAATACGCTATAGCAGGTGTACCTCGTTTGGGTGTAAAGTATAGGTCGCCATATACGTCATCTTCAATGAGCACTACGTTATGGCTTTCAACTAGTTCCACCAGCTGTTCTCGATTTTTATCTGGCATAAAACTACCAACCGGATTACTAATAGCCGTAGAAAATAAGCACGCTTTAATATCGTGCTCATTAAGCGCCTGCGCTAAATCGTTTAGCCAAATACCATTATCTGGGCATAAAGGTATTTCAAGTGCTTTAAGGCCTAAACTTTCTATTAACTCTATAATTCCGTGATAGCAAGGGCTCTCTATGGCCACTACATCACCGGGCTTAGTTACGCATTTGAGTGCAATTGCCAGTGCTTCTTGCGCACCATTAGTGATCACCATTTCATCCATATTAATGCCAATGCCAAAGTCTAAATAGCGATGAATAAGTTGCTTTTTTAACGGTGCATAACCATCCAGTGGCCCGTAATTAATAGCGTTACTACCGGCAAGCGTCATTACTCGGCGCATATTTCTGGCTAAGGCTTTATCGGTTGGTGCTGCAGCAACCGGGTTAGCGACTCCAAAAGGCACCACATGGGCCTGATGAATGGCTGTGTATACCTGCTCAATCAGCGCCTGCTTGTTTACAATCACGGGCTCGCGGCTCAGCTTAACCCGTTTTGGTAAGCTGCTTGCCATGTTAACGGCTTTTAAAAAGTAGCCTGACTTTTCGCGTGCCTCTATAACCCCTTGATCCTCTAGCGCTTGATAGGCCTGCTTTACCGTAGGAATACTTATATTAAGGTTGCTAGCCATTTTACGTAAAGACGGCAGTTTTTCTGAGGGCAATAAAGCCTGTTGAGCACTCATATCCCTGATCAGTTGAATAACTTGCTGGTACAAAAACTCATGACCTTGATGGCTAACCGCTTTTAAAATCATTACACCCTCAATCTGTATAGGTTACATATTCCATTTTCTGTATATGGTAAGTATACAGATAAGCTTTAAAATAGCAGCTTAATCGACTTTGGAGAGCAGTATTGAAAAGTGCAGCGCTATATATAACAACTGTTTTAATTTGGGGCTCAACCTGGTTGGCCATAGAGTTTCAGCTAGGCGATATTGCTGTTGAACTATCGCTATTTTATCGTTTTGCAATCGCGGCATTATTAATGTGGTTATATGTGGCATACAAAAAACCTAAAATGCGATTTAATTTAGTCGATCATGGTTTTTTCGTATTATTGGCCCTGTTTAACTTTGGCCTAAATTACTTAATGCTTTACTGGGCACAAAATCACCTTAGCTCTGCAATGACCTCGATTGCTTTTTCAATGCTATTAGTAATGAATATAGTTAATACCCGATTATTTTTTGGCAAACCTATTTCAAAACGAATTTATACCGGTGCTGTACTTGCCATTTTAGGTATCACCTGCTTGTTTTGGCCACAATTACAGCAACTCAACTTGAGTAACAGTGCATTCGTCGGGTTACTACTTGCTCTTGGAGGCACCTTTGTGGCTTCATTAGGAAACATGGTAAGTGTACGTAATTCACGCAAACAAATTGGTGTGTTACAAGGTAATGCTTGGGGCATGTTATACAGTGCCATTGGCTTAGCCTTATATGTATTTATAAGCGACGTGCAATTTAATTTCACTGCACCTACTAGCTATTGGCTGTCGTTATTGTACTTATCTATTTTTGGCACTGTAATCGCCTTTGCTTGTTACTTTGCACTGTTAAAAAATATTGGCCCCGAAAAAGCCAGCTATGTCATCGTACTGTTTCCTTTAGTTGCGGTAACACTAAGCAGCTTTTATGAAGGCTTTGAATGGCATGCAAATACCTTTGCAGGGTTTAGCTTAGTACTACTTGGTAACGCCATAGTGCTTACCCCAACAAAACGAATTAATGCCTTTTTAGCAAACAGAGCGGTTGCTAGAAGAGGCTCTGTCCCCAGTTAGACGCGTTATTAACGCAACTAACGCAAAAGCGCCTACTGTAAAGTAGGCGCTTTTTTATTGGTTAATATAAAAACAGCTGCCAAGTGTTCGTTATAACTCCTAGTAATACTAACTTTATTAAAAACACCATTTTGCTAAAAAGCTAAGTAATTCACCCATGCAATGCAAATATAAAGTGCATTACACCAACTTTTTTTAGAACTTTACTGGAATTTTTTTAACGCTCATAAAGTTAATTTTATAAACACTAATTAAACAGCATAAAAAATCATTTAATTAAAATAATTTAATCTGAATAAATAACCAAAAAAGAATACTTTTATCGCATTAAAAATAAAAACAAACACAGAGACCCCATAACAAAAGGGATTTAAAAACTAACGGCGTGAATAAAAATGCAAAAACACCCAAACCCACCAAGTGAACGGCAGGTTAATAAAATCCTTTCGGATTAAAATAACTAATGCTTCGGGCTCAATTTTTATCGCTTTATTTTTAAACAATTAAGAGGCAGAATGCCCCCGTTTTCACCAACCACAACTCGGAGTTAAGTAATGAACCCAATTAACACATTAAATGAAACAGCTGCTACTCACATTGCCGTTAAACCAACAAACCGTAAAGCTAAAATGTTAGCAAAGCTTAATCGCTTCGGTAAAAGACTCGCTCTTGGTAGCACAGCTCAATATAAATAGTCACACAACCATGACTATTTATACGGTGCAGCAAGCACCCAACCACTAAATAAAGCTTCTTATTTAGCTCCCACTGCTTGCTGCAACCTATTTAATTTTATTAAAATTGTCTTTATTTCCCCTTATTTACAAAAAAAACCTCATTTTAGCCTAAATTTTAAGCAAACAGTCTTTTTGCTATTTACACATGCGTATGACCTAAGTATTATTCTGCGTCACGGAGAGATGGCAGAGTGGTCGAATGCACCGGTCTTGAAAACCGGCATAGGTTTGTAGCCTATCTAGGGTTCAAATCCCTATCTCTCCACCACATTTATATTGGTGGCTTTAATTTTTACTTCCATCAATAAAAAAACGGTTATGCGTTGGAGAGGTGTCCGAGTGGCCGAAGGAGCTCCCCTGCTAAGGGAGTATAGAGTTTGTAGCTCTATCGAGGGTTCGAATCCCTCCCTCTCCACCATACTTAATTTAAACCACTTAGTTGTGGTTTTTTTATGCCTATAATTTAACACCAAGACTAAATTGGGAGGGTGAGATCCCTCGACAGGGTTCAACAAAATGTCGGGAACATTTTGGGCCGCTGCAAGCGTCGCGCAGCGATTGATTACATGGAGGTAAGCAAGTCTATCCCTCCCTCTCCACCATATTTAATTTAAACCACTTAGTTGTGGTTTTTTATGCCTATAATTTATAAAACTAAACAAATTGTACCAAACTATAACTTAGGGCATGATTAACTTAACTTTAAGCCAATTTAGGTTTAACTATGATCCGGGTTATATTGCTATCAATTTGCTTAACCGCGCCAACCTTTAGCTTGGCAGAAAACATTACTGTTTATAAATGCGTTATTAAAGGTGTTCCTACATTTAGCCAGCTGCCCTGTGCTCTAGATGCACAAGCCATTACGCTAAAAAATATTAATGTAACCACAGCCTATAGCAATACAACTGCTAGCAGTAAAATTACAGATACTTCTGTTGATGATTACTTAAAAACGCAGCAAATTAATCGTGATATAAAACGCTACCAACTGGCTATTAAACAATATCAGCAGCAATACACAGAAAAAAAACAGCAAATTGATTACATGACGCAAGATAAAGCCAATCGTTTAGGGGCTTCCTCTATTGCCAATGCGATTGCAACTAAAACATCAGCTCTTAAACAGTCATACGATGCTTTAATTGGGCAAGCACAGCAACAAATAGAGGCGTTAAATCAGCAAAAAGAGCAACTTAGTCAACAACCTTAATCGCTTTTTTTATAACCGCTATAAACTTATGTATTGCGTCGGCGCTATTATATATATGCGGTGAAACTCGTATACCAAGCTTTCTGGCATCCACACTAATCCCTGCACTATTAAGCTCATTCAATACATGTTGTTGCTGCATGTTAAAGTTTAAAATAGCAGTACCACTGCATTGATGCTGCAGCGTGGGCGACACAACATATTTACCCAACTGTTGCTGAATAAGCGCAAGCATTGCTAAATTATGCGACCTAACTTTATCAATTCCCAATGCGGCAAAATAGGCAATACTATTGGCTGCAATAATATAAGGTACAACTGAGGGAGTACCGCCCCAAAATTTAAGCGCTCCCTTGTTATAAATAAAATGATTTATATCAAACTCAAAGGGATTTTGATGAGAAAACCAGCCAACATCTTTAGGCTCACAAACAGCTATTTGCTGTGGGTTAACCCATAAGTAAGCAGCACCAGGGCCGCCACATAGCCATTTAACGCTAGAGCCAATCATAAAGTCAGCATTTAAGGCGGTTAAATCAAGCGGTATCACCCCTGCAGATTGCGCAACGTCAATGATTGATAAGCTATTCGTTTTTTTACTCAAAGCAACAATATCGTGTACAGGGGCTTGTACCCCTGTATTTGAATATACGTGACTGATAAAAACTAAATCTATGTTATCCGTTAAATAACGCTGCCAAACGGTAATATCGGTTAAGTTTTCATATTCAGGAATAAATGTTATTTGCGCGCATTTTGGCAAAGCTTTTTGCATCGCAAAGCCCATACTTGGAAAGTCGCTTTGCGTCATTAATACTTTGCAATTTTTTTGCTGTAATCGCGGATGCGACATTAACAATTTGGTTAAGCCGCTGGATAAGTTAACTTGTGGACAAAATTGCTCGCTAGGCGCATTAAATAACTGCCCTAATGCGGTATTAAATTGCTCTACTGCAGGTAACCATTGCTGCCAGGGTTCTTTATTTGACGATTCCCACGGCGAAAAATAATGAGCTGCTAAATGCTGCTGACTATTTTTCAGTGGACGCCCTACTGAGTGGCTTAATAAATAACAGCCTTCGGCCATACAAAAATCGTGTTGATTCATCTTATTTAATCCACTGTTTTAGCAAGTTTATATCGTCGTAACGTGTTTTTATATCGTCGCGTTTAGCGCTGGCACGTTTATCACGGAGTTTTTCTAACGAATCGAGCAAAACATGTAATGGTGGGCCACTGGCTGTTACTTTACTCATATGTTGCTGTTGCATTTGCTTTGACGGTTGCGCAATAAATTTTTCAACCAATTGATTATGATGACCGATTGCAGTGTCACCATGTAATTTACACACCTGAATAAATAGCTTTGCGTGGTATTTAAACCAGTCATTGTCTTTATATTGCTGCGCCTGTAAAAAGTCATCCATAAAGCTTTGCATGCGCATTGCTTCGCGCAATATTTGCTGATCTTCTGGCATCATATATAAAAACTTATCCACCAGCATTTGTGAATAACTTGGCTCGTTGGCATTACACAGCCCAAGTAGCATATCGATAACGTTTATGCCGGCAAAATCTCCCGCATTTGCACCTCTGTATATCTCATTGCCTACTCGATGCGGTTTATAATAAGGGCGCACACAATTAAAAAAGCGCTCTGTGTCTAACTGGGTATAAAGTGCATTATTCGATTCAATTACATCTATTAACGCTTGTTTTGCTACTTTTAATAGCTCGGCACAGGTGGGGTGCGAAATACCTAATGGTAATATTTTTAATAATGCATCGCTGGCGCGTTTATATGCCAAAATACCTTGGGTGTTGTAATCAATAAATAGTTTTTCGTCGGGTAAATTAGTAAAACGTTTATACGTGCCATTTAGCGCTTTATTGTGCGTGGTTAAATGGGCAGTCGCAAAGCGTGGCGTTACTCCAATAGAGGCACCTATATGCATTGCTAGTGCCGACGCTTCTACCAATGGCGATGTGGTCTCACGGCTTGGCTCGGTAATTTCATGACGACGACACGCCGCCATAAAAAGCCCTACATTACCGAGTAAATCAAACGCACTATCAAAACCTTCATCGGTATTTCCCTCCGCTAATAAATTACTTATTAATGCGTTACCTTCATCTTTTAATTGCTGTTTTAAAGGCTCTCCCAACCCCTCTACATTGGCTTTATCATCTTGTTGCCAGTAAAGTTGCTCAAGCTCGCTGTTTATCTGTGGGAAGGCGCTTCTTATCCATCGATCAAAAATGGCTGTATGGGTGCTCATTATTGTTTCCTGTTATTATAGTTATCACTAAATGCTAACAGAGTTTAATGAGGGTAAAACGCTAAAAAAATTAGTAATTATCAACATCATTAGCAATAATCACTACAAATATAAAAATAATTAATAAGAATCTATATATGCTCGATAAAAAAGATCAGCAATTGCTCATTGCCTTACAAGCCAACGCTAGAATGTCTGTTGCAGATCTTGCCAGTCATATTAGCCTCTCAGATACGCCCTGCCTTAGACGAATTAAAAAGCTAGAACAAGCTAGTATTATTACCGGCTACCACGCTGCTATTAACCCCAAGGCACTTAAACTAAACGTTTTGGTGTATGCATTTGTACGTTTAAATCAAAATTCGGCCAGTGCTGCCCGGCAATTTGAGCAACACGTAGAAAAGCTCACTCATGTGCTAGAGTGTTCGGTAATATCGGGAAGTTACGACTATTTACTAAAAATAATTGCGCATGATTTAGAAAGCTATGAGCAGTTTGTTAAGCATCAACTAGGGAGCTTAAGCTGTATCGCTAATATAGAATCAACCGTGGTGTTAAAGCAGTCTTTTAGCAAAAAACAATTACCATTATAAAAAATACCGCAAATAACTTACTGTTAGCTATACTGATATTTTAAATTGGGAATATTACTTGTACAGGGATTTATGTGAAAAATTTTAACTCCAAGTATTACTCTAGTGTTTTTTACATTATTTTTTCTTTAGCCTATTTTTTTGTAGGAGTAATACTTACCAAGCTAACCTTTGACTCGCAAATTATTCCGGTTTGGTTACCTGCTGGTATAGCCTTAGTTGGCTGCTTTGTGTGGTGGTGGCGATTTATTCCTGCGCTATTTTTAGCGGCTCTCGCATTTAATTTAAATTTTTTTGCTAATACAACTCATGAAATGGTATTGGTAGGAAATTCATTAAACGAGGCTATGTATATTGCCTTTGGGGTGGTATTGCAGGCCATGGTTGGGGCCGCAATATTAAAGTTTTGGTTAGGCCACCCTCTGCGCCTTAAAAAGCGCCAAAACATTATTTATTTTATTGTAGTTGTAGGTGTTTTAGTCAGTTTAATTTCGGCTAATTTTGGCGTGTTTGCACTAAGCCAATTTAATGCAATGTACAGTGCAGATAATCACTGGAAAAACACAACTTACTGGTGGTTAGGTGATATTTTAGGGGTGTTAATTGCCACTCCATTTTTACTTTCGTTATTACCAGAGAAGTCTGATAACTATAATATTTCGGTGCTACCGACACTTTCGGTATGTTGCATTTTATTTGTATCAGTAGCGGCCACCACACAATTATACGATAGTGAAAGCCGTATTAATGCGATAAAAATTGCTGAGCGCGAAGTGCAAGTGATAGAAAACAGCCTGTACCGCTATACTAATCGCAGCATTATTGCTGTGCAAAGTTTAGCTAGCCAAGTTCAGTCATCGCCAACATTAAGCCAGCAAGACTTTAATCAATATGCCAACACCCTACTTGCTAAGCACTCATTTATAAAAGCTTTATCATGGAATGTAAAAATCCCATCTCATCAACGCCAAGCATTCTCTAAAGAAATTTCAAGCATTTATAACTTAAATTATGATGTTATTGGTGAACCTTTAGAGCCAAACGATCCACTCGTTATTGTAAAATATATAGCACCGCTTAATAGCAACCAAAAAGCAATTGGGTTTAATGTATATTCAAACCCAGATCGCAAAGCATCCTTACTCAACCCCGCAATAAAGTATCAGCCAGTGGGAACTAAAATAATTCAACTCGTACAAACTGAGCACTCTGATGCTGCTTACTTATTATTTGCGCCTGTATATTCTCAATCCAATGAAAAAGAAACTATTAAAGGCTATGCCACAGGCGTATTTTTAGTCCCTCAAATTATTAAGCAGGCCATTACTGAGCAGCAGTCTAAAATGTTTTCGATTGCTATTTATGAAGATATAAACAAACCCGCATTTTACAGTAACTCAAACAATCTTAATGTTGCACAAGGCAGTAAGCTAATATCGTTTAATGTCGATTTTGGCGGGCAACAATGGATCGTAAAACTGGCACTTAAAGATGCCTTTTTAGCTCAACATAATAATCAACTCACCTTACTGCTGCTGATACTTCAAGTAGTTGTATGCTCATTAATTTTATTGATTTTACTACTGTTTAATCAGCAGCAAATTGCACTTACTCGCCAAGTAGCAGAGCGTACTTATTCGTTAGCACAAGCAAAAAAGCAATCTGATTTGGCTAACCGGGCTAAGAGTCAATTTTTAGCTAATATGAGCCATGAAATACGCACGCCACTAAATGCTGTTATTGGCTTTTCTTCGCTTGCCCGTAAAGAAGACGACGCCAATACCCTAATTGATTATTTAGATAAAATAAATTCGTCATCTAAAAGCTTATTAAATTTGATAAACGATATTCTCGATATATCTAAAATTGAATCAAAACGGCTAGTGCTTGAACGTATTCCATTTGATTTAACCGCACTTATTCAGCGCATTAATACTATGTTTGAACAAAGTGCTGCAAGCAAAGCAATTGTGTGGAAAATAAATAGCAACATCCCTAAAGACACTTGGTTTGTTGGCGATCCAATGCGATTAGAGCAAATAATGCTTAATTTATGCAGTAACGCTATTAAATTTACTAACGCTGGCAGTGTTACTTTAAATGTAGATACGCAACTTATTGCGCCCAATAAAGCACAGCTAACAATTGCCGTTATTGATACCGGAATAGGTATAAAAGCAACTCAACATGAAAAGTTATTTAGTGCATTTACTCAAGCCGATAACTCTACTTCTCGGCAGTTTGGTGGCACCGGCCTTGGGTTAGCCATAGCCAAAGAGCTTAGTGTATTAATGAATGCAAATATAGCGCTACATAGCGAGCTTGATAAAGGCTCTACTTTTACATTTACATTAGAAATAGAGACGGTTAAAGCGCAAGACCCCCTTATAAAACCTACAGATAATACTAATATAGCCGCTTTAAAAATTTTAGTGGCCGAAGATAACCCGGTTAATCAAATGGTTATAAAAGCCATGCTTGGCTCACTAAAAATTGTGCCACAGGTTGTTGAAAATGGTGAGCTTGCAGTTAATATTATAAAAAAACAGCATTTTGACCTCGTGTTTATGGATTGCCAAATGCCAGTAATGGATGGCTATAGAGCAACGGCCCTAATCAGGCAATTTAAAACGGCTGAGGAACTGCCAATTGTTGCCTTAACTGCCGACGTTATGCCCGAAGACAAAGCACACGCTCAGGCGGTTGGTTTTAATCAACACCTTGCAAAACCGCTTGAACTAATTAAGCTAACCGAGTGTCTTGCTCAATATGCAGTGGTTTATGAACAATAATAGTGTGTTTTTAAAAATATTTTTAACTTGTATGCTTAGCTTTTTGCCTCACTTAGCTGTCGCTGAAAATTGTATTGCGCAGGCAAGCGATTTTGAATTTATTAAAAAGAGTAAACAGCAAGGCCTATTACGCTATACAAAGGATCACCACCAAGCGTATTTTGATTACCAAGCGCGTGCCCCATTTAATAGCTACCTCAATCATGCGTATCAGTATATTAGTGTAGCTAATCCTCGCGCTGCTATGCCATGCCCTGTATTTACTCAAACGTATCAGCAACTAGTTACTCAAGGCAGTCGTAAGCCTAACCCCACTATTGCCGACATTATTGCTCCTTTTGAGTTAAAACATTCACAAAGTAAAAAAGCGGTATTACTCGTGCACGGCCTTACCGACTCTCCTTTTACCTATCACGATTTAGCCCAAGTGTATTATCAGCAAGGTTATACCGTACGCACTATTTTGTTACCCGGCCACGGCAGTGCTGCTAGTGCGTTACAAGATGTAGACCTACAGCAATGGCAACAAGCTGTGCGTTACGCTATAGAGCGCACAACACAAGACTTTGATGAGGTTATTTTAGGGGGCTACTCTACGGGGGCCGCACTACTTATAGACTATGCAATCACGCAAGCGCTTTCATCAAAAATAACGGCGCTTATGTTATTTTCACCGGGCTCCGAGCCGCATAATAAACAAGGTTGGATAGCCAAGTGGCTTGATTTAATCCCATTTTTAAATTGGATAGATAAAGACGCCGATGTTGATTTTGCTAAGTATGAGTCGTTTCCACTCAATGCTGCAGCAGCCTCATATGATGCAATGTCATTGGTTAGCATTAAAAACTTAAGTAAGCGCCCTGCTTTGGCATTGCCTGTATTTAGCGTAATAAGCGATATTGACGCGACAATTGATAGCCA
The DNA here is from genome assembly GCF_031198805.1 of Pseudoalteromonas sp. HL-AS2. Lineage (NCBI taxonomy): Bacteria > Pseudomonadati > Pseudomonadota > Gammaproteobacteria > Alteromonadales > Pseudoalteromonadaceae > Pseudoalteromonas > Pseudoalteromonas sp. HL-AS2. The sequence goes on along the minus strand of NZ_CP133571.1, from coordinate 50,754 downwards.
TGCCACCCTTAAATTATTAAATGCACTACATAATACTAATTTAAGTCGCTATAAAAAACTCGATACCCTAGTGCTTTATGGTAGCAGCACTATTTTACCCCCAAATTTTGCAGCAGATTACAGAGTATTAAATCCGCAGTGTGCCAGCGAAGCATGTCTAAAAATCCATGGTATATCGCATATTGCCATTGTTAACTCACCACAAAATCCGCATTATGGTATTAGTGCCTCTTATCGTAATTGCGGCAGTTTTATTGGCGGCGAAAAGTTATATAAAACCTGTAAAACCACAAAAAGCCCGCAACTTGGAGAACGTACAGCTGCTAACTTAAAGCAATATCCCACCTTACAACGATTAACCTATAACCCCTTTTTTCCTGAGCTTAAAAAACAAATAAGCACCTTTATAAAAAACGTAGAACACGCACAAGGTAAGTAGTAATGGCGACATTTTCGCATCAATGGTTTAGTAGTATTAATCAAATAGAGCGAGCGCATTGGCAACGTTTGTTTGGCGACGAGCCATTTACCCAACATGCTTTTTTATACGCATTAGAGCAAAGTCAGTGTGTTAATCAACAAAGTGGTTGGCAGCCTTATCACTTAGCTATTTTTGAGGGCGAAAATATTATTGCGCTGGCACCTGGCTATTTAAAAAGCCACTCTTACGGTGAATATGTGTTTGATTGGGCCTGGGCAGAAGCATACGAGAAACATGGCTTAGAGTACTACCCTAAATGGTTATGCGGTGTGCCATTTTGCCCCATTGAAGGTAGCCGTATTGCTATAGAGCATAGCAATCCTAGTTTAGTGTATAAATACATTACAGAGTTACTAAACCTGCACAGCAAAGAGCAAGGCTGGTCTGGTTGGCACGTTAATTTTTGCAACTTAGCCCAAGCCACACACCTCACTGAGCAACACGCCATGCTTAGAGTGGGTGTGCAATTTCAGTGGTTTAATAAAGGCTTTACATGCTTTGACGATTTTTTAAATACGCTTAATTCACGTAAGCGTAAATCACTAAAAAAAGAACGCAGCAAAATAACTCAACAAAACATTACTATTGAATGGCTGCAAGGGATGCAAATTACGCCTGAAATTATGCAGCTATTTTGCGAATTTTATCAACGTACTTATTTAAAACGCTCTGGCCACTTAGGCTATTTAAATATGCCCTTTTTTAAGCTTTTACATGCGCTAATGGCCGACAAGCTAGTCATTATGCTAGCCAAAAAAGAGGACGCTATTATTGCCGCAACCCTTAGTCTAATAGGAGCAGATACACTGTATGGGCGGTATTGGGGGGCAAGCGAAGAGGTAGATTCTCTGCACTTTGAACTATGCTATTACCAAGGGATTGAGTTTGCAATAAAGCATAACCTCAGCTGTTTTCATTCAGGGGCACAAGGTGAACATAAAATAGCACGCGGTTTTGCCCCTGTATTAACCTACTCAGCTCACCATATAGTTGATAATAACTTTAGCAACGCAATTAGCGATTACTTAAAACGTGAACGCCAGCATATTAATATTTATAAAGATCAATGCAGCGCATTACTGCCGTTTAAAAATCAGTAACTGATTATTAGCAGGCATGGCTATATCACTTATTAACGTTAGCCCTGCTTGCTTTGCTAATAGCTCAACTGCTGCAAAATCTCTAATACCGCTAAGTGGGTCGCGCTCTATTAAAAAGCGATTAAAGTCGTTATTACTTTGGCTAGTAAACTCGCCTTTATATTTAAATGGCCCGTAAATACATACTATGCCTTGGTCATTTAAATGCTGTTTTACACCCGCAAAAAAATGCTCTACAAGTTGCCAGCTTACAATATGAAAAGTATTAGCCGTGTAAATAGCATCCACTTTATCTATTGGCCACGCATTGTTTAAGTCAAGTTCAAGGGGAACATGTAAATTGGTTAAATTAACATCGCGGTGCCATAAATTAATACCTTCATGATTAATCGCTCTGTCGCTGCTATACCATTGTAAATGCGGCAACTGCTGAGCAAAGTACACGCTGTGCTGACCTGTACCTGAGCCTATTTCGAGCACCGTTTTGGCATTCGCTAACACAGGTTTTAACTGCGCTAAAATAGGCTGTTTATTATTTTCACACGCTTGTGAGAATGGCTTGATCATTTTTACTCTCGAGGTTAAAGACTGATGCGCAACAGTAAAACAAATTTAGCGTATTTTGTCGTGCGCTAATGTACGCTTTAAAGCCAGTTAATTAATCTATACTTTTATAGCTGTACTTTACATTGAAACACCTAGCTCAAAATGTAATGATAACTATTATCAAATAACCCTTGCAATTTACCACACCAGCCTACAGATAGAGTACAAGGTTTACTTACAATAAATAATTACCAAGCGAGTGCGTAATGAGCATTCTCAGCCGCTGGTTTAATCCTTTTAAGGAAGAATATTATGACTCAGTTTAGAACAGAATCAGATAGCATGGGCGAGTTACAAGTCCCTGCTAATGCACTATATCAAGCGCAAACTCAGCGCGCTGTGAATAATTTTGCCATCAGTGGTTTAGCTATGCCTAAGCAGTTTATAACCGCCCTTGCTTACATTAAACAAGCGGCAGCGCAGAGCAACTTTGAGCTTGGGCACCTAAGCAAAACTAAAGCTAAAGCAATAGAGCAAGCATGCCAAGAAATTATTGATGGTAGCCATTATGAGCATTTCCCGGTCGATATATTTCAAACTGGCTCGGGTACTAGCTCAAATATGAATGCCAATGAAGTGATTGCCACTTTAGCAAGCCGGCTAGGCGATGAAAGCATTCATCCTAATGATGATGTAAACATGGGGCAAAGCTCTAACGATGTGATCCCTACTGCCATTGCCCTGAGCAGCGCAATAAATGTGGTGTACGAATTACTCCCTTCACTAGAAAAACTATCACAGCATTTAGAACACAAAAAAGCCGAGGTTGGCGCTATAGTAAAAACCGGCCGCACTCATTTAATGGATGCTATGCCGGTTACTTTTGGGCAAACTCTAAGTGCCTGGCAAACGCAAATTAACCATGCCGCGGCTGGTATAAGGCATAGCCTAGAGCGTGTTTGCGAACTAGCGCAAGGTGGTACCGCTGTAGGAACAGGTATTAATGCCGATCCACAATTTGCACCGCTATTTGCTAAAAATCTCAGTGCCAACGTAGGTATTAGATTTACGCCTAGCAGTAACTTTTTTTACAATATTGGTTCGCAAGATGCCATTGTCGCGCTTTCAGGGCAATTAAAAGTACTTGCTGTAGCGCAAATGAAAATAGCCAACGACTTGCGCTGGATGAACTCTGGTCCATTAGCTGGTTTAGGTGAAATAGAGCTTGAAGCACTGCAACCCGGATCATCTATTATGCCCGGCAAAGTAAACCCAGTGATCCCCGAAGCGGCAGCTATGGTGAGCGCCCAAGTAATTGGTAACGACGCTACAATTACCGTTGCCGGCCAAGCAGGTAATTTTGAGCTAAATGTAATGCTGCCTGTAATTGCTTATAATATTTTACAAAGTATAGAGTTACTCGCTAATAGCGCCCAAGCACTGGGAGATAAAGCCATTGCTAGCTTTACAGTAAATCAGCTAAATATTGATAAGGCACTGGCTAAAAATCCTATTTTAGTAACCGCGCTAAATCCGGTGATCGGTTATGAGAAAGCAGCCAAAATAGCGAAACAAGCATATAAAGAAGCTCGCCCAATTATTGATGTTGCCGAGCAAGAAACTGATTTATCGCGCAGCGAGCTCGAAAAGCTACTTAACCCCAGCAAGTTAACCCAAGGCGGGCTGTAAATATTCACAGTAATTAATAACGGCTTTAATTGCTTGATAATAGAGTTTTTATTGCCGTAACAAATGCACAGTGTATGATAGTGGTGAATAATTCACCACTATCAGGATTTGTTATGCGTACACCATTGCTAGCTATATTTTTACCACTGTGTTTAACCGCTTGTTTAGATAACCCCGTAGCAGAAACAGAAAAAACAACTGCCAGCGAAGCAACAACGCCATCGCAGCAAAAACTACAACAACTGCAAAAAAGTAACAAAGCAGAATTACATGCCCCAGCCGAAAAACTATCAAATACTGCCATGAAAACAGTTACTCTTGATGACATTAAAACAGCTAAAAATGAATTAAATACGCTCATTGCTAATAAACAATGTGATAGCAGTACGCAGTGCCAAGTAGAAGCTGTAGGTAGCCGAGCATGTGGCGGCCCAAGTAGTTATATAGTGTATTCAACGACAACAGCAACAACTGAGCAAGTCACTGCATTAAGTAAAAAAATCACTACTTTTGAAAGTAACTATAATGCCCAAAATCAAATGGTCAGTATTTGCCAACATTTAACTGCGCCAAGCACGCAGTGTGTAGAAAATAAATGTGTTAAACTTGAAGGCTCAGCAGTAAGTGTATTTTAAGGATAAGGTTATGAGTTGTTTGCCATCAGCAATTAAACTATCAATTGTAAGTATTGCTACTAGTATTTTGTTACTGAGCGGCTGTGCTAGCACAACATCGTCAAGCAATGATCACGGAACGAGTTTAGCGAGTCTTAATAGTCAACTTAACGATATTGTTAGTAACAATAGCTGTACAGCTAGCTTTCAATGTAAAGTGCTTGAAGTAGGTGCGCGTGCGTGCGGTGGGCCAAGTAAGTATACGGTGTACTCAACACTTAATACCCAACAAGAACAAGCTGAGCAGATTGCACAGCAAATAACAGCACAAGAAAACACGCTAAATAAGGCACAAGGCTTAACTGACTGCCCATCAGTGCTTGAAGTACAATCACTGTGCATTAATCAGCAATGCCAACCTTTTGAAATAAAATAATGCTGCAAACAATTTAATTTCAGCGTTATCCTAAATATGGGATTAACGCTGAAATAATTACCACCATTACTAAACAAATCCCCGCTTTAATAATATAGTGCATTGGCATTTTGTTAAGCACCCAATACGCATAAATAAAACGCACAAAGTAGCTTGCCGCAGTACCAAATAATGCAAAAATTAGTAAGTAAGCAATTAAAATTATATTCACGGCAACTCGTTATTTTATCTTTTTAGTTTAAGGGCATAGCGTCTATAACATAAAACTACTTAATTTTTTTTGTATGAGCAATCAAAAGTTCTGCAACGCGTTGCTTTACTACGCGCTTATCATCACTTTGCACATCAAAACGGCTTGCAAGCTGTGCTATTTCATCGTCGTTTAAATTAAACGATAGACGCTGTCGGGTTTTTTTAGACTTTACATCCAAACCGAGTATTTTGCGGATCATATCTGAAGGTGTTAGCTCTTGATCAATCGCTTGCTTTTTTATCGACTTTTGTACTTCGCTACTTAGATCAAATGCCATTTGCGTGGCACGCACTGCCTGCTCTTGGCGTAACCACTTTTCTTTAGCATCACTCACTTAGCGTCTCCTGGAAACAAGTCAACAATGTCGGTAATTGGCCGCGTTAAGGTAAGCGATACTTCGGTTTCGCCACCATCCCAAATCTCAATATTTAAACCAAAGCCTTTATCATCAGACTCTAAACAAATCATTTCACACAGCTCACCACCTTCTTGCTCATAACGTGGAAGAGCTTGATTGCGATAGTCTTTATTATGAAAATAACACACAAATGGCGATTCGCTTTGCTGATAGCTGTTAGCTAAAAACTGCGTAAAACGCTCTGGTATATTTTGCACTGTGATATGCGTTAAAGACTCTTCATCAAAAATACGCGCAAACTGATCAAGGCCAAATATATCTTCTACTTCATCACGTTGTACTTTTATAGAAAAGTTAGCCCATTGCTCACCATCTTCTTGCTCTATTTGTAAAAATACCACTTGGCCGCTGTCACTTTCCAACACAAACTCAGTGTCACTACTGTGTTGATACTGGTAGGTTTGTATATCAATAACGCGAAGAGTTTGCCCTTTTAACCACGCTGGATAAGCAAATGAATCGATGACAGTAAACATGTCACCTTTTTTAAGCTCACTGGCATGATTAAGCTGACGCTCTGGCTCTTTTTTAGATTTGAAAAAATTAAACATAGGAAGGCTGCCTTCTAAGCAAAAAAGGTAACTAAGCTAAAGCCTGGTTACCTTTTTAAATATGAACGTAATTATTAGCTATTTTGCTTGGCTTTAATACGCGCTAAAATATCAGCACTTTTTGGACTGCTGTCGCCAATTCCGGCCTCTGCCATTTTCGCTTTTAAATCGTCGCCGTTTACATCGGCTTCAAGCTCTTTAGCTGCACCTAACTGATCTTGACGGTCTTGCTGGCGTTGCTTAATACGCTCAAGTGATTGGCGAGCCGATGTCATAGACGAGCTGTTAGTGTTTAATGTGCTGTTTACAGCCATAGTAGCTTGTTGCACGCTTTCTGTGGTTTTAACCATAGTTAGCTGGCGTTGGTTTTCTTTAATCGACTTTTCAGCTTCTTTAACTTGCTGTTTAAGCGCTACAATATGATTGCTAAAACCAGATAATACTTGTTCGTTCTCTGCTTTTTCAGCTTCAAACTCGCCAATTTTTTCTGCAATTTCTAATGCTAAAGCTTCGTTGCCTTTTTCCAGCGCTTGCCCAGCATAAGCTTCATGCTCAGCAATAGATGCATCTACAGCGCTAATTTTACGCTTAGTTTGCATTTCTTTCGCCATAACTTCTGTTAGGCTTTTTTTAGCACGGTGCAAAGCATTTTGTGCATCTGCAATTTCTTGCTCAAAAATACGGATACCGTTTTTATCTACAATTGCTTCGCCTGCTTCACGCGCGCCGCCACGTACTGCTGTAAATAATTTTTTTAAAATACTCATAATCTTAACTCCACTAAATCGCTACTAATCGTTTAAATACATGGTCACGGCTTCTAGTGCATCAATAGCATTATCGGCTAATGTCACTAGTTCGTGGGTAATGTCATCTAATGATGAATTTACCGACAGTGCGCCAAAAATCGCGTATTTATTATCGATTTTAGCAAATGCACTTAATGGAATTGGCACGTTTAAACGTAGTAATGTTTCGTTTAACTCGTTACGTAATTCCGGCTTAACTTCATCTTCGTCAAACAAGTAGCTAATGCATAATAACTGCTCTTGTGTTTGCGTAACAAAAATTGGAAGCTCATCATTTTCATCAACAATGACTTGTAATACATCTTGCTCACCTGGATTAGCAATCAAGAAAGACTCAAAGTTAGCGCCTTCTGTTTCAAAAGAAGCTAATTTTATTGAAAGTTCATTTAATTCCATGTCTCTGCCTTTTGTCGTTTGACATATTATGTCTGAGTTAAGATTCTCATGGCTGACATATTATGTCAACCATGTTTTATTAGTTTTTATACAACTCGCTTTCTATTTGCCATGCTGTACGGTAATAATCGTACAGTTGGCCAGAGCCTAACCTATTGACTTCAATATCTTTAATATGTTCGAAATAATTATTCGGAAAAATAAAACTAGCCAGTAAATATTCTTTACTGATCCACCTTGATGGTATCGGCATTGCGGTTACATCGTTGATTCGCCCACTAGCCGATTGCCCCATTTTGGTAGCTATAGTCCAGCCCCACTGTCCAAATGAAGGAATGTTTTGTTGATACTGCTCTACATATTCAAATCCAGCCGCTTTAACCGTTTTAGCAATACTTAAAAAGGCTTTTTTAGCATGATAAGGCGAAGTTGACTGCACCGCCATTGCGCCATCTGGTGCTAGTAATTGGCGTACATGATTATAAAAGTAGTCACTATACATTTTATTTAAATCGGGATGATTAGGGTCAGGTAAATCAATTAAAATAGTATCAAATTGCTTTGCCTGATCGAGCAACTTTTCAACTTCTAAAAAGGCATCACCAACAATAATATCTGCACGCGGATCATGCATAGATTTGCTATTAAGGCTTAACAACCGCTGGCTAATATCTTCAGGCGAAGTAAATTCAGCATCTTTATGGCCAAACAAATTAAGCAATTGCCCATCAAGGTCAATCAGGGTTACTTTGCTCACCGGCCACTTTAAAACATCTCTAAGTGCCAGCCCATCGCCACCGCCAATGATCAGTACCCGCTCATGACGGTTTGATGCCAACATTGCCGGGTAAACTAACATTGAATGATATATTTGCTCATCAACACTAGAAAACTGTAAGCGCCCATTTAAGTATAAATCGGTTATTGGCTGCGGCTGATTTTTACTTAACCGCTCGGTTAGTACCACATGTTGATATTTAGTGGCTTGAGAATAAATAACCTTGTCTTTGTATAAAACATTGCTCAAGTTATCCATCCAACTACTGCCCAATACCAATATAAACGCAAATAATACTAGTAATAACAGGTGACACGCTAATAACAGTTTGGCAAAGCGTACATAGGTGTGATACCGCCATAAAAAAGCAAGCCCAGCAATTATATTAAACAGCGCAGTCCACGCGGCTGCTTGCATTATGGGCATAGACAACATAATGCTAACCCAAATAGCCGCGCCAATTCCGGCGCCTATATAGTCGGCACCATAAATTGTTCCTGCGTTATTTTCTAAAAAACGGCCATAAACATGCTGACGAATACGCGCAATAAGCGGTATTTCCATACCAATAAACAAGCCAAGTATAAGGCCAAATACATAGGGTAAAAAACGCGACCACTCTTGTAGCTTTTGAAATACATAGCCATTGAGTACTACGTCGGGAGGTAAATTAAAAATACTCGAAAACATATGCGGCAGTGAATAGCTAACAGCAATAACGCCGGCAATGGCTAAAATACAGCCCATACCAATCAAAGCAATTATACTTTCTAGCCAAGCAAAGGCGGTAAATGCATCTTTAAACCAACGTGCTAAAAATGCGCCAATGCCCATTGCTACTATCATAGTGCCGATCATCGCATAAATAGCGCTTTCTACTGAGCCAAGTACCCGCCCCGCATAATGAGACAGTAAGTATTCATAAATAAGGCCACACCCTGCGAGTACGGCCATAACGGTAATAAGTAAAATATCGTGCCCAAGTAAACTAAATTTACTTGGGCTTTTTATAGTTGATGACACTCGATTATGCGCCTAATAGTGTTGCCATAGTTATACCTACCGCAAATGATAACGCTGCAGAAATAGCGGCTACACCCACATTTTTTTGACGGTTCACTTCATCTGAAATATCACAGCCAGATAAAATTATTTTAATTGTCACTAAGTGCAAAATAATAAATACCAGTAAACTAACTACTGCACTTATAGCCCAGTACAACAAACTCGCATTAATATTATCGGCTACATAAGGCGCAATCCCCGTTGCTGCGGTAATGGCTAATGCGCTGCCAATTAAAAAACCGGCATAACGAATACCCACGGCTAAGTTGCCATCAATAATTGCTTGTTGTAAGCAATCACCACTTTTATTGGTGCGCTTAAACAGCTGTACGCGATATTGGCTCACTAACAACAGCACTAGGCTGCCAATAACAAAAGCAGCAACCACAATTGGTAAACCATGCCAACCGTCGGTAGCCACCCACAGCAATGCCGAGCGAATTACAATGGCGACACTAACAACGTGGCCAAAGTCGATAACAGCCGCAGTCACGTTACCTTTAACTATTTCGCTATGTAAGCTCACTTTACGCAGCGCAACTTTATCTTGAAAGAAATGCCCAAGCTTAATAAGTAAAATAGCCAGTGCACCATAACCCAACATTTGCAGAGCTTCTTGCTGTAATGACACTGCAAAAGCACCGCTGCTTACACCTGTAAGCACAATCGCCAATGCAACTAAACCCGCAGCAAAACTAATACCAAATGCAAAGTTATCACGCTCAGTAATTTCATCATTAGCATGCAGGTTAGATACCCAACCCTTAATATATTTAAGACTCACAAACAGCAAAACAATAATTGCAAAATCAATCGCCAGCGCTTGTAGTGACCACATTGTTATTCCATTAAATTCATACATATTACTCTAACTCCAACTTTATTCTTTTACTTACCACGGCTCACGCCACGAGAGGTTCTACTACCGCTGTTACGAACTGAGCCCGAGTTATTGCTATAACTACTCGAACGAGAATAACTACTGCGACTTTTAGGTGGTGTGTAGCTACTTCGGCTTAAGCCTGACGCCCCCGTTTTTTTGCTCGCATAAGGGCTAGTAAACTGCTTACCTTGGCGTTGATATGATTGACGCGTACGTGTTTCTAGCGTGCTCTGCGCTTTAATTTGTTTTGGGCTTGAGTAGCGCGTGCGGCCGTAATCGTTGTAATAACTATATTTACGACCTCGGCTCCAGCTACCATATTCAACACGATTGAATACATCCCCTAAAATACGATACATACCGTACCATTGCCAAAAGCTAGTACCATTGCTGTTAGATTGCCAGTTACCATAATTAGGATTACCCACCATTTGGTTACCAACTCCAGCGCCTTCAGCTTGCTGACTAATAGCACCAATACGCGCTAAATTACCTTTAGACATATCCGCAAGCATATTAATAGGATCGGTTAACGCATCTGAAAATAACGTAGGCTTTGCAGCTTCACGCAATAAGTCAATACTGTGCAAAGTATCTTCGTAAGGAGGAATAAGGTAGGTGCCCTTAATATCTTTAAGTCGCTGTGTTAAACCACTATAAAGTGCACCTTGACGAGTGGCGTCAAGGGTAATGACATCAACAACTTTTGAAAGTTCTGGTTGCTGATTTTTAAGCTGAACACCGTATTCTTTAAGTAGTAATGCATTACGCAAACTACCATTATCAAGCGCAGTACCTAGCTGTGATAGCTCAACCTCCGCTTTTTTAATCGATTCTTGAATTGTTTTTTGCAGTTGCTCTTCTTTAGATTGGCAACCCATAAGCACCGCAAACAAACAAAACAGGCTGAGAAGTTTCCAAGCTTTAATATTTGACATTCATGTCACCTGATTTACTGAATTAACCTCAGTAGTTTTACACAGGTCACTTATTAAACCAACAGTGAAGTTGCAACAAAATGATTTTAAAAATGAATTTCTAACTTGAGAATACAACGATTGTTAAAGGCTACAGGCTCCTTGAGCTATTTTTGATGCTCTTTATCGTCGGGTGTCGCTACGCTCGCCCGACCTACGTGGGAGATTTGTGTACATCACTCACCCATATTTCACTTTTCTGCAGACGTAAAAAAAGCCGAATCGTTAAATTCGGGCTTTTACAATTTGGAGCCTGGTAATGTCGTGGTGCCCACAGCAGTGGAGAGCCACAGTGCAAATGCGACACACTCATTAGTCAGTGGTGATATTTTTATGATTTGAGTGTCGGGTGTCGCTACGCTCGCCCGACCTACGCGGGAGACTTGTGTACATTACTCACCCACATTTCACTTTTCTGCAGACGTAAAAAAGCCCGAATCGTTAGATTCGGGCTTTCTACAATTTGGAGCCTGGCAATGTCCTACTTTCACATAGCAAATGCTACACTATCATCGGCGCTGTTTCGTTTCACTACTGAGTTCGGCATGGGGTCAGGTGGGTCCAAAACGCTATTGTTACCAAGCAAATTAGGGCGTTAATTCGTATCACTACAAATTAACTGAATTTGGAAAATATCTGATAATATTTTTTAAGTCTTTGCGTAAATATCTACTTTAGTCATATTAACTTCTTGCTTGAACTGTCACATAAAACGCGTTTGGCGTTGTATGGTTAAGCCTCACGGGTAATTAGTACAAGTTAGCTTAATGCCTCACAGCACTTCCACATCTTGCCTATCAACGTTGTAGTCTCCAACGGCCCTTCAGAGAGCTTATAGCTCTAGTGAGAAATCATCTCGAGGCCTGCTTCGCGCTTAGATGCTTTCAGCGCTTATCAGTTCCGAACGTAGCTACCGGGCAATGCCATTGGCATGACAACCCGAACACCAGCGGTTCGTTCACTCCGGTCCTCTCGTACTAGGAGCAACCCCTCTCAATTCTCAAACGCCCACGGCAGATAGGGACCGAACTGTCTCACGACGTTCTAAACCCAGCTCGCGTACCACTTTAAATGGCGAACAGCCATACCCTTGGGACCGACTTCAGCCCCAGGATGTGATGAGCCGACATCGAGGTGCCAAACACCGCCGTCGATATGAACTCTTGGGCGGTATCAGCCTGTTATCCCCGGAGTACCTTTTATCCGTTGAGCGATGGCCCTTCCATTCAGAACCACCGGATCACTATGACCTACTTTCGTACCTGCTCGACGTGTCTGTCTCGCAGTTAAGCTGGCTTCTACCATTACACTAACCGTACGATGTCCGACCGTACTTAGCCAACCTTCGTGCTCCTCCGTTACTCTTTAGGAGGAGACCGCCCCAGTCAAACTACCCACCAGGCACTGTCCGTAACCCCGATTCAGGGGCCAACGTTAGAACATCAAAACTACAAGGGTGGTATTTCAAGGTTGACTCCAACAAAACTAGCGTCTCATCTTCAAAGTCTCCCACCTATCCTACACATGTAGGTTCAATGTTCAGTGCCAAGCTGTAGTAAAGGTTCACGGGGTCTTTCCGTCTAGCCGCGGGTACACAGCATCTTCACTGCGATTTCAATTTCACTGAGTCTCGGGTGGAGACAGCGTGGCCATGGTTACACCATTCGTGCAGGTCGGAACTTACCCGACAAGGAATTTCGCTACCTTAGGACCGTTATAGTTACGGCCGCCGTTTACCGGGGCTTCGATCAAGAGCTTCTCCCTAAGGATAACCCCATCAATTAACCTTCCGGCACCGGGCAGGTGTCACACCGTATACGTCATCTTGCGATTTTGCACAGTGCTGTGTTTTTAATAAACAGTCCCAGCCACCTGGTCACTGCGGCTCCCGTCCGCTTAGAGAGCAAGTCTCATCACAGATAGGAGCGTACCTTCTCCCGAAGTTACGGTACGATTTTGCCTAGTTCCTTCACCCGAGTTCTCTCAAGCGCCTTAGTATTCTCTACCTGACCACCTGTGTCGGTTTGGGGTACGATTCCATATAATCTGAAGCTTAGAGGCTTTTCCTGGAAGTATGGCATCAGCAACTTCATCACCTTGGTGACTCGTCTCGTGTCTCAGGTTTAATGTTCGTCCGGATTTACCTAAACAAACGCCCTACTCACTTTCACATGGACTACCAACGCCATGCTTGCTTAGCCTGCTCCGTCCCCCCATCGCAATTATATCGAGTACAGAAATATTAATCTGTTTCCCATCGACTACGCCTTTCGGCCTCGCCTTAGGGGTCGACTTACCCTACCCTGATTAACATGGGATAGGAACCCTTGGTCTTCCGGCGTGGGAGTTTTTCACTCCCATTATCGTTACTCATGTCAGCATTCGCACTTCTGATACCTCCAGCATACCTCCCGGTACACCTTCAACGGCTTACAGAACGCTCCCCTACCACTCATCCTAAGATGAATCCGCAGCTTCGGTGCATAGTTTAGCCCCGTTACATCTTCCGCGCAGACCGACTCGACCAGTGAGCTATTACGCTTTCTTTAAAGGATGGCTGCTTCTAAGCCAACCTCCTGGCTGTCTGGGCCTTTCCACATCGTTTCCCACTTAACTATGACTTTGGGACCTTAGCTGGCGGTCTGGGTTGTTTCCCTCTTCACGACGGACGTTAGCACCCGCCGTGTGTCTCCCGGATATTACTTTACGGTATTCGGAGTTTGCAAAGGGTTGGTAAGTCGGGATGACCCCCTAGCCTTAACAGTGCTCTACCCCCGTAAGTATTCGTCCGAGGCTCTACCTAAATAGATTTCGGGGAGAACCAGCTATCTCCCGGTTTGATTAGCCTTTCACTCCTAACCACAAGTCATCCCCTAACTTTTCAACGTTAGTGGGTTCGGTCCTCCAGTTGATGTTACTCAACCTTCAACCTGCTCATGGCTAGATCACCGGGTTTCGGGTCTATACCTTGCAACTATTCGCCCAGTTAAGACTCGGTTTCCCTACGGCTACCCTAATCGGTTAACCTCGCTACAAAATATAAGTCGCTGACCCATTATACAAAAGGTACGCAGTCACCCAACAAGTGGGCTCCTACTGCTTGTACGTACACGGTTTCAGGTTCTATTTCACTCCCCTCACAGGGGTTCTTTTCGCCTTTCCCTCACGGTACTGGTTCACTATCGGTCAGTTGGGAGTATTTAGCCTTAGATGATGGTCCACCTATATTCAGTCAAAGTTTCACGTGCTCCGACCTACTCGATTTCACTTAAAATGTCTTTTCATGTACGGGACTATCACCCTGTATCGTGGCGCTTTCCAGCAGCCTTCCATTAACACATAATAAGCTTAAGGGCTGTTCCGATTTCGCTCGCCGCTACTTTCGGAATCTCGGTTGATTTCTTTTCCTACGGGTACTTAGATGTTTCAGTTCTCCGCGTTCGCCTCGTTAACCTATGTATTCAGTTAACGATACCTGCAAGCAGGTGGGTTTCCCCATTCGGAAATCCTAGTCTCAAGTGCTTTTTACTAGCTTGACTAGGCTTATCGCAAGTTAATACGTCCTTCATCGCCTCCAACTGCCAAGGCATCCACCGTGTACGCTTAGTCACTTAACCATACAACCCAAACGGGTCTTTGTTTCGTGACAGTTTAACTTCGCCAGAAGTCAATATTGAATACTAAAGTAGATACCAATCAATCAACTCGTAAGAGTTAACTAAATGGCACTGAATGGTACTGCTACCATTCTTTTTTACTTTTGAAAACTCTTGATAAATACAATGTATCTATCAGAATTTTATTATCAGCTTTTCCAAATTTTTAAAGAGCAAGAGAAATAAAAACTTCTCAAAATTAAACACACTTCATTCTCAGGTCGTTTATGACCCGATAAAGAATATTTATTTTTAAGAAGTAAAGTGGTGGAGCTAAGCAGGATCGAACTGCTGACCTCCTGCGTGCAAGGCAGGCGCTCTCCCAGCTGAGCTATAGCCCCACATATGCTGGTCTTACTGTTTGTATACCGACTTTGCTTCCAGACAAGGCGTGGGAAATCGACGTTTAGTTTACTAAACGAGATATTCCATAACGATGTATGGGAGTAAAGTGGTGGGTCTGAGTAGATTTGAACTACCGACCTCACCCTTATCAGGGGTGCGCTCTAACCAGCTGAGCTACAGACCCAAACAATAAGTGTTGTTCTCTTTACAATTAACAATCATCTGTGTGGACACTACGAACAAATAAGTTCTAAATCGTATAAGGAGGTGATCCAGCCCCAGGTTCCCCTAGGGCTACCTTGTTACGACTTCACCCCAGTCATGAATCACTCCGTGGTAAACGTCCTCCCGAGGGTTAGACTATCTACTTCTGGAGCAACCCACTCCCATGGTGTGACGGGCGGTGTGTACAAGGCCCGGGAACGTATTCACCGCGTCATTCTGATACGCGATTACTAGCGATTCCGACTTCATGGAGTCGAGTTGCAGACTCCAATCCGGACTACGACGCACTTTAAGTGATTCGCTTACCTTCGCAGGTTCGCAGCACTCTGTATGCGCCATTGTAGCACGTGTGTAGCCCTACACGTAAGGGCCATGATGACTTGACGTCGTCCCCACCTTCCTCCGGTTTATCACCGGCAGTCTCCTTAGAGTTCTCAGCATTACCTGCTAGCAACTAAGGATAGGGGTTGCGCTCGTTGCGGGACTTAACCCAACATCTCACAACACGAGCTGACGACAGCCATGCAGCACCTGTATCAGAGTTCCCGAAGGCACCAAACCATCTCTGGTAAGTTCTCTGTATGTCAAGTGTAGGTAAGGTTCTTCGCGTTGCATCGAATTAAACCACATGCTCCACCGCTTGTGCGGGCCCCCGTCAATTCATTTGAGTTTTAACCTTGCGGCCGTACTCCCCAGGCGGTCTACTTAATGCGTTAGCTTTGAAAAACAGAACCGAGGCTCCGAGCTTCTAGTAGACATCGTTTACGGCGTGGACTACCGGGGTATCTAATCCCGTTTGCTCCCCACGCTTTCGTACATGAGCGTCAGTGTTGACCCAGGTGGCTGCCTTCGCCATCGGTATTCCTTCAGATCTCTACGCATTTCACCGCTACACCTGAAATTCTACCACCCTCTATCACACTCTAGTTTGCCAGTTCGAAATGCAGTTCCCAGGTTGAGCCCGGGGCTTTCACATCTCGCTTAACAAACCGCCTGCGTACGCTTTACGCCCAGTAATTCCGATTAACGCTCGCACCCTCCGTATTACCGCGGCTGCTGGCACGGAGTTAGCCGGTGCTTCTTCTGTCAGTAACGTCACAGCTAGCAGGTATTAACTACTAACCTTTCCTCCTGACTGAAAGTGCTTTACAACCCGAAGGCCTTCTTCACACACGCGGCATGGCTGCATCAGGCTTGCGCCCATTGTGCAATATTCCCCACTGCTGCCTCCCGTAGGAGTCTGGGCCGTGTCTCAGTCCCAGTGTGGCTGATCATCCTCTCAAACCAGCTAGGGATCGTCGCCTTGGTGAGCCATTACCTCACCAACTAGCTAATCCCACTTGGGCCAATCTAAAGGCGAGAGCCGAAGCCCCCTTTGGTCCGTAGACATTATGCGGTATTAGCAGTCGTTTCCAACTGTTGTCCCCCACCTCAAGGCATGTTCCCAAGCATTACTCACCCGTCCGCCGCTCGTCAGCAAAGTAGCAAGCTACTTTCTGTTACCGCTCGACTTGCATGTGTTAGGCCTGCCGCCAGCGTTCAATCTGAGCCATGATCAAACTCTTCAATTAAAAAGTTTTATGTCTTTCGACAGCTCAATGAATTCTGAATTTATTTTAATATCTTTCGATATTGAATTGACTGTGCCGAAGCAACTTATAAATAAGTTACTTCTGTTGGTCACTCAGTTTTCAATTGAGACTCTAATTTGTTTGCCTTACTTAGCGAACTAAGCTTGGCTGTTAGAACTCAATCTGTACGAGTGCCCACACAGATGATTGCTTTATATTGTTAAAGAACGTTTTGAGTCGCTTTAGCGTCTCAAGGGATGCGTATAATACATCCTTTATTTTTCGAGTCAATACTTTGTTTTAAACTTTCTTTCGACAATTTAAAACCGAAGTTTTATTTAACTCTCTGAGTAGTTCGCGTCTCGCTAGGCGTTGACGTTTCCCGTCTCAGTGGGGTCGCATTATAGGGAGATCCGAAAACAGATCAAGCATTTTTTACTGAAAAACTAAAAAAAAACGACGTTCGCTCAGTAACTGAGCTAAAGCGCCTAAAACTGATAGTTTTATAAACAATTACTGCTTTTGTGGCACTTAAATAAGCTCTGCTGTTACACTCATAATTTAATATAACTGTTAGTTAAAGGTGCAGATATGACAATCCGTTCTTATAAAGGTGTTATCCCTTCATTTAATGCGTCTGTTTATATAGATGAATCATCGGTATTGGTTGGCGATATTACTTTGGGTGATGATAGCAGCGTGTGGCCGTTAGTTGCTGCCCGTGGTGATGTAAACTATATACGCATTGGTGAGCGTACTAATATACAAGATGGTAGCGTGCTGCATTTATCGCGAGCAACCAAAAGTAACCCCGAAGGTTATCCGCTTATAATTGGTGATGATGTAACGGTTGGGCACAAAGTTATGTTACATGGTTGTCAGTTAGGTAATCGTATATTGGTGGGAATGGGCGCAATTATTATGGACAATGCCATTGTTGAAGATAATGTGATTATTGGCGGGGGTTCATTGGTGCCACCAAATAAGCGTTTGGAGTCTGGTTACTTATATGTAGGCAGTCCAGTTAAGCAAGCTCGAGCGCTTACCGAGCAAGAGCTTACATTTTTAAAAGTATCTGCGGATAACTATGTACTGCTTAAAAATGAGTACTTAAGTGACGACGTTATATAAGCACTTAGCTAATTAAGCTGACTTCTATTTGGCCTGCCGAGTTGTAACTTTCATCTTCGATAAGTTGCTCGGCGCGCTCTTCGTAATCAAAACGATTTTTTTCAAAATAACTTGTTGCATGACTTTCATCGGTCAAACCTAAACTACTTACCGCAATAACACATTCCACCAGCATGCCATTTACTTGTGCAAAAAAGACTAATTGGTGCGCTGGCTCTCTAAATTCTAACCTATCTATAAATTGTATTGCTTGGTTCATGTAAGTGCTCCCTGTTTTAGTGCATTAACGACAGGTAGTATTGCAGGCATTTTATTACGCCATACATAATATGCCTGGGCAGCCTGACCAACTAGCATGCCGCTGCCATCCAACAATTTAGTCTTACTATTATACTGCGCTACCCAATTCATAAAAATGGTATTTTGCAGTGAATAAAACATGTCATACGCTACTTCACAGTTAGTAATATGTTTTTGATCAAGTGCTGGAAGCTCGTCATTCATACTGCTAGAGGTAGAGTTTATGATAAGCGCATAATCGTTTTCTGGTAGATTGTTAAAACCATAACCCGATACATTCCCATGTTGAGCAAACAACTTTGCTAAATTTTGTGCTTTTTCGGCGGTACGATTAACAATAACAACTTCCTGTGGCTGATGATCCAGCAAGGGTAAAACAACCCCCCTTGCAGCCCCGCCTGCGCCTATTATTAAAATACGTTTACCGGTAATACTGACATTATTAGCCAGCAGATCGCTTACAAAGCCGATGCCGTCGGTGTTATCGCCTAGTAACGTGCCGTCTGCTTGCTTTTTTAAGGTATTTACTGCACCGACAATTTTAGCTAATGGTGTGAGCTCATCTGCCATTGCAAAAGCCTGCTCTTTAAAGGGCATAGTTACATTAGCTCCCTTACCGCCTTGAGCAAAAAAATTCGATACTGTTTTTTCAAAGTTATCGATAGGTGCTAAGATTGCGCGATAGTCGATTTGCTCACCTAAAGAGATAGCAAATTGTTTATGTATCGCGGGGGATTTTGAATGTTTTATTGGATTTCCAAAAACCGCATATTTGTCCATTTTAAAGCAACCTCTTTGCAGTAGTAATACTGCCTATTAACGATGATAAATAATATGATTAAACGACTTTTTTCAAAATCTAAGCCCGCCATAATAGAGCAAACACCCACACCTGAAAAAACACCTTATGAAATACTAGGTGGAGAAGCAGGCGCACTTGCTATTGCAAATAGATTCTACGATATTATGGCTACAGATGAATACGCTAAACCATTATATGATATGCATCCTCTGCCATTAGATAGAATTCGCCAAGTGTTTTTTGAATTTTTATCTGGCTGGTTAGGCGGCCCAGACCTATTTGTAGCAAAACATGGCCATCCTATGCTGCGTAAACGCCATATGCCTTTTACCATTGATCAAGACTTGCGCGACCAATGGATGTACTGCATGAATAAAACATTAGACCTTGAAGTAGATAATCCATTACTACGAGAAGGCCTTAAGCAATCGTTTGGACAGCTAGCGAGCCATATGATTAACCAGCATTAACGCATAACGCTAAATACAAAAAAGGCGCTATGTAGCGCCTTTTATATTTACACGAGAAGCCTTAAAGCTGGCACTCTCTAGCAATTAAATCATTTGGTTGTGTACTCAACCATTGCTGAGGGCGTAAGTAATACTGGTATAACTTAGCCTCAGCACTCTCTGCGTCTGGAGTGTAGTTATACTCCCAACGCGCTAACGGTGGCATAGACATTAATATAGATTCGGTGCGACCACCCGTTTGCAAACCAAACAGAGTGCCTCTATCCCAGACTAAATTAAACTCTACGTAGCGGCCACGACGATAAAGCTGGAAGTCGCGTTGCTGCGCTGTGTATTCATCTTTTTTACGACGCTCTATAATAGGTAAGTAAGCCTCTAAAAAGCCATTACCTACTGCTTGCGTAAAGGCAAAGCTTTGCTCAAAACCCAGTTCATTTAGGTCGTCAAAAAATAACCCACCTACACCGCGTGTTTCATCGCGATGCTTTAAATAAAAATATTCATCGCACCAGGTTTTGTACTTTGGATACAACTCATCGCCAAATGGTGCACATAAGTCATGTGCTACTTGATGCCAATGTACTACATCATCAAGTACAGGATAAAAAGGGGTTAAGTCAAAGCCACCACCAAACCACCATATTGGTTGTTCGCC
Source organism: Pseudoalteromonas sp. HL-AS2 (assembly GCF_031198805.1). Lineage (NCBI taxonomy): Bacteria > Pseudomonadati > Pseudomonadota > Gammaproteobacteria > Alteromonadales > Pseudoalteromonadaceae > Pseudoalteromonas > Pseudoalteromonas sp. HL-AS2. The sequence continues at coordinate 30,603 of NZ_CP133571.1, read as the reverse complement.
TTCTTTTTCGGCAATAAAAAAACGCACATTGGCATGACTGGTTGGTATATGTGGATTTTTTGGATGAATAACCAATGACACACCGCAAGCATGAAAGCTTCGCCCTGCAAGTTCGGGTCTGTGTGCGGTTGCAGATGCGGGCATAGAGGCACCAAATACATGCGAGTAGTTAACACCGCCTTGCTCAATAATATTACCATTAGTGATAACGCGTGTACGTCCGCCGCCGCCTTCGCTACGCTGCCAGTTATCTTCTATAAACTTAGCTTTACCATCGGCTGCTTCAAGGCCTTGGCTAATAGTGTCTTGCAAAGCCATAAAGTAGGCTTTTACTTGCTCTAATAATTTACTTTGCATATTAACCTCTAAATACTTTGCCATTCATGGCATCTTTAATTGTACTTGGTTGCGTATTACCACCGAGTGGCTCATCAACATAATAACCTACCTGCTCAGTAAACTGGCTTTTAGCCTCGGCAATGCTTAATACTGTATTTTGACCGCTTAAATTAGCGCTAGTTGATACCAGTGGCTTACCAAACTCTTGGCATAAGCGCTTTACGGTTGGATGGTTAGTCACCCTAACTGCAATAGTGTCATACTGCCCAGTTAACCACTTTGGGGTGTTTTTAGCTGCGGGCATAACCCAAGTAATCGCATTTGGCCAACTTGAAAAAATGTCGGCACGTTTATCCATTGGGATTTTGGCATCATCTACATATTTTAATAACTGCCCGTAGTTATCGGCAATTAAAATAAGGCCTTTTTCGACCGGGCGCTGTTTAATAGCCAGTAGTCGCTCAACTGCTTGTTGATTATCTGGATCGCAACCTAAGCCATATACAGCTTCTGTAGGGTATAAAATCACTTCGCCTTGCGCTAAACATGTTATAGCAGCAGCTATAGTAGATTGATCTGACAAAATCGTCTCCAGGAGTTTTAAACGTTATTCAGTGGCTGCAAGTTTATGCATACAACTTTTTTGCGGGCATTGTAACACAGTGCTATTAGCCATTTTTCTCTCAATCAGCAGTGGCCAGTTACATTCTGGGCACGATTGCTCAACCGGTTTATTATTCAGCGTATATTTACAGCTTGGGTAGCAATCGCATGAATAAAATATTTTACCAAATTTATTACTACGTGAAACTAAACGGCCTTTTTTACATTTAGGGCAACTAGGTAATGGCTCTTCATTTTGCTTTGCCTCGTTTTCATTGGCAATGTAATGACACTCTGGATACCCTGTACAACCAATAAACATACCGTAGCGGCCATTTTTTACCACCAGCTGCTTACTACATTGTGGACATGCGGAATCTTCTAGCACTTTTATTTCACTGCTATCGTGATGCGCCAACGGGCGAATAAAATCGCACTTGGGGTAGCTGGCACAACCTAAAAATGGGCCTGATTTACTATTGCGGATCACTAACTCTGAACCACATTGTGGGCATATCTCATATTCTTTTTCTAGGGCGTGCTTATTCGCCGAGAAAAGCGAATGGTCGATTTTACTCATGGTGATCCTAAAGGTTGGTGAATTTTCGCCTAATATACCCAAAACACTTAAAGATACAATAGCTATACCCATTACATTAAATTAGCGGCCAATTATAGCGTAAAAAGTACGGTGCAATAATAAGGCAAAGATTATGGCATATACTTGCTATATAAATTACTTTTTCGAAAGTACTTAAGCAATTTAATTTACTCGTATGCTCATATTTTGTATTAAATAGGTATTAATAGGTATCTTGAATTTAGGTATTAGTGAAGTAAGTCGCCGGGCTGGTCAAATATAAGATCTTCCATTTGCTCACAAGCCACTTCTGCTCCGGGTATATTAAATAGCACCATTAACACCACCCACTTTAAATCGTCTAACCCTATAAAAGATTTATCTAGCGCTGCTAAGCGGTCCATTACCATTTCACGGGTAATACCATTAGTAACGCCAATGCGTTCAACAAACATTAAAAAATTACGGCACTGCACATCCAGCATTTTGCATTCGTGGTCGGTAAATATTCTCATTGTTTGTGGCGAGTCAGTGATTAAATATGGTGATGTGTCACTATGCTGTAATTCGGCTAGCTGCTCTAGCCAATCTAGTGCTTTAAATATTTCGGCTTGATTAAAACCAGCTCGTAATAATTCATCGGTCAATTCGTTAGGTTCAATGAAGAGCCCAGCGTCGTTGTGAATATAGTTTTCAAAAAGATACATAAGCACTTCAAACATATCACCACCTCGCATTTAGCTTAAGTACTTAGTTTAGGGTCTGTTAATCTTTCAAGGTTAAATTTGCAGCAGCCTGTTTGGTATTTAGGCAAGGCAGAGCCTATGTGGTGTATTCCCCATAAATTGGCGATAACGCAGCATTAATGCCACACAGGCGCTACCCGAAGGGTTCTGCCTAGGGGCAATTAACTCTTTGTTGCTCGGTTTTTACTTAGCCCACTAGGTTACAAACCTCGCGCCGCGATTAAATTGCCTCTAGTTTGAACAAATATTAACCCGCAAAGGTCAACAGACCCTGATGTAACCATCTAAAACTCGCTCTATTTGATCATCTAGCTCCAAGTCCAGCAATCTGGCTTGCACTTTATCAATTGGCCACTGAGCACGGCGAACAATGTCATCAACACTGGTTACCTCAAAGCCAATACTATTTAACACCTCACACTGGGAGTCTTTATTGGTTTGGGTTGACTGCTCTGGAGTTAAAAAACCACTTTGATAAGCAAAGCTCACCTCATCAAGAATATCACTTACATTCTCCACGAGCTTAGCACCTTGCTTAATTAAAAAATGACTCGCTTGGGCAAGTGGGTTTTTAATCGATCCGGGAACAGCAAATACTTCTTTATTTTGCTCCAGCGCATAGCGTACAGTAATAAGCGAACCGCTTTTAATTTCAGCTTCAACAATAAGTACCCCCAGCGACAACCCCGATATAATACGATTACGACGCGGAAAATTATGTGCATTCGCGGCAGTACCAGGTAAAAACTCACTTACAAGCAAGCCCTGCTCTAATACTTGATTTGTAAGTAGCTTATGCTGCTTAGGGTAGTAAATATCAACACCGGTACCCAGCACGGCAATGGTTTTTCCGCTGCCAGCTAAGGCCCCTTTATGCGCAGCTCCGTCTATACCGCGGGCCATGCCTGAAGTAATAGTGATTCCAGCTAAGGTAAGTTGATATGCAAACTCAGCAGCTATTTCCAGCCCGGTGGGAGTGGCGTTACGGCTCCCAACTATGGCTATTTGTGGGCTAGTTAATAACGACACATCGCCTTTGCAAAAAAGCAATAAAGGCGCACTGGCTATTTGTTTTAAATCTTCGGGGTAAGCGGCATCAAAAATACTAATAACCGTTATATTATTGTGTAGGATTAACTGTTCATAATGCGTAATTTGCTGCCAATTAGTGTGCAACAAATTAGTAGCTTGATTAGCACTTAGTCCTAATTGCAGTAATTGCTGATGAGATAAGCCAAACAATGACTCAAGGGAATGGTTTTTAGATAGTGCTAAAAGGGTTTTAATACCCAACCCTTTACACATATAAAAGGCAAGCCAGTGGGCTAGCTTGCCAGATGACTGATCCATGCTCTCTCCTAGAGCACCGACTCGCTACTTAATGAATAACTGCAATATCTCCAACGCGAATTGGGTGCTGATTTTTAGTTATTAGCGCATAACTTACGTTGTCATACACCTTAAATACAATTAACTCACCTACTTTTTCTTTCGGCATTTTCCAAACCGTACTTCCATCATCGGGTTCAGCACCAAAAAACTCGTTAGCATTTGAAATTAACTTTTCAAAGCGACTTGAGTCCTCGGTGTAGCGAGGACCACGAGGACCATCTATAACGCTTGGTGATTGGCGTTCAATATCAAGTACATGACCCACTTCTACTTGCTGCTCTGATCCTAAGTTTAGCACCACTACATCCATAGTGCTAAATTCTCTAGAATCGCTTGGCGAAGCAATAACATAACCCAATACAGCCTGGGTAGGACGATGCATATTAAAATACGCTGGTAGCATTTGCCCTTCCATTGCTGGAAGTAAAAAGTCGCCTTGTTTTATTTCGCGCTTCACCGACTCAACTCTGACCGATGCAGGCTCGCCATTAGCGGCATCACCTTTTCTAAAGGCGCGAGCCATACCAACATAAGCAGCACGATTAGCAAGTACCCTTCCAGTTTCTGGGTCTAAATATGGCTTACCTTTATGATAAATTGCATAAGCTTGGTGTAACTTTAAATCGCCTTTAACGTATAAAATATGCCCTAATGTTTGTGTTTTCGTGTTCTCGTTTGCCCCTAAAATATAAGGTTTAGCTTTTATATCGTCGCTATTTATAGCTTGCTCATAAGTTATATAAGGTCTGATCATTTCTAGTGGCAAGGTGGTAATTGCATTTTTGCCTTTAGGGGTAATTCGCCCCTGAGGAGACAGCTTTCGGTACGCTTTATTTATCACTAAACGTGGATTTCCCTGCGCATCGTAGATTAATGCTAAGGCATCGCCGGGATAAATAAGGTGAGGGTTATTAATTTGCGGGTTCAATTGCCACAACTCAGGCCATAGCCAAGGTTCGTTTAAATAAACTCCAGAAATATCCCAAAGTGTATCGCCTTTTTTCACAACATACTGTTTAGGTGCATCTTTTTTTATTTTTAGCACATCAGCATAAGTATAGAATGCAGCACCTAATGCAACGATAATTGCAATTAATGGAGATTTCATTGGGCTTCCTTGTATTGTTTTTTCATTATTATTGACCAAAACCTGTTAAAGGGGAACGCGAATGGCTAAAATAAGAGCATACAATACCCTAAATTAAGCATAAGTGTAAAAGGTAACTATGGCTACGTTAGAAGTTTTAAGATTCCCAGATGAACGTTTACGTACAATAGCACAAGAAGTTGCACATGTTGACGACCAAGTCCGTGTGATTATAAAAGACATGCTAGAAACTATGTATGATGAAAATGGCATTGGTCTTGCTGCCACACAAGTTAATATTCATCAACGCATTGTAGTGATTGACGTATCAGAAGAGCGCAACGAACCACTGGTATTAATTAATCCACAAATCATTAAAAAAGACGGTACAACCGTAAGCGAAGAAGGCTGCCTTTCTGTGCCTAACTCTTACGCAAAAGTTGATCGCGCAGAAACGGTTACTGTTGCCGCGCTTAACGAGCAAGGCGAAGAATTTGTACTAGATGCAGATGAACTACTAGCTATTTGTATTCAACACGAACTAGATCACCTTCAAGGTAAGCTTTTCATTGATTACTTATCGCCATTAAAGCGCCAACGTATTCGTAAAAAGCTTGAAAAAGAAGCCAAATTTGCAGAATAGTAATAAGCACCTTAGGAAAACTCAGTGACTCAACCATTACGCATTATATTTGCCGGTACGCCGGACTTTGCCGCACGTCATTTACAAGCGCTGATACAAAGCGAACACCAAATAGTGGGTGTGTATAGCCAGCCAGACCGCCCGGCAGGTCGTGGTAAAAAATTAAAAGCCAGTGAAGTCAAAGAGCTCGCACTTGAGCACAACTTACCGGTTTTTCAGCCACAATCACTAAAAACAGAAGACGCCTTAAATGAGCTTACTAGCCTTAATGCCGACATCATGATTGTAGTGGCTTATGGCTTAATTTTACCTAAAGCCATTTTAGATGCGCCGCGATTAGGCTGTTTAAATGTGCATGGTTCTATTTTACCACGCTGGCGTGGTGCTGCCCCGATTCAACGTGCTATTTGGGCAGGTGATGAACAAACCGGCGTCACCATAATGCAAATGAATGAAGGGCTAGATACTGGCGACATGTTACATATAAGCCGCTGCCCTATTAGTGCCACCGAAACCAGTGCCAGTTTATATACTAAATTAGCTGATCTTGGCCCTGGTGCACTTATTGACACTATTAACAACTTAGCGAATGGTAAAATAACCCCTGAGCCACAAAATGATGCCGCGGCTAATTACGCTAAAAAGCTCTCAAAAGACGAAGCCAATATTGACTGGTCTATGAGCGCGGCGCAAATTGAGCGTAACATTCGCGCGTTTAATCCGTGGCCGGTATGCTTCACCCAAATGGGAGGGCAGCCAGTAAAAATTTATCAAGCACATGTTGTAGAGCAATCAAGCAACCAGCCTGATAATAACGGGCGCGTTCTGTCGAGCGACAAAAATGGCGTTATTGTAGGTTGTGGCGAACATGCTTTATGTATTACGCAATTACAACCGCAAGGTAAAAAACCAATGGCAATTAACGACTTTTTAAATGGTCGTAGTGACTGGGTTACTCCTGGCACAATATTAGGCGAAAATAATGAGTAATGTTCCAAACGTACGAGCGCTTGCCGCTGAAACTTTATATAACGTAGTTGATAAAGGCGCTTCGCTTAATCAAGAACTACCATTTGCCAGCCAAGGCTTGCCACCTAAAGATAAAGCCCTGCTACAGCAAATTTGCTATGGCGTTTTACGCTATTTACCAAGCCTTGAAAACTACTGCCAACATTTAGTTGAGGAGCCGTTAAAAGGTAAGCGTAGAATATTTCAGTTTTTATTGTATGTGGGCATTTACCAACTACAACACATGCGTGTTCCGCCACATGCGGCAATTTCAGAAACTGTAAATGCACTACAACAATTGCGTGCTTTGGGTTTAAAAGGACTTATTAACGCTATTCTACGTAGTTTTCAGCGCCAACAACTTGAGCTTGAAGAAAAAGCCAAACTTATTCCGGTGTGTTTATACAATCATCCAAACTGGTTTATCAAACAAGTTAAAGAAGCTTATCCTGATAGTTGGGAAGATCTGCTTGCAGAAAACCAACAGCAAGCGCCTATGTGGCTGCGTGTAAATCAAGCGCAATACAGCACGCAAGAATACAGCGATATGCTAACAGCTAACGATATTGAGCATACACTTAACCCTGATTTTATAGATGGGATAAAGTTAGCTAAACCACGAGATGTATTTTCATTACCCGAGTTTGATACCGGTGCTTGTTCTGTACAAGATGCTGCTGCACAGTTAGCTGCGCGCTTTTTAGAGCCTAAAGATGACGACACTATTTTAGATGCCTGCGCCGCGCCGGGTGGCAAAACCTGTCATATTTTAGAATTGGCCGATGCTGAGGTACTTGCCCTTGATAGCGATGCAACTCGCCTAGAGCGTGTTAAGCAAAACTTAACTCGTATAGGCTTAGGTGCCGACCTACAATGTGGTGATGCATCACAACCACACACTTGGTGGGATGAAAAACAGTTTGATCGTATTTTACTCGACGTACCTTGCTCGGCTACCGGTGTTATTCGCCGCCACCCCGATATAAAGTGGTTGCGTCGTGCATCAGACATTGCCGATTTAGCAGCATTACAAGGCGATATACTCGATAGTATTTGGCCGCTTCTAAAGCCAGGTGGCACCTTGGTATACGCTACTTGTTCAGTACTCCCTCAAGAAAACCAACAACAAGTTGCTAAGTTTTTAGCTAATAACAATGATGTTGAGCATATTCCTCTACATGATAAAGACACGCCCACCACACCTGGTTTACAGTTACTTCCTGGTGAAAGCGATGGCTTTTATTACGCTAAACTAGTTAAAAAAATATAACCTATACAGCACACAACAATTAGCTATCTATCTTATTTTAGATAGCTAATACTTCATAGCAATAGGTACTTATAACACTGGTAAATAATGAAAATAATCATACTCGGGGCTGGCCAAGTAGGCGGCACACTAGCTGAAAATTTAGTTGGTGAACAAAACGAAATAACGGTCGTTGATATTGACGGCAACCGCTTACGCGAGCTTCAAGATAAGTATGACCTACAAGGCGTTGCTGGTCACGGCGCTCACCCAGATGTACTTCGCAGAGCCGGTGCGGAAGACGCCGATATGATTATCGCGGTAACCAGTTCAGATGAAGTAAACATGGTTGCCTGCCAAGTTGCGTATAGTATTTTTAATACCCCGACTAAAATAGCCCGAATTCGTTCTGAGCAATATTTAAAGTATCGTGAAAAGCTGTTTCATAACGATGACTTGCCGGTCGATCACTATATTGCTCCTGAGGCATTAGTAACTAAGTACATTCGCCGCTTAATAGACTACCCAGGCGCATTGCAAGTGCTGCAGTTTGCCGATGGCATGCTCTCTTTGGTTGCTGTAAAAGCTTACTATGGCGGTTTATTAGTAGGTTATGCGCTATCTACGCTTAAACAGCATATTCCCAATGTGGAAACTCGTGTAGCCGCTATTTATCGCCAAGGAAAAGCGATAAAACCTCTAGGCACAACAATTATTGAAGCCGATGATGAAGTGTTTTTTATAGCAGCCACTAAACACATCCGCGCCGTTATGAACGAACTCCAAAGGTTAGAGCGTTCATATAAAAACATTATGATTGCTGGTGGCGGTAATATAGGCGCAGGCCTAGCGCGCTCACTGGAAAAAAATCACAGTGTAAAATTAATTGAGCGCAGCAAAGAGCGCGCCGAGCAACTCTCTGAAATGCTCGACAACACGATTGTTTTTTGCGGAGATGCGTCAGACCAAGAGCTATTGTCAGAAGAGCATATAGATCAGGTTGATGTGTTTATTGCTGTAACCAACGATGATGAAGTAAATATAATGTCGGCCATGCTAGCAAAACGTATGGGCGCACAAAAAACCATGGTACTTATTCAACGCAGTGCATACGTTGACTTAGTACAAGGCGGCGATATTGATATTGCAATTTCACCACAAGAAGCCACTATTTCGGCATTACTTACTCATGTTCGCCGCGGCGATATTGTTAACGTATATTCACTACGCAAAGGTGCAGCTGAAGCTATTGAAGCTGTTGCCCATGGTGATGAAAATACATCTAAAGTAGTTGGCCGAACTGTAAGGGATATAAAACTCCCAGCAGGTACTACTATTGGTGCTGTAGTACGTAACGACGACGTGCTTATTGCCCACGACGATACCATTATTATGTCGGGCGACCATGTCATCATGTTCTTAATTGATAAAAAGCACATTAATATTGTAGAAAAACTATTTCAGGTGAGCGCTATATTTTTATAGCAGTACATTGTTGGTACTTTAAACACAAAAAAGCAGCTTAGTTAAGCTGCTTTTTTAATATAGGGTACTAAAGCTTTATTGTACTTTGGCAAACTCTTCTTTAGAAAGTTCGCCATTACCGTCAGTATCTAGCTGATCAAATATTTTTACTAACTGTGTATTTGCCGCAGCTTCTTGCTGAGAAATAACACCATCGCCGTTGGTATCAAAAGAGGCAAAATCCACTGCTGCATAGGCTGCTGCTGAAGACGCTAAAACTAAAATCGCAAGTGATGTATTTAATACTTTCATAATAATCTCCTAAAAATGAGAGGTCCTTCTCAGAAATCCCTGGCTGTGAAAAATAACCGAAAAAGTAATTAGTAGTTAGCAAACTCTGCTTTAGAAAGCTCACCGTTACCATCTGTATCTAACTCTGCAAATTGTGCGATTAAATCGGAATCTACCGACGCTTCACTTTGGCTAATTGCGCCATTACCATCTACATCAAGGGTATCAAAATCACTTGCTGCAAAAGCGGCTGATGACGATGCTAGAGCGATAAGTGCGAGTGCTTTATTTAACTGTTTCATAATTTAATCCTTTACTATGTTATTCAATGCTTTATCAAAAAATTAGATATACTAAGGTTTATACTTTCCTTGTTATTCTTTTTTCATAAGCTCCCTTGCTTACTTAGGTTGTCTTTGGCAACACAGAATTTTATCAACCTTGCATTTTGCTTATGCTTTAGAAAATTCTTCTTTTGATAACTCACCGTTTTGGTCACTATCAAGCTCTGAGAAAATACTCATTAACTCTGCATCAACAGCAGCTTCGCTTTGACTAATTGCGCCATTACCATCTACATCAAGGGTATCAAAATCACTTGCTGCAAAAGCGGCTGATGACGATGCTAGAGCGATAAGTGCTAACGTTTTATTTAATGTTTTCATAATCAATCTTCCTTCAAAGTTTATGTTAACTGCGATTAAGTGCTTCACTTTAAATCACGTTTAATGCAATACAGCTTAACTATTACAACTTCGATGCCAACATTTAAAACATCAATAACTTCAATTAGTTAAAGGTAACATGCACTTAAAGGTGATAATTAACTGTCTATTTTTGTTGCCTTTTTGCAACACACTTTAACCCCAAACAATAAGTTCGAACAAATTCAATGCCTTACAAAAAGCAAAAAACGCCACAGATTATAAATACACACTGTAAGGAGACTGTTTAGCTGGGGTATTCAACTCGGTTACAGCTGAATAATTTTTGAAATGAAAATAACCAATAGCTTTTATTTTTATAAATAATTGTTTTTTATCGATTATTTTATTTTTATCAATGCAGGTATGCGTTATTTAAAATTAAATTTAATAAATCGCTATTTTGTTGCAAAATAGCGAAATGTACAGTTACTCGGTTTCTGATTGGAGTATTGAAGGGTCAATAAAGTGATCCCCCATAAAGCTTTTCATTTCTTCTTCGCTGGCTAATAGCTTTATTCCACAGTAAGCACCTTGAACGTGTTCTTTCACGCTACAAATTTCTCCCTGAAAGTCTTTAACTTGCTTATTACTGCTATCGAGGATGATTGAGCATTGCATCCCTTTAATGTTTTCGGCCTGGGCTTTGTCTTTAAGATCAAACTTTACGCCCGTTAGCGAAATATCTTTAATTACCCCGTCGAGTATCCTGTCATCACTAAGTTTTAGCTTGGCCGATAATAAGGTAGGTATACGAGTTTGCGAGCGTAAATCGAATAACTGCACTTGCTTTGGGTAATTAATAAAAAGTAAGCGTGCGGGATGAGATGCAACTGACATTATTTGCTGACGAAAAGCGATAACCTGCCCACCACTTCCCTCTATTAGTGCTCTTACTACCACCATTACCCCATCGTGCAGGTAGTCGCTTGCTGTAGGCAGGCGCTTTGAGCTCGGATAGTTTAAAATAATAAATCGATTTTCGAGCAAACCTATAAACTCTGTTTTTACACGCTTGCTGGCTGTTGGTGTTAAAATTTCAAGATCAACCATGGCACCAGACATTATTTGGTGTAACTTTTCTAGGTTAGTTGTTGGCATATCCTTTTCCCTAATACTATTTATAAACTAACAATTAAATTATCCGCGCCAAAATGTAGGCGTAAACAGCACTAATAAAGTAAATATTTCTAAACGGCCAAATACCATAGCAATGGTAAGCAACCATTTAGCACCATCACTAATAGACCCATAGTGCGATGCAACATCTCCTAAGCCCGGGCCAAGGTTATTTAAACACGCTGCAGTAGCAGAAAATGCTGTAATGTTATCCATACCGGTTCCCATCAGCGCTAGCATAATAATTATAAACACCAATGCGTACGCTGAGAAAAACCCCCATACAGCTTCCACTACTTTGTCTGGCAACGCTTTGCTGCCTAACTTGATAGAATATATAGCCCGAGGATGCACTAGCCTATTAAGCTCTCGCACGCCTTGTAAGTATAGTAAGAATACGCGCACCACTTTCATACCGCCACCGGTAGAGCCCGCACAGCCACCTATAAAGCTCGAAAATATAAGCAGTATTGGTAAAAATAATGGCCAAGCCGAAAAGTTATCGGTGGCAAATCCTGCCGTACTGCTAATTGAAACAGCATGAAATAGCGCTTGGTCGAGTGTTTCATCGCCATTGGCATACACTTCATGAGACGAAAGCACGGTAAAGCAAATCACCACCAGCGCTAACTGAATACATAAAAACACTTTAAACTCAGGGTCGCGAATATAAACACTGATATTTCTACTTGCTACCGCAGCGTAATGCAGTGAAAAGTTAATGGCTGCAATAATTAAAAAGAACACACAAATAAAGTTAATTACTGGGCTATCAAAATGCCCCATAGAGGCATCATAAGTAGAAAACCCACCAATGGCGACCGTTGAGAACGCATGGCTTATTGCGTCAAACCAATCCATACCTGCAATCCAATATGCCAAGGTACACGCAAGCGTAATTGACACATATATATACCAAAGGTGCTTTGCAGTGTCGGCAATTCGCGGGGTCATTTTAGAGTCTTTTACTGGCCCTGGTATTTCGGCGCGATATAGCTGCATACCACCAACCCCTAGCATAGGTAAAATAGCAACCGCCAACACAATGATCCCCATACCGCCAAACCACTGTAGTTGTTGGCGATAAAATAATACCGATTTAGGCAAGTACTCTATACCGGTTAGTACCGTTGCTCCGGTGGTGGTTAACCCCGAAAACGCTTCAAATACCGCATCAGCCAGTGATAGGTTTGGCTCTTGTAAAAATATCAGCGGTAAGGATGCAAACGCGCCAAGTACCAACCAAAACAACACAACAATTAAAAACCCTTCCCGCGCTTTTAAATCGCCATCTTCGTGGCGGTTAGGGTAATAAGCCATTAAGCCAATAGTGACACTAAAAATAAAAGCCAAAACAAAAGGAACACCACCACCGTCTTTATAAATTAAAGACACGATTGCCGGAGGCACCATGGTAATACTAAACAGTGCAACAAGTTGCCCAAGGATTTTTATAATGGTACGAAATTGCATTTAGCGTATCGCTTTTATTATTAGTAAGTTTAACGAGTAAGATATTGTCTTACTCTTTAATGGTTAACTCAACCGCGCCGTGGCTTAAATCAAAAATATCTTGAATTGCTTGCGTCGCTTGGCGGCTATCAATAGTAATAACCCATTCAATATTAGCAGTAAATTGCTTATCGATGTTAAGCACTTGATACTTCGTTTTTAATAGTTGCTCAATAACGCCTTGCATACTGTATTCACTACTACCAATTAGCTCAATACTTGGCACTTTATTTATCGTTGATAAGTTAGCTAATGCATTATTTAATGTGCCCCCATAAGCACGTACTAAACCGCCTGTACCTAGCTTTATACCACCAAAATAACGCGTAACCACAGCGGTAACTTCACCAAGCCCTGAGCCCATAAGCACATTTAACATGGGTTTACCGGCGGTGCCATTTGGCTCACCATCATCTGAAAACCCATACACATGGCTTCCTCCTGGTTTACCCGCTACGTAAGCCCAGCAATTATGCCGTGCATCGGCATACTTAGTTTCAATACTTTTTATAAACGCTTTAGCTGAACTTAAATCTGGGGTATGTGCAATATGCACAATAAAGGTGCTTTTTTTAATCTCTTCTTGATGAAAAGCATCTGCTGCTGGGTATTTATATTCTGACATTCGTTGATGAACCAAGTTATAAACCAAAAAATGGGGCCAACAGGCCCCTCTTTATAATACAGCTAGTCTAACGCGTGATTAATCTAGCGCTAAATTTCGTGTCATATTCTCAAGGCTATCTTCGTGTACTATGATGTTATCTTCAATACGAATACCACCATAAGGCTTAAACGACTCTACCTTTTGCCAATTAATAAACTGTTTATTATCGGTTTGTGCTAAATCGCCTAGCAAAGAGTCGATAAAGTATAGCCCAGGCTCAATAGTAAACACTTGGTTTTTTTCAATTATGCGAGTACAACGCAAAAATGGATGTCCCTCTGGAGCTGCTTGTTGTGCGCCCATTTCATCAGCCATAAAACCACCCATGTCGTGCACTTGTAAACCTAGGTGATGCCCTAAACCATGTGGGAAGAAGGTAGAGGTAATTTTACGTTCAACTATTTCCTCAGCCGGTAGCTTAACAATATCAAAGTCGCTAAGTATTTGTGCAACTCTATTGTGACACTCAACATGTAAATCACCATAAAGCATGCCGGGTTTTAACCCCGTACCTAACTCTATTTGCGCTGCAGTCATTGCTTGCACTAGCTCTGCAAATTCGCCTTGTTTTTTAAAGTCATACGTACGGGTAATATCTGCCGCATAGCCATTAAAATTAGCGCCTGCATCTATTAAAAATGAGTTGTGTTGCTGCGGTGCTTTTGCCTCAAAGTGCGTGTAGTGCAAAATGGCGCAGTTTTCGTTTAGCGCCACAATGTTGCCATAAGGCATTTCGTTTTCACTTTGGCGAGTTGCCATTAAGTAAGCTTGCTGAATATCAAACTCACTGCCACCATTAAAAAAGGTATCGCGGGCAGCTTTGTGGCCATCTACTGCAATACGGTTGGCGTTGCGTAAACATTCAAGCTCATATTGGGTTTTATAAGCGCGGTGGTAATGAAAGTAATTTAGTACCGGCTCAGGATTCATAACACTAAAGCCTAGTGCTTGTGCTACTTCTAAGTATTCGCCCACATAAGCGTAGTTAGCTTTGTCGTAGGGCAATAGCTTTTCAACCTGATCGGGCTGTAATAACAATTCAATGTCAAAATACTCAGCCCAAAAATCGCGAGGCTCATCTGGCACTTTATGCCAAAAATCAACCGGACGATAAAAAATAAGTTTAGGCTTGTCGCTACCATTTACCACAATCCAGCAATGTGGATTGTCTAGTACAGGTAACCAAGCTTTAAAGTGTGGATTAACTTTAAACGGATAATACATATCATCTAAAAACTGACGCTTAGCTTGGCCCGAGTGAATAACTAATCCCTCTAACCCTTCACGTTCACAAATTGTACGAGTACGTTGTTGCAGTGTTGCAATATGTTCGGCGTATAAAACGGCTAATTTATCCATAATAAACCCATCTGTTGTATTTAACTTGCTTTGAGTCTACCACACACATAATCCATACCCAAAGCGCTCAAAATAAGGGGAACATCTAACCTTATTAGCATCCCCTTACCTTTATTAATTATCCGCCCATTTTCATTTCGAGTAGCGGCGCCAGTATATTTCCCTCGCGGTGTAAACGCGTATGATAAACCTGCCTGTAGGCAAATACGTTTTTAACATAATCGCGAGTTTCTCTATACGGGATCAATTCAATCCATAGCTCTGCTGGAATAGCTTCATCTGGTAACCAGCGTTTAATACGATGATACCCTGCGTTATATGAAGCCGTTGCCAATATTTCATTGCCGTGGTTTTTCTTTTTTAAATACTGCAAATAGCGCGTACCTAATCTTATATTTGTTTGTGGTTGATATAAGCGGCGGCTCGACACACTGCCTTTATTTACGTAATCGGCAGTACTGGGCAATAACTGCATTAACCCTCGCGCATTTGCTGATGAACGTGCATCGGGGGCAAATGAGCTTTCACGGCGCGCAATGGCAATACTCCACGCCACGTCTATTTTACTGCGCTTACTGTAGCGCTCAAATACATCTTGAAACGCAAACGGAAAACGCTGCTCTACGTTATCCCACGCTTTTATTTTTGCCAGTGTAAAAATAGTGCTGTCATGCCAACCCAGCTCTGTGGAGAGTATTGAAGCAGCTAACTTTTCTTCGTCACTCGAGGTGTTTGTTAGGTAATTCCATTCGCGACGTGCCGAGGTAAAGCGCTCAAGCTCATAAAAAGCTTTCGCACGCTTGTAGCCCGGGGCATTTTTTACTTTATTAACAAGCGCCTGATCAACAACTAAAGGTTGGTTATTTAAATCAACCGGTAACCCTAATCGTGCCGCGGCTAAAAAACCATAATAATCGCGATTAGCTGCTACTGTTTTCCAAATAGCGTCTGCTTTTTGTTGCTCACCACGTTTTGCGTAGCTGTACGCTAACCAGTATTGCTGGCCAAGACTTAAGTTATCTTTACCAGTAAAAAAGGCTGCAATACCCTCCCAGTCTTGGGTTTTAAGCATATTACCGAGTTGCCACTGAATTAGTTTGCTGTCTTGGCGATCTTTTGGCACTTTGTTTAGCCAAAAGCTTGCTTGTTTATGTCCGCTGGAAGCAAGCGACAGTGCAAAGGTATAATACACATCTGCTTTAGCTGCATCGCTGTAAGTAAATATTTGCTCTAGCTTTTCCCATGCTTTTAAAGCAAGCTCTTTATCGCGCCAAATTAAACGCTTTACACCATAAAGAGCAATTTGCCCTTCTTTAACCGACTTATTTTTGTATCTGTATAATCCGGCTGCAGCACTTGGATCGCGGCGTACTTTTAAGTATAAATCAGCTAAGTAACCTTCATTACTGGGTAGTAATGTTTTTAAATAAGGTAATAGGCTTTGAGTACCGCCTTCTGCCGCCATAGTCACCCGCTGCCAAACAGCCTCTTTACTCATATAGCCTTTTTTACGCCATAACGAAAAAAGCCCATCGCACGCTTTAGGTTGCGACTTGCCTACCGTCCATAAATCAGTTACTTGGTTAAATATCGCTTTTTCTGGCGCACCTAAATCAAGTTGATAATCTAAATATGTACAAGTCAGTTCAGTATCAGAGGTTTTACGGTAATTGCGAATATACGCTGCTTTTTTATTATGCTTTTCTAAATAGCTTAACCATGCTTTACGCACTGGCCACTCTAGCGGCGTATGCTGATAAATAGTGAGGTAATCCTCTATTTCTGCTTGGTGTTTTATATCGGGATGTCGTTGCCAATATACTTTTTCAACATAAGGCTTTAATGGATGATCAAGATTACTTATAGCCATTTTAAAGTCTTGGTAATCACCATAGCGAACTTTTTTTTCAGCGTCTAAAAATGCATCGTTATCGATGTTTGCCTCAACGCAGTGAAGAGGGAAAATAAAAACCGCTGCCATAGCATTTAATAAATATTTTTTCATAATGCCTTCATAATAAAATTAAAATAATAAGCAAAAACTTTTGTTCCACCATAGCACCAAACAAGCTATATTTTAACCAACTGTTTTGTAACCAAGTTAAATTTTTCGTTGCATTTTTAATTCAAAGCAAGCACACTGATTAAATCGCAACTCATCGTACCAGTCTTAGTTCGTCAACTAGGGAGAATAATAATGTTATATAAAAGCGATTCCTTTGAAGTTAGCTTCATAAAGGAAAACATCGCCGAGTTTAAGTTTTGTGCTACAGGTTCTGTAAACACACTATCTCAGCAAACCCTTTCAGATTGCGCAACAGCATTAAAACAATTAGCTGCAAATACTGATATAAAAGGCATGATTTTTACCAGTGATAAAGAACACTTTATTATTGGTGCCGACGTATTCGAATTTTTACCTATATTTACTAGATCTGAAGCAGAACTAGTAACTTGGATAAAAGAAGCCACTGACGTTTTTGACGCTATCGAAGACTTACCATTCCCAACTCTAAGCGCTGTAAATGGCTTAGCACTTGGCGGTGGCTGTGAGTGGGTACTTGCTACCGATTATCGTGTAGCAAGCGAAACTGCACAAATGGGTCTTCCAGAAGTAACCCTTGGCATAATGCCTGGTTTTGGTGGCACAGTACGCTTACCGCGCATTATTGGTGCCGATAACGCCATGATGTGGATTACCTCAGGTTCTACTAACCGCGCAGCAGATGCCCTTAAAGTAGGTGCTTTTGACGCAGTAGTTAGTGCTGACAAACTTATAGAGTCAAGTGTATCAACACTTGAATTAGCAATTGCTGGCAAGCTCGATTGGCAAGCAAAACGCAATGTAAAGCTACAACCACTTAAATTAAATCGTGTTGAGCAAGGCATGAGCTTTGCAATGGCTGAAGGCATGGTAATGGCTAAAACTAAAGGCCACTATCCTGCACCTGTAATGGCTGTAAAAACCATTAAAGCAGCTGCTAACTGTACTCGTGATGAAGCAATGGCAATCGAAAATACCAACTTTGCTAAATTAGCAGGCACGCCAGAAGTTGCCGCGCAAATTGGTATATTTCTAGCCGACCAGTACATTAAAGGTAAATCACGTAAACTTGCTAAACAAAGCGATGTAGAAATTAAACAAGCTGCAGTATTAGGTGCTGGCATTATGGGCGGCGGTATTGCATACCAGTCTGCTTATAAAGGTACACCTATTATAATGAAAGACATCCAACAGGATGCACTTGACTTAGGTATGGGCGAAGCCTCTAAGTTACTTGGCCAAAAAGTTAAACGTGGCCATATGTCGATGGAAAAAATGCTTGGTACGCTAAGCAAAATTAAACCGACCCTTAATGATTCTGATCTACAAAGTGCCGATATTATTGTTGAAGCCGTAGTAGAAAACCCTAAAGTTAAGCAAGCAGTACTTGCAGAGCTTGAGAAGACCATGCCAGAGGGCACGGTACTTACCTCAAACACTTCGACTATTTGTATTGATTTGCTAGCAGAAGCGTTAGATAAACCAGAAAACTTCTGTGGTATGCACTTTTTTAACCCAGTACCAAAAATGCCGTTAGTAGAAATTATCCGTGGTGCAAAAACCTCTGATAAAACCATTAACGCCGTAGTTGATTACGCGCTTAAATTAGGCAAGTCTCCTATTGTTGTTAACGATTGCCCTGGCTTTTTTGTAAACCGTGTTTTATTCCCTTACTTTGCAGGTTTTAGCAAATTAGTAGTTGAAGGTGCTAACTTTGCAAAAGTAGATAAAGTAATGGAAAACGTATTTGGCTGGCCTATGGGTCCGGCTTACCTACTTGATGTTGTAGGTATTGATACTGCTTTTCATTGTACTGGCGTAATGGCCGATGGCTTCCCTGAGCGCATGGCGCGTGCAGATAAAGACCCAGTGACTATTTTTGCTAACGAAAAACGTTTTGGCCAAAAGAACAAAGCTGGTTTTTATAAGTACGAAACAGATCGTCGCGGTCGTCTTAAAAAATCGCATGACGAAACTGCAATTGAGCTACTTAAGCCAATTACTGAAGCAGAAAAAGCATTCGATAAACAAGAAATCATTGACCGTTGTATGATCCCAATGCTTAACGAAGTGCTACTTTGTTTACAAGAAGGCATTGTTGCATCACCACAAGAAGCTGATATGGCACTTGTTTACGGTGTTGGTTTCCCTCCATTTAGAGGCGGCGCGTTCCGTTACTTAGATCAAACCGGTTTAGCTAACTTTGTGGCAACTGCCGACAAATATGCTCACTTAGGTGCGATTTATCAAGTATCAGAGCAAACTCGTCAATGGGCCGAAGAAGGTCGTGTTTTCTATAAGGTGGAAGGTTAATATCATGAATAATCCAGTAATTGTAGATTGTATCCGCACACCTATGGGTCGTTCTAAAGGTGGCGTATTCAAAAATAAACGTGCCGAAGACTTAAGCGCACATTTAATGAAAGGCTTACTCGATCGCAACCCAGCAGTTGATCCAGCATCAATTGACGATATTTATTGGGGTTGTGTACAGCAAACATTAGAGCAAGGCTTTAACGTTGCACGTAACGCTGCATTACTTGCCGGTATTCCGCATAGCGTACCAGCAGTAACAGTTAACCGTTTATGTGGCTCGTCAATGCAAGCATTGCATGACGCAGCACGCGCAATAATGACTGGCGCTGGCGACACTTACCTAATTGGTGGTGTTGAGCACATGGGCCACGTACCTATGACTCACGGTAACGACTTTCACCCAGGTTTAGCAACAAGCATTGCACAAGCTGCTGGCTCTATGGGCTTAACAGCTGAATACCTAGCAACACTGCATGGCATTAGCCGTGAGCAGCAAGATGAATTTGCGTACCGCTCACATCAACGTGCTCAAGCTGCAACTGTTGAGGGACGTTTTCGCCGCGAAATTTTAGCAATGGAAGGTCACGCAGCAGATGGTTCTCTTATCTTAGTTGAAGACGACGAAGTAATTCGTCCAGAAACAACGGTAGAAGGCCTATCAAAGCTGCGCCCAGTGTTTAATCCTGCATCGGGTACGGTAACAGCCGGAACTTCTTCTGCACTTTCTGACGGCGCATCTGCAATGTTAGTAATGAGCGAAGCAAAAGCAAAAGAACTTGGCTTACCAATTCGCGCACGCATTAAAGCAATGGCAGTAGCGGGTTGCGATCCATCAATCATGGGTTACGGCCCAGTACCAGCAAGCAAAAAAGCACTTGCACAAGCAGGTATTACAATTGATGACTTAGGCGTAGTTGAGCTTAACGAAGCCTTTGCAGCACAATCATTACCTGTAATGAAAGATTTAGGGTTAATGGATGTAGTTGACGAAAAAGTGAATTTAAACGGCGGCGCAATCGCACTTGGACACCCACTAGGCTGTTCGGGTTCGCGTATTAGCACATCGCTTATTCACTTAATGGAAGACAAAAATGTACGATACGGTTTAGCAACTATGTGTATTGGTTTAGGCCAAGGCATTGCAACTGTATTTGAACGTGTTCAAGACTAATTAGTTTAAACATGTAAAACCATCTTGGTGATTAAAAAGGCGAACTGATTTTATGCAGTTCGCCTTTTTTTATTGGTTTATTTTTAGTTATTTTATATGGTTAGATTAAAAAATCTGGAATACTGTGATCGGGTGTATTATCTGTTATTGCCAAGCTCTATTGATTAAACCCTTTGATTAAATAAGGTGTGTAATTTAGATATGAGTAAAATAGTTAAATAACGCTTTAAATTGCGCTAAACTCTACAACTTATAAAATGTAAAACCCTAATGTGCAGCAATCGCTTTAACTAAACAGGCAAATTTATTATGAGCTTTAATAACCCCGATCACCAATTAGATGCCATAGGCCTTCGCTGCCCAGAGCCAGTGATGATGGTACGCGCTGCTATTCGTAAAATGAATGATGGTGAAACGTTATTAATAACCGCTGATGACCCATCAACAACTCGCGACATTCCGAGCTTTTGTACGTTTATGGATCACACGCTGGTGGCTAAAGATGCAGAAGCAGCACCGTATAGATATGTAGTTAAGAAAGGGCTTTGAACTGGCGTAGGTTGGGTTTCGTTTCACTCAACCCAACCTACAGAAAATCTACTTCTTCGTTATCGTCACTTGTGGCTTGTCGTAATTACTGTAATCAATACTTACTATGTAGGTGCCTTTTATTGCGGGCGTATAGCTAAAGTAATTATAAATAGTATTACAGTCGGCAACTGCAGGTTGGACTAGTGTTAGTTTTTGCCCTGCTGGCTGAGTATCGCTGTAGCCACAGTTGTAACCTTCACTAAAGTCGGCATCGGCAATTTTAAATTCGTATACTTTACCAGGCGTTGAAAATTTAACTTCTGCTTGATACAGCGATCGCGCTACTTGGGTAAATTGGTACTGTGGCTCTGCATCCCATAAGGTAAAGTCGCCCCTTAAATACACGGTACGATCTAATTTTTGTTGTGGTAATACATCATCAAGCGTTATTTGCGTAGAACAAGCAGTTAAAAAACTAACAAGTGCTAAGGTTAAAATACGTTTTATTGGGCTTTTCATTCGAGATCCTTACTTTATATATGCAGGTTAATAATACACCAAAATTAAAACTAAAAAGCCAGCAAAACGCTGGCTTTTTACATTATCGAATAATGTTATTTTTGTAGTACAGAAATGTCTGCAATACCTAAAAACAATCCGCTTAACTGACTTAAAAGCGCCAGACGATTTTGCTTAACTGCTTCGTCGTCGGCCATAACCATCACGTTATCAAAAAAGCTATCAACACTTTGACGAATACCAGCCAATTGGCTTAATGCTTCTTGGTAATTACCACTGGCGTAAAGTGGTGCAAGTTCAGTAGCAAATTTTGCTACTTGTGCCGCAAGTACTTTTTCAGCGTCGTCGGTTAGTAAACTTTCATCTACATTACCTTCGCTGGTAATGTCATTTTTAGCAAGTATATTACTTACGCGCTTATTAGCGGCTGCAAGCGCTTCTGCTGCGTCTAATGTGCGAAAATGGCTTACGGCTTTAACACGGCGATCAAAATCAACAGGTTTAGTCGGACGACGTGCAAGCACAGCTTGAATCACATCTACTTCTATTCCTTCGTCTTGATACCAAGCACGGAAACGCCCTAGCATAAACTCAAACACATCGGTTGATACATTAAGATTAGTTAGCTTATCGCCAAACAAGGTTTGCGATTTAGCAACTAGGTCTAAAATATCAAGCGGTAGCTCTTTTTCTACCATGATGCGCAATGCGCCAATAGCAGCACGGCGTAAAGCAAATGGGTCTTTGTCGCCTTTTGGCGCTTGGCCTATGCCAAAGATACCCACTAAGGTATCAAACTTATCGGCAATCGCTACTGCGCAACTAATTAAGTTGGTAGGTAAGCTGTCGCCTGCAAAGCGTGGCATATATTGCTCATTCTGCGCTAGTGCTACATCTTCAGCTTCGCCGTCAAAACGTGCGTAATGCATTCCCATAACACCTTGGATGTCGGTAAATTCCATCACCATTTCGGTCATTAAGTCAGTTTTACTCAATAAACCAGCACGTTGTGCTAGCTCTTTATCTGCACCAAGTTGCTGGGCAATATAACCGGCAAGCTCGCTAATACGCGCAGACTTGTCTTTAAGTGTACCTAACTGTTTTTGGAACAATACGCTATCGAGAGATTCTAAACGGCTTTCTAGTGTTTTCTTTTTATCGCTTTCAAAAAAGAATTGCGCATCGGCTAATCGAGGACGCACTACTTTTTCGTTACCCGAAATCACTACGCTAGGATCTTTACTTTCTATGTTAGACACAAACAAAAACTTATTTAAAAGTTTGCCGTTTTGATCTAAAAGCGGAAAGTATTTTTGATCGTCTTTCATCGTGTAAATAAGCGCTTCGGCCGGTACTGCCAAAAACTCTTCTTCAAATGTAGCCGTTAATGTTACTGGCCATTCTACCAGTGATGTTACTTCTTCAAGTAAATCTTCATCCATGGCTACAACCGCATTTATTGCTTTTGCTGCAGCTTCTATTTGCGCTCGAATTTGCGCTTTACGCTGCTCGTAATCGGCAATAACGTAGGCTGATTTTAAAACATCAAAAATATCATCAGCATGGTTAATGGTAATTTTTTCAGGATGATGAAAGCGATGTCCTTGAAGCTGGTTACTTACCTGCTTACCCAGCACTTCACCTGTTACTAACTCATCACCCAATAAAATAGTTACCGTATGCACTGGACGAATAAATTGTGTTTTATTCGCGCCCCAACGCATTGGCTTAGGAATAGGTAATTTAGCCAGCGCTTTATTAATAACGTCAACCATCAGCGTTTTAGTTTCTTGCCCTGCTACTTTAGCAAGGTGCAGCAACCACGCGCCTTTGTCGGTTTCAAGTGTTTGCGCATCTTTTACTTCAATACCACAACCACGTGCCCAACCCATTGCAGCTTTAGTAGGATTGCCATCTGCATCAAACGCTGCCTTAATTGCTGGGCCGCGTTTTTCTACTTCTTTATCTTGTTGTTTTGCATCAAGCGCTATTACGCGAAGGCCTAAACGACGTGGTGATGCATACCAGCTTACGCCTTGATGCGCTAATTCTAATGTCTCTAGTTCTGCAGTTAAGTTTGCAGCAAATGCTTCTGCTAATTTACGCAGCGCTTTTGGTGGCAACTCTTCGGTGCCAATTTCTACTAATAAGTTTTGTGCTGACATGCCTACTTATCCTTACACAGCGGGAAACCAAGCGCTTCACGTTTATCATAATAACTTTGTGCACACGCTTTTGATAAAGCACGAACGCGTAGTATGTAACGTTGGCGTTCGGTTACCGAAATTGCGTGGCGCGCGTCTAATAAGTTAAATGCATGCGATGCCTTCATTACTTGCTCATAAGCCGGTAACGGTAAGTTTGCTTCAATTAACTTTTGGCTCTCTGCTTCACATTTATCAAACTGAGCAAATAGATCTTCTACGTTGGCGTGCTCAAAGTTATAAGTAGATTGTTCTACTTCATTTTGATGAAACACATCGCCGTAAGTTACTCGCCCAAGCGGGCCATCAGCCCAAACTAGGTCGTAAATACTGTCTACGCCCTGAATATACATGGCTAAACGCTCTAGGCCGTAAGTGATTTCGCCAGTTACCGGTGAGCACTCAATGCCGCCCACTTGTTGAAAGTAGGTAAACTGGGTTACTTCCATGCCGTTTAACCAAATTTCCCAACCTAGGCCCCACGCACCTAAGGTAGGTGATTCCCAATTGTCTTCAACAAAGCGCACTTCGTCTGTTAAGGTATCTATGCCTACGGCCGCTAAAGAGCCTAAATAAAGCTCTTGAATATTATCTGGCGAAGGCTTTAGCACAACCTGAAACTGGTAATAATGCTGTAAGCGGTTTGGGTTTTCGCCGTAACGGCCATCGGTAGGTCGTCGACACGGTTGTACGTATGCACTCGACATTGGCTCTGGGCCAATCGATTTTAAAAATGTTTGCGGGTGGAATGTCCCAGCGCCCACTTCCATATCAAGTGGTTGAATAATAACGCAGCCTTGCTGCGCCCAATAATCCTGTAAAGCCAGGATCAAACCTTGAAAGGTTTTAACGTCATATTTTTGCATATTTGGCTTTTTACTATCTGAGAAGTAGCGTGAAAATTACCCTCAGTATACCTTGTGCACACGCAGGTTTTAAGCAGTTTGTGCAATTGAAAAAATAAAAAAGGAGCCATTGGCTCCTTTTTTGTGAGTAGTATTACTAATTATACGTCTAGGTTAACTACGCGTAGCGCGTTCTGTTCTATAAACTCGCGACGAGGTTCTACTTGGTCACCCATTAGCGTTGCAAATAACTGATCGGCAGCTACTGCATCTTCAACGGTTACTTGTAGCATACGACGTGCATCGGGATCCATTGTAGTTTCCCACAGCTGACTTGGGTTCATTTCGCCCAACCCTTTATAGCGCTGTATATAGAGGCCACGCTTAGATTCAGCAATTAGCCATTCTAAAGCATCCACAAAGTTATCAACAGGTTGTGTTTTCTCACCGCGTTGAATATAAGCGCCTTCAGTAATGATATTTGCAATGTTTACACCAGTAACAGCAATGCGCTGATAATCGCGTGAAGCTATAAAATCATAATGAAGTACGTGCGCTTTATCTACACCGTGCTGACGAATTTTCACTACTGGGTAGTATAAATTGCGCTCAGTATCGTGCTCTGTTGCAGCTTGGAAAATAGTAGCATCTTCATCACGATCAATTAAGTCATCAACTAATTCTTTAGTCCATGCTATTACTTTAGCTTCATCTGAAAGATCTTCTTTTTTCAGTTCACTTTGGTAAATAAGACGGTTCATTACAGTATTAGGAAACTTACGTTTTAGACGCTCAATTACCTTAACGGTATTTTGATAATCGTGAACAATTTTTTCTAGTGCTTCGCCTTCAATACCGCTTGCATCTGTACTGGTGTACAAAGTTGCATTATTTAAAGCAAGTGTTGTTAGGTATTCAACTAGTGCTGGATCATCTTTAATATAACGCTCTTGCTTACCTTTTTTCACTTTATAAAGTGGTGGTTGTGCAATATAAATATATCCGCGCTCAACAATTTCAGGCATTTGGCGATAAAAGAACGTAAGTAATAAGGTACGAATGTGCGAACCATCCACGTCAGCATCCGTCATGATAATGATACGGTGATAGCGCAGTTTTTCAGGATTATATTCATCACGACCAATACCACAACCTAATGCCGTAATGAGTGTTGCTACTTCTTGTGATGAAAGCATTTTATCAAAACGTGCTTTTTCAACGTTTAATATTTTACCTTTAAGCGGAAGAATAGCTTGGTTTTTACGGTTACGTCCCTGCTTGGCTGATCCGCCAGCAGAGTCTCCTTCCACTATGTATAGTTCTGATTGTGCTGGATCTTTTTCTTGGCAATCGGCTAACTTACCAGGTAAACCGGCTAAGTCCATTGCACCTTTACGACGTGTCATTTCACGTGCTTTACGTGCAGCTTCACGCGCACGTGACGCATCTATTATCTTACCTACAACAATTTTGGCATCTGTTGGGTGTTCTAATAAAAACTCAGTGAATTTTTCAGCCATTGCTTGTTCAACCGCAGACTTAACTTCGCTCGAAACTAGCTTGTCTTTAGTTTGTGATGAAAACTTAGGATCTGGTACTTTAACACTTACAACAGCAGTTAAGCCTTCACGAGCGTCATCACCCGTTGCATTACTGGTTGTTTTAGCTTTTTTGTTAAAGCCTTCTTTTTCCATATAGTTGTTAAGTGTACGTGTTAGCGCAGATCTAAAACCGGCTAAGTGTGTACCACCATCGCGTTGTGGGATGTTATTTGTAAAACAGTATATGTTTTCTTGATAAGCATCATTCCACTGCATTGACACTTCAACAACAATACCATCTTCTTCACGCGTATGTGTAAAGTGAAATACACCTTTATGTATAGGTGTTTTATTACGGTTTAAATACTCTACAAACGCTCTGATACCGCCTTCGTATTTAAAGTGATCACTTTTATTCTCTTCACGCTCATCATTTAAAATAATGCTTACGCCAGAGTTTAAAAATGAAAGCTCGCGTAAGCGCTTAGCTAAAATGTCGTAATGAAAATCTAAGTTAGTAAATGTTTGATCACTTGGCCAAAAACGTAACTCTGTACCAGTTGTGTCTGCGTCGCCAATTACGGCTAATGGCGCATCTGGTACACCATGAGAGTATGTTTGCTCATGAAGTTTACCTTCACGGCGAATTGTTAATTTAAGCTTTTCTGATAATGCGTTAACAACCGATACACCAACACCGTGTAAGCCACCTGAAACTTTATAAGAGTTATCATCAAACTTACCACCGGCATGCAGTACCGTCATGATTACTTCGGCTGCAGATACACCTTCTTCTTCATGAATTGAAGTTGGGATACCACGGCCGTTATCTCGTACAGATACCGAACCATCTAAGTGAATCGTTACAAAAATATCATCACAATGACCTGCTAAGGCTTCATCTATAGAGTTATCGACGACCTCAAACACCATATGGTGTAAGCCCGTGCCATCATCGGTGTCCCCTATATACATTCCAGGACGCTTTCTTACTGCGTCTAATCCTTTAAGTACTTTTATACTCGACGAGTCATAATTCTCAGACATGGTTAATCCCACTTATCTTGTTATTAGGTTGCCATGTTTCACGTGGAACATTTGCAGTTCTCGTTGCATGGGTTCCACCACAGCAGAAATACTTTCAGACAAAATTGAAGATATAAAAATTTGAGAACTGCAGTGAGCTAATAGTTGCCCCACTTTCTCTTTTGTATCTTCGCTTAACTCTGAAGGTAAATCATCTATTAGCAATATAGATTGCTTATCTGTCTCTGACTCAATTAAACTATTTTGCGTTACTTTTAACGCATAAAGTAATAGCTTTAATTGTCCACGAGAGAAAATATTCTCAACGCTACTGCCAGCGACACTAAAACTAAAATCAGCCTTATGAGGCCCTTTACTAGTAAAACCTTGGCGAGCATCTCGCTCAAAGTTTAACTCTAATGCATCGCTAAGAGATTCGCTCTCTTTCCAGCCGGCATTAAAGCTTATTTCTAAATCGCGTATTAGCGTTAATTCTGCACACATTTTATCAAAAAACTGCTGCTTAAACCTACTTATATACGCCATTCTTAATTTATTTATTTGCTCAGCCAGTCTAACAAATTCTTTGTCCCAAAACTTAATTTGGTCAAAATAATTCTTTGGCTTACTTTTTAGTAGCGCATTTCGTTGTTTTAACACTTTATTGAACGATTGCCATAAAAAGAAAAACTCATGTTCCACGTGGAACAAACCTAAATCTAAAAACTTTCTGCGCTCTTTAGGCCCACCAAAAAATAACGAGTAACTCTCTGGAGTAATTATTTGTACCGGCATAAGCTGTGCAAGTTCTGATATTTTTCGACTCGCCTTACCTTGAATTTTTAAATTCGTTTCGCCCGCTTGGGTTTTACTAATACCAATAGGAATAGATAAGTCGTGTATAGCTTTACGGCCATGAATTACAAACTGCTCTTGCTGATGCGCAATAATACTTTTATGCTTTGATGTTCTAAAAGATTTGCCGTGTGAAAGGTAATAAATAGCTTCTAAAAGGCTGGTTTTTCCGCTGCCGTTTTCACCATAAATTATATTAACGCCGTTAACTGGTTCTAGCGTCAGCGCCTCAATATTACGAAAATATTTGAGGCTCAAATGACTTAAGCTCATTGGGTACTTATAGTCTTATAAACGCATAGGCATAACTACGTACATTGCTTCTTCATCGCCTGCACCTTCAATTAGTGCGCTGCTGTTTGAATCGGCCAATGTAAACAGTACATCTTCTGTTTTTAATGTGTTTAATACATCAAGTACATAAGAAACGTTAAAGCCTATTTCTAGGTCGGCGCCTTCGTAACCAACCTCTACTACTTCCTCAGCTTGTTCTTGCTCAGGGTTATTAGCAGTGATTTTTAACAAACCATTGGATAAGTTTAAACGCACACCTCTAAACTTTTCGTTAGATAAAATAGAGACTCGCTGAAACGCACTACGTAACCATTCGCGATTAGCAGTAATGACTTTATCGCCACCACGAGGTAACACACGGCGGTAATCAGGAAAGCGTCCATCAACTAACTTACTAGTAAAGGTAAACTCTATATCGATAATACGAATATGATTAGCACCAAACTGAATAGTGACTAGTTCTTCGTCGGCTACCATAAGGCGCATAATTTCTTGCACCCCTTTACGAGGTATAATTAGCTGACGCTGCGTATTAAGCGATTGCTTTAATTGCTTTTGTGCAATAGCTAAGCGGTGTCCATCAGTGGCCACTGTTTTAATGTCAGTATTGTCTACTTCAAACGACATACCATTTAAATAGTAACGTACGTCTTGATTCGCCATCGAAAAATGCGTGCTTTCTAGTAATTTTCGCAGCTCTAAACGCGTTAGTTGAAACTCAACTTCGCCATCCCACTGTTCTAAATTAGGAAAGTCTTCGGCGGCTAAGGTCGTTAACGAAAAACGACTTTTACCGCTGGTTAGTAATAACTGATGCTCTTGTAAGCTTAACGTTAGGTCTGAACCATCTGGTAGGCTTTTACAAATATCGAGTAATTTTTTAGCCGGTAATGTTAACTTAGTATCGGCAATATCATCACCTACAAACACGCTTGCAACGAGTTCAATTTCAAGGTCGGTACCTGTCATTGAAAGTTGCCCGTTTTCTACTGCTAACAATACGTTAGATAAAATTGGCAATGTATGCTTACGCTCAATAGCGCCCGATACTTGCACTAATGGCTTTAAAAACTGTTGTCTTGATATTGTTATTTGCATAATAAAGTCAGCCTTAAGATGACAATGTTCTTATTAAATTTTGGTAATCTTCTTTAATTTCGTGGCTTTCATCACGTAGTGATTTAACCTTACGACACGCATGCAATACAGTTGTATGATCGCGGCCACCAAAGGCGTCTCCAATCTCAGGTAAACTGTGATTGGTTAACTCTTTAGATAATGCCATAGCAACTTGTCGAGGCCTTGCTATAGAGCGACTACGGCGTTTAGACAGCAGATCAGAAATACGAATTCTGTAATACTCTGCCACAGTGCGCTGTATGTTATCTATGGTAACTAGCTTATCTTGTAAGGCAAGTAAATCGCGTAGCGCTTCTTTTACAAAGTCGATAGATATAGGACGACCGGTAAAGTTAGCATTGGCAATAACACGATTAAGCGCACCTTCTAGTTCGCGTACATTAGATCGTAATTTTTTAGCAATAAAAAAGGCGACTTCGTGCGGTAAATTAATTTTACTCTGCTGCGCTTTTTTCATCAATATAGCAACGCGTGTTTCAAGCTCAGGAGGCTCAATTGCAATAGTTAAACCCCAACCAAAACGCGATTTAAGTCTGTCTTCAACGCCTTCTATCTCTTTTGGATAACGGTCAGAGGTTAAAATTATTTGCTGATTGCCTTCTAATAACGCATTAAAGGTATGAAAAAACTCTTCTTGTGAGCGCTCTTTGTTAGCAAAAAATTGAATGTCATCAATCATTAGCGCATCAACACTACGATAGTAACGCTTAAATTCTTCAATCGCGTTATTTTGCAGTGCTTTTACCATATCTTGTACAAAGCGCTCTGAATGCATATAAACTATTTTTGCATCTGGCTTATTAGCCAAAATACCATTACCTACAGCATGCAATAAATGCGTTTTACCTAAACCTGTACCACCGTATATAAATACAGGGTTAAAAGCGGCACCTGGATTATCTGCAACTTGTGTTGCTGCTGCTTTTGCTAACTGGTTTGATTTACCTTCAACAAAACTGTCAAAGGTATAATTTTCTTTTATATTCGATTTATATTCAGATTTTGGCGCTGGCTCTACAACAGGTTTTGGTTGTCGTGATTGTTGTTTGGCTTGTGTAGTTGGCGCCGATTGCGTTCCAGCAACAGATACAGGCTGTGCATTTAATAAAGGCTTACTGCCTACATCAAAACGTAGCTCTGGAGCTTCAACACCACAAATCTCTACTAATAATTCATTAATTCTATTTAGGTATTTTTCTCTTACCCAATCTAGTACAAAGCGATTAGGTGCATAAATCGTCAAGGTATCTTCGGTACTTTCTGCTTGTAGTGGTCGCACCCACATACTGAACTGCTGCGAAGGCAATTCATCTTGCAATACATATAAACAACTTTGCCAAACCGACAGATACAC